>CAVWDU010000001.1:0-229442 GCA_963753815.1 uncultured Gammaproteobacteria bacterium
AAGATCAGGTTGCGGTGATCCCTGTTGCCCTGCCCACCTTCCGTTCGATTCCCGGCGCTTTCGATGGGCACGGCCAGCAAGCTGCCGAGCAGTCCTGTCGCGGCGGAGCTTTGGGCGGCGCCAAGAATGCTGCGAATCTCTGTCCAGGGATTGCTACCGAGTTCGTTGTAGACTGCTCACCACTGCATCCGGCTGGTAATGGCCAACTTTGATTGAGGTCTCGACATTGCATTCGTAAATGGAACAGCGCAGCCAAAAGCACATCCCCACCGGCATCCAGCGCATACAGCTGAGCGCGGCACTCGTGGTCTGAGAGACGATTTCCGTGGTGGAGATGGTTCCAGCATGGCTCATGAGGGGCAACCAAATCAGCAGGATGAATCCACTAACGGCGAATAGTGCGCATCATGGTCGAGCCTCCCCGGTCTGCCACTGCCTATACCGTTGGGTTGCCGCTCGCACATCGGTGATGCCGTAAACCACCGCATTGCCATCGAAGACAATGGCCGGGTAGCGATCAATGCCGTAGTGCATCGCCTGCACAAGGCCTTTCGAAGCATTTTCCAATTCACTGCTGAGATGGCTGTCAATACGTTGGAAGCGATGAAGGGCAGTCTGTTTTGCGGCTTCGGGATTCGCTGGCAAATCTTTGGAGAGTTCTTGCTGAATTCGATCAATACGGTCTATGTAGTACACGGTTATACCGTCCGTACCATTCGTAACAGGGTTCATTGAACCGGTAAATACCTCGATCGCAATTGAGGGTTCGTCAGCCAAAACCGGGTCACAGAGCATCCCTGTTAGAACGATCGAAAGAATGAGATGAGCTCTTGCACTATTCACTGGCAGCCATCCAGATCCACATACCTTTGACAGAGCATTCATGCTGAAGGATTGACTGTGGGGGATAAACAGAAAACCCAGACACGAAGCGTCGATGTTTCTGGCCGACCGGAAGCGACATTCCTATAATGGCGGAGCATTCATAACGGAAGAAATGCAGGAATGGATTTCAGCCCCATCATCCAACAGGTCTACAGCGCGCTGTGGTACCTCATACCTCTCGCTATCCTGGCAGGTATTCTCAAGTCACCCTGGTTCAAAGGCATTACCGGTGAGTTTCTGGTCAATACGGCCGCACGGCTGTTTCTTGCAAAGGACGAATACCACCTGATCAAGGATGTGACATTACAAACCGATGATGGCACCACACAGATCGACCACATCATTGTGTCGCGCTACGGCGTGTTCGTAATTGAAACCAAAAATATGAAGGGCTGGATATTCGGTTCGGCCAACCAGAAGACCTGGACCCAGAAAATCTACAAACACACCCATAAATTTCAAAACCCACTGCACCAGAACTATAAGCACGTCAAAACGCTGGAAGCTTTGCTGGATATTCCCGCTTCCGCAATTCACTCGCTGGTGGTGTTTGTCGGTGATTCGACGTTCAAGACGGACATTGCCCGACAATGTGGTTTATGCCGGTGGATATATCCGGTATATCAAAGTCGCGGCACGAAGTGATCCTCAGCCAGGCCGACGTGGAGACCGTAACGGCAGAAATCGAACAGCTGAGATTACAGCGGGGGTTTACCACCAACCGAAAACACGTCAACCATCTGCGCCAGAAGAAGGCCCCTTCACCGCCAGCTGCCCCCGCAATCGTGCCGCCAATCACTGCGTCAACGACGTCCCAAAGTCAAAAACAGTGCCCAAAGTGTGGCGGTACGATGGTACTAAGAACGGCCAGAAAGGGACAAAACGCCGGCAATCAATTTTGGGGATGCGCAACCTATCCGGCCTGCCGTGGGGTCGTGAAACACCCCTGATATCAGTAAACCTGCTACGCACGAGACTGTTCGATACGCTTGGCGATCTCGTAAACCGCCTCCAGCTCGGAGCAGTTCTTCTCACGCATAATGGCTGCGCGCTCAGCCTTTTCATGCTTTTCGGTCATCGCCAGGGCAAGTGACAAGGCCGGCGGTACGTTGCGGAACAGCGCTTCGACCTTGTCGGCCAGAACCACCCCTTCCACGTACTTGCCGGGCTCCTTGCGGGCGGACAGCAGCAGGTTTCGTTGCTCATCATTGAGATCCTTAAAACGGGCGATCTGCTCCACCTCCTCTTTCGGCATTACCAGACATAACCACCACTCCATCATATTGAGCATCTTGCGGCTGGCGTCGGGAAAGTCCTCCAGATTCTGGGTCGCGATCCAGAACCAGGCACCGAGCTTACGCCACATTTTGGTAATCTTGACCACGTAACGGGCCAGTAAGGGATTGGTGGTAATGATGTGGCCTTCGTCAGTGACTACCAGTGTGGGCCGGTCATCATGCTGGTGGCGTTCCACCAGGTCGTTGATGTGGCCCATCATGGACAGGTAGGCGACGGTCAGCTGATCTTCATAGCCCTCTCTGGCCAACATACCCATTTCCAGGATAGTGACATCAGCCTCTGGCCAGGACTGCCCCGGCCGGTTGAAGAAGTGGCCTGCCAGGCCCGAGCAGAACAACGCCATGCCGTCACCCATTTCGAGTGCGCGATTGCGTCGATGCTCGGGCAACTCCGTGTTGGTGGCGATGGTCTGAAAGGCATTGACCACATCCTGGGTAATCACTTGGCTTCTGGCTGTCTCTTTCACGGTTCTTGCGGCCAGGAATATGGCGTTGCGAATCAATAGTCGATCCGCGCGAGTCAACCGCGCATCTTCGCGATCCTCGCCGCCGGTGATCATGATGCGTGCGGCGATCTCCATTTCACCGAGAATATCGCGACCGCCCCCCTCTTCTTCGACCTCATCGTCATCACCTAATATCGCCTCCAAGGTACTTTCATCGACATCGAGCGGATTAAACGCATGTCCTCGATCAAGCAACCGCAACGCAGCGGCAAAAGGCGGTAGGCTGACATCGACATTGGGGTTTAGCGTGATCTGGTTAACCGACAGGCCGTGGTGGGCAAAATGCTGTCCCAACAGCGAAAACGAAGCCCCGGCCTCGATGATAAAAATGCGTGGTCGATGCCGGGCCATCATCTGTTGCAGCAGATACACCAACAACGCCGATTTCCCTGCCCCCGTGGGCCCCAGTATCAGCATGTGGGCATTCTTCTTGCGGTCATCTTGGTGCAGCGGGTCGAAGACCAGCGGTTCGGCACCTCGGTTATAGAACACCAGGCCCGGATGGCCGGTCCCACGCGAACGACCGTAGAACGGCAGTAGATTGGCAATGTGGCGAGAAAAGATCAGACGTGAGCGACGTCGGGATTTGTCCAGGTCGGCGTCATAGGCCATGGGCAGGTTGCGGATATAGCTGTCGAGTGACAGTAAGTCCGCTTCCTGGGTAATGGGCTGCAGGCCGTTGGGTAAGAGCAGCGCGTGAAGTCGATTCAGATTATCGCGCAGCGCCTTCTGATTATCTCCCCGCACATAGAAGGCCATGCTCACGGGATACAGCTTGTTGCCCTGGGCCATCTCCCGCTCCACTTGCTCGGCATCTTCCCGAGTAATCGACGCCTCAGCGGAATCGCCCACTGATGCGCGCTTGATCTGGGCAATATGATTGCGGGTGGTGTCCTGCGGCTTGAGCGTGAGTGTGATCGCCATGATGGTGTGTTCAGGCAGACGATCGAACAGCGAAAATACCTGATCCCCAGCCTGGCGCTCTGCCGTGAAATGGCCGATGTCCGGCGCCCGCCGCAAGCTTTGGATGCTTACTACGCTATGAGGCATATTGTCGAAAACCCAGCTCGCCGTTGCCTGGTCGGAACGTGGCATCGACAGCGCCAATTGTTCCGCAAAGTCATGACCGAATGGCAAGTTGTCATCACCCGGGTATGGCGCCAACTGCAGAAGGGCTTCCGGATTACCCTCTGCTAACGGTGGGTTGGGATTGAACCAGCTCAGCAACCATTGATAAAACGCCTGACCGTTAGCGCGTTGGGCCGTGATCCCGGCGGCGGCCAACGAGGTGATCCATTTAGTTGCCACATCATTGAGCGCCTCTTCCACCTCGATAGCAGCTGGAGTATTACCATTGCTCTTCAAGCGACGGTAGAGCACTACTCGGATCCTACGTTGCTGCCCCTGCCAACGCGAACCGGTGACGGTGGTATCGTCAAACAAGCCTCCTGGTCGGGAAATTGCCTGCAAGTGTTTCGTCATCACCGACTGGTAGTGTTGTGAATACTCCGAGGCACGAACCTTCGAAGACGGATAACTGGCCAGTAACGTATCAAACTGGGTGAGCTTGGGCTCATCCTGCACATATATCTGCAATACCCAGGGCGCGTCATCGCGCTCGGGGATGGCTTCGTTGATTGCGGTTTGAATCGCATCGCGCAGCTGTGTCATAAACGCTGGCGTGCGGGCTTCGCACCCGACCGGCTGAACCTCGAATAGGGCTCCCAGACTAACGCCATCCTCCAACAAAAAGGCTTTGCTCTCAGGCAGATATTCCATCCAGGGCAACAGGTCGGTAAACGACGGCGGACGATGGTACTGCTTTTCTACCGATTCGGAAGTTAAGGGCGAAGCGTCCGAAGGATCGAGGAATTTTGAGTTCGTCATGAATGCCCTACTGCTTGTCGAACGAAGGTACGGCCGCTGCCGGCACCTCACCGGGCACTTCCCCGGGTAACGCGTACTCCGCCTTTTCGTAAAACGGGAATGTGGTCACATAGCCCGGTACCGGCGTGCGTTCACTGCCCGATAGATGAGGAAAGATATACATCACCAGTGTGGGGTTCGGCAGTCGGGGAAATACCGTATCGATTTCATTGGCGGCCTCTCGAACGAAGCCCTGATAGTGGTCAATACCGGATTGCGGTAACGGCTGACCAGCGATTGTTCGACGATGGTCAGACTTCTGAACATCAACCATGTGCTGATCGTAAATGGACTTCATGGTGGGGCCGTCCTGCGGTAACACCGACTCCTTGGTGCTAGCACAGCCGACCATCAACACACTAGTCCAGACCAGAACCAGTGGTAATCGTTGCGTGTTCAAAAAGATTCGTTTCATGATGGAGTTTCCTGCCGTTGGAATGGAAATCAATGGGGAGTTCATGATCGACATGGATCGCCAGCTCAATACCCGCGGGCACAAATACCGCATCGAAGCTCTGAGCCTGACGCTCCCGCAACCACTGAGCGACTTCGTCGCTGCCCCCGCCTACTGTTTTGCCCAATACGTATTTACCCGTCTCACCGGAGACCACGCTAGTGGCCGTACCCGAATCGCTGATCAGGGTTGTGGTTTCAGACTGCGCCGCCGCTTCACCGGCAGCTTCGAGCGCCATCACGCCAATGCGCTGTGCCAGAAACGCCGGTGCGTTGGTCTTGCGCTCTCCCGTAATACAGGGAATACCGCGCGCATCGGAAATCCAGCCCAGCGGTCTATCGCTGTTTCCACTGGAACCACCCAACTGGTTATCGTCACTGGATAGCGTCTGGATGGTGCCGTCCTCAAAAACAAAGGTCACCGATTCCAGTTTCCCGGTCACGCAGGAGAGCGTCCAATCACCGATCGCCGTGCCGCTCCAGATCATGCCTTCAACACCTGGAATGCGCAGACCATTGGCGGCCAGGTTTTCCTTGCCGGTAATCACCTTGAACGGCATGGGGTCGCGGACCTGCCCCTGGATAGGCACCCTGCCCACCAATGCGGTCATACCGGTGGATCCAATCAGTGTGGCGTTGCGAGGCACTGTGTAGACGGGGAGCGCCGTATTGAGGGCATCGGACCCTTTCGACACAAGCGATTGCACCTCCGGCCGGGTAGTGTCTAACGCATTGCGGCTGGTGCGAGTGAACCGGTTGATCAACGTCTCCTTATCACCGTCAGGCGATGGCGTGAACTCCAGGGGAGTAACCCACACCAGCGACTCCGACTCCTCCGTTGATGCTCCAATGCCATCCAGACCGAGTCCGATCGGAATATCAGAACCGATGGACGACGCCTGTGACGATGGAGTTACAAACCGATTGGTCAGCGAATCCACCTTCGCTGTCAGTGCGGCGATCGCTGACGTAGTTTCGGTAGGGGCTGCGTCCATGCGCTTTGTTTCCAATACTGTCTGCACTCTCGATAGCACGTTGTTTTCGATCTGTTTTCTATCGTCGACAAGGCCGCGATTCTCCAGTTTGAGGGCGGTGTTATCCCGACGCAGGGCATTGAGTTCCGAGGTCATGGCGCTGACATTCGCCGTCAGTGTCTTGATGGTGTCTGCGGGTGTATCGGCATCCGGTTTCGGCGCCCGCGGTACGGCCTCCAACAGCTGAGGTTGCCCTTCTTTCGGGGAGCAGGACTTCAGCCCAACTAGCACTGCCATCAGACACAACGGAGCCGGCAAGAATAGGTAACAAACGATTACTGGTGACCATCGACATGGTTGATTCCTATCCTCTCTCAAAGTGCCACATCGAAGGGCCGGTCAGAGACCAGATAGACGGCTGTCGTATCGGCCTCATTGCCGGCGGGTAACAGGCGATTATGTTGAAACGTGGCAGCCAGCCATGACCCGCGCAGTTCGCGCGGATCCAGCACCACCGCTGTTTGAGTACGATTGGTCAGTTTTACGGCGGTGACATACTGCAGACCTACCTTCCAGGCGGCGACTAGGCACGGCCTCAACCTTGGCGCCATACACCAGATCGACCGTTTCGCCAGTTACCGGCATGGCAACCACACCCGACTGACGGGGAATGAGTCGCGTAGGCGCATAGAGTTGTTGAGCGGCATATCGGGTTAATGCAGCGTAGCCCCATGGACGTGATCGAGTGCCATATTTCGACTCAGCTGCACCTGTATCTTGCGGTGTTTCCAACAGTATCTGCACATCAGGCAGTGAGCGTCCCACTGCCTCGTCAGGCGCTGCTGAAATATCGAGGACGTACATCGGACCATCGGTTTCCGATCGCACCATGACACGGCTAGGCTCAAAAGACTGTCTGGCCAGCAGGTATACGGTGCCGTTGATGCTTTGAGTACGTAGCAATGGCGTCAGCGTCTGCGGCAAGCCGATACTCACCGAATCAGGGAAATGAACAAGACGCTCTTCGCCCACGACCAACGGGATGACAATGGGTGATTTGTTCCAGACAACTCTTTCAGGACCGTTCGAGGCCTCGTCATCGGCTTGCGCATAGCACACCACGAAAAAACATAACCCTAGAAGAGCAACCCATTGGGCTGGAGAGTAACAATTCGGTGCTTTCATCTAGAGGATTCCTCTTCAGTTCTGGTACCCGTTGCACCGGGTTCAGCCAGTTCGGCATCGGTTAATCGACGCGGGCCTTCAGTTCCGTACCCATCAAGAGCCATGCCCCAGGGATTAGTTTCAGGATCGATCGCTTGCCTCACCACGCGAATCGGATATCGAATAGTGGTCTGCTTAACGGTCATGCCTTTCACCGACTCCATCAAATCCAGATCCAGCCATACGATCCAAGCGTCGGAGGACAACACGTCAACGCGGCGTTCCTCAAAACCATGCCCCGGAACTTCATGAACTCCCCGTACCCGGTAAGCCAGCTCACCGCGCCTGGCTTTTAGCTCCATATCCTCAATCAGATCATTGCGGTAGCGAGGCGTCAGATAAGGTGAGATCCGAAAAATCGCACTGCCATAATCAGTCGCGCCGTTCTCGGGCCAGCGATTGAGTTGCTGAAAAATGTAGAACGCGAACGCATAGACATTCGCTGGAGGCACTTCCTCGGCGGCCAGCACTGCGCCGGAGCGCAGATCGGGTGGCACATAGACGCGCAGCTGCTTGGGAGCCTGGCTCCAGCCAACCCAGAGCGCGAGAATGATCAGTGCTTGTAGGCCGATGACGGCCCACAGGGAGCGCAAATGCGAACGTACGTTATCGATTTCGAGACGGTAGCGGCGCATGCTGCGTTCTCCCGATATCCCAGGACCCACTCCGTAGCACCCAGGGGACACGATACAGCCCCATGGTCTGCAGGCGGATACGTAACCATTGCTGGTAATAACCTTCTGGCCGCCCACGTTTGATACGCTGGAACAGCGTCGCCATGACCACGACTGTGGCCACCACGCCGACACCGGCGATCCCAAAACCCATAGTGATTGCGCCCAGCAACCAGGCCAGCAATAGACTGAGGGGCAGCCATATTACAATGGCCACCCCCACAATCATGCCTAGCTCAGAGGATGAGCAGCCTTTAAAGATGGCGGGCTCGGCATTGAGCCGATCCGCCAGAATTTCATGGTCGTTGGACACTCACGTCTCCTATCGCAGTCAATTGTTGACGTCAGGCATTAGATGACGCCTGCCGCTTCAGTGAGCAGATAACTGGCGAATATCAGCACAATCGCACCGACAATCCCGAGCACACCCACTTCGGCCCATTCAGCCTTGCCCTGGCGAGCTTCATTGAATTTTGCAAAGCCCAAATACGCGATCCAGAGAAATCCCAAAACCGCAATGGCCAACCCAAGCACCAGGCCACCATCTTTGATATAGCCCTGAATCAGGCCAATCCAGTCACCTGCTGGCGGACCGGTACTCGGCGCGACCGGCGTCGGCAATGCCGCCCAGAGCGGGAGTGGAACAACCATCGCTGCCGTTGCCAATAACGCTCTGCGGATGGCAGCAGTTTTTTTGCTGAAACTGATTTTGGTATTTGATGTACCCATAACAACTTTCCTCTTCTATAACGCTGATAAAAATGGGGACTATCCCCGCATCCCACTGCGATGCTCCGCCGCTTGCCCTTGCGGGACTTTCTCGATTGACTCACCGCAAATAGAAACCCAACACCATCAAAACAATGCTTGCCCGCAGGGTGCTCCAGGTCAGATCAAAAACCGTTGCCTGCCTGTCCTGCCATGCCCGAAATGTCCCTAAAGCCACCCAGATCACCCAGACAAACGCCAACACCAAAACCATCGATGCGATTGCCGTCAGCATCGTGGCTGGGGTAATACCGGAACCGGCTTGAAATGCTGTTTGTTGTGCGGCGTCATGACGAGACCTATCGACGGTAATCGCCGCGCAATGGCGGAAATGAGCGAGGCTGAGCACCGGGAGAATCGATGTGTGACTGGATGCCGTCCTTGATCTGCTTCAGGTCCTGACGCAGCCAGTCATAGCGAAATCGGATACGGGAATCCTGCTCAGCATTGGCCTCTGCTCGATTAATTAGTGGCTCGAGGGCATTGAGCTCATGGATGATTTTCGCGAGCGCCTCGCGCTCGGCGTCTGCATCAGCAAACGCCGCCGGCGCGACACACAAGCCTAGAATCAGAAAAGACGGTAGCCAGAGATTGGCGTTTCATGGCACTGCTGCTCCCGTGAGTTGTTACGGGGCATAGTGCGAGAATCAGAGGCGGTGGACGATGGGAAATCTATTCGGTGGGTGGGGTGGTTTTTTTGGATTCTCTCCTCATCCAAAGCCGATCTTGGGAATCAGTCGCCAGCCGCATCAAATAGAGCTAGTGCAGCTGAGCAAAATGACCACGGAAGCTCTATCTAGTTAACGTTAATAAATATCGCCATGGGTGCACAGCTAAGATGATTTTGACTGCCTGATTTCAATAGAAGTCTTTGCACATTGTTACTGGACATCCCGCCCCTTGGCATAAGGATATTCATTTTTGCTTTGAATGTAGTTTCGGGAGTCCCTATCGAACCCTTTCATAGCGTCTTGGTGTCCTTTGATGAATTGTGATCGAAATCTCTCTAGCCGAAGAGCTTCAGAAGGACAATTATTTCCCCGTGTCATCAACAATAGCTCTCGAAATGAGTTACGGATTCCACCAAAATTGCCATTCATGCGATTCTCAAAGCTACTAAGCCTGGCATGGCGCTAAAGAAATATTCCGGTTCTTCTATCACCTTTCGATAATATCGTCACACGGATATGCAGTCATGCCAGTGTCGCTGCTCCGTGCTGTTCTTAATTCTTGCCACCTGGTTTCACTATCGGTCACGATAATTGAACCAGTTGCCTGAGCGATAAATAGAGCCATCTCGAAATTGGGTGCCATGCTACTAATCATAAGCTGGCCACCATCTCCGGAAAAACATCCTCCTGTAATAATGCAAGAGGATCTTGCTTCGTAAGCTGTTTCATATACTCCAGCATGCCTTCAAGTTTATCGTCATCAATTTCGGGCATCGCTTTACGAATTTGGTGAATTTGCTGCTTCTGGCAATATCCTCATGGTTTGACAAATTTTCCTCTGCCATTCTCATAAACCGATCTTTCTCTTTTGTATCAGTGACTGGCCTATCGTCTCCTTCAGCCATCGTCATCAATTGACGATGAAGATAGCTATCAAATAGCATGGGTCAGGAATAGTTAAACAATCCCAGCCATTACGAACGGTTGAAGATATGAGAACAGCAAAATATTCTTTAGTGCTTGATGCTTATGCTGGTGCGGTGAATCTACCGGGCTATACTTTGGGTTGACTGCATTTGGATTAATGAATGGATGCTGTATCAATAGCTCATCGAAATATGGCGAAGCACCCAAACCAAAAGCCGTTATTACTCTTGGATCGAGAGTTCCCGTATAGAGTGCTCTGAGTGTGTTATCCGGTTTTGGAAGCAAAGCAAATATATCGGTGTCGATCGGCCAGAGAAAACCATAAAGCCGGTGTATTTCAGCAACCTGTTCACTGCTTAATTCACGTCTGACATCATCCCAGGCTTTCGCATCAAAACCAAGAATGTCCTCAATACCATTGTATAAGGTGAGGTTCCGCTCTCGGATACTCAACGAGTCCCACGCTGTTCGTTGATGTTCAGGTTTTCCCTGGCAACATTTCTTGGATTCTTTTCTATTACCACAGCCACAGGGGTCATCTTCTCCGATGTCCTTTTCTGATATTTCCTTCTTTAAGTACTTATTCCGGCGTGGTTCTTCCAAATTCATCCTGGTAATAGGTGCTACCATCTTTGTGCCCAGAATACATTTCACCGCCAAAATGGAATAACCCACCGTCTGGGGGTAATAGAACGCTCTTTAGATCTCGCCAGTCGTTAGAAATTGCTTTTTCGGGATAGAGCCAGTCCTCGTTTGATGCAGCAATATATCGTCGTGCCCGCTGCTTCAATATCATGTTAATGGTCGCGACTTCCGCTTCATCTAAATGACGAGTTCTAATAAGCGCGTCAGTCCTAGCGATGCTGTTCCTAACAAAGCGCGCAAAAGTCCTTTTCTCTAACGGATTTTGATTATCTGGGTCTTTAGCGTATTCAAGATTGGTTAGTATGAGACAGTGATTTTCATCCAGAGGAAACAAAGTTTGCGTTGCTTTCAACGCAATGGAAGGATCATTCGGATAAACGCAATATTCACTGGCGGGATCGCAAGCATAATTGTAAATAGTTACTGGATGATCCGAGAGTATAAATCTGACACGTGATTCTTTCGCAGAAACAATTTCCCTTACGCCTTCTGTCCAGAGAGTGCAATGCATATTTCTAATGGCCTGCATCTCGACCATAAGGTCAACCTGGTTAAGGTCGGGATAGTGATTTTTAATCCAATCAAGCCCTTTAGGTGTGCGTATTTTTTGTGAATCAATGAATGAAAAAAACTCACTGAAGTTCTCATGCCATCCTCTAGGGTCTTCGTCAATATAGGCGCGAACTGCTTTAGCCCCTGTATCATCAATTTCCCCAAACAGAAGCCTCTCTATTTCATCATTTATGTGGCTACCGAAAAAAGTTGTATAAAGGTCGGTTTGATAAAAGCACTGAGATGTTGGGCGCTGCCATTTAGAATTCAGCGTCTTTGCTTTACCGTCGGGAAGTATTACCGTTTCTGGATCAAGGTCTAAATAATGAAGCTTATTCGACGTTCTTGAAAGGAATCCTCGCTGATACCATTGGGGTACATAATGGTTATCTCTAGACTGAGTAGCTTTTGTCACAGGCGTCCCTGATGTTATTGCTCAGTTTGCTAACTAAAGAAACCAAATGATCAATGTCGTTGCCGGTCACTACGATACGCTGCCCTTCTTTGTAGGTTCTGTCCTTTGATTTTTTAATATAACGGGCATCAACAATTCCTTCACTATGAGAAAGAAGGTGGCGCTTTTGGAAAAGTATAATCAGTGAATTCATTTCACCTATGGATAGCCAGTCTTCATATCCACTGCCTACCGCATTCCTCCAACATTCACTCCCTTGATCCAGCCGCTGGAATGTATTCAGGGATGGATTTCCGAATGGCTCGTACATGCCTTCACAATATCTCTGGAAGGAGACAACACCATCTTGCAGGCAGGTCTCAATCATTGAGCGGCAGGTAATCTCTGCATCATCCCTTCCTGACACCTCGCAAATCGCCTGCCTTACAATAGGGATGCTATCTTTCTTTGCTTTAATCTTTCTCAAGGAGTCCGAGAACGTCCGCAATACGGAGTTATGGCCGCACGCAGGACAAAAATAAGCAGAACCGATAACGGCAAAGCGTGAAGAGCATTTTTCGCACTCTATCTCTAACTGCATCAGTTCGGCTGCATGTGCTGGAATAACGTGCGTTCGTTTTGTTGACCCTGTGACATCCATAGACATCGAGATGAAACTGTTTCTGGGCTGTTGTCGGTTGAATTTTTTTGAATCTGCGAGCATCGCTTTGCTAATTCGCCCATCGATCGATTGCCAATGCTTCAGCTTCTGCGTGCTTAATTTGTGCTTTTGTAAACCATTGGTCAGATGGGGCCTCATGCCTACAAAATGGGCACCAAACAGCTTCATCTTTAAAGATATTTGTCCAGTCTTCCTCATGAACTTTGAATAAGAATTCACAGTTCTCTGCGGGGCACTGCCTGTCCATATAGCCTTTTTCATCAGACCTAATTGGGATAGAAACCTTGGTGGCCCGCTCCAATCGCTTCAGCTCTTTTAACAATTCATCGAACACTCTCGCCTCCCTTAACCAAAGTTATGATTGAAAAAGGTTTGACGCTAATCGATAACGTCTCATTACCTCTATAGCACTAGCCGTCTGCCGGCTATCAATTCTCGCCCCATGTAATCCGCCCAGTTTGACTCTGAGATCATCAACGCCAAGCGCCTTCGTCAACGTATCTAACGACGGTCCTCTGTGGCTGCACAGCAGATTCATCGCCTGCGCCCAGGGAATGGCCGCTTTCTGACTACAAAATACGCCTTGAATTGCCGGCATTGCCAATCCGTATCGGGCAACATGATCAAGCAGGATTGGCCAGTCAAAACTCGCGTTATGAATGACGATAAGTTGATCCTTCAGGTATTCGGCAATCTGCTGCCACTGGGAATCAAAGGATTCAAATCCGGCAGCCTGTTCGTTGGTAATGCCGTGTATCGACTGCGCTTCTTCTGAAATGCGTTTTTGCGGTCGTGTCTTGAACTCTACGGATTCCGCAATCTCTCGATTCCTCACCACGGTGATGCCAAGCGTCACGATATCCGGCAGTCCGTTTTCGTCAGGCAGTCCGGTGGTTTCGGTATCGAGCACGATGTAATCGTCCGGGAGTTGGGTGAAGATCCACAGCAGTTCGTTATACATTGCCATCACCTCCTGCCACTGCCGTCCAGGGATTCAACCTCAACGATTGCCCCCTGTTCATAGTGGTAACGCAGATAGCGCCAGTGGATGGCATCCGTGAGCGCCTTGGGACGCATCACCCCATAGCAATCACCTTCCGCTCTTACGCTTTGGTAGTGAACGCCGAAGCTTTTTGCATCTCGCAACGCGTAGCCCAAGCTGTTGCCCTACTCCGTATTCATCGGGGTCGTAGATTGCGTCACCGATCAGGTGTCGCACATCATGCAGGGTTGTCGGCCCAAGCTGTGCGCGGATAACGCGCATTTCCTGGGTGGTTTGTTCGATTCTTGATTCCCGCAGAAATCGTGCGCGATGAAAAGACGACTCGGCGATGGCCACATCGACTCGTCAGCGGTGCAGTAGTAGATACCAAAATCCCGATTGAAGCGGCCACCACGTCCATCCACCGGCGGGTGAGTGAAGGCCGCCATGATCCAGGACGCGCCATCGCCATACACCCGGTCTTCCGGTGGCACCAGGCGAATATCACCGACTTCATCCCGCAACCTGGGGTTGGTCAGGGACTCGACGGCATAGAGCACGTCCCAATCCTGCGCACTGGAGACGCGTTCGAACAGGTGGATCTGCGGATAGCGCGACAGAATGACCCGATAAACCGGTTCATTTGCCTCGCTACTAGGTAGCGTATCGATATCGATCACCAGCCACCCCGCTCCGCATCGAGGAAATTTCTGACCACGGCCAGATCCACCACCTGCCCGGCCAGCAACCGATCCAGCGGTGCCGTACCATTGAACAGTGGGTTGTCATTGGGGGTAGCCAGCCACTGATCGGCCAGACGCCTCGATCAGGCAACAGAATCTCCAGGGATTTGTAGATACCCAGGATATAGCTGGCCCGTTCCAGTAGATCCCGCGTTAACTTGGCCTTTTCCGGCTGGCTCTTCCAGTTATAGAGGGTCTTCTCGTTGCTGAGCCCCAACAGGGTCATCTGCTGGGCGCCGGTCAGACGCCACTGGCTGAAAATAGCGAAAAATCGCTGGCAGCAGTGAACTGGTGACACTGGAACCACGTTGCAGCAGTTGTTCGGCTTGCGCGATCATGATTACCTCCTGAACAGCATTTAGACTGTATATTTACAGTGCTCAAATACAGCCTAGCAAACTGTAATAGTACAGTCAACTGTATCAGAGATACTTTTTGAAGGTACTGGCCGTGATGGTCACAGCGAAGGCGAAGGCCAGAGCGAACGGCAGGATGATCCAGGACGGGTGCAAGCTGAACGGCAGCGCCAGGTACAGCACCCAAGCCATGATGATCAGTGGTATGGCGGCTTTCTTGGCGTAGTGGTAGACGAAAGAGCTTTCCCGACCGCCGCCCCAACGCCGCAGGTCCCGCCGCACCAGGCCATCGACCAGCGCCACCAGGGTGAACAGTCCAAATACCGGTGTGGCCAGCGCCAGGATGGCCAGGCGAACCGCAAAGACCTGGGTGATTTGCATTCCTGCCAGAACAAAGTCAGCTATCGGCCGGTAAAGCCGATGCAGCACCGGGCGCACGCCGGATTCTTCAATAGATGGAGCCTGCGTGATCCACTGGAGGAGATCGACAAACCCGGTCCATTCAAAGGCGAAGTAGTAGAAGCGCTCCGACAATTCACTGGCGAACTGCATGGGATGTTCGGTCAACCAACTGCGATGAAAGTCCGCGCCGAGGAACTGCAACTCATTCACCAGCA
Organism: uncultured Gammaproteobacteria bacterium; assembly: GCA_963753815.1. Lineage (GTDB taxonomy): Bacteria > Pseudomonadota > Gammaproteobacteria > Pseudomonadales > Halieaceae > CAVWDU01. The sequence continues at coordinate 15,278 of CAVWDU010000001.1, forward strand.
TCTGCCGGCTATGCGCTAGACCCTGTTCCTCCCACCAGAACACCATGCCAATCCACTCGATCAAAACGGAGAAGACCAGGGAGAGCAATAGCCATTTAAAGCACTGGGCGATACCGGTGAGAATCCGGGAGAAGATGCCCGGGCTTGCGACAGGCCGGCGGGGATCGGCTGGTTCCGCCACCTTAAGGTGAATCGACCTGTTCAGATGAATCCGGTGTGGTCTCAGACACCGCGTGCCACCAGTGATCGGTCACCCGATACCAATGATCGTTGGTGATGTAGCTGCGCCGCATCGCGTCGGCCATCGCTTCAAAATCGCTCGGTATGGCGGCATCCCCACGGCTATCCGGCAAGGGAATACGGAGTTTCCAGAGCTGACCGCCCTCCAATAGCGCGAAGGCCTGCCCTTTGGGTAGCGTGACCATATCAGCAGCGGTCAGCATCGGCACTTCCGAGACACTGATCCGATCTTCGTTACGGGACTTGAAGTCGACACCAGATCCGGGATCCGATGAATCATCGACGCCGGAAACACTCATCAGACTGAACACTTCGACCCTGGGCAACTGTTCGGTCAGCATGTCTGCCGTGTCCAGCTCCTTCACCCGCAGCATTAGCATCGTATTGAAGTTACCGGCCACCTGACCCGCCTTGGCCTTGCTGCCAATCCGCGCCTCCACATCCGACCAGGTCTGGGTGTAGGCCGTTACCTGAAACCCTGCTCCGCCTGCTTTGTTCAGCAACGGTACGAACTCATCACCGATCAGCTCATTGAACTCGTCGGCATGTAGGGAGATGGTCGGTAGTGTGGACATGGAGGACTGTCCGGGGCCGTGTCCGGACGCGTCCAGGTCGCCGCCCCGCGCGTGTCCAGCCTGTTCGGACGCCACGCCGTGTTTGTAAATATGGCCCGCCACTGACACGAGATCTGCAAACATGGAATTGCCCACCGCACTGGCCACCGTAGTATCGGTGAGTGCATCAAGCCCCACGTAGACAATCCCCTTGCGGCGCACCACATCCATCCATTCGAAGATGGGTCGTGCATCCTGCTCGTCTTGATAGTCCGGAGAAATCAAGGCGGCGATAGTACCGGTCGTGAGTTTTTCCATCAGCGGGCCGACGGAGCTGACGATCTTGTCGAAATAAGTCTTGTCGTACTTGAACGCGGAAATAAGGCCATCCAGGACGGGGTCGTAGATGGCCCTCTCCTGCAACAACCGCATGCAGGCGATGGCTTCCATCGACCGTCCGCGCAGTGCATTGGGCAGATTGCGCTCCTTGATATCCGCTGCGCGTTCTTCGACCAGAGACGCCCAGGCGTCGATACCTGCAACCGCCGCACAGTAGCCCGCATACTCCACAAACAGCGGTTCGATATCGTTGATGTAACGGCGGATCTGTTGATAGTCCGGTCGGCGTTTCAGCGCCACCAACGCTCGGGCAATAATATTGACGAAGCGCCAGGCGAACTCTTTGAAAGCGGCAGAGTTACCCTCGTTGGGCAACTGGTTGGCAATACGGGTTGCGACCTCTGTGATGCGGGAGAAATTCCCTATCGCATTGTAGCGCGCCGATAGCTCCGGAAAACCCAAATGGAACAAATAGAAGTCGTCCAGACGACCAGCTCGCTTGGCTTCGGCATAAATGCGGCGCAACAGATCTGCATCGCCTTTGGGGTCGAAGACAATCACCACATCCCCGCGGTGGATGTCCTGGGTAATCAGCAGTTCCGCTAATCGTGTCTTGCCGACGCGGGTGGTGCCTAACACCAGCGTGTGTCCGACCCGTTCACCCAGATCCATCCACACGGGTTGCTCATGGGGTTCAACCGCGTGTAGAGCGGGCTTGCCGCCCACTGGTGGTAACGGCGCCAACAGGTTCCAGCGGGATCGACTGCGCAAGAGCCTCGCCAATAAGGTCAGCCCCGGTATCGACTCCCAGGCGACTTCCTTTTGCCGCGCCCAATGGTAAAGCGCACCCGGTTGAACGTAACGCTGAACCTCGGGTTTCAGCGTGTCGCGTAGCCGCTGGGTGTGTTGCTGGGTCCAGCGAAAGCCTTTGCCTAAAAATAGTTTGTGCTGACTGACGGGGACCCGATCGGCCGCTATTCGATACTCGGGTAAGCGTTTCATGTGACGCTGATAGCGCAACACACGCCAGGCTTGATGGCCCCGCCAGAGGCCAAACCCAAAGAAAGCCAGGCTGCTGGCGGCAGCAATCCCCGGCGGCATCATCAGGCCCCACGGTGCAAGCAAGGCCAGTAAGCCTGCAGCGATCGCCGTGAAGCAAGACCACAACTCGACCGGCGGTCGAAGCAACGCCTCCATAGGATGGGCGCTCATTGCGTGATGCCGTCGCGGGTAATGAGTACCGGATACCGATCAATACCCAAGGCACTGGCCAAATCGATTCCAGATCCGAGTGTGATGGAAAGGCCCTGTGAGATTTCGGTGACATTCCGGACATCTTGCTCGGTGTCAGCTTGCACCAGCATCCCCACCGCACCAAGCGATTTAAGGGTGTCTCGATGGGTTGCCAGCCACTCCAGCGATACCCGGTCGGACCCGATCAAGAAAAAGGGACGCGGATTGCCCTGTGCCAGACGCTCACGGACATCAGGCTTGAGTTGCCTTCCCGCAAGATCACCGACCAGCAGGCCGGGAGAACGCACCGGTAGGAAATTGCTGAGAGTAGCGCCATCCAACACTTTCTGGTCAGCGATATCCACAGCAGTGCCCGGATGGTCCTGCAGCCCTTGATCCGACACAAAGGGCTTCAGGAGGGGCGCTATCGGTTTCGTGTGACCCGTATCATAAATGACAGTCAACTCGGCGATTGCCGATACACTTGCGAACGCACCTATGAAAACAACAAGTAGAAACTTGGGCAAACAGTGACGACTAGGGAGTATTCAAACCGACCCTCCTGCTCAATGTCGGCATGCTGCGTCAAATATTGTTGGACGCGACTGGCGTAAGCCTGCGCTCTCGTGCGATCGTTGGGTGCGTGGTAGCAGCCAGCAGTCTGCATCCAGTTAGCATGCTCATTGAGGCAATCTCGCAGAATCGCCGCCGCGACGCGCAAATTATGGTAGGGATCCAGTGCTTGCCATGCTGAACCCAGTGCGGCGCGATGGTAGCGCCAGTTGATTTGCATTAACCCGATATCGACAGAACTGTTCGTGTGTATCAGGGCCGCTTGCAGCACCTGCAATGCTTCTTGTCTTGAGGTGAAATAGTGTCCTTCACCATTAATATTGAGCGCCCAGGGCCAGGGACGGAACCGACCTTCGCTGAGTGCGCTCTGCCCGCTCTCAGTCAATGCCACCGCGTAAAGCAACGCCGGGGGCAAATCATACTCAATCGCCACTCGCTGATATCCGGCCGGTATGGACTGGGCCTCGAAGACGAGGGACCCACACAGCAGGCCGATAATCCACGCGACAATGGATTGACGATGCATCGTCATGCTCTTCAAAATCGCCATGCCGGCAAAGGCGTGAACTGGTCTCCCCTGCGTAACACGAGCACGGGTAATGCTTGACCGTCCTGCCCAGTGTGCGCGGCGACTCTGTCCCGCGCACCTGCGTCGACATTCAGCGTAACCTTGTGTTCTTTGACCCATTGCGGATTGATCTGTTTCGACGCCGCCCATTCGCGTATCAGGGATTCCTCACCGGGGGACACATCGATCAGGTACAAATCGATACCGGAGAATTGCGTTAACTGACTGACAAGACGCTCAAGTACAGCATCGCACGTCGGACATTGCGTGTCGGTAAAGAACAGCACGCGGTCGGCGGGCTGCCACGCCAATTGTTCTAACGCCTCATGGTCTGTCTTGTTGGCATTCAGCATACTGGCGTCAATGAGTAAACCATTGGGATATAAACGTCGCTGGGCTTCATCGTACGCGCGTTGAAATGCCAAAATACGCTCGGCATCCTCACGCATCATTACGGCCCATTGCTCGGCGTACCGCCGCCGCTCTTCGGTACTCCGCGAGTGAATACCGAGGACTTCTATGGGGGACAACGTTGCGGCACTCACACTCCCGCGAATACCCTGCTTCAGCAATTCATAACGCTGCCATTCGTTATCATCCAGGCCCCACCGTGCAGCGCTGGAGGTCTGATGGTCTAACTGCTGTGTTGCAGATGCTTCGGTCGTATGTCGTGTAGACACGTGTGAATTCGACTGTTCTCCCGCTCCGGCGAGAGTGGATAAGGCAGTAAGGATAGCGAACCCGACAATCCGAAAAACACGGCCGCGTCCTCTGGCGCTACTGTTCATCGTCAATGACCCTCTGGTCGAGTGGGATAGTGAGATCACGCTGGGTAATGTGTCCGACCCATGGATCACAGAACTGATCCGAGTGTTTGCGAGTTACTGGGTGAACTTCCGATTCGGATGAAACATTGGAAGAATCTGCTTGATCCTCACGCTTGCTATCTCCTGCTCCAAAAGCCATTACAGCAAACAGCACGAGAGCGACTAAAAAGACGTCCATTACAGCTCTCCTTGTGCCTGTGAAGAATTCTGTACTGTGTTACAACGCTCAAATGACACCAGACGATGTACCGGGTCCTGAACGATGTGAAACTCAGGGCCAACCATAAGTGCTAGCACCTCTTTCAGCGGCATCAGCCCTAGTCGTCGATGGGCTGCGGGTAACGGCAGTTTGAGCATCGAATGTACCTCAGGAGGAATAACGGAGTCGGCGGCGAGGCGGTAGCCCGAATCACGCAGAATCCAACGCAACGCACCACCGAGGCTGGCGATGTTATTGGGTATGGAAACGGCTACAGTCACGGCAAGCAGATCACGCTGCTCCAACGTCGGCCCAGCTGTCAGTTCTGAATAGCGATCAATCTGGGTGACGTTTTTGCTCGAGGTTATGGGTTGCGCTGCTGCCAGCACTCCATTGTTTGCTATCGCAACAGCCAGGCCGCCCAGCAGCATCGACCTTTGCGTAGAGAATAGACGATGGATTCGCATGGTTTGGCCCTGGCTATGGTGAGGAGCCTCATGATCGCCAAATCGTTCGCGTGCGTGAATGCGTAATCCATGCTCGGGGTGCTGTGCTTTTTTGGGTGACTTATCGCCCAAGATACACAGCACTGATCTGTTCGCGAACATGGCCTAATTCGCGGCTGATGATCAATCGCGCTTGATGATCCTGCTTTCTTTGCTCTGCATTTAAACTCTTTGCGACCGGCCCACCCGCCGCAGGGCACGCCCACCCCGTCAACCGTTGATAGCGAGATTGGGCATAGGCGTGACGTAGTCCGTGCAGCTTCGACAGTCCAGCCAGAGTAGTATGACGTTCGTAGGTGCGCAGTTGCTGAATGTAGTTCTTTTGCGGCGGAATCAATGAACCGGTTCCCGCGAGACGGTGGGCTCGATTCAGCGCGGCGCGCTGCTCCTCGGTGAGCAACGGCACGATCCGCGTTTTGCCCCCTTTCGTCCAGGATGCCTTCAGGCGAACATGATCGCCCTGATCAGCATATGCCGGTATGAATTTGATTGCCTCCTCCCGGCGCAGGCCAAAGACGCGCTGCAACTCCAGGCTGACACGCACATGGTCATCTCTGATGCTCGCCAATGTGTCTCTATCGACAATAACGGCCTTGGAATCGTTGCTGACGAATTGCCGGTCGGGAATGCCATAGAAGCTATTAGATCGCGCCACCACATTGGACCGACCCACTTTGGCAGCCCACCAGCGCAGGCAATTCATGCGATTTTTGATGGTGCCGGCCGCCATCCCCTCACCTAACCAACGCTTCACCAATGCGTCAACGTGCTTTGGTTTCAATGACTGCGCGGTCATCCGCCGGTACCCCATTTCCTGCAGTTGATTCGCGATTTGATTGAGAATACGCGCCCGGTTAGCCTGCGTGCTGTAGCTGCCATCCCGATTGCGCTGGCACATTTGCTTCAATTGGTAGTTCAGGTCTTTCATCGTGTACTTTCCAGTCTGGTAAGTGTTTATGACCAACCAGCAGGCGCGTAGCCTGACAGGGTCCGCTTACGCGGAAGGGTCAAGGGACACTACTCCCCGTTTGACCTGATAAGCCTGGTCACAGGCAACCTGGCTGCTCTTCTGATGAAGATGGTGCCGGGTAAACCAATGGGCTCATAAAGCCCACATTCAATGGTGAGTGTTTCACCTCCTTTTAAATAGGCGGAACCATCAGTCCGCGCGTTGAAAAAAACCGTCAGTAGGACGGCACGTTGGGTTTCGGCTACTTGCGAGCCGGGTTTGAAATGGCTAATGCCACGGTGAAGGGAGGACGAACGTCCCGTTGTTGAAGACCCATTGAAGATGAGCTGCAGTTTTCACTGTGCGCCTTGCAAGCTCTGAGGACGCTAGTGCTGTTTTTTGCCATTTAAGATGGCGAGGGCAACTCCCCCCATCCACGTTACCGCCGTGGCCGCGTTTTGTTCTGCTATCAATCAATGGCCATCAGTATAGTCAGACCGAATTCGCCGTGAACTCAACAATCCGAGCGCAATCCGTTGTCGTTCGGTGCTCCGCCGCCCTCGTCACTACCCCGCTTCGCTCTGCAGTGACGAGGGCTTCGTTCGTATCAACTGCCACGCCAGGTCTTCGACCTGTCATGGCAGTCGAATAGGCCTATCTACTCTGGCAGTGGTTACAGTGGAACCAGCGGCAAAGCGTCAGGTGGGGCCGTAGTGGCACATCGCGGAAGCATACGGAGCTGGAAGGCGGAGCAGACGGAAGAGAGAGGCGCCACTTTATCCCAAGTGGCCAGGGCAAGGAGCCGATTCACATCGGCGACATTAATCTTCGTTGGGCAGCATGATGGTGACAACAGGTTCTCCGGCATCACCGGGACCCACCATCAGTTTCAAAGTAACCTCCTGAGCTTCCATCGTGCAACCATCACTGGGTACCCGATACAACGAGAAGCGCAGTCGATCACCGGAATCAGTGGCCGTGCGTATGGCAACAAATGCCATGAATAACACGTCCCACAATCGACCAGACTCATCCTGATGCATCTGACTCCGGCTATCTTGTTCAGTCCAGGCGACACAATCACACCATGCCGCATGTGTTAGGGCCACCGGCCACTTGAAACCAGCTTCCCGCGCCATATTGGTAACATCGACCAACATACCGTCTTCAATTGCCTGTGCTCGGCTGTAGCATGAGATGACAGGACCAAAGACATCTTCCAGTGAAGTGTTCTCTGTGTTTTTCATAAAGTTTCTCCCTGAGGATATGATTTAAGAATTCAGGGAGTCCCTCCTTCCCATTGGGAAGCAGCGACTCCCCAATGGGTTGAGTAAAGGGTGATTTAAAGCAGTCCGCGCTCTGCGAACGACAGTGACTCACCGGCTGTGACGATGAAATGATCCAGCACACGTATGTCCACGAGTGCCAGAGCATCCTTTAACCGCCGGGTAATTGCCTCATCCGCGTGACTGGGTTCGGCAACACCACTGGGGTGATTGTGAAAAAACATCACCGCGGCGGCATTGAGGGTTAGCGCCTGCTGCACCACCACGCGGGGGTACACTGCTGCACCGTCAATCGTTCCCTGGAACAGCTCAGCCGTCTCGATCACTCGATGCCGGTTATCCAGGTACATGCAACCAAACACTTCTGCTTTCCGGTCGGCCAACAGCACCCGCAAATATTCGCGAGTGGCGTTGGGACTGGGCAGCTCGAGCCCCGGTCGATGCAGGTCCTGCAGAACCGCAAGAGCCAGTTCCATCAGAGACTGCTTTTCATTGTCGTTGAGCGTTGCGATCTTCAGCGTCGCCAAACGGTTTTTAGGATTCACCTTTGCAGGCGATGATTTCGAGGCCATGACTGGTCTCCTTCGATGGTGCGGGGAGACCAGTCCCGCGAGGAAGTGGTTTCCTCGCGGGATTGAAAGATTGGCAGCATCGGTAGATGCTGCCAGGGATTGTGGTTAGGCGGTGGCGTCTCTGGCGACAGGCGCCAGAAACGGTTGTCCGTCGACTTTGATCCATTGGAATCGCAGCAATCGGGACTTCAGACCAATGCCTGTTGTGCCGGCACGTTCACCTTGTTTAAAGGTGAACGCTTCTGCCTGTAAATCGCTGAGGTGAAACCCCACCAACACTTTCATGTCGGCTTCGACCGCAGGCATCAACTGGCGCACCAGATCCTTCGCTTCCTCGCCCGATACCACACAATCAAAGTGGGTATGCTGGACGTTGTCGGCGGGCCCTCGCAGTGCCGCTATGGTGACACTGAGAAAGGGAGATCCATTCTCGGGTGTCACTTCGCGTACACGGTTGAGGTAACCGATGCCGTGGATATCAAGATCGAAATACTTCGGTTTTTCAGAGGTAGTTTGTTTACTGGTCATAACACATTCTCCTTGAACATAATGAACTGCCGGGGAACGCGATTCCCTGACGGGAAGGCGCTTCCCGACAGGGTGAGTAAAATCAGGGCAAGCCCTGACAATGGATTGACGGTAACCCGCGGTATCGCTTGCACAATCCGACGATACTTGTTGCCACTGAGACCGCAGTGACCACGTATAAAGCCTTTAGAAGCCACCCGCTGTGTCATCACAGACATATTGTAGGTACTTGAGCATTCCTCGTGCATTCGCAAAAGCTGCGTGATCGGGTATCGTCTGATTCGGGAACCAGTTGGCTATGTCGGTTGCGAGCGCGGCACTGCCACCACCCACAAATAGCACCTGATCAAGTTCGACACCCAGTCCTAGCTTGCGCCGGGTCTCGGCGTAGAGCAGCTCCACCAGTTCTCGCTTCGCAGCAGCCACCATGGCCGAGATATCATGATCCTTGCCATGCAGGCGTAATCGGGAGCTGTCCACCGCCCTGGCGATACTCTGCTCACCCAGTTCGCTCACATCGAAGGTTTGCTGAATAAGATCAGCGACCCGGGACTTCACATTCAGCATGCCCCGGTTGAGGGACCCGGACGAGCCGTGAACGACACCTTGATCTTGCACGACCACAAAATCCGTCGTACGTCCGCCAATATCGACGATGGCGATGGGCGCACTCAATCGATCACCATCCAGCGTTACACCATCATCCTGAGTCACGATGACATGGTCATACCAGGCAGCAAGCGCTTCAGGAATCACCTCATGAAAGGCAATACTGGCCTATAACCGTTAACCGGCTCTGCGCTTAGGGTTCAGGCACAGGTTCTACCGATAATTTCAGACTGTCCCGCTTTCGATCAATACTCCTGCTCGCGCCGTTGGCCATCGTTACGGTAGAACGCGGCAACAGGTAAACCGGTCACAAGATGAACAGAGCGACCCGATAGGCCCGCCTGTTGTAAAGCGTGCTGGACAATCACACGGTTGAGTGCAGACCCGGGGTATTCGTCAAACTGGGTAGCCTCCCCATCGACGGCACCCGCTGAATAGACGGTACCACCGGTCTCGTACTCAAAAATTCGTTGTTCTTGATCTCTAATCCAGGTGACACCGGCAGCGCCAATTCGCGCTCTGGAAGGCACGCTAAACAGCCGCCCGTCGGCTAACGCCACCTTGGTATAGGCATATCCGTCATCAAGCCCCACCTGAACCACAGCCATGGGATCCGCGGACAGCCGCGAAGTATTGTCATCCTGTGTCGGCTTTTCATCGGTGCGTTCTGTCACTGTCTATTTCCTCGAAATCAATCCATGTACGCTAATGGCCTATAACATTTTTCAACTGCGCAAAGGGCTTTTCAGAATGGGTACTGGGGCAACTCTGGGCTTTTTCCAAACTATGCGGATCGCCAGATCCAGGAGATGTATCGCTATTGGACCGGCGCGCACCACTTCGCATTGCTGGCATACGCCAATGCAAAAATCGGCGATCGTCAGTATCACCATCTTGCTGAGGGATCGATGGTGCTTGTGATTTGATAACCTGACACTCCGTATTGAAGCCAGTCAGCAGCAAGCCTCTTAACCAATCTTTTCGCCGCCGCTGTGGCAATCGCTGTAAACGATTGAGAATCATCGCCTCCAGGGGAATACGCGTATCGAGAATGATATTCAGGCGCTGTTGAGTCGCGGCTAGCATGGCAGCTATCCATCCTGGCAAGCAGGACTACAAGTCGCACTCGTACGCTGGAACGTGACGGGGCGTAGCGAAGGTAGTTTGTCACCGTCGAGTATCTCCTGCGGCAAGTCCCCCATACATTCACGCGCTTTCGCTGCTCGCGCGGTACCTTGATGTATGTCGCTGCGACTGACCTCCAGATACTGGTAGCTTTGGGGCAGTGCAAATACGCGCCGCAGCCACCGGCCACTCCCACTCACCTGTTCAGCGATATCCGCCGGTGAATCCATGCCCAAATGTCGGACCGTCATCCAGGCGCACATCATGCGGTCATAGTCAGCAAGCATCTGCGCCGCCCGGAAAGCATAAGGATTGGCAAACTGTAGCGAAACTCGCTGGGGTCGACTCGACTGCGCAAAGGTCACGTCGAAGCACTCGACGCTGACCAGCACGGCCTGAAGTTGTTCCTGCAAGCGATGTAACTGCGAACGCACATCACCAATACTGGCTTCCACCTTGATCAGCCACCAGTCGGCGAATGGGTCATCCGATCGGATGGCTTGCCATAGCACCTTCAACCGCTCTGCAAAACCAACCAGGCCCATAATCGCCGGCTTGCCTTCGCCGCCACGCCTCCCCCGGATCAAGCTTTGTGCCTGATAGGTCTGGACGTTCAACCAGACCTCGCCACGCAACGCGCCGGGACCCGTTCTATCCGGTTGATCAACAGGCTGTTCGCGAGGGAGGTCGTCATGAGTATTCATCAGCGCGGTTCCTATCAATTTCTCACCACGCTATGAACCCACGAATCCCTCCCGCCGACCACGGAGTATCTCGCCAAGTGCCGTGGAGGTTTAAGTCCTGCTATGGGGTATTGGTCCTTCAAACTGGTGACAGTGGAACCACCTCAAGAATGGCGTTCTATCAGCGCTTCAAAAACCGGACGGCAGGCAGAGGGGCTGAATCAGGAATCATCCTTCGCGTTGAATGAGAGACGCAGTTTGGCAATTTGTTCGATTCCATAGGCCCGCGAGCGTTCGCGTTCCTCAGCCTTGAGTGCCTCTTGCTGTGGATCCACAGGTGGCGGAGCTGACTGGGCACGAGACAATCGGCCTTCAGCCACCTTGATGCCGAGATTGGGTATAAATTCACCCTTGTCCGCGGCCTTGCACAGCGAATGCAGGAAACGCAATTCGTCATAGACCGGTTTCATCCCTCTTTGCTCTGAGTCCAGCCGACCCTGCAACTCATCCAAGACAGACTGACGAGCCTCGGGGGCGATCATGCCAAGGTAACGATCTGCCAGCAGTCTCTGGTTTTCGGACAGCCGGGGCGGATAAATCAGGGGTTTATCAGAAAATGAGCTTGCTGCCGGTAAAGCACTCTCGTTGCTGTTGGCATTCTGTGTAGGGGTTGTTGTTGTAGTTGTTTTATAATTACTACTACAACCACTACTGTAGTGTACTTTTTCCTCCGTCTTTGAATTTTGGTCACGGTCACCGGCCCTGCCAGATCTCTGCGGCGACGGCTGTTTAAGTCGGTTAACAGATGCGCCGGTGAAGGCGAAGTAGCGACTCGAGCCGTCTGTGTTTTTTCCTTTCTCTGCCAGAAACTGCGCCGCACGCAGACGACGCTCCGACCCCGCCTCTCTTTCCGCAAGGTTTTGTCCGTCCCGAATGGTTTCATCCAGACTGTCTGATATGCCCTGCGCAACGAGACGCACACGTCCGTGGTGATGTTGCTGAGACTGACTGACAAATGCCATATAGGCATCGTCAAGATGCAGGGCGTCAACCAGCGGCAAGGGCTCGTCGTGCAGAACATAGATGTTGCCGGTAAAGCGGCCGGATTTTTGACGTAGCCTGGCGTATAAGGTTAGCCAGCGAGTGAGCCGCAATATCGCAATCGCCCGCGATACGGTTGACGTTGAGGAAACATTAGTCTGGTTAGCAATGGCGTCGTAATCCGGGAAAGCCGTTCGTCCTCCGGTTTCTCTGGCGTGAGACATAATGACCATCCACACCACTTTGTCTACCGGCTCCAGGATGGGATCCTGAATCACCATGGCGGGAACCGCCTGGTGCCAATTGCCCACAAATAGCATAGCGTCGGACGACGCTACCGCACCCTCACCTTTGAATTCCGCAATGGTTGCTTTGATTAGGGCATCGAGGGCAACTGTTTCCGGTCGCGGTACGGCATCATCATGGGCCATGCTCGATAACCTGATTCGCTCCGGCGCCTGCCATAGGCTCGCCGTATGCCTCCCACCGTTGCACCAGTGCCCAAATACACCGTAGCGCGATGTCCGTCTCGTGGTAGAGACCGAGATAGTCTACTGCCGCCAGCGGGGCTTCCGCACACGCCTGAACCCGTTCCTGCCAGGCGTACCACAGTGTATGGGTATCGGTCTCATCGAGCTCAGGCGGTCTTCCCACAGAGGGCGCGAGCGTCAGCACTCGACGCCATCGCGTGTACTCACGTGAACTCATCCCAAACAACTGCTGCATCATATCCAAGGGGGCATCGGCCACTATCAGCGTGCGCTGTAGCTCTTCGGATTCCCGCTGATGGCGCAGGTGTGCCAGCATGGGCCAGAACACCTCCCTGTCCAGGTCTATCTTCAGACAATGCACGCGGAGCGCATCGGCTCGATACAGGTCAGCCAGGTTGATCCCCTGTAAAGCATCCAGCTCCTTGGGACCGAAATTCATGCTTCGCAGGGCCTGCTGGTCACCTTCGGCCAAGCAACGGACCGCGTATAGGAGAACGGCAGAGGTGAGATCCGCTTCCTTATTAGATGACATCAGCTGTCACCTTCCGCGGTGTCCCACAACGCCAAGCCAGCATCAAAGGCACACCGTTTTAGCGTACGATAAGTCTCCATCATCTGCAGCAGAAGCCGCCAATCCTCGGGATTGAGCTGCTGCCAAAACTGGCAGCCCATGTGACCAGGGTCTAGCGTCCAAACATTGCTAAACAACAACTCCGCATCCTGCGATGCCAGTGCCCGGTGCAATATCGAGGACTCGTCAAGGTCATTCAGGAGGACATCCACGGGAGCCGCGGTAACCTCCGAGCAGGCTGCCAGTTGCCACCACAGTAAGGACACCATTGCGAGCATCTCCTGATCCAGTGTTTCCGTCAGTTCCGCGGGCGGGACATCGGTCACTAAAAAACCCATGCCGTGATCTTCAAGTGGTATGACGCGATCGCCCAAGCCATGATGTTCCGCCAAGCGCAAAGCGGTGGCATACAGGTGGCGGCGCAATGAGGGAATATCCAATGACTTCAGGTCTCGAGTACTCGTTACACTTTCGGCAGAGCCCTCGGTGGTGTTACTCAAGTTGTCCGGTGATTCACCTTCTTCAATTACTGGGCCTGCTGGCGCAGTTTGATGGGACGGCGACGTGTAGGCGGTTGTGCTTTTACCCGACGCTTCACTCGAGGCCACTAGCTTGTTTGGCTCGTCCTTTGGCTGCGCGTCATCGCAGTCTTGTTCGGGAGTGGAGGGATATTCAAATGGGCGGCCTGCCAGGCAGGCTTCAATTTCGAGATGGATGATGTGCTCACTCTGCTCTGACTCCACTGCGATCTCATGTTGCAGCGCATGGCGCAGTGGTTGGATATCCCACTCACTGCCATCGTAGCGCCGACACAATTCAGCGAATACATCATCAAACAGGCTTTCATCGCCCAGTTGGCGATGTAGCCAGATGTGGCGAGCCGCACGCTCCAAAGCCCGAATCTTTTCGATCTGAGGGCGACCCAGGCCGGCACTCAATGCGGTTGGCATCACCGGCCACAGTGTCTGAACGGCGTACCCCATTTTAGAGATCATACTGTGACCGAGGCTGAAGCCTCGCTCCCTGAACAGGGTTTCCAGTTGCCGCTGTGAAAGAGTCTCCACGGACAGTTCCGCTTCGAGCAACGATTTGGCGTCAAACACGGCATGCGCTTTATCGATAAAGGGCAGACTGCCGCGCAGTTCATTCTCCCGCAGGTGCGCGAACAACAACGCCGACTCCTGGGACCAGCCTCTGACCACACAATCTATCCAGTAAAACTGCTCTTCCCCTGTCTCCTCGTACAATTCTTTAAGGATACTCAGCCGGGTATTGCCCCCGGCATGAAGCACATAGTCAGCCGCGCCGGGTTCCTGCGAGATCACTAACGGCTGATCCAGACCGCCGGCACGGATAGACGCCTTGATACGGTCATACTCCGGATTTTGCTGACGGCGGGGATTGCGCCCGTAGTGGTGAATACGGGTGACCTCGATGCGTGTGGCAACGACATCGTCGGGTGTGGACGCAGCGCTCGTGGAAGATCGATTATTCTGTGGCATCGACGTCACACACCATTGCAGGCCGTTGCTGCGCTTCTTGTTCCTCTACCCCATAAAAGATTTCGGGGTGGCGTACCATTGAGGCGCGAGGCACGGGGTGAAGTCGCCCCCCCGATGCTTCTGCAACCAGTCTCGTCGATTGTTCGATCTGGGTTGCCAGCAAGGGGCTGGCGTAACGGTGGTTGCCCGCGATCTGGTAAAGGTAAGACACCGAATCATTGCAGGCGACGGCGACTTCTGCTCGCTCCCTCTTCGTTGCCATCTTGAGAAAATACTTTAGCTCCATGCGAATATACATTAGCACCGAGCAAATTGACCGACAAGCTAACGTGATAACTTTTTATTTATCATTTTGCTAAATTTTGCTAAACTACCTCAATGACAAGAAAACATATCCCTATTCGACTCAAGAACCTTGAGGCCCTCATTCGCGAAGCGGGTTCAGCCGTGCGCCTGGCGCGTGCCGCAGGAACCAACAGCTCCTACCTCAGTCAGGTACGCAATCAGCTCCCTACCAAGAAGGGAACTCCGCGCGCAATCGGGGATGATCTGGCGTCCAAATTAGAGGCGGCGATGAACAAGCCTCCAGGGTGGATGGATGAGGAACACCCTACTGGCCCAGATCTGACAGCCGAGCGCGACGAATCCAATACAGGCAGTCAGCATCGGTTAATACCGTGGGACCAGGTCGGCAAGGGGCACGATATTTCAGAAGACCTGCCACCCCCATACGGCACAACGCTTTTACGGTGTCCCGTAGAATGTAGCCCGGAGACCTTTGTGCTGCGCGTGCGCGGCGCGAGCATGGAGCCCAAATTCCGGGAGGGCGAATTGATTTTCGTTGACCCACAGGCACCAGTCGAACACGGTAAGTTTGTCGTGGTTCGGCTGGAAGAGTCCAATGAGGTGACGTTCAAGCAACTGATCCTGGAGGAAGGAAAGAAGTATCTCAAAACGCTGAACCCGGACTGGCCCAATCGCATTATTGAGGTGAACCCGGACACCCCGATTTGCGGCGTCATCGTCTTCAAGGGGGAAGAGCTGTAGCGCCATTTAGCACCGCGATAACAATTTTCTCTGCGGGTTTAGTTGTCGCAGTAATTAGCTCAGTGCTAATCTTTACGCGAATCCATTCTATGAATTTGTGTGAGCCGAATGAACGATCCTCTTGAATACAGTGTGCCGCTGCCAAAATGGATCCGCGGCAAAAAGTTGACTGAGCTGACCGGGTTTCGCGTGGATGCGCAGAAACATAAACGCGTACAGGGCGTGTGGCTGGAAGGTGTGCACTGGGTAAAAGCGCCCGATGGCAACATCATGTACAACTGGCGCGCAATTGACCAATGGACAGAGAGCGGCTATCACTAAAACATCAACAAGCAAGTCATCGGCACTGGCATCTGACGCGGAATTGCCTGACGGCGTACAAGTACACGGGGCCACCATTCGTATCGATTTTCGCTATCGTGGGGTACGTTGCCGCGAAACATTGAAAGGACTGCGGGTCACCAAAGCCAACATTAAATTCGCGGAGAAAAAACGCGCGGCGATACTGCATGAGATTGGCCGCGAGATATTTGATTATTCCAAGCATTTCCCGGAATCCCCTCGTTGCCGTCTATTTGGCACGAACCCAGACCGCGACAGAACCGTCGACCAGGCATTGGACCTCTGGCTAGCCGTCAAGAAAGTCAGAACGGCTCAATCGACCTATATAAACTACAAATCCAAGATAGAGAATCATGTACGCCCACGCTGGGGGTCGTACAAACTCACCACGATTACAAAAACAGAGTTGGAGAAGTGGATCGCGGTAGAACTCAGTGCACTCGCAAATAAGACGATCAATGAAATCATGATCATACTGCGCGGCATCTTCAAAGATGCGAAAGCGGACAACATACGCAGTGACTCACCGATCGACGCGATTGACAATCTTTCACTGGGCGACAGAGAAGACCCCGATCCATTTACCCAGTCAGAAATAGAACAAATACTAGCTACCCCGACCCGGCGGACCCAGGAAATCAATATGATGGGATTTGCGTTCTGGTCAGGACTGAGAATCTCAGAGCTCATCGCCCTGGCATGGGAAGATATTGACTTAAAAACCGGGACCGTCAAAGTGTGTCGAGCCAGGGTGAACGGATCCTACAAACAAACAAAAACCAAACGCTCCACACGCGAAGTGGAGCTGATTGATCCAGCGATTCAATGGCTGCAGGTGCAGCGCCTTTTCACCGAGCGACTGGACACGCGTCGCCTCAAAATCATGTCGCGAGACAATAAGAAACAATTCTCCGAGGACGTTCGCCTCGTTTTCTTAAACAGCAACACGAAGAGGCCACACGAATCGGACGGGACGGTACGAAATAACTTTTGGCGTGCTCATCTGAAAAAAGCCCAGGTGCGCTATCGCGGACCGAACACTGCACGGCACACCTTCATCAGCCAATTGCTCACCGCCGGCATCGCGAAAGAATGGATCATCCGCCAGGTGGGTCATACCAGCACGCGCATGATCGATGAGCATTACGGCAAGTGGATCTCCGCAGATGCGACCGGGATGGCGCAGTTTGTGTCGGAGCGATTGGGAGTTTCTGAGCGTTTGGTCCCAATATGGTCCCATGGAGGGGAGGAAAAACCAAATTTTCCTTTAAAATCAAATAGATATATGGCGGAGAGCGAGGGATTCGAACCCTCGATAGGTTATTAGCCTATACACCCTTAGCAGGGGTGCGCCTTCAGCCACTCGGCCAGCTCTCCAGTTTACTGTTCGCTACGTGCTACGCCCTGTGTCGCGGGCGCTGCAGTCGGGGCATAGTACCCCCGTGGGCGAGCGCGGAATCATACCATAGCCAGCACAAAAACCAACGCCCGCCGGGTAATCCGGGCTACTCTTCCTCCTTGCCCGGGGCAGGCGGGTCACCCTCCTGGATCCGGTTATAGATCTCCTCGCGGTGCACGGCCACATCACGGGGCGCGTCGACGCCAATCCTCACCTGGTTGCCTTTCACACCCAGCACTGTGATGGTGATGTCGTCGCCCACCATCAAGGATTCGCCCACTCTGCGGGTTAATATCAACATTACCCTTTGCCTTCCTAGTTTGCAGTGGCGCTGTTACTCCGAACAGCTCCCGGCCCCTTTCAAAGCCCTGTTTTGTCTGGTTCTACGCATCTTGCGGAACCACGAATGTTTGCCGCAGGCTCGCTCCTGTAGATTCGCCCGCCAACCATCAACCTTTCCACATCGCCAGCTTAGGCCGCGGATTCGGCGTCATGTTCCCCTTCGAGGCCGAACGAAGAATGCAGCGCGCGCACGGCCAACTCAAGGTACTTCTCTTCGATAATGACAGAAATTTTTATTTCAGATGTGGTGATCATCTGGATGTTGATACCGACATCGGCGAGCGCCGCGAACATCTGGCTGGCGACGCCGGCATGGGAACGCATACCAACGCCGACCACCGAGACCTTGGCAATACGATCATCGGTGCGCACCTCGCGCGCGCCGACCTCGTCGGCCACCCGCGAGAGTACGCCGTGGGCTCGCTCGCAATCCCCCCGTGCCACAGTGAAGGTGAAGTCGGTGGTGTTGTCGTCCGCCACGTTCTGCACGATGACATCGACCTCGATATTGGCCTCGCCGATCGGCCCCAGTATCTTGTAGGCGATACCGGGCATGTCCGGCACACCGAGAATAGTCAGCTTGGCCTCGTCGCGGTTGAACGCGATGCCCGCAATCGTCGGCATCTCCATTTCGTCCTGCTCCTCCAGCGTTATCAGCGTGCCCGGGCCTTCCTCGAAACTGTGCAGTACCCGCAGCGGCACACTGTACTTGCCCGCGAACTCCACGGCCCTGATCTGCAGGACCTTGGAGCCCATGCTTGCCATTTCGAGCATCTCCTCGAAGGTGATCTGCTCGAGGCGGCGCGCACCGTCGACTATACGCGGGTCGGTGGTGTAGACACCATCCACGTCGGTGTAGATCTGGCATTCGGCCGCGCCGAGCGCAGCTGCCAGCGCCACCGCCGTAGTATCCGATCCGCCACGGCCGAGTGTGGTGATGTTGCCGTCTTCATCCACACCCTGGAAGCCGGCAACCACGATCGTGTTGCCATCCGCGAGGTCGCGCGTGCAGACGTTCGTCGTCGATTTCGCGGATTCTCGCCTTGGTATGCGCGTCGTCCGTGAGAATCCGCACCTGGCTGCCGTTGTACGATTTGGCCTTCACCCCGCGCTTGTTGAGCGCCATGCTCAACAGCGCGGTGGTGACCTGCTCGCCAGTGGACACCAGTACGTCCAGTTCCCTCGGTACGGGTGTATCCTGTACCTGCCGGGCGAGTTCGATCAGGCGGTTGGTTTCTCCACTCATCGCCGACACCACGACCACGACGTCGTGCCCACCTTCGCGAAAGCGGGCGACCTTTTCGGCAACCTGCTCGATTTTCTCGATGGTGCCGACCGAGGTGCCGCCGAATTTTTGTACAATCAGGCTCATTCGTTAACGCGCCTGCATGCCCCGGAATAAAACACAATATTGAATAATGTTCAATATTGAGAGGTATGCCACAACAGCCAGCCTTGTCATAACTGCGCCTTCACCCATTCGGGAACAGCTTCCAGTACGTCCGGCAGCGCGGCTGCGTCAGTACCCGCCCCCTGCGCCATATCCGGCCGGCCGCCGCCCTTGCCGCCGAGGCGGCCGGCGAATTCGCGCATCAGGTCGCCCGCTTTCACCCGCGCCGTGAGGTCACCGGTGACCCCGGCCACCAGCGCGACCTTGCCGCCTCGCCGGATGCCAGCAGGATGACGCCCGAACCCAGCTTGTTTTTGCATTGGTCCAGCGTGTCTCGCAGCGACTTTGCGTCGGCACCGTCCACTGCGGCCGCCAGCACCTTGACGCCGTCCACCTCTACCGCATTCGCGGTCAGGTCACCGCCCGCGGAGGAGGCCAGCTTCTGTTTCAGCCTCGCCACTTCCTTTTCCAGGTCGCGGTTGCCGGCACGCAGTGCGGCCACTTTGTCGACCACGGCATCGGGGCTGGACTTGACCGCGTCGCACACATCGCGCACCTGCTGCTCGAGCGCGTCGACCCACTCGAGTGCTGTGTCGCCCGTAAGCGCCTCGATGCGACGAACGCCCGCGGCGACGCCGCCCTCGGCGACGATTCGCAGGAGGCCGATATCACCGGTGCGGCTGACGTGGGTGCCGCCGCAGAGCTCCACGGAAAAGTCGTGCTCCCCCATGGACAACACCCGCACTTCATCGCCGTACTTTTCACCGAACAACGCCACCGCGCCCGCCGCGATGGCATCATCCATCGACATCACCCGGGTAGCGACCGGGGTGTTGGCGCGAATCTGCTGGTTGACCCGTTGCTCGATGCGCTTTAGCTGCTCCGCTGACACAGGCTCGGGGTGCGAGAAATCGAACCGCAGTCGCGCGGCGTCCACCAGCGAACCCTTCTGCTGGACGTGATCGCCCAGAATTTCGCGCAGGGCGGCGTGCAACAGGTGAGTGGCAGAGTGATTGCGGCGCGTGCGCGCGCGCAGGACCGCATCGACCTCGCCGTGGAGCTGGTCGCCTGCTGTTACCTGCCCGTTGAGCACGCTGACATGGTGCAGATGCTGCCCCGCGCTCTTGCTGACATCGGTGACCTGCAGCCGGATGCCGTCGGCGTAAAGATAACCCGGTATCACCCACCTGGCCACCGGACTCGCCGTAGAAGGGTGTCTCGACAGCACAACCACGCCCTCCTCTCCGGGTTCGAGGCTGTCGACCTCGGCGCCTTCCCGAAGCAGCGCCGTGACCGTGCCACGGCCATCGAGAGAATCGTAGCCGGTAAAATCCGTCTCCCCCTCGACAGTGAGGATATCGTTGTAGTCGACCTTGAACCTACCGCTTTCCTGCGAACGGTGGCGCTGCGCCTGCCATGGCTGCCTCGTAGCCCTCGATATCCAGGCTGAGGCTGCGCTCCCGGGCGATATCGTTGGTGAGGTCGACGGGAAAGCCGTAGGTATCGTAGAGTTTGAACACCACTTCACCGGGAATGACCGTGCCGTCCAGTTCCGCCGAGCGCCTCGTCGAGGATCTGCATGCCGTGCTCCAGCGTCCGCGCGAACTGGTTTTCCTCACCCAGTAGCGCTTTCTCGGCCTGGGCCTGGCGCTCCCGCAGCTCCGGGTAGGCGTCGCCCATCTGCTCGACCAGCGGGGCGACCAGTCGATAGAAAAACGGCTCGGTGGCGCCAAGCTTGTTGCCGTGGCGGATCGCCCGGCGAATGATCCGGCGCAGCACGTAGGAGCGCCCCTCGTTACCCGGCAATACGCCGTCGACAATGAGAAACGCACAGGAACGGATGTGGTCGGCAATCACCTTCAGCGAATCATCGCTCCAGGTCATCGACGTCGAGCACTTCGGCCGCCGCCTTCAACAATGCCTGGAACAGGTCGATCTCGTAATTGCTTTTCACGCCCTGCATCACGGCCGCTATGCGCTCCAGCCCCATGCCCGTATCGACCGACGGTTTGGGCAACGGCGCCATGCTGCCATCCTGGGCGCGGTTGAACTGCATGAACACGAGGTTCCAGATCTCGACGTAGCGGTCGAGGTCGTCATCGGCGCTACCCGGCGGACCACCCGGTACGTCGGGCCCGTGGTCGTAAAAAATTTCGGAACAGGGGCCGCAGGGGCCGGTGTCACCCATCTGCCAGAAATTGTCCTCGTCGAGGCGTGAAATACGCTCCTTGGGAAAGCCGATCTCCTCCCGCCAGATCTGCTCGGCCTCATCGTCACTCACGTGCACCGTCACCCACAGCCGCTCGGGCGGCAGGCCGAGGTCACCGGTGAGAAAGTCCCAGGCGAGACGGATGGCTTCGCGCTTGAAGTAATCGCCGAAACTGAAGTTGCCCAGCATCTCGAAAAACGTGTGGTGACGTGCGGTGTAACCCACGTTTTCCAGGTCGTTGTGCTTGCCGCCGGCGCGCACACAGCGCTGGCTGCTGGCGGCCCGGTTATAGGGCCGGGGGTCGGTCCCCAGGAACGTATCCTTGAACTGGTTCATTCCCGCATTGGTGAACAACAGGGTGGGATCGTCGTGGGGAACCAGCGAACTGCTCGCCACCCGGGTGTGTCCCCGTTGTTCAAAAAAGGCCAGGAAAGCCTCGCGTAGTGCTACGGTCTTCATAAAAAGGTCTCGATGCGCGTCAGCTCAAGCTACAGGCAGCCGACGAGGCCGGTGTTCATCAACCGGCCATCTTTCCTTCCGCGAACGTTTTGCCCGCGATGATATGGAGGTGGAGATGAAACACGGTCTGCCCCGCACCGGCACCGTTGTTGACGATCAGCCGGAACGCTTCGGCAACCCCGAGCTGCTCCGCCACTTTTCCGGCGGCCAGCATCAGGTGCCCCAGCAGCGCCTGATCCCCGGGCTGGCATCCACCAACCTGGCAATGGGTTGCTTTGGGATTACCAGCACGTGCACCGGCGCCTGCGGGCTGATGTCGTTGATCGCGACGCAGTATTCATCCTCGTACAGAAAGTCTGACGGAATCTCACCGCGAACGATCTTGCCAAATATAGTGTCAGTCATTAACTCTTCCAGTGGACGGCCAGACCGCCTGTCGGGTTGGGGACAATCCTGTGGCGGCGGCTGGTGGCCGCGTGCGACCCGCCAGTCATCCCCGACAGACTGCTAACCGAGTTTTTCGTCCGCAGTCAATTGGCGCGCCTCGCTTTCCAGCATCACCGGAATGCCATCACGGACCGGGTAGGCCAGGCCGCTCGCCTTGCAGATCAGTTCGTCCTTGTCCTGATCATACTCCAGTGGCGCTTTGCTCACCGGGCAGACCAGAATACTCAGTAGCTTTTTGTCGATCACGATTGCCTCACCCGTAAAACCGGGCACATAGTATACGGATTTTTTTACTGCTTGGGCATGGGTGGCGCGAGGAGTTGCGGGTCGATCCGTTCGCCCCGCCAGCTCATCCGCCAGTCGAGGTGCGGGCCGGTGGCGCGACCGGTGGCGCCGACTTCTCCGATCAGCTCCCCCGCCTTGACTTCCTGCCCCACTTTCACCAGGACCTTGCTCAAATGCAGAAAGGATGACGACAGGCGATAGCCATGATCCAGGATAATCGTGCCGCCGGAGTAGAAAAGGTCCGGCTCGGCGAGGGTAATAACGCCGCCCGTTGGCGCCAATACCGGCGTACCCGCGGGTACGGCCACGTCGACGCCGTAGTGCGGGCTGCGCGGGTGTCCGTTGTAGACACGCTGGCTGCCGTAGACACCGGATATACGGCCGCGCGCCGGCCACTCGAAACCGGCGAGGGCATCACGCAGCAGGTCCGGACGATCCAGCCTGCGCCCCTTGGCCTCGCCAACCAGCGCCCGCTCCCTGGCGATCCGTTCGGTCTGCTCCGCCGGTGGCGTCACCGTTCGCTGGGGCACGCCCTCGATACGCTGAATATCGTATTCCCGTGCCGCGACCTGCAGTGTTTCCCGGCAGGGTATGTCTCCCTCCACGACCAGCTCGGCGGTCGCAGCAGCATCGCGACCAAAACCCGCGAAGGTAGTGCCGTCGTCCAGCACCTCGAGCGGTTCACCGTTGAGCGTCACCCGGCTGCCCGGCGGAACCGTACTCCAGACAAAACCACCCTGCACTGCCCGTCCCGACCAGTCCAGGCAGCCTGCCCACGAAGCCGGGGTCGCGAACAGCAGCAACGATAACGCGAGCCCCAAGCCCGTTCCACGCCCGACGATGAGCCGACAATTTTCCACCGTTAACCCCCGATTGATGCATTCACACTGCAAGCGACAACAACGTTGCGCTCCTCGGCGCCTGTCATTGCCGTGACCCGGCGCTACAATAGCGCAATGAGTAGATACCGACCACCGCGTCCACGCGGCTCACGTTACATCACACAGGAGGGTGAGCGCGCCCTGCGCGCCGAGCGCGACCACCTGTGGCGGGTAGAACGGCCCGAGGTGACGTCGGCCGTGCACGAGGCCGCCAAAAACGGTGACCGCTCGGAGAACGGCGACTACATCTACGGCAAACGGAGACTCCGTGAAATCGACTCCCGGGTGCGGTTTCTCAACAAACGGCTGGATGAACTGGAGATCGTGGACCGGCCACCGGCAGATACCACCAGGGTCTACTTCGGCGCCTGGGTGACACTGGAAGACGAAGCGGGCACAGAGCAGCGCTGGCGGGTGGTTGGGCCGGATGAATTCGACCTGCAGCAACAGAAGCTGAGCATGGATTCACCCCTGGCGAGGGCATTGATGGGCAAGCGGGTCGACGACGAGGTCGCCGTTCAAACCCCGACGGGGCCGCAGCACTACATCATTGCCGAGATCGACTACCCGTCGAGCTGACGGATATAACCCGGGCTACTCAGAAAACCCATTCCACGCCAACCGAGGCGGTGCGGAGTTTATTGGGTCGCGCGCCCTCGGGCTGGCGTGACACGATCGCGCGCTCGTCGAATACGTTCTCCAGCTTCAGAAACACTACGGCGTTGTCCCTGACCGCGTAGCGGCTGATGTAGTCCATCACGAAAAGCGATTCAGTGCGGTCGAAACGGTCACCGTCGTTGTTACAACCGACGGTAACGCAGGTCTCATCGATGTACTTTGCCACCAGGTAATTGTTCCAGCCCATGGTCGTCTCCAGGCCCATGCGCAGACTGAATACGTTCTCCGGTACCGCGGCCAGCTGGTCCCCGTCGGCGAAACCCTGTTCTGCATTGTCCCGGCTGATTTCCGCATCGGTATAGGTGTACATCAGATCCACGGGCACGGTCAGCGAGCCGAACTCCAGGGTGGTGGCCGCCTGCAGTTCGATGCCGGAGATCACAGCCTGACCGGTGTTGAATGAGCCGCTGGTTGCGCCGTTACTACAGGGATTGGCGTTGGAGCAGTTCTCGGTCTTGTTGTCGAAGTCGCTGTAAAAACCGACTGCCTCGACAAACCAGTTCCCGCGATAGCGAACGCCCGCCTCCCAGTTGGTGCTGGTTTCCGCCTCCTCGTTTCGCTGCGCCCCCCCGCCCAGCGGTGAGAACCCGCGGTGAACTCCCGCCAGCAGCTGCCAGTGGTCGTCCAGGTCGTAGGTGAAAGACGCCCCGGGCAACCATTCCTGGGTGCTGTTGCTGCGGGTGCTGCCCAACTCGGTGCGTTCCGGGTCATCGTACTGACGGCGGCGCGTGTCGACATCTTCGTAGCGCAGGGCGAGGTTCAGGTTGAGGGCGTTGGTCAGGCGCCACTCGTCAATCAGCCACAGCGAGATGGCCTCGGCGTCCTCGAGCCGGTTATCTGAGCCGGTCGGTCGTTTGCGCCCCGCGTAGACCAGCTCGCCGTCGACCTGGTCGTAGTACTCAACCGGCTGGAATCGATCCATTTCATCCTCGTGCACCCGCCCGCCCAGCGCCAGCTGGTGAGCGCCGAGCGCAATATCAAAGTTAAGCTCGACACCGCGGGATTCATAATCGCGGTTGTTGTGCTTGTAACTCAGCCCCTCGGCATCGACGGTGCCGTCGAGAATTCCCTGGGCGACGGTGTCCCCCACATTGGCGGCGTCGACAATGCTGCCGCCCCCGGCGAGCTTGAACCAGTCCCGCGAAAACTCGTTGTAGTAGCCGGTTACGCTCATGCTGACCGCGTCGTTAAGCTCCAGGCGGTAGTTGAGGTTATAGCCCTGGTGGTCGTTGTCCATCTCGTCGATCACCGACAGGCCGTAACGGCGATCCTCGTCGCGGGAGAAGTCGCGATCGGTCAGGCCCAGGTAGGTCTCGTCGGAGACCTCCTGGGAATATTGTGCCTTGAACAGGAGGCTCTGCCGCTCACCCTCCCAGCCGAGTTTCACCACATAGTCCCGGATATCGTAACCGCTGTCCTGGCTGCTGCGATCGATGTCCTTGAAGCCGTCGCTGCGGCGCTGGGCGGTCTCCACCAGGAAGCCGAAATCGCCGCTGCGCCCGCCGTAATTGGCCAGCAGGTCCAACTCACCGTTCTGCCCGGCGCGGAAATTGACCGTCCCGGCCATGGCTTGCGGAATCGGCGTCGATACCATGTTGACCACGCCGCCGGTGGTCTGCGGCCCGTAGCGCAGCAGGGGAGCCCCCTTGAGCACCTCGAGACTGTGCATTCTCATGGCGGTCGGGAAGTAATACGCAGCGGGATTGGAATACGGTGCGGGGGCGATCATGACACCGTCTTCCAGCAGGGTAATTTTGGACGCCCGTTCCGAGGTGGCGCCGCGGATACCGATATTCGGCCTCAGGCCGTAGCCATCTTCCTCGCGGATATAAATGCCCGGCACCGTCTTCAACAGCTGGTTGATGTCGTTAGCCGCTTCGATGCGGATCTGCTCATTGCCGACCACCGCGCCGCTACCGGGCAGCTGGCGTGCATCCTCTTCGGTACCGACGATAGTGATCTCTTCCAGCTGTGGCCCGTTCCCGAAGGCCAGGCCGCTGACCAGACTCGCCACGGCCGCCGCCATTATTCGTTTTTGCATTGCTCTCGCGCTCTCCCGGAGACTGCGACCGTCACATGGCGCAGCGAACCAAAAGCAAATGTTATTACGAATAATTCTCAATAACAACTAGCCCTTTCCGTTACCGATTTTCGTCACGAGGAAAACGTCACCTCGCCGGCCGCACCTCGCCGGCCGCACCTGGCCGGCCGCACCTGGCCGGCCGCACCCCATCACGGCAACCGAATGAACCTATGCCGATAGACAATGAGCGGGGTCACGCTTTACGGGGGCGTCTGGCGGCAGGGATGCCGCCAGCGAGCTTGTACATGGATGTACGCTTTTTGGCGTCCCCCGGAAAGCGTGATCGCGCTCGTTGTCCGAGAACCGTTAACCCCGCCGGCCGCACCTCGCCGGCCGCACCTGGCCGGCCGCACCCCATCACGGCAACCGAATGAACCTATGCCGATAGACAATGAGCGGGGTCACGCTTTACGGGGGCGTCTGGCGGCAGGGATGCCGCCAGCGAGCTTGTACATGGATGTACGCTTTTTGGCGTCCCCCGGAAAGCGTGATCGCGCTCGTTGTCCGAGAACCGTTAACCCCGCCGGCCGCACCTCGCCGGCCGCACCTCGCCGGCCGCACCTGGCCGGCCGCACCGTGCCGAGCATAATTCGCCGGTCACGCGACTACGGCCAACCAGTGACGGCGGCAGGCTCAGAATCAAGGCCCCCGGAATTCAGTCCAGCGCTGCATAGATGATGGATTCCAGCTGACCACGGAAGTTAAAGGTACTGGAGGGGATGAGCTGGGTCATGAACACCACCACCAGTTCCTCCGCCGGGTCCACCCAGAACAGGGTGCTGGCGAGTCCGCCCCAGAAATAGGTGCCCTGAGTAGCCGGATAACCGTTGCGAACCGGGTCCAGCTTAGTGGCGAAGCCCAGGCCGAACCCCACCCCGTCATAGGCGGTTTCGGCAAAGCTTCCGGTCGCATACTGGCTGAGGTCCGCGCCGCCCGGCAGGTGATTGCGGGTCATGAAATCCAGTGTTCTCGAGCCGATGAGCCGGGCCCCGTCGAGGGTGCCACCGGCGCGTAACATCTCGCAGAAGCGCCAGTAATCCCGCGCGGTGGACAGCAGGCCACCGCCCCCCGAATGGAAACTGCGTCGCCGGTACTCACTGTCCTGGCCATCGTCAGTGAGCGCCAGACGCTTGTCGAGCCCGCGGGTGTAACAGGACGCCAGCCGATCGACCCGGTCGGGTGCGATCGTGAATCCCGTGTCGACCATGCCGAGGGGGGCAAACACCTCCCGTTCGAGAAACTCCGGCAGGCTCTGCCCGCTGATCACCTCGACGAGGTAGCCGATCACATCGGTGGCCAGGGAGTAACTCCAGCGCTCGCCAGGGCTGAATTCCAGCGGCAACTGCGCCAGCTGCTCGACCATCGCCTGCAGCGTGTAGCCCTCAGCGGGCTCGCCCACCAGTTGTTTGCGGTAGGCGCGGTCGAGGTTGGTGGCACGCATCCAGCCATAGGTCAGACCGGAAGTATGCATCAGCAGGTCGCGAATGGTCATCGGCCTGTCGCAGGGGCGGGTCTCGAAGTACGGCCAGGCGCCGCCGGTGCGGACCCGCAGCTCTTTCCAGGCAGGAATGAAACGGTGCACCGGGTCGCCAAGCGCAAAAAGGCCCCGCTCGTACAGCATCATCAGGGCCAGCGAGGTGACCGGCTTGGTCATCGAATAAATGCGAAAAATGCTGTCGGCCGTGAGTGGCCGTTCGCGCTCCCGATCGCGGAGCCCTGCCACATCGAGATAACAGGGCTGACCGCCCCGGGCAACCAGCAGCAGGCTTCCCGGAATTTTTCCCGGCTCCACGTAATGCCGGCGGAGGTGCTCGCCCGCCCGGGCGAGCTGCGCTACATTCATGTTCACGTGGGCGGGATCCACCACTTCCATCTCAAACTCCTCGATAGCCGGCATTGCTTTTCTTTGTGGGCGATCTGCTCCAGTACCTTGCGACGGCCTGCAACGGCCGCACACGGCCACCAGGCAGCGGCGTCCAGAGCTGCTTCAGGTTTTGTCCGCAGCAGACGGGGCCGTGGAGTCCAGGCTAACCCGCTTCGCTCACCGATTGCCTGCTGCGGCCGGATTGACCCTGCAGTGACAGACCGCTAGGTACGACTCGCTGCGAGCGCGGCCGCCACCCGCTGGCGCAGTGCCGGAATGACTTCCAGCTCAAACCAGGGATTGCGACGCAGCCACAGGTTATTGCGCGGCGACGGGTGCGGCAAGGGAAAAAAGCGCGGACCGACACTCTCGAAGCCACGCACCCGCTCGGTGACGGAACTGCGCGGGTCATCGAGGTAGTAGCGCTGTGCGTATTGCCCCACCAGCAGGATGAGCTGGAGGCTCTGCAGACCCTCCAGCAGACGCGGGTGCCAGGTGGGGGCACAGACCGGTAGCGGCGGCCGGTCACCGGACTTGCCCCGCCCCGGGTAGCAGAACCCCATGGGCACGATCGCGACCCTCGACTCGTCGTAAAACAGCTCCGTGCTCATGCCCAGCCAGTCGCGCAGGCGATCTCCGCTGGGATCGTCCCAGGGGACCCCCGAAGCGTGGACCCGGGTCCCCGGGGCCTGACCCACGATCAGCAACCTTGCCGAAGGGGCGCCGCGCAGCACCGGCCGGGGACCCAGGGGTAACTGGTCGCGACACAGGGTGCAGCGACGAATTTCCGTCAACAGGCCGTAAAATTCGGCGGCCTCCGGGCCCTTTATCGTGTCCATGCGTTGTCCCCTCCGGAAACCCCGGACCAGCTGTGCAAAAGGGCTACGCCAATTGCCGGCAAACCGCGCGACTGATACCATCGCGCGTCTTTGAAGCTCCCCGTCACAGCCCCCGGCGGGTGCCCGGAACCCGACACCAGGAGACACCATGACTCGCCCCTCCCTGGACGCGCTGCAGAATCGCTCCGACTTTATCCAACGACACATCGGACCCACTGTCAAACAGCAGCGGGAGATGGCCCAGACACTGGGCTACGAGAGTGTCGCGGCACTGATAGAAGCCACCGTGCCGGCGGCGATCCGGCGCGAGACGCCTATGGATCTGCCGGGTGCCGAGACCGAGCAGGCAGTGGTCGCCCGCCTGCGGGAGATCGCGAGCAAAAACATCATCCACCGCTCCTTCATCGGCACGGGATACCACGACACCTTCACCCCGGCGGTCATCCAGCGCAACGTCCTGGAGAACCCCGGCTGGTACACGGCCTACACCCCCTACCAGCCGGAAATATCCCAGGGCCGGCTCGAAGCCCTGCTGACCTACCAGCAGATGATCATGGATCTCACCGGCATGGACCTGGCGAATGCGTCGATGCTTGACGAGGGCACGGCGGCGGCAGAGGCCATGACCCTGCTGCAGCGGGTCAACAAAAAGAACCGCAGCGAGACCTTCATCGTCTCCGAAGACTGTCACCCACAGACTATTGCAGTGGTGAAAACCCGCGCCCACGCCCTCGGCATCGCGGTGCTGGTGGGTGATCCGGAGCAACTCCTCGGCAGCGAAGAGGCTTTCGGCGTGCTGCTGCAGTACCCCTGCAGCACCGGTCGTATTCCGGATATCGAGAACCTGGTCAACCGCGCCCACGGATCGGGTACGCTGGTGACCGTCGCAGCCGACATCATGGCCCTGTTGCTGCTGCAATCCCCCGGCTCCCTGGACGCCGACGTGGTCGTGGGCAACAGCCAGCGCTTCGGGGTGCCAATGGGCTTCGGCGGGCCGCATGCGGCCTACTTTGCCACCCGGGACGCCTACAAGCGCTCGACGCCGGGGCGCATCATCGGCGTGTCCATCGACCGGCGCGAGAACCAGGCGCTGCGCATGGCGATGCAGACCCGCGAGCAGCATATCCGGCGCGAGAAGGCGACCAGCAATATCTGCACCGCGCAGGCGCTGCTGGCGATCATGGCGGCATTCTACGCCATGTACCACGGCCCCGAGGGGCTGCGCAGAATCGCCCATCGCATCAACCGGCTGACCGGTATCCTGGCCGAGGGGCTGGCGCGGTCAGGGTTCGCCGCCGACAACGACAGCTTCTTCGATACGCTGACGTTCACGGTGGGCGAGCAACAGGCGGCCATCGTCCGGCGCGCCCTCGACGCCGGCATGAACCTGCGCGTCATCGGCAGCGACCGGCTGGGTATCTCGCTTGACGAAACCACGACCGAGGCCGACATCGAAGCCCTCTGGGCTGCCTTCAGCGGCGCTCCCGCTGCGGCAAGCGTTGCTGAAATCGAGGCGGAGATCGAGGACTTCCGGGGGATACCGCCGGCGCTGCTGCGCGCGCCCGACTACCTGCAGCATCCCCTGTTTCACGACTACCGCTCGGAAACCGAGCTGCTGCGCTACATGCACCGACTCGAAGGCAAGGATATCGCGCTCAATCGGGCGATGATCCCGCTCGGCAGCTGCACGATGAAACTCAACGCCACCAGCGAAATGCTGTCGGTGACCTGGCCGGAGTTCGGCGGCATCCACCCTTTCGCGCCGCCCGAGCAGACCGAGGGGTATCGCCAGTTGCTGGCCGAACTCGACCACATGCTGCGCGAGTGCACCGGCTACGATGCCATCTCCATGCAGCCCAATGCCGGCTCCCAGGGCGAATATGCGGGGCTGCTGGCCATTCGCCGCTATCACGAGAGTCGGGGCGATAACCAGCGTCGAATCTGCCTGATTCCGTCGTCCGCACACGGCACCAACCCGGCATCGGCGGCACTTGCCGGAATGAAGGTGGTGATCGTGGAGTGCGACAGCCACGGCAACGTCGACATGGACGATCTCCGGGTCAAGGCTGAGCGGCACAGCGATGAGCTGGCCGCCATCATGGTGACCTACCCCTCGACACACGGTGTGTTCGAAGAGTCCATCATCGAACTCTGCGACCTGATCCATGAGCACGGCGGCCAGGTCTACGTGGACGGCGCCAACCTCAACGCGCTGGTGGGGCTGGCCGCGCCGGGTAAATTCGGTGCCGATGTGTCACACCTCAACCTGCACAAGACATTCTGCATTCCCCACGGAGGCGGCGGTCCCGGCATGGGGCCCATAGGGGTCGGCAAGCATCTCGCGCCGTTCCTGCCGACCCATCCCGTGGCGCCGGTACCGGGGCTGGATCCGGAGAACGACGTGGTCTCGGCAACGCCCTACGGCAGTGGCTCGATCCTGCCTATCTCCTGGGCCTACATCGCCCTGATGGGCGGCGAAGGGCTGGTACAGGCAACACAGGTCGCCATTCTCAGTGCCAATTACATTGCCTACCGTCTGCGGGACCACTACCCGATCCTCTACACCGGCCGCAACGGCATGATCGCTCACGAGTGCATCATCGACATCCGCCCACTCAAGGAAGCCAGCGGCATCTCCGAGGAAGACGTCGCCAAACGCCTGATCGACTACGGCTTTCACGCACCGACCATGAGTTTCCCCGTTCCCGGCACGCTGATGATCGAACCCACCGAGTCGGAGTCGCTGGCCGAGCTGGACCGGTTCTGCGACGCGTTGATCGCTATCCGCGAGGAGATTCGCAAGGTGGAGTCCGGCCAGTTCGACGCCGCCGACAATCCGCTGGTGAACTCTCCCCATACCCTGGCGGACGTGGTCGACAGCGCCTGGCCTCACCCCTACTCCCGCGAGACAGCGGCTTACCCGGTGGCCGCACTGCGTGGCGACAAGTACTGGCCTCCGGTCAACCGCGTGGACAATGTCTACGGTGACCGTCACCTGTTCTGCTCCTGCCCTGCCATCGACACCTGGCGGGAGCCGGTCACCGACTGAGTCCGGCCACGCGGGCCGGGCCGGGCTCGCCCGGTGCGGCGAGGGCAGGCGCCCGGCAGCCGCCGCACTGCAGGGGCGGCGCATCCGCCGGTGCGCACGCCCCTCTGGCGAGCACTGGATGCGCTGGGTTACCATGGAACTATTCGTATGCGGCCCGCCGGGAGGCGGCCGTCTGCCCGACCTATCACCGGCCTGACGCTATGGAATTCAAAGACTACTACGCGATTCTCGGGGTCGATCCCGAGGCCGAAACCAAGGACATCAAGGCAGCCTACCGCAGGCTCGCCCGCAAGTATCACCCCGACCTTAACGCGGACGCGGGCGCGGAGGCGAACTTCAAGGAGGTCGCCGAGGCGTGGGAGGTACTCAAGGACAGCGAGCGGAGGGCCGAGTATGACGAACTGCGCCGCTACGGTGGACGCAGGGAACAGAGCTTCGAGCCGCCACCAGACTGGCAGTCGTCGGCGGGCGGCAACTACAGCGGAGACTTCTCCGACTTCTTCAACTCGGTCTTCGGCGGCGGCTTTGCCGACGCGGCCGATGCCCGCGGTCCCCGCTACGGACCGCGGGGCCAGGACGTCGAGATCGAGCTGCCGATTTTTCTCGAGGACACGCTGAGCGAGACCCAGAAGCCCATCTCCTACCGCATGCCGGTGGTGGAGAATGGCCAGGTTCGCCAGCTGGATAAATCGCTCAAGGTAACCGTGCCGGCCGGTGTCGGCGATGGCGAGCGTATTCGCCTCAAGGGCCAGGGCGCACCCGGTCATGGCGGTGCGGAGCCCGGCGATCTCTACCTGCACATACGCCTGGTGCCGCACCCCCTGTTCGATGTGGAGGGGCACAACCTGGTCATCACGGTGCCGCTGGCACCCTGGGAGGCCGCTCTCGGTGCCAAGGTGACGGTGCCGACGCTGACCGGGAAGATCAATCTCACCGTGGCCGCCGGCAGTCAATCGGGAAAGAAACTGCGCCTGAAAGGCAAGGGCCTGGTCAATCGCAAAAGCCAGGCGGGGGATCTCTACGCCGTATTGAAAGTGGTCATGCCCGGCGCCAGCGGCCCCGAGGTCGACAAGCTCTGGCAGGAACTGGCCGACAAGGCGGCCTTCGACCCACGTAAGGACTGGGGGACAAGCTCATGACGACAAGCCTGCTGCGTATGACCGTGACTGAACTGTGCGACTGCGAGGGCGTGTCGCTGTCGGTAGTGGCGGCACTGGTAGAGCACGACATTGCCCACCCGGTGCGGGGCGCCCACGCCGAGGACTGGGAGTTCGACGCCACCGGCGCCACCTGGGTGAAAAAAGCCATCCGCCTGCATCGCGATCTCGACCTCGATTGGCTGGCCGTGGCGACGCTGGTCGACCTGCTCCGGGAACGGGACCGACTCGTCCGCGAAAATGCGGCACTGAAGCAGCAGCTGGAGCGGTTTATCAACGCATGATAAAGGCCGGCCGGGGCGTGCTCCGGATCGATCAGTTGCCCGTCGACGGCGCTTGCTGTTGAACGTCCAATACCGGGAATTCGTAAAAGATGTCGGCGACGGCGGTGTTGATCGACAGTTCCAGATTTTCCACCGCTTTCTTGGTCACCCTGCCGGTCGCCGTACCCTCCCAGAGCACCTTGCGCGCCTCGGGGTCGATCATGTCGATGGTGAGCGTGCCCTCGGTGTACTGTTCGATGCGGGTTTCATAGGCCGGGCCGCCATAGCCGAAACCACTGTAATAACCGCCGCGGTAGCCGTAGTACCCGGCGTTCATGCTGGGTGTTGAACGCGAGCGAATTTTATCGGCAGTGTGGACGTAAAAGTTCATCAGCACGTCCGGGTTCTGGGGGTCATAGCGCAGCCCCCGCTGCTCCAGCTGCCGGGCCACGGCCACTTTCAGGAAGTTCGTCTCCATCGACTCGTAGCCCTGGGCGTCGGTTGCCAGGTCGGACAAAAAACCATAAGTCTTGATACCGCGGAAGTCGACACCGGGCGCGACGGTTGTGTACACGTCCGGACCGCTGGTCGAGGTACAGGACACAACCGCCAGCGACAACGCCATCGCCACCAGGCAATGACCCCTGAACCAATCCGTAACCCGTATACCCATAGCAGCCAGCCTTCGTAACCTGTTGAAGAAACGGTCCCATAATCTCAAACATCGGTCCGTCCGGCCAGCTAAGTCGCATCAGCCGGCGTGGATAGCAGCCAAACTCACGATCGCCAGGAAAGTTCCAGCCCGATGGCCGCCGTCTCACCCTCCGTGGACAGGTCATCGGTGGTAATCAGGTAACTGTCGTCCAACAGATTGCGACCCCAGAGTGTCACCGACAGCCGGTCCGAGAGATCGCGGCTGACTGCCAGCGATAACAGGTCGGCGCTGCCCACCGGTTGCTCGCCCTCACCAACATCGCGTTTGTCGAAGCGGTGGCGGTAGTCGATCGACCAGCGCCAGCGACTGCCGGAAAAGCGCAGGCCTGCCGAAACCGCATTGGGGGAGACGTCCTGCAGCGGCAGGCCGTCGCCGGTTTCACCGTCCTGGTAGTGGCCGCCCAGCTGAAATTCCAGCCCGGGACGCAGCTCCCACGCAGTGATAAAGTCCGCGCCCGCGATATGGCCGCCATCCTGGTTGCGGAAGCTGAGCTCATCCTCACCCAGGGTCACGCGCTCGATGAAGCCATCCAGCCAGAAACGGAAAACGTGCAGTTCAACGCGACTGCGGTCACCCTCGCGGATGAGGCCGATATCGAGGCTGTCGGCGATCTCGGAATCCAGCTGCGGGTTGCCAAAAACCACTCCCCGCCCTGTGGTTCCGGAGAAGTACTTTTCCGACAGGTTGGCGATTCGCGCCCCGCGGGCAATTTCCGCGCTGAGACGCCAGGATTCATCGATTTCCCAGGTGCCACCGAGGTAACCGCTCCACAATTGCTCGCTAACGGAAGACCAGCCGCTCGCATCCTGTCGCTGGGTGGTGTATCTCAGTCCACCGGTGAGTTCAACCTCATGCCAGCGTTTGCGCCCCTCGAGAAAAAAAGCCAGTTCATCCTGACTTGCGTCCAGTGTTTGTTGCACCGGGCCCCTGCCCTGTCCCACCGGCGTGCTCCATTCCTCGGACTCCACACCGCGTCTGCCCATGTACTCGACGCCCCAGTGCCAGGGACTGTCGTCTCGCCAGTTGCTGGCGTACCGTGCCCCGAAGTCCAGCGCGGAGGAGGCCACGGTATCAAGCCGCTCGGCGGGCCTGAGTACTGCTGTTTCAAGGTCCTGGTAATGAAAATACAGGCTGCCGGTAGAACGTTCTCCCTGCCGGGACAACTGGCTGAGCCAGTGCCTCTCCTGCGGGTAAGAGGTGACACGCTCGTCCGGGAAGCGATTGTTGGACTTGCCGATGTCCTTGCCATAGCTGGCCAGGGAGACGAGTTCGTATCGCGCCCTCCCGGTCTCGAAGTTACCACCGGCCAGCAGGTTGTACTGTTCGAACTCGGTATTCAGCGGTGTCCCGTCCGGGGTCTCGGCACGGTCCGAGGCGCGACGGCTGACCACGGCGTAGGCCGCTTCGCCGCCCACGCCCAACAGCTGGCCGTTCTCCCTGCCGCTGCCGCCCCAGCTGAGCTGACCGCGGACACCGGATACCGGCGCCGGTCGCGACCGGACCAGGCCACCGATATTGCCGGAGCCGTAGGCGGTGGTGGCGGGGCCGCGCACCAACTCGATCTCCCGTACCATTCCCGGGTCGATGAACGAGGCTGCGGTCCCTGCGCGCCGTTCACTCAGCAGGGGCACGTCCATGAAAAAGTTTCCGACGCGCTGCCGCGAGAGCCCGCGAATCGAGACGGTCTGGAACAGCCCACCCTGCCCGCTGAAGGCCACGCCGGGTTGTCGATCAACCACGCTCGCCAGGTTGACGGGGCTGCTCAGGTCCTGTTCCAGGTTCACATAGGACGTAAAACCATGCAGGGAATCGCCCTCGGCGGTCGCGGGCTTGCGCCCGGTAACGACCACCTGTTCCAGTTCGCCGGCGGCGCTGATGTCCAGGCACGCCAGCGCCAGCAGCGGAGCTACGAGAAAAACGCGCGGATGGGAATCTGGACTGGACAAGTGGAACTGGCTCTACCGCTCGACAGGATCGCTAGTGTAGTGGAATGGGCCCCGCGAGCGATAGGACACAGTGCGCAAACCGCGAAACGGTGTCCGGTTAACAAGGGGTCAGGGCTGCTTGAAGACCTTGCCGCCCTTCATCACAAATTTCACCGCCAGGAGCTGTTCGATATCCTCCAGCGGTGAGCCTTTGGTCGCGATGATATCCGCCCACTTGCCGGCGGTGAGTGTGCCCAGCGAGTCGCTGCGGTCGATGAGTTCGGCCGCATTGACGGTGGCCGCCCGAAGGATATCCGACGGGGTCATGCCCGCTTTATGCATCAGTAACGCCTCCTCGGCGTTGGTGCCGTGAGCCGAGACCCCGCTGTCCGTGCCGTAGGCGATTTTGACACCGGCCTGGTAGACCCGCGCAAAATTACCCTGCATGTCGCGCCCGACTTTCATGGCCTTGGCCTTGATCGCCTCACTCATGAAATCGGATTCCGCGGCCATGCGCATCACCGTGTCGCCCGCAAGCAGCGTGGGCACCAGGTAGGCGCCGGTCTCCAGGAACAGCCGGATCGATTCCTCACCGGCATAGGTACCGTGTTCGATGCTGTCGACGCCCGCCTTCAGCGCGGCCACGATGCCGTCTTCCTGATGCGCGTGACTGGCAACCTTACGCCCCATGCGTCGCGCCGCTAGCACGACCTCTTCGAGCTCATCGGCTTCCATCTGCTGTCCGGTGCCGGTGGCCCGGTCGGTCAGCACACCGCCTGTTGAGGTGATCTTGATCAGGTCCGCCCCGAACTTGATAGCCCGGCGCGTGGCACGCCGGCAGTCGAAGGGCCCGTCACAGACACTCTCATCGGTGTAAAAGTCGAGCAATTCGGGCTTCACACCACTGACGTCGGCATGTCCCCCGGTGATCCCGACACCACCGGCGGCGACGATGCGCGGTCCATCCACCCAGCCGCGTTCGATGGCATCGCGCAGGGCGTACATTTCCTGGCCCGTCGAACCGACGTCGCGTACGGTCGTAAAACCGGCCCTGAGTGTGCGCATCGCAAACATCTGCGAGCGCATCTGTACCATTTGCGAGGACATCTTCAAATTGTCGGAATCGTTCTGCGGGCCCAGTTCAAACTGCAGGTGCACGTGCATGTCCATCAGGCCGGGCATGACAAAATGGTCCCGCAGGTCAATCTCGCTCGCTCCGGGTGAGAGACTGTCTACCGTGGGATAACCCGCGACAACACGCGCGACCCGGCCATCCTCTATGACCAGGGTCTGCTGGGACAGTGGCGGCTCGCCGGGCTCGGCCAGCAGTGTGCCGGCTCGCAGCAGCACGGTGTCTGCGCTGAGGCCCAAAGGCCACACCAGCGCCGGAATAACGAGGAGTCGCTGCAGAGTGCGAACGATAGGGAAGACACGAGTCGGCATAATGAATTTCCGGCGGCAGAGACAATGCGTCACCCTACCGGAGAGCGCCGCGCGGCGCCAGTGTAACCGCGGTCCACCGGACCTGCGAGCGATCATCTTGATAACCGGGGCGGAAAACAACACACTTCGCCACTGTGAACAAACCCCCGCGAGGACTGCCAACCATGCCATACCCGCCGCGCCTGCGAGAGCGGCTGATTGCCCTCGCGCTGCTCTGCAGCATAAGCCCGTTAACCCATGCCGCGAACAAGGCCGGCGACGCGCTGTCCGCGCTGCTGGACGAGCACTGGCAACGCGCGGTCGAGGAGCAGGTGTTTTTCCGGCGCGACCCGGACTCCTTCCGCATCAACGGCCCCCTGGCCGCATGGACGCCGGCGGCGCGGCAGCGACGCCATGACTACAACGAGGCGACGCTGCGCCGGCTGGGCGCCATCGATCGCCGGCTCCTGGGACCGATAGACCGGGTCAGCTACGAGATTTTCAGCTATGAGCGACTGGCCGAGAGGGCGAGTTTCGAGCAGCCGGACCACCTGTTCCCCCTGACCAACCGCTCCAGCTGGCAGAGTTACTTCGTCAACGCGCCCGAGAATATGTCATTCCTGAACGAGGATGACTACGCACGCTACCTGGTGGCGCTGACGGACTATCCACGTTACAACGCCGAAAAGCTTGACCTGCTGCGCGCGGCGCTGGAGCGGGGTTACACCCACCATTGCCAGGCGATGGCCGGGTTCGAGGCCGGGCTGGCGGCAGACTTCAGCGACGACCCGGAGCAAAGCGCCCTGTTCGCGCCTTTTACCCGCATGCCCGCCACCATACCCGCAGCCCGGCAGCAAGCACTGCGCGAACGCGGAAGAGAACTGATAGCCAGCTCGGTGATGCCCGCTTTCACCGATTTTCACGAATTCTATACCGGCGAATACGCGCCCCGATGCCGTCCCGAACCTGGCATTGACAGCCTCGAGGGTGGCGCCGACTACTACCGCTACCTGGTCCGGTTCTTCACCACCACCGACCTGACGCCGGCGGCGATACATGAGCTTGGCCTCGCCGAGGTGAAGCGCATTCGCGCCGAAATGCAGGCGGTGATCGACGGCCTCGATTTCGAAGGCAGCTTCCGGGACTTCATCGACTACCTGCGGACAGACCCGCGTTTCTATACCGACGAGGCGGAAGACCTGCTGGAAAAGGTATCGCGGATCGCCAAACGCATGGATGGGCAACTGCCAAGGCTGTTTGCGACGCTGCCGCGCAACACCTACGACATCAAGCCCGTACCCGCTGCCATCGCCGAGCGCACCACCGGCGCCTACTACGTGCCGGCGCCAGGCGATGGCCGCACCCCGGGAACTTATTTCATCAATACCGCACGACTTGAGAGCCGGCCGCTCTATGTCATGGAAGCCCTGAGCCTGCACGAGGCGGTTCCCGGACATCACCTGCAGAACGCAATCGCCCAGGAAGCTGACCTGCCGCAGTTCAGGCGCTTTCTGAATCACTCGGCATTCACCGAAGGCTGGGGGCTCTACAGCGAACGCCTGGGGCTGGAAGCAGGTTTCTACAGCGACCCCTACAATAACTTCGGGCGGCTCACCTATGAGATGTGGCGTGCCTGCCGGCTGGTCGTCGATACCGGTCTGCATGCGTTCGGCTGGTCACGGCAGCAGGCTATCGACTACATGGTGGACAACACGGCCCTCAGCGTGCACGGGGCAACCGCCGAAATCGATCGTTACATCACCTGGCCCGCCCAGGCCCTGTCTTACAAGATCGGCGAGTTGAAGATTCGGGAATTGAGGGCCCGGGCAGAGCAGGAGCTGGGCGCGGATTTCGACCTGCGACAATTCCACGACCTGCTGCTTCGCAATGGCTCGCTGCCGATCGCCGTGCTGGAGCGGCTGACGCAGCAGTGGATCGCAGCACAGCGCTGATCCACGCGCGGGAGGACCGCCCCGCAGCCCGCGTCAACGCGCGGCGGGAAGGATATCCCTCGCCACCCGAAAACCTACGGTGTTCGAGCTGTAGGTGACGGGCCGGCGCTCGCGATAGCTGAGCCGCAACAGCCGCGCGTCGGAGGACCAGGCGGTATCGCGCACCACGGCGTGGCCGCAGTCGCCATCGCGACGCGGGCCCTGTGCGGGGCCCTTGTCCGCATAATCGGGTTGGAAGCAATCGGCAACCCACTCCGCCACGTTGCCCAGCATGTCGGCGTAGCCGTAGGCGTTGGCCCGGAAACTGCCGACAGGGGCGGGACCGAAATAGCCGTCACCGTAGCGCGGGACCGCACGCAGGTTGTCAGCACTGCGCCAGCCAGGCGGCGGTGAATCCTGCTGGCCGCGGAAGTTACCGGACTCTTCGGGTGGTGTACCCCCCGACCATGGCAGCAAGCGTGCAGTCCCCGCCCGCGCCGCATACTCGAACTCGCTCTCCGAAGGCAGGCGGTAGCGGGCGCCTGTCGCTTCGCTGAGCCAGCGCGCATACGCCTGTGCGTCACGCTGCGACACGTGGATTACCGGGTCGCCCTCGGAGGCGGGTTTACCGAGATAGTTATGACGCCAGTTCTTGCCATTGAGTCGCACTTCGCGGTCATCGAGCAGGACATAGCTGTAGCCATGCAATTCGGCATCGGTGCGGTAGCCGCTGCTACTGATGAATCGACGGAACTGGGCCACGGTCACTTCGAAGCGACTGATCGCGACCGGCGTATCGATGACCACACGGTGTGCCGGCACTTCGGTTTGCCCGCCGGAGTAATCCGTGTCGTCGTTACCGAACAGGGAGCCCAACAGCGTGCCGATATTCCCCGCGAAGTCCTCCAGAGCCGACGATTTGGCGCCCATGGTGAACTCACCCAGGGGCAGGGCGATCATCTCCATGCCCTCGACCTCGACCACCCG
This sequence comes from uncultured Gammaproteobacteria bacterium, assembly GCA_963753815.1. Classification (GTDB taxonomy): domain Bacteria; phylum Pseudomonadota; class Gammaproteobacteria; order Pseudomonadales; family Halieaceae; genus CAVWDU01. The sequence goes on from CAVWDU010000001.1 coordinate 55,388, forward strand.
CTTGCGGGGCTGGAACTGGCGCTCCTGCAGGACCGCCGCGCGCTGGCGGATACCGGCAACGTCCGCTTCCTCGGCGCCCGTGGCAACCGCGAGGTCGGCATACCGCCTGGCTCTGGCAGGCTCACCGCGGGCCAGCTGGGATTCCGCCAGCACGATGTAGCGCTCCTGGATGCCGGCCATGAGCTCAGCCGCCTCCCGCCGCCCCGGCTTGAGCGTCTCTATCTCAAGAGCGTAGTAAAGGGCGCTGGCGTCCGCCGGCAACGACAACCGGTTGCGCTCGATCGCCTCCCGACCCAGTTCGTACAACTCCGCGATGCGCTCATTGGTTTCGTCGGGCGTCTCCACACGGGTCACGTCCAGACGCGTCAGGCGCGCCGCAGCGCGCTTGTAACGCTGCGCCGCGAGACCGTAGTCGGCCTCTCTGAAGGCCGCATCCGCCGCCCGGGTTGCGGCAACCGCACGCGCGACCTCCGCGGGTTCGGACTCCTGAAACCAGTTCTCGAACTCACCCGGCGTCGGGGGCCAGCGGGGCAGGCCCGCGGCGCGCAATCTGGCCAGCTGCGCCCGCACCGGCTGGCGTTCCGCCAGCGCGAGATCCAACGCTTCGAGCTTTTGCTGGCGCTGCTGTGCATCGGCCACCAGTTGCTGGAACTCGTTGCGCGCGCGGTCGATCTCGGCGGTGGTCGCCGGCAGCGGTTTTGCGAGCGTCCGTTCCAGCATTTTCAGGTAGGCCCCGTCAACGACTTTTGACTCAATCAGCCGCAACCGTTCCCGGGCCGGATGATCCTCGGCACTGCCGGTAGTGCGGCTGTCGATCGTCGCGGCAGCGGCCAGCGATTCCTCCCGTGCCTGGTCATAGATCGTTGCCAACCGCAGTTGCTCATCCTGTAACCGGTCCCCCCATACCTGCCAGCGTGCACTGGCATCGCGGACGCCCGGCAGTCCTTTGTCCACTGAATCAGCCGCGGCAGGAGGCTGCTCGACCGCTTCCACCACCGGCTCTGTCTCCGACCCGGGCACACCGTTCTCATCCGCCGGTCGCAACAAGAACCAGCCGGCAATCAACGCGAGCACCAACAACGGCGCGATCAGCTTTACTTGCGAGGCGGGGGCTGGCGGTGGCCTGGCGGCCGGTTCGCCGGGCGTGGTGGCGATGAAGGGTTGCACCGTGGTCTGGTTCGACTCCGGTTGATCGGGGTCTATCCAGGCAAACCGGGTAGCATCCGGGTCGTCCTCCAGCGGCGGTTCGGCCGCTGCGTCGACGACGGTAAGATCGGCGTCGAGGATACGGGTGAAGTCGGCCTCGTCAGCGTCGCCATCGACGGACCGACCCTGAACGCGTAATGCCGCCATGGCCGCATCGAGTGCCGCCAGTCGTCCGCTCAATTGTTCCCTGGCGCTGGCCTTCAATGACACCGAGTCGAGCAGCTCAAGCAGCTGGTCGCGCTGTTGCTGGTACGCGGCCTCGACTTCAGTCTCCGGGGTGTCCGGGCCCAACTCGAGCAGACGCAGTGCCTGATCACGGTTCATAGGGAGTCAATTACAGGGCGACGCTTCACGGTGTTGCAATGTAACTGATCAACGCCTGCAGGGCCAGCGCGATACGTGGCTGTCAACGCGGATCGGTGCACGAACAGGTCGGGCCGCGCAGGTCGGGCCGCGCAGGTCGGGCCGCGCCGGCCGCACCTCGCCGGCCGCACCTCGCCGGCCGCAGCAGACAATCGATGAGCGAAGCGGGTTAACCCTGGTAGGGCTCGAAGTCTGACTTGCCGATACCGCAGTCGGGGCACAGCCAGTCATCCGGGATATCCTCCCAGCGGGTGCCGGGCGGGATGCCGTCATCGGGGAGACCCTCGGCCTCGTCGTAGACAAAACCGCAGACCACACACTCGTACTTCTTGAATTCCGCGTCAGCCATTACTGTCTTGCTCTCCATTGGCAGGTTGTAGAAAACATTATCCCGTCTGTCTCAGCCCCGGGCATCGCCCGACCCGGAGGGCCGGGGCAGCTGGTTCTGTAACTGCACGCGGTAGGTGCCGTTCACCGGTCGCGCAAACAGTTCAAGCGCCTGCTGCAAGGCGGCGTCCAGTGGACGCTCTCCGGATAACGTCACATCGAGCTCATAGGCATCACCGATGAGCGTGACATTGCCCTCCGCCAGCAACGGGCCCTGGAGCGTGACCACCTCGCCCACCAGCGGATCGCCCGCCGCCTGGCTGAAATCAACTGCGTAAGAACCGAGCGGCATCGGCCCCTGCACCGGCATCCAGACCGCATTCTGCCAGACCATGCGCCCGCTGGCCCTGACCGGCAGCCAATCGGCCAGCAGCAGCTCCTCCACCTGCAGCGACAACTGCCCCTTGAACTCTGCGGGCAGCACCTGCTGCAGCAGCTCCGCCGAGCCCTTCGCCTCAAAATCTTCGAGCCCGAGATTGCCCTCTCCACGCAGGCTCACGCCGCCCGACAGGTGCTGTGCTCCCCACTCGGCGTCGATATCGAGACTCGGGGAAAAAAGCAGCAGCGAGAAAGGATGCAGGTCCCAGGTCACCCGGCCCAGGTGCAGGTAGCCCGTATCGGTGACCAGCAGTGCCCGGTTCGCGACACCCTCCCAGATCGTTCCCTCGAGCCCCTGGAGTACCAGCCGGTCTGGCGACACGAAATGCGTCAACAGGCGGGCCGGCGCCCGGGTCACCAGGAACACGACAAACAGGAGTACCGCCGCCGCAATCGCGGTCAGCCTGGACATCAGCTCTGCGCGACGCGCACGGTGGCGTTGATACGGCCCGCGGAACCGGCCGTCGTCACCGAGACTTCACGCACCAGCAGGCCGAGACCCGTTTCGACCTCGTGCAACCAGGCGAGCACGCTGTCGAACGACGCATTCTCCAGGCGCACCTGGATTTCGCCACGGCTGTTGGGCTGCAAGCGGCTGACCTGAAGGCCGGCCTTGCCGGTTGACTGGTTGACCAGTGCGGTCAGATTGCGCCGCGGCCGACGCTCGCCGCCGCCGGTTTCGCGCAGGTAAAGCAGTTCCGAGACCATGGCATCGACACGTTGCAGGGATTCCGCAACCCGGGTATTTTGCTCGCGCAGTTCTTCCCGCTTTCCCGCCAGTGGATTCCAGACCACCATGTAAAGCAGGTACAGTCCCACCACCAAAGCCAGCGCCAGCAGGCTCAACTGCTCACGCTGGTTGAACTGCGCAAACCAGGCCATCACGACTTCTCCCCCACCCGGATTCGCGCGCGCACCTTGTCACCCTGGGCGTTGCTGCTCTCCATGACCGCGGCCAGGCCCGCGTCGTTCATACCGGCACGGATCGCCTCTACGGCCTCGAAGTCCGCCGCAATGATGTTCATGCGCATTTCACCCGCCCGGTCGCTGTAGTTGATACTGGCCAGTACCGTACCGGGTCGCTGGGCGATCACCGCCCCGACACGCTCCATCAGGTTGATGAAGCCCCCGGACTGCGCGGTGCCGCGAAGACTCGCCAGCTGCCGCGCCAGCTGTTTCTCCTTTTCCGGTGCAGCGCCCTTGGGATTCGCCCTGCGATAGCTGGTGTCGATGGCGGTGCGTAGCTCCAGGTTTTCCTGTTTCAGTTGGCGATAGTCCACGTAGGTAGCGAGCAACTGCAGCACGAAGGCGACCGCGAATACGGCGGCTACAGCCTGCCACTGCCGCCACCACCGGGCGAGCGGCAGGCGGGGGGCGTAGTCGCCCTGGCGGAGATTCACGGGTTTGGCCGCGGAGTCGCTGAGCAGCAACGCGCTGCCCAGGGAACCCCGACGCCACTGCACCCGCTCGTGCAGCGCCTCTGGTAACAACGCCGTGTCTGCCGCCTGATCCTGGCCGTACACGATGACCGCCTCTGGCAATTCTTCATTCCCGGCCACCAGGGCCTCGAGCAGCGCCGGCAGCAGGGCCGTCTCGATACCGAAGCCCAGGTTTTGCCCATGGCGCAGCAGCGCGCTTTCGCCATCGAGTACGAGACACCACTCCGCCGGCTGCCAGGGGAGCAACAGAGGCTCCGGGATCCAACGCGCGATCGCGGGAAAATCACTCAACTGGTCTTGCCACTCCTGCATGGCATCGTGGCTGACCACGGCAACCGACAGCCCCAGTTTAGCCACGGGCTGTGAGGCAAAATGCAGGTCTTCGATATCCGTCGCGACCTGGTCCTCGAGCAGGAAAGCCAGCGAGCTGCCGATATGCTTTTTTTCTTCCGGAGAAAGTTCGAGTTGCAGCAGTCGTACGTCAGTCCCGGGCGCCGCAAACACCAGGTTGCCCCGGCGCTGGGCAGCCGCCGTGCGCAGTCGTTCCCGAGACACGTCGTCATCGAGAAAACTCAGCTCATCGCCGGCGCCGGGCGGATACCAGGCCAGCTGTCCGTTCACCAGTCGGACGACGATGAGATTCTGAACGTCGCTGTTAACCACCATCCCCTTCCTCTTCGGCACCGGGCCCGGTGACCGCCGCTTGCAGACACAGCGGTTCAGACACCCCGCCATGCCGCGTCACAGCTGTAATCTGGCGCCCCTCTCGCCGGAGCACACTGTACAGTTGCGCCGTGCGGTCGGCAACTTCAACTGTCGCACTCAACTGGAAATACGAGGACGTCTCTCCCAACAGCGAAGTCAGCCCTCCCAACTCCTTGCCCTCGAGCACCGGATGCGACATGAACTCCTCGAAATCGGCGAAGCCCGGCTCCGTGCGCTGCATCACCAGGGCTTCAACGTCGGACTCGCTGAGCGGTGACAGGTCACCGTCGGCATTGATCGAGCGCAGCACCTTCGGGTCAGCGGTGTGAATATTGAGGGTCGCCGCCGACTGCGGCCACACGGTCACCAGCGGCAGCAGGGCGCAGTAAACGGCAGGCGTGACGTTGGCCACTGCGCGCAATTCGCTCACGCTCGCCATCGGCTGATTCCCCGCCCGATGCGCGGGGGTGCGGCCGAAGTAAAAATCATCTTCCGCACCGGCAGGCGAAATCTCCGAGTCCGCGTCCAGCCAGTCACGTACCGACTCGGTGATCTGGATGGCCTCGATCTCGCTCAATTGCGGCTCACCCAGGCTCTGCAGGAGGCGTATGAACTGCTGCTGTGCCGGCGAAAAGCGCGGGGTGCCCTCATTCCCCTGGCGGAAATTGGGTTGGCCCCCGTCGGGCTGGTCCCCAACGCCCTCCGTGTCGATACCCTGCCCCGGGCCGCCCTGGGCAGCGCCCGTCGCCAGCAAGGCATTGAGATTGAAGCGGCCCTGGAGGTCCTGGAGGTTGCCCACCAGCCAGCCCCCACCGTCGAGCGCGTAGGGGGTCGATTCCTGGGCCCAGATTTCGGTGAGGTCGTCCCTGGGTTGCTCCCGCTGCTCGTCCTGGTCGTGATCCAGAATCAGCGCCAGCGAGGCAAGGTCCTCGGCGCCGCGCAGGTAGGCATAGGCCTGTTCGCCATTGAACAGGTTGGCACCGCGACGGTAGAACAGGTTGAACTCGCTGGTCATGGCCACGATCAGTGCCGAACAAATGGCGAAAATCAGCAGGGCTACGACCAGCGCCGCGCCGCCCTGGTGGCGAGGGCTCACCGCCGGTTTACAGTGGCGGCAGCGCATAGAGCCTCCGCAGTTCGCCCCAGTCCGTCAGTTCCAGGGTCAGCTCGATAGCCACCGGCGGCGCCAGCCCGCCGTCGCCGACGCCAGTGGTGGGGACCCAGCTTTCGGGCCAGTTGCGGGTCTCCAGCTCACGCCCGTCGTTGCTCACATCCAGAGCCTCCAGGCTGCCGAGAAAGGCGAGGTCGAAGTACTCGACATCCTCCAGCAGGATGACCGATTGCGGTTCACTGTCCGCGGCCCTGTCGAGTACGGCCCAGGCATCACGCCACAACACGGTATCCTCCAGCCGGTAGGCGACACGCTGCAACTGGCTGCGCTCCAGACCGTTGGGGTTGTGCCAGCCGGAGCGGGTGAAACTCAGCGGGAACCGCGCCAGCGGCCCACCGGTCATCGCCGGCTCGAGGTCGCCGAATTCGTCCCGGATCGGCCGGGACACAAACTGGCGCAAATCGCGGCCCAGGATCATGAGGGCGCGATTCACCTCGTAGGTGCGCGTGGCGACTTCGCGAGTGCTCTCGACGCCGAGGATTGCGGTCGACAGGCTGCTGTAGGCTATAGCGGCGACAAAGGCCGTAATCGACAGGGCAATCAACACCTCGACGAGGGTAAAACCGCGGGGGCAGGCGCATCCCGCGCCGGTCGGGTAGCGCTCAGTTGCCACTGCCGTCACCTGCTGCCGGGCGCAGGTCGGCAACCATGTAGGCTACCAATGTAGCCAGCGGCGCGTCCCGCGCGGTCTCCTTGTCCGCCACCGCGATTTCCACCCGGAAGAACTGGTCAACATCGGTCGGCTGGCTGTCAAGCCACCAGTACCATTCCCTGCCAGCCAGTTCTCTGACCCCGTTCTGCTCACCGCGCACCAGCTCCTGCTGCGCCCGTGACACCAGGCGAATCTCCGTCAGCCTGTTCGCCGCCACCATGCCGGCCAGGGATTTGTCGCGCAGGTAGGCCGTGCCGTCGACCTGTTGATTAAGCGCGAACAGGAGCGCCGGCAAAGCCAGCGCCACCACGGCCAGGGCCACCAGAACCTCCACCAGGGTAAAGCCCCGGCAGGGGTAGACGGCAGGCGTAGCGCGGCAAACGCGATCAGGGATCTTCATCGGCTTCGTCGTCCAGGCCGCGTCGCAGCAGCGTAAAACGGCCGAGCAGGTCCCACTCGATGCGCCAGAGCAGGTCGTTCGACTCACTGCGAATAACCTCCAGTGCGCCAGGCGTGGTCTCACCACTGGCGTAGAACAGTACCTGGGGCGGCGAGGCGGGATCATTGACGCCAAACTCGGGCTGTGCAATGGGACTGTCTTCGAGCTCCAGTCGCAGTTCGAGGCCGGGGTCGAAGAACTGTTCGGCGAACACCTCGGCATCCCGCTCGGGCTCACGCCAGCTGCGCAGGTCCCGCTCCCGCCAGGCAAATCCGTAAACCGGCTCCCCGGCATCATCCAGTTCCCGCAGTAACACCATGCCGTAATCCACACCCGCCAGCTGCGCCTCGTCCATTGCGTACTCGGCAACGCTGGCGAGATTGCGCACCTGGGAGTCAACCAGCAGGTCGCGGCTGCCCGAGTTGATTGTCAGTGTCACCAGCGAGGTGATGATCGCAACGACAAGCAGCGTCACCAGCAGCTCCAGCAGGCTGAAGCCACGCACAGACGCTGCAGTTCCAGCGCAGGACACCTTCCGCTGCGGCCGTCGTGTCGTCGGACACACCCGGGCTCCGGGAGGCAGCGCTTGCCCGGCCGAGACGCTGGCGGCAGTTAAGCCGCTACCGATCCTCTTCTTTCCAGTTGCCAAGGTCAGCGTTCTGCCCATCCCCGCCGGAGAGGCCATCGGCACCCAGCGAATAGAGGTCGATCTCCCCGTTTTCGCCGGGGCTCAAGTAAAGGTAGGGCCTGCCCCACGGATCCACGGGCAATTCCGCCAGATAACCGCCATCCTTGAAATTACGCGGCTCGGGATCCAGGGTGCTGCGCTCGACCAGCGCCTCAAGCCCCTGTTCCGTCGTTGGATACACGTAGTTGTCCAGGCGGTAGATTTTCAATGCGGTCTCGATTGCCTTGAAATCGGCATACACCTTCTGCACCCGGGCTTCGTCTGCCCGGTTGAGCACCGTCGGCGCGACCACCGAGATCAGGAGTCCCATGATCACCAGCACGACCAGGATCTCTACCAGGGAAAACCCGGATTGGCCCGCCCGCACTCTGCTATTTCTCTTAGTCAAATCAGTTCACCATCGTATTGAGATCAAAAATCGGCAGCAGGATAGCGAGCACAATCGTCAGCACCATGCCGCCCATGAATACTACCATCAGCGGTTCAAACAGACTCATCATCGCGCCCAGAGTCATCTCAAGCTCCCGCTCCTGGTTGCTGGCAGCGCGCTCCAGCATGGTCTCCAGTTCGCCACTGGCTTCGCCGCTGGCCACCATATGCACCATCATCGGGGGAAACCGCCCACTCTGGGATAGCGCCCGGTGAAGGCTGCTACCCTCCTGCACACGGGCTGCCACCTCGATGCTGTCCTCGCGCAGAATCAGGTTGGTCAGCACCTGCCCGGCAATGCGCAGTGACTCCAGCAGCGGCACGCCACTGGCCATCAGAATGCTGAGCGTCGAGGCGAACCGGGCCGTGTCGACCGCGATCACGAAACGGGAGATCCCCGGAATCTTCAACTGTAGCGCGTGCCATCGACGCCGTCGGGCGGGTGACCGCAACCACCACCGCGCCAGGAAAACGAGCCCGATGATCGCAATTAACACCCAACCGCTGTAATTACGGAAGAAGTCACTACTGGCAATCAGACCCCGGGTCAACGCCGGCAGTTCCCGGCTGCTGTGCGCAAAAATCCCCACCAACTCGGGCACCACGAACACCATCAGTGCTACGACGACCGCGATCGCGACACCGACCAGGATGAACGGGTAGATCATTGCCATCTTGAGCTTCTGGCCCGTGTACTGTCGTTGCTCTGTGTAATCCGCGAGCTGCTCCAGCACCGGCCCGAGAAACCCGGCGTGCTCACCCGCGGTCACCATCGCCCGGTACATTTCGTTAAAGACCTGCGGGAATTCCCCCATGGCATAGGCGAGGGTATAGCCCTCGGCTACCCGCGAGCGCACCTGCAGCAGCATGCCCTTGAGTCGCGGCTTGCGGGTCTGTTCAGCGGTCGCCTGCAGGCATTCATCGAGAGGTAGATTAGATTGAACCAGGGTGGCCATCTGCCGGGTGAGGAGCGCCATTTCACCGGCGTTCACCCGCGGCCGGAACAGGGTCATTCCACCACTGCTCTTACCCGCCGACGCCTGGCGATTGGCGAGGCCAACATCCACCGGCCGCAGGTTCTGGCCGCGCAACTGCGTTCTTACCTGGCGTTCTGAATCGCCTTCCAGAACCCCCTTGACCAGCTTTCCCGACTCGTTGAGCGCGCGGTAGCGGTAGGCGGTCATCCCTGCACCCCGCTCACTTGACCGCGGTCACACGCAGGACTTCCTCCAGGCTGGTCTCGCCGGCCAGCACCCGCGCGCGGCCGTCGTTTTCGATCCCGGGATACTTTTTTCGGGCCTGCTTGAGCATTTCCTGCTCACTTGCGCCCTGGTGAATCATCAGGCGCAGCGTTTCATCGATCTCGATCAGCTCGTAGATACCGGCACGCCCGCGGTAGCCCGTGTAACTGCACTTCTCGCATCCCTGGTGACGATAGAGCACCTGCTCCGACCCGGGTGGCAGCCCCAGCATATCGAGTTGGGCCTCCGAGGCCGGCGCGGCGACGCGGCATTGCGTGCAGAGCAACCTCACCAGTCGCTGGGCCATGACCGAGATCAGGCTGGATGACAACAGGAATGGCTCGATGCCCATGTCCTGCAAGCGCGTGATCGCACCTACCGCGGTGTTGGTGTGCAGGGTCGACAGCACCAGGTGGCCGGTCAGCGACGCCTGCACCGCGATCTCGGCGGTCTCCAGGTCACGAATCTCACCCACCATGACCACGTCCGGGTCCTGGCGCAGAATCGCCCTTAATCCCCGGGCGAAAGTCATATCCACCTTGGTGTTGACCTGAGTCTGGCCGACACCGGGCAACATATATTCGATGGGGTCTTCGATGGTGAGGATGTTTCGCGATGCCTCGTTGATGTGACTGAGCCCGGCGTAGAGCGTCGTCGTCTTACCGGAACCGGTCGGACCGGTCACCAGGATGATGCCGTAGGGACTGTGCAGCCCTTTCTTGTAATTGGCCAGCACCTGTTCGTTCATGGCCAGCTGCTCTATCTGCAACTGTCCCGCCTGCTTATCGAGCAGGCGAAGCACCACCCGCTCACCGTGCGCAGAGGGTATGGTCGACATGCGGATGTCTACCGCGTGCCCGGCAATCTTTACCGAGATTCTGCCATCCTGCGGCACCCGCTTCTCGGCGATATCCAGTTTCGCCATCACTTTCAGCCGCGACACCAGCAGGGGCGCCAGCATGCGCTTGGGTGAGAGTACCTCCGACAACACACCATCAATGCGGTAACGCACGCTGAGCCGGTCTTCAAAGGTCTCGATATGGATATCCGAGGCCTTTTCCCGCACCGCCTGCGACAGGATGGCATTGATCAGGCGGATAATCGGGGCGTCATCCTCGGCGTCCATGAGGTCGCCCATTTCGGGGATTTCGTCGGCCAGCCGACTCAGGTCAACATCGGCGCCCAGATCCTCCGCCATTTGCACGGCTTCGTTGTTACCCCGCTGGTAGGCTATCGACAGCCGGCGCTGGAACTCGTCTTCGGGTACCGAATCCAGGGAAAAAGGCTCACCGAGAACCCGACGCAGCTCGGCGAGCACGCCGATGTCGGGCTGCCCCTGGTAGATCACCCGGGGCCGCCCCTCTTCCCGCTCCAGCAATACGTTGAACTGCTTGGCGAAGGTAAACGGCAAGCCACTCAGCGCCGCCTCTGCCGGCGGCACGGTGCCGGCGTCGGGCAATTCCTCGACGATATCACTCACTCGGGCGCCTCCACGATGACAGGCTTCTGCCCCTGCTCGCGCTGCTCACGCTGCATCTGCTCGAGCCGCTCCAGCTGCTGCTGCCATTCGGGCAGCACCGGCACCCGGCTGTCGTCGAAAAACTCCAGGCCCTGCTCCTGTCGCAACAGCTGTTTGTCGCGAATGTAGCGGTATTTCTCGGCGGTGGCACCCGCGAGCGCCTGCGGGTCGCGAATGATCGTGGGGCGGATGAAAATGAGCAGGTTGCGCTTGTTGATGGTTTCACCGTCGCTGCGAAACAGCCGACCCAGAAATGGAATGTCACCGAGGAAGGGCACTTTCTGCTGCCCGGTCTGCACATCGTCCTGGATCAGGCCGCCGAGCACCACCACGTTGGCATCTTCCGCCAACACCTTGGTCATGAGTTTGCGTTCGTTGGTAATGATGTCTGAGGCCTGTGCCAGGGTCGCAGCACCGGCCAGCACGCTGGACACTTCCTGCTCGATATCGAGCACGACCGAGTTGCCCTCGTTGATATGCGGCGTCACCTTGAGGGTGATACCCACGTTCTCGCGCTCGATGGTCTGGAACGGGTTCTGGGCGCCGTCGCCCCCCGTGGCCTGGGTGAAAGAACCGGTCACGAACGGTACGTTCTGGCCAACGGTGATGAACGCTTCCTGGTTATCCAGCGTGAGCAGGCTGGGCGTCGACAGGATGTTGGCGTTACTGGTTTCCTTGAGCGCATTCAGTATTACCGTCATCGAAAGGTCGTCGTCCAGCGTGCCCCAGCCCAGGGACAGGCCGGGCGTCTCCGCCAGCGCACCGGCGAGTGTGCCCAGGTTGAACTCGTCGTCTGTCGAGTCGTCTTCGGGCAGCAGCGCGCCCGCTATCCGGCGGGCCCTCGCGTCTCCGGCATTGATATTGCTGCCGTAAAAGCCGCTGTCGTTCGCAAACAACCACTGCAGTCCGAGGTCCTGGCCATCGGTAGACTCCAGCTCCACGATGATCGCCTCCACCAGCACCTGGGCACGGCGTATATCCAGCCGGGCGATCACCGCCTCCAGCGATGCCATTTCACCTGTATCGGCGGTGATGATCAGTGAATTGGTCCCTTCGTCGGCCTCGATAGTGGCCACGTTACCGCTGCTGGAGCGCGCGGGCCGCTTGCCGCCTTCGCTGGCCTCGAGGCGGTCGATATTCTGCATGACCCGGGAGAGCACCTCGGCGATCTCCTTGGCCTGGGCATACTCGAGGTAAATTACCTTGACGTTGCCGCTTTGCTCCAGCGGCGTGTCAAGGTGCGACAGCAGCCGGCGAATCCTGGCCCGCTCGAGTTCGTCTCCGGTCACCAGCACGCTGTTGGTGCGTTCGTCGGCCACCAGCAACAGCTCGGTCTCGGCGCCGCCGGCCTGCTTGGCTTCGGACTTGCTCAGTTTCTCCAACATCGAGACGATATCGGCGGCCACGGCGAAGCGGAGTTTGACGATGTCTGTCTGGTACACCGCGGATTTATCCATGCGCAGGATTATCTTGCGAATCCGTTCGATATTCGCAGTCACGTCGGAGATGATGATCGCGTTGCTGGGCGCGTACGCCGCCATGTGCGCCTGCTGCGGAACCAGCGGCCGCAGCACGGGGATCAGTTTCGCCGCGGAAATGTTGTCGAGGCGAATCACCTCGGTGATGTACTCGTCGCCACCACTGAGCCCGGGGCGGTCCGGGACCGGCACCGGGGCGGAGCGCGCGTCCTTGGCCTGGATCACCCGGACCACGCCACCGGAGCGCACCGCCGTGTAGCCATGCACCTCGAGGATCGCCAGAAACAGATCGTAGAGTTCATCCCGGGAAACCGGCTTGTTCGAGACGACCTTGACCTTACCCTTGACCGCCGGGTCGACCACGATCGTGGTATCGGTCGCCTGGGCCACGAACTGGATCAGTTCCTGGATATCGGTTTCCTTGAGGTTGACCGTGAAATCCTGCGCCAGCGCCGGCCGACCCGACAGCAGCAGGGCCAGCAGGCAGGCAATTATGGGGGTTTTGATCAGCCGGGACACGCCATTCACGTCGTAGTTTCCTTAGTGCCGGCACTCACTGGCCGTCCTCCGCGGCGGAGAGATTGACCACCAGGCTCAGTGCCTGATCGCCCCGCTGCAACTCGAAGACCGCCTCGTCGGCGGATCTCATCGCCTGGTACAACCGCATTGCATTCGCGGGTTCGTCCAGGGCGATGCCATTGATGCCGGTGACCACGTCACCGGCCTTGAATCCGAGCTGGGCAAACTGCTTCGCGGACTTTCCCGGACCGACCCGGTAGCCCCGCAACTCACCGTCGTCGCGCACCGCCGTCACTGTCACCACCTCCGCCAGCGACTGGGGGTTCTGGTACAGGCGCTGGTGGTAGGTCTTGGCCAGCCGGCTCGCCTCTGCGTTGCCGCGCAGATCGATCGGCGCCGCCACCTTCTTGGCCCTGCCCGCGCCGCGGGCTTGCGCGCCTTCCCGCGGCCGCTTCCGTGCAGCCGATTCAACCTGCCGCCCCAGCTCGGACTCGTCGAACAGGACCAGCAGCTCATAGGTGCCGCCGTTATCCAGCACCACCTGCTGGGGCATTACCTTGGCCAGGAAAACCCGCCCCTGAACCGGCAGCTTGTCCTCGACCGCATAGACCTGCTGCTTTTTCCTGTGCTCGATGATGGCGTGACCGAGACCATCGTCGGTGGAGGCGACGACGCCCCGCAGGACCAGGTCCAGCCGTGTTTTGCGGGCGCCTTTTTCTATCCCCTCGCGGCCCGACGCCTGTTGCGCCTCGGCAGCGGCCTTGGCCGCCGCTGCGGCCGCGTCGATGACTGGCGCTTTCGCCGCCTCACCGAACAGGTGCCAGCCCTGCAATTTATTGATGTCCACTGGTTCTGTAACAGCCACCTCACTCCCGGACACCACCGGATTGAGCAGGGCGCGGTCGGGATCGAGCTCGACCTCGGCCACAGGCAGCAGAGACCACACCAGTCGGGCAGCTGCCGCGATGGCCCAGATGCAGAACAGGACGATAATCGCCTGGCGCAGGCGCCGCGCCCGTGCGGGTTCGGCCCAGACCTGTGCCGTATCGACCACCCAGCCACTGGCGCGCCCCCACCACTCACCGCTCTGACTGAGCCATTCGGCTGTCAACTGCTCACTCCTGTACACACCCGATCGTTGCCGGGTTTTGGCCCGCAGATTATAGGGTGCCAGATGGAAAGATAAAACCGTGACAATTGTATGAAACTGACGGCAAAAAGGCCGAATTTTGTTAAGAAAAGTATAATTTCACGCAAGTTGCGCCGTGCCGCTGCCGGCTCGTGTCCATCCGCTCAGGGCCAGTAGTAGCGCGCCAGGGACAATACCAGGGCCACACCCACCAGCGGCAATATCCAGCGTTGGACCCGCCGCAGCCGCTCCGGTTCCAGTGGCGCGGCAAATCGCTCGCCCAGAACGACCATGAGAGCCACACCGGCAAACACCAGCAGCAGCAAAATCAACAGGTTCTCCATGAGTCCTCCCCCACCTGGTTTGTGGGTTTGTGGGTTTGTGGGTCTGAGCACGGACCCGGACACCCTTGCGCCCGGCCGCGCCTGTCCATCCGGGCCACGATACCACGGCGCGCCGCGCCGGCGGAGATTCAGACGATCAAGGGGCCCAGACGCGCCACCGCAACGGTGTTGCCCGATCCCCGCAGCGCCCGCCGCAGCGCGCCCTCCGCGGCGGTTTCCAGCTGCTGGGCGAGCCTGCGCATGTCCCGTGCGGGATACCGGACCGGCTCCCAGGTGGCGACACCGCTGCTGAGCGTGGCATACATCACCGCCCCGCGGCCGTCGTCGATATGAAAATCCTCGACATCCCGGCGCATGCGCTCCGCGATTTCCTCCGCCAGCACTGCGCCACTGCCCGGAAGCAGGGCCGCCATGCGCGCCTCCCCGAATCTCGCCAGCCAGTCGGTGGAGCGAAGATTGGAGGCGATGCGCTCCGCCAGTTTGCGCACGACGTACTCGCAGGTAGTCATGCCATGATAGCGCTGCAGGTCTTCATACTGGTCGATCTCGAGCAGCAATAGCGACAGCGGCCGCTGTTCGCGACGGGCGCGATCGATCTCCCGGGAAACGTCGATTTCGAAGCCGCGACGGTTGCCGATCTCGGTCAGTGGATCGATCAGGTTGAAACGTGACAAGCGCTGCCGGTTGACCGCATTCTGGAAGCACAGGGAGATGATAGACCCCAGATGGGCAACCATGTCCATGTTGGCTTCACCCTGCTCCCGCGCATCGAATTCCAGCCCCCAGTGCAGACTGCCGATGAGCTTGCCCTCGTCGAACAAGGGCATGAGCGTGGTGTAGGCTATCCCCTCCTCGGCCTTCAACACCTCGAACATCCGCGCATCGGTGGCGTCGATAACCGTCAACTCCGGATCCGATTCGTAGAGCTGATCCAACTCGAAGGCATCCTGCATGAGCTTGAGGTTGGGCCACTCGTAACTGCTGTCGTCGAGCAGCCGGCTTACCACGTCTCCCGGATCGTACAACCAGAGCTCGCAGGCAGGCAGGGAAAAATGCCTTGGCAGGCTGTTCAGCAGCACACCCAGGAGGGCCTCAAGCCCGGCGGCGCCGATCAACATGTGCTCGAACTGCTGTATGTGCCGGTAGAGGTAGCGGTTTACGGTGATGGTTTCCGGACGCGGCGCGTTACCTGCCGCGCTGTTCTGCTTACCTGCCGTGCTGGTCTGCGCTTTCGTCACGACGGGGATTCGCCCGCCCCTGGATTCGTTATCGTCAGCCTCGCGTGCCATGACGCCGCTGCCCTCCGCTGGACCGCCTGTCGCAGGCAGTCTCTTGTTATTGGCTTACCAGTGTATGCGTCATATACTGGCGGCGCAAACCTGGGGGTGGTCGGCCTGGAGATCGGGCGACCTGAGATGCCGCTGTGGCGAACCCTTTGAACCTGATCCGGTTAGCACCGGCGTAGGGAGTGGTCCTGTCGGATAAGCTCGCGCCGTGTTCTCCCGATCACTGTACCCTTTCAAAAGGAGACACCGGTGTCGCACAAGCCCTACCAGGCGGCATGGCTGGCGCTTGCCATCAGTGCCACGGCCCAGGCCCAGCCGCTGATCGAGGAAGTCCTGGTCACCGCCGAATTCCGGCAAACCCCGCTTCTTGAGCAGGCCTCCAGCACCAGCGTCATCGGGGCGCTGGCGATCGAGCAGCGCGCGGCGTTTCACCTGCAGGACATCCTCAACCTGGCGCCGAACGTCAACTACGCGAGTGGCGCCTCGCGCGCCCGGTTCTTCCAGATCCGCGGCATCGGTGAGCGCAGCCAGTTCCAGGAACCGCTGAATCCCTCTATCGGTTTCGTGATCGACGATATCGATTTCAGTGGCCTGGGTAGCGCGGGTACGCTGTTCGACGTCGAGCAGGTGGAGATACTGCGCGGCCCCCAGGGCACGCTGCACGGGGCCAACGCGCTGGCCGGCCTGATCAACGTGCGCACGGCGCGACCGGCAACGGAGCCGGAGCTGCGGATGGAGGCGACCCTGGCCGATTACGACACCTGGAGCGCCGGCGTGGTGGGCACCGGACCACTGATCAGCGACCAGCTGCTCTACCGGCTGGCTGTCAACGCCTATGGTTCCGATGGCTTCATCGATAACGATTACCTCGACCGCGATGACACCAACGAGCGCGACGAGCTCACGATACGGGGCAAGCTGCGGTGGCTGGTCGACGACAGGCACACGTTTGATCTCACCGCCATGCACATCGACATCGACAACGGCTACGATGCCTTCAGCCTCGACAACACCCGCGCCACCCTCTCCGATATGCCCGGGCGGGACAGCCAGGAATCCAATGCCGTTAGTGTGGCCTGGCGGGGCGCGCTCACTTACGTCGATACGGTGGCACTGGTCAGCTACGCCGACTCGGACACGGAATACAGTTACGACGAGGACTGGAGCTTCGTCGGCATCGCGCCCGGGCTCGAGTACTCCTCATTCGACCAGTATCTCCGCGAGCGCCAAAGCTACAGCGCCGAGCTGCGCCTGCTCTCGAACGAGACCTCCCGACTGCTGGACGGGCGTGCAGACTGGGTTGCCGGTGTGTACTACCTCGGCAACCGCGAAGATCTCAGGCGCCGCTACACCTTTCTCGAACAGGACTTCACCAGCCGGTTCGATACTGACACCCTGGCACTGTTCGGGCAGCTGGAGACCACCCTCAGTGATCGGCTGCGACTGATCACCGGACTGCGCTGGGAACGCCGGGCGACGGATTACGCTGACAATAACGGTGTGCAGTCTGACCCCGACCGCGATCTCTGGGGCGGGCGTATCACGCTCGAATACGACACGCCGGGCGGACACCTCGCCTACGCCGGCGTCTCGCGCGGCTACCGTGCCAACGGCGTTAACGCCGGCATACTCGCCAGCGCGGGCGCGATAGAAGACCCGGATGTCGCCGACCAGCTGAGCGCCCTGCAAGAGTTCGACGAAGAGTTCCTGCTCAACTACGAGGTCGGCTTCAAGGGCCGGTTCCTCGACGACCGCGTCAGTGCGCGCGTCGCCCTGTTCTACATGGACCGCAAGGACCAGCAGGTCAGGGGTTCGCTGGTGATTCCCCGGGAGGACGGCAGCAGCCAGTTCATCGACTACACCGACAATGCGGCCGAGGGCAATAACTACGGCCTGGAAGCGGAAGTCGACTGGCAGGTCAGCGAGCGCATCGGCCTGTACGCATCGGCAGGGCTGCTCGAGACCGAGTTCGAGGACTACATCAACGCCGACGGCGAAGACCTGTCGGGCAGGGAGCAGGCCCAGGCGCCGGGTTACCAGTTCGCCCTCGGCGGGCGTGTTGACCTGGGCAGGGGTTTCTACCTGCGGCTCGATATCGAGGGCAAGGACAGCTATTACTTCTCCGACCGCCACGCCGTCAGGGCCCCGGCTTACGAACTGTTGCACGGTCGCATCGGCTACACCGGCTCACACTGGGACATCTCCCTGTGGGGTCGCAATCTCACCGACGAGGATTACACGGTGCGTGGCTTCGGCAGCTTCGGCAATGACCCGCGCAAGCTGTACGCGGTCGAACCCTACTACCAGTTCGGTGACCCGCGACAGATCGGTGTCAGCGCCCGCTACACTTTTTGACCCCAATGCAGGAGCACCCCATGAAACTGACCGCTGAACTCAGCCTCTATCCCCTGCAGAATGACTATATCCCGGTTATCGATGCGTTCATCGCCGCCGCCAACGCACGCCCCGGACTGACGGTGGTGACCAACGCCATGAGCACCCAGGTGTGTGGCGATTACGAGGCCGTGTTCGACCTGATCCAGGCCGCGCTGAAAGAGAGCGTCGAGCGTTATGGCAGGCAGGTGCTGGTCTGCAAGCTGATTGCCGACGAACTAGCGATCAAACCCTGAGCGCCATGAGCCCGGTGGAAGCGGTGGCTGTCGCCTTTGGTATCGCCTACCTCTGGCTCGCCATGCGTGAGAGCCTCTGGTGCTGGCCCGCCGCACTGGTCAGTACGGCACTGTTTCTCATTATTTTCTGGCGGGTCGGGTTGTTGATGGAATCGGTGCTGCAGCTGTATTACCTGGCGATGGCGGTGTACGGTTGGTGGCACTGGCGTGCCGGCGGCGGCAGCAATCGGCTCGCGATCAGCCGCTGGCCGCTGAGCCGACACCTGCTGGCGGTGGCCGGGGTGCTCTGCCTGGCCACCATAAGCGGCCTGCTGCTCTCGCACTGGACACACGCCGTGCTGCCGTTCTTCGACTCGTTCACCACCTGGGGCAGTGTGTTGACCACCTGGATGGTGGCGCGCAAGATTCTCGAGAACTGGCTTTACTGGCTGGTGATCGACAGCGTGTCGATTTTTCTCTATCTCGACCGGGGCCTGCTGCTGACGGCGGGCCTGTTCGGAGTCTACCTCGTCATCGCCGTGTTCGGTTATCGCCAATGGCTGCAGAGCTACCAGAACCAGCCCGCCTGAGGCTGACACGCACCCTGGCGCAGTGGCGCCACTGGAGCACCGGGCGAGCGCTGTCCGCGCAACCCCGGCCCGTGGAGATTCTGGAGGGCGGCGTGAGCAATTACAGCGTGCTGGTCGCAGCCGATACACAATTCGTGGTGCGCATCGACGGCGTAGACCCGCGGCGACTGGGTCTCAACAGGCGGGCCGAATGGCGGGCACTGCAGCTGGCCAGCGAGTGCGGACTGGCCCCCGCACCGCACTACTTCAACCCGGAACTCGGCAGCCTGGTCTGCGACTACCTGCCGCCGCAACCGGCTACGCCCGCCACGGATTCACCGGAGGCCGTCGCTGCCCTGCTGCGCCGCATTCATCGCCTGCCCGGCATACGGCACCGGCTAGACCTGCGCGGCCGACTCCTGCGCTACGAGCACACCCTGCCGGCCGACTACCGCATCGACCCGGCATGGCTGGCCTGCCGGCGCGAGGCGCTGGCCCTGCTCGAAGCGCTCGACGACAGGCCCGCCGGGCGCGTGCTGTGCCACAACGACCTGCTGGCGGCCAACCGACTGCACAGCGGCGGCCGGCTGTGGGCGATCGACTGGGAATACAGCGCCATGGGCAGCCCCTGGTTCGACCTCGCCGCTATCGCAGAGGGCGACGGGCTCAACCCCGACGCCCGGGAGCGGCTCGTCCATGCCTACCTCGAGCATGCACCGAGCGCGGCCCAGTTGCAGCGCCTCGAGCGATACGGCGCGATTTATCGCTGCCTGGAGCTGTTATGGCTGGGCGCAAATGCGCGCCTGGAAAACCCGGAGCAATGGACTGAGCCTTTGGGGCCGCTGGCCGAGCGGCTGGCAGCCTGTTAAACAAGCCTCGGCCGCGTCGAGACGACGTACTATTCGTCTCAAATCCTTGGGTACCGCCGGGTACATCGAGGTTTCGCGGGCTCTGCCTCGTCTCGTACTTGCCTGAGACAGGTCCAACAGGCGGCCGGGGGCGATGGCCCCCCTGCCCGGCTCCCACCGCTAGTCTCGAAAGTTGTTGAACTGCAGCGGCGCCCCGAAATCGCCCTCCTTCAGCAGGGCGATCACCTGCTGCAGATCGTCGCGCTTCTTGCCGGTCACCCGGACCTGCTCACCCTGAATCTGCGCCTGGACCTTGAGCTTCTTCTCCTTGATCGACTTGACGATGGACTTGCACTGGGCGCTGTCGAGCCCGTTCTTGAGCCGCACCGTCTGTCGGACCTGCTTGCCACTGGTGACCGGCTCCGCGATGTCCATCGCGGCGGGATCGATAGCACACTTGATCAGCGCCTGGCGCAGCATATCTTCCATCTGCGCCAGCTGGAACTCGGCCTCCGCGCTTACCGTTACCATGAAGCCCTCGCGCTCGAAACCGGCGTCCACCCCCTTGAAATCAAACCGGTTGGCAACGATCCGCCCGGCCTGGTCGACCGCATTGGTGAGCTCGTGCTGGTCGACTTCCGAAACAACGTCAAATGATGGCATAGTGCGATTCTCCCAATCCTGACCAGCCGCCATGGTACCCCGCTGCTCACAGTTTTCCATCCCGTCGCCCGGGCCCGGGCGATGACGACCAGCCACTGGCACGTGCTGGGCGCGGGCGCCATGGGCTGCCTGTTCGCAAGTCATTTACAGCGCGCCGGGGCGACGGTAACCCTGGTACTGCGCGACACGGCCGCGGGCGACACCCGGGTGCAGGTCGAGAGCGCGCGCGGCGTGTCCCACTTCCCGGTGGCCACCACCACCCGGCACGACCCGGGGTCTATCGAACGACTGCTGGTGACGACCAAGGCCTACAACGTACTCGACGCACTGGCCGGTCTCGCCCATCGCCTCCGGCCGGACGCCCACATCCTGCTGATGGTCAACGGCATGGGGCTCGCGGAACCGGTGGCTGCCGCCCACCCGGGCTGCTCAATTTTTCTTGCGACGACCACCCACGGGGCCTACCGCGAGGGGCCGCTCGACGTCGTACACGCAGGAGAGGGAAGCACCGTAATCGGCAGCCCGCTGGCTACAGAGCCGCCGGGGTGGCTAAGCGACTGGCTGTCGACCCCCGGGGAGTGCCGCTGGGAACCCCGGATAGAGCACGCCCTGTGGCAGAAACTGGCCGTCAACTGCGCGATCAACCCGCTCACCGCCGTGCACAAGTGCCGCAACGGAGCGCTGGTCAGCGAGCCGCTGCTGATCGAAAGAACGGCAGCGGTGTGCGAGGAGATCGCCGCAATCTGCACCGCGGCGGGCTACCCGGACGTCGCCGCCGGCCTGCACGAGCGGGTCACCACGGTCGCCCGCGCCACCGCCGCCAATCGCTCCTCGATGTTGCAGGATGTCGCCGCCGGCAGGCCCACGGAGATCGACTACATCACGGGTTTCCTGCTCAAGACCGCGGAGCGCCTGGGCATTGCCGCCCCGCTCAACCGGGAGCTGATGGAGGCGGTGAAAAAACGCGCGCCTGAAGCAGACTGAGGCACCTCTGAATAATGGCAATCGCGCTCAGCGGAGCTCTGAAGCGTCCAAAGCAAGGCGCGTCGCGCAGTTAGTGGCCATAGTCCTTAGCAAGCGACGCAGCCGGATGGCAGCCCCGCGCATTGCCATCGTTCAGAGATGCCCTAACCGCATGTAGCGGCATCTCACCGGCTGCGGCAAACCGGCCCGATGACGAACGGCAATGAGCGGGATCACGCTGTCCGGGGGCGTCTGGCGGCATGGACGCCGCCAGCGAGCCGGTACAAGGATGTACGTTTTTTGGCGTCCCCCGGCAAGCGTAAACGAGCTGATTGTCGACTCGAGAGCGATGCCATCGCTGACCGCTACCTCGCCGGCCGCAACTCGCCGGCCGCACCTGGCCGGCCGCACCTGGCCGGCCGCACCGGTCAGGGCAGCTCGGCGCCCGGCTGCAGGAACAGGTCCCGGACTGCGCGTTCCACGGCCAGCCGCCACTCCAGGGGTTGCTGGTCCGGGAACAACATCGCCGAGCCCGTGAAGCGACGCCTGTCGCGCTCCCGTGCCAGACCCAGCAGGCAAATCTGCTCGTCGCAGCGCAAGCCGACGGTAAAGCGTTCACGGGCGGGCTGGTCGGCGGGAGAGCGACCGCGGGTGTAGATCGTCGTCCGGGGTGTTGCACCCACCGGGCCGGTGACCAGCATCGGCCCGAGGTGATGACCCAGCGCCTGCTTGAGCTCGTCGACCAGCCACTCGATAGACAGTGTTTCCGGCACAGCGGCCGCACTGGCGATAGCAAATTCCGGTCTGTCGATGTGCACGCGCACCGGCTGCATGATCCCCGATCGATCGACCAGCAGCACCGCGAAAAGAACGACCGCTGCGACGCCGGTGCCCGCCAGCACAAACCAGGGCCGCTCCGCCCGATTTCGCCATGACCAGCGCCACCTGAATCTCGGTTTGGCGAGGCGCGAGCGTCCCTCCACACCCAACTCCCTGGGCACCGACAGCGGGGGCTCTTCGACGAATTCAGGCCGGAAGTAAGGAGCGGCGTCGAGCTGTACCGGGTTCCCTGCCGACAGCGGCACCTGGCGCGACACCCGGCGCAGTACCTCCCGCACCTTGTGGGTATTGGCCGGCCGATCGCGAGGGTCTTTCTCCAGCAAGTGCATCACCATCTCGCCGAGACCTTCCGGCAGCTGCCGGCCATCGGGCAGAGCCTCATCCAGCGGCGGTGGCGGCTCATTGGCCAGCATATCGGGGTCGAGACGACCGCGCCGGAAAAACGGATGCTCCCCGGAGATCATCCGGTACAGGAGACAGCCCAGGGAAAACAGGTCCGATCGGGGGTCCAGCTCCTCACCCCGGAGTTGCTCCGGCGAGAGCGCGGCGTGACTGCCCGCGGTCTGGAGGACATCGGGCGTCCGCTCTCGCGCGATGCCGAAGTCGCTGAGTTTGGCGCGTCCACTCGCGGCAATCAAGACATTGCTGGCCTTCAGATCGCCGTGTACCAGTTGCTGCTGTCGCGTCGCCGCCAGGGCGCCGGCAAGGTCGGTAGCGATGCTGAGGACGCTGGAAAGAGATAGCCGCCCGCCCCGCAGAACCTGCTCGAGGTCGGTGCCGGCTACGTATTCCATCACCATCGCGAGGTGCGCGCTAGAGGTGATGACATCGTGGACCTGCACCACCCGCGGATTCTGTATGGCCGCAATCACGCGGGCCTCGCGCAAAACGGTCCTGCGTCCGGCACGGTCGCCCGGCATGTTGTAGATCTTGATGGCAACACGGCGCTGCAACCGGTCGTCGTAGCCGAGGTAAACGCGACCCTGTCCGCCCTCGCGAATTGCCCGCAGAATGCGATAGGGACCGACGCGATTATCCAGCGTCGCGCTTCTCAACGTCGCAGGCCCGGGTCAATACCCAATTGCCGCGCACGCGCCTGCAGTCCCGGCCCCGAAACCCTGAGACCCAGCGCCGCCCGGCGCAAGTCACCGCCACTGGCAGCCAGCGCCGACGCCAACTCCTCGGCGCCGACGTCGGTCGCCATCCGACATGCCGGTGAGTCCTCCGCACGCCGGTACACTGCCTGGCGAGACACACGCAGCCGGCGCGCTACCGCGGCAACCTCGAAGCGCTCCTCTTCCCAGACCCGCGCGAACTCGGCTTCGCCGACCGCAGCCATCGGCTGCAGTGAAACTGAACCGGAATCGCCGCCGGGAGTCGGGCCCTCGCGACGTTGGGCTAGCGCCGCGTAAACGGCCGGCGGGGGATCGAGCCGGTCGCCGCTGGCCATTGCCACCTGGCGTGCGCGGTTCATCAACTCGCGCACGTTGCCTGGCCAGTCGTAGAGGACACAGCGATGAAAGAAGTCAGCCCATCGGGCAACGTCCATGGGGCTGGAATCCGGGCCGAGCAACAAGTTGCCACGACCTGCCCGCTGCAATTCATCGCCCAGGAAGTGCCACAATAGCTCGCCGATGTCCTCGGCATGTTCGCGCAGCGGCTTCAGGATGATTTCAAGCGCGCCGAGACGGTGGCGAAGGGCGGCGCGAAAATCGCTGCGGTCATCGTCCACGCGCACATCAGTGGCTGAAATTACTCTCACATCCGCCTGCCTGACCGGCCCACCCACGACCTGGATCTCGCGTTGCTGCAGCGCCCGCAGCAGCTGCGGCTGCACCTCGGGCGAGAGATCGCCGACCTCATCGAGGAAAAGGGTACCGCCCTCGGCCTCATCGAAATAGCCCCGCCTGGCCCTGTCTGCTCCGGTGAAGGCACCCCGAACCGAACCGAACAGGGCCGCCGGCGCCAGTGCCTCGGGAATCGCGGCCAGGTTCACCGAAACGAGTCTGCCCGCCGCCCGGGCACTGCCCGCGTGAACGGCTTTTGCGACGAGTTCCTTACCGGTGCCCGTTTCTCCCAGAATCAGTGCGTCGAGGTCGGAAGTGGCGACGCTGGCGATCTGCTCCCGCAGGCGAAGGCTGTAGTCGCTGCTGCCGATCATCTCACAGCGCCCGGACGGAACCCGCGGCGGTTCACGGACTTCAACAAGTCGCAACAGCAACACCACGCTGTGACCGAGCCAGATCGGGACACCGCAGCGCAACACACCGGGGTCCAGGCCCACGCCGGTCGCCAGCTCGGTGCCTGCCAGCCGACAGCGCGCGTCACCGTGCCCCCGCTGCACCCACAAAGAACCACCTCGCCACTTGAGTGTCAGGGCAGAACGACTGACGTAGGGGTCGGCCAGCGGGCGTTCCTCTGCGGGCACGGATAAGGGTTGGGAGGAAACCGGATGGCGAAAAAGCGGCTGCTGGCGCCCCAACAGCATCGTCTGCCCCGCCCGCCTCGGCCGCAGCACGGCGGTTTCGCCAATTCGTGCCGGGTCGGGGTGGAACACCACCGTGAGCAGCAGCTGGCTGGCACTCTCACCGCCGTCTTCCGGCAACACGACGAACGGGAGCGTCTGCTCGCCCGTGGCTTCATCCCTGGTCACGCGAATCGCATCCTTGCCCGCTCCCGCGGTAACGCGCTAGCCTGCGTTACAGCTGAGACTTCTATCCCCGTACGTCAAAGCAGTTGAAAGAGTTCGATCACCACCGCACCCACGATCCAGACGACGGCGCTGCGTTTGAGCAGGCTTTCCATCTCCATGTTCTGGGTAGCGGCCGCGGCCCCGAACTGTTCATCATCCGCATCCGGAGGCATTGCGCCACCGAGCGCGGCATCCCCGACACGCTGCAACACAGCTCCCGCGCCGAGCCCAAAGTCGCCGAGCGCGCTCACCAGCGCATCCTTGCAGCGCACGAAATCACCAGTCACGGCGAACACTGCCGCCAGCAGCCGTGCCGGAATCCAGTCGAGGTAGTGCAGCACCCGGGTCGCCAGCGCTGGCTGCTCGCCGCGCTTGGACAGGTGCAGCAGCCGGTAGCCCAGCGCGGCGGCGGGGCCGAACAACGCGAAGTAAAACAGCACGGCGAACCAGCGCTGGAAGCCAGTGTAGTACAGCCCGCGCTGCAGCGCCCGGTGAGCCTCCTGTGCCGAAGCCGGCGCATCCGGGGCGTCGACCAGCCCCCACTCGGATTCAGCGGCGAGCCAGGCGCCTTCGAAATCAGCGCTGCGGCAATAACTGCGGTACCGGTCCATCAATGCCCGGTAATCGCCGCGGCCGAAGGCATACAACAGCACAGCGGTGGCCGCGGCGATCCACAGCAGGCCGAACAGCGATCCACGCAGCGCATCCAGCACGACGACCACGACCAGCATCGGTACCGCGATCGCCAGCGCCAGCCGCCAGGGTGGGCCCAGCGACCAGCGGCCGACGGTGGACTGCCAGCTCCGGTACCACTCGTCGCGCTGCACCGCTCCGCCCGTGCCCCAGACCTGAAGCAGCCAGAGCGCCGCGACCATCGCCAGTAAATCCATCAATCCTCTCCTGTGTGTTTCAATAATGCGCGGTATCGCGTCCAGTCAAACGCGGGGCCGGGGTCGGTCTTGCGGCCCGGCGCGATATCGCAGTGGCCGACTATACGCGTCGCGGAGAGCCCGGGGTAGTGGGCGAGCAGCGTATCGGTCACGGCGGCGAGCTCACGGTACTGGGCATCCGAATAGGGCTCCTCGTCCACGCCCTCGAGTTCGATCCCGATGCTGAAATCGTTGCAGTTCTCGCGCCCCTGGAATGTGGACAGGCCGGCATGCCAGGCGCGGCTGCCGAGGTTCACAAACTGGCACAGTTCGCCGTTGCGACCAAGCAGCAGGTGCGAGGAGACGCGCAGTCCCCGAATGCCCTCGAAATAGGGATGCATGGCGTGATCCAGGCAGTTGCAGAAGAACAGCTCGACACTGTCACCACCGAATTCTCCCGGCGGCAGCGAGATATTGTGAATGACCAGCAGGCCGGGATCGCACTCGGGCGGCCGGGCATCGAAGTTCGGCGACAGCACCCGCCGCGCCGGCACCATCCAGCCGTCGTCGATACGGTATTCCACCCCCACACACCTCCCTGCTAAAGACTGCTGCGCACGCCGCGCCGCGTTCCCGGGACGCGCCGGGAACTGCTACAATCGCCGCCCCAGCCGAAGAATACCTCACCGCCATGGCCGACCTGAACCCCGTCCCCACCGATCTCGAAGCCACCGTGCGCAACGCGCTGGCCGAAGATATCGGTACCGGCGACATCACCGCCGCGCTGATCCCGGAGTCGGTACGCGCCGAGGCGACGGCCATCACCCGGGAGGATGGCGTCCTCTGTGGTGTGCCCTGGGCCACGGCGGTGTTCAGCCAGGTCGATCCGCGCATCGCACTCGACTGGCGCCACGGGGACGGCGACAGCATCGCCGCCGGCGATACCCTGTTCACGGCCAGCGGCCCCGCGCGCGGGCTGCTCACCGCCGAGCGCACGGCGCTCAACTTCCTGCAACTGCTGTCGGGAACGGCCACCCGCTGCCGCCACTATGCCGACCTGATCGCCGACACCGGTGTGCGCCTGCTCGACACCCGCAAGACTATTCCGGGGTTGAGGCTGGCGCAGAAATACGCGGTGCGCTGCGGCGGCGGCCACAATCACCGCATGGGTCTGCACGACGCCTTCCTGATCAAGGAAAACCACATCAGTGCCTGTGGTGGCATTGCCGCAGCCGTCAGCGCGGCGCGCGCCTCGGCACCGGGCAAACCGGTGGAAGTTGAGGTGGAAACCCTCGCGGAGCTCGACCAGGCACTGGGCGCGGGCGCGGATCGGATCATGCTGGACAACTTCTCCCTGGAGCAGCTGTCGCGTGCCGTTGCCGTCAACGCGGGGCGCGCAGAACTGGAAGCCTCCGGCAACGTGACGGCGGCTACGCTGGCAGACATCGCCGCCACCGGTGTGGACTTCATCTCCAGCGGCGCGCTGACCAAGGATTGTCAGGCGCTGGACCTCTCCATGCGTGTCACGGAGCTGGCTGCAGGGGCTCAGCGCTGATGATGACCCCGTTGCGGTCGGCGTAAAGGAAATCGCCGGGGGCGACATCCACCCCACCGATCCGGATGGGCACGTCGCGCTGCCCCACGCCCAGCCGGGTACTGCGGATCGGGCAGGTACCCAGCGCCTGCACACCCAGGTCGATCGTATCGATTTCATCCACGTCACGCACCGCCCCGTCGATGACCACCCCTGCCCAGCCGTTGTCGGCTGCCGCTCCGGCCAGCATGTCGCCGAGCAGCGCGCAGCGCAGCGAGCCCCCACCGTCGACCACGATCACCCGACCCTCACCCGGCTGGCCCACGGTCTCCTTGACCCGCGAGTTGTCCTCGAAACACTTGATCGTCACCACCGGGCCCGAAAATGCGGCCCGCTTCCCGAAGCTGCGCAACGGCAGCGCCAGGGCGCGGACATGCGGGTTCGCGTCCGCCAGATCCGGGGTGCTGAATGCGTCCATCTCACGGGGCCCCGTCACAGCCAGTCGGTCGCGTAGCGACGCAGGCTGCCGCCGGCGCCAACAACGGCGCCCGCGTGGCCCTCACAGCGCGGTAGAATCTGCTCGGCGTAGTAGAGAGCGGTGGCGATCTTGGTATTGTAAAAGCGGTTATCGCTACCCTCGGCAATCCGCTGCCGGGCAACCAGCGCCGAACGCGCCAGGGCCCAGCCGCCAAACAGGTAGCCGCACTGCATCATGTAATCGAAGGATCCGCCGAGAGCACTGGTCTTGTCGGTCTGCAGCGCATCGACCAGGGTCTGGGTCGACGCCTCCATCCCGGCGAGCGCGCGGGCCAGGGCGGTACCCATGACCTCGAACTCGGGGTCGTCGACAGCCTGCAGGCGGGTAACGGTGGCGCGCACCTCCTCCAGCACCGTACGCATTGTGTCGCCGCCGTCACGCCCCAGCTTGCGATTGACGAGGTCAGCCGCCTGGATGCCGTTGGTGCCCTCATAAATGGAGGTGATGCGGACGTCCCGCAGGTACTGGGCCGCGCCCGTTTCCTCCACGTAGCCCATACCCCCGTGAACCTGGACACCCTGTGACGTGACCTCCTGGCCCACCTCGGTCAGCCAGCCCTTTATCACCGGGATCATCAGGTCGAGTCGGGCCTGGTTCTCACGCCGGCTGGCCGACGCTCCGCGGTGCGCCAGGTCCATGGTCAGCGCCTCGGTGTAGGCGAAGGCGCGCATGCCCTCAGTCAGGGACTTCATGTTCAGCAGCATGCGCTTGACGTCCGGGTGCTCGATGATCGGTACGCCGCCCTGCACCCGTTCCCGGCTGTAGGCCAGCGCCTGCTGGTAGGCGCCCTCGGCGGCACCCAGCCCCTGCAGACCGACCTTCAGGCGAGCCTCGTTCATCATGGTAAACATGCAGGCCAGGCCCTGGTTCTCCTCGCCAAGCAGGTAGCCCACGGCGCCTTCGCTGTCACCGTAGGCCATCACACAGGTGGGGCTGCCGTGTATCCCGAGCTTGTGTTCAACGGATACCGGGTAAACGTCGTTGCGTTTTCCTGGCGTACCGTCTTCATTGAGCAGGAACTTGGGAACGATAAACAGGGAGATACCGCGGCTGCCTTCCGGCGCCCCGGGGATTTTGGCCAGCACCAGGTGGATGATGTTGTCGGTCGCGTCGTGGTCACCCCAGGTGATATAGATTTTCTGGCCGTAGATCCGGAAATGATCGCCGTCCCGCTCGGCCCGCGCCTTCATCACGCCGAGGTCGGACCCGGCGCCTGACTCGGTGAGGTTCATCGTGCCCGCCCACTCGCCGGTGTTCATTTTCTCGAGGTAAGTGCGCTTCTGCTCCTCCGTACCGTGTGCCGCAATAGCCAGCGCCGCACCGCTGCTCAGGAACGGGCACAGGGCAAACGCCATGTCGGCGCCGTTCCACATCTCGTTCACCGCCGTGCCATACAGGTCGGGCAGGCCCTGACCGCCGTACTCACCGTCGGCGGAGATGCCGACCCAGCCTCCGGCGCCCAGCTGCGCCAGTGCATCGTTGTACCCGGGGGAGATGGTCACGCTGCCGTCGGCGCAGCTTGCGGGATGCTCGTCACCCACGCGCCGCAACGGCGCCAGCACGTCGCCGGCGAGCTTCGCCGCCTCATCGAGCAGGGCCGCGGAGAGCTCGGGGCCGACGCCCAGCCCTTCAAAAGCGGGCAGGTCGCCGAGCTGCTGCTCGGCATCCAGCACCTCGTCGATCACAAACTGCATGTCAGCAAGCGGTGCACGGTACATGGGGTACTCCTCGATAGCGTTGAATGGGCCCATTATAAAGGGCATGAGGGAGAAAGGCCCGGCCAGGCCGCGATGCGATGGGCAGCCACCCGTCGCAACAGCACCGGTTCTACCCCGATTCCCAATTTTAGTGAAGCGGGTATAATTTACTCAATCAATGGCTGGTATTTTCATCATTCAGTATATGAATAGGGCGATGACATGAACCTGAACCGGGTCGACCTCAACCTGCTGGTGTACCTGGATGCCCTGCTCAGGGAGCGCAACGTCACCCAGGCGGCCCACCAGCTGAACCTGTCCCAGCCTGCGATGAGTAACGGCCTGCGGCGCCTGCGGGACCTGTTCGATGACCCGCTGCTGGTGCGCACCAGTGATGGTATGACGCCGACGGAGCGAGCCCTGGAGCTGGAGCCCGTGGTTCGCGAAGTGCTGACCACGATCGACAAGGCGGTGCAGCAGCGATCCGCGTTCGACCCGCTGGCCGCGGACCGGGTGTTCCGCATCATGGCCAGCGACTACGCGGAGTCCACGTTGTTACCCGCAGTGCTCGGCCAGTTGCGTACCCAGGCCCCCGGTATCACGCTGGACGTTATGACGCCATCGGATGTCAGCTTCCTCGACGTAGAACGCGGCAAGGTGGACATGGTGATCAATCGCTTTGACGCCATGCCCCAGTCGTTCCACCAGATTCATCTCTGGGATGACAGCTTCACCTGCCTGTTGAACCCCGACAACCCGGTGCTGGAAGATTTCAGCCTGGACAACTACCTGCAGGCGAAACACGTCTGGGTCAGTAAGACCGGCATGGGCGTGGGCGTGGGTGTGAACCCCGACGACGTGCAACGCCTCGGCTGGGTCGACACCGCCCTCGCCCGCCTGGGCAAGAAGCGACAGATCCGCGTATTCACCCGTCATTATCAGGCGGCCATGACCCTGGCGGCAGAGAGCGACCTCATCGTCACCCTGCCCACCCGCGCGGCAGAACTGAAGCGGGATGACCCCGGGGTGGTCCTGCGCGAACCACCGCTGGCCATCCCGCCGCTGGAGTTGAAGATGGCCTGGAGTCCGTTATTGCAGCACAATCCCGCCAACCGCTGGCTGCGCAAGCTGATTACCCGGACGGCGCGGGAACTGGCGGGCATGCCGGCGCCGGACTGACCCTCCCCATTCGCGACCGAAATGGCAATGATAAAAACGATAAATTAGCGGAATTCTGTCCCGCCCCCTAAAATCGGAGCGAAGCAACCGGGTTGGCGCCTGATAACAGGTCCACCGCGAGGAGTCAGAAGCATGAGCGAGCGTATCGAGCAGGGCGGGCTGCAGGTTGATCCCGCCATCAATGAGTTGCTGGAGAATGAAATACTCCCCGGCACCGGCGTAAGCCCCGCGCAGTTCTGGGCTGGGCTTGAGTCCATCGTCGGGGAACTCGGCCCGCGCAACGGGGAATTACTGGCGATTCGCGAGTCCATGCAGGCGCAGATCGACGACTGGCACCGGCATCACCCGGGGCGCGACTACGACCGCGCTGCCTACCGGCGGTTCCTCGAGGAGATCGGCTACCTGCTGCCCGAGGGGGAGCCGTTCGCGATCGAGACGGAAGCCGTCGACGAGGAAGTGGCAACGCTGGCGGGGCCCCAGCTGGTGGTACCGGTCATGAACGCCCGCTACGCCCTCAACGCCGCGAACGCCCGCTGGGGCAGCCTCTACGACGCGCTGTACGGCACCGATGTGATCCCCGAGGACGACGGCGCGACACGCGGCGGCGATTACAACCCGATCCGCGGCGACAGGGTCATCGCCTGGGCGCGAGACTTCCTCGACGCGCACTTCCCGCTGACCGACGGCAGCCACCGCGATGCGACCGCCTACAGCGTTGCCGAAGGCGCGCTGCGGGTCTCACTGCGCGGTGGTGAGGCGGTCACCCTGGCCGATCCGGCTCTGCTGCGGGGTTACCGGGGAGAGTCGACCGCCCCGGATAGTATCCTCCTGCGGCACAATGGCCTGCACGTCGAAATCCAGATAGAAGCAGACAGCCCTATCGGCCGGACAGACGCGGCCGGCGTCAAGGATGTGGTGCTCGAAGCAGCTATTACTACCATCCAGGACTGCGAGGATTCGGTCGCTGCGGTCGACGCGGCGGACAAGGCGGTCGTCTACCGCAACTGGCTGGGCCTGATGCGCGGCGATCTCGAGGACCGTTTCGAGAAAGCGGGTCGCACCGTCAGCCGATCGCTCAATCCCGACCGGGAGTTCACCGGGGTGGACGGCGCGCCGCTGGTACTGCCCGGGCGCAGCCTGATGTTCGTGCGCAACGTCGGTCACCTGATGACCAACGACGCGATCCTGGATGCCAACGGGGCGGAGATTCCCGAAGGCATCATGGATGGGCTGTTCACCGCGGCGATTGCGGTGCACGACCTGCGCGGCGAAGGTGCCGGACGCAATTCCAGGCAGGGCAGCGTCTACATCGTCAAACCCAAAATGCACGGCCCCGACGAGGTCGCATTCACCTGCGAGCTGTTTGATCGCATCGAGACGGTGCTGGACCTGCCGCCCAACACGCTGAAGATGGGCATCATGGATGAAGAACGCAGAACCACCGTAAACCTGCAGGAATGCATCCGGGTAGCGAAGCAGCGGCTGGTGTTCATCAATACCGGCTTCCTCGATCGCACCGGGGACGAAATTCATACCAGCATGGAGGCCGGTGCGATGACGCCCAAGGGCGCCATGAAGCAGGAGCCCTGGATCAACGCCTACGAAGACTGGAACGTGGACACGGGCCTGCGGTGCGGGCTGCTGGGCAAGGCGCAGATCGGCAAGGGCATGTGGGCGATGCCCGACCTGATGGCCGACATGATGGCTACCAAGATCGGTCATCCCCGCGCCGGGGCCAGCACCGCCTGGGTCCCCTCACCCACCGCTGCCACCCTGCACGCCGTGCACTACCACCAGGTCAACGTCGCCGCCCGGCAGGCGGAGCTGCGTAATCGCCAGCCCGCCTCGCTGGAGGATATACTCAGCATTCCGCTGCGCGGTGCCGAAGGGCTGTCAGACGCCGATATCCAGCGTGAACTGGACAACAACGCCCAGGGCATTCTCGGCTACGTGGTGCGCTGGGTAGACCAGGGGGTAGGCTGCTCCAAGGTGCCGGACATCAACCACGTGGGCCTGATGGAAGACCGCGCCACCCTGCGGATTTCCAGCCAGCACATTGCCAACTGGCTGCACCACGGGGTCTGCAGTGAGGCGCAGGTCCGCGCCACCCTGGAGCGCATGGCGAAAGTGGTCGATGAGCAGAACGCAGGCGACCCGCTGTACCGGAATATGTCACCCGCGTTCGACGAGAGCGTGGCTTTCCAGGCCGCCTGTGACCTGGTGTTCCTCGGCCGGGAACAGCCCAGCGGTTACACAGAGCCGGTGCTGCACGCGCGTCGTCGTGAGGCTAAGGCGACGCAAAAGTAACAAAGGCTATCGCGTGCGTGCCGCAGCGCACCCCTCGAGCTGCGACCACGCCATTCCGCTATTCCTGTAAAGCCCGCAGTGCCTCGACGTAGTCATAGCCGAGTGCTTCTGCGACTGCCTTGTGGGTCACTTTGCCGGCGTGCACGTTGAGCCCATTGAGCAGGTGTCTGTCCCCCGCCATCGCCTCCAGCGGACCGAGCCGCGCCAGGCGGCTGGCGTAAGGCAACGTGGCGTTGGTCAGTGCGATGGTGGACGTTCGGGCCACCCCGCCCGGCATGTTGGCCACGCAGTAGTGCACCACGCCATCGACGATGTAGGTCGGATCCTGGTGGGTTGTCGCTTTGCTGGTTTCAAAGCAGCCGCCCTGGTCGATCGCGACATCCACCATGACCGCGCCCTTTTTCATCCGCTTGACCAGGTCACGCGTGATCAGTCGCGGCGCCGAGGCCCCCGGTATCAATACCGCGCCGACCACAAGGTCCGCCTCCAGCGCATAGCGTTCGATCGCGTCCACGGTTGAAAATACCGTTTTCATGCGCCCGCCGAACAGCATTTCCAGTTCGGTAAGTCGCTTCAGCGACCGGTCGAGGATGGTCACATCAGCGCCGAGCCCCATCGCCATTCTCGCGGCATTGATTCCGACCACGCCCCCGCCAATGACGAGCACTTTGGCGGGCTCCACGCCGGGAACACCCCCGAGAAGAATACCGTCGCCACCCTGGGTCAGTTCCAGGTTGTGCGCACCGGCCTGGATTGCCATCCGCCCCGCGACCTCGCTCATCGGCGCCAGCAGCGGCAGGGCATTGCCCTCGCCGGTGACCGTCTCGTAGGCAATGCAGGTCGCGCCCGATTCCACCAGCAGCCGGGTCTGTTCCGGGTCCGGCGCGAGGTGCAGATAGGTGAACAGAACCTGGCCCGGGCGCAGCATGCGGCATTCGTTCGGCTGCGGCTCCTTGACCTTTATGATCATCTCGGCGCGGGCAAAGATGTCTTCCGCACTGTCGACGATCTCCGCGCCCGCCTGCTCGTAGTGGGCGTTCTCGAATCCGATAGCCAGGGCACCGTCGCGCTCCACCATGACGCTGGCACCCTGCTGAACCAGTTCCCGGACCCCCGCCGGGGTCAGCCCGATCCTGTACTCGTTGTTCTTGATTTCTTTGGGTACGCCAATCAACATCTCTCACACCTCGACGGTCACCGTAACGACAGAACGCCTAGCTTACGCCAAAAGAGTTTTCATTTTCTCTCAATTTTCGATGAAAATGCATTGATCCGACTGGTTTCAGGCCTTTGAAAAGCGGTTTCGACGGGCACCTCATCAAGCGCGACGGCGTCACCCGACATGCCCGTGCGGCGCTCGTGGTCACACCACGGCAGGGAAAGATCAGCGTCGCGAAGGAGCCCTGAGTCCGACACATTGCCAGCGAGGATTGGTCCCATCACACCGGCAACAGCGCGTCACTCTGACGAGGGGTCTGAATCCTTGTACTGGAGATTGGTCAGCTGCTCCGACAGCAGTCCCATCAGGAACACGATCATCCCCGCCAGGATGAGCAGGGTACTCATATTGGTGAACCGGAACGACCCGGAGGCCACGGTGGTCACGATGTAGTTGAGCAGGCCCAGCCCCACCAACAGCACCGACACCGGGAAATACACCTTCAGCGGCGAGTACAGGGTACCGATCTTGAAGATGATCAGGAAAAAACGCACCCCGTCCCGCAGGTGGTTGATATGGCTGGTGCCCAGCCGGCGTTCCACCGTAATCGGCACGTACGCCACCGAGTAACCGGCCCGGAAAAACGCCATGGTCGACGTGGTGGGATAACTGAAACCGTTCGGTAGCAGGTAGAGAAAGCTCAGGAATTTTTTACGGTTAACCGCGCGGAACCCCGAGGTGAGGTCCTCTATGGTGTGGTTCACCATCCAGCTCGCCAGCCAGTTGTAGAGGCTGTTGGCACTCCAGCGCGCCAGGTTTGCCTGTGCGGTGCGGCCGGCGCGGGCCCCCACCACCAGGTCGTAGCCCTCCTCGAGCTTGGTCAACAGCCGCTCGATCTCGGCGGGGCGATGCTGACCGTCGGCGTCCATGAACACCAGGTATTCACTGCCCGCCGCTTGCGCACCCGACTTGATCGCAGCGCCATTGCCCTTTGAATAAGGCTGGGAAAGGACTCTGACCCCCGCGTCCCGGCACACTCGCGCCGTCTCATCAGTAGAACCGTCATCGACGATGATGATTTCCGCGTCCGGGTATAAAGCACGCAGTTCCGGCAACACCAGCCTCAATCCCTGCGCCTCGTTCTTGGCGGGAATGACGATGGAAAAGTCCATTGGCTGGCCTCCGGCGGAAGGACGTTCGGGCACAAAGTCGGTCACTGTAACCAAAGCCCCGTTAAAAATCAGTAGAATTCGTGAGATGCAGCCGGAAGGTATCGCGCTGCTGCCGATCGAGCCCACCGCGTTCATCAGCCTGCCGCAGCCAGGCGTAAGCCCGGTCAGCCTGTTTCAGGTCGCCGACGCTGACGGCGAAGTTCAGGTGCATCAGGAAAACCTGCGGATTGACGGCGCCGCGCTCGATCAGCCGCTTGGTGTAAGCCAGCCCATGAGCGGGCCGGCCGAGCGTGTTTTCAAGCAGCGCCAGCACCAGGAAAATCTGGGTGGACGGCACCGCTGCGCCGCCGTCGATGAATATCTCACCGAAGCGATCCGCAAGCGCCACCGCGTCGAGGTTGGGACAGGCGCCGCGCTCGATCAACTCCATCGCCACCTGCAATGCGTCGCCCGCGCTGCGCAGGTGCAGGTCATTGCCACCCAATTCGAACTCGGTGGGGAAGCCGCGCGGGAGAGCCCGGTTCGACTGGCAATACAGCGCCAGCTGCCGCGATGCCGTCACCCCGGCGGGCAACCCCGGCTCCAGTTCGTCAGCACGATCGGCTGCGGCCAGCGCCTCGGGCAGGAATCCACTGCGCGCCAGGTACCCGGCGTATTCGCTGTTGGCGCGAACCGACCCTGGATGGGCGTTGACCGCTTCCATGTGCAGCAGCAGGCCATTGGACCAGACGGCCGCCTGGGAGGCGGTCAGCGTAGCCAGCGCCAGCACCGCCGCAACGCAGACCGTCAGCCCGGCGGGAGTAGCCTCGGGAAGCCGCTTCAGTATCCCACCCGCGATGATACCCAGGCCCAGAAAGAACCCGGTCGCCGGCAGATAGTTGCGGTGCTCGAAGTAGAGTTCCAGTGCAAACACGGTGGACTCGAGCGCGTGCCCCGCGAGATAGAACAACAGGCCGAATACCAGCAGACCAACGCGACGATAAAACAGACCGGCAAGCCCGGTGCCGAGAACCAGCAGCCAACCGCACACAGCCCAGAACGTGGCGGGGGGTTGCAGCAGGCCGGTGGATTTCGGGTAATCATCGTGAAAAACTCCCATCACGCGCACGTCGGGCCAGACCAGCTGGCCGAGATAATCCCAGAGAATGCGCGCCTCCGTCAGGACACGCTCAGCCATGGTGAAGTCGCGCAGCTCGTAGCTGCCGCTGTACAAACCCGGTTTTAACCACGCCAGGATCAGCAGCCCCATCACGGCGATCGCCACGCCGGCCAGGGTGAGCTGCCGGGCGCGCGTATTCAACCTGCCACCGGCACCCGCAAAACGAAACAGGTAACACTCTGTCACCACCGCCAGCGGCGCCAGCAGCAGCGCATTCTCCTTGGCCAGGAAACCGAGCGCGAGGCACACGGGTACCAGTCCCAGTAGCCAGAATCGAGTTCTGCCCGTGATCACACCCACACGCCATTGGCAGTAGGCGAGCAGACCGCCCAGGACCATGAGGGTCGACAACTGGGCCATGCGCTGCACCGCATACAGCACGGTGCTCACCATAAGCGGGCTGAGACACCACGCGGCACTCGCCAGCACGGCCAACGCCGTCGGCGCCGGCAGCCCGAGATGCATAAACAAGGTGCGGGCCAGCAACGCCAGTAACAGCGCACACGCCAGATGGAGCACCAGGTTGGTGCGCTTGATACCCCGCAGCCCGTCGTCCAGGTACTGTTTTTCCAGTGCAAAACTGAGCATGGACAGGGGCCTGCCGACGGTGCTGGAATGGTTGCCGAGGACGATATCCCGGGCATACGCCGCATCGTCATCGATCTCCGCCAGCACCCTCAGGTTCGCCCGGTCGTCGAGCATCGCAGGACCCTGCAACCCCGGCCAGTAAACCCAGACCGTCAGCAGGGCGACCATCACCCAGGCAGGCCACAACAGCAAGGCCGCCCTACTCATGGGCGCCGAAGTCCAGTGACGAGCGCAGCGGCGGCAACTGAATCCGACGGGGATCGGCCGCACTCAAGCGCCGCAACACTTCCACGATCTCGCCGTCGCGACCCTCGTCGGAGAGCAGTCGGGCCATCGCAAAGTGAGCCGGCACGTAGCCGGGGTGCTGGCCAAGCGCTGCTTCATACGCGGCGATCGCGCGTGAGGCACCGCCGGATTGTGACGCCAGCAGCCGCCCGCGCAGTGTCTCGATATAGTAATCCTTGTCGGTTTCCGCCTGCACGTGGGCCAGCAGTTCCAGCAGGGGCGTCTGTCCCAGCCGGCAGAGGCCGGCCACTTCGCACTCGATCAACAGCGACAGTGCATTGAGATCCTCGGGTTGCGGAACCCGGCGTCCCACGGCTGCGCGCAGCGCCTCGAATTCAAGCGCCGCAGCGGTGAAGTCCCGGTCGTGGGCAGAGGCGATATAAATCAGGCTCACCGGCGCGGCGAACCCCGCGGGGCTCATGTCCGCCAGCGCTCGATATCCGCTCCGGGCCTCCTCGAGCAGCGGCGCAGCGGCAGCCCGGCCCGCGTGCGCCTCGGCCAGCCTCAGGGTTGTGTTCGCGTAGTGATAGCGGGATCGAATCGAATCGGGATGGGCGAGCAGGTTGACACGGGCCAGTACCGCCTCGTCACGCCAGGCGCTCGCCCGCCATCCCGTGGCGAACGCCATCGCGAGCAACAGCACTACCGACAGCGGGAGCAGAAAGTGCGCCGCGTATTGATCGCAGAACTGGTAAAGCAACCAGGCCGCCAGTATCCACAGTCCGACTGAAGGCAGGTAGTTGCGATGCTCATAGACCATTTCCAGCGCGAAGACGCTCGATTCGAAACTGTGCATCACCAGGAAAAACAGCACCGCGAACGCAAACACAGGCCAACGCGTGCGCAACAGCAGCGCCGCGGCGAGGACGGCCGCCCACGCCATCGCGCTGATAACGGTCGAGACAGGGTGCAGCCAGCCCGTGGAAATCGGGATGTCGTCGTGATGCAGCCCGGCGCCCGGCCCGGTGGGCGACAGCGACCAGCCCACATAGTGCCAGAGCACACGACCCTGGGTCTGTAGTCGTTCGATCAAACTGAAGGGCCGCCCTTCATAGGCGTCCAGTACCAGCCCGGGGTGATTCAAAAACAGGATCGTCGCCAGCAGCACCGGCAACAGGCACACCGCGACGGTTGTAACCGACAACCACCTGTAGTGGCGATCGCCAACGTACCCGGCGAAAAAACACAACTCGACCACCGCCACGGCCCACAGCAGCAACAGGCCATTCTCCTTCGAATACACTGCGAGCCCGGTGAACAGGAGCAACCACAGCAGCGCAGCGACGAGTTCTCCCGGCCTGGGAAAGCGCGCAAGCCAACGCTCACGGTAGACGACATAACTGTAGAGTCCGGCGAGCACGAACAGCGCCGACAGTTGTGCCATGCGCTGGACCACGTAAAGGACAGTCGTCACCGCCAGGGGCTGCAGGACCCAGAATCCAGCCGCCAGTGCGGCCACCCATCGCGCCTCGGCGTCTGTTGCCCGCACGAGCGGGCTGCCACGAAGCAGGCGCCTGGCCAGCAGGTACACGAGCAGCGCATTGGCGAGGTGAATAACGATATTGGTAAGCCGATAGGGGGCCGCGGCATCGACTCCTGCGGCGAGCGCATTGAGTGCGAAGGTGAACATGGCCACCGGCCTGCGCAGGCTGCCGCTATCGGAACTGAGCGCGGCGGCGCGCAGGCTGTCGAGCTCGCCACTCACCGTTATCAACAGCGGATTCTTCGGAATGGCGGGCTGACTGTCGAACACGAACGCGCCCCCCGCACCGAGCGCCAGCGCGCCCGCGGCCAGCAGAATAGCCGTGAAAAACAGGTATCCGGTATGACTTCGCACTAACCCCGCCCCGTGGTACCGCGCGTTAAACTCGTCACTCGCATCGATCTATAGCACCCGATCGCGCCGCCTTGTATCAAGGCGGGGATCATCGGCGCAAAGTCTACAGCAGCCGCGGCGGGAATACGCCCAAAGAGCGCGGTTTTCGCCAGTTCGTCTGCTGCGGCTGGGGAATCGCAGGACAAAAAAAACCCGGCTTGCGCCGGGTTCTTTCGCCATTTGTGAAGCTGGCAATCAGGTGCGGCAGTTGGCCGGCAGGTACTTGCCTTCGATCGCGGTGCCGGTGATGTTGTTGGGCTGACGCACGCACTTGTACGCCAGGGTGCCACCAGCACTGCTGACCACGGACATGCCGAAGATGACGTCACCCGCAGCGCCCGGTACGACCGCCTGCTTGACCTTGACGCCGAAGTTGCCGTTACCAGCCGTAGAGTAAAGCAGCGAGGCGACGATATCGGTGTCGATGTCGCTGCGGATACCCGCTTCCTGGGCGTCTGCCGGGAACGCGTTGTTAGCGATGTAGAACTCGCCGACCGAGGTCTTGGCTTCGGCCAGTACACCCAGCGCTTCAGACAGCTTGGCGCGAACGGTGTAGTCCTGGTAGGCAGGCAGCGCAACGGCGGCCAGGATGCCGACGATCGCGATGACGATCATCAGTTCGATAAGGGTGAAGCCTTGTTGTTTCTTCTGGATTTTCATGTGTCATCTCCAAGATGAGTTATTGCTTTGAGTTACCGCCTGTGTCACAGCGCCCCGTGGCGGCTGGGATGGCAGAGAGGATTAGTGCAGAACTCGTGCCAATCGCCATCAAAAAAGTCCGATCTCTGGTTAATCGCTTATTTATCAGTATATTGGAGCTGACTGTCAGCTCGCCACAGCGACCTGGCACGGTACCGGACGACGCCGGAAAGTGACCAATAGCGACGATATTTGTCACATTGTCCCGCACAATGCCTCCGCTGCTGACAGACCTGCCACGGCAGCCGGGCCACCGGGGCCGGTTGGGGTTCGCGAGGCGACAGCCTGTCGGCAACACGGTGCCGCGGGCGCGTGCGGTGGCTTCCTGGCGAAATGTCGAGAATTCCATGGATAACTGCCCGTTGACGCTATTAGCGATAGGGGTGGATGGTTATACTCAGGCGGGCAAGCACAACTACAATAAGAAAACAGGGCACAGGTGACTGCAGTGGGGATGACATGCAGATGAACGAGAAGTTGACGTCACAGGTCAGTGGCCTTGCCGGTCGCCTTGTGGCGGAGGGACTGATATCGGCGGATGACGCCAACGCGGCGCAGAAACAGGCATCTCTGGAGCGCGAACACCTGGTGCCGTACCTGGTCGAGCACTTCAAAGTAGACAGCCAGCGGCTGGCCGAGGTCGCCTCGCTGGAGTTCGGTGTTCCCCTGTTCGACCTCGACGCCTTCAACCTCGTACAGATCCCGGATGGCCTCGTGGATGTCGACCTGGTCACCAAGCACCACGCGCTGCCGCTGTACAAGCGAGGCAACAGGCTGTTCATCGCGGTATCGGACCCGACCAACCTCGCCGCGCTGGACGAGATGAAGTTTCACACCGGCATTAATACCGACGCGGTCCTTATTGACGAGCGCGTGCTGAGCCGGGTCATCGCCGAGTGGGTCGAGGTACAGGACTCCCTGGGCGACGGACTCGAGGACCTCGACTCCTCCGATCTCGACGACATCGATGTCGGAGGCACGACCGAGGACGGTGAAGGCGATGACGCGGGAGCTGACGGGATCGATGAAACACCCATTGTCCGCTTCGTCAACAAAGTGCTGGTCGACGCCATCAAGCAGGGCGCGTCGGACATTCACTTCGAGCCCTACGAACACAATTACCGGGTCCGCTTCCGCACGGATGGCATCCTGCGCGAGGTGGTAAGGCCCCCGAAAAACCTGTCAGCACGCCTGTCGGCACGCCTGAAGGTCATGTCCCAGATGGATATATCGGAGCGCCGGATGCCACAGGACGGACGCATCCAGATGAAGTTGACGCGCAAGCGGGCGATCGACTTCCGGGTCAATACGCTACCTACGCTGTTCGGCGAGAAGATCGTACTGCGTATCCTCGACCCGAGCAGTGCACAGATGGGCATCGACGCGCTTGGCTACGAGGAAGCACAGAAAGACATGTACCTGAAAGCGCTGAACCAGCCACAGGGCATGATCCTGGTGACCGGGCCCACCGGCTCAGGTAAAACCGTCTCGCTCTACACCGGCCTCAATATCCTCAATACGGCGGAGCGCAATATCTCGACCGCGGAGGACCCGGTCGAGATCAACCTGGAAGGCATCAACCAGGTACACGTGAACCCGAAGGTGGGGCTTAACTTCGCGGAGGCGCTGCGTTCGTTCCTGCGCCAGGATCCCGACATCATCATGGTGGGTGAGATCCGGGATCTGGAGACCGCCGAGATCGCGATCAAGGCGGCACAGACAGGCCACCTCGTGCTCTCTACCCTGCACACCAACAGCGCTGCCGAGACGATCACCCGCATGCTCAACATGGGAGTCCCGGCATTCAACCTGGCCACGTCGGTCAACCTCATTATTGCCCAGCGACTTGCCCGTCGCCTGTGCAAGGAGTGCGCGAACCGGCGGACGACATTCCCCGCGAAACCCTGCTCAAAGAGGGCTTCACCGAGGCAATGCTCAGGGAGGCGACGTTGATGAAACCGGTGGGCTGCAAGAGCTGTGCCGACGGCTACAAGGGGCGGGTCGGCGTCTATGAAGTGGTTCGGGTAACCCCCACGATCGCCCGCATCATCATGGAGGAGGGCAACTCCATGCAGATTCACGAACAGGCCAGGACCGAGGGTTTCAACGACCTGCGCATGTCGGCACTGGAGAAGGCCGCCCAGGGACTGACCAGTCTCGAGGAAGTCAACCGGATCACACAGACTAGAGCCTGCTCACACTCTGGACCGGCCCTGACAACAAAGCCGGGAAAAACACAGGCTGAATAACGAAGACCGAGTAACGGGACAAACGACGATGGCAACAACAATAAATCGCAGCGAACATTTTCACCTGGGCGGGCGTCGACAAGACCGGGCGCACCACACGCGGTGAAATCCAGGCAGCCAGTTCGGCAATGGCCAAGGCCCAGTTGCGTCGGCAGGGGATCAAACCCAAGACCATAAAGAAGAAACCCAAGCCACTGTTTGGCCGCAGCGGCAAGGCCATCAAGCCTGCCGATATCGCGGTGTTCACCCGCCAGCTGGCGACGATGATGAAAGCCGGCGTCCCGCTGGTGCAGAGTTTCGATATCGTCGGCGACGGGGTCGACAATCCGCGGATGAAGGAACTGGTCAACTCGATCAAGAACGATGTGGCGTCCGGCAGCGGCCTGGCCCCCTCCCTCGCCAAGCATCCGCGGCTATTTGACGACCTCTACTGCAGCCTGGTCGGCTCCGGTGAAACATCGGGCACCCTGGAGGTCATGCTCGATCGCGTGGCAACCTACAAGGAAAAAACCGAGCAGTTAAAGGCCAAGATCAAGAAGGCCATGACCTATCCCATCGCCGTCGTCGTCGTCGCGCTGGTCGTGACCGCGATCCTGCTCATTAAAGTAGTGCCGCAGTTTGCCGAGACCTTCACC
The DNA here is from genome assembly GCA_963753815.1 of uncultured Gammaproteobacteria bacterium. Lineage (GTDB taxonomy): Bacteria > Pseudomonadota > Gammaproteobacteria > Pseudomonadales > Halieaceae > CAVWDU01. The sequence continues at coordinate 97,891 of CAVWDU010000001.1, forward strand.
AGCTTCGGCTCGGACCTACCCTCCTTTACGCTGTTCGTGCTGGCCATCTCCGATTTCGTGCAGGAATGGTGGTTGATCATGCTCGTTGCCATCATCGCCTCTATCTTCCTGTTCAAGGAGGCCAGGCATCGATCCGTAGCGTTCGCTGAACGCCTTGACCAGATTCTGCTCAAGACACCGATTTTCGGCGGCATCATCCACGACTCGGTCGTCGCCCGGTTCTCGCGCACCCTGGCCACCACGTTCGCCGCCGGTGTTCCGCTGGTCGAGGCGCTGGAATCCACCGCCGGCGCCGCCGGCAATTCGGTCTAAGCAAGGCCATCCTGCAGATACGCGACGACGTCACCACCGGCACGACGCTCTACAACGCCATCCGGGCGACCGGACTGTTCCCCAACATGCTGCTGCAGATGGTGTCCATCGGCGAGGAATCCGGTGCGCTCGACGAGATGCTCGACAAGGTGGCGACGCATTACGAAGATGAAGTCGACAACGCGGTCGACAGTCTCAGCTCGCTCATGGAGCCAATGATCATGTCGATCCTCGGCGTACTGGTGGGCGGCCTGATGGTGGCAATGTACCTGCCGATCTTCATGCTGGGCTCGGTCGTCTGACGGCACTGGAGTGACGCCCGACGAAGTAATGCCCGGCCTGCTGGCGGTTTTTGACCAGCAGCCCTGGTTTTTATACACCCTGCTCCTGCTGCTTGGCCTGGTGGTCGGCAGTTTTCTCAATGTCGTGGTGTACCGTCTCCCGCTGATGATGGAAGCACGCTGGCGACGGGATTGCTGTGAGTTGCTGGAAGTCGAGGACGCGCCGGACGACGGCGAAACACTCACACTCGCCGTTCCCAACTCGCACTGTCCACACTGCAAGGCAGCGATCAGGCCATGGCAGAACATTCCCGTACTCAGCTACATCCTGCTGGGTGGCAAGTGCGCCAACTGTGGCCAGGGGATTTCGGTGCGTTACCCCCTCGTGGAGGCCGCAACAGGACTCCTGACGCTGGTGCTCGGCTTCTATTTCCAGGTCTCCCCTGCCCTGCTGGGCGCCATGCTGCTGACCTGGGCACTCGTTACCCTGACCCTGATCGACATCGACCATCAGTTGCTGCCCGACGACATCACCCTGCCGCTGCTCTGGCTGGGCCTGCTGTTCAACCTGGGCGGCACCTATGTGCCGCTACAGGATGCGGTGGTGGGTGCGATGCTGGGCTACCTGGCGTTGTGGTCCGTGTACTGGGTGTTCAGACTCCTTACCGGCAAGGAAGGCATGGGTTACGGGGATTTCAAGTTACTCGCAGCACTGGGTGCCTGGCTGGGCTGGACGTCGCTGCCGCTGATCGTCCTCCTGTCTTCATTGGTCGGTGCCGTTTGCGGCATAGCGCTGATGGTGATCAAGCGCCGGGGCAGGGACATCCCGATTCCCTTCGGGCCATACCTTGCTGCCGCGGGCTGGATCGCCCTGGTCTGGGGTGACGCCATCATGGCGCGCTACCTCGGAAGCGTGACCTGATGTCCTTCGTGGTCGGCGTTACCGGCGGCATCGGCAGCGGCAAATCGGCTGTCACGGACCGGTTCGAGCGCCTCGGCATACGGATTGTCGACGCCGACCGCATTGCCCGATTGGTGGTCGAGCCTGGCAGTCCGGCGCTCGCGGCCATCGCGGCGCGTCATGGCGACGACATACTCAATGCCGACGGCAGCCTGGACCGGGCGGCACTGCGCCAGCGTGTATTCGCCGACGAAGCGGAAAGACTCTGGCTGGAACAACTGACACACCCGCTGATCGGGGAGGAGATCAGCGCGCAACTGGCCGCCGCTCCCCCGCCCTATGTCATACTCAGTTCACCGCTGCTGCTGGAGACGGCGCAACGCGAACGCGCGAACGTCATCGTGGTCGTCGATGTTCCGGAAGCGACGCAACTGGCCCGCACGATGACACGGGACGACAATGACGAAGACCAGGTGCGCCGGATCATGGCCGCACAGATGCCACGCCAGGAACGCCTGAACCGGGCGGACTTTGTGATCGACAACAGTGGTGATCTCCCCGCACTCGACCCGCTGGTCGCGTCATTGCACAGCGAACTGCTGCGCCTTGCTCTGGACGCTTCAGACCTTCGCTGAGCGCGATTGCCATTGTTCAGAGGTGCCTAACGCTGATCAGGCGTAGTGTGGGTAGCGCGGCTCGAACATCTGCTCCCGAACATCTCGTGCCACATCATCCGGTATATCCCGTCCTGCCAACCCCTCGCGGAAGGCGATGGTTGCGACTTCGGTAGCGATAGCCGCGGAGACCTGGCGAATGCGGTTCAGGCGGGGGTAAACCCTGCCCGCAGCAAGGTCGTCGTCGTCGACCTGTTCCGCCAGTACCCGTGCTGCCGCCAGGAACATACCGTCCGTCACCTCTCGCGCCTGGCTGGCCACCGCACCCAGGCCGACACCGGGAAAGATGTAGGCGTTGTTACCCTGGCCGGGACTGAAACGCCGACCTCCCAGGCGCACCTCGGGAAAGGGGCTGCCGCTGGCAAACACGGCCCGGCCATCGGTATGCCGATACGCTTCTTCCGCGCTGCACTCGGAATTCGCGGTCGGATTCGACAGCGCGAAGACGACCGGGCGCTCGTTATATTCCGCCATGGTCTCGAGGATCTCGCCGCCGAACTGTCCCCGCTGTCCGGCGCAGCCAATCAGTATGCTGGGGCGCAGCTCGACCACGGCGCGCAGCAGCTCGTCCACGCGAGCATGGTCATGGGCGAAGGGCTGTTTCTGCGCCGGGATATCCGGCCTGCCCGCAACCAATAGCCCACTGGAATCAAAATACCAGCAGCGCTCGCGTGCGTCGGTGAGTGACAGGCCCTGGTCGCACAGTGCGGCGCAAAGCGTATTGCCGATACCGATTCCGGCCTGTCCCGCCCCCAGGAACAGCACCCGCTGGTCGGCCAGTTCGCCACCGGTGATGCGCAGGGCGGCGATGATACCCGCCAGGGCGACCGCGCCGGTCCCCTGTATGTCGTCATCAAACAGGCAGAGCTGCTCCCGGTAGTGCTGCAGGAGACGGAAGGCGTTGCGGTTGCCGAAGTCTTCCAGCTGCACCAGCGCGCGAGGAAACAGTTCCTGCACGGCGTCGATGAATTCAGCCACGAGCTCGTCGTAGGCGGGTCCCCGTTCACGGCGCCGCTCCAGCCCCAGGTAGAGCGGGTCGTCGAGCAGTTGTTCGTTGTTGGTTCCGACATCGAGCATCACTGGCAGGCACTGTGTCGGGCGGATGCCGGCACAGGCACTGTAAAGGGCGAGTTTACCGATGGGTATGCCCATACCGGCAGCACCCAGGTCGCCGAGCCCGAGAATACGCTCACCGTCGGTTATAACGATGATCCTGGGGTCGTCATGAGGCCAGTTGGCCAACAACTCCCGCACCCGGCCGCGGTCCTGCAGGGAAATATATATACCCCGCGGGCGCCGGTATATATGGCAGAACTCCTGGCAAGCCCTGCCCACCGTGGGCGTGTAGATGAGGGGCATGACCTCTTCGATATGGTTTATCAACACACGGTAGAACAGGGTTTCGTTGCGGTCTTGAAGCGATACCAGGTAGAGATAACGCTCGAGGTCACTCGACTTGTTGCGGAGGTTACCGAGGACCCGCTGCTCCTGCTCGGCCGCCGTACAAACCCGCGGCGGCAAAAGACCTCGCAGTCCCAGTACCTCCCGCTCGGTGTCGGTGAAGGCCGTGCCCTTGTTGCGCACGGGATCGTGCAGTAGCTTGACGCCCCGCGGCATCGACCGGTGATCCGACTCCGCCATCGCTGACTCTCCTCGGCAATCCGCCTGTGATGGAGTCTAGACCGGATGCCAGCATGCGGTGTTGCGATGTGTCAATGCAATAGCAGTTCAGCCGATTGCCACGCACCGGCCCGTCACCTGCCGCTGCGCCGATTCCGGCTCGTTTTCATCCTGATGACATGCTGGCCATGTGAGCCGGCCGGTTCTGTGCTCCAATACAGGCTTTAAACACCCGGGAATCCTCTACGATGCGGGCAGGAACCCTCGCTTCCGTCAGACCAGACTGGCCCTTCGACATCAGGCGACTGCCCTTTTACTACGGTTGGGTCGTATGGTTTTTCAGCACCCTGGGATTCCTGTTCAGCATCCCCGGCCAAACCATGGGCATGGCGGTTTTCACCGACCACCTGATCGAGGCTCTCGGTTTGACCCGCACCCAGTTGTCCATGGCCTACCTGCTCGGCACCGTCGGTTCATCATTGTTCCTGACCCGAGCAGGACGCTGGTATGACCGGGTGGGCGGCCGGCTGATGGTGGCGGTGGCCAGTGCACTGCTGGCGGCGACGATACTGTTTATCTCACTTACCGACGGCATCGCCGCCGCGCTCGGCGGCGGCGCGGTGGTGACCTTCTGTGTGATCACATTGGGCTACTTCGGCGTCCGCTTTTTCGGTCAGGGCGTGCTGACCAGCGCCTCGGGCAACGTTCTACTGCTCTGGTTCGAGAAACGTCGCGGCCTGGTCAGCAGCGCCCGCGGCGTATTCGTGAGTTTCGGTTTCTCGGTAGCGCCACTGGTCCTGGCATGGATGATCGCCGGCAGCGGCTGGAAGGGAGCGCTCTGGCAACTTGCCGCCGCATGTCTCGTCTTTGGCGGTCTCGCACTGCTGTTCCTGCGCAACGACCCGACATCGTGCGGCGTACTGATTGATGGCCGTCGCCAGGGGGACGGCACCGCCTCACTCCCGAACAGGCCGAGTCTCACACTCGACGAGGCCCGGCGCACCCCGGTGTTCTGGCTGATCAGCCTGAGTCTCAGCATGCACTCCCTGTTTGCCACCGCAGTGACTTTCCATATCGTGTCGATCTTCGCCGAAGCGGGGCGCAGCCAGACGGAGGCATTCGCCTATTTCCTGCCGGCGGCGGTGGTGTCCACGTCGACCAACCTGGCCTGCGGCTGGCTGGCGGACTCGCGTCCACTGAAACCGTTCATTGCGGCGATGCTGGTCGCGTTCATCGCCGGTGCCTCGGGACTGCTCAATCTCCAGCACGACTGGGGTTATGCCCTGCTGGTTGCCGGCTTCGGCGTGGGCGCCGGCCTCTGGTCGGTGACATCCAACCTGGCGTTCATCCGCTTTTTCGGCACGCTTCACCTCGGCGAAATCACCGGCCTGTGCACCTCCATCATGGTCTTCACGAGCGCCATCGGCCCGGCGATGTTCAGCCTGGGTGTCGACCTGTTCGGCAGCTACGCCGCCGCCGAATGGCTGTGTATCGCCGGCCTGATCGGGCTGCTCACGTTCGCCATCCTGCTGCGCCAGCGCGAGCCCGGCGCCGGGCCTAACCCACAGGGGGTCGTCGGTGAATGATTCGACCAGCAGTCTTGACCAGGGCCACCCCGTTCACCGAACGGTTCGGATGATGACTCCGATTGCTGTACCCCGAGTGGCGAACACGTTAGCCTACGCCCTCTCCCGGAACACCGACTGGTATCCCGATGCCAACCAGACGGCTTGATAGCCGCAGGACCTTGCCACTATGCTCAAATCTGTATTCATTGTGCTCTCTCTCGTATCTGTGGTTGCGCCGGTGATCGGCGAGGAAAACCCACTGCTGCAATCGTGGGCGGGACCCTACGGCGGCGTGCCACCCCTGGCAGACGTAGCCGTCAGGCACTTCGAGCCGGCCTTCGAGACCGCCAAGGCCGAGTACCTCGAGGAGATTGATACCATCACCGCGCAGAGGGCCGGGCCAACCTTTGACAATACCCTCGCCGCCCTCGAGCGCGCCGGCGGCACACTGGACCGGGTCCTGCGAGTCTATTACATCTGGTCTGCCACCATGAATTCACCGGAGTTTCAGCAGGTCCAGCGCGCCATGGCGCCGCAACTCGCCGCGCTGGAGGACAAGGTCAACCAGAACCAGGCACTGTTCAAGCGCGTCGCGGCAATCTACGACGCGCGGGAGACCCTCGACCTCTCGCCCGAACAGCAGCGGCTCGCATGGTACTACTACATGCGCTTCAACCGGGCAGGCGCACAGCTGGACCAGGCCGCCAGGGAGCGTTTGTCCTCTATCAACCAGCGCCTTGCAGAACTGTACACGGCTTTCAGCCAGAACGTGCTCAACGATGAAGAACAGTACATGCTGCTGCTCGAGGCCGAAGCCGACCTGGCCGGGCTGCCCGACGACCTGCGGGCGACCGCGGCGACGGCAGCCGGTTCGCGTGGCCACGCCGGCAAATGGGCTGTCCTGAACACCCGCTCCTCGATGGAGCCCTTTCTCAAGTTCTCCGAGCGGCGTGACCTGCGGGAAAGCGTCTGGCGGATGTACTACAGTCGCGGCGACAATGGCGATGCACACGACAACAATGCGACCATCACCGAAATTCTCAAGCTGCGCGCCGAGCGCGCCAGCCTGCTCGGTTTTGCCACCCATGCCCACTGGCAGATTGCAAACCAGATGGCGAAGACACCCGACCGCGCACTGGACCTCATGCTCGCCGTCTGGGAACCCGCCATCGCCAGGGTACACGAGGAAGTGGCCGACATGCAGGCGGTCGCCGACCGGGAAGCCGCGGCGCGCGGCACGCCAAAATTCACTATCGAACCCTGGGACTACCGCCACTACGCCGAGAAAGTGCGGAAGGAAAAGTACGACTTCGATGAAAACGAGGTCAAACCCTACCTGCAACTCGAAAACCTGCGGGAGGCCCTGTTTTTCGTCGCCGGCGAGGTGTTCGGCTTCGAGTTTCAGCCGGTGAAGGAGGGCAGCGTGCCCGTGCCGCACTCCGACGTGAGCGTGTGGGAGGTGAGGCGCGGTGGCGAGCACGTCGGTCTCTGGTATTTCGACCCTTACGCCCGCCAGGGAAAGCGTTCCGGCGCCTGGATGTTCCCCTACCGGGACCAGGAAAAGTTCGACGGGACAGTCACCACCATCGTTTCCAACAACTCGAATTTCGTCAAGGGCGCAGCCGGAGAGCCGGTGCTGGTCTCCTGGAATGACGCGGAGACGATGTTCCACGAGTTCGGTCACGCGCTGCATGGTCTGGCATCCGACGTGTCCTACCCCTCGCTGGCCGGCACCTCGGTGCCCAGGGACTATGTGGAGTTCCCTTCCCAGCTGCTGGAGTACTGGCTGTCAACACCGCGTGTCCTCAATCGCTTCGCGCTGCACGCCGATACCGGAAAACCGATTCCCGCAGAGCTCGTCGCCAGGATTGAGAGCGCGGCCACTTTCAACCAGGGTTTCGATACCACGGAGTACCTGGCCAGCGCCTTGATCGATTTGAAAATTCACCTCGCCGGGGACACCGACATCGATCCACGGGCCTTCGAGCGCGAGACACTGGCTGAACTCGGCATGCCGGCGGAACTGGTCATGCGACACCGCACGCCGCAGTTCACACACGCGTTCGCGTCCGATGGCTATTCCTCGGCCTATTACTCGTACCTGTGGGCCGACACCCTGACCGCCGATGCGGCGGGCGCCTTCACCGAGGCCGGTGGGTTTTATGACCGCAAGGTTGCGAGGCGGCTTCGCGATACCATCTTTGCCGTCGGCAACACGGTCGACCCGGCCGAGGCGTATCGCAATTTCCGCGGTCGTGACGCGCGCACCGATGCCCTGATGGAAAAAAAGGGCTTCCCGACCAAAAAAAGTAGCGCGGTGGCCGCGGACTGAGAGCGCGGGATGACCGCAGCCGAACAAGTCGCCAGCTCAGTTCCGCGCGCGCATCCGCGCAAGCAGCCCCCCGGCGATGACGCCCGCGGTATTGGCAACGAAGTCCGCCAGCGACATCGTCCGGTCGGGCGTCAGTGACTGCCCGTATTCCAGCAGTCCGCCAAAAGCAATAATGCCGACGCACAGCGCAGGAAACACCGGACTACGGGGATTGACGCGGTAGGCGAGGATCGCGAACAACGCATAACAGAGAAAGTGTGCAAGCTTGTCCCAGTTATCCGCGGCAACACCCGCAGAGGAGCTCAGCGACAGAATGCCAACCACCCCCGCATAGCCAAGAAACAGGGCCGTATTCACGGCGCGGGACGTCATAGCGGGTGCGCCACACCGCCCTCTCGCGCCAGCAGCGACCGCATTGCGTCAATGATGGCACCGTTAGCGGCGGGAAACACGCCCGCGTCCAGTTGGGCTGCGGATAACCACTGCACCGGCTGCCCCTCAAGCCCGCGCGGTTCGCCGGTGAAATCCCGCACTACATGGACGTCGAGCAGGACGCTGCGCTCGGGATAGTCGTGGCGCACCTCGAGCAGGGGCGTACTGAACTCCACCGCGATCCCCAATTCTTCTCCCAGTTCACGCACCAGGGCATCCTCCACGCTCTCACCGGGCTCGACCTTGCCCCCCGGGAATTCCCAGAGCCCGCCCTGGTGAACGTCGTCGGGACGCCGGCTGACCAACACCCGGTGCCGGCGGTCGAGAATCACCGCCACAGCCACGTGCAACGGCGGGTCTGAAGCCGTCATGCGGCAGCGTTCTCCACCGTAATCCGTGCACTCATGTCCGGTATTCTGCGTTGATGCGCACGTAGTCGTAAGAGAGATCGGTCGTCCACACCGTCTCCGATGCGGTGCCCCGGCCCAGCTCCACGCGGATCGTGATATCGTCCGGCGCCATGGCGGCGACACCGGCTTCCTCGGTATACGCTTCGGCCCTGGCGCCGCCAGTCGCGATCAACACCTCGTTCAGGTAGACAGCGATGCGCTCGATGTCGAGGTCGGCGAGGCCGGCGCGACCGATTGCCGCCAACAGCCGCCCCCAGTTGGGGTCGGATGCGAACAGCGCCGTTTTCACCAGCGGTGAATGGGCGATGGTGTAGGCGACATCCAGGCACTCGACCGGGTCGCGGCCACCGTTGACCGTGACCGTGACAAACTTGCTGGCGCCCTCTCCGTCGCGCACCAAAGCCTGCGCGAGGTCGATGCACACTGCCGCCAGCGCGTCCCGCAGGGCGTCATACAGCGGGCCGCGGGGTTTCGTGACAAGGGCGTTACCCGCAGCGCCGGTGGCGGCCAGCACACAGGCGTCATTGGTGGAGGTATCGCCGTCGACCGTGATACGGTTGAAGGAGAGCGCGACGACCTCACCCAGGAGCTGTTGCAGAACGGCCGGCGCTACCGCCATGTCGGTGCCCAGGAACGCCAGCATCGTGGCCATGTCCGGCCGGATCATCCCGGAGCCCTTGGCGATCCCGGTGAGGACAAATGTTTTCCCGCCAGCGCTGAAGCGCCGGGATTCGCCCTTGGGTCGTGTGTCCGTGGTCAGTATCCCCGTCGCCGCATCGCGCCAGCCATCCTCAGACAGACATCCGGCCGCAGCATCAACGGCCGCGGTGATCCGCCCGACCGGCAGCGGCTCGCCGATGACGCCGGTCGAGAACGGCAGCACTTCGACGGCGGTCACGCCGGTCGCCTTCGCTACCGCGGCGGCACAGGTGCGGGCGTCCTCGAGGCCTGCGGCACCGGTGCCGGCATTGGCATTGCCGGTATTGATCAACAGGTAGCGTGGCTCGCCCGCGACCGCGGCCAGGTGCTCCCGGGCGACCGTAACCGGGGCCGCGCAAAAACTGTTACGGGTAAACACGGCGGCACACCCGCTCCCGGCGGCAAATTCGATCAGTACGAGATCGGGGCGGCCCGGGGTCTTGATGCCCGCCGCCACCGTGCCGAGACGCATCCCGGGCACGGCACCCAGTTGCAGGTTGCTATCGCTGCCGACTGCCATGTCGCGCCCCCCGGTAAACTGCCGCGTCACAGCTTGCCGTGACAATGCTTGAATTTCTTGCCGCTGCCGCAGTGACAGGGTTCATTGCGACCGAGTTTGGGGCCCTCTCGGGTGAAGGGTTGCTGTGCCGGCGCAGCCGCAGCGCCGCCAGCTGCCGCCAGCGCGGCACCGCCCGCCTCTGCCGCCTCGGCGGCCATGGCCGAGGCCGCGGCATGCTGGAAGGCGAGCTTCTCACGCTCTGCGGCTTCCCGACGCTGGCGTTCGATCTGTTCCGCTTCGTCCTCCCGCTGGATCTGCACGTGGCTGAGAAACTTCACCACCTCGTACTTCAGGTTGTTGAGCAGACGCTCGAAGAGTTCGAAAGACTCGCGCTTATACTCCTGCTTCGGATTCTTCTGCGCGTAGGCCCGCAGGTGAATACCCTGGCGCAGATGATCCATGGTGGCGAGATGCTCTTTCCACAGGGTGTCCAGTACCTGCAGCATGATCTGCTTTTCCAGTTTGCGCATATCCGGGCCGACCTGCTCACTCTTCTCGTCGTAGACCGACTGGATCTCAGCGAAGATGCGTTCCCGGAGGGCCTCCTCGTGGAGTTTGTCGTCGCTGTCCAGCCATTCCTGCACCGGAAGACTGATCGCAAATTCAGTCTCGAGCTGCTTCTCCAGGCCGGGGACGTTCCACTGCTCTTCCACACTCATGGGCGGAATGAACGCATCGATTGCGTCATTGACCACGTCGCGGCGGATCGCGGTGACCATTTCCGAAATGTCGGATTCACCCAGCAACTCGTTGCGCTGGTTGTAGATGATCTGCCGCTGGTCATTGGCGACGTCGTCGTATTCCAGCAATTGCTTGCGAATATCGAAGTTGCGACCCTCGACCTTGCGCTGCGCCTTCTCGATCGCATTGGTCACCATGCGGTGCTCGATGGCCTCGCCCTTCTCCATACCCAAGGCCTGCATGAACGACTTCACCCGGTCCGAGGCGAAGATGCGCATCAGGTTGTCCTCCAGTGAGAGATAGAACCGCGAGACGCCCGGATCTCCCTGCCGCCCGGCCCGGCCACGCAGCTGGTTGTCGATACGTCGCGATTCGTGGCGCTCGGTACCGAGAATATGCAGGCCGCCGGCTTCGATCACCTGTCGATGCCGCTCCCGCCACTCCTCCTGCAGCTGCTGTTGCGCAGCCTCGTCGAGTTCAATCCTGGCCTTAACCTCCGCTTCGAAGTTGCCCCCAAGCACGATATCCGTGCCTCGGCCGGCCATGTTGGTAGCGATGGTGACCACTCCGGGTCGGCCCGCCTGGGCGATGATTTCAGCCTCCTGCTCGTGGTACTTGGCATTGAGCACCTTGTGGTCGATTTTTTCCTTGCGGAAGTACGTCGACAGCTGCTCGGACGTTTCCACCGAGGCGGTGCCCACCAGTACCGGCGCACCTTTCTCGATGCAGGCCTTGACGTCCTCCACGATCGCATCGAATTTCTCCTCGCGGGAGAGATAGACCAGGTCGTTGAGGTCATCCCGCTGCTGCGGAACGTTGGTGGGAATCACCAGTACTTCCAGGCCGTAGATCTGGCGGAATTCAAAGGCCTCGGTGTCGGCGGTACCGGTCATGCCGGCCAGCTTGTCGTAGAGCCGGAAGTAGTTCTGGAACGTGGTGGACGCCAGCGTCTGGCTCTCACTCTGGATTGCCACACCCTCCTTCGCCTCGATAGCCTGGTGCAGCCCCTCGGACAGCCTCCGGCCCGGCATAGTACGACCGGTGTGTTCGTCGATGAGCACAACCTGGTCGCCCTGGACGATGTACTCGACATCGCGGTGGAACAGGGCGTGCGCGCGCAGCCCCGAGTTGACGTGATGCAGCAGGTTCAAGTTAGTCGCCGCGTAAAGACTGTCCTCCTCGGCCAACAATCCCTCGTCATGCAGCAGGTTCTCGATGAACTCGTGCCCCTCTTCCGTGAGCTCGACCTGCCGCTGCTTCTCGTCGATCGTGTAGTGCCCGGCCTCGCCCTCGGTGTCCAGCTTCAGGGCCGGAATCAACTTGTTGATTCGCTTGTACAGCTCTGAACTGTCCTCGGAGGCGCCGGAGATGATCAGCGGGGTGCGCGCCTCGTCGATGAGGATGGAGTCCACCTCATCGACAATGGCAAAACTCAGTGCGCCCTGCATCCGATCAGCCTGGCTGAAAGCCATGTTGTCGCGCAGGTAGTCGAAACCAAACTCGTTATTCGTGCCATAGATGATATCGGCATTGTAAGCCGCCCGTCTTCTGCTCGTGGGACTGGCCGGACTTGACCACGCCGACACTGACGCCCAGAAAGCTGTACAGCGGCTCCATCCAGGCCGCGTCCCTGGATGCCAGGTAGTCGTTGACCGTGATCAGGTGAACGCTGTTACCGCCCAGCGCGTTGAGGTACGCGGGCAGAGTTGCCACCAGCGTCTTGCCCTCGCCGGTGCGCATCTCGGCGATTTTGCCCTCGTGCAGGGCCATGCCGCCGATCAACTGAACGTCGAAGTGGCGCATACCCAGCGTGCGCTCCCCGGCCTCTCGCGCCACCGCGAAAGCCTCGGGCAGAATCTCATCCAGCGTCGCCCCATCCTGCAGGCGCTGCCGGAACTCGTCGGTCCTGGCAGCCAGTTGTTCATCGTCGAGCGCCTTCATATCATCGGCCAGGGCATTGATCTGCTTGACGACCTTACCGAGACGCTTCAGCTCTCTCGCATTGCGAGTGCCAAAAATCTTCTTCAACACGGGTTGTACCTCGAAAATACGGTTGGTTTCTTATACCTGGAACGCCGGTGGGCCGGCCGGGCGGTCAGTAGTGACCCGGTGTGTGCGCGTCAGCGCCGGGTGCGGGCTACGTAACTGGAGGGATCGACCGGGCGGCCGTGTTTGTAGACTTCGAAATGAACGTGGGCGCCAGTGGAGCGACCGCTGTTACCCATCAGTGCGATGGTTTCGCCCTTGCGCACGACGTCGCCAGGCTGCACCAGGTTTTCCTGGTTATGGGCATAGCGGGTTACGAGGCCGTCATCGTGGGCGATTTCCACCAGCTCGCCGTAACCGGAGCGTGTTCCCGCCCAGGTCACCACGCCGGCAGCCACTGCCAGCACGTCTGACCCTTCACGACCGGCAAAATCGATACCGAGATGCACTGCCGGCAAGCCCGTGAACGGGTCGGTGCGCCGCCCGAACCGGGAGGATATCCAGCCCTTGGCGACAGGGCGCCCTGACAGCCAGGCCTGGTCGTCAAGTTTGCGGCGGGTCATCAGCGATTCGAGAATATCGAGCTGTTGCTGCCGGTCTTCGAGATGGCTGCCGAACCGGGCCAGTTCCTCGCCCAGGTCAAATTCGCCGACATCGGCCACCGCGAGCGTCTCCACGGGGCCGCCCAGCGCCGGCGGCTGGCTGAAATCGAATTCGCCGCTCTCCAGGCCGGCCATGGCTGTGAGGTGCTCCCCGAGAGCGTCGAGGCGGGTCATCCTGGCCTGCAACCGGGCGAGGCCCAGGGTCATCGCCCGGGCCTTGCGCGACGCCTGGGACTTCAGCAGCGCCAGCTCTTCAGCCTGCGTGTCGAGATCAACCTGAAGGTCGCCGAGCGCGGCTCCCCGCACCGAACGCACCTCGCTTTCCAGCCCCGCCATATAGCCGGCCGCCAGCATACCCAGGGGTAATCCCAGGCAACAGAGGGAGAACAGCGCAAGAGACCAGCGCCCCAGTTCAAAGGTACGCGAGTCGTCGCTGGCTCGACTGACGACGATGACTTTCATTCAGGAACAGGTCTGAGCCGGACTAAGGGCGCGCACTATGCCACAAATGCGTCGCCAACGCCATTGCCCGCGTCGGCTTCAGGCAGCCGGCAGGGGATTGGTCACATAGGTGATGGGGGCCGTTTCTTCGTCCTCGAAGGTGACCATCTCCCAGGCATCGTGCTGCGCCAGCAGGGCCCGGACCGAAGCGTTGTTCAGGGCGTGCCCCGACTTGTAGGCCCGGTACTCCCCGATAAGGCTGTTTCCGAGCAGGTACAGGTCGCCGATCGCATCGAGCACCTTGTGGCGCACGAATTCATCCTCGTAGCGCAGGCCGTCCTGGTTCAGGATGCGGTACTCGTCGACGACGATCGCATTGTCGACACTGCCGCCCCGGGCCAGGCCGCGGGAGCGCAGATACTCTATTTCGTGCATAAACCCGAAGGTGCGGGCTCGACTTATCTCGCGGACGAATGACGTGGTGGAAAAATCCACCTCGGCGTGGGCCGTGCGATCCCGGAAGACCGGATGATCGAAATCGATGGTAAAGGACACCTTGAATCCGTCGAACGGGAGGAAACTGGCGACCTTATCACCATCTTCGATAGTGACCGCTTTTTTGATCCGGATGAACTTCTTGGCGGCGTTCTGTTCGGCGATGCCCGCCGACTGCAAAAGGAACACGAAGGGACCGGAGCTGCCGTCCATGATCGGCACCTCCGGGGCACTGACATCCACGTAAGCATTATCGATGCCGAGCCCTGCCATCGCCGCCAGCAGGTGCTCGACTGTGGATACCCGGGCATCACCCAGGTTGAGACTGGTGGAGAGCGTGGTATCGCCGACATTGCCGGCCCGCGCCGGGATTTCAACCACCGGGTCGAGGTCCACCCGGCGGAACACGATGCCGTTATCGATAGGCGCCGGCGACAGGGTGAGATACACCTTGTCGCCGGTATGCAGCCCGACGCCGGTGGCCTTGATGGCATTGCGAAGCGTACGCTGTCTAATCATGTCAGTCCCACCCGTGCTCAGCCCGTGGAGGCGGCATGATCGCTCCCGCCCGAAATACCGCCCGCCGTTAGTCGGCCTGGCGTCGCAGGAACGCGGGAATGTCGAAGTAATCCTCGCCACCCGCGTCCGTAGGCTCCATTACCGCCCCTCGACCACCGGCGGCCGCGCGCTTGCGACGGGTCGTCGTAGGCTGCTCCAGTGCCTTGTAGTCGGGCTCGCTCTCCGGCTCGACCGGCCGCGCCGGTTCGACCACCTGCAGCGGCGCCCGGACCGCGCCACTACCCAGGCCCGTGGCGACTACGGTCACTTTCAGCTCATCCGTCATCTCAGGATCGATCACGGTCCCTACTACGACGGTGGCGTCATCGGCGGCAAATTCTTCAATGGTGTCACCCACTTCCGAGAACTCACCCAGTGCGAGGTCAAGCCCCGCAGTAATGTTGACCAGGATACCGCGGGCTCCCTGCAGATCGATGTCGTCGAGCAGCGGGCTGTTGATGGCCCGCTCGGCCGCCTCCCGGGCACGATTTTCGCCCCGGGACTGGCCGGTTCCCATCATCGCCATGCCCATCTCGCCCATCACCGTGCGGACATCGGCAAAGTCGACGTTGATCATGCCCGGCCTGATAATCAGGTCTGCGATGCCCTGCACCGCGCCCAACAATACATCATTCGCTTCCTTAAAGGCATCCAGCAGAGTGGTATTTTTGCCCAGGACCTCCAACAGTCGCTCGTTGGGGATCGTGATCAATGAGTCCACGTGCTGCTGCAGTTCCTCGATCCCCTCACGGGCTATCTGCAGGCGTTTCTTGCCTTCGAAGGGGAACGGCCGGGTGACTACAGCGACGGTGAGAATGCCAAGGTCTCGCGCCACCTCGGCAACCACCGGCGCGCCGCCGGTGCCGGTGCCGCCGCCCATTCCTGCCGTGATGAACACCATGTCCGCCCCGTTCAGTGCGTCTGCTATGCGCTCGCGATCCTCCATCGCCGCGGCCCGGCCGATCTCGGGATTGGCCCCCGCTCCCAGGCCCTTGGTGATTTCACCGCCCAGTTGCAGCACGGTCTTGGACTCGATGCCCGACAGTGCCTGGGCGTCAGTGTTGGCGCAGATGAAATCCACGCCCTCGACAGAGTGTTCGATCATGTGCCGGACCGCATTGCCGCCGCCACCGCCGATTCCAATTACCTTGATCACCGCATTTTCAGCTACGTTTTCGATCAGTTCAAACATGGAGTGTCTCCCCTTCACCTTGAAAAAATGCCACCTCTGCAGGCGGCTCGTTAAAACCCGTTACCCTTAAAAATTCCGATGTAACCATCCCTTCAACCGGCCCACCATCCCGGCCTCCGCGCCGACCGCGCGAGCCGATGGTGTCGCCGCTTCCTCCTGTGCCTCGGCCCCGTACTGCAGCAGGCCCACACTGGTGGCGTAGATCGGGTTGCGCACGATATCGCTCAGCCCCTTTACCGACTGTGGAAAGCCCACCCGCACGGGCATGTGGAAAATCTCTTCCGCCAACTCGACCGCACCCTCCATTTTCGAGGTGCCACCGGTGAGCACGATGCCGGCCGGAACCAGGTCCTCGAAGCCACTGCGCCGCAGTTCGTTCTGTACCAGTGTGAACAGCTCGTCGTAGCGCGGCTCGACCACCTCAGCCAGCGCCTGACGGGAGAGGTCTCGCGGGGGGCGCTCGCCGACACTGGGTACCTTGATCGTCTCTTCCGGCCCCGCCAGTTGCGTGAGCGCACAGGCGTACTTGATCTTTATCTCTTCGGCGTGCTGGGTCGGTGTTCGCAATGCCATCGCGATGTCGTTGGTCACCTGGTCGCCGGCAATGGGAATAACGCCCGTGTGGCGGATAGATCCATCGGTGAAGATGGCGATGTCAGTGGTGCCACCACCAATATCGACCAGGCAGACACCCAGTTCCCGCTCGTCGTCAGTCAACACGGAATAACTCGAAGCGAGCTGTTCGAGAATGATCTCTTCCACGTCCAGCCCGCAGCGGCGGATGCACTTCTCGATGTTCTGCGCCGCATTCACCGCGCCGGTAACAAGATGCACCTTCGCCTCGAGGCGGACACCCGACATGCCCATCGGCTCCTTGATGCCTTCCTGGTTATCGATGATGTATTCCTGGGGCAGAATGTGCAGGATCTTCTGGTCAGCCGGGATGGCGACGGCCTGGGCGGCATCGATGACGCGCTCGAGGTCGTGGTCATAGACCTCGCGATCCTTGATCGCGACAATACCGTGAGAGTTCAGGCTGCTGATATGGCTGCCGGCGATTCCCACGTAAACCGAGTGAATCTGACAGCCCGCCATCAACTCGGCCTCCTCGATCGCCCGCTGGATCGACTGCACCGTCGACTCGATATTCACCACCACACCCTTCTTCATGCCCCGCGATGGATGTGAACCGATGCCGACGATTTCCAGGTCACCATCGGGATCGATTTCAGCAACGATCGCCACCACCTTGGAGGTACCGATGTCGAGGCCGACAATCATTCGTTTATCTGTTGCGCTGCCCATGGCAGTCTTTCTCCCCTCTTTCCTTGCACTTTTATAATCCCGCCACGGTGGGCGGGGCCGATTCCGGCTCTGCGGCCGGCTGTCCGTCTGGCGTTTTGAAGGCAACCGCCAGGCCGCTTTCATACCGCAGGTCGATGCGCTCGATAGCGGCGCCGTGGCCTGCCAGGTGTTCGCGGTACACTGCGGTAAAACGCTGCATGCGCTCGCGAAAATCACGGTTTCCCATCAACACACGCAGCCCGCCATCGAGCTCGGCCTCCAGTTGACGGCGTGTGTCCAGGTGCAGGGCACTGACCGTGAGGCCCAGCGGTTGCAGCAGGGCGGTCAGCCGCAGGTAATCGGCCGCCAGTTCCTGGGCAGTGCCGTCCGGGCCCTGCAACAGGGGCAGGGACTGCTGATCCTCGACCGTGCTCGAATTGAAAATCTCCCCACCGTGGTTGAGGAAACCCTGGTCGCCCCAGCGCGCAATGGCCAGCTGCTCGACCACGTGCAGTTCCAGCGCCGCGGGCCAGCGACGTCGCACCGTTGCCCGGTAGACCCAGGGCAACTGCTCGACACACTCGCGAATGCGCTGTAGGTCGGCACCGAGAAAACCGCCACGCAACGCCGGCTGGACGATCTCCTGAATCGCCTCGGCGCGGGTGTAGGCGAGCTCTCCGGTAACGCGTATCTGCTGTACAGGTATGGAGCGCAGGTAGAGACCGCCCTGCACGGCGGCCGCGAGCACCACTGCGCCTGCAAACACCACCAGTACACCATTGAACCAGAACCCCCAGCCGCGCTTGGCCGCGGCGGCAGGCTGCTGCTTGCGGGTGGCACCGTGCGCCGGGGCGTGGCGGCGGGCCGCCCTCTGCTGTTTGCCAGCCATATCAGTCACCCTCCTCGAGGCTGAGCTCGATGATCCGCTCGACGAGCTCTGCAACATCGAGCCCCGTTGCCGCGGCCGCCATCGGCACCAGGCTGTGGCTGGTCATGCCGGGGATCGTGTTGACCTCGAGCACGAGAAACCGGCCATCGTTGGCCCGCATGGCATCGACACGGCCCCAGACACGACACCCGAGTGACCGGAATGCCCACAGGCAGAGACGGCCGAGTTCGGCCTCTGCTTCGGCACTCAGACCGCACGGGATGTGGTAGCGGGTGTCGTCCGACAGGTACTTGGCGTGGTAGTCGTAAAAACTGTTGTCGGTTTCCAGGCGGATCGCCGGCAGCGGTGTGTCGCCGAGTATGGCGACAGTGTATTCCGGGCCGTCGATGAATTCCTCGGCGATCACCTCACCCCCGAAACGGGCCGCCTCGGTGTAGGCTTGTTGCAACCCGGCCGGCGTGTCCGCCGCGGCCATCCCAATACTGGAACCCTCACGGGCCGGCTTGACAAACACCTTGCCCCAGCACTCGATAACAGCCTGCCAATCGCTATCGTCGGCAAGCGTTACAAAGCGACCGGTGGGCAGGTCTATGCCCTGCCACAGTTGCTTGCTGCGCAGCTTGTCCATGGCCAGCGCAGAGCCCAGTACCGAGGAACCGCTGTAAGGAATGCCCAGGGTCTCGAGAGCGCCCTGCAGGGTGCCGTCCTCACCGCCCGGGCCGTGGAGGGCATTGAACGCGAAACCGACGCCGGCCAGTTGCGACATCCAGTCGCGCTCGGCCGGATCGATTCTGCGCACAGGGTAGCCTCGCGCCTCCAACGCGGCTGCCACGGTGGCGCCGCTCTGCAGTGATACCTCGCGCTCGGACGACTGGCCGCCCAGCAATACCGCTACCCCGGTCTCCCTGATCGTATCGAGATTCACTGCGCCACCTCCCCCTGCAGATCCGCCGACGCAAGCACGTGTGCGAGGCGGGCGACATCCCCCGCGCCCTGCGTTATCAGGATGTCGCCATCCATCAGGATATCGGTGAGTACGCCGGGTACTTCGTCGATACGTTGGACAAAAATCGGATCGGTCTGGCCCCGCTGGCGGATGCTGCGGCTGAGACTGCGACCGTCAGCGCCGCTGATGGGCTGTTCACCCGCGGCATACACGTCGAGCAACACCAATACATCGCACCGGGAGAGCACCGCGACGAAGTCTTCATAGAGATCACGGGTACGGGTGTAACGGTGCGGCTGGTAAACCATCACCACCCGGCGTTCCGGCCAGGCCTGACGCGCCGATTCCAGTGTCGCCCGCACCTCGGTCGGGTGATGGCCGTAGTCGTCAACCAGCTGCGCGGCGCCCCTGGCATGCTGCAATTCGCCCATCTGCGTAAACCGGCGGCCCACGCCCGCGAAGCCGGCAAGACCGGCGAGGATCGCGTCGTCCCCCACCCCTTCCTCGCACGCCACCGCGATCGCGGCAGTGGCATTGAGGACGTTGTGTCGGCCGGGCATGTTCAACAGGATTGACAGCGACTGCCGGTCGCCCGGGCGACGCAACACGAAACGCGTCTGCAGGCCGGCGCCCGTCATCTGTTCAACGCGATAGTCGGCATCCGCCGCAAAGCCATAGCTGACCATCGGCCTGGAAATCTCCGGCAGCAGTGCCGCAACCACCGGGTCATCCAGGCAGACCACCGCGAGGCCGTAAAAGGGCAGGTTGTGAATAAATTCCAGAAAGGTATGCCGCAGCTCACCGAAGTCGCCGCCGTAGGTGTCCATGTGGTCGGCTTCGATGTTGGTGACCACCGTCACCATGGGCTGCAGGTGCAGGAACGAGGCGTCGCTCTCATCGGCCTCGGCAATAAGAAACCGCCCGGCGCCCAGCTGCGCATTGCTGCCTGTACTGTTGACGAGGCCACCGATCACAAACGTCGGGTCGAGGCCGGCTTCGCCGAAGATGGCGGCAATGAGACTGGTCGTCGTGGTCTTGCCATGGGTGCCCGCGACGGCGATGCCGTGGCGATAGCGCATCAGTTCCGCCAGCATTTCGGCCCGGGGCACTACCGGTATGCGACCTGCTCGTGCGGCAATGACTTCGGGGTTGTCATCGCTGACCGCACTGGACACCACCACGACGTCCGCTCCATCCACGTGGTCCGCGTCATGGCCGATACGGACGTCTATGCCCACGTCCTGCAGCCGCCGGGTGACCGCGCTGGCGCGAAGATCAGAGCCCGCCACCTGGTAGCCCAGGTTTGAGAGGACCTCTGCGATGCCGCTCATGCCCGTGCCCGCCACCCCGATCAGGTGAATTCTGCGGATGCGGCGCATCTCCGGCACATTATAAGGGCTTGGCTCAATGCGCATGGATCAACGCCTCACAGCCGTCACTGACCGCAGTGGTGGCCCGCGGAAAACCCGCCTGCCTGGCGGCGGTCGCCATCGAACGCAGTCGGTCCGGATTCCCCAGCAGCTCGCGGAGCTGGTCCGCGAGGCGCGCGCTGTCGAGATCGGCCTGCCGCAGCGAGATCGCCGCGCCCCTGTCCGACAGGAACCGGGCGTTTGCTGTCTGGTGGTCATCGATCGCGTGGGGTAGCGGGATCAGAATCGATGGCCGGCCCATAATCGCGATCTCAGCCACGGTGAGCGCTCCGGCCCGGCAGACGATCAGGTCGGCCCAGCCATAGGCCGCGACCATGTCCTCGATGAAAGCGCTCAGCCGCACCGTCACACCGTCGTGCGCCGCATAAGCTGAGGTCACGGCCTCGAGGTGAGCGGCACCGGTCTGGTGCCAGACCTCCACCGCGGAGGTCTCCGCAGCGCCGACGTATTCGGCCAGTGCCGCGGGCAGCAATTCGTTGAGCGGACGCGCACCGAGGCTGCCGCCAAGCACCAGCACGCGTGGTGTGCGCTGGCCGCGGAAGTCGTATGTCTTCTCTTCCCGCGCCTTGAGCAGCTCCCGCCGGACCGGGTTGCCCAGTACCTTGCAATCGACCGCCGAAGGGAAGGCGCCCGGGAAGCCGGCGACCACCGTGTTTGCCAGTGGTGCCAGCAAGCGGTTGGTGGTACCGGCCACCGCATTCTGCTCCTGCACCAGTAAGGGCTTGCGCAACAGCCAGGCCGCAACACCCCCTGGGCCGGAGGCATAGCCGCCCATGCCGACGACACAGCGGGGGGCCAGTTTCAACACCAGCCAGAGGGCCTGCACGGAGGCGACCGCGAGACTGAACACACCCAGCACCCGGTCCAGAAGGCGCTTGCCGCGCATTCCCCGCACTGACAGGTAGTGAATCGGGATATCGTTGTCCGGGACGACCCTGGACTCGAGGCCCCGGGCGGTGCCCAGCCACTCGATACGATAGCCCCTATCCACCAATTCCAGGGCGACGGCCAGCGCCGGGTAAACATGCCCTCCGGTGCCGCCCGCCATCATCAGGACCAGGGGCGCCGTCATCGTCTTTTGCTCCCGGCCGGCATACGCAGTTCCCGGCCCGTTCTGGCGACCAGGGCCAGCATCGCGCAGCAGGTGATCAGGCTGCTGCCGCCATAGCTGACCAACGGCAGCGTCAGACCCTTGGTGGGCAACAGGCCGCAGCTGACACCCATATTCACGAACGCCTGGCCGGAGAACACCAGCGCGACGCCGTAGCAGAGATAGGCCCCGAACAGCAGGCCCGCCGCATGCGCAGCTCGCCCGGTCCAGAGTATCCGCCCGATCAGCGCAGCAAACAGCGCGGTCACAAGCAGTGTGCCGACAAACCCGGTTTCCTCGGCCCAGATCGAGAAAACGAAGTCGGTATGCGCTTCCGGCAGGTAGAACAGTTTCTGCACGCTGTTGCCGAGGCCGACACCCCACCACTCCCCACGACCGAATGCAATCAGGCTCTGGGTGAGTTGAAAACCGGTGTTGTAGGGATCCGCCCAGGGGTCGGTATACGCAATCAGGCGCTGGAGGCGATAAGGTTCGCTGGCGACCAGGAACGCCATACCCGCGATGGCCGGCACCAGCAGGCATAGGAGGTGCAGTAGCCTCGCACCCCCGAGGAACAGCATCCCGAAGCTGGTACCGAGCACAATGACCGTCGCCCCGAAATCGGGTTCCGCCATCAGCAGCACCGCGACCGGCAACAGCAGCGCCATACCCTTGGCAAAACCCAGCCAGTGCGTGTGGACCTCGGCCTCCCGGCGAACGAGGTAGCCGGCCAGAAAAATCACCACGGCGAGCTTGGCGAATTCAGATGGTTGCAGCGTGAGGGGCCCGAACGGCAGCCAGCGCTGGCTGCCGTTGACTTCACGGCCCACCCCGGGCACCAGCACCAGCAACAACAGGAACAGTGCGAAGCAGAACCAGACCCAACCGCTGCGGTACCAGAAATCCAGCGGTACGCGGTAGACCAGCACGCCGGCAGTGGTGGCCAGAACGATATATAGGAGGTGACGGATCGTATGGTACCAGGGGTTCTTGTAGTGCCACTCGGCATATTCCACCGAGGCAGAGCTGATCGCGACAAGCCCCACCGCCAGCAGGCTGACGGTCAGGATCACCAGCAGGCTGTCGGTATCCACGGCGGTTGCCGGCACGGGACGCGAAGCATTCATGTGCGCTCCTCCGCCAGCCGCGCCACGGCTGCCGCGAAGCGCTCACCACGCTCCACATAACCGCTGAACATATCGAAGCTGGCACATGCCGGCGAGAGCAGTACACAATCACCCGCAACCGCGGTTGCGCTGGCCGCCTGTACCGCGTCTTCCATGGATGCCACCCGGCGAGTGGGAACGACATCGCCCAGTGCCGCTTCCAGTTCCTCCGCTGCCTCGCCCAGCACCAGCAGCAGGCGGCAGTGCTGGCCGACAGCAGGGCGCAGGCTGCGGAAGTCTGCACCCTTACCCCGCCCCCCGGCGATCAGAAGCAGGTTGTGATCGCCGCCGAAGCCCTCGATCGCGGCCAGCGCGGCACCCACGTTGGTGCCCTTGGAATCATCGACATAGCTCACGCCGCCCACGGTAGCGACCGCCTGGCAGCGGTGAGGGAGCCCGCTGAATTCGCGCAGCTCGGCGACAGCGGCAGCACGGTCCAGGCCGGCAGCTTCGGCAATCGACAGCGCGGCCAGGGCATTGGCGATGTTATGGCGCCCGGCGAGGCCGAGCTCGGCGGTGGCCAGCAGCGGCTCGAACCCGCGGCAGAGCCACGCCGCGCCGTCCAGGATGCGCACGCCGTAACCATCGAGTTCCGGCTCCCCGTTGCGCCAGCTCACCACCAGGACCCGGGAGTCGATCAGGGGTTGTGTCAACGGATCATCGGCGTTGACGACCACACGCTTGCAGCCTCGGAAAATCCGGTGTTTCGCCCGGTGGTAGGAGGGCATGTCACCGTGGCGATCCAGGTGATCCGCGCTGATGTTGAGCACGGTCGCCACCGCGAGCCTCAGCTCGCCCGCCCGCTCCAGCTGGAAGCTCGACAACTCAAGCACATAGAGTTCACGATCCGCGTCCAACAGCTCGAGGGCGGGCGTGCCGAGGTTGCCGCCCACACCCGCACGCAGACCGGCACGGGCCGCCATGCGTCCCACCAGTTCGGTGACGGTGGACTTTGCATTGGAGCCGGTGATACCGACAACCGGCGCCTGGGCCTCGCGCACGAAAAGATCGATATCGCCGATGACCGGCACGCTGCCTATGTCGGTCAGTAGAGGCGCGTCCAGCGCGATGCCGGGGCTGACAACCAGCTCCTCGGCGCCCTGCAACAAGCCGGCCGGGGCCGTTCCCAGGTAGACATCGACCTCCGGCATTTCGCGCTGCAGCTGCTCCAGTCCCGGCGGTGATTGCCGGGTATCAAACACGCTGAAACGCTCCCCCCGGGCGTGCAGGTAGCGGGCACAGGACAGCCCCGTCACACCCAGGCCGACGACAACGCGATAGACACTGCTTGCGATCACCGTCGACATCATCAGCGCAGCTTCAACGTAGCGAGTCCGAACAGCACCAGCATGACCGTGATGATCCAGAACCTGACGATCACCCGGGGCTCCGGCCAGCCTTTCAGCTCGTAGTGGTGGTGGATCGGCGCCATCCGGAAAATACGTTTCCCGGTCAGCTTGTAGGAAGCCACCTGCAAAATGACCGAGACCGTCTCCAGTACAAATATCCCCCCCATAATGAAAAATACGACTTCATGCCGGGTGATGACGGCGACGGTGCCGAGGGCCGCGCCCAGGGCCAGCGCCCCCACATCACCCATGAACACCTGCGCGGGGTAGGTGTTGAACCAGAGAAAGCCCAGTCCGGCACCCGCGATGGCACCACAAAAAACAACCAGTTCGCCACTGCCGGCCACGTAGGGAATGTGCAGGTACTCGGCGAAATCGACACGCCCGGTGAGGTAGGCGATGACCCCGAGCGCCCCGCCCACCATCACGGTGGGGAGGATCGCCAGCCCGTCCAGCCCATCGGTCAGGTTCACCGCGTTGCTGGCGCCGACGATCACGAAATAGGTCAGGACGATGAACAGCGGACCCATGCTCCAGGCAAAGTCCTTGAAGAATGGCAGGTACAGTTCGGTGGTAACCGGCGTGTCGAAAGCGAAGTACAGATAGCCTGCCGCCGCCAGTCCGGCCACGGATTGCCAGAAGTATTTCCAGCGCGCCGGCAGCCCACGGGAATCCCGTTCCACGACCTTGCGGTAGTCATCGACCCATCCAACCGCGCCGTAAACAGCCGTTACCAGCATTACGATCCAGATGTAGGGATTGGTGAGGTCGGCCCAGAGCAGACTACTGACCCCGATAGCAACCAGGATCAATGCACCACCCATGGTCGGGGTGCCGGATTTGGTCAGGTGGGATTCCGGGCCGTCATCCCGCACGGACTGTCCCACCTGGTGATAGTTGAGCCTGCGGATCATGGCCGGCCCGACCAGCAGCGAAATAGCCAGCGCTGTCCCGGCCGCCAGAATGCCGCGCAGGGTGAGGTACTGGAACACCTGAAAAGCGGTCTCGTACTGGGTCAGGTACTTGGCGACGATCAGCAGCATGTCAGGCCTCACCTCCGCCCAGCAGGGCGTCGACCACAACCTCCATAGCGGCGCCGCGCGAGCCCTTGACCAGCAGTGTGTCGCCCGCCCCCACCTCCGCCGACAATGCCGGCAGCAGTTCGGCGTGGTCGGCAAAAAGTCGGCCGCCGGGGCCGAACGCGGTCACCGAGGCCCGCAACTCCTCCCCCACGCCCCAAAGCCGCTCGATCCCGGCCTCACGCGCGTAAATACCGAGGTCACCATGCAGGCGTTCACTGTCAGCGCCGAGTTCCCTCATCGCCCCCAGCACCGCGGTGCGCCGCGCCGGAGCCTGGGCCAGCAGGTCGATAGCCGCGCGCATGGAGCCGGGGTTGGCGTTGTAACAGTCATCGATCACGGTTGCGCCGCTCGCGGCGAGCCGGGTTACCAGGCGCCCGCCAGCAGGCGCTACGGAAGCCAGCCCGGCCGCTATCTCCTCCAGCGAGAGCTCACAGGCCAGGCCGACACAGGCCGCCGCCAGCGCATTGGCAAGGTTGTGCCGGCCCGGCAGCTGCAGTTCCACCGGGTACTCCCCCCGGGGCGTGACCAGCACAAAGCGGCTGCCGGCATTGCCCCGCGACTGGAAGTCCCGCGCGGTCACAGCGGCCGGCTCCCGGAGACCGAAATCGATGATGGTGGCTGCACCGGCCCGCGCGCGCCAATCGGCGGCCCAGACCTGATCCGCATTGACGATGGCAACGTCACCCTCGCGCAGACCGTCGAATATTTCACCCTTGCCACGGGCGATATCCTCGACGCTGCCGAAGGTCTCCAGGTGCGCCTGCATCGCATTGAGCAACAGCGCCACGGTCGGTCGACCCAGTCGACACAGGTGGGCGATATCCCCCACCCGGGCAGCCCCCATCTCGACGACAGCGAACCGCACCGAGGGAGACAGTCTCAGCAGTGTCAGCGGCACTCCGATCTCGTTGTTGTAGTTGCCCGCGGTGGCCATGGTTTCACCGCGCTGGGAGAGCACCCCGCAGGCCAGGTTCTTGGCGGTCGTCTTGCCGTTGCTGCCGGTGATAGCCACCAGCGGGCCTGCATAGAGACTGCGGTTGAAGGCCCCCAGGCCCGCCAGGGCTGCCGCGGTATCGGCCACCAGCAGCAGCGGCAGGCCGGCGTCCACCGGCGTGCTGACTACAGCACCCGCGGCACCGGCGAGGCGCGCCTGCTCAACGTAGTCGTGGCCGTCGTGGGAGGCTCCCTTGATGGCGACAAAGAGGTCGCCCGGGCGCACGGCGCGGCTGTCTATCGACGCTCCGCTGAACTCGACGTCGCCGTCGACCATGCGCCCCCGCAAAGGAGCGCTGAGCTCACTGAGGCTCAGGGCACGCATCATGGGGCCACCCGCCTCGACAGCGCTGCGGCCGCCTGTTCGGAGTCACTGAAACGCACACGCTCCCCGGCGACCAACTGGTAGTCTTCATGACCCTTACCGGCGATCACCACGCAATCCCCGGGGGCCGCGTCGGCGATAGCCAGTGCGATAGCGGCAGCCCGATCCGCCTCAATGGCGAAATTGCCCAGGCAGCCGCTCGCTATGTCGCCGATGATGGCCAGCGGGTCCTCGCCGCGCGGGTTGTCGCTGGTCACGATCACCCGGTCCGAAAGGTCGCAGGCCACCCGCCCCATCACCGCGCGCTTGTCCGGATCGCGGTCGCCACCGCAGCCGAAGACCGTCACCAATGCACCCTCGACATGCGGTCGAAGCGTGCCCAGGACCTGCTCCAGCGCATGCGGTGTATGCGCGTAATCGACAATGACCTGAATGCCGGCGTGGTTGGGCAGGCGCTGCAGCCTGCCGGGAACCTGCTCCAGCCCCGAGACAGCGGCGGCTACGGCGGGCAACGGACTGCCGGCGGCGACCAGCGCCGCGACCGCCGCCAACAGGTTGGCAAGATTGAAGTCACCGGGGAGCGGACTCTCAAAGTGGGCACTACCGTGGCCTGAGCATATCGTTCCCCGCACCCCTTCCGGGTGGAATCGCGCATCTTCGATACGGAAGTCGGCCGCGGGGTCACCGGAGGCCGAGTAAGTATGGCGCTGCACCGCAGGCGCCACCTGGTCCCGCACCACGGGGCCGAACGGGTCGTCGATATTGATCACGGCGCGCCGCAGCCCGGCGGCAGTAAACAACTGCAGCTTGGCGCGGCCGTAGGCCTCCATGCTGCCATGGTAGTCGAGGTGGTCGTGACTCAGGTTGGTGAAGATCGCCGTGTCCGCCTGCAACCCGTTGACACGCCCCTGCACCAGGGCATGGGAGGAAACTTCCATGGCGACACAATCCACGCCCTCGTCGCACCAGTCTGCCAGTTGCGCCTGCAGGGTGACGGCATCCGGCGTGGTATTTGCCGCCGCAACAACATCATTACCGAGCGTTGAACCCAGTGTGCCGATCACGCCACAGCGCCGACCCAGCGCCCGGTTGAGCTGCGCCACCAGTCGGCTGGTCGTGGTTTTGCCATTGGTCCCGGTGACAGCTACCGTCGCCAGGCGACGACCGGGATGGCCATAGAAGCGGGCGGCGATCCAGCCCGCCTCCTGCGCGAGGTCAGGCACCTCCACCACTGGAACCGCCAGCGCGTCGACAAAGCCCGACACGGGGGGCTCGGCGACAACCGCGACCGCGCCACGGGCCGCGGCCTGCTCGATGAACTGCCTGCCGTCATGGACATCCCCCGGGACGGCGAGGAAGAGGTCACCCGGCGCTATAGCCCGGCTGTCGAGCCCGAGCCCGCGCACCTCGACATCCTCGCTGACGTGCACGCCCTCGAGCAGCGTCGACAGCTTCGCACTGCGACCGGCGTCGGGACCGGGAACGGTGTCGCGGCTTGCCATCATGCCGCACCTCCCTTGCCGACTGCGGCCAGCGCCTGTTCCGTGTCGAGGGTCGTGGGGTTCGGGGGGATATTCAGCAGGCGCAGCGCATCCCGTGTTACCCGGGAAAAAACCGGTGCCGCCGCCGAGCCGCCGCCGTGATCCTTACCCCGGGGATCGTTGATCACCACGACCGTGACCAGACGGGGATCATCGATCGGCGCAATGCCGGCGAACAGCGCGATGTAGCGGTCCTCGTCATAACCGGCCGTCCCCAGCTTGTGCACCGTGCCGGTCTTGCCCCCCACACGGTAACCCGGAACCCGCGCCCGACGCGCGGTCCCATGCTCCCCGGTGACCGCGTGCAAAACCTGCAGCACGTCGCTGGCGATGGCGGGGGCGATCACCTGTGTTGCGGGCGGCTGCTCATCCTCCACCCGCAACAGGGACACCGGGAGCTGTCGGCCGCGATTGGCAAAGACGCTGTAGGCGTGGGCGATCTGCAACGGCGACACCATGATGCCGTAGCCGAACGCCAGGGAGATCTGTTCACTGACGTGCCAGCGCGGGCGAAACGGCAATTCCCCGCCCCGTTCCCCTGGAAACCCTGTTCCCAGTGGCTGGCCCAGCCCGAACCGGCTCAGTACGCCCAGTATTGGCTCGTAACCCAGGTCGAGCGCCAGCCGGGTGACACCCACCTGGCTGGATTTTTCGATCACACGGGAGAGCGTCACCTCGCCGTAGTTGCGGGGGTCCCGGTAGGTTTTACCGGAAACGCGAATATAACCCGGGGCGGTATCGACCATGCTGTCTGTGCTGTAGCGACCGCTTTCCAGTGCAGCGACCAGGGTCAGGGCTTTCATCGTGGAGCCCGGCTCGTAGGCATCGACAATGGCCCGGTTACGTATGGCCGCCCGCTTCCCCTTGAGGCTGTTCGGGTTATTGGGGTTGAAGCCGGGGTAGTTGACCATGGCGAGCACCTCGCCGGTACGGGCGTCCAGTGTCACCACGGACCCGGACTCGGCACCGCTTTCCACTACCGCCTTTTTCAACTCCCGGTGCTGCAGGTACTGCAGCCTGAGGTCAATGCTGAGCACCAGGTCATTCCCGGGCACCGCAGCGTCGATGACACCGATATCCCGCACTACCTCACCGTGCAGGTCCTTGACGTACTTCTTTTTCCCCGGACGACCGCGCAACCAGTCGTTGTAGGCGAGCTCAAGACCCTCAATCCCTTCTCCGTCGACATTGGTAAGCCCCAACAGCTGCGCTGCGACCTCACCGGCCGGGTAGAAACGCCGGTATTCCCGCTCCCCGTAGACACCCTTGAAACGCTTGTCCAGCACCTGCCTGGCCTCGGCGGGAACCCGGTGGCGCTGCAGGTACATGAACTGCCTGCCCTCATACTTGGCAAGCTTGCCCCTCAACGTGCCGAGTTCCAGCTCCAACGCTTCGGCAAGCTCCGCAAGGCGGGGTGATTCGCGCAGCTCGGCGGGATTCGCCCACAGGGAGATGACCGGCGTACTGACGGCCAGGGGTTCGCCGCGGCGGTCGGAAATGACACCTCGATACGCCGGAATTTCAGCGGTGCGCAGCGAGCGCATCGCACCCTGGCTCTGCAGGAAAGCTGCCCCTTTGCCGACATCGAGCACCTGCAACGACATCACCCTGCCGACCAGCAGCAGCAGCAATACCGCAAGCAGGGCGGTCACCAGCCAGAACCGCCAACCGTGAACAGTCATTCCCTGCCGCCGGCTCACGGGGCAATCACCCGCAGTTCGTCCAGCCCCGGTGGCGACATCCCCAACTCGTCCGTCGCCACCCGCTCCACCCGGTGGTGCGCCGCCCAGGTGCTCTGCTCCAGCAACAGGCGACCGTACTCTTCCTCCAGCTGCCAGCGTCGCAACTCCAGGACCTGGAGTTGGGCATACAACTGACGGCACTCATGCGTGGATTGCACCACGGCGAGCGCCGAGACGACGACCATGAATACCCCCACCAGCGGTTTCGGCACCTGCCTCCAGCTGCCGACGACGCGCTCATTCGGCACCGCCCGCTCCCCCTTCATTGGGTTTTCTCCGCCACGCGCATAATGGCGCTGCGCGCCCTGGGGTTTGCCGCGACTTCGTCCGCCGTTGCCCGCAGTGCACGCCCCACCAGCTTCATCGGCCGGTGGATTGCCGCGTCGGGAATCGGAAGGCCGCGCGGCAGTTCCGGCCCGCGGGCCATCTCGCGCATATACCGCTTGACCAGACGGTCCTCCAGCGAATGAAAGCTGATCACCACCAGCCGACCGCCGATCGCCAACAGGGAAAGGGCCGAACTCAGCAGTACCTGCAGGTCCTCAAGCTCCCGGTTTACGCGAATACGAATCGCCTGGAACGCCCGCGTTGCGGGGTGCTTGTGTTTCTCCCAGCGGGGATTGGCGGCACTGACTATCTGTGCCAGGCGGGCTGTGGTCGTGATTGCCTGCTCAGCCCTCGCCTCGACCAGTGCACGGGCGATGCGCCGGGCAAAACGCTCTTCGCCGAGTTCGCGCAGGGTCAGTGCGATCTCGGCCTCGTCGGCCGATGCCAGCCATTCTGCCGCTGTCTGGCCACGGGATGTGTCCATGCGCATATCCAGCGGCCCGTCCTGACTGAAGCTGAAGCCCCGCTCCGCTTCATCCAGCTGCGGGCTGGAGACGCCAAGATCCAGCAGGATGCCGTCGACGGCGGCGACCTCACGCTCGGCCAGACGCGCCGGCAGGTCGGCGAAGGAACCCTGGCAGAAGCTGAATCGCTCGTCTTCACCAACCAATTGCGCCGCAACGGATTCTGCCGCAGGATCCTTGTCGATGCCCAGCACCCGCCCGGCGGGACCGAGTCGGCGCAGCAGGGCGCGACTGTGGCCCCCGCGGCCGAAGGTACCGTCTACATAAAATCCCCCCGGACTGGTCACCAGTGCTTCGATCGCCTCCTGCAACAATACTGGGTGGTGCACATGACTCACCTACAGGCCCGGGACGCTGCGCAGTTCGCTGGGCGTCTCGCCGTCGAGCTCTGCCTCCATCTCCGCCTGCCACAGGGGTTGCGCCCACAGTTCCAGCTTGGTCCCCTGCCCCACCAGCACCAACTCCTTTTCCAGCCGGGCATATTCGCGCAGCGCCGGCGGCACCAGCACCCGGCCGTTGGTGTCCAACTCCAGATCCACTGCGTGACCGAGCAGCTTGCGTTGAAAGCGTTTGATCTGCGGGTCGAGGGACGGCAGCGCCTCGACGTGGGCCTCCAACTTCTCCCAATGCGGCATCGGGTAGATGACGAGACAGGGAGAAGCGGTGTTGACCGTCATGACCAACTGGCCGTCGTAATCTTCCAGCAGCCGGGCGCGTTGACGCTGGGGCACGGCAAACCGCCCCTTCGCATCCATGGAGATGTTTTGCACACCGCGAAACACTGCTTATTATTCCCCTGATTTCGGGCGGCAACCCCACGTAGCCGACCCAAAAATCCACTTTATCCCACTTTTTCCCACTGTAGACCCACGGCAACGCGACTGTCAAGAACAGCCGAGGAAAAAATGTTTTATTTTCAGGCAATTAGCGCTGCATCCGGGGACGCTGGCGTCAATTTAGTGTGCAAGCCCGCAAAGCGCAGAAAGGAAAAGTCTGTAAAATATGACGCAAAACATGTCAGTAAAACTATATGCTAACGTTTCACTTTAAGTCTCAGTATATTTCGCTCTGTCCGAGGCTTTTCTTAGAGGAATTCTGCATATAACGGCAGGCGCGATTTCACCGTCGCGGCGAACCCATCGTCCGCGCGCAAGTGCCGGACGACAGCCGAACGGCTGCCATCGGGGGTGGTGGAGTCGGTCGATAAGCCGGGTTCTGTCGTGGGCGACCATTCATCTGCGACAGGCGTCACCGCCTGCCTGTAGCGACCTACCCGAATCCACTGCGGGCCACAGCTGACGGATTCCTATTTGGTCTTGCTCCGGGTGGGGTTTACCATCGCCACGACTGTTGCCAGGCGCGCGGTGCGCTCTTACCGCACCTTTTCACCCTTACCCCGACACTCGGGAGTGCCGGGGCGGTTTCCTTTCTGCTGCACTTTCCGTAGGCTCGCGCCCCCCAGGCGTTACCTGGCACCCTGCCCTGCGGAGCCCGGACTTTCCTCCCCCGAACCCCGGCACGAAGGCCATGGCCGGAAGCGATCGCCTGACCGACTCCACCGCCAGCCTAACCCCGGCGCGCCCAGGCTGCAAGCGCCACGAGCCGGTCCCACCGCAGGCGAGCAGGTGCAGGGCCCGCGGGGAGCGGTCCGACACCGGACTAACGGCGATCCACGCTGAGGTATTCGTACAGCGTTTTCTTGCGCAAGCCCGTCACATCAGCCACTACCGCCGCTGCCCGCTTCGCCGGCAACTCTTCTGCCAGGCGCTCCAGCAGACGCAGTGTATCGGCTTCAATGGCGTCGGCCCGGCCACGGGCGCCCGCGACCAGGAGGACGATCTCGCCGCGCTGCTGGTTGGGGTCGTCGGCAATGAACTCACACAGGGACTGCAGCGTGGCACGATGTATCGTCTCGTAGGTCTTGCTCAGTTCGCGCGCAATCACCGCCTCGCGCCCCTGCCCGAGTAACGCGACCATGTCACTAACCGATTCCAGTACCCGGTGGGGGGCCTCGTAAAAAACCAGCGTCGCCGACTCATTGCGAAGCGCTTCCAGCCGGCGCTGCCGCGCCCCGGCCTTCGCCGGGAGAAACCCCTCAAACAGAAAGCGATCCGTCGGCAGGCCGCTGGCGCTCAGGGCAGCTAGCGCGGCACAGGGCCCGGGGACGGGACTGATGCAAAAACCCGCGTTCTGCACCCGCCGCACCAGGCGATAACCGGGGTCGGAGATCAGTGGCGTGCCGGCATCGCTGATCAGGGCCACGGACCCACCCTCGCCGAGGCAGTCAAGCAGACGGTCGGCCACCCGTTCGCCGCTGTGATCATGATACGCACACAGCGGTGTCTCGATCGCGAAATGTTGCAGCAGACGCTGGCTGTGTCTGGTATCCTCAGCGGCGACCAATTGGACTTGCTGCAACACCTCGAGCGCCCGCGGGGACAGGTCCCCCAGGTTACCAATGGGTGTGGCAACAACGTAGAGAGTGGGACCCAAACTATCTCCTCGCACAACCGCGCCGGCTCGACGCTGACGACAGTTTTAACTGGGGACACCAAGAATAGCATGAGAAACCCGACCTCCCCCCGGCGCCTCGCCCCATCAGGCCTGGCTGCCCTGCTCACCATACTGCTCACCGCCTGCGGCAGCGCGCCGCAACAATCACCCACGTCCGGGCTGCCAAGCCAGCCGGACACAGGTGTGCTGCCCGGTCTCATACCGCTCACACTGCCTCCCAGCGAATTCGCTGCGCGGTTTGCCGCGGCCGAGCAGGCACTGCTGAATTTCGACTGGATGTCAGCCGAGGCTGCACTTGTCACGATACCCCCCGAGGCGATGAGCCCCACCGACCTTACCTATCGCCGGTACCTCGATGCCAGGATTGCACACCTGCGCGGCGACGATCCGGCGGCGCGAAACCTGGCAGAGGCAGCCGCGGCGGAAAACTCCGACCCTGCGCTCGCCGGCAAGATCATGAACTTCCAGCGCTACCACGCTGAAATTACCGGCGACTACCTGCGCAGCGCCGCCCTCGCGGACGCCCTCCTCGCCGATGCGAAGTCGGCAGAATCGGCCGCCGCGCTCAAGAGCACCGCCTGGCTCAACCTTCAGCGCCTCAGTGACGACTCGCTGCGGGCAGCCGTGCAGCAACCTCAACCGCCGCGCCTGCAGGCCTGGCTGGACCTCGCCCTGATCTGTCGCACGGATTCAACCACCCGCATGAAAGCGGACCTCGCGCAGTGGCTGGCGCTTCACCCCACTCATCCGGCGGCCACGCCACTGCCTGGCGGTCTCTCGTATCTGCTTGAGCAGCCGCCCGCAACCTATAAGCTGGCGCTGTTGCTGCCTCTCAGCGGCCGGCTGGCGCCCGCTGGCGAGGCCATCCGCGACGGCTTCCTGGCGAGCTATTACGCAGGGCTGGGCAATGGCGAGCCGCAGCCGGAACTGCTGGTTCTGGACCGTCTGCGCTTCCCTTCCACCGGTGCAGCCTATCGTGCCGCCGTCGACCTTGGCGCGGGGCTCGTCGTCGGGCCGTTGACCCGGGCAGCGGTCGTCGAACTGGGGACGGAGTCGCCGCGACCGGTGCCCGTACTTGCCCTCAATCGCTCCGAGCAACCCATCCCGCAGGCCGAGACCGCAATGGTGCAATTCTCGCTTGCACCCGAAGACGAGGCCCGGCGTCTCGCCACGCTCGCTTTCGGCAGAGGGGCCCGGCGCGCGCTGGTGCTGAGACCGGCAGGCGCATGGGGTGACAAGATGGAGCGCGCGCTGCGCGAGCGCTGGCAGGTGCTGGGCGGCACGATGGCCGACAGCGCGGTGT
Source organism: uncultured Gammaproteobacteria bacterium (assembly GCA_963753815.1). Classification (GTDB taxonomy): domain Bacteria; phylum Pseudomonadota; class Gammaproteobacteria; order Pseudomonadales; family Halieaceae; genus CAVWDU01. Next base: position 132,139 of record CAVWDU010000001.1, read on the forward strand.
ACGGCAGCCCGGAAGACTACGCCAAGACGATGACTGATGCCCTGGGGCTCAACGCGAGCGAGAAGCGCGCCCGGGATCTGCGCGCCCGGCTGGGCATCAGCAACGGCGACCTCGAATTCACTCCCCGCCGCCGCCAGGACGTCGACGCCTTCTTTATGCTGAGTCGCAGCCCCGCGGAAGCCAGGGCCCTGAAACCACTACTGAGCTATTACTATGCCGGGGACCTGCCGGTCTATGCCACGTCCAGCATCCACCGCGGGACGATCGACCCGGCAAACGCCGATCTCGACGGCGTCGAACTGGTGGACCTGCCGTGGCTGCTGGGCTCCAACCCCGGCCTGCGATTGACTATTGCCTCCGGTAATACGGGCAGCGATGTCTACACGCGTCTCAACGCACTGGGCGCGGACGCGCATCGGCTGCAGGGCAGGTTTACCCAGTTGCAGGCTGGCCCCGATGCCCTGATCCGGGGCGACACCGGCCTCCTGACACTCGATCCACAACTGCAGATCGTACGGGAGACGCGGCTGGCCAGATTCGATGGCGGAGAACTGCAGCCGGAGTGAGTACACTGCGACCTTCCATGAACGCCGCAGGGGGGCCGCCATGCAGCGACTCGACGGCAGGCACTACGAAGATGCCGCGACCGTGTGGCTCGAGCGAAATGGACTGCGCATCCTGGCCCGCAATTTCCGCACCCGGACCGGCGAGCTCGATATCGTCGCCCTCGATCGGGACTGCGTGGTGTTCATCGAGGTCCGCAGCCGCGCTCACGCGCGCTTCGGCGGAGCTGCCGCATCGGTCGGACCGCGCAAGCGAAAAAAACTGCTGCGCACTGCGCAGGGTTTCCTGCAGCGTCATCCCGCCCTGGCCGCGCAACCCTGCCGATTCGATGTGCTCGCCTACGAGCAAGCTGCTCCCGGGCCACGATGGATCCGCGGCGCCTTCTCAGCCTGAAACCACCGTTGGCGCTGGCGGACGCACCCGCCGGAATTGAGCTATGGACGATTACCCGCAGATATCCGCCCACTTCACCCGGACCGTGGAAGCGGTGATGGCCTGCGTCGACGACCTGGCGACGCCCCTGTCAGAAGCGGGGCTGCGGGTTAGCAAAGCCCTCCTCGACGATCACAAGCTCCTGGTCTGCAGCGACGGCCTGGATGCGCCGCTGGCCCGCCTGCTGACCGGGAATCTACTGGGCCAGTGGGCCGATGAGCGCCCCGCACTCCCGGCCATGCTGCTCGGCTGCGGCCTCGGTGTCGCGGGCGGCAACGGCGGCGATAACGAGCCGGCGCGGCGCATCGACGCACTGGGACAACCCGGCGACGTTCTGTGCTGCATCGTCAGCGACACCGACTGGGACCACCTGGCAACAGCGTTTCAGGCGGCGCACAGGCGGGAGATGGGCATTATCCTGCTGTCCGGCCCCGACCTCGGGGGCTCGCTGGCAGAGTTCGGGCCCGACACTATCCAGATTGCCGTCGACGCCGAACACCGCGCGACGGTGATCGAACTCCAGACAGTGATCATCAACGCCCTGTCCGGGCTGGTCGAGCAGCACGTGTTCGGGTTTGCTTGATGATCTTCCCCAGACCGCTGTTACTTTTACTGTACTGCGCCACGCTATCTGGCTGCGGCAGCCTGCTTGCCAGCATGGAAACCGGCCCCATAGAAGACAGCCCCTTCGAACGCACCCTGGCTCGGCAGCTCGAGGATGAAAGCATCGAGACCAAGGCCATCGTCAACCTGCGCGCGGATGACGACGGATTCGACGTGGCACACCTCGTCATCGTCAGCTTCAATGGCTACGTGCTGATCGCGGGACAGCTGGAGGCCGAGCGATTGCGACGGCGGGCGACTGACATACTGCGGAGAATCGACGGCGTGCGCCGCATCTACAATGAGCTTGAAGTCGGGCCACCCACGACGGGCGTGACCCGCAGCAACGACACCTGGATCACCACCAAGGTCAAGACGCGGATGCTGGCAAGCCCGAGCATCGAGGGCGGCCGGGTAAAGGTGGTCACCGAGAATGGCGTGGTGTACCTGATGGGCCTGGTCAGCCGGGATGAGGCTGACAGGATCAGTCACACGGTCTCCGGAATCTCGGGCGTCAAGCGCGTCGTGCGGCTGTTCGAACTGGTTGGCTGAGCCGGCACGGCGCGCGATGAGCGCACAGCCCGAACTTACTTCACGATCTTCAGCGACGGCCGGCCATCCTGCCTGCCCGGGCCGGAAGGATCGTCGTCCGGGGTGTTCGGGTCCGGGTCACCGGCTTCAGATTCAAATACCATGCCCTGACCATTCTCGCGGGCATAGATACCAATCACCGCCGCCACCGGCACGTAGATATCGGTGGCAACGCCACCGAAGCGACCGTTGAATATCACCGACTCGTTGGAGATCGTCAGGTCGATGACCGCCCCGGGAGAAATGTTGAGCACGATCTGCCCGTCTTTCACATACTGGCTGGGCACTGCCACACCCTCCTGCGCCGCATCCACCAGCATGTAGGGTGTGCAGTTATTGTCGACTATCCACTCATACAGGGCGCGCATGATATAGGGCCGACTGGGGGTCATGGGGGGCTGTTCCACGGGCCGCCTGCGGTTTCTGATGTCGCCTAGAGGCGCATTTCCCTCTCCTGTTCGGAGAGACTTTCCTGGAACGAGTCGCGTTCGAAAAGGGCATCCATGTAAGCCAGCAGGGGCTTGGACTGCTTGCTCGAGCGGATCTCGATACCCAGTGACGGCAACCGCCAGAGAATCGGTGCGATGCAGCAGTCGACGAGCGTAAACTCATCGCTCATGAAAAACGGCTTCTCGGCAAAGATCGGTGAGATCGCCAGGATGCCTTCACGCAACTCCTTGCGGCTCTTCGTCACCACGTTGTCACTGCGCGAGTGCTGGATGGATTCCACCAACCCGCACCAGTCTTTTTCTATCCGGTGGATGAAAAGTCGGCTTTCGGCCCGTGCCACAGGATAGACCGGCAGCAGCGGCGGGTGGGGGAAGCGCTCGTCCAGGTACTCCATCATCACCTTGGACTCATAGAGAACGAGGTCGCGGTCCACCAGCGTTGGCAGCGAGTTATAGGGATTGAGGTCGGCGAGTTCAGCCGGAGGGTGGGCACCGTCCGACTCAATGAGATCCACCGTCACCCCTTTTTCCGCGAGCACGATGCGCACCCGGTGACTGTAGTGACTCGTGCTGTCGGAGAAGAAGGTCATCGACGACCTCTTTGCCACAACGCCCATCCAGATACCTCGATTATTTTATTCGTGTTGAGAGTGAGCCAGCACCGGAATCACCCCCGGCTCTGGCAGCTGCCCGATGCCGGTCAGTGCACGTCCTTCCAGTATTCGCGGTTGAGCAACCATGAGAATACGAAAAACAGTGCAATAAACAATAATACCATGGCGCCAATCCGCTTGCGGTCCGCCGCCATGGGTTCCGCCGTGTAGGCGAGGAAATTGACGAGGTCGTACATCGCCCCGTCAAACTCCTCCGACTCCATCGCTCCGGCTTCGCTAACCCTGAGCTGCCCGCAGGGCTGATCCATGATCTGCTCACCGGTCAGCTGGTCCATTTCGCCCCCGGCGGCGGCGCCCATCGCGCACTCCGGCAGGCCCTGCAAATCCAGCAGTACATGGGGCATGCCGACATTCGGGAACACCCGGTTGTTAACACCATAGGGGCGGGTGTCATCGCGGTAAAAGTTACGCAGGTAGGTGTACAGCCACTCGGGCTTGCGTGCGCGCGACGCCAGGGTGAGATCCGGGGGAGCCGCGCCAAACCACTTTTTTGCGTTGTCCTCATCCATTGCAATCGTGATCAGGGAGCCGATCTTGACGGAAGGGTCGAACACCAGGTTCTCCATGAACAGGTCCTCGGGGATGCCGAGATCCTCTGCCACCCGATTGTAGCGGGCATATTGCAGCGAATGACAGCCCAGGCAGTAATTCATGTAGAGGCTTGCGCCGTTCTGCAGCGAGGCCCGATCGGTGGGATCCACCTCAATCGCGTCGCAGTCGATTGTGCCGCAGTCGTGGCCGGACTCAGCGCCCACCACTTTCAGGGGCACCACGGTCAGCAACAAGATGAGCGCCAACCCACCCAGGCTTCCGAGCAAACCGATACCGCCGTCAGTCGTCACCCGCTCCGGCACCGGCTTGGTCTTGTCCCGGGCGGTCCAGAACGGCATGCCAAGGAAAAATGCGAAGTAAATGATCGAGCAGACCTGCGCCAGGAACGTCCGGCTCGGGGTTGGCGCCTTGACGCCGAGGACACCGAGGATGATGAACGACGCTACGAACACGACCAACATGACCTGGGTGATCCTGCCACGGTAGCGCCAAGACCTTACCGGGCTGCGATCGAGCCAGGGCAGCAGGAAAGGTATCGCCACCGACGCCGCGAAGGCAATGAACCCCCAGAACTTGTCAGGCACTGCACGCAGTACGGAGTAGAAAGGTGTGAAATACCAGACCGGTGCAATGTGCTCCGGAGTCTTCATCGGGTTGGCTTCTTCAAAGTTGGCGTACTCCAGGAAGAACCCACCCATCTCCGGCATGAAAAAGATTATCCCGCAGAAGATGAACAGGAAAACCGCGATCGCCGGCAGGTCGTGCACGGAGTAGTAGGGATGGAAGGCAATACCGTCGAGGGGAATACCGTCCTTGTCCTTGTGCTTCTTGATATCCACTCCATCGGGATTGTTGGAGCCGACCTCATGCAGGGCCAGCAGGTGAAGTACCACGAGTGCCAGCAGCACAATCGGCAGTGCCACCACGTGCAGCGCAAAAAACCGATTGAGCGTGATGCCGGAGATCAGGTAGTCACCGCGAATCCAGGTCACGATGTCTTCCCCGACAACCGGGATGGCGCCGAACAGGGAGATGATTACCTGAGCGCCCCAGTACGACATCTGGCCCCAGGGCAGCACGTACCCCACGAAGGCCTCGGCCATCAGCACGACAAAAATGAGCATGCCGAACACCCAGATCAACTCGCGCGGCTTCTTGTACGAGCCGTAGAGGAGCGCGCGGAACATGTGGAGGTATACCACGATAAAAAATGCCGACGCGCCGGTGGAATGCATGTAGCGCAGCAACCACCCGTGCTCCACGTCGCGCATGATGTACTCAACCGAAGCAAACGCCTCTTCGGCACTGGGCGTGTAGCTCATCGTGAGCCATATCCCGGTGAGCAGCTGATTGACCAGTACGACCAGCGAAAGCACGCCGAAGTAGTACCAGAAATTCAGGTTCTTTGGCGCGTAGTACTCCCCCATGTGAGTATTCCACGCACGCACGATCGGCAGTCGATCGTCGACCCAATCGCGCACTCCAACAAGCATGTTGTTCATCAGGCTGCCTCCGTGTCCACGCCAATAACAAGAACGTCGTCGCCCTCATACGAATAGGGGGGCACGATCAGATTGGTAGAGGCGGGCACTCCGCTGAACACCCGCCCGGACAGATCGAACTTGGAACCGTGACAGGGGCAGAAAAACCCGCCCAGCCAGTCGTCTCCGCCCAGATCCGCCGCGCCAACCTCTGGCCGAAACTTGGGGGCGCACCCGAGGTGGGTGCACAGGCCCTCAACCACGAGGTACTCGGGGCGCAACGCTCTTGCTACACCCTCGATGTACCCGGGCTGCTTGGATACCTGACTGGCGGGATCCTTGAGCTGATCATCGAGCAGGTCCAGGTCAGCTATCTGCTTCTCGGTCCGGTGTACGACATACACTGGCTTTCCGCGCCATTCGACCACGACCATCTGCCCCGGCTCAAGCTTGCTGATGTCCGCCTTGACCGGTGCGCCCGCGGCCTTGGCCTTGGCCGACGGATTCCATGACCCGACAAAAGGCACGGCTATCCCCACCATACCCGCAACGCCCACGACGCTGGTCGCCGCGGTCAGAAACCGTCGCCGGCCGTCATTTACCGCTTCGCTGCTCATGCTTTTCTCTCCTGAGTGCAAAGGTCCCCACCGGCCCGCCAGGGCCTTCGGAACCCAACTTACAAAAAGGCCCAGATGGTACGGTTTTTGCCTCGCGTATACAAGGCAATCACAGTTTCGTCCAGCTCGCTCTGGCACTGGAGCAGGGAAGGCGAACTGGTGCGGGGCGCCGCGCAGGACCGTGTCCGCGAGCGGCCCGGGCGGTCTTGCTACGACGCTCGTGGTGCCGCGTCAGCACCGGGGAAAAAAAAGCCCGGCCTGAGATCTCAAACCGGGCTGTTCCTGTCACCCTCCGGGCGAACCCAACGGGCGTATCCGGCAGGTTAGCGCTTGGAGAACTGCGGCCTCTTGCGCGCCTTGCGCAAACCGACCTTCTTGCGCTCTACCTCACGTGCATCGCGGGTCACATACCCGGCACCACGCAGGGTTCCGCGCAGTGACTCGTCGTATTCCAGCAATGCCCGGGTAATACCGTGGCGGATCGCCCCGGCCTGCCCGAAACTGCCGCCGCCCTCTACCGTGACGTTGACGTCAAAGCGGTCGCCGAGGTCGACCAGCTCCAGCGGCTGCCGCACGATCATACGGGCCACTTCGCGGCCGAAATACTGGTCGAGCGGGCGCCTGTTGACGGTAAAACCGCCGTTGCCGCTACTCAGGAATACACGAGCTGTCGAAGTCTTGCGACGTCCGGTGCCATAATACTGGGTGACTGCCATAGCTATCTGGATATCCGTCTCAAAGGTTCAAGGCTTGGGGCTGCTGGGCGGCGTGGGGATGCGCGTCGCCGGCGTACACTTTCAACTTGCGAAACATGGCACGCCCCAGCGGGTTGCGCGGAAGCATGCCCTTCACGGCCCCCTGGATCACTCGTTCCGGGGCTTTTTCGATCAGCTTCTCGAAGGAAACAGACTTCAGTCCTCCCGGGTAGCCGGTGTGGGAGTGATAAATCTTGTCTGTTCGCTTCGCCCCGGTGACCTGTACCTTCTCGGCGTTGATGACAACGATGTAATCGCCGGTGTCAACATGCGGGGTGTATTCGGGCTTGTGCTTACCGCGCAAGCGGTGCGCGATTTCACTGGCCAGGCGCCCCAGGGTCTTCCCCGTCGCGTCCACCACGAACCAGTCGCGGTTGACCTCTTCTGCTTTGGCGCTAAAAGTTTTCATCAATAACCGCCTCTTGGAAGGCTCCAATTTCGAGAGCGCGAATACTAGCCAAAGCCTCGTGCCATTTCAAGGGCGGTGGGCAATAAAAAAAGCCCCCTGTGCCCCGGCTTCTCAGTTCAGGGCCTGTGCGGGCGAGCCAGGTACTCGTGCGACTGCATTTCCTGCAGTCGCGAGACGGTACGCTGAAACTCGAATTCCAGCCGCCCGCCGCCATAGAGCTCGGTCACGGGTCGCTCCGCGGTTATCACCAACTTGACGTTGCGGTCGTAAAACTCATCCACCAGGTTGATGAAACGGCGGGCCTGGTCGTCGGTCCCGGCGCCGAGGCCGGGAACCCCCGATAGCAGCACGGCGTGAAACAGCCGCGCCAGCTCGATGTAGTCGTTTTGAGAGCGAGGTCCGTCGCAGAGCTCGGCGAACTCGAACCAGACCACATCTTCTGCGATGCAGCGCGTGGTGAGGAAGCGCCCGTTTATCTCAATGCGCTCCCAGTGCTTGCCGGGATCAACCGCCAGCCGGTCGAAGCTTTCCCGCAGGCTCTGCTCGGCGGCGAGATCCAGCGGGTGGTGATAGAGCTCCGCTTGCTCCAGCGTGCGCAGCCGGTAGTCCACACCCCCATCCACGTTGAGTATATGGGTATGTTGCTCGATGAGTGCGATAGCGGGCAGGAACCGTTGTCTCTGCAGGCCGTCCCGGTAGAGGCCGGAGGGTTCGATATTGGAAGTGGCCACCAGCGTGACCTCACGGCCGAACAGCGCCTCGAACAGCCCGCCGAGAATCATCGCGTCGGCTATGTCAGTCACGAAGAACTCGTCGAAACAGATCACCCGTGTCTCATCCGCCAGGCGGTCGGCGATAGCATCCAGTGGATTCGCCGTTCCCTCCAGCCCAACCAACTCGGCGTGAACCCGCTGCATGAACCGGTGGAAGTGGACCCTCAATTTGCGCTCGAATGGCAGGCAGTCGTAAAAGGTGTCCATCAGGTAGGTCTTGCCCCGCCCAACGCCGCCCCACAGGTACAGACCGCGCACTGGCTCCCTGGGCCTGCCCCTGACACGGCCCCACCAGCGGCCGAGAGCGCCCTGGCGCGCGGCCTCGGCCTCTATCAGCCGGCGATGAAGGTCGTCCAGTGCCCGGACAGCGCGCTCCTGGGCATCATCCCGGCAAAACCCCTCCTTCTCGAGGTCCGCCTGGTAGCGGAGCCAGGGTGTGGTGCCGGCGCTGCTGCGGTCCATGAAGGAAATCCCGGAAAGCCTCTGGAAACGGCGGGTCCCGGTAGGGGCGGCCGCCGGCGCTCACTTTACCGAGAGGCCCCAGCGTTGGCAACGCAGCCCGCGAATCGGGGTCACGGTCACACAATCCCCCACCGCGAACGGGCCCGCAGATCTGTCCGGGTAGCTACATTCGCGACCACAATGCGGGTATACTCCGGGCTCGATTCAACGCCCCGCAAGCGAGGAAACCTGCCGTGAACCCACCCGACCTGAGCCTTGAAATGCTCATTGCCATTGGCGCTTTGCTAACGGCAATCGGGCTCGGCATCGGCATACTGATGGGACGCAGTATGTCCCCCGATCGCCAGCGCTACCTGGATACCGAGCGCAAGCTTGACCAGTTACTGCAGGAAAAGAAAGCGTACGAAGACGAGGTGGTCAGCCACTTCTCGCAAACCGCCAAACTGCTGAACAATCTCACAGAGAGCTACCGCGAGGTCCACAACCAACTGGCATCCGGCGCCGCCAATCTCTGCCGTGATGTCGGACCGGTTCCCCTGGGCAGGCTTGACAATGCGCGACGCGATGACGGTGAGATACCCGACGATCTGGTGAATATCACGCCGCCGCTGGACTACGCACCAAAGACGACTCCGGACGAGACCGGCATGCTGAACGAATCTTTCGGCATGGAGCGCAAGAAAGGCGAGGATTCACCCACGACCGATAACGCCTGACCTGGTCACGCCATTCACACGGGATTGTCGATTTCGATGTAGTAGTGCTGCAGCTGCAGGGCGTCGGCGAGATGCTCGCCCAGGGCCTGCACCCCGTAGCGCTCGGTTGCATGGTGGCCTGCGGCCATGAACCCTATGCCGCACTCCCTGGCGACATGCACCGTCTGCTCCGACGCCTCCCCTGTGATATACATGTCAGCGCCCGCCGCCACCGCCTGCTCGATATAACCCTGCGCGGCCCCGGTGCACCAGGCCACCCGGCGAAGCTGCCGCTGTGAATCACCGATGAACAGGGGCGGTCGACCCGTCACAGTGTGCACGGTTGCCAGCAGGTCCGCAGCCGTGATCGGTGCCGCCAGGTCTGCCACGTCTCCCACGCCCGGCTTCGCGCCAGGCACCAGTGGATCGCCCGGCGGGAACCCCAGGAGACGGCCGAGACAGGCGTTGTTGCCAAATTCGCGATGGGCGTCCAGGGGCAGGTGGTAGGCAAGCAGGCTGACCTCACTCCCCAGCAGGGTAGCGAGGCGCCGGCGCTTCATGCCGACGACGGCCGGGTCCTCGCCGCGCCAGAAGTAGCCGTGGTGTACCAGGACCGCATCTGCGCCGCGTTCCACGGCGGCGTCCAGCAGTGCCTGGCAGGCGCTGACTCCCGTGACCAGGCGGGCGACCTGCGGGCGTCCCTCGACCTGCAGCCCGTTGGGGCAATAGTCATCGAACAGGTCGGGCGTCAGGCAACGATCGAGGTATTCGACCAGTTCGGTGAGCGCAATGGCCATGGCTTCGGTTCCCCGTGGTCGGCGGCTGCTACTGGTGCGCGGTCCGACTGACTTGCACACTCAACGCACATCAATCGGACAGGACACGAAACGCTTGCCATCATATACAATGCGCACCCCAACGGGGTAGTTATGAAAAGTTTTCTCCAATTCGTCACATGGCCAGCGATCGCGGGCCTGCTGGCCGCGCTCCTGATACTGGACCGGTTTGTGTTCACGGCCGCCGATAGCGGGCAGTCAGGGACGGTCATGCCGCGCAGCTACGCCTCGGCGGTGGCGCGCGCCAGCCCGTCTGTGGTCAGTATCTACACGGCAAAGCGCGTCACACAGCGCCGCAACCCGCTGGTCGAGGACAGGGTTCTGCGCAATTTTGTGCCGCCGCCGCCGCGACGCTCGGAAATTCAGCGCTCGTTGGGATCCGGGGTGATAATGACGGACGAGGGTCACATACTTACCAATGAACACGTGATCGCCGGGGCCGAATCCATACAGGTCTGGCTGCACGACGGGCGTGGCGCCAACGCGACCGTGGTCGGATCCGACCCGGCCACCGACCTGGCGGTACTGAAGATCGAGTTGCCGGAGCTGCGCCCCATCGAACTCGGAGACTCCGACAAAGCCCGGGTCGGGGACGTGGTGCTGGCAATCGGCAATCCGCTGAACTTCGGCCTGTCAGTCACCCAGGGCATCGTATCGGCGCTGGAGCGGTACTCGCCGCAACTGCGCAGTTACGAGGAGTACATCCAGACCGACGCCACCATCCACCAGGGGAACTCCGGCGGCGCGCTGGTCGATGCACAGGGCCGCCTGCTGGGCATCAACACCCTGATATTCACCGCCGACCAGGGGCGCGGCCCGGGCCTGACCGGCATCGGCATCAGCTTCGCGATCCCGGTGAGCCTGGCGGTGTTTGTCATGCAGGATCTGATTGACTACGGAGAGGTGATCCGCGGCTGGCTGGGTGTCTCGGTGGACCCTCTACTCACCGTCGACGGTTCCCGCTATGCCCTGATGGTCGTGGCCGTGATACCCGACAGCCCGGCGGCCAAGGCGGGACTGACGCCGGGGGACATGATCACCCATATCGACAGCGAACCGGTTGCCGACGGGCGCATGACAATGCAGAAAATCGGCCGCTTGAGGCCTGGCGACGCCATCGCCATCACGATCCAGAGAGACCAGCAGAGCATGGACCTGAAGGCGATCATCGGGACCCTGAGTCAGTCGGCGGCGGTGCGGGAAGCAAACGTCAGGGAACGGGATCAGTAGGCGACTCGAGGCGCAGCTCCGCACTGCGGGCGTGGGCTTCGAGGCCCTCTCCCCTCGCCAGGACCGACGCTATCTCCCCCAGCTCCCGCACGCCTTCCTCGCTACACATGATCACCGAGCTGCGTTTCTGGAAGTCATAAACACCCAGCGGCGAGGAGAAACGCGCGCTGCCGGATGTCGGCAACACATGATTGGGCCCGGCGCAGTAGTCACCGAGCGCCTCCGATGTGTAACGACCCATGAAGATAGCCCCGGCATTGTGTATGTCGGGCAGCAACGCCGATGGGTCCTCCACCGAGAGCTCGAGGTGTTCCGGCGCGACCCGGTTGCTGACGGCCACCGCCTCGTCGAGATCGCGGGTCAATATCGCCGCACCGCGGTTGGCGATCGAGGTGCGGATGATATCGGCCCGTTCCATGCCGGGCAGGAGCCGGCTGATTGCCGCCGCGACCTCGTCAAGGTACTCGGCCGAGGGGCTCAACAGTAGCGCCTGCGCCTGCTCGTCGTGCTCCGCCTGCGAAAACAGGTCCATGGCGACCCAGTCGGGCGGCGTGGAACCGTCCGCAATGACCAGGATTTCGGAGGGCCCGGCAACCATGTCAATGCCGACCCGCCCGAAGACCTGGCGCTTTGCGGTCGCCACGAAACGATTGCCGGGTCCGACGATCTTGTCGACAGCGGGCACCGTAGCCGTACCGTAGGCCAGTGCCGCCACCGCCTGGGCGCCCCCGATCGTAAAGATCCGGTCGACCCCCGCCAATTCGGCCGCGGCCAGAACCAGCGGATTCAGTTCCCCCGCCGGCGCGGGCACCGCCATCACGATTTCCCCGACGCCCGCGACCCTCGCGGGAATGGCGTTCATCAGCACCGAGGAGGGATACACCGCCTTGCCACCCGGAACATAGATGCCCGCCCGACCAAGCGGGGTGATCTTCTGGCCCAGCAGGTTGCCGCCGGCATCACGGTAGTCCCAGCTCGCCTGGCACTGGTGCTGGTGGTACTCCCGGATCCGCGCTGCCGCGCGCTCGAGCGCACCGCGCTGATCGGGCCGGAGTGCGCCGAGTGCAGCACTCCGCTGCTCCGATGGCACTTCCAGCTCGTCGCCGGCGGCCACCACCAGCCCGTCGAACTGCGCGGTGTACTCGATCAGGGCGACATCGCCCCGGGCGCGCACGTCGGCGATGATCCGCGCCACATCGGCCTCTACCGTGCCCACGAGTTCCGCCTCGCCATCCAGCAGCGCGGCCAGTTGCGCCTCGAACGCAGCGTCTTTCGTATCAAGTCTTCGCATGCCTACAGTTCCCTCAGGCGCCCGCCACAGCCGCAGCGAGATCGTCGATCACTCGCTGTATCCGGACGTGTTGTGATCGCATGGCGGCCTTGTTGACGATGAGCCTGGAGCTGATTCGGGCTATTTCGTCCCGCGGTTCCATCCCGTTTGCCCGCAGTGTATTACCGGTGTCGACAATATCGACGATCAGATCGGACAGGGCCAGCAGGGGCGCGAGCTCCATCGCGCCGTAGAGTTTGATCAGGTCGACGTGCATGCCCTGGCGGGCAAAATAGCCCCGGGCGATGTTGACGAACTTGGTCGCCACCCGGATACGCGAACCCGAACCCTCCCAGCCGACGGGGCCCGCGGTCATCAGCCGGCAGCGGGCGATGCCCAGGTCGAGTGGCTCGTACAGGCCCTCCGCCCCGTGTTCCAGCAGAATGTCCTTGCCGACCACGCCGATATCCGCCGCGCCGTGTCGCACGTACGTCGGTACGTCGGTGCCGCGTACGATAATCAGCCGGAGATCCGGCCGGGTCGTCGGCACCACCAGCTTGCGGGTGCGGCCCGGATCTTCGAGCGGCTCTATTCCCGCACACGCAAGCAGCGGCAGGGTCTCGCGCAGGATACGGCCCTTGGTCAGTGCCAGCGTCAGTTCCCGCTGTCGAACGGCTGTCTCTCCCACTGCCCCGCTACTCCTTGAGGCGGCGTACTGCCGCTCCCACCTGTTGCATCTTCTCCTCGATACGCTCATAGCCGCGGTCGATATGATAGATTCGGTCGACCCGCGTATCGCCGTCGGCGACAAGACCGGCGATGACGAGCGCAGCAGATGCGCGCAGGTCAGAGGCCATGACCGGTGCGCCCTGCAGGCGCTCCTGCCCGGTGATGATGGCGGTGTTACCTTCGACGACGATGTGCGCCCCCATGCGGTTCATCTCGTGAGTTTGCATGAGCCGATTCTCGAAAACCGTCTCGGTCACCGTACTCACCCCTGACGCCACCGCGTTCATGGCCGTGAACTGCGCCTGCATGTCAGTGGGAAACCCCGGATACGGCGCCGTCTTGAGGTTGACCGCACGAGGCCTGCGACCCTGCATGTCCAGGCGTATCGTATCCCCAGTCACCGCGATATCGGCGCCGGCTTCCTCCAGTTTCAACAGTACCGCGTCGAGGTGGGCAGAACAGACATCGCGCAGCAGAATGCTGCCGCGGGTAGCCGCTGCAGCGACCAGGTAGGTACCCGCCTCGATGCGGTCCGGCATGACCTCGTAACTGCAGCCGTGCAGTCGCTCCACGCCGTCGACGACAATGGTATCGGTGCCCTGGCCGTGAATACGCGCCCCCATGGCGACCAGGCACTGCGCCAGGTCGACAACCTCCGGTTCGCGCGCCGCGTTCTCCAGTACCGTCCGGCCCTCCGCCAGTGTCGCGGCCATGAGCAGGTTTTCCGTGCCGCCGACGGTGACGGTCTCCATGACGATGCGAGCGCCCTGCAGGCGCCCGTCGACCCGGGCATTGATGTAGCCACCCTCGACCTCGATAACGGCACCCATCGCCTCCAGCCCATGCAGATGCAGGTCGACCGGGCGACTGCCGATTGCGCAGCCACCCGGAAAAGACACGTGCGCCCGGCCGAAACGGGCCAGGATCGGGCCCAGCACCAGTATGGATGCACGCATGGTCTTGACGAGCTCATAAGGCGCCGAATAACTGCTGATGCAACTCGCTTCCGCCTCGACGCAACCGCCCTCACGGGAAGACAGCGAAACCCCCATGCTGCCCAACAACTTGATCATCGTGGAGACGTCGTTGAGGTTTGGCAGGTTACGGAGCTGGACAGCTTCGCTCGACAACAGCGTCGCCGCCAGGATCGGGAGCGCCGCGTTCTTGGCTCCCGAAACATGGATTTCGCCGGCGACGCTGCCGCCACCTGTAATCAGTAGTTTGTCCACCGCGCGCTCGGATCAGCAGGTGCGTTCAGTCGGGCTCGACATCTTGCCATTGAGCGCGGGTATAGGTGCTTATATTGACCGCGTGGATCGATCCCCCGGCGATGGAGTCCGCCAGCGCGGCGTACACCCGCTGCTGGCGTTTCACCGGACGCTCGCCCTCGAACACATCGCCGACGACCGTGATGTCGTAATTGGCACCCTCACCCCGCACCTCGATATGACAGCCCGGCAGCTGCGCCTGCAGCAGGTTGTTTACGGTATCGGCATCCATGGCTGCTCTCCGCTCTGGTGAGTACGCCAAAACGGCGTCCCCGGTGGTCAAAGGGGCCGCATTTTAGGGGAAAACCAAGCCTCTGGCGAGATTTCTGTCACGATGCCGCCACGGTGGAGGTTGCGGCCGGCGATTCAGGTTTCACCGACGTTGTCGAGCTCATCGCTGGCGGCACTCCAATTGGCAATCACCCGATCCAGGTCACCATCGTATTTACGCGCCGCCGCCTCGAACTGGCTGCGATAAATCGACCCGAGGTTGACGGTCTCAATGATCATGTTGCGCAGCTTCCATTCGCCGGAGCGATCTCGCCCCATCTGGTACATCACCTCGTAGGGGCGGGCCGCATCGCTGAAGATCAGTTGACGCACGGAAACGGTTTGCGCCGATTCGTCACCCGGCCCTGGTTCACTCAGTTGGATGCGCGAACCACCGAAAGCGAGCAGGCCCTTGCTGTAGGTGCGGACCAGCCCCGTACGCATGACATCGGTGAACTTGTCCAACTGTGACTTGAGCTTGTTCCGGCCCGCCTTGTCCAGCGCTCGGTAACGATCACTGCTGGCGTATTCGCCCATCACCCCGCGGGCGAATCCGCGGAAATCAATCACCGGATCCAGGATCGACTCGATCTTGTCGAAGTAGCGCTGGGGATTCTCCTCGACATAGGCCGGCGCAGCTTGCACCGCCGCCATGACTTTTTCAGTGGTGACGGCCACGACCTCGTGCGCATCCGGTTGCGCGACAGCCGTTGACGCGCAGCACAGCAGCGCGAACGAGCACAGTGCAATGCGCTGCAGCGCACGACCCGTATAACGGATTGCCGACATCGCAGTCGCCCCCGTGATTCCAAATTTTGCTATCAACACCTGTCCTGCCCTGTATAATTCGAATGGAGCGAACCAACATCCCGCCAACCAGGACGCCTCGGGAAACGGCGTTCCGCTGTTTGAGACACTAAGGATCACATGCAGTTCAACCCCCGCTGCGCGAGCCATACTGTATCAGGAAACGCGCGTCCATGCTGATCCCCGCGGCGACGATCCTGGTCGGGTTCATCGTGCTGGTCTGGAGTGCCGATCTTTTCGTCGCGGGAGCGGCTTCGATCGCCGAAAACATGGGTATGTCGCCGATACTGATCGGCCTGACAATCGTTTCGGTAGGCACCTCGGCGCCGGAAATCATCGTATCCATAACGGCCGCTCTGTCGGGGGCCGGCGAGCTGGCGATCGGCAACGCCATCGGCTCCAACATCGCCAACATCGGCCTCGTCCTCGGTATTACCCTGCTGGTCGCCCCCATCTGCGTCCACCAGAACTGTCTACGCCAGGAAATGCCCACGCTGCTCATCGTCACCGTAGGCTGCGGCCTCCTGCTGCTGGACGGTGAACTCAACCGCTTGGACGGCCTGCTGATGCTAGGCGCCCTCATGCTCATCATTATCCAGATGGTACGCGGTCAGTCCCAGGACAGCACACTGCTGGAAGAGGCCGGCGAGGAGGAGCAGGAGCTGCCGCACCTGACGCCCCGGCGTGCCTGGACTACTTTCGTGGTCGGCCTGGCAATGCTCATCGCCAGCTCCCGCCTGCTGGTCTGGGGGGCGGCGGAGATAGCCGAGGCACTGGGCGTGTCGCAGCTGATCATCGGCCTGACGATCGTTGCCATCGGTACCAGTCTGCCGGAACTCGCCGCCACGATCGCGAGTGCGCTGCGGGGGCACACGGAAATCGCCATCGGTAACGTGATCGGCTCCAACCTTTTTAACCTGCTTTCGGTGATGGCGATACCGGGATTGATCACACCGGAAGTGCTGGACCCGGCCGTACTGACCCGCGACTACAGTGCGATGGCCGGGGCCACCTTCCTGCTCGCCCTGGCGATCTACCTGGGAAGTCTCCGGCGGGCGGCCCCCAGCGGACACTCTTACCTGGGCCGCACGGTGGGAACGCTGTTCGTCACTTATTATGGCCTGTATTATTGGCTGCTTTACGCCTCGCTGTAGGGGATGGGCATGGCTGAATCGCTACACACGGTCTCGGCGAAACGAACGATCCGCATGGAGGCATCCGCGGTGGGGGCGCTGGAGGGTCGCATCGGCGAGGACTTCGACCGTGCCTGCGAGCTTCTGCTGGCCACTCGCGGGCGCGTCATCGTTACCGGCATGGGCAAGTCCGGCCACATTGCGCGCAAAATAGCGGCCACACTGGCCAGCACCGGCACCCCGGCACATTACGTGCACCCGGGCGAAGCCAGTCATGGCGACATGGGTATGATCACCGCCGACGATGCCGTGATAGCACTGTCCAACAGCGGCAAGGTCGCCGAGATCGTGACCCTGCTGCCGCTGCTCAAACGCCTGGGAACGCGGCTCATCAGCATGACCGGCAACCCCGATTCAGCACTCGCCGAAGCCTCGGATGTGCACCTGGACACGGCGGTTGAAACCGAGGCCTGCCCCCTGGACCTTGCGCCCACGTCAAGCACTACGGTCGCACTGGTCATGGGTGACGCACTGGCGATCGCATTGCTGGAGGCCAGGGGCTTCTCCGCGGAAGACTTCGCGTTCTCCCATCCCGGCGGCACCCTCGGCCGGAAACTGCTGCTCAAGGTCGGGGATGTCATGGTGTCCGGTGAAGAGATACCCCGGGTACCATCGACGACGGTACTGTCCAAAGCGCTGCTGGAAATCAGCAACAAGGGACTCGGCATGACCACCGTGGTGGACGAGCAAGGCGAGTTGCTGGGCATATTCACCGACGGTGACCTCAGACGGGCCCTCGATGACCGTATCGACATCAACAGCACGCCGATGGCATCGCTGATGACCACGCACGCCAAGACGATACCGCCCGGCCTGCTCGCGGCAGAGGCCCTGCGCATCATGGAGGAGAACCGGATCTCATCGCTGGTCGTTGTGGACGACACCGGCGCGATTGTCGGAGTGCTCCACATAATGCACCTGCTGCGAGCAGGGATTGCATGACAGAAAACCGGGAAATCAATGACACAACCGCATTGTCGAGGGCGGCGCAGGTGCAACTGCTGGCGCTGGACGTGGATGGTGTCATGACCGATGGGCGTATCCTCTACAGCAGCAATGGCGATGAAATCAAAGCGTTCGATATCAGGGATGGGCTGGGTATCAAGCTACTGCAAAACGCAGGCGTGCAGGTCGCGATCATCACCGGCCGCCGCTCGCCGATGGTCGAGCGGCGGGCCGGGGAGCTGGCTATCAAACACGTTATCCAGGGTCGAGAGGACAAACACAGCGCACTCGAGGAACTCGCCTCGGATACAGGCATAGCGCTCGCTCACTGCGCTTACATGGGCGACGATCTGCCGGACCTCGGGGCGATCAGGGCCGCTGGCCTCGGCATGACGGTCGGTGACGCCGCCGGTGCCGTGGCCCGGGCAGCCGACTGGCAGAGTCATGCGCCCGGCGGAAGGGGCGCCGTGCGCGAGGCCTGCGAATTCTTGCTGCAGGCGCGGGGCGTACTGGCGGATCTGGAAAAGGCGTTTGAGTCGTGACCCGGCCGGGCCTGCCGCTGTTATTGCTTTTCCTCCTCGGAGCGCTGGCCTTTTTCCTCCGTGACCCTGCCGAACTCATCGATCCGGCGCGCTACGATCAGCAGCGCGGGCCGGACCTGCCGCAAACCTACGCCGAGCAGACGCGCAGCCTGACCTTTGATGAACATGGTGTACTGGCCGATATCATGGAGGCCGCGAGTGTTCGCCACTTCAAGCAGCGCGATGAATCGCTGCTGGAGGAGCCGCGCTTCTACTCGCATAACCGCGATGATAAAACCTGGTCGGCGACTGCCAGGCGAGGCCGCTTCCGCCCCGGTAAAGAAGTTCTGACTCTGGAGCAGGATGTTGTGCTCACCAACGACGCCAGTGGCGGTGAGTTGAAGACGCAGGCGATGACCATCAGAATCGCCGACAAAGTCGCCTATTCGGACGTGCCCGTGGAGATTACCCAGGGACAGAACTGGATTCGCGCCGACGGTATGCGTGCCAACCTTGAGCGGGAAAGGGTGGAGATGAGCCCGAATGTGGAGAGCGTCTATGTCCGGCCGCAATAACCGGCGACTGCGCATGGTCCGCCACCTCGTTGCGGCGGCCCTGCTCGCCAGCTTCGGGCCGGCCCTGGCCCTCGAGTCAGACCAGGCACAACCCATGCGGATCACCGCGGATCAGGCCCTGCGCGATGAGAAGAAGGGGGTCACGGTCTACAAGGGCAACGTCAGGATGGATCAGGGTAGCCTGCATGTGGACGCCGATCGCATAACCATCTACCACGACCGCGCAAACGCCGACCGGGTGATCGCCACCGGCGCCCCCGCCCGCTTACAACAGCAGCCCGACCCGGAGAAGGGCCCTATGCACGCAAGCGCACGTCGCATCGAATACCTGCGCGTCAGCGACCGGATCCTCCTCAGGGGCGAGGCAGCCATCAAGCAGGATGGCTCGACGGTTACCGGCGAAACCATCGAATACTTCATTTCCGAGCAGCGCGTGATCGCCGACTCGGATCAGTCCGTCGAGGGCAGCCGGGTGGAAGTCGTCATACCCGCGCAACAACTCCAACAAGATAACGATAACAGGGAATAGCACTGAAGGTGGCTCGACTGCAGGCAAGCAATCTCGCCAAGGCCTACCGGGGACGAGAGGTGGTTCAGGATGTGTCGCTGGAGCTGGACAGCGGCCAGGTCGTTGGTCTGCTCGGCCCCAACGGTGCTGGCAAGACGACATGCTTTTACATGATCGTCGGCATTATTCCCGTGGATCGCGGCACCATCCGTATCAATGACGAGGACATCACTCCCCTGCCGATGCATGAACGCGCCCGTCGGGGAATAGGCTACCTGCCCCAGGAAGCATCGATTTTCCGCAAGCTGAGTGTCGGCGACAATATCCTCGCGATACTCGAGACCCGGCCGGACCTCGACAAGCGTGCCCGCCTGCAATTGCGCGACCAGCTGCTGGAGGAGTTCAACGTCAGCCACCTCCGCGACAGCCTGGGTCAGGCGCTGTCCGGCGGCGAGCGTCGCCGGATTGAAATCGCCCGCGCACTGGCCACCGAACCTGACTTCATCTTGCTCGACGAACCTTTCGCCGGCGTGGACCCCATATCCGTCAACGATATCAAGCAGATCATCAATCACCTGCGCCGACGCGGGATCGGCGTCCTCATTACCGACCACAACGTGCGCGACACCCTGGATATCTGTGAAAAGGCCTACATCGTGGGAGAGGGTCATATCATCGCGGCCGGCTCCGCGGAGGATGTCATGAACAACGCCCATGTCCGCCGTATCTATCTGGGCGACCAGTTCCAGCTGTAGCCCGCTTCGCGCACTCTTTCTCACCCATTGGCGCGTCTCACTACCCGCCATGTGACCCGCCTAGCAAAAATCGAGCCAAACGTGTTGCCAGGCATCGCGACCGAGGGCTACACTCATCAGTAAGCTGTCTGTCGCCGGCTGGATTCGTCACCGCGCGGCGGGCACTCGCAAAGAATTTCGGGGTCTGGATCAGCATCAATCTTTGATGAAACAGTCACTACAACTCAAGCTGGGCCAACAGCTCACCATGACGCCGCAGTTGCAGCAGGCTATCAAGCTGCTGCAGCTGTCGACCATGGACCTGCAGCAGGAGATCCAGCAGGTGCTGGAATCCAACCCCATGCTGGAGCTGGCCGAAGACGAAGGCCAACCCGATGACGACAACCTCGACGCTAACGCGGAATCGGTGGCCGACGATACCCTGAGCGCCGACGGAGAGTGGGAGCAGACACTACCCGATGAGCTCCCTGTCGATACGCAATGGGAAGACCTGCTGCCCTCGTCTGCAGCGCCTGTCGGGCCGCAGGGCGACGAGCAGGATAGCGACTATGACTCTCGCAATGCCATGGGAGAGTCGCTGCAGGAACACCTCATGTGGCAACTGAACCTGGCACGGGTCTCCGATACGGACAGGATCATCGCCATCGCTATCATCGATGCCACCGACGCCAACGGCCGGCTGACGGTGGAACCTGAGAGCCTGCATGCGTCACTCGCCGAGGAACTCGCTCCTGAACTCGAGATCGAGCTGGACGAGGTCATGGCCGTGCTGCACCGCCTGCAGCAGTTCGAGCCGGCAGGGGTCTGCACTTGCGACCTGCAGGAATGCCTGCAGGTGCAACTGAACCAGCTGCCCGCGGAAACACCGTGGCTAGAGCAGGCAAAATCGATCGTCAGTCGGTATATCAACCAGCTTGGCGCCAGTGATTTCAGCCAGATAATCCGTCGTACGCGGCTGACCGAGCGCGAGCTGAAGGCGGTTCTCGAACTCATTCAATCACTGGACCCCAACCCCGGACAGATGCTCGGCGAGGACCGCACGGAGTACGTGGTTCCCGATGTTTTCGTCAGCAAGAAGAGCGACCGCTGGGTGGTCGAACTCAACCCGGATATCGCACCCAGGCTGCGCGTCAATGCAGCCTACGCCAGTTACATCAAGCGAGCGGACGACAGTGCGGACAATACCTTCCTGAGGGACAACCTGCAGGAGGCGCGCTGGTTCCTGAAGAGCCTGCACAGTCGCAATGAAACCCTGATGCGGGTCGCCACGAAGATCGTGGAACACCAGCGGAATTTTCTCGAATACGGGGCCGAGGCAATGAAACCCCTCGTGCTCGCTGAGATCGCCAAGGCGGTCGACATGCACGAATCGACGATATCGCGGGTGACGACCCAGAAGTACATGCACACGCCCCGCGGCATTTTCGAGCTGAAGTACTTCTTCTCCAGCCATGTGGGAACAACCAGTGGTGGCGAATGCTCCTCTACGGCGATCCGTGCACTGGTCAAGAAGCTCGTTGCCGCGGAGAACCCGGTCAAGCCACTGAGCGACAACAAAATCGCCAAGCTGCTCGAGGATCAGGGTATCCAGGTAGCTCGCAGAACGATCGCCAAGTACCGCGATTCACTGTCCATCCCGCCATCCAACGAGCGCAAGAGATTAGTCTAAACTTAACCGAGGGCCTGTTCACGTCGACTACACGGGGCCCCAAGCCAGGATTTGCCGGCGCGAGTTCGACCCCACTCACCCGATGATAAGGAGCGACTTATGCAACTGAACGTCAGTGGCCACCACGTGGAGGTTACCGAACCTCTCCGGGAATACGTCGAGAACAAGTTCGAGCGACTGCAGCGACACTATGACCAGATCACCAACTCCGAAGTCACCCTCATCGTGGAAAAGATGATCCAGAAGGCGGAAGCCACCGTGCACATTTCCGGTGCCGATCTCTTTGCCGCGGCTGAATCCGAGGACATGTATGCAGCGATCGATGCACTGGCCGACAAGCTCGACCGGCAACTGATCAAACACAAGGAAAAATCACGCGGACACTGATTGGTCGCCCGACTGCATGCAACCGCTAGCCAACATACTGACCCCCGGGCGCACACTTTGCCGCGCCCCGGGTGTCAGCAAAAAACGCCTGTTCGAAACGATCGCCCGCATGATTGGCGATGATCAGCTATTCCTGCCCCAGACCGAGATCTTCGGACAGTTGATCGCCAGGGAAAAACTGGGGAGCACGGGGCTGGGAGATGGTATCGCCATTCCCCATTGCCGCATCGAGAACTGCACCCACCCGCTGGGTAGCCTGGTGACACTGGAGTCGCCCATCGATTTCGATGCGCCGGATGGCAGGCCGGTGGACCTGCTGTTCGTGCTGCTGGTTCCCAGGGAGGCCAGGCAACAGCACCTCGACATTCTCGCCGGGATCGCCGGGCTGTTTCAGCAGGCCGACTTTTGCCAGGGTCTGCGGTCAGCGCAAACGGCGGCAGAACTGCACAGCATCGCCACGACCTGGCCAGCGTGATGTTGAGCGGGCAGCCCTCGCTCTTACCAGTCTGGAGGGTGGCGGCGGGGAAAACACTGTAATCGATCGGGACCTGAGCCTATCGGCGGGAAAACACTATGGAGCTGATTGTCATCTCCGGCCGCTCCGGGTCGGGAAAGAGCACAGCCCTCCATCAACTGGAGGACCAGGGTTACTATTGTATCGACAACCTGCCGGTGGCCTTGTTGCCGGACCTGATGGCTGAGGTCGATCGCAGCGAGTTCGATCACTTCGAGGGCGCTGCGGTCTGCATCGACGCGCGCAATGCCTGGAAGGACCTCGAGAATTTCGCCGCGATACTCGACTCGCTACCCGAATCGGTCAACTACAGGGTCCTGTTTCTCGACGCCCGGGATGCCACGCTGATCAAGCGCTTCAGCGAAACCCGGCGACGTCATCCACTCAGCAACGAACACCGGGCCCTGGGGGAAGCGATCGAGCTCGAGCGCGGTTTGCTCGAGCCCATCTCCAATGCCGCGACGCTGATCCTGGACACCAGCCAGATGACCATCTACGAGCTGCGTGATGCCGTCAGGCAGCAGCTGGTGGCGGGCTCGCCCGGGGTGATGTCGATACTGTTCCAGTCCTTCGGCTTCAAGCGGGGTGTGCCCGCGGACGCCGACCTGGTGTTCGACGTCAGGATGCTGCCCAACCCACACTGGGTGCCTGAGCTGCGCTTGAAAACAGGGCTGGATTCCGAGGTCGCCCGATTCCTGGAATCACAGGCACTGAGCGAACAACTCTACGGCGACATAGTGGATTTTCTCGACTCCTGGCTGCCAAAGTATGCCGACAGTGACCGCAGCTACATGACCGTGGCCCTGGGTTGTACCGGCGGCCAACATCGGTCAGTATATCTGGCCAACCGCCTGTTCAATCACTACCGGCACCACTATGAGCAGGTTCACGTGCGCCACAGAGAACTGCAGTGATCGAAACCCGGTTGACAATCATTAACAAGCTCGGTCTGCACGCACGAGCCGCGGCCAAGCTGGTCTCCTGCGCGTCCGCTTTTTCCTGCAACATCCAGCTCGGCAACAGCAACGGCAAACTCGTGGATGGCAAGAGCATCATGTCGATCATGATGCTCGCGGCCGGACAGGGCACGGTCCTGGATCTCAGAATTGACGGTGCGGACGAAGACGCTGCGCTGGAAGCGATCAGTACTCTCATCAATAACCGTTTCGACGAACACGAGTAACGGTTGCCAAACGGCGCTCCGCTCGGCACCGGCCCACCGGGAACTCAATTCCACCCATAGTTGTTGTGGGCCCGACCTTATCCGGATACTCTCATCCACCGGTCCCAGTCTGAAGCGGTCGCACTAACGAGCGGGTGCTGAAACGATTCGTGGGCCGTTACCGGGGCAGAGTATCGGGATCATGGCAGCACAAACAGAAACGGTGGCACACAAGACTCTCGACAGGCTGTCACAGGCGCTCGAGAGCGGCGCCCTTGCCGACGTTCGCTACATGCTCAACGGCCTGTCACCGGCTGACGTCGCCCACCTCCTGGAATCATCTCCGCCTAAAATCCGCCACATCCTGTGGAAGCTGGTCGACGTCGAGCAGGAAGGTGAGGTGCTCGGCGAACTGAGCGTCGAGCTGCAGGCGCACTTTCTCAGCGATATGGATTCGGCGGAAGTTGCTCTGATCACCGAGGACATGGCCGACGACGACGTCGCCGACCTGCTCCAGCAAGTGCCTGACAGGGTCACTCGTGAAGTCCTGGATTCGATGGATCACCAGGATCGCGCGCGCCTCGAAGGTGTGATGCACTATGCCGAAGACACCGCCGGCGGCCTGATGAGCACCGACACCATCACCATTCGGGCTCCGCTGACCCTGGACGTGGTACTGCGCTACCTCCGGCGCCACGACGAGATTCCGGAGATGACGGACAACCTCATCGTGGTCAATCGGGCCGACCAGTATATCGGCCTGCTGCCTCTACGAACGCTGCTGGTTTCCGATCCGTCAGTGTCGGTACGGGAAATGATGACCACCGACGTGGATCCGATCAAGGTAGATACACCCGACGACGAGGTAGCGCGCCTGTTTGAACGTAACGACTGGGTATCGGCGCCGGTGGTAAACGAAAACGGGCAGCTGCTCGGGCGCATCACCATCGACGACGTGGTCGATGTGATTCGTGAGGATGCCGATCACTCCTTCATGTCTGCCGCCGGCCTCAATGACGAAGAGGATACCTTCGCACCGGTACTGAAGGCCGCGCCACGGCGTGCCATCTGGCTCGGCATCAACCTGATCACAGCGTTCATTGCCGCCGGCGTCATCAATCTGTTTCAGGATACGATCGAGAAGGTGGTGGCGCTCGCCGTGCTGATGCCCATCGTCGCGTCCATGGGCGGCATCGCCGGTACCCAGACCCTGACGCTACTGGTGCGCGGAATCGCCGTCGGCCAGGTGGGTAAAAACAACCAGCGCTGGCTGTTGCGCAGGGAATTGCTGGTCGCGTTGCTCAACGGGGCGCTGTGGGCGGCCGTGGTTGCCCTGGCGGCCTCGTTCTGGTTCAAGGATGTGGCCATCGGCATCATTATCGCGGCCGCGCTGGTCATCAACCTGATCACCGCGGCACTGACCGGCACAGTGCTGCCCCTGCTCATGAAGCGGATCAACATCGATCCCGCCCTCGCGGGTGGGGTGGTGCTGACGACGGTCACCGACGTGGTCGGTTTCGTCGCCTTCCTCGGCCTGGCCACGCTGTTCTATGGCTAGCCGCGACGAATCCACGGCCGACGACGGCGAGCTGGCGCCGCCCAGCAAGAGTGCCCGCAAACGCCAGATGACCGCCCTTCAGGAGCTGGGCGAGTCGCTGGCACAGCTGCCGGCAGCAGAATTGGCCCGGATACCCATCGACGACGGGCGCCTGCGCCTGGCGATCGAAGAGGTACGGGGCATGCACAGCCGCAGCGCCCGACGACGCCACCTGCAGTATATCGGCAAACTCATGCGCGAGATCGATCCCGAGCCGATGGCCCGGGCACTGGCGGAATTGCACCGGCAGTCCGCGCATCAGGCCGAGGCGTTTCACCGCCTGGAGGCGCTGCGCGATGCCGTGCTCGAGAGTGCCGAAGAGGGGGTGGAGCAGGTGGTCCGCGAGTGGCCAGGGGCAGATCGCCAGCACTTGCGCGCACTGGCCCGACAGCACCAGCGCGAGGTGTCTCGTGGCAAGGCGCCCGCGGCCAGCCGCAAGCTGTTCCGCTACCTGCGCGAACTCGCTGAGGGGAGCGGAACATAACATTGCAACTACACCACTTCAGGATACGCGCGCCAGCCCGCGCTAGTCTTCGTCTTCCTCACAGAACTCATCATGGTATTCGCAGAGGTCCTCGATCAGTTCATCCGGATCCATGATACCGCACTGGGGGGTGCTCAGAATGCTGAGTGAATCGCCTGAGCAGACCAGCTCCTCGCGACCGTCTTCCTCGATCTCGCCGTCTTCCATCGACACGGCCAACACGAATCCCACGCCAGGCAGGTAGTATTTGTACTCAGTGCTCTCCGGTTCCAGCGGCGCGTAGTCGAACGTCTTGAGGCAATTTTGCTCGCACGGGAAGTTTTCGTTGTCGCCTCCTTCCCCAGCGGATGGCGACGCGTCGGTCGCGATGTATTCGACAATGTCTTCCGCTTCTCCGAGAAAATACTCCTGACGGTGAGTATCGCCGGGCATCGGAGCCGCCAGCGTGAGCAATCCACCCTTCGCGAAATCCACGCCGGATTCGAAGGAGCCGTCAAGATCCCTCAGCACGCCATCCTCAAAATTCTGCGCGACCTCGCCGCAGTAATAGACGTTGCTGTCCGTGTCCTGCGCAAACCAGTCGTCGGTCACTTCGATGGCCGTATACTCCCACTCCATTTCCTCTTCGTCGTACTCTTCCTCCAGAACCACGTCGGCGACCACGCGGCAGGACACACCCTGGATTTCCCGGATTTCCTCGGTGACGTACACTACGACGATCTCATCCTCGGCCGCCAACACATGCGTGTGTCCGGGCTGGAGGATGACATACGGGTTATTCGGCCACGTGGAACCGATATCATCCGGGTCGACGAAGCTGATAGCTTCATCTTCCAGCGGGTCATCGTAGTAAACCTCGTCCAGCACGGCGCAGGCATCCAGGCGTGCTTCGCGCTGATCGTTACAGACTTCTTTTTGTTCCTGTTTTTCTTCCAGCGCCTCCGACTTGCACTCCCTTCTCTCCCCCTTATCAGAAATACCTGCGCAGGACGCCGTGGTTGCAGCGAACTCCTCTTTGATTTCGGCGTTACAGGATTGACGCATCAACTGGGCACTGCGGGCACAGCCCTGCGCTGCAGATGCGGTGTGCAACGGTAGCAGCGCACCAATGGCGACACTCAACAGGGTCAATTTCATAGTTGGTATGAACATATCACTTCCTCCTTGTCGTTCACCTGTTTGGAGTTGGGATACGGGAAAAATCTATCGTGGTTGCACGAAAAAAAATCGTGATTATCTGCCGCCGGGCGCGACAGATTTTTCCCCGGGGTTGCCTCAGACAAGGAGCAGGACAACTCCATTCAGCGCGGGGCAGGGTCAAAGCTGTCGGTAGTGGAATAGACGCACACGGGGCCACTCCTTTGACACCCGAGCAACGGAAAACTACTGTTTATCAATGACTGATCGCGTAATCGCAGTCTTGGCCACCCTGTTGCTCGCGATGCCTGCCTGGCCCGGGGTTCGGGAGACTTCACTGCCCGAACTCATCGACCTGCTGCGCGCCGAGGGGCTGAATATCGTCTACAGCTCCGCGCTGGTGAATTCACAGCAGCGGGTCACGGTCGAAGCCGTGGATCTCGATTCCCTGAGGGCCGGCTTACAGCAGTACGATTTGGCCCTGGTGCAGAGTGACGGCATCTGGGTGGTCAAGCGGCGCACGGCTGCGCCCACCGACCCAGTCCCTCAGATTGATGTCGAAGTCAGACCCCTCGAAACCGTCATCGTCACCGGCAGCCGCCATGAGCTG
This sequence comes from uncultured Gammaproteobacteria bacterium, assembly GCA_963753815.1. Lineage (GTDB taxonomy): Bacteria > Pseudomonadota > Gammaproteobacteria > Pseudomonadales > Halieaceae > CAVWDU01. The sequence continues at coordinate 159,663 of CAVWDU010000001.1, forward strand.
CCCTATGCCGGCCCCTCCAGCCCGGCATATTCGTTCACACCGGAAGATCTCACCCTGGTGCCAACACTGGGTTCTGATGCAATGCGGGCCACCCTGCGATTGCCCGGCGTCTCCTCGCTGGGCGTATCCGCAAAACCGCGCATTCGCGGCGGTCTCCAGGATGAACTGCTGGTGATGCAGGACGGGTTGGAACTGATGGAGCCGTTTCATCTCGCGGACTACCACAGCCCCTACAGCAGCATCGATTATCACACCATTGAATCCATCGACGTTTATACCGGCGGATTTCCGTCGCGCTACGGTTATCGGATGAGCGGGGTCATGGACATTCGCAATCAGTGGCAGGAAGACGAATACGACACGGACATCGGCGTTTCCTCCTTTTCCAATTTCATTCACACCCGCGGCAGTATCGGCGGCGAGGGTCGCGGCGCCTGGTTACTCTCACTGCGTCACGGCGACCTCACGGACCTTACCGACTACATCGAGACCCGCTCCGGCGACCCGATATACAGTGATATATCCGCGCGCCTGAATTTCGAAGTGAACGATGGCCTGCAATTGAACGCCGGCCTCGTCTGGGCCGAGGACGATATCCGTTTCGGAGACGAAGAGGAAGAAGCAACATCGCAAATCGATAGCTGGTACGCCTGGACGGGGGGCACGTGGCTGCCGAATGAGAAGACCGCCGCGAGATTTACCCTGTCGCTGCTGGATTTTGCCCGCGACAAGAATCAAGCCAGTTTCGAAGAAGATGAGGAGGATCCCGGCAAAGGCGGCTTTCTTCAGCACCGGCAGGATGTCGAGCGAATCGCCCTGCGCAACGACTGGTCCGTGGTCGGCGATCGAAAACTGTGGGAATTCGGCTGGCAACTGGAATACAACCGCGGCGCGTACCGGCACAGTGCACGGATTGATCGTGGGGACCTGGCCGCGATACTCGGCACCGAGGAAGAAGTCGACCGGGATATCGCCGTACGAACCAGCGGCTGGTCCGGCGGCGGCTATGCGCAGCTCGACTGGGATTTGACACCCAGACTTTCCGTACAGCCCAGTCTGCGCTGGGACGCGCAAAACTACTACATCGACAGGGGCAGTGAGTTCCAGTGGTCTCCACGGCTGGGCGCGAGTTATGAATGGTCCCAGTCGACGCAGTTACGCCTCAGCCTGGGCCGCTTTCATCAACAGGAGGGGATACAGGAGCTACAGGTCATCGACGGCGTGACACATTTTTTCAAGCCACAGTACGCCGACCAGGTCGTGGCGGGGCTACGCTGGCAACGCGGTGCCATCGAAGCCACCGGCGAAATCTATTACAAACGCTACAGCGGGTTGAAAGGGCGCTTCGAGAATATCTTCAACCCGTTCGTGCTATTACCGGAAATGGAACCGGACCGGGTGGGTTTGCGCCCCGACAAAGCGCGGGCAACCGGCCTGGACCTGGACGTCGGGTTCATCCTGGCAGAGCCGGCGAGTGCCTATTTTCGCTACAGTTACATGGACGCGGAAGATCGGATCGACTCCAAGTGGGTGGATCGCCGCTGGTCGCAACAGCACACCATCAGCACCGGCGCGGTCTGGCAGGGAGACAGCTTCAGCGTCTCTGTGGGCCTGACCTGGCACTCGGGCTGGCGCACCACCCGCTTGCCAGGGTTCGTACCCGAGGACACCATCATCCCTCTCAACACAGTGCTGAACAATACACAACTGGACGACTATGTTTCGCTGGATATCAACGCCCGCAAGCACTGGGTTTTTCCACGCTGCCGCGTCGAGATCTACGCCGATATCGTTAACGTCACCGATCGCAGGAACGAGGCCGGAATCGATTTTGACATCGAGGAAGTCGATGACGGCTACGAACTGACCCCGGATCGGGAAACCCTGCTGGGTCGTGTGCCGTCAGTTGGCATCACGTTGTCTTTCTGAGGCGGGCCGGATTCAGCGGCGCGGTCGCAGCGCGACCACCAGGCTGTTGCGCTGTGCCTGCGCCGACAGATCAGTCGATTCCAGAATCGGGTCGACGGCCCGCTCCGGATCCAATTCCACCGGCCCCCCGTGCAGCCGCTCCCGCCGCGCATAGAGTTCCGCGGCGGCGCTGGCGTAGCGGAGTTGCAACCCGCTCTCACCGGCCGACCAGGTCAAAAACTCGTGGATGCTCCTGCCGTCCAGCTCGAACTTCTCCGCCACCGCGTAAATCCAGCGCCACTCATCACCGCCGGGCGATACAGAACGGGTCGACGCCTGGCCTCGGTCGGGTACCGAGATGCGCATCGCCGACCCCGGCGTGGCCTCTACCCGGCTCTCGACGTTGCCGGCATTGACCTGAATGATGCCTTTGCGCACCGTTGCGACGGTGCCGGCGTCATCCACTCGCACCGTGAACTGCGTACCAATATCCCGGACCACGCCCTGGGGTGTCCTGATTTCCAGGTCGATCGTGCCCATCTTCTGGTCCGCATCGGCAGCGTAGAGCAGTCCCCTGGACAGCTGAATGTAACCCGTCGAAAACCCGACCTCGCTGTCAACGTCCAGCCGAATGGTGTAGCCCGCATAGCCGAGAGCGACGCGACCTCTTGCGCCCGTGCGGACGACGCTACCGGGGGGAATGGTCGTGCCGGTCTTCAGAACCGCTGATTCACCGTTCGGGCCAATCAGCTCACTGGTGCCCGCGAGTGTCCTGACTTCAATCGGTGGCTGCCCGGTCACGTTCGAACGCAGGGTCAGCGCCAGCACCAGTGCACAGGCGGCCAGACTGGCAGCCAGGCCGCCCAACCAAAAAAACCTGTGCCGGCGACGGGATACCGTTGTCGTACGCAGTTCCTCCCGGAAGCGCGCTTCCCACGCCAGCTTGAGTTCGTCAGGCAGCTGTTCGCGCGGCCCTGCGAGGCGCAGCAGCCGCTCTATGTCTTCGTCTTCAGGAATTTTAGTGTCTGCTGCATCCATAACGATACCTAGCGAGCCGCGGCCAGCGCTTCGCCGCAGACTTCCCTGAACGCCCGCCGCGCCCGCGCCAGCAGTGACTGCGTAGCTTCATCACTTATCTGCATCATTTTGGCTATCTCTCGCGAATTCAGACCCTCTATATACTTCATCTCCAACGCACCCGCGTAGCGCTCGGGCAACTGATCGAGCGCAGCCTGGATCAAAGCGATCAGTTCCATGCGGCGACTGTCGGCCTCCGGTGACCCGGCGCCCTCTACTTCTATCGACTCCACCACAGAGCGCAGCAGGTCGTCATTGAGAAAAGGCGTCATGATGTCAGCGTCCTGCGCATCCCGCTTGAGCTGCCGGGAGATTTCGTGGCGGCAGATTCGGATCAGCCAGGTAAGCAACGTTGCATCCCCACGGTAAGTTTCAAGCCGCCTGGCCGCCTGAGCCAGCACCACCTGCACGACATCATCGATATCTGCCGGATTGCGCAGACGACTGCGGGCATAGCGGTACAAGCGAGGGAAATAGTCGTCCACGAACTCCCGCAGCGCCGCCTCTTCACCGGCCACGATACGCCGCGCGAGACGTTTATCCCGGGCGAGCTGCATCATGGCGGTGTTGTCAGTTTCATCTCCCATGGCATCACTATAGAGGGTAGCGCCGGGACAAATCTGTCGCGACCTCATCCAAAAAAAGGCTCAGCGGCCAACGTCCGTGGCGGGCGGATCCACCTCGGGGTCCTGCAGTTGCGCCCGCGCCGGTTCTATCGCCTCAACCGGCTTCATACCCGCGTCACCGACGGTAGCCGGCTGCTGCTCGACGTCGAAAATGCGGCTGAAGTCCACCGTTGGGTCGTCCCAGCTGCCACCGACCTCGTAGACCGCACTCGAGAGCTGATTGAACTGCTTCTCAAATACCCGCGATACCACGAATACGCCGGCCGCCACCGGCAGGCCGGCCGCCAGTGCGGCGACCCAGGGCAGATTGTTGGCCACCGGGAGTGTGACCACCAGTTCCCCGTCCAGGTCGCGCTCGTCGATCGAGGACAGGCCACTGAACTGGAACCCGCTGGATAGGCCCTTTACATCCAGTGCGGCGACCTCGAGCGTACCGGTATGCAGGGCGACCTCGCCGGTGATGCTGCGAAAAGGTATGCCCGACTCGAACATGTGGGAAAGACTGAGGCGAGAGACGATCTCGGCGAGATTGACAATGCTCACCACGCGCAGCGCGCCGGAAGCCGCCGGTGGTGCATCCAGGAATCGCCCTTCCCCGGCCTCGATCCGGACCAGTCCTTCCGCCTGCCCGAGGTCAAACCGCTGCGGCCCGCCCGGCCACTGCAGCGTGACATCGACCAGCCCGTCGCTGGTCTCCACGATTCTCTGGTAGTCGAATGCCTGCAGGGTGTCGCCGAAATCCTCGAAATGCAGCGTGGCAGAGAGCGCACTACCGGGCGCCTCCCCTCCCCCCCACTCCAGCCGATTGGTCTCGCCCCCCAGCAATCGCAGCCCGGCCAGTTCGCCCCGTATACCGTCGATGATCATCGAACTTTCGTCGGACCGAACGGTGAAACCGAGGTGCCCCAGGCGGCGCTCCCCGTAGGCCAGGTTTTGCGCATCCACAGTGAACTGCGGCAGCTGCGAGGGTGGCCCGGCAGACCCGGCCTGCTCCCCCTGCAATCCTTTCAGCGCGGCGATGTCGAGCCGGTCCAGGCGCAGGTGCGAGCCAGAACCCGCGTCGACGAGCGAAAGTTCGCCCTCTATCCAGTCCGCACTGGTCGCGATCCGCCACTGCGTCTCCGTGCGCTCAGCGCTGAGCACGATATCTTCGACCGTTCTCCCCCACAGTTTCAGGGTGCCGATCTCCAGGCTTTCCAGTGACGGTCGCAGCGCAAATGACGGCATTGAGGCGGGCGTGGCGGGCATCTCCGCGGCCACGGGCGCCGGCATCAACGACTGCAGAAACAGCTGCCACTGCTCGACGTCGACCGAGGCGAGACGACCACTGACGCGAAGCCGTCCGTCTTGCAGCGCAGCCGGCGGCTCCCCGAATCCCAGGGAGGCCGACGCGAGGCCCGCGTCTGCCATCGCACCGAGGAACGAGACCGACTCTCCCAGCGTCAGGTCCAGCGTCGATGCCCCGCCCGTCACTGAAACCGAGACTGTCAGCGGGCCCCGGTCGTCGCCGCCCAGCGGCGCGGGCAGGCGGAGATCGACGCCATCGAGCCCGCTGTAGACCTTGATCTCCAGCGGCTCGCCGGGTGTGACCAGCACCTCGCCATTGACCGGCGTCGTCCCACTGGCCAGCGACCGCGATGGCAGGTCGAGCCAACGGGTGAGATCCTCCATGGCAACATCGCCACTGAACCCAACCCGGGTCACCGCGCTGGCCAGGTCGAACGTCCTCTTCCCGGCGTCGTCGGGGTGACGACCGAGAGACAAACTGATCGGTTCATCCCAGAGGCGCGCGCGCAGGTCCGAGGAAAAAAAACCCCGCTCCGTGCTGAAATCGATCACCCCCTCCAGACCGGGCAACCGCAGGTTGCCGGGCGAGATGACAAGCTCACCGTCTTCGACCTCCGCCCGCACGCTGACCCGCGGGCGCTCGCCCTCCCCGGACAGATTGAGCGCCAGGCGCAACTGCGACTCGATGGCACCGGCCAGGGTCCACTCCCCGAAAACGTTGCCGGTGATATCGGCGAGAGCCGAATCGCGCATCAGCCGAGCCATATCACCTCCGGGGCCCTGCAGGTCCGCATTGACCTGCAGGCGGAGCTGCCGATCCGCGGCCATCCAGGCCTCGGCTGAGAGTCTCGACACGGCGGTCTGGTAAACCACCGCATCCTCGCTCCAGATACTCACGTCGGTATCGTCGACCAACACCAGACCGTCCAGGGATTCAACTGCCGGCCACGCGGTGTCGTAGGCCAGGGTGGTATCAGTCACATCGAAGAACAGCTGAACCGTGCGCGCGGCCGTCTGCCCCCCGCGCAAGCTGCCGCGCCAGATAAAGCCCGCCTCATCGACATCTCCGTCGGTAATACTCCCCCGCAGCCAGTCGAACAGCAATGGCGACAGGACATAAGGAAGGTACTTGTTGCGACTCCCGACATGGGTGTCCCGAATGCCGGCAATCAGGTCCATCTCCAGCCCCACCTCAGAATGCTCCAACGGAATGTTGAGCCCGAACAGCGCCCGCACTTCGCCCTCGGCGCCGCGGCCGCTGATGAGGCCGCTCGACAAAACGACGGCATCGTCGAACCAGTTGATATCCACCGTGCCAAAGAGTTCGTCATAGCGCAGTGGTTCACGGTAGACGTCAGGAAACTCCAGCATTACGTCACGCGCATCCACAACCGCCCGGCCACCGCCATTCCCCAGGCTGACATAGCCGGCGGCGCCGCTGGTACCCGGTGCACCCCTCCATGAATCAAGCGCCACTTCACGGAAGTTCGCGGCCAGCGTCCATTCCTCAGCCGGGCGACGGTAATCTTCGATCGTGAGCTGCAGCGACTGCAGTTCGCCGCCGGGCTGCAGTACCCTGAAGGTTCGCTCCAGCTGTGGCGGGGTTGTTTCCAGTTCCACCAGAAAGCGGTTCAGCTGCGCCAGTGAAACGCGCTCCGAGCGCAGTCGAACGGAATCGCCGCGCAGCCCCAGCTGCATCCTCGGTACCACCAGTTCGTGACCGTGCTTGACCCAGTGCAGATCGGCTGCATACAGCGTCCAGCGATCCCGGCGCTGCACCAGGCTGGCGTCGAAGGCAATGCGCTCTACCGGCATTTTCCAGTCGCCCGACGTCGGTTCGATCAACAGCTCAGTCGCCTCGACATGGCCCTCTATGCTCGGTTCGCCATTGCGCCAGGAAAGCCAGAGCTCCAGGCCCAGGGCGCCTGCATCAAAGGTCAGCGGCAGTGGTGACAGCAACGCCGCCTGCAACGACTGCAGGTCGATGTCACTGGCATCGAGGTACAGGTCGCCAGCGAAGGTTTCAGGCCGAAACGGATTGCCGACGCCGCTGGCCAGCACCCGGACCCGGCTGCCGTCCTCATCGATGAGCTGGCCCTCGAGCTGTCGCCTGCCCCCCTCACGACGGAGGTCGAGATCGAGGCGCAGCATGCGCTGACTCGCATCGGGTAGCACCAGCTCCACCCGGGCGGCGCTGAGCTCAATGTGTTCCCCATTGAGCAGAAAGGCCTGCAACCACTCCAGACCGGCACGACCGGCCCCTCCGAGACCGGATACCCGCAGCCGCCCGTCTTCGGTCAGACGGGCGCGCAGGTACAGTTCGCTTAGAATCAGGTCTCGGGAGTGCAACCGGCCGCTCAGCAGCATGCGCCAGACATCCAGGGTGATCCTGCCCTGGGCCAGTTCGATCGGCTGGTGGGGCTCGCCGGGGAAAGTGATGCGCAACTCATGGAGAACGATCTGCGGCGAGAACGAGGCCCAGCTCCCGCTGACACCACTCGCCGCAACCGTGAACGGCAATCGCGCGTTCAGGGCGTCGAGGATATCGGTCTGACGGTCATCCACCAACGCCATGGCCAGGCGACCCACGCTGACGTAAACCGCCAGCGCGACCGTCGCCGCCACGATCACGGCCCAGAGCAGGCCGCTCAGGCGGTGAAAGAACGAGTCTACTGCAGGATGATCCACACGATATCCGGTTGCATGTTGTCGCCTGACTTAGAGTAGGACGATGTCAAAGTGTTCCTGGCTGTAGCTCGGCTCCACCCGGAAGCTGATCGTTTTGCCGGCAAACTCTTCGATGTCGGCGACATTGGTCGACTCCTCGTCCAGCAGTCGGTCGACGACGGACTGGGAAGCCAGCACCATCAGGGTATCGTTTTCGTAAGCCCGGGCCTCGCGGATAATTTCGCGAAAAATCTCGTAACAGACGGTTTCCGCCGTCTTCAGCACGCCGCGCCCCTGACAGACGGGGCAATCTTCACACAAAAGGTGTTCGAGACTCTCGCGGGTGCGCTTGCGCGTCATTTCCACCAGCCCGAGTTCCGACACGCCGGTGATGGTATTGCGCGCCGGATCACGCTGCATGGCCTTCTCCAGGGCGCGGTGCACCTGCCGCCGATGCTCCTCGTCCTGCATGTCGATAAAATCAACGATGATGATGCCACCGAGGTTGCGCAGGCGCAGCTGTCGAGCCAGCATGCTGGCTGCTTCGAGATTGGTCTTGAAGATGGTTTGTTCGAGGTTGCGGTGACCGACATAGGAACCTGTATTGACATCAATCGTGGTCATCGCCTCGGTCTGGTCGATGATCAGGTAACCGCCTGACTTGAGCTCGACTTTACGCCCCAACGCCCGCTGAATCTCATCTTCGATGCCGTGCAATTCGAACAACGGCCGCTCGCCATCGTAGTGTTCCAGCAGGGAGCACACCTCAGGCACATATTGCTCACAGAACTCCTGCAGCGCCACGAAGGTCTCGCGGCTGTCAACGAGAATCCGTTCGACACCCGGGCGCGCAAGGTCGCGGGTGATGCGAAGGTGCAGGGGCAGGTCTTCGTACAGCAACTGTGGCTGGGTCGCGGCGGCTGCGCGACGCGTGATCGCCCCCCACAGGCGCTTGAGGAAGCGGAGATCGGCCCGGATTTCTTCCTCACCGACGCCCTCGGCCGCCGTGCGCAGGATATAGCCACCGGCTCCGTCCAGCCCCTCTTCCACAACACCCTCCGCCAGCAATGCCTGCAGCCGCCCACGCTCGTCGGCATCTTCTATACGTTGCGAGACACCCACGTGGCTGCTCTGCGGCATGAACACCAGGTAACGCGACGACACCGATAACTGCGTGGACAGTCGCGCCCCTTTCGAGCCCAACGGGTCCTTGGTGACCTGAACGATCAGTTTCTGGCCGTCGTGGACGAAATCACGGATGGAGTCGGACTGGCGGCTGCGGTCCTCCTTGCCCTCGGCATTCACCGGCAGGATATCGGCAACGTGGATAAAGCAGGTGCGCTCCGCTCCGATCTCCACAAACGCCGCCTGCATGCCGGGCAGTACCCGCACCACCTTGCCCGCGTAGATATTGCCGACGATGCCGCGACTACTGCTGCGCTCGATATGGATATCCTGCGCCGACCCGTTCTCGACCACCGCGACGCGGGTCTCCATCGGCGTCAGGTTGACCAGTATCTCTTCACTCATTCGAACTCCAGGCGGGGCCGGGAAGCCCCGTGGTGACGCCGTGAGCGGCCAGCAAGCACCAGGTCTCATACAACGGCAGCCCCACGACATTACTGTAGCTGCCCTCGATGCGGGCGACAAAAGCCCCCGCCATCCCCTGGATGCCGTAGGCACCGGCCTTGTCCCAGGGCTCGTCTGTAGCCAGGTAGGCTTCACACTGGGCCTGGTCGAGGCCGGCAAATTCCACCTGGGTGCTCACCAGTTCGGTGTCCGAGCCGACCGGGCTGCACACCGAAATGGCCGTCATGACCTCGTGACGGCGCCCGCTGAGACGGGCAAGCATAACCAGCGCGGCCAGTCGGTCTTCAGGCTTACCCAGTATATCGCCGTCGATCACCACCGTTGTATCCGCGCCCAGAACGGCGAACCCTTCGCCGCTGTGCCGGCCTGCCACCACCGCTGCCTTCTCCGCCGCCATGCGCTGCACATAGGCGGCTGCATCCTCATCCGAACGCCGACTCTCATCGATTGCCGCCGGCTCCACGGGGCAGTGGACACCCAGTTGCGCCAGCAGTTCCAGGCGGCGCGGCGAAGCCGAGGCCAGCAGCAGCGGTACGGCACTCATTCAAGCCACCCGGTAATGACGCCGCAACCCCCGCAGCAGGGGTAGCAGTAGCGGCCACAGCAGGGCGCTCGACACGGCGGGCAGCAGGAACATCATCGATGGCGCTCCCGCACCCTCGAGGTTCTGGATCCACTGGCAGAGGAGTTGATTGATGCCCACGAGCACGAAGACGATGGCCGCCTGTTGCCACAGACTGAACACCCGCAACCGCTGGTACAGGATAGAGACCAGCAGCGCGGTGGCCGCCAGCGCGAGGGCATTCTGACCCAGTACGGCGCCCTCAAGCACATCGAGCAGCAGGCCCAGCACCAGGCCGGAAAATATGCCGACGCGTTCCGGTACGGCAATCGTCCAGTAGATCACGACCAGGGCCAGCCATTCGGGGCGCCCCCATAGCAGCGAGTGGGGCAACGGCAACACGGCCAGCACCAGCGCCGCGATGAATGTCACCAGGATAACCCAGTAACCGTGTGCTTCCTGGTCAACCACCCGAGCGTCCGGCTACCGCGGGCGTCTCGGGGGCCGTGAACACCAGCAGAACATGACGGCTGCGGTCCAGGGCGGCACTCGGGCGGGCCTGGATGCGGGCAAAGGTTTGCCCGGGGTCCCTGTCGACCCGGATGACGACGCCCACGGGATAACCCACGGGAAAGCGCCCACCGAGGCCGGAGCTGACCAGCAGATCACCCTCCCGGATATCCGTCGTGGCGGCAATATGATGGACGTCGAGCGTACCCAGGGTGCCACTGCCTTCGGCGATCGCGCGGACACCGTTGCGATTGACCTGTACCGGGATGGAGTGCGTGGTATCGGTGATCAGCAGGGCTCGCGAGTTAATACCACTGACCTCGACGATCTGACCCATCAGGCCATTCTCATCGATCAGGGGCTGACCGATGAACACGCCGTCGCGCTCTCCCTTGTTCAGAACAACCTGATGCCGAACCGGGTCCGGTGACACACCGATCAGTTCGGCCACCAGCACGTCGTCTCGGAGAATGGCGCTGGAATTCAGCAACGAGCGCAGCCGCAGGTTTTCCGCCTGCAGCGCGGCCATCCGGCGGGACCGACCCTGCAGGACGAGGCTCTCGCGACGCAGCCGGTCGTTCTCCTCCAACAGACTGGACCGGGACTGCAGTCGTGATTCACTCCAGTGGGCGATGCGCGACGGGGTATCCGCCAGCCAGTAGATCGGTGCCGCGAGCATGTCCAGCGCCGCGCGGGTATGGTCGAGGCTGTTGAATCGAAGGTCGGCGAGAATCAGCCCGCCGACAACTAAAACGGCCGCCAGCGCGCGGATACCCAGTGACGAGTCGTTGATGAATAACGGCTTGATGGCAGCTCCCGGAACCCGAGCCCGGCATTCCACCGGGCTCCTGTGTACAACACGGTCGCCAGTTTACTGCAGTCGGCGGCGCCGGGCTATGACAGGTGGGGCTTTACTCGGTGCAAAGCAGGTCGATCGTGTGCCGGTCCATGCGCTCCATGGCGAGACCGCCGCCACGGGCGACACAGGTGAGCGGATCATCGGCAACGATCACCGGCAGCCCCGTGTCCTCGGAGATCAGCCGATCGAGGTCGCGCAGCAGCGCGCCGCCCCCGGTCAGGACGATGCCGCTTTCGGCGATGTCCGCCGCCAGCTCGGGCGGGGCCTGCTCGAGTGCCAGCTTGACGGCCTGTACGATACTGGCCAGCGGGTCCTGCAAAGCCTCCAGGATCTCGTCGCTATTGAGGGTGAAACTCCGCGGCACACCCTCCGCCAGATTGCGCCCCCGCACGTCGATCTCGCGCAGTTCACTGCCGGCGAAGGCACAGCCGATTTCCTGCTTGATCCGCTCCGCGGTGGCATCGCCGATCAGGCTGCCGTAGCGGCGCCGCACGTGCGAGATGATCGCCTCATCGAAGCGATCGCCGCCCACCCGCACGGAGTCGCGGTAGACGACGCCATTGAGGGAGATGATCGCCACCTCCGAGGTACCGCCGCCGACATCGACCACCATGCAGCCAGTGGCCTCCTCGACCTGCAGGCCGGCACCGATCGCGGCGGCCATGGGCTCCTCGATAAGGCGCACTTCGCGGGCCCCGGCGGCCATGGCCGATTCACTGATCGCCCGCCGCTCGACCTGCGTCGACATGCAGGGTACACAGACCAGCACCCGCGGACTGGGGCGTATGAACTTGCTCTCATGCACCTTGGCAATGAAGTGCTGGAGCATCTTTTCGGTGACCTGGAAGTCGGCGATCACGCCGTCTTTCAGCGGCCTGATCGCGGTTATATTGCCAGGGGTGCGGCCGAGCATACGTTTGGCCTCCATACCCACCGCCTCGATCGTCTTCTGCCCGTTGTGAACCCGGATGGCGACCACCGAGGGTTCATCGAGGACGATACCCTGGTCACGGACGTAAATCAGTGTATTGGCCGTACCCAGATCGATCGACAGATCATTGGAGAACACGCCGCGCAGTTTTTTCAGCATGAATTCAGATTACCTTGACGACTAAAACCGACTCCTGCGGGTGGAGTGGCCAGGGCGTTGAGACACCATCGCCGCAGGCGTCGCCCGCAGGCATACGCGAAGCCCTGATGTTCAGTTAACAGCCCCTGGTGGAATGTTCAGTGGAAAAGCCCCGGGCAACTCCAGCCACTTCGACAACCCGGGTCGCCTCGACAGTGAACCCACGTTACCGCCTGGAGCAAACGCTCCTGTTGAACCGGCCTGGCGCCGCTTCCCTTGATCGGGCGACGCCAGTTGTTGCCTCTCAATTATCGCGGTAACTGTAACAACGCCGGGGATTTTGGGCAAGGCGCAAATGTGATACTTTTACGCCCCGCCGTTCACCCCGGGCATCCCGAAATGACCATCCAGCAAGACGACATCGATGCGATTGCAGAATTAGCCCGCATCCGCATCTCCGCGCAGCACCGGGCGGCTGTCACCGATAGCATCGCGGCGATACTCGACCTCGTGGATCAGCTGCAGGCCGTGGATACCAGTGCGGTCGAACCGATGGCGCATCCCCTCGACGCCACCGCCTCACTGCGTCCCGATGAGGTGACCGAGAGCGACGACCGGGAGACCTTCCAGGCTATTGCGCCAGAGGTCGAGGACGGACTCTACCTGGTACCCCGAGTCATCGACTGACGGCACGACCGCCACAGGAACTTCTTGTTTATGCACACGATGAGCATCGCCCGGCTGGGCCAGGGTCTCCGGGAGAAGACATTCTCCAGCGTCGAACTGACCGCGGCCTGCCTCGACCGTATCGCGGCCCTGGATTCGCACTTCAACAGTTTCATCAGCGTCGACCGGGACGGTGCGATGGCGGCCGCACGGATAGCGGACCAGCGCCTGGCCGATGGCGAGGCAGACGCCCTCACCGGCGTACCCCTGGCGCACAAGGACATCTTCTGTACCCGCGGCCTGCGCACCAGCTGCGGCTCGCGCATGCTGGACAACTTCGTCCCGCCTTACGACGCGACAGTCGTATCGAAACTGCGCGGGCAGGCCGCGGTCATTCTCGGCAAGACCAACATGGATGAGTTCGCGATGGGTTCATCCAACGAGAACAGCCACTACGGCCCGGCACGCAACCCCTGGGACACAGAGCGGGTGCCAGGCGGGTCCTCGGGGGGTTCCGCCGCGGCTGTAGCCGCCATGCTCACCCCCGGCGCGACCGGCACCGATACCGGCGGCTCGATTCGACAACCTGCCTCGTTCTGCGGAATCACCGGGCTCAAGCCGACCTATGGCCGTGTCTCGCGTCTGGGAATGATCGCGTTTGCCTCCAGCCTGGACCAGGGCGGCCCCATGGCCCGCAGCGCCGAGGACTGTGCGCTGTTGCTCGCCGCGATGGCCGGACACGACCCGCGGGACTCGACGTCATCCACAGCGGAGGTAGACGATTACACGGCGATGCTGGACGCGCCGCTCGATGGTCTTCGTATCGGTCTGCCGCGGGAGTACTTTGGCGACGGGCTCGATGAAGCCACCGCAGAGCAGGTTACCGCCGCACTGGCCGAGTTGGAAAAGTTGGGAGCCACGCTGGTCGATGTCAGCCTGAAGCACGCGCGGCTGGGCATACCTGCCTACTACGTGATCGCTCCGGCCGAGGCCTCGACCAACCTGTCCCGGTACGACGGTGTCCGTTACGGCTATCGCTGCGAAAACCCCACCGATCTCCATGACCTCTACACCCGGACCCGCGAAGAGGGCTTCGGTGACGAAGTCAAACGGCGCATTCTGGTCGGCACCTACGCCCTGTCTGCCGGCTACTACGACGCCTACTACAAAAAAGCGCAACAGGCCCGCCGCCTCATCAGCGAAGATTTCGCCCGTTGTTTCGAGTCGGTCGATGTGCTCGCCGGACCCACCACCCCCGGCCCGGCCTTCCGCCTGGGTGCGAAAACCGACGACCCGATATCGATGTACCTGGAAGACGTTTACACCCTGGCCGCCAACCTGGCCGGCCTCCCCGCGATCTCCGTTCCCGCCGGATTCAGCAACGGCTGCCCGGTCGGCCTGCAGCTGATCGGGCAGCACTTCGCCGAGGGGCGGTTACTGAATGTGGCCCACCGTTATCAGCAGGTCACCGACTGGCACCAGCGGCAGCCGTCACTGCCCGGGGGCGACGGCTGATGCGCTGGGAAACTGTCATTGGGCTCGAGGTACACCTGCAGCTCGCCACCCGCTCCAAAATTTTCTCGGGCTCGGCCACCACCTTCGGCGCGGCCCCGAATACCCAGGCCAGTGCGGTCGACCTCGCCATGCCGGGCATGCTGCCGGTGCTGAACGAACGGGCGGTGCGTTTCGCGGTGATGTTCGGCCTGGGCATCGGTGCCGAGATTGGCCGGCGCTCGGTTTTCGACCGTAAAAACTATTTTTACCCCGACCTGCCCAAAGGCTACCAGATCAGCCAGTTCCAGCACCCGATCGTCGGTCGCGGCCGGTTCGAGATACAGCTCGAGGATGGCAGCACGCGAGAGGTAGGCATCACCCGCGCGCACCTGGAGGAAGACGCGGGAAAATCCCTGCACGAGGACTACCACGGTCGCTCCGGCATCGATCTCAACCGGGCGGGGACGCCACTGCTGGAAATCGTCTCCGAACCCGACCTGCGCTCGGCGGAGGAAGCCGTCGCCTACCTCAAGGCCCTGCACAGTCTGGTCACCTACCTGGGAATCTCTGACGGCAACATGGCCGAAGGTTCAATGCGCTGTGACATCAACCTGTCGCTACGGCGTCCCGGCGATACGGCCCTGGGCACACGCACCGAGATCAAGAACGTCAACTCGTTCCGGTTCGTCGAGAAGGCGATCCGGCACGAAGCGCAGCGCCAGGCAAACCTGCTCGAGGACGGTGGATCGGTGGCACAGGAGACCCGCCTCTACGATGCAGAGCGCGACGAAACCCGACCCATGCGCAGCAAGGAAGTCGCCAACGACTACCGGTACTTCCCCGAGCCCGACCTGCTGCCGGTGGAACTCGACGACGCCTTCATCGAGTCGCTGCGCGCGGCACTCCCCGAGCTGCCCGCCACCAGGCGACACCGGTTTACCGAGCAGTACGGCCTCAGCGCCTACGATGCGAACGTACTCGCGGCAGGCCGTGAGCTGGCAGACTACTTCGAGGCCGTGGCGGGGCGCTGCGGCGATCCCAAGATAGCGGCGAACTGGGTACAGGTCGAGCTGCTGGGTCTGCTCAACCGGGAGGAGCGCAGCCTCTCTGACTGCCCGGTCTCCGCGGACGATCTCGGCGATCTGATCGCGCGCATTCTGGACGACACCATTTCGGGCAAGATCGCCAAGCAGGTGTTCGAGGCCATGTGGTCGGGCGAGGGCAATGCCGACCAGGTCATCGCAGCCCGCGGACTACGCCAGGAAAGCGACACGGATGCCCTCGCGGCGATGGTCGCATCGGTCATTGCCGATAACCCGGAACAGGTCGATCAGTACCGTGCGGCGGATGCCGGGCGTCGCAAGAAACTGCTGGGCTTCTTCGTCGGCCAGGTGATGAAACTCTCCCGTGGCCAGGCGAACCCGAAGCTGGTCAATGAGTTGCTGGCAGAACGGCTGGATTGACCCGCGCCCGGCCCGACCTTTGCAACTATTTGCACAAACGGTTTCCGGCGCGCTCAGTCAGCACCCGGGCCGATGACCCGGGACAACAGGGGTGGCAGAATCATGAAGAAAGACAAGCAGAAAGTACTCGACGAGGTGTGGACGGAAGAGCACGTGAAGAGCTTTCTGGCCGTGCGTTCGCACGACGGCACCGACGAGGACTTTCACATGCTGCTCAAGGCCTACCAGAGCATGCGACCCTCAGACTTCGAGTTGTTCATCGGCTTCTTTACCACCGAAAATCGCAATATCGACGCCACTGATCGCAACGGCCGCAGCGTCCTCGACATCGTCAGGACTCACCGCCACGGCAAACCGTATGCCGAAGCGCTGGTGAACGCCGGTGCCGGTCAGGCGCCGTCGTAGGGCACCCTGCCCTTCATGAATCGCTCGCGATTGGCCCGCTTGCTCGCCTCGCTCTTGCGCAGCAACACGTAGACCGCCCCCGTGCCACCATGACGCGGCTGCGCGCTGTGAAACGCCTGCACCACGTCCAACTCGCGCAGCCAGTGATCGGTGCAGCCCTTGAGCACCGCGGCGGCCTCCCGCTCGCCCTGGCTCTGGCCCTTGCCGTGGATCAACAGCACGCAGCGAAGGCCCAGTTCGTGTGACTGCTCCACGAATTCAAACAGCTCCTGGCGGGCCCGGGCGACGCGCATGCGGTGCATGTCCAGCCTCGCCTCCATTTCATAACGTCCCTGCCTGAGCTTGCGGAAGACCCCGTTCTGAACGCCGGGGCGCTTGAAATCCAGCACGTACCAGGCATCCAGTGGCTCGATGAGCTGCTCGCTCAGCCGGTTGCGGTCAGGCCCGGTTTCTTCCACGGCGGCCTGGCGGCGGGTTGCGAGGGCGGGGTCGACCGCACGCCGCGCTTTGCCCGCCCGCGCCGCTCGGGGCTCGCGCGCGAGGGGCAGTACGTCCGCCATCTCGCGGCGAAAAACATCCTCGTCGTCTTCACTCATGGGCTTACTAC
Source organism: uncultured Gammaproteobacteria bacterium (assembly GCA_963753815.1). Classification (GTDB taxonomy): domain Bacteria; phylum Pseudomonadota; class Gammaproteobacteria; order Pseudomonadales; family Halieaceae; genus CAVWDU01. Next base: position 176,453 of record CAVWDU010000001.1, read on the forward strand.
CTCGGCTCAGTCGCGTATTATAGCCTCGGACACCGACAAACTTTATCCGTTCATGATCCCAGCCGACAACCGCGACCCAGCGACCACCTGCCCTCAATGCGGGCGCGACAATGCCTGCGCCGTCGCCGCGGGTGAAGCGGTGCAGGCGTGCTGGTGCCACGCGGTGACCATGGAACCGGCAACTCTCGCCCGCGCGACAACAAAAGCCGGCAGCTCTGCATGCCTCTGCCGCACCTGCGCACTGCCTGAAGGATCGACAAACCATGAAGGGTAACGCGGTGACCGGGGCAGGCTATCTCGTGCGCGGGGCAAAGATGCTCGGACACCCTCGCCTGCGCCTGTTTGTCATCGTGCCACTGGCCGTCAACATTCTCATCTTCGCCAGCCTGATCGGGTTCGGCTACAACTTTCTCAGCGGCCTGATCGCATCGATGCTGAACAGTGTCCCGGGGTGGCTGGGCTTCATCGAGTGGATCATCTGGCCGCTGGTGTGGCTGACCGTCGGTCTGGCCACCGGTTACCTGTTTACCTCGGTGGCGCTGATCATCGCCTCGCCCTTCAATTCACTGCTGGCCGAGAAAGCCGAGGAATTGATTACCGGCCAAGAAGTCCTATCGCTGGAAGGCCTCGGCGCCGCGCTGGCGGAAGTGCCGCGGGCGATCGTGCGCGAACTCCTCAAACTCGCCTACTACATTCCCATGGCGCTGTTCGTGCTGGTGCTGACCTTTATTCCCGGGATCAACGGTTTCTCACCCCTGCTCTGGTTTCTCCTCGGAGCCTGGATGATGAGCATCCAGTTCATCGACTACCCGATGGACAACCATCGCCTGGGGTTCGCGGAGGTCAAGAAAGCCGTGCGGGAACGGCGATTGAGCAGCCTCGGGTTCGGTGGCCTGGTGGCATTCTGCACCAGCATTCCCGTGGTGAACTTCTTCGTGGTGCCGGCGGCCGTCGTCGGCGCCACCCTGCTGTGGTGCGAAGAACTGCGCTAGCCGAGCAGTTCCTGCGGGGGATGCGTGCACTCCAGCTTCTGGCCCAGCAGTGTTTCCAGTTCCGGTAACAGGAAGGCATCATCCTCACTGGCGAAACTGACAGACACACCGGTTGCGCCGGCTCGACCGGTGCGGCCGATCCGGTGCACGTAATCTTCGGGGTCCTCCGGCAGGTTGTAATTGACCACGTGGCTGACTCCCTCCACGTGAATGCCCCGGCCTGCCACGTCGGTGGCGACCAGCACCTTGATCGCCCCGCTTTTGAACTGCTCGAGCGTGCGGGTGCGCTTCGCCTGGGGAATCTCCCCCGATAGCAGGCCACAGGATACCCCGGATTTGCGCAGGCGCTCGTGCAGCCGGCGCACCTGGTCGCGGCGATTGGCGAACACGATGATACTGGTGGCGCCCTCACTGCGGATCAGGTTGTTGAGCACCCGATAGCGCTCCCCGCTGCTGACCAGGTAGACCTTCTGGTCCACCGAATCGGTAGCGACATGCTCGGGCTCGATCTCGACCGTGATCGGCTCGTACGTCCACTGCTGCGAGAGATTGATGATGTCCTGCGTGAAGGTCGCTGAGAACAGCAGCGTCTGCCGGTTTTCCTTGCGTGGGGTAGCGCGGACGATTCGCTTGACCTGGGGGATAAAACCCATATCCAGCATCCGGTCGGCCTCGTCAAGCACCAGTATCTCCACCTGGTCGAGGTAGAGGTCGCGCCGGCCCATGAAATCCAGCAGCCGTCCCGGCGTGGCGACAACCAGGTCGACGATATCGTTCTGCAGGCGATTCAGCTGTTTCTGGTAATCCATGCCGCCGATGAGGGTGGCGGTTTTGAGCCCGGTGTAGCGGCCCAATTCCTCGGCGTCAGACGCAATCTGCATGACCAGTTCCCGGGTCGGCGCGATCACCAGCGCCCGGGGTTCACCGGCAAAGCGCTCGCCCTCCAGCGGATTGCAGAGCATGTCGTTGAACGCGGTAATCAGGAACGCGGCGGTCTTGCCGGTACCGGTCTGGGCCTTGCCGATGGCGTCGTGACCCTGCAGGGTATGCGGCAGGATCGAGGCCTGAATCGGAGAGCAGTACTGAAACCCAAGCTTGTCGACGCCGCGCATGATCTCATCGCGCAGGCCCAGGTCGTGGAACCGAGTCTCCCCCTCCTTTGCCGGCACCTCGAAATCATCGATGCTCCAGGCAGGTTCCGTCGACTTCTCGGCGCCGCGGCGACGCCGGCGCCGCCCGCCCCTGGGTTTTCCCTTGACCTGCGTCTGGGATTGCTCCGGGCCACCACTCCCCGGCGCCGAACGGCTTTCCGGGGCGGCTTCGCCCGCTGACTGCTCACCGGAATGGGCGGCACCTGCACTGTTGACTGAACTCTTGATCAAACCGCCGGTTCTCCTCTCGGCTAAAAAAGCGCGGTAGTTTAGCACTTATTGCCGTCGCTGTGCGGGTGGCGCCGCCGCGCGTCAATCCGTGCCCGCAATCAGGTGGGCGGGGTCATGACTTACGGGGAAACAACAGGGAGAGAAAATAGTCCACGCTGACGAAGCGCCCGCCGCCAGAAAACAGCAGCGCCAGCAACATGATGAAGTAAGTCACGGCGAACTCGATCCCGTTCTGAAGTATCACGAAGCTCCCCCTGCCGGTAAGCCAGTCGTAATTACCGTGATCGGCGAGCAGTTCCCTGGCGGCATCGAGGCGCACGGCCACCTCGGGCTCGGCGGCGGACTGGGCGATGGCAAACCAGCCATTGTCCCAGTGCACGGCAAAAATCGCTACCAGCACGACCATCATCAGCGGGAGCGTAATCCAGCGGGTGGCCAGGCCGATCAACAACAGCCAGGCACCGATGAATTCGGTATAGGCTGTCAGGTGGGCGAGCAGGGAGGGAAAGGGCAGCCCGAGGCCCCATTCGGCATTGCCGAACCAGGCGATCGTGTTGTCCATCGACGACAGCTTCTGCCGTCCGGCATACCAGAACGGGTAGGCGAGGTAGAGTCGCATGGCCAGGGGAGCCAGCCCGTCGAGGTACCGCAGAGCGCCGAATACGGCATCGTGAATGCCGTAATACCGGCGGGCGAGTACATTCATTGGCCAACTCCCTGTATGCTTGCGTACACCTGTGACAACAGGAGCAGCGGAAAGGTTTCCGCCACACCCCGGGGCGCGGCACACTGGCCGCCCGTCAGCGGATCGAGAGGGCACCGTGCAGGCCGATCAACACGGCACCGCAGCGGCACCGCGTGGCGCGGAGCCGGCTGCCAACCGCCGCTCACTGGCCGGCGAGTCGCGAGCGCTGGTGGCGATTGCCTGGCCGATGTTGGTGGCGCAGCTGGCACTGATGGGAACGGGCGTGGTCGACACCATCATGGCCGGCCACTACAGCGCCGAAGATCTCGCCGCGATTGCCATCGGTTACAACATCTGGCTGCCCATGTACCTGTTTTTCGTGGGCGTGATGCTTGGCGCAACAGCCATCGTGGCCCAGGATTTCGGCGCCGGTCGCCTGCAGGCGATTCGCGACTCTCTCCCCCAGTCCCTCTGGCTGGCGCTGCTTATCGGCCTGGTCGCTGCGCCGTTGTGCTACTTCAGCGACCCGCTGCTGGGTCGGTTGAGTCTGGACCCGGCAACCCAGGACAAGAGCCTCGCGTATCTCCAGGCCGTCGCCGTCGGCATGCCGGCGGCCGCGCTGTTCCAGGCGCTGCGCTGCCACACCCAGGGTATCGGCATTCTCGGCCCCTTCGCCATTGCGTCGGTGCTGGGCTTCTGCGCCAATATTCCCCTCAACTACGCCCTCATCTACGGCCGTCTCGGAGCACCGGAACTGGGCGCCGCCGGCTGCGGCTGGGCCACCGCCATATCCATGTGGCTCGCACCGATACTCATCAGCGTGTACATCCGGCGCGCCAGGGCGCTCACGGCTTACCTGCCCCCGGCGCGGTTCACGGCACCGCGCCCCGCGATCATCCTGGCCATTGCCCGGATCGGACTGCCTATCGGCGCCACATTTTTCCTGGAAGTGGCCGTGTTCTCGCTGATCGCCCTGATGATCGCCACCATGGGCAACACCGCCATGGCCGCACACCAGATCGCCTTCAACGTCTGGGACGTGATCTACATGCCGCTGATCAGCATCGGCTCGGCCATGGCGACGCGCATCGGGCATGCCATCGGCGCCGGTGACCGACCGGGGGTCAGCCTCTCCATCCGTTGCGGCAGCCTGGCCTCGCTGGCCGTTGGACTGGTATGTATGGCAGCCCTGCTGGCGGCCCCGGAGCCCATCATCCAACTGTACACTGATGACGCTGCCATCCACCTCATCGCGGTCTCTCTCATTCGGCTGGCCGCCCTGTTCATTCTCCTCGACGCCGTGCAGGTGGCGGCCTCCTTCAGCCTGCGAGCATTCAAGGAGACCCGCTTTCCATTCCTGGTCATGTGCCTCGCCTACTGGCTGCTCACCCTGCCGCTGGGTTACTGGCTGGGCCTGGTTGCCGCCGACACGCCCACGGCGGGCACGATGGGCTTCTGGCGAGCGATGATAGTGGGCATTTTCGTGTCGGCGGTGCTGATCGTCTGGCGGCTGGTCGTCGTCCTGCGCCAACCGATGCCGGGTGCAGCCACCAGCGACAAGGGCTCCGCAGCGGCGAGCGGCTGAACCGCGATCGACAACGCCGGTTCAGCGCAGGTGGCTGCAATCGGGGCAGTCCCCTCGCACCGGCACGTCCAGCTGTGATACGTGCATGTTGCGCAGGTCCAGCAGGAGAACCCTGCCGACAAGCGACTCCCCGTAGCCACTGAGCCGCTTCACGGCCTCCATCGCCTGCAGTGATCCCAGCACGCCGACGACCGGCGCCAGCACACCGCTTTCACTGCAACCCGGGCCGGCTGCATCGGTCTCGCGCGGGTACAGGCAGCGGTAACAGGGACCACCGCGCAGGGGATCGAACACCGCGACCTGCCCCTCGGCCCGCACCGCCGCGCCGAAAACCAGTGGCACCCCGGCGGCAATACAGGCGCGGTTCAGATCAAAACGGGCCGGGTAGTTGTCGGTCGCGTCGACCACCAGGTCAACCGTTGCGACCAGCGCGCTGAGCGAGTCGGCCGCCAGGTATTCCTCGATGACCTGGCAGGCGCAACCGGGGTTGAGCGCGGCGACAGCCAACGCAGCCGAACGCGCCTTGTTAACGCCAAGATCGGCCTCGCGATGCACCACCTGCCGCTGCAGGTTGGACAGCGAGACGGTATCGCCATCCGCCAGCACCAGACGGCCGACACCGGCGGCCGCCAGGTAGAGGGCAACCGGGCTGCCCAGGCCGCCCAGCCCCGCCACCAACACCGTCGACGACAACAGTCGTTCCTGCCCGGCAATGTCGAAATCGCGCACCAGGATCTGCCGGCCGAAGCGCTCCAGGCGGGCGTCGTCAAGCACCGGCGCAGCCTCCGGTCACGCGCTCTCGGCCGGCCAGGTCAGCGCGGGTCCGGACCTGCTCGAAACCGGCGTTGTGCAGCAGTCTGCGCACGGCTTCACCCTGCTGGTAGCCGTGCTCCAGCAGCAGCCAGCCCCGCGGGTGCAGGTGCGCAGGGGCGTCACCGGCGATCCGGGCAAGATCGGCAAGCCCCGCATCATCGGCGACCAGCGCCCCGGGCGGTTCATAGCGCACGTCGCCCCGGCGCAGGTGAGGATCGTCGGGCGCGATGTAAGGGGGATTGGCGACCAGCAGATGGTACCGTCTGCCGCGCACGGCGCGGAACCAGTCCGAGAGCAGGAACTGCACGCCAAGGCCCAGTCGATCGGCATTGGCCTGCGCGACGCCCAGCGCTGCCGCGCTGTTGTCCACGGCGGTGACTGACCAGCCTGCGCGCTCGGCGGCCAGCGCCAGCGCAATCGCACCGCTGCCGGTACCCAGGTCGAGGACCGTCGAATTCGGCGGCAGCGGACACTGCAGGGCCCACTCGACCAGGATCTCGGTATCGGGGCGCGGTATCAGCGTGGCCGGGTCCACCGCCAGGGCCAGCGACCAGAACTCGCGCTCGCCGGTGAGGTAGGCAACCGGTTCGCCCCGCGCCCTGGCGAGCAGCAGCTCTCGAAAGCGGTTCTCGGCGGCCGGGTCGACCCCGGCCTCGGGCCACCCGAAGAGCCAGGTACGCGGTTTGCCGAGGCAATGGCAGAGCAGGACTTCCGCGTCCCGCCGGGCGACCGCCGCCGGCGCCGCTCGCAGCAGTTCACGCACCGTGGCCATCAGTCCTCGGCCAGCGCAGCCAGCTGGTCAGCCTGGTATTCCCGCCGCAGCGGGTCGATCACCGCCTCCAGGTCTCCCCCCATAACCTCCGCCAGCTTGTACAGGGTCAGGTTGATGCGGTGGTCCGTCAGCCGCCCCTGGGGAAAGTTATAGGTGCGGATGCGGTCGGAACGATCGCCGGTGCCGACCAGGTTGCGGCGCTCCGCGGCCTGAGCCTCGGCCTGCTGGTCCTCGGCCGCACTCATCAGGCGGGCCTGCAGCAGAGACATCGCGCGGGCCCGGTTCTTGTGCTGCGAACGCTCGTCCTGGCATTCCACCACGATGCCGGTAGGCAGGTGCGTCAGGCGGACCGCCGAGTCGGTTTTATTGACGTGCTGGCCGCCGGCCCCGGACGCGCGATAGGTATCGACCCGCAGGTCGCCCTTGTTGATCTCTATTGCGTCCACCGCCTCGGGCTCAGGCATGACCGCAACGGTACAGGCCGACGTGTGGATACGCCCCTGTGATTCGGTCTCCGGCACGCGCTGCACGCGGTGGGCGCCGGACTCAAACTTGAGGCGCGCGTAGACGTCTCGCCCTTCAACCCGGGATATGATTTCCTTGTAACCACCGTGCTCGCCGGGGCGTTCCGACAGCACCTCGATCCGCCAGCCCTGGCCCTCGGCGTAGCGGGTGTACATGCGGAACAGGTCGCCGGAGAAAATCGCCGCCTCGTCACCCCCGGTGCCGGCTCGAATTTCCAGAAAGACATTGTGCCCATCACGTGGATCGCGCGGCAGCAGGAGTTTTTGCAGCTCTGTCTCCAGCTCTGCAAGGCGTTCGCCTCCGCTTTCCAACTCCTCCTTCGCCATCCCCCGCAAATCCGGGTCGCTGTCGTCCAGCATCCCGCGGGCCTCGTCGAGGTCGCCCTGAACCCGCAGGTATTGTGCGTAACAGGTGACCACGGACTCGAGCTCGGCAAATTCCCGCGACAGGTCGCGAAAACGGTCCTGGTCGGCGATGGTTTCAGCATCACCCAAGAGCGCCGACACCTCCTCGTGGCGGTCGCTGAGGGCATCCAGTTTAGCGAGCAGTGAGGCCTTCATTGCAGGGTGGGGCGCACACCTTCACCGGACGCGGCGGCCCCGCCCTGGCCCTCGTTGCTCTCGCGCGGAGCGGCGGGAGCGACCGGGGGGGTGCGCGGCTGACCCGCAGGCGGCAGGCCCAGCAGTTTGCGGGCGCTGTTGAGCTGGTCCTCCCGACCCTCGGCGCTGGCGCGCTTGAGGCCAGCAGTGGGCGCGTGAATCAGCTTGTTGGTGATACCCCGGGCGACCTGGGTCAGCACCTGCTTGGGGTCGTCGCCACGCGCCAGAGACCGCAGCGCCCGCTGCAACTCCTGGTCGCGCAGGCGCTCGGCCATGGAGCGATACTCCTTGACTGTATCGACCGCGGCCAGGCTGCGCACTTCCTCCATGCACTGGGTCACGCCCTCGGCGATGATGGTGTCCGCCTTGCGGGCCTCGCTCTGCCGGTTGCGGAGGTTTTCGTCGACAATTTCCCGCAGGTCGTCCACGCTGTAGAGATAGACGTCGCGAAGATCACCCACCTGCGATTCGATGTCTCTGGGAACTGCGATATCGACCATCAGCATCGGCCGGTGCTTGCGCGCTTTGATCGCCTGTTCCACCGCGCCCTTGCCGAGAATGGGCAGCTGGCTGGCGGTCGAGGTGATGACGATGTCGGCGTCGAGCAGTGCCTGGGGAATTTCCGCCAGCAGCACTGCCTCGGCAGAAAACTTCTGCGCCAGCTCGCGAGCACGCCCCAGGGTACGATTGGCGATCACGATCCGTTTCACCCCCGCGTCGATGAGGTGGCGGGTAACCAGTTCTATGGTCTCGCCGGCACCAACCAGCAACGCACCGCAGTTACGCAGGTCGGTGAAGATGTGTCCCGCAAGATCGACCGCGGCGTAGGCGACCGATACGGGGTTTTCACCGATAGCGGTGTCGGTACGCACCCGCTTGGCGATACTGAACGCCCGTGGGAAGACGCGACCCAGATCGCTGCCCACCGTGCCCGCGTCCCTGGCCACCGCGTAGGCGGATTTCATCTGGCCAAAAATCTGTGGTTCTCCCAGCACCATCGAATCCAGCCCGGCGGCTACCTGGACCAGGTGCTGAAACGCTGCCTCGCCCTCGTAGTGGTAAGCGCTCTGGCGCAGCTCGCCCGCGGAGAGATGATGGTAGTTCGCCATCCAATCGATGAGCTGCAACGCTTTCTGGTCTAACGGCTCACGCGCCGGGCCGACGGCATAAATCTCGGTGCGATTGCAGGTCGAGAGGATCACCAGCTCTTCGAGTTGGGCGACGGAACAGGCATCGGCAAGCGCCTCGGTGGCCTGTTCGGGTGCGAATGCGACGCGTTCCCGCACCTCCACCGCGGCGGAATTGTGGTTGATGCCGAGTGCGATCAGGTTCATGGGGCGCTAGCTGCTCCTTGGTCGGCTTGCGGGGCGCCCCTCGAGGCGACTTTAGCGGCGCGGGTGTCACAATACCATGTTTGCCAAAACCCTCACAATTTTAACCGCTTAGCCATCGGACCCACCGCCGTGCGCGGGCGCCAACGCCGGCCGGGTGACCGCTCGCGCGGTCGCCCACATCGGCGACTGACAGCGGGCCTGTCATATTGGGTTTCGCCCGCCTAATGTGTCATCATTACACGTTACTTTGCGCCGGACCCCAGCTTTAGATGACCCGTTTCGCCTGCCTGATCCTGACTCTCCTGCTCGCAGCCTGTGCCAACCAGGGTGAGCAGGTGGCTGAGACATCGCCCGACGAGCAGGCCGCTGGATTGCCTGGCCCTGAATCCGCGCCGCCGCCCCCGCCACCGGTGGAGCGACCGATTCCACCGGAGAGCGTCTACTCCCTGCTGGTGGCCGAGTTCGCGCTGCGACGCCGCAGCTATGACGAGGCCCTGGATCGCTACCTGGAGCTCGCTCCCGTCCTGCGCGACCCCGGGGTCAGCGCTCACACGACCCACCTGGCTCAGTTTCTGCAACGGGAACCGGAAGCGCTTCAGGCCGTGAGCCTGTGGACAGAGCTGGAACCCGACAGCGTTGAGGCTAATGCAACCCTCGCCCTGCTGCTGGCGCGACGCGGCGACAGCGTGGCCGCCGCAGACCACCTCGGCGCTGTGGCCCGCAACGGCGGCGAAGCCAACTTTCCGGTGCTGATCAACGGCTTCTCGCAGCTCAGTCCGCAGCAGCAATCTCAGCTGACGGCCAGCGTCAACGCGCTGGCGCTGGAGTTCCCGGAAGACACCGAATTGCTTCTCACCCAGGCGCTGTTGCTCGATGAACTGGGCCAGGCGGACCGCGCGCTGGAGAAGCTGGAGGAGCTGTTCGAGGTCGAGCCGGACAAGATCGGGGCGGTGTTGCTGGAGGCAAAGCTGCTCCAGGAAACCGGGGCCCGCAAACCTCTGCGCCGGGTGGAGACCCTGCTCGAGGAACAGCCGGACAACGAACAGCTGCGGTTGCAGTATGCGCGCATGCTTACCCGCGACGACATGGAGAAGGCCCGCAAACAGTTTGAGATACTGGCCGCCAGCTCGCCCGGGGACGGTCAGCTGCTGTTGCCGCTGGCACTGATCAATCGCGAGATCGGCGACAACCTCGCCGCCAAGTCCTATCTTCGGCAGATGCTGCAGCACCAGCAGCAGGAGGGCACGGTCTATTACTACCTCGGCCAGATTGCCGAGGATGAGGGCGAGGTGCAGAGCGCAATCTACAACTACATGAAAGTCACCGATGGCCGCGAGTTCTTCAGTGCCAATGCGCGCGTGGGTCAGCTGTACATCGACGGGAACGAGCCACAGAAGTTCGCCGCCTACTTCGACCAGATGCGCACCCGCTACCCGGAGCGCAGCGAGCGCCTGTTTGGCATCGAGGCCGATCTGCTGAGCCGGTCCGGCAACCTCGAAGGTGCCGTTGTCGCGCTCAGCCGCGGCCTGGAGGCCTACCCGGAGTCCGCGTCCCTGCGCTACGCCCGCGCAATGATCGGCGAGCAACTGGATAACCTCGCCCTGATGGAGCGCGACCTGAGGGCCATTATTGCCAGCGACCCCAAGAATGCCACGGCGCTGAACGCACTGGGTTACACGCTGGCAGACCGCACCCAGCGATTCGACGAGGCCCACGAGCTCATCAGCCGCGCCCTCGCGCTGGAACCGGATGAGCCCGCCATTCTCGACAGCATGGGCTGGGTTTTGTATCGCAGGGGAGAGTACGAGGAGGCCATTGGCTACCTGGAACGCGCCTACGCAGCATTCCCGGACCCCGAAGTGGCAGCCCACCTCGGGGAAGTCCTGTGGGTCAGCGGTGATACCGGCGGCGCCGTGGCAATCTGGGAGGCAGCCCTCGAGGAAGCCCCGGATCACGAGGTACTGGTAACCACGATCCGCCGCCTGCGTGCCCGCGAGTCGGTCATCGCCAGTTAGTGTGAACAGCCGCTAGTGCAGCAGCACAATAGTTCGCAGGTCCCGGCCGTGGCGGCGAGGCTGCCCACCCGGGCGCGGCTCTCAATCTCCACAAGCACCGGAAACACTCACCGTGGACGTTGGAAAGGCATCGCCGCCCTGGTGGCGACCCTGGCACTGGCCGGATGTGCCACCCGGGGAGACCTGCCAGGAGCAGGCCCGGGCTGGCGCCAGCACGTCGATACCATCAACCGCCTGGATCACTGGCAGGCCGCGGGAAAACTTGCACTGCGCACTGCCGAACGATCGGAATCCGCCAGTCTGCTGTGGGAGCAGCGGGACAACGAAACCCATCTGCGCCTGAGCGGCCCGGTGGGCCTGAACACCACCACCGTGCACAGCGACGGGCGCACCCTGGAGGTACGCGACGGCAGCGGCAAGACACAGCGATTGGACGTCTCCACCCCCGATGCCATGATCCGCAGCACAGGCTGGGACCTCCCGCTTGACGCCCTCCCCTACTGGCTGAAGGGCCTGCCCGCGCCGCATATGACCACCCCCTTCGACATGCAACTGGAGGACAACCGCGCCCGCGCCTTTACCCAGGGCGGCTGGCGGGTCGAGTATGAAGAGTACCGCCAATTCGGCGACCTGACCCTGCCCACCCGCCTGCTGATTGCCAACGGCAGCACACGGGCGCGCGTACTGATCCGTGACTGGGTAGCACTGGGGTCCGGACGGGCTGACTCGGGCTATTTCAGTCCGACGGACAGGCCAACAGACCCATGAGCCTGACGCTGCCCGCTCCGGCCAAACTGAACCTGTTTCTGCACATCACGGGGCGCCGGGACGACGGTTATCACGAGCTGCAAACCGTGTTCCAGTTGCTCGACTGGGGTGACACCCTCTCCTTCGAGGCCAACGACAGCGGCGCGGTAACGCTGGACGTCGACGGGGCATCCATACCTTCGGCGGACAACCTGATCCTGCGCGCCGCCCGGGCCCTGCCCGGCCCTGGCCGTGGCGTGCACATCCGCGCCCGCAAACGCATTCCCATGGGTGGCGGCCTGGGCGGCGGCAGTTCCGATGCCGCCACCACGTTGTTGGCCCTGGATCGTCTGTGGCGGCTCGAACTCGCCAATGCCGAGCTGCAACGCATCGGCGCCCGGCTGGGCGCGGACGTGCCGGTCTTCGTCGCCGGGCACAGCGCGTGGGCGGAGGGTATCGGCGAACACCTGGCGCCGCTGGTGCTGCCGGAGCGCTGGTACCTGGTGGTGGACACCGGCTGCGCGGTCTCGACAGCCGAAATATTTTCCCATTCAGAATTGACACGGGACACTGCGCCAATCAAAATAGCGGCCTTTTTGGAGGGGGGCTCCCGAAACGACTGTCAGCCGATCGTGCGCCGCCTTTATCCAGAGATCGATAAGGCGTTGAATTGGCTCGATAATTTCGGGGACGCCAGGCTTACCGGCACAGGCGGCTGCCTCTACGCCGCCTTCGACTCCGAGCTGGCGGCGCAGGGCGTCCGCAAGCAATTGCCTGCAGCATGGCGCGGTTTCGTCGCCCGCGGCGTGAATCGCTCCCCGGTAATCGACGCGCTGGGCTGAGCGGACAGCCTTGAGCCGGGCGAACAGCCTTGAGCCGGGCGGACAGCCTTGAGCCGGGCGAACAGCCTTGAGCCGAGCGGAACAGCCTTGAGCCGGGCAGAACAGCTCTGAGCCAGGAAGACGGCCTCGAGCCGGGCAGACAGACCTGAGCCGGGCAAAAAGCCTCCGGCCGGGCAGGTGGGCCTTGAGCTGAGCAGAAAGACTATTGGGGTGTCGCCAAGTGGCAAGGCACCGGGTTTTGATCCCGGCATTCGCAGGTTCGAATCCTGCCACCCCAGCCATTTTCGGATTCGGGAGCGCATGCATTGAGGCGCTGCCCATCGCGAAATCAAACCCGCGGCGGCGAACCGGATCGCAACCCGGGGCAACTACCCCAAAACGGTTTACGACCTGACCCGGCCAGCATAAAGGTAATTCCCAGTGTCATCAAAAATGATGGTGTTCAGCGGCAACGCCAACCCGGAGCTGGCGCAGAAAGTCGCCAGTCGCCTGTACATGTCCCTGGGGAAGGCCGACGTCGGCAAGTTCAGCGACGGCGAAATCGCGGTGGAGCTCAACGAAAACGTCCGCGGTAAGGACGTATTCGTGCTCCAGTCCACCTGCGCCCCCACCAACGACAACCTGATGGAACTGGTCGTCATGATCGACGCACTGCGCCGGGCGTCGGCCTCCCGGATCACCGCGGTGGTGCCCTACTTCGGCTACGCCCGGCAGGACCGGCGGGTGCGCTCTGCGCGGGTGCCGATCACGGCCAAGGTGGTCGCGGATATGATGGTGTCGGTGGGTGTCGACCGCGTACTGACCATGGACCTGCACGCAGAGCAGATCCAGGGCTTCTTCAGGTGCCCGGTGGACAATGTGTACGGCTCGCCCATCCTGAATGACGACATTGTCGCCTGCAACTACGACAACCTGATCGTGGTCTCGCCGGACATCGGCGGAGTGGTTCGTGCCCGCGCCATCGCCAAGCAGCTGGACGAGGCCGACCTGGCGATCATCGACAAGCGCCGCCCGCAGGCCAACGAGGCGCAGGTGATGAACGTGATAGGCGACGTAGACAACCGCACCTGCCTGGTCGTTGACGACATGGTCGACACCGCCGGCACCCTGTGCAAGGCCGCCGATGCGCTGAAACAGCACGGTGCCGCCAAGGTTGTTGCCTACTGTACCCACGCAGTGCTGTCCGGTGGCGCACTGGACAACCTGCGCAACTCACAGCTGGACGAACTGGTGGTGACCGACACCATTCCGTTGAGTGATGAGGCGAAAACCATTGCCAAGATCCGTCAGTTGACCACCGCTGATCTGCTTGCGGAGTCGATGCGCCGGGTCGCCAACGAAGAATCTATCAGCGCGCTGTTCAAGTAGAACGGCGTTACATCAACCCACTGCCCGCCCGGTCGCAGGAACGGCAGTGTACTATCAAGGGAGTCACGACCATGTCGGACCAATTTGAATTGCACGCAGAAGTGCGTAACGACCTGGGGAAAGGTGCGAGCCGCCGCCTGCGTCGTTCCGCAGACCTCATACCCGCCATCATTTACGGTGGCAGCAAGGATGCACAGCCCCTGACCCTGGTGCGCAAGGACCTGGAGAAGTCGCTGGAGAACGAGGCATTCTACTCGCACGTGCTCAGCATCAACATCGCCGGCACGCCGGAGAAAGCCATCCTCAAGGACCTGCAACGCCACCCGGCGCGCACCTCGGTCATGCATGCCGATTTTCTGCGCATCGACGATGCCGTGGCGATCAAGGTGCACGTGCCCATCCACTTCCTGAACGAGGCGGCCTGCCACGGCGTGAAGATGGAAGGCGGCATGATCCAGCACCAGGTGACCGACATTGAAGTCCAGTGCCTGCCGGGTGACATCCCCGAGTACATCGAGGTCGACATGATCGGCCTGCGCACGGGTGACATCATTCACCTCTCGGACATCACATTACCGGAAGGCGTGACCTCGGTAGCGCTCGCCCTGGGTGAAGACCACGACCTCGCAGTAGCCTCGGTCATCGCACCGAAGGGTACGGCCGAGGACGAGGACGAAGCAGCGCCTGCGGCCGAGGAAGCCGGGGAAGCTGAAGAAGCCGACGACGACAGCGAGGACTAACGCCTCGCTCGTCGGTTGGTTCACCCTTGAGTACAGCGATCACCCTCATAGTGGGGCTGGGCAACCCCGGTAGCGAATACCGGGGCACCCGCCACAACGCGGGTGCCGATTTTGTCGAGGCACTGGCCCGGGCGGGCTCGGTCACCCTGCAGGCGGAGAGCAAATTCGCCGGCCTGACAGGCCGCATCCGGTTTGCGGGCCACGACCTGCGCCTGCTGATCCCCACCACCTTTATGAATCGCAGCGGCCAGGCCCTTGCGGCAATGGCGTCTTTCTACAAGATTCCGCCGGAGCAGATTCTGGTGGCCCACGATGAACTGGATATCCAGCCCGGCCAGGCCCGTTTCAAGCGCGGCGGCGGCCACGGAGGCCACAACGGGCTGCGGGATATCATCCCGGCACTTGGGAATTCGCGGGATTTTCAGCGACTGCGGATCGGAATCGGGCACCCCGGCAGCGCCGACCGGGTCACCGGCTACGTGCTGGGCAGGCCCTCGCAGGCCGACCGGGACCGCATCGACGCGGCGATTGCCGAGGCCGTCGAGGCGCTGCCCCTTCTGCTTGCGGGCGACGAGGTCAAGGCCATGACCCGGTTACACAGCTTCAGCGCGGAGTAGATCCGGGGGGCGCATATATCTGCCCCACTTTCAGCACCTACGGGACGACACAGCTATGGGATTCAAATGTGGCATCGTCGGACTGCCCAACGTGGGCAAGTCGACACTGTTCAACGCTCTTACCCGGGCCGGCATTGACGCCGAGAACTTCCCCTTCTGCACCATCGAACCCAATGCGGGGGTGGTGCCCGTGCCGGATCCACGGCAGGCCCGTATCGCGGCCATCGTCAGGCCGGAGAAGGAAATCGCCACCACAATGGAGTTTGTGGACATCGCCGGCCTGGTCGCGGGCGCCTCAAAGGGCGAGGGCCTGGGCAACCAGTTCCTGGCAAACATACGGGAAACCGATGCCATCGCCCACGTGGTGCGTTGCTTCGAGGATGACAACGTGATCCACGTGGCCAACCGGATCGATCCCCGCGCCGATATCGAAACCATCAATACCGAGCTGGCGCTGGCCGACCTGGAAAGCTGCGAGAAACAGCTGCAAAAGGTGATCCGCACGGCCAAGGGCGGCGACAAGGAGGCCATCGCGCTGAAAGCGTTGCTGGAAAACAAGCTGCTGCCGCACCTCAACGAGGCACGGCCGGTGCGCTCGCTGACACTCGATCCCGCAGAGCAGGCGCTGGTGAAACCCCTGTTCCTGCTTACGGGCAAGCCCACGATGTACATCGCCAACGTCGACGAGGACGGCTTTACCGACAATCCGCACCTCGAAACCGTGCATGCTATCGCCGACGAGGAAGGCGCCAGCATGGTGGTAATCTGCAACAAGCTCGAATCCGAGATCGTCGAACTGGAAGACGAGGAACGGCTGGAGTTCCTCCGCGACCTGGGTATGGAAGAACCCGGGCTGGACCGGGTGATCCGGGCCGGGTACGAGCTGCTGGACCTGCAAACCTATTTCACCGCCGGCCCCAAGGAAGTGCGGGCCTGGACCGTTAAAGTGGGCGCGACAGCCCCCGAGGCCGCCGGCGTGATCCACACCGACTTCCAGAAGGGCTTCATCCGTGCCGAGGTGGTGGGCTACGACGACTTCATCGCCCACAACGGCGAACAGGGTGCCAAGGACGCCGGGCGCTGGCGGCTGGAGGGCAAGGATTACGTCGTTCAGGACGGCGATATCATCCACTTCCGGTTCAACGTCTAGCGTCCCAACCCTTTCACTGTTCCGGAAGCCGCCGGTCGAGTAAGGTCCTGAGTTCGAGCATCTGCTGCTGCAGGTCCTTGAGGGTGGGCTCGCCCGCGGCGCGCGCCGCGAGACGGGCGGTTTCCTGGTGTTCCTCCTCCATCACACTCACCACGATGCCGATGATCATATTGAGGAACGCGAAGGCCGAGAGGAAGATAAAGCTCAGGTAGAACACCCAGCTCAGCGGGTAGACGGCCATGGTCTCGTACATGACGTCAGTCCAGTCCTCGAAGGTCATGACCCGGAACAGGGTCAGCATGCTGATGGCGATATCCCCCCACAGCTCCGGGTTGACCGACGCGAAGAACGTCGCGCCGATAGCCGCGTAGATATAAAAAATGATGAACATCATCAGCAGTACATAGCCCAGCTGCGGCAGCGCCTTGAGCAACGAGTTCAGCAACAGGCGCAGCTCGGGAATGATCGAAACCATACGCAGTACCCGGAATATCCGTACCAGGCGACCGATGAGGGCCAGCTCGGAATCCTCGATGGGGATCAGGCTGACGGTGACGATCAGGGTATCGAACACATTCCAGCCATTGTGGAAGAACCGCCGCTTGTCCGGCTCGCCGAGGAAGCGCACGGCGATCTCCGCCAGGAAGAAGAAGGTGATAGCCCAGTCCAGCACGGTAATGATGTGCATCGCAAACGTCGGCAGCGGGTAGGTCTTCACGCCGATCACGAGCGCCGAAAACACGATGATCCCGATGACCAGCAGCTCGAAAGCCTTGTTGCTGCGCAGGCGCTCGAACCGGGCCTGCCAGCGATCTGAAGTTGTAGACATGTCGATTTACCCGGGTAGCGGCCGCGAGAGACGATCCATGGCGGCCAATAAAAACGGACGCCATTCTAGTGGGTTTCGACGTTCAAGTTAACGTGCCGGAAACACATCGGTGGCAGGCGCCATGCCGGCCTGGAGTCGGGCTGAAATGCCCCTCGACCCGGCTCCACACCACCGTCTTGACTTGCCCTCGCAAATTCCGGAAAATGCGCCCCTCTCCGGGACGGCCGTCCCGGGCCTTGACAGTGGCTACGTAGCTCAGCTGGTTAGAGCACAGCATTCATAATGCTGGGGTCGGTGGTTCAAGTCCACCCGTAGCTACCATTTTACTCCCTTAAAATTAGAAGCTTAGGGCTCTACCCCATCAGGCTCTACCGGCTCTACCCCATTATCGGGGGATGGCACCCATTCGTACCCGATTTTGTCCGTTTCCCTTCCGCCAGCAGGCATTCGCAATCCATTAAATGTTAAGTCCATAAGGTGATCAACAGGGCATGGGGCTCTACCGATCATCCGATCGCTAGGAGCGAATTATGGACACATATACACACCTCTCAACCAAGCAGTTATCAGAGTTACTACCTTATGGCGAACGAACTATACGCAATCGGCTCAAGGACAGCGTCTGGCTTGAAGGAGTGCATTCTCTCAGCGCCTGGGACCAAATATTACCCGACGCGATGATGACCGTCGCCGCCATCGATCGGCTGATCCACCACGGTAGCATTATTGAACTTACCGGCGACAGTTACCGGAAACAGAAAAGAATGGAGCGTTCAACCGAGTAGGGAAACCGCGACACTCAACCGGCCATCATAATTGTCGCGAAACCGGCCAAGATAGATGACGTCAGACACCGAAGGATGCCGGTTGAACGTGAACAGTGATTCCGGGATCGTGAACACCCATTCCGGAAGTTACGAAAAGTGTTCACGTTCAACCCGGAATGGGTGTCGACGTTGGACCGGAACAGGTGTTCACGATGGACCGGAATATTCACCCGGTTATGCGGCAGCAGTTCGGTGATGGCGCTCGGTCCGACTGAAGAGACCCAACTCTCCGAAGTATTCCGGGGGCTGTTGTACTAGTCGAGCAGTTGCCCGCTCGAGACACCGATGGCTACGCTTTGACGTACGCCGTCGACGTCGACATTCCAAGGGTGGGATCGCGGTAGCGCGCGAGTACGAGTTTCCTGCTTGATCGAGATAGAGTCGGGAATCGTCTGTCCGCCGGTCGTGTCTCCAGGTAAATCTGGTGCCGTCGAATCCGCTAGCATCTCGGACGCGCTGTGCGGGAGGTAGAGAGAGGTCGAGGCGGCTTTTCAATGTGCGCGCGTCCGTCGGGTCGATCGCTGAGCCGTGGAGCGACGACCGCGCCTCAACCTCGAGAGGCCGGCGCTTGCGGATTTCTACTCGAGCGGCGCATTCGATGCTGGACCTGATGCCTTGCGCTTTGACCGATTTGCAGGCCCAGAGCGAACTTCCAGCACCTCGGCGCGGATGAACGGGCGGCTCGTGCTGAACGGCACGACCGAAATCCGCGGCTCGTTCGGCGGGATAAGCGGCGCGCATGTCTCGGAAGCCACCGCGCTCTGGCTGCAGACCATGGTGGCGCTCACTGCGGGCGATACCGTCGAGCTACAGGGGTATTTCCGGGTAGCGGACGGCTACTTCGCTGCCGATCAGACCTCGTTCTGGGGCGCGAAGGTCGGTTGAGGGAGGCAAGGGCCCCAACGACCCGAGGACGGCTTCGTCCGAATGACGGATCACGCGTTCGAGGGTGAGCCAGGTTCCCGGACATCGTCCAGTGGACGATGTCGCTGGTGAACGGGCGGAGCCCTCCGACGCGGGTAGCCGAGGAGGACGACGAGGTCGCGCTCAATCGTCGAGGACGAAGGTCACCATCATGTTGACCTGATACTCCGAAATCTTGTCTCCCTCGATCTTCACGGATTGCTCCTTGACCCAAGCTGACTTCACGTTCCGCAGCGTTGTGGCGGCGCGTGCCACGCCCTGTTGAACGGCATCTTCGAAGCTTTTTGAAGAGGTGGCAGAAATCTCGGTTACGCGTGCGACGGTCATTTTGGTCTCCCTTTCAGTTTATATCGACGCGCCAGAGCGGCGCGCCTGTGCTGCGGTGGTGTGTCTCCCGTGCAAGCAGCTGGTTGAACGGCTATGATGCCGGTCGCCAGTCTTCCTTGGGAATCTGTATGGCGTCATCATTAGGTCTCAACGGAGCCCCAAGAAGCTCAGAACCGCGAGGACCACAACGACACGCCCGACAATGTAAATGATTTTGTTCATGATTTCATCCGAAGCATTGATATGAGAGGGCAAAAAAAATTGGTACTGGCAGCCCTTCTTATATTCCCCAGAGCGATATTCCTCTAATCTGATGGTCACATAAACCTGTGTGCTGCTGAATGAAAGTGAAACAAAGAAGCCAGTATTTCACTTTGCGCATTAAAAATGGAATTAAAAACCCCTTGTTTCGTTTACACCTGGATAAGGACAGACGACGTGGCCGGGCACCATCGGAACCTGCGGGAGATTTGCGGGACTCGCGGTGATTCGTTGTGCTTTGTGGTGCAAAATGCGCTGTAGATGCTCGGATTTAAGTTAATAAAATCAATTAGTTAAAATTTTCCAGCAAAACTCATAATGCCAGGGTCGGTGGTTCAAGCACACCCGTAGCTCCCATTTTCCTCCCTTTACAATCAGCAGCTTAGGCAGCACTCAAGCCGCTTTGGCTCGGCTCTACCCAGTTATCGGAGCTCTACCGCATTACAGGGGGATGGCACCTGTCACTGCTGAAGTAATAGGCTCTACCCCATTATCGGGGGCAAGGTCTAGCGAACACCTACCCGGTTAACCGGACCACCCGTATTCCCCGGGGCCGCTCCTGCGCCAGGTGCTCCAGCGCCTACTCCCGGTGTGGCTCCCACACCTGGTGCCCCGGCCCCAACTCCTGGAGTCACCCCTGGGCCCGGCGCTCCGGCACCCGCACCGGGTGTGACACCGACGCCCGGTGCTCCAACCCCAGGCGTAACGCCGGGGCCAGGCGCTCCGGCGCCCGCTCCCGGAGTCACGCCAGCACCGGGTGCTCCGGCACCAACGGTAGAGCGCCTGGCCACTCCAGCATAACTAACGGGAGTCGCCGGTCGTCCCAGGCGTGCATCGGCTGAGGCGGTAAACTTCAAGTCACCATTCGAGCTAATCTCACCGTTACCAAGGAAAAGGAACCCGGTTAAAGCCGCAACGCCGATAATTTTAAGTTGGGGGGGTGTCATTATTGCTCTCCCTTGGTTGATTCTGGTGGTAGTTCATCCAGCTCAATCAACCTGTTGTGATCCAGGCGTTGAAACTGGGATGGTGCAGTGAAAGTGAAACTACCTTTATCGTGTGTCATGCCGGGCTTCCAATCGGTAACACGCAATGTGTACTGGGGGGCGCCGTTGATAGTTTTGCTCGTGATTACCATTTTACAAGGTGCCGGTTCACTGCCCACCCTGATCCACAATTGCCAGTCCGTATCAAAATTGCGAAAAGCCAGGTGATCGCAGTCCTCGCCGCCTACAACACCCCGCCCTATGTATTTCGCTTCCTCTATCCCGGCGGACAGCAACTCATAGGAATCAGTTAACAGCAGGTCGGCGCCAGGCAGTGCAACACCATGCCCCTCGCGCAGCGCGTGGATGATATCGTCGATCGTGCCGGGAGCAGATACCTGGGCGTAACCCTCGAGGTGATTGCCCAGGATGGCCATTGTCTTGCCGTCATATATCAGCTCCACATCGGAATAGCCGCCGATGCGGTGTGCCCGCAACTTGTCAGGTCGAACCATCACAGCAGTACCCGAGTTGCTGAACTGTATTTTTTCCAATTGAGGCGTGATGACTTCTATATCGCTATCAAAAGCGAGCTCCAGTGACTGAAGGCCGCCGATGTAATCGGACATTGACTGGAGCAAGGCCATGGCCTCTGTCTCAGGGGATTCGGCGCTTGTAAGTGGCGGCGCCAGCAGTGCAAGACAAACCGCGGACATGCGGAAAATATTTTTCATAGAATATTGAATTCCTATTGGCGGTCCGAAGTGGTTAAGCTGATTAGAGCAAAAACGTCAGTCTCGGAATGTACATACTGCGACAAAGAGTGTGCACTTTTGATCGCGTTCCATATAGTGCGTCTTTATCTGTTCTGTGTTTGATATTGGTCAAGATATCTCTCCGCCGCCATATTCAATAGCAGGTCAGATAAAGAAAACGAAACGGAAGGTACCGGCAAGCTAACTCGTCGAAATTGCCAGGGCACCTCTGAACAATGGCAGTGCGCTCAGGCTTTCAGTCAGATTCGCAATCAAGGCGCCGCTTTGAACGCAGGCTGGTTGTCTGCCGAAAGGGACGACGCAGCAGCGAATCGATTCGTGACCGCCCATGCCACACACTACCTGTCCACTGGATAGTCCTGACCCCGCAGTGGAGCACGTCGCCAAGGCCAACAGATTCTCCCTGCCCCAGGGCACCCTCTCTTGACCCTTCGCGTCAATTCACCTTGTGCATGCGGGGGTGAATACCGAAGGACATCAATAGGAGAAGGTGAGGGCCGGTAAGGCCCGAGAGACTGCCCTTGGGCACAAGCGTGAGCGGCTGGCTATCTTATCAGGTGAGCGAGCGTAAGGCCTGCCAGCTACTGGCGCGGAACCGCAATACCAAGCGCCGCCTCCAGTGGTCAAAGCCGGCAGAGGCCGTCGTAGACAAGGTGATCGAGCTATCAGAAGCCCAGCCCCGCTGGGGTTACCGCAAAGTCTATGACCGCTTGAAGTTGGATGGGGTATGTATTAGCCGGGAGCGAGTCCGATTGATTCGCAAGCGTGAGGGCCTCCAGGTGCGGAGAGAGCAGCACAAGAAGCGCCATCCCGGACGCAGCTGCCCGCTTCTGTCGGCACAGTATCCTGGCCATGTCTGGAACCATGATTTTGTCATCGACAGTACGGCGGATGGTAAGCGGCATGCTGCTCACCATGGCCAATTCTTTATGCGCCCAGGACGCCCCTGCCGGTTACGCTTGCGAAAACTGTCCGACGGCGTGCGAAAACCTACAGATCGAAGGCAACAACTGCGGTGGGCCCAATCAATCCCCCATCGCGTTTAGTCCCAGAGCTATACGTGGGCCGGTCTCGGGAAGACTGGAACTACGCTACGACTATGAGTCGGTCGAGCCTGACTTTACCGAGACGAACATTGAGTGGGCCACCGATGACAGCGAATTTGCGGTGGATTTAGCTGGCGAAATTTGCTTCTTCAAGCAGTTTCACTTCCATACTACGGCCGAACATGTAATCAATGGCGAGCGTTCTGCACTGGAAATGCACTTCGTCAACAAGTCGGATTCGGGAGATGCTTTGGTGGTGGCGGTGTCTATCGAAGAAGGTGAGGAAAATGAGAACTTCGCCCCGATCACCGACGGCCTGCCCGGGGCCGAAAATGCGATGGTGAATCTCAGAAGTTTGTTACCGAACAAGTTGAGCGCCTATGCGTACCGCGGATCGACCACTACCCCACCGTGTTCCGCAGACGTAGAATGGCGCCTGCTGGCGAAACCCGTCGAACTTTCGACCCAACAGATCGGTGCCATCCGTACCGATATCTGGGAGATCAATGATGGATTCGATAACAACCGTCCCATCCAGGAACGCGAAGGCCGTCAGATTTCCAAAACGAAAAAGGCCAACAAGTAGTTAGTTGGTACGAGAGGGTGCTCAGGATTGCGCACCCTCGAGTTTCTTGCCTCGAGCCAGTCGGTGGATTTCACATCCGCGTCAGTGCAGGGACTATTAACACTCAGGGACACGCCGTCCTGGGCAATCGCAGCAGTCAATAAACCCGTCGCTTCAACGGTTACGAAGCTGAAGTCCGGGCCACCCTGAGAGGTGCCCCAAGAAATTTGCACAGCGCCATAGGTGGATTCCCTGCCTGATCTCGGCAATTGTATTGCCCAATATCAGGAGATTGAGCTAGCCGGAGGACCTCGCTGTAATCACTGACCGTTACCGAGACAGCCCAAAATATACTCAGAATAAATCTAAAACAATTATCGAAATATCCCTCCTTCTTGAATCACGGCGGCTGGTTCGGCTTAAACTGCGCCAGAGACCAATAAGCTATTGCTGCGGTAACGCAGTTTCGTTTTCATGAGTCATTCTAATTGTTAAGAGGCGCGGAATTCATTCCTGCAAATCCAATAACAGTTGTTGAAATACCGGGTTATTCCGCAGCAATTCGCGGCCACTTCTAATCAGCGTGTCGACTTGCTCATCGGAAAGAGAAAAAGACGTCGGAATTTTATTGAGAAAAAGTTTCAATTCGCGCGCTTTGATATCCTCGAAACTGACCTCTATGAAGTATGGCTTTACTGACTTGCTGGAGGAGGACACATCTTCTGACCAGGTTTTCATGCTGTTCTGAAGAAGTTCAATGGTTGCCGTGTTATACCGGTGGAGTTGGACCCCGCTCACTGCATTTATGGACGTTGGGATGGATGGGACTCGATTAGTCTCGTCCATATCGAAAACTGGGTCCGTGGACGCATTGACGGCGATGATCACAAACTGCGATGGCGTCATCTTCCCGGCTGATTCAAGATACCGCTTCGCGCCACCCAGTATCTCGATGATGTCAAACGCGGCTCGCAGTCCCGTATTATCGGTAATTCCTCCGTCAACCAGGTGGACAAATTGGCGTTGATCTTTATCAGCGTAAGTTTCCAACCCATAGGACAGCATGCGCAATTCTGCATCGTTAACGGCACGTGCTTTGGCGTCTTCCAGCCAGGCAGTATTGTCTTTGTGACAAGAAGAGTGATTTTGCAGCACGACCGGACTAAACACCACAGGCACTGCAGACGATGCTGCGACAGCCCGCGCCACCGGAAAGGAAGTCAGGTCAGAGCACAGCAGATTGAAATATTCCTGGACAAATGAAAAGCGAATGCCGTAGGCAAGATCTGATGCATTGATAACAATCAGTGGCAGATCCGGATTCATCATGTCGGCAAAGGTGGCGTCATGAAATACCTGCTTCTGATAGTAATCAACGGCCATATCCGTACGGCCTTTTTCGTTGAACCACAAAATCGGGTTCGATATTCCGTATATCAGCTGCTTATCGATATCCAAACGAAGAAATACATCTTCAAACGTATCAAACATCCCATCACCATGCAGACCGTAGTATGCAGAGGTGAAGCTGCCTCCGGATACAGAACTGATGGTATCGACCTCATCCAGTAACCGCGTGGGCTCACCATTGATTTCGATGACGGTATCACGCAGCTCTTGCATGACTGCGTAAGCCATGGTTGCCGCCCTGGTTCCACCGCCCGAGAAGGTCAACATCAGTGCCAGGCCACTGTTCTTGTCGCTTCCTGCAAACGTACTTAGAGAGTACTCCTGAGTGGCCGACGACTCTGAAACTGGCTGATTCTCAATTATTCCATAGGAGGCGCAAGCGGATAAAAAAAACAGCATCAGGTAGAAGACGAAGTATTTCAGCATGGCAGACCTTTGCCGGCCCAGGTAAAATCGGGCCTTCAGGAAAAATGGAAATGTCGTGACCGATACCAAGCTGAAGCGAGTGAGTTTTGACAAGAAGGACGTGGCGGAAACCGCTACGGGCGCATGCATCATGGCCTTCCCCATCGCAGTGACTGAGGACGTATAGAACCTTGGCGCGGGATTGACCCTTCCGCATGTTCTGTTTTTTGCCCTCGCATTCATTTTTTCTCGCCTTGATGGTCTGCATGCTGCAGCATAAATCTCTTGGGCCCGCTCGCAAAGTCTTCCTGAGACGGGTCTTAAGCACCTATTTCATGACCCTGTTCATCGCCGCTTTGCTCCTTATCGGAGTGGACCACCTGGAACTCTTCACGGAACCTGCGGTGGGACTGAAACGGGCCATTCTCGTCGCTTTTCCTGCCGGTTTCGCTGCGACTATGGTGGAAAACTTCGGTTCCTGATCCACGATTTTTTTCTAGTTCAGCTTGTGCCTCACGGCAAACAGGATGATGTTTTCTTTTGTCAGGTCTTCGAAATTGTCACTAATGGTGTTTTTCGAATCCTGTCGGTTGTACAACAATTCAAACTTCAGCTTCTCGTTCAATTTGTAGCCAAGTCCCAAACGAATCCAGAGGCGGCTTGAAAATCGTTCCTGTATATCGTCATCATTCTGGAAGAAGAATTCGACGAATGAAGTGGCGTAGAACACACGATCGGGTGACATGCTCTGTTCATTGAGCGGCATAGATGCAAAAAGTCGCAACCTGGGCCGCACGCTTCGAGTCCACACCTCTGCTTCATTTTTATAAACGTTACGAAATTCAATACGGGCCATTGCGCCTGACGCAATCCTTTTGCCTGGAAGAAAATGCCATCGAACACCAACCGTCGGCCGAATTTCTACCGATGTGAGTTCCCCGTATTGCTTGGTATCCAAAAATTGAAGCGAGCCCAGCAAGTCAAAATGGCTATTGAGCTTTTTCTCCGGCATCAGGCGGGCTTCAATACTCCGCCAGCGTGGGTCTTCCAGGTTCGTTCTGTAGGAGCCCCGCATTCCAAGCTTGTATTCACTGGCAAAAGAATACGATGGCGAGTACTCCAGCCAGAGCTGATCTATGGCCTGTGCGTCTGAAACTTGAGGGAAAAGCAACAGGCAAAAAATAGAAACAGCCGCCAATCGCCTGACACAGAAACCGCCTCGTTCAATTCTCGATCCACTATTCGATTTCATGAAAGCGGGGCTCAAAGCAGATCCCGCGGGCAATCCGTCCGCGGGACCTGGCGTTTTCGATTCAAACCTGGGCTTTTGCCGCTGAGCCTGGCATGAACATGCTGAATCCGACGAGCAACAGTTCGATACCCAGAAATACGCCAATAGCGACAGTTCCGGCGATGGGGAAGCCCATGAAAATCATGCGCATGCTGCCGGCAGCAATGACCAGTGCGCCAAACAGCCACATAACCGATTGACCTGCCGCCCAGGGACTGGTACTGGCCAGGAAGCCGAAAACTACCGCCAATGCACCGAACAGTTTCATACGACCAGAAACATTAACTGCATGCATTTTTGTCTCCCTCGAAAGTTATAAACGAAACAACAATTCAGGGCAGGATTTCATTGCCCCTTGAACTTGGGCTTGCGCCCTTCGTTCCAGGCGTCCACGCCCTCGCGCCGATCCTCGGTGCCGGTCAGGCGGTTGTAGGCCTCGACTTCGAACCGAAGTGCGGAGCGAACATCCATTTGCAGGCCCTGGTGGATCGCTTTCTTGGCCTGTCGTATGGCCATTGGCGCGTTGCCGGCTATACTCTGGGCCGTTGCGATCACTTCAGACATCAGGTCCGCAGTGCTGCAAACCCGGTTGAAGATGCCCCACCCGAGCGCCTCAGTTGCGCCAAAGGGTTTGCCAGAGAAAATAATTTCGTTGGCACGGCGCTCGCCCACAATTCGAGGCAGTGTCGTTGTGCCGCCCACACCAGGGATAATCCCTATCATCGTTTCGGGGAACCACAGCTGCGCATTGTCTGCGCCATAAGCGAAATCAGCGGCGAGGATCATTTCCAGGCCCCCGCCAAAAGCCTTTCCGTTGACGGCGGCAATGACCGGCACGGGACACTCCATCATGGTCCACAGGGCCTGCTCGAAAATCTCATGCTGGTGACGCCAGTCTTCATCAGACATCCCGTCGCGTTCCTTCATGTCGCCGCCCGCGCAAAACGCGGCATCACCCGCACCGGTCAGTACCACGCAGCGGGTCGCACCACCTTCGCCAGCGCGCACCAGCCCTGTCCACAAATCGAGCAATTCAATACCCATTTGTGTGTTGACGGCATTGCCCTCATCGGGCCGGTAGAGGGTGACAATCAGCAATCCGTTGTCGCGCGGCTCGACCAGGAGTGTTGAGTAGTCCCGGTCTGCCGATGCTCGGGCCGGAGTGGCCGCCAGTCCTTCGTCAAGCGCTGCCACGCCACCTGCCAGTACTACACCCGTATTGGCAACGAAACTGCGGCGTGAAATAAATGAAGAATCTTCTTTTTTGCTACTCAAAACAGTCTCCTCAAGAGGTGAAAGCCGGGTTTCAAACCCAGGTCACATCCACAGGCTTTCTCATCGGAATACGTTGGTAAACCTCGGTTGGGTAACCGATCAGGAACGTGGCGAAGGGAATCTGTTCTTCCGGCATCCCAAGTACATCCAGCAGGGGCTGATACGCCCGGCTTGCGTAACCAATACCTTCCGTCCAACTGGTACCCAAACCGAGTGTGGTCGCCGCCAATTGAATATAGGTAATGGCATTGAAGGCCGCGGGAGGCGCCGTGCGCTCATCCTTTCCGGACCATGCCTGGATAATGCAGGGCGCCCCCCTGGAAATATGATCTCTGCCGGCTTCCCAGTGTTCGACAAACATCGCCAGCTTGGCTTCATGGTAGAGCCCGGGGTCCGTATCCTTGACGCTTTTCATCCAGTCAATGGTCAATCCGGCAACCTGGCGAACTTTTCCCGGGTCGTTGATTACCATCCAGCGCAGCACCTGGCGGTTTCCGCCATTGGCCGCGTAGCGCGAAACATCCAGAAGCTGCTCGATTTTTTCCTTTTCTACCGGCTTGTTGATATAGCCACGGATGGTGCGTTTTGAGACCAGAAACTGCCTGGCCTCTTCCCATTTGGGGGTGAGATGAATATCGATCGGTCCGCAATCTTCAGGTCCCATCGCGCGCTGATGCATGGCTCCGGTAGGACAGATAGCCACGCAATGGCCGCAATCAATGCAGTACTGCCAGGAGTCTTCGGTGGGGACCGGGAATTTATCCTGGGTAATCAGCCCGCCGGGACAGCATCGAATGCAGGAACCGCAGCCAATACATAAGCTCTCATCTACCTTGATGATTGCATCCAGTTTGTAAGGAATGTTCAATTCTTTCTCCTTCCCCCGGCGCAACGCGGGTTACGCCCGGGTTTGGTGGTGATGCCGGCTACCCGAGTCGCCGTGACTCTGTCTGGAGCACGGTAGTCTCAGGTAGTTTTTCCGTGCTTTTTTGCTGCCACTGTTCCTCGAGTAATTCCCTCGCGGCCTGTTCGAAGAATTCCGGCGCGGCCCACTCACGCACATCGAAGTCGTTCTTGATGTAGCCGTGCTTGAGCATGAAGTCCTTGCCGGTCGCGATGCAGGCGAGGTTCATGGGCGACAGGTTCGGTACCATGTCCACATCCTTGATGCCCTGGTAGGTATCCTCGGCATCGCGATAAAAGGTCTGGCGATCGAGGAGCACCGCTGCGGCCGCCTTGTGGTCGTTGGCCCAGCGCCCCACCTTGATCATGCTCTTCATGTAGGCGACGACGAGTTCCGGGTGTTCCTCGGCCATCACATCCGTACAGGTGATGACGGCAGGCGTATTGGCGATTTGCAGCTTCCAGTCCGGGTATTTGGACAGATCTTCCACCATCCTGATCTTGCCGGTGTCTTCCTGCAGATGCTGGAACACCTTGCTCTGGGTATAGATGGCGTCGACTTCTCCGTTCAGCAGCGCTGCCTCCATCGGGCGGAAGGCCAGGTCACGCTTGTGGTCGCGGGTGGCCCAGAGGTCGGTTGGATTGATCATGGGTTCCAGCATTTTTGGATCGTTGTACCAATCATCCGGGTAGGGAAATTCAACGATGACGACGTCGTCGACGGTCATGTCATTCATCATGAGCATGGCCATGATTCCCATGTGCTCCTGGACGCGCCACCAGTCGTTCTTGAGCGTATTCAGGCTCTTGGAAAGGGCAATCTTTTTGCCTTTCAGGTCCTTCATCCGGAAGATGTCATCGTCGGCACGCACGGCCATGCAGCCGCCCTCGTAGACCCATGTTGCACCCAGCATCCGGGTGCGACGCACGTCGGCGTGCACCTGGATGGCTGGATTGAGGCCACCGAAGCGGATCAGGTTATCCAGGTTGTGGATGTAATGCGGGTACCAGTCATTCTCGCGGCGGCTGCGGAAATAGGAGTAATCAATTCCGATCGCTTTGAAGTCGGTCTTGCACCATCCGAGTTCCTGGTCGACGTTATTGGCCGAGACCATCGGACAATTGGTGAAGTACACCTCTTTCCAGTCCAGGTCGATGGTGGACGTCATTATGCCGTTAACTTCTTTCTTCTCGGCCCGGCTGCCTTCTTCAGCCGCGTGTGCGCTGCTGATCACTCCGCTGGAAGCGATCGCTGCTCCGGCGGCGACACCGCCGATGGACGTCAAGGCTTCGCGTCGTGTAACGCCATTTTTTTCAGTCGTCATTTGGAATTCTCCTCTGTTGGATTCGTTGCAAATTGCATTTGTTCGGGGTTGAGCTTGTAAGTCCACGGTATTCCCGAGTTCTTCCAGCCGTTCTTGAGCCGCTGGCCCTTGTAAAGACTTTCTGGGTCCTTGACCGCGTCACCTTCCATGCCGTCGGTGATGTTGTAGACATTGGTGAAACCCGCCTTCGCGAGTAGATTGACTGCTGCTGCGCTGCGGCCACCGGAGCGACAAGTTACCAGGATCGTATCGGATGGCTTCGCGAGTTCTTGAACCTGGCTGATAAAATTGGGGTTGGGCTCCATCGCATAGTGATGTTTGTCGGGGTCCCATTCGTAGGTCTGAGACATCAGTGGTACATTCCAGGCCATTGGTGCGTGGCCTATAAAGATGTATTCCTCGGTCGTACGCACATCGAGGACCGTGATGTTTTCAGGATCCGCTTGCCATTTCTCGTAGGCTTCAAAAGCGGTCACGTATAGGCCAAGTGTCGTCTGCTTGCCCTTCGGGAGTTCGGGTTTCGTTGTATCTTCATTGGCACTTGCCGTGGCAGTGAAATTCAAAGAGGCAAATGAAAAAGCAAATGCAAAGAGGCAACAATAAATTCCACCCCAAGTTCGATATATTTTCACACCTCTTTGCCTCCTTTGATTGGCGGATCAACAGCTACGTACTTGTGGCCTCCAACGACGTGGATTGCCCTTTTGCGCATTAAATAGTTTACGCCTCCACCGAAAATCATGTTGCACCGAGCGGGTCACTAGCTATACTTTTTGGGACAAAAGCTAATGCGGTGACTGATTGAAATCAACAAACCGACAAACTAGAGCTATGGAGCAGTCTGGTCATGGGCAAAAAGCTGCGCCAGCGACGCTGCGCATCGGCGCTACCATGGGAGTTCCTGAGGTCCTTCGGGACCTGGGCGCAGATCCAGTCCAGGTGCTGGCCGAGCAGGGTGTGGACCTTGAACTGTTCAACAATCCCAACAATCGAATTTCCTTCCTGAAACGAGGTCGTTTGATGGCGCACTGCGCAGACCGAACGGCATGCCCTCATTTCGGACTTCTCGTCGGGAAGAAGTCAGGCCTGAATTCGTTCGGCTTAGTAGGTTTGTTGGCGAAAAATTCACCGAATGTAGGATCAGCGCTTCGCTGCCTCATGCGCTTTATGCACCTTCATGTCACAGGTGCAACGACAACTCTGGCAGTTAACTCAGAATTGGCAGCGCTGGAGTACCAAATTTATCAGACTCGAGCCCTGGGAAATGACCAGGTGGGAGATGGGGCAGTTGCCGTGGCGTTCAACCTAATGCGTGATCTGTGCGGCAACGACTGGGAGCCGGTTGAAGTCCGGTTTGCCCACAGTGCGCCGGAGGACTTGGAGCCGTTCCGTCGGTCGTTCCAGACGCCGCTACGCTTCGATGAGGTACAGTACGCAGTAGTGTTCTCCGCCGCCTGGCTGAATCTTCGTTTACCCGACGCCAGTTATGAGCTGCGTCATCTGCTGCAGCAGGAGATCGACAAGCAGGAGGTACGACAAGAGGACAATTTCCTGGAGCAGGTACGCAGCCTGCTGCGCACCACGCTCGTGACCGGCCATTCTTCAGCAGACCAAGTCGCTGAACTTTTTTCGATGAACAGGCGCACGCTAAATCGCCATTTGAATGCGTTGGGCACCAACTTCCGGGCAGTCGCAGACGAGATCCGCTTTGAGATCGCCCGACAGTTGCTCAAAGACACTTCTAATGAAGTGGCACAGATCGGTTCCCTACTCGGTTATTCTAATTCGAGCGCATTCACCAGGGCATTCCGGCGTTGGAGTTCTACGACTCCAGCCGCCTGGAGGACTGCGGCGAAAGGCGGAGAATAGGTCGACCAAAAGCACACAACAGCGTCTGGTTACGACCTTTCCTCCGGAGTGGAATTTGTCCTTCCGGCATCCCGAGTAATCTAAGCAGCGGCGGATAGGCCCGACTGGCGTAACCGATACCTTCCGTCCAGCTGGTTCCAAGACCGAGAGTTGTTGCCGCTAATTGAATATAGGAAATGGCATTGAAGACTGCCGGAGGCGCCGTCCGCTCCTCCTTTCCGCCCATGCCTGGATAATGCAGGGCGCTCCCCTGGAGATGTGATCTTTGCCGGCTTCCCAGTGATCGATAAAAATCTCCAGCTTGGCTTCATGGTAGAGCCCGGGGTTCGTGTCCTTGACGCTATTCATCCAGCAATGGTCAACCCGGCAACCTGGTGAACTTTTTCAGGGTCGTTGATCACCATCCAGCGCAGCACCTGACGGTTTCCGCCATTGGCCGCGTAGCGGGAAACATCCAGAAGCTGCTGGATTTTTTCCTTTTCTACCGGCTTGTTGATATAGCCACGGATGGTGCGTTTTGAGACCAGAAACTGCCTGGCCTCATCCCATGTGGGGGTGAGATGAATATCGATCGGTCCGCAATCTTCAGGTCCCATCGCGCGCTGATGCATGGCTCCGGTAGGACAGATAGCCACGCAATGACCGCAGTCAATGCAGAACTCCCAGGAGTCTTCGGTGGGGACCGGGAATTTATCCTTGGTAATCAGCCCGCCGGGACAGCATCGGATGCAGGCATCGCAGCCAATACATAAGCTCTCATCTACCTTGATGATCGTATCCAGTTTGTAAGGAATTTCATTTTTCTCCTTCCCCCGGCGCAACGCGGGTTACGCCCGGGTTAGGTGGTCATGCTGGCTACCCGAGCCGCCGCGACTCTGTCTGGAGCACGGTAGCCTCAGGCAGTTTTTCCGTGCTTTTTTGCTGCCACTGTTCCTCGAGCAATTCCCTCGCGGCCGCTTCGAAGAATTCCGGCGCGGCCCACTCCCGCACATCGAAGTCATTCTTGATGTAGCCGTGCTTGAGCATGAAGTCCTTGCCGGTCGCGATGCAGGCAAGATTCATGGGCGACAGGTTCGGTACCATGTCCACATCCTTGATGCCCTGGTAGGTGTCCTCGGCATCGCGATAAAAGGTCTGGCGATCGAGGATCACCGCTGCGGCCTGCTTGTGGTCGTTGGCCCAGCGCCCCACCTTGATCATGCTCTTCATGTAGGCGACGACGAGTTCCGGGTGTTCCTCGGCCATCACGTCCGTACAGGTGATGACGGCGGGCGTATTGGCGATCTGCAGCTTCCAGTCCGGGTATCTGGACAGATCTTCCACCATCCTGATCTTGCCGGTGTCTTCCTGCAGATGCTGGAACACCTTGCTCTGGGTATAGATGGCGTCGACTTCTCCGTTCAGCAGCGCTGCCTCCATCGGGCGGAAGGCCAGGTCACGCTTGTGGTCGCGGGTGGCCCAGAGGTCGGTCGGATTGATCATGGGTTCCAGCATCTTTGGATCGTTGTACCAGTCATCCGGGTACGGGAAATTCAACGATCTCGACGTCGTCGATGGTCATGTCATTCATCATGAGCATGGCCATGATTCCCATGTGCTCCTGGACGCGCCACCAGTCATTCTTGAGCGTATTCAGGCTCTTCGAAAGGGCGATCTTCTTGCCTTTCAGGTCCTTCATCCGGAAGATCGTCATCGTCGTCACGCACTGCCATGCAGCCGCCCTCGTGGACCCATGTCGCACCCAGCAACCGGGTACGACGCATGTCGGCATGCACCTGGATGGCTGGATTGAGGCCACCGAAGCGGATCAGGTTATCCAGGTTGTGGATGTAATGCGGGTACCAGTCATTCTCGCGGCGGCTGCGGAAATAGGAGTAATCAATACCGATCGCCTTGAAGTCGGTCTTGCACCATCCGAGTTCCTGGTCGATGTTATTGGCCGAGACCATCGGACAATTGGTGAAGTACACCTCTTTCCAGTCCAGATCGATGGTGGACGTCATTATGCCGTTAACTTCTTTCTTCACGGCCCGGCTGCCTTCTTCAGCCGCGTGTGCGCTGCTGATCACTCCGCTGGAAGCGATCGCTGCACCGGCGGCGACACCGCCGATGGACGTCAAGGCTTCGCGTCGTGTAACGCCATTTTTTTCAGTCGTCATTTGGAATTCTCCTCTGTTGGATTCGTTGCAAATTGCATTTGTTCGGGGTTGAGCTTGTAAGTCCACGGTATTCCCGAGTTCTTCAAGCCGTTCTTGAGCCGCTGGCCCTTGTAAAGACTTTCAGGGTCCTTAACCGCGTCACCTTCCATGCCGTCGGTGATGTTGTAGACATTGGTGAAACCGGCCTTCGCGAGTAGATTGACTGCTGCTGCGCTGCGGCCACCGGAGCGACAAGTTACCAGGATAGTATCGGATGGCTCCGCGAGTTCTTGAACCTGGCTGATAAAATTGGGGTTGGGCTCCATCGCATAGTGATGTTTGTCGGGGTCCCATTCGTAGGTCTGAGACATCAGTGGTACATTCCAGGCCATTGGTGCGTGGCCTATAAAGATGTATTCCTCGGTCGTACGCACATCGAGGACCGTGATGTTTTCAGGATCCGCTTGCCATTTCTCGTAGGCTTCAAAAGCGGTCACGTATAGGCCAAGTGTCGTCTGCTTGCCCTTCGGGAGTTCGGGTTTCATTGTATCTTCATTGGCACTTGCCGTGGCAGTGAAATTCAAAGAGGCAAATGAAAAAGCAAATGCAAAGAGGCAACAATAAATTCCAACCCAGGTTCGATATATTTTCACACCTCTTTGCCTCCTTTGATTGGCGGATCAACAGCTACGTACTTGTGGCTTCCAACGACGTGGATTGCCCTTATGCGCATTAAATAGTTTACGCCTCCACCAAAAATCATGTTGCACCGAGCGGGTCACTAGCTATACTTTTTGGGACAAAAGCTAATGCGGTGACTGATTGAAATCAACAAACCGACAAACTAGAGCTATGGAGCAGTCTGGTCATGGGCAAAAAGCTGCGCCAGCGACGCTGCGCATCGGCGCTACCATGGGAGTTCCTGAGGTCCTTCGGGACCTGGGCGCAGATCCAGTCCAGGTGCTGGCCGAGCTGGGTGTGGACCTTGAACTGTTCAACAATCCCAACAATCGAATTTCCTTCCTGAAACGAGGTCGTTTGATGGCGCACTGCGCAGACCGAACGGCATGCCCTCATTTCGGACTTCTCGTCGGGAAGAAGTCAGGCCTGAATTCGTTCGGCTTAGTAGGTTTATTGGCGAAAAATTCACCGAATGTAGGATCAGCGCTTCGCAGCCTCATGCGCTATATGCACCTTCATGTCAGAGGTGCAACGACAACTCTGGCAGTTAACTCAGAATTGGCAGCGCTGGAGTACCAAATTTATCAGACTCGAGCCCTGGGAAATGACCAGGTGGGAGATGGGGCAGTTGCCGTGGCGTTCAACCTCATGCGTGATCTGTGCGGCAACGACTGGGAGCCGGTTGAAGTCCGGTTTGCCCACAGTGCGCCGGAGGACTTGGAGCCGTTCCGTCGGTCGTTCCAGACGCCGCTACGCTTCGATGACGTACAGTACGCAGTAGTGTTCTCCGCCGCCTGGCTGAATCTTCGTTTACCCGACGCCAGTTCTGAGCTGCGTCATCTGCTGCAGCAGGAGATCGACAAGCTGGAGGTACGACAAGAGGACAATTTCCTGGAGCAGGTACGCAGCCTGCTGCGCACCACGCTCGTGACCGGCCATTCTTCAGCAGACCAAGTCGCTGAACTTTTTTCGATGAACAGGCGCACGCTAAATCGCCATTTGAATGCGTTGGGCACCAACTTCCGGGCAGTCGCAGACGAGATCCGCTTTGAGATCGCCCGACAGTTGCTCAAAGACACTTCTAATGAAGTGGCACAGATCGGTTCCCTACTCGGTTATTCTAATTCGAGCGCATTCACCAGGGCATTCCGGCGTTGGAGTTCTACGACCCCAGCCGCCTGGAGGACTGCGGCGAAAGGCGGAGAATAGGTCGACCAAAAGCACACAACAGCGTCTGGTTACGACCTTTCCTCCGTCGGTGGAAGTACGATCTGAGGGGAAGTGATCCAACGCCAGCGGCGTATGGGGTCCTTTTTCGCAGCCACTGGCTGCATTTTTAACTGTCAGCTCTCCTTTTGGCCGGTTTCTGACATTCTGACCTCCCTGGAATTCACCAGATTATGTTCTGCTTGTCGTTGGTAAACGGAATCTAACCTCCGACCATCAATCCGGTGGAAATCCTACATACAGGCTTAACTGGTATCGCCAAGATAGATCCAACGGTGTTCCCCCTTGCGTATGCCGGTGAGCCTGCCACCCATTCCATCTGAAGCCCGCCACCCGAACCGGGGCAAAGCTGCCATCCATCGGAGCGTAGCGACGGGTATTGGCAACTTAACTCCGTTAAGCGAGAAGAACTAGGGCACCTCTGAATAATGGCAATCGCGCTCAGCGGAGCTCTGAAACGTTCAGAGCAAGGCGCGTCGCGCAGGTAATGGCCATAAGTCCTTAGCAAGCGACGCAAACGGATGACCGCCCCCTTGCTCTGGACGTTTCAGGGCCCGCCCTACGGAGCTTTCAGGCAAACCCGCAGTCGGCGTTGCCTCTTTTCGAGAGACAACCAGCCTGCCTTCAAAGCGGCGCCTTGATTGCGAATCTGCCTGAAAGCCTGAGCGCATTGCCATTGTTCAGAGGTGCCCTAGATGCTGATCTTCACGCAACCGCCCTACTCCATTCTGAAAACGCACTCATCCTGAGATTCCGATAATGCTGCGCTCTGTCTAGGTGCCTACCCAAATTGAAAAGATTGGGGACAGCAGCCTGGGCACCTAGGAATCTCTGCGCCTGTCTTTTCGACTTGAATCAACGCATCCCCCGCTCTCTTAACCGGGTCGCCTCATGTGATTGCTCAGCCCGATTATTCGCATACTGTTGAGTGCTGTAAATCGTCTCAGGGATCAGTTCTCTATGAGCAACACCATAGCTCCTCAGCTTATCAGTCACGATCTTCCTTGGCTCGCCGCCATGGCTTCGCAGTAAACGCCTGAAGAACCTCTTTGCAGCAATCCCATCGCGCTTTGCCTGTAGATACACATCGACGACTTCACCATCCTGGTCCACCGCTCGCCATAGATAATGCTGCTTGCCATTGATCTTCACGAAGACTTCATCTATGTAAAAGGTGTCGCCATAGCCTGTGTGTTTACTCTTCAATCTTCGAGCGTATATAGCTCCGAATTTGGTACACCAGAGACGGATAGATTCACGGCTGACTGTGATACCTCGCTCAGCCAGTAGATCTTCGATATCGCGGTGACTTAGATTGAATCGATAATAGAGCCAGACAGCAAAGGTGATGATATCGGGTGGGAATCGGTGTCGCTTATAGGTATTCATCTGACGATTCCACCGAAAGTGACGACTTAATTTGGCAGTACCGACGTGTGGTAGCAGGCGCGTGGTAGCAGGCGCATGGTAGCAGGCGCGTGGCAGCAGAATCAGTGAGGAAACCTAGTCACGACAGGCCGTTTATTTATCTGTACTTGCGGTTTTTCTGTCGAAATTCAGAAGCATTGACCTGCGTCATGATTCCCCTGCTCGGGCAAGGCTAACCTGTTTACTATCCTAAGCATTTTATTTCGCAGGGGAGTGAAATGAAGCTGACTCACACTTTCACGCTATTCGGTGCTGCTATCGCCATTTCATTCGCTGCCGCTCCGCCTGTGGCGGCAGTCCCGGTGGTCGCGTCGGAAGTGCATCTTTCGGCCGATTACTACGGCGACTTTGGACTCCATGAATCGGTCACCTTCGACCGAACCTGGACAGGAGCCGCGGATTCCTTCGGTTCGGCACGGGTAGAAACAAGACTGGATCAGACCAGGGACCCTCTGGGGCCTGTGCCGGGCTACGCCTCCGTCGCCTTCGGCCCATCGGGTCTGAGCAATGCGCATGTCTCAGCGATCACGACCGGATCCAATTTCAATGCAGCCGTCCTCGAATCCAGCATCACGCAAAGCGCTGAGATGCTCATGCCGTCCTCCCCGGGAACGGATTACGCGGTGTATTACTCATTTGAACTCTTCGACATGTTCGTGGAGGTCTGGGACCAGTACAATAATGGCTCGGGCAGCGCCTTGATTAATGGCACGATCGAGTACGATGTCCTGCTCGACGGCATTTTCAAGTATAGCCTTGCGGGAAATGTTGTGGGCTACCGAGATTCTACCTATCTACAGGTAAGCTGCGTGACCTGCACCGAGGGATACCTGTCGGAACTTACCGGGCCTGGGGATGTGCCGCGCCGAATTGATTTCGCGCCGATCTCGCACCTCTACAGCACTGGCACAGACCTTTTGCTTGGCACTGTTGCGCCGGATATCGGCATTGATACGTTCACCGTGGAGACACGCATGTCGGCAAGGCTGGTGATACCCACCTACACGCTCGATGCAGGCGGACGGGTCAATATCAGCGATCCGGCCTCGCTGGCACTTCGGGCCGGCGAAACCGTCCGGTTGGAACAACTTTCGGCCGTGATCCCGTTGCCGGGAAGCTTCGTGTTGCTTCTTTTGGGTCTCGGCCTACAGGCCGCCTTACACCGCTTTTCGAAACAGTAGGCTGGTTACCACAAAGGAAACGCGGCGTGAGATCCGGCGAAGTGGTCGTCTGGTAAAAGTGCTCCTGGACGGCAAGTGGGGCGCGGTACCTAGCTCGCTTTGTTCAGGTATGCATCGAGCGTTTCTGCAAACTGAGCCAACCATTTATCAAGGGTAGACACGATGTCATCGAACACCAGGTCGTCGCCACGGCGCTTCTCTGTTACCTCGATACTCTTGGCCACGATGGCTCCCATTCGCTCCGAAGTAACGCTGTCGACCATGTGGGCCTCAAACATGGTGTCAATGTAGGTAGACACATTACCAGTAGCCGCCTGGGCAACGCGAAACACGGCGGCGACCGGAACAAAGTTGTAGGCTTTCAGGTCTTCCTTGGACTTAGCAGCGCCTGTAATGGCGATGGCCAATTTCAATACGCCGGGCCGGGCTCCGAAGCCCCAATTTTACGCTCGGCGAGCAATTGCTTCACTCCCGACTCCAGGTAGTCCGATGCCTTTTCTGCAATAGAGGTCTCACCGTCAGAATCCCTGGAGTAGACACTGACGGAGTCCAGAAGCACCTTCTGATACTGGCCTCTCTTCTCTTCGTTAAAGAAAGAAGTAGGCATTACGCTCTTCGTGAAATACCAGGCCACCATCCGCCCGCTGGATCGGCCTGACTCAGGACTAAAACGGGTGGCCAAAGCCAACGGATTCTCCCTACATGCAGGCGTGAGCTGTGAAGGACATCGAAGAGATAAGCGCGAACGGTTGTGTACCCGATAAAGCGGGGCAGGCCCTCGGTACATTGCCAGACCAGCGGTGGCGGTTCCCCGTCTTACACTGAGCTCCACAGGCAAAGTGGTCTACACACTGAAAACACCCTACCGGGAAAGCTTGCCCCATGAGCGCAGCGAATGCTTTGGGCATGGCACCACGCAAGTGGCATTCGAGCGGGGCGGCCATCCGCCGGTGGATTTCATCGCGCGTTTGGCAGCGCTAGTACCCAAGCCGAGGGTAAACCTCACCCGCTACCATGGCGTTCTTGCTCGGGGCGGCCATCCGCCTAATCACCGCTGGCGGGGGCAGATCACCCCAGTCCACCGGGGCAGAGGTGTGAAGCCTATAGCTAATACGGAAATTCATTCACCGGCTGAGCGTCATGCGGCAATGACCTGGGCACACCGACTCAAGCGCGTCTTCAAAATCGATATTGAAGTCTGCGGCCGTTGCGGTGGTTCGGTCAGGGTCATTGCTTGCATTGAGGACCAGGACGTCATACCCGATAAAGCGGGGGCAGGATCTCGATAAAACCCTGGCTCATCTTCGCCAGAAAGAACAGGAAACACCGACTCGGCCATTGCTGGTGCCACCGACCAGAGCGCCACCTGGGACAAGGTGAATTGAGAAGGTGAGACCGCGCAAAGCGGTCGAGAAGCTGGCCTGGGCCATGCGCAGCGTCGAGAGGAGGTGCCCTGGGGTACGTTGCCTCTTTTCGCTGGGAGGGGCGCGCGGTAGCAGATTCCAGTCCAACTGCACTCAGCCATCAAGGAAGCCAGTGGAAACCATGTGGCATGAGCTGTTGCGTGCCGTACTTCAGGATTGAACGGATATGAATGGCATGCCTAACACAGTGACAGGGTTTTTGGATCAATAAGCGCGAACTTCTCCAGATCAGCAAGCCCAGTCGACAGCATCAGCGAGGGTGTCTACTCTCAAGAGGGCCTTTATTTTTCCTATACCTCGGGAGGCGACAAGCAGGATCACCGCGACCAAAACCTCCACCCCGATCTGCGATGCCAACGCCGCATCATGTAACAGCCAGGCGATCACGCGACCGACCGCAGTCAACAACAGCAACAGCGCTGGCGGGTAGTACCAGGCGCGGCGCCCACTCACCAGGGCCACCAACATAGGAATGCCCAGAGTGAGGAAAAAGCCCGACATATCGCCCACCTGCGAACTGAGCCCTAAGCCCTCGCCCAGTACCAGCCCGAATTCGGGTGCGAGTTCGGCGGGATCTATCAGCCAGCGCAGGCCGGTGACTACGAATAAAACTGCGGGTAACAGTACCAACACACTCAATATTTTATTCATTGTGACTTCACTTGCGTTTACTGATCGCGCTCTTTCAGGAGCTGTTCGCAGAATCCACCCGATGCACAATTAAGGGGCAATGTTAAAGAGGTTGAGGCGATATAGTTTTCATGTGTGGCAATATTGTTTACATATGAGGCAATACATTGAGGGAAAGAAGTAATAAAACCACCGAGGACTCGATTGATGGTGGAGGCACACACGGGCGCGACAACACTTCTAAATTCAATGGTCTATCGCCAAACAACCTCTTTTTACGGTAATATAACCTCCTTTATAGTTTCTATTGTTCAATAGAGGTACTAGAGCCACATGCTTGAGGCCGTAGTCGGATCGGAAGGTGCAGAACGCGTCCTGCTGTTTTTGGCAGCCAGGCGGCAAGGGTATGCCCTTGAAATCGCCAATACATTCGGCATGAGCGTGAGCAATGTTCAAAAGCATCTGGAGCGGATGGAGCGGGACGGGTTACTGATCAGTGACAAAGTAGGCCGAACTCGTGTCTTCGTCTTTAACCCGCGCTATATGTTCAAAGAGGAGGTCGATTCTCTGCTGACCAAGGCGTTGAGCTTCGCGCCACCCGTGCTGAAGGAGCAATTGCTGTTGAACCGCCGACGCCCAAGACGCAAAGGTAAGCCCCTGTGACAGACATCAACGCGCTAAGCCGCGCTGAACTGGCCGCACTGGTCGTTGAAACACTGGCCGTACGGGGCATCGAGGTGGTGCTTGTAGGTGGCTCGTGCGTGTGCCTCTACACCAACGAGCGCTTCGCTTCCTTCGACCTGGACTTTATCGACCTGTCCTACTCCAGGAAACGAAAAATTGCAGATGCACTCCAGGAAATCGGATTCTACTCACAGGGAGCGTCCAGGTATTTTGAGAGGGACGGATGCCAATGGTCACTGGAGTTCCCTTCCGCGCCCCTGGCAGTCGGCCATGAGCAAATTACCGTCGACAGAGTTGCCGACCTCAAAACCAGTCAGGGCACCGTACGATTGCTTAGCCCAACGGACTGCATAAAAGACCGCTTGCTCTGGTGGTATCTGGAACGCGATGGCCAGTGCCAGGAGCAAGCACTGGACATAGCAAGGAACCATGCCATTAACTGGGAAGATCTGGCTGTCTGGCATGCCGCGGAGGGCTATGCTCATCTATTCGACACATTTCAGGACTCAGCTACCACATGATGAGCTGATGCATCACAGACCAGAATAAGTTACACCATACTACCTCGGCAACCCGTTATTCTATGCAGTTTCGGACGAATCCAAGGCCATTTAAAATCGCGCGACATTATTTGGAGACGCTTGTTAGCCTCTCCAAACAGAATTTTTTCATAATGCTGCGTTCATCGCCAGCTATTACGGGGGTGTGATTTTTTCTGTGTAACTGCCCAGGTTAAATGTACTCCGCCAGGCGGTCTTCGAACTCGATCATAAATCTATTCAGGGCCAGCTTCCAGTTTCGGATTGGCATGGTCCATTTTTTTGACGCCTACCTTATTGCCAGGTAGATCACTTTCATCGCGGAATCGTCCGTGGGGAACAGCTTCCGTTTTTTGACGGCCTTGCGGATGACGCTGTTGAGCGACTCAATGGCGTTCGCTGTGTAGATGGCCTTGCGGATATCTTCCGGGTAGCCGAACAGGGTGTTGAGATTGTGCGAGTGCGAGCGCGGACCCGGGTGGTGGCGTAATACCCGCCGCCAGGGCAGCGCACACTTTTCCGGGTCCGGGATACGCCCCTGCGCATCAGATCTTGGGCTCATGCGCACTTTCTCTGTCAGAACGAGTAGGCGAAGGTAAACGTGAAACCCTTGAGTCGCATATCGTAGTTCAGTTCCGAGTGGGGCCGCTCCTCTGTGATATCGATATCCGTACGCCGATAGCCCAGTGCCAGGGACATCTGCTCGGTCAGCGCGTACGCGAATCGTAGATGGGCGTAGACAAAATCACCGCTGAAATCCTCGACGTTTGCAGACAGCCAACCGCCGACCCCCTCCAGGGCGAAGCGCTCGCTGAGTACCCATGTGCCCGACATGCGCAGGTTCGGCACGGGCGCAAGCAAAGTGGTCCCGGAACGTCGGAACTCTCTTTGTTCCTCATTGATTGCCACGGTCGCCGCCAGGGATGCACTCAGGTCGAGCGCGTGTATCCCGCCTCCAATCGTGAACTCAGAGCGATCATCGCGATGCAGGGCGTACATCACGTCTACGAGATACGCGTCGACCTCAAAACGGGTCGTCAGCTCAGCGCCAGCGGTATACTCGACACCATCGTAGTTGAAACCACGCTCTATACGCGCGCTGCCCGAATCGCTGAACCCGTATGCGCCAGCAATGACAGCCCAGCGCGGTTTGAAACCGTGACGGTCGTCGAGGTATTAGGAGTAGTCGCGATCGCTTATACCCAGGTCACGCGCCTTGAGCACGACAGGGTCAAAACCATCGACAGTCGCCCGAATGCCGAGATCCGCGTCCTGTTCCGCTAGTCCCAGCGAGATGCAGTGTTTGGGATTGATGAAGTGAGAGCCGTTGGTGGCGCCCGTCTCATCAATGGCGGCCTGTGCGACCGCGGACTGGGCATGCAGGAAGCCTCCTGCGCAGAAGGCAAGTACAGTCAGGATTCCGAACCATCGACGCATAGCAGCGAACCGCGAACTGGGCATGAAAGAATAGCCGATGATCCAGGCAATTACGAAGCACTAGACAACCGTTGTTTGGCAATCGTCATGACCGAAATCAAGCGTAAAGCATTTAGCCCCAGCAGGCGTCGGCCGGTACCGGGGTCACTCCTCCGGCTGGTCGGATGATCCTGCCACCAGCGTCCAGAGATTACGGCCGGCACGAACAAGCTTGCGACGCCCACTGGCACCCATTCCCTCATTCAGGATCTGGCTCAAATCCTCACCAACAGTCCGACTGTAGATGTGATACGTGTGCCCCGTCGGGCTGGACGAAGGAAGGCCGCTGACGTCAATCACCTCGACGCCCGCCAGCGCAGCCACGTCGTTGCCGGCCTCGCCGAGACGCGCATAGCCGTGTAACTGACGCGACACGGCCAGCGGTCGGTCGCTGTCTGACACGTACACGGTGATGTTCTCGGCCAGGCTTTCGATACGCGGCAGTACGCGCTCGAAGATTGCGAAATCCATGTCGGCGGCGACCAGCACGACCTGGCCGAGGCGCATCTCCGGGAAGCGGCTCGCCACATCCGCAAGCGCCAGAACAACACCACGCGCACCAAGGCTGTGAGCCACAACATTGACCGGTTCAGCGCCGAAGCGCTGCTGTAGATCGACGATCGAATCGGCAAGGTCCGGCACGCTCCAATACAGGTCCGCCTCATCGGATACGTAGTTCGACAGCGTCCCGTCCGATGGCCAGCTGAACCAGAGCATGCGGCCCGACAGTTCCGCGTTGTCTTGTAGCAGCACGGCGCGGCGGCAGCCCTTGTCAAAACTGATTTTGTAACCATGCACGTAAAGGGACAGCCCATCAGCCGGCACCGACGTCTGCAGCTGCTTAAGCAGCAAGGCCGGACGCAGGTGCGTGACCTCACGGACCTCCAGGAGCTCGTCGCGTAAATAGGACGGCGCAGAATCGGCCAGGGGCGACAGCATGCGCAGATCGCGGTCACGGACCCGGCAGCGACCGGCCTTGAGCGTGCTACGTGCTTCGCCGAAGACCTCCCCCGGCTCCTCCGCGTCCGTGCGGTTGCGCAAGGTCAGGTAGGGGACCTCGACGGACTGGAGAGCCGGTGCCGCTTGCGCCATCACGGGCGATGGGAAGGCAACCAGAAACGTT
This sequence comes from uncultured Gammaproteobacteria bacterium, assembly GCA_963753815.1. GTDB lineage: Bacteria > Pseudomonadota > Gammaproteobacteria > Pseudomonadales > Halieaceae > CAVWDU01. The sequence goes on from CAVWDU010000001.1 coordinate 220,169, forward strand.
GCCCAAAGGAACAGCGTCACGCGGAACACCGCGCATATGGCATTTGACCAACAAGACTGCATCAAACTCATATTCTCATTACAAAGGTTTACGCGGCCCTGCGCCTCGCTGCACATGAGGATACCAAGGGTCGCGGCCTATGTCTGGCCATGGGGAACACGCCCTCGGGATTACTCCGCAGGGCAGCGCGCTCGTGGATGGCTTTCCGGCGGCCGAGGGCCGGGTCGAGGGGCAACCCTCCGTCGCTCGGGAAGCGGAAAAAACTGGACAAACGGGCACGGGCGGAAGTATAGGACATATTAACGGCCTATCGAGAGTAGACATCCTCACTGATTGTGTTGACTGGACCTGCAGACCTGTCGAAGTTTCCATTTATTGACCCGAAAATCCTGTTCGCGACGTTGGGCATGCCATTCCTATCCGGTCAATCCTGAACGAGCGCGCGCAACCGCTCGTGCCATGCGGTTTCCCTGGCTTCCTTGCTAGTGGGGTGCTGTTGGTTGCGCGGTCTCACCTTCTCAATTCACCTTGTCCCAGGCGGCGCTCTGGTCGGTGGCACCAGCAATGGCCGAGTCGGTGTTTCCTGTTCTTTCTGGCGCAGGTGAGTCAGTATTCGATCGAGAGCCTGAGAATCATAAGCCGTCTCCACCCGGTCCGGAATGTCCATAATCTATGGTGGGCTCACCCCCGACACAGAGAGGAGACGACCAATGACACTCTACGGCGGAATAGACCTGCACAGCAACAATATCGTGGTCATCGGTGTCCCGATGCTGCTGATTGACTGGCCGCTGTGATGCCTTAAAGGTGTTCCGCTAACCACCGCACGATCGCCACGTCCGAGGCAATGCGGTTTTTCGTTTTGCGCCAGCCGCGCCCCTCGTCAGGAAACAGCACGGACTGGACCGTGGAGAGACGCGTCAGGCTTGGCTTTGCGCATGAGCCCTCGCTGCAAAGATACTCCGGGCGCGCCCTTGGCTATACTGGGACAATTCACAGCTGAGGATTCTATCAATGAGCGACTTTTCTCAAGAAGTAAAATCCGGTTCCCGGACAAGCACCCTCTGGGGCATTCTCGCGCCGTTACTCGGTATTTTCTGTCTCTCAGCACCCTGGCTGCCCGGCCTGGGGCTGGTGTTGATGATCGGCATTGCTCTAATCCTGGCGGGTGCTGCGAAATTGATCTTCTCCTTTGGATCGCATTCCTTCAGGCGCGGCGCCCTGCGTTTCCTGGTCGGTGCACTGGCTATCTTTGCCGGTGGGGCACTGGTGGCAATAACCGGCGCCGGCCTGGCCACGATTACCCTGCTGCTCGCGGCCTGGTTTCTGGTCGATGGAATCTACGCTCGTAGCCGCGTTCAGTCTGAAGCAGGTCAAAGGCTGGGGCTGGATGGCATTCAGTGGCCTGATATCCATTGTGCGGGGCGTGCGACAGGCGCACTCAGACAAGTGTATTCTCAGCCCATCATGAATTCGGTGCGGTTTGATGACTGATTTGCACACCGTCTATTTACTGCTGTTTATCCTTGCACACGTTGCGGTGATCCTGCGCGTGATGTTGCGCCCCAACCGGGAACCGGCGTCGCGCGTGGCCTGGGTCGTGGTGGTACTTGTTTTGCCGGGCGTCGGCATCGTGGCCTATCTGCTGCTGGGTGAAACCAATATTGGTCGTAAGCGGGTTGCCCGCTGTCAGCAGGTGATTCATACGCTGCCGGCGCCCGAAAGTCTTGCGCCTGCGGGGACACCAGCGCCAGGCGCAGCACACCTCGGTGAGCGTGCATCTCTGTTTCGCCTTGGCAACTCCATCAATGGATTCCGGGCGGTCGGCGGTAACACGACCCACCTTACTGCGGATTCGAATGACGCCATCGACAGCCTGGTTTCCGATATCGATGCGGCGCGTGATCACGTTCACGTGATCTTTTACATCTGGCTGGCGGACAACAATGGTCTGCGCGTGGTTGATGCGCTGTGTCGGGCCGCAGGCCGCGGGGTTCAGTGCCGTGCCATGGTCGATGGCCTGGGTTCGCGGGCGATGATCAAATCAGAACACTGGCAAAAGCTAAAGGATGGCGGCGTAAAGACCGGCATCGCCCTGCCCATGAACAATCCATTGCTGAAGCCATTCAGCGGCCGACTGGATTTGCGCAATCACCGCAAGATCGTGGTCATAGACAACCGGATCACCTACTGCGGAAGTCAGAACTGCGCTGATCCCGAGTTTCGGGTCAAGGCCAAGTATGCGCCCTGGGTGGATATTTTGATGCGATTCGAAGGCCCCGTGGTCATGCAGAACCAGAGCGTGTTCGTCAGTGACTGGATGAGCTATGTGGATGAAGATATTGTCCACCTGCTGCACGCCCCGGAAGCGGCTCCGGAGGGTGGGTTTTATGCGCAGGTAATCGCCACTGGCCCTACCGTCCGGGCCTCTGCCATGCCCGAGGTCTTCAGCTCGTTGCTGCATGCAGCTCGCGAGTCGGTCATGATCACGACACCCTATTATGTGCCCAGCGAGGCCATGCAGGCGGCGTTCTGTGCCGCGGCCAACCGCGGTGTGGACACCACGTTTATCGTGCCGGAGCGTAATGACTCGTTCATTGTTGGCGCGGCCAGTCGCAGCTATTACCCGCAGTTAATCAATGCCGGGGTCAAAATTCACGAGTTCCGCGATGGGCTGCTGCATGCCAAGACCGTGACGGTGGATAACGACATCACCCTGATTGGCTCAGCCAACATGGATCGGCGAAGCTTTGATCTGAACTATGAAAACAACATCCTTCTGTGTGACAAGGACACCACGGCCCGGGTGCGTGAACGGCAAATGGCCTACCTGGCCCAGTCCAATGCGGTCACCCAGGCAGAAATTGAGCAATGGTCGCTGGGCCGACAGCTCTGGAACAACACACTGGCGATGCTCGGTCCGGTGCTGTGAATGTTCGGGAACGGGCAAGCCAGTGAATAACGCCTGATGTGAAGTTCTGCTGATGGAGCTCCAGCTGGCCATCCTGGCGGTATTCGTTTTTCTGTACAGCCTGGTATCCGGGCGGGTTGACCGGATGTCGTTGTCCGGGCCGATCGTTTTTGTAGGTGCCGGCCTTTTGATGGGGCCGACGTTTCTGGGCTGGTTTCCTGAAGGTGAGACCCGCAGCACCCTGAGAACCCTGGCGGATCTGACCCTGGCCCTGTTCCTGTTCACCGACGCGGCCAATGCCAATCTCAACACGCTGAAAGTCCGCTTTGGAGTCCCGGCGCGCCTGTTGTTGCTGGGTTTGCCCATGTCCATCCTGCTGGGTTTTGGCCTGGCCCTGGTCCTGTTTGATGTTCTGACCGTTTTCGAAGCGGCGATTCTGGGAACCATGCTGGCGGCGACCGATGCCGCGCTGGGCAAGGCGGTGGTGACCAACCCGGTCGTGCCCGACCGTCTCAGAGAAGGCCTGAACGTTGAGAGCGGCCTGAATGACGGGCTCTGCGTTCCCATCCTGTTCGTGTTTATTGCCCTGGAGCTGGGCAGCGAGACAGCTTTGGGAGAAGGGCTGATCCTCAAGTTGCTGGCAGAGGAGCTGGGCGTAGGCGTACTTGTGGGGCTGTTGGTAGCTGCGGCGGGTGCCTACTTGATGCGTTATTCAGCCCGCATAGGCTGGATTGACCCGGTCTGGAGCCAGATCACGACCGGTGCGCTGGCGCTCAGCTGTTTTGCCATTGCGCAAAGTTTGCACGGCAGCGGTTACATCGCGTCATTTACCGGTGGCTTGTTGTTTGGGCACCTGCTGAGAAAGGAGACGGCCCACCTGATTGAGCCTGCTGAAGGCATCGCCGAGGTGCTGGCCTTGTTGACCTGGTTCCTGTTTGGTTCTGCCGTTGTGGGGCAGGCATTCAGCAAGTTCACCTGGACCATCGGGCTGTATGCCGTGCTGACCCTGACCGTGGTGCGCATGCTGCCGGTATACCTGAGCATGACGGGCTCGGGCGAGTCTGCGCGGGCGCGTTGGTTTTTGGGCTGGTTTGGTCCCCGTGGTATGGCCAGCATCGTATTCGCCATCATTGTGCTTGATGAGGGTCTGACCAATGCTGAGTTCATGGCCCTGGTGGTGGTGTGCACTGTGCTGATGAGCCTGGTTCTGCACGGCATCACTGCGTGGAAATATGCCAACTGGCTGGGTCTTCACGAGACTGACCACTCCTGATCCAAAGTATCGGACATATTAACGGCCTATCGAGAGTAGACATCCTCACCCCGCGCCACCGGTCGCTGACGGCCTGACCGAGGAACCGGCGCCGCAGGCTCAGCTTGCGGATGCCGCCTACGGCTCCTTCGGGACCACGCACAGCACCCTGCTGTCCTCGTGCCCGCGGCGAACCGCGGCGCGGATAATGTCCTGGTCGGCGATGGTGGCCCGGCCGTCCGGGTCGACGATGAACAGCGGCACCGTCCCAGGGGCGATGTCGGACTCCGCGGTCCGCACCGGCAGCCACGTCAGGTCCCCGGACCCGTGGAGCAGCTCGGTGAGCCGCGCGTGGGTGATCGTGGGGCCGAAGGGGATGCGCTTGTCGGGGGTGCGCTGCCGCCAGCGGGCCTCCACACCCGTGGCCTCGGTCTTGGCCGAGGTGGGGAGCATGTAGACGTTGGCTGCCCCGATGTCCGAGCCCACGATGAACATGGCCACCAGGTCCCGCTCCCGCAGCCCGGTACCGATCACGCCCTGTCCCCACGTCGGCGTCCTCCAGCGCCGTCTCCAGTCCGGCGTCTTCGACGCCGTTGCCGAACAGCCGGTAGGACAGGTCCTCGGCGATCAGCTGCGTGCGCTCCTTCTCATCGACGACCAGCACGGAGACCCCGGCATCACCGAGCTCGGTGGCCAGCGGGTGCACGTCGCCCTGGTCGAAGAACAGGGCCACGCCCTTCGGGGTGCCGGTCCCGACCTTGAGGGCCTGAGCCATGAGCGGGGAGCCGAAGCCGTAGACCAGGCCCGCGCCGATGATGACGGCGAAGGTGATCGGGACGATGTCGTCGGCCGGCATGCCGTTCTCGCCCAGGGTGATCGCGTAGAAGGAGACCGTGGACGCGGCCACGATGCCGCGCGGACTCCACGGATGCGATGAAGGCCCGCTCGCGCATGCTGAGGGAGGACCCCACGGTCGAGGCGAACGCGGACAGCGGCCGTCCGATGAGCACGAGCACGGCGAGCAGCAGGACGGAGGGGAGCAGGACGTCCCGCAGCTGGCCCAGATCGATGGTGGCGGCCAGCATGATGAACAAGGTGCCGATCACCAGGGTGCCGATGCTGGCCTGGAAGCGCCGGATCCGCGCGACGTAGGCGATGTCCTGGTTGGCCAGGACCAGCCCCATCGTCAGGGTCGCGAACAGCCCGGCCTCGGACAGCAGCACGTTGGCCACGGTGAACGCCAGCACGGCGAACATTAAGGCGACCGGCACCTGCAGGTCGTCCGGCATCGCGAAGTTGCGGACCGCCACGATCACCAGCGCCGCGCACACCAGGCCGACAGCGATGCCCGTCACCGCGGTCACCACGGTCAGCCCGATGCCGGTGAGGATTCCGGCGTCGGACACCAGGACGGTGAGCACGACGATGCCCAGGGTCGCCCCGATGGGGTCGAGGATCGCGCCCTCCCACTCCAGGATCTGCCACACGCTCTTCTTCGGCCGGGAGGCCTTGAGGATCGGGCCCACCACGGTCGGGCCGGACACCACGAGCACCGCGCCCAGCAGGAGCGCGACCCCGGTGTCCAGGCCGAAGATGAGGTGAGCGCCGATGGCGCCCACCAGCCAGGTGATGAGCATCCCGACCGAGACCAGCAGGTACATGACCCGCCGGCCGTCGACGAGGTTCTTGAACTTCAGCGAGAACCCGGAGTCGAACAGCAGCAGCCCCACCGCGAGGGTGATGGCCGGGTCGAGGGTGTCGCCGAGCAGCTCCTCGGGGTCGACGAGGCCGGTGATCGGCCCCGCGATGATCCCCGCGACCAGCAGCAGGACGATGGACGGAATCCCGGTGCGCCGCCCCAGCCACTGCGCGCACACGCCGAACACGACGATGGTGCCCAGCGCGATGGTGATCTGTGTGGCGTCCATTGCCCAAGTATAGGGCATATTAACGGCCTATCGAGAGTAGACATCCTCACTGATTGTGTTGACTGGACCTGCAGACCTGCCGAAGTTTCCCATCTACCAACCAATACCAGTTGTAGGTCGATTCGACCACAGAGCCCATCAGAGCCCTGAGCGTCAGGGATCGAGGTGAGACTGGATACTCGGTAGGTTGTTGGCCAGCCGCTTTTCAAATACCAGGTGATCTTGGGCGTCAATAATCGAAATCATCGCATTGTTGCTGTGCAGGTCTATTCCGCCGTAAAGTGTGTTTGGTCGTCTCCTCTTGGTGTCCGGGTGGAGCCCACCATAGATTATGGACATTCCGGCCCAGGGGGAGGCGGCTTATGATTCTCAGGCTCTCGCGGCATGTTGTTCGGCCAAACTCGCCGTCTGTTGATTTGCACTGCAAATTGACCCACTAACCCCCCACATTTGCATCGAAAATTGACCCACGTGTACCCCTCTCCTGCACAAATGATGAGCAGGTGGGAACAAGGAGTGATAGACGTGGATCTATTGAGCGTGATTCGACGCTGGCACGGCCGGGTGACAAGCTGTCAATAAAGGAGATTGCCGAGCGGACCGGGTTGTCCCGGAACACGATCAGGAAGTACCTCGCCAACAAGGCGATGTGCAGCCGAAGTACCCGGCCAGGAAGAGCGTCAGCAAGCTGGATGCCGTTCCGGCGAGACGCTGGCGAGCTGGCTGGAGCGCGAGTCGAAGCGCAACAGGAAGCGCCGCCGTAATCTGAAGCAGCTGCACCGGGATCTTGCAGGCGCTGGGTTTCGACGGTTCCTACGATCGGGTCGCGGCCTTTGCCCGCGACTGGCGACAGGCGCGAGCGGGAGGCGGGGTGCCAACCGGGCCAGCAAGGGCGGGCATACGTGCCGCTGGCTTTTCGCGCCGGTCGAGGCCTTCCAGTTCGACTGGAGCGAAGACTGGTTCCGGATAGGCGGCAAGAAGTCGGACCAAGCTGCAGGTCGCGCACTTCAAGCTCTGTCACAGCCGCGCCTTTTTTCCTGCGGGCGTATCTGACCCAGACCCACGAGATGCTGTTCGACGCCCACGACCACACCTTCCGTGTACTTTCGGCGGCATCCCCGAGCGCGGTACTTACGACAACATGAAGACGGCGGTCGATAAAGTCGGCCGGGGCAAGCAGCGCCAGGTCAACAAACGCTTCCATGCCATGGTCGGCCACTACCTGTATGAGCCCGAGTTCTGCAATCCCGCTGCCGGTTGGGAAAAGGGCCAGGTGGAGAAGGCAGTTCTGGATGCCCGCCACGGCCTCTGGTACGACACACCGCCGTTCAAATCCTTGCAAGAACTCAACGGCTGGTTACAAAAACGCTGTCAGGTGCTGTGGCAGGAAACGGCCGCACCCGCAACTCAAGAGCCGCTCGCTGGCCGAATGCCTGGAGGACGAGCAATTGAAGATGATGCAGGTCCCTGCCGCCTTCGATGGCTTTGTGGAGCACAGCAAGCGGGTCATCCTCCACCTGTCTGATTACGTTCGAGCACAACCGCTACAGTGTGCCTGCCAGCTTCGCTAATCGGGTGATCAGCCTGCGTGTCTATCCGGAACGGCTGGTTATCGTTGCGGAGGCCCAGGTCGTTGCCGAGCATGTCAGGACGTTCAACCGGGACAAGAGTACGCCGGGACAAACGATCTATCGACTGGCGCCACTACCTCTCGGTGGCCCAGCGTAAACCTGGGTCCTTGCGCAATGGCGCTCCGTTCCATGGAATTGCCCGACAGCTTCCGGCAGTTACGCACCCGACTGCTGAAGCGCCCTGGCGGCGACCGGGAGATGGTCGACATCCTCGCCCTGGTGTTACTCCACGATGAGCAGCAGGTAGAGCGGGCTGTCGCCAAGGCCCTGGAAGCCGGGGAGCCCTCCAAGGAGCATGTCCTGAACTGCCTCAGTCGTCTGGCGGAACCCAACCGCCCACAACCCCTCCAGACGCCACCGGCCCTGAAACTCGTCACCGAGCCGCAGGCCAACACCGCCCGTTACGATCAACTAAGGAGAATCCACCATGAAGGCTGACGCCATGATCACCACTCTGAAATCCCTGAAGCTGCACGGCATGGCGGATGCCATCAATACGCTCGCCGCCCAGTCCTCACCCGCCTACCAACAGGCGGTGCCGGTGCTGGAGATGTTGCTCAAGGCCGAGTCCTCCGAGCGAGATGTTCGCTCAATCAATTACCAGATGAAGACAGCCAGATTCCCGGCTTACCGTGACCTGACCGGCTTCGACTTCGGGCAAAGTACGGTGGACGAGGCCCTGGTGAGGTCACTGCACCGCTGCCAGTTCCTGGAAGACGCACAGAATGTGGTGCTGGTGGGCGGCCCTGGCACGGGTAAAACCCACCTGGCCACCGCCATCGGCGTGCAGGCGATCCAGCACCATCGTCAGCGAGTCCGGTTCCTGTCCACTATAGAGCTAGTCAATGCGCTGGAGCAGGAGAAACTGCTGGGGCAGCAGGGGGGGATTGCCAACCGGCTGATCTACACGGACCTGGTCATTCTGGATGAGCTGGGTTACTTGCCCTTCAGCCAGGCGGTGGTGCTCTGTTGTTCCATCTGATCAGCAAGCTCTACGAGCGACCAGCATCATCATTACCACCAACCTCGGCTTTGCGGAATGGTCAGCGGTGTTCGGTGATGAAAAGATGACCACCGCCTTGCTGGACCGACTGACCCATCACTGTCACATCCTGGAGACGGGCAATGACAGTTACAGGTTGAAGCACTCAACGACGAATCAGGAGGGAACAAAGAGCGGCAGAAAACCCAAATCTACGCCATAATCTGGCGACCAGGGTGGGTCAATTTTAGATGCAAATCCTGGGTCAGTTTTAGATGCAAATCAACACGCATCGGTCTGGGCGACGGCAGCGGCCTGTTTCTCCCGTTCTACCTTGATGCGGGTACCGGCGATGCCGACTTCACCTGGCAGGCTGCCGCGGGGCTGGGCTATGCCCTGGGCAACTGGAACATCGGCCTGATTTGGCGTCATCTGGAGTACGACCTCGATTCCAGTGCTCCCATCGGTGAACTGGAGTTGAGCGGTCCCGCGGCGGTGGTTGAGTATGGGTGGTAGGTCGACGACCGTGTGGTCTTGCAGCGCCCCGAGAACACAGATCAACTCGAGTAT
>CAVWDU010000002.1:0-205566 GCA_963753815.1 uncultured Gammaproteobacteria bacterium
CTGTTCGGGGCTTTCCGCTATCTTGACATGGGAATGAACAGCCCCGTACTTCTGGGCCATACCGGTAATATCAAGGCTGGTTGAGAAATAGCCATCGGCGTGAGCTGCAACCGCCAGCGTCTGACCTATCGTCACCACCCCCGCGCCACCAATCCCTGAAACGAGTATCGACCAGGCTCCATCAATGGTGGACTCAGGCACAGGCAGGTGACTGGCATCGATCTGCACTTCGGCGGCCTGCGCCTTTTTGGGCTGCGCACCCGAGACACTGACGAGTGAAGGGCAGAATCCCTCAAGACAGGAAAAATCCTTGTTACATGAAGACTGGTTAATTTTACGCTTGCGACCCAACTCGGTTTCCAGCGGCTCAATCGCCATGCAGCCTGAAACCGTGGAGCAATCACCACACCCTTCGCAAACTTCCGGATTAATGAAAACGCGCTTATCGGGGTCTTGCCATTTGCCGCGCTTACGCAGACGGCGGCGCTCTGTAGCACAGGGCTGGTCATAAATAATGACCGTCACCCCAGGTATCTCACGAAATTCCTTCTGTACTGCTTCCATGTCTGTGCGGTGATAGACCTGAACGCCAAGCGCTCGAGCGTCAAATTTCTCAGGTTCATCTGATACCAATGCTATACGCTGGACACCTTCACCTGTCAGCTGCTTGACCATCTTCTCCGGCGAAACATCACCATCGTGTTGCTGCCCCCCTGTCATGGAGACAAAACCGTTATGAAGAAGTTTATAGGTTATATTCGCCTTTGATGCCACGGCGGCGCGGATGGCAAGATAGCCGGAATGGAAATACGTTCCATCCCCCATATTGGCAAAGACATGTTTCTCATCAGTAAATGGGAATTGCCCCGCCCACATCATACCTTCAGCGCCCATATGACTCATCGAATTGGTTTTCGTCGGGTCACGTAAAATAGACAGCGAATGGCAGCCAATGCCGGCCAGAGCGCGACTTCCTTCCAGGACTTGTGTTGAGCGACCGTGCGGGCAGCCGGCGCAAAATGAGGGTGGTCGTTCGACACCGCCTGGCAGGACAGTCTGGCCTTGCAGATAGTCGGGAAGCGAAAAGCCGCAATCTGGATCAACATCATTCAGCACTCGCACCAGAACCTGGGTAACCAGATTTGGGTTGATTTCACCATAGCTTGGGAACGCGCAATCACCGCCGCCAACAGAGTCGGCGTGAGGTTTGAAGTTCTTACCCACGATGTTGGGGCGAATATCTGAACCGTAGAGAATGGCACGGACCTGGTCTTCAAGTAGAGGACGTTTCTCCTCTACGATCAAAAGGGTGTGCAGGTCTTTGGAAAATTCGCGAACGATATCGTCATCCAGCGGCCAAACCATGCCTATTTTTAACAGGCTTATGGGTGTATCCCCCAATTTTCCGTCAGCATAACCCAGGCCAGACAAAGCCTGGCTCAAGTCCTGCCAGGCTTTGCCGGCGGCCATGATGCCAATTCGGGCCCCAGAGGCGCCCTCCCGACGATTTAGCCCATTGGCGCGCGCATAGGTCAGCACTTTTTTTAGCTTTACGTCCCACAAAAGACGCTCTTGCTCCAAAAAGGGGGTAAACGTTTTGATCGTGGTATCGGGACCCGTGTCTTCTGGCGTGGTGATCTTCGGGCTATCCGGCGACACATAGACTGAACCGCCACCCTCGACCACATCGGTAACCAGTTTCATGCCCACAAGGGTAGAGGCATAACGGCTCATTGCTATGCCGTGAAGACCGTAATCAAAAACATCCTGCACATTGGCTGGGGCCAGAAAAGGCAGTCCCAGGGATGCAAAATTCAAATCGGAATAACACGCCACAGTGGATGACTTGGCGCCATGATCGTCACCCACCAAAAGCAAGGTCCCGCCCTTGGCGTTGGTGCCTGCAAGGTTGGCATGACGAATAGCGTCCATTGAGCGATCCAGGCCTGGCGCTTTGCCGTACCAGATCGAGAAAACACCATCAACTTTTGCACCCGGAAACAATCCCACCATCTGCGAGCCCCATGTCGCTGTGGCCGCCAGGTCCTCGTTCAAACCGGGCTGAAAATAGATGTTGTGGGCTTTAATTCTTTCTCGGATTGCTGCAGCGACATATCGTAGGTACCTACGGGCGAGCCGCGATAACCGGAGATATAACCACCCGTATTCAAGCCTGCCGCTGCATCGCGCATGCGCTGCTGGATCGGCAAGCGCACCAGCGCCTGCATGCCGGTCATATAAACCCAGCCCTCTTGTTGCTGGAGACGATCATCAAGTGTCATATCTATGCGCTGCTGGCGCGAATACGTAGTCATCTGCTGATATCCTCTCTCAAAGGGAAATGCTCCAAAGCTTGATCATAAAATAGACAAGCCTTACAATTCAGTCCAATTCTATTTATTCTGCATGTTGATAGATTTTATGAATGCTATGCCGGGTCACCGTAACGCATATACTCGCCAACCAGGATGCCACTGGCAGAGGAGCATTCGATGTTCAATCTCAATCAGCTGAACCACTTTCGCCTGGTCACAGAAACTGGCAATTTCGCCGCCGCCGCGCGCAGGGCCCATATAACGCAACCAGCCCTCAGCAATTCAATCCGCACGCTCGAAGAACACATCGGTGTTCAGCTATTCGACCGCAGCGAGCGCCCGGTCCGGGTCACATCCGCGGGGCGCGACCTGCTCCTGCGCATCGATTCGCTGCTCACCGAGGCTAAAAATCTGGAAAAAGAGATCGGCTATCTGTCACAGGGTATGGCGGGCGAACTCAGGATCGGCATGACCGCCCATTCTGCGGCGAGCATAGGCGGGGCCATTCTTGGCAATTGGCTGGCGGAGAACGGCAAGGTGAGAGCCGATGTCACCGTGGCCGACACGCTGGCATTGATAGATCTGTTACGCGAGGAAAATCTGGATCTGATTATTGGCGACGGGCGCGATCTGCCAGTCACGTCTTCGGAGTTTGAAATGACCCCCCTTCCACCACAACAAGGGGGTGCGATTTTGCCGCGCTGGACACCCTGTTCTGGATTTGCCGAAGCTGTCCTTTCAGGACCTCTTGCCCTATCGTTTTGCCGGGGCACATTTCCCGCTAGCGATACTGGAGCACGTTACCGAGATTTTCAAGCTGCGCGACAGGCATGCCATCGAGTTTGCGATTCAAAGCGACAATATTGCCGTTCTGCGCGATGCAGTGATACACAGTGATCTTATCCTGTTGACCATCCCCGGATGCTTACTCAACGAATTGGCCGCAAACCTCATCGTAGAATTGCCCATTGACATGAATTCGCCTGCGAAATGGCGGTCGGTGACGCTGAAAAACGCGGTAGCGCATCCGGCGATTGCCAGTCTCAAGGCGGCCATCGTCAAAGTGACCCATGAGAGAGAGGAAGTAGTATGCTGACCGACGAAGTCCACAAAGAAATTGCAGCCAAAATTTACCACTGCATTAAGGAAATATCGCAAATACCCCTGCTGACAACGGCGTATCCGGACATTGAGATAGGCGACTCCTATCATATCCAGAATTACGTTGTCTCATCATTCAAGGAGACGGGAAGCCGGGTCAAAGGCTATAAAATAGGCCTGACATCCAAAGCCATACAGCAACTCGTTGGCAGCACGGAACCCAATTTCAGCCCGCTCCTTGATCACATGTTCACCCCCGAAGAAAGCAAGCTGACAAGATCGAACTGGTTAACGCCGGTGGTTGAGAGTGAACTGGCTTTCGTCATCAAGGATCGCCTCGACTGGCCCGGGCATCACTGTCGCCGATGTTATTCGCGCCACTGACTTCGTGTTACCTGCAATAGAAATTGCCGATTTTCGCGTGGCCCGCGCCGCGGGAATGGATGTGCGGGACATCACCGCCGACATGGGTGCCGCTGGCGGTGTGGTGCTCGGCGTAAACGCTGTTTCTCTGAACGATATCGATATCCTCTCAGTCAACAGCAGCCTGATTATCAATGGTGAGGAACGCGCTAAAGGTGTGGCATCTGAAGTACTGGGCAATCCTGTCTCTGCCGTGGCCTGGTTGGCAAACAAGCTCAGCGAATCTGGAGCTGCATTAGAACCGGGCGACATTATACTTTCGGGAGCCATGCACAGCGCACAGCCGGTTGAGGCTGGCGACCACATTATCGCCCGCTTCGACAACGGTCTCGGCGATATCAAGCTGAGCTTCAGCTAAATTCCATCTTTTAATATGTTGGTGCCGGCAGGCGACTGCATATCCAGGGTGAAAAATCGCTGCCCCGGCGAAAAGCTGCTGACGGCCCCTCAGCCTGGTGTTCACCAACGACATTATCTGCTGGGCCCATCGGACTAAATTCTTATGTCAAATCGCTACAAACTTACAGTGCTCATCGACCGCCGCCAAAAGTTTTGTACATCTGATCCTCAAAAAGTTAAGCCACTACTGAGCTCGCCTATTTCGTATGTTCAGATATTGATGATTCTTTCGGCAACTCATTACCCACGTACTCTTCGGCCCGTTGCACACCGAACTCCAGCCTGCGTCCCGCACAAAGATAATGATAGGCACCCCACAGCACTAACAATGGAGAAACCCCCAATGCGTAACGCAAACTTTCACTGCCAAAGATACCCGATAAAGCGTCACTCAAAAGACCATAACCCAGAGGACCTAAACCGAGACCAATAAGATTCGTGATCATTAAATATATGGCACCGGATGTTGTACGCATATGTGGGGGCGTCAGAGCCTGACTTAATGCCGTACCAGGACCAGCATAAAAGACCCCCATCACAGCAGGAATAAGAAAGGCTGCAATCGCCAAACTTCCCGTCGGAGCAACAAGCACCAACAGATAGCCAGGAATTAAAACTAAAGAACCAATGGCAACTACCCAGCTACCCCAGCGTAAATCACGACGGGTATACCGGTCAGCCAGACGACTCACAACCAACATCCCAATGGGACCGCCTAGACCCAGAGCAAGCCCCATTTGGAGACCAGCAGAATCAGCGGCCATACCGTGAGTACGTTCAAGAAATGAAGGCAACCAAACGATTACGCCGTTCATAATAAAGAGCAGAATCCCATGCCCCATAACAAGGTGCCTGTAGGAAGCCTGGCTCAAGACAAACCGGATGGTTTCCATCAACGATGATTTTGTCCCTTCGGAAGAATGTGTCAGCTTATCGGAAAGCCCTCGACTAGGCTCACGCAATGTCATTAACAGCAGTGGCACCAGTATGAGTCCGGGAACACCGGCCATAAAAAAAGCTTCTCGCCAGCCATATTGTGCTGCGACATAGCCTCCAGCAATAAAACCAGCCAGTACGCCCACGTTGCTACCAATAAAGAAAATAGTCATCGCGGTTGAGCGCTTGTCTTTTTCAAACAGATCAGAAATCATCGAATAGGATGGTGGGCTGGTACCGGCCTCACCAACTCCCACTCCCATGCGGGTAACAAGTAAGGCAATAAAATTCTTTGCGAGACCACAAAGTGCCGTCATTAAACTAAAAGTGAGTAATGAAAAGACAATGATTTTTTTGCGGCTACTTCGGTCCGCCAAATGCGCTATAGGCAGAGCCAATGTGGCGTAAAAAATAGCAAATGCCATGCCGCTAAGTAGACCCAGTGCGGTATCTGAAAGGGTCATCTCCGCCTTAATTTGGGGTAAGACAATACCGAGAAGGTATCGATCAAGAACACTCAGAGCATAAACCATAGTCAGGAGTGCCAATATCCAGTAGCGCGAGGCCAGCGCTTTATCATCGGAGGATCTGGAATTATTCATATCTTATCCCTATTCAAACGGTGCAGGAGGAAGGTTATTGGAACAAGAAGACGATTTACGGATGAGTTCCAAACGGGAGGCGGTGCGCTTTTTAGTCATGCAGCCTGTATAATGACGTTATCCGCTGGGCACTCGGCAAAGGTGTTGATGCGTTCCTGGGAAAGTTCAATCAGTAGGCTGTGCTGCGAGCGTTGGGTCGATGACTGCAGCGACTAGGGCAAATGGCGGAAGGAGCCGCCAGAGCCATGATACTGGGACCAGATCTTTTTAAAGTAAATTATCTTTCGCACATTTTGAGCGGGGTGGCCCCGGTCTGTTTCCAGGCTGGTGTAAATCGCCTTCCAGGCACAGGTTTGACCGATCCGACAAAGTCGGAGACCTATACTTTTTGGGGCCATGCCTGGACCATTTCCATCTCAGCTGAGTGCTTTGGCATGGCGGCCGCAATGTCTTCATCCATAAAACCCAGTTCACGCAACACGGCGTAGGTCTGGTTGCTTTCATCCACCTCGCCCCGGTTCATGGGAGATCGGCTCAAAGCAGGTGCAGGTGGCACAGATCGATCCTGGACGGACTGGCAACGCGCCTGAACCTGGGGATGTGCCCATACTTCGTCAGGCGTTAAAACCGGCGCCACGCAAGCATCAGAGCCGTCAAACACCTGCTCCCATTCGCTACGCGTTTTGGTTTTAAATGCGGCTTCAAATTGCTTTGCCGTAGACTCCCACAATGCGGTATTCATTTGTTCAGGCACATCAGCAAGACCCAGCTTTGCACACAAAGAGGCATAAAACTGCGGCTCTATCGCGCCCACCGACATATATTTCCCGTCAGAACATTGGTAACAGCGATAGAACGGAAAGTGGCCACCAGTGAAATTTTCCCCACGCCCGGCCATAAACGGCGTTTCCCAGATTGGAAAATGCATTGCCATCATCGATAGGCAACCGTCTATCATCGCGGCATCTATATACTGGCCCTGACCCGATTTTTCGCGCTCATAGAGTGCTGACAAGATCCCATTCAGGGCAAACAAACTGCCGCCCGCAAAATCGGCAACAAGATTGAGCGGCGGCAAAGGCGGTTGGTCAACGGGACCCAGGGAGCCCAGTACTCCGCTCAGGGCGATATAGTTAATATCGTGCCCCGCATCAGAGGCCATAGGGCCGGTCTGCCCGTATCCCGTCAATGAGCAGTAGATCAGCCTGGCGTTCACCTCGCTGACCGTTTCATAGTCGAGCCCCAGGCGCTTCATCACTCCCGGGCGATAGCCCTCAATCAGGATATCCGCTGTCTTGATCATTCCTTTTAATATGTTGGTGCCGGCAGGCGACTTCAGATCCAGGGTGACAAATCGCTTCCCCGGCGAAAAGGTGCTGACGGGGCCCCCTGCCCGGCCACCACCAACGACAATCACTTCTGCCCCCATATCAGCCAATAGCATGGTGCAGTAGGGCCCGGGCGCATTGCCGGTCAAATCCAGTACCTTGATACCCGCAAGGGGGCCAGTTTTAGTGTGTTCCTTTTCCATTATTCCTTCTCAACTCGCTGCACATGCGGTATGGCTGTTAAACGGCTAGTCTGGACACCCCTATGCAGGCCTCCAGATTAATATACTATCCGGATAGTATTTTGTTTATTTGAGCGGAGTCAATGACTCCTCTATTTATTGCAAGGCCGAGGCGGCTTTCATATTTCACGGCGGGAATTGTGTTTGCCGGGATTTCGCCCTCTTCGCACATAACGCCAGGTGGCAATCAGGCGCAGGTGATCAGGTAGTGGTTGCATTGGACATGTCGCATTTGCGACCATACGCCCTCATCAGGAGTGAAAAAACAACAATGAAGCCCAAGAAAAACCGTGAGCAAAGCACCAGTAAAATAAAGGCCGCTGCCTTGCACCTGGTTGCGACGAAAGGCTACTCAAACACCAGTCTTGAAGAAATTGCCAATACGGCGGGGTTTACCAAGGGGGCGGTTTACTACCACTTCAAAAGCAAAAAACGCCTCATCCTCGAAATTCTGCATGACATTGAATTCCGCTCCATTGAACTGCTCGTACAGGAACTGTCTGCGGCGGATGGATCCGCAAAAGACCTGCTGATCCGGTTCGTTAACTTTCAAGCCGATTGGGCGGCGAAACACCCGGACGATATCGGTGTAGTGATTATGATGTCCATAGGCTTCACCCACCTGGATTCAGATATACATCGAAAAATCGCAGATGGTTACGACAAAATAGCGCGGCTACTTACGGATATTATCTCTCAGGGTGTGAGAAATGGGGAACTCTCATCGAGTATCAATATTGAAAACACTGTTACCTCCCTTACCGCCATTCGAGACGGCAATATGCTGCTCTGGTACCGCTCAGGCCGGGACCCCGAGGTAGGCCGACAACTGATCAGATCACTCACGGATGCGTTGCTTCACCCCGTCATTTTTCGTTGATCATTCACCTGCAGCGATCGCGCCGCCTATGCCCCCCGCTGCTCTGCTCCCTCAGGATTGTTTGCTGTCCTCAAGCCGACCAAGCCGACGGTGCCTTGACAAGCCAAACTGCCAAGCATACTATCTGGATAGTATCTATTAATACGTGGAGAATAACAATGAAAGCGCAGGACTTAAGAAATTGGTCGATCGGGTAACAGACTTTACCTTGAACCACAGCTCAGCACGATATGGTTATTTCTTTGAACGAGATTCTTGGGAGAAGGCGATTGCGATCACTGGACTGCAGGCCTGGGGCGATAGTGATGCTCTAGCCGTAGTGCAGGGCTGGCTGGACCGTGCAGTTGCGACGCAAACATCAGAGGGCAATCTTTGCTATGCCAATGCTTTTAAAGCGGCTGAAGTCGGTATTGATTATACCCCAACGGGCTCTTTATCTTCCTCATTGGGTATGCCGCTACTGGCACTTTATGAAAGCACTAACAACAAAGACTATCTTGATGCCGCGGAGCGTCAAATTGAGGCGTTGGTTAATTCTCCACGTACCCGCGATGGTGGCATAGCTCCTCGTTACGAAGCGGTTGAGTTATGGGTTGATTCTACTTATCTAACGTGTCCATTTTTAGCCAGGTTCGGGCAATTAACCAACCAGGATAAATATATTGAAGAAGCCGTGCTTCAACTCGAGGTGCATGTTGCCCACCTGCTTGATGAAAAAGCCAATCTTGCTCGTCATATGTGGCGTGAAGTCCCCAATACCTTCCCGCAATCAACTTTCTGGGCTCGCGGATGTGGCTGGTTGTTTCTGGCTGCCATCGAGCTGATGGGTTTGTTGCCATCGCACCCCAAAGCAGCTTTCTTTAAGGATGTTGCAGTGCGTACGCTAACCGCTATGAGCAAATATCAAGATGCGAGTGGTTATTTCCGTAATACTTTGGATGATCCAAGCTCAAAACTCGAAGCATCAGGTACGTTGATGTTTGCCTATGCCATCCCTCGAGCGGTTGAATTAGGGTTGGTTGACAAAGCATTGATAGACGATGCTTTAAGAGGTTTCAATGTGGTTGCAGGGTCTGTTGAAGCTTCGGGTAAAATTCCGGGAGTTTCAATTCCGCCAGGTGGTCCAAATGTGGCGTTTGACTGGGCAATGTTTGGCCAAGGGTTCTTCTTGTTGGCAGCTAAGGCTTTACAGCCCTATATAAAAGAGTAGCTCGGTTAGATTTATGCACTTTCTTATAGTCGACAAGCTAGTGTGCTGTATTATTTTCCTGTTTTTTAGAATGGCGATATATTATGAGCAACAATGAAATGAATGAAATTTACGAAGAGTTTCGCCAGACAGTAAGACGATTTGCGGAAGAAAAAGTTAAGCCGCATGCCGCTATGATCGATCGTGAATCTCTTCCGCCAGAGGAAGCCTTTGAGGCCGCAAGGGCTCTGGGGTTGCAGGGTATTCCCTTCCCTGAAGAGTTTGGCGGCAGTGATGGTGATCTGATGCTGCAGGTTATTGCCAGTGAAGAGTTTGCTCGTGTTTGCGCGTCAACTTCTTTAACAATCTCAAGCAGCTGGTTATTCAGTATTATCGTGCAGCATGGAAATGATAAGTTAAAAGAGCTGGTTCCCGACGTTGCCAGTGGCGAGAAAAAAGCGGGTTGGTGTATGACCGAACCTCAAGCGGGTTCTGATTTGATGGCAATAAAAGCCAACGCAAAAAAAGTAGATGGTGGCTGGGTAATCAATGGCAATAAGCGCTTTATTACCAATGGGGACTGGGCTGACTGGTATCTGGTCCTGGCGCGAACCGGCAGTAGTGATGACCGCTCCTTCGGTGTCTTCGTGGTAGGTAAAGATGACAAAGGGATATCTTTCGGTGCCAAAGAAGACAAAATGGGACAGCGCGGCAGTCCGACATCTGATGTGATTTTTGATGACTGTTTTGTGGCGGATGATCGATGTATTGGTGAGCCGGACAAGGGGCTTTCTTACTTGAAGGGGTATCTTCTACACATCACGCCTGAGTATTTCAGCGCTGGCACTGGGCATTGCTCAGGGAGCCCTGGACGAGGCCGTTCAATATACCAATGAGCGTGTTCAGATGGGACATCCGATTGCACAGTTTCAGATGGTTAAAGGCATGATCGCTGATATGGCGGTCAAGGTGGAGTCCAGCCGCGCACTACTTTATAGAGGCCGTTAACATGTTAATTGAGGAACAACCGGGGGTTGAGCGTTTCAGTTCCATGGCAAAAATAGCCTGTTGCGACGCCGCTATGGATGTTGCCACTGATGCGGTTCAATTACACGGTGGCTATGGCTATTTGAAAGAATATCCTGTCGAGAGAATGTTCCGAGATGCAAAGCTAACCCAAATTTATGACGGCAGTAATCAGGTAATGAGACAAATTGTTGCTGATCAATTAAATAAAGCGCAAGCAGCAAAACTATGAGCATTTTAAGTGGTTATAAAGTTCTTGAATTAACGGAAGTTTTCCAGGGGCCAGTGGCAGGACAGGTGCTAGCTGATTACGGTGCTGAAGTCATCAAAGTGGAAAAGCCGCAGGGGGGCGATATTTTCCGTAATACGGATATTTATGGACTGAAGAATAACTGCTTAAGCAGCCATTTTGCGGCAGCTAACCGTAATAAGAAGTCGGTTTGTATTGATATCACAACGGACAAGGGCAAAGAGGTGTTAATGGCCCTGGTCAAGGAGAGTGATGTATTGCTGCACAACTACCGCCCCGGTGTTCTGGATCGCCTGGGCTTTGGTTACGAAGCGCTTGCCAAAATTTGCCCCAAACTGATTTACGCCGCTGCTACCGGGTATGGAGAAACAGGTCCACTGGCCACATTTGGCGGTCAGGAGATGGTCGTTCAGGCGTTGAGTGGCTATTGCGCAACTAACTCAGGCGACAAAGCGCCCGTTATCGTCAATGCACCCGCTATCGATTTTGGTTCCGGCATGGTTATGGCCCAGGGAATTCTTCTGGCTCTGATGGAGCGTGAAAAATCAGGCAAAGGTCAGAAGGTCACCACCTCATTACTGGGAACGGCGGCGGCCATAACGGGGATTGAAGTGTCCTCCTTAATAAATTCCGGCATACCCATCAACTGGTTTGAGACAGGCCTGAACTTTGTCTTTAAAACAACCGACGGTTGGTTGCTTGCTCTGAGCTTTTTCAAGGAAAATCCATTGGGTCTTATGTGTGAAGCGCTAGGCGTGGAGGATTTAAGCAAAAAACTGGGCATTGAAAACGCCAACGTGCTTGAGCTTGCTCAGCACAAAAGCACTGTTGAGCCAACACTAGCGGAGGCGTGTAAAAAACTAACCACAGAGGAAGCGTTGTCACGATTCCGGGCTAAAGATTTGTTGTGTGCGCCTATCATGAGTGTTGAAGACGCTATGGCTCAGCCACAAATGCAAGAAATAAATGCGATGGTTGATGCTCACGTTACCGGACAAAGAGACCTGCGGGTAGTCGATAATCCATTAGCTTTTTCCCGCACGCCAAAACGGGAAAACGTTACCGTGCCTTTGCTTGGAGAGCACACCGAAGAAATATTGGCTCGACTTGGGCTTTGAGGCATAACACTAAATCACTCAGGAGAAATTGATATGAAAATTACAGATGTCACGGTAACCTTATTCAAATGGGATAACATCCCCTTGAAAAACTACGATCACGCGGTTAATAACGTCAATACTACCGGTGATTTAGGTTTTGTCCGCATACAAACAGATGAAGGATTCGAAGGTCACTCGCTTTTAGGATTGTGTGTACACCCTGCCAGCCTTGAAGCCCCTTTTATCACACGCTTTTTAAAGCCAATGCTCATGGGGCAAAACCCCTTGGATCGTGCCAGTCTCTTTGAGCGCATGTCTGTAATGCGGGCACAGGTTAGTACTTTTGCGGTCTGCGCTATTGATATTGCGTTATGGGATCTCGCGGGGAAAATCAGCGGACTACCTATCCATGCCATGATGGGTACCTATCGCCATAAAATTCCAGTGTATGCGAGCTCAGAGCAACACGATTCTGTCGATGGTTATGTGGAACAAGCTCTTGCCGTAAAAGAACGCGGACTGCATGGCTACAAGCTTCACCCGCCTCAAAACTGGCGTGAAGATATCGCCGCCTGCGAAGCTGTTCGTAAAGCGGTAGGGGATGATTTCAATTTGATGCTGGATTCGCGCTCAGCATATGACCTCGGAGAAGCCGTAAAAGTTGGGCGTGCGATTGAGGAACTGGGATTCTTGTGGTACGAAGATCCTTTACCGATAACAGACATCTACAACTACACAAAGCTTAGGGAAAAAATGGATATCCCGGTAATGGCTACTGAATTTCCTTGTGGTTGGCTTGATGACTATGCACCATGGATTATGAACAATGCCACCGACATGTTACGTGGCGATGTTATGATTAAAGGTGGTATTACTTCCATGCTAAAGATTGCGCATCTCGCCGAAGCGTTTGCCATGAACCTCGAAATTCATCATGGCAGCAACTCGACGAATGATTACGCCAATCTACATATTCAAATGGCCATTCCTAATACCACTTTCATGGAGATTCTGTAGCCTAAGGAAGCTTGGTGGCACGCTCTGGTAGAAGATATTAATATTGATTCCGATGGCTTCGCTCACGCGCCAACCAAGCCTGGATTAGGTTGCGAGATCGATCTCGATCTTGTAGAGAGACAAAAAATTGCGGTGTTAAGTTAAGGGCAGTTCCATAGCTGAAGTGTCCCGGGAACAGTAGAACCCCGACGACTGCCTGTGCAGCACTCATTCAATACAATCTTGAACCTGAGATTTACATCCCGTCTTACGCTTTTACAGTTAATACACTGTTACAGATCCTCCCGGCAACGTTTAAGTTGTCGGTCAGCATAGAGGTAATGAAAATGATAAACCGACTCAAATCGTTTTGGGCCGACGGCAAGGCCACCACCAACGGCTGGATTTGCCTGCCGCATGTGCTGAGCGTAGAAGCCATGGCCTCGCAGCCGTGGGATTCGATCACGCTGGACATGCACCACGGTTTTATCGACCTCCCCGACCTGGTCAATCTGCTCGCCGCCATGGCCGGCACGCGCAACGCGCCCGTGCCCCTGGTGCGCGTACCGTGGAATGATCCCGGTGTGATTTACCGTGCGCTTGACGCCGGCGCGCAGGGAATCATCTGCCCGATGGTCAATACCGCAGCAGAAGCCGAGCAGTTCGTGCGTGCGGTTAAGTACCCACCCATTGGCCAGCGCAGCTTCGGGCCGATACGCGGGTTGCTGCGCGAGGGCCCCGCCTATGTCGCGTCGGCCAATAACAGCTGTCTGGCACTGGTGCAGATCGAAACCCGCCAGTCGATACAGAATATCAACTCCATCATGGCAGTGAACGGCCTGGACGGGGTATACGTTGGTCCGTCCGATCTGGGCTTCGATTATGGCTTCCCACCCGAATTCGATAGCGAGCGACCTGAAATGCTGGCGCTGTACGACCAGGTCATCGCCGCTGCCAAAAGTCACGGCATTGCCGCGGCCATACACAACACCACACCCGCCTACGCGCAGAAAATGGCCACGCGCGGCTTCAATCTGGTGACCTTTGGCTCGGACCTCGGCTTCATGCTGGCGGCCAATCAGGAGGCCATGGCGGCCTACACAGGCGCGACGGCTGCCAACGCATCGGCGGGGTATTGATCATGACCTACAAAGAAATCATGTGAACTACTATATCGTTCGGTCGGCGATAAGTCTGGACTATCCCGTCACCTGCTCCACATGGGCTTTTATGTGTTTCTTTGATGATGTTGCAAATCTAACCGGAATTCGTTGCAAGGTAAATTGGAGCAGGTGACAACTCATTACTTTTGTAAAAAACTAATGAGGGTATCGGCATTTTCGATAATGTACTGTATTTAATCTGTCGACTGAAAATCACACTTATAGAAATTCTTCTAATGCAGCCAATAACTCTGCCGGTTTTTCCTGTGAAATATAGTGTCCGCACTCCAACCCAAATCCCTGTACGTCTAAAGCCTTATCCTGCCAAGTTGAGAGAACATCGTAATACTTGCCCATCGGGCCTAAATTTCCCCAAATTACGAGCAAAGGGCATTCAACTCTGGCATCGCTATCGGCTTTATCGTGCTCTAAGTCAATCGTGGCCCCAGCTCGATAATCTTCACAGGTCGCATGTATAACCTCAGGATCTAGAATATTTTTCTCGAAGGCCGCTAATGCAACAGGGTCTACAGCCTCAACACCTCCTATGCGAGCAGACAGCCCCCAATGTAAATAACTTAATGGATTACCACCAATTAATGTCTCTGGAATAGGTGCTTTTTGAATCAGGAAAAACCAATGGAAGTAAGCCGTAGCTACATTTTGATTGACAGTTTCATAGAGTGTTCGTGTGGGGATGATATCTAACAACACAGCCTTAGTGACCCGACTCGGATAATCTAAACACAGGCGATGCGTAATTCGCGCACCACGATCATGCCCTACCACCTTAAACGTTTCAAAACCTAGCTCATCCATAATGGCGATCATATCCGATGCCAAAGCGCGCTTGCTGTAGTTTGAGTGATCAGGGGCGCCTACCGGTTTATCACTGTCGCCATTACCTCGTACATCTGGGCAAACTACAGTGTAACGCTGCGCGAGTTCTGGAACAATTTTGTGCCAAGTTAAATGGGTTTCAGGGTAGCCATGAATCAATAACAGAGGCTCACCTGAACCCATCACGTTAACACTTATATTGACGTCACCGTTTTCAACGATTTGGTTACGGAAATTCAAAGACATTATTTTTCCTCAGGTATAGATGCACTGGCAATCAATGCAGCTCGATAAAAAGAATGAGTAACCAATAAACTAGGGCACCTCTGAATAATGGCAATATCGATCCAGCTTTTATTGATGGGGCATAATCAAAAACCTATCACCCGACAATTGCTGAACATACACTGACAAACCTTTCTCCCATAAAACTCACCCATGAGGACATAAGGCTTGCGCTATTTTCTAGGGTTGTATCCAGCCGGGTCCATGTACCGCACGACCAGGCGTAGCGCCAGTATGCTCACCTTTACTGACGACAGGCACTCCATTGACGAGCACGTATTGTACGCCCGAGGCATACCGGTGTGGATCATCAAAACGCGAATTATCGTTTATCGTCTTGGGGTCAAAAATGGCAACATCTGCGTAATAGCCCGGCGCGAGGCGGCCACGCTCACGGATGCCTAAGGTTTGTGCCGGCAGAAAGCTCAACTTTCGGATGGCCTCTTCCATGGGTATAACCTTCTCGTCGCGGACATATTTTCCAAGCAGACGGGCTACATTACCGTAAGTGCGGGGATGAACGCCGCCTTCCAGTGTCTTGCCTTCGGCCGCCAGAGCCTCGGCATCGGAGCCGAACATCACCCACGGTTGGCGGATCTGTTTTTTGAGGTTTTCTTCAGACATCAGATAGTACGCCGTATCGACACGGGAACCATCCTCGATCACCATATCAATGATCGTGTCACGCGGATCCTGCTCGCGGGCGGCGGCCACTTCAGCCAAAGTCATACCATTGTATTTTCTGAGCGCCTTGTTCCTGAATCCTACAAACCTCATGCCTTCAGGGCCGGCTAAATAGCCTAGGTTTTCCCAGTCCTGGGCATTGACGGCCATCTCTTCTTTGACCCGGGCACGGATTTCAGGATCTTTCAGCCGTTCAACCCATTTGTCGTAACCACCTGCCTGCACCCAGGTCGGCATTGATGGATCCAGTCCAGACGCACCAGCGATATAAGTGTACATGTCCGCCGTCACCGGAATGCCTTCCCGACGCAGCGCTTCGATCTTGTCGATGGCTATATCCATTTTTTGCCAGTTCGGGCGCCCTGCGGCTTTCAGATGGTGAATCTTCACAGGCAGTTTTGCTTCTCGACCGATGCGCAGGGTCTCGTCGATGGATTCAATAAATCGATTGCTCTCAGAGCGCATATGAGCTGTATAGATGCCACCATACTGACCAGCAACTTTCGCCAACTCGATCAGCTCTTCGGTCTCCGCATAGGTGGCGGGTGCGTATATCAACGCAGTAGTGAGGCCCAGCGCGCCGTCTTCCATCGCTTGCGCAACCTGGGATTTCATCATACCCAGCTGTTCTGTTGTCGGGTCGACATCACCCATGCCGATAACATTAATACGTACCGTGGCGGCTGACACGAAGGTGGCGAAATTGACCGAGACACCCTTGGTTTCAA
Organism: uncultured Gammaproteobacteria bacterium; assembly: GCA_963753815.1. Classification (GTDB taxonomy): domain Bacteria; phylum Pseudomonadota; class Gammaproteobacteria; order Pseudomonadales; family Halieaceae; genus CAVWDU01. Next base: position 16,488 of record CAVWDU010000002.1, read on the forward strand.
CAGTATGCAGATATTCGCCCACCGTTCTCCAGGTCATATCGACTTTATCTTTAGAAAACCTTCCCCAGAAATCAGCGGACACATCCGTCAGCGGACTCATCGAAATCTCACTGAGTACCTCAAAGGTTACCCCTTGCATAACATCACTCATGGCTCGCCCATCGCTGATAAGTGACACGTGAGCGTGACTGAGCATGTTGAAAAACCCCGGCGCGACGGCGAGCCCGGATGCGTCAATATCAAGATCGGCGGACCCCGGAGCAAATTGTCCGATGGCACTCACGCGGTCACCGTTGATAGCGAGATCTGCAACATAAGGAGGTGCCCCGGTTCCATCATAGATGCTGCCGTTGCGGATAATTACATCGTAATCAGCCGCAATAGCGCCATTGATGACTGCAACCATAAGAAAACTGATGAGTGTTCTGAACATAAGTGGTTCCTTAATTTTTGCAGCTCGACCTGACAATCCGGTACAGCCCGATACCGTGTATTACGGGCTCAATATCAAAAGCATCGAGCCCTTTCTAATTAGCTAAAATAATGAAACCCAAGCAAGTTCCAGTAATGATAAAACCAGACCATAAACAGCGCACAAAGACTGACCAGGCTATACCGAACACGGGCCCAAGAGTTCACGAGTACACCCTGACGCCAAACCTGCACAGAGCAGTAAACATGGTACAGAGCCGCCAAAGTAGCCAACATTGGAAAAATCAGAGCAAATTTCAGCGTAATCGGCAGTTCGTACATAAGTGCTATCATGCCCCCACTGACCCCAATAGAGGCAAAGATAACGAATAGAAAATTAGTCACTGCCACGGAAATTGAGGCCACAAAGGCTTTTTTCTCCATACCCCGGAGGGCGCGAAATTCAGACCATTGATACGCCAACCGTAACAACACCCCGACAAATATCAACAAAGACGAGCCGACAAGTATCCCTGTGAACTCAGGCGTTTCGTAGAATGGAGCCTTATATAATTGCATGACACCGAGGCCATCAATGACAAACCCTGCAATCTCTCCATTCGCGTCTTCCTGAAAGGCAACTCGCCCATAATCATCCACTTCCCGGAACAGGTTATTGTCAACCTGAACATAACGCTTGTCTGCGATCATCAACATGTTGTCAGGCAAGGAAACAACCTTCATACCACCAGACAGGCGCAGCAAAGATTCGATCTTAGTGAAACTTGAGCGCCAGCTGTTATAAGTACCCTCATACCGTTTTCCCCGCTTGGCGAAATCAGCAGGTGGTGTCACTACTGTTACCTCGTTGGGAAAGAATTCATCATAAAATGATTTTACAAAAGCCTCATGGGTTTGCCTCATACCGGGACCGCTGAAGGATGAAAACAACATAAAGTCTTCTCTTTGTGACATCCCGAGATGAGAGGCAAATATGGTCGTTCCGCCATCATGACCAAAATTTTCGAAATCAGCAGGGCCAAATCTGCGTTTTATAAACCCTAACCCCATACCCCGAACACGCTCGTCATGGGCGAAGCCTTCATCTATCATCTGCTGTAGCGTTTCTGCTTTTAAGATACGCGTTCCGTCACTGGCGCCACCATTCAAGAGGGCGCGGGCAAAAATTGACATATCATGCGCAGAAACCGCCGCAGACCCAGCAGGCCCGAAGTTTGAAATAATCTCATAGTTTTGTTCTTTGTAACGCCCCTCTGTATAACCGTAAGCTTTGGCCATATTGGCATCAAGGTCTGGCGGCAGGGGTTCAGCGAAGCTCGCGTTTTTCATGCCCAATACATCAAAAATATTCCGCTGGATATAGTCATTGAACGGCACCCCGGATACATTTGATACGATCAAACCGGCCAGTGCCGTCGCCCAGTTGGAATAGGCGGTATGTTGCCCCGGCGCATTGACCCGTTGTGGTTGATATTTAGCCAATGCATGGTCAAGCGGTATAATCCGGCTGGCATCATCAATAATCAGATACCCCAATATGCCATCTTCAAAACCAGCGGTATGGGTCATAATATGGCGCAGCGTAACGGGCTGACCCGGCCAGCTATCGTCAATTTGAAAAGATTGGAGATACTGATTAACGTCAGCATCAAGGTCAAGATTCCCTTGTTCCACCTGCTGCATAACCGCAACCCAGGTAAAAAGTTTGGAAATCGAACCAATGCGGAAAAGGGTGGTTTCCGGATCGACAGGAATACGGTTCTCTACATCAAGAAAACCATAGCCCTTGGAGAATATCATCTTCGAGTTTTTCATGACCGCGACAACACCGGAAGGACTATGAGAGCTTTTCATGTTGGTTTTTACAACACCATCAACGAAAGCTTCGAGTACAGCCGGGTTTGTTACATCCGGGCGATCAAAAGCATAGCTTGGACTATGCCCCACTAAAATAAAGGCGGCGAATATTGAGGCAAGCCTACTCGCTATTTTTTTCATTTTGTCGACTCTGGCGATCTAGGGCACGCTCACAGTCCGCCGGTGGAGTACTGTTGCCGCGAGTGAAAACCACGTTAGCGAAGCGGCGGCCATCGGGCAGTGTGATATAACCCACATCGTTCACTACGCCACTCACCGTTCCTGTCTTGTGGGCAATGGGCGTATTCCTTGGAAGCAGCCCACCAAGGCGGTCGGGCATGGTTACGGTTCTAGCCATGGTTCCCAGTAAAAACTCGGTGCTTTTCTTACTGAGAGCACTGCCGTTGTAAAGTTTGGTAAACAGGTTCAGCATCGCCCTCGGTGTAGATTTATCCAGCGGATCTGCCTCGAACTGTGGATTTGGCACGATGGCCCTGGCCGGATCAGCGCTTGCAATGCGCGCGATCTCAGCGAGGTTTTTCCGTCCCGGCTCGACGCCATAGAAATCACGCAACAGGTCACCGGTGGAGCGATCGACCCGAATACCTTCGATGCCCAGTTGCGCGAGAAGTCTATAATGCCGCGAAGAGCCATAACCTGCTGCGAACCACCCAAGCCTCCCACGGCAAGAGAGGGTGCCGCGAAGATCATCTCTGATCGCGTATCAGTGCCAAGTATCCGCATATCCTCGGCGTTAAATGCCTGAGAAGAGACAGGATCGTCTTACGCACAGGCGCACATCACGCTACCTGCCCTTCATTGCCTGGCGCCACAATTGCTTCAAGTCGCCGCGGAGATACCCGGGCCGGGTCAAAGCCCGCTTGTTCGAGGTCGACCGGCAAGCCGCTGTCCAGCAGCAGAGAGGCCGCCAGCCGCGCCGCGGCGGGGGCTGTCTGAATCCCGTGGCCACCCTGCCCCGCCAGCCAGAAAAACCCTTCCGAATTGGGGGCGAAGCCGATGACTGGCGTGCGGTCGGCGACGAAATTGCGCAGGCCGGCCCAGCTGTGTTTGACCGCCCGCACCTCCAGTTGCAACGCTTCCTGGGCAAAATGCACCGCGTAGGCGATATCCAGTTCTTCGGGCTGTGCATCGCAGGCCTGTGAGGGATGCTCATCGGCCGGGGAAGCGAGAATCAGCCCGGCATCGGGCTTGAGATAGAATGAGCCGTCACTCGCCATGACCAAGGGCCAGCCCGACACATCGCACCCGGCGGGCGGGTCCAGCAGCACAGCGGTGCGACGCAGGGGCATCAGGCCTATACCATCAACGCCGGCCAGCCCAGCGACTTCATCAGCCCAGGCCCCCGCCGCGTTGACCAACAGCGGCGCCGAGTAACTGGCCTCGGACGTTTCCAAACACCACGCACCGCCGCGGCGCTCCAGAGCGGTAATATCCACTTTGTTTACAAGCCGGCCACCCTGTTGGCGCAGCGTACGCAGATAGCCTTCATGCAGCGCGTGCACATCCATATCGAAGACATCCGGTTCGTACCAGCCAGCTACGGCATGGTCGTCTTTTGCGATAGGTAAGTGGCGCTTGATATCGTTGTGGTCAACGCGAACGATGTTCGGAATACACTCTTGTAAATGCGCCAGTTCCTGATCGACTGCCGCCGTTTCGCCGGGCGGACAAAGGGACAGCAATCCCCGACGGTGCAGCAGGGCCTTGGCCTGGAAAATCTCCGGTGGGTCCATCAGGAACTCCAGGCTGCAGCTTGTCAGCGCCCGCAGGCTAGGGTTGTCATAGCCATAGGAGGGAATGAAAGCGGCAGCGGAGCGGCCAGTGGAGTGGTAACCCGGCTGTTCCTCGCGCTCAAGCAGCAGCACACGGGCCTCGCCGCTGACCTCTGCCGCGACAGACGCACCGGCCATGCCAGCGCCAATTATTATTATGTCGAAGGCTTCCAAAATACCTGAATTCCTGCATCAAGCCTGTTTATTGTCCGACAATATCACAATGTTTCGCTTTCGATAACACCTAAGCGAAATTTATTTTCGATTGCGAAATTATTTATTCGGCCAGGGAGGGGAGAGATTACGGCTGCCCCAGGGGCTTGTTCACAGGTGCTAGCAGGCTGCGATGGCCTCAATCTCCACATTTGCACCCGGAAGCATGAGATCGGAGCGGACTGTCGAACGCGCCGGACGATGATCTCCAAAAAAATCGCTATAGGCCCTGTTGAAACCACCAAAATCCGCTGCGTCAGTGAGCCAGATTGTAACCTTGACCACGTCCTGAAGAGACAAGCCCTCCAAAACCAGTAGTCGCTGGATATTCTCCAGACATAAACGGGTCTGCTCGACGATATCGCCAGTGTGCAACTTACCGGTCTCGTCAAAAGCCAGTTGCCCCGAGGTGAACAGAAAGCCGTTCGCGCGGTAGGCAGCGGACAGTGGTGCAATACTGCCATCGGGCAGGGTGATCTCTTTTCCTACAGATTTTTTGTCACTCATGGTGCTTATCTCTTTTTCGAACGGAAAGTGTCAGCCACGTTCTGGTAGCCTTCCAGAGACATGCTGATAAGAATTTCGGCATGCTTGCGACCCAGCGATACATAGTGGTGCCCCATCGAGGAGTCAAACAGGATGCTGTCGCCTGCCTTGAGCTGTACCGGCTCGTATAGCTCTGTGTGCAATTCAAGGCGACCACTGAGCACGAACAGAAACTCCTGCCCGGCATGGCTGTGCCAGGGTAGCTCCGGGTCAAAACTATGGGATTTCACTACCCCTTTCAGATAACCCTGCTGGTGGTTGGAGACCTCACTGCACAGTATCTCGTAATCCATATCGGCTGTGATGAACGTGGTGCCCTGTCCGCCCACCGTAATAGCGCGTCGGCCCTGCATGCGACGACCCGGATTGGTCAGGTCAGTTACCGGTAGACCGAGTCCATTGGCAAGTTTATTGACACTGGTGAAGTTCAGGTCTGTCTTGCCGTGCTCCAGTTTCGATAGCGTGCCAACGGAGATGCCCGTTCGCGCGGCAACCTCGGCCAGCGTCCAGTCGTGCTCTTTGCGCAATTCGCGCAGACGGCGCCCGATCGGATTAACGGCTCTAGCATCCCTCCCGGAATCCGTAAGCTTCTTTTTCTTATTACCGGCGTCACTCACACCTGAAATCCTCTTACATCACACAGGCTGCAATAAGCCTACGGTGCACAATACACTATTTTTTTCGATAACGAAATGTCTACTCTCCTTATGCCCCTTAAATGGCGACTTCCTGATTTGCTCATCAAATGTACCCTGAACCTTTCAGGTTATACCTGTTAAGTCACCGCCATAACATGAATTCCACATAATGCCTGCGGAGAAGTGTTGACCAGCACGGCGAAGTGGCCGATGTCCGTCTGGCCACCGCGTGGCAACAGTTGACACTGCGCGAGCCCGCTATGATCGATTCAGGTTCCGAGACTATTTTCTGGCGCGATGAAAACCAAACTATTGCTAAGGGCACCGTTTTGACCTGCGTTTGCAGCTCAGCCAGAGCAATTCGTGACAAAATCATGGGCACACCACCGCAATCCAACGATGAGCGCATCAACCTGAGACTCAAACACAGCGCAAAGAAAATTCTGGAGCGGGCGGCCGGTTTTGAGGGTCAGACTGTCAGTAAATTTGTGCTGAGCAGCGCCCTCGCGCGTGCCGAGAAAACAGTCCAGGAACACGAGGCCATGATACTAAATGCCGGGGAGGCTGAAGCACTTTTCGAAGCGCTTTCAGCCCCGGTGCGTTTCAACAAAAAACTCTCCTCAGCGCTGGATGAATATCGCCATCGCGTTACCGGTCAATGACGTCGGATGCACCACTGGTTACCGAGGCAATTTCCAGTTCACATGACCGCAAGAACTTATCCTGTGGTACGCCGGCGCTGGATAATTATATTCGCCAACAAGCTCGACAGGATATCAAGCGCAGAATCAGTCGTGTCTTTGTAGCAAGAAGCCATGATCACCCCCGCACAATCCTTGGGTACTGCAACCTGAGTAGCCTATCGATTGATTTGGGTGCCCTACCCATTGAAATTGCACAAAAACTGCCAAGGCATCCGATCCCTGCAGCACTGCTGGGTCGACTTGCCGTGCATGAAAATGCCAGGGGTACGGGTGTTGGCAAGATGCTTTTGATGGATGCCATCACCAGGACTTTTCCAATTGGGCCATCTCACCGCGTAGAACTCATATTCACTATGGCAGCTATAAGCTGCATGCAGAATCGAATTGCACGAGCAATTAGGGACGAGGATAACGCGGTGTCGTAGCTATACGACCGCGTCACTGGCAAGCGCAGCGGGTAGTGACGTGGGTAGCACGCGCTCCGGCAAAAGTCCGGCACTAGTGGTACTGAAACAAAAAACGGCTAGCAGTTGATCGGCTAACCGTTTGATATCTGCAACGTTTTTTGGCGCGCCTGGCACGATGACTCAGAACACCCTCAGGGGTGTTCTGACCCTGCGGGCTTCGCCGCGTGGCGGCTCGGTGCAAAACGCTACCGCGTTTTGTCGAACGGGCACGTTTAATCGACCAGACAAACCGACTAACCCGGATATTGCACAAGCGGTGCTGAAAAAGAGATAGAAAAACGGCGGAGAGCACTTGAAAATAAGGGTGTCGAGACCTTAACTACCAAGAGCTTCCGCCGTGACAGAATGCTACCAAACTTCCCTGAAGTTTCCATCCGTTAAACGCCGCAAAGTTACAGCCGATTTCTCCGGCGGTGATATCACCAGCAACGGTGGAGTTGGCCTGCTGGCACAGGTCGATCAGCAGGTCGGGCTGACCCGCGCCGTCGCGCAGGCGATGACGGATGGTCGCCGCCGGGCCAGTTGCGATCACACCCTGTTAGAACTCCTCAAGCAGCGCATTTATGCCCTGGCACTCGGCTATGAAGACCTTAACGATCACGGTGAGCTGCGCCGAGATCTGGCGCTGCAAATCGCCACATCGCGGATAGAGACACTGGCCAGCCCTGCCACCCTGTGCCGGCTGGAGCAACGCGCGGACCGGGAGACGGCCGTGGCCATTCACGGGGTGCCCTTTGATCAGTTCGTCGCCGCGCACCCACGCCCGCCAATGCGGTTGATCCTGGACTTTGATGCCACCGATACCCCGCTACACGGCGATCAGGAAGGGCGCTTCTTCCACGGCTATTACGACCACTACTGCTACCTGCCGCTCTATGTCTTCTGTGGACGCCACTTGCTGGTGAACTACCTGCGCTCAAGCAAGATTGACCCCGCCAAACACAGCTGGGCGATTCTCTCGCTGCTGGTGAAAGCCCTGCGCCGGCAGTGGCCTGGGGTGGAGATCATCTTCCGCGGTGATAGCGGCTTCTGCCGCTGGAAGCTGCTGCGCTGGTGTGAGCGACACGCTGTCCGCTACATTGTGGGTATCGCTAAAAACCAGCGCTTGCAGCGTCAATCCCAGCGCTGGATGGCAGAGGCAGAGGCGTTGTACCAGCACACGGGGACGAAGCAACGGCTCTTTGCCTCCCTAAGCTACGGGGCACGCAGCTGGGACCGGTCGCGTCGGGTGATCATCAAAGCCGAGCACAGCGCCCATGGACCCAATCCGCGCTATGTGGTGACGAACCTGCCGCAAGGCGATCAGTATCTCTACGACAGGCTGTACTGTGCTCGGGGCGATATGGAAAACCGCATCAAGGACCAGCAGCTGGATCTGTTTGCAGGGCGGGCATCCAGCCATCGCTGGTGGCCCAACCCGTTCCGGCAGTTGTTGTCGGGCCTGGCGTACACGCTCTTTTAGGCGCTGCGCAGCAAGGCACTCCAGGCAACCGCTTTGGCTACGGCCAGTCCGAATCGTATCCGGCTCACCTTGCTCAAGATCGGCGCCGTCATCATCCGCAACACCCGCCGCATCCGCATACTGCTCAGCAGTGCCTGTCCCCACGAGGACCTGTTCCGCAGGGTCGCCTTCCGCCTGAACTCCTCATAGAAACCGCCGAGTGCTGCCCCGGCACGATGATAAAGAACGGGGGTTGGGGGAGCCGTGCCCGAAATCTGTGAACTGGCCAAAAACTGCCCGGAAATCGATCCCTACGGGATCAGCAGTCATCAAAACCGGGCGTTCCCGCGGGAACGCCATCACATCCGATCACTCGTGCAACATCCGGGCTGATATGTCCCTTTCCTGTCAAGTGCCGCGCAACATTTTCTCGCGATCGTGCACGTGACAATTACCCCCCGGGGGTGTTTTCTCACACTGGATCAGGAACGCGACGCGCGGAGCATTATGCGACGATCGATCACGCTGATATTCGCGGATTGGTTACCGCATGACAAAGCTGCGTCGCGGGGCTGCCTCCGTCTAGTATCGGGGATCATCACGGTCGTTGACCGTCATGCCCACATAGCCCGCTCGAGGATTCCCCTCACTGTGTCCGCGCATCGCGTTCCCAATGCAGTGTGTACTGCTCTGGCTGTTATCTCATAATGCACCTCCCGACGGCCACTGTGTATCAGGCTCTCGGTGTCACCTGTTGACCAATAGCCCAAATGAATCCAGCGAGTTCGCGAGCCGTCGACACGCAGACCGTGTTCTGGTGCAGGCCACGTGCCCGGAGGCGGCGGAAACGGTGACATAAGCGCAGTTGAGCCTGCCAGGCGATGTCGCGGACAGCCGCTGGCTGGCCCTCCTGGCGCACCTGCAGAACGCGACTGATTCGGGGGGTAAACCGGTAGCTCCAGGCCGCCTCAACCAGCATCCGACGCGCGGTGCTGGTGCCGGGGGCAGCCGCGCCCAAACTGATTAGTCGCGAACAGTTAAAGCTGATAAGACCTGGTAGCGTGCTTGTGGATGTGGCGATCGATCAGGGCGGGTGCTTCGAGAGCTCGCACGCAACAACCCATGCAGAGCCCTGTTACATCGTCGATGGCGTTGTGCACTATTGCGTCGCCAACATGCCCGGCGGCGTGGCCCGCACATCGACCCAGGCCCTTACAAACGCAACCCTCCCCTACGCGCGTAAAATCGCCAAACTGGGTTTGGTTGAAGCGCTGCTGGCGGATCGTCACTTTCGTGATGGGCTGAACGTACATTCAGGCCGCGTCACGCACCCTGCGGTTGCAGCGGCCCTGGGGTATGAGCACCACGACGCCGCTAGCCTGCTTACAACGCGCGCAGCCGTGTAAGTGGCGAGAAAGCGGCATAACAAGCCGCCGCACCCCCTCGGCGTCGGTAGAGAGCACCTCACTCTTGTGCTCGGTGCTTTGGTAGCTCCCCTCGTCAATCGCCCAGGCGATAGTCTGCTCCGCCTGACCGTACCCCCATAATTCGAGCCATGCAGGATGTGGGATTTCCCTCAAAGATTTTTTTGCTAGCACACTGTTAAATCCTCACCGCGCGCAATAACAGATTTCAGACTATTGAGTCGTCAGTGCCGACCAAAGACCGGCCGCCGGGCCAGCACTAGCTAAGACGGTGAAAACTCTGTTGGCACCAGAGCAGTTAGACCGCCAACCGGGACTAAAGGCGTGCGGTACGCCTCTGGCAGGTGCTCGTTGATCGCATGAAAGACCGAGCTGGTCAGCGCGGCATGCGGGGTGTACACGGTGCCATTCGCAGCCACCACAACGGCGGCTTCACTACTATCGGGTAGCGCGCTATACCCCATCAATTCCCCGCTGTCCGTGTCTATGCTTGCAAGCACCGATCGGTGAGGCTGGGTCATCGGCGCACGACCCGCCGGCGCGAAGGTATAACCCAGGGTCAATACAACCAGGAGCAGGGATTCACCCACGGTCTGTACACTGTTGACAGACGCATGAGGGCGCGGATCAGGAAATAGTCCTTCCAGAGGCGGACGTTCTGGCAGCTGCTTTGCAGCGAGCTCATCATAGTCTCGACACCAGAGCGCCAGGCCCGATTCAGGGTCTACCGCGCTTAGCCGAGAATTTCCCGCAGGCGAGACAGTACTCCCCGAATACACCGTTCCATCGGCACCAATTGTCGGTGAGGCTGCGGTCGCTGCCGGAGCATATTGCCACCGCAAGGCGCCCGTCCGGGAATCGAAAGCAAAAAGCAGCCCCGTGTGATTGCCCGTGTAGACCGTGGCACCATCGGCTGACACGCTGGGTGTGACCGAGCAGAATCCATCAAATGTCGTGTTCAGTTCAAGACTGAGTGCTCCAGCCTCTTCGCGAATCCCGAACAGCTGCGTCTTGCCCGGCTCCCTGGCCGCGCCGGTGATGTAAATCAATCCGGTTTCATCGGATACAGCGGGCGAGTTGGTCACCGGGAAACCCGTTCCAAAAAATGCGGGAAACATCGTCTGCGCAACCGACGCATCCATCATGCCTGACCAGATACCCGGGGGCGCCGCAATCGCGGCCGGGGCCTCGCCGACGGGCAATTTAAGGGGCGGGTAGGCTGGCTCACCGGTTGCGGGATCCAGCAGCAACACAACACCCTCAAGGGACACGCCACCCACGAGCCCGCGAGGGCAAAGCACCGCCGAGGGAAATCCGGCATGTATGCCTAGGGGAGCCAGCGGTCGACGCCAGCGCAACGTTCCGTCGGACTCAAAGCCAAAAAACGCCCGCTCATCGGCAACCACAACACCACCGTCGTTAGTCAGTAGTGGGGCAAACGGGCATACCCTGGCGCTAAGGGCTTCGTTATCCTCACCGGCAACAGGGCACTCCCACAGCAAAGTTCCTGTGGCATCAAAGCTGTGCAGATGACTGTAGCCCGGACCCCTCCCGCTGCATACGTACAGGTTGCCGCTGGCATCCACCGCAGGCCCGAACAACACTGCGGCGCCTTCGAGAACCCGCGTAACGACGTCGTACCGGGTAGCAATCGGAGCGCTAACCAAGTCGGAATTGCGCATATCGCCATGGATGCTGTTCCACTGCACAGCCCGGGCTGATGGGGTTACGCTGCTCATGTACTGTGTACCCGCCTACTAATCCGGCTCAAGTGTTACCCAAGCCTGTGGAAGGTTTGTTTAGAATATTGTAGAGCGTGTTCACAATGCTCACCGCTCTGGGGTCACCCACCAGATCATTGCCCATCTGGTTCATCACGTAGGCGCAGCCCAGACCATGCTTCGGGTCACCGAAAGCAAATGAGCCCCCCCAACCGGAATGACCGAAGGCTTCCGGATTGGGGCCGTATAGGCCCAGACTGTTGATCAAAAAGCCGCAGCCCCAGCGCGCCTCCAAACCGAGCACACGATCAATCCCAGAGCACTGCACCTCGCGCATCGCAGTCAGTGTCGCACGATCAACAAGCTCTTGATCCGCCACCCGCCCGTCGCTGGCGAGTGCTGCATATAGCGTCGCCAGTGAACGGGCGTCGGCAAAACCATTGGCGGAGGGAATACAGGCTTCGCGCCATCCGGGCGTGTTTGGCAGCGTGGGCTCCATGACCGGGTTAGCCAGAGCGGCTAACTGAATAGTATCCAGCTCCGGCACCACGGCCGCAGAACCCCCTCCATCCAGAGCCGGCGCGTACAACGTCGCTGCGCTGTCATACCGGTCCGCCGGCAAACCCATCGTAATATTCAGACCGCAGCCGGCCCGAAGTTCTTCTGCCACGAAGCGGTTCAGATCACGACCATCCACGCGCCGAACCAGTTCATCCAGCAAAAAGCCGACGCTGATCGCATGGTAACCGCTGCCCTCGCCCAGCGACCAGAATGGCTCCTGAGTGGCAAGTTCAGCCGCGGCCGCCGCGCTGTCGTAAAGCGTGCCCACATCAACGGGCCGCCGAAAACCACAGAGGCCTGCCTGATGGGACAGCAACTGGGCGACGGTCACCTCCGCCTTACCCGCAGCCGCAAAGTCGGGCCAGTAAAAGCTCACCGGTGCGTCGTAGGCCAATTGTCCGCGCGATACCAGCATCGAAACGCAGGCCGCAGTCACGCCTTTGGTCGTCGACCAGACGTTGGCCACGGTCGAATTCTCCCAGGGCGCGCTCGCGGCACGATCCCGCAGACCACCCCAGAGTTCCACCACTGGCTCACCATCGACGACCACCGCGAGCCCCGCGCCGGTGTCTCCGTGCTGCGCAAACAGCGCTTCGAAAGCATCCCCGAGCGCAGCGAATTTCTCGGCGCAGCGCCCCTGAATCTGCACGTCGGCCTCCTTCGCGTTATTCAAAAAGTTTGATCACCGACAGGCCGTAGGTTCGCGGCGGGCCGTAGACCCGGAATCCATTACCAAAGGCGAGCTGGTTAAAACCTTGCGCCACATACTCCTCGTCGCCGAGGTTCTTGCCCCAGAGCGAAAACTCCAGGCTCGCACCCGCATACCAGGTAAGTCGCGCGTTGGTCACGGTAAAACTGTCGGCCTGGAGCAGAGGATCGTTCAGAGAATCCCGAAACACCTCCGCCTGGTAGCGTGAGTCGAGGGCAATTTCCATGGCTTGATCGCCGGCGAACTCTGCGCGGTAACGAAGGTCAATACTGAAGGAGGTCTCCGGCGCATCGGGCAGCTCATTACCGGCGGGCACGATCCCGTCAGGTCCGGGAAAACTCTCCAGCTCTGTGTCCAGAATGCCTCCGCCGATGGTTGCGGAAAAACCCTCCAGGGATTGCGGATACCAACCGACCTGAAAATCCGCACCGAAGATCTCGGCACCGGGGATATTTCCGAGGCGCTGGGTCGGGATCGCGCCGGAGTTATCCCGAATGTAGGATTGCACATCGTTATAGTCGTAGTAGAACACGCTGGCCTCATAACGCAGGCCAAGATCATTCACCTGCCCCTTTATTCCTATCTCCAGGGCCATGAGATCTTCTGGATCATAAGGCTGCAGCTGCTCGGGCAATGTCGCTACACCGGTAAAGAAGCCGCCGCTCTTGGTGCCCTGGGCCGCACTCGCAAACAACATGCTATCGTCGCTGAACTGCCAGTTCAGACCGATACGCCAGTCGATGCTCGTATCCGAGATCTCATCATCAACGCTCGCCAGGGTGATCGGTGGCGTGCCAAAGGGCGCCATGGTCAGAAAACTCGCAGGTGGCAACGACACCAGATCCCGGGTAAATCCGACGTTGGATCTATCCTCCTCGCTCACCCGCAGACCCCCTATGAGGGTCAGAGTGTCCGACAGCGCGTACTCGCCGTTGGCGAAGATCGATAGAGTCTCGACCTCAAGGTCAGCGGAAGAGAACGTTGTGGTGTTGAGCAGGTCCTGCAACTCTCCGGCATAGGTGGTCAGAATCTCGTCCTGGGAGTAGAAGAGTCCGAGCTGCCAGACGAGGCTTTCGTCGCCGCCGTCGAGACGAAATTCCTGGGAGAATTGCTGGACCTCGTCGGCGTTATTAAAGTCCGTAATACGTGCGGGACTTGCATCGACATCCGAGCCATAGCTGCGGTCAAAGTCAATGAAAGCAGTCACCGAGCGCAAGGTCGCGAATGACAGTTCATGATCAATCAGCAACATGGTTGCTGTCTGGTCCATCTCGTAGGCCGGGTCGATAGACCAGGCGCCGCGGAACGGGTCGCCATCGGTATCGCTATAGCCCAGCAGGTTGCTACAGCCTGGGCTTCCCGGACAGTTGGATTCCCCGGCGGTGGGCAGCAGTCCGAAAAACTCCGGAGAACCCAGCTCCGAGTCTGCCGTTTGAGCCTCGAGTTTTAATGACACCTCGGTGCGATCCGATGCGCGCCAGGTCGCCCAGGCACGCCCCATGGCCACGTCGCGCTCACCCAGGTCGCTCCCGGTCACGGAGTTATCCCAGAAACCTTCGCCCTGGCGGATCAGCTTGCCGGAAAAACGAAACGCCAGAGTGTCACTCGCCGGGAGGTTAATCATGCCCTCAAGCTCGCCGCTGGAGTAGTTGCCTATGCCACCCGATAATCGACCGCTAACCCCCGAGAAATCTGGCCTCGCAGTCATCACATTCAGTGCTCCCGCCGTCGCGTTCCGGCCATAGACCGTGCCCTGAGGCCCCTTGAGCACTTCCATCTGAGCCAGGTCAAAGAAGTCCGAGCTCAGTAGCGCCAGAGAACTCAGCGACACCTCATCGATGTACACGCCGGTGGCTGGATTGTTAGCCGCGTTGAAGTCATTCAGGCCCACACCCCGAATAGTGATGATAGGCATCAGACCCGGTATGAATTCTTTGACCGCGGCATTAGGAGTAAACAGTGAAATGTCCGTCACCGCATTGATGCGTCGATCGCGGATCTCTGTCTCATCAGCCACGCTTACCGCAAGGCCGACCGACATCAGGGACTGCTCACGCTTCTGAGCCGTGACGACCACTTCCTCAAGCGGCCCTGCGATCTGAGCACCCGCAGTAACACTGGTGAGGCTTGCTAGAGCGACCGCAACAAGCATCGGCCGACGCGGGATTGATGATTTAGGGGTTTGAATCGACGGCATGGCAACAATCCATATTTATTGGTATTTCTACATACTAATATGTCGAAATATTATTGCAAGCACTTTTTTGATGCGACAACGCGTGCCGCCACGCAGAGAAATAACCGTGAACTGGTACACGCGATTCTGTGATCGGCATCGCCTTTGGGGTAACTTAGCCGCATGAACCAACGTAATGCCGCCAGGGCCACGCAGAGCCAGACATCGTCGAAACGCGAGGATAAGCGTCGCAAACTAATGCACCTCGCTGCAAAGGCCATGAACCGGGATGGAGCTGCCGCCGTCACTCCCGCTTTACTGGCGGGAAACACCGGACTGTCTCGCAATGCGCTTTACCACTACTTCCCCGACAAGCAAGCGCTACTCTTCGCCTGTTACCGCGATGCGGCAGAGGAGATTCTCAACACCGCCGAAAAGGCCCGAGACCCCGCCCGAACCTCGAGAGAGCAGTTAACAGCACTGATCAAAGGCTTACTGGATGCTCCCGACCATGTCGCGATTTTCCACGACCTGGACCTGCTCCCACCTGAAAGCGCCAAGTCGCTGCGTGCACTTCAGTCCCAAGGGCTGAAAGCAATAAGGCGCATTATCGACGACGGCATCAAGAGTGGAGAATTCCGCGAGATCAACTCGGGCACCGCCGCGCATGTGCTGCTCGGGATATCCGAATGGGCACGACTTTGGGCCACATGGACCGGTACCAAGATCCAGGAGCCCGACCAAAGCTCCAACGCCGGCATGAGCTTGGGAGACGCAATTGCCCATTGCCTGCTGCATGGGTTCCGCCGAGACGTTCAGCCGCTGCAAACCCCTCCGCCGGTCGACTACCTGATGAGCAACGCGATCGATGTACTCGACAGGGAAGCCGTAGGTACTGAAAAACGGCTGGCACTACTCGGTGTTGCATCCCAGCTGTTTAACCGGCGCGGGATTGGCGCTACCTCTATCGATGACATCGCGAGCGCCGCCGGCGCCACAAAGGGGCTCATATATCACCATTTCAACAATAAAGAGGCGCTGGTAGAAGCCTGCTACGACCGCGCCTTTGATATCTATGAGCGCTTTGCCGATGAGGCGGAGGGCGCAGCCGGGACAGGCGCCATGCAATCTTTAACCTGGCCAATGCATCTCTGTGCTCAAGCAATGTTGTCCCGTTCGCCCCCACTGATACTGCAGGGAGGGGCCACAAAGTTACCCACTCGTCATCGCCAGCGTGCCGTTGCGCTAGCCGAGCGCTTCCGTCGGGATATGCAGTGCGCTATTGATGAGGGAATTGCGGACAAGCTGGCCATGCCTATCGTCGATCTATCTGCGGGCTCGTTCTTCTGGATTCCCCGATGGCACCGAGAGGCTGCGAAAATTGGCCCGTTCGATTTGGGCGATCAGATTACGGATCTGCTTTGCGAGGGAATGCTCGCATGCTGATCGGAATCGAAGGCGCGGTTGCCCCCGGATTTGAATGAGTCCGCGTCATGTATCAAAACGACATGCACTCAACAGGTTAGCGCTTCGTTGTATCGGATTGTCTGCCGACATTTTGGTCTCCAGGTTCCGTCCTGCAGTAGACAGCTCACATATTGAGAATGCGGCTGTTATGTTGGCAAACGGTGTCGATAACTGTGGTTTGCCGGCATGAGCGAACCGTTTCTGGCGAATGTTTTCGCTGGATCTAGCGTTGCTCGCTGTGATGCATCACGACCGGACACCTCCCTCGCCTTGACGTCCTTTGTCCAGCCGGGGCCATCGTTTTTTGAAGGAAGTGCAGCTGAGCGCTGTAGGCGTCGCGGGCACCCATGGCATTGCCCTCGGGGTTTCCACCGACGCGAATCAGACTACCCATCATAGGGTGAAAATATTCATCGGCCAGAGACGAGACCGGGTTAGCCCAAACGATGCCGTGTCCCGCTCCCGGCGTGTGGCGGTGCTCAACAGCGTGAGGATAATCGTGCTGCGCCAACCTCCTGACCAAAGCGGCCGCAGTTATTGAAGAAGGCCAGACTTCATCAGCCTCGGCGGAGATCAGCATTATTGGAGCACCGATGTGCTCCACCGGTATGACAAACTCCTCATTCGGGTGGCGCATTGCGTCCAGGTATACACGTCGATAAGAGGGCGAGCGGTCCACTGCGTCCACGGGAGGCAACTCCTCGACATTCAGGGGTGCTCCGAGAATCGCCTCGCCGGCGAGCGTCCATGACGCCCCGAAAGCATTGTCAGCTCCACAACATCCGGCCCAAACTACATTGGACGGCACCCCTGCAACCACCGCCGCGACCCGGTCCGGGAAGCTGGACGCGACCAGCAGCGCCGCCTCTGCGCCGCGGGACAGCCCGGAGAGTGCCACGCGCTCTGCGTTGTACCTCGAGCGCATGAAATCCATAGCGTCGCGGAAGTACTCAAGGGGTACATGCATCAGATTCGGTGGCAGCCCGTCCCGACCGAAGTAGGCAACGCTGAGGACGGCAAAACCTTGCGAGGCGAGCAGCGCCGGTGTTCGTTCCTCGATGGCACCATTTGAACCGGTGAGGTAAACGACGGCCGGGAATGGACCTTTCCCCGGCGGCTCAAACAGCAATGCTTGCAGACCGCCATCTGCTATCTCCTGTCGCATCACTCCTCTCGCCATATACTCCATGGACTGTGTGGCAGCTACTACCGACGGTGACGCTGCACTGTGCGCGGCAAACTGAAGTGATGTTGCTCCCGAAATGCGGAGCGATGGTGTCCTGGGGGCGGTCGCGGGGACACAGGCAGGGAACAGGCAGTCGCCCAGATCGGGCGGCAGCATGGATCGGATGAGCCCGGTGTCATCAACCCCACGATAAGTTCCGCCTATCGAAGCGGCCGTAGCCACGTCCACCCTACCGCCAGCATCGGCGTAGTAGACACCGCGGCTGCGCCAGGTCACCTCATTCTCATCTGTCAGCGTGACTTCAATCGTGACCTTCTCACCAGGTACCGCATCTGAAACGGTGATTTCGTAGTCGTCAAACACCAGCCGGCTCGCGGGCGCGACTGACAAATGCAGATCGGCTGCAGGGCTGTGGATGCAATTTGCCAGAAATGCAGCGGCGAGAATCCACAATGAAAAGTTCCTAGGCTTCACGGTGTAAAGGTCCGGTGCCATGACTAAGGGAGCACGTCCAGGACCACCTGCGATGGATGGCCCGCACCAAAGTGAACCCGGTTGCCCGCGACGACTGGCGCTGCCTGTTCATAGTGGGGCTCCATGGTATTCAGATTCCGGGCGAAGCGGGGGAAGTTTGACGATGATATCTCCAGCCTGATTCGATGCCCTTTCTTGAAAGTATTGGCCGTATTCATCGGTGCGAAGCTGAGTCGGTAGACTTCACCCTCGGACATCGCCGGCGCCTGTGCTTCGTAGCCGTCTCGCCAGCTCACGCGCTGAATGTTTTCGTTAATGTTGTACGCCGTCCCATCTGGCAGCACATCAACAAGCTTCACTGTGAAATCGGTATCGCCGGCGTCAGACGATACGTACAGCGTAACGTTGACTTCTCCCGCCACCGCCACGTCACTCTCGAAAAGCCTGTGACCAACGGCACGTCGTTGCAGGAGCTGATGGAGCTCGGCGGGTGGAAGTCCTACGAGATGGTGCTGCGCTATGCGCATCTGGCACCGGATCATTTGAGTCACGCCGCGGCGCGTATCGAGAGCAGATTGGTAGAGATCGTAGAGCCTGACTCTACGAAAACTCTACGCTCTGCGTCATGAAGGTCGAACTGAGGACGCTAAGTTCTTGATTTGATTGGCGCGCCTGGCACGATGACTCAGAACACCCTCAGGGGTGTTCTGACCCTGCGGGCTTCGCCGCGTGGCGGCTCGGTGCAAAACGCTACCGCGTTTTGTCGAACGGGCACGTTTAATCGACCAGACAAACCGACTAAACAAAAAAGCCACCCCGAGGGGTGGCCTTTTTGTTTAGATGGCGCGCCTGGCACGATGACTCAGAACACCCTCAGGGGTGTTCTGACCCTGCGGGCTTCGCCGCGTGGCGGCTCGGTGCAAAACGCTACCGCGTTTTGTCGAACGGGCACGTTTAATCGACCAGACAAACCGACTAAACAAAAAAGCCACCCCGAGGGGTGGCCTTTTTGTTTAGATGGCGCGCCTGGCACGATTCGAACGTGCGACCGCCTGGTTCGTAGCCAGGTACTCTATCCAGCTGAGCTACAGGCGCGTAGGGGCGGTATGATAGGTAGCTGCCAGCGGTTAGTCAAGCGGCCTGGGGGGCTGCTCATGCGCCACGATGGGCCCGGCACCGGCCCTTCGTCGCGCCCCCTGCTACCTGTTTATGAAGCCCTCGTCGGAGCGCATATAGATTCGAATCGGCCACTGAGTGTCTTCGCTGAGCCTGATCACCAGACCGTAGTTGTCCTCGTCGTAGTCGTCCACCCACTCGTACTGGATATCCAGCAACGGTTCCGGCTTTTCGGGCTTGCGGCCGATCACGACAACTTCCTCGATGGCATCCGGGTTGCCAACGGATTTCTTGGGAACGGCCAGCGTGATCGTGTGATACCCGGCCTCCCCTTCGGTGTCGATACGGCGCACCTCAGTCCCGGTACGCTGGTCCCGATGCCCGGTGACAAACTCCATCCAGTCGGACCCCATCGGGAGCGATGCTTCCTGAGCGAGGCTGCTGACAGGCGAGAACAGAGTAGGTAAGAGCAACGCGAACCCAAAGGCATGGCGCAAGTGCGATTGGCGCATGGTATGGCCTCCAAAGGAAGTGCAATTCAATACCAGCATACAAGATTCTGATGCCCCTCGCAGAGGAACCCTGCGCGCCGGCACCACATTCGGTTGCCAAATCCGGCGGGGGTTGTTTAGCATAAACGCATAATATATCGACGTATATACGGCCGGGGGCTTCAAATCACAGTTTCGCAGACCCAGAGCGGGTGGCGCCGGACAGCGCTGGCCCTCACCATTGGAGCTGCAACAGGCGCTGCCCTGCTGCATATTGTCACCATTTTTCTCGCATCGCCTGACCCCGCGCCGACGCGGGACTGCGGCTGGCCCAGCCTCAGCGAGGTACCTGTCAAAGCGCCAGCGTCCAGCGCGGACACTCCCGAACGGGTTCAGTCGGGGTTCAGCCGGCGCGCGGATGTCTACAGAGCCGTGGCCGGGGCCTCAGATTCCAGCCTCCCGGCGCTGCTGGACGAATTGGCGACGCGGCCAGACTCCGCGGGGCGCCGTTTTTCTGCGCTGGCGCTACTCTCACGCTACATCGACCTCGATCCGGTTGCGGCGATTTCGCGGGCTGCGGAGTTTCAACTCCCTGTATCTTCTGTCGCGTCGCTGTATCGACAGTGGGCAGAGTCGGACGTAAAAGCGGCCGTGCGAGGGCTGCACCTCCTGGCGGATACTCGGATCGCCCGCGCAGCGGGCGATGAGCTGATCGCAATCCTCGGGAGCAGCACCGAAGCCATTGAAACGATCGCATCGGCACTACCCGCCGGCATCGATAAGGCCAGCTTCAAGGCGCTTGCCTATGGAGCCATTGCCCGCCGCCAGCCCGACAAGGCATGGGCGCAGGCAGGCGCCATCGAGAACCCAAAATTGCGGTTGCGGGCACAACAGCTCGTGGTTGAAGCTATGGGGGAGCAGGACCCGGAGAAAGCGCTTGTCCACGCAGCCCGGATCGGCGACCGCACGGTTCGCCAGACCGCCAGCCGCCAGGCCCTCAATCGGTGGGTGCAAACAGATCCGGCCGCGTGCCTGGAGTACCTGGCCAGTATGGAAGGCGAGCCGCCCCAGGATTGGGGCTTTATCACCGCTAACGTGTACTCGGAACTGGCATTGGCGGAACCTTTACTTCTCCTGGAGACAGTGGACCAACTCCCCTATGCACAGCAGCAGTCGGCCCGATCCGCCGCCCTCAACCGCTGGGCAAAACTCGACGCCCAGGCTGCACTGGATTACGTTCGCCTGATGCCACCGGGTGAACCGCGTAGCCACGCGCAGCACACAGTCGCCACAGCCTATGCGCGGGTAGAACCCGAAGCGGCTCTGGCGTGGGCCATGAACCGTGAAGCTACAGGGCATTTCTCGATGGTCAATACGGTCCTGACCAGCATCTCTGTCAACGAGCCCGAACTCGCCCTGCAATTGACGAGTGAACTGGAATCACCCCAGGCAAGGTCAGAGGCGCTGATCCACATGACCTACCAGCTCGCCGACGCGGGTAAATTCTCGGCGGTAGCCAGCCATATCAAGAATATCGAAGACCCGGACATGCGAGCGATTGCGCTGGATTCACTGGGCATGTCCTGGATGGCCGCCGACCCTGACGTCGCCCTCGAATGGCTTTTGGACCACGTCCCATCCATGAGCGAGGCTGAACTTCAACAGGCGGTCTATGGTTTCATATCGAATAACCCCAGGCGCGGGGCTGCGCTGTTTGACAGTATTCCTGACCGCGCTCGCCCCGCCTGGGCCGCCGCGGTGGCCCAGGGCTACGCCGGCCGCGACCCGGAGGCGGCAAGCGAGTGGGTAGCACAGTTTCGCGGCCAACCTGGATTTGAAGACACCGCAAGGTTTGCGTTCAACAACAGGAAAAGTGACCCGCAGGAACTGCTAGCCCTGGCGCAGGACATGGCAAACCCTATTGAGGCCGCCCACACATCCGCCATGGCAGTGGCCAGGATGGCGGAGCAGGAACCCGCCACCGCTGCGAACTGGGCGGCGAGCCTGGATGATGAACGGGCACGCCGACGCGCAGCGGCGTACGTTGCCGAGGCCTGGGTGGCTCAGGACGCGGTTGCAGCCAGCGACTGGGCCCTGGGTTTACCCGAGGGCCTATCCCGGGATGCCGCGATCACCGGCCTCATTGCCGCTGCGGGTGCCGGCGAGCCTTCGGCGGAACTGATGGCGGCTTACAGCAGTGATGTCGCACGCCAATTGGGCGTAAGACAGGCCGTCTACAATCTGGGCAGGCAAGACCGGGAAGCCGCTCAACGGGTGATTGACCGGTACGTCACCGACCCAACCCTGCGCGCGATGGCCCAGGACAGCCTGGACGGCGCACAGTAGCGCGCCGGCATCTGGCGCAAACCGGCTTACCGGTCTAGAATGCCGTCCCTTGCGCTGCCCCTCCCCTTAACTATTTCCTACACCGCATGTCGCGCAAAGGACAGCCCATGGTTTTCAAGCGCCTGTTCGGCAAACCGGAAAAGCACGGGCGACTCCCGAACCTGCTGTGTGTGGGCGTGGAGAAGTGCGGAACCACGTTTCTCAACGCCGCCTTCGCCCCCTGCCCGGATGTGCTCACGCCGACCAAAAAGGAACTGTTTTTCTTCAACGACTACTTCGAGCGGGGCCCCGACTGGTATCGCTCCTGGTACGATTTCGACGCCAAACCCGGGGCGCGCTATGTGGCGGACATCACGCCGTCTTACTTCCGCAGCCGCAGGAACCTGGAGCGGATCCAACAACTACTGCCGGGGGTCAAACTGATCATGGTGCTGCGGCACCCGGTCTACCGTTCGTTCTCCCACTACGTTCATCGCATCCGGCACGTGGCGACGAAACTCGACGCCTACAGCTGTTCCTACGCCGACATCCTCGCGCGCAAGGACGCCTACGCCCTGCTGTGCCCCTCCTACAAACGCCACCTGCAGTGGCTCGCGAACTACTTTCCCCGCGACGATATCCTGTTGCTGACCTACGAGCAGGATATCCTCCAGCCGCAGAACGCAGAGACAAAACTGGGCACCTTCCTGGGGCTTGAGTCACTGGACTTTAGTCCAATGCTGGGACGTCGGGTCAATGAGGGCCTGATGCCCCGGTTCTACTACGGCGGCGACGTGGGGCAGACAGATGCCGGGGGTCGCCGGCCCGAACCGGGTACGCTGCTGCTGGCCCACGCCAGGGGCACCCAGGTCTGGGAGAACATCGACCCCGAGGTGGCCGCCGCCAACATCGACGCCGCGAACCGCTGGACGGCCTCGTTGAGCGGCGAGCAGATTGCCTCGATCTACAGCGAGCACTTCGCGGGCGAGGCCGATTACCTGCAATCCGAATTCGGGCTTGATGTCAGTCAGTGGGAGGCCATGAACGATGCGGTACACTATCGCAACGCAGTGCCAGACCCGAATTTACTGGCAGCCCGATAGTCGTTAAAACAGCAAAGCGCCCACGGCGCAAACCCGATACGAGACAGCCATGCCCGGACCCGATACCCCCTTCGAACCGCTCTGGATCGATACGCCCGACGCCCAGCAACAGCTGGCGCAGCGCCGTGCCGGCGGCAAGGTCGGTGACGAACTCGCACAGCGACTGGATCACCTCATCGAGAAAGGCTATGTGGTCATACCCGGTGCGATATCCACAGAGCTGGCGGACGCCCTGGTCGACGAAATCAACAGCGTGGCAGCGAACCCCGAGTACTACATCGCCCGGCGGGCGAGGCAGGCGTATGCTCACCCCAGCCGCGAAATCTATGATGATCGCACGTTCCGGCTGATCGACTACCACGTCAATTCACGGCTCGCCCGCAGGACGATATTCTGCAAACCGGTCAGGGAAGTTCTGCAGGCGGCCTTCGAGGATGCCATCAATGCCTTCCAGTGCCTGACCTTCAACTACGGTTCCCAACAGGCCATGCACCAGGATGGCGCCTATGTGGTGGTATCGAAACCGCTGCAGTTCATGGCCTCGTGGATTGCGCTGGAAGATGTCTCACCCGGCAGCGGGGAACTCCAGTACCACGTCGGCAGCCACCGGCTGGATGACTTCCTGTTCCCCGGCGAATCCAAGAGCTGGAGCCCGGCACGCCATGGCAAAGAGGTGCACCAGCGTTTCATCCAGAAGCTGGATGACCTGAAAGACAGCGAGACCATGCCGTTGGAAACCTTTCTGCCGAAGAAGGGAGACGCACTGATCTGGGCCTCCGACCTGGTGCACGGTGGCAGCAGGATCGACGGGAACAGGACCCGGCGCTCGATCGTTACCCACTACTGTCCGTTGTCAGTCAAACCGAACTTTATCAACTTCAGCGGCCACTACCACGAAGCCAGGCACGGCAACCAGTGCTACTACAGCTCGCGACACTACGATCTCAGAGGTGGCCGGTGGCAACGCCTGCTGGGCCCACTGCCACTTCCATCCCGCCACCGAAAACCGGCGTTCATGGGCGGTGACAAGGCCTGAGGCCGGAGGGAGGCTGCGGCTGGCCGGCGGCCAGCCCCGTTCTCCGCAGCAGAGAATCGGTAATGAAAGAAGGTTAGAGCGTGGACCGGCCGGCCAGTCCCATGACCCGCCGCACCAGCCATTTCGGCAGGGCCCGGGAAGTCAGCGCGCTGGCCTGGTTGAGAGCGCCGGGAATAACGATAGACGCGCCCTTCATCAGCCCTTCGTAACCCTGGCGAGCCACGGTCTCCACGTCACCGATCACCACCCCGGGCAGCTCCAGCCCGCCACTCTCGGCCTGGGCGGTGCTCACCATATTGGTATCGGTAACGCCGGGACACAGCGCCGTCACCGTCACCCCGGTACCGCGCAGCTCCTCGGCGAGCGCCTCGCTCAGGGAGAGCACGTAGGCCTTGGTGGCGGCATAGGTGGCGAGACTCGGGATGGGCTGGAAGGCGGCGATGGATCCCACGTTGAGGACCCGGCCCCGGCCGCGCTCGACCATTCCCGGCAGGCAATGGTTGAGCAGGTCGGTAAACCCGGCGATATTCAACTGGATCATGGACTGGTGATCCGCCGCCGGCATGGTGGTAAACGCCCCGTGGTGCAGGACGCCGGCATTATTGACCAGGACATCCACCTCCAGGCCTTCACGCTCGAGCCCGTTGCAGAGCTTGGCCGCGGCCTGGGGTTTCGCCAGATCCGCCGGCCTGACACTGACGTGGACGCCGTGGTCGGCCGCCAGCTGGTCCGCAAGCCTCTCCAGCTTGTCGGCACTGCGGGCCACCAGGATCATGTCGTGGCCATTCTCGCCGAAGATGCCGGCCAGGGTCTCACCGATGCCCGACGATGCGCCGGTGATCAACACCGTCCCGTTTGCTGCCGCCATGCGGTCCTCCTGTTTCGTGAACGCCACCGTCAGCGTAGTACACCGCGCCGGGATAGCGAATCAAACTCATGCCGCCCGGCGATCATCAGTCCGCCGAGGATTCCGGCGGGTCAGTCTCTTCCTGCTCCCGCGCGGCGCGCAACCGCTCGCGGTACTTGTTCCTGGCCAGCGCCTGCATGTCGGCCACCTGATCATTCTCGTCGAGAATCTCCCGGCCGAGCAGGGTTTCGATAACGTCCTCCAGGGTGACGATACCCGCGGTCTGGCCGAACTCGTCCTCCACGAGGAACAGGTGCATACGGTGCTTGATGAACAGGTCCAGCAGGTTCTGCACCGGCAGTTTCTCGGACACGCGCAGGATTTCACGTGAAAGTTCGCCAATCGGTGTTTTACCCCGCCCGTCGCGCTCGGCCTCGAACAGGTCGATCCGGATTACCTTGCCCGTTACCTGGTCCCTGTTGCCCGCATAGATGGGCACGCGGGTAAACTGCCGTGCCTGCGGATGATCGAGCGCCTCTTCGACGGTCATGTTTTCCTGCAGCATGTGAACCACGGTCCGCGGCGTCAGGATGTCAGCCGTACGCACCTCGCGCAGGCGAAGCAGGTTGGCCAGGTATTCGTTCTCCCTGGACACCAGCGCCCCACCCTTGTGCCCGAGGGAGGCAAACGCGATGATCTCCTCACGGGTGATCTCGTTCTCGCCGCTACTGCTGAACAGTTGCGTCAGGCGGGTTGATATCCAGACCAGCGGGTAGACCAGCCGCACCAACCAGGTGATGACATACGAAGCAGGCACTGCCAGCTTGCGCCAGAAGGTCGCGCCGACTGTCTTCGGGATAATCTCTGACAGGTAGAGGATCGCCAGGGTCAACAGCACGGCGATCAACGTCTCCCACTCCGGCCCGAACACTTGCAGCGCCTGCGATCCCACGCCCGCTGCTCCCATGGTGTGGGCGAAGGTATTGAGAATGAGGATGCTGGAGAGCGACTCGTCCATCCGGTCTTTCACGCCGGCGATCACCTGACCCGAGGCGGGCTTCTCCTGCTGCATCTGCTCCAGGTAACTGGGCGTGATGGACAGCAGCACGGCCTCCAGAATAGAGCAGAGAAAGGACACACCAATCGCGATAAAAAGGTAAAGCAGTAGCAGGGTCATTGCATGGATCGCCTCAGGGCAGCCTGGCCAGGTCGCTCATTGTAATGCGGAAACGCCCGTGCTGTCCGGCGCAGGGACGAGAGTGTTCCGCGAACCGTTGGCGAACGACCGCCTCTGCATCTGCACCAGTCGTCCTGGCCCGAGGCGACCACGGCGTTATCGGGAACGGATACCCTGGCGGGTATGAAGCCCGGCGGCGACTCGCTTTCACCACCCCGGGGAATCCACTATATTAGACCACCTTCCATTTTTTAAGGCCCGAGGGGTCCTATGCACCTGCAAACACGCCGCGAGGGTGGCGGCACGCCGCGCCATGAATACTGGGGTATCGACAGTGAGTACGGGCGCCTTACCGACCTGCTGATCGGGCCGATCGACAACTACCGGTGGCAGGCCGGGAATGCGGTCGCCCAGCGCACCGAGCGCCTCGGTATCGCGTACGACGCCGGGACGGTCCGGCGCCAGTACGATGAAATGGTGAGCGCGTACCGCAGCGCCGGCGTCAAAGTACACACCCTGTCTGCCGAAGCCGGCCTGCCCTACCAGGTTTACGCCCGGGACAGCTCGGTCATGACACCCTGGGGTGCGATCATCATGCAGTTGCAGAAGCCCTACCGGCGTGGCGAGTACGCCGCGGTGCTGCGCTTTTACCTCGAGAACGAAATCCCGATCTACGACATGGTGACCGCCGGCAACGTCGAGGGCGGCGACTTCATGGTGTTGAAACCCGGCGTGGCCATCTGCGGTTTCTCCGGCGAACGTTCCATCGAACCCGCCGTCGCCCAGCTGCAGCAGTGGTTCGAGAGCGAAGGCTGGGAGTTTTTCACCTACGCCTTCGACCCCCATTTCCTGCACCTGGACGTGCAGCTGGGAATGATCGCGGAAGATCTCGCCGTGCTCTGCGTCGAGGCGGTGGAACCGGAACTCGTGCACTGGCTGGAATCCCGTGGCATTCGCATCCTGCCCATTTCCTACGGCGAGACCATGAACATGGGCACCAATATCGTTGCCCTGGGGGATGAACGGGTGCTGATACCCGCGGCGGGCACCCGCCTGATCGAGACCTGCCGGGCGGAGGGTCTGACCGTTTACGACCCCGATGTGTCCATGATCGCGCAGGGCGGCGGCTCCGTGCACTGTATGTGCCAGGCACTGCGGAGGGACCCGGCATGAACACCGACCTGAGAATAGACGGCGACCGCCTGTGGCAGAGCCTGATGACGATGGCCGAGATCGGCGCCACACCGCGGGGCGGCTGCAACCGTCAGGCGCTCACCGACGAAGACCGGGCCGGTCGCGATCTTTTCGTGGCCTGGTGCAGGGAAATCGATTGCCAGGTGACTATCGACGAGATGGGCAACATTTTTGCCCGGCGTGAAGGCACTCGAAACGACCTGCCACCGGTGCTGGCCGGCAGCCATCTCGATACCCAGCCGACCGGGGGAAAATTTGACGGGGTATACGGGGTATTGGCCGGCCTGGAAGTATTGCGCAGCCTCCACGACGCCGGAATCGTCACCGAACGCCCACTGGAAGTTGCCGTGTGGACCAATGAAGAGGGTGCACGGTTCGCCCCCGCCATGGTCGGCTCCGGCGTGTGGAGCGGCGAGATGGACCGCGACGAGGTCTATGCGATCACCGACCGGGATGGCAAGCGTTTCGACGCCGAGCTCGAGCGCATCGGCTACAGGGGCCCGGCCCCCGCCGAGGCGCGGCCACTCACCGCCGCCTTCGAGGTGCACATCGAGCAGGGCCCGATCCTGGAGGCCGAAGAACTGCAGATTGGCGTGCTCACCGGGGTTCAGGGTGCGCGCTGGTACGACCTGGTGATCGAAGGCGAGCCCTGCCATGCGGGCCCGACACCCATGGAGGTGAGGAAAGACCCGTTCATGGGCGCGCTGCCGATCCTGGAGGCCTGCTACCAGCTAGCCGCGGGCCACGCGCCATGGGGTCGCGCGACCTTTGGCGACATCAAGGCGGAACCGGGCTCGCGCAATACCGTTCCGGAAAAACTGATCGTGAACGTCGACCTGCGCCACCCGGACCCGGCGGTGCTCGACGAGATGGACAGTGCCTTTCGGGCCCGGGTCGCCGAGGTCTGCGCGGAACGCGGGTTGCAGGGACGGGTCGAGGAACTCTGGCACATGCCGGTGACCCGCTTCGCCCCGGAGTGTGTCAATGCCGTGCGGGAAGCGACCCGGTCACTGGGCTATTCGCATATGGAGATGGTCAGTGGCGCCGGTCACGATTCACTGTACCTCGCCAAGGTAGCCCCGACCGGGATGATTTTCGTGCCCTGCGAAAACGGCATTTCCCATAACGAGGCAGAAAACGCGAAGCCCGAAGACCTGACAGCCGGCTGCAATGTGCTGTTGCATGCCATGCTGAATATGGCGGGTTGACCGGTACCGATCGCACGTAGTTACGGTGATGGCGTTGACCGTGGGGCATAGCGACGAGACAGGAGGCATTCGTGGGCAAGCGCTCAAAGCGCCCACCTTGTGGGTATGCTCCCCTCCAGCAGGTGCCAATCGGGGGCAAACCGTGCGCGACTGCGCGCCCGGCGGCCCATCCGGCCTTCGCGCTTGCCTTCGGCCTGTTGTGGATGGCGATAAGCGTGAGCACGGGCGCCGATAGCTTCCGGCAGGTGGTGATGACCGCCACCGGGGACCGGTCGGTCCTCGAGCTCGTCGAGGTATCTCCCATCCCCGAGCCCGGGCCCGGTGAGGTCCTGCTGCGGGTGATCGCCGCCAGCGCTTCATTCACCGACGTCATGGTTCGCAAGGGCCTCTACGCCGGGATCGACGCCGAGCCACCCTATCCCCCGGGCTACGACCTCGTCGGAACAGTGGAGCAAGTCGGAGCCGGCGTGTCGGGCCTCGAGCGCGGACAGCGGGTAGCGGACCTCACCGTCTGGGGTGCCTACACGGAGTACATCGTCCGGCCCGCCGACGGCCTCGTCCCGGTGCCAGACGGCTTGCCCGCCGACGAGGCCGTGTCGCTGGTACTGGCTTACGTCACCGCCTACCAGATGCTGCACCGTGTCGCCGGCGTCCAGGCCGGCCAAACCGCTCTCATACACGGGGCAAGCGGCGCCGTGGGAACCGCGCTGTCGCAACTGGGCCGCAGCGCGGGCCTGGTCATGTACGGCACGGCGTCGGCACGAAAACACGACCACGTCAGGGCCAGCGGCGTCACCCCGATCGACTACCGCGAGGAAGATTTCGTGGCCGTCACGCGGGCAGCCACGGACGGGCGCGGCGTGGACGTGGCCTTCGATGCCATCGGCATCGATAACTTTGCCCGCAGCTACCGCGCACTCGCCCCCGGTGGATTACTGGTGGAGTATGGCTTTTACCGGGCGAGCCTGGCCGGCGAGCGGTTCCGGGACATCGCAATCGAGTACCTGAGAAGCCGCTGGCAGCAACTGAAATGGTCCTGGCTACCCGAGCAGGACAAGCGTTTTGAATTCTATTCTATAACCGACATGCGCACCGCCGAACCACAGTGGTTCAGGGAAGACCTGGCGCGACTGTTCCAGCTCGCACTTGCCGGGGAGATTGCACCATCGATCTGGAAACGGTTGCCCCTGGACGCAGCCGGGGAAGCGCACGCGGCGATCGAAGCTGGACAGGTCCAGGGCAAAATCGTCCTGCAGGTCAGCCCCGACACACAATGATCTCTAGCGGGTGCGCGCCCGCTGGCACCCGCACCCGGGCGCGGCACAACTGACTGTCAAGTTGTGATCGAGCCAGATGTGAAAAAGTTGCGAAACACGTGCACACCCTCAGTCGCGAAAAGCACTACAATGAGACGGTCAGAATAATATGCGCCCCAAAAAAGGGCGCTTACCGGTATCAAAAAAACGTAGACAGGGAGCCCGCATGAAAACACTCAATAAACCGCTTCACCGCTCGATTAAACCGTTGGTGGCCATGGTATCCATCGCACTAGGCACCTCGGTGCAGGCGCAGGATGAAGTTCGCCGCGGCAGTTCGGCCGCCCTACTCGAGGAAGTCGTGGTCACCGCCCGCAAGCGGGAGGAAGGTTCCCAGGACGTGCCGCTGTCGATTACGGCTTTCGGCGCCGACCAGATCGAGGCACTCAAGGTGCGCGACCTGTCCGGCCTCAAGGTGGGTATGCCCAACGTGGCGCTGGAAGACGTGGGCACCACCCGCGGTACCGCCAACTTCTCGATTCGCGGCCTCGGCATCAACAGCTCCATCCCCGGCATTGACCCGACTGTGGGCGTGTATGTCAACGGCGTGTACCTCGGCATCAACAACGGCATCATCTTCGACGTGTTCGACCTGGAGTCCATCGAAGTGCTGCGCGGGCCCCAGGGCACCCTGTTCGGTCGCAACGTGACCGCCGGCGCGATCCTCCTGAACACCCGCAAGCCCAGCGACCAACTCGAAGCCACTGCCCGCTATGCCCTCGATACGGGCAAGGACGGTGGGCTCAACTCCTACTACATGGGCGCCATCGGCGGGCCGCTGACCGATAACCTCGGCGCACGACTGGTCCTGTATCTCAACGACGATGAAGGCAAGTGGGAAAACCAGTTCAATGGCGACGATTTCGGAGAGATCGAGCAGCGCATGGCTCGCGGTACCATCCGCTGGACGCCCGGCGACAGCACCGATTTAACGGTAGTCTACGAATACAATGACGTCGACGGCGACGGCCCCGCCTCCCAGACCCACACCAACGGGCGCGGCGTGCCGGGCGCCTTCGTCAACTTCAAGCGTGATTCGTTTGATTTTTCTATCGACGAGGAAGGCTTCCAGGAGGCCGAAACTGACTTTCTGGTAGCAACCCTGAATCAGGATGTGGGCTTCGGCGACGGCACCATCACGGCCATCTACGGCTGGCGTAACTACGAAGGCGACTCCCGTAGCGACATCGACGCCCAGCCGGTCTGGCTGTTTCATGCTCCAGCCTGGCTGGAAGCGGAGCAGAACACCTTCGAACTGCGCTACAACGGGGTTTTCGGCGAACGCGCCAACGTCACCGTCGGCGGTCTCTACTTCGACAATGACATCAACTACCACGAGCGCCGCGAACTGGTGGGTATCGCCACCGGCGGCGTCGCGCCCGCTGCCCAGTTCGATGGTGGCGGTCTCTTCGATACCGAGAGCTACTCGTTTTTCGCCCAGGTCGACTACGACCTCACCGACAGCCTGACGGTAACCGCGGGCATCAACTACAGCACCGAGGAAAAGGAGGTCCAGATTGCCTCACTGAGTGCCGATATCGGCACGGTGTGTAATATCGTCACAGGCCCTGCCTGTAACTACGATTTCGTCGACGACGAGAGCTGGGACAACTGGGCGCCGAAATTGGGGCTGACCTACCACCTCAGCGACTCGTCCCAGGTCTACGGCCACTGGACCGTCGGTTACCGTTCCGGCGGCTATAACCTGCGCAACACGTCCTTTGATCCGGCGGACACCCCGGGGCCCTTCGATGAAGAGGAAGTCAACAACTTCGAGATCGGCTACAAGTCCACGCACAGCTGGGGCAAGCTGAACGCAGCAGCGTTCTACATGACCATCGACGACCAGCAGCGTGAAATCAACAACCCGGGGCCGATCGGCGTCATCCAGCTGCTGCGTAACACCGCCGACACGGAAATCTTTGGCGTCGAGGTCGACGCGACCATCGCCCTGACCGACAGCCTGCTGATGATCGGTTCAATTGGCTATATCGACGCCGAGTACGACACGGTCAAGTTCGATCTGAACGGCGACGGCGTGATCGATGGCAAGGACAAGAGCCTCGACCTGCCGCGGGCACCGGAGTGGACCTACAGCCTCGGCCTGACCCACGACCTCGACATCGGTGACTGGGGGTTCATGACGTCACGACTCATGTACTCCTACCGCGATGACATGGCCTACACCGACGACAACCTGGGCTTCATCGACGATCTGGAGATGTTGGACGCAGGATTGGACTTCAGCAGCAACGATGGCCGCTGGATCTTCTCGATCTACGGCCGTAACCTGCTGGACGACGTCAACCACGGTGGTGACACCCAACTGCCGGATGACATCGGTGGCGTCCCCACAGGCGGTACGTTCTCTCCGCTGACCTTTGGTCTGCGCTACGGCTTCGAAGTGACCTACAATTTCTTCTAAGCGCGCCACTGCATGCTCAGAAGCCCCGCCGGCAACGGCGGGGTTTTTTTTTGATCAGGGCATAGTTCCCGGGAGGCAGAGAGTGCTTTCCCGGATTTCGGCGTCAGGAATGGAACTAATTTTTCGGTCGCAGGCGGAGAATTCATTTTCTCGGGACGATACTCGGGCCGCGACCTATAAGCCGTTTGCAAAGGACTTGAAGACCAGTCTCCAGCGCCCGCGCGCGAAGACTCTTTCTGCAGAGGCTACTCCGACCCCACGACTTCATCGATCGAGCGCCGGAACTTGTCCACCAGCTCGTCCACCTGCTCGCGGGTGATGATGAGCGGCGGGCAGACGGCGAGCGCGTTGCCGGCCACATTGCGAACGATCAGGCCGTTCTCCTGGCAGGCCATCGTCACCTGCTTCGCCATCTCGACCGCAGGGGTCTTCTCTTCGCGGTCTGTCACCAGTTCCAGGGCGGCGATCAGGCCAGCCCCTCGCACCTCACCGACCGCTTCGATATCCAGGAATTCCTGCAACCGCGACTGCAGGTACTCGCCCTGGGCGGCCGCATTTTCATACAGGCCGTCGCGCTCGTAGATTTCCAGCGTTTTCAGGGCGGCGGCACAGGCCACCGGGTGCCCGGAATAGGTATACCCGTGACCGAAAACCCCCACTTCGGCGCTCGGTGCCACCATCGCGTCGTACATGTCGCCGCGGATCACCGACGCGCTGATCGGGTAGTAGGCCGAGGACAGCTGTTTGGCGAAAGTCATCATCGCGGGATCCTTGATATTCACCGTCTCACAGCCGAACAGATGACCCGTGCGCCCGAAGCCGGTAATGACCTCATCGGCCCAGAACAGGATATCGTACCGGTCCAGTATCGCCTGGACGGCCTCGTAGTAGCCCGCCGGCGGCACGATGACGCCGCTGGCCCCGGTGATAGGTTCGGCGATAAATGCCGCAATCGTGTCGGCCCCCTCCTCCTGGATAAGCCGCTCCAGGTTACAGGCAATGCGCGCGACAAAATCAGCCTCGCTTTCACCGGGGAGTCCGCCACGGTAATAGTGCGGGTGATCGGTACGCAGAATACCGAGCGCTTCCAATGGCGCATCGAAGTGGGCGAGGTTCGCGGGCAGGCTGGTCAGTGACCCCGAAGCCACGGTCACGCCGTGGTAGCCCCGCTCACGGGTGATGATCTTGCGTTTTTCCGGTTTGCCGATCGCATTGTGGTAGTAACGCAGCAGTTTGATATGTGTATCGTTTGCATCCGAGCCCGAATTGCCGAAGAAGACCATGGCATCGCGCACCGGTACCATCGCCGATAGCTTTTCGGCCAGGTCAATCACCGGCTGGTGGGTCTTGCCACCGAAAGAGTGGGAAAACGACAACTTCGCCAGCTGGGCGCTGATCGTATCGATGAGCTCCCGATTGCCGTAGCCCAGGCCCGTGCACCAGAGCCCGGCAAGACCCTCGAGGTACTGCTTGCCGCTCTGGTCGTAGACATAGATTCCTTCACCACGATCGAATACCAACTGCTCGGTGGCGGTAAGATTGGTGGTCGGGTAGATCACTGCCGTCATGATGACGTCCTCGTTTGCCGGCTGCCGGACTTCGATTCGGGCGCTGGGTCAACGCCCCTGATTTGGATTCCGCTGGGAAGGCTCGACGCTGGCTACCATGCCATTGACACAATCCCGTGTTCCTGTGCCACCATTCTAGGGCACCTCGAAATAATGGCAATCGCGCGCAACGCAGCGCTGAAGCGTCCAGAACGAAGCGCGTCGCGCAGGTAATGGCCGCAGTCAGTCCCTGGCAGCGGCGCAAGCGGATGGGTCGGACCCTACAGGGCCGCCCTGCGAGGCTTTCAGGCAAACCCGCAGTGGGATGCGCACGGTCAAGCGAGGGCACCGACTCAGGCTGACTCCCACGTTGCTGTCGTTATCCGGTGGGTGAATCACCCGCTGGCGGCACGGCGATGGCCTCGGTCTCGCAGAGCAGTTCGGGCCGGCACACAGGCGCCACCACCAGCGAGTTGGGAAAGCCCTCGTAGCCTGCCTCGTGAAACTTTCGCCGTAAAGTGGGCGCGTCGTCCGCATGCTTGAGATAGGTGATGGCGGAGACGACGTCACCGAACCCGGCGCCCTGGCCCGCGAGCAGAGTGGATACGTTCAGTAACATGCGCTCGGCCTGGGCCTCGACGTCACCGACGTGCACGGTCGCGCCGGTCTCATCGAGGCTCGCCGTTCCGGACACATACAGCGTTGTCTTGTTGGCGTCGTCAACACGCATTCCGCGGGCAAAGTCAGAACCGTAAACCGGTGCCTCGTTGAGTGTGGGCGTGGTCATGATCTGGCGCGGGGTTGGCGGATCTGAGCGCACCGCATAGAAACCCATGCAGATCGAGTGCGCATCCGGCACCAGGCCGGCGCCGATGCCGGTGCTCGCCGGCACGGGTTCGATACCGCGCGACTGGAAAAACTCGTGGCGGCCGCGATTCAGGCCGGGATAGTCACGCTCCATCTCGGGCAGGTAGATCCAGGTTCGCATTACGTCGCCAAACGTCATGCCCGCATTAACCAGCAGGCCTTCGGCAACGTCGAACAGCGCGCGCGTCTGCTCGTACGCATCCTGGCCACGGCCGTAGATGCCGCCGGCGTAACACCGGACCTCGTCGCCGACCGGGACAACAAGCGCACCGGTCCGCGCGCATTCGGGGCAATCGCAGGCACCAGAACCATCGAGACGCCGATAGGGGCCAGGCGCGGCGGTGGGAACCACGGCCTGCACCGCGAGTTCCAGGCACACACCATTGACCAGGGGTGGCTGTTCGATCTCGGTTCGCGCGGGCTGTCCCGTCTTGCCCGCGGCTTCAAGAACGCCAGCCCGTGCTCCACGTACAGCCTCGATATCGCCACGCAGGTCCTGCAGGAAAACCGTTTCCATCACGACCGCGTCATAACCGCCACCCGCGGACGCGAGCATCTCGCTAATCGCACGGTAGGCCGCCTCCGCCTGCTGTCCCGCATCCTGCACCGCATCTGGCGGTGTGCAACTGAAGAACAGCTCCAGCGCGTGGTGGCCTGCAACCCGGCGCACTGTGAGCTTACAGCCGTGGGACTCGAAGATGTCTAAAGTGGGCACTTGTCTACTGTCCAATCATTTATTTGAGTTATGTATCCGTGTCCGTCGCGCGCTCCAGCGTACCGGAGACTGCGGCGGCGAGGTGCCTGGCGAATTGTACTTGGTGGCGACGTATATGCCGAATCCTATCGGCGGGGCCTTTTCGCCCGCTGGCATCATGGATCTGCGATGGCGGGCAGACCCTCTATCCACCTGGCGTTGACCCGGGCAGGTCTCTCCAGTCGGCCTCATCGCGCTGCTGACGACAGCATTATCGCAACCGTACTCGCTGCGTAAACTAAGCTATTATCATCATCCAGACCGAGGCAGATGATACCAACGCGAACTTGACCGGTGCCGATGATGCAGCGGCCCCGGAAGTCAGAGGAAAGCACTCGATGGACCAGTTGAGCCCGCAGGACGCCCAGTTCCTGTACATGGAGACCGGCCACAACCTCGGTCATGTCACCAGCGTCATCGTCTACGACCCGAGCACCGTGCCCGGGGGAAAAACCGTGCGTTTCAAGGACATCATCGCTCACGTGGAAGAGCGCATGAGTGCCAGCCCGCTGCTGCGGCGGCGCCTGGTGCGGGTGCCGCTTGAGCTCGATTACCCCTACTGGGTGGACGATGATTATTTCGACATCGAGTACCACCTGCACCACGGCCGCCTGCCGGCGCCGGGTGACTGGCGCCAGTTCTGCATCCACGTGGCCCGCTATCACTCGCGCCCGCTGGACATGAACCGGCCGCTCTGGGAGATGTTCGTGATCGAGGGGCTGGACAACATCGAGGGCCTGCCCGAGGGTGCCTACGCCATCGCCACCAAGATTCACCACGCGGCAGTGGACGGGGCATCACTGACCCGCTTCTTCGGATCGATGGCGGATATCGACAATAAAGGCACTCCCGCGGTGCCGCTGGAATCGGCGGCGCCGGTGCACAGCCCGCAACCGGGGCCGGCCGATATGGCCAGGCGCGCCGCTCTGAATACACTTCGAACGCCTCTGGGTATGGCCGAAACACTGCTGCGGGCCGCTCCCGGCGTCTACCACGCGCTCGAGAAGCAGTTCCGCGGCGATCGCCGTGAGCGACACAGCGTACCCGTCACGCGGTTCAATGCGCCGGTCGCGCCGCACAAGATGTTCGACGCCACCGTCTTCCCGCTGGACGACCTCAAGTCGGTGCGCCCGGCAGTCCCCGGCTGCACCATCAACGACGTGGTGCTGGCCATCTGCAGCGGCGCGCTGCGGCGCTACCTCGCGCACCATGGCGAACTGCCCGACGAACCGCTGGTGGCCTGGGTCCCGATAAACGCCCGGCCCAGGGGTGCTGCAGACACCGACGCCCCGGGCAACAACATCAGCGCGATGACAACGCCTATCTTCACCGACCTGGATGACCCGCTGGAGTGTCTCACCGCCATCGCCGCCTCCACGCGGGAATCCAAGGAAGCGCGATCGGGCGTCTCGGCTCGTCTGATGACCGACCTGACCCAGCACATTCCGGCGGCTACCCAGGTGCTGGCCAGCCGCCTGATCATCCAGTCCGGCGTCGCCGGCCGGACCTGCAACCTGTTCGTGTCGAATGTACCCGGGCCGCAGGAGCCCACCTACATGAACGGCGCCCGTGTCTGGGGCAGCTTCGGACTCGCACCGCTTGCAGACGGCATGGGGCTGTTTATAGCCACCCCGAGCTACGACGGCAAAATTTCCTTCAACGTCATTTCCACCCGGGAGATCCTGCCGGACATTCGCTTCTTCATCGAATGCCTGGAGCAGTCGCTCGCAGACCTGAAAGCGGCCGCGGCCACGCCCGTAAAACCCAAGCGGAAAAGCACGCGGCGCAAGAAGGCCGCGCGGAGCAAGACCAGGGCGAAAAGCAAGGCCGCTTCGAAAACTGCAGCAAAGACCAGAACCGCAGCCAAATCAGGGGCGAAGGCGAAGGCCAGACCTAAGGCTAAGAGCAAGGCCAAAACCCGGGCCAGGCCCAAGACCAGGGGCTAGCCAGTAGCCGGTTACCCCGTCGATTGTCTGCTGCGGACGCCGTGGAGCCTGTTCGCCAGCGCGTGTTGCCGCCCACCTGCGGCCTCGATCAGGGGCTGGCCCGTTTCATATACTCGTGGTATTGGTCGGGGTCATGGATATCGACATCCATAATGCAGTAGACGCTCATCGTTCGGGTTCCTGTTCGGGTTTGTTCACAGGGACATTCGGATTACGTCAGAACGCGAGCAGAATCTTGCCCGTCCGGCCGGGCTCCAGCGAGCTACTCACTGCATCGACCGCCTCCGACAGGGGGTATTGCGCCGCAATATCGCTGAAAAACAGGCCGGTAGCGCTCAGGCTGCCCAGATCCGCCATTACCGCGCCCAGCTTTTCAGGCGACTGGGCCGCGAGCCAGCCCGGCAGGTAGAACCCGCCGATCGTGGCATTGGGCATCATGAGATCCCTGGAAAACAGTGTCATCGACGGTCCACTCAGTGTGCCGTACAGCAACATGCTGCCACCCACCGTGAGGCAGCCGAGCATCTGTGCGGCCAGTTCGCCGCCGACACAGTCGAGCACGAAGTCGACGCCGCGACCATCGGTGGCGCGCTTGACCTCTGCGCGCAGGTCCTGGTGCGAAGTATTCACTACAACGTCACCCAGTGACTCGTCGGCGGAGTGCGATCCCCGCACCACGCTGATGGTATTGAAGCCGTAATGACGGCCCAGGGCCGCTACCATCTTGCTGACGGCAGAGGCACCGGCACTCAGCAGCACCCATCGCCCGGCATCAATGTCCAGCACCTGCCGCACCATCACCAGCGCGGTCAGCGGGTTGAGTATCATCAGCGCCGCCTGCTCGTCGGGCATGGTCTCTGGCACCGGCGACAATTGCGGCGGCGCGGCAAGCACATACTCCTGCCAGGTGCCGCTGGGTGGCCCGGCAAACAGGCCCACACGCTTGCCCAGCCACTGGTCGTCATCAATCCCATCGCCGCAGGCGTCCACGACGCCGACCCCCTCACCGCCCGGAATGCACGGCAATTCCGGATGCAGTTTCGTGCGCTCAGCATCGAAAGTTGGCTGCGCTTCCCCGTAATTCCAGATGAGCCGCTCGATAGCATCGCGATAATCGCCGCGGATGTAATTGAGGTCCGAGGGATGGACCGCGGCCTTCAGCATCCGGACCCTGACCATCCCGGGAGGCGGTTCCGGCATGGGAACGTCCACCGCTTCGACGCCACCCAGATCATCGGACACATGCTTTATTGTGACGGCTTTCATCAGCTCTCCTTTTCAAGCCCGGTCAGGATCGGTCCCGACCCCACGTCGGCACCGGGAGCACGACTCAGGTCTTCGCATCCCATCCTCTGCCCACAGTCTGAGTCAAGCTCCTTGACACAGACTGTCAAGTCGCCGGCAAAAACACACGGGACGCTGACAGGTCTTGCTGTGGGGACTAACACTGCCTTAATGAGCGGTCTATGCCGGTTCCGGGATGGATTCCGGCCGCCGGCCAACAAGCGCCGTCACTGCCGCCCGGTACGCTCCACGCGGGGCTGGATTATACTTATACCGGCGATTGCAATACCATATAGGGTCAGTTTCCAACGAATCAACGTCCTGCCGGGCGCGGTGCATACCGCGTCCGACCGGCATTCTTTTTTGCAGACAGAGGTAAAAGAACGCACGTGTGTGGTATTTGCGGAGAAATTCGCTTTGATGGAGAAATGGTAGAGCTCAGGCACCTGCAGGCAATGAACGACAGTATGGTGCCACGCGGTCCCGACGATCACGGGATCGTGCTTCAGGGCAGCCGCGGGTTCGGCCATCGCCGGCTGAAAATCATGGACCTCTCGGCCGCCTCACAGCAACCGATGATCGACCCGGCCCTGGGCCTGGGTATTGTCTTCAACGGTGCGATATACAATTACCCCGCGCTGCGCGAAGAGCTCAAGCAACTCGGGTATGTCTTCTATTCCAACGGCGACACCGAGGTCGTTCTCAAGGCCTACAGCGCCTGGGGCGAAGACTGTGTCAGCCGGCTTGAAGGCATGTTCGCGTTCGCTATCTGGGAGCGGGACAGCGGCAGGACCTTCCTCGCCCGCGATCGCCTTGGCATAAAACCCCTGTACTACAGCCTTGACAGAAAGCGCCTCCGTTTCGCCTCCGGGCTCCCCGCACTGCTCGCGGGTGGTGACATCGATACCTCCATCGACCCGGTTTCGCTGAATTTCTACCTCAGCTTCCACTCTATCGTCCCACCTGACGGTACCATAATCACCGGAATCAAGAAGCTGGCACCGGCGACGATCCTGACCGTTGAAGCCGATGGCAGAATGGCGAAGAAGCGCTACTGGGATCTCTGCTTTGACCGCGACCGGGCCGACGAGGAGCGCAGTTTCGAAGAGTGGCGGGAACGACTGCTGGAGGAGCTGCGCCAGGCGGTGCGCAAACGGCAGCTGGCGGCCGTGGACGTGGGCGTACTGCTCTCCGGGGGCGTCGACTCCAGCCTCCTGGTCGGACTGATGGCGGAAGCCGGCACAGAGGGCCTGCATACCTATTCCGTCGGTTTCGAGTCCGTCAATGAGGAAAAAGGCGACGAATTCGAGTATTCCGACATCGTCGCTGCCGAGTTCGGCACCAGCCACCACAAGATAGAAGTGTCCTCGGATGAATTACTGACCCAGCTTCCGGCGGCGATCGCGGCCATGTCGGAGCCTATGGTCAGCCATGACTGCATCGGCTTCTACCTGCTTTCACGTGAGGTTTCGCGCACCTGCCGCGCCGTACAGAGCGGCCAGGGCGCCGACGAGGTCTTCGGGGGCTACCACTGGTATCCGCCTATGGTCGACAGCGAGTCGCCCTTCGATGATTACCGTAACGCCTTCTTCGACAGGGACTACGCCGACTACTGTCGCCTGACGACGGCATCGCTACACCGCGGCGACGCGGCAGGCGATTTCGTGCGCGCCCATTTTGCACGGTCGGGGGCGGACGATCCGGTGGACAAGGCCCTGCGCATCGATACGGACACCATGCTCGTCGATGACCCGGTCAAACGGGTAGACAACATGACCATGGCATGGGGGCTGGAGGCCCGGGTGCCATTTCTCGATCACCAGCTGGTGGAATTTGCGGCGCGGATACCAGCGCGCTACAAGCTCGACCAGGGCGGCAAAATGATCCTCAAGGAAGCGGCGCGATCGGTGATCCCGGCGGCCGTTATCGATCGTCCCAAGGGTTACTTCCCGGTGCCCGCACTCAAGTACCTGCAGGGTTCGCTGCTCGATTACGTCCGCGACGCACTGCTCGGAGAAACCGCCCGCAAGCGAAACCTGTACCAGCCCGATTACATCGCAACCCTGCTGGATGCGCCACAAGACCACATCACGCCACTGCGCGGCTCGAAGCTCTGGCAGGTCGGGCTGCTGGAACTGTGGCTGCAGGCCCAGGGAGTATGAGGAGCGGCAGCGCCTCCCGGAGAGACGATATGCGCTTTGAAGATCAACCGCCTTCCTACCAGCACCTGCAGGCCATCCGCAAGCGCGAGGGCGCTGATCGGGCGCTTGCCAGGAACGTCAGCATCGACTGTGGCTGGGGCCGTGTACTGATGGGGCACACGTTCGAAAAACCCGCGGAGATCGCGAAACAACTACTGCAGGAGTCACCCGGCAAGCGGGACATCGCCATGTACGTCGCCGACCCCCATGTGGTGCTGGCAACGACACCGCAGACACTGTTTCTCGACCCGTCGGATTCCTACCGGCTTGATCTCGAAAAGCCCATGCTCGACAACTTCGACTCCGGCGGCGTCGGCGTGCAGCGCGTCGCCACCCCGCAACAGGCTCGCCGCGTCAACGAGCTCTACCTCAAGCGCGAAATGGTGCCCACCGACCCGGAGTATATCTGGTCGCAGAGAGAGTCCGACAAACTCGTCTGGCTGATCGCGACCGATGACGCCACCGGCGAAGTCATCGGCACGGTCATGGGTATCGATCACGTGGCCCTGTTCGACGACCCTTCCCGGGGCTCCAGCCTCTGGTGTCTTGCAGTCGACCCGCAGGCAACACAACCCGGCATCGGCGAGCTGTTACTGCGCAGCCTGGCAGACTACTTTCTGGCGAAGCACTGCCACTACATGGACCTCAGCGTCCTGCACGACAACGAACAGGCGAAGAGCCTGTACGGCAAGCTCGGGTTCCGGCAGATACACACCTTCGCCATCAAGAACAAGAACGCCTATAACGAAACCCTGTTCATCGGGCCCGAGCTGGAGGAATGCCTCAATCCCTACGCCCGCATCATCGTCGATGAGGCCCGTTCACGCGGTATCGCGGTTGAAATTCTCGATGCCGAGGAAGGGTACTTCCGGCTCAGCAGGGGCAGCAATCAATATGACTGCAGGGAGTCGCTGTCTGACCTGACATCGGCGGTTGCGATGAGTCGGTGCCAGGACAAACTGGTCACGCATCGCTGGCTGCAGCGCGCCGGTTTGCGAACACCGTCCTATAAACTGGCCGGCGCCATGGATAGCAATGTCGCGTTTCTCGAAGACCATCGGTGCATCGTGGTAAAGCCTGCTGTTGGCGAACAGGGTCTCGGGATCACGGTCGGAATCGACACCGCGGATGCCATGGAACAGGCGATCAAAGAGGCCTTGCGCCACCATGATCGCGTACTGCTCGAATCTTTTCACGAAGGCATGGATCTGCGCGTGGTCGTCATCGGCTTCAAAGTCGTGGCCGCGGCGGTGCGCAGACCGCCCGCGGTGAGGGGTGACGGCAAACACACCCTCAAGGAGCTGATCCGCAAACTCAGCCGGCGTCGAAACGCGTCCACCCAGGGCGAAAGCTCAATCCCGCTGGACAACGACACACTGGCGTGCCTCGAAAGCCAGGGACTCTCACTGGACAGCGTGATCGAACCGGGCCAAGCCGTGCAGGTGCGCAAGACTGCAAACCTGCACACCGGTGGCACCCTGCACGACGTTACCGCCAGCCTGCACCCCGCGTTGGCCGAGGCGGCGGAGCACGCCGCCAGGCACCTCAACATACCGGTCGTCGGTCTCGACTTCATGGTCGAGGATCCCGAAAAACCTGACTATGTGATCATCGAGGCCAACGAGCGTGTCGGCCTTGCCAACCATGAGCCCCAGCCTACCGCGCAACGCTTTGTCGACCTCATGTTCCCGCTCTCCCTGAGCATTCACGAAAAATCCGAATCGGAGGGTTTTGACGATGAGTGATCGAGAGCACTTGCAAACCACCCTGCTGGAGTTGTTGGCGATACCCAGCCCCAGCGGATTTACTGACGAGGTCATCCGCTACATCTGCAGCCAGCTGGAATCGATGGAGGTCGACTACGACGTTACCCGGCGCGGTACCGTGCGTGCGCGCATCCCCGGCAGGGCGGCGGGAGACGGTGAACCGGCCCGCGCCGTGGTCAATCACGTCGATAACATCGGCGCCATGGTGCGCGGCTTCAAACCCGACGGGCGCCTGCAGGTGGCACCGATCGGCTACTGGAACAGCCGCTTCGCCGAAGGCACGAGGGTCACGCTATTTGCCGAGCACGCGGTCTACCAGGGGACCTTATTGCCCACCGTCGCCTGGGGCGTATCGCGGGACGCCGGTGTGGCCGACACACCGATCGACTGGGACCATATCGAACTCCGCCTGGACGAGCCGGTGCTGGACGAAGACGGCGTGCGCTCCCTGGGGATCGAGATCGGCGACTTCATCGCCTGCGACAGTCGGCCGGAGGTGCTGGACAACGGGTTTATCGTCGGTCGCAACATCGATAACAAGGCGGGAGTGGCCGCCGTCCTCACTGCCATCCGCCGGGTCAGCGAGCAGCAGCTCGAGCTTCCCAGCGATATCTATTTCCTGTTCACAGTCACCGAGACCGTGGGTTCCGGCGCGGGCAGCGCGATCCTGCCCGAGGTCAGCGAGTTGGTCACCGTCGATTTTGCCTCGGTACCGGCCATTGAGGCATTTTCCTTCGAAACCGTGACCATAGCGGCGGGCGATGCGGCCGGCCCCTATGACTACCATCTGACCGCGCACCTGCAGGCTCTCGCCGACGAGATCGCCGTGCCCTACCAGCGCCGGATTCTGCCGGCGTCCCATAATGATGCCGCCGCCGCACTTGCCGCCGGCCACGATGTCAGGACGGCGGTGATCGCCTACGCCGGGGATGCCACCCACAGCGTGGAGCGCACCTATTTCAAGTCCCTGGAAAATATGGTCGAGCTACTGACTGCCTTTGTTTGCAGCGCGCCGACCTTCGCCCACGATACCTCGACCAAGGAGATTTCAGACTTCTCCCACCAGATCGACGCCGAGGTAATGCCCGCTAAACGCGGCCACGAAGTCGACTCCCGCTCAGTGATCCGACGGAATCGTTGAACGTGACACTCGCTACGCCGGACATCGACACGGCCTACCTGCGCACCTGCCTGGAAGACATGCTGGCGATACCGAGCCCTACCGGATTTACCGACGAAATCGTGCGCTATATCTGTAACACGCTCGATAAGCTCGGCCTCGAATACACGCTGGGGCGGCGGGGTACCATCATGGTGAGACTACCAGGTGTCGACAATGCACGGGCGCGCGCCATCGCGAACCACATCGACACCATCGGCGCCACCGTCGCCGACGTAAAACCGAACGGGCGCCTCAGTCTGCAGCCGGTGGGCAGCTGGTCGAGCCGCTTTGCAGAGGGCGGGCGAGTGACGATCTTCTCCGCCAGCGGCGCCTACCGCGGACAGGTTCTCCCCCTGCTGGCCTCCGGCCATGCCTTCAACGAGCGCATCGACCAATTACCCGTGGGCTGGTCGCAGACCGAGGTGCGGATCAATCAACCGGTTGCCAGTGAGGCTGAAACCCGGGCGCTCGGTATCCAGTCAGGGGATTTCGTGGCCTTCGATACCGACCTCGAGTGGGACGACTCCGGCTACATAACGGCACGCCACCTCGACAACAAGGCCGGAGCCGCGGCCAACCTGACCATGCTGAAGGCGCTTCTCGACCACCAGGTGCAGCCTGCGGTGGAACTGCAGGTACTGTTCACCCTGACCGAAGAGGTGGGCACCGGCGCCGGCGCCTCGCTGGACGCGCGGGTGGTAGAATTCGTCGGTATCGACATCGGCCCGGTGGCGCCCGGCCAGAACGCCCGGGAGACCGGCGTTACCCTTTGCGCGCAGGACACCAGCGGACCTTTCGACCGACAATTGACGCGCCATCTCCGGCAGCTGTGCCGGGACAATGATGTCGGCTGCCAGACCGATGTCTTCCGTTACTATTACTCCGAT
The DNA here is from genome assembly GCA_963753815.1 of uncultured Gammaproteobacteria bacterium. GTDB lineage: Bacteria > Pseudomonadota > Gammaproteobacteria > Pseudomonadales > Halieaceae > CAVWDU01. The sequence continues at coordinate 60,949 of CAVWDU010000002.1, forward strand.
GCCAACTCCGCGATCATCGCCGGTCATGACGTGCGCCATGCACTGATCACCTTCGGCACCGACGCAACCCATGGCTATGAGCGCACCCATAGCGACAGCCTCAGCAGTGTCGCACGGCTGCTGACACTCTACGCCCAGACACCGCTACTCCCGGACCCGGGGGTATAGGTTCCTCCCGGCGCCGCAGAGCGCCGGGGCTTTTGTGTCAGGCGGGCTGGATGATCAGCAGCCGTCGGTGGGCAATACACCGTCCGGGAGTGACGAGTAAACGGTAAAATTGATGGACCGGGTGTTCTTGAAGCAATTGCCGGTGCCCGGGGGCTCAAGCCCGGCGAAGTCTTCGTTCAGGTCCCCTCCGTGGAAATAGACCAGATCACCGGCGAGGAAGTCCAGCCCGCCGCCAGGAGGATTTTCGCCGTTGCCCTCAGCCGTATTCTTGTAGATTAGGTTGTTGTTTGACTCCGGCGGACCCCGGAGGTCATCCAGGTTCTCGGGGGTGCATTCCCGGTCCGAGCCGATCAGTGACGAACACCAACCGAGCAACGCGATGCCGACGAAGTCGTGATCCTCGACATAATTCTTGCCTATCTCGTGTCCGCTCACACCCAGCAAAAGCACGCCGGCACCCGGGGGAAGATCCGCCTGAAAGGTGTTGGGTGGCGCCATGTTGGGGCGGTTGTTGTCGTAGATGGTGTTGTCCTTTAGGACCCAGTTCTCCATTTCAGACAGCGGAGGGTTGCCCGCACCGTTGGGGTGGAACAGGCCGACACCGACCGTATTGTCGTAAATCTCGTTGCGCTTGACCTCGACATTGTTCGAGACCGTAATCTCGAACCCGATGACGCTGCCGTAGAGTTCGTTACCGAGAACCCGAACATTCTCCGAACCGGCAATCCACATCGACGTATCGAGCGAGCCATAGGAGACATTGTTACGCAGCAGGCCATTCGCTGAGAGGGTCGGGTAAAGGCCGTTGTTAAGGTTGTTAACTGACGTGTTGTTGACGAACTTGAAACCGTCTACCCACCGGGTCTGGATGCCATTGACCGGAAATTCCTCAACGCTGAAGCCACGAATGTAGAACCCCTGCAGGTCAGGTTCGGGACAGGGATCGGTGAAATCGGATCGGTCGTACTCGCATCCCGCGGGGGCCGCATACACGCCGGTCTCTTGGGCGCCATTGGCGATCAGGCGCACCTTACCGGCATCGCCCCGACCACCGCCTTGCACCTTGCCGACCAGGCGCAGATCATCCGTGGAAATGCGCAGCCCATAGCGGCTGTCGGGGTCTTCGTAGTACTCGCCCGGTTCCACCAGGATGGTGTCGCCCGGGGCCGCGATATCGATGGCGGCCTGGATAGAGTCACCGGGAAAGACCCGATGAATCTCAGCCTGCGACGCGCTGGCGCCTACTACCAGGCCAAGGGCGATTAAAGCGCTGGCATTGCGGGTGGTGTTCATCATCGGCGGTATTCCCTATCGTTCTTTTTGAATTATCTTGAATTATCGCTGAGGCGGACGCGCCGTGCGGAGGCGCAATTCGCCTTTCGGGCACGCCGGCCCGATGATCCTTTTTATAGAGGTAATCCCCCGACCTGTCAATGACTTGCCCGTGGGCGGCACTCTGCCAGGCCGGCCTCAATGGCCCCGCCGGCAGCCCGATTGACTTGCCCCGGACGTTATTAATCATCATCCGCCGCGTAACTGCGAGCGCGCGCCGGCCTACCGCACCGCCGTGCGCGGCAGGCAACCCTACAGGTAGTGTCAACCGGTGACAGCCCCACACGTTCGATTCCCACATTCCTCTACATTGGCGAGCCGCAAACCCAGGACAAAACCCTGGATGCTGGCGACACTGCTGCTGTGGTTTGCTGCCGCCGGACCGCTTACAGAAGCCTCTGCGACTGAACATCCCACCAGAGCGAGCGGACAGTTGCACATCAGCTACCCGCTCGATGGCACGCTGTTCCCGCCGGATATCGCCGCCCCCACTCTTACCTGGGAGGACACCACAGCCGGGGTGAAACGGTGGGCAGTCCGCTTCCGGTTCACGGACGGCGACGACCTGGCGTTTTCCGCCACTGAGATGCAGTGGCGCCCGGATGAAAAAGACTGGGCGCAGATCAAGCGCCGTTCCAGCGACCGCGGGGTCGACGTGACCATCGCCGGCATCGGTGGCGCCGGCGGCACGCTGTCCTCCGCGCAAACGCGGATAAGCACGTCCACCGACCCGGTCGGTGACTCGATTTTCTATCGTGAGGTGAACCTGCCGTTCATCGAGGCGGTGAAGGACCCCTCGCGCATCCGCTGGCGATTCGGCGGCGTCTCCTCGCACGAGCAGCCGCCGGTCGTGCTGGAGAAGCTGCCCGTCTGCGGCAACTGCCATTCGTTCTCCGCGCGACGGTAGCGTCCTCGGCATGGACGTGGACTACGCCAACGACAAGGGCTCCTACGCGATCGCGCCGGTCGACCGAGGAGATGGTGCTCGACCACGAACAAGATCATCACCTGGAGCGACTACCGGCGGGAGGACGGCGAGCCGACCTTCGGGCTGCTCTCCCAGGTCTCGCCGGACGGCCGGTACGTGGTGAGCACGGTGAAGGACCGAGTCGGTCTTCGTGCCCACGGCCGGACCTGGCGTTCTCGCAGCTGTTCTTCCCCATCAAGGGCATCCTGGCCGTCTACGACCGCCAGACCGAGCAGTTTCACGCCTTGCCCGGCGCCGACGACCCGCAGTTCGTGCAGAGCAACCCGACCTGGAGCCCGGACGGGAAGTACATCGTCTTCGCCCGCAGCCGAGGCGTACGACCTGAAGAACGTGCCGACGACCGACAAGGTCCTGCTGACGCCGGAGGACTGCGCGGAGTTCCTCGAAGGAAGGCAAGACGTTCCAGTTCGACCTGTACCGGATTCCGTTCAACGACGGCCAAGGAGGCGAAGCCGGAGCCGATCGAGGGGGCCTCGCACAACGGCATGAGCAACTACTTCCCCAAGTACTCGCCCGACGGCAAGTGGATCGTCTTCTGCAAGGCCAAGAGCTTCATGCTGCTGCAGCCCGACAGCGAGCTCTACATCATCCCGGCCGAAGGCGGCGAGGCCCGGCGGCTGCGGTGCAACACGTCGCGGATGAACTCCTGGCACAGTTGGTCGCCCAACGGCAGGTGGCTGGTGTTCTCCTCGAAGGCGTACTCGGCCTACACGCAGCTGTTCCTCACGCACATCGACGACGAGGGCCGCAGCACGCCCGCCGGTCGTGCTGTCGACCGCTTCACCGGCGACCGGACCGGGCCGCCAACATCCCGGAGTTCGTCAACGCCCGGCCGGGCGATCGACAAGCATCCGCGAGCAATTCCTCGACGCCTATTCGTTCCTGCGGGCCGGCATGGCCAATGAGCGCACCGGCAACTACCCGGAAGCGGTGAAAGCCTATGAGCGCGGCCTGGAAGCCGAGCCTGATAACGTTGAACTCCTGAATTCACTGGGGTTCGCCCTCTTCCAGCAGGGCCGCAGTGAGGAGGCCGTCGCATCCCTCGAAAAGGCGCTCGAACTCGACCCCGAACACTGGAAAGCGCACAACAACATGGCCCTCGCAGCCATCGACCTCGGTGAGCTGGAGCTGGCCGAGGCCCACTACCGCGAGTCGATCGCGATCGAACCGCAGCCGGCAATCTACAACGACCTCGGCTTCGTGCTCGAGCGCATGGGGATGGGATTCGAAGCCGTGGACATGTACCGCAGCGCGCTGGAACTCGATCCCGAGTCCGCTACCGCGCATTACAACCTGGCGATGAATCTGGCCCGCGAGGGCGAATTCGCCGAGGCCGAGCCGCATTTCAGGGCAGCCGCAGAAATCGAGCCCAGCACCCAGGCCTGGACCGGGCTGGGCCTGGTGCTCTGGCAGTTGAATCGCGGCGACGAGGCGGTCACCAGTCTCGAGAAGGCGATAGAAACTGATCCGGGCAATGCCGCTGCCTACGACCAGCTCGGCACGATCCAGATACAGCGGGGCCAGTTGGCAGAGGCCGCACGGACCTACCGGGCCCTGGTGGCGCAACGCCCCAGTGCAGCCGCGCACCGGGAGCTGGCCCAGGTGCTTTCCCGACAGGGAAAAAATGCCGAGGCGCGTGACCAGATGGCCATGGCGGCGGCGCTCGATGGGGCCGGGGACGCCGGCAACTAACCGGGGTAGCCCAGGCCCACGGCATCACGGACCGGACCGCCGGATCGCCTGATCGCCGGATCACTTGGTACCCTGTCCCTATTCGGGCTATCCTGACGTTTTGGCACTGCTGATCGCAGGCCGCCGACGGGAGACCCGCTATGAAAACCCTCCGTATCAATGGCACGCCCCGCAAGGTGGAAGCCGCTGATGACACGCCACTGCTCTGGGTTATCCGCGAGCAGCTGGGTATGACCGGCACCAAGTTCGGCTGCGGCATAGCGTTGTGTGGGTCCTGCACGATTCACGTCGACGGCCGCCCGGTGCGCTCCTGTGTCATGCCCCTGTCCGCCGTCGACGAGAACAGCGAAATCACTACCATCGAAGGGCTGTCAGAGACCGGCGATCACCCGGTGCAGCAGGCCTGGGCAGAGCTGGATGTACCCCAGTGCGGTTACTGCCAGACCGGTATGATCATGGCGGCGGCGGCGCTGCTGGACAGCAAGCCCGACGCGACGGACGCCGATATCGACTCGCAGATCACCAACATATGTCGCTGCGGCACGTTCCAGCGCGTACGCAAGGGCATTCACCTCGCCAAGACCAAGACGTCGGGGGGGCAGAAGTCATGAACGGCACGCAAATCACTCGCCGCGGTTTCATTATCGGTACCACGGCCACCGGCCTGGGACTCACAATCGGCCTGCTACCTGCCGTCGCCGCGGGCACAGACGCCTCGCCCGAGGAAGTGACCGCCTGGGTGGTCATCGACCCCGACGAAACGGTAACGATCCGCATCGCTCGCTCGGAAATGGGCCAGGGGACGCTGACCGGGCTCGCCCAGCTGGTCGCCGAGGAACTGGAATGTGACTGGGACAAGGTGACCTGGGAGTTCCCCACGCCCGGGGAGAACCTGGCCCGTGAGCGGGTCTGGAAGGATTTCTCCACCGGCGGCTCACGAGGGCTTCGAGCCAGCCAGGCATACGTCCGCGAGGGCGGAGCCGCTGCACGAACCATGCTGATCGAGGCCGCAGCGACCGAGCTCGGCGTTGCCGCTTCAGAATGCGTCGCCGAAAAAGGCGTTATCACCCATACACCGAGTGGCAAAACAACCAGTTTCGGCAAGGTTGCCACCGCCGCGTCCAGGCTGCCAGTGCCGACCGGCCTGAAACTCAAAGACCCCAAGGACTGGAAAATCGCCGGCAAACCGCTGCTGCGGCTGGATACCGCCGACAAGCTTACCGGCAAGCTGCGCTACAGTGCCGACATTCAGCTGCCGGGAATGCTGCTGGCCAGCATCAAGGACTGCCCCGTACTCGGTGGCAAACTCAAGCGCTACGACGAGGCCGCGGTACTGGGGATGCCCGGCGTGAAGGGCGTGGTCAAGGTGGAGACCAGCGTGGGCAACAGCGGCGTGGCCGTGGTCGCCGATACCTGGTGGCAGGCGAACAAGGCGCTGGAGGCACTGCCCGTCGAGTGGGACCTGGGTCCCAATGCCGACTTTAACGATGACAAGCTCACGACACTGCTGGAGAGCGGCCTGGACGCGGAAGACGCCTTCCGCGGCAACTGGGAAGGCGACGTGGAGGCCGCCTTCGGCGAGGCCGAAACGATCATCGAGAGCATCTACAAGTGCCCGTCGCAGAACCACGCACCGATGGAGCCGATGAACGCCACGGCGCTTTACACTGACGAGAAGTGCGAAATGTGGTGCCCCACGCAGAACGGGGAATCGGCGCTTGCCGCCGTCTCCGAGGCGTCCGGCCTGCCGATCGAGCAGTGCGAGGTCTACAAGACAATTCTCGGCGGCGGCTTCGGCCGGCGCGCAATGCCCGATTACGTGCACCAGGCGGTCGTCATCGCCAAGGCGTTCCCGGGGACGCCGGTCAAAATGCAGTGGACGCGCGAGGAGGACCAGCTCCACGGCTATTACCACCCGACCACCATGGCCAGGATGCGCGGCAGCCTGGACCGCAACGGCAAGCTCACCGGCCTGCACATGCGCATTTCCGGGCAATCCATCCTCGCCGCGCTGATGCCCCAGGCCATCGCCCAGGCCGGCGGCGCCGACATGGCGACCTTCCAGGGCGTGGTCAAGCCGGGCTTTCATCCGCGCATGGACGAACACGCGCTGTGCTACCGTTTTCCCAACCTGCTGGTCGACCACGCCATGCGCAACCCGCCGATAAGGCCCGGGTTCTGGCGCGGTGTCAACGTCAACCAGAACGCGATCTATTTCGAAAGCTTCATCGATGAGCTGGCCCATGCGACCGGACGCGATGCGCTGGCTTTTCGACTCGATTACCTCAAGGAAAACGAGAAGGCCGCCAGGGTACTGCAGGCGGTGGCCGATGAATCGGGCTGGGGCAAAAAGGATGGCAGGTCACGTGGCCTGGCCCTGCTCTACGCCTTCGGCAGCTTCGTCGCTGCCTGTGCCGAAGTCACCGTCGATGATGCCGGCAAACTGAAGATGCACCGTATCGTCGCCGCCACCGACTGCGGCACCGCGGTCAACCCGCAACAAATCGAAGCGCAGGTGGAAGGCTCGTTCGTCTACGGCCTGTCGGCGATGCTCCACGGGGAGATCACCTTCGACAAGGGCCGGGTGCAGCAGGAAAATTTCCACACCTATCCCTCGATGATGATCTCTGAAATGCCCGAGGTGAAAACACTGGTGCTGCCCTCCGGCGGATTCTACGGTGGCGTCGGCGAGCCCACGATCGGGGTCGCCGCACCGGCGGTGCTCAACGCGATTTTCGCCGCCACCGGCAAGCGGGTACGTACGCTGCCGCTTAAGGACCAGAACCTGAGGGCATGATGCGCGGTGTCGTGCCCCTCGCACTGCTGACGGCGCTAGCCCCGTGGCCGGAAGCTGCACGTGCGGCGCCTCCACCAGACCACGCGCCACCGGGCGAAGCGGCCCTGCTCGCCAGCGTCTGCAGCGGCTGCCACGGCGGCGGCCATTCCAGCGCGATCAAGTCCCTCGAGGGACGCAGCGCCGCGGACCTCACTCAGGAGCTCCTGCGCTACAAAACCGCTGCCGACGGCGCCAGCGCCATGCACCGCATGGCCAGGGGTTACAGCGATGAGCAGATCCGGCTCATCGCCGCACATATCGCCGGACGATGAACACGATCACCCGCCGCCGCCTGCTCGCATCACTGTCCCTGCTGGGTATGCAGGGCCTGCTGGACGGACGCGTACGGGCGGCGGTGCGCCCCGCTCGCCTGGTGGTGATCGGTGGTGGCTTTGGCGGTGCGACCGCGGCGCGCAGCCTCAAGCTTTTCCTGCCTGATGCCGAGGTGACCCTGGTCGAGCCGGGCGACACGTACACCGCCTGCCCGTTCAGCAATCTGGTGGTCGCCGGCCAGCGCGAACTCTCTCAGCAGACCTTTCGCTACGCCGCACTCAATGACCGGGGTATCCGTGTCGCGCGCGATACCGCCACTGCCGTCGATGCCGCGCGCCATACGGTCACCCTGGGCGGTGGCGCAGAGCTCACATACGACAGGCTGGTGCTGTCGCCAGGCATCGATTTCCGCTGGGATACGCTGGCGGGCTACAGCCGGGAGGCAGTGCAGCGAATGCCCCACGCCTGGCAGGCAGGCCATCAGACCACCCTGCTCCGGGACCAGTTGAAGGCCATGCCGGACGGCGGGGTCGTCGCCATCTCGGTGACGGCAGCGCCCTTTCGATGCCCGCCCGGGCCGTACGAGCGCGCCAGCCTGGTCGCCGGATTCCTTTCCCGCCACAAACCCGGGGCCAAACTTCTCGTCCTGGACAGCAACGAGCGCTTCTCGAAACAGGCCCTGTTCCAGCGTGACTGGGCGACCCGGTACGGGGACAGGCTCGAATGGCGCGGCGCCTCCGACGACGGCCGCGTGACCCGGGTCGACCCGGATGGCCTGCGGCTGTTCACCGACTTCGAGGAAATAAAGGCCGACGTGGTCAACGTGGTGCCTCCCCAGAAGGCGGGGACGATTGCGGAGCGCGCGGGGGTCGCGGATGCGACAGGCTGGTGCCCCGTGGACGCCCGCGACTTCGCCTCCACCCGGCAACCTGATATTCATGTGATCGGCGACGCCAGCATCGCTGCGCCCATGCCCAAATCGGCGTTTTCGGCCAATGCCCAGGCGAAAGTCTGCGCCATACAGATCGCACGGCGGCTCAGCGGGCTGGACGTGAACGGTACCACGCTGGCCAATACCTGCTATTCGTTCCTGTCTGCTGACGAGGCGATCTCGGTGTCGGGTGTCTATCGCAGCGACGGCGGCCGATTCAGCAACGTACCGGGCGCCGGGGGAGTGAGTCCGCTGGAACCCGGTGAAGGCTTCGCGCGGCGGGAGGCCGAGCAGGCCCGGGCCTGGTTCGCACAGATCACCCGGGAGGCGTTTGGCTGATGGCCAGCCGCCACACCGTGCTGCTGTCCGCGCTGCTGCTGTCACCGCCCTTGCTCGCCGCTGGCGAGGCCGCCGACGCCCAGCCCGGGGCATTGACGGACCTCGGCGCGCTCAGTCTCACGGCCGAGGCAGGTGCGGATGTTTTCGCTAGCCGGGACGAAGGCCACTGCGTGCTCTGCCACCAGGTGGACGGACTGGACGTGCCCTTCCAGGGCGACGTAGGGCCCTCACTCACCGGCATCGGCAGCCGCCTGTCGCCGGCACAAATCCGCTATCGAATCGTCGACGCCTCGCGATTGAACCCCGACACGATCATGCCGCCCTACTACCGCACCGACGGACTTCACCAGGTTGCGACCCGGTACCGGGGACAGCCGGTGCTGACCGCGGTGCAAATCGAACAGCTCGTTTACTACCTGGCGGGGCTCAAGGAGTAAGTCAAGCGGCCATAGGGATAGCAACGCGTCAAGGCGCCGGCCAAGGGCAAACTGGAGGGGCTGGTTCAATTGATCAGCCGACACGTCGGATGCTATCTCGACTTGCTGGCACAGAATGCTGTGAGCGCCTGGCTCGTGTTGAGCCGGGCCGGGCATTCGGGGTGGGATCCGTTTCCCGGCGCGGTCTATACTTTTCACTCAGCACAGGAGACCGAAGATGAAAAGCGCGATAACGCTGGTAACATGTGTCCTTGCCCTGCCCGCCCTGGCCCAGAATACCTGCTATACCAGCCCACCGGGTGCGACGATTTGTAGCACGCCTGATGCCGTTATCCACGGAAACTCCAACAGTAGCGGCAGCAGTATCTATCGCGATGATCGCGGCAATCGGCTCAAGTTCAGCGCGGATCCCTCCGGCAATGCCACCGTGCAACCGATTTCGGGAAAACCCATTCGCTGGTCGCAAGCTGTGCTCGGGAATCTGCGGTATCCACCGTTGACGCCTCAACGTGAGCTACCCGGTGCGACTTCACCTTCGGTCATAACCGATCCGATCAGACCCACCATCTCGTCGCCCCTGTCCTCGCAGGCCCCGGGTACGGTGGGACGCTGAGGCGCCGTGTTTTCGACAGGCAACCAGCCTGCCTTAAAAGCAGCGCCTTGATGGCGGGTTTGCCTGAAAGCCCGAGCGCATAGCCACTATTCAGAGGTGCCCTGGAACGCCTTCAGCACCTCCCGCGTCAGGTCCCAACGGTCGAAGCCTTGCTTACCGTAATCGAGACCGCGGCGCACGATCACCAGTTCTTGGGACGGCACCACGATCACGAACTGACCGCGATTGCCTGCGGTGGCGTAGGCATCGCCCGGAACATCCTTGCGGTCACTGGGCACCAGCCACCACTGCCCGCCGTAGAAGTCCTGGTGAATGTCGCTGGCAGGTGCGGGGGTTCGGGAAAACGCTATCCAGTCTTTCGAGATCAGTCGCTGTCCCTGCCACGTGCCGTCCTGGGCGTAGAGGAGGCCGAACCGCGCCAGATCGCGGGCATTGGTGTATATCTGGCTGGAAAGGATAAAGTCACCGAAGCGATCGGTGCTCAGCAGCGTGTTGCGCATGCCGAGCTTGTCCAGTAACGCACGCCGCGGGTATTCAAGGTAACTGCGCTGATCTGGAAACAACTGCTTCATCGCATAGACGGCCAGCAGGGTGTCGTAGTTCTCGTAATCCCAGTAACTGCCGGGCTCGCGCACCAGGCCGCGCTTGCGGGCACCGATGACAGAGCTGGCACCCGCCCAGTAGGCGAGACCGGAGCCGGTAGCGTACTCCATGCCGAAGCTGTCCACCGGGTAGAGACCGGAAGACATGTTAAGCACATGGCGCAGCGTAATGGCATTACGCGGATCATTGGCAGGATTGGCCAGGCCGGGCAGCCACTCTATGCCCAGGGGTTCGTCGAGGGCGAGCTTCCCCCGGTCTACCTGCATGCCGATCAAGGTGGCGGCAATACTCTTGGCGGTGGACCAGGTGCGGGTGCGGGTGGTCATGTCGATGCCCGTCGCATAGCGCTCATGGACAATGTCGCCGCGATGCACAATCAACAGGCTGAGGGTGTCCTGCTCTGGTGTCGACCTTTCGAACGCCCAGTCCGAGGCGGCTTGCAGGGCCGCGGCATCGATCTGTGAAGGCAGTGGCTTGCCCTGGATCCGGTCCCCCATGGGCCAATCAATCTTCGCCGGATCGCCGGCTAGGGGCGGCAGCACCTGCTCAGGCAGGTCCTTGATATCGGACCAGTCCTGGGTCGGCGACATCACGACGCAGCCCACCCCCTCTCGAAAAGCCGCACGTATTATCGGCCCTTCCACGCCGCCGCCCACTGCGACGGCGTGCAGGCCGCGATTGATTCGGTAGGCACCACCCTCGGCGCTCACCGACTTTAGATGCCAGGTAGGCGAGTTCCTGACGAAATACCTGTTCCAGGCTGCGCTCCGAGGTGAAAAGACCATTGCACATCAACACCGCCTGAACCCCGTTTCGAATCATCAGGCGGTTGTGCTCAAAATAGTCGTGCTGCTGCAGATTGGCCGCCGCCTTGGTGAGTATTGGCAGTATGAGGAGGAATGTGGAGATCAGTTTATGCCTTGGATGACTAACTTGAATAGGGGAAGAGCACTATCATAGCGCATGAGGCATTGGGAAAACTCGAAGCAACGTTGGATCAAGGGAGCTGACCCCCTCAGCCCCGAATCATTGGTACGCAGCCTGCAATCGATAAGACAGGTCAGGCGCGATGAGGATTTGGCGGTAAGACCCGCGAACCAATACTGGCCCATGACGTCGTGGAGACGGGCGTCGGTATTGGCCCAGTTGGCAGCGCTGGAGCTCAAACCTCGCATCAACCTCACGCGATACCCTGGCGTACTCGCTCCGGGCGCTAACCCGCGGCGCTAACCCGCTAACCGGGGACACCCACCGTAAATCTTAAGCACCCAGACCGTTGAAGACTGGGGTGGGTGTCCTGCTTGTGCATGCTTGTTCACTGTCACTGCAAACAAAAGCGTCCAGTTGTCCGCGCGTGATCGAGTATGCTGGTTCGGGCTGCGGGCTATTCACTGGGTAGGGTGCCCCCTGGGTTTTTTATCATCGTAATGTTTCGTAGCAGCAGGGGAATAAGCGTAAGCAAGCCGGTCGACAGGGCCAGGAACGAATCCAGTCCCTCCTGACTGCTCCAGATGACGATGCCAATTACCACGAACGCTAATCCCAGCAATGGTGCTTTAACCAGCTTCCACAGCCCCTCCTGGGATTCATTCATCCATTCGAGGAAGGGCGCTAACCGGGGCGCTAACCGGGACACCCACATAAATCGCTAACCGGGGCACCCACCGCTAACCGGCGCTAACCGGGACACCCACCACCGCACTAACCGGCGCACTAAGCGGGACACCCACATAAATCGTAAGCGGCAAGACGAAAGTCTGGGGTGGGTGTCCTGCTTATTCTTCCTGCTTACTCTGCTTATTCATGCTTATTCACTTTTTGTGAGCAGGCTCTACGTGAGGAACTGAAGTCTTGATCTATCTCATTGTCGGGAACTATCGCGAGATGTATAAATCAGCCAAAGTTAGTTGGCGACAAGAGTTATGTTCTGACTAGACGAGAAACAAATCTGTACAACTCAAGGCAAAGGAGCATGTATGGGCTGGACAAGTGCTCTGTGGCAAAGAGCTAAAAAATCAAGAAGAATTCCTCTAGGGCCAGCTGCGCTCCACTTCCGTTTCGCCAAGAACAGTTATTCTGATTCGATCAGTGGTCTAGCTAAAGCGAACTCCAGACTTAATTTCAAAGATGGGGGTGCGCCTCACTCAGAAATACCTCGTGAACCAAGAGTCAATCCAGATGCCACCGCTAATATAACTGACAACGTTCGCACAGCACTGATTGTAGGTGTTGGACCCGGTCTAGGTTATTCACTCGCGCGATGTTTAGTGGAAAAAGGAATGAGCGTCGCCCTAGCTTCGAGAAAACCAAAACGTCTTGAATTCTTAGCCGAAGAGATAATAAATAGCGGAGGAAAAGCTGCGACCTATCGTTGTGATGGCACTGACGAGGGGTCAGTAGAGCGACTCTTTGATGCCGTCTCCGAAGATTTTAATGTGCCTGATCTTGTGGTGTATTCATTCCAATCATTTGTTCCTGGGCGCGTGCTCGAAGTCGAAGTGCCTGCCTTTGAAGATTGCTGGCGACAGAATTGTCTTGCAGGGTTTGTGATCGGCAGAGAGGCTGGAAGACGAATGAGTCAAATCAGGCGAGGCACCATAATAATGGTTGGCTCGACTTCTGGTTTAGTCGGCCGAGAGGGCCACTTGAATCTTGCAGTGGGAAGATTTGGCATGAGGGCAGTGTCACAGGTCATGGCGCGTGAACTGGGAGAGCTTGGCGTGCACACATTACATCTCGTAGTCGACGCGAATATTTTATCCAAGAATAACTATGATAGTTCGAAGCCAAATTCTTCAAACGCAGCCGACATAAGCAGTGTCATATATCAGGCCTACAAACAACCAAAATCCGCCTGGTCTAGTGAAATTGATGTTCGACCTTCGACAGGGCGGTTTTGGGAACACTGTTAGTAACTTGATGTGTTCATGATACACGTTCAAGCTGCCTATGAAGTTACAAGGCCAAAGGATGCAGTTTGTTGGGACAACAATCGCTAAACGTGACACCCACCATAAATCGGAAACGCTAATCGGGACATCCACCGAAAATCATAAGCTACAAGACCGTTAAAGACTGGGGTGGGTGTCCTGCTTATTCTGCTTCATCGATTGCCTGGGCGTGGCGACCTGCTGCCTGGGCGCCAGGTTCCACAGGTGAGCAGAAACGGCCCACAAGGCCAATAGTGCGAGTAACAGCCGCAGACACTGCGTTAGCGTGCATCCACGATCTCAGATCCCGCGACCATTTTTTTAACGACCAGTTGCTCTCGACAAGCCATCATTACCACTTATACTTTCGCGTAGCGACGGTCCACGAGCATGACGGGGACTATCTGTCGGGCATAGTGAAAAATGCAATCGAGGCAAGCCATGTCCCAGGGTTGGGTGCGACGTGATGTTCTCAGGCTGGCAGCGGCGCTCGCCGCGTCGCGCTCGCTGCCCGACGCCCTTGCCACGCCGACCGATGCCGACCGGGCAGTGGCCGAGGTATTCGGGCTGCGGGCAGTGGCCGAGGGCCCGGTCACCGTCACCATTCCTCCCATCTCCGAGAACGGTTATACCGTGCCGCTCAAGGTCGAGGTCGACAGCCCCATGACCGCGGATGACCACGTGCGGCGCATTGGCATCTTCGCGGAGGAAAACCCTATAGCCCACATCGCCACCTTCGAGCTGGGCCCGAACGCCGGGCGCGCAGTCGTGGAGACGCGTATTCGCATGGGCGGGTCGCAGCGTATCCGCGCGGTCGCCGAACTCAGCGACGGCAGGCTGATTTCGGGACACGATTTCAGCATCGTGACCCTCGCCGCCTGCGTCCTGTGATACCGCCGTGACCCGCATCCGCGTCTCCGTTCCCGACCGCGCCGCGCCCGGCGAGATCATCAGTATCAAGGCCATGATCCAGCATGACATGGAGTCAGGCTACCGCCGCGATGCCATGGGCAAGGTCATTCCGCGCAACATCATCAAGCACTTCGAGTGCCTGTACAACGATACCCGGGTGTTTTCCGCCGAGCTGAATCCCGGCGTCGCAGCCAATCCCTTTTTCAGCTTTTACACCCGCGCCAACGCCTCGGGGCGCCTGTTGTTCCGCTGGGTAGACCAGCACGGCGAAGAGTGGACGGCGGAGGCCAGTATCGAGGTCGGAGCGCCGTGATACCGGGCCGCACAACGCTGTGGTTCCTGCTACACGCCGCTGCGTTACTGGCTTCGATAAGACTGGTGCCGCAGGCAGGTGCCGGCCAGACAGATGAATTCCAGGACCTGTCGCGGGACGTGCTGGTTTCCGGACTCACGTTCATGACCGAGGCAACCCGCGCACTGCAGGCAGATGATTTTGCCAACCCCGCCCTGCTGTGGTTGGACCGCGGCCGCATCCCTGTTCGACGCGAGCGATGGCGTACCCAGCTGCCGCCAGTGCCATGGCGAAGACCTGGCGGGCGCCTATACCCGCTACCCCCGTTACGCCGCAGAGGCCGAGATGCTGGTCAGCGCCAGCGACCGGATCAATCGCTGCCGCGCAGAGCAACAGGGCCTGGCGCCGCTCCCCGCGGACGATGAGGACCTCCTGGCCGTGACCATGTACGTGGCGTCGCTGTCGCAGGGAATGCCCTATGCGGTGACCATCACCGGCGCCGCCGAGCCGTATTTCGAGCGGGCCGGGCGTACTTTTTCCAACGCCGCGGCCAGCTCAACCTGGCGTGCTACCAGTGTCACGACCAGAACTGGGGCAAGAGGCTACGCGGCGATACCATCAGCCAGGGTCATCCCACTGCCTTCCCGGGCTACCGCATGGAATGGCAGAGTGCCGGCTCACTGCACCGTCGTATTCAGGATTGTGACGCCGGCGTACGGGCACAACCGCACCCACAGGGAGCAGACGAGTACAAGGCACTGGAGCTGTACCTGGCCTGGCGGGCGGGAAACCTGCCCATCGAGGTACCGGGCGTAAGACGCTGAGCCGGTGCAAGGCCGGGTTGCCGCTGGAGTGAGGCCGTGGTGTCGAGCGGGACCAATAACCTCGCGCTCAACTCGTCACAGCGGGCCCGATAGTTCGCTACCGTATGGCGACCCGGGCGGTCTGTCGGAATGCCCTGGCCGGCTTCGCTCAGATGTCGCCAAAATCGCCGCCGCGCCCACGGCCTGCGGCGAACCGCCTGGCACCGGCGACGGTTTCTCCGCTGTGGAGGGTCTCACGCCCCAGTCGCGCCTCGTTCTCCATCGCCCGGTCGAAGTCGAGATCCCATTGATCGATGGCCGACCGGCGGTCATTGCGCATGCATTGCTGCGGAAACCGCGCGATATCCCGGGCTATCTCCAACGCCGCCTCGAGACTCTTGCCCACAGGGACCACGCGGTTGGCCAGCCCCATGGTCTTCGCCTCGCGGGCATCCACCGGCCTGCCGGTTAGAATCATGTCCATGGCATTGGAGTGGCCGATCAGCCTGGGCAGGCGAACGGTGCCGCCGTCGACCAGGGGCACACCCCAGCGGCGGCAGTACACACCCATGACCGCATCCTCCTCAACCACTCGCATATCACACCAGAGCGCCAGTTCCAGGCCACCGGCGACGGCGTGACCGCTGATCGCACCGATGACCGGCTTGTGGAGACGCAGGTAGCTCGGCCCCATCGGCGCGTCCTCGGCATGACGTTCCAGCGGCGCGCGCAGCACGGCTAGCTCCGCGAAATTGCCAGTGCTGACCGCCTTCAGGTCGGCACCCGCGCAAAACGTTCCGTGTGTACCCGCAAACACCGCCACCCTGGCATTTTCGTCCCGGTCAAAGGCGACAAATGCCTCGGCCAGCGCCCGCGCAGTCGCGGGATTGACCGCATTGCGTACGTCAGGCCGGTTGAGTGTGACAATGGTTATATCGTCCCGCTGCTCCACGAGGACCGTGGGCTGCTCTGCCGTCATGATCAATGCACTCCATGCTCTAATTCTCGGGAATCCGTGTCGGGGGCTGCGCAAGCTGCCCGGACGGGCCCACGGCCGGAAAAGGCTGGCATTGGATGCCAGCTCAGTGTCGCCCGCTGAGGCTGTCGTTGGAAGCGATGGAAGCGCCGGTCCTGGCATAGCGCGCCTTGGTCTCCTCAGACCACTGGTCCAGCTGTTCCCCCGGCGCGCCGTAGCCGATGCCCCGCTCAACCGCCGGACGCGCGCGCACCCGTTTCACCCAGGCGACGACGTTGTCATGGGGAGTGATATCGATCTTGCTCCACTTCCAGCCGCGCACCCACGGCCAGGCGGCAATGTCCGCGACCGTAAACTGCTCACCGCAGATGTACGGCCTTGCCTCGAGCTGTGTGTCCAGGATCCGCAGCAGTCGCTGGGCCTCGTTGCTGAACCGCTCCAGCGGGTGCGTCTTGCGCTCGGCGTCTACGTCATCCATATAACGGGTGTAGCTCAGCTTGTTGCCGAACGCCGGCCCCAGGTTGGCTACCTGCCAGTAGAGCCATGGCAGCACGTCCCAGCGGCTCTGATCCTGCGGCAACAGCGGCGAGGGAAATTTTTCAGCGAGATACTGCAGGATCGCGCCGCTCTCGAAAACGCGCTGCTCGCCATCCACCAGCGCGGGTATGCGCTGGTTCGGGTTGAGCGCCGTATACTCCGCCGAAAACTGCTCGCCTGCCAGCAGGTCGACCGTGTGCACATCGATCGGTGGCAGGTCGATCCCTGCCTCCGCAAGTTCCTCCCACATGATGCTGACCTTCCAGCCGTTGGGTGTGGCCGATGTCCAGAGTTCCATAGCCATAGGATTACCTGTCGACCGTACTTCCGATGAGTTTACACAGTTTCATACAAATCGCTGCCGCACCAGGATCAGCCTGAGTCCGAGACTGCTAGTTTGCAGCGTGCTTGCCCGCTGTCCAGCCCTCGCTACCGAGCAGACTGTCGGCACGCGCATTGGCCAGCGGCTCCAGCGTCGTCGCCATGGTGTCGTTCCAACGATTCAGGTAGCCGAACAGCGCCACGGAGGCCACGATTTCCACGACCTGTCCGTCGTCGAAGTGTTTCGACAGTTCGTCGAATTCACCCTGGGTCACTGCATTGGGGTGCTGCGCCGCCTTGAAGGCCAGGTCGATGGCGGCGCGCTCGGCCGCGGTGAAAGCGTCGGACTCCCAATAGCTGAGCACGGCGGCAATCTTGTCGTCAGGAGCATTGTAGATCGCCGAGAGGTTCGCCATGTGTGACTGGCAGTAGCGGCAGCCCGCCGCGTAGGAACAGGCGAGACTGATGAGCATCTTGAGCTCTTCCGACACAGTGCCCTCGTAGAGCACGGCCTGGTTCAACGCCATGAAGGCTTTGACGATGTTGGGACGCCGCGCCATCGTGCGGATGGAATTAGGCGTAAACCCGCGGGTGCGCTCGTAGTGCGCGAAACGCTCGACGATCTGCTCGTCCTCGATCTCGCTGTTTTCCAGGGGTCTCATATGCGCCATACCGTTGCTCTCCACTGTATCGGGCAAGCGGTAACAAACCCGCCTCACTGGCGACCACCAGCTCCGACAGACTGCCGGAATGAGAACACCATACAACGTTCAGGCTGCGATCGCACCCGGCACGGGCGTGCGGGCTGACACCGGATCGCTACCCCAACATTGGCGGGCTCCGGTCAGACGCTCGAGGACTCCTCGGCGATGCTGCGGATGCGGGAGACCATCGCGCGCAAACCATTGCCGCGCGTGGGCGAGAGGTGATTCAGGAGTTCCAGCCGCTCGAAGTAGTCGTCGATATCAAAGGCCAGCACTTCCGCCGGGGTCTTGTTGTTGTAGGCGGCCAGCACCACCCCCAGCAGCCCCTTGACGATAAACGCGTCACTGTCGACGGCAAGCTGCAGCCGGCCGTTCACCACGGCAGTATCGATCCAAACCTGGCTCTGGCAGCCACGTACGAGGCGATCTTCCGTGTGCAGCTCTGCGGGCAGGGATGGTAACTCCTTGCCCAGGTCGATGATGTATTTGTAGCGGTCTTCCCAGCTGTCGAAGAAGCCGAGGGTATCGAGGATGTCCTCGCTGTCGATGGAATGACCAAAAGGGTTGGGCTCTGCCATGTCCGTGCTCCGTGAAGCTCGGGGGCTTTATATCAGAAGAACATGCCCGTTTCGAGTTGCGCTTCCTCCGACATCATGTCCCGATTCCAGGGGGGGTCCAGCACCAGCTTCACATCAACCTCCCGCACGTGAGGCACGAGGGCCACCCGGTGCTCCACGTCCCCGACCAATACGGGGCCCATGCCACAACCGGGAGCTGTGAGGGTCATGTCAATCTCAACCCGGCCACGCTCCCGGTCGACATCGACCCTATAGATCAGGCCAAGGTTGACCAGGTCGACGGGGATCTCTGGATCGTAAACCGTGTGCAACGCCTCCCACACCTGTGCCTCGCTGATGTGGCCATCGGCAGGCGGCTCGAAGCTCAACCGGGTCGGCTCCAGTCCGAGGGCATCCGCATCGGTACCGTCAACCCGCACCATGTTGCCGTTATAGGTCAGCGTGTAGTTGCCGCCCAGGGACTGTGTAAGGGTGACGAAGGTATGCGCGGGAATGACCAGCTTGTCGCCCACGGGTACCAATCGCGCCGGACAGTCCCGGGTGGTGGTCAGTATTGTTCGTTCCTGGACTGTCATGCGATGCTGAAACTCTCTCCACAGCCACAGGCTGCGGTCACATTGGGGTTGAGGAACTTGAGCGAGCGGTTGATACCCTCGCGTACATAGTCAAGCCGGGTCCCCCGCAGGAAGGTCGCGGATTCAGGATCCACGAACACCAGCAGGCCGTTGTCCAGCGCCAGCTCGATGTCGCCGGGATGGCCAGCATCGACCTCTTCCATCACGTACATGTAGCCCGTGCAGCCGCTCTCCTTGACACTGAGGCGCACACCGCGGGCGCCTTCTTTGGCGGCCTGCTGCTGCAGGTGACGGGCAGCGTCCGGGGTCACCGTCACCACGTCGCTCGTCGTGTCAAAAATTTCTACACTCATGTCAGATTCTCCTCGACCCCAACTCATCAGCCGAACAGGGCCTTCGCCTTGCGGATGCCCGCAAACAGGGCGTCCACGTCGTCGCGCGTATTGTATATCGTGTAGCTGGCACGGGCAGTTCCCGGAATGCCAAAGCGTGTCATCAGCGGCTGGGTGCAGTGGTGGCCCGTGCGCACCGCGATCCCCTGCTGGTCCAGCAGCATGCCGAGGTCGGACGGGTGACAGCCCTCAAGCAGAAAGCTGAATATACCCACGGCCTCGCGCGGGGCCCCCACACGGCTCAGTCCGGGAATGTCCGCCGCCAGTTCCAGCGTGTACGCCAGCAGATCCAGCTCATGAGCAGCAGCCGCGTCGCGGTCCAGCGCGTTCACATAATCAATCGCTGCCCCCAAGCCTATAACGCCCGCTATATTGGGGGTGCCCGCCTCGAATTTAAAGGGCAGGCTGTTGAACGTGGTGCCCTCGAAAGAGACCCGGTCGATCATCTCGCCGCCACCGAGAAACGGGGGCATGGCCTCGAGCAGTTCCTCCCGCCCCCACAGCACACCAATACCGGTCGGGCCGAACAGCTTGTGGCCGGAAAACGTATAAAAATCGCAACCCAGGCCCTGAACATCCACCGGCCAGTGGGCGACCGCCTGGGCGCCGTCGATCAGCACCTTCGCGCCCACCGCATGGGCACGTTCAATGATAGTAGCCACGGGATTGACGGTCCCGATGGCATTGGAGACGTGGTTCAGGGCGACCAGCTTGACCCGCTCGTCGAGCATGTCGTCGAGGGCGTCGAGGTCTATATCACCGCTGTCGAGCACCGGGACGGGCTCCACCGAGGCGCCCGTGGCGGCACATACCATCTGCCAGGGCACGATATCGCTATGGTGTTCCAGGTAGGGCAACAGCACCCGGTCGCCCTCGCGAAGGTGGTTGCGACCCCAACTGTTGGCGACCAGGTTGACTCCCTCGGTGACGCCGCGCACCCAGATCACCTGGCGGGGACTGGGGCTGTTGAGAAACGCCGAAACGGTCTCGCGAACGCGCTCGAAGGCCAGCGTGGCGCGATCACTCAGCGCATGGGCACCGCGATGTACGTTGGCGTTATCGCAGCGGTAATAGTGAGTGATGGCCTCGATCACCGACTCGGGCTTCTGGGTCGTCGCCGCATTGTCGAGATAGACCAGCGGATGGCCATTCACGGTCTGCTTGAGGATAGGGAAATCTTCGCGGACGACACGGGCATCGAATGAGGGCTCTGTGCGAGGCAGGGCGGTCATGCAATATGCCTCGTCAGCAGCGGGTCGCGGGAAAGCTGGCGCGCCAGCAGCGGGTGCAGAAATGCTTTTAACGCGTCGTTATCCAGCGCCTCAACCAGCTCATTGATGAACCCGTAGCTGAGCATTACTTCCGCCTCGTCACGCTCGACGCCCCGGGTACGGAGATAGTGCAGCATGCCCTCATCGAGTTGCGCGACGGTTGCGCCGTGCGCGCACTGCACATCATCGGCGTATATCTCCAGCTCCGGCTTGGTGTTCACCTCGGCGCTGGTGCTGGTCAACAGGTTGCGGTTACTGAGTTCGGCTCGGGTCTTCTGGGCATCCGGGTGAATGTGAATGCGGCCGTTGAACACCGCTCGCGCTTCGTCCCCGATAATGCCCCTGAACACCTCGTCGGTGCTGCAGTGCGGCACCGCGTGCTCGATACAGCTGTGATAATCGACGTGCTCCGTGCCTCGCAGCAGGTAGATGCCGTTGAGGTCGCAATGAGCGCCGGGGCCCGCATACTCGACGGCGATGTCGATGCGCTTCAAATCGCTGCCAAGGGCGATATGGAAGCCGTCCAGCAGGCTGTCGCGCTCAAGCCGGGCATGTACACCCCCGATATGCATCGCGCCACCCTGCTCGAGATGCAGCCGGCAATGCCGCAGGCGCGCGCCCGCGCCGAGCAGCAATTCGGTTATGCCGTTGGTGAACGCGGCCGGACTGGTGCCCGTGAAGTGCTCGATGACAGAGGCTTCCGCGTTGTCTTCGAGCACTACCAGCAGGCGTTGGTTCACGCTGAACGCCGGTTCGCGCTCGCTGGTCGCATGTACGATATGCAGCGGCTGTTCCAGTCGGGCGCCGGCCGACACTTCCAGATACAGGCCGTCAGACAGGGTGGCCTCGTTGAGGCTGGCAAACAGGTGCCGGCCACTGGCGACAGCGCTGCCGATTCGGGCAGCAATGCGTGCCGCCTGTTCGGGATCGGCATCGGCGAAGCGGATCAGCCGCACCCCCGCGGGGAGATCGAGCTGGCCTGTATCACCCTGCAGGTAGCCGTCGACGAACACGACCCGTGGACCGCCGAACTCCGGCAGCCCGGGCTGTGGCGCTACCGCGGGCGCCGGCTCCGGGACGCTGAATTCACGTTCCAGGCGCTGCAGGCCGGTGTACTTCCAGGCTTCCGTGCGCCGGGTCGGCTTCTCACTGGCGCGCCATCGCGCCAGTCCGGCCTCGCGGGTGGCTGCCAGCCAGGTCGGTCCGGGCCGCTCTACCAGCAAACGGCTTGTGAAGTCAGACATCAGGCGACCTCACCCCGGGGATCACTCTCCTCGAGCCAGCTATAGCCTTTCTCTTCCAGTTCCAGCGCCAGGCTCTTGTCACCGGAGCGAACGATGCGGCCGCCGGAGAGCACATGCACGAAATCGGGCTCGATAAAATTGAGCAGGCGCTGGTAGTGGGTTACCAGCACGAAAGAGCGCTCGGGCGAGCGCATTGTGTTGACACCCTCGGCTACCACCTGCAGCGCGTCGATATCCAGGCCCGAGTCGGTTTCGTCCATCACACACAACAGGGGCTCCAGCAGCAACATCTGCAGCAATTCGTTGCGCTTCTTCTCACCGCCGGAAAAACCTTCGTTCACACCGCGTTTCAGGAAGCTGGCGTCAAGGTCGACGGACTTGCTGGCCTCGCGCGCGAGCTTCATGAAGCTCACCGTATCCAGCGCTTCCTCGCCCCTGCTCTCGCGCGTGGCGTCCACCGCCGCCTTGAGGAATTCCATGTTGCTGACACCGGGAATCTCCACCGGGTACTGAAACGCCAGGAAAAGGCCCAGGTGGGCGCGCTCCTCGGTATCCATGTCCAGCAGGTCGCGGCCGAAAAAGCTAACGCTGCCGCTGGTGGCCTCGTAACCCGGGCGCCCCGCGAGCACGTGCCCAAGGGTACTCTTGCCCGATCCATTCGGACCCATGATGGCATGCACTTCACCGGGGTTAACGGTCAGGCTGAGCCCGTGCAGGATGTCCTTGCCCTCTACCCGGGCGTGCAGATTATCGATCGTGAGCATGTTGAATTCCGTAAGTTATCCGACTGAGCCTTCCAGGCTCACTTCCAGCAGTTTGCCCGCCTCCACAGCGAACTCCATCGGCAGTTCCTTGAACACCTCGCGGCAAAAGCCGTTGACGATCATCGACACCGCTTTCTCTTCGTCCAGGCCGCGCTGGCGGCAGAGGTAAAGCTGATCCTCACTCACCCGCGACGTGCTGGCCTCGTGCTCGACCACGGCACTGGGGTTCCTGCTCTCGATGTAGGGGAAGGTATGGGCCGCACACTGATCACCAATCAGCAGAGAGTCGCACTGGGTATAGTTGCGCGCGCCAACGGCACGCGGCCCCATGCGCACCAGCCCCCGATAGGCATTGCTGGAGCGACCCGCCGAGATACCCTTGGAGATGATGGTGGAGCGGGTGTTGCGCCCCAGGTGAATCATCTTGGTGCCGGTATCGGCCTGCTGCCGGTTGTTGGTGAGGGCCACCGAATAGAACTCGCCGACGCTGTTATCACCTCGGAGGATGCAGCTCGGATATTTCCAGGTGATCGCGGACCCCGTTTCCACCTGGGTCCAGGAAATCTTCGCATCGTCGTGCGCCAGGCCGCGCTTGGTGACGAAGTTGTAAATCCCGCCGCGCCCCTCGTCATCGCCGGGATACCAGTTCTGTACCGTAGAATACTTGATTTCGGCGCTGTCCAGCGCCACCAGTTCCACCACGGCTGCGTGCAACTGATTCTCATCCCGCATAGGGGCAGTGCAGCCCTCGAGGTAACTGACGTGACTGCCTTCGTCGGCGACAATCAGCGTACGCTCGAACTGCCCGGTGTTGGCCTCGTTGATCCGGAAGTAAGTGGACAACTCCATCGGGCAACGCACGCCTTTGGGGATGTACACGAACGACCCGTCGGAGAACACCGCACTGTTGAGTGCGGCATAATAGTTGTCGCGCCGGGGCACGACGGTGCCGATATACTTGCGCACCAGGTCCGGGTATTCACGGATCGCCTCGGACATGGAGCAAAACAATACACCGGCCTCTGCCAGCTTGTCGCGAAAGGTGGTGGTGACGGACACCGAGTCGAAGACCACATCCATGGCAACGCCGGCCAGTGCGGCCTGCTCGTGCAGCGGGATCCCCAGTTTCTCGTAGGTGGCCAGCAGCTCCGGGTCAACCTCGTCGAGGCTCTTGGGGCGCTTTTCTTCGAGGCTCTTGGGCGACGAATAATAGGACACCGCCTGGAAATCCACCGGCTCGTAGTCGACATGGGCCCACTCGGGCTCGCTCATTTCCTGCCACGCGCGAAAAGCCTCCAGTCGCCAGTCCAGCATCCACTGTGGCTCTTCCTTCTTCGCCGATAAAGCGCGCACCACGTCCTCGTTGAGACCGGGCGGAAAGGTGTCCGCCTCGATCATGGTCGTGAAGCCCGCTGCGTACTCGCGACTGATTGCCTTGTCGATATTTTCCTGCGTCATGCTGTACCTATACGCTGCTGGTGGCGGGTCGGTTGACTCCGCGGGTGTCCTGTCCGGCAAGCGTTCATGGCTGCCGGTTACGAAAACCGATCCCGTGCCGGGACCCGGCGCGAAAGTGGGCTAAAGCAGCTGGCTGTGTGTGCAGTGCCAGCACCTCCCTGTCCCGATTAAGTATCAGATATCCGAGCAAAATAGTCAACTTTAAACCCGACCATTTTACTTGGTTTTATGGCCCTCGGACATTACGCCCTGAACCTCGCAACATCGGCGCAGGCCCGGCCTGCATAACGGTGCCAAAGGCCGACAAGTCGACGCACAGTTTACTCGCCCGGCGATCACGGGAACAGGTCACGGCGGCACTGACTCAGCGCCACGCCAGCCGCCATATCTCTTCGGGGACCCTGGATATCGGCGAGATGCAGAGGCCGGCGCCACTTAGTCCGCGCGCGTCTTCAACATCTCGCGGATGATGGCGCTGTTCCACCGCTCCCACTTCCCGCACTCCTGCCGAAACACGGCCAGGTCCGGCGCATCGCCCTTGAAGCCTACACCGGTAACACTCCTGGGCGTCACATCCGTGGCACCAAAGCTGAACACCTCGCTGTGGCCGAAGGCCTTGAGCAGGGAACGAAACCCTTCCGGCGTGAAGCGCCAGTAATCACTGGGATAGTTATGAATCGGGAACTCGAAAACCGAGCTTATGATGGCGATCCCGGTGGGCGCGAGAATGCGATAAATTTCGGACAGGGCCCTGCGCGGATACTCTACATGCTCCAGCGTATCCAGGCAGATCGCACAGGCCACTGACGCGTCCGGGAGATCGATATCGTGAAGGTCCAGCACGCGATCTACGCCCGGCCCCTCGCGCATATCGGAACCGACATAGGTTTTGCCCGGAAACAGCGGGCGCAAATCCTCTTCGGGCATTCCCTGCACCCGCAACGCACCGAACTCGTAGATCGGCTCCTGTAGCGGCAAATGCGCAGCGCAGATGCGCATGAAGTGATGAACGGATTTCTGCATGTACTTTTGTCCTGTCCCGCTGGCCGCCAGGCCTCACAGGAAATTCCAAACATCGACGATACCTGTCGGCCAGTGCTCCGACCCGGCCAGCTCACCGGTGAGCTGTCGCGATCCCCTTTCCCTGTCGCACCACCGACGGCCTACCTGAGAGCCGCGCTGTCACGCAGGTCACGACTCCTGCGCGACGAGCGCCCCGTCCCGCCCCGTAAACCGACTGCCGGTCAGCTGCCATTGCCATTCGGTCCGGAAGCGCTGGAGCTCCCCGGGCCGGTACGACTCCGGCAACGACCCAAATTCGCACGCCACGGTCAGCGCACCCTCCCATACCGCGTGGTAACCACGCCGGGCCGCTGCCAGGCAGAGCCCCGCAACGGCGAGGTGAAGCGATTCATGATAGTGCGAGAATCCACCGTGCGAGTCCAGATGCTCACGGCGCACCGCCACGGCATCCGGCAGCAGGCATTGAGTCGCCTGATGCAACAGCAAATGCGCAAAGTAGCCGCGACTGCGGGCGTCGGCGCCACGCCACAAGCCCTCGTACAAGTCGCTCTCCCGCTCAGGCGACAGGCTTTCCGGCCCCGCGATCAGTAGACCCCGCCCGTCGACCACCTTGAGGCCGACACAACCCGCGTCGGCCTGCAGAGTGCGCCCCACCCAATCCTGTAGCAGCGCCGTCGGCAGTTCCGTCGCGCCCGCGTTCAACAGCAGGGCGCAGTCGAATTCCGGTGCACTGCCAAGTGCGGTATCCACCGCCGCGCTCGATGCGCCCTCCGGCACCGGGAGAACGTTGAGGGACAGCCCCTCTCCCCACTCCACAGGCTCTCGCTGCATCGCCTTCATCGCCGCGGACGCCGGGCCCAGTAACAGCAGGATCACCCGCGGGCATGGCGACGGCGGTTGCCAGCGCACTCGGTTGTAGATCAGGGCTCCCGGTGGCGCGGTGACGACGGCGCGTCGGCCCAGCCGCTGCAGGTGTGACTCGATGGCCCGCCGGCCGGCCGCGACCGCGCTGCCGAGGCGGCTGCGTGAGAATGAACTGCCCACCTCGCGCCAGTGGTACAGGACATGGGGAATGTGCAGGATCTGGCTGGCATCGAGCACCTCTGTCGCGCGCAGGTAGAGATCGTAATCCTGGCTGCCCTCGTAGCCCTCGCGCCAGCCGCCGAGGTCAGCAAGGAGCTGTGCATCGATAGCGGTCAGGTGATTGAGGTAATTCTGGGCGAGGAACAGGTCGTAGTTCCAGTCCGGCTTGAAAAAGGGCCGGACCCGCGCGCCCCGGGCGTCGATGCGGTCGGCATCCGAATAGGCAAACCGGGTCTCGGGCCGTGCCACCAGGTAATGCACCAGGGCTGCCAGGGCGTGGTCAGGCAGCAGGTCATCGTGGTCCATCGGCACGACAAAGGCACCCGTGGCCAGGGCCAGGGCAGCGTTGCTGGCTGCGGCAATGCCCCGGTTTTCAGGCAGGCGCGCCAGCCGGATACGAAAATCGCCGGCGTTCAGGTCATCCAGCACGGCAATCGTTGCGGGGTCGCTCGAGCCGTCGTCAGCCAGGCACAACTCCCACTGTGGGTAGGTTTGTGCGATAACCGAACCCACCGCCTCCCGCAGCAGGCCAGCATCGGTGTTGTAACAGGGCATGACAATGGAAACGGTCGGACCCTCCGGCAGGGGGCGACCCCGCCAGTAGGCGGCCTCACCGGCCAGCCAGTCCGCATACCAAGCCGGGTCGAATTCCCAGGACCGGGGCGCCACAGTATGTACCCGCTCAGCCCGTCAACATGAGGTCACGAGCCGATTTGTTGGGCATATGGCCCAGGAACTCCAGCGGTTTCTGACAAATATGATACGGGCGACCACGGATCGCCTCGTACTGGGCGGTATAACGCGCCCACAGCTTTTCCTGCTCCTCCCGGGTTACGCTGGTCGACACACCGCCGTGAACCTGGTGAAAACTCGCCTCACCCAGCAGCTGAATGAGCACAGCGTCCGGCAGCTCGCCGAGCTCACGGCACAGGTCGGGCAGCAGGCATCCGCCACCGGGGATATCGAAACGCAGGTCGCAACCGCCGACCGCGTCGAAGGCGCGGCGCCGGGTGAACAGGCAGTTGCTCTCGAACCGGGGAATAAACCAGTACAATTTGGGCGGTCCGCTGGCGAACTGGTACCGGTAGGGCACGCCGATATCGAAGAGCCTGTAGCCGTCTTCCGGCCAATCGATGCTCGCCAGCAACCGGTCTTCCTCGACGGCGTCATAACCGGCCGGGACCGTCTCGGGCTGCGCCCCGGGCCCGAGGAAAAAGGCCGGCGTGCTGACCACAGGGTTGTCATGGTAGGCAAAAGCCGCCAGACCATAAAACAGCACCCGGGGCGTGAGCATGTGAGCCCCGTCAAGCATCACCGCCAGCACCTCTCCACGGGACTGCTCGACGGCAAAATTGACCGCATAGGCCGGTGAGGGGGGCGGGTCGTCAAGGTAGAAATAGCGCACGTTCGGCGCGATGGCCTCTATCTCATCGCCGTCCAGGGGATCACTGGAGCCGTTCTCGACCACCAGGATTTCGTAGTCATGCTCGTCCACCTGGCACTGGTAGCGCGCGCTGGCCGACAGCACCGATCGCGGCACTTCCCGCCGCATGTTGTAGGCAATGATGATGACCGAGAGCGCCAGCTGTTGCTTCGTGGAATTCATGGTTCAGACGTTACTGCCTCATTTTTCCGTGCGCCCTGTGCTTCAGTCGGGAAACTTGCGCCGATGAATCTTTGACGCGGCGGTCGGCATGTGCCCGAAGAAGTAAAAATCTGCCTCGGTCTGCACCAGGTCACAGCCGTGAATCTCCCGGTACTGGTCTCGATAGGTGGCGACCTCGGCGTCCCGCGCCTCCGGCATGACATTGGTGGTCGTGCCGCCGTGAAACTGGTGGAACACACCTTCGCCGATCAGCAGGACAAGCGTGGTCTCGGGGTGGTTGGCGGCACGCTGGAACAGGTCGATGTTCATGAAGCCGCCACCGGGAATGTCGAAGCGCTCGTCACAGCCGCCGATTTCCTCAAGGGTCTGCTTGCGCAGGCAGAGGAAATTGCTTTCAATCATCTTGTCCATCCAGCTGGACTTCTTCTGACCGGGAAAGCGTATCGGGGTCGAGATCTCAAACAGGCGATAGCCATCCTGAGGCCAGTCGATCCCCGCCAGCAATTCATCCTCCCTGCCCTGGTTGTAGCCATCCAGGATCGTATCATTCTGCTCACCCGGCCCCAGGAAAAAATACCGGAGCGCCACCACCGGGTTCTCATAAGCCAGGAAACACCGTTGTACCTTGTCCAGTACACCGGGCGAAAGCAGGGTTGCGCCATCCACCATCAGGCAGACGATGTCACCCGTCGCCAGCTCCGCCCCGCGGTTCAAGGCAAAGGCCGGTGATGGCGGTGGATTCTCCAGGTACACGTAGCGGAACTCAGGGCCGTGGTCGGCCACCTGCGCCGGGTTCATCGGCTCCGCCGAGCCGTTATCGACCACGATCACCTCGTAATCCAGCGCCTCGACATCGCGCTGGTAGCCACGTCGCAGACTTGCCAGCGTACGGGGCAGCTCCCGCTGCATGTTGTAGCAGACGATGATGATGGTCAGTTTCATGCCACGCCCGCACCGCTCTCATCGGCGCCAAGCCGCGCCTCAAGCTCAGCGATTCGCTGTTTGGCTTCCTGCAGTTCACGATGCACTTTCTGGAAGGCGATACCTTCCGCGATGCGCAGTTCCTCGCCCACAGCTACCAGTTCACTCCCCTGCAGCTGCCGGTCGAGGTAGTCAAGTCGCGCCGCGAGCGCTGGCCGGGCATTCACCATTTCACGGGTGGCGAGGATCGTGAGCCCGAAATACAGCGGGATATGCAGCATCCGCCAATCGATCGACGATTGCGCCAGGTAATCCTCCACCGCGGTCATTACCCCGTTGCGAGGACCACCCTCCTCCATTGCGTTGCACATCTGCTGGTTCATACCGCGGTTGCCCACGAGGCGCTTTTTGCCCACGGCGATGCCGCCCCGGGCATAGGGCTGGCGGAATTCTTCGGGAATGGTCTCCGGGTCGTAGTAGAGATCCCGGCGCCCGTAGGGCCAGCCGGTGTCGTGCGCCAGGATGAGCGGCATGCGGTCCGGGTCACCACCGTGAACCTCTTCCAGCAACCGCAGCTCGTTATACACGGTGTACCAGTTGTGGTCGCCGTCGACCATCGCCAGGTCGAGAGCGGGCACTTGCTTGATCGCATCCAGGCTCATCGCCGGGTAGAAACTGAGGTAGCCGGCATTGGCCCGCTCGATCTCCCCGATGTCGAATTCCGGGTGGGGATCGATGGCGTGCAGGTGGCCATCCACTTCGCGTACGTAGTTAAGCAGCACCTGGGTGCTGAGGCCGAACTCCGAGCCGATCTCCAGCACGACGCGCGCCTGCACGGCATCCGCCAGGGGGCGTAAGATGTGTTTCCAGGCCCTGATCATGTGTGGGTCATTTCCTGATTAACGCTGTGGTCCCGTTTCGGCCGCAAATCGCGGTGCCGGTTGCAGCCCTGTGCACCTGCACAGCAGGCATGCGCCTCAAAAACCCGCCAAGGATAGTGCGAATCGCGATGCAGGGGAACCGCGATTCGTAAACGCCGCGGACTTCATGCCGCCTGCAGGCGGCAGGAGACGCCGCTCGATTGCAGTGCCCACCCATACCGGCAGCCCGCAGTAAACCCGCAGCGTTCGAGGAAAAATCAGCGACCTGTCGGGCAAGCCTGAACGGCGCCGTTCGGCCTCGGATATCAGCTCACATCTGCGTTTGCGGTTGGCTACACCTAATTTTTTCGTCGGTTGTTTGCCCTGCCTGGCACTCGTCGGAGACGTTCTCGACAGGCGGCAGTTGGCGCTCAAAGAACGCAAATACTTCACTCAGGAGCCGGTCCCGCGCCTGATCCCGCTCGATAAACATCTCGTGCCTGGCTTCGTCGATGCGCACCGCCCGGCACCCCCCGGGCGGTGCCGCGTTCGCGGCAATGGCAGCGCACAGCGCCCGCTGTCGGCCCTCTGGAATAACCGTGTCGTCGGCAGCGATAAGCACCAGCACCGGTATCCGCACGCGCGCCGCATCGGACTGCAGTTTATCGACGATGTCGCAGGCGGCGGCGAACCAGCCCAGGGTAGGCCCGCCGATCCGCAGGTCCTCGATACGGCCATCCGGCGCACGCCGCGGCAGGGCGAACTCACGGTGCCAGAGGTCGTGCCTGACCGGGCTGCCAGTGTAATGCCAGCCCACGCGTAACAGGAATGCCAGGTCTTCTCTGTAGGGATAGCGCTCCTCGTCCGCCCACGGCCCACTGCCCGGGACGTAAGCGTCGCGGCCTCTTTGCTCTCCCCATGCCGCGAGCCCGCCACAGGCAAACTGCACCGGCACCCCCAGCATCGGCGAGGACAGCGCGGCCGCCACAAAAAGCGCGGGTTGCTTTTGCAGCAGTCGCAACCCTATGGCCCCGCCCATGGAGTGGGCCAGCAGTAACCGCGGAACATTCGCCGGCACCACCTGGTGGACGAAATGCTCCAGGTCGCCCACGTGGTTATCAAAATCTTCAACGTGACCGCGGTTGACGTATTGGCCGGGCGTCTCGTCCTCACGACGTCGGGTCACGCCATCCCGATAGGCCAGCACCCGCGTCGACAGGCCCTGCCCCCTGTGATCCGGCATGTACACCGCGTAGCCACGGCACCAGAGGGTCAGCGCCAGTTCGCGGTACTTGAGGTAGCTCTCGGTGCGGCCATTGGCGATGACCACAGCCGCCCGAGGTGTCGCGTCACCCGGTTGCGCCAACACACCGTAGGCGATGCGCACACCGGTTTGCAGGCGGTACTCCCCGGGCTGTTCCTCCGGCTGAACCGGCGACTCCAGCACGCCCTCGCGCAGGTGCGACTGCCAGAGAGCCTCGAATTCGGGCCAGCGCTGCTCGAGCGTGTCCTCGCCTGGCAGAGCGGCGCAAAGCGGCGCAATGGGAGGCCCGGCCATAGCCGAAAACGGCAGCAGTAGCAGGAGCAGCAGGAACATCGGCAATCTGTGCGGATTCACGGGTAGCTGTCAATACAGGCGATCAATGGAGACTACGATAGGCCAGTCCGGCGACTAGGCCAAGCCCCGCTGTCGGGATGGAGGCAGCCTCGCGCTTGGCATCCCGCCGGCTATCTAAAGCGCCTTGTTTCTGGTCTGGCCGCAGCGCTGGCAACGGTAGCTCGTCACTAGCTTTCCCTGTTTCACGTCAAAGCGCCGCTCGGTTTCCACCTGCCACTTGTGGTGCCCGTTGCGACACAGGGTCTTGCCTTTGTGCTTTTCCTTCAGGGACTTTTTCTTGAATGTCAGGATATCCGCCATGGTCCTATGCTATCACCCGAACCGGGACAGAGCAGCCCCGCCCGAAGGGTGGATGGAGACGACAACGTCAAGCCGACTGGCGCGCCAGCCCCAGTATCACCCCGACCAGCACCACCAGGGTCACAACCCACATCACCAGGTAGACCCGGGAAGACTGGCGCGCACGTCGTCGCTCCGACCCGGTGCGCGGCGCAATGCCCCGCGCCAGGAAGACAAGCTTGGCAGACAGGTTCACCGATACCACGTTTACCGCCAGCAGCAGAGCGGCTCGCGCCGCCAGCTCCGTATAACCGCCTCCCAGCATGATGCCCACCGCGGCAGTGGGAGGCAGCAGCGCCACCGCCACCATCACCCCGACCAGCACGCTCGAGAGACCGGACGTCAGGGACATGGCAGCAGCGGCACCGGAAGCGAGCGCCAGCGCCACCGAGTCAATGCCGACCTCCGTGCGCTGCATCAGCTCGTGGCTGCTGTGGTCAACAGGCAGGAGGGCCCCAATCGCAAGGGACAGCAACAGTGCGAGTCCGAGCCCGGCACCACCCGCCTGCAGTGCCTGGTGTACGAGCGCCCTGTCGCCCAGTGCCGTGCCGAGGCCCAGCGCCAGGTTGGGGCCCAACAGCGGGGCGATCACCATGGCACCGATGACCACAGCGACGTTGTCCTCCAGCAGGCCGATGGCAGCAACCACGGTGGAGAGCGCCACGAGCAGGAGGTAGTTGGCATCCAGCCGGGCGGCTTTCTCGATCTGGTCGAACAGCGCTTCCCGGGTCGTGACCGCCCTGTCTTCCTCGCGCCGTTCCGCGTCACTGGGCTTGGGGAGCGCGACCTCGACCCCGATCACCACCACCGTGTCCTCTCGGTTACCGCCGAGCGCCGACTGCAGGGCGTCCAGCGCCGACTGGACCTGCTGGTCTGCCACCAGTAACTCGACGGTTTGCAGGCCGGTCTCGTCCCCGTCACTCTCCGCCTCGCGACTGATCACGCGCGCGCTGCAGGTATCCGCAATGGCTTCGATGGTCGGGTAGTTGGCACTGCCGGTACAAATCTTGATGAGTTTCACGCGGTCACTCTAAACCGAAAGAGAACAGAACCGGGGACAGTGTTCATCCCGGATATCGTTCGGACAACCCGTTCAAAGCCCCGTAGAAACCACGCATCGTGTCCTGCACGATGTCCACCGCGCTTTTCACCTCATCGATGCGCCCGGCCACCTGGCCCGACAGCGGTATGGCCGCCTCCATGTCGCCGCCGAAGTAAAGCTCTTTCACACCGGCAAAGTGTTCCATGGCATTGAACGCTCCAAGAGGCAGCAGTGCCTCGGTGCGGTTCGGTCCGCAGGGCCCGCGGTGCCGGGCGGGAAGCCTGGTTGAGAAAAACGGTGTCAGTTTCTTTGGCAGCAACGACCGCGCGCTTCCAGTTGTCATGCACCGGCGACTCGGCGCAGCTGACGCATGCGGGTGCCCATCTGCACGCCCTCGGCCCCCATGGCGAAGGCAGCAGCCATCGACAGGCCGTCGCAGATGCCGCCGGCGGCAATGATCGGCACCTCTGTACGCGAGCGGACCAGGGGCAGCAGTACCATGGATGAGACCGGGCTCGGGTTCTTGAAACCGCCCCCCTCGCCGCCTTCGACAACCAGGCCGTCGACGCCGCAATCAATGGCCTTCAACGCCATGTCCAGGGTGGGCACCACGTGGAAGACCTTGATGCCGGCTTCCTGGAACACCTGTGTGTAAACACCCGGGCTACCCGACGACGTCGTGACGAAACTGATTCCCTGTTCGATCACGAAATCGATCACGTTGGCGCCCCTGACGTAGGAAAGCGCCACGTTCATGCCGAAGGGCTTATCCGTGAGGTCGCGCATTTTCACTACCTCGTCTCGGATGTTATCGAACTCCCCGGACGAGGTCTCGACGATGCCCATACCGCCAGCATTGCTGACAGCCGAGGCCAGGCGCGCACGCGCTATCCACCCCATCGGGGCCTGTATTATCGGGTAATCGGTGCCGGTCATCTCGGTGACACGGTTCTTTATCGGCCGTTCTGCCATCCTCACTATTCCTGTATTGTCGGCCGGTTTTCCCTTCTCCCACGGCTACCGCCACCGGTTGCAGCAGCGGTCTCGCCTTCCCTATCGCCCCGCTACGAACGCCAGGCCTGAGAGACTGCTACGCGTGGGGGGTCACCAGGTATTTCTCGCCGGTTTTCATGGCACGGTAGTCGAGCACGGCATCCCTGGCCAGCATCTCTTCCAGGTTGACCTCGCGCTTGTAGGTACTGGCAAACGTGGAGGTGAGGCCATCCAGCACCCGTTGGCGCATGCGCATGACCGTCTCCATGCCGGCGTTTTGCAGGAACGGGGTGAGCAGCCAGCCCGAGAGCGTCCAGCCAAACCCGTACGCCGGCGTCAGTATGGTCGGCCCGAGATCCAGTCGACCGTAGATGTACATCTTCTTGGGCTGATCGGAGCCATAACGCGAGTACTCTTTCATCTTGCTCGCGGCAACCTGCTCCATCGCCCGGAAGCAGTTGTCCACCGCGTGACCGCCACCGATCGGGTCGAAGCCGAAATACGCATCCGTGGCAGCGATGGCCCCCCGTAGTTGATCGAAGAAATCGTCATCAGATGAGTTAACGATATGCGTCGCGCCCAGTCCCGACAGCAGCTCGACATGTTCTTTCTTGCGTACGATATTGATCAATGCGATGTCGTCCTCCTGGCAGATTTTCACCAGCATCTGCCCGAGGTTCGATGCCGCAGCCGTATGTATGATGGCGTTCTGCCCTTCCATCCTGGCTGTTTCGGCGAAGCCCAGCGCGGTCATCGGGTTGACGAAGGCCGAGGCACCCTCTGCCGAGGAAATCCCGCCCAGGGGCAGGCACATCGCCGCGTCCGCAATGCAGTACTCGGAAAACGCATTACCCGGCACACAGGCGACGCGCTGGCCGACAAGTGCCTGCGCCGATTCATTGTCACCCGCCGCTATCACCGTGCCGGCGCCCTCATTGCCCACCGCGAGGCGCTGCCCGTGACGACCCTTTTGCGCGCTGTTGAATGGTTCGGGCATATCGGCGACAAACCGGCCGCTCGAATACGCGGCATTCTCGAGGTCCGCCGGACCGGTGAGAATAGCGAGATCGGACGGATTGATCGGGGCCGCCTCCATCCTGACCAGCACCTGGCTGCCGGTGGGATCAGGGAAGGTCGTTTCCGCCACCTCCACGGTGAGCTTGCCATCCGCAAGCGTGCTGAATATCTGTTTTCCATTGGTGGGCATAGTAGGTGCTCCTCGCTCGCTGATCGGGTCTGGTCGGCGTACAGGCGCTGCGTGAGGCAACACCGACCGGGGCTGGGAACAGTAAACACAGATTGAACAGAGAGCAAATTTTTTACAGCCCACTTACCCGGCCGGGGACCATCGGCGCCGCCGACCATAGGGCGACGTTTGGTAGCCGGTCAGATCAGACGCAGTCGAGCCCGGACACGCGCAGGCTTCCGAGGTGCTGCCTGCAAAATGCCGCCGTAACCGCGCGGCGAGCATCCCCTGCACCGGCAACTTGCGAACCATAATCTGATCATACAGACTGGACCGGCCGCGATAATAATCCCGGAATATCTGCGCCCGAAACAAAAGGCGTTGCCGAAGGACCAATAACGGAGAAGAACATGTCTAATGCAAACGCTGCCGCAATCAGCGCCGTGCTTGAACCCGGGGAGACGGTGATCTGGTCGGGTGAGCCGGACCGGGAGGTCATGTTGAAGACGATGGGGAAACGTAAGTCCCTCCCCTTCGGGCAATTGCTCTTCCTGGCCATCATCGGCGGAGTTGTTTGGCTCAATCGGGAGCAACTGAGCGTTCTGGCGATATCGCCGAACCTGCTCGCCGCGGTAGGGTTCACGGTGGCATTCATCTGGCTCATCCAGTATATGAAACGGCGTCAGGCCCAGGGGCACGTAGAGACATTGAACTACGCGATCACCGATCGCCGCGTGCTCATCGTGCGCAAGGGTCAGGTCTATCAGTCCGTAACCCCGGAGAACATGCGCTGGGTTGAGCTGGTGGAGCGAATAGGAGCAGAGGGCTACTACGACATCATCTGGAACCGGCGCCCGATTCAGAAATCCAGCGATAGCACGCCGAGCCCCACCGATATCGAGCGCTCGAGGGTGGGGTTCAAGGCGTTGCGCGACGGGCCGGCAGTCATGGAGCGTCTGGAAGCGTGGCGCACGGAACACGCGGGCAGGGCCGA
This sequence comes from uncultured Gammaproteobacteria bacterium, assembly GCA_963753815.1. Taxonomy (GTDB): domain Bacteria; phylum Pseudomonadota; class Gammaproteobacteria; order Pseudomonadales; family Halieaceae; genus CAVWDU01. The sequence goes on from CAVWDU010000002.1 coordinate 96,583, forward strand.
CGAGACGGCGGAAGCGGCGCTCGCCGCATTGAAATCCGACCCAGAGATACCCCGGCTCGAGCACCCCCGGCTGGGTTTCTCCCTGCCGACGCCGCCGGGCTGGGAAGTCACGGTGCGCGAGAAAAAGGTGATCTGGGGGAAAACAGGCCTGGACCTGACCGCGGACAAGTGGCTGCCCCCGGAGAGCCCCGGGACTGGAATGTCATCCGGGTTCGCAACGTCGCTGCCAACAGCCAGGTGATGCTGGAAGTGGCGGAGACAGAGCCGGTCGCCACCTTCGAGTCGATGTCTGACCCCAAGGTGCCCGGCTTCGTCAAAAAGGTCATGCAGATAGAGGCCACCGAGGAGCATGTCTCGATTAACGGCCTCGAGGGCTTCCGCGTCGACGTGGGGCTGAGCGGCATGGGCGAGACCCAGATGGCCATCGGAGAGAGTTCAGACAAGGTGCAGGGGCTGATGCGCCAGTATGTGCTGCACGATGGTCTCTACCAGTACTACCTGGTCGGCACCTGGCCGAAGGGCAACGCCATCCAGGAGGCCACCTGCCAGGCTATCATGGACGGCGTCCGCGGCTGCCCGTCCTTCGACGCATAGTCCCGAGGGGATCGCCGGATCGCCGGATCGCCGGATCGCCGGATCGCCGGATCGCCGGATCGCCGGATAATTGAAAGGGTGACAATGACGAGCGCATTCGCGGACGGGCTGTGGCGCCTGGCGGACCCCAAGATTTCGCTGGCGTCTTTCGCCGGCCTGTTTCTCGCTGCGTGCATGGCAGCGGCGGACGGTGAAATCGCGACGGGATGGCTGCTGCTCACCGTACTGGCAGTGTTCCTGGTGGAAGTTGCGAAGAATGCCTACGGCGAGATCGTGGACTACGACAGCGGTACCGATCTGGCGATCGAGCCCGGTGACAGAAGCCCGTTTTCCGGTGGCAAACGGGTACTGGTCGACGGGCTGATGAATGCCCGGCAAGCCAGAACTGTCGCCTTCGTGTGCTACCTGGGAGCGATTGCCCTGGGTCTGGTTATCGTTGTTTTCCGCGAGCCGCGAGCACTGTATTTCGGTGTCGTCGGTATGGCGCTCGCGTGGTTCTACCACGGTGGCGCACTGAGGCTCTCCTACCGCGGGTTGGGTGAGGTGGCAGTCGCCACCTGTTACGGCCCGCTGGTCGTGGTCGGGTGTTACCTGGTCCAGACCGGGAGCGTCACGGCCTGCGTCCTGCAGGCCTCCATCGCGCTCGGCGTGCTGGTGGCCGCATTCCTGTGGATCAACCAGTTTCCCGACTACGCGGCGGATCAGGCCGCGGGCAAGCGCAATCTCGTTGTCCGTCTGGGTCTTCGACGTGCATCGCTTCCCTACGTGGTTATACTGGCCACCGGCTACCTGCTGCTGGTTTTCACGGCCCTCGCATATCCCGCGTGCGACGGCCTGCTGTGGGGGCTGATCGGGATGCCCGCTGCGGTCTACTCGGCGCTTCGTCTGCTGGCATGGCGAGAGGGTACTCCACACCTGATACCGGCCCAGGCTGCCTGCCTGGCCAGTTTCGTATTCATGGCCGCCGGCGCCGGCCTGGGCTACCTGCTGGCTTCCCCGTAAAGGACGGCGGCGTCGACAGTTTTTCCATGGGAGGCTAGCGTTGCAGCTGTTTTCGATGCGGGTCCGGCTCCTTCTGATGTTGATCGTGTGGTTGATCGCCTTCGCGGGCCTGGCCCTCTGGTTAAGCGCAAGCCAGGTGCAACGCCTGGCAATCGGCGGAGGCCCCGCGGGCAGTGAAAGCCTCAGCCTGGTCACAGCCATCGCCGAGGTCATCAACAATGCCGATATCGGTGTTGAAGTGAGTGTATTCGAGACCGGTGGCAGCTACGAGAACCTGCGCTTATTGGAGCGCAACCGCCTGGACATGGCGGAAGTGCAGGCCGACGTCAATACCTCCGATGCTATCTCCGGTGTCATGCGCCTGTACCAGGATGCGTATCACCTGGTCGTGCGCGACGACACCATGATCGAGAATTTCCCGGATCTCGCCGGCTATCGGGCGGCCATACCGCCGGGGTCAAGCGGTCAGTTCAAGTCGTTCTGGTTTCTCGCCAGCCACTACGGACTATCGCCGGCGGCGCTGAATGCTCAACCCATGTCAGAGGAGGCAGCGAATTTCGCGATCCGTCACGGCCAGGTCGACGCCGTGTTCAGGGTGAGGGCCCCGGGTAATGAGTCCATTCGCCGGATGATCCGGGAAAGCCCGCTGCACATGGTTCCCATAACACAATCCGACGCGCTGGCGCTGAAACAACCGGCGCTCAAGCCCGGCATCATTCCGCTGGGTTCCTACCGGGGCTATCCACCTCAACCGGAGACCGACTTGCACACGGCGGTACTCGATCGGCTGCTGGTGGGCCGGTCCAACCTCGACGACTCGCTGGTGTATCATTTCACCCGGGCCGTATTCGAGCGTCGCTCGGAAATTCTTGAAAAGAGTCGCCTGGCCGGGTTCATCGGCCCGCTGGCGGGGGATGACAAGAGCGCAATACCGGCTCATCCCGGCGCCCGCAGCTATTTCGACCGTGAGAAACCGGGCTTCATGCAGCAGAACGCGCGACTGGCCTCAGCCGTGCTCTATGTCGTCGCCATCGTGACATCCGCCCTGCTGGCGCTGCGTACTCACTGGGTTCGCTCACGGCGGGTGCGCATGAACGCTTACAATCGGCGACTGATGGCGGTTTCACACAGGGTACGCGGGGAGCAGACCGCCCGCGAGCTGCTTCAAAGCAAAAACGAGTTGATGGATATTCTCTCTGAAGTGGTCGACGAACTGGAGCGGGAGCGCGTGAACCAGGACGAGTTCGAACACTTCAGTTTCACCTGGCAGGCGGTGGATGCCCTGGTCCGTGACCAATTGATGCTGGCCTCCTCTGAAACCGACAAGGGGAGGATGCATACGGGTGATGAGTAACCGCACCTTCTGGATTGCCTGGGCACTCGGCCTGCTGTTGCTGACCGCCGCGGTCGCCGCCGGTATTTCCCAGTGGAACCTGTCGCGTTACTCGCAGGTAATGGCAGACAGGCTGCTGCTGCTCGCGGAACTGCGGCACGGTGCCGTGCAGAGTTATTTCGATACCGCGGCGGCTGAACTCAGGTTCTGGAGCAGCAGCCCCGCGCTGAACCAGCTCCAGGCGCAACTGGGCGATGCCTGGCGCGAATCAGACCGACCCGCGATCGCCCGGGGCCTGCGGCAGCGGTATATCGCGGCCAACCCGCACCCGGCTGGAGAGCGCGCCGAGCTGGCGCGAGCGGTGATTCGGCCTATGACACGCTGCATGCCGAACTGCATGGGATGGCCCGCGAATTCGTCACCGAGCGGGGTTACTACGACCTGTTCCTGATTGACGGGGATGGTTACATCGAATACAGCGTAGGGAAAGAAGACGACTTTGCGACCAGCCTCAGCAATGGCCCGTACCGTGAGACGGCGCTGGCCGCAGTGTACCAGGAGGCACGCGACAATCCCGGCGCGATCGCCATTTCCGACATCCAGCGCTACGCCCCCAGCGCGGAGGCGCCGGCCCTTTTTATCGCAACCTCGCTTGCGGGGGACACAGGCGGCGTAATGGCACTGCAGCTTCCCATGGACTCGCTGCTCGAGATCATGGGCTACAGCGGCGGTATGGGGGACACGGGAGAGACTTACCTGGTGGGCCAGGATCACCTGATGCGCAGCGATTCCCGCTTCATGGCCACGTCCACCGTGCTCGTCCAGGCGGTTGACACCGACACCGTCCGTCGTGCGCTTGCCGGCGAGCAGGGCGTGGCCACGACGGTCGACTACCGGGGCGTCGAAGTTCTCTCCGCCTTTGTGCCGGTGACTGTGGGTAACCAACGCTGGGCCATCCTGGCCGAGATCGACAGCGCCGAAATTCGCACGGGGGCGGCTGCAGAGCGACCTGCGCTGGCGGGTATCCTGTCGCTGTTTTACGGTCTCTCGCTGTGGTCGATCTGGTACTCGCGTGGCCGCGAACTACCCAACGAGATCGCCGCGGACGGGGGCGCAACCGGGGAAGCGGCGTTGGACATCGGCGCCGATGTCGGGGGTATGGGTAGTCCGTAGCCGGTGACGATACACCCGGCTGAATGCGCGCGCGCCGGTCTCCATGACGCCGCAGGAGGCAGCGCGCGAACCCCGGGCGGCAACTGGTGCGCGGCAGGCACAGGGTGGTGTCGCGACAGTATGCAGGCCATAATGCCCGCCCGGTCAAGTTACCACTGGAGGAAATCACCATGCTCGACATCTTCGCCCTGATCGTGTTGTTCGTGCTTTGTGCGGCCGCGATATGGCTGGTGGTGCTGATCGGACGCATACCGGGCAACCTCGCCCGCGAGGCAAATCATCCGCAGGCTGAAGCGATCAACGTACTGGCCTGGATCGGCCTGCTGACGGCGGGAATCGGCTGGTTAGTCGCCCTGGTGTGGGCGAAGATGCAGCCGCTGGCGCCGGGACCGCAAATGGCGCAGCGGATCGACGAACTGGACACGCGCCTCGCCCGGCTCGAGGAGAACGACGCGTGATTGCCTTTATAAGCATCTGCTATGCAGGGTTGTACGTGCTGTTGTTCAACAAGCTTGGCCTGCTCAGGAAGACAGCAGGCAACATCTGTGCCTTCGCGGGTGTCGGCCTGCTGATGGTCGCGGCAATCGTGTTCATGTGGTACACCTTCTCGCCGATGAGCCCGGACGCGCGCATCTTTCGCTACGTGGTGCCTATCGTCCCCAACGTCAAAGGCCAGGTTATCGAGGTCCCCATCCAGGGCAAGCAGAAACTGGAGGCCGGGGATGTCCTTTTCCGTATCAACCCGGAGCCGTACGAGATCGCCGTACGCCAGGCAGGGTCGCAGGTGAGCCGGGCCGAGGCGGAGCTGCGCCTGGCGGAAGTGAACGTGGAACGCGCGGAAAAACTGCTGGCCACCCAGGCCGCGGCGCGGGTCGATCTCGATATCTGGATGGCCAATCGCGATGCGGCCCAGGCAGCGATCGACAGTGGCAGAGCACAGGTGGACAACGCTCGCTGGCAACTCGAGGAAACCGTGGTCCGCGCGCCCTATGACGGCTACGTGCTCAATCTGCAATTGCGCCCGGGCAGTTTTGTCACACCCGTGCCGCTGGCGTCCTCCATGGCATTCGTGTCCTATGAAACCAATGACGTACTGGCCAGCTTCAGCCAGAGTGCGGTGCGCCGCATCAGCGTCGGCGACGAGGCGGAAATCGTGTTCAAAAGTAAGCCCGGGGAAGTCTTCGCGGGCTCGGTGGTTCACATTGTGCTGTTCAGCGGCCAGGCGCAGCTCTCCGCGAGTGGGCAATTGCCCAGCCTGACCGGCGCGCCCGTGACCGACCGCTGGGCCGTTGCCGTGGCGCTGGACGATGCGACCACGGCCCGCTCTTTGCCCCAGGGTGCCGCCGGGACCGTTGCGATCTACACCGACGCCGGCAAACCGTTCCACATGATCAGCAAGGTCTCCCTGCGCATCAACGCCTGGCTGAACTACCTGACCTCGCCGTGATAGCACCGTGGCCAAGCGCAGGTGTAATGGCGGCGGGGCTTGCGCCGATACCGCCTGAATCATCGTCTCACAGTTTCACTACGCTGCCTGCAAGGAGAATGACATGCACAAACCCCTGAACCCGATCGCCGGCGCCCGGAGCCTGTTGTTATGCCTCCTGCTGGGCGCCTGTGCGAGCAACCAGCCGGAACTGCCGGATACTATCGATGACGGCCTCGTGCGGGTTGAGAACACCACCGCCCAGGCCGTGTACCGCGACCCGGACGCCGACATGTCACACTACGACCGTGTCTATATCACGGACGTGGCCGTGGCCTTCAAGAAGGACTGGCTCAGGGACCAGAACCGCAAACAGACTGCCGCGTCCCAGCGCCTGACCCAGCAGGACGCGGACCGGATCAAGGACACTGTCGCGATGGAATTTACGCGCATCTTCACTGAAGAACTGGACAAGGGTGGCTACCCTGTCGTGTCCACACTCGACACGGGTGTGTCCAACGAAAACCTGCTGATACTCAGGCCGGCCATCGTCGACCTGGATGTGACCGCACCGGACGTGCCGACACCCGGGCGCAGCCAGACGTACACGGCGTCGAACGGTTCCATGACGCTGTATCTTGAGTTCTACGACGCGATCACCGGCGACCTGCTCGGCAAGGTTGCCGACGCCCGCGCCGTACGCGATCGCAACTATCTGCAGATATCCAACAGCGTCACCAACAAGGCCGAGGCGGACCGGATGATGCGGCGCTGGGCGCAACTGCTGGTAAAAGCCATGGACCGGGCACACGGCAGGTCCTGACTCCCCGCCAGATACGCCAGGCGGCAGCCAGCACGCCGATCCGCCGCCTGATACAGATTGTGGCCCCGGGGCGCGGAATCAGTTTGAGATAAGAAAGCCAGTACCGGCAGTGCTGTTGACGCTGGCGTGACGAATCAGCCCGCATCAGGCCTAAGCTACCCACGGCGGCGGTGCGGCAAGTCACCTTGAGGCCCACCGCAGACTGTGGAACGATAGACCTCCGGTAACGACCACAGTGCAGACGCCATGGAGCCAGTCAGCGAACAGAGGGAGAGAGGTGACCAGGCGGCGATGGACCGCCTGCGCGACCGCACCGATGAACTCGAGCTGATCATTTCCAGCCTGACCATCTTTGCGCTTTTCACGCTGCCCGGTTGGCTGCTCGGCAAACTGGCCGGCGTCTACACCCACCTCACGGTCGGCCAGGCCATCGTCAGTAATGTCGGTACGACACTGATTTCCGGCATCTGCTACACCCTTGCCGCCTGCTTCGTGATTCACCTGATGACACGCGCCTACTGGGTGGGGCTGATCGGCCTGCGCGCCGCGTTCCCAGCGGGTATCGACTGGAAACGCACGCCGGGGCTGGGTCCGCTCGCGCGTGATCACTATCGCACCACACTGCCGGATATGGACACGATGATCACCCGCAGCGACCGGCTGGCCTCATCGCTGTTCGCGGTGATCAGCATGCTGACCCTCAGTGTGCTGTGGTTTGGTGTCATCCTCATCGCCGCGCTGGTGATCGGCGGCCTGGTGGGCGCCCGTTTCGGGCTGACCAACACCGGCATAGGCATCGGCGGGCTGATACTCGTCGTGGTGTTTCTCTGCATACCGCTGCTGAATTACCTGCTCGACGCACAACTCGCGAAACGCGTTCCGGCGCTGCGTACCAAGCGGTTGTTCACGGTCTGCGTCGGCGTTCTGCGCACAATCTCCGGTCTTGCGTACCCGCAAAAACTGACGCTTCCGGTTCAGCTCACCCTGCAGAGCAACACGCGACCGGTGCTGTATACCATCGCGCTCGGCATCAGCATCTTTATCATTGTAGCGCTGGGCAACCTGAGAAATACGGCATGGGCGAACTTCACCCTCTCCCCCGCATTCGAATACCTGGACACCGAGGACCTGGCGGGAGGATTTGTTGGCACTTACTATGAAGACATGTCCACCCCGAGAGACGGCCTGCGGGGATGGCCGAGACTCAATAGCTTCGAACAGAACGGCAGCTTCGCTCCCCTGTTCCTGCCCTATCAGCCGCTGCGCGACAACCTGATACTGGATCGCCTCTGCCAGAATACCGACGACGAAAACCCAGCCACCTGCCTGCGAAAGCTGTGGTCGGTCGCTGTAGATGGCGTAGCCCTGCCCATGAGTACGTTTATTGTCGCCGAACGCGGGGACCTCAAGATGCGCGGCCTGATGGGCCTGGTACCGCTCGCGGGTTTGCAGCCTGGACTGCGCCGCATCACGGTGGTCTGGAATCCGACGGCCAGCAATGAGGAGGAGCTGATCGACGACCGCCTGCGCGATAACACCCGCACCTACGAGATACCCATTGGCTTCGTGCCGACAGTGGAAATGCCGTTACCCTGAAGCATTGCAGCCCCGCTCACAAGGCGGAATTCACGCAAGGAGAAGCCATCCATGACCAGCCCCAGACTCCGCACCGGCCGCTGCGTCGCCTGCGCGCTCGCCCTGCTCGCGTTTGTCATCGTACCCACCGCCTCAGCGGAGGACGCCAAGCTTTCCCGCAGCTACGGTGACAATGCCGCCGCCGGGGGCTACGCGAAGATCAATGGTATAAGCATGTACTACGAGGTCTACGGCGACGGAGAGCCACTGCTGCTGATCCACGGCTCGGGCCAGAGCATCGCGTCGATGAAACACCAGATAGAATTTTTCGCCGATCGCTATCGCGTGGTGGTGGCGGACAGCCGCGCCCATGGCAAATCCGGCATGGGTGAAAAGCAGATGACCTATCGACAGATGGCGTCCGACTGGGCGGGCCTGGCAAGTCACCTCGAGCTGGGTCCTGTGCGCCTGGTGGGCTGGAGCGACGGCGGCAATATCGGGCTGTTGATGGGGCTGCTCTACCCGGAGGTCATCGACCGGCTCGCCGTCATGGGCGCCAACATGCGCCCCGACACGACCGCGGTATACGACTGGGCCGCAGAGTGGGTGGCCCGGGAGTCACGGCGAGTCGACGAAATGCTGGCCAGCGGAGACACCACCCGCAACTGGGAGGCCGCCAGGCAACAGATGTACCTGCTGCGGGAACTTCCCAACATCTCCGAAGCCGAAATGCGCCGTATAGAAGCGCCTGTGCTGGTGATGGCGGGCGACCAGGACATCATCCGCGTGGAGCACACGGTGTTCATGTACCAGACCCTGCCCCGATCTCATCTGGCGATCTTCCCGGGGGAAACCCACTTCACCCCGGTCACGGACCCGGAGCTGTTCAACAACACCGTGGCACGATTCATGGAGCGGCCCTATACGCGTCCCGAATCGAAAACCTTCGTGTTGGCTGAACACTGAAATGCGAGCCGTGAGAGCGCTTCGCCTCGCCAGCTGCCTGCTGGCAACCTGCATCGCCGTGGTCGCCTGCGACACCCAGGACCGGCAAAACACATCGGCGTTACAGGCTCCAACGACCAGTCAAACCGACGAGACAGAGAGTCGGGACCTCCTCACCCTGGCCGCAGAGCCCGGGACCTGGCTCACCGGTGGTCGCGACTACAGCCAGAGCTATCATTCGCCACTGACGCAGATCACGGCGGACAACGTCTCACAATTGGGGTATGCGTGGCACCATGACCTCGAATCCGAGCACGGCTACGAGGCAACGCCCATCGTCGTCGACGGCGTCATGTACGGCAGCGGGCCCACGGGGACAGCTTTCGCCCTGGATGCCGCCAGCGGCCGGTCACTGTGGCGATTCGAGCCGGACATCGACCCGGGCTTCGTGCGCAAAGTGTGTTGCGGTGTGGTCAATCGCGGCCTTGCCCTCGCGGGAAACCGTATTTTCGTGGCCTCCCTGGACGGGTACCTGTATGCGCTGGACAGGAAAGACGGCAGCGTATCCTGGAAGGCGGATACCTTCATCGATCGCGAGCGGGGCTACACGATCACCGGGGCACCGTACATCGCCAACGATCGGGTGATCATCGGCAACGCGGGTGCCGAGTTCGATGCCCGCGGCTACATCACCGCCTACGACACCGCCAGCGGCCGACAAAGCTGGCGATTTTTTACCGTACCCGCGTCCGCCGGGGGCCCCTTCGAACACCCGGAATTGGAGGCCGCAGCGCAAACCTGGGATCCCGACAGCCTCTGGGAGGTGGGCCTGGGCGGCACGGTGTGGGATGCGATGGCCTTTGACCCGGCACTCAACCTGCTCTATGTGGGCACCGGAAACGCGGCACCGTATCCGCGCAAACTGCGCAGTCCGAAAGGTGGTGACAACCTGTATCTCGCCTCGATTCTTGCCATCAATCCGGATTCGGGGCGTCTAGCCTGGCATTACCAGACCACGCCCGGTGACAACTGGGATTACACGGCCACCCAGAAGCTGATCCTGGCCGACCTGGTCATCGAGGGTGAAAACCGGCAGGTGATCATGCAGGCGCCGAAAAACGGTTTCTTCTACGTTCTCGACCGTGTGACCGGCGAACTGTTGTCCGCAGAGCCGTTCGCGACAGTAACCTGGGCCAGCCACATCGACCCGGACACGGGGCGACCCGTGGAGACAGCACAGGCCGAGTACTTCGACGAGGCCAAACTGATCTTTCCCGGCCCCCAGGGCGCGCACAACTGGCAGCCCATGTCGTACAGTCCGGCCACGGGCCTGGTCTACATCCCCGCCAAGGAGGCCGCCGCCATCTGGTCCCTGCCGGAAGAGCCCTTCGCCTACCAGAAGGGGGGCCTGAACTCCCACTCCGTTTACATTTTCCCCACCCCCGGCGAATGGGGCCTGGACAGCGCCCTGGCTCGCACCTTGCCGCCCATTGAAGAGCTGGCAGCGGGACAACCCGACACCACCATCCGTGGATTCCTGCGCGCCTGGGACCCGGTGAAGCAGCAACTCGCCTGGGAGCGCGAGACCTCCGGCCCCTGGGCGGGCACGATGGCGGCGTTCTGGAACGGTGGCGGGGTCATGAGCACGGCAACCAACCTGGTATTCCAGGGGCGTGGCACCGGCCGCCTGGTGGCATTGGACGCACGCTCGGGCGAGGAGCTGCACAGCGTTGACGTGGGGCTTTCGATGATGGCGGCGCCCATGACCTACTCGGTGCAAGGTGAACAATATGTCGCCATCATCACGGGGATCGGCGGCGGCAATGGCAACGAATACCTGCCTGGCATGGCAGCCTATACCTACGGTAACCGGGGGCGTGTCGTGGCCTTCAAACTCGGCGGCGGCGCGGTGCCCCGGCGGCCGGAAATCGACCATAAGGAAGTCGTCCTCGGCGCACCTGCCGTGCCGCGTCGCGGCGACCCGGACCAGCTTGCCGAGGGCGAAAAGCTGTACCTGCGAAACTGCGCCAAGTGCCACTCGAATATCGACGGCCGCGGCTCGGGCATTCCCGATCTGCGCCTGATGAACGCGGCAACCCATGCCGAGTTCAGCGACATCCTGCTCGAGGGTACCCGGGTCGAGAAAGGCATGGGTAACTTTTCCGACCTGCTTGACGCCGCTGACGTCGAGTCACTGCACATCTATCTCATCGACCAGGCCTGGCAGCAATACGAACAGCGGCAGGCCGGTGGCGAGTGGCACCAGGCTCAGAACCGGTAGCGTGCTTCCAGTCCGGCGGTGCGGGGCCTGTTGGTCACGATGCGTGGTCGACCCGGCATCTCCGCGGCGATCGAACGGTTATCGGCGAGGTTGGCACGCTCGTCGGTAACGTTGTCCACGAAGAGGGTGATGTCCCAGTTCTCGTTCATCATCCCGGCGCGCAGGTTGAGGGCATCCCAGCTGTCGCGCTCGACCACGGCGCCGTTGTTGAAACTGGTGCTTTCGCCGTAATAGTTGCCGTCGGCACGCACCCGGCCGTCCCACTCGCCGAATGCCGGCCAGATGTACTCGACGGACCCGGTGGCGGTCCAATCGGGGATGCCGTGCAATTCGTCCCCTTCCAGGTACCCGGGGAAGCCGGCCGCGTCCTTGACCTCGGTCTCGGTATATCCGACACCCAGTTGCAGGGTCAGCCCCTCGATGGGCGCGGCTGACATTTCCACCTCGAAGCCGGTGCTCTCCACGTCGCCGATATTGGCGTCGACCTGGAAACCACAGGCCAGGCGCTGTACCTGTAACGCGTCGCTCCAGTCGATGAAGAAAACAGCGGCGTTGAGTGATACCCGGTTGTCAGCGAGAGTCGACTTGATGCCCGCCTCGTAGCTCCACAGGTCATCGGAATCGTAAGTCCGCAATTCATCCGGGTTGAGACCCACCTCGGCGAGTTCGTCGCCACACAGCGTGGGAGATAACTGGCCGTTGACGCCGCCGATACGGAAACCCTTCGCCGCACTGGCGTAGAGATTGATATCGTCATTTACGTCCAATGACGCCATGATTTTCGGGTTGAAACCGCTCTCGCTCTGGCTGCCCGAGAAACGGCTGGGGCCGCCGTTGGCGAACCCGTCGGATTCGGAAACGAAGTCGACCTCGGTATCATACCAGCGACCGCCCGCCGTCAGCGCCAGCGAATCCGTGACATCCCAGGTGACCTCGCCGTAGATCGCCAGCTCCTCTACGTCTTCCGGCTGGTCGGTCACGAAGATCAGGTCGCCCGGTACCACGTTGGCGGGCCCGCCCGCAGCCTCGTTGAGTGCGTCGTTCACACCTGGCTGCAGTGCCGGCGGATAGCCTCGAGTGAACTCGTTGTCGGCGTAAAAAATGCCCACCACGAAGTTCCAGGAACCCTCGAAGCTGCTGGTAAAGCGCGTTTCGTGGGAGAGATTCTCGTACTCCGACGTGGTCGAGAGGGTGGACTCAATCGGAAAGATAGGCAGACCCACCGCCGCCCCGTAGATGAAATCGAGGAAGGTGTGTTCCTCCTCGAACTCCTCGGTCTCGCGCTCGTAGTACGCAGTGGTCGAGGTGATGACACCCGATTCGAGCTCCCAGTTGAAGACGATGCTGGCAATCCACCACTCATCCTCACCCGGCTCCTCGGAATCGAAAAAGCGCGGTGTCTCCATGTTATCGGCGTCTATATCGGCAAACGGCAGGCCGTCGGCCTCGATCTTCTGGTACATGTATTTGGGGGTGATCGACAGGTAGTCGGTCACCATCCACTTGAGGGCGACCTGCCCGCCCCAGTATTCCTCATCATCGACATTGTCGCTGTCGCTGAATTCCGGTGTCGTGCCCAGCACCTCCTCGCCTGTCTGGTAGTTGGTCCAGGTGGGATCGTAGACGCGGTCGTAAATACCCGATACAGAGCCGTAATAGCCCGCCACCCGCAGTCCCAGTTTATCCTTGACCAGCGGCAGGTTGAGGTTACCGTCGACAGCGTAGTTTTCGTCGCCATCCTCGACGATGGAGACAGAGCTGTGAACAGCCCCGTAGGTCTCGTCGAGACTGGGTTGCTGGGTGATGAGTCGAATCGTGCCACCCATGGAACGCGCGCCGTACAGGGAACCCTGGGGGCCGCGCAGCACTTCGATACGCTCGAGATCCAGCACCCTTGGCTGCAGCGCGGAGGTGACCGGGACATCGTCAATGTAGAAACCCGTGGTCGCCGCCGAGGCCTTGTCGCCGCTGCCGAACACGCCGCGCAGCGCTGGCGAGTTGGCGTCGAAGCGGCCGTCCGCCTGGAAGGCGGTGCCAAGGTTGGGGATGCGCACGGCAAAGTCCAGGTAACTGTCGACCCCCATGTTCTCCAGTTCGCGTTCTGAAATCGCGGTGACGGACATGCCGATTTCCTGCAGTGACTGCACGCGCTTGGTCGCGGTGACGAGGACCTCCTCGAGACCGGCGAATTCCTGGGCGGCGGCCCCTGCTGAGAGCAGTAGGGTTGCGCAAGTCAGGGTCAGTGGTTTTAAGGCATAAGGCGCGGCTGTCATTATTCTCATTGCAGGTTCCCTCTGGAATACAGAAAAGCTCAGGGCCGGGTAAGAGTGGCCGGAAAACCCTGCTCCTCTTATGCAGGAACGATAACAGAACCGCCGCCTGCCGTGAAAAGACAACGGGGTGTAATATTGCCACGGATTTTAGGGGTGAGGCCGCTGCGGACATCGCGCAACTGCCCCGGGAGCCAGCAGAATGATGCGTGGAACACCAACGGGCGGAATCCTGCGACCCGAAACAGCTCCTGCGGTCCTCATCGCGAAGCTGGCGCCGGAGTATGGACGAGAGTACCGGGTGCAAGGTGAGCCAGTCCAAATTCGTCCGTCATAAGCAACACTTAAGCATTGGACGTTAGACTTTCTTCCCGAATTTACCAGGAGAAGCGGTCATGAACGTTGCAAGGATTTTTCAGGCCTGTTTTCTGGCCACACTGACCTGCACTGCGGCAGGACAAGCCTTTGCCGATATTCCCGAGGAAGCCCAAATGCTGCAGAAAGAGTGGGCGAAAATCAACTACGAGATGCCGGACAAGGACCGCGCCAAGGCCATGGCAGCGCTGACGGCGCGGTGCGATGTCGACTCGACTCGAACCCCGGCGGTAGAAACAGTGATCTGGTGCGGCATTGTCCGCTCCACCTACGCCGGGTTGGCCAGCCCTTTTTCGGCAATGAAATACGCCAAGGCGGCCCGCAAGGACTTCGAAAAGGCGCTCCAAATCGACGCTGAAGCCCTCTCCGGCTCAGCCTATACCAGCCTGGGGACACTCTATTTCAAGGTGCCCGGGTGGCCGGTCGGGTTTGGCGATGACGACGAGGCCAGGGGTTACCTGGAAAAGGGGCTGGCAATCAATCCGGAAGGCATCGACCCCAATTACTTCTATGGCGAATACCTGTTCGAGCAAGGGGAATATACGAAGAGCCGGGAGTATCTGCTCAAAGCACTGGATGCGCCTCCGCGACCCGACAGGCCGGTTGCCGACAGGGGGCGCCGGGCGGACGTCCAGACACTGTTATCTGAAGTTGAAAACAAGCTGGCTGACTGACTGCCAGGGCACCTCCCAATAATGGCAATCGCGCTTGACAGGCATCCAACCTGTCTGCAAAGCGGCGCCTTGATGGCGTCAGCCTGAAAGCCTGAGCGCACTGCCATTACTGAGAGGTGCCCCAGCTAAGCCTGATTTAAGGAAAGATTGTTAGAGTTCCCGCACAGACAAAGTGAGACAAATAGCATGGTGCGACTGATAGAACAGCTGGCATTACAACCTGCAGCCTCCGCCCCCGAGCTTCCCTCGCTGGAATTTCATGTTCCGGGCAGCACGGCGAGGGATGAGGCACAGCGTTACGTAGCCGGGATATTTCAAATCACTTACGGCGCAAAACTCAGCGAGTTCATGCCACTGCTGGCATGCCTGCGGCAAGGAGACCATATCACCTCAGCGCTGGGTCTGCGGAATGCGGCGGGCAGCGAGTTGTTCTGCGAGAACTACCTCGACAAACCCGCAGAAAGCCACGTACGGGACGTTTTCGGGTGCCGGGTGCAGCGTGAACGAATCCTTGAGATGGGAAACCTCGCCGCGTCAAACCCCGGTCATGCGGCCCTGCTCTATACCCTTGTCGGTTTTGCCATGTACACGGCCGGCGTCGACTATGTCCTGTTTACTGCCAACAGGGCTGTACGTATATCGCTGAAACGCAGCGGCCTGGCAAGTGTGCCCATTGCCGCTGCGGACCGCCGTCGACTAAACGAAAGAAGCGAAGACTGGGGCAGCTACTACAATGGGGCTCCAATGGTCATGCTCGGGGATGTACGTGCGGCCATGGAACGTTGCACGGCCAACCCACTGGTCGAAAGTGTCCTGACTTCTTATCAGGCCAACATTAATGAACTCGTTGAAAAAATCCAGTCGACCCGGAAGTGAATTCCTTGTTCGAACAGCTGGAGAAACTTGCTTCTCGCTCGCCCGGTCGCGCGGTCCTGGAAACTGCCGATCGCTCAATCAACATCAGCGATTTGATGGCACTGATACAGGAAGTCGCCTTCAAGCTGAGAGCCGGCGGCTTCAAGACAGTTGCGCTATGCGCAGACAATTCCCCTGAGTGGGTAGTCGTGGACCTCGCCTGCCAGAGAGCGGGTATCTGCCTGGTCCCTCTACCCACTTTTTTTAGTTCCCGGCAGTGCTCCCACGTTTTCAGCAGCGCGGGCATCGATCTCTTCGTGTACCAGCAAGGCCTGGAGTGCTGCCTGCCAGATGATGCGCTGTGTCTCGAAGCAGGATTCTCCTTGCTGCCGTCGCTGAATGCACTGCCTGTGGCCGCCACGACGAGTGCCCGGGTCCCGCTGGGAACCTCGAAAATTACATTTACATCCGGCTCCACCGGCGAGCCAAAAGGAGTCTGCCTGTCCTCTGATAATTGCCTGAACGTAGCCAGCTCGCTGGTACAGGCGACCGGGCTGGAGGCTCCACGCCATCTGTGCGTGCTGCCGCTGCCGGTGCTGCTGGAAAACGTAGCCGGCCTGTACGCGCCCCTGCTTGCAGGCGGCTGCGTAATTACAGTTCCACTCCATGACCTCGGTTTCACGGACAGCTCAAGTGTCGATCCAGCGACATTCCTCTCGTCTCTCAGCCACTATCAGCCCAATACACTGATCCTGGTCCCCCAGTTGTTGACAATCCTGGACAGGGCAATGGCAATGGGCTGGACACCGCCCACATCCCTCAGGTTTATCGCCGTCGGAGGAGCCAGGGTTGCGGCACCGCTGGTCGAAAGGGTGAGGGAGCGAGGATTGCCGGTCTATGAGGGATACGGCCTTTCAGAATGTGCGTCAGTCGTGAGTGTCAACTGCCCCGGCCGCGACCGGCCCGGAACCAGCGGGCAGGTATTGAGTCATTTGGGCGTCGCAGAACAGGATGGCCAGTTACGCGTGACAGGCAACGCGTTTCTCGGTTACCTGAACCAACCGGAGACCTGGTATCAGGATTACGTCGATACCGGTGATATCGGCACCGTGGATACCCAGGATTTTGTCACTATCAAGGGAAGGGTAAAAACTCTCCTGATTAACAGCTACGGGCGCAATATCAGCCCGGAATGGGTTGAGAGTGAGTTGGCGGCCGCCGGCGTGTTCCGGCAGGTGATCGTGTTCGGTGATGCTCGACCTTACTGTACCGCGCTGCTCCTCCCGATTGATGAAGCCTGCCCTGACGAGAAAATTCAGATAGCCGTTGATGACGCCAACAAACGGTTGCCCGACTATGCCAGAATTGGTGCCTGGGCACGCCTGCCCGAGCCTCTGACCGCTGCCGACGGGCTGCTTACCGACAATGGCCGCCCTCGTCGCGATCTCATCGAATCGACCTATAACTATCTCTTCGAAACACTCTACTCAACAGCCCGGGAGAGCAACGCCCAATGAGCTTTTTCAATTCCCTGCAAGCCTCTACCACCGATGAACGAGACGCGCTGCTTTCAACCGAGCTTGTCCACACTGCGCTGTCAGGCAATGCAAGCAAGGAATTGTATGTTGCGTTCCTGCAACAGGCTTATCACCACGTCAAACACACCACGCCATTGCTGATGGCGGCCGGCAGTCGGGTGCCGGCGGAGAAGGAATGGGTACGAGATGCCCTTGCCGAGTATATTGAGGAGGAGCTTGGCCATCAGGAATGGGTGCTGAATGATATCGCCGCCTGCGGTTACGACAAGGAAAAGGCGCGCCGCTCCACGCCCACGCGGGCTACGGAGCTGATGGTGGCCTACGCCTATCACATTATCGATAGAGTAAACCCGGTAGGGTTTTTCGGCATGGTGCACGTGCTCGAGGGCACCAGTGTTTCCATGGCAGACGGGGTTGCGTCTCGTATCCAGGAGGCGACCGGCTTGCCGGATACGGCGTTCACCTACCTGCGTTCTCACGGCGCGCTGGACGTGAAACATGTAGCGTTCTTCAAGAACCTGATGAACCGGGTGCAGGATGAGAATGACCAGCAATTCATCATTCACTGTGCCCGTAACTTTTACCATCTCTATGCGGACGTCTTTCGCAGCGTGGATACCGAGCAGGCAGGCGCGCTGTTGCTTGAGGACGTGGCGTGAATATCGAAGGCAAGTCACTGTTGCTGACCGGGGCGACGGGCGGGATCGGCGCCGCAATGGCGAAGCGACTAGCTGGCGCCGGTGCCCGGTTGCTCCTCGTGTCGCGAAACCCGGAGAGGCTTGAGCTGCTACTGGAAAGTCTGCCGGGAAAGGGCCACGTCGTGGTCGCCGCGGATATCAGTACTCACGAGGGAAGAAAAGCCGTCGTGGATGCGTGCCAGGGACGACTGGACGGCGTGATCAACAACGCCGGGCGCAACAGCTTCGGCATGCTCGACGACCTCAGCGACACGGACCTGGAACAGCTATTTAACGTCAATACCCTGGCGCCCATTCTACTAACCCGTGACCTGCTGCCCTGGCTCACCGCAAGCGACGGATTCATCGTCAATGTCGGATCCGGGTATGGCAGTATCGGTTTTCCCGGATACTGCGCCTACAGTGCCAGTAAGTTTGCCTTACGTGGATTTACCGAGGCTTTGCGCCGGGAACTGGCGGATACCTCCGTACGCGTGCTTTATTTTGCCCCACGTGCCACCGACACGCCGATGAACCCACCGCAGGTGGTGGCACTGAACAGGGAGCTTGGCAATACTACAGACTCGCCAGAGCGGGTTGCGGATGAGCTCATTTCCCTGCTGAAACGGGGACGGGGCAGTCGTGCTGTGGGATTCCCCGAGCGCTTTTTTGCCCGTTTGAACTCGATGTTTCCATCCCTGGTAGACACTGCTCTGGCGAAACAATTACCCACGATAAGACGGAGGGCGCTGGTGCGTTCCGAATAAAGTATCTAAAATCTGAAGGTCATGCAGATACTCCTGGTCGAAGACGACGAATCCCTGGCCGCCGGCCTGAAGAGTGCACTGGGCCGGGAGGGTTTCACCACGAACCATGTCTCCACCGGCAGGGAAGCCATCACCGCGTCAAGGGCTGATAGACCGGATATCATCGTCCTCGATCTCGGCCTGCCCGACATGGACGGCCTGGACGTACTCGCGCACCTGCAGAAGCAGGACAATCCCGTTCCGGTACTGGTGCTGACTGCGAGGGATTCACTGGACGATAAAATTAGCGGACTGGATCTCGGCGCCGATGATTATCTGGCCAAGCCCTTTGATATGCAGGAACTGGCCGCCCGCCTGCGCGCCTTCGAGCGACGGCTGTCTACGGCCAGGGCCAGCCTTATCGTGATTGGGGATGTCGAGCTGGATGCGTCTTCGCACGCCGTCAGAATAAGCGGCCGAGCAGTTGAATTACCACGTCGTGAGTATATGCTGTTGAAGTCCCTGATGGAGAGCGCCGGTAAGGTACTCACCCGTGAAGCCCTGGAATCCCGTCTTTACAGCTGGGGTGAGGAGGTCACAAGCAATGCCCTGGAAGTTCATATTCATCACCTGAGGAAGAAGTTACCCGTCGATATGATCAGAACCGTCAGGGGTATCGGCTATACCGTAGCGATGCAATGAACTCCATTCGCATCACACTCGTGGTGATGTTGGTGGCGGCTTTTTCCCTGACATCCTTTCTGGCTGCACTGAATGGCTACCGTTCCAGTATGAAGGAAGCGGAAGCGCTATTGGACAATCAACTCCGCTACGCCAGCAATGTCCTGCTGGCGGCAGATTTGCCGGATTTTCCTAAAGTCGCAGCTCCTGCGGGCGATGAAGCAGACTTTGTGTTCCAGGTGTGGCGAAACGGCGATCTGCTCCTGCGCACCGAGGATAGCCCGACGCGGCCCATCACCGAACTGTCCGAGGGTTTCAGGTACACCAACTTCGGCGGATACAGATGGCGAGCCTTCACCCGGCTGTCTCCTGAGGGCCTCGTCGTTATCGTGGCCGAAAGAGCGGATCTCAGGCATATCGTCGCCGAAAGAGTGGTGCTGGAGTCGGTCATGCCGCTCTTGTTGTGGTTGCCTCTGTCAGGCATTCTGGTGTGGGTGCTCGTCGGCTGGGGCCTCCGCCCGCTTCGCGATCTCAGCACGCAGATTCAGTCCAGGCAGCCCGATGACCTCAGCCCTGTTGAGAACAGCGCGCCTCCCGCAGAGCTGGTCCAGCTGATTGAGTCGACCAACTCACTTTTTTCCCGCCTGGCCGCGGCCTTCGAACGCGAGAAACACTTCGCTTCTCACGCTGCCCACGAACTTCGGACACCCCTGAGTGTGCTCAAGATCCACCTGCATAATCTTGCCGGAGAGCTTCCGGCTGGGCACGAGGGATTGGCGCATACCAATGCGGGCGTGAAGAGAATGCACCACCTGGTGGAGCAAATACTGGATCTTAATCGCACCAACCCCGAGATTATCAAGGGCCAGTTCAACGAACTGGATCTACATGCACTGGCACAGCGGGTAACAGCCGAGGCCTGGCCCGCCTTCTCTGCCGACGGGCTGAACCTGGCGCTCAATGGCGAGCCCGTGTCGTTGATGTGCGACGAGGCCATGCTGGAAACCCTGTTAGCCAACCTGCTGGACAACGCGCGCAAATACACCCCGGCCGGAGGCGACGTACTGGTGACCGTGGCGAGCGTTGGCGACGTGGCAAGGCTCCTGGTGGAGGATTCGGGCCCTGGCATCCCGGAACGGGAGCGAGAACGGGTCTTCGATCGTTTTTACCGTGCTCCGCAGGCTGATCCGGGAGGTCCGTCCGGATCAGGCCTCGGGCTGGCCATCGTTCAGCATATCGTGCAATTGCACAACGCCCGGATTGAACTGGCAGAGAGCCGGTTCGATAGCGGTTTGGCCGTGATTATCGATTTTCCGCGTGAGAGAAGTCCCGGATGATACGACTGTGTGCTCTCATCTTATTGACGTTCTGGCTTCCGGCCGCCTGGAGTAAAGCCCCCGTCTACGAACTGGAAATCCGCGATCACCTGTTTCATCCGGAGGAATTGCGTATCCCTGCGCACACCAAGGTCAAGCTCATTGTCTACAACCGTGATGCCACCCCAGAGGAATTCGAAAGTTACGAACTGAATCGAGAAAAGGTCATCATCGGGGGCCGCAAGGCCAACATCTTTATCGGGCCGCTGGAGCCCGGCACCTACCCCTTTTTTGGTGAGTTCAACCCGAAGACAGCCCAGGGGCGGGTCGTCGTGGAGTAGTATGGATGCTAGCGAATTCGGTCATTCTTGTTCTGCGTGAAGTGCTCGAAGCTGCGGTACTGATCAGTGTCCTGCTCGCGCTGTCCCGCGCATTCGGGAAGGGCCTGAGCTGGGCCTGGTGGCCCCTGCCCGTGGCCCTGCTGGGCAGTATCTGGCTTGCCTCATCGATGGATACCCTCACCGATGCTCTCGATGGCGCAGGCCAGGAGGTCACCAACGCCTCTATACAACTGCTGGTGTTTGCGGGGGCCGTGATAGTGGTATCACTTGGAGCCAACTGGAGCGAAAGCCGATGGTCGACTATGCGCCTGGTGATGATCAGCGTGGTAGCGCTTGCCCTGATCAGGGAGGGCTGCGAAATCTGGCTCTATGTCAGCGGCTTCGCGGTGTCGGCGGACCTGCGTACTGCCGTATTGACAGGCAGTGCCATAGGCGCCGGCATCGGCATCAGTACTGGCGTACTGCTGTACGCAGTGTTGCGCGCGCTGCCGGCCGCCTGGCAACGACCCGCTTGCCTGATAATGCTGGCGCTCATCGGCGCAGGTATGGTGATGCAGGCCACGATGTTGTTGGAACAGGTAGACTGGCTGGAGACCGGCAAACCCGTGTGGGACAGCTCATTCATCGTGACGGAGAACTCCATCAGCGGGGAACTGCTCTACGCAGTGTTCGGGTACGAGGCGACGCCAAGCCCCGCACAGTGCATGCTGTATATTGCCAGTTTGCTCACGTTCGTGGGGGCATTTCACGGTTCCCGATATGTCAGGAAAACACTGAATGCATCCTAGGGCACCTCTGAACAAGGGCACTCGACTGCGACTTTTTCAACAGGCTGCCAGGAAGGTCGTTTATCAGCTGGCGCTGCTGCTGAGTCTTGCCGGCTTCAACGCCGAGACTCACGGCGACGGCTCGGTGATAGACAAGATATACCACCCCTACGTGGAGCAGTTGGAGTGGGAACTCGAGTGGCGCATGATTTACGAGGACGAGAATCCCCAGACCGGCCTGGATCGAGTCCAGAACCACTTGTTGGGCCTCGGGCACGGTTTTGGCGAGTACTTCTTTGCGGAGGTCTACCTGATCGGACAACAGTCTGCCGGCGAAAGCATGGAACTGGATGCCTATGAGGTGGAGGCCCTGTGGCAGCTGTCAGAGCAAGGGGAATACTTCATCGATTATGGACTGCTGTTCGAGCTGGAGAAGGAGAACAACGAGGATATCTGGGAGTATTCCACCACGCTTCTTCTGGAGAAGGAGTTCGGCCGCTACAGCGCGACGGCCAACCTGGGATTGATGTACGAATGGGGGGACGATATCAGCAACGAGTGGGAAACCTATCTCGCACTGCAAGGCCGTTACCGCATGTCGCCGCCCTGGAACCCGCGATGGAGTTCTATATGGGCCAGGATACGCTGGGCTTGGGACCGGTGCTGATGGGTATGATCAGAATCCGTGCCGGGCGGGCCCTGCGCTGGAAGGCCAGTGTGATCTTCGGGGCCGATAGCAGCACGCCCGACTATACCCTGCGCACCGTGCTGGAGTACGAATTCTGAGTAGGTTTCGAGAAAACCCGGCGTAACGCGCTGTGCTTCCGATTCAGTTCAACTACTGTTCCGCACCCCATTTTATCTGACGGGTTTCGCTGGTCGCGCACTGGCGGTTGGCCCGGTTCGCCCTCCGATTGGCTGCAGCGGTCGTCCTGGCGCTTGTCTGAAAGCGCGTTCTCCCGCCAGACGTCTCGACGTGGTGTCAACTACGCCTTCAACGTCATTTGCTCGCAGCACCCCGCCAGACAAGCACCAGGCCACCCTCGCGACGACAATCGGTGAGCGACGCGGGCTAGTTCACACTGAAATGATCAACAAGGCTGATAAGTTTCAGGTCGAGCCGGTTCACCAGCCATTTGTCACGAATTTTCTCCACGTAGAGCTTATAGGTGCCATTGGCGACCGAGACGTTGGTGACGGCCCCGGTGTCGGGGTCGAATATAGTCCGCGTGGCGTTGAGGTAGGCCGTCAGCTCTCCTGTTTTCCCTTTGGTCTCAACCATAAAATTGCTCAGCATGTGCTGACCATGGGAAATTGAAAGATCCGTATCAGGGTCTCGGGGCACCGCGGGATCCACAATATTCTTGGCCCAGGCGACAGGGCCTACCACGGTCACCACAGGAGCACCGTTGAAATCGGTACCTGGAGGCCAGAGGTTGAAAATCGCATCCTGGGTGAAACAGCCCTCGTAGATATTTAACCCCTCGAAGAAGGCGTCCGGATTACCGGGTTCCCCAAAAGTGTCGGTCCCCTTGCCGTAGCAGAGCATGAGATCGATAATCTCGTTTTTGACCTGAAGGTTTTCCGTTGCTGAAGTGCCCGCTGAATTAAGTACCAGGGCCAGTCCGAGTACGATCGAGCGCAAGGCCGGCAGATGGATTGCTGGGGCAGGATTCTCAAGGAAGGTAAGGGTCATGATGTTGCTCCTCCACTTACACTGTTAGTAGTTGAAGCTTCAGTGCGTTGCGACTTTCAGTTTGGATGCCCGCCTGTGGCTACAAGCAGGGCTTTTCAAGTGCAGGGTTTGTCGTGCCGTACTAACAGTCCGAATTCGGATTCGGCTCACTGATCGGGCCCCAGAACTCGACTTTGATGCCATCGGGGTCGAAGAAGAAAACGATTCCGATACTACCGACACCCCCACCGCCGCCACCGACCGGGCCCAACTGTTCGAATCCGAGCCTGTTCATCTCGTCTATCGTGGCATTGAGGTCGTCAACGTAGAACGCGATCCTGTCGATGCCGAGGTGATTCACCGGTGGTGCGTATGGCGGCGTGGCATCGAAGGGCGCCTTCCACTGACGCAGCTGCAGCGTCGCCGTGTCGTCGCCACCGAACGGGAGCGGAAGATCAGTGCCGGGAAGGCTCAAATCCACACCCTCAAACGCGATCGGTCCCTTGAATCCATGGGCAGTGGCAAACGGGCCGGAGCCGCGCTGTGATGCGTGCTCCTCCTCCGTGAATCCCAGCAGCCTGTAGAACTCGAGTGACCTTTCCAGATCGGCAACGTTCATATTCGTATTCACCAACCGCACCAGGTCCGGTCCCTCGGTGCTGTCGCCGCTTTCCTCGACCAACTTCAGGAAGGTACCGTCCTGGTCCTTGAAGAACACAAAGCGCTCTCCGTTAGGGGCCTTCGCCGGCGGGGACACGAATTCGACACCATTTTCCTTAAGGAAAGCAAAATCGCCGTCGAGGTCTGTGGTCGCATAGGTCGCGTAAGCCATTCCAATGTGATTCAGGTTGGCATAGGGCGGGTCACTGCGAAACGAGTCTTCCCTGAACTGCACCGTATCCACCCACGGTGGCGCGCCGTTCAAGCTCGTCAAAGCCACGTAGATCAGGTAGTTATCCGGAAAACCGAGAGACTGCGCAAAACTCCTGCACTCCTCCGGTCCCGCCGGAAAGATCTCGCCGATGAGCCCCAATGTGTTGTAGAACTCTCTCTGCTTCCAGATGTCGCTCGTATTCACTCCGAAATACATCTTGGCCCTGACATCGATAGTGGACTCGGTGAGCTGGGTCACCCTCAGACCCAGCTTTCCGCCCCTCTTGCCCGGAACAGTTACCCCGGTCACCTCGATGGTGTTATCCACACCCAACTGCAATGGAACGACAATTTCTCCGTTACCGCGAAACCCGTTCGGAATGGCAACGTCGACGTCGTTAACCTTAATTTGCGCATCGAGGATGCCAAAATCCTGCAGCACAAGCTTGCCGGGCCCCTCGAGGGCCTTGAACTCGGCGGAATAGCCCGGCGGCGCAGGCGCCCTTCCCTCGCGCTCGATGATCTCCGGCCCGAAGCGGGTCAGGTTGGCCTGTCCCGACCAGGCTGCGGACGTCAGTCCAAGCATACCCAGCATTAACATTGAGATTTTGACAGCTTTCATCATTGTGCCTCCTCATTACCCCGATCGTGGGATTCCACCGGTCATGGGGCCAGGGGCAGCCGCCCCCAAGAGCCGCCTGATTCCAGCGTTTCTCGGCACATGCCTGCCACTCACACCCGGGGTGGCTCAGTAATCAGTGTAGACACTTGTTTGCGTCTCGCAAGTTTCTTTCGCATTCAAGCACGGGGGCAGGACTGACGCAGGAATCGCAGTGTCGTTGCGACCACGCATCTGCCGTATCGCAGGCTTGCCTGCGATACGCACATCCCTACGTGGTCTCATTGGGAGCCCGCTCTGTCAACTCACCCACCGCGCGCCAGGCCTGGTCAATGGCGGTATGGGTATAGGCATCGGCACCCGCATCGGAGTTCGCTATGGCGATGTTGCCGAAGGGCCGGCGACCGATCTCATAAGGCCCGGGCCTGGCCAGCCACTGGGGGTCTTCCAGGTCCACCAGGTCTCGCGCGTAGCCGTGAGGCCAGCGATTCACGGTGATGGCGAGGATGTCTTCCCCGGGATTCAGTCCGGCAGCACCCCAGACCCCGCGCAGCACTTTGTGAACCTCACGCTCGAAGTCATCGAAGCTCATGGCAAGCATCTCCAGCCTCGCCGCCTGGCTCTGCTCGACCATGCTCAGCCCAGCCGGCTCCCGCGCTGCGGGCGCACTGAATACATGCAGCACGCAGGGTTCATCGGGATTCCACTCCGGCGTATATTGACCGACCTGAATCCCGTTCACCAGACTGATGAGCTGCAGGATACTGCCTGGCAGGTAGACATCGGAGATGCCGGATCGTTGAATGGCCTTCCCGTCCCGCAGCAGGATGTTCACCGTGAACAAGGGCCGCTTGATGCACTGGGCCAGGGCCGTTTTCTGCGCCTCGGGAAGACCGGGACAGATGTGTGGAATGATCCGGTTGTAGCAGGCGAGCACGCACTGGCCGGCCTGCACGGAGTGCAGTTTGCCATCATGCGCATAGCCGACACTGACACCGCCGCCCTGGTTTTCCACCTGCAGCACGGTCGAACTGAGACGCAGTCGGACCGCCCCCCGCCGGCGATCCAGGGTACTGTAGTCCAGGTCCGCCGTGACGATCTCGAAGGGGTCTGCATCCGGCGCCATGCCCGGGAAAGCCGCGGGAATCAGTGCCCGCACGAGAAGGCGGGCAATGGAAGCATTGCCGTCCGGAAACATGGCCGCAGGGCCGGGTTCATCGTCGCCATCCGACGCTACCGCGCCAAGGATGTGAAGACCAGGCAGGCCGGTTTCCAGGCACTCGGCGACCGACATGTCATCGGCGCGGACTCCCCAGATACCCATCATGCTGGCACTGAATATCTGGATCGCGTCGTCGGTGAGACCACCCTTGTCGCGCAGGAAGTCCGCATAGCGCGTGCTGTGAAGGTAACTCTCCCGCGCCTCGTCTGAGTACCCGGCAAGCACGTCGGTCTCCATACGGATAAAGCCGCTCAGCGATTCCCGACCCGCCGCTGAGATAGGAATCTGATCGAGGGCGACGCCCAGCGACTTGGGAGTAAAGTCAAGAAAACCCAGATCCTTCAACAGCACACTCTTGCCGTAAGTCTCCTCGTCGAACCAGGTCGCGCTGGCCAGGCCCGTTCCGCTGTCGCGCCAGTTGTAACGGAAATTCTCCAGCAGACGCTCGATGTCGATCCCCAGCTCTTTTAACAACTGCAGGCCCTCGGCGCTGTAGTTCCAGTACTCGATATTGACGGTACCGCCCCAGGCCAGGCGCATGGGGCCGCCCTGGTGAAACTCGTTGCGCTTTGCGTGACCGCCGAAATCGTCATGGTTGTCCAGCAGCAGGATCCGCGCATCCGGGTGCTGTTGACGATAAAAATAGGCCGCTGAAAGCCCGCTGATACCGGCGCCGACCACAACCAGGTCGTAGTGTTCACCCGTCGCCTTTGCCGCGGGGACAGGTTTCCCTTCACGCGCCAGCAGGTGCGCGGCCTCAAAGGCGCCCGGGTGGCTGCCTCGCAGGCCCGTGAGTGCGGGGGGATAGTAGCGGCCACTATCGGGTGGGGTTTCAGCCACGCCCTCAACAGTGCCGGTAGCACCGGCGAAGCCCGGGATTGCCAGGGCCGCTGCGGCCAGGCTGACGTCGTGGATGAAATCACGGCGGGTTACACCATCGCCACGGCCGGTCCTGCCTGAGTTGCCAGTATCGCTGGATTTCATGAGCTACCATCCGTCGTGGAACACCCCATGGTATCGCAAACCTGCACGGATACCCCATGTTGACCGGTTCGCCAATTCTTGCGTCACGTTTAATGGCCAGGCAGCGTCCAGCGGCTGGTTCGGTTGTTCGCCGTTTTCTGCCTCGCTTCGCTCGTCTGCGACTTTCTCAACAGGCTGCTAGAGTAGAGGGTGACGGAAAAAACCACAGACACAGCGATGAAGTGCAGGAACAGCGGGACGACGCCGAACCCGTTACCCGGTGCGCCCGCTCGATGAAAGCGCAGCCACAGTGGCAGTGGCAGTGGCAGTGGCAGTGGCAAAAATAATTTCGAACCGGTAGCGGCGAGGTAAATCGACAATGGACATCATCCAATCCCTGCAGGATATCGTCGGCACCCGGGGGGTACTCCTGGGTGATGACGTGAGCTCCTACCCCAACATGAGTTGGGGGGCCGGCACTTGCCCGGCGAAAGCCATCGTGCGACCCGCGAGCACGGAAGAGCTTTCGCGGGTCATGGCCCTCTGTCATGAACACGGGCAGACCGTTGTGCCCCGTGGCGGCCTTACTGGGCTGGTCAATGGCATTACCTGTACCACTGACGATATCGTGGTTTCGCTGGAGCGAATGAACAGCATAGAACACATCGACGACAGCGCCGGCACCATGCGGGTGCAGGCAGGCGTGATTTTACAAAATGCGCAGGACGCCGCCCGTGATGCAGGATGGTTGTTCGCCGTGGATTTCGGCGCTCGCGGCAGTGCCAACATCGGCGGCATGATCGGGACCAACGCCGGCGGCAACAGTGTGGTCCGCTACGGCATGATGCGGGAGCAGGTGCTGGGATTGGAAGCGGTGCTGGCTGACGGCACGGTGATCTCGTCGATGAATGAAATGCTCAAGAACAACGCAGGCTATGACCTCAAACACCTGTTTATCGGTTCGGAGGGAACGCTGGGTATCGTGACCCGGGCCGTGTTGCGGCTGCGGCCTGCCCCGTCAACCGTGCAGACCGCTTTCGTGGCACTCGCCAGCTTTGACGACGTTACCGGCCTGCTGCGGCGCCTGGGTACAGAGTTCGAAGGGAAACTGAGCTCGTTCGAGGTGATGTGGCGCAACCACTACCACTACCTGGTAGCGGAACAAGGCAAACACCAGGCCTTCCTCCCCACGGATTACCCGTTCTACGTCCTGCTGGAATCAGAGGGCTCAGACGAGGCTCGCGAGGAAGAGCAGTTCATGGACGTGCTGGGAGCGCTCATGGAAGAAGGACACGTCGCTGATGCGGTGATCGCCCGGTCCAGCCAGCAGGCGGCACAGCTGTGGGCGATGCGCGACGACGTGGAGACCCTGATTCACGCACTCCACCCGGCGGCGGTATTCGACGTCAGCCTGCCGATTCGGGAAATGGAAGCCTACGTGAATGACATCGAGACGGCACTCAAGCAGAGCCTGCCCGATACCCGCCTGATTGCCTTCGGCCACCTCGGCGACGGCAATATTCACCTCGGTATCGGTCCCGCACCCGACAAACATGCGGTGGAGACCCTCGTCTACGAGCGTCTCGGGAAAGTGAACGGATCGATTTCCGCCGAACACGGTATCGGGCTCGAAAAGCGGGAGTTCCTGCCCCACTCGCGCACCGCAGCCGAAATTACGCTCATGAAAACGCTCAAGACGGCACTCGACCCGCACCACCTGCTCAACCCGGGAAAAGTGGTGCAGTAAGGGGTGTATAGTCCGCAGGCTCTATAAACGCCGGCCGGTAGCGCTTCTGCTCAGTGCAGTGTTCCGGTCACAAGGCATTGCTGGCCATGTAATCGAGCGTTAACGCGGTGAGTGCGCGCACGCCAACGGGCAGCGCCCGCTCGTCGGCGTAGAAGCGCGGCGAGTGGTTCGGGTAGACAAGCTTCGGATCGTCCGGCGCGACACCGAGGAACAGGAACAGGCCCGGGACCTCGTTGGCAAAATACGAAAAGTCTTCCGCGGTCGTGGTCTGCTGCGCCTCGATAAACCCTTCGCCGGCGACGCGGCGCAGCGTCGGTGCCATGCGCCGGTAAAGGTCAGGGTCATTGCGGGTAACAGGATAACCGAGATTGACCTCGACCTCGGCAGTGGCGCCTGCACCGGCGGCGATGCCCTCAGCGGTGCGCTTGATACGTTCATGAATATCCAGGCGTGTGTCGCCATCGAAAGTCCGGATGGTGCCGACCATCTCCACCGATTCGGGAATGATGTTGTTGCGCACACCGCCCTCGATTTTGCCGACGGTCACGATCGAGGGCGTGAGCGTTGCATCGAGCTGCCGGGAAACGATGGTTTGCAGGCCAAGAACGATCTGGCTTGCGGTGACGATCGGGTCGACACCGGCCCAGGGAACCGCACCGTGGGTTTGCTTACCCTTAACGGTCACGCGGTAGAAGTCCGACGATGCCATTAAACCGCCCGGGCGCGTGGCGATCGTGCCAACCGGGAACGGGAACACATGCAGGCCGAAGACCACGTCGGGACGGGGGTCGTCGAATGCACCCTCGCGAAGCATCAGCTCTGCACCGCCCTCCTCACCCGCGGGGGCGCCCTCCTCCGCAGGCTGAAAGATGAATAAAACTGTCCCAGGAAGCCCGTCGCCCATGCCTGCCAGCACTTCGGCGACCCCCATGAGAATCGATACGTGGTTGTCGTGACCGCAGGCGTGCATCACACCCACTTCCTCACCGTTGTACTCGGTGCGGGCCTTGGAGGCGAAGGGCAAATCCACCTGTTCGGTGACCGGCAGCCCATCCATGTCGGCGCGCAGGGCAACCACCGGCCCGTCACCGCCACGCAGGACTCCGACGACACCGGTATGGGCGATCCCGGTACGTACTTCCATGCCTAGCCGGGTGAGGTGCTCAGCCACGATTTTCGCTGTGCGAAATTCTCGATTACCCAGCTCGGGGTGCTGGTGAAGATCGCGGCGCCAATTCACCACGGCTGGCATGATCCTGGAGACGCTCTCCTCAACCCCGGCCGTCAGTGCGCCCTGGGCGATCACCAGGGAAGGACAGAGCAACACAAGCAGCCCCGCCAGAATTCCCGAGATCCGTCGGGTGTTTGTTTGCATCATCAGGCTCCTGTTGTAAAAAAAACACGTGTAGTGGGCAGCAAATCCACTGCATCAGTACGCCAGGCTGCCCCGTAGCGATAGGCGGAGTATACGGTAGATAACCAGCCCTCATAAATGCGTCTGGCAAAACCGGGCGCAAAAAAATCAAAACAAGGCTGACCAGAACTCCATCAGCCTGAAATCAGGCTCAAGACGGTGGCGAACCGCGCCAGTTCCTGCCCGGGCATTTTCGATTCTGCCGAGCCTAAAAAAAAATACCGACCGCAGCCAGCTTCATACACAGGTCGGCGTTCAAGCCTCCAATAATCCACCGCCGCACGGCCCTGCATTGAGCGTCAGCCTAGGGGTGAGTCATTCGCCGTGCTACCTCGAACTGCACCCGCTATCGTTCCGATTCAATCCGCTCGATCTCGGCCATGATGCTGGCACTGGTCTTCTCTGCCTGGTGAATCTGCCAGGACGCCGTTGCAAAGTCCCTGAGGTTGGCTGCCGCCATACCCCAGTCCAGCGGGTCGTAGAGGATCGCCGCCGCGGTGGAACCGGCAGTCAGGTACTCTCCCTGGTTCCAGTATTGCTTTGACTCGTAGAGAGACTGTCCGGCCATGAAAAAGCCAACAACGGGAAGACCGCGCTTGAATGCGCTACCCGCTTTTTCGAGCGCGATGCGGGCGCGCTTGTATTGATCGGTCGAGGCCAGGACGTCGGGCCGCGGCGCCATACCGGCCAGGGCCCTGGCCTCGTTCTCGCGGGCTTCGATGGCATGAAGGTGCTTCTCAGCCGCGTCCATAAACTCAGTGCCAAATTCGTCATTGTGTTCCCCCAACATTTCCACAGTAGACATGTAATGCTCGAAATCAGCCTGCATTAACCCATCGCCTATGCCCTGCATCCGGGTCACCAGCAACGGATCGTCACCGAATTTCGGTTTGAAGAAGCCGGACTCCCCGGTACCGATGTCGTTGGCGTAAACCGAAGCACTCCTGACCTCCTTGAGCCGATCCAGGCGTTTCTCCACGCGCCTGTTCCCAGCCGCGATGTCCTTCGCATCGGCGTCGTACTGCGCTCGAATTTCAGCGAGCTTCGGGTCATCATCAAGTTCCAGCCCGCCGCCGGTATCGCTGGGGTCATAGGTGACGCCGCCGCTGTCGTCGAAGTTGCCCGACGTGAAGCCACTGGGGTCGAGTCGGCGGATGGGGCAGCCATCCGCATAGACGTAGGGCGAAGTAAACGCACTGCCTGCCGCCAACGGATCGGCCTGCAGGAAACGTCCGGTGATCGGGTCGTAGGTACGCGGCCCGGTCAGGCAAAGGCCGGTTGACGGGTCCCGTTCGACGCCGATAAAGCGCCGGCGGTTGCTGTTGTCGCGCCGGTCGCTGGAGCGGCCCATGGGCAGGAATTCCTCCTGATTCAACAGGCTCCCGTCGGCGCGGGTCAGGATGTGGCCTGATCCGAGGTGATCGGGGTGTACGAAAAAAAGATCGACGCGGCCGGCGCCATTACCCTCCAACACACGTTCGGCTCTGGCGTGACGGCCTACTCCGGCCACTTCCACCGCGGCGAGTGCATAACTGTTCTGGCCTTGCTGCACCTCGTACTCAAAGGGCTCGGCATGGACTCTCAATCTCGCAACACCCTCTTCGAGGGCGATTCGCAGCGCAGGGCTTGGCCCATTGCGCAGGTACCGGACACGAGCGCCGCTCGCAGCATCGACCGCCAGTACCTGCCCATCGTGGGTGTATCCGAGGCTCGGGCACCGGGGTGTGGCGACGGCGCTGCCGTTCGCATCGTAGCGAAAAACACCACTGCCCGGACCGGGGTCTCTTTCCACCGGCGAGACACCCTCGAAGAGGTCGGGCAAACCGGCCTTGTAGGTCAATTGACCCACAGCGAATTCGGAGTTGCGTACAAAATTACCGACAGCGTCATAGCGGTACTCGTGGCGATAGGGAACGTATTGCGCAGCAGCAGGCTGCGGCTCGACTGGATCGGCGAAAGGATTCTCTGCAGCCGCGTGCATCACACCCGTCGCCGCAGTCAATCGGTATAGTGGGTCGTAGAAAAAATTTTGCGTATTGGGGACGACGAGCGGGTCGCGGTCGGACACGGTGGCGAGATTGTCGACTATTTCCAGTGGGTTCCCCACGGGGTCGTAGAAATAGTCAAGATCCTGGTAGCGCATGCCTGCTCCGGAGGTTGCGCGGGTTGTCAGGTTGGTCATGCGATCCAGGGCATCGTCATAACTGCGCCGTGTCTCCACCCCGTTGCCAAAGATGACGCGAGTCACCTGGCCGCGCGCATTGTAGTCGGCAGCACCCAGGATCGACAGCGATTCCGCGGCAATCGTACCCGCGTCGATGGCAGCAATTCTTCCCCCGACGTGGTAACGAAAACCCAACCATGCACCCTCGTTGTCGCCGATCCGCACCGGGCGTCCAGCGGTGTCGTAGTCGGTGTACACCGTTACCGTCGTGGAATCCGCTCGGCCGGGTAATTCAAGCCAGGACGGGGCGCTGACATTGTCATCGGGAATCGCCCGGTCGAAACCGTCATGTGTAGCCCAGAGCGCGGATTCAGGGTCATCCCATCCGCGGCCCTGGTTGTCGCGCAAATCCCAGAAGCGGTAGCTGACTGCCGTTGTGAGGCCGCGCCAATCGTACGTGAAACCGCGCGCCCCGGCCTGGTCAAGCACCTCCAGCAGACGCCCGACCAGGTTGCCCGCCTGCAGCGAGACGAGCTGCGCGTCGCCCGGTGTGAAATCGACGTAACGCCAGCGGCGCCGCAGCTGCCGAGCGCCATTCAGCCGACTCCACTCGCGCAGCGGCCTATGCGACGGCCCGAACTCGCGCTCGACCTCTACCCCGCGCCCGTCGCGGGTCCAGATCGGGTTGCCTGCAGCATCGGGGAGCACGTGGCGTTGACCCGCACCGGTCAAATGGGTAGAGGCAATCCGCCGGCCGTGGAAGCTGTAACTGAAGCGCCAGGTGGGGTGAGCCAGGTCGCGCCCGTCCCAGGCCTCGATAACCTCGCCACGCAGATTCAGTACCGAGCGCTCGACCTGCAAGGCGCCGTTACCGGCATCCTTCTCTACGGCGATCTCCCTGCCAAAGCCGTCAAAGTAGATGCGGGTGGCAGTACCCGCGTGGTCGGCGAGCCGATCCGCATAGGCAGCGTAAATCTCGCTGCCGCCGGCGGCCCGCGACAGGGAATCGTTGCGGTCGTACACAGTGCGCATCCAGGGGTGTGCCTCGGTGCGCTCTGTCGTTCCGTCCGGGTATTGCGTGGCCACGGGGCGGCCAATGGGATCATAAGCGAAGGCGAGGAAGGCTGCGTCACGCGGCTCGTATTCGAAATCCGCACGGTCTGAAAAGTAGGGACCGTACTGTCGCACTAAACGCCCCCGGTGATCGAATACCTGTCGGCCCGACACCCGAAAGCGGGCACGCCCGTCCACCGGGTCGGGTTCGGCATCGTGTCGCTCCTGTATCGGGCGGGAGAATCCATCGATAAAGCGCCGCCGATACGCAAGCTGCCCACCTCGGGTCAAGCGGTGCCCGGTTGTCACGACAACCGGTGTCGAGGTGAAACCATAGCGATAGCTGCGTGTAGGGTGTTCCGGTGGGTCGCCCTGCCAACTCCCGGCGACGTGTTTACCCTGATCTGCCCGCGAAGCCAGCAACCCCAGTGCGTTGTAACGAAAACTGGTCACGTTGCCATTGGGATCGGTCACCCGAGCCAGTTGGAACGGCAGTCGGCCACGGGTCAGTGCTGTCGGGTTACCCGCGGTATCGATCCGGGCGACAGGGAACAGGCCGAAGTCACTGTCGTACTCGAAGGATGTCTGATGTCCCAGTGGATCGAGGGCGGCGATGACCATGCCCCGCTCATCGTAGTGTCTGCGGTCCAGCTGCACGTAATACGAGTCGCCGACCCGGAGGTAGCCGCCCCGCGCAGCGAATGCCGCTTTCGCTCCTGAAGCGGACGGGTAAACCACCGCCAGCAGTGCATTTGTAAACGCGAGGGAGAGTCGAGCCGACAGACGCCCCCGAGTAACACCTTCCGGTTTACCCGACCCTGGGTAACCCAGTCCCTGAAACGGCTCTCCGTCGTAATAGTAACAATCCTGCGACAACAAGCTGCGACGACCGTTCACGATGCCATAGCGCTCAACTTTTCCCGGCTTACCGACGAGATACGCGGGAACAGCACCCGAATCGCTGTGCGGGCTCCCCAGATCGCGATTGCGATAGGAGGTCTCCACCACCACCTCCAGCGGCTGTGCTTGCTGCCGTTGGTGCGCGCTGCCCCCTGCTATCGCTCGGCCACGAGCGCTGCGAACAGTCTTCGTGGATAACCCGTAGCCTCTGCCCGAGTGCAGATCATAGATGGTTTTGGTTTCGACGATTCGGTGCTCCCGCGAGCGCTCCGTCATCGTCATCCTGTCGACCGTAGCGAGGGGGGCATACGAATAGCGGGGACCGCCGCCTTCGCGCGCCACCGGGAATACACGGTAGCCGATTTCACGAACCGAGAACGGGACCGGATCCCCGTCCAAAGCAAAGACTTCCTCACGGCGCAGCCGACCGCGCAAGCTCCTCCGCGCCCAGGGTAGGTCGGGTACTTCATCGTCCAGCCCGCCGACGGCCAGGGGGTGGAAACGGCTGCGGAAGACCTCGTCCCCGCCGGTGTGATACCAGCGTCGAACCTGGGTTCGCGTCAGCCGTGGGCCCGCCTGGCCGTCGCTATCGCGCTCGATCTCATCGACCAGAGAAAAGCCGCGGAATTCTCTCTCCACACCATCATAGACGCCGTCCCGGTACTGGTATTCGGTTGCAACGTGGCTTCCGGTGACGTCGTCCCGATGGTGTATTTGTACAATCACCCGTTGCGACATGGGCATTGATGTATCCCAGGGTGTCCCAGCATTCGCGTCGCGCAACCAGGCTGCCGCCGATGTGGAGTAAACCAGTTCAGTGTGCCTGCCCAGTCCGTTGTCGATTGTCTCCAACAGGTCAGGCGGCGCTGCCAGAAACTGGAGGAAACGCCACGCCCCGGACCTGCCTGTCTCGTCGGAGAAGAGCAAACCCCGCGTGCCGGTACCGAGCAAATCCGCAGGTTCGACGTGACCGCGGGAGCTCTGCCGGACGCCGAGCGGGCCGATCGCTGCACCCAGAGCTACGCCCGCGAGATTCGGGTACACAGTGACCCGGCCCGCCGCGGCATGCACCATGTCGGCTCGCCCTGAGCCGGTCATATCGATCCATCGGATCGACTCTGGATCGAAGTAGGCGCCCAGGTCGGGTGCGTTCTCCAGCGGCCATGGCTCGCCGAAGCGACCACCGCCCTGCCCCGGCCAGACAAGAATGCGGCGTCGGGTGGCATAGAGCAGATCAGGCAGCCCATCGCCACTGATATCGGCGAGCGCAACCCCTCGACGGTCAAGCGGTGCAGCCGGGGGGCGGGGCACAGTTTGCGCGGGGGCCCAGCGGCCAGAGCCGAGATTTTCGAAACAGGTCCAGCCACCGGCACCCGATCTGAGGACATCCGGCAGGCCGTTGCCATTGAGATCCGCTACCCGCACGTCGGGGTCATCAAGATCGACCGAGGGTGGCGCCGGCGACACCACGGCGGCAGACCAGCCGCCTCCCGCCACACCCCGGTATACACGCCTGCCGCCGCCAACGGCGAGGTCGCCCCAGCCATCCCCGTCCATATCGGAGAGAAAAGTACCGGCAAGATCGAGCCGCACCTGCGCCGGTCCCGAGACCAACCGCGGCGTCGAAAAGTGACCACCGCCAAGATTCTGACGCAGCCAGAACCCGGTGTCCCGGGTCTCCAGAATGTCGGGCAAGCCGCTCCCTGACTGATGGACCAGGCTCGTGTTCGGGTCTGCGAGGCTCCGCCCTGGAACAGCGCCGGTGAGTATGTGCCACGTTGCTTCCGACGCCGTCGGTGCGGTGTAGCCGAAACGGTAGGCCGGGAAGTCCTCACCGGAGCCGTCCGCGCCGATCCCGGTCATCGATACCGCCGCCAGCAGGGAATGGCCGGTGAGCGCTGAAAGTCTGTAGGCCAGAGTGTACCGTCTGAAGCTGCGAAACGGCCCGCGCTGACGCTCCCGCACCTGCAGTTCAATGGTCTGCAAGCGGTGGTTGCGCCGGTATTCGAAGCCAGGGCGGTGACTCACAACTGGGTCGGGCCGGTCTTCATAGTGCAGCGCGACGCGATAACACCGGCCCCAGCTCATCGCGACCAGGAGCGTCTCTCGGGTGCTCCGATCGCGACGGTAACGATAGTCGATCGTGTTGCCGTTGGCGTCCGTTCTGCGGCTGAGCCACCAGGAGGCAATGCGCCCGTGGTCATCGTGGAGGCGGTGGTCCGGCTCGGCTCCAAAAATACAACGCGTGCCGTCGCGCTCAGCAACCTCCCAATAATCACTGGCAGGCGCGCCCCGCCGGTAGAGGCGCGAGAACCGCGTCTCGATCCTCGGTCGGTACTCATCACCGCCCACCGGGAGCAACTCCTCGCCCTGGTAGGTGAACCGGTCCTCGCTTGTGTAGCCGGGAACTCCCCTGTCGAGACGCCGCTTCACGCTGGCGAGGTTCAGCGACCAGCCCTGCCCGGCGATTCCGCTTCCGCCGTGAGTGGAATAGACCAGTGACAGCGATGGAACAAGACCACCATGACCGGCATAGAGCTTGATCGGAACAACGTAGCGCCCTGTGCCATTTTGCGGATTGGCGCGGAAGGTTTGTTCCGCGCCGCGCACGCCACCGGCACCTTCCGGTGCGGCGAGCACCTGCTCGGACAGGTTCGAGGGAACACTCACGCCGGTGGCTCGACCATCTCGTGGAGATAATCGACTTTCAGTCTGAGGTTGGCAAGGGCATCGAAATCCATTTGCGGGTGGCCTGCTGCATCGATCGACCAGGGCGCGCTGCCGTCGACAAACTGCCAGTCCAATGGCAGCGTCGCGGTGAATGGTTCGGACAACAGGGTCTCGGCCTCAGCGCCCAGGGCGCTGAGGCGCACGACCTCCACATCATCGAAGCGCACCCTGTCCTGTCCCGGCGGGCTCTCGATCACCGACATACCGATCGTGCCCACTGGCAGGTTGACCGTGGCTACGACGGCCCCCAACACAGCCAGACCATCGATCACTACTGCCAGGGTCTGGCCGACAACGTTGAACTCCACCCGCAGGAACTCATCCGCGGGATAGGTCAGTGCGCGACTGGCGAGCTCGGTCTCTGCCCCCCCGGCCACCTGCAGCAGGCGGATCTCGCCCGGCCCGATCTCGGCGGCATAGCAAGCGGACCCGGTATGCCTCGACAACAGCCGCAGACGCCCGCCACCGTGGCTGACCCATACCCGGTAGGAGATATCGGTCCATGTCGAGCCATCGTTAAAGACCGCGGTAGGATTCGCGGTGGCGGGAGGCGGACCCAGCAGCGCGCCCGAGGTCGTTCGCTCCAGCACACCGTCGGCATCGCGCTTGAGCCACTCGCTGCCAACCGTGTTCGCCGTCGTCTTGAGCACCCAGCGAACCGCGGGATCGGCCAGCGGCACGCCGGTTGCATCGTAAAACGTGGATTGCACCCAGGCGGTGAGGGCCGGGTGACCACGCGGATCGGCAGGCCGCAGCGGCAGTCCCAGCGTGGTGAATGCCGCGCCGGAGTGGGTCGTGAATCGATGGCCGACCGGATCGTGGTCACAGCACAGCCGCAGTGTCAGTTCCGCGCTGTGGCCAGCGTGCCGAGCGCCTGCGATCAGCAGGTTAGTCACACGCCGCGCAGACTCCCAGGGCGGCAGGTCGGCAATATCGATAGCGATACTGCGGTTATCGACACTCTCCGGGTTTGCGCTGGCCCCGGTAAAAGCCACCCATTCCGCCGGCAGATCATCGGCGCAAGCAACCAGCGCCGCGCCCTGGAGTTCTCCGCGGCGGCCCCTGCGCACCAGGGCTTCGTACTGCGCGTCCGCCAGTCGACTGTCGAAAGCCGCGCGAAACCAAAAGGTAAGTTCTACGTCCTGTATCGCCTCGAAATCGAAATTATTGGCCTGACGGTGGAGGGTGAGCGTCCATGCTGTATCCATCCCCAGGTGTTGGACGCTGGACAACATGCCCTGGGGTGCCTTCAGCACCGCGCGGTCCCGGGTCGGGTCGAACTGGCTCAGGGAGATTGAACTGCCGATACCGCCCACGCGCTTCATTACATAATCCGCGTAGTTGTCGAAGCCGGGATCGGAAGCCAGACCCGGGTCGGCGAGATGCGCTGTCATCCAGTCTTCTCTCACTACCGCGCCGTCACTGTGAGATCCGTCGTTGGGAACGCGCACCCAGGACATGGCGCCGGCCTCAAGCAGTCCACGCGCACCCGCCGCAGGCAGTGTGCCGACGACAGTCACCGACATATCCTGGAGTGCGTGCAGGTGATGCCCGGGGTAGTACATGTCGAGCAGTTCCTGCGAGAGCACGAACACCGCCTGCCCGTCGCGTCGGAGACTCTGCAACGCGCCCATCGAGAGCTGATTCAGCGACACTACCCATTTCAATTCCTGGCGTCGGCGCGTCTCACCCGCGGTGTAGGTGGCCAACACCGCCTCGAGATCTGAGGTCAAGCGCTGAGCCTGTGTCAGGTCCTGCAACTCATCCCCAGACAGGTAGGAGGTAGCAACCAGATCGAAGGACTGCCGGGTTTCATGGGACAGCGACCGTTGCGCCAGCCAGCTGAGGCGGTTGGCATGATCGAGATAGTTCGTGGTCACCTCGCGCGACAGAGCGAGCAGGTAATCGTAGGCGCCGACATCGAGGAACTGGCTTTCGAGGAAGTCGAGATAGTCGCCGGCCTGCTGCTGGTTTAATGCGGCGACATCGCGCTCCGCGATCGCCACGGCCATCGCCGTGTCGTTCAGCGTATTGGTCTGCACCCAGGCCTGATGAGCCAGCTCCGTCATGTACTCATAGGAACTGTCCATGGCGAGCTGTGCCGCCGCGCTCCACAGGCTCCCCACCGCCGAAGCCGGACTGAACGCAAAAGTCAGAACACTGGAAGCGATACCCACCGCGCCGTCCAATTCGTTCTGTGCCTCGGCGTGGCCCGCCTGCGCAAAGCTGAGACTGGCCTGGGTCGAAGCTACTTCATTTGCGGCTTCCTGTTGCGCGACACGCGCCTCGGCCAGTCCCAGTGCTTCGTTGGCGAGTTCGATGGCCTGGCTCGCCTGCAAGACCTCCTTCTCGGCTGACTCCAATGCCTGCAGCAGTCCAAAGGTGACCCGCTCTGCTTCCAGCGCCCGGTTGCAGACATCCCGCGCCAGACCATAGAGGTGTTCGAATGACCAGGGCGGCACGTAGTCATCGCTGTACCCATACCAGTTGAGGCCGATATCGATCGCCTCGGTCTTGGCGAGGCAATACAGGTACAGGGAATAGAGCTCGGTATTGAATACGGTGCTCTCCTGCACCACGATATCGAGGTTGCCGATTTCGATGGTCCGCTTTACCCTTGACCGGTCCAACGCCACAGGAACAGGGTCGAAATCAACGGCAGCGGTACCGCCCTGCGGAGCGCTCGGGAGCGCCGGCCGATTCTGACCGCCAATCTGCTCATGCTCAGGTAGCTGCCCGGTGCCGACGACGATCAACGACTCATCAAGAATATGCTCTGCGCCATCTACGGTGCCCAACTGCACGCTGAGTGTCGTGAGGTTTTTGGCATTGAATGTAATCTGCCCTCGCCCGATGGCGGCTACTGTCGCCTGCACAGCAGCGAACGCATCACGCGCGTCGTTCGCCAGCCCATTACCGCCCCAGTACTGCTCGATCGCGCACATCACGTCAGCGTACCAGCTGCGCGCCGTATCCCGATCGTCCTGGCGGTAGGACTGGTCCGCGATCGGAATATACCAGCGGGCGTATTGCTCGATATCCAGCAGGTAGATTCGAAACTCGGGCTCGACAGTTGCCGGGTCGACCCACTGGCTGGAACAGGAATAGACATCGAGATCAAGCGAGGCGTCGCCCGGGTCCACAGTCGCGAGCTCTTCCAGCAACGCGCCGTCGCCGCTGTATACATTGACTCGCAGGCCGCCGTATCGCGACGCCAACTCAGGCTGGTGCAATCGCGCATAGACCTGCCGGAGCCCCAACGGCAGGCTCAGCGAATACAGCCAGGGCGCAATCCCCGCAAATCCGGCGGCACTGTCCCAGACCTCCGGTTCGAAGGATACGTCTGAGCCGGCGCCGGACAACAACCTCGGCTTGATGAAGGCGGATTCGTAGTTCTCCAGGAAGTGGTCCCCCAGAGGAATCAACCGTTCTCCGGCCCCCCCGGTCTCGCCGGGGAGCACCAGAAAGCGTTCAGAAAGTACCGTCGCATCCCGCTGTAACAAGTCATTCGGGTAAAGCGCGCGGGCAGCCGGCGTCAGCAGGGATTCGACCGTCCTGCCAGCAGAGGGCATCTCGTCGACGATCGCTGCAACATCACTGAGCGAGAGCTCATCAGCCCAGGTAACCAAAGCGCCGCCAGAACTGTCGTCGGCGTTTGCTGATAAGTCGGCCCCACTCCCGCCTTCTGCGGATGCATCTCGAACCGCCAGTAACAGCAGCCCGATATCCGTCATTTCGAGACGTCGCAGCAATGCTGAACGGGCCGACGGCTCTGACCGCCAAAGTGGGCGATCACTGGGCGTATCCGGCAAACCTGAGATCAACCCCGGAGTGATTGCGCCGATTTCGGCCGGGGTGCGCTGCATAACCGACTCGACCAACAGGCTCCCAACGTGCAACGGCAGGCGATGCAATGGTTGCGCATTGAGCTGGTCCATTATCTCCCGTTGCGGCTCAGCGGCCAGGTTGCTTAATCGAAAACCGCGCAGGTGTGTTGTCGTGTCCACCCGGTTACCATACTGTGCAGCGACAAGCGGAAACGCCTCGTCTGTCGGCATCATGTCAAGCAGTCGGCGCGTGGTATCGACAACGGTGGCATGGTTGAGCCCGTGAGAATCGTCCACCGATTCCACCGCACCAACTTGCATCGCCAGTCGGTGCCATTGGTGTCTCGCTGACTGCAGAGCGATGGCGGCCAGTGACATGCGCCCGCTCTTCAGCGCTCCGAGGCCTCGCAGCAACTCCGCCTGGAAACCAAAAAGGAGGGTCAAGCCTGCGGCCAGCGCCGCTCCTTGCCCTGAATTGTCGCGGGATTTCGCCAGATCGTTGTAGAGCTCTCGCCGCTCCTCGGCGGCGGTCAGCAAGGAGGGTGTACGGAAAAGTTGTCTGCGCGCCCTGCTTAGCTCACTCACGCGGCGTCGTGTCACAATACGGGCCTCAAGTAGCCAACGCTCGGAGTGGCGCTGCTCCACCAGCGCCTCTGGCCGATCGTGCGGTACGGAGACGAGGTCCCCAAGAATTCTTTCGAGGTTATGGCGTCCGAGGTCGATGAGATCCGACAGATCACTAACCTGGTGGGTATCGTGCAAATGACGCGCCGTGTAGTGATCCATACCGTCGAGGTTTGCGAGCAGGGTCAGTGAGTAGGCCCGGCGCAGCTGTTGCTCATTTTCCGGCGACGTATCCCGCAGTACCCGTCCGATAACGCGGTCAGAGGAAATTCGGAGCAGCTTGCGGGCGTGATCAAACCCCGCACGCATCAGCAGCGCGCGAATCTCGCCACTGTCGGTGACAATGGCTTTCTGGTACTGCCTCAGAGTCGGAACAAAGATCGGGTCACCGGGTCCATCAGCGTCGGTGTCTTCACCACGAGCATCGCGAGTCGCGTGAAGGATGGCATCGCTCACCTGCCGCAGGCGCACCGGATCGAGAGCCCCGTCAGGACGGGTCAGGTGATAGTAGGCGGCCGCAACATCGGAGATAGATTCTCCGGCGGCCGGCGCGTGAACTGCCAGAGCCACTGTCCACCTCCTTCGCATATGCGCAGGTGGCCCACTAGGCTTCGGGTGGAACGCGGATGGTGCAAACCTCGCAGGACGATTGGAGCACTCTA
The DNA here is from genome assembly GCA_963753815.1 of uncultured Gammaproteobacteria bacterium. Lineage (GTDB taxonomy): Bacteria > Pseudomonadota > Gammaproteobacteria > Pseudomonadales > Halieaceae > CAVWDU01. Next base: position 138,448 of record CAVWDU010000002.1, read on the forward strand.
AAGCTAGCGTTTATAAGCTCTCCGGGCCCTATCCCGAGCAACCATGGTAACTTGTAGACCATTTTGGTGCGAAAAGCCAACGCAGCACCGGTTCGCCCGGGGCCTCGTGTTACACCCCAGCATCTAACCGTGAAGCGTGCCAGATTCAAGTATCAATGCAGCTCCACGTGCGGCTCCGGCGACCTTGCCGGCAATGGCGACTACCGCGAGGGAAAGCGAGAACAGCCAGACGAAGCCGGAACCCCAGTCCACCTGGTGCAGGTCCAGCGACAGGCGGACGGTGACGAAGAAGATCGGGGTGCTCGATAAACACCCCATCGAGGAACAGTATGTGGAAGTGGACTTTGCGGTGAAGACGCACCGCGCAGCTCGCCGCCGCCGTAAACCCCGGGTTCTACCCGGCCGTCGTTGTCCATGAGGATCTGCACGACATTGGGCTTGTCGGCGGCGTTCTCCGCCCTGGCTATCAGCGCCAGCAGAAGGCCAGGCGGGGACACCTGCTGACCGCGCAAGGTCACCGGCTCCTTGCGCAACAGCCCGATCACCAACTCGGCATGGCGTGCTGGAATGCTATAACGTTTTAACGCTATAACGTTCAAAAGGCTTTGCGATGAAAAACCTGTCCAAGCGCTCTACTGTCTACTTTGATCCCGATATCCACCAGGCTCTGAAAATGAAGGCCGCCTCAATCAATTCTTCACCGTCTGAGCTTGTGGACGAGGCAGTTCGCCTTTTAAGGCACCTCTGAATAATGGCAATCGCGCTCAGCGGAGCTCTGAAACGTTGAGAGCAAGGCGCGTCGCGCAGGTAATGGCCATAGTCCTTAGCAAGCGACGCAAACGGATGGCCGCCCCCTTGCTCTGGACGTTTCAGGGCCCGCCCTACGGGGCTTTCAGGCAAACCCGCAGTCGGCGTTGCCTCTTTTCGACAGGCAACCAGCCTGCCTTCAAAGCGGCGCCTTGATTGCGAATCTGCCTGAAAGCCTGAGCGCATTGCCATTGTTCAGAGGTGCCTTAATGCAGGAAGACCAGGAGGATCTCGAGGTGATAGAGGACCGGGTGGCCGAGCGTGTAATCACCTACGATGCACTGCTCAAGGATCTGAAAGAACATGACCAGATAAAGAATTCAGTTCAAGAATTCTGTTGCCAAAGGACTGCGGAAATTCCCGAAGAATGACATCAAGAAAATCCTCCAAAAAATAGAATTGCTGGCGGAGGACCCCCGCCCAACAGGCGCAAAAAAATTTCCGGAAGTCGTTACTTTCGCGTGCGCCAGGGGTGTACCGAATCGTTTAAGAGATCGTTGATAACGCACTTATTGGCTTGGTGATACGGGTGGCACACCGGTCCAGCAACTACCAGGAATAGAAAGCAGTAGGAAAACTACCCGGCTGGCACCCATATAGCGTTAAGTTGAACAAAAGAACAACATTGTTATACTTTGTGGGACTATTGGATTTTGGAGACTATACAATGGCCAAAGCAACAGTGGGCGTGCGCCTTAGCGAGGACATCAAGCGCCGCTTGGAAATGTTGAGCGAGGCCCGCGATAGAACACCTCATTACCTGATGAGAACAGCAATAGAGCGTTTTCTCGAAACTGAAGAAGCCCTGGAAGCGGAAAGGCAACTCGTTAGATCCCGCTGGGAAAAGTACGAATTGACCGGTGAAACCATTGATCATGAAGAGATCAAAGCGTGGGCCGACAGTCTGCGTCCCTCCGCGTCTGAATCCACCTGATGGCCCACGTTCGATGGCTCCCCGACGCGCTTGAGGATCTGAAAAGACTCCATGCTTTTATCGAGCCACATAGTCCCTCTGCGGCCGCCCGCGCAGTCGACAAATTGATCCAATCGACAGAATCCCTGGCAGAGTTTCCCGAACAGGGAAGGCCCTGGGAACCGGAACCCGAGTTCCGCGAACTGATCATCAAATTCGGTGCACGCGCTTATGTTATCCGATACCGCCTCACTGACGATGAGGTGTTTATCGTCCGGGTGTGGCATACCTCGGAAGATCGATAGCAGGCTGTAGAGGGATCAGGGCCGCATATATCATGCAGTTCATTCGCCCGGGGTCTCGTGTTACACCCCAGCACGTAACCGTAAAGCGTGCCAGACGCAAGTATCAATGCGGTTCCACGTGCGACTCCGGCGACATCCGCAGTTCCGGGCGGTCTCCGTACAGTCGATAGAACAGCTTGATCCAGAACGGCGAGAACAATGTGGTGTAGGCGATGACCAGGATCATCGCGGCATAGGTGGCATCGTCGAATACACCGGCAGTGCGACCCAGCTCCGCGAAGATCAGGCCCACCTCCCCTCTCGGCACCATCGCCAGACCGATAGCGCTGCGCATCAACCAGTGTTCCTTGAACAGCAGATAGCCACCGGCAACCTTGCCCGCGATGGCGACCACCGCCAGGGAAATCGAAAAAAGCCAGACAAAGCCGGAACCCCAGTCCACCTGGTGCAGATCCAGAGACAGACCGACCGTGACGAAGAAAATCGGTGTAAACAGCTGCGCGATGGGCTTCATGTCACGCTCGATCTCTTCGGCAAAGTGCTCGTTACGGGCAAGCGCGGCGCCAAAGGGCAGGAAAAACCGACGCGACAGGGCGAGGCCTGCGGCGAAGCCGCCCAACAGTTCGGGGGCTCCAACCGCATGGGCCATCCAGGCGAAGAACAGGACCAGCGAGACGATCACGGTAGCGACCAGCCCTGGCATTTCCGTGAGCCGACTGTAGTGCCCGATAACCGTCGAGATCAGCTTGGCTGCGATGGGCGCAATGACGAAGAACAGCCCCACGAAGGCGGCCAGTCGGCCCACGTTGGCAAAGCTCAAGTCGCCTGACCGGGAGAACTCGTAGAGCAGAGCCAACAGTAATACGCCGAGAACATCATCGATCACTGCAGCTCCCAGAACCACCTGGCCTTCGCGGCTGTCCTGGCGGCCAACGTCCCTGAGTATGCGCACGGTAACCCCGATACTGGTGGCTGTCAGCGCGCCACCGATGAAGAGGGACAGCAGTAAGTCCTGGCCGAACACATAGCGACACAGCAGGTAACCCAGCACAAAGGGAACGATGAAGCCTCCCAGAGCCGCCACCACCGACTCGCCGCCCGAATGGCTCAGGCGCCGGATGTCGGTCTCCAGCCCGACTTCGAACAGCAGCAGGATGATGCCTATTTCAGCCAGTAGCCGGATGACTTCCGTGGGCTCCACAATACCCAGCAGGCTCGGCCCCAGAATGATGCCGGCTACGAGTTCGCCAATGACACCCGGCGCGCCCAGCCGGGTGGCCACCTCGGCAGCCACACGGGCCGATACCAGGATGATGGCGAGCTGCAGGAAGAAGGCCGAGGCGTCCACGATTAAATCAACGGGATCGACGTTGCAGGGGGCAACGATTCGGCGAGCACCGGCGGGGTGCGGTCATGGCCGGCCCCGGCTCGAGGGGTTCGCTGTCGCAACGGTCCCGGGTGGGCCCGGTGCGTCCGGGTTTCCCGCTAGATCGGGTGAACAAATGTGGCCCCAAAGCGATTCGCAGAGTGCGTCTGCGGCGAGCGCCACCGGCGGGCTGAGTCCCATGCCATGAGAGAAGTCCCTGCCGACAACCCCACAAACACTCAGGTGGTCCGGCCGATGACCCAGTGCCGCCGCCAGCCTCACTGCCTCGACGACACCCAGGCCGTGCGAGCTGGCGTTGGTTGCGCCATCGAGTCCATTGAGGGCACGGTCGAACCAGAGCAGCTGACCGGCACGACGGGCATCAGGCGCATGGACCGCGTCGATGAAAATCACCTCAGACGTTCGGGACAGGGTCTCAACCAGACCCGCGATTTCACCGTCGGAGGTGAGGAACTCGCAGCCCGGCAGCGCAGCGTCACCGCAGCGCGTCCGCAGCACCTCGACCACCGCGATACCCACGCCATCGTCCCTGCGCAGCGTGTTGCCCACGCCGATAATTCTCATTCTCGGTGAGACAGTTGGGCTACTCACGATTGATCTCAAGCTTCAGGAAGTGCGTCGCGCAGGAGATGCACGGATCGTGATTCCTGATCGCCTGCTCACACTGCCAGGTCAGTTCGTCCTGTGGCAAATCGAGGTTTGCCTGTACCAGGTCGCGGAGGTCCTCCTCGATCACCGACAGGTTCTGGGAGGTAGGCGGCACAATGTTCGCCTGCTCGATTGCGCCCCGTTCATCGATCGTGTACTGGTGGAAAAGAAGCCCACGGGGCGCCTCCGTCACCGCCGCACCACTCGCCGCCCTCACCGGCAGTTCCACACACGGCGGCCCATCGGGCTGCCAGTCTTCGATCAGGCGTATGGCTTCATCGAAGGCGTAAAAGGTTTCCAGCGCGCGCACGAGAATGCTTTCGAACGGGTTGTTGATGTCGCGAAGCAGGCCGTGCTCATCCGCCAGCGCCCGGGTCGCGTCTGACAACTGATCCCGGCACAGGTTATACCTCGCGAGCGGCCCCACACAGAAAGCGGTGCGGCTGTCCTTACGCACGGAGTGCAGTGCGTTGCTGTATCGCAGGTGCAGCTCCTCAAAATGCGCCGGATAGGCCTGGGGAGCAATATCCAGCCCGCGGCTGGAGACGATGCGCCCGGCATTCATCGGGTACTCCCGAGGGTCGTGCAATGACACGAACTCATAATCCCGACAGAGCGCCGGAAACTGGAAAGAGGAGATCCATTCCACCGTTTCCCTGGCACCGTCGCGAGCTTCGCGCAGGCTATCGAGCAGGGCTAGCAGTGAGGATTTTTCAGGAAACTTGTAAAACCCACCAACCCTGACGTTGACGGGATGAATTTCCCTGCCCCCCAACGCGCTGATCAGGGAATTACCCGCCCGTTTCATCTGCAGGCCGCGGTTGACGATATCCCCATGAACCTTGGCCATTGCAATGGCATCATCGAAGCCCAGGAAGTCGGGAGCGTGCAACATGTACATGTGCAGCACATGGCTTTCTATCCACTCACCGCAGTAGAGCAGGCGGCGGAGCTGGCGGATGCTCCGGGTGACCTCCACCCCCAGCGCATCCTCCATGGCATGCACTGCGCTCATCATGTAGGCAGCGGGGCAGATACCGCAGATTCTGGCCGTGATGTCAGGCGCTTCATGAAAGTCACGACCCTGCAGAATCGCTTCGAAAAAGCGCGGCGGCTCGAATATCTTCAGCTTGAGCTCGGTGAGTTCGCCGTCCCGGACCTCGATGCTGAGTGCCCCCTCCCCCTCGACACGAGCCAGATAGTCCACCTTGACACGTCGGCTCTTGATGCCGGCTCTGACGGGAATCTCTCGATCAGGCACCTATGAACCCTCCCCCGGTTCACTCCGGCGAATGCCGTCGGCGTCCCTGGCGATAATCTGCAGAGCGGGTGCATTCGCGTTGAAGCTCTGCGCCGCAAGGCGAACCTGGCGACTGCTCAGGCCATGGGCGTCACGCAGGTGACTGAATAGCGCCTCTGCCTGCGGCTGTTCCTTGACACCGAAACAGCCATAGCAGCCACGATTCCAGGCCGGACAGAGGGCGCCGCAGCCGGCATGGGTGATCGGTCCCAGGCAGGGCTCGCCCCTGGCGACGATAACGCAAACGTTGCCAGCGGACTTGCATTCCATACATACACTGTCGCGGCTGAGGCGAGGTCGCCGCCCGTTGGCGAATGCCAACAGCACCGACAACAACTGGTGCTTGTCGATCGGGCAGCCATGCAGCTCGTAATCAACGTCGATATGGTCGGCGATCGCGGTGGAGGTGGCCAGCGTGTCGATGTACGCCGGCTGCGGGTAGACCTGGCGGGTGTACTGGTCGATGTCGGCGAAATTACGCAGCGCCTGTATTCCTCCCGCTGTCGCGCAGGCGCCGATGCAGATCACGTAACCTGACGCCTCCCTGATTTCCTGGATACGCTCCCGGTCGTGCTCGGTCGTAATCGAACCCTCCACCAGGGCAATATCGTAGGGCCCGGGCAGCATACGGCGGGACGCCTCGGGAAAATTGACAATATCCACGAGCCGCGCGACCTGCAGCAGTTCGTCCTCGCAGTCGAGCAGGCTGAGCTGGCAGCCGTCGCAGGAGGCGAACTTGAAGACAGCGAGAGTCGGTCTTCCCATGGCTAAAACTGCTTGACGGTCATAAAGGGCTCTACGTCCCGGTAACGAAACACAGGCCCATCGCGGCAGACGAAGTAAGGCCCGAGCTGGCAGTGACCGCAGAAGGCGGTGCCGCATTTCATGTTGCGCTCTATCGCCACGAACACCTGCTCCACGGGTACACCCTTCATCAGCAGTTCGCTGGCAGTGAAACGCATCATGATCTCCGGCCCGCACACCATCGCGACGGTGTTTTCAGGGTTCAGCTCCAACCGCTCCAGGAACCGTGTCGACCACGCCCACATCCCCCCGCCAGCTCGCGCTGGCAACATCGACCGTCACCGTGACACTCACGCGATCTTCGAGATGCCAACGCATCAGCTCATCGGCGTAGAGAATGTCCTCGGCGTGCGCGCACCGTAGACGATATTGATCCTGCCGAAGTCGTCACGCCTGTCGAGCAGCGCATAGATCAATGGCCGCAGAGGCGCCATACCGATACCGCCCGCCACGATAACCACGTCCTTACCCCGGGCCTCGCCAATCGGCCAGGGCTTTCCGAACGGCCCCCGCACACCGACCCGGGATTGTCCGTCCATCCGGTGCAGGCTGCGGGTGACATCCCCGACCGCACGAATCGTGTGTACCAGGCGGTAGCTGTCGTTCGCGTCACCGCTGATCGATATCGCCGCCTCGCCGATGCCCGGCACATACAGCATATTGAACTGCCCGGCCTCGAAGCCCGCGTAGCCGCGCGGCGGCTCGATATCCAGCGTGAACACATCCGGCGAGTTTTCCTGCCGGCTGTTGATATCACACAAGACGGGCTCCAGCGGATGATTCACAGCTCGCGCTCCCCGTAGAGATCGAACAACTGCAGACGCGTGGCATCCAGGCGCCGGGCAATCAGCACCGCGAATCGCGTCATCATTTCGTAGCCAAGGGCCGTGTCTTGCTGACACTTCTCACGCACGCATGCCCCGTCCATGCGTATCGCGTGCACCGTCTGCATCGCTCTCGCCGTCACCGGCCAACGGTAAGGCGGCACCAGGAATGACCACCCCAGCAGATCGCCGGTATCCAGCGTTTCAAACCGCAATGTGCCGCGCTCGCTGGAATGCGTCTCCAACGCCACCCTGCCTTTGCGGATGACGAAGAACTCGTTGGCGGGATCACCCTCGCGCGCGAGCAGCTCGTCAGGCCTGTAAACAGCGTTGAGACCGCAGCCGGCAATAAATGCCAGGATATCGGGAGCGAGCGAAGCAAAGAACGGGTGGTCGTTGAGCTCCTGTGCGATGTCTTTCATGGCGGCCTCCTCAAAATGGCGGCTTCCTCGGTAATGTCGATCCCGACCGGGCACCAGCTGATACACCGGCCACAACCCGTGCAGCCCGAGGTCCCGTACTGGTCCTCCCAGCTTGCCAGCTTGTGGGTAAGCCATTGCCGGTACCTGGCGCGTATTGCGTGGTGAATGGCACCACCGGTGGTGTATGAATGCATCTCGGTAAAGCACGAATCCCAGAGCCTGCTGTGCGATACCTCGCCGGTGGTTAGATCTGTACGTTCAGCTGTGGTCGAGCAAAAACAGGTAGGACACACCTGGGTACAGTTCCCGCAGGCGAGGCAGCGGTCGGCGACATCGTCCCAGTGCGGATGTTCGAGAGCATCTAACAGCGCGCCCCGCAGTCCTGCGCGCGGCAGTTGCCGGTGCATTTGAGCAGCGGCTGCGTCGACCACGGCCGCCGCCCGGTGCTGCTGCTCACTGGTGGCCGCATCGCCGCCTATCCTGTCGGCCATCGCCCTGGCTGCCTCTGTCCGGGCATCCACAAGATACCAGGGCTGCTCCGGGTTCACCTCGGTGAGCACCAGGTCCGCCCCCGGGCCGACCGATGGACCATCATGGCTAGCAGTGCAAAAACAGGTCGCGGCAGCCTGGGAGCAGTTGACAGCGACGATAAAAAGCTGCTCCCGACGCTTCGCGTAGCGTGGCTCGCGGTACTGGCCGTCCAGGAATACCCGATCCTGCACCTGTATCGCCGCCAGCTCGCAGGCGCGCACACCAATTAACGCGGTCGGCATTGCAACTACTCGCGTCGAGGCGATCACGTTGTCCCGCACGGTGAACAGCGTTTCTGCGGGCGGGAACAGGTACTGCTTCCAGGTTGAGGGGCCCAGGTTAAAGCCGAAGCGCGCCCGGTCCCCGCGCCGAGTCAGGCGATAGTGCCCTGCCTCCTGGGTATCCCCGACGCCCACAGGCAGGCTTTCAAGATGATCGTAGACGACGGCATCGTCCCTGACCACGGGGCCGATAATGTTGAAAGACTCATCCCTGAGGAGCTGTAGAAACGCGTCCAGCTGTTTCGTCGACCAGCACACCATGGGCCCAGTCTAGCCGGCCATGGGCCGGGATGGTTTGATCTCGGACAGACTTTTTACGGGTTTACGCGAACCACCTCCCTGATCGGGCCGTTGCGCCGGGCAGGCATGGCGGTCGCTGCCAGAGGTGCTAGGATTGGGAGTGAGCGCCAGTCACCCTTCGGGCGTTTCGGGGGGGGCCCATGTGCGAACTGTTTCCGGCACCCGTGCCGCCAGCCGTCGGCCCTATTGGTTTGTACTGCTTCTATCAATTCAAGGAGCAGCTGGATTAAGCTGTACCGGGTAACGACGACCGAGCCGTCGCATCGATACGGGTCAGGCAAGGGCCGCGGGCAACGTTTGACGGCTGTGTGACAGCATCACTACTTTTTTGGAGGTAAGAACTGTGTGGCACAAAACCCTGGGAACCCTGTTAGTCCTGCTCTCTATCGGAGGATTGGCAGCCGCTGCGCCTGATCTTCAGGCGGATATTGCGGGGCCGGACCTTATTTTGCTCAATGGCCGGGTCTACACCTCCGAACAGAAAGCCCCGTGGGCAGAAGCCTTCGCAGTGACAGACGGGGTCATAACCCGGGTTGGACGTAGCGAAGAGATCGCGCAACTCAAGACTGAGCGCACCCAGGTGGTGGACGCCAGGGGGCGCATGGTCATGCCAGGCATCAATGACGGCCACTCGCACCCGGTCTGGGGTTCTTTGAAGCAGCTCTACCAGTGCAATTTCCCGTTCTCGTCCTCCCCGAAGCAGGTCCTGGAAGCTATCAAGGAATGTGTTGAGAAGAATCCTCAGGCTGAATGGATTCAGGGCGGACAGTGGACCAGCAACTTCTTTGTCGACAACAAGATTCCGTCTCCGGCCAAATTTCTCGATCAGGTTTCGGACGGAAAAGCCGTATTACTGCGCGACGACTCAGGCCACAACCTGTGGGTGAACAGCAAGGCGCTAGCACTGATGGGCCTGAACAGCAGTTCTCCCGATCCGCGCGGCGGCAGCTACAGCCGTGATCCTGAAACCGGCGAACTGACCGGATTGCTACTGGAAGCCTTCACTGCCGCCAAAAAAGTGGTCCCTCCCTACACGGCCGAGCAGTATCGCGAAGGAGCCAGGTTCGCGGTGAACTCTGCCAACAGTTTTGGCATCACCGGGGTCAAGGATGCCAGCGCCGAAGAGCCCGAGGTCGCCGGGTTCCATGCGCTGGATCAGGCCGGGGAACTGTCGCTGCGAGTCACCGCATCGTTGATCAAGTCGTCCGATGATAGCGACTTCGATCTCGACATCGAGTGGCTGCAACGGATAAGGGATAAGTACAGAACCCCACTCATCAACACCAGCGCGACGAAGATATTTCTCGATGGCGTCCCCACCGCATCGCGCACAGCGGCCATGCTGGAGCCCTATTTGCCCGAGCAGGAGGGCGGTGAGCTGGTATCGGGTTCCCTGCACGTTGAAACCGGACCGCTGCGGGATGCGGTAACTCAGCTTGATGCGCTGGGTTTTACGGTAAAAATCCATGCCGCCGGCGACCGCTCGGTGCGAGTGGCGCTGGACGCCATTGAAGCCGCGCGCAAGGCCAACGGCAACAGCGGCCTGCGACACGAACTGTCGCATACAGAGTTTATCAGCCCAGAGGATATACCCCGCTTTGCCGAACTCAACGCCGTCGCCGGTTTCACTCCCTACATCTGGTGGCCTTCACCGATCACCGATTCGATTGTGGATGCTGTAGGCAAAGAACGCGTTGCGCGAATCTGGCCCGCGCGAGAACTGCTTGCTGTGGGCGCGCCGATGCTGGCCGGCTCCGACTGGCCGTCGGCGGTTCCCGATATGAACCCCTGGCCGAGCATGGAGGCGCTGATTACGCGCCGCGACCCGTTCGGCAATCACCCGGGCGTACTGGCGGCTGATCAGGCGCTGACCCTTGAGGAGGTATTGAAGCTTTACACCCTCGATGGTGCGAGAGCATTGGCAGCCGAAGATGTAACCGGCTCCATTGCCAGTGGAAAGTCGGCAGATTTTATTATTCTCGACCGTAATCTTTTTGATAGTCCCGCAGAAGAGATAGGCGAGACCCGGGTATTGAGCACCTATTTTGCCGGTCGTAAGGTCTATCCTCTGCCGGCACCCTGAATCAGCAGGCTCCCAGTCAGGCGCGCGGCGTCGGAGGGTGATTTCGCCAACTGCAACCGCTCGCCATCAACCGGCCCGTTAAGCGAAGACAATACTCCCTCGCACTAGCCGCTCAAGGAGAGCAGAACAATGTCAGTCGTGTACATGCTGCTCTCCGCTGCCGTTATTATCCTTTGCGTCAAACTCGGCTTGTTGCGGGCGATCGACAGTATCGCCAACGCGCTCAACTGGAGCCCGAAGATCCGAGGCCAGGTTACCGGCTACGCCACCTCGGTGCCGGAACTCGTGTGCCTCGTATCCGCGGGACTTGCCGGCGTTTGGGAGGCCGGGCTTTGGAACATTGCCAGCTCCAACATCATAAACTCGTTACTCATGCTGCTCGCGGTGCTCTTCTACAGGCAGTTCAACGACCTGATGAACATGCGCTTCCTGGACGAAGTCGCGTTTGCGGCACTGGCTATCGTCGTACCCATCTTTCTGATGCGTTTCGAGATGGATACGCAGTGGTACCTGGTGCCTGCGCTGTTCTGTTTTTTTATCATCTACCAACTGGTCGACAGGCAAGTCAATCGCTCCGCCTCAGTCGAAACAACCGCGCGGGAAGCCGTCGGCAGCCTGCCCTTCGGTATCATCCTGGGGCTTGCTGCTGTTATCGGCATCACCATTGCAGGCATATTCCTGGGGAATGCCACGGCTGATGTCGTTGAACACCTGGGCGTTCACCCGGCCCTCGCCGGATGGCTCCTCGGCTTTGCCACCAGCATTCCGGAAATGGTCACCTTTTTTGCCATCTACGCAACCGCGCGACGCGAGGGCAACCTTCGCAGCCTGGAGGACACACAGGAATCACTGGACAACCTGACCGGTTCGAACATGTCCAACGTGGGTGTCGTTTACCCGCTCGGGCTGCTGGCTTTCCTGGGTGCATCCTACTTTGCGGGAGGTTAAGGCCTGGTCTACCGTGCCGCTTCTCGCCATTCCTGAAGCGCATCGATGTGAATCGCGCGCTGGCTTGCATCTCTCAGCCGATCAATATCCTGCACGGACGCGACCGAGCTGATCTTGCGCTGAACGTACGCCGACGGCAGCGAGCGCGGTGCCCGCGCCCTCAGTCGGGCCAGGGACATATTAGAGCCGTATGCAAAATATTTCATAGCCCCACTCCGGCGGCATCCGGGCATTCAAAATAGCGTCGGGGTTTTGCGAATCAGCCCGCCGCTCACAACCGGGAACGTTATCAAAAATTGAAGACCGCGGTCACCCCGCAAGTGGCGGAATCGCCGACGCCTGCGGGCTGCGGTCGATGCAATCACTGGCGTCGGCAAAGCCCCGGGGGCGTCAGCTCCGCTGTTCGCCTCGTCGTTATGTTGGCCAACTCGTATCGATCCGAAGACCAGCTGACGACCGCGATTATTATTTGTTCCCCACCGCGATCTATGTTACCACCGGTCACCTGACGGGTTATGGATTGAAAGTTATCACCATGAAGTTGCAAGAGAGGGCCGGGGCCTATCGCATCCAGCTGGATGCCGTCACCAAAAGCTATGGCGGCGAACGGCCCGCGGTTAACAATCTCAACCTCACCATCGAGGGGGGTGAATTTTGTGTACTGCTCGGCACCAGCGGCTGCGGCAAGACCACCACCCTGAAAATGATCAATCGCCTGATCGAGCCCACCGCTGGCAGGATATTCGTAGGCGATAAAAATGTGCTCGACCAGGACCCTATCACCCTGCGGCGATCCATCGGCTATGTGATCCAGGCCGTCGGCCTGCTGCCCCATATGACGGTAGGCGAAAATGTGGCGCTTGTACCCCAGCTTCTGGGCTGGCCGGCAGACAAGCTGGAAGCGCGGGGTAATGAACTCCTGGACCTGATCCATCTTCCTCATCGAGAGTTTGCCCATCGCCTGCCGTCGGAGCTCTCCGGCGGCCAGCGTCAGCGTGTTGGGTTCGCCCGGGCACTGGCGGCAGAGCCGCGGGTGATGCTGCTCGACGAGCCGTTTGGCGCACTCGACCCCATAACCCGGGACACCTTGCAAACGGAGTTGCATCAATTGCAGAGGCGGCTGGGATTTACCGCCGTGATGGTGACCCACGATATGACGGAAGCGTTGCTGCTGGCAGATCGTATCGTGATCATGGATGCCGGTGAGGTCATCCAGATCGGCACGCCCGCGCAGGTGATGGCCGAACCCGCATCGGACTTCGTGCGCGACCTGACGGCGACCCCCAGGCGGCAGGCCGCCGCCCTGGAACGACTCATCCATTGATACATCAATGCCTGGCAGTAATGCCAATCTGGCCCGGACCCGCCCATGGAAACCTTTCTTGCCCAACTCGAGACATTGCCCCAGTATCTCGGCGGCCATCTGCTGCTGAGCGGGCTCGCTCTTACGTTCGGCATCATGCTATCGGTGCCCCTGGGTATCTGGATCACCCGATCAAGCCGCCGCGAGCAGATGGTGATGGGGGTGGTTGGCGGGGTCCAAACGGTGCCTTCCCTGGCCTTACTTGCCCTGATGGTCCCACTGCTCGGCGGCTTGATCGGCATCGTTCCGGCACTGATCGCGCTGACGCTCTATTCCATGCTGCCCATACTGCAAAATACGGTCACCGGCATCCAGGGCGTGGACAAGGACCTGGTGGAAGCGGCCCGTGGCATGGGCATGACGGCTCGCCAGCTGCTTTTCAAGGTGCAACTGCCGTTGGCGTCCCCGGTCATCATTGCCGGGATCAAGGTCGCCACCATCTGGGTTTTCGGCACTGCCACCCTTGCCACTCCCGTAGGCGCAGACAGCCTCGGCTACTACATCTTCATGGGGCTCAATACCCGTAACGATGCGGTCACATTGTTCGGCTGCCTCGTGGCGATGGCCGTGGCGCTCCTGCTCTACAAACTGATCGGGGCGATTCAGGAATCAGTCGAAGCCCGTCGCACACGCAAAACCCTGGTGCTGGCTGCCGTCACGGCAGCAATCTTTATCGCGGGCATGGCGGTGCCCCTGACCAGCACGCTGATGCGCCAGTCGGATACGTCCACCATCGCCGAAATCAACAGGGATGAGGTAGATGCCGGCGTGCCCGTTGAAGGCAGGCCCCTGGTCGGCATGCGCCTCAGGGTCGGGGGCAAAAACTTCACGGAAAGCTATCTGCTTTCGAACCTGCTCGCCATTCATCTGCGCGCGCAAGGCGCAGAGGTGGAATTGAGTACTGGCATGGGCAGCAAAGTGCTGTTTGATGCCACCCGCACCGGTTCCATCGATCTGTACGTGGATTACTCGGGCACGGTCTGGGCCACAGTCATGAAGCGCCAGGAAACGGAACTGCCGCAGCAAACCCTGATCGAAGTCAGCGACTATCTCCTGAAACAACATGGCATCGTCAGCGTGGGCAGAGTCGGCTTTGAGAACGCCTATGCCTTTGCGATGCGTCGCGACCGTGCCGATGAGCTCGGAATCCGCTCCATCGTCGATCTGAGCAGACACGCGCCGGATCTCAGGATCGCCGGAGATTTCGACTTTTTCGGCCGGGCTGAAGGCAAGCTTGTACTGGAGGCCTACGATCTGCAATTCCAGCAGCGCCGCAATATGAATTCGCGGCTGATGTATGACGCCATTGCCGGAGGCCAGGTGGACGTGGTGACGGCTTACACAACCGACGGACAGATCCTGGCGTTTGATCTGCTGGTACTGGACGACCCAAAGGCCGCTTTTCCACCCTATGATGCGATCTTCCTGCTGTCGCCCGATGCCGGCCAGAATCCCCAGGTGGTAGACACCGTCAAATTGCTCGTAAACAGCATCAGCAACAAGAATATGCGCTGGGCCAACAAGAGCATCGACATCGACCAGAGGTCCGTTGGCGAAGTGGCCCGGGAACTCTATGAGCGGGTCAAATCGCGCATGCTGTTCTAGGCCCGCTTGCCAAGGGCTACGGCCATTACCTGCGCGACGCGCGCGGTGGGCCGCCCCCCTGCTCTGGACGCTTAAGAGCTCCGCTGAGCGCGATTGCCATTATTCAGAGGTGCCCTCCGGCCGCGTTCCCTGCCGGTAGCAATAGCGACACCACCATCTCCGCCTGTCGTTCGACGAAGTCGGCATCTTGCGGCGAGCAGCCGAAAAGGCGCCGGCATTCCTCCCCGGCGGAGAAGACAAAAGCGCTGGCGCCGATGAACAGGTAGTAACGATGCGGGTCGGAACGACCCCAGACGAGTTCCGCCGCTTGCGGCATCACGGCTGCAAGGTTCTTCATCAGCGGGCGAATGTGCTGGTCGACGATATATTCGACACGCCACGAGGCCGCCACAGATTCCTGCATCATCAGCCGGTTCAATTCAGGATGCGCCGCACTGTAGCGCACGAATGCACGGACTATCCCACGCGCCGCTTCCAGCGGTGCAACCTCGACCAACGGTTCCACCTTGCCTAGGAAGTCCTTCTCAAGGGCGTCGAAAAGGCGATCAACCGCTTTGCGCCAGAGCTCATCTTTGTCGCCAAAGTGGTAGGCCACAAGGCCGCGCTTCACACCTGCCCGTTCCTCCAGCTGGCGCACGGATATACCCTCAAATCCGGAGAGGCTGAATACGCCTATCGCGGTATCGAGAAGCGCATTGCGGGTGTCCACGGCTCGTTGCTGGCGGCGCCGCTCTGCGGGCGCGCTGTTGTGCATCGACATGCGGGTGCTCCTGACTGGGTCGCAAAAAATAATACTTGTCATATGACAAAAATACAATTACTATTTTCGTCACATGACAAGTTTAAGAGGATTCGGACATGGACCAACCCGGTATACATCCAGATTCCGGCAGTCCCTATGCGCGCTGTTGAGCGCGCTGTCGACCCAACGGTCAAGGTGCACGATCTCGCCATCATCGAATTCGCCGGCCCGGACACCGACAGGGCCTGGCGCTTTTTCACGGACTTCGGGCTCAGCGGATCCCGCGATGAACAGGGGAACCTGCTGTTCTCGGCTGAAGCCGGCGCCCCCGTCTGCCTCGTGTACCGACCGGCAGGCAAAGCCATGTTCGTCGGTCCGACGTTCGCCGTGCGCTCCCACGAGGAGCTGAACGCACTGCACAAGGACGCCGGCGCGACCCTGCCTGGCCCTCTGGCACTGCCCGGTGCGCCGACCGGGGTGACACTGAGCGACCCGAACGGCGTGACCGTGAAGGTGGCGGTTTTCGACGACTGGCGCGCGCTACCGGATTGCGGCTCGCCCGGGCTGGTCAATCGCGGCTGTGATCGCCCGCGGGTGAATGCGCCGATTCGCCCGGCGCGCAACCCGTCGCGCGTACTACGACTGGGTCATATGGTACTGGGCACACCCGAGTGGGAGCCGACCGCGCGCTTCTACATCGACACGTTTGGCCTGATTCCCTCCGACGTCCAGGCGTTACCCGACGGACGCCCGGCGGTTGCCTTTATGCGCTGCGACCGGGGAGACGACCCCGCCGATCACCATACGTTTGTCGTCGGCAGGCTGCCCTTCCTCGATTTCGAGCACGCTGCCTTCGAAGTGCCAGACCTGGACGCCGTCGGCATGGGCGCAGAGGTACTCAAGGACCAGGGTTTCCGCAGAGCCTGGGGCATCGGCCGCCACATTCTCGGCAGCCAGATCTTCGACTATTGGTTCGGCCCCGATGGCCGCAAGTTCGAGCACTTCGCCGATGGCGACCTGTTCGATGCCGCAATGCCGACCCGCTACCACGCGATGTCGGCAGCCGGGCTGGCAGCCTGGGGGCCGCCTGTGCCCAGCGCGTTCCTGAGGCCGCGCCTGGGATGGCACGAACTGAAACTACTGCTGGGAAACCTGTTCGGACGCTCTTCGTTTGGATTCAGGGAGTTGAAGCTGCTGGGCTCTGCGATGCGCAGCACGAGCCTGCCGGATTGACTGCATATGGCGACGAAATGTCGCTCTGGCGCCGCACCGCTGACGGTCACCTGGATCTTGGCAGCCAGCGCAACACCATCGTTCGGGAGGATTTATCATGACTGCTTCGCTGAAACCCCGGGTGCTCATCGTCGGTGCAGGTCCGACCGGTATGGCCCTGGCCAACCTGCTAGGCTGCGAGGGCATCGGCACGCTGATCATCGAGCGCAACCCCGGTTGTGTGCCGGAACCGCGCGCTATTGCCATCGACGGAGAATCGCTGCGCACGCTCCAGGCTGTGGGGCTGACTGAAACCGTGCTGCCGACACTCAAGCAGGGCCTGGTCGCGGACTACGTGAACGGCGACGGCGAGCGACTGTTCCAGACCGACCTCACGCCCAGGCCCTATGGGTTCTGCCTGCAGAACAGCTTCGACCAGCCTACCCTGGAGCGGCAACTGCTGGCGGGGCTGGCCCGTTTCGACTGCATCGATGTGCGGCACAGCACATCCCTGCTGGAGTTTGAGCAGTCGGACGATGCTGTGAAGGCTGTCGTTCAAACCGCGGAAGAGGACCCCGTGGAAGTCGAGGCGGAATTCATGGTCGCCTGTGACGGTGGCCGCTCCAGCGTCCGTCAGGCCCTCGGGATCGCCATGGCCGGCGACCGGCTGCCACAGAAATGGCTGGTGATCGACACGGTCGACAAGGTGCTGAGCGGCGAACCACAATGCCGCTTTTTCTGCGACCCCGCCCGCCCGGCCATGACCTTGCTACGCCCGGACGGAGAGCGCCGCTGGGAGTGGATGTTGCGGGACGGCGAGACCGACGGCGACATGCTCGCCACGCAGCGGATCAAGGACCTGCTGGCACCGCACACCGACCCGGAACAGGTCGACGTCTATCGCAAATGCGTTTACGGCTTCAGCGCGGTGGTAGCCGAACGCTTTCGAGAGGGCCGTGTGTTTCTCGCCGGTGATGCTGCCCATATGACCCCGCCCTTCGCCGGCCAGGGCCTGAACGCCGGCGTCCGGGATGCGCGCAATCTGTCATGGAAACTCGCCGCCACCCTTCGGGGTCAGCTGCCGATGTCACTGCTGGACAGCTACGACCTGGAGCGCCACGACGCCGCGAAGGAGGTCATCGACCTCGCAGTCATGCTGGGCGACCAGATACAGCCGACCGACCCGCAGGCTGCGGCTGAGCGGGATGCCGTGTTCGCTGAATTGAACAAGGACCCGAAGCAGGCAGCCGCTTTCGGGCGTGACATCATAGCCCCGTTCTTCGACGTGCGACTCAAGCGCGGCTGGATCGCATCTGACGAGCAGGCCGGCCGCCTGCTGCCGCAGCCGGAGGTTATGGTCGAGGGCGAATCCGCCCTACTCGACGACGTTCTTGGCGACGGGTTCATCGCCCTCAACGGACTGGGCTACGAGGTGCCGGAGGCATGGCGCGAGCATCCACTGTGGCAGGCCCTGAGCCCCAGGGAAGCCCCACTGGACCCGGCGTTGAACGCATTCATGGGTGAAAACACAGATTCACTGTTGCTGGTGCGACCCGACCGCTTTGTGCTGGCAACGCTGACCGGGGACAGCGCGCTGACTGCGCTGGACACGCTGTACCGCCAGTTGGCAGCCATACCGGACTAAGCAGTGACTAACTCTCAGGAACAGGCGTGGTAAGACTACCTCGAACCTACGTATTCGACGACAACGGCGATCCCTGGGAACATCTCCCGGAGGAAGCCAAGGCTATTCTCAAGCCAATGACAGCGCAGGCTATTCAGCGTATGCACCCGTGGCTGATCAAGCAACTGAACTGATCTGTTCATCGATAATGAACCGGCAGGCCGAGGCACGTCGCGCGCGCCTGCTCCCTCAAGTTTCTGACCTGTGTTCGCCATTTACTGGAACAGCTCGGGCTCGCCCACCACCGAATACAGTGCGGTGCTCTTTTCGGTACGGATGCGAGGGCAACAAACCCGGCAGAAATAGCGTTTAAAGCCTGATTGGCAGATCCCTGATACGCCTACCGGTCGCCGCGAACACTGCGTTGCCGATTGCCGGCGCTACCGCGATCAGGGGCGGTTCGCCCAGGCCAGTCGGGAATTCGGTGCTCTCAATAAAATTGATATCGAGTTGGGGTATATCCGGCATACGCAGGGGTTTGTAGGTATCGAGGTTGGTGTCTTTGACCTGTCCATCCACAAACGTTGTCCCTTCATGCAGCGCGAGGCTGACGCCCCAAAGCGTGGCACTTTCCGCCTGCGCCAGTGCACCATCGGGGTGAACCACAGTACCGCAGTCGAGCGATTGCCAGATCTTATGCACTTTGACATCGCTTGTTTCAGCGTCGACTGAAACGTGGGCCACACAAGCCGTCCAGGTCGGTTTGTCGCGCTCCTGGCCGCTACCGACTGCTACGCCCAGTGCCTGGCCGGTGGGTAGTGGCCGACCCCAGTTCGAACGTTTTGCGACGTCGCGCAGAACAGTGGCAAGGCGTGCGGCGCCGTTGACCGCACGCGGTTCGTGACCTGCATTCCTGCCGGATGCATCCAGCATCGATAGCCGGAAGTCGACGGGATCGACCCCGGCCCGGGCTGCCAGTTCATCCATAAACGACTCGACGCCCCAGGCAATCCAACCCGGCCCCACGGCGCGCAGCCAACCGGGGAGGAAGGTGTCTTGTGCCAGATCATTGTTGATAGCGCGTACCCGGTGATTCGGGAGCGTGTACCAGTGGTCGGCACCATTGATCGAAAAACCGTCGAACTCGCCATTACCATCGACGCCTTCACTCATGAAGCCCGGTGCCATTGCCAGCGTCGGCCAGCCGGCGGCCGCCGCGTGCTCGATGCCGGTCAGGTTGCCATCGGCATCGAAGGATGCATCGAATCTGGCCACCGATGGCGAGCGCACGCAGTCGAAGCGACTGTCGGCGGGGCGCTGGAATATCAGTTTCACGGGCCTGCCCAGTTTTTTCGCAGCCAGCGCCGTGGGAATCATCTGGTCACCGAACAGCCGTCGGCCAAAGCCACCACCCAGGTAATACTGATGCAGAACGATCGCCGATTCCTCGATCTCGAGCGCAGCGGCAAGATAGGGAATAATGAGGGATTGCCACTGGTTGCCGGCATGTACGTGACACACACCGTCCTTGAACTCAACCAATGCGTTCTGTGGCTCCAGCGTGAAATGCAGCGCAGTGGCGGTACGATAGGTTGCCGTCATGGTGGACGCGGCCGCATCGCGGGCTGCCGTCACATTGCCCTCTTCGACGAATAGCGTACCGCTGTCAGCGTCGGCGACAAGTTCCTCGCCCCTGGCATGTATATCGGCCTCACTGACAGATGCCGTCGCACCGGCAGACCAATCCACCTTGACGGCTCCGGCGGCCTGCGCTGCCGCCGGGAAAGTATCGGCGATCACCAGCGCCCACCCCTGGAAGAGGTCACTGGGATCTTCAATCTCAAGACACTGACGGTAACCCGGGATATCCCGGGCCGCAGAGTCGTCGATGGACTTGATGCTGCTGCCATAGCGGGTGGGCGGGACCAACGGGTGTGCATACACCATATTCGGCAAATCTATATCCAGGCCGTAATGAGCCTCGCCGCGAGTTTTCTCCGGCACGTCCAACGCAGTCGCTGCACGGCCGATCAGGTTGCGCTGCGCGGCGGATTTGACCGGCATGGCGGCCATCTCGTCATCGCTGAATTGACGGTCAATGTCGCCTATTGCCACGATCTCGGCGAAGGGAACCTGCTTGTTCCCGGCGATAACGGCACCGCCTTCGGTGAGGCACTCATCGGCAGCTACACCGAGCATGTCCGCACCTGCATCGATCAGGATTTTGCGGCCTGCAGCGCCGGCTTTCGACAGCATCTCAAACGACGTTACCACCGACCAGGAGCCGCCGGTCACCATGTAGCCCCACCTCGGGTCACTGTCAACGTGCTCGATGGACACCTTGCTCCAATCGGCACCGAGTTCGTCGGCGACGATGCGAGCAAGCGCCGTACCGACGTGCTGTCCCATTTCCGCTTTTGCAATATTGACCTGTACGGCGCCGGTGTCGTCTACAACAAACCAGACCGACGGTGAAAAGTGTTTGCTGCCACCACCCGATGCGATATCGCTTGCTGCCTGGCTGCTGTTGCCACCCGGCAACACCGTGCCAAGCCCCATAACCAGGGTGGCGCCTGCTGAACGAGCGATAAACCTACGGCGACTCATTGTCACTGCTTCTTCTGGCGTTGCCATGCTCAGGCCTTTTTCACGTGACCGGCGGATTTGATCGCCTTGCGGATGCGGGTGTAGGCCATGCAACGACACAGGTTGCCGCTCATCGCCGTGTTGATATCCTCATCATCGGGCGACGCATTTTTCGCCAGCAGGTCCGCTGCCTGCATGATCTGGCCCGACTGGCAGTAGCCGCACTGCGGCACCTGGTATTCCAACCAGGCTGCTTGCAGGGCCTTGCCTTCGGCGGAGTCCAGTCCTTCGATAGTGGTTACGTCGCGGTCGGCAACGACACTCACGGGGGTGACACAGGACCGCGTTGCGGTGCCATCGATATGCACCGTGCAGGCACCGCACATTGCGATGCCACAACCGAACTTGGTGCCCTTGAGCTTCAGGTCGTCCCGAATGACCCAGAGCAGCGGCGTGTCGGGTGGAGATTCTGTCTTGACGTTGTCACCGTTGAGCTTGAATTTGATCACGCGTCGTATCCTGAGTTTGCATTTGCCGCGTACCTATCGTGCTACTCAGGGAGAGCTACGTCAATGTGATTGCGAGAGCAGAAACCGAGTGTTTATGGAGTAGTATTGCTCTTCCAGTCAGTAACCAAGGATAGCGTCATGCCAACGAGCAATCGCAATCGTCGTCAATTCATCGGGGCAGCCGGGGCCACAGCAATCGCGGTGATGTCTGGTGCGGGAATACTCGGAGATTCGCGCACTGCAAGGGCACAATCTGGCAAAACCTTACGTTGGGGTGTTGTCGGCACGGGCGGCATCGCCAACTCCATGGCCGGCATGATCAGGGCCGCGGACTCCGCCGAGCTCGCGGCCGTGTCCAGTCGGCGCATGGAGTCAGCGAACGAGTACGCCGAACGCCACCGCGTGCCACACCGGTTCGATTCATGGCAGGAAATGATCGACTCAGACCACGTGGATGCAATTTACGTGGCGACGCCGACGAGTGTGCGCGAGGAAATCTGCATCGCAGCGGCAAACGCTGGCAGGCATGTGCTCGGTGAAAAGCCTTTCGCGAGCCTGCCATCGG
Source organism: uncultured Gammaproteobacteria bacterium (assembly GCA_963753815.1). Classification (GTDB taxonomy): domain Bacteria; phylum Pseudomonadota; class Gammaproteobacteria; order Pseudomonadales; family Halieaceae; genus CAVWDU01. The sequence continues at coordinate 160,207 of CAVWDU010000002.1, forward strand.
TCAATCGCATCCTGGCGGCGTGCCGGGATAACGACGTCGCGTTCATGGACGGCACCCATTTCGTGCATCATCCACGCACGCTGGACATCAAGCAGAGGCGGGTCGAACGCCTGGGTGCGGTCTGGTCGGTTGCTTCGGCGTTTCAGTTCAATCTCCCGGATCGAAGCAATATTCGATTTAATCCCAAGCTCGAACCGATGGGCGCGATTGGCGATGCCGGCTGGTACAACATGCGTGCCGCCGTTGAGTACCTGCCGCCAGACGTCGAGCTGAATACGGTCAGCTCGCATGTGCGGCGTGATCCACAAACCGGCGCGGCCATCAGCGGTGCGGGTGTGCTTGATTTCACGGACGGCTCGACCTCCACCTGGAACTGCGGCTTCGATTCCGGCGCGGTTGTCATGGACCTGCGCATCACGGGCGATAAAGGCGTAATCAACATTGACAACTTCCTGAGCCAGAATCCCGGCGGTTCTGCTGATTTTCTGTATCGTCAGGGCGGTTGGGGCGGCGGCACGGTTGACGAGATCAACGTTGCCTCTGACAAACCCGGAGCCGCGTTGATGTTTGAGGACATGGCTGCCGCCGCTGCAGACGCTGCGCTGCGCGAACAATGGATGACCGCGACAGCCCGCACCCAGGGCCTGCTGGACGCTGCCTGGATGGCGGCGTTGCAGAGCGAGAGGGACAGTTAGCGTCGGGGCCGACCAGCACAGTCAATAGCGTCGCGGGCCAGGCCTTCACAATCCACTTCATCTAGCCGGCGTCCAATACACACGTAGCAACCATTATTTCGTTAGCTGTGAGCAGGCTCCATGTGAGCCTTGCAGCCCCTTGCGCGGCACTTAACCCCGCGACTTTGCGCCTTAAACAAAAATGTCACACACCTGTGACCTCCGCGTGACATTTGCGGGACAAGGGCTTGAACTCCTGCGGTCAGACTGGGACGCGTCCCCTCGGGGAAAGCACCAACCCAACTCTATCGGAGAACACCATGTTGACACAAAAGCCAATCAAACCGCTGCTCGGCACCGCGCTTGCCTCCCTGCTGGTGAGCCACGCTACACTCGCCGAGACCACGCTGTACACTTCGAGTAACGAATCCAGCGGCAACGCTGTCATTGAGATCAGCCAGGACGATAACGGCCGACTGGCTATTGTTGGCCGGTACCCTACCGCGGGTACCGGCACCGACGGCGGCCTCGGAAATCAGGGTGCCATAGCGCTGGATGACGATTTTCTTTTTGTCGTCAATGCAGGAAGCAATTCCATATCCAGTTTCCGTATAGCGGAGAACGGCCTGGAATACGCACATTCAGTAAGCTCTTTCGGTGAGCGGCCGGTCAGTCTCACCATCGACCGGGGTGTGCTCTACGTTGTCAATGCAGGTTCCGACGACATCGCTGGCTTCGAAGTAGCCGCCGACGGGACTATGTCTTACCTCGAAGGGTCCAAACGGAATCTGAGCGCTGACGGGACCGCACCTGCCCAGATAAGCTTCACCCCGAATGGCCGCAACCTGATCGTCACCGAAAAGGCCACCGACAGGGTACTGAACTTCCCGGTGGACCGCGCCGGACTCCCCGGCGAGCCAAACGTGTTCGATTCTCCGGGAGCCACCCCCTTCGGCTTCGATTTTACCCAGGGCCGCAGGTTGCTTGTATCCGAGGCCGCAGGTGGCGCTGCCGGCCAGAGCTCGGTCACAGCATGGCGTTACCTGTCAGAAGCGCGTCTTCGGGTACTGGATGCAGCCGAACCGACTCTCGAGACCGCGGCGTGCTGGGTGGCTGTTACACCCGATGGCCGCTTCGCGTTCACCACGAACACTGGCAGCGGCAACCTTTCCTCCTACCGCGTGCGGGGCAACAAACTCGACCTCGTTGACGCCGACCTGTCTTCCGACAGTCTCGCCGCAAGTACGGGAGCAGGCAGCGCACCCATAGACCTGGCCATCACTCCTGATGGATCCTTCCTGAGTACGCTGAATGTGGGCACCGATACCATAGCCAGCTTCCGGATCGGGCAAAAGGGCAATCTCGAGCCCGTGGATGAGTTGCCGGGCCTGCCGGACAGGGCAACCGGCCTGGTCGCTCGCTGAAAACGCCGCACACAGATCCACCCTGCTGGTGGCCCCTGAGGCCACCAGTAAGGGGTGGGCGCGACCTCGCAGACCCCGGTGTGGGGAAGGTGCCAGATTGAGTCGAAGGAGGGATAAGCTCTGCCGATGACGCTTACACCGATTTTCACGCGTCGTTAAACACGATCTCCGGGATATTTTCCCAAGAAAGACCCTCTATATAACAGTAATGTATAAAACAGATGGGGATCTCCCGTGACCAAACGCCAGATCCTCGTGGTCGAGGACGAACCTGACATTGCGCGACTGGTTGCCTTGCATCTGTGCGACGAGGGCTATGACATCACCATTGCGACGGACGGGTACGAGGGGATTGAGCAGGCCTGCAGGGTACGCTGGGACCTCGTCATTCTCGATCTCAGGCTTCCGGGGCCCGACGGGCTCGACATTTGCAAAGCCCTGCGCTCGAAAGCAGAGTTCGTGCCGGTGTTGATGCTCACCTCGAAGTCATCGGAACTGGACCGCGTTCTGGGACTGGAACTGGGTGCCGATGACTACGTTACCAAGCCCTTCAGCGTTTCCGAACTGCTGGCGCGGGTAAAGGCTCTGTTTCGGCGAATCGATGCACTGGCCCCGGCAGGCATCGCGGAATCAGAGAACCTTTCCATCGGGCCGATAACCATCGATTCTGCCGGCCGTGAGGTACGTATCGGCAATAGCCATGTAGACCTCACTGCGCGCGAGTTCGATCTATTACTGCATTTCGCACGCCACCCGGGCCGGGTATTCAGTCGAGCCCAGTTGCTCGACTCGGTATGGGGTTTCGGGCACGACGGCTACGAGCATACGGTGAATTCCCACATTAATCGGCTGCGGGGAAAGATCGAGCCCGACAGCGAGCACCCTCAAGTCATCGTGACGGTTTGGGGAGTAGGTTACAAGCTGCAGATGCCCTCCGGAGCTGACACGTGAACTCGCTACTTACCCGACTCTCGCTGGCGTTGCTGCTGGTCATGGTCACCGTCGGTGGCGGCTTCTATCTCCTCGAACGCTGGAGTAGTGAGCGCTTCCATGAGGAGTTGACCCAGCGACTCAACGCCTCTATCGCCATGTACGTCACAGATCAGACCCGATTGATGCAGGAGGGCGAGATCAATCAACCGGAACTGGCACGTCTCGCCGAACGTGCCATGGTGATAAACCCCTCCGCCGAGGTATATTTACTCGATTCACTGGGGACGGTTGTCGGACACTCCTTCCAGCCGGATTCCGTGGTAGACCCACACGTCGACCTGGGACCGCTGCAGCGGCTTATAGCTGGGGAATCCGACCTGCCCGTGTACGGTTCAGACCCACGCAACCCGGATCGCAAAAAGGTTTTTTCCGCCGCCGAGGTCGTCGACAGCGGCGAGCTTCAGGGGTATCTCTACGTCGTGCTTGGCGGGAGGAGGTATGACGAGTTGGTCGGAGCCCTGAGGGGAAGTTATGCCCGCCGGGCCAGTATTCTGGCCACGGCTGCTCTGGTGTTGGGCGGTTTCCTTGCGGGACTCGTTGTCTTTGCACTCATGACACGCCGGTTGACCCGGCTCACGCAGGCAGTGGAGGATATCTCGGCCCTGCCCGCGGAGCGAGCTGCCGAGGCAACTGCGCTGGCAAAATTGCGTCCCGGCAGCGGCAAAGGCGACGAGATCAGCAAGTTAACGCAGGCCTTCGCTGCCATGGCTGAACAAATCCGCCACCAATTCGAGGCGCTGCAGGAGAATGATCGCCTGAGACGGGAATTGATTACCAATGTATCGCACGACCTGAGAACGCCGCTGGCAACCCTGCACGGCTACGTCGATACGCTGCTACTCAAAAACCGGGAACTGAAAAGCGAAGATCGCGAGCGCTACTTATGCATCACCCAGAAGCATACCCGGCGACTGGGCGAATTGATCGACAACCTGTTCGAGTTGTCCAAGCTGGACTCTGGCAACATGCCACTGTCACTCGAGACCTTCTCATTGTTAGAACTGTTGCAGGATGTGATACAGGATTTTGAGCTGGAGGCGAAGCGGTCGGGCGTGGAACTGCAGTTGCGAGGTTCGCCAGAACGGGCCATGGTGCACGCCGATATCGGGTTGGTTCAGCGCGTGATCGAGAACCTGATACGCAACGCGCTGCACTATACGCCGACCGGCGGCAGGATCGTTATTCGTGCAAGTGCAGTCAGCGAGGACGACGTGGCAGTGTCGGTATCCGATACCGGGTGCGGCATTCCCGAGAGCCAATTGGACAACATATTCGAACGCTACTTCCGCACTGAAAGCGCCGATGTGCCCAGGGGGCAATCCAGTGGTCTGGGTCTGGCCATCGTGAAGCGCATACTCGATCTGCACGGCAGCCGGATCACGGTTTCCAGCGTGGTCGACGAGGGTACCCGGTTCGAGTTCTCGTTACCTATAGCGGCCGCAGCTTGACGCCTGAGTCGCCGTACATTACAACCGCAGATAGGCCAGGCAGCGACCCGGTCGTGGTGAGCCGAATGGCCGTGCCCGGCCGTTATCCTCGGCACCAGGAATTCGCCGGGAATGAGCTTTGGCTCGTGCCTTGAATCAGAGAACCCGGAGGTCGTCAACTTGCGAAATGAAGAACAGATCAACTACTGGAACGGCGAGGCTGGGCAGCGTTGGGCCGCCGAAGACGAGCGCATGGCGCGCCTGCTCAGGCCGATCACGCTGGCCCTGCTGGATAAACTGCAGCCGGTGGCCGGTATTCAGGCGCTGGACATCGGCTGTGGTGGCGGGAGTCAGACCCTGTTGCTGGCGGAGCGGCTCGGTGAGCAAGGCCGCGTACTGGGCATTGATATCTCCGCGCCGCTGCTCGACGTGGCCAAAGCCAAATTGGCGGAAGCACGGCCGGCGTCCACGGCCGTCGATTTCCTGCAGGCGGATGCGGCTGTCAATGATTTCGAGCCTGCCAGTGTCGACCTGTTGTTTTCGCGCTTTGGGGTGATGTTCTTCGATGACCCGGTTGCCGCCTTCCGCAACTTGCGCGGAGCCCTGCGCGACACGGGCAAGGTCGGGTTCTGCTGCTGGCGCTCGCTGCGCGACAATACCTGGGCATGGGAGCCGTTCAAGGCGGCACTCGCACACGTCTCGCCACCGGAGGCGCCTGACCCGCACGCACCGGGCCCCTTCGCGCTTGCAGACCCGGAGCGCTGCCGCGACATCCTGCAACAGGCCGGATTCAGCGAGATCTCAATGGAGCCTTTCAGCACCGAAATGGTTTTCGGCGAGGCTGCCGGGCTGCGTCAAAACGTGGAAGACCTGGCCAGCATCGGCCCGATCAGCCGCTTGCTGGCAGAGCAGGAGCCAGAGACTGTCGCGCGGGTACTGGATTCTATTACCGAATCGCTGGCGCCGTACTATCAGGGTGACGCCCTGCGACTGCCGGGCTCAGTGTGGTTCGTTACAGCGGCACCGGGCTAAACCCGTCCGTTGTGCGGGCAGCCAGAAGCTTGCTGAAAAGTCACAGGCGGGCTCGAGACAAAGCAGATTTCGCGGAGAAAGAGCGACTGGAGTTTGCCCGGTTCCTGCGCTGACGGGTGACGTCAATACGCGCCACTTTCGTTCCCCCCGAGCGGGTCTTCGCTGTCACGCCAGTCATAGAACTCGACATCCTGTAGAGCGGTGCTGCCGTGGGTGGAAATCTGCACCACCAGTCGCAGTCCGTCACTGAAGAAGGGATCGCCGGTCAGGTTACTGCCCGGCGCAACGACTGTGGCTTTCGGGGCTCCCGAGACGAAGCCGAAGCGCCGGACAGCGCCACTGATGAGCAGGCTCTGCAACAGGGACTCTCGCGCTTCATCCACATTGGGATCGACGACGTGAGTGGTGAGAGTCGGGCTCTTGATGGTTGCCTTTACGTCAATGTCACGACTCACCTGCCCCACCCAGACCGGCTTCCCGTCGAAGCGGAACGGCGCCAGCCACAGGCGCAGGTGGTTGCGCTGGAAGATATTGCTGCGTGCCCGCTGCATGGCGATATCCTGGGAGCGATCAAACAGGTACAGGGGGCTGATCGGGGCGACCGGGTAGGGATTGCCTGAAATGGCAGCGCCGACCATACGCCTGACCGTATCGAAGTTGACGCGGTGAGTGAACGACCAGCTGCTCCGGGTGAGGGCCGCCATGACGTCAGTCGCCTCTCCCAGCAGCACCAGGTTGAGAGGATCGCCTTCATCCTCGCCATCCTCGTCAGTCGTGCAGCAGGGCAGCTCGCGCAGGCGACTGCGAAGGGTGGCGAGGTCGATATCGGGAAGGTCCGCAACACCGCGCAGCACCTCCATTTTCAGTGTGTCCACGTCGAACTCGCTGTCCAGCAGGGGTACCGAGAATCCGTAGTTGAGCGCGTGGCTTTCTCCCATAAGGAGTATCGGCACGTAGCGCCCGCCCTCGTGGCGTGGGGCCAGTACATAACCCTCGTTGACCGTCCCGGCGACGGTCTTGAATGGCATGGCGAGTTCGCGGAAGCGGCGGATTGCACGCTCCTCGTCCTCTTCATCAAGCCGCCAGTGAAATAGTGTGGCGGCCTCGTCCGGTTCGAAGTAGTCCATGTCCAGGGCCGAGACCAGCAGCCAGTGACTGTGATCCGACCGGTTGTCGATGCGCAGCCAGATTGCCTGCAGGCCGGCCTCCGCCAGGTCTACACCGTAGAGGAGCTGTGCCTCCTGGTCCGCAAGAATGGCGGTGGACACGATGACATTCTCGCGCTGGTCGGTGTGAATCCGCTCCGGGGACAGTGGAGACTCGAGCGCCTGCGGGGTGTAGGTGGTGGCGCAACCTGCCAGGAGGCAGATCGCGTAAAGCGCCAGGGCAGTTGACAGCAGGCCACGCCGGAAGAATGCCATCGTTACAGAGTGCCCCTTGATCGACGTTAGTCTGCGTTGCTTCTGCACGTTACGGAAAGGAATTCACAAGCCACGATAATAGAGGCAACGCTCAGAGCAGGTCAAACGATCCGGCGGCAGGCTGACGAGGCCTGTAACTATCCCTTCGTCAACTCGGTAGGCATGTTGCAGGTTTCAGCCGCTTTTCCGGCCGCCAGATAGTTGATCCGGGTCAGGTTTTCGCAAGATCCATGAAGGCGCTTCTGACTACAATTCTACATCCAGCCTCGGGTATGACGTCCGGACCGAAATCGGTGCATAATCGTGCTCGCTGAAATTCGCAGGCAGGGCAAACCCGTGAGGCGCACTACTCTCAACAAGGCCACCCGCGCGTCTTACAGCCGGGTCTGCAGGGGCCGTGTCTCGTGCACTCTTCAACAGCGAGAAGTTGGCATGTAATTTGCTGACCATTGCCAAGTGAACGCTGCCTACCACGCCCGGCACCAGATCCTCGCTGCCGCCGTCAGCACCCTTCTCTGGGAGACCCATGAAAGTCAGCCCCAAAAAGACCTCGCTTCGCGGATTGCGCTTATTCTGCGTCGCGGCCAAATACTGTAATCATCGACTGGCGGCCGAAGAGCTCTCGGTTACCGCGTCCGCCATCAGCCACCAGGTGAAGAGCCTGGAGGAAGAACTCGGTATCGAACTTTTCACGCGGGAAAGCCGCTCCCTGCGACTCACCGATCACGGAGAGCGACTTTACCGTGAAATCGAGCCTGTAATCGCCGATATCGACGAGAAAATCGCTGCCGTCGTCAGCTCTGTCGCCGCGCGCCAGCTTCGCGTTTCAGTGCAGCCGTTCTTTGCCAGTGAGTGGTTCGTGCCGCGACTGGAAGACTTCACCGCGAAACATCCCGAGATAGAAATCTTCGTGGACACCAGCGATGAAACAGCGGAACGTCACCCCACAAGTGCTGACGTCTCCATTCGCCTGTTTCGCCAGCAGCCGGAGAAATTGGGATCGGACGAACTGTTTCCACTGCGATTGATACCGGCCTGCTCGCCGGAGTTCCTCGCGCGTTATCGGACAGGCACGGGCAGAGAGCTCTCACCTTTCCCCATTTTGGTGCACACGACCCGCCCGGACGCGTGGAAAATATGGTCTCGCGCTGCGGGCATCGAGCTGCCACCCGCCACCTCGGTCGTGCGCCTGGACTCCATGATCGCGGTTGCCCGGGCCGCGGAGCGCGGTGTGGGTGCGGCACTTGTTCCCGTCCCGCTCAGTGATAACTGGTTTAAATATGGTGCACTGGTGCCGATGTTCGAACAGATCGCAGACATGCCGGAAACCTACTACCTCGTCTACCCACTTGCCAAAGCCGAGCTACCGGAGGTAAAGGCACTGCGAGAATGGGTGCTGGAAACCTTCCAGGAACGCGGACCCTCGCCAGCTCCCTGACCGGGGCGCCCCTGTTCAGCAAGGTCGCTGCTGCCGCTGGCGACCATCAAGAATTTCTCAGCACTGTTCCGATTTTTTTTCGTTTGTGACTCGTTGCCCCGACCACTACATTGGCGTCGACCCGATCGCTTTCGAGGTGGTCGGGCATTTCAGCCATTGCAGGGAGATGAAACATGACGACACAACGTAACATTGCTGCGCTGCTCAGCGCCTTCGCATTCGCCGCGACGATGACGGCAGCACCGGCCAGCGCCGGTGAACCGGCGGGGACCCCGTCGGCTTCCGGTTACCAGATGACGGCGGTGATCAACCGTGCGCACGGTAATGCCGTGCTCGCCGGCGAGTATCGCGACGCAATCGCCAATCTGGACAGCAACAGCAGGAAGGGGTTTGAGTCGAGCACCAACCTGTGTGTTGCCTACACGATGATCGGCGAGTTGCACAAGGCGGATGCCGAGTGTGCAGCCGCACTCAAACTGTCGGAGAGAACTGACGTACGCCGTGACATCGCCGTTGCGCTGTCGAACCTCGGCGTCGTCAAGGCAGTCAACGGCGACCTCGGCGGCGCGCAGCGGGACTTCAGCCGGGCGCTGGAGCTCAAGTCAGACCTGCGCCAGGCCAGCGACAACCAGGAGCTGCTGCGCCACGCCGCGGCCACTGACGCCTGATCGTTCAACGTGCAGGGCTCCGGCGGCCGGCGTTCCGGCGGCCGGCGTTCCGGCGGCCGGCGTCCGGCGGCCGGCGCTCCGGCGGTCGGGGCGCCGCACCTCCAACCCTTGCTGCAGACCCTTGTGGACGGGAACACGCGCTGCTCGCCCTTGCCGCGTTGCTCACGTAGTACCGACTGCGCGATCGCGTTCAATACCACGAAACGCTCCTTGCCATTCTTCGAGTAGTGCTCGGGCAGAATGAACAGTTCGTCATTTTGCTGCCAGCTCCAGCGCAATGAACAGAGTTCCTGGCCCCACAGCCCGGTGTTGATCAGGAACAAAAACCGTCCTGGCCAACTCGGGCGTGGGTTCCGGCAGTAATAGGCGTCGTTCCTCCCAGCTGATCGTGTAGAGCTTGCAGCAGGGCCCTCGCTCGACTCGGAACAGCGGTGCCGTCTCGAGCCAGCTGAGACCCGTGTGGGCGTCGCGCCAGTAGCATGCGGCGAGGTTCTGAATGCGGCGCTCGACCGTGATGTAGCGGTTGATTGTGCCGGCGCTTCGGCCTTTCGCACGCTTAGGCTTGAGGAACGGTTCCATCGTGCCGCTATGAACCTGCTCGAGCCAGAGATGCCCTATGAAGGGGTCCAGTGCGCGCAGGGCTTGGGCGTCATTGTGCTCTGATCTCTTCCGCCTCTGCGAGGTCGCACGTGCCAATGTACTATCCAGTGTAGGAACTTGCTCGAATCATTCTCGGTTACGAGGCGGCATGAGCAATACCATCATCCGCGCCCCGCGCCGTTATCGTTTTCTAATCATGGAACAGCGCCGTCGAGGATGATCGCCTGTCCTGGGCGGCCAGAGGACTGCTGTGCTATCTGCTGTGCCGGCCGGATGACTTGGAAGGTGCTTGTCAATGATCTGCGCAAGCGGGCCTCGAAAGCATAAACTGCCAGGTGGCCATCTACACTTACCGGTAGAGAGAACACCGTGAAAGAACTGAACTACCAATATTTACAACACTGCAAAACAATCGCGCCACCGGCGTGATCGAGGACCGCATGACGGTCTCCCGCTGGTGGACGCGGTATACGGGTTGAGATTTCTTTCAAAAAGCGGACACCGAGATAAATTTAACGGGCGGCAGGAGTCGAACCGGCAGGGATACTGACCGGGTCCTTCGGGTAGCCGGCAAGGTTGTTTTAACCGGGCCAACTGATCAACGTGCTGCGAGCAACAGCAGTTACTGGTAGGCCGCCTGCCTGGTGGCTGAAATCTGGCAGAACTGATTTCCTCGAAAGCGCAGTATCGGGGGTGTCGGCAGGGACCGGACAGATTCCGGATGCCCCAGGACTTGATCGGCGTCATGAGTCTCTTTCTTTTCCTGGCGAGACAATTAAAAAGTGGTGCAAATTCTCAACTGTACCCATATCGTACAGAAGTTAACCTGCTCGATGATAGCGATTAAACCCCGGTCTTTGTTTCGCCGGATAAAGCGTATTGATTACAAGAGATTGCAATGAAAAAGACGGGCGCCGATTTGCCCCCGATATCATGGCACAAGTTGTCAACTGAAAATGCGCTAGAGCATCTCGGTACCTCGGCGGGTGGGCTCTCTCGTGCTGAAGCGGCGAGACGGCTCGCGGAATATGGCCCCAACCGTTTACCGGAACCCGCGCGGCGTGGCGCCTTCCTGCGCTTTTTGCTGCATTTCCATCACATCCTGATCTACGTGCTGCTTGGCTCCGCCGTGATTACAGCGATGCTCGGTCACTGGATCGACACCGGCGTGATTTTGGCCGTGGTGATCGCCAATGCCGCTATCGGCTTCATACAGGAAGGCAAGGCGGAGAAATCAATGGAAGCGATTCGTCATATGCTGGCGCCCCGCGCGAACGTGCTTCGCGATGGGGAAAGACACCGCATCGAAGGCGACGCGCTCGTTCCCGGCGACATTGTTTTGCTTGAGGCGGGGGACAAAGTGCCTGCCGATCTTCGCCTGCTGAGTGCGCATGGCATGTCATTACAGGAAGCCATCCTTACCGGCGAATCGGTGCCGGTCGAGAAAAATTCGCGACCGGTTGCAGAAGATGCGCCCCTGGGTGATCGATGGTGCATGGCATTTTCCGGGACTTTGGTGACGGCCGGCCAGGGCAGGGGAGTTGTCGTAGGCACCGGAAGCAGCACCGAAATCGGACGCATCAGCGGACTGCTTTCCGAGGTCGAAACGCTGACCACGCCGCTCGTTTCGCAAATGGGTGTTTTCGCCAAATGGCTGACAGTACTCATTTTGATTATCGCCGCGTTGTTGTTGGCTTATGGCTATTTCGTCGGCCACCACGAATTCAGAGAGATGTTCATGGCGGTGGTCGGGTTATCGGTCGCCGCGATCCCCGAAGGTTTACCGGCTGTACTGACCATTACGCTGGCAATCGGCGTGCAGGTGATGGCGCGGCGCAACGCCATCGTACGACGTTTGCCCGCAATCGAGACGCTGGGATCGGTTTCCGTCATTTGCACCGACAAGACCGGTACGCTCACGCGCAACGAGATGATGGTGGCATCGGTGCTGACGAGTCGGCATTTTTTTGACCTGGGGGGTGAGGGCTATGCACCCAGAGGAATTCTAAAGCTGGAAGATGCGCAGGTGGCACCTTCCGAACATGCCGTGCTGGAGGAAATCGCCCGTACGGCAGCGCTCTGCAACGATGCCTTCCTGCGCGAGGTCGAAGGCGTATGGACGGTGGAAGGCGATCCGATGGAAGGAGCGCTACTCGCCTTCGCCGGGAAAATGGATGTGGATGTCCGTAAGGCGCAGGCCGAATGGACCCGCACCGACGCCATCCCGTTCGATTCCAGGCACCGTTTCATGGCGACACTCAATCACGACCATGAACATCATGCATTTGTGTTCGTCAAAGGCGCGCCGGAACAGATACTCGCCATGTGCCGGGATCAGCGTGGCATGGATGGAAAGACGGAAGCGCTGGATGTCGACTACTGGCACGAGCAAGCCGAGACCATCGCTGCGCTCGGCCAACGCGTGCTCGCCTTTGCCGTGAAGCCGGTGAAGTCGGAACATACCGTGCTTGAACAAGGGGATGTAAAAGGCACGCTGACCCTGCTGGGCATGACGGGGATGATCGACCCGCCGCGTGCAGCAGCGATTTCGGCAGTCGAGGAGTGCCATGGCGCCGGCATACGCGTGAAAATGATTACCGGCGACCATGTGAAAACGGCCGCCGCCATCGCAAAACAGATCGGCTTGCAAAACCCGGAAAAGGTTTTGTCCGGAAACGATCTAGACGGCATGGATGACGCCGCGCTGCATCAGGCCGTTCTCGATTGTGACATCTTCGCCCGCACCAGCCCGGAGCATAAGCTGCGGCTGGTTACGGCGCTGCAATCGCATGGCATGATTGTGGCAATGACCGGGGATGGCGTGAACGATGCGCCCGCCCTGAAACGCGCGGACGCGGGAATCGCCATGGGCATGAAGGGCAGTGAAGCTGCCAAAGAAGCGGCGGAGTTGGTTCTGGCGGATGACAATTTCGTTTCCATTGCCGCCGCGGTGCGCGAAGGCCGTACCGTCTACGACAACATCAAGAAGGTCATCAGCTGGACGCTTCCCACCAACGCAGGCGAAGCGATGACCATCATCGTGGCGTTGCTGGCGGGGATGACGCTGCCGATAACGCCGGTACAGATTTTATGGGTCAATCTTATAACGGCGGTAACACTGGGCATCGCACTGGCGTTCGAACCGACGGAGGAGAATACGATGCGCCGGCCACCGCGCCCGCGGGATGAACCGCTGCTAACCGGCGGGCTCATCTGGCATATCTGCTCGTATCGTTACTGTTCCTTTGTGGCGTGTTCGGCATGTATCACTATGCCGTCGATCAGGGCTATTCGGTGGGACTCGCCCGCACGATTGCGCTGAATACGCTGGTCGTAATGGAAATATTTCACCTATTCTTTATCCGCAATATCTACGGCACCTCTCTGACCTGGCAGGCCGTGCGCGGTACCCGAATCGTCTGGACGGTGGTCATCATCATTTCCGTCGCCCAATGCGCCATTACCTATGTTCCGTTGCTGCAGGCAGTATTCGCCACGGAGCCCATCCCGTTTTGGGATGGCGTGCTGATCGTCGGTGTCGGCGTGGCACTGTTTGCGATCATCGAGACCGAAAAACAGATTCGTCTTCGGTTATCTCGAACCGTGACGGACGACCATGCCCGGTCTTAGCCTGATCCACGCGTCGCCGTTTTACGAGCTTACCGCCCTCATTGCCCTGGCCGCAGTGATCGGTTCGCTGGGCTTGTTGCTTCGCCAGCCGATGATCGTCAGCTTTATCGCGGTCGGCGTTCTGGCAGGCCCGTCCGCGCTCGGAATCGTTCAATCCTATGAACATATCGAACTGCTGGCCGAACTGGGCATTGCCGTGCTGCTGTTCCTGGTCGGCCTCAAGCTGGATTTGAAACTGATCCGCTCCCTGGGGCCCGTGGCGCTGGCCACGGGGATAGGACAGGTAACTTTTACCTCGGTGACCGGCTTTCTCATCGGGCTTGCGCTGGGGCTCGATAAAGTCACCTCACTCTATGTCGCCGTAGCGCTGACATTCTCCAGCACCATCATCATTGTCAAACTGCTTACAGATAAACGGGAAGTCGATTCCCTGCATGGCAGGATCGCCATCGGCTTTCTGATCGTACAGGATCTCGTCGTCGTGCTGGCGATGATGGCCCTGTCCGCCCTGGGCGCGGGCGCACCGGAAGAGACCGGCGGTTCAGTGTTCATGCAGACAGGCACGATAGTGTTCTATGGCGTTTTGATGCTGAGCTTTATCCTGATATTTATCCGATACCTGGCAACACCGCTGGTCAGCCGGATTGCGTATTCCCAGGAACTGCTGATCATTTTTGCTATCGGGTGGGCGGCGCTGCTGGCAGCCATTGGCAGTGAGCTCGGCTTCAGCAAGGAGTTGGGCGGCTTGCTCGCCGGAATTTCGCTGGCTTCCACGCCCTTCCGCGAAGCCATCGTCGCGCGGCTTTCGTCCCTGCGGGATTTTCTGCTGTTGTTTTTCTTCATTGCGCTGGGCTCGCAGCTCGATCCTGGCTTGCTCGGCGCACAAATCTCTCCTGCGCTGGTGTTCTCCGTCTTTGTCCTCATCGGCAACCCGCTGATCGTGATGATCATCATGGGCATGATGGGCTACCGCAAACGGACCGGTTTCCTGGCCGGTCTGACCGTCGCCCAGATCAGTGAGTTTTCGCTTATCTTTATGACGATGGGCCTGACGCTGGGGCATGTCTCGGCGGAGTCGCTGGGGCTGGTAACGCTGGTCGGGCTGATTACGATTTCCCTGTCGGTGTACATGATTACCCATTCCCACCGCCTTTACAGCGGGCTGCAGCCCTGGCTCGGTTTATTCGAGCGCCAAGAGCCCTACCGCGAGGAAAATCTCGAACGGCAAAAAATTGAGCAACAGGGATACGATGTCATCCTCTTTGGTCTGGGTCGCTACGGCAAGGCCATCGCTCACTATTTGCAGAAGCAGGGTTTCAGCTTGTTGGCGGTTGATTTCAATCCTGATGAAATCCGGGGTTGGCGTGCCCAGGGTCACCAGGCGGTTTACGGGGACGCGAGCGATCCGGCATTTATCGCCAGCCTGCCGCTCGGCGGCGTCAAGTGGGTTGTCTCCGCCATGCCCCAGTACGATATCGGGGTCACGCATGAGGATCCGCGTCTCATTCTCCTGGAAGGGCTTAAACAACAACGGTACAGCGCCGGCATCGCAATATCTACGCAACACCTTCACGATCAGCAGATTCTCAAGGAGAAGGGGGCCACCCTGATCCTGCTCCCATTTTACGATGCCGCTGAACAGGCTGTGGTGCGGTTGAAAGAGAAACTCGCCGCTGGTTCTTAGAGTTTAATCGACAGCTATTCCGTTGGCAGACACCCAGCGAGTCCAGGTAGGAGGCAATCGACCCATAAACACACACCCGGCAACAGATGATATATTGGCCTCGTCACTCTCTGTAGATGAGGCCCCGCCGCACGAGCCACTTCTCAACTTCAACCACCAGCAGGACCGTCGACGCGAGCACCAGGCAGACTGCCAGGTCATACAGCGGCAGCGGCCGGGTGTGGAAAACAAGGTTCAGCGCCGGCACGTAGATCACCGCCAGTTGCAGTAACAGGGTGAGCAACACGGCGAACAGCATGGGCAGATTGGTGAACAGGCCTATACGCAGCAGGGAAGCGGTCTGCGATCGTACCGCCAGCGAATGAAACAACTGGGATACCGTGAGAACGGTGAAGACCACCGTCTGCCAGTGGGCGGCGTCCCGATTCATCGCCCAGGCCATCGCAGCGATGGAAATACCGGCGATGTACAGGCCGACCCAGATGATGTGCTGCCACATACCGTGGGCGAATATACTCTCTTTCGGCGGTCGCGGCGGGCGGCTCATGATCCCGGGCTCTGCAGGCTCGGCGCTGAAGGCGAGTCCCGGCAGCCCGTCGGTCACCAGGTTGATCCACAGGATATGAATGGGCAGCAGGGGGATGGGCAGGCCCATGAAAGGCGCCAGCAACAGGGTCCAGATCTCCCCGGAGTTGGAACTCATGGTGTCCTTGATGAACTTGCAGATATTGTCGAAGATCGATCGCCCCTCGCGCACCGCCTTGACGATGGTGGCAAAGTCATCGTCCAGCAGCACCATGTCCGAGGCTTCCCGCGCCACGTCCGTGCCCTTCTGACCCATGGCGATACCGATGCCGGCGCGTTTCAGGGCGGGCGCATCGTTGACCCCGTCACCGGTCATGGCAACGAACTCGCCCCGCTCCTGCAGCGCCTTGACGATGCGCAGCTTCTGCTCCGGTGTGACCCGGGCGAACACCCGTGTGGTTTCCATCGCACGGGAGCAGGCCTGGTCGTCCAGTACTGCCAACTGCTCACCACTCAGTACGGCGTTTTCGTCGTCGGTAATACCCAGGCGCAGGGCAATGGCCATCGCGGTCCCGGGGTGGTCGCCCGTAATCATCATGGGCTTGATGCCCGCCGTCAGGCAGTCCGCCACTGCTCCCGGCACTTCCTCACGCGGCGGATCTATGAGGGCAACCAGCCCGAGAAACTGGAGATCCCGCTCCACAGACTGTTCGTCCAGCGGCTCTGGCATTGCACGCTAATTCGCGCCGGGCGACCGCCAGCACCCGATAGCCCTCCCGGGCCAGCGCGCTGCGCTTCCTCCAGTACCTTTGCGGCCGAAAACGCGCTCTCGCCGTCGCCGCAGGATGGAAGTGCACAGCGGCAGCAGTTGCTCCGGCGCGCCTTTGACGTAGGCGACGGCATGGCCGTCAGTCTGGTGCAGCGTGGACATCCGCTTGCGTTCACTGTCGAAGGGCAGAGCAGCCACTCTTGGCAACTGCTCTTCTATTGAGCCTTTGTCGAAACCGGCATCGAGGGCCGCCTGGTAGAGCGCCAGTTCGGTGGGCTCACCCACAGGCGTCCCCTCCTCCTGCGTCACGTCGTTGTTCAAGGCCAGGGCGTACCCGAACTGCGTCTCGCATTCGTCAGCACCTTCCGCCCGCAGCGAGTCGCGCCGCTTCCCGGCCAGGTAAAACACCTCGGCAGTCATTTGATTCAGGGTCAGGGTTCCAGTTTTGTCCGCGCAGATACAGGTGACGGAACCCAGGGTTTCCACGGCGGGCAGGTTACGTATCAGGGCATTGTGGCGCGTGAGCTTGCGGGCACCCAGGGCCAGGGACACGGTGATTACCGCGGGCAGCGCTTCCGGGATGGCGGCCACCGCCAGGCTGACGGCGGTGAGGAACATGAGCAGTGTGGGCTGGCCCTGCAGCAATCCGGCGGCGAAGACGATGGCGCAGATGCCCAATACCGACAGGGCCAAATAACGCCCGAACCGGGTGAGCCTCTGTTGCAGTGGCGTCTTTACGCCAGGTTCATTCTGCAATAGCGCGGCAATTCGGCCCATCTCCGTGGCCGGCCCCGTGGCCACGACCAGGCCGGTCGCGGTGCCGTTGGTGACCAGGCTGCTTCTGAACGCCATGTTCAACTGGTCTGCAGGCTGCAGATCGTCAACATCCAGGACATCAACCTGCTTGGATACGGGAGTGGATTCACCGGTAAGAGCCGATTCGTCGACCTGCAAGTCCTCGGCATCCAGAAGCCGCAGATCGGCGGGCACGGTATTCCCGGCCTCCAGCAGCACCACGTCCCCGGGCACCAGCACCTTCGCACTGACGGTATGAGGCTGTCCTTCGCGCAACACCCGCGCGTCAAGCGCCGCCATCTCCCGCAACGCTGCGATGGCCCGCTCCGCGCGGAACTCCTGAATCGACCCTACCGTGGCGTTGAGAAAAACGATAACCAGGATAGCGATGGTGTCCGCGGGATCTCCGATCACCCCGGACACCAGTGCCGCGGCGAGCAGAACGATGATCATGAAATCCTGGAACTGGGACAAAAGCAGCGCCAGTGGAGAGCGGCGCTTCTTCTCCGGGATGGCGTTCGGCCCGTATTGCTCGAGCCGGCGGGCCGCCTCGTCACTGCTCAGCCCCGTTCCGGCAGACTCCAACTGCCGCAGGACCTCGGAATTCTCGCTCTTGTGCCACGCTGGCAAAGCCACCTGCCTATCCCGTGAAAAAGTAGATAAGGAAGACCGTCAAGGCCGCTATCGCCACTGTCCGGGCACCACTGCGCACCCAGGAGATATCGGCGATCCGGCCCAGCAGGATACCCAGCACAAATATCACTGCTGCTGCGATGCTGACTGACAGGTAAAGCGGGGGCGCTGGCAGGAGCACCCCACTCCGTGCTAACCACAACGGTGTAATGATCAGCAGTGAGATCAGCAGTGGCGACCCGCCGTTCACAAGGGCCACCAGCAGCGGTACCCAGCGAGCAGCCTGGCCGTGCGCCGAATTTCCGAGGTCGGCAAGCATTGCTTCCTCCAGTTCACGCAGCTCGCGTTTGCGCTCCGCCACCTCACTGACCCAGGCGCTACTGATGCCGCTCATACCGAGAGCAATCGCTGCCGCCACGCAGGCGTTGATGATCACGTCCAGCTCAGTTGAGTTACTCACTACGAAACCGATAATCAGGCCAAGCATGGTCAGGGCGCCATCGAAGCCGTTAACCACCAGGTAGCGCCGCAGGATGCCCCTGGAATCGGAGAGTGACAGCAGGCGACTGTAGCGCCCGAGCAGGCCCACGCTCGATTATTCCTCGTCCTGTTCGTTAAGCACTTCCACCTGGTCAACGCTGTGTACCGACCCGCCCATCCCGGCGATCGCCTCTTCGATAGGACCCAGGTCAATGGCTTCGCCGCAAATCTCCAGTTGCAGCGTCTGCGTGTTGTCGTCCAT
Source organism: uncultured Gammaproteobacteria bacterium (assembly GCA_963753815.1). GTDB lineage: Bacteria > Pseudomonadota > Gammaproteobacteria > Pseudomonadales > Halieaceae > CAVWDU01. Next base: position 178,662 of record CAVWDU010000002.1, read on the forward strand.
TTCTTCCAGGCTCAGAGACACACGGTATCCCGGCTTCAGTTTGGCAAGTTCCTTGCAGAAAGCCAGCGCATCGGGCTGGTGGGGTTTCAGAATATCGAGCACGAGCCGTTTTACTGTAATCATGATGAAGTTTTCCCAGTTGGAGGTTCGATTATAAGGCACGGGGTCGCGAGGGGGTGTATGGACCGTTTTTAATCAGGCACGGTCGTTGCCCGTCATGCCCACATAGCCCGCTCGAGGATTCCCCTCACCGTGTCCGCGCATCGCGTTCCCAATGCAGTGTGTACTGCTGGCTATCACCTCATAATGCACCTCCTGACCGCCACTGTGTATCAGGCTTCCGGTGTCACCTGTTGACCGATAGCCCAAATGTATCCCGCGAGTTCGCGAGCCGTCGACACGCAGACCGTGTTCTGGTGCAGCCCACGAGCCCGTAGGCGGCGGAAGCGGTGACATAAACGCAGCTCTGAGCCTGCCAGGCAATGTCGCGGACAGCCGCCGGCTGGCCCTCCTGGCGCACCTGCAGGACGCGACTGATTCGGGGGGTAAACCGGTAGCTCCAGGTCGCCTCAACCAGTATCCGGCGCGCGTGGCTGTTCCCGGTTTTAGTGATACTCCCCAAGCGGCGCGATGGACCGCTGGAGTGTTCGCTGGGCACCAGCCCCAAATACCCCATTAACTCACGGGGTCGGGCGAAGCGGCGCAGATGCCCGAGTTCGGCGACCAGGGTCGAAGCCGCCACCCGGTCCAGACCACGCATCGTCTTCAGTGCCAATACCAGCGGCCGCATTCGCCACTGCTCGACCTGTTGCGCCAGGGCCTCGGTCAGGCGGTCAACACGCGCCTGACTCTCCGCCACCGCCCGCCGGTACTCTGTGAAGGCGATATTCTGCGCTGGGTGCTCGAAGGTCAGTGTCGAAAGATACCGTTCGTGGGCCGCCGTCCAGGAGGTCTTCCCTGAATACCGAAGGCCGTGGCGCAGTAACAGCGCCTTGAGCTGCTGGCGTGCCTTCAGCCGTGCCCTGACCGCGTCTATCCTTGCCCGCGACAAGTCCCTGATCGCCTCATCGCGTGCGTAGCGTGGTTTCGACCGTCCGGCAGCGGCGTAGCTGATCGACGTGGATGTCGCGTGGACATCTAATCCAACAAAACCCGTGATAGACTCATACATGGCCTGCCTCCTGTACATTGCTGCAGCAATCGCCTCAGGGCGTTCTGCATGTGGATAGGCGCACCCCGGTGCGCAACCCACGATCCTGTGGGAGGCAGGCCTCTTTAGCAATCAGTTGGAAGCGACCCGCGTATCCTCACTGCGGGCCATTATGTCTAGCAAGGAAGCCAGGGAAACCGCATGGCACGAGTGGCTGCGCGCGCTCGTTCAGGATTGACAGGATAGGAATGCCATGCCCAACGCCGCGAACAGGATTTTTGGGTCAATAGATGGAAACTTCGACAGATCTGCAGGCCCTGTCAACACAATCAGCAAGGATGTCTACTCTCGATAGACCGTTTATATGCTCTTGGAACAGCGTGGTTGCCGCCGCCGCAGCGCTCTGCATTTAGTCCAGGAAATCGAGAGCCGGTGAGATTGCGGTGATGCCAGGCTACGCCCGCACCAGTATTCGTAAGCCCTGATGAGAACCTCGCCCTTTGATACCGAGGCCCCGGTTAGGGTTCCCACCGGTAGCGGAACATCAGCCCGGTGACGTACTGGTCGAAGTCTACGCTTTCGAGGTTGGACTCCCAGTCCGAGTAGATGTAGTACAGCTCGGCGTCCCAGCGTGGCGACAGCGTCAACTCCAACTGCGTATGAATGCGGTCCCGCTCATCAGAGCGATCCTCACCAATAGACGGTGTAACCGAGCTGTAATCCCTGTCCAGGTACCGGTAGGACAATTCAAAACGTGCGTCTTTGCCGAACAGCGTCAAGCGGTGCACGTAGCGCGCCTTGAAGGTGTTGCCCGCGTAGTCAAAGCGCGCGGCATCGGCATCTTCGTCGCGGTACTTGTAGCCAATATTGATGAACCATGGTTTGCCGGGAGGAAAATGGTACAGATCGACCTCGCCGATGACGGTAGTGGCATCGCGGCCGGGATTCACATCGTTGGTCTTGTCTGCGTACACAACGCCACCGCGCGCGAACCAGCCCCTGGCAAAAAAGCCCGATACGTAGGGCGATATGCGCCCCAGCTCCAGGAAAGATTCATCGTCCAGGTCCGAATTGACATAAAACCCGGACAGTCCGACGTCCGCCCCGCCGAGGTCCTTCTTCAGGTCTGCACTGAGTATGTGCGAGTTCTGGTCGACCTCGGAAAAATCCTGGTAGTCCAGAATGTTGTAACTGTAGCTGAGGTCCAGCTCAACGGTCTTCCCAAAGAGCTGGGTATACCCCAGGGTAGCCTCGGCACGCAGCGCGGTATCACTCTCCTCACTGCTCAGATCGAGTTCGTCTAGCGAAACTACGCTGTCATACTCGGCGCCGCCTTCCAGTTCGACAAAGAACCGTGGCCCGTCTTCATCCTCCGGCTCATCCTGTGCCAGCACGCCTGTGGCTGGAACTGCGATCAGGAAAAAGGCGAGTACCGATATGGACCGCGTCACTCGCTCACCCGGCTGTAGAAATAGCACCATCATACGCGCAAGACCTTCCTGTCAGTCGCTGAACCACCTCGCAAGGGGAGGCGGGCTGGCTCATCTCGATCTGTTGATACGGAAGCTTATTCGCCGCCGATGACATCGGGGCAGCGGAAGCTGCTCACCGAGCGCAGTACCGAGAGGGCCTCGGAAGGCTCTGCGAGCTCTGACTTGGTGAGTACCGGCACGCCGGTGATGGCACTGGCTTCCTGCGACAACATGGGTGAACAGCTGAATATACCCGTCAGCGCCGTGACTTGATGGCCACAGGAGCGCAGCATGGAGACACCGCCGTGTGCCGCAACGGCATCGCCGCAGGCAAACACCAGGCCGGAAAGACGCTCTGTGAGCTCGCGGTCGCGCAGCAGTGCACCGGTCTCCTCCTGCAGTAGTCCGTCGGCTATTTCCATGACCACCACATCACAACCGGCGGCTTCAGCTGCGCTGAGCAAACGCCAGATACCCTCCTTGATCCGCTCGATCGGCGTGAGATAGGTCGTCGCCATACCCACGTCACAGAAGTCGGCGACAAAGTGTGCGCCGCTGTCCTCGTACTGGTGGTAGTCACCGAAGGAACCTGTGCCAGTTGCCTTGATGGCACCGACGCGCAGTCCCGCCAGGCGCAGGCCGTGGCTGAGTTTTGCAGTGGCGAGGGTTTTCCCCGAATTCATGGAGGTCCCCACCACGGCAATCAAGGGTACTGACGTGGGTGCGCTCTCGCTGTCAATGACGTAAGACTCGAGGTTAACTGTCTCTCCGTCACGATTGGCAACGCAGCCGAGGGGCAGCACCCTTGTCGCAGGACGCACACGTTCGTTTTTGTACCTGGCGCGCCCCAGGCAGCCGCCACCGGCGAGCATGTCGGTGCCGCTGGGGTCGATTTCCGCAACCCCTTCAAACTGGTCCGGGGCGTAGCGCGCGCCGCAGGGCATCACCACCAGGTCGCCGGGGAACAGCGTGGCGCGCCGACCTGAACTCAGCTGGATGCCGCGATGCTGACCGATGTCCAGCACTCTGGCGAGGATGAGATCGCCGGGCTTCACCGCGCTGTAGTTCTGGTGCAGGGACACGGCGTCGGCCTGATCCACCCGGCGAGCGGCAAAACACCAGTGTGCCTTGCTCAACAGGGTAACGGGGTCGTTGGTAATGGCTTTCAGCGTCATGGCTGGTCTCCTTTTCGGAAAAGAGGTGTCGGTAAGTGTGGGTAGTCAATCTTTTCTGCAAACGCGAAGTGCGAGGCCACCGTGCTGCGCACAAACGCTGAAGCGGTGATCGCAGTCCTGCAGCACTGTGAGCCGGGCGGTGGCTGGCAGGCCGAGCAACGCCTGGCCCTCATTGACCGCGGCCACGTAACGGCGGGCCCGCTCAAGTCGATGGGCACCCTGCTGTTCATCTACCTGCAGATTCTGGCGCAGTGATACTTCTCTGGCGGTGTCGTTTTCACCGACGTAGACGCTGATGCGACGCTGCAGGTAGCTGCGCAAGCCGGATCTCATCAGGCGGCTCCATCGCTGTCGTCGATTCAAGGAATCGCCAATGCCGTAGGGATAGGCCACAGCGTCTTCCGGAAAGGTGTACCACCCAGCAGCGCCGAGATGCAGGTCTCCCACGGCTTCCGGGTACAGCATGGCGAATCGATGCGCCAGCTGCGCCCCGCCTGAAAAGCCGAATACATCCAGCGGCCCATGGAACGCCGAATCCATGCCCCTCAGGGTGGAGAGCAGCGCCAGTATCGTTTTGTCGGGACGCGCGCGTCGGGTGATACGCTGGTAAACGGGCCACTTGTCCGCAGAGAAATGCGGCACAACCACGATTCGTCCGGAGGCTTCCGCCGCTTCTGCAAAGGCGCGGGACAGCTCGCCGGTATCGCGGGAAATACCGTGCAATGTCAGCAGCGGGGCTTGCGACCCGAGCTTGCCGGGCACGATGATCGTGGATTCCAGAACGCCGGCGGCGCAGACAGAGAGGACGGTGTCGCCCGCTGCCTGCGCTGCCTCCTCCTGGCTCAGATTCTCATAGTGCATGGTGCTTGCTCTCCCTGATCGTAAATGGGGTTGGAACATTAGCTACAACGCCAGCCCTGCACGCCTATTCCCCCGCTTGCAAAATTTTTTTGCAGCCTGCCAGGCCACCGCCGACGCTGGCACTCAATTGACGGGAATAAAATGAATCCGCAGGCGTTGTAGGTGTATAGGCGGTCGCGACTCCCCTTCGGCGAACAGCGACCCGTATAGACTCGTGAAAAACTATGTCTCTTGAAGTATCAGATGCTAGCTGGAGGCCCTTGCTTGAGGTTAAATGGGCGTGCTGGCACACCCATGTGCCTGGGGGAATGGATAGCCTCACCCAAATTAAAGCGGGGAAAGGCGTCACGGCCACGGAGGCCACATTGCCTATGAGACCTCTCGTCGATCGGTATAGCGATGGACGGAGCCGGCCGCCTGACATTGGCGCAGTAAAGCCGGAATGGGGCGTTTGCAAGATCATCAGGCAGCCGCAGCGGCGGCGCCATAGTGGGCAGGCTATGACCTCAGATTTTCGCGAAGAACTGGTTTCACTACTGCCGCGACTGCGGCGCTTCGCAATGACGCTGACAGGCGACTTGGACCAGGCTGACGATCTCGTCCAGCAGGCCTGCGAAAAAGCGCTCCTGAAGCAGGACCAGTGGCAGGTCGGCACACGACTGGACTCATGGGTATATCGAATCATTCAGAACCAGCACATCGATCTGCTGCGCAGCCAGGGTCGACGTTCTGAACATCTTCACGAGGACTCGGTGGAGGAACAGGTAGATGCCAGCAGCAAAGGCCTGCCCGAAAGAGAAAACATGCTCAGCGTGCTGTCGCGCGTTATTAACGAGCTGCCTGAAGAGCAGCGCATGGTGATGCTGCTGGTCGCTGTTGAAGAACACAGCTACCGCGAGGCTGCAGACACGCTAATGATACCCGTGGGTACCGTGATGAGCCGCCTGGCCAGGGCCAGGGACAGGATCACGGCGATTTTGGAAGATGCCGACGCGGGCCCGGAAAGAGGACAGGAAAATGCGTGATGACCACAACGAACTGGTGGCGCTACACGACGGAGAGTTATCCGGCCAGGACGCGTCTGACGCCAAACATCGGCACCTGGAAGATTCAGAAGCCAGGGCCTTTCTCGAACAGCTGGCACGGGCGGATAAAGCCTTTGCCGACGCCGCTGACGAAATGCTGGATATGCCCGTGCCGTCCAGGCTGGTCGACGCAATTCGCCAGTCCGAGGCCCGGTCACAGGCACAGCCGGAGTCACTAAAAGAGCCGCAGCCTGAGCCGCAAACGGCGGAAATTATCACCTTCCCCCGCCGCCGCGGCCTGGTGGGGCTGGCGATCGCCGCTGGCGTGGCCGCCGTGATTGCCACCAACACCGAGCTGTTCCAGCTAACCGGGAAACCGGCCCTCGAACCGGCGGCTGCCGGCTACGCAGGACTATTGCAGGATGTCATGGAATCCACACCCAGCGGCCAGGTCCGCAGCAGCGCTGACGGTACCGTCAGCATTTTGCTCATGGTGTCCTTCAGGACCAGTGCTGCCGGCTATTGCCGCGAGTTTATGAGATCACAGGGCGACGCAGAGTTCTCCGGTGTGGCCTGCCGCGACGACGCCGGCAGCTGGGAGATTGTGAGTCAGGAGCGTATGCCGAGCGCAGCCTTTGGTGAGGACTACCGGGTCGCAGAAGGCCATGCGGAGGGAGCAGAGCTACCGCCGACACTGGGCCAGACCACAGAGCTGAGCTACGCGGAGGAGCAAGCGGCGATCCAGTCGGGCTGGCAGAACTCAGGGCGGTAGTGGTCGAAGCAACAGGCTGCGGCCGGCAAGGCCGCGGCCAAATACCGGGTCAGTCCCGGGCTGGCCCAGATCCAGAGTGTCGGCCCGCAGCGCCTCCAGTGCCGATTCCGGATCTGCAGAAACGCTGAGTCTCTGCAGCAACAGCCCTGACACGACCGGTGCAGCAAACGAAGTGCCGGTAAAGGGGCGAATCTCGCCGTTTTCAGCGGCCGCATACACATCGACGCCCGGTGCCGAAAATTCCACGTGGTTGCCACGGCCCGAGCGTCGGTAGGCCCGTCCGGCCTGATCCACCGCAACCACGCCGATCACGCTGGGGTAGGCGGAGGGATAGCGCGGTTTTGCGAAGGGACCGTCATTGCCTACCGCTGCAACGATGAAGGTTCCCTGAGCTCTCAGGCGCGCAAGTGCCCGCTCCACGACCTCGTTGGGTGGTCCTGCGAGACTCATGTTCACAACACGCACTTGCTGTTCTGCCAGCCAGGCGAGCGCGCTCACGAGGCTGTCGGTGGATGCGATCAGATCTGCGCGGGCGTCCCGGAAGAACACCGAGGCCGAGTAGAGACGGGCACCCACCGCCATGCCAGTGAAAGATTCGGATCGTCCCACTAGCAAGGATGCTACGGCCGTGCCGTGGTCGCCCGTTGTTTCCTGGGTAACCGGTACAAACTGCCGCTGCTGAATGCCGGCGCCGGCGAGAACCGGATGCTGTAGGTTCACGCTGCTGTCGACGATACCGACGCGCAGATCAGCCTGTGCATCAATGGTGTTGGCGCGGTACAGGCCGGCGCCGGCGGCACTGCGCCCGAGAGTCTGCGCGAGCGCAAAGCCGTGGTTGAAGTCGACTGCTGCATCGGGGTAGCGCTGAGCGATATCAGCCTTGACCTGGCCGAGGCCGGCACTGCCCTGAATCACGAACCGGCCCAGGGAATCACCCAGGCGACCCAGGTCTTTGATCGAGACAGGGCGGAGCTGTGGGCTGGCTGCAATGGCTGCTACGTCGTCAGCAGTCGCCATCACCAGTAGCTCATCACGAGCAACGAAAAGACTCGGTTTGAGCTCGACCATACTCAGAAGGCGATCTGCCGATCGCTCTTCCCGGCTTCCGGCTGTGAGACCTTCTCCGTATTCGGGGGCGTCTGACCCAGAGTACCCGTCGTCCTCGTACTCCTCATCCCGCTCGTATTCGTCGTTGTATTCGTCGTCGTAGCGGTCGTCTAGCTCGTCCTCCAGGTAGTCGTCCGCGTCGTCCTCCGAGTAGTCGTCCAGATACTCCTCCCAGGAGTCTTCCAGGGCGTCCTCGGCGGCTTCTTCCGCAGCGTCCTCGGCGGCTTCCTCCGCGGCTTCTTCGGCGGCTTCTTCCGCAGCGTCCTCGGCGGCTTCTTCCGCAGCGTCCTCGGCGGCCTCTTCCGCAGCGTCCTCGGCGGCCTCTTCCGCAGCCTCCTCGGCAGCTTCCTCGGCCGCTTCCTCGGCAGCTTCCTCGGCGCTTCTTCGGCGGCTTCTTCGGCGGCCTCTTCCGCAGCGTCCTCGGCCGCTTCCTCGGCCGCTTCCTCGGCCGCTTCCTCGGCCGCTTCCTCGGCAGCTTCCTCGGCGGCTTCCTCGGCGGCTTCCTCGGCGGCTTCCTCGGCGGCTTCCTCGGCCGCTTCTTCTGCGGCTTCCTCGGCAGCTTCCTCCGCGGCCTCCTCCGCGGCTTCCTCCGCGGCCTCCTCCGCGGCCTCCTCGGCAGCTTCTTCGGCGGCCTCCTCGGCAGCTTCCTCGGCCGCTTCTTCTGCGGCTTCCTCGGCGGCTTCCTCCGCGGCTTCCTCCGCGGCTTCCTCGGCGGCTTCCTCCGCGGCTTCCTCGGCGGCTTCTTCGGCGGCTTCTTCGGCGGCTTCTTCGGCGGCCTCCTCCGCGGCTTCCTCAGCCGCTTCTTCCGCGGCCTCCTCGGCTCCTTCCTGTGCCACTACCCCCGTGGGGTTAGTGGCGACACAGCAGAAGGCAAGCAGCAATGTGCCTGTGAAAACGCCGGGGCGCCTGCGCGGTAAAACGTCAAAATGCCCGTTGCATCGGAAAGGATTCGCTGTGTGCCGCTGGAAGTACGTCAAAAATGAGATGGATCCGGTTTTCATCACCCTCGTTCCAGGCTTCGTGGACTTTGTTGTTGTCAAACCACCAGAGCTCGCCGTTCCGGAGCCGCTGTGTTTCCCCGTCCACCCGGAGCATAGAGCCCTCGGTAGACCTCAGCACGAGGTGGAACCGTGCGTGCACAAGGTAGTAAGCACCGCGGTCAATATGTGGATATACGCGTTTGCCGGGCGGAAGGTTTACGATCTTCACGCGCCCGGGCAGGCCGCCCAGGCTGTCGGCTGCCGACTGTATAAACCTGCGGGCGTGCGGGAATGCCACGGAACCGCTGGTCCAACGGCTCTCGAGCACGTCGCGGCGGGGCCTGCCGGCGATGGCCGACTTGCGAAGACCGCGCAGCGGAATAGACAGGGCTTCGCGCTGCACGCGAATCTTGTCCTGGCGCCCTGTGGCCTGCTCCCAGGCGCCGTCAAGTGCGGCTATCTCACTGAGAAACGGGGTGGTATCTATGCCATCACGGATGAGGCTGAAGTTGCACATGATACAGATCTCCTGTTTTCTTGGTTTGCAGACTGATGCTCGCTGTCCGAAAGCTCGGCTGAATGAGAGGGTGGCTTTATTGCAGCCCGACGCAGTGCGGACTGCATTGCCCGCTCAGCGATTTCTGCCAGGGACAGGCCGCCGAGCGTGGCAGCGGTTCCGGTGGCGCTTCGCGCCGCCAGCGGATCGACGGCGAGTACGCGACTCACGGTCACCCCACCGCCCGCACTGCAGTACAGGTCGACTCTTGCCAGGTCGAAGCAGCCCAGCGCTCGCGCGGCGCTGATCGCGGCATTCGATGCTTCAGCCTGGCACGCCTCGGGGAGATCGACCTCGCGCCGAAATGGCTGCCGACCCGATTGGCGCTCCAGCAGCGGCAGCACGCGGAGGCCCTCTGCCGATTGGGGATCGAGCACGATCGCGGTCACAGGTCGGCCGGGCGGCAGTTGCTCTATGGTGAACTCTCCAAAACGCTGCTCCATGCGCTGGCAAACGGACTGAAGGCGCCGTGCGTTGCTCACACGCCTGGGGCCACGATCAGCGTGGTGCAGCGGCCTGACACTCACGCAGGCATCTTCCGCCTGCAGAATACGCCGGGCTTCCTCACGGGTCAGCGTGACAGGAACCCGCAGGCCTGCCCTTTGCAATGCATCGAGTTGCTGTTGACGGTTACTACTGATCACCGCTGCGTTGGCACGCGGACCAGCATGCGGGATGCCCAGCATTTCGCAGATCGCGGGCACCTGAGACATTCGGCCCACGCCCTGGACTCCGCCGGAATAATTGAGCACACAAAGCCCGGCCGCATGCGGACGAAACGCCGCATTGGCGAGGCTGCGCAGCTTGTCCGGCAAGGTGCTGTCGCACTCAAGCACGTGAACTTCGTAATGGCGGTCGCGCAGCTCATCGATCAGTGCCTGCAGCGAGGCCCGACGATAGCGCCTGGGAACCTCTTCCGCCAGGCGGCGGGGCGATGCCTCGGGAAACCGATTGCGAACCAGGGCAATTTGCCGCTTTGCCGCTACCGCCCGCCCCGAGCGCACACCCGGGCGAAAGCCTTCCAGCAGGCGCATATCCAGGAATTCGGAGACGAACACGATCAAAACCAGCGGGGTCAGCAGCAGTTCCGGGCAGGCCAGGAGCAGCTCTCGCAGCAGCGTCAGCTGGTTCAGCCCTGCAATCACACCTGCGAGCACAATAGTGGTAGAGGTACGCCAGGCCGCCATCGCCAGGCCGTCGCGGGCTACGGTATCGGCAATGCTCTCGGCGAGCATGGCGAGGATCACCAGGGGGAAGAAGGCCATACTCCACAGCGTGGGCGAATTGAGCCAGGCGCCGGTCAGCAGCGCGGCGAGCATGATGAAGGCCACGATGCAAAGCACCACAGCGACCCTGGCGTAAAGCGGCATGCCCGAACGCCGCATGCTGGGCCTGACCAGCACCACAGTGCCGGCGATCAGCAGGATCAGCAGCAGGCTGGGTACCAGCCCGTTTTCCTGAATACCGATGGCGATCAGAATGGAGCGAAAACCCAGCACCCGAATACCCAGGGTCAAACGCGTCAGGGCGATCAGCAATGCCGCAACAGGCAGCAGCAGGATATACAGGACCACGTCGCGGTCCGCGTAGCCAATCCACTGAAGCGTGAAATACTGGTTCAACCAATCACCGGTGACCGTCAAAGCTGTCAGCCCCTGGGTGTATTGCGCCAGGATTCGCAGCAGTATCAGCAACAGCGGCAGCAGGCCCATCACCAGCAACACACCGAGCCACGCTGTAGGTATGCGCTGACGGTCCCACTGAGTCAGGGCACCGCGTATTGCGAAGTAGGCTCCAGTATGCACGACTCAGGCACCACCGCGGCGAATATCGACCACCGCTGACATACCAGGGCGCACCAGTTCAGGAGCTGCATCCAGGCGTATCTGCACGCCGATCTGCGGCGTCGGGCGCATGCGAGCCTCTCGGCTCAGAGGCAGGTAGTCCATGGGCATCTCGAAGTCCGTCGCAAGCCCGACGCGTTCCAGGCGGCCCGGAAACTCTCTGTTCGGTAGGGCCGGAAAGCTAACGCTGACCGCGCTGCCCGGTTGCAGGTCACCCAGTTGCTCTTCCGGTATCCAGGCCTCGATCCAGGTATCTTCCGTCAACCAGAGGCTGAGCAGGGGCATGCCGGTTTCGATGGCCATACCGGGTTGTGCGAGGCGCCGAACCACCGCGCCATCGGCCGGAGCAACGACGCGCGTACTCTGGATGTCCGTATCGACACGCTGCAGCTCTGCCAGCAACTCCTGGAGCTGGGCCTTCAGGATCAACAGTTCACCCTCGCGCAGCTCGGCTTCTTTCTGTGCCAGCCGCGTGGTCTCCAGGTCAGACAGGCTGCCGGTCGCCGCAGCGTCAGCGGCAGCAGCCAGCGACGCACTGATGGCCGCCTTGGCGGCGGCGTCCCGGATAATCTCTTCCGAAACGGCACCGCCGGTTTGCAGAGCCTGTCGCGCAGCATGGAACGCACGAGCGTCTTCGGCCCGGAAGCGCGCCGCCTCTGCCTCTGCCTGCATCTGTCGGTACTCCGACTCTGCACGCAGCAGTCCGACCCGAGCTGTATCCCTGGCAATGCCAATCGCCGCCTCGTCTACGGCAATGCGCCGCTCGAGAGTCTCCAACTGCGCTTCAATCTGGGCCCGTTGCGCAAGCAGATGCGTATTCTCGAGAGTGGCCAGCAGATCACCTCTCTGCACGCGGTCTCCGGCTCTCACGAAGACCTCGGCAATCACACCCTCACCGCGCACCCCGAGCTCGGAAAGGTGCGAGCGCACTAGGGCATTGCGCGTCACGACATGTGTGCTCTGGTAATACCACCAGACACCCACAACACTGATCAGACCGGCCAGACAGAGGCCGCCGGCCGCTTTCAGGAACAGGCGCCTTCCGGCCGTGCCTCGAGGCCGCTGTGGGTGGGCCTCGGCGCCCGGCTCTGACTGCACCAGCTCAGGGGTGGGGGTGTCCAGCGCTTCATTGGGTATCAGTCTTGCCTGACTTTGCGACATGGTGGCTACCTTTCAGCTCGAGTCATTATCCGTTGTGCACAGCACAGGGCAGGCGGAACCGCCCTGTTACACACAACAACGCCGCCAGCAGAGACTTATTCCAGTCAACAGCAATTTTTTCCGCGAGCGGGCGATGGCCGAGCTGATCTACCCGCCCCGTACAGCCGGCTGGCGGGCAACTCCAGGCTCCTGTTTGCCGGTGCTGATGCCGCGCAACAGCACGTCGTGAGTCGAGCTCTCAAAAATAATCCAACACGACTTTAGCTCGACAACAGACTGATTTAGTACTTGAGAACCTGATGGAACATCGCATAAAGCCCGAGAACGACAACAAGCACTGTTCCTGCGTACCCTAGCCATAAACGCTCTCAGGGGAGGTATAGAAGAAGTATTAACGGGGTGTCGAGGGTAACTGCTTATCCAGAAAATGGTCGCGGAACTTGAGATCGTGGATGCAGGCTCTTGCATTGCCGGCGGTTAGTACTCGCTTTTTTGGTCTTGTAGATCTTTTTCGCTCACCTTCGAAAACCGGCTCGAACATTTCTATACCAGCGTATCCCTCAGTGGCTTCCTTATAGTGACCGCACCCCGCTAATACCTCGTTATTTTGGTTGCTTACGTTGAATCATTCAACTGGTGTGATGCCACAGTCTTTACGCGGGAAGTGCACATGTACAGTGCCAAAGTCTTCCGTCTCGCGGGCGACAATAATGCGTTCATCATTTGCTGCGGCTAATGAGCCCGCTACTGGCACTACGCCGTAATCTAATGGAGCTACTTGTACATTTGCACCAATCTCAGCGTCAGTGGTGCCATAGCTGGCGGGTAATGGCCGCGGTACATTATCTTTTGCTGCGGCAAAGGCAACGGCTTGGGTAATGTCTTGCTGCTTCCCGTGGCCGATGGTTCCAATAGCTTCAAACCATTTTTGAACTGCAGGGCCAGCATCCAATACACCGCGTTTGACATTCACGTGTAACCACAAGGGGTGATAGATGGAAAAATCTGCTACTGAGGGCTTCTCACCGCTCACGTAGGGCTGGCCAGCCAGGTGTGTTTCTAAATCTGACAGGAATGACTCAAGAATAGCTGCTGCTCGCTTTGCACCGGGCGCCCGGCTAGTGCCGCCATCCAATAATTTGACGCGGTCTTTAATAAACTTATAAGTGCCAATAGGGCCAAATTTCATCAACATGGTGCCTAATGCACGACTTGGCGGTATAGAACCAATGGCCGCAAAAAACACCTCGCCTTCGGCGCGCAGCATTAGAGTTTCAGCATCGCCGCTAATCATGGCGGGGCTCAATTCAGCACGGTTGGTTATCCTTGAAACTTCCTCTGCTATCAAGGTGGTATCACAAAAAATATCTGCACCAATTTGCCCCACAGGAATACGTCTGTAGCCACCTGATAGTGGATCGATATTCGGGCGCGGTGGCCATACAGGCGAGATCAAAGAAGACCAACTGGAATTGGTTAAACCAAACATTAAGCGTATTTTTTCCGCGTAGGGTGAGCTTTCGTAGTGGTGTAGTATGAGGGTTTCGGTCATGGTGTTATGCTCCTTCGGATACCAAGTTCTATCGTGCTACGTCATTAGCAGGGGGGCTGGCAAAGTGTCGGTGTTCCTGATCCGTACCTCCAACCTTTAATTTTATATCACCACCCCAGCCAGCTGATTTGAAGGGGCGACTTGCAGTTTTTCGCAGCTAGCCTTAAATGACTCTGAGACAAATGGCCAGCCCTTGCTTGCTGTCTCTCGAAGTTCATCCTCGAGTTGCTGATTCACTTCGCATTCGAACAGCATTTGATACTCACGCCGAGGCTTTGGACCATCGCTGCCAAGATCAGGATATAGTCTGTGTGGCGTCAAAAGAGCGCCGTATTCCCCATGCCAATTTGCCATGTAACTACTGCACTGGTAATCCGCTGGATACCCCACCGTAGCTGCTCGCGCAGTTCGTAGAACCGAGCGGCCGGCGCCCCGGGGTTCGAACCGAGTCCGCGCACTGCACCATAAAAACACGGGCTTGGCATGCGAGGGCATGTCTGGGCGAGACGATGGCCGCATGGTGGTCCCACGTTCAGGCCCGGTATGCCATATAAATCCAGCAATCCACACAGAACAGCATTAAACTCAGTTAGCGATACCCTGTAGAGGCGTATCCTCTGCCGCCCAATAATTTAACACTGATACGCTTTATCCAGCTCGACGGCGAGGGTCGCCAACCGCTTGTCCCGCGTCCAAAGCTTCGCAGGACTGCCAAGAAATGTCGACGAAAGCAGGTGCGCATCTATATAACCGACACCGCGCCCCATCAATTGGTGCTGCTCTATAAAAAACAGTACTTCCGCATCCGTAGCCGTCGTCGCCTTGGGTAAATACGACAGCAGGGATATCACTCCCACTCTATTTCTCAGGTTGCCGCAAGCCAATTCACCGATGACGAACGGGTGAACCAGTACCTGAGTACTCTCCAGCAGGTGCGCCAACCTCTTATCCCCTGAGCGGAGATGGTCAATCCAGACTGACGTATCTACCAGTATCACCTCCTTTCTGCCCGTCTACGGGGAACCGGTTTCAGTTCTGGATCGCTTGCTCCCAGCTGTGAGAGCCGACGCGCACTTTCACGCTCAATAAGCGCCTTAAGGCCTTCGCGCACCAGCGTGGTTTTTTCACGCACCCCGGTAATCCGCTGTGCCTCGGACATCAACTCATCGTCGATACTAATTGTGGTTCTCATGATTTCTACTCCGACGCCAAACAGCCAGCATCAAATTATACACTATCTGATGCTATTTTGGATGACTGCAGATCCACCGACTACACAATTTCCAGAGCGATTATTGGCTCTTGCTTCTTCATCAATGCACTGTGGGGACGAATCAAAACGGCTGTTAGCCGTTGTGACCCCTGCGAGGCTGCGCGCCTACGGCGCTCGCCTCAAACTCGCCGATAGCGAGAGTCAGTCGAACAATCTGCACTTCACAGGTACGCCCGGAGGTCCTGCAGCGATTTACTGTAAATCCTTCAACCGATGAACGACTGCGTTATCCCCCGGCACCGACGAACTGCGTACCCCAGCCACCTTGCACCACTTCCCAGGAATGCGGAGGCGGCGGCGCGACGCCGGAAATCGGTGGCAACGTGCATACGCACAAAATCCCGCTGCTGCCGAGTTCCGGACCCGTTTGCCATACAGGCACGCCCCGCTTCCAGGTCCGTATCGGCCCTATGAAGTTAACCGGACTGCACTAGAGAATGCATCCAATAGCGCCTGGCCTGCCGATACTGAAACAGCAGGGCGAACAGTGCCAGCAACAGCGCCGCAACCGAGAGCAAAGGCTGATTGTCTACAACCCACAAGGCTCCGCCCAGGATAATCAAAACGATAAAGGAGACGATAGATCCCATGTAATCGCGCCAACTACTGGGACCCATATTGCGGAAGAAATACTCGTTCGCCGGATCGGCCCTGGCCCGGCGCATACTGACATGCGTTGTGGCAGTTGTGATGCCGTATACCGCAGCCAGCAACAGGAACCAGGTACCCAGGGGATTGGGATACATCAGGTCGATCATGGCAAACTCAAGCAGACCGATCAGAAAGGGTACCAGCGTGTCTTCCAGCGTGGGCAGCCAGGAGAAACGCAGGACAAAGCTCACATAAAACACCCAGATCAGTAAGATACCCGTCAACAAGACCGCCATCTGCAGCCAGGCTATGGCCGCGCCCCAATCGCCCTGCCAGAGGTAAGCGTTGCCCTCTGTTTTGCTCCAGTACAGCTCGATGGCCAGCGCCTGGATCATGCTGAGTATAGTAAGGATGATAGCGGGCACCAGTTCCTTGGCGCGCTCGAGATTTTTCTTCATAACCAGGACCGGGGATACCCTATGGTGCTTAGAATAGAAATTTTTTGATCAGTCGCCACGGTAGACTTCCCTCACTTCCGACAGTGTCAGCAGCACTCCGGCTTCATTGACCTCCTCGGGAAGAATGTCAAACAGGTTGCGGTCCAGCACGACCAGGTCCATGGCGGATTCCGGCAGCGTGCCCGCGGCTTCGCCGGTGACCGGTTCGCGAACAATCACCCCACAGGCAGGATTCACTGTTCTGGCGTTGATACCGGCGAGCTCAA
The DNA here is from genome assembly GCA_963753815.1 of uncultured Gammaproteobacteria bacterium. Lineage (GTDB taxonomy): Bacteria > Pseudomonadota > Gammaproteobacteria > Pseudomonadales > Halieaceae > CAVWDU01. The sequence goes on from CAVWDU010000002.1 coordinate 194,905, forward strand.
GCGCCCGGCTGCCACTGACCGCCGACCACCCATTCATCGGCGCCATAATCTCGGGGGTCCGGCATTTGATCACCAGGCTGCGAATTGCCTCCACATCGCTACTGTATTGCAAATGGCAGCCACCCAGGCGCTCGCCGCCGGAGTGAATATGAGCAGGCGCAGCTATTTCTGGGTACCCATTCTGCTGCTTAAGTCTATTTAATCTGGGTCGCCACCTGATAAGGGCTCAGCATTATCTGAATCTCAGGACAGGTCCGTTTTGAGAATGGAAAAGGTAAGTCGCATGATCGTAGATGCCGGGTTTCCCTGATCTGGCGAAGTTAACATGTCAACATCCTCCGGAGGCTTTAAATCCTGCGGTACCGCTTTCATCTTCACTGCCGCTGCCTCCACCACCCAACATTGCCATAGTGTTTTTCCCTGTCGACTCATTGGCCTCCAGAGCAGTCTAGACCAAAATCGGGGATGCAGATCAAATGCCCAGGTTGCGCACTCGACATGACCTGACGTGTCTCCGGAAATTCCGGCATTTCTGGCAGAGGTACCCTGGCACCCCTGGCCGGCCTCAACCGCCTCGCGTATCTGGCGCCAAATTTGATGCAGGGCCAGCCCGCAAAATCAAATGGGCTGGAAGTCTACCTTCTGCCAGGTGCGGCCGGCCTTGTCCCGCTGGCTGCGGGGCTGCCCCGGCTTCCAGCCCGCTGCGGGGGTTGGCTTGGCCACGGTCCCAACTTCGATCCATCACAGCGTGCTTTCTATCATGCACGGGCGATCGAGAATCCGACCTGCCGCTGGTCTACCTGGTGTGCGATTGGTACAGGTCTGGCGCCGAAGCCAGACTTGGCCATAACGCTCCAGGTGTTGATTTGCACAGAACTTTGACCCACTGTTTGCACTGAATATGGAACCGGCGGTTACGTCCTATCTACCTGACCGCCCTGCAGATTTTCACCTTTGAACGCGTCAAGCCCTCATGCAAATGACTGTCTAAAATGGCTCAATATTCGGTGCAAATCAACAGGGCTTGCCATACATTTGTTGTACCCACGCTAGTTGCCAGCGTCTCAAGAGACTCCTCCCAGACCCGTCGGATATCAAACGAGAGCACAGCATCGCGCTTTGTCCTGTCGGGCAACCGCTGCACTGGGTCAGCCTGCCGGGCCTTGTGTTCGTAGAAGGTTGATGGGGCGATCTGCGATTAGGCGCAGATCGGCACGACCCCGCAATCAGCCCTGTGATCATCGATAAACGAGACCATCACTTTGGTCGGCGCAACGCGGTGCCGGTCAATCCGCCTGGGCAAAACAAGCCGACGCCTTACGCAGGACCTCATTGGCCCGCTTGAGCTCACGGTTCTCCCGTTCCAATGCCTTGAGTCGATCTCGATCAGAGCTGGTGTACCGCCCCGAGCCCCCTGGTCTGATCGCGCTCTGCCCGGCGTACCCATTTGCGCAAGATCTTCGCTGTGCAACCAATCTTGCTCGCTATCGAGCCGATGGCCGCCCACTGGGACTCATGCTTCCCTTGGTGCGCCAGCACCGTCCGAACAGCCCGTTTCCGGACTTCCGGCGCGTATCTCACTGATTTGCTCATAACCCCATCCTCTCAAGAAATGGAGTTTCCGGTAAAGCCGGGGCGATTCACATCATGTTTCCGCGTGGTTAAAGTATTTACGAGAATTATTCGAATTGCCTGGAGCCATCTGAAATGCCAATTCACCAAAGACAGGATAGTCTTCGCGTCGCGATCGTCGGGGCTGGGCATGCGGGCCTGTGTGTCGCCGGGGCGCTTCAGCGGCGCGGGATCGTCCCGCTTGTATTCGATTCGTCGAGCCGTATCGGTGACACCTGGCGAGCCCGTTACAACGGTCTTGTATTGAACACCCACCGTGACGCCTCGAAGATTCCTGGCGTAACCATGCCACCCGAGGTCGCAGTGTGGCCCGCGCGCGACGACTGGGCCAACTACATCGAGTACGCTGCGGAGGCCCTGAAAGTCGAGCTGCAGACAGTTAGGGTCAAGACCATCCGCCATCATCCCGACGGCGGATGGCTGCTCTCGTATGCTCCAGCTACTAGTTCGCGAGCTGTTCCGGCACCTGAGAGGCAACGCGCACAGGTGGAAATTTGCAACCGCTGGGACGTTGTCGTTATCGCAACGGGGCGTAATCGGATGCCGATTGTTCCCGATTGGCCCGGGATGCCCGACAGCCAGGTCGAAGTGCTCCATTCATCGCTATTTCGCGAACCATTAAGTTTCCTGGGGCGACGTGTTCTGGTAGTCGGAGGGGGTAACTCTGGGACTGAGATCGCCCATCTGCTCTCCCGTAGCGGAGTCGACACCACTATCTCCATCAGGCAGAAACCGGTGTTCGCGCGCCGTGAGTTTTTCGGTATGAATCTGACCGCGGCTGCAGCCGTCGCAAAGCATTTCCCGGATCGTCTAGTTGACATGGGCGGCCGACTAAACCAGTTGCTCATTTTCGGTCGACTCGCCCAGTACGGAATCGGGCCACCGGATCATCGCCTCAGTGATGTCGAGTCGGCCTCAGGCGCCACCATCGACAGCGGCTTCGTGGACGATGTGAAGGCAGGCCGCATCGCCGTCATCGATGCGCTGAAACGATTTGACGGCGACGAGATCGTAACATTTTCAGGAAGACGCCAGCGAGTCGATGTCGTGATCGCTGCGACGGGTTGGACACCCGCGCTTGAGAATCTGCTTCCGGAAGATTTCTTGGTCGATGGGTGGCCGAGGCAGAAACGCCCACCGTTCTTGCAGGCAACGGGGCTCTACACTGCGGGACTGAACCCGGCATCACTCACGTCATTCCACCCGGACTTTGTCGCCGAAGCCGAGTTGATCGCCGCCGACATCGTTTTGAACGACGGCAATAGGACTTCGAAAATTTTTGGGGCAGGCCACGTTTCCGATGGATAACGCATAGATATACCGTTGTAGAGGACCGGAAATCGCAGTCTGCCCCAAGGTTTGACCAGCTGTATTGCCTGCCTACGGGGAATCTTGAAATAAATGCCATCAACAAGGAAACATTGACGGCAAGCGGTGCGCCTTGTAGTTCCTCTAAATTGAAGTCGATACACGATTCTTTCCCCATAAGGATGTGCAATATTTCAGTTTCGGCTTCTTGAGGTAGCCTCTATCAAGGTACCTTCGCGGCAAGATAGAACAAACGCCTTGATGAGTGGCTGGGCTACCCGAGATAACGTGGCAAACCCTGCCGGTAACGCTCTTGGTCGGCGCCATGTTTACCTGAGTGATGCTATTTGCCGCCTCACCGTGGCACCTAGTTACTACCCTGAGTCCGGTGAAAGAACATCGGGGACTGGAATGGGACTCCGTCACCCTAGGTGCTGTTGCGCTCTGCATTGGCGGACACGGGATCTACGGCATCGACCGGGCTTCCCTTCAATACTTTGCGTCCGCTTATCATGGCCGAGGTCAGCCCCCCCTCCTCGCGCAACTCCGTGATCACCACCCCGGCAACATGGATCACAATACCGAGGGCAAGCAAATAGAAGCTGTACAGATGGACCAGCGCGATGGGCTTGCGCAATGACCGCATGTACGCGTATGCCACCTCATCGTACATCTCGGGTGAGTACGGCATCAGCGTGGCGGGGTCGACCCCGGCCGCGGCGATCGAGTGTGCAACCCAGGAACCGAAGGGCGGAAAGTAAATGTCGGTGCCGGCTAGCACCAGTCCGGTTAACGCCTGTACGATCATGAGCAACAGTAACCCGGTGACGGCTATGCGGCCCAGCGGATTGTGGCCGAGGTAAGGTTCGGGCTTCCCCTCGACAAAAGACGTGCTATAGCGACGCAGGCGTCGGAAATAGCCCTTGCCACCCGGCAACATTTGACGCCACCGGGCATAAAAGCCGCCAAAGAACCCCCAGGCAAGCCGCACAGCGATGTTGAGCGCGAACACATAGCCTGCCCATACATGTAAGGTCTTCAGTAGAATTTTGCCGGCATTGGAGACATCCAGTGCGCCCGCATTGAGAATTACCAGGCCGAGCCCAATGAGCGTGAACACGCAGAGCACGTTGATCCAGTGAAACGCCCGCGTGGGTACGTCCCATACGCGGTAGGATTTGAAGTCGGTCATGTCGGGTTCGTGCTTCATCATAAAATTCCCAGTCGACAGGATTGTCTAGTCACAATTACAGTTCGCTCGGTTTTCGACCTGTAAACATCGACCTGATCAGGTTCTCCCTGTGTGTACAGCTGGAGAAAAGTACCCCGGCGACATGAAGCCCCACCAGCAATAGCGTCAGGTTCGCTATGATTTCGTGAGTCTCTTCCCAGAATTCCTCACGGGCCTCGTCCTTCCGCCCATTCATTCCATGACGCTTGTCACCATAGTCATCTGCGTAGGCTTTCGCCACCAGTGGGGAGGCGCTAGAGGACGCCGGGGCCGCTGCTACCCAGCCTGCGAGCGGGCCCTTATCCTCCTCAATGGCATAAAGGAAAAGTCCGGAAATTGTCCTCCCGGTGGTACCCAGCAGGAGGGCGACGACCATTGCACACCCCGCTGGATTGTGACCAATAAAGCGTTTTGCCCGGTTGGCCAATAAATCGCCGATATAGCGCAGCGTGACGATGGGAGAGCATACGAAGTCGCTAAACCTGGCATATTTGGTTCCCACAAGACCCCAAAGCAGCCGCACGCACACAATGACACCAGCGATATATCCGGCATAAACGTGCTGTGTCAGGAAGTCATCTTCGGTGAAATAGGCAGTAAAGAACGCCACTACCAAGGTCCAATGCCCAATTCGAACAACCGGGTCCCAGACCTTTATCATACCACTATACCGTTTTTCATAAGACTATCTCTCTGCCGTTTGTGCAGGCATAAGATGGTCTAAATTTTCATCTGGTACCATTCGGCATATGCCCAATGCCGATCCTTACTAGCCTGAGATAACACCCTATATGTCTAATGACGTACATGACTGGCACACAAGGGCTGCCATATTACTTTTTGCAATCATCGTGCTCCTCATTGGGTGGGACGTTGCTGCCGACCATCGAGATAATGTCAATTTCAGTCACATGGCCATTGAGGTATTCGCCATGTCAGTCGCGGCAAGTGGCACCGTACTTCTTTGGCTTCAGCTTCGCCGGGCTCAGTCGCATCTGGCCCAGGCACTGGTAGAGAATGAGCTGTGGTCCAGAGAAAATCGCAAGCTTCTCCAGGGTCTTGGTGCGGCGATCCAAAAGCAATTTGGCATCTGGAACCTTACCAAGGCCGAGGCAGAGATCGGGCTATTCATCCTGAAAGGCCTTAGCCACAAAGAGATCGCCCAGATACGGCAGACCAGCGAGCGGACTATTCGGGAACAGGCTCGCGCGCTCTACAGAAAATCGGGGCTCTCTGGCAGAGCTGAACTTTCGGCCTATTTCCTGGAGGATCTGTTACTACCCTGGAGTGAAGAACAGACTTGAGCCTGGGTAACTGCGCTGATCCAAGAAAGCCAGGGTACGCTACCGCGGGCCGAACAATGCACGGCACACCTTCATCAGCCAATTGATGGCCGCCAGGATCGCGAAAGAACGGGTCATTCGCCAACTCGGTCATACCAGCACGCGCATATCGATGAGCATTACGGCAAATGGAATCATAAGCGCGTTTACCGGATATAGCGCGAGCCAGAGCTGAATTTACGGATCAAGCCAAAGCGGCGAATCAAGCGCGACAAGCCTGATGCTCTAAGCGTGCCGACCGCGGTCGACCATGTTTGGTCGGTCGATTTTATGAGCGACTTTTTGGCGGATGGGCGGCAGTTACAGACCTTCAACGTGCTTGACGACTACAATCGAGAAGGGCTTGGCATCGAAGTTGATTTGTCACTGCCAAGCCTGCGTGTAATCCGGAGCCTGGAGCCGATAATCGAATGGTGGGCCAAACCTGGTGCTATTCGTCTCGATAATGGCCCCGAATACATTTCTCAGGCGCTTGTGGATTGGGCCAATAGCAACCGAATTACGCTGATGTACATTCAGCCTGGCAAGTCAACGCAGAACGCCTACACTGAGCGCTACAACCGAACGGTGCGCTATGAACGGCTCGACATGCACGCCTTCGAATCGGTTGGTCAGGCTCAGCATCTCGCGACAGAATGGTTATGGCTCTACAATAACGAACGCCCCAATTAAGCTATTGGCGGAGTGCCGCCAAGAAGGCTGTTGGAAGCAGCATGATTTTCTACGAATAACTGCTGCGGAAGATGGGGGGATTACACTGGCTTACGACACTGGGTCATGCAAAAGATAGTCTCTGCAGTGTCGATTTATTCCGCGCCGAGTCCATTACCCTCAAAACGCACTGGATCATGCTGGTTATGGATCAGTACACCCGCAGACCATTGGCTTCGGAGTGCACGAAGGAAACGTTGATGGCAGTGCCCTGTGCAGGATGCTCAGCGATGCTACTTCCGGGCAAGGGTGGCCAGTGCGGATCAGCTCAGACAACGATCCATTGTTTCAATATCATCAATGGAAGGCGAACCTGCGGATACTCGAAGTCGAGTAGATCAAATCGCTACCTCATCTACCGATGTCACATCCCTTTGTTGAAAGATTGATTGGTAGCGTACGGAGCGAGTTATTGGATCAGACTTTCTTTTGGACCGTGCCTGACTTGGAAAACAAACTCCGCAACTACCGGCGCTACCATAACGAGCATCGGTGTCATTCAAGTCAGGACGGAGCGACCCCTGCTGAGACAGACAAAAAGAACATCGTAGACATCAACCGATACCGATGGAAAAAGCATTGTCGTGGTCTGTTTGAGTTGCCGATAGCGGCTCAAAATAGGATTTCGCCAGGGACAGGTAGCCAAAGCCAATGGCTTCTCCCTCCAGGCCGGCGTGAGTCCGCTACCACGGCCATCTGGGACGCCATCCACACTCGCGAAACCTTTGCCACCGCCGGCCCCCGGATCGGGGTAAGGTTTTTCGGCGGCTGGACGTATGCAGACGATCTGCATACCCGCTGCGATATGATAGCAACGGCCTACAAACAGGGCGTGCCCATGGGTGGCGACCTGGGCCATGCAGATGACAATGCCGCTGAGACAGCCCCCGGCAAACAAGCGCCCCGCTTTCTGGTCATGGCGAGCAAGGATGCATTGGGGGCAAATCTGGACAAAGTCCAGATCGTCAAGGGCTGGGTGAGCGCATCCGGCGAGCAGATGGACAAAGTCTTCGACGTGGTGTGGTCCGATAACCGCACCATCAACGCCGACGGTAAACTGCCCTTGGTTGGAAACACGGTAGACCTGGATACCGCCACCTATCGCAACAGTATCGGCGCCGCACAGCTGGCTACGGTATGGGAAGACCCGGAATTCGATCCCGCCTTGCCGGCTCTTACTACGAGCGCGTGCTGGAGATTCCTACCCCGCGCTGGACAACCTATGACGCCGTTCGCGCTGGGCGGCCGCTGCTGAAGGACGTAGCATCCGCGATTCAGGAGCGCGCCTGGTCTTCGCCGATCTGGTACACCCCTGACTGGACTGGCTGTTCTGCGAGCGTGTGCCACGTCTATCGCGACGCGGTGATTTATGCAGCGGCCGCCCGGGTCATATGCTGGGGCTGGAGAAGCTGGCCTGGAATGACATTCTGCCCGAGTATGAACCGTTCAAGTACGGCTCCTTCGCGATCAATGCCGGTGATGTGTCTTATCGGATTACCCGCCAGATTCAGCTGATGCTGGATGCCGCCTCTGCTTCCGGGACCCTGGCCGATATGCCGCCCACTCAGGCATTTTCCTCCGTGGTGGATGCTACCGTGTCTGTGCCTGCCCTGGTGGAGCGCCTCTACGGGCGCCTGCCCGGACGACGTGTATTCCCTGACGCATGTAGCCTTGCCGTTTCCACCCTGGGACCCGCTTTATGGCGGTGAGCCCCAGACGCCGAGCCCTGGCCTGCAACTGGGGCAACTGGCGCTGCGCGGCGAGCGCGGTGTGTTGCAGGCATCCCCCGCGGCGATGTTGCGACTGCGCTGGAACCCCTTTTATTCGTCTCTCGAGGCGAACTCGCTGGCATTTCTGGTCCTGGAATAGTATGGCTGGCCTAATCGCAGCGGCTCATTACCCTGAACGCGCTAGCATCGATAAGTTTGCGGCCGAGCGTGGTGACTGCGGGGGAGTTATGCTACTTTTCACTACGAAAACGGCAAGGTCCATACGGTAATAGTCGATTGTCCGTGGTGCCAGGCACTTAAGTCGCACGGATGTACTCCACAGTAGCGCCAGGGAAAATGGGAACGCCGTAACGTGAAGAAACCCGCAGTCATCCTCAAGACCAAACTTTATTGCCCGCAAGAGACGGTTGGGTTCGTGATGCGTGAGCGCTTGCTGGACGCCCTGGGCGCCTCCCTCACGCGGCCTTTGACGCTGGTGTCCGCGCCGGCGGGCTACGGTAAGAGCGTTGTGGTATCTGACTGGACACGGTCGCTCCCGGAGCCGGCGGCCTGGTTGGTGCTGGACGCGGCTGAGAGTGAGCTCTCCCAGTTTCTGGCTTATCTGCAGGCGGCGCTGGACTCTGTGTATCCCGGTGCATTCGAATCGTTCCACAGCTTGTTGATCAGCTCGAATTTGCCCGCGATCGAGACGATTGCCAGCGCCTTGATCAACGAAATTGTGGACATCGCCAGGCCGGTGACCCTGGTGCTGGATGATTACCACCAGATTGACCACGGGTCGGCGGTGCATGAGCTGGTTGCGGCGATCCTCAGACACCCGCCAGACAATTTCCATCTGGTGCTGGTAACGCGCCGGGATCCACCATTGGCCCTGGCCAAGCTCAAGGCAAATAACCAGCTGACGGAGCTGCGGCTTGCGGACTTGCGGTTTTCGCAGACGGAGGCAACGCAGCTGCTGGCCGCAGCCCTGGGCGAGGTGCCGGAAAGTTCAAAGGTCAGGGATTTGCAAGCAGCGGTAGAGGGCTGGGCCGCTGGGCTGCGCATGGTGGCACTGGCCGCGAGGCACCTGCAGAACCCTGATTTAACGCTGCAGGCAGCGCCCGCGGGTTTGCAACAGATTCAGGAGTACCTGCTTCAGGAAGTGGTTGAAGGCCTGCCCCCCGCGACCCAGTACATGCTGCTGTGTTCAGCGATTCCGGAGAAGTTTTGCGCTGGCCTGCTCGACAACATAGCCGAGCTGATGCCGGGTGATGGCGAGATGCATGGCTCGGATTTCATTCACCGCGCAGAGCAGAACAACATGTTTCTCATTGCGCTCGATGCCAGCGGTACCTGGTATCGTTACCATCATTTGTTTCGAGACCTGCTGCTGAAGCAGCTGCAGTCGCGCGTGTCGTCCCAAGAGCGAGCGTCGATCCAGTCGCTCATCGCCATGTCGCTGGAGGAGCTGGGCCTGCTCGAATACGCTATACGTATTTATATCGATGCCGAGCGGCCCGCTGACGCGGCCGAGGTCGTTGATCGGCACCGGGTGAGCGCCCTGGATGAAGACCAATGGCTACAAGTAAGCCGTTGGCTGCAGCTGTTCTCACCCAGCGAAATACGTAACTGGCCGGGAACGCTCCTGGCCAGGGCCTGGGTAGGCCACTTCAATATTGACCTGGAGCTGATTGCCGACCTGATCCAGCAGTTGGACATGATAGAGAGCAAGCACGGACTGACTGACTCCCAGTCAGGTGAACTCGACTACTCGCGCGCGGTGTTGCTGTATTGGTCGGGTGATATTGCGGCGGCCAGCACAATGTTCGAAAGAGCAGACGAAGCGCCGCTGGGTCACGGAACCATTAAGGGCCAGTTGCAGATTTATCTGGCGATGTGCAGAACGATGCAAGGTGACAGCGAGCTCGCGCTTAAGGGCATTGCAGCTTTGAAAGCACTGGACGCCGGGAAGCGGGGCACACTGGCCTCGCGGCTGGCTGCGGCAGAGTTCTACACACAGTATTTTGGCATCGCTACCGTACCTGCTGCAAAAGCAGCTGCCCGCCTGGCCATGATCAGTTCCTCCGATTTTGACAGCAAGCATGCCCGCGCCTGGGCGAACTACATGCAAGGTCTGGTCCTGTTCGGCACCGGGCGATTCATTAAGGCCGGGTCGGCATTTGATCGAGCCAGTGAAGGAATCGGGTACATCGAATACCAGGCGCGCATGGACATGCTAGCCGGAAAGATCCTGTGCTTTGCCTATCTGCAGGAATGGGAGAAGCTCGAGGCGGAGCTACTGCGGCTGGAGTCTCTTACGTTGGCGCCGCAAATGGACGAGGCCAGGGCCCATTTCCTGGCCAGCGTCAGGGCACGCTCTGCTCTCCTTAATGCAGATGTTGAAACCGCCATTGAGTTGGCCCAGGAGCTGCCTGAGTTGCCGGCGGTGGGCACTTTGATGTTCTGGCTGGAGGAGCCTGCCATCACGCGCATTCGAGTCGATCTGGCGAGGGGCGAACGCGCCTTTGCCAGCATGGCGTTGAAGGCGATTTCTGCGATTCGAGTGGGTACTGTTGCGCAGCATTTGTTATGCCAGGATATAGACCTGATGCTGTTGGAGGCCGTGGCGCGAGAACAACTGGCAGAGCCTGCGAAAGCACAGGCGCTTATTGAGGAGGCGTTAGCCCTGGCCGCGCCTGCCAACTGGTGCAGGCCCTTCCAGGAGCTG
>CAVWDU010000003.1:0-2120746 GCA_963753815.1 uncultured Gammaproteobacteria bacterium
CGCGCTCCGCCCTGCAACAGCTTTCGATAAAATATTTCGCCGCCGTCCAGGCACCTCTTTCACTACCGCCATCAGCCGGCTTGTCGAAGGCAATTTTAAGGTAGCAGTCGGCACTGAATAGTGCCGGTAGTGGCAGCCGGAGAGGACCGCGCGGCCTCAGGTATCGGCCCGCCGCCCGCGCAGAACCGGCACCAGCGGCCCCAGGATCGCATAGGTGAGAAAACCCAGCAGGAATACCCGGGGAGGGTCCAGGGTGACGATACCGAAAACCAGCACCATGACAATCATCGCCACGAACGGTACCCGCCCTCTGAAATCAAGGCCCTTGAAGCTGTGATAGCGAAAGTTGGCGATCATGAGAATGCCCATCAGCACCGTGAGCACTGCCATAACTACTGCCATCTCCGAAGGCAGGTCGGCACCCACCCACCCCAGGTCGTGGCAGACCCAGACGGCACTGGCAATAGTACAGGCCGCTGCCGGACTGGCCAGGCCGGTAAAAAAACTGCTGTCGGTCGTCGCCGCCTGGGTATTGAAGCGCGCCAGACGCAGAGCTGCACACGCCATGTAGATAAACGCCGCACTCCAGCCTACCTTGCCCAGACCATTGAGCGCCCAACTGTACGCCACCAGCGCCGGCACGGCACCAAATGACACCATGTCGGCGAGGCTGTCATACTCGGCGCCGAATTTACTCTGGGTATTGGTCAGCCTGGCGATGCGGCCATCGAGACCATCGAATACCGCGGCAAAAAAAATGGCGATCGCGGCGGCCTCGAAGTTCTCCCGCATCGCGGCGATTACCGCGTAGAAACCACAGAAGAGCGCACCGGTCGTGAACAAATTAGGCAGCAGGTAAACGCCTTTCAAGCGCACTGTGCGGCCGTTCTCCGATACCTCCTCCTCGTGTTCGTCCACCAGCATGTCAAGACTCGGCGACACGCCTAGCGAACTCCTGGCCCGACTATCATCAGGGGAGGAATCGGGGTGATCTGGTTCGCTCATTACCTTGCCCAATGGCACTATGAGATTGTTATCTTATCAAACTGCCTCGGGGTAGGTCTGCCCGGCTACACTCCAGAAGGCGCGCACCAGGGGGTTTGAGAGCCGTTGCTCCAGGCAACACAGGCCGACACGCAGCGCCGGCAGCTTATCGGGAACGGGCACCGGCGTCACGCGCGCGTCCAGCCCACCCGCAGCGACCACCAGCTCCGGCGCCAGGCCGACACCGAGCCCCAGAGCGACCATCGCGACGATAGCCTCGTGCCCGGTCACCTGTGCGTAGATTCGCGGCGCGATGCCCCGGTTGCGTATCCACTCGTCGAGCAGGACCTGTGTTACACCCCGTTCGGGGATGATTAACGGCACCGCCGACCAGTCAAATTCGGGAGACAGCGTGTCACCGCTGCGGATCATGTCGCGTACTGCGCAGTCCGCCCGGGGCGCCCAGAACTGCAGGGGCGAACTGGCGAGCGGCAGAAACGCCAGGCGCTCAGGGAGGTTTTCAGGCCTGCCGCTGACGGCGAAATCCTCCTGACCGGACAGCACCCGGGTAATAGCGTCGGCCTGGTCGCCAGTATGCAGCATAATATCAACGGACGGGTGCTGGTTACGGAATGCCGCAAGTATCGGTGCCAACACACTGTGGCTCGCCGTCACCGAGCAGTAGAGACCGACCTCCCCGGCCAGCGGGGCATCTTCACCGAGTTGTCGCCGAAGATGCTGCCATTCTGCCGTCACCCGGCGGGCATAGTCGCGCACCTCCCGACCCGCTGGCGTCAGGCGAACCCGCCTGCGGTCACGCTCCAGCAGGCGCTGGCCAATCTCCTCCTCGAGCCGCCCGACGGTGCGGCTCACCGCAGACACGCTGAGGTGCAGGTGAGTACTCGAACGACTGAAACTCAGTGTGTCGGCCACTGACAGGAATACCTTGAGCGTGCGCGTGTCCATGCCCTACTTCTTTGCAGTTTACGCAATACAGTATTAACTATTCAGCGTTTTACGCAAGCATTGAAATGACGTATCTTCCCCGCTCTCACCGATCATCAAGGAGACCCACCGATGGGCCAGAACTACTTCAACTCGCTGCCCCTGCGCCTGCAGCTTCAGCAACTGGGCAAGTGTCGATTCATGGACCGCTCAGAATTCGTCGACGGGGTCGCAAAACTACGCGACAAGAAACTCGTCATCGTCGGTTGCGGTGCCCAGGGACTCAACCAGGGCCTCAACCTGCGCGACAGTGGCCTGGATGTCAGCTATGCGCTGCGTGACGAAGCTATCACCGAACAGCGCCAGTCATGGCGCAATGCCACGGAAAACGGCTTCACCGTCGGCACCTATGAAGCCCTGATCCCCGGGGCCGACCTCGTCCTCAACCTCACTCCCGACAAGCAGCACACCAGTGTCGTCAACCAGGTCATGCCGCTGATGAAGCACGGCGCATGCCTGGCCTACTCTCACGGCTTTAACATCGTTGAGGAAGGCATGCAGATTCGCGACGACATCACGGTCATCATGGTCGCTCCCAAATGCCCTGGCACCGAGGTCCGTGAGGAGTACAAGCGCGGCTTCGGCGTTCCGACACTGATCGCCGTACACGCGGAAAACGACCCCAACGGGGACGGACTGGAGTTGGCGAAGGCCTACGCCGCCGGCACCGGCGGTCACCGCGCAGGGGTGCTCGAATCCTCCTTCATCGCCGAGGTCAAGTCCGACCTGATGGGCGAACAGACCATCCTCTGCGGGATGCTGCAGACCGGTTCGCTACTCTGCTTCGACAAGATGGTCGAGCAGGGCATCGACCCAAGCTATGCGTCCAAGCTGATCCAGTACGGCTGGGAAACCGTGACCGAGGGGCTCAAACACGGCGGCATCACTAACATGATGGATCGCCTGTCCAACCCGGCCAAGATCCGCGCTTTTCACCTGGCGGAAGAACTCAAAGACATCATGCGGTCCCTCTATGAAAAGCATCAGGACGACATCATGACCGGCGAATTCTCGCGCACCATGATGGAGGACTGGGCCAATGGCGACGCCAACCTGCTCAAATGGCGGGCGGCCACGGCCGATACGCGCTTTGAACAATCTGAGGGCACCGATGCCGAGATCACGGAGCAGGAGTATTACGACCACGGGATACTGATGATCGCCATGGTCAAGGCAGGTGTTGAACTGGCGTTCGAAACCATGGTCTCCGCGGGCATTATCGCGGAATCCGCCTACTATGAATCGCTGCACGAGACACCGCTGATCGCCAATACCATCGCCCGCAAGAAGCTGTACGAGATGAATGTGGTCATCTCGGACACCGCCGAATACGGGTGCTATCTGTTCGACCACGCCTGCCGGCCGCTGCTCGCCGAGTTCATGAGCAAAATGGGCACGGACGTCATCGGGCAGGGTATCGGTGGAGACAATGGTGTCGACAACCAGGAACTGATCGCTGTCAACGAGGCGATTCGCTCTCACCCGGTGGAGGTCGTAGGCAAGACACTGCGCGGCCACATGACTGCGATGAAGCGTATCCTCTAACAGCCCACTGGCGCCGCCGGGTCCCTCCCGGCGGCAGTCTGCCGTTCGCTGCCGGCGTCACAGGCTGAGTATTTTTTCCCCGCGCGAGATACCGGCAACACCGGAACGCACGACCTCGAGGATATCCACCTCGGCCATGGCTGCAACAAACGAGTCCAGCTTGTCCGACGTGCCCGCCAGCTGAATGGTATAGACGCTGGGACCCACATCGACAATCTGGCCCCGGAATATATCCGTGGTGCGTTTGACTTCGTCGCGCTGCGGGCCCTGCGCCCGCACCTTGATCAGCATCATGTCGCGCTCGATATGTGCGCCCTCGGTCAGGTCGACCAGCTTGACCACGTCCACGAGCTTGTTCAATTGCTTGGTGATCTGTTCGATGGTCTTGTCGTCACCCACGGTCGTCAGGGTGAGCCGGGACAGCGTCGAGTCCTCGGTCGCCGCCACATTGAGGGTTTCAATGTTATAACCCCGCTGCGAAAAGAGCCCGACCACCCGGGACAGCGCGCCCGGTTCGTTTTCCATGAGGATAGAAATGATTCGGCGCATGTCAGGTCCTCTCGTTCTTGCTCAGCCACATGTCTTTCATCGAACCGTTAGGCGCCACGTGCATCGGGTACACGTGCTCCATCGGGTCGATAAAGACATCGAGGAAAACGAGGCGATCCTTGAGTGAAAACGCCTCCTGCATGGCGGCATCGAGATCATCCAGCTGCCGAACCTCTATGCCGACGTGTCCGAATGACTCGACCAGCTTCATGAAATCCGGCAGGGAATCCTCGTAGGTGCTCATCGCGTAGCGACCCTCGTACTGCATATCCTGCCACTGTTTCACCATGCCGAGGTAGTTGTTACGCAGGTTGATGATCTTGATCGGCGTGCTGTACTGCTTGCAGGTCGAGAGCTCCTGGATGTTCATCTGGATGCTGCCTTCGCCGGTAACACAGGCCACGGCATGATCGGGGAAGGCCAACTGCACCCCGAGCGCCGCCGGCAGACCGAACCCCATCGTGCCGAGCCCGCCCGAATTGATCCAGCGTCGCGGCAGGTCGAACGGATAGTACTGCGCCGCGAACATCTGGTGCTGGCCCACATCGGAGGTGACGAATGCCTCCCCGCGAGTGATTCGATAGAGGCTGTCGATAACCTGCTGCGGCATGATCATCTCACTCTCCGCATAGCGCCGCCCGGTGAGCAGGCCCTTGGACTCACGCCATTCTTCCAACTGCGTCCACCAGCGCCCCAGCGCCGCGGTATCGGGCAGCTCAGGTTCTTTTTCCCGCAGCAGCGTGAGTTGGGCGATCAGGTCCCGCAACACCGACTGCACCGGGCCCACGATCGGAATATGCGACTGCACAGTCTTCGAAATCGACGTGGGGTCGACATCGATGTGGATGATCTTGGCACCTGGGCAAAACTTGCTGACCGTGTTGGTGACACGATCGTCGAAACGCGCTCCGACGGCGAGTATCACGTCGCTGTGATGCATCGCCATATTGGCCTCGTAGAAGCCGTGCATACCCAGCATGCCGAGAAACTGCCGGTCCGTACCCGGGTACGCACCCAGGCCCATGAGGGTGTTGGTCACGGGAAAATTGAGGTCCCTGGCCAGTTGTGTCAGCAGTTCGCTGCTGTCACCCAGGATGACCCCACCGCCGGCGTAGATGATCGGGCGCTTGGCGGAGAGCAGCAGTTTTGCGGCTTTCTTGATCTGGCCGGTGTGGCCGCGTTGCGCGGGGGCATAAGACCGCAATTTGACCTCGTCGGGGTAGTCGTATTCAAACACCTCGTCCGGACGGGTGATGTCTTTGGGAATATCGATAACCACCGGCCCAGGTCGTCCGCTGGCGGCGATGTAAAACGCTTTCCTGATCGTCCCGGGCAGATCCTCAGCGCGTTTCACCATGAAACTGTGCTTCACGATCGGCCGGGATATCCCCACCATGTCGGTTTCCTGGAAGGCATCCTCGCCGATCAGGTGGCTCTGCACCTGCCCCGACAGTACTACCATCGGAATAGAATCCATGTATGCCGTGGCGATGCCGGTTATGGCATTGGTCGCCCCCGGTCCCGACGTCACCAGCACTACGCCGGGCTTGCCGGTGGCACGGGCATAGCCATCAGCCGCGTGAGTTGCCGCCTGCTCGTGACGCACCAGGATGTGCGGTACCTTACTGGCCTTAAACAGTGCATCGTATATATGCAGCACCGCGCCACCGGGATAACCGAAGATGTACTCGACACCCTCGTCCTCCAGCGCACGGGCAATCATCTCACCACCGGACAGCAACTCCACAGGAAATTCCCCCACTCATCCCCCCGACGCGAAACCTCGCCGGGTGCCATAGTTTGCGTGTGGACGTTGCTGCGTCGACGCCTGCACAGCGTCTGGCGGGCTACGCCACCCCTTTAATACTGCAGGCTATCGACACCACTTCCCGGCATCCGGGATCACCCCACTTGGGAACGCACCTGGGGATAAACGATCACGAACACCCGTGTATCGGTCGCCCTGCGGGGTAGCGCAGTGTCTGGCCCTCAGCCCCGCCGATACGGCGAAACTGGTTACGGGACTTACAAGCGGCCGGTGTCGAATAATCACATCGACCCGGTAGGCCAGCGGTTGAGGGTACCCAACATAGCCGTTGCCACCTGCAAGACCCGGCTATTTTTCGCCCGATTGGGCGGGCTGTCAACCGCGAAAACGCCGCAGCGGGGCCTTATCGCGAAAAAACTGTGCTTTGGTAGAGTCTTTGCAGACCCGACGATTGCCCGACACAGCTGGTTTGAGCTAGGGTGGCTGCTGCGGATAACAGAATAATTCAGGGGACGACGACGTGAAACCGCCTTACAGGCCCATTCTCCGGGGCCTTACCGCGCTGTTACTGACCACGGCATGTGCAGCAGCCAGCGCCAGCGATACCTTTTACCGCTGGGAGGATGAGCGTGGCAACCCGGTGAACAGTGATCGACCGCCACCTGCGGGGACACCCTATGAGGTGATCTCCACCGAGTCCAGCATGGTGCGCAGGGTCAACACCGCGGACGCCCCGGCGGCCACCGGTGTAGACCGGCCGGAGCAGGCCCCGTCAGAGCAGCCCACCCGCGTGGTGGGGGGCCAGGTGAAGATCGTCAAGAATCCGGAAGTGTGCGCGCAGGCCAGGGAGAACCTGGCCACGCTGGAAGTGGCTCCCCGAGTGCGGCTCCGCGGCGAGGACGGCGAATACCGTTACCTTACCGATGAAGAGCGCCAGGAACAGGAGAAACGGGCCCGCGATACCATCGCCGTGCATTGCGACTGATCACGGCCCCGTTCAACGACAGCACGGTGCTCAGCGGGCGCTGAACACCGCCTTGTCACCTTCCAGATCGGCGACCACCCTGGTACCGGGCGGGAAATCACCCGCCAGCATGCGCTGGGCCAGCGGGTTCTCCAGCTCCTGCTGAATCGCTCGCTTCAAGGGTCTGGCACCGTACACCGGGTCGAAACCTGCAGAGACCAGCCGGTCCATGAACGCATCACTGATATCCAGGGTGAGCTCCCGCTCCGCCATGCGCCGGCGCAGGGCCTCCAGCTGGATATCTGCGATTCCCCGTATCTGGCTTTCGGCCAGCGGGTGGAAGACCACGGTTTCGTCGATCCGGTTGATGAATTCGGGCCTGAAGTGGCTACCCACGACACCCATCACCGCCGCCTTCATCGCCTCATAATTCTCCACCCCTGCCATATCCTGAATGAGGTCGGAGCCCAGGTTTGAGGTCATTACGATAACGGTATTGCGAAAATCAACCGTACGCCCCTGTCCGTCGGTCAGGCGACCATCCTCCAGCACCTGCAGCAGGATATTGAAGACATCCGGATGCGCTTTCTCGACTTCATCCAGTAACAGCAGCGAGTAGGGACGTCGGCGCACAGCCTCGGTCAGGTAACCGCCTTCTTCATAGCCCACGTAACCGGGGGGCGCACCGATCAGCCTGGCCACCGAGTGCTTCTCCATGAACTCGGACATATCGACCCGGACCATCGCCTGCTCGCTGTCATAGAGGAACGCGGCCAGCGCCTTACAGAGCTCGGTCTTGCCGACACCGGTAGGACCGAGGAACAGGAACGACCCGTTCGGCCGGTTGGGGTCGGAAAGCCCCGCCCGCGAGCGGCGCACGGCATTGGACACGGCTACCACCGCCTCGTCCTGGCCCACCACGCGCTGGTGTAATGAGTCCTCCATGCGCAGAAGCTTCTCGCGATCGCCCTCCAGCATCTTGGAGACCGGTATGCCGGTCCATCGCGAGACGACTTCGGCGACCTCCTCGTCGGTCACCTTGTTGCGCAGCAGGGTGTGCTCGACGTTCTCCGCCTCGGCAGCCTGCTCGAGCTGCTTCTCAAGCTCGGGCAGCCGCCCGTACTGCAGTTCCGACATCCGGGTCAGGTCACCCGCCCGGCTCGCCGCCTCCAGTTCCAGCTTGGCCTGCTCGATTTCACTCTTGATCTGGGCCGCGCCCTGGAGCGAGGCCTTTTCCGCCTTCCACACTTCTTCGAGATCAGAAAACTCGCGCTGCGCCTTCTCTATTTCCTCATCCAGCAACTCCACCTGCTTTTTCGCCGCGGGGTCGGTATCCTTCTTGACCGCTTCACGCTCGATCTTGAGCTGAATCAGGCGCCGCTCGAGCCGATCCATCGCCTCGGGCTTGGAATCGATCTCCATGCGAATGCGGCTGGCAGCCTCATCGACCAGGTCGATAGCCTTGTCAGGCAACTGGCGATCCGTGATGTAACGCTGCGACAGGCGCGCCGCTGCGATAATGGCCGCATCGGTGATGTCGACGCCGTGATGCACCTCGTAGCGCTCCTTGAGGCCCCGCAGAATCGCAATCGTATCCTCCTCATTGGGTTCGCCCACCAGCACCTTCTGGAAACGGCGCTCCAGCGCGGCATCCTTCTCGACATACTTGCGGTATTCGTCCAGAGTGGTTGCTCCCACACAGTGCAACTCGCCGCGCGCGAGGGCCGGTTTGAGCATATTGCCGGCATCCATCGAACCCTCAGCCTTGCCCGCGCCCACCATGGTGTGCAGTTCGTCGATAAACAGGATAATCCGCCCTTCCTGCTTGGAAAGCGCATTGAGCACTGCCTTGAGCCGTTCTTCGAAATCACCCCGGAATTTGGCGCCAGCCAGCAACGAGCCCAGGTCCAGCGACAGGATACGCTTGTCCTTGAGCCCCTCCGGCACCTCGCCATTGACGACGCGCTGGGCCAGGCCCTCGATGATCGCGGTCTTGCCGACGCCGGGTTCACCGATCAGCACCGGGTTATTCTTGGTGCGCCGCTGCAACACCTGTATGGTCCGCCGGATCTCGTCATCGCGACCGATCACGGGGTCCAGCTTGCCCTGCTCGGCGCGCTCGGTCAGGTCGATGGTGTACTTTTCCAGCGCCTGGCGGGACTCTTCCGCTTCAGGGTTGTTGACGGCCTCGCCACCGCGGACGTCCGCGATAGCCGCCTGCAAGCCGGCCTCGTCGACCCCGACCTCACGCAGCAGGTCTCCTGCCTTGGACTTGCCCTGCAGCATCGCCAGTACAACCAGTTCACTGGAGATATAGGCATCTCCTCCCTGCTGGGCCAGCTTGTCCGCCAGATTGAGGATACGGCCGAGGTCCGCTGACATATGCACGTCGCCACCTGTACCCGTCACGGTAGGCAGCGCATCCAGAGCGGAGGATACGGCAGCGACCAGCTGGCTGAGATTCCCGCCCGCCTTTTGCAACAGCGGCCGCGTGGCGCCGCCGGCTTGCTCGAGCAGCGCCGACAGCAGGTGCACCGGCTCAATGAAATTGTTGTCCCTGCCCAGAGCGAGGGACTGGGCATCAGCCAGCGCGAGCTGCAGCTGATTCGTCATTTTGTCCATTCTCATGTGTCAATCTCCAGTAGCCCGGCCGCAACCGGGGAAAATACAAAACTGCTTTGGAGATGGGGTCGAAATAGACCTTTTTCAAGTGTGGCGTAAGGCCCGGCCCGGCGCTTCCGCGGCTGTGCAGGAGCGCGGCGGCACGGCGCACGATGAAGGCTTCAGCGCAGCATCACAAGGGTGGCCATCCGGCCCGTTTGCCCGTCCCGCCGGTAGGAGAAAAAGTTCTCGGCATCGCTGAAGGTACAACGGTCATCACCGTAAATCCGCGAAAGGCCAATATGCTGCAGCCGCAGCCGCGCCAGGGCGCGCAGGTCTGCGAAAAAATGGCCCGCACGCCCCCCCGACGCCGGCAGGAAACAGGCCTCGATATCGGCCTCTGAAGCGGCCGGCGCGCTGCCGAGGAATGCGGTCCGCACCTCGGGGCCGACTTCGAACGCCGGCCGCCCGATCGCAGGGCCCAGCCATGCCATGAGTTCCTCGCCGCGACCGCCCATCGCCGCTATCGTTTTCTCCAGCACACCGGCCGCCAATCCACGCCAGCCGGCGTGAACCGCTGCCACCCGGTCTCCACCAACGCTGCAGAGCAGCACCGGCAGGCAATCAGCCGTCAGTACGGCACAGGTCACTCCCCGGCAGGAGGTCCAGCAGGCATCCGCCGTCGCGCCTGGCACCGCCTTGTCCACCCGGCGCAGAATGCCGGTGCCGTGTACCTGCCGCAACCAGCGGAGCTCGGGAGTACCGGGGAGCCGGTGTTGCAGCAGGGCGCGGTTGGCCTGGACAACCTCGGCGTCGTCACCCACGTGCTGAGCGAGATTAAAATCCCGCCAGCTGCCCTCACTGTACCCCCCTCGACGGGTGGTACTGACGGCAAACACACCGGACGGTGCGGGCCAGTCAGGCACGATGAATGAGCCGTTTGTGTCGGCCACAGTACCCGCCTACCCGGTTGTACGGATCGTCGCACAATCCTCGCTGGCCAGCACGTCGAGGAGTGCGGTGAGGTCATCCGGCAGCGGGCAATCAAAGCTCACCGCGTGGCCGCTCTGCGGGTGAATCAGGCCGAGTGTCCTGGCATGCAGGGCCTGCCGGGGGAATCCGCGCAACGCATCGACCAGTGTGCTGGAGGCGCCGGCAGGCACCCGTGGTCGGCCGCCGTAGACCGGGTCGCCGATCAGGGGGTAGTGACGGTGGGCCATGTGCACCCGGATCTGGTGAGTACGGCCGGTCTCCAGGCGCACGGCGACGCTCGTGTGGTGACCAAACCGCCGCTCCACCCGATAGTGGGTGACGGCAGGTTTGCCGCCGGCGGTGACTACGGCCATTTTTTTTCGTTGCCTGGGGTGGCGGCCGATGGCGGCATCGATCGTGCCCCCACCCGTCATGACGCCCACGCAGACCGCACAGTATTCCCGGTGCACTGACCTGTCTTGAAGTTGAGAGACCAGATGATGGTGCGCCTGCAGTGTTCGCGCCACCACCATGATGCCCGAGGTATCCTTGTCCAGACGGTGCACGATGCCTGCGCGGGGCAGGTTGCCGAATTCGGCTGCGTGGTTGAGCAAGGCGTTCACCAGCGTCCCGTCCGCATGGCCGGCCGCGGGGTGAACCACCAGACCTGCCGGTTTATTCAGAACCAGTATCTGGTCGTCCTCGTAGACGATATCCAGCGCTATCGATTGCGGTTGCCAGGCCACCTCTCGCGATATCTCAGCACCCACCTGGAGCCGAACCCCTGCGGCCACAGGGTCACGAGGCCGCAGGCGGATACCGTTTGCTGTCAGCTCGCCGTTGCGGATCCAGGCCTGCAGGCGGGAGCGGGAATACGCCGGAAACAGGCGAGCTGCCACCTGATCGAGTCGGTCACCGGCCATTTCGACGGGCACCGTCGCTTCCAGCTGTATGATTTCAGCCATGACCGCTCCCTGTTTATACCGGCCCCCGAGTATGGTTAAATACGCCACCGTAGAGGCGGCAGACCGGGGCATGGTAACACGGCTGTCGGCTCGTCCGTTCCGGGGTCGACTATTGAAATACGCACTCACAATCCTGCTATCCCTCGTCCTGCTGGGCTGCGCCGGCAATGATGAGCAGCTGGATATCGCGGCTGATACCGGCGAACAGCAGATGTACGAGGAGTCCCAACGCTACCTCAATAACAGCAGTTTCGACCTGGCTGTGCGGAGCCTGCAACTGCTGGAGTCGCGCTATCCCTTCGGGCGATACGCGGAACAGGCGCAACTGGAATTGATCTACGCCCATTACGGCAACTTCGAGCGGGAGGCCGCAGTGGAGGCCGCAGACCGGTTCATACGCCTGCACCCACAGCACCCCAACGTCGACTATGCCTACTACATGAAAGGCCTGGCCTCCTACAACCAGGGGGATGACATGTTCGAGCGATTCCTGCCGACGGACGAGACCGAACGTGACACCAGCCATGCGCGCGCATCTTTCGCCGAGTTCGCCCAGCTGGTATCGCGGTTTCCGCAGAGCCCCTATGCAGCAGACGCCAGGGCGCGCATGGTGTACCTGCGCAACCTGCTCGCCCGACACGAGATCGTTGTCGCCAACTACTACTTCCGCCGCGGGGCATACCTGGCCGCCACCAATCGCGGGCGCTACGTGGTTGAAAACTTCCAGCGCACCCCGGCTGTTGCCGACGGACTGGCCGTGATGTCACAGGGTTATATTCTGCTGGGACTGGACGACCTCGCCAGGGATGCAATCGACGTACTGGCGATGAACTATCCCGAGCACACCTCACTGGACAAGGATGGCGAATTCCGGAGCGTGTATACGCTGGATGGTCTCCAGCGCTCCTGGATCAATCGGGCCACTTTCGGATTGTTTGACCCCCCGCGGCCACCGCAGTTTGATTCGCGCAAGCGGCGCTAGGGCTTGCGCCGCTTGCCAGGGACGACGGGCATTACCTGTGCACTCGCCTTGCTCTGGGCGTGTCAGAGTTCCGCTAAACGCGATTGCCATTATTCACACGCGCCCTGGCAATCCACCTGATCAGACCCCCGGCTTCCAGGCTGACGTGATCGGATAACGACGGTCACGACCAAAGCCCCTGCGGGTGATGCGCACACCGATAGGCGCCTGGCGACGCTTATACTCGTTCAGGTCCACGAGCCGCAACACCCGCAACACGTCCCCGCGCTGCAACCCTGCGGCGACGATCGCGTCGGCACTGAAGTCCCGCTCGACGTAGAGCTCCAGGATACGATCGAGCACCTCATAGGGCGGCAGGCTGTCCTCATCGCGCTGGTCCGGCGCCAGCTCAGCAGAGGGCGGCCTGTCGATAACCCGCTGCGGGATACAGGGCCCCAGCGTGTTGCGGTAACGCGACAAAGCATAAACCAGCATTTTCGGCACATCCTTGAGCACATCGAAGCCGCCGGCCATGTCCCCGTACAGGGTGGAATACCCCACCGCCAGTTCACTCTTGTTTCCTGTAGTCAGGACTAATACGCCTTTCTTATTGGAGATCGACATCAGCAACACGCCTCGGCAGCGCGCCTGCAGGTTTTCCTCGGTGGTATCAGGTTGAGTACCCGCGAAAGCATCCTCGAGGCTGAGCATGAACTGGTCGTAGATGGCCTCGATGGAAATAACGCTGTGCCTGACCCCCAGCAGGCGAGACTGCTCGGCGGCGTCCTCCACACTCATCTGCGAGGTATACCGAAACGGCATCATGATCGCCTCGACCCGGTCCGCCCCCAGTGCTTCCACCGCCACTGCCAGCGTCAACGCCGAGTCGATGCCGCCCGACAGGCCGAGGACCACGCCCGGGAAGCGATTCTTGTTGACGTAGTCGCGCACGCCGAGCACCAGCGCATGCCAGGTGGCCGCGATCTCATCGAGCGGTTCGGCCACCGGCTCGCCATGAAGCCGTAGCGGCTCGCCCTCGACCTCCAGTTGTACTGCGTACTCACCGGCAACGAAGTTGGGCGCCGCAGTACACACGACTCCGTCCGCGTTCACCGCGAAACTGCCACCGTCAAAAACCAGTTCATCCTGCCCGCCGACCTGGTTGACGTAAACGATGGGTAGGCCGCACTCGCGCGCCCGCCGACCCACCAGTTCCCAGCGCTCCCCGCGCTTACCCCGGTGATACGGCGACGAATTGATGTTGATCAGCACTGCCGCTCCCGCCGCAGCGGCCTGCGCCGTCGGCTCCGGCTCCCAGATGTCTTCACAAATGCTGAGACCCACGGGGACTCCCTGGATGTCGATCACACACGGTTCGGTGCCGCTGGTGAAGTAACGCTTCTCGTCAAAAACCTGGTAATTGGGCAGGCACTGCTTGCGGTAGAGCCCGACGACTTCCCCCTGGTGCAGGACCGCCGCGACGTTATACAGTTTGCCGTACTCGAGCAGCGGGTAGCCCAGAACGAGCCAGGCGTCGCCCTCCATGGCGGCACAGATCGTGCGCAGTGACCCGTCGACACGCCGGGCGATACTGGGCCTGAGCAGCAGGTCCTCCGGCGGGTACCCGCTGAGGGTCAGCTCCGGGAACACTATCACCGGCGACCGGTGCTGCTCCTCGGCGCGCTTCATAACGGCCAGCACCTGCTCGGTATTGCCCTCGAAATCACCAACCAGCGTATTCAGCTGGGCCATCACAATACTAAGCGTAGACATGCTCTGCCCTGAAATACTCCAAAAAGTCGGGATATTGTCAGTTAAAGACCAACTATATGCCAGTTACTACCGGTCGGAGCCCCCACTACGGGCCCCGGATTGATACAATCGCAACGTGCCACGCCGCTGCGCAGTCGGCAAACAGCGATAACAATATTACGGTGATACGTCCCAACCCGAGCACCCCGAGGTTCAGCCTGGCGCCGAAAAGCCAGAATCTGGCCCTGTTCCGCATTTACGTCGCCTACCGATCGCTGCTCTCGGTGGTCCTGCTGATCATGCTTTTCAGCCCCAACACCCGTCAGATCGTCGGCATTCTCAACCCGGCCGTCTATGTCGCGGTAACCCTGGCCTACCTCGCGACCAGCATTCCGCTGATGGGAACGCTCGCCACTCGCCTGCACCTCAACAAGAAACTGCTGTTCCTCGTCTTTTTGGTCGATATCGGGGCCATTACCCTCCTCGCGGACAGCAGTGGGGGTATGGCCAGCGGGCTACCCATCCTGCTCGTCGTTACCAGCGCCGCCAGCGCGGTCATGATTGGCAATCGGACGCTTGCGACGCTGGTTGCCGCCCTTGCAGTGCTGGCCGTTCTGGCAGATACGCTGCGACTGATCGCAATCGGCGTACTGGAATTCAATGCTCTGTTCCCCGCCGGATTGCTCGGGCTGCTGATATTCGGCGTGTCGCTGCTGGTACAGCTTATCGCACACCGGCTCGGACGGGCCGAAGAGCTGGCGCGTAACCGCGCCAGCGACCTGTATAATCTGCAACGCCTCAACGAGCAGATCGTGCAGCACCTCCAGACGGGCATTCTGCTGGTCGACCAGAGCGGCAGGGTCCGGGTGACCAACAAGGCGGCCACCGCGCTGCTGTCTCCTGACCGGCCGTTCGCCAGTGAACAGGGCAAGAAACTGGGCGACTACTCAGCGGACCTCGCTGAGCAGTTTCAGCATTGGCTGGACCAGGGAAGCCACCGGGCCAGGCCATTCACGGTGATGGAGGGAGCACCGCCGGTCATCGCCAATTTTCGTGAACTGCAACCCTCGGAACGCGGCGAGTCGCTGGTATTCGTTGAAGACTATCGCCCGGTGACGCAGTACGCCCAGTCCTTGAAGCTGGCATCATTGGGCAGGCTGACCGCGAGTATTGCTCACGAGATTCGCAACCCGCTGGGCGCAATCAGCCACGCCGCCCAGCTCCTGCAGGAGTCCGACGACTTGAGCACGGCCGATCAGCGGCTCGCCGATATCATCATCAAGCACTGTATCCGCGTCAACCAGATAGTGGAGAGCGTGATGCAGATTTCGCGGAAGGAGCCGCCAAAACCGGAAGCACTGGAACTTTCCAGCTGGCTGACTGGTTTCACCGAATCCTACCTGAAAACCCTGACCCGTCCCGCGCAGATCAGTATCGAATGTGAGTACAAAGAATTACAGATAGAATTCGACACGGAAAACCTGCAGCGGGTCCTGCGCAACCTGCTGGACAACGCCCTGCGCCATAGTAAGCTGGCCACCGGCGAGGAGGTCGCGCGCATACGCGTCAGTGTCGATTTCAGCAGCCACCTGACGTGGATCGATGTCATCGACCAGGGTGCCGGCGTGCCGGCGGCCGACCAGTCCAAACTGTTCGAACCGTTTTTCACCACCGTCGAGGAGGGCAGCGGCATGGGCCTGTACCTGTGCAAGGAACTGTGCGAAATCAACAACGCCGACCTGCGGTATTTGCTCACGGAACGCGGTGAAAGCTGCTTTCGAATCAGCCTCAGCCAATTCAGCCAATAGATCGCCTCATGACGAAACAAAGCGTACTGATCGTTGACGACGAGCCCGATATTCGCGAATTGCTGGAATTGACGCTCAGCCGGATGGGGCTGGCCACCCAAACCGCTGCTAATCTCGACGAGGCGCTGGCCAGCCTCCGCAGCGGGCAGCCCGACCTGTGCCTCACGGACATGCGCCTGCCCGACGGCAACGGCATCGGTCTCGTCGAGCATATCCAGCAGAACCACCCCAATATGCCGGTGGCGATGATCACCGCACACGGCAGTGTCGAAACCGCCATCCTGGCTCTCAAAGCCGGGGCATTCGATTTCATCAGCAAGCCGATTGAACTGGAGCGGTTGCGCAACCTGGTCAGTACGGCCCTGCAACTCGATGGTGATACAGCGCGGGCCGCTACCGCTGTGGATCACGACCTGATCGGACAGGCCCCGGCCATAGCGCAGCTTCGCCGCCAGATTACCAAGCTGGCCCGCAGTCAGGCACCGGTCCATATTCACGGCGAATCAGGGGCGGGCAAGGAGGTCGTTGCCCGCCTGATTCACAACAATGGTCCCCGGGCGGCGGGCCCGTTTCGTGGCGGTAAACTGCGGAGCCATTCCACACGAGTTGATGGAAAGCGAACTGTTCGGTCATGTGAAGGGCAGTTTCACCGGCGCCAACCTGGACAAGTTAGGATTGTTCCAGGCGGCCGCCGGTGGCACGCTGTTCCTGGATGAGGTGGCGGACCTGCCGCTGGCCATGCAGGTTAAACTGCTGCGGGCGATCCAGGAAAAATCGGTAAGACCCGTCGGCGCCAGCGCTGAGCAGCCGACCGATGTACGACTGTTGAGTGCCACCCACAAGGACCTTGCGACCGAGGTGAGCGGGGGGCGATTCCGCAACGACCTCTATTACCGCATCAACGTGATAGACCTGAGGGTCCCCAGCCTGCGCGAGCGCATGGAAGACCTCCCGATACTGGCACAATCATTACTGCAGCGGATCGGAAGTCTTCACGGAACAAACGAAATCCGACTGGAAGCATCGGCCATCACCCTGCTGCAGCAGTACCATTTTCCGGGCAACGTGCGGGAACTTGAAAACATACTCGAACGCGCCAGCGCGCTCTGCGATGGCAGTGTCATTACCGCAGACGACCTGCAGTTCCCGAGCACCAATCGAGCGGCAGGCCAACCGGATGATAGCACCGTGCCTGCCGCTCCGAGCGATACAGCACCGGCAACCGCGGATGCACCACACGGCAGTGAACGCGATGCCTACGGCGATCTGGAAGGTTACCTGGACAACATCGAGCGGCAGATACTCACCACTGCGCTGGAGGATTCACGCTGGAACAAGACCGCCGCCGCCAGGCTGCTGGGTATCAGCTTTCGCAGCCTTCGCTACCGTTTGAAGAAACTGGGATTGGAGGACTGAAATACCACGCCACCATGAAGCCCGCATGCCCTGGCGGGCCAGGGGAAACGCCAATGTTTTGCGGGACTACGGCAGGGAAAGAGCGGCTCAAAATAGCAGCGACGTCGAGAGCAAACGCAGGTCATCTACCAGCAATCCGTCACCGCACCCGAGCCTGTCTGCGATTTCGCACCGGTGGAGGTGATGAGCAGCGCACCGCAGAGTGTGTCCTTCGCCTGCCTGGCCAGCGGCGCGGCCTGAAGTTGGAACGCGGTTGCGCTGGCCGACGCCAGGGTGATCGAATAAATACGGCCCGAAGCGGTATCAGCGACCTGATTGCCGCTCCCGTCCACGATCCACGGGTCCGCATAGCCAAGATCCGCCAGGGTGGGTGAATACCTGCGATTATTTACAAAGAACTGCTCCTGACGTGCCATGATCGTCAGCAGCTCGGCGTGGGCAACAGAGCGTTTGGCCCGCAGTTGTTGTGATTCGTAGATCGGCATGGCGATCATCGCCAGCACCGCAGTGATGACGAGTGCCATCATCAACTCGATCAGGGTGAACCCGCAGTGACCCTTTACTGCACGATTGCTAAGGGCGACGGCCATTACCTGCGCCACGCGCCTTGCCCTGGACGCTTCCGAGCTCCGCTGAGCACGATTGCCATGATTCAGAGGTGCCTTAGAACCGAGGGCATAGCCCGGTCTTGGCTCCTGCGGTTGTTCGCTTTCATGTATGCTCCTATACAGCGCGACGTCCAGGCGTACCAGGCCTGTTGCAACGCAGGGTCAACCTACACTACAGGTCATCGACACCGGACTCTCGCCAGTATAACGGGAATATATCCCTCGAGAGACCAGGAACAAGTTTCTGCATATCCAGGTCCCCGTCACCATCGAGATCCGACAGCTTCAGGCCACTCCCCGGAATCAGGACTGCATCGCCGATAACGACCGCACCGGAGGCCATGCCCGGGCCGATATTGTAGATACGCAGCTGGTTGGGTTCGGCAGTGCCATCCGCCAAATTGACGACGTAAGCCGCACTTTCGCCTTCCGATGGCGCACAGCTGGGTGTCGCTGCGGGTGGCACATAGGAGGTGAAGAACACCCGGCCGGCCACCACCAGCGGTGTGGACAGGCCTTTCTCTCCAGGACGGTTCATCGCGATTTTCCAACCATTCAGCAGTTCGGTGTTCGAGCCGCAGATCCCGACCCCTTCTGTACCGCGAACACAGGCCGTCTGATCGAACAGGTCAGTGTTGGCGATCGTCAGCGGCGCACGGGTCCTGACCGCTGGATCGCCACTGGTGATCAACCGGTCCTTGATGTAAAAGTGGTAGTTGATCACATTGCGCTCCAGGGGGTGTGCGCGATCACCGCTGGATATCAGTACGCCGTCAAAATCCCCATTATCGTCAAAGGTCTCGACGATATCCGGCTCGTGGAAAAATCGGCGGTCGCTGTTGGTGCCGTCGGTACCCAACTCGGCCAGCTTGGTAACAAACCAACGGTTCTGGCGATGTCCCGCACCTTGACCTTCGGGCAAGTCAACGCGCCAGACAGCGCCACCGGTGTCTCCCACGTACAGCCGGTGAATCACACCATTCGGACCGCGCATGGCGGTGATGGTCGAAGGGATACTGTCGACCAGGCCCGCGTGCTCGTAGTGGGTGTCGCTACTGTTGCCAGTAGTACCCTGAACAGCTTTCCATATCAGTGCACCGGTATTGGCGTCCACGATGTAGATCGCGTTACCCTCGGCATCGTCGCCATCACTGGCATCCTTGCCTACCCGGTTGGTATAGGTGGCATCCCAACCGCCGTTATAACCGCCTGCAAATATAACGACATCTGTCGCACCACTCCGGTACCTCACCCTGCCGACGATTGGCTTGGAGAACGTCAGACCCAGCTCATCGAAATCTCCATTGTTGGTCTGCTCGATTTTCCAACGCAGTCTCGGTGCGGAATCCGGGTTACTGACATCCAGCGCATAATAGTTCCGCCCGCCGCGCCTTAGCCCGAAGTAAACAAAAGCCCGATCGCCGTCCCGGTGATCCAGGGTGCCGTCGTTTTGGCGATCTCTAAACCAGAGGGCCGGGGAGCCATCCACTCCATAGCGCATACGGCTGCTTGCCTGCGTGTCATCGCGCAGGAACTTTCAGATTTCCCAGAGTTTCGCGTGGGTAAATGGCAGCAATTTCCCGGCCGGATTCACCGCCAGCCGCCTCGGTGTTTTCGATCACGCGTAGGACACCATCGTTGGTACCCACAAAAAGCCGGATCAGGGGATTCGTCTCGCTGTACCCGCCGTAGGCACCATAATTCAGCGCCAGGGGTTGCGAGTGCATGGCATCCCCAAATATCCATTGTCTGGCCTCCGCCACATCGCCATCGCCGTCCTCGTCGTCGATGTCCTGCCCGCGCCCCCAGGCAATCAACGATCTGGATTCGGCACGGTCCGCCGCGCCCAACGGCACGATCAGTTGGTCCGCCAGGGTGTCGGTTACATCGAAATCATCCAGCACTGTATTCGAGCCGTTAGTGGTAATCGCCGGCTCGACGTACACCTGCCGGGTATTGGTGCCATTGGCGTCACCGACTGATTCGGTGCCATTGGCGATGAACCCGGTGATCTTCTGCCCGGCGCCTCCCCGGGCCACCACCCGGCCATCCGCATTGACGGGCACCGACTGCCCGTTTCCCGGTGGCAGAGCGCCGCGTCTGTCCAGTAAGTCAGGGCATCGAAGGTGATCCTGCCCGCGGTTTTCACCCGTCGACTCGAGCCCGGGGGCGCCGTTCACATCCTGGATGTCATCGAAACGACCGTCCCCGGTCGTGTCTGACCAGCCTCAGCTTCTTGATATTGCCGTTCCAGCGTATCGTCGGGCGAGCTTCGAACAGGGCATAGTAGAGATTGTCCAGGGCATCGACGCGGTTGAATACGTTGACCGGGACTGCTGGCGCGACAAAAGTGCTGCTGACACTGACCACTTCGGTGAATGCACCAAGAAGCTGCTGCTCGAGCTGTGCCGGCTGATCGAGGTTGAGAACAAGGCCACTCCCGCCCGCCCGAGCCCACCCCGAGAACGCGGCCTGGTTCGCGGTATCGGAAATAATCCAGGTCTTTTCCAAGGCCTGCTCACCATCGAGGCCACTGGCCAGATCGGTCGTATCGGCATGCAGGTACTGCAACATGTTTTCGAAACTGGTGGCTGCGGAAGGTGACATCTCGGCGGCAATCTCGCTATCCAGATCGCTGTCCATCGAGGGCAGGTCGGTCGCGAGCGCGATAGAAAACAGCTTGGGGCAGTCCTGCGGTCCGACGGGCGGTGGCGTATAGGCGCTCCCCTGGATGATTCCGGGATCATAGTCCGGTACGGGGGTCTGGCCGCTCGGGGCCGCAAAGTTACCGCCGGTGTTAGTACCCAGGACAACATTGCCCCCGCTAAGGTAACGAAACCACTCGAAGTAGGTCTCCTTGGGCTGGAGCGGGTGAGCATCCGCCGTCGACGCGGTCTGGGGTATAGATGCCAGGGTAGCCAGGATATCGTTGCGACGATCCCTGACCCGGCTGTAGCCCAGCAGGACCGAACCACCATTGCTCTTGTTGGGGTCGAGCAATGAAAGATAAACGTCCTGGAAATCCTGTCGATTGAGCAAGGCTGACAGGACTGCGGTAAATGCCGCGAATTTGGTCACCGGATCACCGGCTGAGTAGGTCGCAGGATCCAGTTCAGCGTAGGCATCCGGACTCATGAAAGGTGGCGCGCACGTACCGCCCGGGCCGTAGGTACAAAGCGTCGCGAAAACGTCCGGTCGATAGTCCAGCATGAGGCTGACATAGGGAGCACCGCCGGTATTGGCGCTGTTCACGTAGATGTCGATATCATCGGCAACTGCGGCACTGGCAACCAGAGAGCAGGCAAGCGAATACGTCAATGCAGTCTTTTTCATCTCTTCTTTTCTCATTTACGGCTACTGCGGCGTGCTCGCGACGACCCGCCCCACGCCTTGAGCCACCTCCGAACGCCCCAGACTGACCGCGCCGCCGTCTACGGCAACCTGGGCTTCAAAGAACGCGGAGTCAAATGCGAGGCTACTGGACGCAGAGGACTGGGACTGCCTGAAGGGGAGACCCTGCACGATGAGCGGCCCCTGTCGCTCCACGCGGTAATCCACCACAACACCGGCGGGCACACTGGAGACCGCGGCTGGGATAACGATGGTTGTCACGTCGCATCCCGGGTCGCTCGACCCCGTTGCGCACACCGTGTACCCGACCTGCCCTGCCACCGGAAAATTGTCCGGATCCTCCATCAGCGCGGTGGCAACCGCCTGGGCCTTCTGGAATGCCTCCTCGCGAAACTGGTCATTGCCGGCCATGCGGAACTCGAGGATGCTGGTATGCATTGTCGTACCGGCCACCATGGCGATCAGCAACAGGCAGATCATCGAGAGTAGCAGGATAGCGCCGCGTTGTGACGCTGGTCCGGGGACCATTCTTATCGATGACATAATCCGTGCCTCCTTAGCGGGCCAGCGGAAGGTGGGTGTTGCGGGTCTGCACCGTCGTGGTCATAACCCGGCGGTAAAAACCATCGTTCTTTGCGCCGATGCTCTTCTGTCCCAGGCGATAGGTTTTCGCGTTGATATAGTCGGGCAACGGGCCGATGCTACGCAGTAGCAGAGAGACCCTCGCGACGACCGCCGTGGACAGATCGGTCGCGGAGGGTGTGCTGTCAAACCGATTGGGGACTCCGTCGCCGGTGGTATCGATCCCGAATTCCACCTGCATGTCCTCGACCCCCGCCAGCAGGCAGGCACTGGACATCCCGTTTCCCACGAGTTCGCTGACGCACAGCGTGGGAATGCCGTCGCCAACTGCTTCCGCGTAGTCGCGGATATAGAATATTCTGGCGTGAAACTCCCAGTAATCCACTTCGGTATTGGTGCCGATGTGGTTGGAGTTGAATGCTCCGCCTGCACCGACGTAAGTCCACGCTTTATCACTGCCGTAATTTCTGCGCCGCAGGTACCATTGTTCCGGTTGCGCTGCGGAAACACTCTGGTGGTAGGCGCCGTTGCGAACGGTGAAATCTCCTGCGGTTCGCTTGATGGTGATAACGTCGGTTCCGGGTAATACATGCACGAATCCATCTGCCTCTGTCAGGCAGGTGAGCGTTACGCCGAGTACGGTGAGCAGGCTGCTGATGTAGTCGCTTACCAGATCGATCGGGTCGGTCGGGTCCAGCACCCAATCGGTGGCAGCGCAGTCGGTTGTCACCACTGCCGGCGCCATGTCCTTGACCGAGAGATCTCCGGCGTAGAATCCGGCAAGCGTCAGTTCCCGCTTCAACAGGTTGAGTGCGAACCGCCCGTTTTCCTGAACCCGCGCGACTTCCTCGTCAGCCGTATAGTTTACCTTGCTATCGAGGTACACCCGCACGATTCCAAGCATCAGCAACAGGCCCAGCACCATCGAGACCATCAACTCCACCAGCGAGACACCGCGAGTAGAACGGACACGGCTGAATCGCCCGGCACGATAAGACAGCTGCAGCATTCTCAAAGCACCCCGATATAGGTGGTCATCACGAGCAGTCTTCGCTGTTCGTTGGCCGGGCCGTACAGACCACTGGCTTCACCGCAGTTTGAGCCGCCGGGATTGGCCAACTCGGAGGCTCCCTTCCATGCAATGGCCACGACGATGTTCCCCGCATTGTTGGTGATGCAGGCCCTGGAGTCCACAAGCCCACCGGCGTAGGATGCATTTCCCCCGATAACGACCTGCTCGGACGCTCCCTGCAGCAGTTCGTTCCATTCGTAGAGATCACGTTGGGCCAATTGCGCCGGATCACATGGGGTGGAGCTGCAATCCGAGGTAAAGCTGACCGTGCGTCGAGCCCAGGTCACTCACGACGTAACCAGGCAGTTGCCCCGGATTACTGCGCATTCTTTCGATAATGTCTCGCGCCAGGCTGGTGGCAATGGAGCGTTGGGTTGCCTCATAACCACTGCGCTTGGCCGCGAGTTGCATGGCCGTCACGCCGAGGATTCCCACTGAGAAGACCAGCAACGCCACCAGCACCTCCACCAGTCCGATTCCGGCACTTCGCGCCCTCTCCTGTCTGGCAGACTGCCGAAAAGGCCTAAGCGGGCGCGATACGGCATCACTATCCGGCGCAAAAATCTCATTTGCTGTCGTGTAGACAGCGGTTTTTCGGCTGACTTTGCCTTCTCCAGCACCGGCACGGGACTTCCCAGACAGGCTGCTGATGTTGTGCGTCGCGTACACGAATCGGCTCTCCATGTCAGGGCAGGCAATTCGACGTGGTTCGCCTGATATAAGGACGGCCCGTCACGGAAAGCTCGATCTCCCTCGCCAGCGACGTGTCCTGTTCCCGGTTACACACCACGAACACGCCGGGCGCGGAAGTCGTGCCGTCAGGCCCGTAGGCGATATCATCCTGAAGGGCGGGCGCGGCCACGCGCAGCGTATCGGCCTTCGCCAGGCGCTGGTGGACGGCGATGATCGGCTCAGCGGCGTCTTTGGCGCCGTCGGCATCCAGGTCGGCGTAGGTCATCCAACCGACCTCCCAGTTGCCTGTAGTTGCGCAATCAGTGCCATTGGTGCTCCTGCAGATGACCACTTGTTGATTCCGCTTCAGGGCCTCACTCCGGGCCGACATCAGGGTGTTCATGAACCGTGTCGCAGTCGTCTGCAGCCGATTTTGCTCAAGCAGGTTGAACAGACCCGGTACCGCCGCGCCCAGCAGGACAGCAACGATAAGCAGAGTGACCAGCATTTCAACCAGGCTGAACCCCGCGCCGGGCCGTGGCGCCTCGGTGTGTATTGGAAAAAAGCGTTGCGGAGCGATCACCGTCTGAACTCTGCCTGAATTCCGTTGGGGGCGCGATGACTCGTTACACAAGCTGCAAACGCCGCAAAGCAAAGCGAACTGCTGCGTATCACCCGGCCCGACTAATTGCATACTAGTTCATCTCCCCGGCCTGTCTGCGCAATGGCGACAACAGGTCGATTTAGTCGATAAACGGTCATTATCTGGACCTGACGGCCGGTTGCAAGCGCTGCGCGCCTGACGCGCTTTCGAACCGGGCCAGTCGGTGTCACGGCGCATCGACGCGGCCATCTTCGTGGGTATTGTCTTGATTCTGCGCCGCCTTGCCGAAGCCGGCTGGTCGCCAGGAAAGCATATGCGGCACATCCGACCGTCTCCGCAGGGAAGCCCACCTGCCTGCAACGCTCGACACGCTATCCAACACGGTGGCCACCCGGGGGAAATAAATTCGGTCTCGCCCGGCCACGGCCTGCACGGGAACACCGGACGCCAATTCCCGCGCCCGCGGTTGATCGTCGATCCGGCTGGCGTCTGCCAGGTTGAGACGGTAGAGCAGAACCCGGCCCGGCGCCGGTGGACACCCCCCGCCTCCTCTCGCGGGGACAAAAGTGGGCAGGTACACCCTGCCGGCATCGACCAGCGGGGTGGCGAGTCCTTTCTCCCCTGGCAAGCGCAGCTGTAGCTTCCAACCCTTGTCCAGCGGTAGCGCGCAGCTGTCCGTGGAAGCGCAGTCGGTGCGGTCCGGAAGTTCGGCTGCCGTGACTGGCGCCCGCGACCGGGCAAGACGGTCTCCGCTGTTGACCAGCCGGTCCTTGAGATAAAAAAGGTAGTTGTCGACCCCGTAACGGCCCGGATGCTCGCGGTCGCCACTGGCAATCAGCACCCCGTCGAATTCACCGTGCCGGTCCACACTCTCCACCACCTCCGGAGCGGAAAAAAAACGTCGATCACCTTGTCTGCCACCACCCAAGCGCGCCAGTCGACTGAGCGACCAGTTGTCGCGACGGTGATCCACGGCGTCTCCCTGGGGCAGGTCGACGCGCCAGACATTACCGCCGGTGTCAGCCAGGTAGAGTCGGTGCGCAACACCGCTGCCACTGTGAAGCGCAGTGACCTTGGACGACAGGCTGCTGCCCAGATCGGCGTGCTGGTAAACAGTATTGGATACGCTCCCCGTTGGACCGCGGACGGCCTTCCAGATCAGCTCGCCGGAAGCCGCGTCGACAATATAAAGCGCGTTGCCGGTCCGGTCGTACGCCCTCGTTCGGGGTTCGCCTTCAGGTGACAGCCCACCGAAGCGTCCCCCATCGCGATCACCGCCGCCCAGGATCAACACCTGGATAGGCGCACCGCGGTACCGCAACCGGGTGGCGAGCGGTCTGGCATCGGTCTCAAACGGTAGCGAAATCTGACCATCAGCAAAGTCGGCTTTCTCCCTCCGGTATCGCGACGTACCGTCGGTAAATTCGCCAGAGGAACACACGCCTCCCGAACCGGAGCCAAGCTCATGGCTCACCGTCCACTGTTCGCCGGCGCCCGACTCGCTCGCGACAAGGCCCTCGCTGTCGTCAGAGAGTGCCATCCAACATCCACCCGGCCATGACATTAGCGCCAGCAGCAGTCCGTGCCACCGCAGGGGCCGTGACCTACGGATTCTCACTGACCGCCCCAGGGCACCAGTACTGCCACACCCTGGGCGATGTCAGCACTTCCGAGCTGCACATTATTCCCATTCACCTCGGCCTGCACCTCGAAGACCGCGGCGCGGTATGCACGGCTGCTGGATGCCGCCGATTGATCGAGTCGTACGGGCAGGCGCCCCAGCAGTTCAGGCCCCTTGCGTATCACGCGGTAGTCTGCCGCCATGCCCCGGGGCAGGGAAAGCTCTACCGTGGCTGGCCGCGTGAGTACGCCGGAACAACCCGCCGCTCCGGCCCTCGACGGCTTGCACAGCACATCCCCGATGGCGGCAGAGAGCGGAAAATTGGCTGGCGCAGCTGTAACTTCAGCGATGATCGCTTCGGCATACTGCTGCGCCTGCTCCCGGGACTGCTCATTACCCGCAAGCCGAAAGGCCAATGCGGTTGCCCGTATGGCCTTGCCTGCAAGCAGCGTGAGCAGCAACAGGAATACCATGGCCAGCATCAGCGCCATTCCCTCCAGCCGCCGGGATGGTGCCGAGCTTGTATCAGATCTCATCGGTGGACTCCTTTTCAGATGGCAGCCGGCCCGCGCAGGTTGCGCAGGCTGACCGTTGTGCTGATAACTCGCCGGTAAAATCCATCGCCAGGCCGGACAATACGTCGAGAGCCGAGGTAATAGGTGCGCTGATCGTCACCCCCGGGCAGACGATTGACCGTTCGCATGAGAAGGTAGAGCCTGATGGCGGCGGTGCGGTCGAGGTCGCCTTTGCCAGGATTAGGGCGGAAAAGATCGGGAACACCATCGCGGTCGGTATCCAGTCCGAACTCCAGCTGTAGATCCTCGACCCCCTCGACCAGACAGTCAGTGGCCATGCGATTGCCCATCAACTGTTCGACACAGAGAGTGGGAATGCCATCACCCACGGTCACCGAGTGGCGACGGATGTAGTAGATGCGCGCGTAGAATTCCCAATAATCGACACCGCTGCCAGCTAGCCGGTCAGCAGCAGCGAAGTTACCTTGCTGGCCAATATAGACCCATGTCCTCTCCCCCTCGGGATCGCGATGACGCAGATACCACTGTGTCGTCTCAGCGGACCGCAGCGGAGGGGGAAATGACCCGTTCTGTAGCGTGGGATCACCGGCACTGCGCTTGATAGAAAAGAGGTCGGTGCCGGGCTTCACGTCCGGCGCCGACAGGCAAGACCAGTCGGCGCCGCCCACGGTCGCCAGCCCGCCGGAGAAATCGTCGATAAAATCCAGCGAAGGCGCGACATCCAGGGCCCAGTTGCCGGGACCACAATCGCGGGCCACCGGGTTGGCCGCGGGTTGCCCGTAAAGCACTTGACCGGCAAGAAAACCGGCCAGGGTGAACTCCCGGCGCAGCACGGCGAGACCAAAGCGGCTGTTCTCCTGCAGTGCTACCAGTTCGGCGTGAACAAATTCGGCGCGCCGATTGTCGAGGTACACGGCAACCACACCCAGTGACAGGGTGGCACCCAGGGCCGTCGCCAACAGGAGTTCGATCAACGTCAGCCCGGCCCCGGCTTGCCACGGGGAGCAGCGTAGCGCCCTCGCCAGCCCTATGAACACTGGCCCCAGCCTTTGGCCAGGCGCGGCCTGCCAACCCGGTTGAGCACCACACTGCGTGACTCGACACCGGTACCGGGCGGCGCACAGAGCATCAGCGTTATGCTTCTGCGCGACGTACCATCGGGCAGAAATGTCAGCTGATCGTCAAGGCTGCGGAGACCGGACCTATTGGTGAGCGTGTAATACGGTGACAGCGGCGCAAAAACCTTGATCAGGGTTTCGCGAGCGGGATCGAAGGCCGCATCACGGTCCGGGTTCGTGAACACCATCCAACCATCTGCGTAGATGCCGGCACAGCCCGAGGCGCTCCCGGTCGACGTATCGGCAGGACAGAGGCTGACTGGCACATTGCGTTCGACCGACTCACTGCGCGCCAGGATGATCGCATCCATTAACCTCGCGGCCTCGTGCTGAATCAATACCGCATGGAACAGGTGACGCAGAGCGGGAACACCAACAACCAGCAGCACACAGACCAGCACCATGACCACAAGCAGTTCGACCAGGGTAAACCCGCGGGGTATGGCCGACATTCCGATCTCCTGCATCCGGCGCCTGCTGGCGATGCAACCAGCTTAGTTAGTCGCGCCGCCGGTTCCAGCGATTGCTCGGATCTGGAGTATTGTGGTCATATTTGCAGCTAAAAGCGGCGCCAGACCGCATGTACAGACAGTGCAGCGAATGCTGAAGGGGGTTGCACAAGAAGAGAGATCGGCGCCCATCGGCGCCGACAGCGGTTTCAGTCTGAGATGTCGGCCGCCGGTATCCGCAGCTCGCGCGGCAGC
Organism: uncultured Gammaproteobacteria bacterium; assembly: GCA_963753815.1. GTDB lineage: Bacteria > Pseudomonadota > Gammaproteobacteria > Pseudomonadales > Halieaceae > CAVWDU01. Next base: position 28,159 of record CAVWDU010000003.1, read on the forward strand.
GAAAAGGTAACGTTTTCAGGACGGCCATCGACCTCGACCGGCGCGCCGGCACCGAGACTGGCCAGATGCCGGATCACCTCCTGCACCAGTACTTCAGGGGCAGACGCCCCGGCGGTGACACCAATATGCCGCTTGCCATGGAGCCATCGGGGGTCGATGTCTTCGGCGCGATCCAGCAGGTGGGCCTCGGTACCGAGGCGCTCCGACAGCTCCCGCAGGCGGTTGGAGTTGGAGCTGTTGGGTGAACCGACTACCAACAGAAGATCGGTGTCTACCGCCAGCTGCTTGACCGCATCCTGCCGGTTCTGGGTCGCATAACAGATGTCGTCCTTGCGCGGGCCGCGGATCGATGGGAATCGCGCCCGCAGGGCGTCGATAACCCGCGCGGTGTCATCCATTGACAACGTGGTCTGGGTGACGTACGACGAGGTTTTCAGGGTCCTCGACTTTCAGTGTTGCGACCTGGGCCTCGTCTTCCACCAGATAGATATCACCGCCGGCGCTGCGATCGTACTGGCCCATGGTCCCTTCCACTTCCGGGTGGCCAGCGTGCCCGATAAGTACACACTCGTGCCCTTCTTCGCTGTAACGGGCTACCTCAATGTGTACCTTCGTCACCAGTGGGCAGGTCGCATCGAATACCCTCAGGCCCCGGCGGGCCGCCTCGCTGCGCACGGCCTGGGAGACCCCGTGGGCACTGAAAATGACGATGCTGTCATCCGGTACTTCGTCCAGTTCGTCGACGAATACGGCACCGCGTTCGCTCAGGTCATCGACCACAAATTTATTGTGCACGACCTCGTGGCGCACGTAGATGGGTGCGCCGAATACCTCCAGCGCCCGGTTCACGATCGCGATTGCCCTGTCTACGCCGGCGCAAAAACCCCGAGGGTTGGCCAGTTTTATCTCCATACAGTCGCCCTCGATTCAGTGGAGTTCCACCGGTTCGACCCGGTGTATGTGCGCATCGAAAAGCAGCGTGTGCCCGGCCAGCGGGTGGTTGAAATCCACAACCACCCGCTCCGCGTCGATCGCCTTGATGACGCCCGCCACCTCGGCGCCAGCGGCATCGGCGAAATAGTGCACCAGTCCCTCCTCCAACTCGGTGCCGTCGTCGAAATGGCGCCGCGGCAATTGCTGCACGTTGTTTTCATTTGGCTCACCGAAGGCGTCTGCCGGGGGCACGCTGAACAGTTGCCGCTCTCCCGCCACCATGCCATGGAGCCGACGCTCGAACCCCTCCGGCAGGCGACCGTCGCCGACGACGAAATCCACCGGGTCTCCGCCGAAATTGGAATCGACCTCCGAACCATCTTCCAGACTGAGTGAAAAGTTGAGGAATACCCGCGTGCCTTCGCCCACTGCCACATTCGAATCCGATCTGTCTTTCATGCCGTTGACTCGCTCGTCTCGCCGTTTTCGCGCCCGCCAGCGCGAATGCCATCCAGGAGAATACAGCCCGCCCCTATCGTAATCGCTGAATCAGCGATATTGAAGGCCGGAAAGAAGTACCGACTGCCCCAGTGAACCGAGATAAAGTCCACGACCCAGCCCAGGGTAACGCGATCCCACACATTGCCGATGGCGCCGCCGAGTATCAACCCCAGGCCCAGCGCGAGCAGCACGTTCGAGCGTGGCATGCGGTACAGCCAGACGACCAGTACCAGGCTGACTATCACTGCAAGACCGCTCAGGGCGTAGCGCTGCCAGCCCGAGGCGCCACTGAGAAAGCTGAAGGCGGCACCCGTATTATGCTGCAACGTGAGATTGAACCAGGGCAGCACCTCCACGGGGCGACCGTACTGGAGAGCACTGCTCGCCAGGCCCTTCGTGTACTGGTCCAGGGCAACCACAAGAGCCGCCAGGATATACCAGCGCAATGCGCCGGGCCCGTTGCGCACGACCGGGTCAGGCGAAGGCACGACTTTCACCCTTGCCCTCCACATTGTCGACACAGCGCTGGCAGAGCGCTGGATGGGCGGGAATCTGCCCCACCTCAGGTCGGCGGTGCCAGCAGCGCTCACACTTTTCGCTCACCGACGCGGTGACCTGCAGCTGCAGTCCGTCGATTTCGGTGGCAGTCGCGTCGCCCGGCGCATCGGCCAGCGGCAGCAACCGCGCTTCAGAGGTAATGAGGACAAAGCGCAGCTCGTCACCCAGGCCACCCAGCTGCGATAACAGCTCCGGACCACAGTAAAGCGCGACGTCGGCATCCAGAGAACCGCGAATATCCCCGGCAGCGCGACGCGCCTCCATCTCCCGATTCACCGCCTGGCGAACCTGCATCACCGCCTGCCAGTAATTGCGGCCCATATCGGCGTCGTCGGGCAGGGTGGCCAACCCCTGGTACCACTGTTCGAGAAAGACCGACACCGACCGATCGCCCGGGAGATTTTCCCAAATCTCCTCCGCAGTAAAGCTCAGGATAGGGGCGATCCAGCGCACCAGCGCCTCGGCAATGTGATACAGCGCGGTCTGGGCTGAGCGGCGGGCAACACTGTCGGGCTGCGTGGTGTACTGGCGGTCCTTGATGACATCCAGGTAGAACCCGCCGAGATCCAGCGCACAGAAATTGTGCAGGCGCTGGTAGATCAGGTGAAACTGGTATTGGTCGTAGTACTCCACGATCTCCGCCTGCAGCAGCGCGGCCCGGTCCACCGCCCAGCGATCCAGGGAGAGCATCTGCTCCGGTGGCAGCACGTCTGTGGTCGGATCGAAGCCGTTGAGGTTCGACAGCAGGAAGCGGGCGGTATTACGGATACGCCGGTAGGAATCCGCGGTGCGCTTGAAAATTTCCTCACTGACCGTCAGTTCGGCGCGATAGTCAGTCGCCGCAACCCAAAGCCTGAGCACGTCCGCACCGAGGTCGTTCATCACACTCCTGGGCGCGATGATGTTGCCCAGGGATTTCGACATCTTGTGCCCATCCGGGTCGACCGTGAAACCATGGGTGAGCACGGTGCGATACGGCGCTTCACCACAGGCCCCGATTGCCGTCAGCAGGGACGACTGGAACCAGCCCCGGTGCTGGTCGGAGCCCTCGAGATAGAGGTCAGCGGGGAATCGCAGCCCGGCGCGTTTGCGCAGGACACAGGCGTGGGTCACCCCGGAGTCGAACCAGACATCCAGGGTATCCGTGACTTTCTCGTAATCGCGGGCCTCGTCTCCCAGCAGCGTTTCCGGATCGAGATCGAACCAGGCATCGATGCCCCGCTCCTCGATCTGCCCGGCCGCTGCCTCGATCAGCCGATCCGTTTCCGGATGCAGAGCGGCGGTTTCGCGGTGCACGAACAACGCGATCGGTACACCCCAGGTGCGTTGCCGTGAGATGCACCAGTCCGGGCGATCCGCCAGCATGGATTCGATGCGAGCCTTGCCCCACTCGGGCAGCCAACGCACCTCGTCAACCGCTGCCCGGGCAGCCGGCAGCAGCCCCTGCTGGTTCATGCTGATGAACCACTGTGGCGTGGCCCGGAAGATGATCGGGCTCTTGTGGCGCCAGCAGTGCGGGTAGGAGTGCTCATAGGGCTCGTCGTGCAGCAGCGCCCCGCGTGCCGCCAGCAGGGCGATGATTGCCTCATTGGCCTTGAGCACGTGTTGTCCGCCGAAATGCTCGGTGTCAGGCAGGTATACGCCATTGCCGCCCACCGGGTTGAATACCGCAAGGTCGTAGTGCTGGCCGACCACGAAGTCATCCTGGCCATGGGCGGGAGCCGTGTGCACAGCGCCGGTGCCGGCTTCCGTGGTGACGTGGTCGCCGAGGATGATCGGCACCTGGCGATCGAGGAACGGGTGCTGCAACAGCTGGAGCTCCAGGGCCGCTCCCCGGCATTGGCCCAGTACCTCCACGGTCTCCAGCCCGATTCGCGCAGCGAAGGCACCCGCCAGCTCCGCAGCGACGAGCAGTGCCGAATCGCGCCCCCGGATCAACTGGTACTCGAGATCGGGGTTGAGGCTTACCGCCATGCTGGCGGGCAGCGTCCACGGCGTCGTGGTCCAGATGGGGACGGCAACGGCGCCCGGGTAATCGCTGCCACAGGCCGCAAGAATGGCTGCCGGATCGAGTGCCTGGTAGGCCACGTCGATCGCCGGCGAGCGCTTGTCCCGGTACTCGACTTCGGCTTCGGCGAGAGCCGAACCGCACTCCATACACCAGTGCACCGGCTTGAAGCCCTTGTGCAGGTGACCGTTAGCCGCAATCTTTCCCAGCGTGCGGACGATATCGGCCTCGAAGCTGAAATCCATCGTGAGGTAGGGGTTGTCCCAGTCACCGAGCACGCCCATGCGCTTGAACTCTTCACGCTGGCCCTCCACCTGGCGGGTGGCGTATTGACGACACTTCTCGCGGAACTGCGCAGCGTTCACCTTGACCCCGGGCTTGCCTACTTTTTTCTCCACATTGAGTTCAATCGGCAAACCGTGGCAATCCCATCCCGGGACGTAGGGGGCATCGTAACCGTCCAGGGTCCGCGACTTGACGACGATATCCTTGAGAATCTTGTTCACCGCATGCCCGAGGTGCAGTTCCCCGTTGGCGTAGGGCGGACCGTCGTGGAGAATGAACTGCGGCCGACCCGCGGACACCTGACGGATCTTCCCGTAGAGATCGATAGCCTCCCAGTGTTTGAGGCGCGCAGGCTCTCGCTGTGCAAGACTCGCCTTCATCGGGAAATCCGTCTTCGGAAGGTTCAGGGTGTGCTTGTAGTCACTCATACGATTCTCGTTCCAATGCCCGCTCAGCGCGATGCAAACCAGCTCCGGGTACTCTCGATATCCCTGGCTATGTGCGCGCGCAGGTCTTCCAGGCCGGAAAATTTCATTTCGTCACGCAGTTTGGTGCGAAAGGTGACCTCGATATAGCGACCGTATAGCGCCGCCTCACGATCCAGCAAGTGGACCTCCAGGTTCGCCTCTATGCTGTTCTCCAGCGTCGGCCTGGTGCCGACGTTGGCCACACCCGGCGCTCGCTGCAAACCCGCCCCCGATACTTCGACGACAAAAACGCCCGCCAATGGCGAGCGCAGTCGCTGTAGCCGCAGGTTCGCTGTCGGCGTGCCGATTGTACGGCCCATCTGCTTGCCGTAGACCACTTTACCCGCCATCGCATAAGGGCGCCCCAGCAGCGATTCGGCCAGGTCGAAATCAGCCGCCGCCAGTGCTTTGCGGATACGGGTGCTGCTGACGCGCTGCCCGGCCAACTCCAGCGTGGTCGTGGGCGCCGCCTCGAAGCCGAAGCGTTTTCCCTCCTGCCGAACCAACGCGAGATCGCCCTCGCGGTCGTTGCCGAATCGGAAATCATCCCCGAGGACCACGAAGCGAGCGCCGAGCCCGTCGAAAAAGACGCGCTCGATGAACGCCCGCGCAGACATGGTGCGGACGCGCTCGTCAAACCGTATCCCCAGCACGCGGTGAACACCCAGCGATTCGAGTGCCGTGAGCTTCTCTCGAAAGCTCATCAGCCGGGCGGGCGCCGCCAGCGGGGAGAAATACTCCCGGGGCAAAGGTTCGAACACGATGACGACCGCCGGGACAGCCAGTGCGGCTGACCTGTCCAGCAATTCCCTGATAACCGCCTGGTGACCCAGGTGCACCCCGTCGAAGGCACCGATCGTGGCCACACAATCGCGGTGGCGGGGCCGCAAATTGTGCAGGCCGCGAATTAACTCCATAAGTTGCGGGAATGCCTATCCAGACCAAACCTGCAATTATAACGAATTAGCCCGCCCTCGGGAATCAGTAGACCTGCGTGATATCGGCGGGGGCACACCGGTGACGCACGCCGGACCAGCCCGGGAACGCACGCCCATCCCCGTGGCCACCCGGTCGGGACAGCGACGGGCAGCGCGGCATGCCGCCGGCGTCAGGGGGCACGCAAGTGCCGGGGACGGGTACCCAGCAACAGGTGCGCCATCCCGTAGGTACCGAGGCCCGCCAGGCAGAGTGCCGCCATCGCCAGTGCCCGTTTATGCCAAGCCCAGCCCAGCCACGTCTCCGGCCCGGGATCGAGCAGGAAAACGGCACCGACCATGGCGGCGCTTGCCAGCAGTAGTCTCAGCGCAAACGTCACCCAGCCCGGCTGAAAGACATAGACATCGACCCGCAACAGGCCGCGCAGCAACAGCGCGGCATTCAACCAGGCGGAGACGCTGGTGGCCAGCGCCAGGCCGACGTGACCGATACCGAAATAGAACAGCAGTGGCAGAACGAAGGCCAGGTTGAGCATCATGTTCGCCACCATGGCCACGATCCCTATGCGCACCGGTGTCCACATGTCCTGCCGCGCGTAGTAACCCGGGGCCAGCACCTTGATCAACATGAAAGCGATCAGCCCGAGGGTATAGGCCTGCAGACTCAGCTTCGCCATGCTCACGTCTGCGGGTGTCATGGCGCCGTACTGAAACAGCGTAATCAGTATGGGCTCGGCCAGCAGGAACAGTGCCAACGCGGCGGGCACCGCGATGAGCAATACAGCGCGGACGGCCCAGTCGAGCACCAGACGAAACTGGTCTTCGCTCCTGGCCGCCTGGTGGGCCGACAGGTTCGGCAGGATGACGGTCGCGATCGCAATCCCGAAGACACCCAGCGGCAACTCGGTCAGGCGATCGGAATAGTAAAGCCAGGAGATACTGCCCGTGGGCAATAGAGAGGCCAGCACCGTGTCGAGCAGGAGATTGATCTGGCTAACGGAAACCCCGAACAGGGCCGGCACCATGAGTTTCATCACCTGACGAACCCCGGGATCTCCGGTATCCCAGACAGGTCGCGGCACCAGTTCGATCCGGTACAGGAATGGCAGCTGGAACAACAACTGGATACAGCCGGCTACCAACACACCCCAGGCCAGCGCGAAGACCGGCTCGGCGAACCAGGGGGCCGCGATCAGGGCAGCGCCGATCAGGGACAGGTTGAGAAAAACCGGCGTAAACGCCGGCACCGCGAAACGCCCATAGCTGTTGAGCACCGCCCCGCACAAACCGGTCATGGAGATGAGCGCCAGGTACGGGAAGGTGATCCGTATCATCGATACAGTCAATTCGAATTTGGCCGGTTGACCGACAAACCCCGGGGCAAACAGGGCTGTAACCAATGGTGCCGCCAGCACGGCCAGACCCGTCAATAGAAGCAGGGCGCCACCGAGCACACCTGCAACCCGGTCTACCAGGTGCCTGACGGCGGCGTGACTGCCTCTGTCCTTGTACTCGGCCAGTACCGGGACAAATGCCTGGGCGAAGGCTCCCTCGGCGAACAGGCGACGGAGAAAATTGGGTATCTTGAACGCGACAAAAAAGGCGTCTGCGTTCGCGCTGGCCCCGATAAACGCGGCCAGTACGACGTCCCGCGCCAGCCCCAGCACCCGCGAGGTCATCGTCATCGAACCGACCACAGCGCTGGAGCGCAAAAGTCCCGGCGCAGTTGACCTCCCCGCTTCGGGCGCCCCCTGCGTCGGTTCCTCCGGTGTCATCCCTGGCATTGGTTGCACGCGCGCGTCAGCACCAACGCCGACGCAGCGCCTCGCCGTTGAGCGCCAGCCACTGCAGCGCAATCACCGTGTGACCATTGGGTATTCGATCCCGCCGGAGCAGGTCCAGCGCCTCGGAACGAGGCAGGCTGTGCACAAGGATGTCTTCGCCCTCTGCCGCCAGGCCGTGAACCTCGCCGGCGCTTGCCGACTCCGTTCTGCCACAGAACAACCTGACCTGTTCCGAGCAGGCCCCTGCGCTGGGCAGAACCGTTGCGACAGGCACCAGGTCCGCCAATTCACAGCCTGCTTCTTCCATCGCCTCTCTGCGCGCTACATCATTGTCCTGCTCGCCGGGCTCGACAACGCCCGCAACCAGTTCGAGCATCCACGGACTGTCGGCGCCGCGTATCGCGCCCGGCCGGAACTGCTCAATCAACACGACGTGATCGCGCTCGGGGTCGTAGGGCAGCACGCCCACGGCATCGCCACGCTCGAATACCTCCCGGACCAGCGGCTCGCTCCATCCACCGTCAAACAGCCGGTGCTGCAGCGTCAACCGGCGGATGCGGAAGAAACCCGAGTAGGCCTGTTCCTCGGCGAGCACCCTCACGTCCTGCGCACCGTAGCGCAACACGATAGCCATCAGTAGCGACCAGCCGTATACCAGTTCACGTCCCGGGCATGGTCGTGGACCTGCGCCACGACATCCAGCACCAATGCAAACAACGCCATCCTTACCAGCACGCCGTTGTCCGTCTGGCGAAAAATAGCGAGGTTGGGATTATCGTTCAGGTCATCATCGAGTTCCCTGGCGTTGTCCCGGGAATCCCGTGGCAGTGGATGCATGATCACCGTATTGGGTTCACAGTGGCGGGTGTAAATGCTCTGGTTAAGCCGGAACCGCCCACGGTAGAGATCGGCCTCGGCCTGGGAACTGAAGCGCTCTTCCTGGATCCGGGTGGAATACACGATATCCACATGGGCGATACTCTCCTCCAGTATTTCCGACTCCATCACCTGGTGACCCGCAGCCCTGAGTTCCTCGACGATCTCCCCGGGCATGCGCAGTTCGGCAGGCGAAACCAGCACCACTTGCAGCCCGTCGAATAACGCCAGCAGTTTGCACAGGGAATGCACCGTGCGGCCGTAGCGGAGATCGCCGACCATGGCGACGCGCAGTCCGGCGATACTACGCTGGTGCGCCGCCATCTCACTGCGTATCGTGTACAGGTCCAGCAGCGCCTGGCTGGGGTGCTCGTTGCTGCCATCGCCGCCGTTGATCACCGGCACACGACTGGCAGCGGCGAATTCTGCGACCGACCCGACGTCCGGATGACGCATGGCAATGACGTCTGAGTAACCCGAGAGCACCCGCGCCGTGTCATACAGGGATTCGCCCTTGGCGATGGCCGAGTTTTCGAATCCCGTGGTTTCACGGACCTCACCCCCCAGCAGGTTGAAGGCACTGCCGAAACTGACGCGGGTACGGGTACTGGGCTCGAAGAACATGGATCCGAGGATGGCCCCATCCAGGACCTTGGTCACCCGGCGGCGCCGGGCATAGGGCTCCATCTGGTCGGCCACTTCGAAGATACGCTCGACGTCCGCGCGCTCGAGCTGCTGGATTGACAGGATGTGACTTCCCGCGAATTGCAATGGATTGACTCCCAGACCGTCGCCGGGTCACATTATATGTCGCTCATCCGGCCGTGCCCATGGACTTAATGCCGCTGCGGGCAGAGCCCGGTCACTCTGCGAGGAGTTGGTCGCCGTATTCCAGCAGCGATGTGAGCACGGCGCGATCGCGTGCAGTCACCGGATCGCCCGCGAGCAGTTCCTCTATCCTCAGCTGGTAATCATCGAGGCAGATGCTGGCGCCCGCCTCCGGGTCTGTCAGACGCGCATAGCGGTAGTCGCCCCAGCGCTGGCGCTCCTCCCGAGTGAGGCTGTCAGGGAAATTACGGGCGCGGTAACGGAACAACATTTCCGGCAGGCGGGCATCGTCGAAATCGGGGTCCAACGCCGCCAGGTCTGCGGCGCTGGCACCCGGAATGTGGTCCATTTTCTCGCGGTCGGCCCGGGAGAAGAATCCGCCGGAATACAACATCCGGTCAGGGTCGGTAATGGGTTGCAGGTCGCGCTCACCAAAGACCGCTTGAATCTTTTCCGTAAACGCGTCCGGCGCCGCTGCCCGGTACGCCCTCAGCGCGGCCAGGTGGCGCCGGCACTCATCACCACTGATCCCCAGCCGCCCGGCTGTCGCAGGATCGACCATGCGGGCGGTGACCAGCACCGGGCAGCGGTTCAGGTGCACGGTCTTGAGGCCGGGCCGCTGGAAATCGGCCGGCTGTTCGTCGGCTCGCGCGAACAGGGCCTGACGCAGCTCATCTCCGCTGGCCTCGATAACCGGCCCGGGGTCCACCGACAGGTCGTAGCAGATAACTTCGTTCTGGTTGCGGGGATGCGCCGCCAACGGCGCGATCAGGGCTATGTTGTGCCGTTGCGCGCCGAACATGCCGGAAACGTGCAATACCGGTTTCATCGTCTCCACGTCGAGTAGCGCGCGGGCCGATGCCTTGTCGCGGTGCCGCAGTACGTAGTCGAAAAGCCGCGGCTGCTTCTCCCTGACGAGCCGTGCCATGGCAATCGTGGCCTCGACGTCTGCGAGCGCGTCGTGCGCCGCTTCGTGGCCGATCCCGTTGGCCGCGGTCAGGTCCTGGAGACGAAAACTGGGCAGGCCATCGTCCCGCCTGGGCCACTGGATACCGTCGGGACGCAGCGCAAATGCCGTTCGCACCATGTCGAGAATATCCCAGCGCGAGTTACCGTTGCGCCATTCGCGCGCATAGGGGTCGTAGAAGTTGCGATAGAGCGTGAAACGGGTCACCTCGTCATCGAAACGCAGCGAGTTGTAGCCCACCCCACAGGTGCCGGGCCGGGCAAGCTGCTCGTGGATCAGCCCGATGAACTCGCACTCAGGAACACCCTGTTCGAGGGCCTGTTGCGGCGTGATCCCGGTTACCAGGCAGGCTTCGGGTTGGGGTAACACATCATCAGACGGGCGGCAAAACACCACCAGTGGGTCGCCAATCGGGTTGAGCTCGCTATCAGTGCGCAGGCCGGCGAACTGAACCGGCCGATCCCGGGACGGATCGGCGCCAAAGGTCTCGTAGTCGTGCCAGTAGAACGTTTCAGACAACCTCGATTGCCTGCGCCGCGATCTCCGCCCGCCAGAATTTCGGCCCGGTTTCGTGAATCGACGTGCCGCGAGCATCGACGGCAACACTCACCGGCATGTCCTTGACCTCGAATTCATAGATTGCCTCCATCCCCAGTTCCGGGAAGGCCACTACCCTGGCCGAGGTGATGGCCTTGGAAACGAGGTACGCCGCTCCGCCCACCGCCATGAGATACACTGCCTGGTGTTTGCGGATCGCCTCCACACCTGTCGGACCGCGCTCGGCCTTGCCGATCATGCCGAGCAGACCGGTATTCTCGAGGATAAAATCGGTGAATTTGTCCATCCGTGTCGCGGTCGTAGGCCCCGCAGGTCCCATGACCTCGTCCCTCACCGGGTCCACCGGACCGACGTAATAGATGAAGCGACCGCGCAGGTCGACACCGTCAGGCAGCCCCTCACCGCTCTCGATGAGTTCCTTCATCTTCTTATGGGCTGCATCGCGACCAGTCAGCATCCTGCCCGACAGCAGCAGGGTATCGCCCGGCTGCCACTCGGCGGCCTCCTCCCGGGTCACCGTATCCAGGTTGACGCGCCTGACCCCCTCGCCCACCTCCCAGGTAATGTCCGGCCAGTCCGCGAGATCCGGTGGCGTCTGCAGGGCGGGCCCTGAGCCATCGAGCACAAAATGCGCATGCCGGGTCGCCGCACAGTTGGGAATCATCGCCACCGGCAGGCTCGCCGCGTGGGTGGGGTAGTCCTTGATTTTAACGTCGAGCACAGTGGTAAGGCCGCCGAGGCCCTGGGCCCCTATGCCCAGCCGGTTGACCGCCTCCATGATTTCCAGCCGCAGTTCCTCGATGCGGCTGGCCGGCCCTCGCGCACGCAGTTCATGAATATCGATGGGGTCCATCAGCGATTCCTTGGCCAGCACCGCCGCCTTCTCGGCTGTGCCACCGATACCAATACCCAGCATCCCCGGCGGGCACCAGCCCGCGCCCATGGTCGGCACGGTTTTCACCACCCAGTCGACAATGCTGTCGGATGGATTGAGCATCACCAGCTTGGACTTGTTCTCCGAGCCACCACCCTTGGCAGCAAGCTGCACATCAACGGTATCGCCAGCGACAACGTCCATATGGATCACGGCCGGGGTGTTGTCACGGGTATTGCGCCTGGCGCCGGCGGGATCCTCCAGGATCGACGCCCGCAGCACATTGTCCGGGTGCGTGTAGGCGCGGCGGACGCCCTCATTCACCATTTCCGCCACCGTCATGCGCGCGTCCCAGCGCACGTTCATACCGATTTTCAGGAACACGGTAACGATCCCGGTGTCCTGGCAAATGGGTCGGTGACCCTGGGCGCACATCCTGGAATTGATGAGAATCTGCGCCATGGCGTCCTTCGCCGCCGGATTCAGTTCCCGCTCCCAGGCGGCGTGCACCGCCTGGACAAAATCCAGCGGGTGATAGTAGGAAATAAACTGTAACGCGTCGGCGACGCTGTCGATGAAATCGTCCTGCCGGATTACCGTCATGCCCTGCCCCCTCCTGGCGACTGCTGCGCCGTATTCGTTTCAGCCGGCCGCGACCCTGTCGCGCGGACCCCGGCGCCGGCTCAGCCTGACCACCCCGCCCCACCCATCAACGTGAAGCCTGCAGTACCTGAATATCGGCCCGGAGATCTGTCATGGCTGCGGACATCTGCCGCCGGAAGGCGTTGATCGAATCGACCCACTCCTCGTTGCCCTCCACCCGTTTCGCCAGCTTAGCGAGCTCCAGGTTGAGCCGGTTGAGGTCGTCTGCGAGCCGCTCCACCTCGGCCTGCCGGGATTGGGTACCACTCACCAATCGGTCGAGGTCGCCTGCAACAGCCTTGAGTTTGGCGATATCCTCGCCGGTGGCCTTGAGCTGGGATTCCACGGCGTCTACCGAGCTGGTAGCAGACTTGAGCTGCTTGTCGTGGTTGCTCGTCCTGGTTTCGAGTGCGGCGATCTTGGCCTTGTTCTTACGCCACGCCGAAGCCCAGAGCTTGTCGATCTCGGTGAAGTTCTTGTCGGCTTTCGCGGCCAGTTCCTTGATCTTGACTGCCATCGAAGCGGTGTTATTGCTGAGTCCTTCATCGGTGTCAGACAGGCGATCCTCGAGATCGGCTATGCGGCCTTTGTAGTCCGTCAGGGTTTCCTGGGACTGCTGCAGCTGCTGCTGCAGCTGCCAGGCCCAGGCGCAGGCGCCGCCGGCCGCTACCAGTGCAATGAAGATAAAGAAGCGCGCGAGCATTCCCGCGCCACTCGCCGGGGCGGCTGCGGCACGGCCCTTACCGGCAGTTGCCCGGCCGCGAGGCGCGCCTCGGCCAATGCCCGGGTCCGTGTCACGCGTGGGAACGATAGACGGGATGTGTTCCAGATCGTCTTCTGCCATGGAAAGAACTACTTCCGCAAAAGCGACATTATACCCAGTGCCCGTAGCGCAGAGAAAGCACCAGGGCGCCTGTACTCAAGGTCTTTTGTGATCAGCCCAGGAAAACGCCCCACCCTGGACGCCGCATGCACGACGCCGCCGAGCAGTGCGGTCGCCCCGACGGTGTCAGAGAAATGCCAGCAGTGCCCAGATCACGCCGGTGAGGAGAATGCTGAGGTGCACCACGCCGACGATACTGGCCATCGGGCCCGGCTTGCCAACCAGCGCATTGACCTCCACCAGCAGGATGAGCGCCAGACAGGCGTAGAAACCCGTAGGGCTAGGCTCGGCAATATAGAGGTGCTTGGAGCCCAGCATACCGAACAGCATCGGACCGGAGAGCAGCGTGTTGGTGCGCGAGGCGAGGCCCGCCTTGGCGGCCGCCGCAGCCCCGTCACCCTCTTTCATGCCCAGCACGATCTGCTGCTTGGGCCAGATAACCAGCCAGACATTGAGGAACATCAGGATGCCGGCCAGAGCGCCGACCCAGATGACCGGCATTCCCAGCATGTTGCTGTGTGCGCCGACGAGATAGAGCAGTGCCATGCCGGTGAGGAACGTGAACATGGCGCCCCAGCGGAACCACCACAGCGCTCGCGGGGCGAGCTTTTTCATGGCATCCGCCTTCGCCTCGGCCTCGGCCTCCTTGAAGTATTCCGTTTGCACAAAATTGAAGTAGTACAGCATGCCGATCCAGACGACCCCGAAGAGGACGTGGAACCAGCGAACGATAAACTCGACGATCATGGCTATTACTCGCGTTTTTGTGTACAGAAGCCGGCTATTATACACTGTATTACATGGTCGCGGATTCATATTCAGTTCCGCAGCGGGTCATTCCGGGCGGCACCCCGATCGCGGCCGATTTCGTTCTTATACAACCTGTCTCACACCGAGGAAAATCGCCATGGCCTTTGAACTGCCCGCACTTCCCTATGCCCAGGATGCACTCGAGCCACACATCTCGAAGGAGACCCTGGAATTTCACTACGGCAAGCACCACAAGACCTACGTCGATAAATTGAACGGACTTGCCGAGGGCACCGATCTTGCCGACAAGTCTCTCGAAGCGGTGGTCAAGTCATCGGAGGGCGGTGTATTCAACAATGCCGCGCAAATCTGGAATCATACGTTCTACTGGAATTGCCTGAGCCCCAATGGCGGCGGAGCTGCATCCGGACCTGTGGCTGCGGCCATTGACGCGGCGTTCGGCTCATTCGACAAGTTCCAGGAAGAATTCACCAACAGCGCGATCGGCAATTTTGGCTCCGGCTGGACCTGGCTGGTGAAAAACACCGATGGCAGCGTCGCCATCGTCAATACAAGTAATGCCGGCACCCCGCTCACCGATGACGGCGTCACCCCACTGCTCACCGTCGATGTCTGGGAGCATGCTTATTACATCGATTACCGGAATGCCCGCCCCAAGTACATGGACGCATTCTGGGCGCTTGTAAACTGGGAGTTCGTGAACGCCAACTTCGGCTGAACTCCTGCCAGGCCAGAGACCGGCCGCCAGGATTCGGCGGCCTGACCCCAAAATGAAAAAACCCGGCACAAGGCCGGGTTTTTTTGTTCCAGGTTGGACTGGGCTTACATCATGCCGCCCATGCCGCCCATGCCGCCCATGCCGCCCATGTCGGGCATCGCAGGGCCCGAGTCCTTGTCCTCGGGCGCGTCGGCAACCATCACCTCGGTGGTGATCATCAGGCCGGCAACAGAGCCTGCTGCCTGCAGCGCGGTGCGCGTGACCTTGGCGGGATCGAGAATACCCATTTCGATCATGTCGCCGTACTCACCTGAAGCCGCGTTGTAGCCGAAGTTGCCTTCGCCTTCGTTTTTCACGCGGTTGAGCACGACAGATGCCTCGTCACCCGCATTGGAGACGATCTGACGCAGGGGGTTTTCCATGGCACGCAGTGCTGCCGCGATACCGTGATTCTGGTCTTCGTTGTCCCCTTTGAGGTTCGCGATCGCAGACACGGCACGCACCAGGGCGACACCACCACCGGCGACGACACCTTCCTCGACAGCCGCACGGGTCGCATGGAGAGCATCCTCGACGCGGGCTTTCTTTTCCTTCATTTCGATCTCAGTCGCCGCACCCACCTTGATCACGGCAACACCGCCAGCCAGCTTGGCCACGCGTTCCTGCAGCTTCTCACGATCGTAGTCGGACGAGGTGTTTTCGATCTGGACACGGATTTCACTGACCCGCGCCTTGATGGCCTCGGCGTCACCGGCACCGTCGATGATGGTGCTGTTGTCCTTGTCCATCGTGACACGCTTGGCGTTGCCAAGATGCTCAAGTGTCGCGGACTCGAGGTCCAGGCCGACTTCCTCGGAGATTACCGTTGCACCGGTCAGGATGGCGATGTCCTGCAGCATGGCCTTGCGACGATCGCCGAACCCGGGCGCCTTACAGGCGGCAACCTTGACGATACCGCGCATGTTGTTGACGACGAGGGTTGCCAGCGCTTCACCTTCGACGTCTTCGGCGATGATGACCAGCGGCTTGGATGACTTGGCTACCTGCTCAAGCAGCGGCAGCAGCTCGCGAATGTTGGAGATCTTCTTGTCGGCCAGCAGAATGAAGGGATCTTCCTGGTCGCAGCTCATGCTGTCCTGGTTGTTGATGAAGTACGGCGAGAGGTATCCGCGGTCGAACTGCATGCCCTCGACGACGTCGAGCTCGTTCTCCAGACCAGAGCCCTCTTCCACGGTGATGACACCCTCCTTGCCGACCTTGTCCATAGCCTGGGCGATGATGTCACCCACCTGGG
This sequence comes from uncultured Gammaproteobacteria bacterium, assembly GCA_963753815.1. Classification (GTDB taxonomy): domain Bacteria; phylum Pseudomonadota; class Gammaproteobacteria; order Pseudomonadales; family Halieaceae; genus CAVWDU01. The sequence continues at coordinate 44,041 of CAVWDU010000003.1, forward strand.
TGTCGCTGTTGGCAGAAATGGTACCGACCTGGGCGATCGCCTTGCCGTCTTCACAGGGGATCGACGCCTTCTGCAGCTCCTCGACAGCAGCGACAACGGCCTTGTCGATACCGCGCTTGAGATCCATCGGGTTCATGCCGGCCGCAACGGACTTCAGGCCTTCATTGAGTATCGACTGCGCCAGCACAGTCGCGGTGGTGGTACCGTCACCTGCCAGGTCGGAGGCCTGCGAAGCCACTTCCTTGACCATCTGGGCGCCCATGTTCTCAAACTTGTCGGCCAGTTCAATTTCCTTGGCGACGGAGACGCCGTCTTTGGTGACCGTGGGGGCACCGAATGACTTGTCCAGAATCGCGTTGCGGCCCTTGGGCCCCAGGGTGGCCTTGACGGCGTCGGCGAGAACGTTGACGCCCTTGAGCATCCGCACGCGCGCGTCGTCGCCGAAAACTACTTCTTTTGCTGCCATGATCTAATTCCTCAAACTGTTCAGTTCGTAAAAAATCGTAGTGGAGGGGAGGTGTCCGCGCGGATTACTCGACAACCGCGAAGATTTCACTCTCACCCATGATGATCAGTTCCTCACCATCGATCTCGATGGTGTTGCTGCCGGCGTACTGGCCGAAAACAACGGTGTCTCCCACCTTGATGGCCAGGGGGCGGATATCACCGTTATCCAGTGCCTTGCCATTACCGACGGCAACGACCTCGCCCTGGTTGGGCTTTTCCTTTGCAGAGCCGGGCAACACGATGCCGCCAGCAGTGGTTTCTTCCTCTGCGTTGCGACGAACGACCACGCGGTCGTACAGCGGACGGATTTTCATTTCGGTAGTTCTCCAAATCAACGTTGTTTATAGAACCCCATCCGGGGCTGCCTTGGACAATTGGGGCGCGCTCGCGCATTTCAAGCCCCGATTAGCACTCTTTTTGAGAGAGTGCTAATTCTAGTGCCGAATCGCCGGCAGTCAAGGCTGGCAGGCAATCAATCCCAATCACATCGATTTTATTTTTCTTTCAACATTTCAATGAGTTATGTACTAATCAGGCTTGAGCCCGAATTTTTCCCACTGTTTCCGTCGCGCCGCGGGGTCGCCGGCGGAAAATGGCACGCCGCCCGCGCTGCCCCAACCGGGCTAGCGGTCTTCGCGGCGGAATTCACCCTCGATGGTCAGGTGCTCGCTGTCATCGCGCTCCGGGACATAGGGCTCCGGCTGGGGGCCGGCGATGGCGCGAGAGATACGCCTGCGCAGGGGACCTATCAGCAGCACTACCGCTCCCGCATCGGTGATAAGACCCGGAATCATCAGTAACAGCCCGGCCAGGCCGACTGCCATTTCGTCCTTCAGCAGCTGTTGCCCCAGCACCCGCCCCTGCTGGATTTCCTGGAGCTGTACGAATAAACCACGGCCCTGGCGTCGCAGGATGGCGAGGCCCAGTACCAGCGTGATGAAAACGTACACCAACGCCACGAGAGCACTGGTTTCGACGCCGAGCTTGATCAGCGAAAAAAGCTCCAGCCAGGGGAGTAATAAAATCAGTAGACGCATGGGAACCTCTCCTCGTCACCGGTGAGATGGGGGCAGATCGCGCGATTTCAACACGGCGCTCCAGGGCGGCCGGAGAACGGAACAGGCACTGGCGGCCTGTCAAAAATATGCGACGGCGGCAACAGCTATTATACTCGCTCGCGCGTGCAGCCGGCGAGACAGGGGTATCGAACGGCCCACCTGCAGGAGGCAACCACAGCGTGAATACCGGAGAATCGCCACGGGATATCGATCGACGCATCTGGCTTGTGGTGGCGATGATACCGGAGGGCGCCGTGGCAACCTATGGGGATGTCGCCACCCACGCCGGCCTGCCCGGCCACGCGCGGCGAGTGGGGCGCGCCCTGCGCGCCCTGCCAGCCGGGACCTCAATTCCCTGGCACCGGGTCATCAATGCCCAGGGGCGGCTATCGCTACCGCCGGGCAGCGCAACAGGAAAGGAACAACGTACCCGGCTGCGGGCCGAGGGTATCGCATTGACGAAGCAGCGACGCATCGATCTGGGCACCTATCGGTGGAGACCCTGATCACAGCGCCCGGGCCAACCTGGTACACGGCGTCGCCGCCCTGCCCACACTGGACCAGAGTGCCCGATCAGAGCACCTGTGCCGCCGAGAGCTGGACGAATTTCAGCGCCTCGGGCGCGACTTCGCCGAGGTAGACAGCGCGCGTCCTGGGGCTCATGTACTCCTCTCCGCGAATCGCGACATACTGGGCCTTGATCGCATCGATAAACCGTGCTCGAGCCTCGCGATCCGTGCCCCCGGTCGTCACCCCGCCGTGAAACTGGTGGAAGGTCCCCTCGCCAGGCAGGATCACATGGCGGGCACCGGGGAACTCGCAGGCGCGTTTATAGAGGTCCAGGTTGATCAGGCCGCCCCCACTCAGGTTGAAGCGCGGGTCCAGTTGCGCCCAATTCACGCCAGACCTCGCGCGGTATACTGATACAGTTGCTCTCACTGTTGGGCAGGAAGAACCCGGGGGCACTGGAACCGCTGAAACAGGCGATGTCGAACAGGCGATATCCGGCATCAGGCCACCTGATTGAACGCACCAGCGCCTGATCCTGCTCCACATCGTATCCGTGGTCTATCGCTTCCTGCTGCAGCTGATTGCCGATGTGATAGCCGGGAACCGTCACAACGGACTTTTCACCCAGCTGGTGACCCATGAGCACATAATTCACCACGCCGGGTGTCACCATGCGGGCGCCATCTATCATGAGGCAGATATTCTCACCGCGGCAGAGGCCCAGGGCGAAATTGATCGCGTGCACGGGGGTCGGTTCGGTCTCACTGCGCAGGTAGTAGGAGAAGTTCCGCGGCAGCGAATCGATGAAGCCGGGCCGCATACAACGGGACGATTCGTTTTCCACCACGATGACTTCGTAGTCGTCCTCGGTGACGCTCTGCTGGTAACCCGCCATCAGGGAACGCAGCGTGTTTTCCGACTGTACGACCATGTCGTAGACAATGACGACGATGCTCAGTGCAGGCGCGGCCGGGTCATCGACCGGCGCGAACGGATCTGCCCGCCGGATCGTACCCAGGGCGCCCGCTTTTGTTGCCCCACCCGGTCCCGCGCTTTCACTGACCAGCATCTGCCGGATTCGATCGAGCATCGCAGGCCTACCGCGCTATCCGGCGGAGCTTGAGCAACAGCAGGCGTATTCGCCAGGACAACCCGCCCCGGCCAGTGGACTGCGATGACCTCAACTCCGGATCATAAAAACCGCCACAGTGTTCCGGCTTACCCATGCCAAACTCACGCAGTGTATCGGCGAGTTTCGTGCTGAACTCGGCCTGCGATTCATCAAAACAGAGAACCGGGAACGAACCCTTCTGCCACTGCTGGTAGAGCCGCCGGTTGTATTCATACCAGAGCAGCAGCGCCTGCTCTGTGGACATCCCGTCGCGGCGGGCCAGCGAGTCTGCCACGGCCAGGGGGTGACGAAAAACACCGACGAACTGCATATGGGGGCAAACGGTTTTCCATCCGTCCAGCACCAGCAGCGTGCGTGGATCCTTGAACCCGAACACGGTGGTATCCGCGTGATCCGCCAGCAGCGCCCGGGCAGACGCCAACGTCGGCTCACTCCAGTTGACCACCGCGGGGGGACGGTTCCACGCGCCTCCGTTCTCTGCGAGCACCCGGTCATTCAAATCCACGATGCGCTGGTTTTCCCGATTGCCCTTGCGGTTATAGGGATTCCAGGTATGACAATCACCAAGGACTATACCCGCCTGTTGCAGTGAGCCGGTCAGGCAGCTGGTGCCGGAGCGATGCATGCCCAATACGCACAGCACGTTCGCGGGGAGTCTGGGCGTATCGACGGGGACGCTACAGGTCATCACGGCAGGAGAAGTCAGTTTGGAGGGGCGGCTGGGCACGGAATGCATCACATCCACTATTGTTATCCAGAACAGGCCCAACGGCGATTATATCGGTTGCTCCCGGCAATGGCCACCGGACGGTGCGCGGCAATGGCAGGCTACCGCCATCATTCCCGGTCGCTGCGCCAGGGGGCAACCCAGGCCAGCAGGCCCATACCCGGCAGCGCCAGCAGCGCGCAAAGCAGGAAGAAGTTCTGCCAGCCCAGGTGTTCGGAGAGCACCCCGGTACTGGCATTGGCGAAAGTGCGCGGTACCGCCGCCAGCGCCGTAAATAACGCAAACTGGGTTGCTGCATAGGTGCGACTGGTCTCCCGGGCGATAAAGGCGGTGAACGCGGCGGTACCCATGCCCACACCGAGGTATTCGAAGCTGATTACCAGGGCGAGCAGCCAGGTAACCGGCCCAGCGCCGGCGAGCCAGGCAAAACCAAGAATGCTGACAAGTTGCACCACACCGAAGACCCAAAGCGACCGATTGATACCCAACCGCAACATCACCAGCCCCCCCAGGAGACCGCCGATGATCGCGGGCCACAGGGCTGCATGCTTCGCCACCAACCCGATCTCGGTCTTGCTGAAACCGAGGTCCAGATAGAATGGCGTGGCCAGGGCGGTCGCCATGTTGTCGCCGAGCTTGTACAGGAACATGAAGGCGAGCACGAGCAGAAGGCCATGCCAGCCGCGGCGTACGATGTACTCTCGAAACGGGTCGATAACAGCGGCGCGCACCGTGCGGGAATGCGGAAGCTCCGTCCTCGGCTCGGCCACCAACAGGCTCATCCCGATACCCAGCCCCATGAAGGCCGCAGTGATCCAGAAGACCGAACTCCAGGGCAGTCGATCAGCCAGGATGAGCGACAACGAACCGGGAACCAGGCTGGAAATCCGGTAGGCCTGGACGTGAATGGCATTGCCGAGACCCAGCTCGCGATCTGGCAGGATCTCACGACGGTAGGCGTCCAGCGCTACGTCCTGGGTCGCACTGAAAAACGCCACCACCAGTGCCACCCAGGCGATGACCCAGGTTGAACGGGCCGGGTCCAAAGCACCCAGCGCGCCGATGCTCAGCAGCAATGCCACCTGGCTCACCAGCATCCAGCCCCGGCGACGCCCCAGGAAAGGTGGTGCCCACCGGTCCATCAATGGCGCCCAGAGGAACTTCCAGGTGTACGGTATGCCCACCAGTGCAAACAACCCGATCTCGGTGAGCGATACGCCCCCGTCACGCAACCAGGCCGGCAACAACTGGAACAGCACATACAGCGGCATCCCCGAGGCAAAGCCGGTGAACACACAGATCAGCATGCGCCGGTTGAACACGGCCTCACGCCAACCACTGGCGCCGGCCTGCTGCTGTTCGGTAATCGACACCCCGGCCGCGTGGGAGTCCTTCATGTCCAGGAGATCAACCGCGCACGGGTGTCACTGTCCACCCTATCCCACAGCGCCTGTTCCGCGATGATCAGGCACGCCGCCCGGGCAAACAGGACGCGCAGCTCGCCCCCGTGGTGCCGGGAGTGGCGCACAAGGCGCTTGATGAATTCGGCCAGGGCCGACTTGGCCACACCGTACTCGGCCAGCTTCTGGGCGGTCGGCAGGCTAGCGGCAAACAGCGGCTGCCCGCCGAGGAAATCCGCCGCCAGCCTTTGATTGGTCTTCAGCCACTGCTCACGCAATTGTCGGTAAAACCGCTGGTTGACGTACCGGCAGTCGCCGCCCGCGGGTTCGGGTAGCAGCCGCGCCAGTTTCCGCAGTACCTCGTCGTTCAGAGATTTATCGTATCCCGTGCGATTGAGGCAGCGCTTGACGTACAGTTGGGTCGGACCCAGCCCGGGATTGTCCTCCTTCTGATTACTGTGCAGCCGCGGCAGCCCGATAAGCTGGCAGAAATCACTGACAATGTCGCCGTCGACCCATGCGGTTTTCTCGAACGGCCTGATCAGGACATTGTCCTTGCCGAGGGCTTCACCCCAGGCGCTCAGCAGGCTGTGATAGTCGCGCTCAAACAGTTGATGGGTCTGGTAGAATTGATAGGCGCTCTCGCCCCACTGGCGCGTGCCTTTGACATCCTGGTTGTAGAAAGATGCATACAACTGATCCTGGCGGCGCAGGTAGACCACCACCCGCAGGCGGTGCCCCGCCAGCAGCGAGCGCAGGTCTTCGAGCATGGGCTCCAGGTGCTTCGCCTGACCGAAAAACAGCTCCGAGCTGACGACCGCGGTATCCGCCTGGTGACGGTGTTCGACCAACTCGTCGGCGAGCAGGGACCACGCGGTCCCGGGCGCCACATCCCCATACCAGAACGCAGGCATCTTGCGACCGCCGTGGCGCTCCATCAAATCGCAGGCCAGGGGGTGGTGCGCGTTCGCGTGGCGGCAACTCCGGGGGTAGAGTACACCGGCATGCAGCAGCTGGCCTGCTTCGCCTGCCAACACCGACTGCAGGGTCGACGTTGCCGTTTTGGGCGCGCCGATATGAAAGTAGACGGTAGCCACGACCTCAGCGCCTGCCTGCCCGGGGGCGCGTTTTCGATGGCTGCTTCACCGGCGTGATGTTCCCTCTGGCAAACTGCATGCCGGCGACTACTCGCCGCGCACGATGTCGTGCATCGGTCGGGCCGACAGGCGCCGTTTAAGGGCGCGCTGCACCCGGAACGGAACAAGACCGATCAGGCGGGCGACCAGTGGTGTTCGGCTGGCGCGCCACAGCCGCTCCAGTACGCGTTCCCGGCCGGTGAGTTGCGGCAGGCCATCGTGGAGATTACCGGCTAGATCAGTCAGTAACCCGGGGCTCAGCTCTCCACTGAGCGGCGCAACCCTTTGCAGGTAGTCCAGGTCATAGAAATCGAGACCCGGTTTCGCTGCGGGCACGCCGTCCGGCAGGTCGATTGGGTCGGGCACGGTATTTTCTCTTTCGACGCGGCGCCAGAACTCGACCCAGTCATCCGGCGATCGATTCCAGGGACTGATAGTACTCATGGCCCGATCGGCCACCCGCTCGACAAACGCGCCGATATCCGGCGCCACCACGGGCAGCCCCATGTGCAGCGCGATACTCAAGGTGTAGCTGTACGTTTCAGGCCACAGGGCGGGAAACCAGACGACATCGGGGTCTATCTCACCGACCAGGTGGTACACGTCGGCGTTCTCGTAGGGCCCGTGTGTGATCACCCGCGCATCCAGGGCCCGATAGGCGTAGCCCAGCAGGTGAAAGTCGATCGCAGCCGCGGACAGTGATACGGCGACAGACTCCAACAGATCGGCACCTTTCTCACGGCTGATCGCCCCGATCACAAGCACCCGCAGCGGCCGCTCCGACCCCCGGCGCCATTCGGGCCGGGGATACGGCTGGGACAGGCGGTAGTCCGGATGCCAGGCAACGACGGGCGTGGCGACATCGAAAAACCGCTGAAAGCGGCGCGCGCAGTCAGCAGAGGGAAAGATGACCCGGGCGGCACCCTCTACCAGCAGCCGCTGGCTCTCGCGCCAAGCATCGGCGGTTACGCCGTCCGGTAGTGGATAATGGCCGGCACAGCGTGCGTCAAAGTCCGCGGCAGTCTCCTCGACAAAACGGGCGCTGGCGTCGGTCAGCGTGGGGTTGCCGTTCAGCAGGTAGTAGTCGTGGACCGTCAGGTCATACTCGCAACCGAGATCGTCAGCCAGCCGCCAAATACGCGGGTGGAGGCCCATGGTGTGATGAAAGTGCACACTCCCCACAGCCAGGCCAATGAGCACAGCGCGCAGCGTGTCGTATTCGCGCTCGACGTCGAAATACAGGCCGTCCTGTAACCGGGAACCGTTGTCGAAGACAGACAACGCCACCGACCGGCCATCCTCCACGGGAGTGAGTTGCAGACACATCGCACGCCCGGCATACAGCGCCGCCAGCTCATCAACGTGCTGCTGCGAACCTCCCCCGAGTTTATGGGTGATGAACAACAGCTTTGGCGCTGACTGCCGGGCAAATAGCTGGAACAGCACCAGCGTCCTCAGCCTGCGGGCCGGATCGCTGGCAATGTACGTCTGTACGTCGGCGTGGTAGGACGGGTACTTGCGATCGAGTCGTTCGAGTGCCCGGGCGACGCGTGGGCTGTACTCCTCGCCAAAACTGACACCGCCCTTGTGGTAGACGAAACAGTTTCCCAGGTGGCCGTTGCTCCAACCGGCCGCGATCGCGCGCTGGCACCAGTCGTTTTCCTCGCCGTAACCCCGACCGAAAGTCTCGACATCGAAATAACCCACCGAATCGAGGCAATCGCGGCGAATGAACATGCAGAAGCCGACGCCGCTGGGCACCTCGTAGACATCTTCCGCGCCGGCAAGCTCCTCAAAACAGTGATCAATCGCCTCCAGGCCAACGCCCCAGGGCAGCGAATTGTCCTTGCAGAAATTCGGGAAGCTACACACGGTAGCATTGTTGGAGAACGGGGTCAGGCTGCCGATGCGTTCGCTCGCATAAGCCGCCGCTCGCATCCGCTCAAGCAATCCGGCGGGCACTTCCACGTCACTGTTGAGCAGAAGCACATCGCGGCCGGCGTCGTGTTGCATCCCACGATTGGCCGTGGCCACGAAGCCCAGGTTTTCGTCGTTTTCCAATAGCACCAGCTGCTCGAACCTGCCTGCCAGGTCTCGCAGGAGGCCGGTGATTTCGGGCTCAGGCGAGCAGTCATTGACCACGACAATGCGCACCCAATCGCTGTCAATGGTTGCCAGTACAGTGTCGAGACAGCGGCGTGTCTCGTCGAAACCCGCGTAGACGGGTATCACGACATCAACGGGCTTCACGTGACCAAACCGCTTTAAACATCGTTCCTATAGCCGGTTTCGAGAACACGCGCTGTAACTGGGCATCCCTCGCCTCAATCAATGCGAGCGCCTCGCCATGCATCGCGCCGATTTCCGCCAGGCGTCGGTCGAATTCCCTGATCTGCTCATCGCGTTCCTCGATCGTGCCCAGCGCCGCGCCGAGATGTTCGCCGTTGCTGGCGAGTTGCGCGTTCAGTTCGGTGATCTGCCGATCGCGCTGCGCCACCGTACTCACTGCATCGTCCAGCTCGGAGGCCAGCTTCTCGATGTCACTGTCGCGCTGGTCGAGCGTCCGCAGGGCGAGACTGTGCTCATCGCCGATCGCGGTCAGTTGCTGCCCCCTCGATACCAGTGCCGTTGCCATTTCCCGCAGCGCCGCCTCTCCCGGGTAGCGCGCCTCGATGAGCGCCTGTAACTCCCGCGGTTCGGGTGGGTTGTTACCGGACGCTGCGAGCAGTCCATCGCCCCGCTCCGCTACCTGATGCCTTAGGTCCGAACGTACCGCATCACCCAAGGCCGCATCCGCGGTAGACAGCGAAAGTCCGGTCTGCGCGGCGAGATAGTGCATGGCCGCCAACGGGTCCGCGATCAGTCCGGCATAATCGAGGTAAACGGTGGAGGCAGGCGCCTGTTGATGCAACGCGAGCTGGTAACCAGCACACAGCCGCAGACCGTAGCTAACGGGGAATCCGTCCCTGCGTTCCAGCGAGGCGGCGACTTCCAGCGGCTCACGACCGATGACTACCACCGCGGCATCGATAGAGCACTCGGCGGCAACGCTCAGCCAGAATGCCAGGGTTATACAAAACCGCGGGTCCTTCACGGCCTCGACCGGGCCTTCGCCGAAACCTTCGCTGAGGATTTCTCGCGCGGCATCACGCAGCGAGGACAGGGACTGGCCTTCCCAGTCGGGGGGAGGCAATTCGCCAGTCACCGTATACCAGTTCTGTCCGAGGTGACTCAGTAATGTATCGTTGAGTTCAACGACCCGGCTGTCCTCCCAGAAACCCTCATCGTTGACACCCACCAACGCGTCGAGCAGGTGCGGGCCAAAGCTGGCGCCGCTCGCTTTAAGCGCCGCACACAAGGCCGAGGTCCCGGAGCGGTGCATGCCGGCGACCAGCAACAGCTGGCGAGGCTTCTCAGTTGAGCTCATAACATCCAGCCGACACCTGCCCGGTTAGCGGGAGCTCCCGGAACAACCAGCCGATCATGGCCGTGAGTCGGCCGCTGACGGCTTGCCATCGGCCGCCTCCGGCTGCGGGGCGCCAGACGGAACCCGGCCTGCCGGCTTGTACGGGGCAAAAATTTCTTCCATGGCCTCGCCGTCTATGAACGCCTCGTCCGAGATGCGGAAACGGGCGTCGAATGCCTTGGCGTTCAGCTCGTGGTACTCCTGGCGGATAACCGCAATGATGTCTTCCTTCGCCTCCTCGAAGGGGCGGTAATGGGGTGGCTTGATCTCGTCCAGACGGATGATGTGATACCCGAAACGGCTCGGCATGACACCCGTGTGATCACCTGCTTCGTCCAATTCGAACACCGCCTCGATGTACTCAGGCGCCACCTGCTTGTTTGCCCGGTCCAGCCAGCGGTCATAGCGCCCTCCATTGGCACCGGAACGGAGATCTTCCGAGTGCTCGCGGGCAAGGTCTTCAAACGCTGCGCCACTCACCAGTTGCTTAAGCACAGACTCGGCACGCACCTTCACGGCGGCCCTGTCACAACCATCCTTCTCGGTGCACTTGAACAGGATATGCGATGACAATCGCTGTTCCGGCACGGCCGCATACTTGTCCTTCTGCGTCAGATAGTACTCGCGGGCCAGTGCTGTCATATCCGGCATATCCGTATTGCGCAGGTACCGATCGACAACCAGCTTGCGTTTAGCACCGCGCAGCGTGAGCTCCTTCTGCCAGTAAAGGTCACCGTCTTCCGGGGTAAGCTTGTCCGCCTCGGCAGCTATCTTCTTGTTGGCGAGGGAAAGGTTCAGCAATTCGAGACGATCACCGACGTCCCGCGCGGCGGCCTCCCGCATCTCGGGAGTCCAGCTGCGCACGATGTACTCAAGCTCCGTGCGGCTGATGCCGACGTCACCATCGCGGATCACGTCCCTGGCAACACCTTCGGTGGCAAGCACGAAGCTGGCGAGCAGAAAAAGTGCTGGTCGAAACGTCATGGGTGTCCTCCTGCGCGCGGTTGCACTGTGGCACGATCGAATTTGGGGGTGCGCATGATACCACTTCCCTGCCTCCTTGTGCCCCGCCACGCGGCTGCAATCGGGTGGGAGTTAGTTTTATCCCGTGCCTCCAGGCAGGGTGGTTTATACACGCCCTGATAAGAATGCTCCCATAGCACTCAGACTCGGAACGTCCCGTGGTGAACGAGGCAAATACGACGCCTGTTACCCGATCCAGGGCCCGGAGAACCGAACGGGAGAGGTGGAGAGCGACGATAGCCACTCCTTCACTTTTTCGCGGACAAAAAAAAGCCGGCACCCGAAGGTGCCGGCCGTTTTTCTTACAACGTGTAGCCTGAGACTTACGGACTAACGCTGGCGCTGCCAACAGCCCAGCTGTGGTCGACCAGACGGCCATAGTTGCCATCGGGACGATCCGGGAAGCTACGCTTCCAGCCTACGAAGCCAACCATGGGCACGGCGGTGTTCACAACCGGCGTACAATCTGCCGGGTCAGCGGCATCCGTTTCCTGCACACAGATCTGCTGGCTCTTATCGGGATCAGCTGAAACCGACAGAGTCGCCCAGCCAGCCTTACCCAGTACACCAACATCAACAGTGGAGGCGTACATGGTGCTGAATACGCCATCTTCGCCATCGGTGTCAGGACCGAACCACTTGACCACGTTCACTTCATACTGAAGCAGGAAGGCGGGAGTCGGGGTCGGGATATTTACAGCCGGTGATACTACCAGCTCGTCCTCGGGATCAACAACGATAAGCTCCTGCTCTTCACGATCGTACGGCTGAACCGCAGCGATGACCGGAATATCGCGGAAATCACAGACATCCGGGTCGCAGGTCAGGTCGTCGTCCGGGTCATCGTTGTTCATAGACTGCTCTACCAGGAAGTACTGGTTGCGGTGCAGCATCAGGTACTGACCCGGGATGGTCACAACCCAGTCGGTCTGCACGTTCAGGTCAGCATTGACGGACCAGTCGTTGAGCACGTCAGCAACACCCAGAGCCGGACGAACGCGCTCATCGTAGTTGCCGCGTTGACCCGTCTCGGCGGGAGAGCCGCCGTTCAGGTCAGGATAGAAGTAACCGTATAAATCGGGCGTGGGTTCCAGCTCGAAGACCTCCTGGTTAGACATCATCGGCAGGTCAGCAAAGTCCGAAATATGAACGGCCTTGCCACCCATCTCGAGGCCGGAGTCGGCGTCGCGGATGAAGTAGGACACGCTCAGGACGTTGTCGGTATCCATGTAGTTGTTGGGTACCACACCCGTTACCGCACCCGTCTCGGGGTCATAGGCGTTCTGGTGAGTAACGCTGGACGAGATTACGCCGTTGTCAGTCAAATCACCGTTACCCAGGTCGGTAGCGTTGCGGAAGAAGTTGCTGCGCGTGGCGGTACAGTCAGCCGGCTCGGGGGTTCCTTCCAGGCTGCCGCCCAGAGCTTCGTGCTTGGAAGCAGCATAAATCGGCTGAGTCGAATCTGCGGCTGCCATGCCAATAACTTCAATGTAACCTTCGTCAGCGCCTTCGCGGAAGTCCAGGATAGAATCACCATCCGGGTCAGGCATCAGGAAACCTTCGGGATCGTTCTTGGCCGGCGCCGTACAGGAGCTGTCGCCGGTGCGGAATACGATCTCACCGTTGTCGCGCTGCTTGACCGTACCGGTCCACACGTCGTAAGGGGACAGGATCAGGTTGAAGTCGAGCGCGTCCATTGAGTCTTTACCACGACGCAGGCGCAGTTTGACGACCTGGGTCATGTCGCTGGTGTTGGTAATGTGAACACCCGTCACATAGCCAGCGTTGGTGGTGTAATAAGGAATGATTGCCAGGTCGCCGAGGTCGCCGGCGTCAATAGCGGCGACGGACTGTGCGCCAACCTGACCTACGTAGGCGGCTGAAGCGGCTGCAACCGCGGCAGCCATACCCAAAGGCTTGAATGTTGCTTTCATATAAGGAGACTCCTAAGTGGTTTTTTTACTACTCTAGGCCACAAATGAATGGCCAAATTTTGCTAGCGCTATTATTGCCAGCTGTAGCCAGCTGTCAACACGATCACCTCTTTAATCATTGGTACTATGCCACCATTCGCCGTCAACGAGGATCCATTTCTCGCGAATCGTCACAGGTACGGCCCCAATGGCCTCGGAAGCAATCGACGTTTGTTTGGCTGGCTTGGTCATGACCCTCGCCGCCACACTCGCTACAGCCGCGTCGGCATCATAGGCAACTACCCTGACATCTGTCAACTGCCACTCCACCATGTAAGAAAATTTCTGTACATACAGCGATTTAGGGAAAACTTCTCTGAAATTAGGTGTACTGAATTCCCAGGTCTTACCGAAGTCCCTGTCGGCCTTGGATTGCCACCGCTCACGCACCCTGGATTCCAATGCCGCAGCTTGCTCCGGACTGATCTCGGCTTGCGCCGCAAGCGCTGTGGGCACTGACGGCGAGGCGAGCAGCACTGCAACGGCGAAGCCCGTGGCGAGACCGCTGTTTTGATTCCTGCTCATTCGCTGCAACTACCTGTGTTTGTTCATTTTTTGCGGATTTAGCGGGGTCTCCTCAAGGTGACAGAGACCTGCAGGCTAACTTTAACCCGGCTCTAATCCGGCAAAAAAGCGCTCTTCACGACACCGCGTCCTACACGACTGGCATCAACTACACTGTATGTCCCGCACAATCCTGTTGACGCACACCGGGCTTTGCCATCAAAAACAGTGGCCGCGGCGACAACTCTCACAGATGAAGACGAGTGGGGATTGATTTTCTTCCACCGACGGCTTGAAATCGTGAAAATTACCGCGAAATCTTTCCCGGTGGAACTATGGGGACGGTGGCTCCAACAGTTCCATGTAACGAATACGCGAACGCATCTCGTCACTGACCTGGCGCAGCTCGTCCTCGTTGTAGATCGCCCGCGGGGTAATGATCACCAGCAACTCGGTGCGGGAATTCTCCTCCTGCTTGGTACCGAACAGAGCGCCGAGTACAGGAATCTTGTGCAGGCCGGGCAAACCGGAGCTACCGCTGGCCCCCCGCTCGCGGATCAGACCACCCAGCACCACCGACTCGTTGGACCGCACCGCGACCCGGCTGGCGATATCGCGATTGAGGAATTTCCTCTCGCCGGTCGAAACTTCGATTTCACCGATGTCGGTCACAGACTGCTGCACATCCATGGTGATCAGCCCGCCGGCATTGACCGAGGGCTTGACCATCAGCTTGACCCCGGTATCGCGATAGACGATCCGCTCGACGGCCGCGCCGCCGACCACGACCGACTGGCCCATGGACACCGGCACCTGTTCGCCGACATGAATCTGGGCAGTGTGGTTATCCAACACCATCACCGAGGGTGTCGATATGACATTCAGCAGGGACGCTTCCCCCAGCGCATTGAGCACCGCACTGATATCACCGACCGAATTGGTCACCGTATAGTTGAAACCTGGAAACAGTCCCGCCGGGCCCGATGCCGCGCTAGCCAGCACACCTACGCCATCGTAATTGGAGCCAATCCCATTCTTGAAGGTCCACTCCAGCCCGTAGCGGAGGTCGTCGGTCAGCGAAACCTCCAGGATGCTGGCCTCGATGATCACCTGGGTTGCGACCCGGTCGAGTTTTTCAAGCGCCGCCTGTATGGTGCGGTACTGCCGGCCCGTGGCCTGGATCATCAGGGAATTATTCTCCTCGTCAGCAACGACGCGCACATCGCTCATGGCCGAGGCCATGTTGCCGCCGATGGCATCGGCCATCTTCAGCGCGGCGACCGTGGCTCCCGCGCCGCCGCCACCGCTGGCGGCGCCGAAGCCGCGATTGACGTCATTGGCATCAAAGCCCCCGCCGATGCCGCCGCCCGTGATCGCCGCCGCCGCCCCCCAGGCCATCGCCGCCCAGTGACTCCATCTCCAGGCCGGGAGCGACCGAGGTATCGACCGAGCTGACCGAGGTGCGCGAGGCGGTGACCACGTTGCCGCTACCCGTCTCCGTGTAAATCTTGGTGAGCAGTTCCGCGAGATGCGCAGCGCTGGTGTTTTGCACCGCGTACACGTAAAGCCGCTTCTCATAGCTGGAGTCCGGCGCCGAATCCAGGCGCTTGATCCAGGTTTCTATGCTATCGAGGTAATGAGCACGGGGCGTGACGACCAGCAGGCTGTTGAGGCGCCGAACGGGAATCACCCGCACCAGCTGGCCGAGATTGCCCTGCCCGTCTTCGCCGGCTCCCAGCAGTTCCTGCAATGCCTCACCGATGTCCTCGACATTGCTGTTGACGAGGGGAAACATTCCCATGGACATACCCTTGAGCATATCCACGTCGAACGTTCGCACCATCTCCAGCCAGCCATCCAGCTGTGCCCGCGTCCCCGCCAGCATAACCAGGTTGCGGGTATTGTCGACGCGAACAAAGGCGGATTCCGGCGCCACCGGCTGCAGTATCTCCGCCATGTTCGACGCGCTGATGTAGCGCAGCGGCACGACGATAGTGCTGTACCCCGCGCCCGGGTTGTTGGGGTTGGAGACTGACGGCTGCAGCTGGGATGCATTCTGCGAGCCGGTTACCAGAAAGCGGTCGTCGGAGCCCCTGATCAGCAGCATGCCGTTGGCCTGCAGCAGCGACTCCAGCACTTTCATCAACTGGTCCCGGGGTATGGGTGTGCGCGTACGCAGGGTGACCTGCCCCTTGATCGGACCGTCGACAATATAATCCAGGCCCAGGATATCGCCGAGAACAGCGTGCACCACCTCTTCAAGTGGCGCCTGCTCGAAGTTGAGGCTGACATCCTCGCCGAGCAGACGCACCGGCTCCTGCACCGGTGGCAGATTGACCTGGCGGTCGTTGCCGCGGTAGCGCACCGAGGGAATCTCCGGGTCTTCGTCATCCTCGGCAGTCCCGTCGGCGACCGCCTGCAGGGCCTCAACGTCGGTGACCGGTTTTACCAGTCGAAACTCGTCCTCAATGGGCACGGGCTCCGGGCTTGCGCAGCTCGCCAAGAACAGGATCAGTGGCAGCGGGAGACGGCCGTGCCACGCGCTGTAACGCCGTGCTGATACATCGGTCATTTATTATCATTGTCCCGTCACTTGGATTCACTGGCAGCCAGCTTCGCCGCAGCCGGCATGCGCTTCAGCACCAGCGTGCGCTTGCGACCGGCGTTCTCGAATATGCCCCGGTCCGGCTTGACCGCTACCAGGGTCCAGCCCTCCACCGTGTCGCCAACCTTGATGCGCCGCTTCCTGCCGTCGACCAGCGCGATGATACCAGCAGAATCCGCACTGCCGAATACGCCTTTCAGCTTCACCTTGTCAATATTACCGGATTTCGTCGCGGACTCTTCAGCCTTCGGTGCCGCGACAGCCACGGGTGACGCCTCTGTAGGACGGCGTCCGCGCCAGAACAGTGGTCGGGTCCTGATCGCCTCGCTCTCCGATTCGTCGACATCGGCAGGCTCCGCGATCGCGGCGATGTCCAGGGAACCAGCCGCCGGCGCAATCGCGACGGGCGCGGGCAGTGTCGCGAGCCGGATACCACTGTAGATCAGTTCCAGGACAAGCAGTCCCGATACACCCAGCAGCAATAGCTCAGCCCGGCGCTCACTGCGCAATGGCTCATCCTGCACCCGGTACCGATTCAACCACCCGCTCATTCGTCACCCTGCCTCTGGCGCAGGGCCAGTAGCTGGACATTGGCAGTCAGCTCCTGCAGCCCGGCGGCGCGCTGTCGTCGCGAACGCCGTACCGGTGTAACAGCCATTGACTCAACCAGTATCAGCGGCGAGTAGTTCGAGATTTCCTCCAGTGCCGCATCGAACGCCTGGAGCTCCCCGCTGACCTGTGTTTTGACCGTAACATGTTCGAGGCCCAGAACTTCCCTCGCAGGCAGCACCTGGCTGTTCTTGATCTGCAGGCCAGCCTCGGTGAAGATGCGCCGCAGGTCCTGCTGCAGACGTGCGGCCAGGGCCGCGCGCTCCTCGCTGGCCGGAAACACCAGATCCAGTACCCGGGAATCCACGCGCAATGCGGACTGCCGCAGCGCGCTCTCACTTTCGACCAGGCCCGCGAGCCTGGCAATACGGGGCTCGAGTCGTTCGATCTCCCGTTGATAGCCCACCCGCTGAGCCCAGAGTGTCAACGCCAGGTAGAGCACTATCAGCATTGGTACTGCCAGCGTCATGCCAACATAGATGGCGGAATGACGATGCAGCTGCAACCAGTTCACGGCGCATCCCCATCGGCCAGCGCGATCCGGAAATGAAACTCCTGCAGTCCTCCCGAAAACGCACGAATCGGCCCCAGCGCGTTAACCGAGGCGTACGCCGGCTCACCGGTAAAAAGCTGCATGACCGCGGCGGCGTCGGTGCTGATGCCGCGCACGCTGATCTCATCGCCCTGCATGCTGAACTGCGTAATATAGGTTGTATCGTCGAGCATCGCGGTAAGGCGGGCCAACTCCTCGTGCGGATTGGGATAATCGCGGATCAGTTCGTCGACGGCGGCGAGCGTCTCGTTCGCCGCGATCAGTCTACTGCGCATCGCTGACGCTTCGCGCGCCTGCTCCTGCGCCCGGTTGTAGAGCCCTTCCATCCGCTGCCATTCCAGGTACTTGGAAAACGTGGCCACGGCGATCACGGCGAGCAACACCGACAGCGTCAACGCGAGCAGCACGGCTACTTTCCCGAGCCGTCGACGGTAGCGCTCACGGCGCCTGCCTTCGCCGAAGCCACGCACCATCACATCACCCGCCACCCCTGCCCAGACTTCATAGGCACCGGTGTCATGACAGTCATACTCGCGGCCGAGGTATCGCATGGTCGCGCTCAGCGAAACGATGACCAGCTCCAGATCGAGCGTCTCCTCACCGCGCCCGGTCACCCGCCAGCCGGCGCCGGTATCATCTGCCGGGAAAGGGCTGTTGGCTGCAACTTCCAGGGCCATAACCGCCTCCAGGTCTTCCTCTGCAGCACGGGGCAATCGCACCGCACGGGAGAGAAAAAGCTCGGCCGGCAATACAATGGCCTCGCAGTCGACGACCGCCGGCGCAGCGACTTCGCGATCGCTGTGACGATAGGTCACCGACCCGCCGTCAGTCACTTTTACGACCTCGTCGAGGCGGGCCCGTACCGGCGAGTCATCGCCCCACAGAACATCCCGCCAGGCGGCAGCCCAGCGATGGCCCAGCTGACTCACGTCGAGACCAAACAACTGCCATTGGTTTGTCGTGTTGTTCATGCCTGTTGTCCCGATGCCCGGCCCCTCTACTGACGCAACACCCGGGGAGGCTCGGTGCGCGTGAAACGCCACGGCAGCTCGGAGTGGGCAGCGGAGCCCATCCGAACCCACCGGCGCCGCAGCCACCGACGACCGCCGTAATCGATCATGGCGTCTACCCGGTAAGCATCTGCCCGTTGCGGCGCCGCTCGTTCCCCACGGCGTGCTCCGTCCGGCTTGTTATCTGCTCCCGGCTCCTGCATCGAAACGATCTTCCGCACCGCCTCCGGTGCATGCTTCGCGCTGAAAAAGCCGGCTCCGCTCAGGCCCGAAGAGACCAGATCCCGCATTGCATCGATCCGGACCCGGTCGAAACCATCGATCGCCAGCAGGCTCTCGATCGAATCAATTCGTTGACCCGGGCCGGCCAGCGACGGCGAGCGCCACTGTATCACATTGTCCGCGAGTATTTCTGCGTCACCCCGGGGTATGACAACAGCGCTGAACAGGTTAACCAGCAATTCCCGCGGTGCCCTGTTGAGGTCGATCAGACCGACCGTAGGTGTCAGGAAGACCACGGCCTCGAGGTCACCCAGCCTGAATCGCTGGCCATTCTCGGTCCCGTCGCGAGAGACGAGATTAGCCAGGCCCAGCTGGATCGCACCGTCACCTGCCGCTGCCACTTTGGCCTGGGCCAGGTGCATCTGCGCGGCGCGCGTCTCAAGTTTCGCCTGGTACACCATGCCGCCAACCAGCAATCCCATGGCGGCGATGAACCAGACCACGATTGCCAGGGCGACACCGCGTTGCCGCGTGCGGGCGCCGGCGCAATACAGCGACCTGCAGCTTGGCCGCAGCATCGTCATCAGCGCTGCACCTGCACAATGAGTTCCGGCCAGAACCGGCCCCGGGTGCGAATCTGGAGCCGCACCACTGCCGGGGGCTCGACGGCGTCCCAGACTGAAACCCACGCCTCGCCAAACTCAGGCCTTACCGATATCTCAAAGTGCTCCACGCCGTGGATCAGTACCTTCGCGGGCATCTCCTCCCAGGGCGCGGTTCTCACAGATAAAGCGGGTTCGCGCCAACGCATGACCACGTCCTCACCTTCCCTGCCCACTCGCAGCAGAAAGACGCCACCGTAGCCTTCGCCGAACAGCATCGGCGCCTTCCATTCAAGCGCATTGTCGACCAGGATAAAATGCGCCGGCTGCATACTGGCGCCACCCAGGGTCAACCCGCCGGACATTTCGCCGGTGATCGATGCCTCCAGTCCCTCGCGCAGGAAGCGGCTCACCGAGCGGACCTCGTCCAGCCGACCGCTGACCTGCTCCAGCGTGCGCTGGGTGTTGGCGAAGGTGCGCAGCGCGGTCACTGTGGCCAGCAGAATGAGGGAAAGCACGGCCAGCGACACCGCGACCTCCACCAGCGTAAACCCGGCTTGCCAGGACGGGTTGATGCGCGCAGCCGATTTCACGGGCGACTGCCCTCGACGACGGAACGCAATGCGACGCGACGAGTCCGGGCGCCATCCCGCCAGCTGACCACAACCTCAATGGATTGCAGCAACGGCAATACACCGCTACCGCCGGTGGCGACAGGTTCGCTTTGCACCCGCCACCGAAAATCACCCGAAGTCGTGCCCTCCGCGCTGACGCCCCGGGACGAAACCACCGCGTTGTCGGCGAGTAGCGAGCGGGCCAGCTCGACACCGTAGAGGTATTTCTCCCCACTGCGAGTGTTGCGCGTCGCACCGCCGACAGCGTTGTACAAAGCGCCGAGAGTCAGGCCGAGAATTGCTATCGCGACCAGCATTTCCAGCAGCGACAGGCCGCGCTCAGATCGGCGCGACGCTTTTCTGGATTGCTTAGTCGGAGACATACGGGGCCTGGGTAACAGAACCGACGAGCCAGTCGACGGATATGCGCACGCCGCCACCGCCGGGCCGCTCCACATCGACACCGCCCCCGCTCGAGCCGCCTGTCGGGTAGAAACGGATGACCCCCCAGTCACCGCTGTTGATCTGCCGCGCCGAGTGCACTGTCAGGGTAAGCTTGCGCGGCAGTGATTCAACCCGCCCCGCCCGGCGCAACTGCCTGGCACCGGGGTTGAATGCCACATCCTGGGTCTGGCCACTGTCGACGGCGCGGTTGCGAGCTGCCCCCAGGGCGGAAATGATATCGCGGACCGCGGCGCGGTATTGCATGGACTCATACAGTCGTGCCGACATGGGAACGGACACTGCAATCACGAGGCCGGCGATTGCCAGCGCGACGAGCAGCTCCACCAGGGTGAACCCGGCGCCCGCCCCCGAACGCATCGGGTATCGCGAACGTCTGGTCCCTGCAGACGCCGTCGATTCGGACTGCCACTGACCATCTGGCGATTGACCCGGGCCCACAGCGAACGCTTTTGTATGAAGGTAAGCCGGATGGATTACCGCGGCAGCGGTAGCGCCGGCAGGCGGCTCATTCCCAGTTGCCGACATCCGCATCTTCACCGTCACCGCCGGGCGCGCCGTCGAGGCCGTAGCTGATGATGTCCAGCTCACCGCGCTCACCCGGATACTTGTACTCGTAATCGCGCTTCCACGGGTCCTGAGGGATCTTGCCGCCTTTCAGGTAAGGGCCGTTCCAGCCCGCCGCACTGTCGGGTTTGGTGACCAGCGCCTGGAGTCCCTCGCGGGTCTCCGGGTAGCGGCCCACGTCCAGTTTATACATTTCCAGGGCCTGCTCTAGATCCTTGATCTGCAGCAGGGCCGTTTTACTCTTGGCACCGCCGAGCTGGTTCAGCACAGCCGGCCCGACGAGGCTGGCCAGCAAACCGAGAATCACCAGTACCACCAGCAGCTCCATCAGCGTGAAGCCACCCTGCCGCCGTCGAGGCCGGCCCATCATATTCGCTGTCGCTGCGCTGTTGTGGCCCGACGCCGGCGCCCCGCTCTCACGGCCGGCTCGCGGCGCACGGTGAATCTCACTTTTCATCACTGACTCGTCCTGGTTGTGGAGGGAATGTAGTGGACAGGAAAACACCTGGAGGGTTCCTCGTGGCTGCCGCAGTCCACCCGCCGGGATGCCTCACCCGGGCTAACCGGTCACCGCGCGCCAGGCACCCGGCGCTATATTGCAAGATCATTGACCGACATGATACCCATCAGGATCGCGATAATGATCACCGCGATGATGAAACCCATCGCCAGGATCAACACCGGCTCCAGCAGCGCCAGTCCGCGCTTGATCCCCGACTGTACATGATCTTCGAACACCCGGGCGAGCTCCAGCATCATCTGGCCGAGGTTGCCCGACTCCTCACCGACCCGCGTCATCTGAATCACCATCGGCGTGAACATGTCGGTCTCCTCCAGCGCAGCAGACATTCGCCGGCCCGCCTTCACAGCTGGAGGCAGCACTGCCAGCGACTCCTTGAGTACACGGTTGTCGACGGTATCGATCGCGATAGAGATCGCTTTCAGCAGGGAGACGCCATTGCCCAAAAGCGTCCCCACGGTGCGGGCGAATTTTGACATTTCGAACTCGAACACCACCGGGCCAGCGAGTGGCAGTTTGAGCAGCTTTTCATCCAGCGCCTGTCTACCCCGCGCCGAACGCGCCCAGTTGCGCAGGTAAAACGCAAGCGCGACGATGCCAATGGCCAGCAACCAGCCCCAGGCCTTGAGAAAATCCGCGGCGTCCACAACCACCCGCGTCATCAGCGGCAGGGCGTCACCCATGTCATCGAACAGGGTCTCGAACTGGGGGACCACAAAGCCCAGCATGACACCGATAGACAACACCGCGACCGCGAGCAGGATGGCGGGGTAAATCAGTGCCGATACCACGCTGTCACGGTTTTTCTTTGCATTTTCCAGGTACTCGACCAGCCTTTCCAGCACCTCAGACAGGTGTCCGCCGGCCTCACCGGACCTCACCATGTTGAGGTAGAAACCGCCAAAGGCCGCCTCGTGGGGTTGCAGCGCCTGGCTCAGGGATTTGCCGGCCTTGACGTCCGCAAGCAGGCCCTGCAACACGGCGGTGACCGTGGGCTCCGACGCCATATCGATCAACACCCTGAGCGCCCGATCCAGGGGCAAACCGGCCCGCAACAGCACCGACAGCTCGCTGGTCAGCGACAATAACTGCTGCCGGCTGAGGGCTGGCGCGGCGCCGGGCCGGGCAACGGCGGAAACGTTACCCGCGCCGCCCTGTTCAAGCTTCAGCAGCGTGAGGCCCTGGCTGCGCAACTCACGTGAGGCGAGCTCCCGACCGTTCGCCTCGATGCTGCCGCTGCGGGATTTACCGTCGCGACCGATGGCCTGGTAGCTGAACTGCGGCATACTGACGAATCAACCGCCCGCACGCGCCGACCGCGTAACGGGAAACGGTGCGGGCTCGGCATCGGGGCCTTCGCCCGATTCGCTCTGGTCCTGGGTGACGCGTAACACCTCTTCCATCGAGGTTTCGCCCTTTGCCACCTTGCGCAAGCCATCCTCGTAGAGTGTCACCATACCCTGCCGGCGCGCCGCGGCATGCAGCAGGGTGGCATCGGCACCGCTCATGATCTCGCGGTGCATCGTCTCATCGAGGGCAAACAGTTCGTGGATACCCGTGCGGCCGGCATAGCCGGTCTGCAGGCAACGGTCACAGCCCTCCGCGCGGTACACCGCCGTCTGGCCGGGCTCCATGAACGCCGCCAAGCCGGTCTGGGCCAGGTACGCTGCATCCAGTTCCACCGGCGCCTTGCAGGTCTCGCACAGCGTCCGCACCAGTCGCTGGGCCAGCACGCCGGTGACCGCGGACGTGATCAGGTAACGCTCCACGCCCATGTCTTCGAGCCGAGTGATCGCACTCGCAGCAGTATTTGTGTGCAGCGTGGAGAGCACGAGGTGGCCGGTCAGGGCCGACTGAACACCGATCTGAGCCGTTTCGGTATCGCGCATCTCGCCGATCATGATGATGTCGGGATCCTGGCGCAGTATGGCGCGCAGTGCGCGCGCAAAACTCAGTTCGATCTGCGCCTGCACCTGGATCTGGTTGACGCCTTCCAGCTGGTACTCGACAGGGTCTTCCACAGTAATGATTTTCAGCGTACTCGCGTCCAGTGATGCCAGCGACGCGTAAAGGGTCGTGGTCTTGCCCGACCCGGTGGGACCGGTAACCAGCAATACCCCGTGGGGACGGTCGAGCAGATCGCGGTAGCGGGCCAGGGTGTCTTCACTGAAGCCCATGGCGGCCAGGCTCAGGCGAATACTGCCGCGGTCCAGCACGCGCATGACGATACTCTCGCCGTGCACGGTGGGAATGGTCGATACCCGCAGGTCGAGTTCATGACCTTTCACCCGGGTCATGATGCGTCCATCCTGGGGCAGGCGCCGCTCGGCAATGTTCATTTGCGACAGCAGCTTGATCCGGGAGGCAATTGCGGGCGCCAGGCTGGAGGGCGGGGCTTCCGCTGAATCCTGCAACACACCGTCCACACGGTACCGCAGGTGCAAGCCGCTCTCGAAAGGCTCGATATGAATATCGGAGGCTCCCAGGTCGACCGCGCGGTGGATCACCTGGTTCACCAGCCTGATAACGGGCGCCTCGGATGCAAGGTCGCGCAGGTGTTCGATGAATTCGTCATCGCTCTGGCCACCGAAATGGTCGGGCAGTTGGCTGTCTTCATCCCCTTCCTCGGCCTGTTCGAGATGCGACTGCAGCGCCTTGTTGACATCACTTTCCAGGCCCAGCAGCAGCCGGACGTCGCCGTCGAGAGCCATCGCCAGTGCCCGGGAGAGGAACGGCTCCTGGGGCACGCTCGCAGCGAAAACGACGGCATCGGCATCGCGACGCAGCGGCACCACCGAGTTGTTGACCAGGAAGTCCAGGGAGACCGCATCCAGCCTGAGTGGTTGCTCAGGATAGTCTGCAGCAGCACAGAGGGGGATCGACAGTTGCTGGCTGAGCGCGACGGCCACGTCCTGCTCGGAGACGAGCCCGAGCTTGACCAGCACCTGCCCGAACATCTCGCCCATTTCCCGCTGGGCCAGCAGGGTGCGCTCCAGGTCGCGCTCGCTCACTTTACCCTGCGCTACCAGCAGTTCGCCGATCATGGTCATGTGCAAATACGCCAGTTTTCTAGTGACGGGCATAACCCGCGGCGGGGCGACCCGATGTGGGCGCAGTGTATCACAGCCAGGGTTTTATCCGTCACTGGCCACTGGCTCATCGTCGCTGCGACCGGCCAGCCCGCAGCGGGCTGCGATCCCGTTGCGCCCGGTCAGTCTGCCGGGGCGGACAACGCCCACGTCGAATCGTCATGCTCCACCGCGCGCGCCTCATCGCGCAGCTTGATCAGGTGGGCGGTGAGCGACAGGATCGCCATGGGGTGCAGGCTCACCGCCACGTCGTCGTAGACCACCTGCACCAACTGTTCGGGTGTAGCACGGTCCAACTGTTCCAGTCCGGCGATAACCTTGCGTTCACGTTTCAGCCGGTGTGCCACCAGCCATTCGACAATCGCCCGCGAATCCTCCATGACCTCGCCGTGCCCCGGGGCGATAAACGCGATCGGGTAGTCCAGCAACCGCCTGAGAGAGTCGATGTACGCCTTCATGTCACCCCCGGGTGGGACGATCACAACGGTTGACCCGTTCATGATGTGGTCGCCGGCGAACAGCATCTGCTCTTCCTCGAGCAGGAAGCAGAAATGATTGCTGACGTGCCCCGGCGTGTGCACCGCGCGCAGCGTGAACTCGCTGGTTTGCAGCACATCGTCATGTTGCAGTGGCTGGCTCGGGGTAAACGTATCGTCCTGAAAGGGGTCGTCTGCCGGCAGCGCACCGATGACCTGCGCGCCGGTGGCCTCGGCTACCGCCTGCCAGGCAGGCGAGTGGTCAGGGTGGGTGTGCGTGCACACGATCCAGCGTATGCGATCACCGCCCGCCGCCAGTATGGCATCGACGTGCCGGGGTATGGCCGGGCCCGGATCGAGGACCGCGACCTCGTCGTTGCCCAGCAGGTAGGTGTTGGTACCCGGGCCGGTCATGGGGCCAGGATTGGGTGCGACCAGCCGCCTCACCCGCTCGTTGATCCTGAATGGAATGCCGTGTTCGAGCACAGCGCTACACCAGTTCGTCGATCTTCACGACCGGGTCTACGTCCGCCTCGTAGTCGACGCCGGGCACGTCAAACCCGAAAAGCTGCAGAAACTCGCGACGGTAGCCGGCGAAGTCGGAAACCTCGCGCAGGTTTTCGGTGCTGACCTGCTCCCACAGCGCCGCCACCTCGGCCTGCACCTCCGGGTCGAGTTCCTTGCGATCTGCACGCAACCTTCCCTCTTCATCCATGATCGGATGGTCGCCGTAGAGGGAATCCCGGAATAATCCGTCGATCTGTTCGATGCAGCCTTCGTGGATGCCCCGCTGCTTCATCACTTTGAACAACAGGGCCAGGTAGATCGGCATGGCCGGAATCGCAGCACTGGCCTGGGTAACAACCGCCTTCAACACCGACACCCGGGCGTCGCCGCCCCGCTCGGCCAGGCGTTTGCGTATATTCACCACCCGACGGTCCAGATCCTGCTTGGCGGCGCCGATGGTTCCATGCCAGTAAATGTCCCAGGTGAGCTTTTCACCGATATAGGTATAGGCTGTGGTCTTGGCGCCGTCGGCAAGCACACCCGCAGCGTCGAGGGCGTCTATCCACATCTGCCAGTCTTCCCCACCCATCACGGCAACGGTGTTGTCGATCTCTTCCTGGGTCGCCGCCTCGAGGTGAAATTCCTGGATCGATTCCTTGTCCGTATTGATTCCGAGCTGGGTTGCGTCGCCGCCGATGGGTTTCAGGGTGGAATTGTGGACGACGCCCGTATAAGGATGCAGGCGGCGGGGCGCCGCCAGGCTATAGACCACGAGGTCCACCTGGCCCAGATCTTCGCGAATCACGTCGATTGCCTTGCCCTTGACCTCGTCACTGAACGCGTCGCCATTGATACTGCGGGCATAGAGGCCGTCTTCGGCGGCGCAGCGATGGAACGCCGCCGAGTTGTACCAACCCGCCGTCCCCGGCTTTTTCTCGGAACCCTCTTTCTCAAAGAAAATACCCACGGTGGACGCATTACCCGCGTAAGCTGCGGTAATCCGCGAGGCCAGGCCGTAGCCGGTGGAGGCGCCGACAACAAGCACGCGCCGCGGCGCATTGGCGAGTGGCCCCTTGTCGCGTACGTAGTCGATTTGCTGCCTGACATTGGCTTCACACCCGGCAGGGTGCGTGGTGGTACACAAAAATCCTCTGACCCGCGGCTTGATGATCATGGCTATTCCGACTTCCCTTGCAAACAGGTTTCAGCGCGGTCGAAGTGTAGCACAGGGCGACGACTTGCCCTTCGCCATAGCGAGCTTCAGGTTCCGTGCTTCACGGCACTGTGGCTGTAAGGCTACAGGATACGCGCCGGGAGCCGCTTGTATTCCGATGCCGCTTTGCGTTCAATAGCCCGGCACCCGGAACAGGATAGGATCGATGGCCGAATCGCCACTGCGGGTCGCCTCGCCGGCGACATGGACCGACGCCGTCATGGCTGACTTCGACAGCTTCATGCAGGACCATGCTGCGGCCGAAAAAAAAGCCGCCGGCATGGCGATCTCGATGCTGTCCCACTACCCTGACCGGCTCGAACTGGTGGCGGCCATGTCAGACCTCGCCGTCGAGGAAATGACACACTTCCGCGAGGTGGTGAAGTGGCTGCACCGCCGCGGACTGCAAACCGTGGCCGATCGCAAGGACCCTTATGTGCTGGCCCTGATGGACACCATCCGCAAGGGGCGAGACGTGTACCTGCTGGACAGGCTGCTCACCGCTTCAGTCATCGAATCACGGGGGGCCGAACGCTTCGGGTTGGTGGCAAGCGCGCTGGACGACGCCGCGCTGAAACGGTTCTACCAGTCGATCGCCCGTTCCGAGGAACGCCACTTCGAGCAATTCCTGCTACTCGCCCGGCGCTACTTTCCCGAAGCGACGGTGGCAAGTCGCTGGCAAACCCTGCTCGACCTCGAGGCAGAGATCGTCACGCGGCTACCGGTGCGGGCCGCGCTTCACTGATGCTTCCGGTTGCGCTGCAGCGCTACTTGCAGCGCTACCTGGAGCCACACTTGCCCCCGCCTCCCGCCGATACAAGGACCTGGGAGCACACCCTGGTTGTACCGCTCTACCGCGAGTCGCCGACGTTGATCCGCCATTGGCAGCGTCTCGGCGGGCAGCGTGCACGGGTACTCGTGATCGCGGTGCTCAATCGCCCCGCGACGGATACCGACACCGGCGCGAACCGGGATATGCGCAATAGCATCGACGAACTGCCGACCCGGCCCGGCGCTGACCAGCACAACCCGATCAGACAGCTCTCTGACACCGCGGACCTGCTGCTTTATGACCATGAGAAGCTACTGGGCCCCACACCGCGACAGCAGGGCGTCGGGCTCGCCCGCAAGGCTGGCTGTGACATCGCGCTGCGATGGATCGCCGCCGGCCGCATAGCCAGCCAGTGGATTTGCAGTTCAGACGCCGATGCCGTGCTGCCCCGCGACTACTTCCAGAGGCTGCCCGGGCCTGAGGCGCGGCCCGGTAATGGTGCCGCGGTCGCGGTAACCTACCCGTTCCAGCACCTCCCGGATGGGGACGGCGACGTGGATCGGGCGACGGCGCTTTACGAACTGTGCCTGCACCACTACGTGCTGGGGTTGGAGTATGCGCGCTCACCTTACGCCCACCACACCCTGGGCAGCTGCCTGGCAGTGGATGCACTGACCTATGCCCAGGTCCGCGGATTTCCTCGGCGATCCGCTGCTGAGGATTTCTACCTGCTGAACAAGGTGGCCAAGATCGGCCCCGTGCTGAGGCTGCGAGGCGACTGCATTGCCCTGCGCGCCCGCCCTTCGACCCGGGTGCCATTCGGCACTGGCCCGGCGGTGGTCCGCATCGCTGGCCTGGACCGTGAGACCGCGACGCTTTTCTATCATCCACACTGCTTCCAAGCGCTCCGGGTACTGCTGGACTGCATTCCGGCATGCCGCGACATGGAACCCGACGCTCTCTCAAGGCAAATGCGACAGCGCGGCCTGGACAACGACTTATCGCAAACAGCAGCCCGTGTCATACAGGATCTCGGCTGGGTCGCGGCACTGGCCCACTGCCGCACTCACGGGCGGGGCGAAGAACAATTCCTGCGGCAGTTTCACCAGTGGTTCGATGGGTTCAGGACGCTGAAATTCATTCACGGTCTGCGTGCGGCCGGCTGGGCGGACCAGTCACTGGCGACGCTGGCGTCCGTCAGCCCGGGCCTGTGGCCGAAATCCGCAAAAGAGCCGGATGGTCTGCTGCGATCGATTCAGCAGCACTGGGATTGGACGCCACCGCCGCCACAGCTATTCACAGACCCCAGGCACTGTGATCGGGCCGGTTGGTGAGCCAGACCGTCTGGTAGGGTTGCAGGACTATTTCCGCGTCCCGACTCAGCCCGGGGCCATCCGCCAGCAGATCGTGCCAATCTTCATTGTCGGTCATGTTGATGGCAGCGAGCTGCACCGTCTCCGGCTGATCCGAGATATTACTGATGCAAAAAATGCTCTGTGCCCGGTCCATGCTCTGCCGCCAGTAGCCGAACACCGTCTGCCCCAGGTGCAGGGTGTACTGGGTGGCATTGGGATGAAAAGCGCCCTGCCTGTGACGCACCGCCAGCAAATGGCGGAGACGCGAGAACACCATCTGGTGCGGTGATTCCCCGTCGGCGAGCTCGGCCTCCAGCGCGGGGTAATCCCATTGATGGCGATTGATGGCTCGATAGTGGCCGCTGCGCTCGATGCGCTCGTAGTCATTGCGCGTACCCACCAGGCTGTGGATATAGATACCCGGAATACCCTCGAGACCGAGCATGATGGCATGGGCGCAGACAAATCGCTCCAGCCCCCACCGGTCGGGCCCGCGGGTCGTACCCTGCAACGCATCGTAAAGCGCGATGTTGATTTCATAGGGCTTGCTGTTGCCGTCCTCCAGCGCCCGGTACGACACGTGCCCACCGAATCGCTCCATGGTCTGGACCAGGGTGGTGAGTTCCTCGTCGGACAACAGCCCCTCGGCGGGGCGCAAGCCGATACCGTCGTGAGAGGCAATGAAGTTGAAGTAGGCGGTACCGTTCTGCGCCGGCGGCAGACTCATCAGCCAGTGCTTGAGGTAGGTACAGTCACCGCTGATCAAGGCGTTCACCAGCAGCGGCGGCAGGGAAAAATTATAAACGCAGTGGGCCTCGTTGACGTTGCCGAAGTAGGAGAGGTTTTCCCGGTTGGGGATATTGGTCTCCGTGATCAGCATCGCATCAGGCCGCGCGTGCTCCACCAGCGTCCGCAACAGGCGGACGATCTCATGCGTCTCCTCGAGGTTGAGGCAGGTCGTGCCGGGCACTTTCCAGAGAAAGGCCACCGCATCGAGGCGGAAGACCCGGACACCACTGTCGAGGTACTGCCGGATAATGGAGACGAACTGCTTCAGCACCTCCGGGTTACGGAAATCAAAATCGACCTGGTCATGGCTGAACGTGCACCAGACGTGACGGGTACCCGAGGCGGTCTCTACTTCCTGCAGCAGTGGACTGGTGCGTGGCCGCACCACGTCACTCAGATCCGCGGTTGGGTCGACGGTGAAGAAGAACCCGCGGCCCGGCTCTGCGTCTTTGAGGAAGTTCTCGAACCAGAGGCTGCGCGACGAACAGTGGTTAATGACAAGGTCCGCCATCAGGTCGTATTCGCGTGCAATCGCCTCGACTTCGGGCCAACCCCCCAGCGCCTCGTTGACACTGGAGTAATCAAGCACCGCGAACCCGTCGTCCGAGCTCCAGGGGTAAAACGGCAGGATGTGTACGCCGCTGACCAAGCTGTGGCAGTGCTCGTCGAGAAACCGCTTCAGGGTTGCGAGCGGCTTTTCCTCCTCCGCCAGCAGGCTGTCCCCGTAACAAATCATCAATATGTCACGCTGGTTCCAGTGGTTCTGGTGCGGTCTCGGTTCCACCGCAAACTGGTCGAGCCGCATGATAGACAGCAGATCGCCCGGGAGTTGGGTGAGGTCCGCAGCAAGCGGATTGTCGTGATAGATCGCGTCGATATGCAGGCGCACGCGCTCCAACAGCTGTTGATACAGCTCATCACTGACCGGTGTCGTCGCGTTCACGGGCACCTCCGGCGGGCTGCAAATCGCACAGGCGCGCGCGCCCGCAGATAGATTGCTGCAGCAATGCGGACGATCATGACTGGCTGAACTCCAGGGTGTCGGCCTCGACGGCATCCAGCAGGTGCTCGAGAACGTCAGGAACGGCGCTGATCACGCGACTCCAGCTGGGGATGAAGGGCCGTTCCATCGGTCTGTCGAGGAACGCCTCTCCCGCAGCCATGATGTTTTCCGCGAACAGCTCAACGGCTTTTTCCTCGCCATGAATATCCAGGCTGAGCCCGTTCATGACGGCGTCATTGTGGTAAGTCTCGACAAAATCGAGTGCGATCCGGTAGTACGTTGCTTTCAATGAGCGGAACGTCTCCGAATTGAACGTAACGCCCCGGGTTGCCAGTTTGCGAAACAGCGCCTTGGAGATATCAATAGACATTCTCGACAGCCCCGAGGTGGCATCCTCCGGCGACAGGGGCTGGTGTTTGTGGTCGTATACCGCGGCGATATCAGCCTGGCAGAGGCGGTTGTTGGCGTAGTTACGGTACATTTCCGACAGCACACCGATTTCCAGCCCCCAGTCACTGGGTATGCGGATGTCCGTCAGCACATCGCGCCGGAAGGAGAATTCACCCGCCAGCGGATAGCGGAAGCTGTCCATGTAGTCGAGATACTCCATGTCGCCAAGCGTCTTCATGAGTGCCCGCAACAGCGGCGTGACCAACAGGCGACTGACGCGGCCATTGATCTTGCCGTCCGCAACCCGGGCGTAGTACCCCTTGCAGAATTCGTAGTTGAACTGCGGATTGGCCACCGGGTAGATCAGTCGCGCCAGCAGCGCACGGTCATAGGTCAGGATGTCACAGTCGTGCAGGGCAACAGATTCGGTTTTCTGGGAGGCCAGGGTGTAACCCATGCAGTACCACACGTTACGCCCCTTGCCGAGCTCCCGCGGCGCCAGGTCCAGCTCCTGCAACCGTTCGTCGAGTGCCCGCAACCGTGGGCCATCATTCCACAGCACGCGATGGTGCTGGGGCAGGCGGGAGAAAAACTCGATCGCCTGACAATATTGCGCCTCGTCGGCTCGATCCAGTCCAATGACCACCTCCGAGAGGTAGGGCACCGCGGTAAGATGCCCAAGAATTGCGGGCAGGGCCTCGCCTTCGAGCTCCGAATACAGCGACGGCAGGATGAGCCCAAGAGGCCGCCGGCGCGAAAAATTGAGCAGCTCCCGCTCCAGGTCTTCCAGGGGACGATCGGAGAGATTGTGCAGGGTCGTGATGATGCCGTTCTGGTAGAAATCACCCATTGAGGGGCCTCTTCAACTCAAGGAGAGGGCCGGCCGGCCAGCCAATCGGCCACGCCCTCGGCCCAGCCTGCCGGTCCGTACCCGCGGCTGCGCAACACCCCGGCGGCGCGCGACAGCATTGGGAATTCGTGCACGGGAGAGCGAATCAACAGCGCCGTATCGGCAATCTCCAGCATCGCACGATCGTTGTCACTGTCGCCGATCGCCAGGGTGTCCGCCCGGCTGCACCCACACTGCTCGACGTACTCCGCCGCCAGCCACTCCAGCGCCCTGCCCTTGTCGCAATCGCCGGAGACCGCCAGGAAACGCCCGCCCTTGTTGACGACCGCTCCCGCGGCACGCAATTCACCAATGAAGTGGTCGAGACCGCCCGCATCCCCCCGCCATCGCACCGGTTCACTGTAGTCACGCTGGTTTGCCCGCGCAGCCGCCGCCTCGTCGAGACCGGTCATCGCCATGATGCCCGCAGTGCCCGCCCGGGAAAAATACTCGAAATTGTCGCCGTAGTCAGCGGCCATGGCGCCGAGCAGGGCAACCCAGTGCGCTCGACCGGCCGCCATCTCCCGCACCCAGTAACCCTCTTTACAGGTGGTTCCCGCGGGCTGATCCTCGAAATAACCCTCGGGGATGAAGATCGCGGCGCCGTTCTCGGCTATGAACGGATGCGAGTTGGAGAGCGTGTCGCGCAGAGCCTCGAGTTCGGACCGGGTCTTGCTGGTGGCTGGTATCACGGGTACCCCGGCGTCGGCCAGCGCACGGAGCTGATCCCGCGCGGGCTCAAAGCTGTAGCTATGATGGTCGAGCAGCGAGCCATCGAGGTCGGTGAAAACGAGTTTGCACACGTCACTCGTCTTCGTTCGCCTGTCACTCATCGCCGTTCACCGCCGCACCTACCCCGCGTTTGGTCAGTACAGCCCATCATACCGAGGTACTTAACGCACCAAAAAGGTGCTTTTGCGCTATTTCCGTGCATAGCCATGTGCCATTGTCGTGCGCGTAACCGGCTCCGCTGCTCGCTGCCTGCCCCGGCTTGATCGGCGAATTCCATCATCCCATTCACTTCGCAACGCGGGGGCCCTCGCCGCACACCGGGCTTGTGAGCCCGCCCGGGCCGCCCTGCTGGCTATTCCTCCCGAAATATGCACTATCCATGCCAGTCATACGGAGGGCGCGGCTCGAGCGCGGGGTCGCCCGCTCGCACAGGCGTGGCCGCACCCTGCCGGCCGCCCCTCGCCGGCCGCCCCTCAACAGGATGTCCCCATGCCGATAGACAATGAGTGGGGGCACGTTGTCCGGGGGTGTCTGGCGGCAGGGACGCCGCCAGCCAAGCCTGCGCATGGACGCGCGCTTTTTGGCGTCCCCCGGACAGCGTGATCGCGCTCGTTGTCCCAGAACCGTTCACCCGCAGCTAGCCGGCCGCACCTGGCCGGCCGCACCTGGCCGGCCGCACCTGGCCGGCCGCACCTGGCCGGCCGGATCAGAGCAGGAAGCGCCTGATATCCCCCAACAACCCAGTCAGGTGCGTCATGAACCGGCCGGCGTCACCGCCATTGATGACCCGGTGGTCGTAGGAGAGGCACAACGGCAGATGCTTGCGGGGCACGAACGCGCTGCCGTCCCACAGCGGTTTTACCTCTGCCTGGGACACGCCCAGTATGCCGACTTCCGGCGTATTGACGATGGGAGTAAACCCGGTGCCCCCGATATTGCCGAGGCTGGACACGGTGAAACAGCCACCCCGCATCTCGACCGGCTTCAGCTTGCGATCGCGGGCACGGGTCGCCATATCGATCACCTCTTCCGCCAGTTGCCAGAGTGTTTTCTGGTCGACATCCCTGATCACGGGAACGAACAACCCCGCGGGTGTGTCCACTGCCATACCGATATGGATATAGTCCCTGATCGCCAGTTCTTCGCCACCGTTGACCAGCGACGCGCGGAACTTCGGCGCCTCGCGCAGCGCCACCGCGCAGGCCTTCAACAGGAAAGGGAGGGGCGTCAGGCGCACGCCGCGCGCTTCGCCCTCGGACTTGAGCCCGGCGCGGAATTCCTCGAGGTCAGTGATATCCGCCTCGCCAAACTGGGTGACGTGGGGTACGTTGAGCCAGCTTCGATGCATATTGGCCGCGGTCAACCGGTCCAGCTTACTGCGCGCGACCACCTCCACCTGGCCGAACTCGCTGAAGTCGATCTCGGGCACAGCAGGTATACCGATGCCGCCCGCCACCGCGCCGCGGGCGCGGTCCTGCATGGCCGATTGTACGTAGGCATGCAGATCTTCTTTCAATAGCCGACCACGCGGACCACTGCCGGTGATACGAGCGAGTTCGACACCGAGCTCGCGCGCCAGCTTGCGCACCGCAGGACCGGCGTACACCGTACGCGCGTCCTCGGCACCGCGCGAATCCGCCGCCGGGCGTCGACCCTGGACGGCCGGTGCCGGCTGTGTCTGCGACTTGTCCTCTTGCCCCCCGCCAGCAGCAGGGGTGGCGGATTGCGCCGGCGCTGGCGCAGCAGAGACGTCTCGATCTTTGTCGGCAGGCGACGGGGTCGCTGTCGCGGCGCTCGCATCGCCTGTCGATTCAGAGCGCATCCGCACCAGCGGGTCGCCCTCGCGAACACTCGTGCCCTCCTCGACCAGGATGGCGGTGATTTCACCCGCCGCCGGCGCAGGTACTTCCATGGACGCCTTATCCGATTCGAGCACGACGAGTGAATCACCTTCGGCGACGTTATCGCCCACAGCGACACTGATCTCGGTGAGGTCAACCGGTTCCTCCGTGCCAATGTCAGGCACGGAGACGGTCATTTCCTCGGCCCCTGCCGCCTGCGACCCCGCGTCGCCGGAAGCCCCCGTCGAGCGGCGCCTCGTCTGCATCACTCTGCGGTGACGGTGCGCGCTCTGCCTCTGCAGCCGCCTCGCCGTCATTCGCCTCCGCCCCGCGGGCATCGGCATCGGCATCGGCATCGGCATCGGCATCGGCATCGGCATCGGCATCGGCATCGGCATCGGCATCGGCATCGGCATCGGCATCGATGACAGCGATAATCGCTCCCTCGGCCAGTTCCTGGCCTTCCTCGACCCGCAGCTCGATCACCGTGCCGTTGACATCGGAGGGTATCTCCATCGATGCCTTGTCGGACTCCAGTACGATCAGACCCTGCTCGGCGGCCACCTGGTCACCCACCGCGACCAGTATCTCGATGACTTCGGCTCCCTCGGCACCACCGATATCCGGGACCGTTACCTCATGTTTCGCCACATCGCCTTCCTTTTCGCTATCGCCGCCCTGCCTTCACACGAGGATGGGGTCGACTTTATCCTGGGGGACCCCAAGGGCACGGATAGCACCGGCCACCACCTCGGGGGCGACGCTCCCCGCGTCGGCGAGACTCTTCAGCGCAGCGATGACCACGAACTCTCTGCTGACCTCGAAAAACCGGCGCAATTTATCCCGGGTATCGCTGCGACCGTAGCCGTCTGTGCCGAGCACGGTCAGGGAGCCGGGGACGAAAGCCCGCAGCTGTTCTGAATAGGCTTTCATGTAATCGGTCGCCACCACGAAGGCCTGCGACTCGCCGGTCAGCTGCTGCGTCACCCAGGGCACCCTGGGCTCCTCGTCGGGGTGTAGCATGTTCCAGCGCAGGGCGGCCTTGCCCTCCCGTTGCAGCTCATTGATGCTGGTGAGGCTCCAGACATCGGCCGCAACATCGTAGTCGCGCTCGAGAATCTCGGCGGCGGCCTCCACCTCCCTGAGGATGGTACCGGCACCGAGAAGCTGCACTCGGTGGTCGTGCCGGGCGCTGGACTGACGCAGGCGATACATCCCGCGAACAATGTCCTCCTCGACGCCCGTGGGCATCTCGGGCTGGACATAGTTCTCGTTCATCGTGGTGATGTAGTAGAACTTGTTCTCGCCCTCTTCGAACATGCGCCGCAGTCCATCCTGGACGATCACCGCCAACTCATAGGCATAGGCCGGGTCGTAGCTGACGCAATTGGGTATGGTCTGGGCCAGCAGGTGGCTGTGTCCATCCTGGTGCTGAAGCCCCTCACCGTTCAGCGTGGTGCGGCCCGCCGTTGCACCGATCAGGAACCCCCGCGCCTGGCAATCACCCGCCGCCCATGCCAGGTCACCGATGCGCTGGAACCCGAACATGGAGTAGAAGATGTAGAACGGCACCATGGGGTAGCCACTGGTGCTGTAAGAGGTTGCGCCGGCGAGCCACGCTGAAAATGCACCCGCCTCATTGATACCCTCTTCGAGAATCTGGCCCTGTTTATCCTCCTTGTAAAACATGATTTCACCGGCGTCCTGCGGCGTGTAACGCTGCCCGACGGAGGAGTAAATTCCCAGCTGGCGAAACATGCCCTCCATGCCGAAGGTGCGCGCCTCGTCGGGAACGATCGGCAGAATCCGCTCGCCCAGCACTTCGTCCTTGGTCAGGCTGGAGAGCAGGCGAACAAACGCCATGGTGGTGGATATCTCCCGCTTACCGCTGCCCTTGAGCTGATTGCCGAACGCCGACAGGGGGGGTGTTTTCAGTCGCTCGATCTCGCTGCGCCTGGCGGGGATCTGGCCACCGAGCTCCTCCCGTCGCTGCAGCATGTAGCGCATTTCCGGGCTGTCTGGCGCCGGGCGGTAATAGGGCACACCCGCCAGTTCGTCGTCGGAAATGGGCACTCCGAAGCGATCACGGAACGCCTTCAGGCTCGCCATGTCGAGCTTCTTGAGGGAGTGGGTCTCGTTATTGGCTTCACCGGCCTCACCCATGCCGTAGCCTTTGACAGTCATCGCCAGAATGACCGTGGGCTGCTCCCGCTCCTCGACCGCCTCGGCGTAGGCGGCGTAGATCTTGTACGGATCATGCCCGCCACGATTCAGGTACATGATGTCCTGATCGGACAGATCTTCCACCAACGCCAGGGTCTCGGGGTACTTGCCGAAAAAATGCTCCCTGGTATACGCGCCGCCATTGTACTTGTAGTTCTGCAATTCCCCGTCACAGACCTCGTCCATGCGCTGCTGCAGCAGGCCGGACTCGTCTCGCTCCAGCAACGGGTCCCACTTGCGCCCCCAGATGACCTTGATGACATACCATCCGGCCCCGCGGAACACGCCCTCCAGCTCCTGAATGATCTTTCCGTTGCCGCGAACGGGACCGTCGAGTCGCTGCAGGTTGCAGTTGACGACAAAATGGAGACTGCCCAGTTTCTCGCGCCCGGCCAGGGAAATAGCGCCCAGGGACTCGGGCTCATCGCATTCGCCATCGCCGAGAAAACACCAGACATTGCGATCCCCGTGGTCGACCAGACCTCGGCTCTGCTGGTACTTCATTACATGTGACTGGTAAATCGCCTGGATCGGACCCAGCCCCATGGAGACCGTGGGGAACTGCCAGTAGTCGGGCATCAGCCACGGGTGGGGGTATGACGACAGACCATCGCCATCGACTTCGCGGCGGAAATTGTCCAGCTGATCCTCGCTCAACCGCCCCTCGAGGTAGGATCGAGCATACATGCCGGGCGCGCTGTGGCCCTGGTAGAAAACCAGGTCACCGGGGTGCTCACCATCGGCGCCGCGGAAAAAGTAATTGAAGCCGACATCGTACAATGTTGCGCTGGAGGAGAAGCTGGAAATATGCCCCCCAAGCCCCTCGTCATTGTCGTTGGCGCGCATCACCATCGCCAGCGCGTTCCAGCGCACGAGTGAACGGATACGACGCTCCATGAACAGGTCGCCGGGCATCATTTTCTCATTGGCGGGAGCAATGGTATTCCGGAAGGGCGTGGTAATCGCCGCGGGCAAATCCATCCCGACCTCGACCGCATGCTTGGACAGCGCATTGAGCAACCAACCCGCCCGTTCCTCACCGCTGTTCCTGACCACGGCGTCCAACGCGTCAAGCCACTCGCGGGTCTCAATCGGGTCTATATCTTCGGTCATGCCTGTAAACGCTCCTTCACTGCCCATGCCGGCTGCGGTAACCCAAGGCTAGCTGCCGCGGGGAAATAATGCCAGCCGATTCCGCTCGGGGCCGGCGCCCGGGAGGCTACTCGATGACGTAGGCGTCGTGTCCCGATTTGATGGCCGTCGCCGTCTCGTAACGCTCACCGTCGACCGTCGGCAGGTCTCCCCGGCGGCCGGGTGAAACCACCTGCAGACTGCGCGGTTGTTCGATAAATACAGTCTGGAAGTAGCCGACCCAGTCGGCAAGAGTAAACCCCGCTACCGCATCGGCCATCGCCTGCTTACCATCGAACTGGTACTGTTTCTTGGCGATAGACTGCCAGTAGAACTCGGCGCGCTCCCACAGATTCTTGTCCGGCTGGAGGATTTCCGCCACCAGTGCCTCGCGGTGTCGCTTGAACTGATCTTCGTCGAGGCTGGCGACCACTCCGCCCATGAATTTACCGATCGCATCGGCTACGTCGACGGCACTTGCCGAGGGCGACTGTATCAGCAACACCAGGCCGGGCACATCCAGCCGCGGCCAGGCGAATGCGCTGACGATATAGCCCAATTGCTGCTCCGTGCGTAGCTGCTGGAAAAAACCGGACTTGATGATCTGGGCGGTGAGCGCCGTGGCGGCCCGATCACTCCAGCTGTCGCCGGCTCCCTGCAGGTACCAGGCCACCACCGAATCGTCGTGCGGAATGGTCACTGCGTACTGGGCGTCTTCACCCGCTTGCAGCTTGAGGACCTTCAGCGCTGGCAGGGCGGTCACCGGCTCGCCCGACAGCACCTCTTCCAGCCGCTGACGCAGGTCGTCCACCGAATCCCGGCTGTAGTTGCCGTAGATCATGGCCTCTGCGGTAGCGGAGTCCCAGAATCCTTCGATGTAGCCATTCAGGGCCTCCGGGGTAATTGCCTCCAGCGCCGCAATCAGTGCGTCCTCGCCCCAATTTCCGTACTGCAATGCCTCCCCAAGATCATCCATCGCCTGGCCGCTGGGACGCTTGGCGACGGAATTGCGCAGGCTGCGGATCATGTCCCTGCGAATATTTTCAAAGCGCTGCGGATCGAAGGCTCGCGCGTCCACGGACAGAATCTTATCCAGGAGGATGACCTGCTTGTCGTTGTAGCCACTGATCCGCAGGCTGATCCCCTGCGCGTGTTTGTAGAGGTTGAAATTGAGGCCGGCGACGGCAGCAGGATAAGCAAACTCGTTGATGGCATCCTTCAGCAGCGAGGTGTACAGAACAGCGGCCGCGGTTTGTTCCGCCTGCTGTCCGACCATGGGCGAACGGAAATTGACATACGTGGCCCCCTTGGGTACCCGGAACTGTTCCGCCTGGCGAAACCAGATTCGCAGTCGAGAGGACTCGTGGACCAGGGCCGGAATCTCGGGGTTATCCTTGGCGATCGAGGCCAGTGACACATCATCGGCGATAAAATCGTTAGCGGCCGGGAGATGCAGCTGCTCACCGTCACCGTCGGCGCCCCAGTTCGCGAGCACCTCGGGATCGACGGGCGCTAGCGAGTACGGTACCTCGTAATGCTCGCTCAACCTGTCTGTCTCGACATCGGGATCGCTGCAGAATGACCACGGCGTTTTCCGGCACCAGTGGTTCGGCCACGGCCGCCAGTTCATCGGGTCGATAGTCCACCATCATGTAGGGGCCGCGCAGAATATCCTCGACCGCGTAGTAATGCATGCCGCTGGAGAGCGCGGTGACGTAATTGACAGGCTCGACGTTCTCCTTGAATCTGAACGCCAGCTCGGCGAGCTTCGCCTGCTCGCTGTAGAGACCCTCACTAGGGCCTTTTTCCCGCAGCAATTCGGTGTAGTCGAACAACAGCTGCAGCACGCGTTGATACTGGTCGACTCCCTTTTCGGTAAGGGTGATATCGACACTGAACAAGGAACCGCCGCGCCAGGCCAGCCCGGTGCTGGCCGCCAGGCTCTCGGCGAGCCCTTCGGCCTTCAGTTGGGACAGCAGGCTGCCCTCGCCTTCGTGGCCCACGAGACTGGCGACATAGGTGCCGGGCTTGGTGCGATAGCGTTCCCGGTAGTCTGCTATCGGAAACAGGATTTCCAGTTGCTTGCGCGTTGCCTGCGGCCTGACCTTGACCACCATCGGCACATCGTTGTCGCTGAATAACGGGGCGGCGATCTCATCGTGGACGAAAGACCGGTTTGGTACCGGCGAAAACATCGGCCTGACCAGCGCCTCCAGTTCGTCGAGCGACTCCGAACCCAGGACAACCAGGGTCATGACGTTGGCCGAGTAGTGGCGCTCGTAAAACGCCAGCAGGTCGTCACGCACTGTCGCGCCCGGCCGGTCTGCCAGAGTCTCCAGGCTACCGACGGAAAACTGGCTGTAGGGGTGGTCGGGGTTCATGATTTCCTGCAGCACATCGAGACCGCGGCGGGGATCACTCTTCAACCCCATCTGGTACTCCGCCTCGACGGCGTTCTTCTCCCGCTCGACGTACTCGGCATCGAACTTCGGGGAGACAAAGAACTGGGCAAACCGATCCAGGGCCTCCGGCAGGTGGCTGGCATTGATGTCGAAGAAGTAGTTGGTATGCTCAAAACTGGTGTAGGCGTTTCGCGTACCCCCGTGTTCGCTCACGTATTCCTCGTACTCCGCAGCGTCCGGGTATTTGTCGGTCCCCAGAAACAACATATGCTCGAGAAAATGCGCCAGCCCGCCGCGGCCCTCGGGGTTGTCACCACTGCCCACCCATACATCGACGGACGCAGCCGCCTTGGGGGTGTCTGGGTCAGATATCAGCAGCACCTGCATCTGGTTGTCCAGCACCAGGTAGCGGTACTTGAGATCATCGTTGGGGCTCTGCACCGGCTGATCCGGGGGCGGCGACTGCCGCGAGCAAGCACCGACAAAAAGCAACAGCAACACCGGCAGGAACCCGCCTACGGGCGCCGCGAAAAATCGTCTCATGGATTACTCCGTCGTCAGGTCGGGGCTGTCCCCGTCTTCCGGTTCAGGCCAGGCATTGATGATCGCCTTGACCATGGTAGCGAGGGGGATGGCGAAAAACACGCCCCACAACCCCCAGATTCCACCAAACACCAGCACCGCGAGGATGATCGCCACCGGGTGCAGGTTAACCGCCTCCGAAAACAGCAGTGGCACCAGCACGTTGCCGTCCAGGCCCTGGATGACCAGATAGACCACAGTCAGATAATAAAATTCACTCTGGAACCCCCACTGGAAATAGCCAACCAACAGCACCGGAAAGGTAACCATGGCGGCACCGATGTAGGGGATGATGACAGACAGACCGACCAACAGCCCCAGCAGTGCCGCATAGCGCAGCCCGAGCCAGGCGAAACAGAAGTAACTCACAGCCCCGACGATGATAATCTCCAATGCCTTGCCCCGCGCATAGTTGGAGAACTGGATGTTCATCTCGCCCCAGATCTGTCGCAGCAGCGGTCGCTCGGATGGCAGAAATTTGGTCAGCCAGTTGATGATTTGCTGGCGGTCTTTGAGGAAGAAGAAGACCAGCAGGGGAATCAGCACCATGTACATCAGGAGGTTATAGAGGTTGGGCAATGAAGCCAGTGAGAAAGCAACCACCGACTGGCCCATACTCGCGATCTCGGCCTGCGCGGCGGTGACCAGCTGGTCGAGCTGGTCACCACTGAATAACTCGGGATACTCCTGGGTCAGCGATACCAGCGACTGCCGCCCCTGCTCCAGCATCCGCGGCATTTCGCCCGCCAGGCCGATCGTCTGCCGCCAGACCAGTGGCATGAGCACCAGGATAATGCCGAAGAAGGCGCCGATGAACACCAGGTAGGCGATCAGGACCGCTGCCCAATCCGGCAGCCCGAGTCGCTCGATGCGGTTCGCAAGTCCCTCCATCAGGTACGCGAGAACGATCGACGCGAGCACCGGCGCCAGCACATCGCCGATCGTCATCAACAGCAACACACTCAGGAACAACAGCACCAGGAGGAGAACGGATTCCTCCTCGAACAGGTAGCGCTTGTACCACTTTTCGAAAATCTCGAGCATAGCTCTCCCGGCGGCGCTGGCTGACTCAGCGCAGGGCAACAAGCCCCGCGTCGGGGCTCGTTCGCCACAGTATTCTGTCAACTTTCGATGGTGGGCGGAAGCCCGAACGCCGGTAACAGTGCCAGCGATTCCTTCGAGGCCCCGGAAGGCTTCCGGGCAGGCGGGATCAGGCGGCTGTGGGAGCCTTCTCTAGCAGGTAGGTGTAAACACCCTCATGCTCACCGGACTCCAGCAGCGCATGCCCGGACTGGTGCGCGAAGACCTCGAAATCGCGGACGGAGCCCTGGTCGGTAGCGATGACCTCCAGGCGCTGCCCTGGTTCCATTCCGTTCAAGGCGCGCTTGGCTTTCAACAGGGGCATGGGACAGGCGAGCCCCCGGGCATCCACTCGCAACGGTACGCTCTCGGTCATATCGACGACTCCGGCCCCACACACCCGCTACCGCAGCCACGAGCCCAGCCCATGCGCCATTGAACTTTGTCCACATCAGGCCCTCTAAGCTTCCCCCGGTGAGGCTCGCATAGAGTACACTACGGGTCAATTCCATAACGCATATACTGGTGTTTTTTTCGTGCCCAAGCTCAGACTCGCGGTCGCTATCCTGCGGAAACGCCTGGCGGTGTTACCGATGGTCTGCCTGTTGCATTGCAGCGGCACGCTGGCGGTCACGGAGCAGCTGAAACTGCCCAACCTCGGCGAATCGAGCACCAGCCTGTTCTCATCTGAATTCGAGTACCAGCTGGGCCGTGCTTGGCTGAGGATGTTCCGAAGCCAGGTTCCCACCCTCGACGATCCCCTGCTGTTCGACTATCTCGAAAATCTCGTCTACGAACTGGTGACTCACAGCCAGCTCGAAGACCGCCGCGTCGACATCGTTGTCGTCGACAATCCCACCATCAACGCGTTTGCGGTGCCAGGCGGTGTTATCGGCATACACAACGGCCTGTTGTTGTACGCCCAGACCGAGGATGAACTGGCGACCGTGCTCGCGCATGAAATTGCCCACCTCAGCCAGCGCCACTTCTCGCGAGGAGTGGAATTCCAGAAAAACCAGCAGCCGCTTAACCTCGCGGCGATGGTCGCCGGACTGGTATTGATGGCGACAGCGGGCGGAGAGGCAGGTATGGCGGCGTTGCAGGCGGCGCGCGCGGCCGCCATGGACTCAATGCTGAGCTACAGCCGCAGCAATGAACAGGAAGCCGACCGGATCGGCATGCAGACCATGGTCAATGCCGGCATGGACCCGCACGCGGCCCCCATGATGTTCGAGCGGATGATGGCGGCGAGCCGCTACTCGGGCGGCAACCGGATTCCGGAGTTCCTGCGCAGCCACCCGCTCTCGGAAAGCCGGATTGCCGACACTCGCAACCGTGCCCTGAAGTATCCCAAGCAGATACGGCCGGTCAGCCTGCCGTACCAGTTGATGCGCGCCCGGGTAACCAACCAGCTCGCCGACACACCGGAAAGGGCAATCCAGACGTTTCGCGGCGAACTGGCGGGGAAACCGCGCTCCAAGGAAGCCGCGACATTACGGACTGGTACTGGCGCTCACTGCGGCCGGCAGACCCGAGGAAGCCGCCCTGGAGCTCGACACCATCTGGTCGGGGGACCGCAACCGGATCGAGTACATCATCGCCGATGCCGAAATTGACCTGGCGCGCAATCAGCCCCAGCGGGCGGTTGATAAACTGGCGAAACAGCTCAAGCTGGTGCCGGGAAACCATCCGCTGACGATGACCTACGCCCGTGCGTTGATGGAAAACCAGCAACCTCACGTGGCCGAGGAGGTGCTGCTGGACCACAGCCGCGAGAAACCCAACGACCCCGGCGTGTGGTACCTGCTTGCCGAAGTACAGGGGCTCTCGGGGAATATCGTCGGCCTGCACGAGTCGCGGGCGGAGTATTTCATCCTCAACGGCAATCTAGATCAGGCAGAAAAACAGCTCAACTATGCACTCAAGCTGACCAGC
The DNA here is from genome assembly GCA_963753815.1 of uncultured Gammaproteobacteria bacterium. GTDB lineage: Bacteria > Pseudomonadota > Gammaproteobacteria > Pseudomonadales > Halieaceae > CAVWDU01. Next base: position 87,650 of record CAVWDU010000003.1, read on the forward strand.
AAGGACTACCTCACCTCGGCCCAGATCAACCAGCGGCTGCGGGACATCGGCGAGCTGCGCGCCCAGATGGAGTCGATGTAGTGCGGTGCGCCCAGTCGGGATGTATCGTCAAACAGCCGGTCGAGCCCCGATGCACTGTCTCATGGGAAATCCCCTGACACGCACCCGTTCTCGCCGGGGCCTCCAGGTGTCGGTGAGATATGGAGGCTAGGCGTTACCGATAACAGTCTTGTGGATGTCGGCGGCAAAATCCAGCATCCGCCGCAGGGGCACCATCGCCCGCTCGCCCAACGCGGGATCGACAAAGATTTCGTTGTCCTGCCGGTCGAATACGGTCGCCAGGGACTCGAGTTCGTTCATCGCCATCCACGGGCAGTGCGCGCAACTCCGGCACGTCGCCCCCTTCCCCGCTGTCGGCGCGATTATGAACTCCTTGTCCGGCGCGGCCTGCTGGAGCTTGAAGAAAATGCCCTGATCGGTAGCGATGATGAATTTCTGCTGGGGCATCTCACTGGCGGACCTGATGATCTGCGTGGTCGAACCGACCCGGTCGGCCAGCTCGAGGACAGCGGCGGGAGCCTCCGGGTGCGCCAGCACCGCAGCATCCGGGTGAACCCGCTTCAAATCGGCCAACGCCCGCGCCTTGAACTCCTCGTGGACAATACATGCCCCGTCCCAGATGAGAATATCGGCGCCGGTCTGGCGGCGGACGTAATCGCCCAGGTGCCGGTCGGGCGCCCAGATAATCTTCTTGTCTTGCGACGCGAGGTGCTCCGCCACATCGAGCGCGATACTGGAGGTCACCACCCAGTCGGCGCGCGCCTTCACCGCCGCTGACGTATTGGCATAAACCACTACTTCACGATCAGGGTTGGCGTCACAAAACTCGGAAAACTCCTCGATCGGGCAGCCCAGGTCCAGTGAACAGGTGGCCTCCAGGGTAGGCATAAGCACCCGCTTCTCGGGCGTCAATATCTTGGCCGTCTCGCCCATGAACTTGACGCCCGCTACGATAAGCGTCTCGGCGGGATGATCGTGGCCGAACCGCGCCATCTCCAGCGAATCCGACACGCAGCCACCCGTGGCCTCTGCCAGCGCCTGTATTGCCGGAGCCGTGTAGTAATGTGCCACGATGACCGCGTTTTCCTCTTCCAGCCGGGTGCGAATCTGCGCCTGGAGCGCCTGCTCCTGCTCCGGGCTGAGCTGATTTTTCTCCGCGTGATCGAGGTGGTACTGCACCTGCTGCCGTATTACGTCGAGTTTGTCCGAGGCAATGCTCATGAAATAGCCGTGACCGTTGTCCGATGAAAGGCGAAATGAACGCAAATAGTAGCACAAGCGCTCCACAGCATCCGTCGTCGTCCCCTCGCCGGCTCGCACCTGCAGTCGTCCCCTCCAAGGCACCGCCACACCGATACGGGCCACTGTCAGCGATGCCGCACACTGCAATTGTGTAAAAATACATGGACAAAAACTAGAAATCTGCTCGCATCTGCCGTATAAACCGCCGTAACTAAGAAGAATAAAGCGCGCAATACGATATAACACGTGGCGTGAGTAACGTGCCCCAGGGACAGGGAAACGCAATGGCATCGGAGGCCCAAACGGTATTGTCGCGCAGGGGCGGCCGTGGAACAGAGAACGGTATCGATCATATCCGACCAGCCGACTGATCATCGACTGGTGGAAGCATCGCTCGCAGACACCGGGCTCGTCTCTCTCGCCCTGATTTCCAACGACGGCTACTCTCACGCTGCGGAAGCGCTGATCGACCGCAGCGTCAATGTTTTTATCATCGCCGACGCTGCAAATACCGAGTACCTGCTGCGATTTCGCGACCCGCAACCAGGTCACCGCCTCAATCATTCTGCTGGTCGACGACGCCGACAACATGCTCACACCCCGGTGGCGATCACTGGGCGCGCTGGATTGCCTGGAGCGACGGGACCTCGATAGCGGCATCGTGCGCCGCGTCCTTGATTACAGTGCCCAGCTCGGGGAAGCCAGGCAGGCGGTGAAGCAGTTGTCCAACCGGGACTCACTCACCGGCACACTCAACCGCGCCGGCTTCCGGGCCCACCTGGAGCGAAGCATAGAGCGCTCACATCGCTACGGCGCACGCACCGGCCTGCTCTACATCGATATCGACCGCTTCACGCAGGTCAATGATCACTACGGCGAGGGCGCGGGTGACGAGATGATCTGTCGCATCGCCAGCCGCCTGCTTGGCAAGCTGCGCAACACAGACAGTATCGCGAGGCTCGGCGGAGACGAATTCGCGGTGGTGCTGGAAGACGTAAGTGCACCCGCAGACATTGAATCAGTGGCCACCAAGATGCTGGCAGCCGTGAGTGCGCCAATGGCGCTGGGGCAACAACAGATAGCGATCACAGCGAGCATCGGCGCCGCCTGTTACCCGGGAGATGCGGGTGATTTTACCGACCTGGTAGACGCCGCGCGCCGCGCCATGCGTGAGGCGAAAGCGCTGGACGGCAATCGGCTGGTGAAATTCAGCACAGAAATTGCCTTCAACCAGACCGGACAGGCCACGTTCGCGGCAGAACTGCGAACCGGGCTACGCGAGGACCAGTTCGAGCCTTACTATCAACCCCGGATCGACCTGGACAGCGGCGAACTGCGCGGACTGGAGGCATTGCTGCGCTGGAATCACCCGACCCGCGGGTTGCTCAGCCCCGCGGACTTCCTCCCCGCGTGCGAGGAAATGGGGCTGATGAATATCATCGGCCACAAGGTAATCGGCCATGCCTGCTCTGCCGTGCACTGGCTGGACGAGCATGGGCTCGAAGATGTCGAGGTCGCCTTGAATGTGTCTTTCTCCCAGCTGGAGGCTGACGGCTTCGTCGAGATTGTGGGCGGCATCATCGACCGCAGCGGCATCGACGCCGCCCGTCTGGAGTTTGAATTGACCGAGGCCAATGCGCTGCAGGACAAGGGCCTGGCCCGGCAGCGTATCGAGAAGCTGCGTGATCTGGGGATCCGCTTTTCACTGGACGATTTTGGCACCGGTTTTTCCCAGTTGTCGCACCTCACCGAGCTGCCCATCTCGGCGATAAAGATAGACGCCATGTTCCTCGAAGAGGCACCGAAGAACCCCCAACATGAGGCCATTTGCGCCGCCATCATCGAGATAGCCAGGCGGCTGCGCATGGAGGTGATAGCCGAGGGCGCTGAAACCCTGGAGCAAATCGAGTTTCTCCGCCGCCATGGCTGCTCCCAGGTCCAGGGCTTCTTCTTCAGCCCTGCCATCCCGCTACACAGGCTGCCGCTGTTCATGCAGCGGCAACGCTGGCATCGACAGGGGCAACTGGCCCTGTGAGCACGACCCCCGCCTGGGTTGCTGTGCTCCCGACCGCGGGACATAACTGGGACCCGCGTCACGGCAAGACTAACCGGCGGGTGACAGCCCGACTGCAGTACCCTAGAATTGGCGAAATTATCACCTCACAAGCCCCGTATGTCGGCCACTGACTTGCCCCGCCAGCCCGCGAAAGTTCTCGTCAGTGATGACGATATGAACGTGCGACTGCTCACGCGGCAATGTCTGGAGGCCGAAAACATGACGGTCGTGGAAGCGGCCGACGGCCTCGAAACCCTGGAAGTCTTCCAGCGGGAGCGGCCCGATCTCGTATTCCTTGATGTGGAAATGCCGGGCATGAGCGGCCTTGAGGTCTGCCGCCGCATCCGGGAGATGCCCCAGGGGGAGTCGACCCCCATCATGATCGTGACAGGTTCGGATGACCGCCAGTCGATCGACCAGGGTTTTGACGCAGGTGCGACCCAGTACAAGACCAAGCCGGTAAACTGGTCGCTACTCGGCCGTGATGTGCAGTACATGCTCCGTGCGAGCAACGCGTTCAATGCGCTAAAGCGACAGGAAGATCGGCTCCGGTACCTCGCCTACTACGACCCGCTGACAAAACTCCCCAACCGCCGCAGTTTCAACGAGCAGCTGACGCGGATATTGCGGCGCGCACGCCGCCACAACACCAACGCGGCCCTGATGTTCATCGACCTGGACCATTTCAAGCGCATCAATGATTCCATCGGCCACGGGCGCGGTGACCGCCTGCTGGTGGAGATTGCGAAGCGGCTCACAATGGAACTCCGCGAAGAGGACGCGGTGAACTACCTGAGCGAGAACTCTGCGGAAGACGCCGGCGACCCGGACATCAGCCCGGAGATTGCCCGCCTCGGCGGCGATGAATTCACCGTGGTCCTGTCGGACGTTGCCAACACGGCCCACGTGGAGAGTGTGGCGAGACGTATTCTCGACTCGCTCTCGCAGCCGATTCAGCTGCAATCCCACAACCCCGTGGTCACACCCAGCATAGGTATTGCCATCTATCCCCACGACGGCACCGATCAGGATGCCCTGGTTCGCAACGCGGATACCGCCATGTATGTCGCCAAAGCCGACGGGCGGGCCTGCTACCGGTTCTACGATGAAGACATGAACGCCGAAGCGGTCGAGCAGCTCAAGATGGAGGAAGAGCTGAGGGATGCCATGATCAATAACGAACTCGAGCTGCGCTACCAGCCACAGATCGAGACCGCCACCGGCAAAATCGTCAGCATGGAAGCGCTGGTGCGCTGGAAGCACCCGGTACGGGGCATGGTCGCTCCCTCAGAGTTTATCCCCGTTGCCGAACGTACCGGGCAGATCATCGAACTGGGCGAATGGGTGATGGCCGAAGTGGCGCGAAACTGCCACTACTGGGACCAGCTCGGCCTGCCGGGCTTCAGGGTATGCGTCAATATATCGCCGCTACAGTTCAACCAGACCAACATGGCGCAACAGGTGAGAGATTTCCTCAAACGCTCTGGCCTCCCGCCGCACCGCCTCGAACTTGAGCTCACCGAAAGCGCCATCATGAACGACGCGGAGACCAACATCGCCAAGCTGAGGGAGCTCAAGGCCATGGGACTCGACCTTGCCGTAGATGACTTCGGCACCGGCTACTCGTCGCTGAGCTACCTGAAGCGATTCCCGATCGATACGCTGAAGATAGACCAGAGCTTTGTTGCGGACCTGGGAAGCCCGGATGGTCCGGCCATCATCGACGCCATACTCGCGCTGTCCAAGACACTGAACCTGCGGGTGATCGCGGAAGGCATCGAGACGGAGCAGCAGCTGGCGTACCTCGTGGAGAAAAACTGCGATCTGCTGCAGGGCTTTTACTTTGCCAGACCGATCTATCCCGAGGATGTAGCGTCCATGCTGCATCAGAATTTCCTGCCTTACCTCCGGGAGGCTGTCGCGAGTTAGGCCCGATCCTTGCTGCTGCGAATCATTCAACACAGTGCCCGCTGGCTGATCCTGTGCAGCCTGAGCCACGTCACCCTGGCCGAGCCATTGCAGGTGATGCTCCAGGGGCAGTCGGCTAGCGCGTTGGCCGAGCTGGTAGAGAACAACGGCGGGACGGTGACCCACCGGCTCGACGTCATCGACGCAGTAGGCGCATTGCTGACCCAACAGCAGCTGAATGCCACACTCACATCACCCCTCGTCAGTCGCTTCATCGACGACCTGTCCATCGACGACACGCCCGAAGAGCTACCGGAGCCGGGGGCCACCCGATGTCAGGGGCGCGGCGCGCTGGAGCTACAGAAGGAACCAGATGCCGTAATATGGCGACTGTACAACAAGACCGACACGAACCTCCCCCTGACCGGGCTCGATCTTGAGTGGCCCGCGCTATTAGGCGAGGCGGTCGCTGTATCCGTCGACGGGCGGACGGTTGCAGAATCCGATATCAAATCCAGCGAACAAGGCCGGTTCGATGCCGGCTTCTCCGCCGCCAGTGGACCCCGGATCGGCACGCCATCCGCGCTGAAAGTACAGTTTGCAGCTGGCAAGGCGCTCGCATTGCTCGCCGACGTGCCCCAGCGGTCATTCCGCTTCAACGCCGAGTTCGGTGGCGACTGCACCGAGGAACTCATCCCTGGCTATGCTGACAATTTCGGTGACAGCTACTTTACCGGCGTGGCGGGCGCGGAAGAGTTACACCAGAATGGGGTCACCGGCACCGGGGTCACTATTGCGGTGCTCGACTCCGGCCTTTGGGAACATGAGAGCCTTACGAAGAATACAGCGGGCGAGCAGCGGGTGGTGGCGCGCTACGATGCGATTGCCGACGTGGAGGGCGATACAGTCTTCGACGAGAGCGGGCACGGAACCCACCTCACCAGCGCGATGGCCAGTAGCGCCGCTATCATCCGCAACGACCGGGCCACCGGAGCCTTCAAAGGAATAGCTCCGGATGCCGACCTGGCGGTGGTAAAGGCGTTCAACAGACAGGGCCGCGGCGATTTCCTCGACATCGTTCGAGGCATTCAATGGGTGATTGCGCACCGACAGATCTACGGCATCAAGGTGCTCAACCTCTCCTTCGCGGCGATGCCACGCTGGCCTTACTGGCTGGATCCGATCAACCAGGCGCTCATGCGGGCCTGGGCAGAGGGGATCACGGTTATCGCCGCAGCCGGCAACGAGGGACCCGACCCCATGACCGTCGGCTCGCCCGGCAACCTGCCCTACATCATCACCGTAGGCGCTGTCACGGATTCCTGGACGCCGGAATCCCGTGGCGATGACTACGTACCGGATTTCTCCTCCCGCGGCCCCACGCCCAGCGCCCACATCAAGCCCGACATCGTGGCGCCGGGCGGCCACATCATCGGGATAACCCGTCCAGGATCCACCCTGACAGAAGAGCACCCGGAGTACATGCTGACCGAGGAGTACCTGGTGATGACCGGGACTTCGCAGGCCAGCGCCATTGTTTCCGGGATCGTCGCACTCCTGCTGCAGCTGCAGCCCGACCTCACGCCGGACGATGTCAAATGCAAGCTGGTCACGAGCGCCGAACTGGCCATCAACAGCGATGGGCTGCTGGCCTACTCTCCTTTCCAACAGGGCAATGGTTACGTCAACGCCAAACGGGCGGTACTGTTGGGTCAGACCGGCTGCGGCAACACAGACCTAAACCTCGAAGAGGACATTAAGGGTATACGCCACTTCCAGGGGCCGGCCATTGTCGATAGTGACGGCAATGTCAGCCTGCCAGGGCTCGATAGCATGGTTTCCCCCGAGCCGGCGGCAAAAGGCTACAGCGAGAGCCGGCGATGGGGCGTCAAGGACCATATCGAGCGGCCATCGCGCGCCCGCGGTGGCGACGAACCAGCCGGCAATGCGATTTTCAACTGGAAAGAACAATACCGGGAGGAAAAGGCGGCTATCGAGCGCCTGACCGACCAGGGCCGCCAATAGGCAGCTATTACCCATTTTGGTCAACCCGTGACGCGCTTTACTGAAGCCGTCCCACTCCTACAAAATCTTCCTTACTTTCAACACGTTATTCGGGCGCTCCGACGCCCGAAAATCGGCCTCCGCTCGCCCGCCAAATTACCCTGACCCAAAGTGGGTATTCAGGCCCCTACCGGGCCGCAGGATATACCCGTATAACGTTTGTCAAGCAATCAAATAAGAAATTGCAAATTTTACCTAAACACATGGATAGATTTAGGAACTTCGTCACAGTTCATGGATGAGTTGTGCAGACCAACTCATATGATAAGGCAGATATCATGAACACAGTCAAGAAAATTGGGGCCCTTTGCGTTTCACTCTCACTTACAGCAGCCGCAACTGCTGGGACCAGCCAGGCTGACATCGCCAATAGCGGCAGCCGCGCGGTGAACAACCACACCGTTGAACAAGCGCTCGCCAGAACGACAGAATACCGCTCCCACGCAGCCTCTGGCTTCAAGTGGGACCAGAGTTCCTCCGCGACCCAAAGCGCCGATAGCGCCTGGGCGTCAGACAACAACAGCGATTCCTCTTTCAAGTGGGGCTCAAGCCCGGAAACGGCCGATCGCGCCGCTGCAGACACAGCTGGCAGCAAGCCGAGCTATAAGTGGGCGAGCTCCAGCTATGCGAAGCAGACTGGTTTTCAGTGGATCAATACAACGTTCGCTGATCAGGCCGGCTTCAAATGGACTAACAAGAGCTTTGCTGACCAGGCCGGCTTCAAATGGACCAACAAGAACTTTGCTGACCAGGCCGGCTTCAAATGGACCAACAAGAACTTTGCCAACCAGGCCGGCTTCAAATGGACCAACAAGAACTTTGCCAACCAGGCCGGCTTCAAATGGACCAACAAGAACTTTGCCAACCAGGCCGGCTTCAAGTGGACCAACAAGAACTTTGCCAGCCAGGCCGGCTTCAAATGGACCAACAAGAACTTTGCCAGCCAGGCCGGCTTTAAGTGGACCAACAAGAACTTTGCCAACCAGGCCGGCTTTAAGTGGACCAACAAGTAAACTGAAGCTAGTTTAGCCCGAATCCGAAAAAGACCTTTTTTCACCGGACCTCTGTACATCTGTTCCTGCCTTTCAGATATACCTAGGTCCGGTTTTATTTGTATCTTACAAATGAGAACTGCCGCACGATGCAGATGGCTTTGTGGAGCCTCATCGCTTAGTATCCGGTAAAAATAGTCTTAGCCGGACGCAGAATGCCGCTTCTTAGAATACTTGTCGCTATTGTAATCGCGTTGGCCTGTCCGCTGGCGGTAGCAATTAGCCCAGCCAACTATTCATTTCGTGACTTCCCGCTCAATTCTGAACTTTCGCTGCCCGCTGTCCATACAATCTTCCAAGACTCTAGTGGTTTACTTTGGTTTCTCACCACAGATGGCCTCAACCGTTACGACGGTTACACCATCAGAACGTATAAATCCTCTACAGAAAACCCCAAATCCATCAACGCAGACTACACCACCGGGATTGTCGAGGATTCTAATGGCGTACTATGGATTTCGACTAAGAGTGGCTTAAATCGGTTTGACCCAACAACCGGTGAATTCAAATCTATCAGCAGCAAAACACCAGTTTCACCCCATGCATTAATGCATGACTCAATAACATCCATTTTTCAGTCATCAGATAATAGGATCTGGATTGGGTACGAAGAAGGATCTGCATTCAGTATCTTCGACCCAAGTAGGGAAGAGTTCATTCATTACCCGCTTAACTCAACGGAAGGGAGACCAACCACGGTTGCGGCGTTTAGCGAAACGCCTGACGGAAAAATGTGGGCTGCTACAGAGAACAAGGGACTATTGCAACTTGTAAAGCGGCCCACCGAGGACAACGATCTCGACATTGTCACGCAAGCCTCCCAGTTCCACCAAAGCTACAGCCCGAAACATATGATAGCCGATAGAAAAGGAAATTTATGGATAGCTACGGCGGGCCAAGGAATTCTTTTTTTTGAACCCGAGAAAAATATCTTCACACAGTACTTAATAAACGAAGCAGACCAAAGTAGTCGATTTACAGTCTCGGACTCGGTTGTACATGTGAATATGGTCGCTGAAGACGCGCAAGGAAATATCTGGGCCGCTACAATTAGGGGCGTTCGTATCCTCAATAAGGCGACGAATACATTTGTTCCAATAGACTCATCCAGCAAGCTATTGCAAAAACGAAATTTAGTCTCGTCCATATTTCAAGACGACTCAGGATTAATGTGGATAGCGGCACATGCTGGCGTCATTTATGGCAAAAAGAGAATATTTGGGCGTGTCGACAACACCTCAGGTATGTACGCCGTAAATTCATTTACCCAAACTAGCGATGGTTCACTCTTGGTTGGAACTAACCACGGACTGAGCAAAGTAACTCTTACAACGTTACGGGTGGCGCATCGAGGGTGACGCCAACCTATGAAGAGATATTATCATCTAGGATGGTAATGAGCCTACTTGCAGAAGAACGAACAATTTGGGCTGGCACCTTGAGCTCAGGTCTCTACAGATTTGATACGGCGACTGGAGATACAAGGACATATCGAAAGCGAGCCTCAGATCCATCAAGCATAGGAGCGAACGGTATCACCTCCGTTCTCCGAACGTCTGCTGGTAAGCTATTGATCGGGACCTATGGAGGTGGGCTAAACGTGTTCGATGATAAACACGAAACCTTCAAGCGATTGATCCACATGACCGCTGACTCCACGTCCCTTTCGAGCAACAATGTCCTCGCCATGCTGGAGGATTCGAAAGGAGATTTATGGGTTGGAACAGATGCGGGATTGAATTTGTATCTCCCAGCGTCGAACAGTTTCCAGCGCTTCGAAATTACACAAGAAGAACCAAACAAATTATCTAGCGATGACGTTCTGTCATTACACGAGGACATCGAGGGCAGCCTATGGATTGGCACCCGGGGTGGGCTTTTTAGATGGGAGAAATCCGACCGGACATCCAGGGTGGAAAACCTAGTTAGATATTCAGACAGTCCAGACCTACCAAGCCCAAATATCTGGGGAATTACAAGCGAACCAGACGGCACTATTTGGTTTTCACATAACAAGGGCTTAACAAAGATAACGCCAGCTAACGGAGAACTTGAGCATTTCGATGCCGGAGATGGCCTGCAGGCTAACAACTTCAACCACGGCGCAGTGTTTAGAGATAAATCGGATCGAATATACTTCGGTGGCGAGAAAGGATTTAATGTAATTGACCCAGGAACCAAGACCAAAAACGTTTACGTCCCACCGATACTCGTAACCGAGATAAAGGTTTCTAATCAGAGTAGGCCTCTTAAAACGAATGAAGATACCCAGCGCGTCGTTCTGGAATACGATGATCGAGACGCTACCTTTACATTCGCATCCCTTGACTACACCAGACCTTCTGAGAATCTTTATAGAGTAAAGCTAGAAGGATGGGACAAGGAATGGTCTGAGAAAGGCAACTCTAGAACCGCGACATATAATAGCCTGCCTGCTGGAGACTACATTCTGCGTGTCCAAGGCTCAAACTCTGATGGGGTGTGGAACCGAACTGGAATAAGGTTGCCTATCCTCGTGAAAGCCGCCCCATGGGAAACCGGGTGGGCTTACACTCTTTACGCGCTTGCGGCGTTGGCTCTACTAGCTGCACTTGTTGCAAACCAAAACCGAAAAGCGAAGCTCGCTACAAATAGACAACTAGAGCTAGAAGCAATGGTTCGAGACAGGACCCTTGACCTTCAGAAAGCAAGACTGGCTGCGGAGGAGGCCAACCGAGCAAAATCAAACTTCCTCGCCACTATGAGCCACGAAATCCGTACGCCGATGCATGGCATGATCGGAATGACCGACCTGCTCTTACGGACTGAACTTACGGAAGACCAAAAACGCTACGCTGGCGCAGCGCACAGCAGCGGAGAAGCGTTACTTTCCCTGATCAACGATATACTTGATTTCTCCAAAATTGAAGCGGCTAAAGTAGAGCTAGATAACACAGAATTTGATTTAGTCGAATTAGTAGATCAGGTGTGTTATCTACAGGCAGAGCCGGCTCTGCGTAAAGAACTTCAGCTCAACAGCATCATCGAACCGTCCGTACCAGCCTCTTTAATGGGTGATCCAACCAAAATACGTCAAGTGCTGATGAACCTGGTTAGCAACGCTATCAAGTTTACACATCAAGGAAAGATAGAGGTGAGAGTTTCAGTTGACGGTGGACGTGTCCAATCAGATTCTGTCAACATCCTTTTATCTGTAACGGACACCGGCATAGGAATGACTGAGGAGACACAACGGCGAGTCTTTGAAGCTTTCACGCAAGCCGACGCAAGCACTACACGTCAGTACGGTGGCACCGGGCTTGGATTAGCGATAAGCAAACGATTTGTCGACCTCATGGGCGGGCAGTTATCTATAGAGTCCAAGCCGCAAGTCGGCACAAAATTCTCCGCAGAAATCCCACTAGGCGTGACGAGCACAAAGAAGCAAGCAAAGCATTACCCTAACTTATCAGCACAATTAATTTGTGAAGATAAAGCTGTTATTGAGATGCTCACCTCCCGACTCCATCGATTCGACTTTAGACGTATAGAATGCTTGGATCAGAGCAAAAAGCCGACTTCTACAGATACTTCGACTGTTATATTCATCGATCACGCTATCGCGTCCCGGCACCCGGAAGTAATTCGGTTTCTTGACTCCGGAGATGGCATGGGCGGCATCCTGTTGACACCACTCAATGCCGACACAAGCAAGCTACCGACAGGTTGGGTATCTTTAACGAAACCAGTTACAAACTCTGGACTACAAAGCGCTCTAGACGAATTAACCACGAAAACGTCCCATGCAATCGCGGGTATAAATAACTTGGACAGGCCTACAGCGCTTGTACCAAAAATACTTGTAGCGGAAGATGTAGAAACAAACCAAAGAATAATTAGAGAAATTCTCGAAATGCTTCAATGTTCAGTTGCCATCGCTTCAAATGGAGCGGATGCTTTAGAGCAGTACAGCCGCAGCAAGTTCGACCTAATCTTCATGGACTGCCAGATGCCCGTCATGGACGGCTACTCGGCGACTGAGCAAATTAGGGTGCTTGAGCGACGATCTAAGCGCGAACACACGCAAATAATAGCATTGACAGCTGGCAACACGAATGAGGATAGACTGCGGTGCTTAAACTCAGGCATGGACGGCCACTTGTCGAAGCCATTCACTATCTCCGACATATCTCAATGCTTAGAAAGTACGCTAAGTTACGACAGGAACATTGAACAATCGGACATCACCTCTTCCACAAGGGAAAATAAATCTCTGCTTCAGACCAACCAGCAAAGCGAGCATATCGATACAATCAATATGCGGGCTATAACAAACATAGCTGACGTGGAGAAGCAGACCGGCAAGCCATTACTACAAGAAATATTCTCAGGATTTCGCTCACAAATGATCGAAAAATTTGGCGAGCTTGAAATCCAACTCTCCAGAGGAGAAATGGAGAATATTTCTCGAACTGCACACGCGATAAAATCTATGAGCGCCAACGTCGGAGCTGAACAGCTGAAAAGTATTGGTTCAAAGATCGAAAGGAAGGCAAAAGATAACGACGCAACTGACATGGAATCGCTTACCAAAGAACTGAACGGTGCGTATTCAGTGTTCGTCGAAGAATTCAGCGAACGCTTCAAAAATGGTGAGTTCATAAAGAAGGCGTAAATTTCTGAGCTATTGATCCACCCAAATCCTATCCGATATGGCAGCGCCAACTCGTTATAAACTAATCCATCACTTGTACCGACCCGACTTGAAATATTGCGCATTATTGCTGACGTCATTGGTTTTCGTTGCAGCTTCGTCCAACACCCATACTGCATCTGTTAGGGTTATTGATTCCCCAATTGATTTTGGGACACATAATCAACCGATTCTCAAGATCCTCGCGAGTAAAAACGGGCTTCTCTGGATCGCCAAACAAGAAGGTGTGAGCGTATTCGACGGTTCAGACTTGAGTATCCACCAGCGCAAGAGCTCTGTGGGCGGCACTCTCCCGAGCACGAACATAACAAAACTCTCCGAAAGCCCCGACGGCCAGATTGTAATCGCAACTGAAGATCGTGGCATATATCTCTTAGACGAAACGTCAGATTCGTTCACAAAACTGAGCTTAAACAAAGTAAGTAAGCCACAGAAAGACGATGTTTCGACTGCCATATATACACATGACGGAGCACTTTGGGCGGGATATAAGTCTGGTGGCATTTCGCGAATCGATCCCCACACAACCAAAATTTCTTATTATCCCCTTGAAGGCAACGTACGTGTTTCGGATCTACACCTGAGCAATAGAGGCGTACTTTATGCAATTAACGCCGACGGTGCCGCCTATCGCCTCAATGACCAAGGCGACAACTTTGTGCTGATAGACACAGAGTGTGAAAACAGTATGTCTCAAACCGAGGAACTGTCTACAAGTGAAGGTGGCTACTTATGGATCGGCTCCCGCCGTAATGGACTAAATATACTCGAGGTTACGGCTGGGACTTGTTCAAGCATAGCCCTGCCATCTGTCGATGGGAATCTATCAACTGAATACTACGTTAACGATCTGTTCTATGATGCGAGCGCTGATAGAACTTGGGTATCAACCGATCAAGGTCTATATGTCTTCGATTCAACTAATTACGCGTACCATTTCCATGTCGGGAATTCAGTTCTGTTATCAAATGAGGTAGGAGAAGTTTCCAAAGGCACAGATGGACTATTCTGGATATCAACCTACAGTGGACTCCAGGTAGCGATTGAGAGTCCATTTGAACTCTTCAGTCCTACTTTAGATCCAAGACTGAGGTCGGTTATAGACATACAGGATGACGGACGTGGCGGCTTGTGGGTTGCAACCTACGAGAAAATTTTACACAAGAACCCAGATCGAAATTCCCATACACTCCCAAAGGCTCTGGCCGATAAAAAGGCGTTTATCAACAAGGGAATAATGTCACTCGCGGCCGGAACTGACGAACTGTGGCTTGGCTACAGAGCCGCTGGGGCTCAACGCTATTCCTTTGAGACTAACGAACTTACAAGCTTCCGAACTGATTCAACAAGACCAATATCATCAAACGCAATTAGTTGCCTGCTCTTGCTAGACTCAGGGGATATGGTTGTGGGAACTTATGGTGGTGGAATCAACTTCATTTCTTCAGACGGAAAAGTATCGATACTGAGTAGAGAAGAGATTGCTGTTAGTCACCCGAGTAACTTCGTAGTTATGCTGCACCAAACCAGCGACAAGACAATTTGGGTGGGAACAGAAGGTGGTTTGTTTCAACTCGAAACAGAGAGTCTTTCCTTGATTCCGCAACATGTTCAGACACCGGCTGAATCTGATGAGCGTAATCAACCAACTGTATGGAGTATGACCGAGTCCACAGATGGGAAACTATGGTTCGGAACCCAGCACCATGGCTTATTCAGACGCGGAACAACTAGCGAACGTGGAATTGAAACTACAGAAATTCAACCTTTTTCGTTAAATCCTACGCCTTCTAGCTTGATCATTTATTCAGTAGAAAACGACAATTTAGATTACCTTTGGCTTGCAACCAATCAAGGGATATTAAGAGTAAATCCTAGAGGCGGGCAAACGCGGAGATATTCGGCGGCCCACGGTCTTCAGGAATCTGACTTCCAGAAGGGCGCCTCCCACAAAGACTCCCAAGGCCGCCTATACTTCGGCGGCAGCAATGGGTACAACCGCTTCAATCCGGCGGATGTGAAGGAGGACGCCAAGCCCTCTGAGGTGATCCTCACCGATGTCAACATTGCGGGGCAACGGCCGACCTCACGGTCCAACATGCGTGATGTAGAAGAGATTGAGCTGACGGCCGAAGACTATTTCGTGACCTTCACTTTCAGCGTGCTCGACTTTCTCTATCCGCGTGGCAACCAGTATCGGTATAAATTGGTCGGCTTTGACCCTGAATGGATTGAGAGCGGCACGAGAAATACGGCAACGTATACCAAGCTACCCGCCGGCTTTTACACACTGCGGGTTCAGGGTGCCAATTCCGAAGGAATCTGGAACCGTGAGGGCATCAGTGTCGACTTGCGGGTACTGCCTTCCAAGTACTTAAGTTGGTGGGCTTACTGCATTTACTCTCTCGTTGCCGCTGCCCTGCTGGCGTTGGGGTTGAGGGATTATCGGAATTCGGTCCACAAGCAGGAGTACAAGCTCGCTGCCGAGCACTCAAACTACGCTGCAATGAGGGCCGTGGACGAACTCCATGACCAGATCGACTATCAGGACGAACTGGTAAAAGCGGTCTACGACCACAATGTGAACACCCTGGAACTTATAAGACAGTGTATAGACCTGGAGAGCAACAGCAGTCCGGAATATGAAACCAGGAAAGCAACGGTCAATGACAGGAAGCGCGTGGCGGCTCTCAAGACTCTCGAAGACTGCCTTTTTTACCAGAACGAGACGCTGCTGGCAGACTTGCACAAGTTCACTGAGTGTCTGCTCGTTGAATTGACTGAACAGAGCGACATCGATTCGGGCACAATCGTGACCATCAATGGCGTCTCACCACGCAAGCTTCCCGTTGGGGTGGCCTCTCCGCTGGCACTGATCCTGTTCGAGCTGCTCGAAAATGCACTCACACATGCCTTTGATACATCCTCACCGGTAAACTACCTGGAAGTTGAAACAACCTGGCCCGAAAACAACGGGCGGCCCGGGACTACAATGGTGCTCATGGTGAGGGACAGTGGTAAAGGCCTGCCTGAAAACTCACATCCCGAGACGATTACAGCTTCAGGGCTCGCAATAGTGCATCACCTGGTGCGAGAACTCTCCGGCGAGATCAGCTTCGACAGTCGCCGGGGAACAAGTGTTACCATTACGATCCCGGACCCACTCGGTGACCCCTGGTGATCAAACCAGTCGAGACCTGGTTGCACTGCTTTGGCTATCCCTGTCATCTCGTCATCGCTGGCGAAGACGATGAAGCCTCCGAGCAGATGCGACTTGCAAAATCTGAATTGGAGCGACTGGAGGCGAAGTTCAGTTCATTCGAGCCAGGCAGCGTCATCGGCCGCATCAACCAGAACTGCGGCGGCAGCGATGTGGTGTCTCTGGATGCGGAAGCGCGCAGTCTCTTCGACTATGTGACGTCACTCTGGCAAAGCACTGACAAGACTTTCGATCCCACGGTGAGTCTGCTGCAGGAATGCTACGATGAGGGGCGCACGCCCGGCAGGGTGGCGGCCTGTGTGAAGTCGAGGCTGCCGGCCGTGGGCTGGGACAAAATGGACATCACGACCGAAGGGGTCAGGCTGCGCCAATCGGACATGTTCATCGACCTCAATGGCATCATCAGGCCCTACGTAGTGGACCGGGTAAAGAAACTCCTGCTGCAAGCGGGCGCGAGCAGCGCGCTGATTGACCTCGACCGGGATATAGCCACCATCGGCAAACAATCGGATGGCGCCAACTGGATGCATGGGATGCGTCATCCAAGGGGCACGAGAACGGCGATCGCCCGACTAAAGCTCAACGATGGAGCGTTCGCGATACGGGGCGATTTCGAGCGCTGCCTCAATCACGAGGGTGAGCGCTTCGGGCGGGCACTGAATCCTGACGGACGGCAGCCCGATCGAAGGCCCGATCAGCGTTGCGGTAACGGCTGACACGTGTCTTGAAGCCTGCAGCATCGCGACCGTGGCGCGAATGAAGCTGCAGACCGAGGCCGTCGAGTGGCTTGAGGAGCAGCAGCGACCGTGGATGGCCATCGACCGTCAGCTGCTCTGCCACGGACCGCTCACACCCAGTACGGCCCGCTAGCAACCTGTTGCCAATGTGGTTCCGCCCGGCATGGCAGAAA
The DNA here is from genome assembly GCA_963753815.1 of uncultured Gammaproteobacteria bacterium. Taxonomy (GTDB): domain Bacteria; phylum Pseudomonadota; class Gammaproteobacteria; order Pseudomonadales; family Halieaceae; genus CAVWDU01. The sequence goes on from CAVWDU010000003.1 coordinate 104,855, forward strand.
AATCACAGTGCAGCAGACGCCCGGCAGGTCTACCGGCCCTTGAACCGCGCGGGGCGTTTTTCTCGCGCGGCCTCGAATCCCTCCCGCAGATCGTCTGAGTCCTGGCATTGCCGGGCAAGCGCTGCAGCCTCGGCTTCATCGATAGCGCCATCGGCGGCCTGCTGGAGTATTCGTTTCATCGCCCGCACAGCCAGCGGTGCCAGCCCGCTTATCTGCTGCGCCATCGCCTCGGTTCGTTCTTCGAGTTGTGAAGGAAGCACCAGGTGGTCGAGAAATCCCAACGCCAGCATGGCATCGGCATCAAACTCCTCAGCAGCCACCAGGATACGCTTGGCGGCATTTACGCCCAGGCGCTGCACGAACCGGTTGATCCCGCTCAATGGGTAACAGAGGCCGATTTCCGCCGCGGGCACTCGCATGCGGGTGCCTTCAACACCGATTCGAAAATCACAGCTCAGCGCCAGCTCTACGCCCCCACCGAAGATGTTGCCGTTGAGCGCGGCGATCGTCGGAATGTCGAGGTGCGCCAACCGATCGGTAACAGCCTGAAAAGCTTCGCCGCTGATCTGCCCGGCGTTCAGTTCACGCAATGACGCCCCGGCGCAGAATGTCTTGTCTCCCGCCCCGGTAACGACGAGCACGCGCAGCTGCTCATCCCCCGCGATTTCATCGAGGTGGCGCATCAGGGCGCCCAGTTCATCCTGCCCAAGCGAGTTGTGGCGTTCCGGATTATTGAGCGTAAGCGTGCCAACATGCCCAAGCCGACTGAAAAGAACGGTGTCCGTCATATGACCTCACTGTACTGTAGCTGACGAATATCGGCTCCCGGCCGACGGTGGCTGGACACAACCACACCGGCGGACCATACTGCCGCGAGGTTTGAGACCGGTTTGACTTCGATGACCCAACGCTGCAGCTGGTGCGGGAGCGACGCACTCTATATAGCTTATCACGATGAGGAATGGGGGGTCCCGGTTCGCGACGACCCAACCCTGTTTGAATTCCTCGTCCTCGAGGGAGCCCAGGCCGGCCTCGCCTGGATCACCGTTCTGCGCAAACGAGAGGGCTACCGCCGGCTGTTCGATGGTTTCGACGCCAGCAAGATTGCACGCTACAGCGACGCCAGAATCGAGCGGCTGCTGACCGATCCCGCGATCATTCGTAATCGCCTCAAGGTGTTCGGCGCGCGCACCAACGCCAGGGCATTCCTCCAGGTCCAGGAAAACTGCGGCTCATTCGCCGATTACATCTGGGGCTTTGTCGACGGAGAACCGATTCAGAACACATGGCGTACTATGAGCGACGTGCCCGCCACCACCCCACTGTCCGACCAGATCAGCAAAGACATGAAACAGCGCGGTTTCACGTTTGTCGGCAGCACCATAATTTACGCGCACATGCAGGCGACCGGTATGGTGAACGACCACACCGTCGACTGTTTCCGACACGGTGAATGCAGGGCACTTGCTGCCTGAACATAGGTTATCGTCCCCGGAACGACTGACAGGGACCCTTGAGAGCGTCCCCATTGACTGAAGCAAACTCCAGCGCCCCCAGCACGTCCAGTCGTCATGTCTGGCGCCTCGCCTGGCCGTCTATCCTCTCGTACCTCCTGTTCACCACGGTTGGCTTCCTGCACATAAAGATCGTCTCGGGGCTGGGCACCACCGCCGTTGCCGCAGTCACCACCGGCCACCGTGTGTTCTTCCTGATCCAGGCGGTGCTCATGGGCACCTCAGTGGCGGCGACCGCACTGGTCGCGCGCAGTTGGGGGGCGGGCCAGGTGGCGTCGGCGGAACGGGTGGCCTGGACATCCCTGCTTTTTTCGCTGCTACTCGCTGCTTTATTGAGCCTGCCGCCCCTCCTGTTCCCGGTGCAGATTGCCGGGTTGTTCGGGCTGGATGCAGAAACTACCGCAGCCGCGGGCAGTTTTGTCTTCTGGCTCGGCGTGTTCAGCCTGTTCACCGCCACCAACATCATTCTCTCTACGGCGCTGAGGGCAACCGGCGACGTGATCACACCCCTGTGGTTTCTGTTTTTCAGCTCGCTGCTGAACGTCTGCATCGCCTACACGCTGGCGTTCGGCCTGGGTCCTTTCCCGGAGATGGGCGTGGAGGGCGTCGGCCTCGGCGGCGGCTTTGCCGGCGCCGTGATTACCTGCCTGTTCGTCACGTTGTGGTGGCGCGGACACTTCAACCTCAAACCACTGAAACGGTTGGAGCTGGATCCCCAAACCGTCCGCCAGTTGGTCAGTATCGGCGCGCCATCGATGCTGGAGCAGGGCATCGTACAACTGGCCTTCCTGATGTTTTTCTCCATCGTGGCCCGCTATGGCACCGACGCCTACGCCGCCTATGGAATCGGGATCAGCCTGGTCTCGTTCTCCATCGTGGTCGGGTTCGGTTTCGGTATCGCCACGGCCACCATCGTTGGCCAACAGCTGGGGGCGGGACAGCCCGAACAGGCCGTGGCAGCCGGCTGGCGCTCCATGCGCATGGCCATCGGCGCGATGAGTATACTCTCGCTGCTGCTGGTCTGGTTCGCCGACGACCTGGCCCACTTCATGATCGACGACCCCGCCGTCGTTCCCCTGACCGTGGCCTTCATCTATATGATCGCCGCCTCACAGCCCATCATGGCCTGCGAATTCACCCTGGGCGGAGCCCTGCGGGGTGCCGGGGATACGCGCTTTCCACTGCGCGCCACGTTCTGCGGCATCGTTCTCGGGCGCCTCGTGCCGGCGTGGATAGCCGCAAGCCTCGGCATGTCGGTGTACTGGATTTTCGCCGCGATGATGTTCGACTACACAATCAAGGGGCTGATGCTGTTATATCGGTTTCACTCCCGCAAGTGGTTGGACAGCAAGCACGTGCGCATGGCGGGTGCCTGAGCACACAAAGTCTGCCAGTCGAACACCCTCCACTGTAGACACTGACAAAAATAATACCTAAAGTTGGAAATTCAGACCAGAAAGTAGGATTGCCGGAGCCCGGTACCAAAACCGCGCTCCCCCAGACCATGGCCACCGACACGCCCTCTCCGTTTAATCGCACCGCGCAACACGATGCCAAACGCGCCGCGATCCTGTCCCAGGCGGCCAGGCTGTTCAATACCAAGGGATCACGCGCCACCACGCTGAAGGATATCGCCGCGAGCCTGGGCCTGACCAAGACCAGTCTCTACTACTACGTCCGCACCAAGGAAGACCTGATCTACCAGTGCTACATGGCCGCCCTCGATCACCATCACCGCCGACTCGATGACAACGAGGCCCGGGGCCTGGACGCACGTAATCGCACGCTGGCCCTGATCCGGCAGCCCTTTACCGACTGGCAGGCGGCACGCGAGGGCCGGGCGCCACACATCGCGGCCCTGCTCGAAATCGCCTCGCTGAAGGGCGACCAGCGGGAGCAGGTGGAAGCGCGTTATGTCGAACTGTTCCGGCGCATACGCCAGTACCTGCGCGAGGGCATCGAAGAAGGCTCCCTGCGGGCCTGTGAACCCACCGCCACGACCCGGGCGATTCTCGGATCGCTGGAATGGGTATTTTACTGGCTACACGACCTTACTGCCGACGGCGTGGCAGCCGCCGCCGACCAGGCGGAAGACATCCTCGCCCGCGGCCTCTTCGGCGGTGCCGGGGACTACGAGACTACCGAACACGCTGTCGATGAAGAGGCCCCGCACCCGGCCAGCGGTTTCGATCGCGAACAGCAGAACCGCCGGAAACAGGAGGCCTTCTACAAGACCGGCACCTGGTTTTTCAACAAGCAGGGCTTCAATGGCACCTCCCTTGACGACATTGCCGAGCACCTGCATGTTTCCAAGGGGGCGTTTTATTACCACATCAGGAACAAGGAGGACCTGCTGTTCCATTGCTACCAGCGGTCGCTGGAAATCACCGCCGATATTCACGCCCGCTCGGCCGAGTCCTCCGGCGATGGTTTGCAGAAGCTGGAGCAGAGTTGCCGGCATATCTTCCGTGCCCAGAATTCCGAACGGGGACCGTTGATACGTTACAACACCATCACCGCCCTGCCACCCGAGCGGCGGCGGGACATCCTGCGCCGGACGGACGCGATCAATGACCACTTCGGTGAATTCATTCGCGAGGGCATCGCCGACGGCAGCGTGCGGGCAGTTGATGTTCATGTCGCGGAGAACCTGTTGGCCGGCGCCCTCAATGCGGCCATGGACATCCGGGTGTGGCGTGCGGTCGATGATCTCGACGCTACCGCCACCGACTACTTTGACGTGTTTTTCAACGGTCTGCTGCCCCGTGACTGAATGCATCTACAAGCTATTCTACGGAGATCAAGCGTGAAAGATGACGTGGAAAAACTGCTCAACTACCTGGAACTGGAGCAGATCGATCGCTACCTGTTCGCCGGTGAGAGTCCCGAGTGGCCGGCCCGGGTGTTCGGCGGGCAGGTAATGGCCCAGGCACTGGGCGCCGCGATTCGCACCGTGGAGCCCGACCGGGCACCGCATTCGCAGCACGCCTATTTCCTGCGCCCTGGCGACCCGAAGCAGCGCCTGATCTACGAAGTCGACCCGATCCGCGACGGGCGCAGTTTCACCACCCGGCGCGTGGTCGCCAAACAGGGTGGCCGGGCCGTCTTCAACACCTCAATCTCCTTCCAGGTCACCGAGCCGGGGCTGAGCCATCAGGACAAGATTCCCGAGGTACCGCCGCCAGAATCCCTGGAAACCGATTTCGATTTCTACACCCGCATGGCGGCGCAGCATCCCGGTCAGTATCCGAAGCCACGAACGCAGGCGATCGATCGCCGACCGGTGACCCGCCGCAATCACCTGGACCCGCAGGCGGAGCCAGCGCAACAGTACATCTGGTACCGGGTGGCGCACACGCTCGACGACAACCCCGCAACGCACCAGACGCTGCTGGCTTACATGTCGGACTTTTCGCTGCTGGGCACGACCCTCATGCCCCACCCCTACACGGCGATGAGCAAGAACATTCAGGTGGCGAGCCTGGACCACGCCCTGTGGTTCCACCGGCCATTCCGGGCTGACGAGTACCTGCTCTACGTGATGGACAGCCCCAGCGCTTCCGCCGGACGCGGACTGGCGAGGGGGGCCTTCTATACTCGCGAGGGCGTGCTGGTGGCCTCAACAGCCCAGGAAGCGCTGATCCGCGACCGCAACGCGGTCAGCGATAGCTGATGAGGTTTTCGCCTGCCTGTCGCCCCAGGACCTGCAGGAAAGAACGGTCGTTGAAGTACGACAGTGACACACGCGAGCCGCTGTAAAACAACTGGGTGATCGAGCAATTGAAGATCGGCTCGTAGAACGGGTAGGTCTGTTCACCGGTCAACCCGAGCACCTGGGCGACTATCGTGGCGATGGTGCCGCCCGAGGTGAAAATCGCCACGGTGCGTCCCGAGCCCTCGGTTCGCACCACCTCCGCCATGGCGTCGCGCACACCACCGGAATAGTCTGCCCAGCTCTGCACCCTGTGGTCGCTGCAGGCCGGGGATACCCAGTAGTTGAAAACCGCGTCGATGACCTTCTGGTAGTCCTTGCTCTCGCGCAGCCCCTTGTCGACCAGGGCCTTGGTCTCGGGGTGGGAATCGAGCACCCGGGGCAGCAGGTACTCCAGGTGCTCGTCGTTGCGCACCTCGTTGAAGCGCGGATCGATGGTAAGGGGCACCGCATGCGGCTGGCTCGCCAGTGCCCGTTGTGCGGTTTCCTGCTGCCGCTTGAGGTCGCCACTGTAGGCGGCATCGAGCCGGATCTCCTGGTCGCGCAGGTACTCGCCGACGACATCGGCCTGGCGATACCCCAGTGCGGAGAGCTGGTCATAATCGGCTTCACCGAAGGAGGCCTGGCCGTGCCGGACAAGATAGATGGTGGACATCAGGCGCTCTCCGCAATCGGCGGCGCCGCCTCGCCGCGATCGAAACGCAACTTGCGGCGATAAGGGAAGAAGTACTCAACATAGCCACTGCGCACCTGGTCCTGCAAACGCTGCCAGAATTGGGCCGCATAAATGTCGCTGTGCATCTGGTCGAACACCTTCCGGGCGCGCTGATTGCCCGAGAAGAACAGCCGGAATTCTTCCGGGAAAATATCGTTGGGCCCCACGGAGTACCAGGGCTGGCTGGCCATTTCCTCGGCCTCGTTGCGGGGTTCGGGAATGGTGCGGAAGTTGCAGTCGGTGAGTGGCACGATTTCGTCGTAATCATAAAACACCACTCGACCATGACGGGTCACACCAAAATTCTTGAGCAACATATCGCCGGGAAAGACATTGGCCGCCGCGAGTTCCTTGATCGCATTACCGTATTCGTCCATCACCGCCACCACCTGGTCGTCGGTTGCATGCTGAAGATAGAGGTTCAGCGGTTCCATCCGCCGCTCGACGTAGACGTGCTTGATCACCAGCGCTTTGCCGTGCTCCTCGATCATGGACGGCGCGACCTGGCGCAATTCGTCCATCAGCGCGTCCGGGAAGCGGTTGCGGGCGAAGGCCAGGTTCTTGAATTCCTGGGTGTCCGCCATCCGCCCTACCCGGTCCCAGCGTTTTACCAGCCGGTATTTCTCCATCACCTGCTCCCGGGTCATCTCCTTCGGCGGGGTGAACCGGTCCTTGATGATCTTGAACACGAAGTCATAAGACTCCATGGTAAACACCGACATCACCATTCCCTTGATGCCGGGGGCGATAATGAACGGGTCACTGGTGCTCTGCATGTGGCGGAAGGCGCAGCGGTAATAATAGGTCTTGCCGTGCTTGTTGTGGCCGATGGCACTGTAGATTTCCGAGATCGGCTTGGCCGGCATGAGTTGCTGAAGGAACAGCACGTACTGGGAGGGAATGCTCACATCCACGAAGAAGTACGAGCGGGTGAAACTGAAGATCACACTGACCTTGTCTGCCCCGAACAGCACCGTGTCGACGTACACGGCCCCGGCCTCGTTGTGCAGAATCGGCAGCACGAAGGGCATGGAGTCGTCGCCGCAGACGATGCGCCCAACGATATACGCCCCCTTGTTCCTGTAAAAATGGTGCTCCAGCACCTGGAATTCAATCCCGGGCCGGCTCATGTCGAAGCGCTTGTTGAGGTAGCGGTCGACCACGCGCTCGATGTTTGCAATATCCCGGCCCTGGTCCTCGTAAGGTATCGCAAAGGCGTAGTCGTCCAGCAGCTGCTTCAACAGGGTATGCAGGCCGCTGTTGAGCCAGTAGCTGCGGTACACCTTGCTGACATCGGCCGGGGGCATGTCTCCCTGGGGAGAGAAAACGAATGAGTACTCGTCGCGAATCTTGCGGTGTTTGAACACCGCGCAGTAGATCGAGTTGTAGAAAGTCTCGGCGATCTCGAAGTTGTTGTGGCCCTGGATGAGCCGGGCGTAGATATCGCGCACATCAGCCCAGAAGGCGTAATCCCGCAGTTGCTCGCCGGCAATCAACTCCACATGGGTCAGTATGCTGCTGGACTTGACCTTGTAGATATCGATGCGATCCCGGGAGGCCTGTTGCATCCCCTGCCAGTCAGCGTTTTCGAACCGCGTCCTGGCGGCCAGGGTGATGATCTCGAACTCGGCGAAGTAGGATTCGAAGCCATTGAGTATGGTGCGCGCAAATCGTTCCTTGCGTTCCACGCCGCTAGACCTTCGGTGTACCGAACTGACGACGCAACTTGCGCATGCCCCCCAGCCAGCGGTCGTAATCGGCCGCTTTGCGCTGACGGTAATTCTCCACCTCCTCGTGGGGAAGAATCAGGAACTGCTCCGCCGCCAGCCCCGCAAGCGCGGCCTCGGCGACGTCCTCGGGCGTGAGCACCCCGTCGACGCCCGCGGTGCCGCCATCGGCGTTGGCGCCGATCATGCGGGTGGCCACCGCCTGCGGGCACAGCACCGACACGCCAATCCCGTCGTCGCCGTGGGTGATGGCCAGTGATTCGGCAAAGCCGATCGCCGCGTGCTTGGTGGTGGAATACGCGGCGTCACCCACCTGGTTGAGCAGGCCCGCAGCCGAGACGGTATTGAGAAAATACCCTGCACCGCGCTCCAGCATCTTCGGGAGGCAGGCGCGGGCGGCGTACACATGGGCCATGACGTGAATTTCCCACATCGCCTGCCAGGTGGTATTGGGCGCCGACGTGGCCCACCAGGGCTCTCCGTCCAGGGCGATGATGCCCGCATTGCTGCAAAACAGGTCGATGACACCGTAGCGACCCTCGACCTCGGCCACCAGGGCGGCAATCTGCGCCTCGTCACGCACATCCACACCGAAGCCGTCGCCGTCGATAGCGGCCGCCACCGCGGTCGCATTGTCGCCCTCGAGGTCGGCCACCACGACTTTGCGTGCGCCGGCGCGGTGAAACCGCTCACACAGGGCCCTGCCGATGCCGTTGGCGCCGCCGGTGACGACGACCACCTTGCCATCACACTGCATCAGAGCAGTTCCCGGGCGAACAGCTCCAGCAGTTCAGGGTCGTGTACACCGAGCAGCATGGTGCCGACCTGGCCGCGCCTGCCCGCTTCCTTCCACGGCGCGAGGCGCTCGATGATGCGCTCTTTCGGCCCCACCAACGCCACCTCGTCGAGCAGGCTGTCGGGGACCTCGGCCTCGGCTTCGGGCTTGCGCCCGGCCAGGTACAGGTTCTGGATCTTCTCCGCCGCATCGCCGTAGCCCAGGCGGGTGGCATAGTCGAAGTAGAAGTTCTTGCCCTTGGCACCCATGCCGCCGATGTAGAGCGCGAGCCAGGGCCGCAGGGAGTCGTAGGCGGCGTTCAGGTCGTCGTTCATACCCACCGATACGAAGGGGGCAATATCGAAATTCTCCAGGCTGCGCCCGCCTTCGGATTTGGCGAACCCGGCCTCGATGTGTTCGCCGAGGATCTCGTACTTGTTCGGGTCCATCCACACCGGGAAAACACCATCGGCGACCTCACCGGCACAGCGCAGGCCGGCCGGGGTGATGGAGGCGGTGTATATCGGGATGTTGGGGCTCGCCTGCAGGATGGACTTCAGCGGCTTGCCGAGACCCGTGGTCCCCTCGCCCTTGTTGGGCAGCTGGTAGACCTTGCCATCGAACTCCACCGGACCCTCGCGCTCCATGATCTTGCGCATGATCTTGATGTACTCGCGGGTACGAGTCACCGGTTTGCCATAGGGGACGCCGTGCCAGCCCTCCACCACCTGCGGCCCGGAGGCGCCAAGGCCGGCGATGAAACGCCCTCCCGAGAGCTGATCCAGGGACATCGTCGTCATCGCCGCCATGGCCGGGGTACGGGCCGGCATCTGCATGATAGCGGTGCCCACCCGGATTTTCTCGGTCTGCGCCAGCACCCAGGTCGCGGCGGTGATCGCGTCGTTGCCGTAGGCTTCCGCCGTCCAGACCGAGTCATAGCCCATGGCCTCGGCCTGCTTGATCAGGTCCATGGGAATGTCGATCTGCTTGCCGGAGTACCCCAACAAAAATCCGAGTTTCATCGCTTCTCTCCCGAGCTAGCCGTAGCGCAACGCATTGAATTGTGCCTGATGATAGTCGCCATTACCAAAGGTGGTGTTGATCATCATCAGGCGCTTCGCGTAATGGCCGATATCCAGCTCATCGGTAATCCCCATGCCCCCGTGCAGCTGGATGGCCTCGCCGTAAATCAGCGTGCCCGCCCGGTCTACCATGACCTTGAGGGCGTGCACGGCACTGGTGGCGTCTTCGCGGTCATCGGTGAGCGCGCACAACGCCCGGTAGAGCAGCGACTTGGTCTGTTCGTAGGCCATGAACGTGTCCACCATGCGGTGCTGCAGCGCCTGGAAGCTGCCGATCGTGACACCGAACTGTTCGCGGGTGCGGGTGTATTCCAGGGTCTTGCTGTTGAGCGCCTCCATGATACCCAGCGCCTCGGCGCACAGGGCGAGGTTGGCCTCCAGGACCACCTGGTTCATCAGCTCGAAACCGTGGTCCCGTTCCCCCAACAGCGCAGTGGCGGGCAGTTGCACATCGGTGAACACCAGGTTGGCGACCCGCTGGCCGTCCATCATCCGGTAGGGCAGGCGCTCGATACCGGCTGCATCGCCGGGCACCAGGAACAGGCTGATACCGTGGCGTTCGCTCTGCTCGCCGGCGGTGCGGGCGGCGACGATCAGCTGGTCGGCAGCGGCGCCGTTGAACACCACCACCTTCTCACCGCTGAGGCGGTAGCCGTCTCCGTCTTCTGTGGCGCGAGTCGCCACGTCCGCCAGTTCGAACCGGCTCTGCCGCTCGAGATAGGCGAAGGCGCCCAGGCAGCTGCCGTCGATGACCTGCGGCAGGTAATCGGCCTTCTGCGAATCGCTGCCGCCCTTCTGCAGCAGGGCGCCGAACAGCACCACCGTCGCCAGGTAGGGCTCGAGCACCAGGCCCTTGCCAAACTGCTCCATGATCACCATGGAATCGATCGCGCCGCCCCCGAAACCGCCGTGCTCCTCGGCGAAGGGAATCGACAACCAGCCCAGCTCGGCGAAGGTACGCCAGTGGTCGCGGCTCATCCCCTCGTCGGTGGCGGCAATCTCCCGCCGGGTGTCGAAGCTGTAATCGTCCTGGATGAATCGCGCGACGCTGTCGCGCAGCATGTTCTGTTCTTCACTGAATTCAAAATTCATAACTCTCTCCGCAATCCGCTGCCGGCGCCCCGGCTCAAAGGCCCAGTACGGCCTTGGCGATAATGTTCTTCTGTACCTCGTTGGAGCCGCCGTAGATGGTGCTGGCGCGGCCATACATAAACGCCTGCCGCGCCTTGCTGCCGAACTCGTGTCCGAGCTGGTCCGCGCTGAGGTCGCTGGGCAACACGCCCTGGTAGTAACCGGCGAGTTCCATCCGCAACGACTGCACCGCCTGCTGCAGTTCGGTGCCCTTGATTTTCAGCAACGACGACTCGGCACCCGGCGCGCCCCCGGACGCCAATGTGGCCAGCACCCGCAGTTCGGTGAATTCGAGCGCCATCAGCTCAATCTCGATATCGGACAACCGGTTCTGGAACTGCGGGTCTGCCAACAGCGGCTTGCCGCCGTTGATCTCCGCGGCGGCCGCCTCGCGAATCTCGCCGAGGGCGCGCAGGGAGTCGGCGACCCCGGCAATGGCCGTGCGTTCGTGGGCCAGCAGAGCCTTGGCATAGGTCCAGCCCTTGTTCTCCTCGCCAATGAGGTTGGCCACCGGTACGCGGACCTCATTGAACTCGACCTCGTTGAGGCTGTGGTGCCCGTCGATAGAGACGATGGGGTTGATTTTGATCCCGGGGCTGGTCATGTCGATCAGCAGGAAGCTGATACCGGCCTGTTTCTTGCCCTCGCTGCTGGTGCGCACCAGGCAGAAAATCCAGTCGGCGTACTGGGCATAGGTGGTCCAGATCTTGGCGCCGTTCACCACGTAATCGTCACCGTCGCGCTCCGCCCGGGTCTTGAGCGAGGCGAGATCCGAGCCGGCACCGGGCTCCGAGTAACCCTGGCACCACCAGTCGTCACTGTTGAGTATCCGCGGCAGGAAGCGGGCCTTCTGTTCGTCGTTGCCGAAAGTGTAGATCACCGGCCCGACCATCTTGAGGCCGAACGGCACCACGTCGCGCACGCCGGCGGCGGTGCGCTCAGTCTCGTAGATAAACTGCTTGGTCACGTCCCAGCCGGTGCCGCCGTGCTCCTCCGGCCAGTTGGGCGCGATCCAGCCCTGCTGGTGCAGGCGGCGCTGCCAGTCGATCACGGCGGCCTTGTAGGTCTCAGGATCCGACGAGGCCAGCCGCTGCTGCAGCTCCCCGTCGTAGGCCTCGGTGAAAAAGGCTCTTACCTCGTCGCGAAACGCGATGTCTTCCGGTGCAAATGCTGTATCCACGGACGGTCCCTCTCAGTATGGCGGGTCACGGCCGGGCACGCGGATCAGCGGGCCCGATTTGACCCTGGAGTATGTTTTTCCTCAATGGAGAACGTACCATAGTCGCTTACCGGGCTCAAAACAAGAATCGTGGCGCTGTGAGGTGGCTCCAACCCGGACGGGGAGCGAAGGGCTGTGGGAGCGGTTCCGGCACCCTGCCCCGCCGCACGCGGCACGGCGGTGCGGCGGTGCGGCGGTGCGGCTGTAAGGCTGTAAGGCTGTAAGGCTGCTGGACAGCAGCAGACTCGCGGTCGAGCGGTCGAGCGGTCGAGCGGTCGAGCGGTCGAGCGGTCGAGCGGTCGAGCGGGTCAGTAAAGCAAGCTGTAGAGACGGCGCTGGAACTCGGCGGCCAGCGGATCGCCCTTGCCAAGCGTGGCGATGCTGTCGAGCAGCAGCTTCTTGCTGCCGCCCCCGTCGTGGTCCAGGTCGCGCTGCAGGATGGTAATCAGCTGTTCCATGGCCTCGCGGTACTGACCGGTGTCGGAGTACTGGACCGCCAGCTGGTGGCGCACGTCGAGGTTGTCCGGGTCTGCATCCAGCTTCACCAGCAGGGCCTCGATCTCAGGTGACTTCGCCGCCTCCCGCTTGATCTCGATCTGCGCCAGGACCTGCTCGTAGGCGGCATCGCGATCGGCCAGGCGCACCTCCTCCAGCACGTTTTCCGCCTCATCCAGGCGCAGGCACTCCACCAGGGCGCTGGCATAGGTGATGGCGATATCCGGTCGCTTGTTCGATTCATCCCAGGCCTGACGCAGGGGAGCGATTGCCTCGCTGAACTCGCCCTGTGCCATGGCGTCGAGGCCGCGCTGCAGCAGCTCGTCCCAGGGCTTGGGCAGGTACTTTTCCAGCATCGCCCGCACTTCGGTCTCGGGCTGGGCGCCGGCGAAGCCGTCCACCGGCTGCCCGCCCTGAATCACCATCACGGTGGGCAGGCTGCGCACGCCAAACTGCTGGGTGATCATGCCCTGCTCGTCCGCATTCACCTTGGCCAGCAGAAACGCGCCTTTGTATTCCTCGGCGATGCGCTCCAGCAGCGGCATCAACACCTTGCAGGGCTCGCACCAGTCGGCCCAGAAGTCGACGACCACCGGGCGCTGATGGGATTCCTCGATCAACAGCCGGGCGACGTTGGATTCATCGATGTTGACTATGTACTCACTCACGGAGTTCTCTCCTCGGTTTGCTGTTTTACTCCAAAACCCTCGCAGCCGGCCCGAATCAGGACGACCCTGCTGCGGCGGCGGTTGCCGCGATACGCCCTCGCCACTGCGTTGGTACGCAAGCCCTCCGCGGTCCGCGCGGCGTCAGTTACAACCCCAGCACGTCCTGCATATCGTAAAGGCCGGCGGGTCGGCCCGCCAGCCAGCGGGCGGCACGCACCGCACCGCGCGCGAACGCCATGCGGCTCGACGCCCGGTGACTGATCTCCACCCGCTCGCCGTCGGCGGCGAAGGTCACGGTGTGGTCACCGACGATATCGCCGCCGCGCACAGTGGCAAAGCCAATGGTATCGCGCGCCCTGGCGCCGGTCTGTCCCTCGCGCCCGTATACCGCCACGCGCTCCAGGTCACGGCCCAGGGTATCGGCAATCACCTCACCCATGCTCAACGCGGTGCCCGACGGCGCATCGATCTTGTCACGGTGATGGGCCTCGTAGATCTCGATATCCGCATCCTCTCCGAGCACCCGGGCCGCGTCGGCCAGCAACTTGAAGCAGAGGTTGACGCCGGTACTGAAATTGGAGGCCTTGCAGAGCGGCAGGCGGCTCGCTGCCGCCTCGATCTGCGCCTGCTGCGCCGGGCTGAACCCGGTCGTCCCGATCACCAGCGCCACACCGGCATCGGCACACGAGGCCAGGGTCGCCAGGGTGGCGTCGGGGACAGTGAAATCGATCACCACGTCGAGGTCGTCGATCACCGCACCCAGGTCCGAGACCACCGCGATGCCATTGCGGCCAATACCGGCCAGTTCGCCGCTGTCGGCGCCGACCAGGCTGCTGCCCGGGCGCTCCAGTGCAGCGCCCAGGGCCAGCTCGTCACCGGCCTGGGCGAGCGCCTCGATAAGAGTGCGGCCCATGCGCCCGGCGGCGCCGGTGATGCCAACCCGGGTGGTCACAACTTCATGTCTTCAAAGAAATCCTTGACCCCGTCGAACCAGCTCTTCTGGCGCGGAGACTGGCCGCCGTGCTTGCCCATGCTTTCCTGCAACTCCTGCAGCAGCTCCTTCTGGCGCTTGTTCAGGTCCACCGGCGTCTCGATCACCGCGCGGCACAGCAGGTCGCCGACCGCTCCCCCGCGCACCGGTTTGACGCCTTTACCGCGCAGCCGGAACAGTTTGCCGGTCTGGGTCTCGGTGGGAATCTTGAGCTTGACCCGGCCGTCCAGCGTCGGCACCTCCAGCTCGCCACCGAGGGCGGCATCGGCGAAAGTGATCGGCACCTCGCAGTAGAGGTCCCTGCCATCGCGCTCGAAAATCGGGTGTTGCTTGACCGCCATCTGCACGAACAGGTCGCCGGCCGGGCCACCGTCCATGCCACCCTCGCCCTCACCGGAGAGGCGGATACGGTCGCCGGTGTCCACGCCCGGTGGCACCTTCACGGACAGGGTCTTGGTCTTCTCTACCCGGCCCTGGCCGTGACAGGCGGGACAGGGGTCAGTGATGCTCTTGCCGCGCCCGCGACAGGTCGGGCAGGTCTGCTGCACCTGGAAAAAGCCCTGCTGCATGCGCACCTGGCCAGCCCCACCACAGGTACCACAGGTGGTGGGCTTGCTGCCCTTGCGGGCGCCGGAGCCATCGCACTTGCTGCAGGCACTCAGGCTGGGGACCCGGATTTCCACCGTGGTGCCTTTCACCGCGTCCTCGAGACTGATTTCCAGGGTGTAGCGCAGGTCGGAACCGCGCTGGGGTCCACCGCGTCCGCCACGGCCACCGCCGCCCCCGAAAATGTCACCGAACACATCGCCAAAAATGTCGCTGAAGCTGCCGCCGCCGAAGCCGCCGCCACCGCCCATGCTGGAATCGACACCGGCGTGACCAAAGCGGTCGTAGGCCGCGCGTTTCTCCGCGTCCATCAGCACGTCGTAGGCCTCGGTGGCCTCCTTGAACTTGTGCTCGGCGTCGGGATCGTCGGGGTTTCGGTCCGGGTGATACTTCATCGCCACCCGGCGGTAGGCCTTCTTGACTTCGCCGTCTTCGGCGCTCTTGCTGACGCCCAGAATCTCGTAATAATCGCGTTTCGACATAAATTCCGGCGGTCGTGAAACCGCTCCTGCTGACACGACGACGCGGGACCATGGGTCCCGCGCTCTAATCCTGTTGTAAACGAACGGCCGCGAGCGGCCGGTTCAATCAACAAAAAACGACCGGGCGTCCACCGCCCGGCCGTTGCGTTCGACTTACTTCTTGTCGCCGTCGACTTCCTCGAACTCCGCGTCGACCACGTCGTCACCGGCATCACCGCCCGACTGCTCGGCGCTCGCGCCGGCATCGGCAGCACCCTCAGCCGCCTGGGCCTGGGCCGCGTACATTTTCTCCGCGACCGGGCCGGTGGCCTCGGTGATCTTGGTGGCGGCCGCATCGATGGCGTCCTTGTCGTCACCTTTCATCGCCTCTTCGGCGGCGGCAACGGCGGACTCGATCGCCGACTTCTCGTCGTCGGTGGCGTGCTCGCCAGCCTCTTCGATGGTCTTCCTGGCGGCGTGGATCAGGCCCTCGCAGGTGTTGCGGGCCGTGATCAGCTCGGCAAACTTGGCATCGGCCTCGGCATTCGCCTCGGCATCGGCCACCATCTTTTCGATCTCGCTCTCGTCGAGACCGCCAGACGCGGTGATACGGATCGACTGCTCCTTGCCGGTCGCCTTGTCCTTGGCGGACACGTGCAGGATGCCGTTGGCGTCCAGGTCGAAAGTCACCTCGATCTGGGGCATGCCGCGCGGTGCCGGCGGCAGGTCCGCGAGGTCGAATCGACCCAGCGACTTGTTGCCGGTGGCCTGCTTGCGCTCACCCTGGACGACGTGAATAGTCACCGCCGTCTGGTTGTCTTCAGCCGTCGAGAAGATCTGCGACTTCTTGGTCGGAATCGTCGTGTTCTTGTCGATCAGCGGTGTGGCCACGCCACCCATGGTCTCGATACCCAGGGTCAGCGGGGTCACGTCCAGCAGCAGCACGTCCTTGACGTCGCCGGCCAGAACCGCACCCTGGATCGCGGCGCCCATGGCCACGGCCTCGTCGGGGTTGACGTCCTTGCGCGGCTCTTTGCCGAAGTAGTCCGCCACCGCCTTCTGCACCATCGGCATGCGGGTCTGGCCACCGACCAGGATCACGTCGTCGATCTCGCTGGGGCTCAGGCCGGCATCTTTCAATGCTACCTTCACCGGCTCCATGGAGCGGGTTACCAGCTCCTCGACCAGCGACTCCAGCTTGGAGCGCGACAGCTTGACCACCAGGTGCTTGGGCCCGCTGGCGTCTGCCGTGATGTAGGGCAGGTTAACCTCGGTCTGCTGTGATGATGACAGCTCGATCTTGGCCTTCTCGGCCGCTTCCTTCAGGCGCTGCAGGGCCAGCGGATCGTTGTGCAGGTCGATACCGCTCTCTTTCTTGAACTCGCTCGCCAGGTATTCGATCAGGCGCAGGTCGAAGTCCTCACCACCGAGGAACGTATCGCCGTTGGTCGACAACACCTCGAACTGGTGCTCGCCGTCCACCTCGGCAATCTCGATGATGGAGATATCGAAGGTACCACCGCCGAGGTCGTAGACCGCGACCGTGTGGTCGCCCTTGGCCTTGTCCATACCGTAGGCCAGCGCCGCCGCGGTCGGCTCGTTGATGATCCGCTTGACCTCAAGACCCGCGATCTTGCCCGCGTCCTTGGTGGCCTGACGCTGGGAGTCGTTGAAGTAAGCCGGCACCGTGATCACCGCTTCGGTGACCGTCTCGCCCAGGAACTCCTCGGCGGTCTTCTTCATTTTACGCAGCACTTCCGCAGACACCTGCGGGGGTGCCATTTTCTCGCCACGCACTTCCACCCAGGCGTCACCGTTGTCCGCCTCGGCAATCTTGTAGGGAACCATCTTGATGTCTTTCTGAACGACATCGTCCTTGAACTTGCGGCCGATCAGTCGCTTGACGGCATAAACGGTGTTGTGCGGATTGGTGACGGCCTGGCGCTTCGCGCTCTGACCCACCAGGATCTCGCCGCCTTCGGTGTATGCCACGATCGAAGGCGTCGTGCGATCGCCCTCGGAGTTTTCGATCACCCGGGTCTTGTCACCATCCAAAACCGCCACGCAGGAGTTGGTGGTACCCAGGTCTATACCAATAATCTTACCCATTGTCTGTCTCCAGTCTGTTGCGGCGGCTAAACCGCCTGTTTGCTATGTGTTGTTGTCTATATTGGCCCATATCGGGCGTTTTCAAGGGGCGATTACGCCCTGGCTTCGGCCCGCCTGCACCCGCCTGATTCTGCGCGTGCCCAGGCAGCCATCGCCGCCATTACGATTTGCTCACCACCACCATGGCCGGGCGCACCAGCCGCCCGTTGAGTGTGTAACCCTTCTGCATGACCGCGAGCACCGAGTTGGGCTCGACCTCGGCATTTTCGACGATGCTCATCGCCTGGTGCACTTCCGGGTCGAAAGGTTCGCCCTCGGGGTCGACTGTCTCCACGTGGAACTTCTGCAGTGCGTCGAGAAAGCTTTTCAGGGTGAGCTCCACCCCTTCAGCGATAGGCTTGGCGGCGGTCTCATCGCCCCTGGCGGACTCCAGCGCCCGCTCCAGGTTATCGACCACCGGCAGCAGCTCGCGCACAAACCCATCGAGGGCAAACTTGCGGGCCTTTTCGACGTCCTGTTCGGCGCGGCGCTTGGTGTTCTGCATCTCGGCCTGGGCGCGCAGCACGGTATCGCGGGCCGCCGCGACCTCCTCGCGCAGCTGCTCGGCCTCTTCAGCCGACAGCGGTGGCTCTTCCACCACTGAGCCCTCCGGCCCGTCGTCGCCAGCCTCGCCCTGCTCCAGTCCCGCCTCCCCAGACTGCTCCGGCCCAGCTTCGGCCCGGGACTGCTCTGCGTCCAGTTCTTCCTGCCCCATTCCAGGCTGCTGCTGTTCGTTGGCCACGCACTTCCTCCAGGTTCAGCGATATTTCGACTCAATGAGTGGTCAATATGGGGGCGACAGAGCCGGTTTCAAGGCAATTTGTGGGTGTACCACTGATTTCGGCTCAATCTGGCGGAAATGGCGGACGCTGGCAAAGTCGCCGGTGTCTACATGTCGCCCACCATGCGGCGCGCCGCCCGGTGGAGCCTTCTCCGGGGCTTGTTATCGGCCCGGGGAAAGACACCGCTGAACACGGTGTGGAGTGCAACCCGCGACAGGCTCCGGGATGCTCCCGGCACCACTCAGCGCTCGTGCAGTCAGTTCAGTGGGACAGGGCCGAACTCAGCATGCGGGCGGTAACGTCGACGATGGGAATCACCCGTTCGTAGGCCATGCGGGTGGGGCCGATGACCCCCAACACCCCGAGGATGCTGCCGCCATCGGTGTAGGGCGAGGTGATCACGCTGTAATCGCCCAATACCTCGTAGCCGGCCTCCTCACCGATAAAAATCTGGATACCGCTGGCCCGGGAGCAGCGTTCCAGCAGGTGCAACAGGTCCTGCTTGCGCTCGAAGGCGTCGAACAGCTCCCGTAGCTTGCTCATCTCCTCGGCGGTGGCATTGCCCAGCAGCTGGGATTCGCCGGCCACCACGTAGCCGTCGCCGGACTCCGGCTCCGGGTCGAGGGCATTGCTGGCCAGCTCCAGCGCCGCCTCCAGGTAGCTGTCGATCTGGGCGCGGGCCTCCTCCATTTCGCGCAGCAGCGCCTGCTGAACCACGTCCAGCGGGTGGCCGGCAAAGCGCTGGTTGACCAGGTTGGCGGCGTCGCGCAGTTCGGCCTCGGTGAACGGCCGCCGGGTGTGAATGATGCGGTTCTGCACCTCGCGTTCATTGACCACGAGGATGACCAGCACCCGGTCGCCCGACAACGGGAGAAACTCCACCTGGCGCAACTGCCCGGCCTCCTGGCGCGGCACCGTGACCACCCCGGCCTGGGCGCTGATGCTGGAGAGCAGCGTGGACGCCGACTGCACCAGCTCGGTGGCGGATTTATCCGGGTTGAGCTCATGGCGCATGATCGCCAGCGCGTCCTCGCCGAGGGGCCGCACCTGCAGCAGGTTGTCGACGAACAGCCGGTATCCCATGGCGGTAGGCACGCGCCCGGCGGAGGTGTGGGGCGAGTGCAGCAGGCCGCGCTCCTCGAGGTCCGACATCACGTTGCGGATGGTAGCCGCACTCACCGGCAGGCCGGCGGCTTCCTGCACCGTGCGCGACCCCACCGGCTGGCCGTCGCGGATGTGCCGCTCGATGATGGCCTTGAGCACGACCCGCGCCCGATCTGAAATGTCCTGTTCGCTCATGGCGCTCCGACAACCTGTAGACCTGCGGGATTTTTACCACACCCGGCGGCAAAAAACACATGGCCAATCGCTTCAAGGCAGCCTGGCGGTAACCCGGTCACGAAACGGGGCGAGGCACCGGCGGCAAAGATGTCTGTTTATCGGGCCGGGTTCTTGCGGTATAAGGGGCAAAACCCACCCGGACCGCCGCATGCTCTCCCACATCACGGTTACCAATTACGCGATCGTCTCTGCGCTGGAGGCGGAGTTCGGGCCGGGGATGACCGTCATCACCGGCGAGACCGGCGCCGGCAAATCGATCATGCTCGGCGCACTCGGGCTCTGTCTCGGCGACCGCGCGGACCCGAAGACGGTCCGCCCCGGCTGCGAACGCGCCGAGGTCAACGCCACCTTCGACCTCGACGCCGCCCCCGCGGCCCGCGCCTGGCTGGCCGCCCGCGACCTGCTCGACGCGGGCGCGGACGAGAGCGTGATCCTGCGCCGGGTAGTCACCACGGACGGCCGCAGCCGCGCCTACATCAACGGCAGCCCTTCGACGCTGCAGGACTGCGCGCAACTGGGCGCACTGCTGATCGATATCCACAGCCAGCACGCCCACCAGTCGCTGTTGCGCAAACCGGTGCAGCGGGCGCTGCTCGATGCCTACGCCGGTCATGCCAAGCTGGCGCGCTCGGTGGAAGAAACGGCCTCGGAGTGGTTGCGCACCGAGCGTGAGCTGGGCGAGCTGACCGGCGCCCACGACGAACAGACCGCCCGGGCGCAGTTGCTCGCCTACCAGGTAGAGGAGCTGGACCAGCTCGAGGTGACGGCCGGCGAGGTGGAAGCGCTCGAAACCGAGCTGCAACGGCTGGAGAACGCCGACGAGATACTGGCCTCGGCCCAGAGTGCCCAGGACCTTTGCGAGCAACACGGCGAAGGCGCCGGCCAGGCACTGCGCGTACTCCAGCCGGATCTGCACCCCGGCGAGCAGGCGGACGCCCTGCGCGAGCTGATCGACGGCGCCGCCATCGCCCTCAGCGAGGCCCGGGATGAACTGCGCCACTACCTGGATGGGGTGGAAGTCGACCCGCAACGCCTGGCGGAGGTGCGCGAGCGACTGGATAGCATCTATGCGGTGGCCCGCAAGCACCGGGTCAACCCCGAGGCCGTGCCCGGGCTGGCGGACAGTCTGCGGGAAGAACTGCAGGGCGTGACCGGCAGCGGCGAGCGCATCGAGCAATTGCGCTCCCTCGCAGCGGAGCTGGCCGAGCGCTACCGTACCGATGCAGCAAAGCTGGGCAAGCAGCGTGCACGGGCCGGCAAGAAGCTGGCGCGCGAGGCGGGCAAGATTCTCGCCACGCTCGCCATGGAGCAGTGCCGGCTGGAGGTGGCGCTCACGCCGCGCGAAACGGACGACCCGCACCCCCACGGCGGCGAGGAAGTGGAGTTCCTGATCAGCACCAACCCGGGCAGCCCGACCCAGCCGCTCGGGAAGATCGCCTCAGGCGGCGAACTCAGCCGCGTCAGCCTCGCCATCCAGGTAGTAACGGCGCAGAGCGACGCGCTCTCCTGCATGGTGTTTGACGAGGTCGACGTGGGCATTGGCGGCGCGGTGGCCGAGGTGGTGGGCACACTCCTTCGCCGGTTATCAGAGCGCGCCCAGGTGCTGTGCGTAACCCACCTGCCCCAGGTGGCGGCCCAGGGCCACGATCACCTGCAGGTCAGCAAGACCAGCGCGGCCGACAGCGTGCAGACGACCATGGAGCGCCTCGACGACGAGGGCAAGACACGCGAGATCGCCCGCATGCTGGGTGGCGTGAAGATCACCAAACAGTCCCTCGCCCACGCCCGGGAGATGCTGGCGGGCGTGTAGTACGCCCCACTGGCTGATTATTTGTCGTGTTCGCGGCCAGCTGCCTCGCCGGTCT
Organism: uncultured Gammaproteobacteria bacterium; assembly: GCA_963753815.1. GTDB lineage: Bacteria > Pseudomonadota > Gammaproteobacteria > Pseudomonadales > Halieaceae > CAVWDU01. The sequence continues at coordinate 126,087 of CAVWDU010000003.1, forward strand.
ACAACGGCGGTGTGTACCACACCGGTGAGGTGTAGGCCCGCTCCTGGATACTGACCGGCGCACCCTCGGGGATTTCCCGGTCGTAGATCAGCGCGTCGAAGGTGGTCCACCGCGGGGTGGGAATTTCCAGCACCCGCGCGTAATAAAAAGCGCGCTCGGCGGGGTCGAAATCCGGGTCCTGCCAGTACGCGGACAGGGCCGCCGCACCGATATCGTTGCTGTAGCTGGCGGTGGCCTCGTCCACGGTGTTACCCACCGGTGTCAGGCAGCGCCCGTCCTCGGCGATGATGCGGTCGCCGGAGACCGCGAGGTCGTAGACGCGTTCCCGACGCTCGCCGGCCGCATCGATCCAGCCCTTTACCAGTTGCAGGCGGTCGAGATTGGCGCCGTTGGGGTCGCGCAGGGCCTGCACCACGAAACCGGGCGCCGTCTCCGCCGCCGCCGGGAGGTCGCCTCCCATGGGTACCGCGCGGCCGTAGAGACTATCCGGCTCGGTCGAGCGCTTGAGGTCGTCTTCACCGAGATCGAAACCCGCGAATAAACGCACCTGTATGCGGGTGCCGGTGGTGGCGAACACCTCGCGCCGCTTCATGGCATTCCACAGGGCCTGGCGCGTATTCTCTTCGGCCCATACCCCCACAAGCCCTGAGGCCGAGGTCTGCCAGGCGTAGACCTTGAGGTCGAGACCATCCGGGCTGGGTCGCCGGCCAGCCACCAGCTCGAAGAAACGCTCGTGGGAATTGGCCGGCTCAACCGGCGTGACCTTGCCGAAGAAATTGTCCTCCCGGGTGCCGGGGATCGAGGTGTGGGCGTCGGTCGAGCCCACCAGGCCGAACTTGAATGGATTGGTGCCCAATTCTGCCTCGTATTGCATACCACGGGCCAGGGCGGTGCGTGCGTATTCCCGGGGCAGCATGTCCGGCGTTTTCGGTTGGGTGGAGTTGATGCCGCCGATATCCCAGGTTTCGAAGTCGGCGAACTCGTCGCCGGGAGAGAGGCTCGGATGGGCCTCGCCGTCACCCTTCATCTGGGTCACTTCGTACAGCGGCTCCCAGCGCTGGCGGCGGGCCGCGTAGTCAGCGCTGATCGGCTCCTTCGAGGTGAAGGTGACGTCGTCGAACATCAGGCCGTTGGAGAGATTGCCGTTGTGGGGAATGGCGAGCACCCGGTCCCCCGTTTTGTCTTCGTAGTCGGCCATCCAGGCCCACAGGTCCTCGGCATCCTGGGAGTCGTAGTCGCTGAAAGGCAGTACCTGCAGCGCCGCCTCGGCGTTGCCGCGCATCACCACGTTGCGGTGCAGGTTGCGGCCCTGGGGCACCGAGGTCCACTCGAAGCCGATGAACGCCGTAAACTCGCCCGGGGTATTCGCCGCCTCGGCGGTCTTCACGATATGTTCCCAGCCCGATCTCAACGGCCGGATATCGCCCTTCATCGGGTCGCCCACCGTGGCCCGGGACTGGCGCCAGGCATCGAACAGGGCGGGCCCGTCACCCTTGCTCATCAGGTCGATCGCCAGGCGGCCGAATTCGGAGTCCTGCAGGCTTTCGTCGCCGGCGGCCGCGAGGGGCGCAAGGCCGAGGTTTTCGGCGTGATCGGCGACCACCACGAAATCCAGCGGTGCAACCAGGCGCGCCGGCACACCGGTACTCGATACCACCTCTTCGCCGCGGGCGACGCGATAGGCCTCCTCCGGCGGCAGCGTGTTGCCGACAAAGGCGGCATCCGCCGAGTAACTCGTATGCAGGTGGGTGTCCCCGAAATACAGCGAACGGCGGCCATCGTCCCCGCCGAGGTAGCCGGGCCGACCCGTCGACAGCGGCTTGCCCGGGTCGCCGCCCGTGGCATACGGCGAATAGGCCACAGGGGCCGGCGGTTCGTCAGGGGCATCGACGGCACTTGCAGCGGCCCCGCCCTGCAGCCGCCATCGCATCGGCGGCCTCCGCGCCCGCCGGGGGTTGGTCTTTTTCGCAGGCGGACAGCGCCAGCACCAGGGGAACCGCCCATATCGCGGGCAGGGATCGAAAAACCATGGGCGCTTACATCCTGTGTCGCTTGCAGAGTCTGCTTCCAATATAGCAGGGACTTACCTGGGCAACTGCGGACAGGCCGCGCGGGTGACCACATCAGTCCGGGCATGAGCGGCGGTCTGCCGACAGGCTGTCAGGCAACGCGGATCGTATTGCGGGAAAATGAGAAGCTGGCGCCTGACAAGCAGGTCGCCCACGGGCGCGGGATCAGCCTTCTTTCTTGCGAACGTAGAGTACCAGGGAGTGATCGACCAGCTCGTAGCCGTGCTCGGTGGCGATGGCGTGCTGGCGCTTCTCGATCACGTCGTCGGTGAATTCGATGACGTCGCCGGACTCCATGCACACCATGTGATCGTGGTGCTCACCCTTGGCCAGCTCGAACACGGAGTGGCCGGTTTCGAAGTTGTGACGGGTGACCAGGCCCGCGCCCTCGAACTGGGTGAGCACGCGGTAGACCGTGGCCAGACCCACGTCCTCACCGCTATCCAGTAGCGAGCGATACACGTCCTCGGCGCTCAGGTGCCGCGCGTCATCCCCCGCGGACTCGAGCAACTGCAGGATTTTGACCCGCGGCAGGGTCACCTTCAAACCGGCGCGCCGCAGTTCCTGGTTTTCGTCCGGCATGTCCTGGGGGGTTCTCTGGTCACTTCCGTGGAGGTATGATGCCACCCCGTACCCCGAAGTGGAAGTTTCACCCCGATGCGAACCCTGTTCGTCCTGTTGGCACTAACGAGCCTCACCGCCTGTGGCATGGTGGGGTTCCCGGGCGTGTATCGCATCAATATCGAGCAGGGGAACATCATCAACCAGGAACTGGTGGACCAGTTGCGGCCGGGCATGAGCCGCCGGCAGGTGCGCTTCATCCTGGGCACGCCGCTGGTGGAAGACCCGTTCAACAGGGATCGCTGGGATTACATCTACGTGGTGCGCAACGGCCTCGACATTCTCGACGAAGCCCGCCTCAGCGTGCATTTCGAGGGTGACTCGTATACGCACTTCACGGGCACTTTCGACCCACCGGGCACAGGCACCGAGCCAGAACCGACCGGCGAGGCGCTGCCGCCGGGCGGATTGACGCCGGGCTTGGGCGAGACGCTCGAGGAAGCACTGGACCCCACGCCGATGGTGAACGACCCCGCGGCCGCAGACATTCCCCCGGGGCAGAACCCGCAGCTCTGATCGAATTGCTGTAACGGGGCCGGTCACGCAGGGGCGCCCGTTCACCCGGCGCGCTTAGCCTTCGCCCTCGCCGCCCGCGCCTTGCGCACCTCTTTCGGGTCTGCGATCAGAGGGCGATAAATCTCCACCCGCTCGCCCTCGTTCAATACCTGCTGGGGCGACACAAGCTTGCCGAATATACCCAGCTTGGCGTTGTCGAGGTCTATGCCCTCGAACTTGTCGGTAACGCCCGAGAGCCGCGCCGCTTCCAGCGCCGTGGTACCGGCCTTCACCTGCAGCGGGATGATGGCCTGCTTCTGCGGGAGGGCATAGGCCACCTCCACCTCGATCCAATCCTCTTCGCTCACGCCTGCGTGTACCTTGCCGTTCGATTTGGTTGCTATTGCGCAGCTTTACCTACGTGCCGCTGTGCCGGCCACGATACCAGAGCGCCCCAGAAAAACACACGATTCGCCTGTTACCGACAGGGCTTCCCCGTATAATGCGCCGCATGTCAAAGAAGAAGCATAAAACCCCGGACAACGTGATCGCCCAGAACAAGCGGGCACGGTTCGACTACCAGCTGCTGGAGACCTTCGAGGCCGGCGTCGCCCTGCTCGGCTGGGAGGTCAAGGCCCTGCGCATGGGCAAGGCCCAGCTCACCGACTCCTACGTGTTGATGAAGGACGGCGAGGCCTGGCTGCTGGGCTCGCAGATCACCCCGCTGGACACCGCCTCCACCCACGTGGTCGCCGACCCCACCCGCACCCGCAAGTTGCTGCTCAACAAGCGGGAGCTGGCGAAGATCCTTGACGCCGTCTCCAAGAAGGGCCAGACCTGTGTGTGCACCCGCCTGTACTGGAAGGGCCACCTGGTCAAGGCCAGCATCGCCCTGGCCGCCGGCAAACAGAGCCACGACAAGCGCGACACCGAGCGCGACCGCGACTGGAACCGCCAGAAACAGCGGGTGATCCGTGACAATGTGAAGCAATAGCGCAGCCCTCGGCTCCCCTGCCTCGACCTGTTCCGGCGTACCCTGAACTGCCCTGACCTCCCCCGTGAACCGCCCTGAACCAGCCTGACAGGGAACTTCTGGCAGTTTTTCTGTCTAACTCCCTGCGAAATGGCCAAATCCACCGGCGCGCAGTCATCCCCGAAAACCTCGGGCCAGCGCACCCGGCTTTGGTGTATACTCGCAATCTGGGGGCGATCCGGATTCGACGACGGTAACGAACCCTTAGGTGCATGCCGTGATGGTAGCGAATCACGTTAATCCAAAGCTGCAAACTACTAGTTGCCAATGACGACAACTACGAGGTAGCGCTGGCCGCGTAAGCGGTCACTCGACCTCATCTAGTGGCTTCGGCCCTAGCGGTCTTTAGCAAGGTTCCAGCCCCGCGCTATTGACTGTCATACAGAACTGGATCGCTGTGAAACTCGCCTGGGGTGGATCTGCTAAACATTTACCAGGATCGCCAACTACGTCCTGCCCGTTGGGCTGTAGAAGGCTAAATCAATAAACGGAATCTAAGCATGTAGAGCCGAAGGCAGAGTACTGGCGGACGCGGGTTCGATTAACAAATGGTCGCCATGGGGAGTGATCCCCATTGGAAACAGAGGGCTCATACGGTGAACGCTACGGGGCACAGCCCTACGCCAACGCCGTCCGGTGAATGGGAAACCAGTAAGCCGGCTAGAGACTCATAGGCTCCTAACGGGAAACCCAGGGAGTACTAGGGTGGGCGCAAGCCCACAACACGCCCTCCCCTGCCAGATCATGGCAGGTGAAGGAATAGTCCAGCCCATGTCGAAAGGCATGGATAAGCTGTCCCGCCGCCTCCACCAATTCACCCGCCCCGGTCTGACCGGGGCGGGAGTATGGGTCATGGATAACTCGATATAGAACCGCTAACGCCCTCTCAGTCGAAGCCGCCGCCTATATCGCCGGTTTGGTAGACGGTGAGGGCACCATAACGCTGACCAGAAAACACGCCAACGAGAACCGGCAGCTTGCCGTAAGTATCAGCAGTACCGAGATTCAACTTCTCGAATACGTACTTGAATCAATCGGCGTGGGCAAGATCACGAATAAACGGAAATCGAAGCCCAATCACTCGCATAGCTATGCCTACGCCGTATACAACCGTCAGGCGCTCCAGCTACTTCAACAGATTCATCCTTACCTTAAATCGTACAAGGCTGCCCGCAGCGAACTGGTTTTGAAGTCTTACTTGCAGACAACTCCCGCAACGGCAAGTACACCGATAGTATGATGACGGCAAAAAGCCCAGTTTGAGGAACAGTTCTTCCAGATCAATCCGTGATGCTTTTGTGGCTGTTGATGGTAAGAGAAATACCTTCGGTTCAACTCCCGCCGCCTCCACCAATTTGTACGTATTTTTTTCTTTTTCTCGCCAGCGGAGTTTTCACAATCCAAAAGGATTGATGACTTCGATACCGCAGTGCTCGAAGTCCAGGACATTCCGAGTCGCTATCGCCAAATGGTTGAGTCGAGCTATCGCGGCGATCTGCCCATCAGGAACGCTCATCGGAAGTCCAAGTTCTTTGCGATCTCCCATTAGCTCCCCATAAAGCCGGGCTGCAGATTCATCGTAGGCAAGTACGCGTTGGTCGAAGGCCAAAGCAACGAATCGTTCGAATCGTTCTCGGAGCCCTGATCGACGTTTACCCTCTGGCAAGATATGCAGGCCGTAACCAACCTCGCCGATAGTGATCGCGGAAACGAAAAGCTTCTCTGCAGCCTGATCGTTCAACCAGGCTACGACAACGTCCGATGGGTGGGTTTTCATTACCTCTGAAACCACGTTCGTGTCCAACAAAATCATTCGGACAGGTCCAGTGGCTCATGAGGTGTCCTTTCTGGTGGCTGGATATCAATACCGTGCTTGGGGCCGAAGATCCGAAGCGCGAGATCACCGAGGTGTTCCGGTGCGCCGACCGCATCCTTAAGAATGCGCCGCGCCTCTTCCTCCATCGATACCCCGTGCTGTGCGGCACGAATCCGCAAGCGCGACAGTGTATCGTCATCGAGTTTTCTGACACTCAGGCTGGCCATGGTCGTCTCCGGTGCGTTGCGAGGAAGGAACGAAGAAAATGCTAGCACATGATGGCATTGCCTGCATCCGATAGCAATGGCTGCCTCTCGACGCATTGCAAGTTTCAGGGGATTGATAGAACCGGCCGGAATCCAGGGCACCTCTGAACAATGGCAATGCGCTCAGGCTCCCACGCAGATTCGCAATCAAGGCGCACTTTTGAAGGCAGGCTGGCAGCCTGTCGAAAAGCGGCACGCCGAGTGCGGGTTTGACTGAAAGCTCCGCTGAGCGCATTGCCATTGTTGAGAGGTGCCCTGTATAGAAGTTAACGACCAGCGCATCTCAGGTGGTGACTTCATCATCTATGTCCAGCAGGCGCTCGCTCCGCCAAACCGAGACAGCACGTGCTTCGGGTCGCGCCGATAAACGATGCGAAACGGCGGTTGGATCAGTTCGCGCAGAAAGGGCTGGTCGAACTCGGGGATACGCCCCATGTCTGGATGATCAGCCAGTGCCTCGATGCGTGCGACGACTTCGCCCAGCAAGCGCTCGCCCACCTCGGGCACGTCCTGTTCGGCGTACCACGCCCGTATTGACTCCAGGTCGACCAGTGCGGATTCGGCGAACCGGATGGCGACCTTGGCCATTCGCTACTTGAGGCCAAGCCGGGCCTTGGCTTCTGCGAGCGACAGCTCGCGGCCCGCCTCGAGGTCGGCGAGGCCGGTAACGACCGCGCGCATGAATGCGCGTTCCTCCTCGGCCGCCTCGTAGTCATTCACCGATTGCACTACGGCCACGCCCCGTCCGCGGCTCGTGAGCAACACAGGGCGGTGCGCGTCGGTCGCATGCTTGACAACACGGCCGGGGTTGGCCTTCAGGTCAGTCAGCGGGATCACATCTTCGGAGAACTTTGTACTCATGCCCGGATCCTGAGGCTATTTAAACAGGTCCGATAATAGCACCTGTTGAATGACCTCTCTAGTCCGGCTTTGTCGCAACAGGGATGCCAGTTGCGCCATGCTCGGCGCCCTGACGACGGCAGAGTGCGACGAAGGCGTCGATGCCTTTTTCGGCAAACGGGAGCCGCGATGGCAGGGGCTGTAAATCCGCTGGATGACAGCGCCCTGGCCGCCTTAATTCAGGGATGTGAGCAGCATCGCGGTAGTGGGTTTCAGCGCCAATCCCGCGCGCCCCAGCAACCGGGTGACACGGTTCCTGCTGGAGCATGGCTTCGATGTGTACCCGGTCAATCCGGGGCTGGCGGATCGGGTTATGCTGGGCCGGCAGGTCTATCCTGACCTCGCCAGGGTACCGGTACCCATCGATATGGTGGACTTGTTTCGCAACCCCGATTTTCTGCCCGGCGTTGTTGCCGAGGCAATCGACATCCGCGCCGGCATGGTGTGGTTGTTAGTGGCCTGGCAATCCGCTTACGGCTAAATCGGGATACCGGGCTATGCTTGTTGTCATTCGAGCTGAATAGAGAGTTGAGGATGGTTGCGCAGCAAGATCGCCCACCAGTTCGTGAGCCCCCCGGTCAGGCCAGGGGCGATTAGGCAGTGCTCGATCTTCTGTTGTTGGTGGCAGGCCTCGCGGGTCTCTGGATCGGATCCGACCTGTTGATTGGCGCCGCGATTTCACTGTCCGACCGCACCCGCCTGTCCGATGCCTTTATCGGCATGGCGGTGCTGGCAATCGGTACCGACCTGCCGGAGATCTTCGTTGCCGCCCACGCCTCTCTCCACAGCCTGGCCGGGGAGGACTACAGCGGTATCGTCATTGGCAGCGCGGTAGGCAGCTGCATCGGACAGTTCGCCCTCGTGTTCGGCGTGGCCGGGTGTTTCGGATTCGACCCGAGGCCTTTTCGTCTGGGTATTCGCAATAGCGTATTCCTGGTGGGCGGTCTTGCGGTACTGGCCGCTTTCTCGCAGGGTGGCGTGGTATCAAGAACGCAGGGGTTGCTGTTGATAGGTTGTTACGCTGCCTATCTCCTGTCCCTGGCACTGTGGCGGGGCCCGCCCCAGCCTGGCCATGTACAGTCGCCCAAGCACTCCGTCGCCAGGGATATGGTCTTGCTGCTGGCGGGATTCGTGTTGTTGATCGGCGCGGCGGAGTTGACCGTGACCCATGCGGTAGGCTTTGCGGGTTACATAGGCTTGAGTCAGCTTAGCGTGTCCGCTGTGATTATTGGCTTGGGCAGTTCGCTGCCGGAGCTGAGTGTGTCGCTGGTGGCCCTGTGGCGAGGTAGGGGTGGGCTCTCGGTCGGTAACCTGATGGGCAGTAACGTGCTGGATACGTTGCTGGTTCCCGGCGTCGGCGCGGCGATTTACCCTCTGGCGGTTCCGCCTGAAGTGATTTCTGTCGATATCGCCGTGCTGGCCCTGGTGACCGTTCTTGTGCTGTCCTTCCTGTACGTTTCGCCGCGGGGTATCAAGATGCCGGAGGCGCTCCTTCTTCTTGCCATTTACCTCGCCTACATCGCCCTCAGGCTGACTCACTGAGCTTCAGGCCCAATTCGGGCAGCGCATCGACTACACCAATGATGAGAGCGACGAGATTTCCCTGGGAATGAGCCTGATCGGATTCGGCAGTCCACAGCTGAGCTGGTCGGACCTGAGCGAATATTCCCGCCGGCAACAGCGGCCGGATGTGGTCAATCTGTCGGTCGCGGGACTGGGAAGGGCGCGGCTTCGATATCACCGGACACCGCTACTGGTTCGATCACCCCTGGGCCAGCAGCGATGTGGTGTCGGGAGTGAATGTCGCCTCTAACGCGCGATAAGCCGACGGCTGTGATCGAGATAATCCCGGCCGTTTTCCTGTGCGCGATCGCGCTGCAGTTGTTCCGAGCCCAAATGTAACTCCTCCAGGCTGGCGGCGGCGTCCTCGAGTTCTTCTTCTATGCGCCCCAGGGCGTTTTCCAGGGTGTAACTGATCCGGTGAATTCTGCCCATGTCCGCATCGCTAAGCTGGTCTTTGGCCAGGATAGACTCGAGCTCCTCATTGTACGTTTCCAGGTTGCTCAGCGCTTCCTCGACGGTGTCGGCGGTGGCGCCCTGGTGATGATCGTAGCGTTCGGCGGCAATCGCACCCGACGCAAAACTAAATGAAAGGACTATCGCCATCAGAGCGGCTGTAAGCTTCACGTAATGCCCTCATACTGAATAAGACTCATTCTCATTAAAGATAAGGTATTGCTGACAGCTTTACAAGTGCCGGCAGTCACCAGCAACTGCAGCACAAGATCGACACACCGTGCGCAGGTCAGTGCGAGCCGGGGTGAATTTCGCGTAGAATGGCGGCAGCGCCTGCGAAGGTGCCGGTCACTGTTTCTCTTGTCTTGCACCACGGACGAGGGCGTGATGCGTGAGATGGTGGCCACAGATTCCGTGGACTATACGGATGATCAACCGCATAAGCGCTGCGGCCAGGTCAACTCAGGCTTATCCTGACTTAGAGGGATCACTATGGCAAATTCGGATTCTCCCTACGTGCTGGATCACATGTCCGGCCACGTGCTCTGGCTCACCCTTAACCGGCCGGCGCAGCGCAACCCGCTCTCCTCTGCAATGATTGCGGCCCTGCACCAGGGGTTGCGCAATGCCGAGGCAGACGAGGCGGTGCGGGTGATCGTCATCACCGGGAAGGGGCCGATATTTTCAGCCGGCCACGACCTCAAGGAGATGACTGGCCGCCGCGAGGGTCTGGAGCCGGACACCGAAAAGCGGGTGAACACGGTACTCGACGCCTGCGCCGAGATGATGCTGGCCATCGTGGCATCGCCAAAGCCGATCATCGCCGCGGTGCAGGGGACAGCCAGCGCCGCGGGCTGTCAGTTGATCTCCATGTGTGACCTCGCGCTGTCGACGGACGATGCGCATTTCTGCACGCCAGGCGTCAACATCGGCTCCTTTTGCACCACGCCGCTGGTTGGCATCGGCCGCAACATGCACCGCAAGCATGCCATGGAGATGGCGCTCACCGGCGACATGTTCTCGGCAGAGGATGCGGTCCGCTTCGGCCTGCTCAACCGCAGCGTGCCCGCCGACCGGCTGACAGACGAAGTCGAGGCGCTGGCCCAGCGCATCGCCGCCAAATCTGCCGTGGGCATCGCCGAGGGCAAGGCGGCCTTCTACGCCCAGATCGAACAGCCTATCCGCCAAGCCTACAAGGAAGCCAGCTGCGCCATGCTCGGCGCCATGACGACGGCCGAGTGCGAAGAAGGCGTCGATGCCTTTTTCGGCAAACGGGAGCCTCGATGGCAGGGGCTGTAAAGCCGCTGGATGACAGCGCCCTGGCCGCCCTATTCAAGAAGGTGACCAGAATTGCGGTAGTGGGTTTCAGCGCCAATCCCGCGCGGCCCAGCCACCGGGTGACACGGTTCCTGCTGGAGCATGGCTTCGATGTGTACCCCGTCAATCCGGGGCTGGCGGGCCAGGTTCTGCTGGGCCGGCAGGTTTATCCTGACCTCGCCAGCTTACCGGAGCCCATCGATATGGTGGACGTGTTTCGTCACCCTGATTTCCTGCCCGGGGTGGTTACCGAGGCGATCGACATCCGCGCCGGCCTGGTGTGGACCCAGTTGGGCGTGGTCAACGCATCGGCCGAGCGGCTCGCGGCCGAGCACGACATGCCCATGGTGGTCGATCGCTGCCCGGCCATAGAGATCCCGAGGCTCCAGGCGGCTGGGTTACTGTGACCAGAGGTCAGCGAAGCGGACTAGCGCTTCTGCACGCCGGCTTTATCCAGACGCCAGCGTAGGGTGTCTACCCTGTCCTGGCCAAAAAACGGCTCGCCCTGGAAGACCATCGTCGGCACACCCCAGTGCCCGGCCGCGTCGAGGGATGCCTGGTTGGCCTCTACATCAGCCATCGGGTCGTAACTGGAAAGGGCCGTTTCCATCTCTGCGAGATCCAGCCCTGCCTTCGCGACCGCCTCGGCCAGCCGATCGCCCTCGTTCCATCCCGGCTCACCGCCCCAGATGAGATGCGAGACATGATAAGCCAGTTCGATACCCTTGCCGCGGCGCTCCGCTTCCACACCGAGGCCGGTAAGGCGATAGATATAGGGTTGCTCCTCGGCGACCTCGAAGGTCTCCATGTCCTGGACGATCGGGTCCGGCGATGGGAAACCGAATGTCATACCCAGAAACTCCGCTCGCCGCGGTACATCAGTCAGGATGTACATAATCGGCTTTTTGTCACCGGCGAATAGCGTTTTTTTGGTGCGTAGTGCGATCGGTAAAACGGGCCGCAGATGCAGCTCAACATCGTAGTCGTCGCGCAACCGAAAAAGGTCGGGTGTAACGAGGTAGGAATAGGGGCTGCGGAAAGAAAAATAGACGTCGATAGTCGCGCTCACACTCATCTCCAGATTAACCAGCTATTTCCTACCGAGGCACTACACCATTGTTGCTGTAGTCTCACGATGGTTTGAAGCGCTATGCCACACGCTTGTCCTCTCGAATGCAAATTTGGCGATTTACACAACGAGCGGATACACAAGCTGGCTCAGCAGTTGAAGGATATGACGATTGACGTGACAGTGGAACTGTTAATGGCGAACGGCTTCGAAGCCACGGCTGAGGCCTTTACCGTGCCGATGAGTGCCACCATGGTGGCGGAGTGCGGTCCGTACCCCGAGGCGGCCCCGTACTAACGCAGTCCGGATTGGTTGGCCATGCCGATGGTTTATGACTAACAGTCAAGGCTCAGCGCCTTGTTGCTGCAGGTGCCGCAGCCCCGGGACCGTGAGTGCTTGCCGCTGAACTACTGCAAGCGCCTGCGACGACTGAAAACGAGGCCGAGCAGGCCGATGCTCAAAAGCGCGCTTACGCCGGGTTCCGGAACCGCGAGTTGTCCTCGAATCTCCCCCGAACCGTAGGAAAGCGAATGCAGGTTGAGATAGAGTTCGCCCGCGCGGAGCGGTGCAACCAGCGCTGCATCAAAACCCACGCCCATCGCCGAAATTGCAAGACCACCCCCTGTGTCGGTGAAGAAACTCTGAGCGCTGAACGGCACAACAATCGGACCATTCGCGCCGACAGCCGCCTGGTGTATATGGAACGGACCCGCAGCCCCAAAGGCGAGGCCGCCGCCCGGGAAGGTGACGTCGGCCAATGAAATGCCCGTAATCGTAGCGGAGAGGTCAAGCAGGCCTGTGGTCGTGTCAAACACCAACCTGGCGGTCCCTGTCGCGGAGCTGGGCGTCGGGTTGCTCGGCGCGACCTCTTGAGCATAGTCAAGATCCGCGAAGGCAGTTATCAATGTGCTATGTGCAGCACCGCTAACTGCCAGTAATAGGCAGGGAACCAGAATTTTGAGCAGTGAGCGTCGCATTACGTGTCCTCAGGGTGGGGGATGACGAGGCGCCATTCAATAACGCCAGCGGCAGCCTCAAAGTGCGGGTTTTGGCCGATTGAACACGATATAACCTAGCAGCTGAGAAGTGTGTCGTCCAGCTTTCGGGCCAGCGCGGATGACGCATCAGGCTGACAAAAACGCTCGCTACCTGCGAGCGCCTCACGCCTACCCTGAAGCAGGCGCCTATGTCGCCAACACCCAAGGCAGCAGCGGACCCCGGCCGGCGGGGTCGTTGGCCGCCCGCAGGTAGCGGAATGAACAGGTCTGGTTCGAGCGGTTAAACGGCGACGCCCGAGAAGTCGTTGCGGCAGTTACACTGGGCAATAAGTGGACAACGGCTAGCGACCCCGGGTGTTACTATGATCCGCGGTACACACGCCAGTCGCCGGGCTTGAAGACCTCCAGGAACACGTATGGATGCGCGGTGAGACTGTTCAGTTTTCGCCGGGGTACTACCGTTCGGCAGCTCAGCAGTGAATAATCGCGCTGACCGCGTTATCTGGCGGGGACGACTACGAGTCTGCAGTCAGTGGTAATCAGAAATTGAATTCAAGCTGGATACCGACCGAGCGCTCCTGGCGAGGCCCGGTCATCTGCAACCCGCTTATTCCGTCGAGGTCCCCGGGAACGATCGGGCCCCGAGGTGAGCTCTCCAGTAGGTGTGCCGCCCAGAGACGGGCTTTGAAGGCGTCGTCAGAGTCCGTCAACGGTAAGCTGAACACGCTTTGGTTCTCTTCCTCAAAGCTCAGGTCAGGCGCCGCCTCCGCTATCGCAGGCTCAGCGCTCGCCTCTCCCGCTTGCGCAATCGATGGCGCGGCGCCGCTCACAAGCCAAGCTAGCGCGAACGCTCCGGCGAACTTTGAGAACCTGATTTTCATACGAACAAAGATGCCCCAGCCAAGCCTGCTGGTACATCGAAAACGGAGAAAAAGTACAGAAAATCTTTGGCAGATTATCTGGCCGAACCCGAGCCATAACCCGTTGGCATGCCGCGCTTCTCGTCTGGTACGCGTGACCCGGAGCAACCTAATCGAGCGACTCGAGTGAACGTTTCAGCTTCTCTTTCACCTTGGGACGTTCGGCCAGCTCTGCTGACATCACCATGGCACTGACGACACTCTGTTCACTTTGCCCGCGGGATTGAGGAATGATATCGATAAAGACAAAAGGCTGCGTTTGAAAGGACAGCATCGTTCCCGGAGTAATACTCCCATTCGCCGATATTACGTTTCTCACTTCCTCTTCGGCTTTACCCAGGTCTCCCGCGCCGGATAACGTGACGTCGATACGCATACGACCTGCCATCATTCCATCCGGGAGTGCGGCCAGCGTACCAACATCGAAGGGCGCGGTATGCAACGCAAAGATGGCATCTGGCAGGTCGGGCGCGATAGCGTCGCAGAAGGAGGTTGCGGGTAGCGGTTAGACCATGCCGGAGTTGCTGGCGCGGCTATTGCCACTCAAAGAAGCGGCTACAGCACGCGCCATTTTCGCCTGGCGGGCGCCAACACAGCACTCAGGCGTCCTCAAGCTGCATGAGCCTGTCGGTTCTGGCAAGCTGCGAGACTCCGTTAACAGGAACATCCAGGAACCCATCCTGCGCAAAGGCGCCAAGGAGCTTGAATTGGAACACCGCAAACTGGTTTTACCCGAATTCCTCAATGACCAGGGCTACCTGTTTGGGGGCAACCTGCTGAAGTGGGTGGACGAGTCGGCCTACATCACGGCCAGCCTGGAGTATCCCGGCAACCGCCTGGTCACGGTGTCGCTGAGCGAGGTCAACTTCAAGAACCCGATCCATCCCGGCGAGCTGCTCTGCTTCGACGTAAACCTCGTGCGCAAGGGCAACACCTCGGTGACTTACTCCATCGATGTCATCGGCGAAAAGCTGGCGGGCACCCGATCACCACTATTCGTCACCAAGATCACTTTTGTGAATGTGGCCGACGACGGTCAGCCGCTCCCGATTACAACAGCCTAGCCCGCTTCGCTCACAGTGTATCTGAGCCCTCGCCCTGCCCCATCGGCAGGGGCAAGCCGCCGGTGATGCCGTTGGCACGCAGAATCACCGCCAGCTCGGGCATACCCTGCAGCTGCCAGAAGGCATGGAAACGCGGGTGGCGGCGCACCGCATCCGGCCACGCATCACGACCGATGGGATCGATAATGTAAAACAACGCAGACCCGCCCCTCTCATACGCCCGATGAAGAATCTCGATCGCAGTATCGTACTCACCGACCCGGGCGAACATCGGTGCATAGTCCGTTTCGCAGGCTGCGCAGCCCGGGTCATCCATCCAGGTCAGCTCGCTCTCCGGTGGACGGGGACCACCCAGCAACCACTCCACGAATGCAGGCGAACACAGGTCCAGAAAGAAGCTGACGTCGGCCCCCATGCTCATCCTGGTCGCAGGGTCACTCAGCCACGCTTCAACAAACTCACGGAACACGCGCGCGGCGGCGCGCACCTGCTCGTCGCTACCACCCCGCCTCGCCGCCATGTACTCCGCGAGCCGATACACAAAAAGATCATCCGCTGAGCAACCCTCACAGCTGTTTTCTGCCGCAATCACGCCGTCATAGTCCCCGAGCACTGCATGGTAGTGCAGGGCATAAACCCGGCGTAAAACGTTGTTCAAGGGGTCCAGCGCGATGGCTCGTTCGTAGGCGCGCCGCGCCGCTTGCATTTCCCCGCGCAGTTCGAGCACCCACGCATTTGCGTAGTGGGCCAGCGATAGATTCGGCGCGATCGCGGCGGCTCGCGCGGCCAGTTCCGTCGCACGCTTTATATCGAACTCATACATCAACAGGTTCGCAGCGAGTGCGGCCAGGGTGCGGGCATTATCGGGGTCGAGCTCCATTGCCCGCTCCAGAGCGTTTCTCGCTGTGCGGAAGTGTTGTCTGTATTCCATACCACTCATCTCTGGCGCGGAATACGTGAGCGCCTCGCCATAGGCGGCCCAGCCATCCGCAAAACCGGGGTCGGTTTCGGTAACCAGGCGAAAAGTACGAATTGATTCAACCCGGTTCATTGTCTGAGACCGGGTTCCCCAGAGTTCCAGGCCGCGCAGGTACTGCTGGTACGCCCTTGGGTCGACCTGCTTGCCGTCCGCGCGGTTCGCACCCATGCCGACGCCGAGGTGAATCTGCAGGGTACGGCTGATAGCGGCGACAATCGCATCCTGCACCGCAAAGAGGTCGGACAGGTCGCGGTCATAGGTTTCCGACCAGAGGTGAAAGCCGTCCTGTGCCCGGATCAGCTGCGCCGTCACCCGGACCTTGTCACCCGCGCTGCGCACCGACCCCTCGAGCACATGTGCCACACCGAGTTTCTGCCCGACCTCGCGCAGATCAATATCGCTCCCCTCGAACGAGAAAGCAGAGGTGCGAGCTGCAACCTTCAGCTCCGGGAAATTGGTCAATGCATTCAGTAGCTCCTCAGCGATTCCCTTGCCGAAATAACCGTCGCTTTCATTGACGCTCAGTGCGATGAATGGCATCACGGCAATAGATTTCTCGTCTACGCCAGGCCCATTGGCGGGGCGCTCGTCTGGCGCTCCAGGGTTCGCAAGCTGCCACGCGATGACGCCCATCAACACGGTGAGCGCCGCGACGCTCAGGTAAGCGAGTTTGCCGTGCCGGTTCACCGCCGCTTCGGTCTGGCCCGGGCTTGCGTGGGCCCGCTCGATGCCACGCGGTGTCAGGTCGAAAGCCCAGGCAAGCACCATCGCGACCGGGAACCCCATCAGCACCAGCAGGGTAACGAACGTGTCGAACCAGCCGGGGAGGTTCAGGGCTTCCTCGAAGTGGTTGGAGAGCTGCATCAGCAGCCACCCGACCACCGCGTAGACCCCTGCCGCCCGAAACACATGTCGGCGGCTTAGCTCAGCGAAAAATGGGTTCATTCAGCGTCCATAGCTTTGTGAGCGGTTTGCCCGCACGACCCAGGAGGGCACCTGGACGGGCCGATCATTATTCAGCGGTATCCTATCACGCGGCTACCAGAGAAGCTGGCAACCCCTGCGGGAACTGGCAAAATCTGCCCTTGTACGGTAATTGCTACTTGAATCATGTTTCCCCAAGGGATGAGGTGATTCAAGTGCTCCAGAAACTTCTCTAGCCCGGTCTTGCGTTTCTTGCCTTCATATTCGGCTTCGGCAAACGCAGGTTGGCTCCGGTAACGCAACTTGTGCGCCGACGGAAGCGTTTACAAAATCAGAAGTACAGCCCTTTCGGTACGGACAGAATCGAGAAAAGTTCGGAGTTATTACTACAATGCCTGCCTGGGACCACACGTAACAACACCGGATCATCAAGCCAGCTATCGCTTGCCCGGAACCTTCTGGCTCAAGAGACCTGTCTGGTTTGCAGCTGCGGCCGCTACCAGGATTGGCCCGATGACGCGATGGAGGCCGTTGTCGTTCGAGTGTATTGTCGCCGGTCAGAGGAAGGCATCGCCGCCATTTGGGCTGAGGCATTGCCCCCGAAAGTGCGACGCCGCATCGCTGGCGAGAAACAGATACGCCCCCACAATATCGTCGACCTCCGCCAGGCGTCCGGCGGGTATGTTCGACCGAATGGCGGCAATGACCTCCTCCGGAACATCAGCGAGCATAGGGGTCATTGTGGCTCCCGGGGCCACGCAATTCGCGGTGATGGCCCGATCTCCAATTTCGAGTGCGAGGCTGCGAGTGAACGACAAAATGGCCCCCTTCGCCGCGGTGTAATGGGCAAAGCCGGGCGCTCCGATATAGGCGAGCTGCGACGCCGTGTTGATGATGCGCCCGCTGTTCTGCCGATAAAATTGCGGCAACGCGGCTCGCGTGCAGAGAAAGGTCCCAAGCAGATGGACGTTGAGCACCTGTTGGAACTCCTCTACTGAAATGGACTCGATCGGTGCGCTATGGGCAATCCCGGCGTTATTCACCAGGATATCAAGGCATCCCGCACGTTCGGCAACGGTCTCGAACATCTCGGCCACCTGATCCTCGCTGGCCACGTCGGCGGCTACCGGGTGCGCGGCGCCGCCGGCCTGTTCGATCTCGGTAACGACTGACTCAGCCGCCGCCTGGCACGCCGGCCCCGGGTAATTGACGAATACCCTGGCACCTGCAGCTGCAATCGCCTTCGCAACCGCGGCACCGATTCCAGAGCTCGCGCCCGTGATCAGGGCGACTTTTCCCGTGAGGTCGACCGACAAATTGCTCATGAGGCTTCCTTCTATAGGCGTAAGGGCAGATTCGCGCACGCCATGAGCATCCCCAAGAGCAGGAGGTCTAGAGTGGTGCGAGCCGGGTTCCGTGACCTAATCGTGCCGTGTGACGAGCTTTTCAAGGTGAAGGATCATCGGGTCACAGTCAAGCGAACCCTTGCAGCCTCCAGATTTGGCAACTGCGGTCTGCCAGCAAAGCCACTGACACAAGTCCATTTGTCTTGCCTCGCATGAAAGCCCCCTTGTAAACCTGGACAATCACAATCCTCATCACTACGCGGGCGGTTCCGGTCGGTGCCGATTACCAGGACGCTCTACCAGAACAGCAAAGGCGCCTGGGATATCTCCCGGTGCTACTCGGATCTGGACCCCTCAGACAGCGGGATAGGCGGAGGCATGCGAATCGCGTCGGTGCTGCGGTACGGAATCAGGTGAACTGTCCCCGTAACTCCGGAATTAGGTGAACTGTCCCCGTAACTGGTACAGCTATAGAGCCTGCAGTGAACGGCTCCGGGGGGGCCGCTCTATCGCCGTATCCGGTGCCGGAGCGCCCGTTACGGCTACGGAGAGTAACTCACCAGCTCTGCGTCCTCGTCCTTGGTCAGGCCGACGCCGGGGCAGTAGATCTTCTCGTCGCCGTCCTTGCCCTTGGGATCTTCCAGGGCATTGGTGTCGTTGACCAGCACGCAGTCCTCGAAATCGCCTGCGGGAGTCATTCGGGAGTCATTCGGGACACCCACTCCTGACGCCACTTAGAGTAGTCATTCGAGGAGTCATTCGGGACACCCACTCCTGACGCCACTTAGAGCAGTCATTCGAGCAAGCTACTTAGGACACCCACCCTTAATCCCATGGCAGCTACTCGGGACACCCACTGTTAGTAGCTGCTACTCGGGAAATCCACTGCTCGTCAGCCACTTAGGACAGGCCACTCAGGACACCAGCTCCTGATCCCATCACATCCAGCCATTGTGATGACAGCGCCAAGGATGGTGTCTATCCTGCAAACAGAAGCGACAACGCTATGGAGTGACAATGAAGCTGCCGCGCCGAGCGCGAAGCGGGTTGAGCTGTACGCCTTGGTATCCGAGCATCGCTCGCTGTATACCTCTACTTTATTGTCTAGAAGAGGACCGAGGCCAGGAACGATCCGCGAGGTTCCTGGTAAGCTCCCCTGCTCATAAGGGTCATCGGTTGGACGACCCGAAGCTCATGATCAAGGCACCAGCGCAGCATTTCCGCATTGCGCGTCGGCAAGAGAAAACCAGGTCCCGGGAATTCGCTGGCGGCACCGATCAGTGCCTTCAGGTCATCGTTGGTTTCGGCAACAGCATGATTGAAAAATGCCAAACCTGTGGCGTAACCGGTAACCGAACCACCGCGCTCAGCGAGGAGCCCCGTTTCCTGCCGTATGGCGTCAGCCAGTTCGCCCTGACGTCGGTGGCCATGCACCTGCTCGCAGAGTTGGTTGCAGGCAGACGTGTCCGCCTCTGTGACGTTGCGTACCGTGACACCCGGGATGGAGACGCTTAGTGGTGCACCCTGCATCACACTCAAAGGTTCCTGCACGTCAAAGCCCAGCTTGGCGTAGAGCGCCATCGACAGGTTGTTGAATGCTGCCTGTACCAGCCGCACACGCTCGAAGCCCTGTTTTTCAGCGCGATCCAGGACGTCGGCCATCAGCTCGCGTCCCACGGAACTCCGTTGTAGTGCAGGGTCCACGGTGACAGGCCCAACGGCCGCGACATCACCGTGCTCCCAGAGGACATTACTACCCACAATCCGGCCATCCGCTTCCGCCACGACCGTGTAGATGTCATCTCGGGAAAAACAGTCAGCGAGGAGGCCGGTTGTTGCGTGCGCGTCGGGGAAATCAGGCGGGAAGTTGTGGGCATCCGCGATGCACTTGAACGCGTCGTAGCATATACGGCCACACACTTCAGCGTCACCGGGTTGTGCTGGTCGCAAACTTATCTTCATCGGCTATTCTCCGTTGAGCATGCGCGAGCGGCAGACTCGCACAGTGTATTGCTGCCAGGCTCCAGGTCGTCAGTCCGGTGAACTGTCCAGCGATCTCCCGCGTCCCCACTTCATTGAACTGTAACGATACCCCCAGGGCTTCCGCGGCGCCCTTTATCACATCAGTCGTCAGCAAACGGCATGCCGATGCCTAATCCTGATTGTCTTAGAATATAGGAGTATTTTGCTGTTCATTGCCGTATTAGTTCCGGCGCATGCCCAAGCGCACGCTCCAGCGTACCCGCCAAACGGTGGGCCCAGCGGTATTGGTCCGGTTCGCGTTCGATCATATCATGGCGGAGTTCGAAGAGTAGATGCGGTATCTGGCGCTGCTCGCCGTGTACCGGGATGGTGTAATCGCTGAAGTCGTCGACCGTGTAAGGCTGGTTATCCCCCAGGCAAAGCGTTTCATCTTCCGCCAGCAGTTTGAGAAACAACGCTGCCAGGCGTGCATCACGATTATACAAGAGGCCGACGTGCCAGGGGCGCGCTTGGCCCTGGTAAACCGGGGTAAAGCTGTGCAACGCCAGCAGGATCGTGGGGATGCCGGCCTCTAGCCTTCGGTCGAGAATGGCCGCTATCGCATCGTGGTAGGGCGCGAAGATTTCGCGACGCCTGGCGGCGGTTTGCTCGGGCGTGATATCCCGGTTACCGGGAATCCCGGTATGCTCACTCACCACGGGTATCGAGGTCGCCGAATCCAACGGGCGATTGCAGTCTATAACCAGCCGCGAGTAAACCTGCTTGATGAGCGTGGCGTCGAAGCGTCGTGCAAATTCTTCCGCCAGGCCGTTGACCCCGACGTCCCAGGCGATATGGCGCTGCAGGTCGGCGTCATCGATACCCAGCGTGCCCAGTTTGCGCGGTATGCGGTTGCCGTAATGATCACACACAAACAGGTAGGGCGAAGTGCTGTCAGGGCGTTCAACCACCACCGCCGCCGGCTCATCTTCCTCCAGGATTTGAAAGTGCGTGTTTTCCGATTCTCGGTCCAATTTTGGTACGCACCACCTCGGTTGTTTGTGCCTACTCTAACGCAATAACTCTGTGTGCTATACACAACCGATGAACATCCACGACAAGCACCTCCACACCATCGACCGCTGGATCGACGCCTGAACCTGGTTCATGGCCCACATTGAGCAGAGCTGGGTGTGAGGGGAAACGCCGCTGATGGGCTGGTAGCTCATCGCCCGGGATGAGCCAGCCCTCGCTCCAAAAGCGCTCGATCTTTACCGGTGGTGGCCTGAGTGGCGGCGCCCGTGAATTCCAGCTTTCGACCGCCAGCGCGCCAGTCCCTCAAGTACCTAAACCAATTAGATTGCGGCTTGATGTCGAGGCTTTGTCTACCAGGAGCCCGGTCTGTTTAACAGCAACGCCCGTACGCTTTACTGTAGTTACACATGGAGGGCGCATGAAAAACAGGATTTTTTTCTTGGTAGACGATATCGATGCGGCTAAAACAATGGTCGAAGATATCCGGTCTTTGGAGATCGGCGATGAAGACCTGCACGTGATCGCCAACGAGAGCATCACGCTGGAACCGCTTCCGGAGGCAGACCTGGCGCACAGCTCCGATCTCATTGACGCCGCCAAGCGCGGTGCACTCACCGGCGGTGCCATGGGCCTCGCCGGTGGCGTGATTGCGGTGAGCATGCCGGCGATCGGCTTAACCCTGGGCGGGGGCACCCTGCTGGCCGGCACAGCACTGGGCACGGCACTCGGCACCTGGTTCAGTACGCTGGTCGGCGTGAGCGTGCCCAACCAGGATGTCGAAAAATACCGCGAGCGCATCGGACGCGGCGAAGTGATGATCATTGTCGACCTGGACGAAGCGCGTGAAAACCGCTTCACAAAGTTGATGACGGAGAGGCACCCCGACATCGTACGCGAGAGCGGGAACCTGGACGCGGCATAGTCGTTGTGAAGCCTCGAGGGTAAACTCCAGACGAGCACCGGCAAGGGCGAAATCTACTGAAATATCGCCAGTTCGCTCAAGAGGACCAGGGTTATCTCAGAAGGCGGTTACTCTGATCTCAGGGCCTGCACCTGACGGCCATCCCCCGTCAGTTGCCAGTGGATCAATGAGACGGGAATCACGCCCTGCTCATCCACCTGCCGGAAGAAATCGACAAGCGCCAGTTCGCCGTCGGCCTGCTTGCCCATCTGCCCCAGCATCCGTTCGATCAGGTATTTGCCTGTAACATAGGTGCTGCCGTACCCGGGTTGGCGCATATACAGCAGTTGTTCGAAGCCGAGCAAGTCAAGATCCTCACGCATCCAGCCGCGCGGCGTCCATTCGACATGATAGTCGCGGGCTTCTTGCATGGTGAACAGATTAGCGTGTGCGTACAACGACCCGAGGCCACGGGCAGCCCGCTGCGCCAGCATGATCCAGACCACCTCTCGGGCACGTGGGTTTTCGTCATAAAGTCCCGCATGCATTACCATCTCCTCGAAACCCGTCGCCATACCTTCCGCGCGGCTGTCCCAGATGTTGTAGAGCAGCGGGCCACGCCGTATCGGGCTGGCATGGGGCCTGGCATCCATGCGCGCCAGGTCGAACCAGTGGTACCAGTGCGACCACAGGGCCAGCGGCTCGAAGTGCGCCGCTGTGGCGAAGAAGTTACGTGACTCGAGGGGTACAAATTCACCCATGTGAGCACGCAGAGCGGGTTCGATGTAGTCGTATTTCGGGAGTATCTCCTCGTCGGCGAGAAACCGGGTAAACTGATTCACCGCCTGCTCGGCGCGCTGTTGATACTCTTCGGGACTGGCGATCGCGACCAGGGCGGGCAGATCACGATTATGGTGCTGCTCCAGCATCAGCATGGACAGGGCGCGATCGAGCTCCCGCTTGAGCAACGAGACTTCATCCTCCCAGCTCAGTGGCACCAGGTGCACGTTGCGCAACTGCCAGGTGTAATTGTCCTTGCCGACGCCTGAGGGCCCGGTTTTGGATGCCGACTGGCGCTCCAGCCACTCTACGAAATCCCTGGTTGCGGTCCTCGCATTCTGCAAAGCCATTTGGAACTTACTGCCAGTATCGGGCGTTTTCGCGGCCAGCGCATCCAGCGCCTTGCCCTGCTCCCTGAGGTTGGCGATTCCGGCGACCCATAACTCGCGGGCGTTTCCCACCAGGTTGAGACGGGCCTGTTCCAACAGCGGCGGTATGGTGCTGAGCTCTGCCGTCAGTTTGTCCTCAGCCTGCTTGCTCAGAGGGAAACGCGTATGTCCACAACTCCACTGGCGCGTGGTGCATCGGGCCCTTCATGGGCCGGCGTGTCGCTTTGTGCAGTCCACACCGAGGTATAGAAGGCGGGGTCTCGCACCCAGGGTTGCAGCACCCGGGTGTTAAAATCCATGCCGTTCATTTCGGCCCACACGAGGTACCAGTCAACCTGCTGCGCTATCGGCCAGTCGCTGATGTCGAAAGCCTGCAGACGGGCTTGGTAGGTATTCAGTGCCTCATGGCGACGGGCGGTCGTCTCTTTTGTGTAATCGGGGGCGCCACGAAGCAGAGGTGGTTGCTCGAACTCACGCCACTCTGTGAACAGGGCAACCAGAGCGGCATAGCTGCCGGGGGATGGAGCCGGCTCGGCCGCCGCTGCAACCGCAAACGGCCACAACAGACTCGCGATCAGAGCAAGGGTGGTGGTGATACGGCGGGCCGGGTTTGCTTTTGTCACGTCTTTCGCCTTATAACTATGGAATTTCTGACACGCTGGAAACGTGCCTCGACGGAGGTCGTTTGCAGCTCGGAGCAGATAATCGCGCTCCACTCTGGGTTCCCATCAGAAAACCAACAGCAGTGAAACACTCTGTCAGCACTCTCTTAGCACTCTCTTAGGACACCCACCGTCGGCACACTCTCTCGGGACACCCACTTTCACTCTATCAGGACACCCACCGTAGAGCACTCTCTCAGGACACCCACCGTCGGAGCGCTCTCTCGGGACACCCACTTTCGCTCTGTCAGGACACCCACCGTAGTGCGCTCTCTCGGCGCTCTCTCGGGACACCCACTTTAGCAATACCTCACAGCACCCTCTCGGGACACCCACTGTAGAGGACTGGCTCAGGAGAGCCCACTGTGAGCATCTGACTAAGACGAAAACGCATCAACGCGTGAACATGGGCAATTTGTTATCGATGCTGCGGCGCTGGCTACAGCATCGATGCCGTTATCACTCGCCCACCAAGTACTGTTGAAGGAACAGAATAGTAGCCTGCTGGTAGATGTCGCTGTTTTCCTTCTTGCGGTAGCCGTGGCCCTCGTTGAGCGCGTTCATATACCACACGGGCTGTCCCTGGGAACGCAGCGCTGCCACGATCTGTTCCGCCTCCGAAACAGGGACCCTGGGGTCGTTCTCACCCTGCACCACGAACATGGGGACTGCGATTTCATCGACGCTGTTCAGCGGGCTGATTTTTTCCAGGTGAGCTCGCATCGCCTGGTCCCGCTCATCACCATACTCGGCACGACGCGCATCGCGACGATAGTCCTGCGTGTTCTCAAGGAAGGTGACGAAGCTACTGATGCCGACAATATCAACGGCGGCCTTGAGCCGGTCACTGTAGTGCACCGCGCTGGCCAGCACCATGTAGCCGCCGTAACTGCCGCCGAACACGGCCACCCGGGCCTCGTCCAGGTCGGGTCGCGTGGCGATCCAGTCCAGCAGGGCACCGATATCCTTCACCGAGTTCTCCCGTAGGAACCCGTTGTCCAGGCCCATGTACTGCTTACCATATCCGTTTGAGCCGCGCACGTTTGGCACCAGTACTGCCACGCCCAGGCTCTCGAGCCACATCTGGTAGGTGCTGCTGAAGTAGGGGCGTGCCTGCGCCTCGGGGCCACCGTGGATGGAGATCACAACCGGGTGTGGGCCCGTGCCTTGTGGCTTGTATAGCCAGGAAGGGATAGCTTCAGGGCCGCCTTCGTCACTGTCAAACGTGGGGTAGTGGATCAGCTTCGGCTCGATGAATCCGGCGCTGTCCAGCCCCCCAACCTCGCTGAAGGTCCAGCGCTCCAGTTTCCCGTGCCGGGTCGGGTTACGCTTCAGGTCAAGTAGATAAATGTCTGACGGTGTTTGTGGCGTGTTAAGGCTCAGCGCCAGTCGTTTGCCGTCCGGGCTGAAGGCGCCGCCGCCAATAACGCCTACCGGCATCTCCTCCACCGAACTATAGGTGCGATCGTCAGCGTCCATGAGGTAGAGGCGCGAAAAACCGTTTTCATTGACCGCGAAGGCGATTCGCGACCGGTCTTCCGTCAGGATCACGTCCTCCACGTTCCAGGGTATGTCCGCGGTGATAAATTCGGGTTTGGCGCCCGGCACAAACGCCTGCCAGGCTAGCTGCTGAAACTCCCCCGCGCTGTCGGTGGTGTACCAGAAGCCCTTGCCGCTGGCGTCGAAACCGACCGGGAAATTGACGCCCGGGTTTGCCTCACCGCCCGCCAGCGGTTGCCGCTCGCCACTCTTGAGATCCAAAAGGTAGATCCGGGAATCGGCATTGCCGACATAGTTGAGAATCAGTAGGCGTTTGCCGTCGGCGGAGAAGTCCACCGGTATCCAGTAAGTGCCGTCGGGGGATTTCAGCACCATGCGGGAGCTGCCAGGATCTTCCGCCGACATCACCCAGACATCGTTCGAGCTACCGTTGCGACGAGTGCTGCGGAATGCGAGCATCTTGCCATCGCGACTCCAGGTCATCGAACCGTTCTGGGACTCGCCATCGCTGACCATACGGGCCTCGTCGCTGCCGGTGGGGTCGAGCAGGAAGATTTGCGAGAATTCGCTGCCGCCAGCGTCCATGGTGAAGGCGAGGGTGGCGCCGCCGGGCTGGCGGGTCATCTCGCCGATCGGCTCAGAAAAGAAGGTCAACTGGGTGCGGGCGCCACCCGGCTTGTCGACCCGATGCAGCTGCGGTACATCACCGAAGCGAGTGCTGATGTAGATGCTACTGGAATCCGCGGTCCAGGCACCGAATTCAGCGTAACGTACGTTCTGGTAGCGATTGAGCTCGCTTACCAGACTGCCCGGAATAGCGGGCACACCCTCCATAACCAGCTGGCCATTGTTGGCTTTGCGAGTCTGCACCTCAGCGGTGATGGCAGTCAGTGGGGCAGTGAGCAGGCCGAGTATGCTGCCTGCAATAAGCAGTTTTTTCATGGGTGGGTTCGCCTGTGCTGGTCAGCGGAGCAGAGTACCGCAGTGGCCCGCTGCTTGTCAGGGGTTTCTGAGCGGGCGCTGCGGTGGGTGTCCCGCGGAGTTCCTGCGGTGGGTGTCCCGCGGAGTTCGCACCGCGGAGTTCTGGTGGGTGTCCCGCGGGATTCTCCGCGGGATTCGTTTCGCCTTGCGCAACGCCGACCTATATAGACGACGTATTGGGTTCATCATTTCACGGCGGCGACCTGGTCAATCATCAGCTGGCC
Source organism: uncultured Gammaproteobacteria bacterium (assembly GCA_963753815.1). Classification (GTDB taxonomy): domain Bacteria; phylum Pseudomonadota; class Gammaproteobacteria; order Pseudomonadales; family Halieaceae; genus CAVWDU01. Next base: position 152,354 of record CAVWDU010000003.1, read on the forward strand.
CTCGTAGAGAGCTTTCCATTCGCCGCGGAACCTTACCCAGACCTGGTAGACCTCGGCATTTGCCGGGACGCTGAGTTTGGCATCGATGTGGCTCCACTTACCGGTGCTGTGGTGGCTGATCGGGCGAAAAAGCGGCTTGCCCCCGGCATCAAGCTCAGCAATCTCGCTGTCTTTGCCACCCATTTTTGCGCGGACACCGACATTCGCCGTGATATGGCCCGGAGACACACCGAAGTTGTCACCCAGAGAGACCTTCACTCCCTTGAGTTTTTGCCAGGCGGTAGAGTTACCCGCATTGAGCCCCGTGTAATAGACGGTGACCTCCCAATACTTAGCCGTATCCGGGAAGCCGGATTTCTGCACCCACCCTGACATTTGATACCCGTCGATCAGCAGGCAGCCTTTTTTGTCATTCTCGGGATCGCCCATTGGAAACTTGTCAGGGTACTGGGCTTCTTCGAAATGACTCAAAGGAAAGAAGGGCGAGTACGCCTTGCCCTTATCATCGGACACCGCGGTAATTTTCCAGCCCTGGGTAGTTCCATCATCAAAGTCAAAGACAGACTTGGGCACCGGAGAACAGCCCTGCTGCATCGCGATGACCATTGGAAAAACAAAGAGTATCGTTGTACGAGCTAGTTTCGGAATAAACACGTTCACCCCCTATGGGACGCCAGCAATTTCCTTGCAAAGCTATGCCAGCAACCCAACTCTTGACAACGAGCCGCTTGCAGACGACTCAAATACACACCCAATTACTCAAGTCCAACTTCCAGTATATAACACTTACATTATGCATGGTTATTTTTATTAGGACACCCATCATTATTTTATCGGGACACCCATCATTGACTTTCTATCTGGAGACTTTCTATCTGGACACCCACTGACTTCCTGTCGCGACCTCCACCGAGTAGTCCAACACCATCCACGAACAAAATCTCCCTGGAGGTCTAGCTCAGACACCCGCCAAAACTGTTCAGGGAGAATCAACAGCCTCTATGCCGCACACAATACTCGTACTCGGATCGATGCTTTGGGAAGTGAATCAGAAAAGACGCAGTGGCCAAACAAGGCCAGCCGCCAGCAAATGTTAGCACCTTGCCAAGGTATGGTTCACCACAAGGTTTCTGCTAGCAGGGCTAATGCCCGTAGGTTTGCCTTAATATGCCTGAAGCCGGCAAACGAACTCGACCGGTTTGGTTGCAGAACTCACGCAATCGATCCAGACTGCCGATCGCCCGCAAAGCGTGACTCTGGGTCTCTAATGCCAGCAACTGCCACTGTTCGGTCGACAGCGAAAGCTGAGCCAGCGCCGATAATACCGCCGGGGCAATTACGCCCCCTTTCCCCGGTCTCGCGACTCGACCCGTCTCCTCGACCAGCGCCAGGTAGTCGTCCAAGCGGATCGGCAACTCTGCCAGACTGTGATGGGACATAAGCGGCGCCTCCGCAAAGGGCACGAGTGGAAGCACTTGATCTTTGCCTGCCCGGTCACCCGCTATTGCCGCAGACGGTTGCCTCGCCCGCATCTGTCGAAGTCGCTGTTGCGCAGACGTGAAGTCAGAATCCGCCAATGACATCGCCACGCCCGCCCGCACCGGATTCAGGTCAACATAGGCCATGCAGGCAAGCAGAGAGGCTTGGTCCAGCAAAGCCTGGCTCTTGAATCGCCCCTCCCAGAAACGCCCGGTACAGTCGTCTTCCGCATTGGCCCGGCGCGCAATGTACTCGTTCAAGCAGCGCATGTACCAGCTGATATCCGACAGGCGTCGGCGCCACACGGCTGCGATCTCTGCAACTGTTTTATTCTGAGCGGAAGACAGTCCATCGCCTACCTGCCACTGCTGAATCACGATTGGTCCCTTGAACAACAACGTCCAGCGGCGTATCACCTCCTCGTCAGACCAGGACTGAGCCAGCGATTCATTGATGCGAACGACAAGGTGATAGTGGTTACTCATAACAGCATAGGCGCAGATTTCGACCGCAAACACTTCCGCCTGTGCAGCGACCCGGTCGAGCAGCCATTGTTTGCGATGATCGAAATTCTTTCCAGTATAGGCGTCTTTACCGCACAGAAACGCCCGGCGCACGCAGCGAGCGACGCAGTGATAATACGGAGTGCAGCTTAATGCCACTTGCGCGCGGCGCGGGAGTGTCATTTTCAGATCCTGGCAGCTTCTTTCCTGCGTTCAGGATAGGCGCCAGCTGTGCTGATGTCATCGAAGTGGTTGGAAGTGATGGCTCAGAGATGGGTGTCCTGCGGACTCCTGCGGACTCCGTCGAAGTGGTTGGAAGTGATGGACCAGAGATGGGTGTCCTGCGGACTCCCCCGAGATGGGTGTCCTGCGGACTCCGATGGACCAGAGATGGGTGTCCTGCGGACTCCCCCGCTGCGGACTCTCCGAGTTGGGTGTCCTGCGGACTCCCCGAGATGGGTGTCCTGCGGACTCCTGCTGCGGACTCTATCTGGGATCTCTGCGGACTCTGCTGCAACAAGCTCAAGCGATTGGTCAGGGTATTCACCCCGTTTCGGATCAGCTGCCCTACCGCGACCGCTCCCAGGGCGGCAGCGCGAACGCCTGCGCCACCTCTTCGCTGCCGGGCTCGTAAAAGTCGTGGCGCGATTCGTCGGTGAAGTATTCCCAGAATACCTGTTTCGCGCCCGGGTCAAGGATCTCGAAATCCCCGGCTTTTCGCCGCGCCTCGAGGTATTCCCGGTAGGCGTCCAGCGGCTCCGGGCCAAGTTGCTGGAAAATCACACGGCCGCCATATTCCTTGTACAAAGAACGGTTGATCTTCCACTGGCGTATCATTGAGGCCGCCATGGCACTGCGCATCTGCCGCACTTCGACAGCTTCCTCGGCGGACAGATCGTCCAACCCCTGGTAATCGTCGCCCAGGTCTTCTTTCAGTCGACGGTCCATGTCGGCGAGGTAAGCGGTCACCTCGGCTTCCGTCGCGGCGAGGCCGTGCTTGTCTGCGTAGTCGTCGAAGAGTCGAGTCAGCACCAGGCTCTGCACTTCCTGCGGATCCTGATTATTTATCGTCTCACCCAGCACGCGGGCCATTGCTTTCCCCTCCTCGAGGGGACGGAATTCAATGATGGAGCCGTCAGCCATGGTCGCCAGGAACAGGTTGCCGCCGCGCATCACGTAGCTGCGTACCCATTCAAACTGAGCGCGATAGACCTCGTCGAGTGACGGCGGCGGACACAGGGCCAGGGTGGCGGCAAGCGAGCCAAAGCTGAGTTGCGAGCCCTTCGCAGTCCACGTGCCCGTTGCCTGATTGCAGTCCGACTGGATACTGACCGTGCCATCCGCAGCGAAGGCGAGAGTGTATCGGGAAGGATCTGCAGGCGTGTCGGAAGTGTCGTCCATGGACTGGATCGTGACAAGTTCCCAATGGGTGTCGTCGAGCGGGTTCTCCCCGGCGGATAGCACAGTCGGAGCAAGAGTAACCAGTAACAGCAGCAGTGATCGCATGAGTGAAGCTCCGGTGCTATGTTTCTTAATAAAGATCGTACAAAAGGCTCAGTTGGGCAGTTTGCGGCGCATCAACCCGAGCGGATGTTTGGAGGCCATACTCATTGTGCAAGCGGCGGGCCCCCTGGCGTAGAACTCGCGCGCCCTGTTTTCGTCCCGTCGAGAGAAACTCGCTGGCGTTGCCGAGCGCCACGATCATCCTTCGCTCGTGTAGAACAACGCCAGCAAGGCGAAGTAAGAAACGCATTCCGGTAAATCCTCTTGAATGGTATGGGCACTTTGAAGATGGTATCAAACTGCCCGCTTCCTCAACTACGCACGCTGAAATGCTAACGGCAACCGAATGGCTCTGGCAACCGTTTCCTGGTGCTGACCCGTCCGACCATACATCAGGTAAGAGGCAAGACATATACTAGGTTGCAGCGTCGCCGCGCAGGAGATTTCACCGGGAAGTCGACTATCGTTCTTCAGTACACCAGGGACAGGTCGCACTACCGGTGCATTTTTCCTTTCCTTCCGCATTTTGTCAATAAACAGCTGAACGGATTTTTCAACGTCAGCGGCGTCACTGGACGCGGATTCCGGGAGCGCCATGTAGGTCTCCAACGCCTTGTCAGCCGCGGCCATACGACCCGCATCCCGCAAGACACCCACGCGCTCGAGATAGGACAGGTACTTCCCGAGACCGCCCCCCCTCCCGGGCTTGATCAAGCGCAGCCAGCGCCTGATCCGTTTTGCAGTCGACGGCGAGCTCGCTAGCCTCTTTAACCGCGCCGGTATCTCCGGTCAAGCCGCAGGCAGAGAGCAGCGCAGAGCAGCCCCGCGGTGAGTTTCGATAGCATTCTTCCGGGAATCAGATTCATCTCACACAGTCCTCAATTCATTATGTCACCGACGAGTTGGCAGCCCGGGCGGGTTGATGAAACGGACGGATGACGCTCAGCGACGCGAATGGAATCTTTACGTCGCCAGTTTTGTTCACCTGCCCCAGCCTCCGGTTCCAAGCTCTGACAGCGGGTCCACTCGCGCTACGTCGCGAGTCATCCGGGCTTCTCACACTTTGTTGGAAGTAAGCGCGCAGACTAACTGAGCAGCGCAAGGGGAGAATATCCGACTCCTCGCTGACTTTCAGCGGCCGGTCTCGTCTCATCGGTCGTGGCAGCCTCCATTGGCAGCTCTCGTCACCCCGATACGGAGTGCCCGGAATCTATTGTGGGTAAATACCGCTCGTAAAAAGCTTATCGCGCTTAAGAAATCGGCTTGCCGCGCTGTAGAAAAGAGGAAACGACACGGCAACACCGATGTCAGCCAGTCAGGCACCCGGATTGCCTGTACTGAGTCATTCTTCGCTGACCCTTTCACATTTGCAGAGCTTGCGTTATTCACGAGCCTATACCAGTTTTTTAGCAGGAATCAGAAACCAGCAAGAACCAGAATGAATAACCGGCTTTTTCATTTCCGGATTTGTGCTGCTTGCTACCCTATCAAACACAAAACCCGCACAAGGGGGAAACCATGAGTAACAGGATACTCAAGCGTCTCTGGGCAGTGTTCCTGCTGTCTGTGGCGGCCACAGCAGTGGACGCCCGCCCACCGGGACTGGACCCGCACGCACGCAATGAACTGCGTGATGCCGGCCTCGATCGCTACGTCGGCAAATTCAAGCCGGGCGCCCGGAAACCATGGAACGCGGCTGGAACAAATATACCTTCGACACCGAGGATGGTGATGGACCGATCTGTATCTCGGGCACGCCTTTCACCGTGTTTCACCAGCAGCGCGAGGCAAAGAAACTGCTGGTGGTGCTGGACGGCGGCGGGGCCTGCGTGCAGGATTCCTACGCCTGCTCGATACTCGCCGACGAAACACCACCAGGTGACAACGGCATTTTCGCAGACGGTTTCCCAGCGTTTGGCATCGAAAACCCACTGGCCGACTGGTCCAAGCTGTTTGTGAGTTACTGCGATGGATCAGTGTTCGGCGGCGACAACGAACTGGAAGATCCCAACTTTCCGTTCAGCCCGGTGCGCTATCACCGCGGTGTTCGCAACCTGACCGCGGCCCTTGACCTGGCGCGGGATCTTCACCCCAATGCGAAGCAGGTCGTGCTCTCCGGCATCAGCGCGGGTGGCTACGGCGTGAACCAGTACGCGCCATCGATTTACCGGTTGATCTTTCCGCCGGCCGCCGATCTCTTCGTGCTGAACGATTCAGGGCCGGGGCTTTCAAACCCCGCACTGGGCGCGGTGTTGCAGGACAACGACTGGAATTTCTCACAGTTTTACCCTGAGAGTTGCGTGGATTGCAGCCCCCTGCCCGGCGCCAACCAGGCCGCTTTTCTGCTGTGGACGCTCGAGAACGACAGGGGTTACAGAGGATCGCTCTACTCGACCGATGGCGATGCGGTGATACGCTCCTTCACCTTCCTGCCCACCCAGGAAGCCTATCGAGACCTGCTGCTCGACGTGACCGACCCCGTTACCGCTGCCTACCCCGGGCGCTATAAGCGCTTTATCCGCAGTGGTTCCGAGGCCCATACCGCGTTAGGGTTCTTCGGTTACTACCTGTTTGAGGCCAACACGATTCCACTGTACCAGTGGATCGGTGAGTTCATAACCGACGGACCGGGATGGGTCGACATCGTGGAGGATTTCGTCCCGGCTCCCTGAGGGCTGCCCGAACGACCTCACCCCGCGCGGCTGAGGTTGGCTCCGGTTGCAGACCGGAGCTGACCTTTTTTGTCATCCTGGCGTTTGAGGTGAAGAAAACATGAGCACAATCGAGGGCCGCTGCCTCTGCGGCGACATACACTTCAGCTATACACCGCCCAGCCTGTGGTGCGGCCATTGCCACTGCACCCTGTGCCAACGCGCTCACGGCGCACCGGTGGTGACCTGGGTCGGCGTGTCGGAGAACGTATTCCAGTTTATTCAGCAAAACGAACTGCGCTGGTACGCTTCATCGGATGATTCCGAGCGCGGCTTCTGTCAGCACTGCGGTACAACCCTGTTCTTCAAATCGAAGCACTGGCCCGGTGAAATCCATATCGTGCGCACCGCCCTGCCCGAGGTGATCGATATCGAACCCCAGGCTCACAGCCACTGCGACACCCGCGCGTCATGGTTTCCATTTCACGACGACCTGCCGCAGCTGGAGAACTGACCGGAGGGATTTTCACCTATCCGTAAATCTCGTCACGACCAGCTCCCCTGCCCGAACACAGGATAGTCTGGCCCGCAGCATTCCCGTTACTCTCGAAATCACTCGAACGAGCAATCAAAACCAGCCGCGTTCCCGCAGGAACGTCGAGCATCAATTCCGTTCAGCCATGGCCCGGTGTTCGTGAACCGTCGCGACCATCGCGTTCCATTCTCGGGCTCAGTCAGCCGTTGGCCTGCCTGGTCCTGCGCGAGGGCGTTCCGCTGGCTTGCGAGCGTTTCCCGCTATTTTCGACATCTGATTGGAACCGCACCGCAACCACCGTCGGCCGCCGACCAAGGCCATCGGTTGCTGCGGCGCCTTCAACTCCCGGCGTGATTACTCGCTAAAGTAACCCAGCACATCGATGATGAAGTGGCTATCCCCTTGGGCGTATACCGAGAAGTCCGGGTCATCACCGCCGGCTGCGGTGGTCTTGATCACTCCAGCGTTGGCGACTACGGCACCGGCGCCGTAGTTGATGAAGCTGGCAGCCGGCCTGGCAGGGTAACTCGAGGGTGTAGTCCAGACCTGCATCCCCTGTGCCAAGAAGCTCCGCCTTGGCTGCGATAGTGTGCACCCCGTCCTCGGTGAGGACAAAATCGTTTATCTCAGCAGTACGGGTTCGAAGTCCGTCCGCTAATGGGTCCCTGGCAAGCAGCGCGCCGCCGGGCGAGTATAGATAGAGCGCAACATAATCGGATACCGTCGCTCCGCTGCCACGTAGCAGCCTGATAAACGGTTGATCGCCTTTGTTCCCGACGAAGTGGAAGATGTCGGAATCGTCGTCGGTCTCGAAATCGCAGAGCACCGTGTCGCTGTACTCGACATCCATGTTCGTCCCCGGGTCGGGTTCACAGTTGACGGCCTCGGCCGACGCCGTCGGTGCTAGCAGACCTTGGAAAATAGTGAGAAAGAGTGATGTCGTGAGAGCGAGTAGTGCTTCAAAAGATTACATTTGAGCATTGGGTAAACTCCCTCTTTTCAGCCAAATATGGATCAATAAAGATTAGGCACGCACGTACTTGCCAGCGTTCCAGTTCCCCTAATTATGAAGCTAGTTGATTCCCTGAACCTGTCAAGCTTCGCGGCAGGCAGCGTGGTCCCCATCCTCAGGCGTTCTCGATCACCACGGTGGCGTCGCTGGATTTGACACCGCGGCAGGTTCTCCACTCGACAATCTTGGCGCTTACGCCGGCGTCCTGGCTCCAGACTACCGCCGGCGTGGGCTGACCACAAATGCCAGGCGCGGGAAAGGCGTCAACTCCATCTCCAATGCAGAAATCCGCACAACTGTCGAGCGCCACGCGGCAAGAGCCTGCCGGAACGCCGCACCGCCCGCTTTACCGGGCACGACGAGGGCTCAACGACTCAAGCGCGTATTCACTATAGGTCCGAACGCGGCCTGATAGAGGCCTGCGCTCGCTGTGGTGGGTCTGTATAGGTGATTTCTTGCATCAAAGACCACAACATCATGCCCGATAAAGCGGGGCACCTATAAGCCGCTCCGTGTCAGCAGGACAACAGCTGCCCGGGGATATTTGGTCCCTTGTCGTTGCAAGGCTCCTGGAGGATTCTCCCAACGTTTACCGTTGAGCGGCTTCTGTGAAGTGCTTCGGTCACCTACCAGGATCAAGGCTGTCCCTGTGGTCCCAGGCCATCCCATACGGCCACCGCCATGACACCCCCGGGGTCGCCATACTCGCAGCATGTCCCGGAACGCTAACGACCGGCCAGGAAAGAACGTGAGTCCAAATTGACTTACACCGGCTTCAAAAAACTCGTCGAGAAACTGCAGCCTGGTTGCGGTGCCCTGCTACCAGCTCGCTCACGGGCTCTGCTCGCCCACACTCGCATGCCCAGATCCAGCGACATATCAACCGGCGCAATTGCACTATACTGAGGAACACATCGAGCATTCCACTCTCAAGACAGCACAGGGAGGAGCGTTTCGATATGGCCGATTCAGGTTTTTTAAGCAGGAACAGACTCATCCTGCTCTTTCTCGCCGCCATGCTGGCAGGCGCAGCACTATTCCGCGTCTTCAACGCCAACCCGCCACCTCGCCACCCGCCTTGAACCTGCCTGCCAGTGAGGTGCTCGCCGTCGGGCTTAGCGGCGCTGTGGTAGGTTTCGGCATCAACCCCACAACAGGTCTGGTCGATGTCCCTATCACGCCATCACGGGTCATCGGTGGCGGCCTCAACCCGGGTTCCTGGCAGGGCGTGAGCGCCGCTTACGGTATCGCCGTGCGCAACCGGGGTGAGTTTTACGTGACCAACCAGGGAGTCGCCTCACCTCCCAGCGTCACCCTGTTTGCAAAAAACGCCGATGGCGCGACGGCCATGTATGACATTCACACCGGAACGGTCACCACCCTGGGCAAACCCTGGGGTATCGCCTACAGCCCGAACAAGAGCCTGTTCGTGGCCAACAACCCGGTTACACCAGGCCAGGGGACATCGACGGTGCTCGAATTCGAACGCAATGCGAGCAGCAATGTGCCCATCACCAGTCTAAGCGGTTCGGCCATGGGCGTCCCGGCCCCTAGCGGCATCGCCTTTGATAGTCAGGAACGGTTGCTCGTCGCTGATGCCAGCACCAACAGCGTGAATGCGTACTTACCCGTGTCGAATAACCCCACCCGGGTCAGAGAATCACTGAAAGGTAGTCAAACACTGCTTGAAAGACCCCTGAATATCGCCGTTTCGAGCAGCGAGCTCTACGTCGTCAATCAACCAACGCGCACGCCGGGCACAGGCTACATCACGGTGTATCCAGTGACAGCCGACGGCGACGTGCCACCGACTCGGGTGCTGGGACGGCCGTTTACCGGCGGCGGCCCCGCAACACATCTGCAGCGACCCACCGCCGTTGCAGTTCACGCAACGGGAAACCTCTACGTCGCCGACGGGGACGCGGTGCTGGTGTTCGCTGCAGGCGCGGCAAACAATGACGCACCCCAGCAACGTCTAACGCACCCCAAACTGGCAGACGTCACCGCGGTGGCGGTGCGCGACCCGTAGCGACACCGTTAGGCGGCTTCAACGACCCATCCATCGGTTGCGACAGACCCGGACGGTGCCCCGCCACCGCTATCGCGGCAAAAAAGCCCAGCAGTTTCCTCAACAGGCAACACCGAATTAGCGACGGGGCAACAGTCTGTTATACGATGCGTAAAACCAGCCTCACGTAGTGCAGTCAATTGACAGATCAGCTCATCGGCCTATCCCCCGCGGGCGAGAAAATTTCCAGGAGCCTTGTCATCAAACGCAAGCCACTCGTCATCATTCAGTTGCATACCTCAGCTATGGTTATTTGCTCTGCTGCCTGATATTGCTGCTGCCGTCAGCGGGCCTCGCGCAACCTACCGAAGAGCGTCCCCTGTTGGTGGCCGCAGCGCCCTGCCCTCCTACCGTCACTGAGAAAAACGGCGAACTCAATGGCCTTGGCATTTTCCTGTGGAGCCGGGTGGCGGCGGAAATGGGCGTGCGCTACGAGATCAAGCAGACCTCGCTGGAGAATATGCTCGCAAATATCGGCAACCCAGGGGAAGAGCGACGCGCCGATGTCGGGATATCCTGTGTTTCCATTACTGCCGAACGCGAGCGTATCGTCGATTTCTCGCAGTCGGTACTCCCGTATGAGCTGTAAACCCAGAATTACGGTTTCGCGATGCAGGACAACAGCCCGCTGACTGAGTCCCTGAACCTCGCGTTACTGGTCGTACGCCGAAGCGCCGAGTGGCACGCCGCGCTTAGGGAATACCTCGGCGAGTGGCCAAACCGTGGCGGCGCGCACCAGCGCCTTCAGCGGTCGCGGTCGCGGGACCGATACCCGATTGGTCCCAGGTAACCATCTCGGATTTGCCCGCGAGGCCCAAACACCCGCGGACTTCTTTTGCGGTGGATTTGCTGTGGAAGATGAGCCAGGTGGGCGGCGTAAACCTGCATGCATTGGCTCTGTTACCTCCAGGTTCAACGCTTGTGCTCGGGGCTGTGAAAGTCTGTCTTGCATCCGGCGGCCCAGGCGTCGGGCTGGTTGCCGTGGGCGGGAATCCCGCCCGCGTCCTTGAGCATGCGTGCCAGGTGCAGGCAGTTCCAGACCAGGAAGGTCGTGTTGCGATTGGTGAAATCGTTTTCGGGGCCGCCGGAACCCGGGTCCATGTAGGATGGCCCGGGCCCCGCTTCGCCCATCCAGCCGGCGTCCGCCTGGGGAGGAACGGTGTAACCGATGTGTGATAGGGAGAACAGGATGTTCATGGCGCAATGCTTGACTCCGTCTTCGTTGCCGGTGATCAGGGTTGCGCCGACCTTGCCGTAGTCCCGGTACTGCCCCTTGGCATTGAAGTCGTGGGTGTAGCCGTACATCCGCTCCAGTACGCGGTTGCAAACCGAGCTTTTTTCGCCGAGCCAGACCGAGGTACCGATAATCAGGATGTCACAGGCATCGATCTTCGCCTGCAGTCCTGGCCAGTCGTCACGGGCATAACCGTCGACCCCCGAGTAATCGCGCTCGAGGCCCGCGGGAATGTCGAAATCCACCGGCCGCAGGATTTCGGTCGCCACACCGTTGGCCTGAAAAATCGATTCAGCGACCCGCAGCAGGCCCTCGGTGTGGGAAAGCCGGGGCGACCGGGTCAGAGTGCAATTCAGCATCAGGACGGAAAGATCGTCGTAATTGGCTGGCGGTTGAGTGCACTGGTCGTGGGTGATGCGTCTGAGTTGGTCGGTCATGGACGGGATTCCGTTTCCTGGCTTTGGGCTGCGTGATTGTCTTATGACGAGGCATCTTATGACGGGGCACAGGCCTGCTTTGCGTCGTCGCCGGATGAAGGGCCTCCGAACTGCACCAAGCACGAGGGAGCGCCCCCTCACACTATAGACCTGAGGGGTCAATCAGGCCATGCTGGCTGGGCTTGCTGGCAAGGCACCAGGATACCGCCGCCAGGACTGACGCAGCGACTGTGCACACCAGAAATTGCTTCCGGCCCTACCCTGTTGGAAGATGGCTTGCTCACGTTCAGCTAGCTTGTTGACTGAACCCAGATCGGAATGTCATATATGTTGAATATCCGCAGGAAAGTTCTGACGGCTTTACTCACCGCAACCATTTCCAACAGCATTCCGACCCTCGCGCAGGATCCAAAGCAACCGTCACCGAACGTCATCCTGGTACTCATGGATAACTTCGGCTACGGCGAGGTGGGTGTGTATGGTGGTGGGGAGTTGCGCGGCGCGCCCACGCCGCGCATCGACAGCCTGGCCCGCGACGGCTATCAGCTCACCAATTTCAATGTCGAAGCCGAGTGCACGCCATCCCGGGCAGCACTCATGACCGGACGCTACGGCGCGCGCACCCGGCTGCGTCCGGACGGGCCGCCACGCGGGATCTGGGATGGCATAACCGCCTGGGAGATCACCCTCGCCGAAATGCTGTCCGACGCCGGCTACGCGACCGGCATGTTTGGCAAATGGCACCTCGGCGCCGCTGCAGGACGCTACCCCACCGACCAGGGATTCGATGAATGGTTCGGCATTCCAAACTCGTCGGACCAGGCCTTCTGGCCGGACAGTGACAGCTTCCAGAAGGACGCGGGAGTGGAATTCACACGGGTGATGACCGCCTCGCGAGGAGAAGCTCCCCGGGCACACGGCGTGTACGACCGGCAGCGACGAAAGCTGATCGATAGGGAGATTACTGACCGGGCCAAGGATTTCATCCGGCGGCAGGCGTCGTCAGGAAAACCGTTCTTCGCCTATCTCCCGTACACGCAGACACACGAGCCTGTTGACGCGCACCCGGACTTCAAAGGCACCACGGGTAATGGCAGCTTTGCAGACGTACTGGCCCAGACCGATGCCTACGTGGGTGAATTACTTGACCTCGTGGACGAACTGGCGATCCGGAACAACACCATTGTTATTTTCACAGCGGATAACGGCCGCGAAGGAATCAAGCGCTCCTTCGGCTTCACCGGGCCGTGGCGTGGCAGCATGTTCTCACCCTACGAGGGGTCGCTGCGTGTTCCCTTCCTGATTCGCTACCCCGGCCGCATACCCGCACAGCGCGTGTCCAATGATATCGTTCACCTTGTCGACCTGTTCCCTACCCTCGCCAGCTTTACGGGTGGCGCGGTGCCCGGCGATCGTGTCCTGGATGGCGTGGATCAGTCCAGATTCTTCACCGGCCAGGCCCAAAAGTCCTCTCGGGAGTCCATGGTAATCTACATCGGCAACGAGCTCTTCGGTGCGAAGTGGCGCAACTGGAAGATCCTGTTCAAAGAGATCAGCGACGATAACTACGCCATACAGACCATGGCATATCCTTCAATCTACAACCTGATTGTCGACCCGAAAGAGGAGGAACCCGAGAAGTTTTACCTGGACGACACCTGGGTGGATACGCCACTGTGGGAAGTCATCGAAACGCACGAAGCGTCACTGGAGGCTGACGCGGGCGCGCCGGACGCCTAGCTGCCCTACTCTCTCGGATTTGGCGGCCTCTATACCAACCTGCTTTGCGTAGCGGTGCCCGACGCCTGTTTGATTTCTCACCGGTTCTGGCACACTGTAGGAAGGTTCATACCGCAGAGAGATACGGAGGGCAGGAACCGGCAGTGTGTGCCCGTGGACAAATCGAGGGGTATGTGCACCCCAACCTTCCGGCACAGAATCGGCAGCTGATCGCATGCTCCGCAGTACGTTCACCATTGCCATCATCATCGCGGGGGCCATTGTCATGCTCGCGGCACTGCAACGCCAACTGATCTACTTTCCCACTACTGCGACGGAAGAACGGCTACTGGAGATCGCATCGCGCGCCGGCATGCAAGCCTGGCGTGACGACGAAGGAGGGATCATCGGTTGGCGCTCCGCCAATGACCAGAGGGGCAACAAGCGCCTGGTGGTTTTCCAAGGGAATGCCGGCTTTGCCCTGGACAGGGTGTATTTCCGCGATGGATTCGAGGGGTTGGGCGAGGGTTGGGACGTGCTGCTGTTTGAGTACCCGGGTTATGGCGCGCGTGGAGGTAAACCCTCGGCGGAGGTCATCCGGCAGGCTGCGGCGCAGGCCCTGGGCTCGCTCACCCGGAACGACGACCGCCCCATCTACCTGCTGGGGGAATCGCTGGGCAGCGGCGTGGCAACTTACCTCGCGGGTTCCTATCCCGACACGGTGGCAGGGCTGCTGCTGATCACTGCCTTCACCAGCCTGGCGGACGTGGCGGCGAAGCACTATCCCTTCCTGCCCGTACGTATTCTGCTCAGTGAAAACTACGATTCAAGCGCAGCCCTGGCGGATTACCGCGGCCCCGTCGCCTTCCTGCTCGCCGGTCGCGACGAGATCGTGCCCCTGGAGTCCGGCCAGGCGCTTCACGACGGCTACACCGGCCCCAGGTGGCTGCGTATCGAACCCGACGCGGGCCACAATTCGCTGCCCTACCATCCCCGGGCGCAGTGGTGGAAGCAGGTGTCGGATTTTCTGACAGGTGTTCACTGACGGGGCTGATGCCTGAGTGACGGTTCTCGCCATCACGCACTGTTCCGGACCTCACCGCTGCACAATGATCGCGGACGTACCCCTGGCCGCCCTATCTCACCGATTCGACGGTCGGTAATTCGAGACATTGAGTATTACAGTGTCTGACGCATGATTTGGTTTCGCGCCGAGAATTCCAACTAGCAGCGCGACAGAGCGGCTGGACACTCACGCTGGTTCCGCAAGTCTGATGTGTGCTTTTTGCTCCCGGCTGGAGGCAGCCGTGGTGCTGTCCCCGCCGCTGCGTGACTCGACCCACTGCTCCACCTGCTGCTCCAGGACCGGCAGCGGCATGGGGCCGCGGCCAATCACCACGTCATGGAATTCCCTGATATCGAAGCGATCACCCAGCGCCTCTCGTGCCCCGGCGCGCAGCTCGAGAATTTTCATCATGCCGATCTTGTAACCCAGGGCCTGGCCGGGGTTGACGAAGAATCGCTCAACCTCGGTGACGATGTCGCCGTCGGAGAGGGGCGTGTTCTCACGGAAGTAGTCGATGGCCTGCTGGCGGCTCCAGCGCATGGCGTGAATACCGGTATCGGTAACCAGGCGAACCGAGCGCCAGATTTCATCCTGCAGCCGCCCGAAGTTCCGCATCGGGTCCTGCATAGAAGCCCATCTCCCGGGCCAGTTGCTCCGCGTACAGTGCCCAGCCCTCAGTGTAGGCGCCGTAGCCACCGTGCTTGCGAAACGCCGGGATGCCCTCCAGTTCCATGGCGTTGGCAATCTGGAAGTGATGGCCAGGAACCGATTCGTGGTAGGTGATGGCGGTGAAGACATACTTCTGGAAATTCGCCATGTCCTTCATATTGGCGTAGTAGATGCCCGGGCGCTTGCCGTCCTCCGAGGGCGCGTTGTAGAACGCGATCGAGGTGGAGTTTTCCCGCCAGGGTTCCACCCTGCGCACTTCCAACCCCGCTTTCGGCAGGATATTGAAGTAGCGGTGGGCGAGTGCCTGGATGTCCGCCACCTGCTGACGCGCCTCGGCGAGAAACGCCTCGCGCCCGGCGTCGGAATCGTCGTAGAAATTGTTCGGGTCGGTGCGCACGAATTCGAAAAATTCCTGCAAGCTGCCTTCGAACCCGACCTCTTTCATGATGTCGCGCATCTCCGCGTGAATACGCGCGACGTCTTCGAGGCCCGCCTGGTGCACCTGCCCGGCGGTCAGATCCAGGGTGGTGTGGTGCTTGATCCGGTTGCGATAGTAAGCCGCGCCATCCGGCAGGGACCATACACCGCGGTTTGCGGTCATCCGTTCCTGCTGGTATCGCAGTTCAGCCAGCAGGCGCTCAGCGCCTTCATTGAACGGCCCCTTCAGCGCGTTTTCCGCCTCCCGTTCGAGTCGCATGGCCGTTCGCTCTCGTCGAGCGCGAGGGCCCGCAACTTGCCACGAAAATCGGTCAGCAGCGGGTTCTCGCCCTGCCCCCTCGCAAGCGGCGAACCACCGGTCATGCGCTCGATATCGGCAATCATATCCTTGTAAGCAAAGGCGGGCGTGACGACGCCGAAGTCGGAACGGTACCGGAGTTGGTGTGCGAGTTCAGAAAACACGGCTTGCAGGCCGGCGATACGACTGACATAAGCCTCGGCATCCGCCGCCGATTCGATCGAGTGCTGGTTCTGCAGCAGGGCAAACCTGTCGGCCACCTGGCCACGAAACTGGTCCAGCACGTAGTCGTGCCTGCGCCAGGTGGCGTCCGCCAGGTCCTGCTCGACGTTGTACACGAAGAGGTCGTAGCTCAGCTTGCCGCTGGCATCGAGGCGCTGGTAGTCAAACTGCTTGCGCAGGTAAGCCAGGTCGCGCCGCTTCTGCTCGAGCCGGGCGCTGGCATAGGCATCGGAATAGTCGTTCCACTGTCCCTGCTGGTCAGTCTCACGGCCCAGCCGGGTTTCCCGCTCGGGCCAGGCCGCGACATTGCGCTCGTAGACCTGGTCGAGGAACGCATGCAGGCGTGAGGTTTCCGTTTGCTGACTACTGGACGCCGGAGCAGCCCCCTCCACCGTTTCTGGCAAGGCGGCCGGGGCCACTGTCTGGGCTGCGGCGGTGAGCGAGAGCAGCCCACCGCACACCAGGGTAACGTTGAGCAGGAATACAGGCGCTTTTTTCATGTGTCGTTTCCAAACCTCTGTCAAAGGGGGACTACAGTCAATGCATCTATTGCGGACAGGATTTCCATCTGCACTTTGCCTGGATCGGGCTGGCGAGAACTACTTTAGCGTCTGCCACTTACTATCGCGGGGACGCCGGATGGAAAACAGGCGCGGTGCCGGCTTCAGTGAATCGTTGACATCCAAGCTGAGTCTGGCATTTTCAGCCATTGCGGCATGGCCAGTGCAATCGCCACGAGAAGCGTCATTCTGGTGATCAATCGATTCAATTCATCGGCGTCCTCGTTGCGCTCGCAGGACCGGTACATCAGTTTGGAACAGAGAATAACACGTCAGCATAGCGATGGATGCCAGCGCTCCTCGATCGTTTCGGCGGCCCCGCCACGCTCTACCGGCAAGCGGTTGCGACCGGTCGATAGGCGACCGATGCCGACGAACCCCCTACGATAGTTCATTGATCGACCGTATACTCGACGCATCCGATTGTGCTGGTCACCGGGCCAACCCCTATGAGAGAAAACAGCTTCGAGAGCCGCGGGTTTTTGATCCCACTTGATGCCCGACTGATATCCCCCGCGCGATGTATCCGCGAGCTGACCCGCGCGATCTCGCTCGCGACGGTCTTGCTCGCACCCGCTTTCGCCGGTGCGCAGAACGGCACTCCGGCAATACCTGCAGCAGCACAAACCACGACCTCGCCGGCCTCCACACCTGCGGCTATACTCGAGGTACCGCTGCCGTCCGGCGGCCGTACAGTCATGGAATTCCGCAGCGCGATCGGAGGTGAAGGCGCTGCAGAATTGGCCGCCCACCCGCGCTCGGCGCTTGAATTCGCCGTTGCGCCGATGCCTCTGGCGGAACTCGAGACCCGCGCAAAAACCGCCGTACACCACCTCCAGACCGTCGCCACAGCCCTGTCGACACTGATCATCGAGGGCGAGCGGCTCGTCCGCAATGAGGAATTCACCGAGGAACTCGAATGGGACCTGACCCAGCGAGGCGCACTGATCTTCGAGTTCCGCAATGAACTGGCCGTGCGCGCCACGATCCTGATTGACGCCGCGGAAGCGAAAGGCGCTGACGTCACAGAGAGCCGGAACTATGTCAGCGTGGTCACCAACCTGGACCTCCCCGAACCGAGCACGGCCGCCGAACTGAGTGATGAGGAGCGCTCTGCACGCCAGGTCATCCGGCGGGTGCGCGAGCAACCGCCGGCGCAAGAGCGCGTCGCGCCCTGGAGCGTGCCTATCTCGGAGCTCGTGGAGGAACTCCAGCCCCTGCGTCTGGAACAGCTCGAGGAACGCGTGGACGCCTGGCTGACGATCCTGCAACGCGAGGTCCGCAAGCGCATCCGTATGGATATAGCCCTCAGCAAAACGGACGACCAGCGCGAAAAAGAGGTCATCGCCCGGCTTGCCGCGGCGCAACAACAGGTGGTCAACGATACCGTTGAGCGGCTGCAGTCGGTGCTCGAGGTATTCGCGAAACGCGGCGGGGAGACCAGTGCAGCACGCCAGTACATCAGCAATTCCACTGGCCAGCGGATCAACCTGAGGGATCCGGCCGTCTTTTACGCGCAGGCGAAAGCCTGGGCGCTGAGCCCCTCGGGCGGGCTGCAGCTGGCGGCCAATCTCGCCAGGTTCTTCCTGATTCTCTTCGTGGTCTGGGTCGTGTCGCGCATCATCGGCGGCATCGTCGGGGCCGCGGTAAAAAGGCTGCCCGACGCATCCAGCCTGCTCCACGATTTCCTGGTGAGCGGCAGTCGACGTGTCGTCATGCTGATCGGTCTTCTCGTCGCGATCAGCGCCCTCGGCATCAACATCACGCCCCTGGCGGCTGCAATAGGCGCAGCCGGCCTCGTTATCGGCCTCGCTCTCCAGGGCACACTCAGCAACTTTGCCAGCGGCATCCTGATCCTGATGTACCGCCCGTTCGATGTCGGCGACGTGGTCAATGCCGGGGGTGTATTCGGCAAGGTCGATGCAATGACCCTGGTTTCAACGCGCATCCTGACCTTTGACAACCAGGTCAACTGGGTACCGAACGACGCCATCTGGAATAACGTCATCACCAATGCCACCGCCCTCGAGACACGACGCGTCGACATGGTGTTCGGCATAGGCTATGGCGACGACATGGCCAGCGCGCAATCCATCATCGAAAAAGCGGTCGCAGATCACCCCCTGGTGCTGGCCGATCCAGCACCCACCATCCGCGTCAACGAACTGGGCGATAACTCGGTCAACTTCATCGTGCGCCCCTGGGCCCGCACCAGCGACTACTGGGACGTCTACTGGGACCTCATGCGCAAGGTGAAGGAACGCTTCGACGAGGCAGGCATCAACATCCCGTTCCCCCAACGCGACCTGCACCTGTCGGGTCCGGTCGAGGTCGTGGTCAGCGGTGCGAGAAAGTCGAGCGACGATAACCGGGCACACCAGGCAGCGCCCGGACGTCCGCCTGAGCAACCGCCCGCCGGTTCGAATGAACCAGGGCCCGCCAGGGCGGACGAGGACGACGACGCGGAAAACTGACCGGGCACTGAGCCTTCGACAGAGCGCCCCGAACACCGATCACGACGACGCATTGAGCAGGAGAAGTGCCGCAAAACTGGCCGGATTCGAAATCTGCAAAACTTTCCTGCGAAGCGTCTATAGTTACTCACGGCACGTCGACGCCGGGTGCGACGTGACCATGCCACCTGCACAAAAAGGACAGAAACATGAAGCTTCCTCACATGACATTGCCCGTCAGCCTGGTTCTCTGCGCCTGCCTGGTGCTTCCCGCGATGGCGGCCGACAAACCGAATATCCTGGTCTTCTGGGGTGATGATATCGGGATCACCAATATCAGCGCCTACAGCGATGGCATCATGGGTTACCGCACGCCGAACATCGACCGCATTGCCGCCGAGGGCGTACGCTTCACCGACTATTACGGCGACCAGAGTTGCACGGCGGGACGCTCCAGCTTCATCACCGGCCAGTCGCCCCTGCGCACCGGGCTGTCAAAGGTGGGAAAACCGGGCGCCGATCTCGGTATCAGAGACCGCGATATCACCATCGCGGAGGTACTCAAGACCCACGGCTATGCCACCGGGCAGTTCGGCAAGAACCATCTGGGCGACAAGGACGAACACCTGCCCACCAACCACGGCTTCGATGAATTCTTCGGCAATCTCTACCACCTGAATGCGGAGGAAGAGCCCGAGGATGTGGACTACCCCAAAGATCCGCAATTCAAGGCCCTGTTCGGCCCCCGCGGCGTAATCCGCTCCTCAGCCGACGGCCGCATCGAGGATACCGGACCACTGACACGCAAGCGCATGGAGAGCGTGGACGAGGAGATCATCGCGACGGCAAAAAAATTCGTCGACAAAACAGTCAAGGCAAACAAGCCCTTCTTCGTCTGGCTCAATACCACGGGCATGCACTTTCGTACCCACCCCGCACAAAAACACCTGGGCAAGTCAGGCCAGGATTTTTACAACGATGTCATGGTGGCGCACGATGAACTGGTCGGCGAGATGCTGGACCAGTTGGACGAGCTAGGCATCGCCGACAACACCATCGTGTTTTACTCCACCGACAATGGCGTGCATTACAACACCTGGCCCGATGCCGGTATCACGCCGTTTCGCAGCGAGAAAAACTCCAACTGGGAAGGAGCCTACCGGGTGCCCGCGGTCATGCGCTGGCCTGCCCGGGTGAAGCCGGGACAGGTCTCCAACGCGATCATGTCACACCTCGACTGGATGCCGACCCTGGTGGCAGCCGCCGGGGATCCACAGCTCAAGGCGAACCTGCTCGAAGGCAAGACGATCGGTGACAAGAAGGCGAAACTGCACCTGGATGGCTACAATTTTATGCCCTACCTCACTGGCGAGACCCAGCAATCGCCGCGACGCGAGTTCATCTACCACGATGACGGCGGCATGCCGGTGTGTGTCCGCGTCGGTGACTGGAAGATCGTCTATGCAGAGAATCGCGCCAAAACCATGGCATTATGGGCAGAACCCACGGTCACCCTGCGCCTGCCGAAAATCTTCAACCTGCGCCGGGACCCGTTCGAGCGTGCCGATCACAACTCCAACACCTATTGGGACTGGGTAATCGACAAGGCCGCCCAGGGCTACGTGGCGAGCGCGGTGACCACCCAGTACCTGAAGACCTTCAAGGCCTATCCGCCCAGCCAGAGACCCGACTCGTGGTCCATCGACAAGCTGACCGATGCGTATCTGAGCGAGATCAAGTAAGCCGGACTCCGGGCGCCGTTGACCCCGACCGCAGAGACCCCGCCATGAAGAAACTCCTTGTTATTGTTGCCGTTATCGCAGCGGTCGTCCTGGTAGGCTACAACCAGCGCGGCACTATCGCTGCCCGCCTGATGGCAAAGGGGCTGGAAGCCCGGATGGGCGCAGACGTGGTGAGTGAAATGGACGACGGCCTGCACCTGGCGCTCTGTGGCGCCGGGGGCCCCATGCCGGCACCCAATGCGTCCGGGCCCTGCGTCGCCGTCGTCGCCGGCAGGCAACTGTTCGTCGTGGACGCCGGCACGGACGGCCCGAGAAACCTGGCACGCATGGGTTATCAGCCCGGCACCCTCAAGGGTGTATTCCTGACCCATTTCCACTCGGATCATATCGACGGTCTGGGCGAACTGGCCACCCTGCGTTGGGCCGCCGGCGACAACGCCACACCGCTGCCCGTATACGGCCCCGGAGGCGTCGAGCAGGTCGTGGACGGCTTCAATACGGCCTATGCGCAGGATTTCACCTATCGCCACGAGCACCACGGCGATCTCGTTGCGCCGATGAGCGCGGCCGGGTTGCAGGCGATGCCGTTCTCGCAACCGGCCCTGGGGGAACTGGCGCTGGTCTACGAGGGCGAAGGGCTGGTAGTCGAGGCCCTGGCGGTGGATCACTCACCGGTAGAGCCGGCTGTTGGGTACCGCTTCAGCTACAAGGAACGCTCCCTGTTGATTACCGGTGACACCGTGAAGCTCGCTAACATCGAGCAGTTTGCCCGGGGTGTCGATTTATTGGTGCACGAGGCGCTCGCCCCCAACCTCGTCAACATGATGCATGACGCCGCGAATAAACTGGACAATCGGGTCATGGCGAAAATCACCCGCGACATTCTCGATTACCATGCCAGCCCGGTGGAGGCGGCCGAGACCGCGCGCGCCGCCGCTGTCGGCCACCTGCTGTACTACCATATCGTGCCGCCGCTGGTCATACCCGGTCAGAAGACGCTCTATCTCAACGGCGCCGGGGACATCTTCCCGAATTACACGATCGGTGAAGATGGGGTGGCGTTCTCGCTGCCCGCCGACTCGCAAGCCATCATCAAGACGAGCGACGGATTGTAGCGGCGCGCGCCGGGTGCGATTTTTGCAGCTAACGCCGGGGTCAGGTCTCGGCGACCGGTCAGTGCTGCCGCAATAGCCGGGCAGCGAGATGACTCCCGCCATCATCGACCTGGTGAAAATACCCGACACGCAGGGGCGCCTGCTCGCGGATTCGCGGTTGCTTCGTAATCGCTTTCAGGTCCGACAGACTGTTAGGGCACACTGCGAATCCACTGGGAGAACACCCACTTCTCACCGCGGGTCGGTGGTAAACCGGCGTGCCGTGTGTCCGGGTCGGGTTCGCCAGACGCATCGAGGTTGGCGAACCACAACGCGTCACCTTTCGCGCCGCGATGCGCGAGCCCGAGATCGGTGAAACTGGTTTCGCCGCCCTCGTAGTCATCATTGAGATAAATAAGAAAAGTCTCTGCCCGTTGTCCGCGCTGGGCCAGTTCCACGGCATAGGCGGGCTCATCCGGCGTGAGGTAATCGTAGTGGGGGGCAAACGTTTCTCCCGGGGCATAGTGCAGCACCTTGGGAATTTCCATGGCCTCCTCCGCGCAGCCCAGCAGGGCCGCCATCCGCGCGCGCACGACGAAGGTGAGCAGACCCATGTTCTCCACACCCAGGTCGCTCTGGGAATTGATACGGCGCTCGTCCAGTACGTCACCGCCAGTGCGCTTGTCGTAGATAGTCGCCCGCTGCAGACGGCCGCGCACCTGTGCAATCAACCAGTCACACACGGCCGACGGGATGAACCCGGCGATACTGCGTATACGCGGCGACTCGCGCAGTGTCTCCACCGGCGGTGGGGACAGCCAGTGCTGCAGGTCCACATTGTTACGCTGCTCGTCCCAGGCGTCGCTGGCACCGACCGCCTCGCCCGGACCGGCAGCCAGAATGCGCAGTGCCTCCTGGCTTGGCCGGTGCCCTGCGCGCGCGGCAAGGGCCAGGTACTCCAGGGCCGAGGACCAGTCGGGCGTGCGCCACAGTGAAGTGGCCCGCACCGTGGCAGCGAGGGCCGCACCCTCTGGATTGCCCAGGGCCGCGGCCCTGTCTACCAGTTCGATGCCGCGTTTCGGGTTGCCCGGGACACCGCTGGCGGTGAGGTAGGCAAGGCCGAGATGCGCCATGGCGGACGCATCACCACCCGCTGATTCACGCAGCCAACGCGCGATGGGGTCGCGCGCGATGGAGCCGGGTTCAGGCTGCGCGCGCGCTGTACCGGTGGCGGACAAAGCACCGCAACAGTGTTTGTAGCGCTTACCACTGCCACAGGTGCAAGGCGAATTGCGACCGGTGTGCGCCGGGGGATTCATATCCCTACCTCAGCCGGCAGTAACAGTCGTTTCATGGAAAATCCGGGTACATCAGCATTACGGGACCGACAGCTTACCTGCCTGAAGTGGCAGATAGCCAGAGGCGGTCTAAAGGGCTCCACTCAACCCCTGCCGGGAGACCGGGTGAGCAAGGCGGGATGAAGCACCGTATACTCCGACGACAGTCACCGGGAGCAAAAACATGAAATACAGTATCGGCATCGCCACGCACATCGGCCTGGTCGCGGTATTGGTCTGCGGCACTGTGACCAGTGGACGACTGGCAGCAGCGGACTCACCGGGCACTGTCGGGGCGGTGGAGTTCATCGAGCTGTTCGAAAAACTGGGTGGCGTTCACCCAGGCCATCGCCGGGCGCATGCGCGCGGTGTCTGCGCCGCCGGACGCTTCCTGCCGGAACAATCCGGAGTCTTTGCCGGCGCCGATCTGCTCGAGGCGGGAGAGCTTCCGGTGGCGATACGGTTCTCGGTCGGCGGTGGCAGCCCCGAGGCCGACGAGCGCACACCCGGCACCCGCGGTGTGGGTCTGCGCCTACAGCTGCCGAATGGCGCTTATCACGTCTTCACCGGCAACAATTTCCCGGTGTTTGCCGGCAAGGACCCGGCGACATTTTTCGGCTTCCTGGAAACACTGCTCCCGGATGCGAGCGGTAAAACCGACCCGGCTCGCGTGGCTCGCTATGTGAAAGAGCATCCCAGCGTGCAGGCGAACGCCGCCTGGCGAAGGTCCGCCCGTACCGCGGCCTCCTACGCCAACACCGAGTTTTTCGGGCTGCACACCTTCCACTATGCAGGCAAGGCGGATGCAATAACGCGCTTCCGCTGGCATCTGGTGCCTGACCTCGGGGTCTCCGTCCTGGAACCAACGGAAGCGGCGACCCGACCCGATAACTTCCTCGCCGACACCCTCGCCGCACAACTGGGCGAGGGGGAAGTCGGCTTCACCCTGGAGGCGGTCATCGGCGAGGAAGGCGACACCGATATCGACCCGTCACAGCAATGGCCGACGGACCGACCCCGGGTAACGCTTGGAAAAGTCATCGTTACGCGGTCAGGCGGCGATGACTGCCGCGATATCAATTTCGACCCCAACCTGCTGTCAACCGGGTTCCAGTCCAGCGATGACCCGGTACTGCGACTGCGTTCCGCCGCCTATGCAATTTCTTTCAGCAAGCGTGTCAGCGGCAAGTAGCCAAGAGACGGCCCGCGCATTGCCGCCGCAAGCGCCGGCTCACCAGCGATGCACAGGCGTGTCCATCGCAGCTCACCCCCTCGCGAAGGCAATAAATGGGACCGACTGGCCAGCCGACCATAAAGAACAGTCGGCCGGGTTGCTGGTGGATCACCCACTGGAGGCTCGATGAGTTTTTTGACCACACCGAAACAACCTCACACCGAAGACATCAGCCACTTGAGGCGATATCTGCACAGCCGACCTGAGCTGTCCGAATGTGAGCATAAAACCGCAGCGACTATCGTCGATCGACTTGCCGCCACGGGGCCAACGGAGATCGTCGACGGTCTCGGTGCGATGGGAACCGGGATTTGCGCGATTTATGACAGCGGCAAGCCGGGCCCGGTGGTACTGATCCGCGCAGAGCTGGACGCGCTGCCCATCCAGGAAACCAATACCTTCGACCACCGGTCCACCGTGCCTGGCGTTTCTCACAAATGCGGCCACGATGGCCATATGGCGACGCTGGTGGCCGTCGCCATGGAACTCCGCGACAAGCCCATCGAACGCGGCCGGGTCTACCTGCTGTTTCAGCCCGCGGAAGAAACCGGCACCGGCGCCTCAGCCGTGCTCGAGGACCCCCGCTTCCGGGCGCTGCCCACACCTGACCAGGTGTTCGCCTTCCACAACGTGCCCCGGTACCCACTGGGCCAGGTGCTGTTGCGCCGAGGCATCTTTGCGCAGGCATCCGTGGGATTTATCGCCAGGTACCGCGGCAGGACCTCCCACTCCAGTTACCCGGAGCACGGCATCAACCCGGCGACAGCCGTCACCGAACTGGTCAGTGCAGTCAACAGCTTTCATGAAACGCTGTCGGGCAAGGTGGCGGCACCGATCCTTGGCACCACCAGCTACGCGCAGCTGGGCAGCGCCGACAACGGCCCGAACTTCGGCACCACGCCGGGAGAGGGAGTGGTCATGGGCGTGGTCCGCGCACACCGCACCAGCGACCTGGATACGGTTCGCGGAGAACTCGCGAGCATCGCGCAATCGCTCGCCGCGGACCACGGGCTCCAGCACGAGCTGTCCTGGCACGAGCACTTTGCCGCGACCGAGTCGGATGACGACGGCGTCGCCACTCTCGAGGCCGCGGCCCTGGATAGCGGTCTCGACGTCACGTGGCTCGACGAGCCGTTTCGTTGGTCAGAAGATTTCGGCCACCTGACATCCGCATTCCGCGGCGCATTTTTCGGACTGGGTTCGGGTACAGACCAGCCGCAGTTGCACGATGATGGCTACGACTACCCTGACGAACTGATCGGCATCGGCGCCAGGCTCTACCGGGCAATCATCGACCGCTGCCTCGAACAGGGTTGAGCCGGGTCGAAAACGACAGGTAAGCTCTTCCCCGGGTCGTTTGGCGTACTGCGTCCATGCGCGTGGTCACGTGCCTGGGGAGATGCTTCGCATCCACGGCGGCAGTCTGCCTGCTGAGGTGACTTCCGGGGACCGGCAAGCCCTAAGTGTGTGGCGAATCGGGTCTGGTATTACCCCCGGCTATGATCCGGAAGTCAGAGTAGTGCCTATTAAAAACTACCCACGAATCTCAGGTCTCAACCGCTCGCTGTCGTATCCGCAGCCTCGCCGAAAATCCGCACCGCGGTTGGTTCCATGGATTCTTGGTTTGTCGATGGTCTCTGCGACCGCCGGTGAGGATGAAGCGTCCACATCATTCTCCGTCGGGGGTTTGTTGTTCGGCGATGCCTACCACATCACGTCACATCACCTTCCCTCCGGTGATGGCGCCACCGGCGAGCTGGCCTCCGCCTACCTGGTATAGCAGCTGGCACAGAGACACAGCCTTATCGGTCGAGTGGACCTCATACTCGAGCCAAGCCTCAGAGGTGACAACATTGCCTACATACCTTTCGACCCCTCGGCGCGCGCCACCATGTTCGTAGCCGCCTACGAGTACACGTTCAGTGATCATTTCCTGTTAGCGCCAAATGTCATTGTGATCCGCTACGGTGAGGATGAAACAGGCACTCGTCCCGAGACGGATATCTACTTCCGCTTGACGCTGTTCATGAACTGGGAGTAAGGATACGGTTTCAAGAGCGGACTATCAGTGGAGCGTTACTGAGTCAGGGTGAAGGCTGACTCCTGGCTGCGCTCGAACCAGGGTTCTGTCACCTGCGACTCGCAAGCATCGACGGGTCGAGTTGCGCGGGCACGCCAGCGTTCTCATCCAGGCCAGAAATGTCAGAACGGATTGAGCGTGTAGCCCTGCTGCTGAAGCAACGCGTGGGATGTCATTGCGGACAATGACATCCGCACACCTGGAAGCATGTCGGTGACCGCTACCTCATAAAAAGCCGCTGTTTGCCCACACAGTTCAATCTTCACGCCGTACGCGACAAGCCGCTCGATAAGCGCCGCACTGGGGTTGGGAGCGCCACGCGCGATGGTGTGCAGCAGATCCCGGTAGGCGGGGCCGTGCACAATGACTGCCAACTGAATTTTCTTCGCCGGCACACCGGCCCTTACGTGCATGTTGATGAAGCGCGCTGCGCTCTCCAACGTCCGGTTGGGCTTTTCGCCCTCTCCCGCATCGCGGACATCGAAGGCCACCTTGAACTCGGCATTACGAGGAAGGGGTATGGCGCCCGGCACGGACGCCACTGGACCGTAGTCCTCGATTGCGGGGCCGTTGGTGAAAGCGCTCATATCAGCCATTGCCGGCAGGGCGGCGATCAGTGCAAGAGGCACTAGTAACCGGAGAAGGAAATGCATCGCAAGACTCCTTGAGTCAAGTGAGATGAAGTACATATTGTACCTCGCAGACTGAGACGATTGGATATCGACTCAGTACCAGGGCCTGGCGCCGTGCGTGGGAGGCGGGAAAATCTAAAAACGATCTAAATGTTACCAGGGCTATTGATTTCAGGGGATGACCTGGTAGCTATGGCTGGACTTGCACGACCGACCCCAGCATTATGAAAGCGACGCGGCCCGGGCTGGTTCTATGGAAACCGTGAAGCTGTCTGCACTGATACAAAGTGGTTTGCGGGAGGCCGTGGAGCAGGCGGCCCGGAGCTATAATGCTGACCTGATGATTGCTGGTAATGGCCCTTACCAGATAGTGGTGGAGATCGCCGAGCGGGACGCGGCGGAATTCAAGGCCTCACTGGACGCCGCTGCCTGTGGCGCGATCCGCTGGTCAACCTGAGTCCGACTGAAGGCCGGTCGCCATCTTTTACCGATGCAGGCAAACCACGACGCGAACTCAATGGCCGCTGAACTAACGCCTCACCAGCGTGGTCGACATGGCGGACAGGGTGCGCGAACGCCGATGGCCCGGCACGAAACGTTGCGATACATCAAAACACTCTAGCGCATCGACAAGCCCAGGATCACGGGGACGAAGCCAACGCCACCGGGGAAGTGGAAACAGCTTGAAACAACCGCCGGGCTTCAGCACCCTGGCCGCCTCGTGAAAGACGTCGGCGAGCACCCGTTCATCCCTGAGCCATACCCACAGGAGAAAGCCGCAGAGCATCTCGTCCACGCTCGCATCGGCGAATGGCAGGGACTCGGCCGTCGAATCCAGGGCCCGTTCAAGGCCCGGCGGGTCGCTGAGAAACTCCCCGCTACCCCCCGTCCAGCGCGCGAGCAGACGGTCGCCGACGCCGGGACCTAGCGGTTCGGCCAATACCGGGTCGACACCATAGAACTCGATGCCCGCCGCGCGGCATGCCTGGAACATGGAGTCGGGCGCGCAGGGTGTGTAACCACAGGCCAGGTCGACCACCCGCTTGCCTTCCAGTGACGCCAGCACCGCAGCGCCGGCATGATTGCGATAGAACATGCGGCGGTAGGTGGCGAAGGAACGCGCCGTGTGCATGATATCGACGCCCAGCAGGCGCATGCCGCCTAATGCATGATGCATAACCGCAAACGAGGTATCCGCCAGGGGGGCACCCAGCCGGTCGATCATCGATGCATCTGGTGTGTTCATTGCTGATCCCGTGAAAGCTAAACGCTTACACTCTATGTGACTGTCCGCATCACCATAACGCGAACCGCAGGCACCCGGACAGTATTTGCTAAGCTAATGTAAGTTCGTGCAATGGCGTCTCTCATGGCGGTTGCAAAACTGAATTGGTTTTCAGGCCACGGAGATCGCGGAAACCGGTAGTAGCGTGGGGCGTGCAATCACTTGGGCTGAGCCTCTATGTGCGACCCAAGACCTTCCACCGCGATACGGCTGGGCAGGCATCCGGATCGGACGAGCGGTGACTGTCAGTTTTTTTTACACTTTTATGATGCTTCGCGCTCAGGGTATTTTATGTTGCTGATATATATAGGTATTTCCATTATGGCTCAATTTTTGCACAGATTTGTGCAGTTGCTACAAAAGACCTAAACGAAAAAAAGGAAACGCTATGCAGTTGTGTAAGAACGTAATCGTCGGTTTCGCAGCCTCGGCTCTGGTCGGCGCAGCCAGTTTGAGTTCGGCGGCAGGGATTTCGATAGAGCCAGACCCAATAGTCGCTCAAGCCGGTAAGCCCGTATTCCTGGATCTTGCTGTGGAACGGCAACGGCGCGAGCACCAGCATTCTCGGGGGTTGGGACCTGGACCTGACCTTCGACTCCAGCGTGATAAGTTACCAGAGCACCGGGTTCGACCCAGATGACGGCCTGCTGGACAATTTCGGGCTCGATCTGGAGCTTATCCCCGGATTATTGAATCTGTCCGATTTGTCATTCAGCTCTTCGCCTGACCTTGCCTCTGCGCAGAACGGATTGGGCAACACGTTCGTGCTGGCCACATTGGAGTTCGCAGCTATCGGTGTCGGCACCACCGATCTGGTGTTGACGGGCAATGCATTCACTGACGCGGATGCCTCAGGCCTGGAGGTGGCACTCACTGGCGGCAGCGCAGAGGTCATCGGGGAGGTGCCGGAGCCGGGCATTCTTTCACTCACTGGTCTGAGCTTGGTGTTGCTTGCATTCTCTCGCCGACGTCGGCACTGAAACCCGGCAGGTGCGAGGGTAAAGGTCACTCCCGTCCCGCACCAGGCCTGAGCAGTCAAACCAAAAAACCCGCTGCAACAGCGGGTTTTTTTCGCCTTATTTATTCCCTTCACAATAGACCGCAGGCTGACGAATCGGGCCTCACGGCAGCCGCAACGCTCGACGAACGCCACCGCATGTTGTGCCGTCCGCCAGCGTTCCTGTAGCGTGGGGGCGCTTCGGCACATCCCGGCTATGCGTCAAGCAACTCGCTGTTGAAGACCGCACCAAGAGCATCAACCACATCAATAGATAACCCATACCCCGATCACTCGGGACCGCGGGGCGCTGGAGGTGCAAGCGAGCAGTACAGTGTGTTGTCGGAGCACCGGCAGGCAAACCCATTCGGGCCCACAGACACACCGAAAACCCACGAGCCCTGTTGCTCACCGGTTGTCGTCGCTAGAGGGTCGCCTGGCGCTTGTCTGGCAGTGTGCTCGGACCAGCCCAATCCCTGCTGCAGTTCACAACACGGGAACCGACGAGAAGGACGAGAAGGACGAGAAGGACGAGAAGGACGAGAAGGACGAGAAGGACGAGAAGGACGAGAAGTGAGGATCGCAGGGACGAGTCACAAGTCCAGTTCGGGAACACCAGATCCTTCTCAAAGATAGCAGTCAAACGCAGGGTGAACCACTCACCAGAGGGTGGAGTCAGTCGGTGGCAGTTCAATCACCGACCGGCGGGCAGAGGCTTCAATATCAACCCGGCTCGTTTCCCACCTGCCAGGCGTTGTCCTCGCTTTTTGCGAGTGGCAAAAAAAAGGGGTGAGCACTTTCATGCTCACCCCGTACTGATGCCTGGAGGGCTTTACGGTGTCGCGCAACCCGGCAAGGTGCACGCAAGAACCACAAGCCGGGCGTCCACAATGTCGATGACGCCGTCGCCGTTCATGTCCCTCGGATCAAACGGTTCATCCGCAGGCGTATTACGCGCAACCCTGACCAGCATGACGTCCTCACGGTCAATCACACCGTCGAGGTTGATGTCACCCGCCTCCGCAATCACGGTATCAAGAGTCTCTTCCACCAACTCCGATCCGATGCTGTCGACGGTGCTGTCCATCTCCGAGGTGATGACACCGCCAAGATCCGCGTCATCATCCACCACGACCTGGTAAGTCAACAGAGTGGACTCAGCCGAAGGCCCGATCAGATCAAAACAGACCGCCATACCATCGGTAATCTGCACGTTGTTGAAG
Organism: uncultured Gammaproteobacteria bacterium; assembly: GCA_963753815.1. GTDB lineage: Bacteria > Pseudomonadota > Gammaproteobacteria > Pseudomonadales > Halieaceae > CAVWDU01. The sequence goes on from CAVWDU010000003.1 coordinate 182,825, forward strand.
GCATACTGAGTACCGGCGGTACCAGTGGCGTTCTCGACACCGATTGTCCCGAACGGGCTGCCGAAGTCGTTGATATTATCGAACGCCATATAGATCTCATAGGCGCCCGGCGCATCGTTTACTTCACCGCGGATTGCCAGTTCGATATCGATACTGTCACCACCACCACCAGGCCATTCCTCAAGGTTGTCGTACTCGATAATGGACAAATTCGCTCCAGCCGTGGCCAGAGTAACCCCGGCAACTGCGCCTGGTGTTGAGCTGGGCGGAGGAATGATGAAGTCCCGCCACAGAATCGCCATCAGGCTGTTGGGATCATCCGTGTTCGGAATCGCCTGGTTGACGAAGGGGAGAAACCCATTAGCCGAGGGGTCACCGAAGAAGGCGAAACCATTATCCATGAAGTTGAAGCCACCCGTAAAACTCTCGCCGTAGAAATTGAAATTCTGGCCGGCGAAGGCACTGAAGACCTCTTCGTCCCCTTCGACCCCGGGGTCAGGGAAGATGCCGAAGCCTTCAAGATCGACATAGCCGCCGCTGTTCGAAAAGGGCACCGCGCATGCGGCAGTGTCGTTGCTTGTCGTGACCTCGTAACCGGGAGGCGTGTTGAGCAGCGACGCCATGGTAACACTCCAGTCGATCCTATCGCCCGACACTACACCACCGCCGGTGACGGACCCAGGAAGCAGAGTGAAACCTTGAGGCACATCAGTCGTTATAGCGTAGGTTCGGTCTTCGGGCGTGAAATTGGGCACCACCTCAATGGAAAAAGTGAGGACATCTCCAGGGGCACCCCTGCCACTACTGGCCGTATAAATCACGTCGTCAGTGCCACGCGTAATGGTGACCGGAATGGTACCGATATTATCCGGATTCGACGCGTCTGAGCCCAACGTTATCGAGCCGAAGAAAACGTCACCGGGTTCAGCCCCAGGCAGGTCCCAGATCAGGCGGATGTCGAAGGGGGTCAGCTGTGGCACCGAGGAGGGGCCGTCAACCGCCAGATTGCCGAGGTCCTGATCAACCAGGAACACTGTGGTCAGCACTGCAGCGTCCGGGGGTGTATCGGAAGCATTCCAGTTTTGCACCAGTGCCCACATGTTACCCATTTCAAACTCACCGATGACATCACAGCGCTCGCTGGCTGTTGCCGTGGCACTGCTGCAGAGCTCCTCATCTGCATCTGGCATCCCATTGCCGTTGGTGTCAAAGCCAACGAAGAGATCGAGGTCAGGTGATTCCGAGGTCAGATCGTCCGTGATCGCGACAAAGTGCTCCATGCCGCCGGCGGTCGGTACCAGGATGAAGTCAACACCATCACTCAGATCGTCGTACGGAGAGGAGTTGTCGCTGTCCTGATCAAGGCTCATCTGAGTACGTGTGGCTTCTGCCAGCCCGCTTACAGACACCTGCAAATCCGTGATTTCAACTGCAGTCAGACCCTCAACCAGCCAGGAATCAGCGTCCCGTCGAGCGACAATCGAAAGCTCGGTGGGGACCTCACCGCCGGTAGGAACGATCGACACGGTCAGGTGCTGCTCGGGCCCGGCGCCGGCTGGAATCAGGTTAACACGCCCGTGTGACCAAGCGTCGGAGGGCAATCCGGCTGCATTCGCCGTGATTTCCAGCACCTGGGATTCACCTGCCCCCAGGGTAAAACTGGTGGGGCTGACGCTGAGCGAGGAATCGGAGCTGGATGTGCTCCAGGAGCCCCCATCCGTGGCTGTCACGGTGCGGGTCCAGCTACACACAAGCACACAGCTACGATTGACAAGTCCCGCTACATTGAGTGTTTTCGGATCACCACCGAGGACCGGGTCTGCCGCTTCAAAATTGGCGCTGGATTCATCAAGCAGGAGCCCCGCGTTAACGGCCTGGGCTACCTGCACGCGGCCACCACCAAAGTCGAAGGGGTCAGCCGGTGTGACGCCATCTTCCTTGACCAGTTCCCAGGTACCTGTGGTCATGATCGCCGATAGTATTTCGGCATCGGTCCAGCCAGGGTGCGCCTGTTTCAGGAGGGCAGCGGTGCCCGCGATGTGCGGGCTGGCCATAGAGGTACCCCCGATAGCGCCGTATTCTCCGCGTACCGCGGGTGTCTCCGACGGCGTACCGGCGTAAATTTGGGCTATCAGGTCTACCTGCTCCTGGGTGAGTTCAGCACCTGCGGCAAACACCTCAACGCCCGGCGCACCGGTGTTGGGGGCCAGAATATCGTAGCCGGTGTACGGCCCGCGGGAGCTGAAGTCACCGACATTATCGCCCACTGCAGGATCGCTGATCGGGGTGTCCACAGCGGTGATGGTGCCTGTGTGATTGTCGCCCGTTGCAAGCCAGGCCCGGACAACCGAAGCGTCGGCGGCGTTGATGTGAATAGCCGGGATGACGTGTGCATCGTTATTGACGGAAGTCGCCCCGCCATCGGTATTGCCGAGAATGAAACCACCGGCGCCACCATCTCGGACGTGCTGCCCTTTCGCAACCCGTGCAATCGCACCGCGATCACACATCACGATCTGATCGGCAGTGAAGGTGCCTGCCGGAAATGGGTCGAGACACTGCTCCGGCTGCGTATCGTTCTCGCTACCGTTGGATGTTGGATAGTCAGCGGCGTAGACGACGGTGCCGGTAATGCCGCCAGAGACAGAACGACCGCTAATGTCAGCGGGAGCTGCGGTATCTCCGCCGGTCATGTCTTGCAGGAACTTGGGAGGGAATGACCGGTCGTGCGTTGTAGCAGCGACTCCCGCTACCCAGGGTGCGTTACCGGCCGCCTCAGCGGTGCCAGCACCCGGGCCACTGTTGCCCGCGGAGTTAGCAACAAAAATCCCAGCGGCACGCGCGTTGAGAAACGCCGTCGCCTGAGCCGATTCCCAGGGGCTGCCAGCTGGAGACCCGATTGAGTGGTTGAGCACATCGACGACGCCATCCAGGATGGCCTGGTCGACGGCGGCTACGATATCCGCAAAGAAACAGGACGGGGCGCACACCTTGAAAGCGACCAGGTTGGCGTGGGGAGCCACGCCGGCAACCCGGTCAAACACAACCGAGCCAGGGTTGCCATCAGCATCCGGCAGAACCGCGCCCGTGACAACGCTACCGGCCGCCGTTGCGGCGACGTGGGAGCCGTGGCCATCAGTATCTGTTGAGGGCGGATCACCCGGTATCAATATCTCGTCCGACGGGACACTATTCTGCGAATCCAGGAAGGTGTAGGCGCCTATCAGCTTGGAGTTACACAGCCCTGCGATGGTGGCGCATTCGCCGAGATAGACACCGTCACCCAATGGGTTGGTTATGGTGAAACCGTCAGCACCTGTGGCCGCAAATGAAGGGTGCGAATGATTGATACCGCTATCGATAATACCAACCACGACCCCTTCGCCCTGGTAGGGCACACCGCCAGTCGCACTGCCATCCCACAGCTGATCCGCACCGATAAACGGCACGCTGGCAGGCGTCGTGAGTTCGACCACCTGGTCGCGCTCAACGGATCGCACGCCACGCATGGCCTGCACTTTTCTTGCCGTCGCTGCAGACATGCGAACGACGGCCGCATTCAACGCATGCTGGTGCGTGCGCAGCACCTCTATCGCACCCGCCGTGGAGGACATCTTCGAGAGCATAGCGCTCTGGTGTGTCTGCAGCGCCCCGGCTTCAGCATGCGCCTCGGCCGTCTGGGCACTTACCGAGCCGAAAAACCTGGCGTTGGGAGTCTTACTCGTGCTGTGCTTCGCGACCAACGCCAGGGGCACGGCGTCCCCATCAAACTGCACGATGTAGCGGGCGTTCTGCCCGCCGTCGTCCGGCAGGGCCTTGCGGCCCTGGCGAGATGCGTTGGAAATTTTCTTGGCGCTAGTACCTTGCAGCGATCCGGGATCGTCTTTTATCGCCTGAGTTAAGGCGGTAGTCGACAAAAACGGGAGGATCGTCAACGCAGCGGCGAGCGGCAGAGTTAAGAACGTTCGAGTCATCGAGTCATACCCCAATTGATTCCTGTTGCCATGAAACTAATGAAACACTTTACGCCAACCCGTTTTCTGGAGCGGGCTGCCCGATGCAGGCGACGATGAATCGACGTCTCCACACTGAAGCCTTACAGGTTCGTCTTTTTGATTTTTGTGAAACAGTAAGCAGTTTCGCCGTCAGACTTTGTGGTAACTAATATATCGTGAATGTTGGATTTTGCAAATTTATCGAAAGTCTTACCACAGCTTGCAGCGTTCAAAACCCTGCAGAAGCGGAACAGGGACCTGGGCGCTTTCAGGCCAAACATCCGCACGGGGCAAATACGTCAGGCTTTCGCCTGCCTGTAGTAAGGCAAAGGGCGACACGGGGCTGAGCCTGCCGTACACGGCGAAGACCGGCGGTGCGCCTACTCCTCACAGCCGCGCCAGGGACAATAACAGTGGATCAGGTAGGGTCGGAGCTGGCGCCGCCAGGTGCCGGCGTCTCGATTTGAGCGGGTGCCTCGCAGAGGAAGGGAGTGCCATCAGGCCCGCCGTGGTATTCGTAATTGACCCCGCCAACACTGAGCACGATCAGCACTCCGGGTGTCAGCACCATCAGGTACGCGCGATCCGGTTGCGTACAGCCCATTGCCTTCGAGCGCCAGGTGACGCGTTCTGCACGCAACACCGCAATGTCTTCGGCCGCCAGATTCACGTCCCCCTGCCGTTTGCGCAGGTCTTCACGGGCGCTATCAACCATGGCCTGCAGCTGTTTATCAGGGATTTTCGGAGTAGTCGTCACGGTACGCTCTATCTTACTCGGTTGCCCCGGTACTGCCGGCTCAGATCCGATCGAGCCCAGTGGTCCAATGACGCCCACTACCATGATGAAAGCGGTCCAAACCCACGCCCATCGCCGCGCCTTCCCCTGGTCAGTAGGTCCTCTCAATCGGATAAGTCCCTGAAATACGGGCCAATGTCGCCACCTGCGCAGCAAGTCACTACTACCCGATACATTAGTTCAAGGCCCTCATATGTGCGGAGTTTTCCGCGCCCTGGCCCCCGGCTGGATGCAACGTGGGCGGGCGCAACCAGACGGTATCCTATCAGCGATACCGATACCGATGCCAGCCTGAGCGGGTAACTCACGGAGCTACTGCTGACCAGGGCGCCACTCGGGCAGCCTGCTGAAAAAGTCGTCTCCCACGGCGAAAAGCGCAGCAACAAGACCCGTCAGTCGACCACCGATGGTGATTCAAAGCTGTTCCGGAGGGGGCCAGGATAGGAAGCCCAGGGCAGCTCTGAACAATGGCATTGCGCTCAGGCTTTCAGGCAGATTCGCAATCAAGGCGCCGCTTTGAAGGCAGGCTGGTTGCCTGTCGAAAAGTGGCAACGTAGAGTGTACATCCGGAAAAACTGCCAAAAAAATTCAGGAGCGAGACGTGCAGCCCAACGAATTCACCGACATCCGCTACCAGCTGGACAGCGACGGCGTTGTCACTGTCAGCATGAACACCCCGCGACGCAAGAACGCCATCAGCGCGCTGACCTCGCTGGAGCTTAAGTGGGCGGCGCGGCACTTCCAGCAGGATGACAACGCGCTGGCCATGATACTGACCGGGGCGCCGGACCCGGACGCCGAACCGTCGCGCCAGGCCTTCAGCAGTGGCGGTTATTTCGTCCCCGGGGTCTATGACGACGTGCCGGATGAGATCATGGCCCAGATCGACCTGACCGATATCGCGATGAAGGCCACCGTGCTGGAATTCTTCGGCTGTGATAAACCGGTACTGGCAGCCGTCAACGGGCTGGCCATTGGCGGCGGTATCACCCTGCCCCTGGCGGTCGCCGACCAGGTCTACCTGTCGGAGCACGCCTGGGCGAGGTTGCCCTTCGCAAGCCTGGGTCTCTCCGCGGAGCTGGGCTCGACCTATATGCTGCCGCGGTTGCTGGGCATGCAGAAGGCGAAGGAATTGTTGTTCTACCCGGAAAAGCTCGAAGCACAACACCTTGTGGAGCTCGGTCTCGCCAACGCGGTGCTGCCCCACGACGAGCTGCTGGCCTACACGCGCGACCGGGCCCTGCAGCTGGTGCCGCCCCGAGGCGCCGGCGCCGCTATCCGCGCCACGAAGCGAGCCATCCACATGCAGAAAGTGGGCGAACTCACCCGGGCACTGGACCTCGAGAATGAGGCCCTCAACGCGCTCATGAAAACCGGGGACTTCGTCGAGGGCCTGATGGCACGCGTGGAAAAACGCAAGCCGGTGTTCAAGGGCCACTAGCCCGGACTGTCAAAACCGCAGCGACTATGGTGCCGCGCTGATCTCCAGCACCAGTGCACCGGATGCCAGTTGTTGGCCACCCGTGGCGTGCACCGCGACCACCTCTCCGGCCACCGGTGTCGAGAGGCGATGTTCCATCTTCATCGCCTCCATCACCGCAACGTCCTGGCCCGCCTCAACGGCATCGCCTGCGGCGACCAGAACCTCCAGCACGTTGCCGTGCATGGGGGCAAGGATGGTACCGCCTCCGCCGGCGGCTTCATGCCCGCGCGTGAAGGTCAGCTGGTCGACCAGCGAGACGGACTCGCCGCGCAACTGCACGATCACCTCGTCGGGGCTGGGTAACGCGTGCTGCACGCTCAGCTGGACCCCGTCGAGGTTCAGTCGCGACAGGCTGGCCTCCTGCTCCAGCCACTGCAGCTGCAATTCACGCTCGCCGATGCTCACCCGGTAATGCCCCGGGGATATCTCGTCGAGCAATGCATCCACCGGGGTGTCCGCATCGCCGAAACGGTAGTGATTGCGCATCGCGCGGGTGCCTTTAAATCCGCTCATACCCGGCAGTGTCGCCGGGCAGGTGGCAGCAGCGTGGGACAGTGAAGCCCGGTAGAGCAGGCAGGCGCCGATTGCCATCTGCTCGACCCGGACCGTCGCGGGCGCCTCGTACCCGTCCGGGTAGTGCTCGGCGATGAACGCGGTGGTCGCCTGTCCTGCGATGAACGCCTGCTTGCCCAGCACATCGACAAGGAACGCTCGATTACTGGCCGGGCCGAACAGGCAGGTGGTGTGCAGGGCGCGCACCAGCCTGCGCCGGGCGATGTCCCGGTCCTCGCCCCAGGCAATGATCTTCGCGACCATGGGATCGTAGAACGGCGAGATCTCCTGGCCCTGCCGCAAGCCGTGATCGACCCGGATGCCTTCACCCACCGGCGGACTCCACAGGTGCGCGGTACCGGTGGCCGGCAAAAAATCGTTAGCGGGGTCTTCGGCGTAGAGGCGAACCTCGATGGCGTGGCCACGCAGTACCACGTCATCCTGGGACAGCGGCAGGGCATACCCCTGGGCCACCTGGAACTGCATCGCCACGAGATCCTGGCCGGTCACCATTTCGGTGACCGGATGTTCGACCTGCAGCCGGGTGTTCATCTCCAGGAAGTAGAAGTCGCCGTCGCCATCGAGCAGGAACTCGACGGTCCCGGCGCCGACGTAGTCGATGCTCCTAACGGCGTTCACGGCCGCCTCGCCCATGGCCTCACGCAGGGCCGGGGTCATGATCGGACAGGGGGCTTCCTCCACCACTTTCTGGTGGCGACGCTGCACCGAGCAGTCCCGTTCACCGAAGTGGATCACGTTGCCGTGGCTGTCAGCGAACACCTGAATCTCCACGTGCCGGGGGCGCAGCACTGCCTTCTCAAGGATCAGCTCACCGGAACCGAAGGCGTTTTCCGCCTCGGAGCGCGCGGATGCGATAGCCACCGGCAGCGCGTCCAGCGACTCTACCAGGCGCATGCCGCGACCACCGCCACCGGCAGCGGCCTTGACCATGATCGGGGCACCGATGCGTTCCGCCGCAGCCAGCAACGCAGCGTCGGACTGATCCTCCGCCTGGTAACCGGGAATACAGGGGACGTATGCCTCGAGCATGCGACGCTTGGAAGCCGCCTTGTTGCCCATGACCTCGATCGCCTCCGCGCCGGGGCCGATGAAGACGATACCGGCGTCGGCACAGGCCCGGGCGAAGGCGGCGTTCTCGGAAAGGAAGCCGTAACCGGGGTGGATCGCCTGGGCGCCTGTCTTGCCGGCCGCATCGAGAATCCTGTTGACGTCCAGGTAGGACTCCCTCACCGGCGCGGGCCCGATCAGGACAGCCTCGTCAGCCAGGGCCACGTGCGGCGCCCCGGCATCCGCCTCCGAGTACACCGCAATGGCCCGGTAGCCCTGTTGCCGGGCACTGCGGATGACACGCACCGCGATTTCCCCGCGATTGGCCACCAGAATGCTGTCGAAGTGGGTCATCAGTCTGTCTCCGGGCCGTTCCAGGATGGCTTGCGCTTTTCGGCGAAAGCCGCCAGGCCCTCCCGCGCCTCGTCTCCCAGCATGCAGTCCGCAAACTGTTCAGCGGCGAAGCGAACGAGGTCATCACCTTCCAGCCGCGCACAGGCGTTGATGATCCGCTTGGTGGCGGCGATCGCCCCGGGTGCGCCTGCCCTCGCCTGCTGCAATATAGTCGCGGCACGGGCTTCCAGCGCCGCGCTGTCGTCCTCGGCAAAGTGCACAAGGCCGAGGCGCTGCGCCTCCGCGCCGTCGAAACGCGCCGCCGTCAATAACAGGCGGCGTGGCCTCGGCCGGCCGATCCGCCTGATCACCACCGGGGTGATCTGCGCCGGCGGAATGCCCAGGGTGACTTCGGTCAGCGCAAAGCGTGCGTCGCGGCTGGCGATGGTGACGTCGGCGAGGCAGGCCAGCCCCAATCCGCCCGCCATGGCCGCGCCCTCTATCACCACCAGAAAGAGCTGGGGCATGGCCTGGACGGCTTTCATCAGGCGGCCGAAGTCGGCGTTGAAGCGGACGATGTCATCGCGGCGGGATCCACCCTGGAACACGGTCTTGAACATCTTCAGATCACCGCCGGCGCAGAACACCCCGCCCTTGCCGCGCAGGATCACGAAGCGAATGTCGTCCACCTGCGGGCAGCGCCTCGAGCACGAGGGCGAGTCGTCGGCGACCGCGGTGGGAAGCGCGTTGCGAACATCGGGTCGATTGAACCAGATGGTCAGTGTATCTGTGTCTCGTTCCAGCAGAAGATTATCGACAGCGGGTAGCATGGGTTTCTCCTCGAGTACTGGTTGGCGTTACATGCGGCCAACACCAAAGGTGTTACTGTGCGTGGTGCGGTTGCGCGCCTCCCAACAGGTCTGCAGACACGAAACCCAGCACCTTGCGGGTATCGCGCGGGTCGATGATGCCGTCGTCCAGCATCCGGCCCGAGGTATAGAACGCGTCCGACTGCCGTCGAAGTGGGCGATGATCTTCGCTTCCTGCTGTTCGAGCACTTCTCGTCGGCACCTCGATGCCCTTGCGCTGCGCCCCGGCCCGCATGACTTCGGACATGGTCCTGGCGGCCTGACTCGCCGCCCATCACACCGATGTTGATGTTGGGCCAGCTGAACAGGAAATCCGGGATCGTAGCCCTGCCCGCACATGCCGTAATTGCCGGCCCCGAAGCTGGCGCCGATCATGAAGGTAATGCGCGGCACCCGGGCGTTCGTCACCGCCTGGATCATCTTGGCGCCGTGCTTGATCATGCCCGCCTGCTCGTAACTGCAGCGCCGACCATGTAGCCGGTGATGTTCTGCAGAAACACCAGCGGCATATCGGCCTGGTCACAGAGCTGGATGAACTGGGCGGCCTTGGTGGCGCCGTCCGGATCGATCGGGCCGTTGTTGCCAATGATGCCCACCGGCATGCCATAGACACTGCGCCTGCAGACACACGGTGGCCGGTCCGTAGCCCGGTTTGAAGTCGAGGAAGTCGGAGCCATCCACGATCCGCGCGACCACTTCCCGGACGTCGTAGGGTTGCGGTAGTCCGCCGGCACGACACCCAGCATCTCCTCGCGTCGTAGACCGGCTCCCGCAAATCCTGCGGCGGCATGTGCGGGCGCAGTGCGGTTCCAGTCCAGCCGCCCATCAACTCGCGGCAGATCGCGATGCCGTGGGCATCGTCCTCGGCGAGGTACTCCACCAGCCCGGAGACGGTCGCGTGCATCTCGGCGCCGCCCAGCTCGGCGTCATCGGCCTCTTCACCGGTGGCAGCCTTCAGCAGCGCCGGCCCCGCCAGGTAGGCCTTGCCGTTGCCCTTCACGCCAATGACGTAGTCACTCATGCCCGGCATGTAGGCGCCACCGGCCGCGGAGGCGCCGTGCAGAACCACGAAGGTGGGCACCCCGCGGCGCTCAACCGGGCGAGGCGCGCAAATATCCCGCCGCCGTCCATCCACATCTCCACCTCGTACTCCAGCAGGTTGGCGCCCGCACTTTCCACCAGGTGCACAAAGGGCAGTTTCTTCTCCCGGGCGATGTCCATCAGCCGGTTGGCCTTTTTGGTCGACAGGGCGGTCATCGCCCCGGCATTGATACCCGAGTCGTCCACCATGACCATGCAGCGGGCGCCACCGATATAGCCGATGCCGGCGATCGTGCTGCAACCGGGAATGGAGGTATCCCGGTCTTCGGTATCGACCATGAATCCCGCCATGTTCAGCAGATCCAGGAACGGCATGCCCGGATCCAGCAGCCGGGTTAGCCGCTCCCTGGGGAGTATCTGGCCGCGCTTTTCAAACCGGGGCAGGCTTTTGTCCGAGAGGGTCGCGGCTCGCGCCAGAATCTCCTCCAGGCTGTCGATCGATGCCAGCATGTCATCCCGGTTCCTGCGAAACGTCTCGGAGCCGGTATCGATCCTGGTGTTGAATTGGGTCATGGGTGACTCCTCGGGCGCGGTCAGTGACAAAGGCCGAACTGTTCAGCCAGGGCGCGGGGCAGGTCGATGGTCTCTGCCAGGAGCAACTGCGCATAACCCTTGCCCTGCGGATCGGTGCGCAAGCTGGCGACGCCGCCGCCACCGAGTACGTCGTGGAGCAAAAAGTTGAACGCGTTGCTGCCGGGGAGGTAGAACCGTTGCGCGGGGGCCGATTGCACCTCGTCCAGAAAATGGGCGAAATACCCGGCCACACGCGCAGCCGTCAGTTGCGCGGCAATGTACGGCACGAACTCCGGCGACCGGGCGATGATGCCGATATTGGCCTTGTTCCCCTTGTCGCCGCTGCGCCCCCAGGCCAGGGCCTCCAGCGGCACCGCCACGGTGTCGCCACCGGCATCCGCTTCCGGCGCTTCTCGGCCAATGGCAACCCCGGGGTCGTTCGCCCGTGCCACCTCATCGCGAAAGTCACTGGCCTGCCCGTCTACCTCCACGCGGATCTGGACCTCCTCCTTGGGCACGATCAGTGAAAACAGGCGCACCACCGGCGACGGCTTGGGCCTGGCGCCGGCAAACCCGGTCAGGCCCGGTGGCGCGGTCAGCGCCATGCCGACCATCTCCTTGAGCAGCACACCGACACCCCTGGCGCTGGGATGCTTGACCGCAATCTTGGCGTCCACTTCCCGCACCGGCCCAGCCTTGCGGGCGGCCCCGAAGTGGGACTCGGCGCCGATGATCTCCACACAGGTCTCGGTGAAATCAGGCAGACCGGCCTGCTCGAGCAGCATCCGGCTGCGCCGGAGAACCGTCTCGGCGAATTTCGCGGCCTTGACCTCGGCGTCGCGGCCGTAGAGGGTCCAGATATGGCCGCCGCGGTATCCATCAGCATAGGTCGCACTGACCTTGTACCCGGTCGGCGCGCCGAGCCCCCGGGCGCCGCTCACAGCGACCCGATCAAGGCCAATCTCTTTCACGGTGACCCCGCCGAAATCGCAGGCCACGTCCGGCAGCAGGTAGGCCTGGGGATCACCAATTTCGTATAGCATCTGCTCGGAAACGGTGCCGACAGTCACCGCCCCGCCGGAACCTTCGGGCTTGGTAATCACCGTGTTACCGTCCGCGTCGATCTCCGCCATGGGGTAACCCGCGTCCGGCAGGCTGTCGACCACCGATTCCCAGTCGGTGTAATTACCACCCGTCGCCTGTGTACCGCACTCCAGAATATGTCCTGCCAGGCTTCCCTGTGCCAGCTTGTCGTAGTCATCTCGCTGCCAGCCGAAGGCGTGAATACAGGCACCAAGGGTGACAGCACTGTCGACGCACCGGCCGGTAATGACGATATCCGCCCCCGCATCAAGGGCCGCTGCGATCGGGAATGCCCCGAGGTAGGCGTTGATACTGGCGATGCGGTCAGTGTCGGGGAAGGTGTCGCCATTGAACATCTCGGTGACCCCGCTGGCAGCGAAATCCCCGACGCGATGCACCAGGTCGTCGCCCAGGATAACGGCCACCTTCAGCCCCAGCGCCTGTTCCTCTATGAGTGTTCGGGCGGCAGCGGCGCAGGCCCCGGGATTGACCCCGCCCGCGTTGGCAATCACCTTGACCCCCTGGTCGGCGATGGTTCGCAGGTGCGGCTTGAGCACCGCGCCGATAAAGTCCGTGGCGTAACCCATGGTGTCATCGGCGGCCCGCGCCCTGGCCATGATAGACAGGGTGACCTCGGCCAGGTAGTCGTACACCAGGTAGTCCAGTTTGCCGGTAGCCAGCAGCTGGGGCGTTGCCAGGGCGGCATCGCCCCAGAACCCGGATGCACCGCCGATGCAAACACGATCTTTCATGGAGGCCGCCTGTCGTCGGTTTGAGCGGGGTGATTGAGCGGATACCCCATCGTTGAAAATTGATGCGATACTATAATATTATCAAGTAACACTCAAATCACGTTGAGCACCACTCACCATGAACCGAGCAGAGCTCAACAAACCTCGCAGCCGCCTGGAAAAACGGGAGTCTGACATCCTGGAAGCGGCCACGGCATTATTCGCCGAGGAGGGTTTTCACGGCACCTCCACCCGCAAGATCGCCGCCGCGGCGGGCGTCTCGGAGGGTACTCTTTTTAACTACTTCGCCACCAAGAACGTGTTGCTACAAGGCATCCTCGATGACTTTTATGACCGCCTCATCGAATCCGCCCAGGAGGGTATGCGCGACGTCATGGGTACCCGGGAGCGCCTGCTGTTCCTGGCCAGGACTCACCTGCGGATGCTGATGGACAACCAGGCCCTGATGATGCGCCTGATACAGGTTTACCTGTCGGTGGACGTGAACTACTACCTCAACTACAAAAACACGCCGCTGCACGAACTCAACTACCGCTACACGCGGATTTTTGACGCTGTCGTCAGGGAGGGCATGGCCCGGGGTGACATCACCGCGGAGCTGGAACTTTCCGCCATCCGCGATCTCTTCTTCGGCGGCCTGGAATACGGCATGCGTACGATGATGGGCCGCAACTCCAACAGGAAGAAAGTGGAGCACTACGTGGAGGCCCTGGTCGAGCCCCTCTGGCACAGTATGCAACCGCAGCATGGCGGCCACCCGCCCGAACAACCACTGACCGGCCGGCTGGAGGCTGCCTGTGAGCGTCTGGAGCAGGTTGCCGGCCGGCTCGAACGGGGTTGAAGCAGTTAGGAGTGCAACCCGCGGCATCACCGCGGGCCAGGCCCGGCTCGTGAATGTATACTAGCTTTCCAACCCGAAGGCATCTGAAGGAACAACCTACGTGAAGTTACCCAACTCCATACTGGCAGCGTTGCTGCTGCTGCCGCTATCGCTGCCGTTGACTGCCACCGAACACGCAGACAAGTTAGAGGAAGAGCAGACCACTGCAGTAGAAGCTGAGCCACAGACGTTTATCACCACGCACGAAGCGCGCATCGGCGGTGAGCGAGTGAGCTACACGGCCACCGCAGGCACCCTGATCATGCGCGACGAGGAGGACCAGCCCGTTGCCGAGTTCGGTTATACCGCCTACACCCTGAACGGTGCGGACCCCGCCACCCGGCCGCTGATGTTCGCTTGGAACGGCGGACCCGGCTCCGCCTCGTTGTGGCTGCACATGGGCGTGCTGGGGCCGCAGATCACCGTGGTCGACGACCTCGAGGTAAACGGTCGTGGCCCGTTCAGGCACAAGCCGAATGAGCTCAGCATCATCGACAAGGTCGACCTGGTCATGGTGGACCCGATAGGTACCGGCTTTTCACGCCCGCTTGGCGAAGCCGAGGGCGCCGACTTCTGGGGCGTGGACAATGACATCCGGTCGGTGTCCGATTTCATCGCCCGCTACATCACCGACAACAATCGCTGGGCGGCACCCAAGTACATTCTTGGCGAAAGCTATGGCGGCATGCGCGCAGGCGGTGTCAGCTACGACCTGCTGACCCGCTACAACATCGGTCTCAACGGCGTCGTTCTCGTGTCTCCCTACATGGACGCGGCCGGCGGTGGTGGCGTTGGCGTGGCCAACCTCGTGATCGGCTATACCATGACCCTGTCGACCTACGCGGCAACCGCGTACTTTCACGATGCGCTCAAGGAAAAACCCGCGGACTTCAAAGCCTACCTGGCGGAGGTCGACGAGTTCGCCATCGGGGATTACCTGAATGTGCTGGTGAAGGGCGCGCGCGCCGGTGCCGACGAACGCCAGCGGGTTGCCGAGCAGCTCGCTACCTACACGGGCACCACGCCGGAATTCTGGCTGCGGGCCAATTTCCGGGTCAGGGAGGACCAGTTCACGCAGGAATTGCTTCGCGACCGCGGTCAGCTGACCGGCCGCATCGACTCGCGCTTCTTCGGCTACACCACCAACGCCCTGGCCGAGAGCATGCCTTTCGACCCCTACACGAGTGCCGTCGGGCCCGGTTTCGTCGCCAGCTTCAATGACTACCTGCGCCGCGAACTGAAGGTGGAGATCGATCGCCCGTACGTTGTCTCCTCTGGGCTCTGGCGGGAGTGGGACCGCACCCACGAACACCCCAACAGCGCCTACCGCTCGGTGGCGGATACCGGCATCGACCTGGCCTTCGCGTTGATCCGCAACCCGGATATGAAGGTCCTGGTTCAGCAGGGCTACTTCGACCTGGCCACGCCCTACCGCGCATCGGAGTATTTCATCGACCAGATGCCCCTGCCCGACAGCCTGCGGGACAACGTGTCGATCGAGTATTACGAGGCCGGTCACATGATGTACGTGCATCCGCCGTCGCTGGTGAAGTTCCGCAAGGATCTCGCCGCCTTCATCGACGCTAGCCTGTAATCCGGCGCGGCGAGGACAGGACGACAGTTCGGCGTAGGCTATCAAGCGGTATGAAGAGTCCGTGCCGGATGTGATGCACTCCGGTAGAATGCATCGGCAAGCGAGGCCAACGGGCCGATCCGCATCCGTCCGGCCGCGTAGAGCTTTGAGCCAACCAGAATAAGGATAAGCGATCGTGGCCGACAAAAACGCCTCAACGGATGACGCCGCCAGCAATCCCTACAGTTCGCGCTCGGCAAGCTGGTACGCGCTGGTACTGCTGACGGTCGTATACAGCTTCAATTTCATCGACCGGCAATTGCTGGCCATCCTGCAGGAATCCATCAAAGCGGAACTGACGCTGTCGGACAGCCAGCTGGGGCTCCTCACCGGCTTTGCCTTCGCTGTTTTCTACGTCACCGCCGGCATTCCCATCGCCCGCTGGGCGGACCGGGGCAATCGGCGCAACATCGTGGCCCTGTCACTGTTCATCTGGAGTGGCATGACGGCACTGAGCGGATACGTGCAGAACTACCTGCAACTGCTGCTGGCACGCATCGGTGTCGGTATCGGCGAGGCGGGAGGCAGCCCCCCCTCGCACTCGATGATTTCGGATATCTTCCCGCCGACCCGGCGTGCCACTGCCATCGGTTTCTATTCCATGGGAGTCAACATCGGCATCCTGTTCGGCTTCCTCGCCGGCGGGTGGCTGAACGAGTTCTTCGGCTGGCGGGTCGCCTTCCTGGTGGTGGGCGTGCCCGGCGTCGTGCTGGCACTGCTGGTGCGCTTCAGCATGGCGGAGCCGATCAGGGGCCTCCACGAGAAAGCCGGCGCGAATCCCGACCCCGCGCCCTTCGGCGACGTGCTGCGCCTGCTCTGGTCTCGCAAGACCTTTGTGCACATGGCGCTGGGCGCCGCGCTGAATGCATTCTGCGGCTACAGTGTGGCCAATTGGACAGCATCGTTCATGATCCGCACCTACCAGATGCCCACCGGCGAACTGGGCACCTGGCTGTCGATCATCATCGGCCTGGGTGGTGCGATCAGCGTGTTTTTTGGTGGCATGTTGGCGGACCGGCTCGCCCCGCGCGACCGACGCTGGTACACCTGGGTGCCCTGCATCGCGGGTTTTGCCGCCGTCCCGTTCATGGCGGGCGTGTACCTTGTCAACGATCCCTACCAGGCGCTGTTGATTTCCATCATCCCGGGGCTGCTGTTCCAGACCTACCTCGGTAACACGATTGCCACCACCCACGCGGTCGTCAGCCCGCGCATGCGCGCCACCGCCTCGGCCATACTGTTCCTGATCATCAATATCATCGGCCTCGGCCTGGGCCCCTGGACCGTCGGCTTCATCAGCGACCTGCTGGCTCCCAGCCTGGGTTCCGAGTCGTTGCGCTACGCGATGTTGTACGCGCTGCCGCCCGTGATGCTGTGGTCCGCCACCCACTTCTGGCTGGCCGCGCGAAGCATTCGTGACGACATCGATAACGCGCCGGCGTGACAGATTGAGCGCCCTTTGCGCTGACGATAAGCTCACTTGCAGAGTGTTCGCGGGGTGAACACCAACAGGAGAATCACCGTGCACACCGGGCTCAGCGAAGAAGACCAGATGTTCCGGGACTACGCGCGACGTTGGGTCGACAACGAGTGCCCCAAGGACTGGTGCCGGGAACTGGAGGCCCGGGAGCACCAGTTCCCCCACGACCTGTGGCAGAAACTCGTGGAATTCGGGGCCCATGGAATCGGCGTGCCGGAAGCTTATGGCGGACAGGGCGGCACCATCGTCAACCAGGCGCTCTTTGCCCGTGAGTTCGCGCGCACCGCCGCAGGTCTCACCTGGGTCTGGGGGGTGACCTCGTTTTCCGGCACCAAGGCAATACTCTTCGGTGGCTCGGAGCAACAGAAACAGCGATTCCTCCCGGAGATTGCCAGCGGCTCGCTGAAAACGGCGATGGCGTTCACAGAGCCCGGTGGTGGCACGGACCTGCTGGGGGGTATGACAACCCGTGCCGACAGAGTCGAGGGTGGGTGGCAACTCAACGGCGAAAAAATCTGGAGCACCGGCGCCGAAGTCGCCGACTACCTGCTGGTGATGGCCCGGTCACGGCAGGACGTCAGCAAGCGTAGTGACGGTATCTCTGTCTTCCTGGTGCCGCGCGGTGGCGACGGCATCACCATCACACCGCTGCCCAAACTCGGCATGCGCGCGGTCAGCTCATGCAGTGTGCTGCTCGACAATGTCTTTATCCCGGATGAACTGGTGCTGGGAGAACCCCACCGCGGCTGGTATCACTCCACCAGCACGCTCAACAACGAGCGCCTGGTCAATGCAGCAACCTGCCTGGGGATGCTGGACGGGGTTATCGAGGACGCCGTCGATCACATGAAAAATCGGCATGCCTTTGGCCAGCCTATCGGGCAGTTTCAGGCCCTGCAGCATTACCTCGCCGATATGGCCATGTGGCAAAAGCAAGGTGAACTGCTGGTACTGCATACGGCCCAGCTGCAGGCCGAGGGAAAAGACAGCCACATCGAGTCGGGCATGGTAAAGGTACTGTGTTCGGAGTACGTCAGTAAGGCCGCCGACCTGGGTATACAGATTCTAGGGGGCATGGGTTACTCCGCCGAGACTGACATGCAGCGCTACTGGCGCGATTCGCGCCTGTTGCGAATCGGGCCTGTAAGTAACGAAATGGCACGCAACATGATTGCCGAGAGCTATGGCATGCCGCGGTCTTTCTAGGCGGTGCAAGCTATGAGCGACCAGACAGTCATCGTCCGTGAATTCCTCGCGGCCTCTGAACGCGGCGACCGGGCGGTAATGTATTCCCTGCTGCACCCGGACTTTGTGGTGCACGAAGCGCCCTCACTGCCTTACGGGGGCACACACCATGGACTGGATGGCTATCTCAAGCTGGTCAGATCAGTATTCACCAGCTTCAGGGATACCCGTGTGGAAATCGATTCAATTCTGGGCGAAAACGATACCGTGATCGTGTTGGCCAGGCTGAGCGGCCGCAGCAAGTGCGGGCGTGTACCCTTTGTCATGCCGCTGAGCGAAGTGTGGCGGCTGGTCGACGGGAGGATTCGCAGTGTCACGCCCTACTACTTCGACACTGCGCGTATCAATGAAATCGCAGGTACCGCTTGACCAGCCCTCTGCCTGGCGTCCAGCTGAAAGCGAGCGCTGAATGCGGCCACCACAAGGCACCGCGCGCGATGGCCGTTGACACAGTCAAGCCGCAGCGCCTAG
The DNA here is from genome assembly GCA_963753815.1 of uncultured Gammaproteobacteria bacterium. Taxonomy (GTDB): domain Bacteria; phylum Pseudomonadota; class Gammaproteobacteria; order Pseudomonadales; family Halieaceae; genus CAVWDU01. Next base: position 201,079 of record CAVWDU010000003.1, read on the forward strand.
CATCCATGACACGTTGAATGCACTCCAGCAGGCCGGGTAATGGCGGAAACTGAATCCTTTGAAGCACGCATTCTCAGACTGGAAGCCCATGACCAGATCCGCAGTCTCGTCGCCCGGTACGGCATGGCTATCGATGACCATGACCTCGATGCCATCGGCAGCCTGTTCTGCGATGATGCGTTTTTCGGCTCGGCCGATGGCGTGATGGGCGCCAGCGGTCGCGCGCAGATCGTTTCCCAGTTCGTCGACCGCTTTCAGGCCCTGGGAATCAGCAATCACATGAGCCACGACCACGTCTTCGAGCTCGATGCCGCTGATCCGACTCTGGCGACGGGCGTCGTCTCGTCCCATGCAGAGTTGTGGCGCAACGGGCGGGCTTTCATCACAGCCCTTCGGTACCAGGATACCTACCGACTGGATTCCGGGAAATGGCGCTTTCAGTCGCGGACATTGAGTTTTCTCTATTACGTCCCGGTCGATGAATATCCCGAAGCGCTGGGGAGTAAACTTCGACAGCGGGCTTATGGTGACCAGCGCCCGGCTGACTTTCCCGAATCGATCCCGGGCTGGAGCGACTGAAGCCTCACAGGCCGCCTGGGTGTTCCGAAGATCGTGCACCCTGATGGTGACCACGGCTTCAGCCGTGATGTCTCACTGGCGGGGTGACCTGCACGTCGAGACAACTGAGAAAACAGTGTCCGGCAGCTGGCCCTGTTTGCCGCCAGCACGAATAAAACTTGCTAGCGTCTAGCAAGTAACCTTATCATCCTCACAGGCGCGGGGGGTTCAGGCGCGCCTGAATGGCAGGCAGGGGCTGGCGAGCGCGAGCACAGCCGACCCACGCAGGAATCCCCAATCTATCACCTCACCAGCAGCAGGACTGTTATGAGCGCCGGGAAAGGCAACGCACAACAGGTGGAAGTGGTGGGTGGCAGCTACCCGAGTGCGCGACATGCCTGGCTGGTCACCGGCCTGCTGACCCTGGTCTTTATCTTTTCTTTTATCGACCGCCAGATACTCAACCTGCTCGTGGGCCCCATTCAACGTGACCTGGACCTGAATGATACCGAGGTCAGCCTGCTGCAGGGCCTGGGATTCGTCGCCACCTACGTGCTGCTCAGCGTGCCCATCGGGCGGCTGGTCGATACCCGCGGCCGGCTGCGCATCATTGCCGCCGGTGTGGCCATCTGGAGCATCGCCACCGCCGCCTGCGGCATGGCCCGCAGTTTCACTGGCCTGTTCGCGGCCCGCGCCGGGGTAGGCATTGGCGAGGCGACGCTGACACCGGCTGCGTGGTCACTGATGGCCGATTACTTCCCGCCCCAGAAACGCAGCCTGCCTTTCAGCATATTCCTCATGGGGCCCTACATTGGGGTCGGCATCGCCATGCTGGCGGGCAGTGCGATCATGGAGTCCATGGCGACCCGGGGACCGGTGGAACTGCCACTGGCGGGCATGCTGGCACCGTGGCAGGTGACCTTTCTCATTGTCGCCGCGCCCGGGGTCATACTGACCGCCCTGTTGCTGCTGGTGCCGGAGCCCCCGCGTCAGGGCCTCTCACCTACGAGCAAGCCAGAGGCCGCGCCGCTTGAAGACATCATCGGCTGGGTTCGCAATAACTTCCGGGTGTACTGTGCGCTGCTGATCGGTGTGCCCTGCATCGTGCTGGTGCTCTATGGCCTGCAGGCGTGGGTGCCCACCTACCTGCTGCGGGTGCACGGTATGAGCCTCGGTGAGGCAGGCACGCGCTACGGGCTGATCGCCCTGGTGGCGGGATCCATCGGCGTGCTTTCCGGCCCTTTTGTCGCGCGCTTGCTGGAGCGGCTGGGGTACACCGACGCTCACCTCCGCCTGGTTGTCGTGGCGCTGGTATTGATGTGCCCCGCCCTGTTGGGTCTGGCGCTGGCGCCGGACAGCGGCATCGCACTGGCCTGTATCGCCGTGCTCAGTTACCTGGTCCCGCTGCCCCTGGCACTTGTGGCCACTGCCGTGCAGGCAGTCACACCGAACCAGATGCGCGGCGTCGTCGTCGGTGCCTATGTGGTCACCAATAACGTGATCGGCCTCGCTTTCGGCCCCAGCCTCGTCGCCGTCATCACCGACTACGTGTTTGCCGACCCGGATGCCGTAGGCAAATCGCTGGCAGTGGCCGGAATCGGTATTGCGATCGTCGGTATCGTGCTGGTCGGCCGGGGACTGGCTCCCTTCCGGGTGCTGCTCGCATCCCAGCACGCCGCCGGCTAGCTCGCTTCGCTCACCGATTATTTGTCGAGGACGAAGATCGGATTAGCGCGCCCCGTGGTCAGCCATCGACGGCGAAGTCCTCGGGGACAACAAGATACCGCTGCAGCAATCCGTCCTGCAATTCCACCCAGCCCAGGAACCCGAGGCTACGACCATCCGGTCCTTCCACCCTGGCCCTGAACGCACCGCGATTGCCCCCCAGGATCACCTCGTCAACGCGGTGCCGGATCTGAATGCGCTGCATCTGCACGACCCGGTCGGTAAGGAAAGCCAGCAGTGCATCGCGCCCGTGGAGCCGGTCCGTCTTGCGCGCGTCATGCCCGTCGTGGGGCCAGACCTGGGTATGTTGCCAGTGCGCATCGGGTGTAAACACCTCGACGGCGCCGGCAGCGTTGGCAGTATCTATGTTGTCGAAGTAACGGTGCTGCAGCAGCGTGTAAAGATCCTGTTCCTGCATGATGGCGTCTTCCTCCACGTCGTGATCGCCGCCGGTATTCCGGGGTGTATTAGCGATGGTAAAAAGATGGGGCCGGATCCCGATTGGGCATAACGATGATATTCTCGTCCACGCTCACGTACCAAATTGCTCGAAACAGCTCCCGTTCCAGAGCCATCAGGTGCGCTCGTCGCGGATGCTTCCGGCGAGACTCGAGAAAGGCCTGCGCGTCATCGAAGAAAAACTCACAGCCCCCGTCCCAAAGCGTAAAGAAATGTTCCCGAAACACCCGCCCTTCTGTGCTGAAGCACCAATGCGTCTCAGGGTAGTAACCGGCTACCGCGGCGTCGATATCGGGATCTCGCAGATTGGCGACCAGCCCGTTCAATCCCGCCAGCCCGGCGCACTCGACAAGGTATTCATCGAACAAGCGCTCCCGGAAGCGCGCGGCCGAGAGCCGCTCATTGGCGCGAAAAAACTGGACCAGTTTGTAAGGTCGCCGCTCCGCCCGCAGCACGGGCCTGATGACGGTTTCATGCACCCTGGTATGGTAGGAGCGGAACTCGGAGCTCTCTTCACTTACCCGGTCAAACAGGTAGGGCCCGTCGCTCAGGGTCCAGTCCGGATCAAATGCCAGTCCGCTGGCCGTGGGCCGTGTCCGCTCCGGCGTGGCGGCCTCCAGCCAGCACTGGCGATTGTCGAAATGCACGGCGGGAAAACCATCCCAAAGGCAGAGGAAGTCTGCGGGCTCGCCAAGCACGGTCACCGCATCCGTTGCCGCCAGGCGTTCACCAAGGCGGTTGTCCTCGTCATGGATATTGACGGTGTAGCCGCGAATAGCCTTTAGTCTGCGCGTATTGCCGCAGTGGTATCCCACATGCCCGGCGCGATAGTCGTCGTGGGAAAGCAGCGCGGTGTTGCGCTTGAGGAACGCCCAGACCTTGAATCGGCAACTGGCTTCACCGGTCACAGCCATACTCTCTTGTTTTCACCTTGCGATCGACGCGCCTGTATCGGCGGCGGGCGCTGGCGCGGGTACCCAGACTCATCGCGGCGCCTCCAGTGATTGGCAGGTGTGGACGGGTTCTGTAGGCTGTTGGCTGATGCAACCGAGCGAGGCCGGGCACCGGTGAAAATAAAGCGCGACACCGCGGCGACAATCGCCCGCCAGGTACTCGAGGCCACGGGGGCACCGGCCGCGACGGCCGAGCGCGTAGTGTCTTCGCTGCTGGCTGCAGACGACCGGGGAGTCGCCACCCACGGGCTGGGTCTCCTGCCGCTGTATACAGAAATGATTACATCGCAGGTGATCGATCCGGCGGCACGGCCCCGGCGCGAGACCATCGGGGACAGCCTCGCCCGCGTCGATGGGCGGCGCGCATTCGGTCAATTGACCGGCGAGCTTGCCGTCGAGACAGGCCTCGAACTGGTGCGGCATCACGGGATTGCCGCCGTGGGCATTCGCGACGGAACACACCTTGGCCGCCTCGGGGAATGGGCGGAACTCGCCTGCGCTGAAGGCAGCGTATTCCTGGCCTTTACCAATACCGCTGGCGGAGCGCTTAACGTGGCTGGCGCCGGTAGCAGCGAACGTGTGTTGTCCACCAACCCGTTGGCCATTGGTGTACCGACCTTCAGCGGGCTCGAGCACGACGTGATCATCGACTTCGCGGCCTCCCAGGTGTCCGGCTCGCGAATTCGCGAGGCTGCGAACGCCGGCGAGAGGATCGACCCCGATTGGGTGGTCCCCAGGTCCGGTGGCGAAACAGACGACCCCCGGGCTTTCCTCGACCACAGCGCGGCGCTGCGGCCGCTTGGCGGACGAACTGCCGGCCACAAGGGTTTCGGACTGATGGTGGCGGGGGAAATGCTCGGCGCCCTCGCCGGAGCGCTGATGGCCGGCGAGCGGCGCACGGACTGGTTCAGTAACGGGGCGCTGTTCTGCTTTCTCGATGTGGGACGCCTGGTGGAACCCGACGAGTGGGCGGCCCGTGCGCGGGCTCTGGCCGATTACCTGGCCGAACGTGGGAATCGGATGCCGGGCGCCGGGCGCGGCCCGGCGCCGAAAGCCGGGGTTGGCGATTCGCCCACTCGGGATATCGAGCTCCCGGATCACACCGTCGCCAGCCTGCTGGAACTGGCCCACACTCATGGCGTCGACGACCACGGCATACAGGCACCGGCAGGCGGGGCCGGTGTCACCAGAGGCTGGTAGCCGGAAAGCTTCAGCGTCGCTTCGGCCTGTCCTGCGTCACTGCGCGGTTTCCAACGAAGGCTGCTCACGAGCTGCTAGCGTTGCACACGCATCTTGACGCTGCCGTCGGTAATGGTCGCGCCATTGTCGATCACCAGCTCCGAACCGTTCATCCACACCGACTCGTCCGATGCCAGGTAGAGCACGAGGTAGGCGACGTCATCGGGCGCGCCCGACGGGTTACCCGGGTCCACGGGTTCGCCCTGCAAAGCCTCGCGTTCTTCGCGGCAGCGTCGCACCATCTCGGTCTCGATGCGACCGGGGTGCACGGAATTACAGCGCACTGGAATACCCTCGGCGGAGGTGGCGGCGGCGATGGACTTGGTCATGGAACGTATCGCGCCTTTGGCTGCCGAGTAGGCAAACACGTAGGGAAAACCACCCAGCGCCGTCACCGATGACATGTTGATGATCGACCCACCGCCGTCTCCCGTGTCGCGCATCGCCGGCAGCGCGTGCTTGCACCCAAGGAAGGTTCCCTCGCTGTGGATGCGCTGGACCAGGCGGAAATCCTCCAGTGATGTCTCCTCTACCCCGCCAGCGATCACGATCCCCGCGTTATTAACGAGCACATCCAGTCGTCCGAACTTCGCCCGCGTTTGCGCGATGACGTCTTCCCAGGCCTCTTCACTGGTCACGTCATGCGCGAGACCCAGGTAACGTTCCCCGCGCTCGCTGGCCGACACCGCGAGCCCCTCGGCATCGATATCGGTGGCCACTACCGCCGCACCTTCTGCGAGCAGCCGCTCGACGATCGCTGCGCCGAGGCCACCCGCGGCCCCGGTGACGATAGCAACCTTGTCCCTCACCCTGTCCATTGTTTTCGGCCCTCATCCGTGCCAGGGACGCGCCGCCAGCACATGGTCGACGCCTCGCGCTCGCGTGGCGCTGTCCGCTAGAAATCGTACCCGAAAGTAACCCCGTACGTGCGTGGCGGCAGATAGGCGGTGAAGGACGGCGTCCCGAGAGCCACAATGGTGGTATAACCCGAGGTCTTGACCAGTTCGTCACTACCGTTACGCAGGAACGCACCGACGCTGAGACCGTTCGGGTGCCGATAGGTCAGGAATGCGTTGTACATCTCGTAGGAATCCTGGTAATCCGGCTTCTCATTGAAACTGGTAAGGTAGTATTCGTCCGAATAGATGAACTCCCCGCGTAGCGACATGCGCCCCGAAAACATATCCCAGCCGTATTCCGCCGCGAGGTTCACGGTCACGTCAGGTGCCTGCGGCAATTGATTTCCGGCGAGGTCCTGGGGGGGGTACCCGGAAAGCTCGGGTTCTGGGACTCGAAGTCGTCGAACTCGGCATCCAGGATGCCCACCGCAAGATCGGCCTGGAAGTTATCGGTGATCAGCCACTTGGCCTCGAACTCCAGCCCGGTAATGGAAGCGTTCGCTGCGTTTTCGGTCAGCGCAACCGCATCGAGCACCTTGGTGACCTGGAGGTCTTCGTAATCGTAATCGAAGGCCGTGACGCTCAGCTGCAGGCGGTCCTGCATCAGTGTGGCTTTAGCGCCGATCTCGATGCTGGTGATGGTTTCCTCATCGAAAGAGGGGGCCAGGGCGCCGACGGAGAAACCGCCGCTCTTGAAGCCGTCGGAAATGCTGGCAAAAAACATCCAGTCGTCGTTGGGGGTGTACTTGATAATCGCCCGTGGCGAGGTGTTGGAAAAATCGAGATTACAATCCAACGCGTCGCAGTCGCGCAGTACCGTGGGCAGCGGCGCGTACTCGTCGGCGATCTTGACTTCCTCGTCGGTGTACCGCAGGCCCAGCGTCGCCGCCCACCGGTCGGTGAAATTGTAGGTCGCCTCACCAAACACGGCGTAGGATGTTGTCTCCACGTTGGCGCCGTTTTCGAACATCAATACCGCGCCATCACCCGGGGGGGCGTAGAACGGGGGCGCACTCGCCGGCAGCAGGAAGCCGTCCGGTGCCACGGTGGCGATATCGTTGTCCTCGTAGTAGTAAAACGCACCGGCGATCCAGCTCCAGCGTTCACTGTCGTAGGTCAGATGGAATTCCTGACTGAACTGGTCCGCGGCTTCCTCCCGGTTCGGTCCGGAAAACACCCGCTCGTTGGTCGCATCGATATCGGACTCCACGTTGACGGTGGTGTCCCGGTAGCCGGTGATTGATTTGAACGCGTAGCGATCCCCGACCCAGCTCACGGTGACATCGGTGCTGTAGATATCGCGCTCGTTGAGGATATCCCGCTCGGTATCGACGTCCCGGTCACCGACAGGAAAGGCATCACCGCCCAACAGCACGCCGCCCAACTGGAACTCAGGATTGGTTCGTCCCCCGAACTTCATGCCGTACATACTGTCGTCCTGGCTGTACTTCTCGGCCATCCAGTCAATGGTCCAGTCGTCGGAGAGCAGAAACCGAAGGCTGCCACGAAATGCAGCAATATCCTGTTCGTCGACATCATTGCCCGTGAACCGGTTGGTGGCCCAACCATCGTGCCGGTCGGTCCTGACCGCCAACCGGCCCTGCAGCCGGTCGTCGATGATCGATCCGCCCGCGGCCGCCTCCACAATCACCGCATCGTAGTTACCCAGCGTGACGTTGACATAACCGTCAAACTCCTCGGTCGGGGGATTGGTGATAATGTTCACCGCCCCGGCGGTCGCGTTTCTCCCGTAGAGCGTGCCCTGGGGACCGCGCACCACCTCCAGCCGGTTGACATCGAAGAAACTGGCGGCAACGGCCATCGGCCGCCCGATGTAGACGCCGTTGACGTGCATGGCGACGTTCGCCGTGGTGCCGTTGTTCAGGATCGAAAAGCCAACGCCGCGAATCGTCGGCACCGCTGAACCCAGACGCACGGCAAAGTTGACGTTCGCCATGCCGTGCTGGGCGTCCTCCATCGTACTGACCATGGTTTCGCGCAGCGAGTCACCGGTCATGGCTGTGACCGATAACGGCAGGTCCAGCAGTGACTCCTCCTTCTTGGTGGCGGTAACCACCACTTCTTCCAGCCCCCCGGGGCGATCCTGTGCGTGAACACAGGTACTGAAAATTGCGGGAATCAGTGCGAGAGAAAGTGCATTGCGGGAGAATTTGCCGGGCAGTGTTTTCTCGTTCATCAGGTTTTTGCCTCTTTTAAGTGGGTTGAACCAGTTCGATGACGCTTTAAGTGATACCTGCCGGCGCGACAGGTACCTGGGTAATTCCCGGGCACTGCTCACGATGCAATCTGCACCTGGCCGCTGTGCAACAGCCAGGTTTCCACATCCTGGCGTACGATTTTTCCCGAGGTGCTCCGGGGAAGTTCCTCGAAGTCAATGAACAGCAAATCCCTGGGGCACTTGTAACGTGCCAGCGCTTCCCGACAGCTTGTCAGCAGCTCCGCGCGCAGGGCCTCGGGTTGCGAGTGCTCCGCAGCCAGCACCGCAACCGGCACTTCACCCCAACGCGGATCAGGATAGGCAATCACAATTGCGTCCTGCACCGCGGTATTGGCCAGCAGCACCGCCTCTATCTCCGCCGGGTAGATGTTTTCTCCGCCGGACTTGATCAGATACTTCGCGCGCCCACAGAAGTCGAGGCTGCCGTCCGCGTTACGTCGGAAGAGATCTCCCATGCGGAACCAGCCATCGGCGAAATCCTTAGCGTTGGTTTCCTCGTTGGCCCAGTAACCACTGAACAGGGTCGGGCCCCGAACTGCCGCCTCGCCGACGGCGCCGTCTAACACGTCCATGCCGTCCTCATCCACCAGTCTCAGGGCACACATGGAACTGAGCGTCTTGGACAGCACCTCGGGCGCCTCTCCCGGCGGGATCGTCCCGCGGGACGCGGGGCGATTCCGGTTTCGGTTGCACCGAAGGTGTTGAGGAAAGGCGCGCCGAGCCGCGAACTCGCCTGCGCGATCTGCGCCTTCGGCAGGAGGTCGGCCATGGCACCCACCCGCTTGATGCCACGGGGTTTAACACGCTGGGCATCCAGGGCCTCGATCAGCCGCTCGATCGTCGCGGGAACGAGCAGCAACCAGCCGAGGCGCTGCTCACCGATCAACCCGGCAATATAGTCGGCGTCAAAACCATCGGCGACAAACACCGTTCCTCCCATCATCAGGGTTGAGAGACTGTGTCCGGAGCCGCCCATGTGAAACATGGGCGACCAGGCGATAAAGCCGTCTCTCTCGTCCACGTCCAGGTCGATACGCATAAGCTGCATACGGGCCATGAGCGCCCGCTGGCTGATAACCGCTGCCTTGGCAGGGCCCGTGGTCCCGCTCGTATAGAGAATCAGCAGGCCGGCCTCGGGGTCTACCGGGCCGGCGGCAGCCCGGTCTTCCGTATCAGTGGACCACTCGCCGCATTCGCGCCAGCTGAGGCAGGGCAGGCTCTGCCGTTCGGCGAGATCTGATGCTCTTTCGGAGAATCTATCGGAATACACCAGTAGAAAAGGCGACACCAGCGACACGCAGTGCTCGACCTCCGTATCCTGCAGCCGCCAGTTCTGGCAGGCCACGATGGCGCCGACCCGGGCGGCGGCGAGGCAGAGCTCAACGTACTCGATGCAGTTTTCCGACAGCACGGCAATGCGGTCACCCGGTTCCACACCCACCTCAAGCAGGCGCAGGGCCAGCCTGTCGACCCGGCTCAACGTCTCGGCGTAAGTGAATTGTCGAGCCGGCTCAGACAGTGAGACCTTGTCAGGTGCCCGCCTGACCGACTCTAGGAAAAGATCGTAGACCGACGGGTGCGCTGCACAGAAAATGGCCGCCGCAGTGCGGTCGGCGTGAGGCGGGCGATGGTCGACACTCATACGTCACCGTGCTCACAGCGGCCAATGTGTGTGCAGACGCGCTCCCGGCGGCAGGGTCCCGGGGACAGGGATTGGTCGCAATGTACCACTGGTATAGCAGCTGCAGACTGCCCGACACCGTCATTTCCCCGTGCATCTCCACACACCAGACCACACATCTATCCCTTACCCCCCACCCGGGCAGCGCCCCGGGTACACGCAATACTCACTCCTCACTTTGGCACGCAAAATCGCTTGCTTGTCGCAAACAAGCGTTTGGGCCAAATTAGACAAAAATTGAGCAGGGTGCAAGTCTTTCCTTCACACGCCACTGCCGGAACTCATCATCTGATTACAGTGGCGGCTGATGGGACCACGCCTCGCCCGCTGCTTTCACCCGGCCAGAGCCACACAAGACCTCGCCGTACCGCGCCTTTTTGCGTTTCTCAATCAAAAGAATTTGCTGCGAGCGCACCGTGCCCATACACCGTACGCCAAACCAGGCACAACCCGACACTGAAAATGTGGGTCATTTGATTCGAGCCACTGGCCTCAAACAAGCCGGGAACTGCCGTCAGTATTTTTTACAGATGCTGCTACTGCAGCGCACATGCGGTCGCTGGATCGATTCGTAAGCGACTGGATTAACGGCAATTTCCCGTGCTGGCATGCAGCTTGCAGCGCTCATACAGGCCGACAGTCACATGCTAACGTCACTGATATTCAAGTAGTTAGCTCGCCTCAGGAGGTGTGGTATGCCTGATAGACAACGTTCCAAGCCAGCCGCAACTGCCCAACACAACTTTCTGGTACTGATGCTGATTGCCGGCGCCACGCTGGCAGCTTCCCTCCTGGCAGTTCAGTCCGGAATTTCTGCGGGTTCGGCACTGGCGACCACGCTGTTAACGGCGCTCGGCCTGGGCGTCATCGCGTCGCGGCAGGCACATCGACCTGCGGCCCGGGTCGCTGAGGCGCCCGCCCGATGTCGATGATGCGATGCCGATCGGCCGGTATATCTCGAGGAATCCCGGGATGTCGGTAGCGGTATTGCAGGCGATCGCAATGTACCCGGCTACCCTTGCCGATAGCGACTGGTTGCACGAAATACAGGCGGGACTGCTCGCCGAACACCTCTGCGACCTGCCTCCCGGGGAACGCGAGATGCTGGTCACCATGCAGGGCCGCGCACAGGCCCGTCAATGCCAGCTGACCTGGCCCTCGGCGCAGGAACGGGTCATCCGCAGGGGTGAAGAGCGCATCGGGCGGGTCCTGCTGGACCTCGGCAGCCGCCACTGGCACCTCGTGGATATCACACTCCTCCCCCGGTACCGGGGGGCGGGCAGGGGCACCCGGGTGTTGCGGAGCCTCCTTGCCGAGGCCGCGGCAGCCGGCTGCGACGTGCAGCTGGAGGTCCGGCTCGACAATCCCGCCCGCCGACTCTACACGCGCCTCGGTTTCCGCACCATGGGGAGCGATGGCGTTTACCTGTCGATGACCTGTTCGCCCGGGGCGGAATGCGACCAACCGTGCGCAGGCCCCGCGAGCATAAGGCGAGTTCCGACCTAAGCCCCGGAGCCTGTCACAACCGCCTGAACGCAGCTGCCGCTCACCCCGGGCCCCGGAAGCCCGCCGCAAGGCCCAGGCGTCGATGTACAATGCCTCATCAAAGCCGGGCTCGCATCGCCACCGGCATCTTACGCCGGAGGCCTGCCATGAAAACTGACCCTGCCCAACGGGGCGCTTTAACCGGCCCGCCACAACAGCCGTCCCGCCGCATGAGCGCTATGTCGCTTCACTCGCTGGCAATGTGGGTGGCTATCGTTATCGGCCTGGGGAGCGAAATCGCCATCGCCGGCACGGCGCTGGTCGGTGGCCGTCTCATCGACGGTTTCGGCCATCAGCCCATCGCCAACAGCGTGGTGCTCGTGAACGAAGGCATCATCGAAAAGGTCGGCACCGTCGACACCCTGCCGGTGCCAGACGGTTACGAAGTGGTGTCCACCGAGGGCATGGACGTACTGCCGGGACTGTGGGAGAACCACGCTCACCTGATGCTCACGGGGCACGCAGACTACGGCCACTGGCATCCCACCTACGCCGATCGCTTCGCCAGCGAGATCATGCCGGCAAGCGCGGTACAATTGCTGCTTGCAGGCATTACCACGGCCCGGGACCTTGGCGCCCCGCTCGCTGACTCACTGTCGGTCAAACAGCGCATCGAGCGCGGTGAGATCCCGGGGCCACGGCTGTTCATATCCGGGCCGTTTATCCAGAACCAACCCTACCCCGGCACCGAGAGTTACCGCTGGGGCGTCGACAGCCCCGAAGACGGCAGGCGCAAGGTCCGCAAGCTCGCCGACGCTGGCGTGGACATCATCAAGCTCATCGACCAGGACAAAATGACCCTGGCACAAGCGCAGGCGGTAGTCGATGAAGCCCACACGCTGGGACTCAAGGTCGTGGCCCATTCCCACCGGCCCGACGAGATTCGCCGGGGCCTCGAAATCGGTGTCGACAATTTCGAGCACACCGGCCTCACGACGGCGCCAGAGTACCCGGAAGACGTCATCGCAAAACTTCGCGAGCGCACGGCCACGGGGCGCGTGGCGGGCGGCCCGCTGTTCTGGACGCCCACCGTCGAGGGCCTGTGGAACTACGACCTCACGGTGGCAAACCCTGAGAAACTCGACACCGACTGCTGGCATCGCGGCCTCGCACCAGACACCATCGACGACATCCGGGCATCCATCCGCCGGCCGGGCCAGCTCGACTATATGCAACTCACGGCGAGCCGCAAGCCGACGCTACAGCGCAAGTTCGGCCAGCTGCGCGAGGCGGGCGTGGTGCTGCTGGTGGGCACGGACAGCGGCGTGCCCATGAGCTTCCACTGCCAGAGTACCTGGAACGAGCTCGATGTGTGGGTGAACGCAATGGGCATCGACCCGATGGTGGCCATTCGCGGCGCCACCTACTGGGGCGCGGTCATGATGGGCGTGGCGGATCAATGGGGTACGGTTTCCGCCGGCAAGTATGCCGACATCATCGCGGTCAGGGGGGACGTGCTGCGCCACATCAACCTGCTGTCAACTGTGGACCTGGTGATGAAGGGCGGGGTGATCTACAAACGCGACGGCCGCCCCGTAGAGGCCGCATTGCAGTGATCGGCCAGCAGCGGGCCAACACTCAGCGCCGCTGACGGCGTGCGAGAAAACGGGCGGGGTTCATGCCGGTGACCAGCGCGGTTCCGATCAGCACCAGGGCGGCGCCCGCCAGGGTGTACCAGCCGATGGTCTCATCGAGAAACAGCCAGCCCCAGAAAACGCCGAACAAGGGGATGAGGTAACCCACCGTCAGCGCCGAGGTCGCCCCGATCCGGGTGATGAGATTGTAGTACAGCAGGTAGGCCACACCGCTGCACAGCACACCCAGGGCGAGAGCGGAAAGCACCGGCACGGCGGGCCAGGCCGTCGGTACCGGGCTGAACGGCGCCAGCGGCAGCATCAGCAGCGCGGCCGCCCACATGCTGCCGTGGGCGTTGGCGAACGGTGGCACGCTGTCGGCGTATTCGGCATAGTTGCTGGCGATCCCGTAAAACACCGAGGCCGATGCCGCCAGCAGCGCCGCGCTCAGCTGCCCCGGCTGGCTGGCAAAGCCGCCGAAACCCACCAGTGATGCCACCCCGGCGATGCCGAACAGGAGGCCGATAACGGCGCGTGGAGTGATCGGTTTGCCACGCCAGACGAAACCGATCACGAGCCCCCATAGCGGCGCCGTTGAATTGAGGATGGCAAGGGTCGAGGCAGGCAGTTCGCGGGCAGCCGAGGCAAACACGAAGAACGGCAGCGCCGTGTTGAACAGCCCGAGAATCAGGTAATGGCGCCAGTGCCGGCCCGCATCGAGGGCCTGTCCGATCAGCCGCGTCAGCAGCAGCAGAAACAGAGCCGCGCTGAACAACCGGATTTCCAGCATCCAGGTGGGCCCGAACGCCGGCACGGCAACACGCATGAACATGAACGAAGAGCCCCAGATCGCGGCGAGCAGCACCAGTTGGGCAAAGTAGATGGGTTGCAACGCGGCTGGCTCCTCGTGAACGGGTGGTGTGGTGGCAGCGCCGCGAGCGGGTCGCGGCCGGATCTGAAGGAGCCGTCACCCTGGCAACTTTTTATCCTCCGCCTTACGCAGTCGGACCGCGAGTGGATTGGCAGCTGCCCTCATGCCGTTTGGGCATCGAGATGATTTGTCCTTCTGTATGCCACTTGCGCTTCATATTGGGAGATCCGCTTACCTGAAACGGATGGCAACCCCAAACTGTTCAAGGCTCGATTTATCTCGGTGCGACCAAAGCAGGCGCCAGAAGGGCCGCAACAGATAATCGGTCAGCGAACCGGGCTAGCTGGCGCCGCCACCGGCGAGTATCTGATACAGGATACACAGCTGCGCAAACCACGAACCGGCGAACGTCAGGGTCCGTCCATAGGGAATATTGGCCACGTAGACGATAAAATGCGCAACGCGAAACCAGAAATAGGCTATCGCCGCAGACGCCGTTGCATCGTTTGAAGTATTGGTCAGGTGTGCTACGACGATGAGGGCAGCAAAGGGCGCCAGGTTCTCTATCGCGTTGATATGCGCCTTCTTTGCTCTGGCCGCCCACTCCGGCAGCGGCGTGCCGTCGGCCTTGTAGGTCAGCGCCGGCAGCAGGCCGACGTTAACAATATGCGCCAATGTGTAAGGAACCCACAACACGAGTGTCAGCGCGGTGACCCAAGTCAGCATTTGCAGTTCGATCGTCATTGCTTTGTTTCTGCCGTGTGATTGAAGTTATATCCGCCTAGACTAACACCCTCGGCGGCAACGTACATACCTGCTTCTGCCGGTCCAACATGGCAGACAGCCTCGACCCTCTGCGGATGGATGTTTGCATAATGACATCACGCATCCTCTGAAGAGCTTTCGATACTATAGGCCCGAGGATTGTACTCGCTGACTGAATGTGGACTGTCGATGCTTGTAGCAAAGATTCGTGAGTGTGCTGTATGGAATCCCTGACAGCAAGGGCTGGGGCCCCGTTTGGCAACCCGTGACAACGGTGCGACGAGTGTAGGATCATCCCAGGTACGATCGCTGTAATGGGACCGATTTCCCGGCGCTCTGGCGACGTGGAGCCGCAGTGACATTGTGGCCGGGACAGTGGGCAGGGTATTCACCCTCGATGGCGGCTAGCCTGGACCATGATATTGCGCGGCGTAAGGTGGCGCTCGCAAAATTCGCCCAGCGTGACCTGGTAGCCGTGCTCCTGCAGATACAATGCCCGATCCAGCGCCAACCAGAGCTCAAGCGGCCGCTGGAAGACCTGCTGTACCAGCTCCATTTGCCGGTTTGCCGCGAGTCGGGCTTCCCCCCGGGTCAGGTAATCGTCCAGGGTCGCAGGATCAGCGTCCGGCAGGCTCTTGCGCCGGGTCGCCCACTGGATGAAGTCGCCAAAACCGCTGCGCAGTATGTGACGGGGAATGGTGGGCAGTGGCAGGTAGGTATTGCGCTGCCGCAGGTCGCGCTGCAGGCAGTCAAAAGCCAGCCGCCAGAGCAACTCCAGTGAACGCAGTCGGCTGTCCCTCGCGCTGGCGGTAACGGTCTCCCGCAGGGGAATGTGCAGATCCGGTTTAGCCAGCCTCAGCCTGCTGGAGGCGGCTGCGGCGGACAGTGGCCTGTAGACGGTTTCGGGAATGAGGTAGTAACAACAAGGTGCAACGGACACCCCCTGGATATTGCGGGCCACAGCCTGCTGCAGCAATCGTATGTGTAACCCGCCACAGGCGTGCAGCGCGACGCAGTAACTCTCGGCCGGTAGCAATCCTGCCACTGAATCTGTGAGCACATCGCACGTGTGGAAGGTCATATTGACACCCGCTCGCGCAGCGAGTGCTTCGCCGCTGCGACAAAGCCCCGGTTCGCGCTCCAGACTGTGCACTGCCCGTGCGCCGCCGGCCGCCAGGACGCGGCCCAGGTGCCCCTTGCCACTGCACCATTCCACAATCGCCTGGGCCGGCGGTACCAGGCCGGCGAAAGCGACGACCTGGCCCCACTTGCGGCGCCCGACGCCATGGTCCAGTTGTCGGTCGTGTGCGCGCGTATGGCCCTGCAGTCGCGGCAGCAGGCACAGGCTTTCCAGTTCATCCACGATCGGCAGCCAGGGCTTCAGGAACTGTCGGCGGTCGCCGCTATCGCGCACCAGTAGTGTCAATTCATCCTTCGTTAACTCGTTCAGAGCCGCATGGAGCGAGGGCGCGCGGGTACGCCAGAGGCTGTCGATGGCGTGGAAGGATTGGAATTGCCACCACCGGCGATAGTCGGTGATCAGCGTGTCCAGACGTTGAAATGTAGCGGCCAGGGTCAGTGTCATCGGGCCGCAGTGTACCGCAGTTCCGCTGCAATCTTTGCAAAATGACATCGCGCATCAAATGTCGCTGGCTCCCGGTGAACCGGTGGCGCAGTGGCAGCGCCGCGAGTGGGTCGCGGCTCAGGGTTTTGGGGTCAGCGCAAGCTGGCGGGACTGGGCGACCAACCGGCCGCTGCTATCCCAGATCTCCCCGTCTTCCTCCATCATGCCGCCGCTGATGAAGCGCGTGCTGAAGCGGCAACGCAGCCAGCCGGGCTCGGGGATACCCCGGATATGCGCGGTGAGTTCCACCGTCGGTGTCCAGGCGACCGGCAGACGCGCATTGAAGATCGTCGGCGGGAAGGCATCTGTCACCAGCAATAAACCGAATACGTCCACGGGCTCATCGTTTGCCAGGCGGATCCAACCGCGCAGCAGAGGTTCTCCGGTAGGGTTGCCATCGAGAAACTGCGCGTCTTCCGGGTGCAGGCGCAGGTCTACCCTCCCCATGATGGACGGCGGGAAGCCGAGCCCCGGGTCCGGGACCGCCCGCGCGCACTCCTCGGGTGGCGGCAGGTCTGGCGGGTGGGCATCCACCCGCACCGGACCTTCGATGCCGGCGAGATTCGAGAAACTGCCCAACAACTCGATCAACGGCTTTTCGGGGCCTTGCAGCGTGGCACGCACCGTGGTGAGACGCTTGCCAACCTTCACGATCTGCGGATCGATGCTCACCGGCCCGGGCCTCCCGGGCGAAAGGTAATGGGCGGTGACCGTCACCGGGTGCGGCTGCGCAGCGGCAACAGCCATGGCTCGGGCACCGATCGCCATGAGGTAACCGCCATTGGCATTGCCAACGACATCCCAACCTTCGTGAATGCTCGCAGTATAGGGGTGCTGGCGACTGTCAACCGCGGTGGCCTCACTGAAGCTCATACAAGGTCTTCCTGTTCCCGAAGATCGTCAACAACGTAGTCCAAGCGCACGCCACCCGCAAGACTGGCTGGCCACGATGCCGCACCAGCCTGCCCGCCCAACACTGCGTGCGCCGCTCGCGCGACTCCGTCTACTTTGGTTTACGCAAGCGGGCGTTAAGTGGATTGGCGTCTACCCGTATCAGCGTGCTGAATCGACGTACTGGGCACCGTGGCGACGCGTATCCGCCTGCGCATGCAATGCGCCGCCCGCCTCGATGCCGGCGACGTTCAGAGCACCGAAATACATGTCCGTCGCGTCGAAAGCCCGCAACCGGTAGTGTCCGGCCGCCAGGCTCACATCGATGCCCGGTTCGTGTTGTAAGACATACTCACCGTCGACCCACTCGACATGCAGGCGCGGGGCTCGCACGCTCTCCTCGAACCCGAGCCCCTCGCAGCCGAAGCGGACCCATCCCTGCAGGATGGTGGTTGTGATACGACTGGCACCCGGCGAGCCCATCGCCAGCGTCGTCCCGTCCGGATGCCAGACCACGGTGGGCGCCATATTGGAAATCAGCCGCGCGCCGGGCTTGCCGGCGAAGTAACCGGCCGGGTTCAGCTCCGGTTCACCAAGACTGTTATTGGTCGGTATACCCGTGCCGGGAATCGAGATACCGGAGCCGTAGCCGTTGCTCATAGTGATCGCCACCACCGCTCCATCCCCGGTCGCCACGCTCATGTGCATCGTGTTGGGCGAGAACGTCTTGGTGAAAAAACGCTCGATCCAGGCGCGCTCCATGATGACCCCGGCTCGGGCCTCACCCCATCTGCCCCGCCCTTCCTCGTCTCGCAGCCGGTGCATCACGCGCTGGATGTTGGCGATGTTCAACACGCGCTCCGCATTGCACTGGCAGGCGTCGTCCAGGGCGTCATACAGGCCGACCATCGAACCGACCATGGCGCCACCGATCGCCGGCGGCGGATTGAGCGCCAGGTGGAACCCGCGGGAATTCAGCAACAACGGCCGGCGCAGCTCGGCCCGGTACGCGGAGAGGTCTTCGCGGGTGACATAACCGCCATTGCCGCTGATTTCCGCGGCGAAGGCGGCACCCAATTCCCCACTGTACAGCGCATCTGCGCCTTCACGGGCGATCAGCGACAGCGTGTCAGCCATATGCGGCGGGGTGTAGTGCTCACCGAGCTGCAGCGGGGTGCGGCCGTCCGGAAAAAACGTCTCACGACTCTCCCGCTGTTGCTTGAAGACCGCTTCACCGGCCATGGACAGCCACTTTACCAGCGTCTGGTTGGCGCTGACTCCAGCGGAGGCGAGTTCCACGGCGGGCGCTACGATTTCACGCCACGGCAACGAGCCGCGGCGTTGCCAGACCAGCTCCAGGGCACGGAGCATCCCCGGCACCGCCACGGAGCCATGACCGACATTGACCGTAATGCCGTCGCCGTAGGGGATATGCGCCTCCCGCCACCTCGACCGACCGTCGGCCAGGGCGTCGGTCGACAGGCGGGGCATGGCGTCAGCGCCGTCCACCAGTTCCGGCGGCTCACCCGGCAGCTTCACGTGAATGAACGCCGATCCGCCAAGAGAGCACATGAGCGCCTCGGACACGGTCGCGGCGATAGCGCTGCCGACGGCAATGTCCACGGCGTTGCCCCCCTCTGCGGCGAGGCGCTTGCCGGCAGCGACGGTGTAGGGGGACTCCGAGGCAATGGCAACGGGCGTGGCTCTGGTCATGGCGGCGATATCCGGGCTCTGGCGCGCAAGCCCTATGGTAAGCCGCGCCGCCGACACAGGGATTGACCCAGCGCAAGGGCCTGGCGACGACTGGCCTAGCCCCTATGTTATTGGACAAACGCTCACCGGGTTCAGCCTTAATACGCTGGATTCGATGGCGACATGCAGCGCCGGGGAAAAATTGCATCGCACACATCCGGTTGCCGGGACTTGACGTAGATGTAAGAGTGAGTAACATTGATGTTAATAGCTTTTACATTGCTGTTGACCGCAGCCGGGGAGGAAGACGATGCAATCTGGAACAGAACAGGCCAGGGTAGGCGGGCTGCGCCGGCAGTCGACGACCCGGGGCACCATTGCGGCTGTCGGCCTGGCGGCACTGGCGATCGCGACGTTGACCGGTCTGCTGCATGCCCGCGCGGGTGCGGTCGAGTCGGAATCCAGCCGCCAGCCTCTGCCGGTAGTGACCGACACCTTCGAACTGCAACAGGGCTACCGCCGGGACGTCTCCTTCCTCGGCCTCGTGCGTGCCGGTCGCTCGTCCAGCGTTGGCTTCGAGGTGCCCGGGACCCTGTCGAGCCTCACCGCGAGTGAAGGTATGCCAGTCAGCGAAGGCCAGGTGCTCGCCACCCTGGACACGGCCCAGTTGAACGCGCGCCGCGCGGTCGTGGAGGCGGACCTCGAACGGGTAGAGGCAGAGCTGGAACTGGCGAGAATCAAGGCCCGGCGCCAGCGCAACCTGCAGAAGTCGGGTGCGGTTTCCAGGGAGGCCTTTGACGAAACGCGCTTGGGCGCCCGCGCCCTGGAGGCCCGGTTGGCCAGCGTCGAGGCACAACTGGACAGCATCGATATTGACCTGGAAAAGTCGGTACTGCGCGCACCCTACGACGCAGTGGTCGCCGAGCGCCTGGTCGAGGCCGGCGCAGTGATCAACCCAGGAAACCCCGTCCTGCGGCTGGTGGCCAGTGGCGCCCGCGAGGCCCACATCGGTATCGCTGCAGAGCAAACCGCCAAGCTGCAACCTGGAGCAACCTACACGCTGACCCTGCGGGACCAATCCGTGCCCGCGAGGCTGCGCTCGATACGCCCGGATATCGATCCCCGCACCCTCACCGCGACTGCCGTCTTCGAGCTGCCCACCGAGGCCGGCGGCATGGACGGTGAGCCGGTGACACTGGCGCTGAGCGAAGAGGTGGTCATGACGGGAGGCTGGCTGCCGGTATCTGCCTTACTCGAAGGCGAGCGCGGGTTGTGGACCGTGCTGCGCGTGGTCGATACGGACGAGGGTACGGTGACCGCGCGCGAGGCGGTGGAAGTGCTGGATGTGCGTGGCGATCGCGCCTACGTCCGGGGCAGCCTGGGCGACACCCAGCGCTTCATCGCCGACGGCGTCCACCGTATAGCACCGGGTACTCCCGTCGTGCTCGCGGAGGCCTGACATGCTGGCGTCACTGCTGTACAGGAACGGTCGCTACTTCACCCTTGTCGTCCTGGTGATCACCCTGGTGGGTATCGCCAGCCTGCGCACCCTCGGGCGCCAGGAAGACCCCACCATCACCAACCTCCGGGCCACCGTCACCACGCTGTTTCCCGGCGCCAACCCGGCCCGCGTCGAGGCGCTGGTGACGCGGCCTCTGGAAGACGAAATCCGCGAGATTGCCGAGGTCACCGAGGTGGATTCCACCTCCAGCACCGGTGTGTCCATCCTGTCCGTCGAGGTCGAAGAGACCATGAGCGACGCCGACATCGAGCGCACCTGGACCGAAATCCGCGACGCCATCAGCGACGCGGCATTGGCGTTCCCCCCGGGTGTTCCGGCGCCTGAATTCAACAACGAACGCACCACCGCCAACACCCGCATCGTCGCGCTGCGCCCGGTCACCGGTGCCGATGTACCGGTGGCCGTGGTCAAGCGGGTGGCGGAGGATTTCTCCGACCGCGCGCGCAATTTTCCCGGCACCCGCCTGGTGCGCATGTACGGCGAACCCGAGGAGGAGGTCCGGGTGGAGATCGATGAGGCGGCGCTGATCGCGCGCGGCCTGTCGGTGCGGGAAGTAGCGGCCGCCTTGCAGGCGGCGGACGCCCGGCTATCGTCTGGCCGGGCTCGCGGTGAGACCAACGATCTGCTGATCGAAATCACCGGCGATTTCGCCACGCTGGAGCGTATTCGCGGTGTCATCGTGCGCGCGGGTGACGACGGACGCGCCGTGCGGGTGTCAGACATCGCGCGGGTGTACAAAGCGGAGGTCACGCCTCCAGCCAGTATCGCACTGGTCGAGGCGGAGCGCGGCATCCTGCTCGGCATCGCGATGGAAGAGGGCCTGCAGGTCGATCGCTGGAGTCGCGACTTCGACGCCTTCATGGAGACCTACCGGGCCGAGGCACCGGCCAGCATCCTGATCGAGACCAGTTACGACCAGAGCGGCTACACCGAGGCGCGCCTGCAGGCGGTTACCGCCAACCTGCTGATGGGGGTAGCGCTGGTCATTCTGGTGCTGCTGTTCACCCTGGGCTGGCGCGCCGCGCTGGTGGTCGCAGTCATCCTGCCGCTCTGCTCGCTGCTGTCGATCACGGTGATGTTCTACATCGGCCTCCCCATCCACCAGATGTCCGTGACCGGGCTGGTGGTCGCCCTGGGGTTGCTGGTCGATGGCTCGATTGTCATGACCGACGAAGTCCGCAAGCAGATCCTGCGCGGCGTCGCGCCCCTGGCGGCGATCGGTAACGCCGTCGGGCGCATGCGGATGCCGCTGTTCTCCTCCACCGCCACGACTATCCTGACCTTCCTGCCGATGGTGATACTGCCCGGGCCCGCTGGCGACTTCGTTGGGTCTATCGCCAAGGCCGTGGTGGTGATGCTGGCTTCATCCCTGCTGCTCGCCCTGGTGGTCACCCCCGTCCTGGCGGCCTGGCTTCTGCCCGCGGGCCTGAACAAGACCGACCGTCACTGGTGGGACAACGGCATGGACGCGGGCCGGGCCGGGCGCACGCTCTCCCGCGCCCTGGACTGGGCACTGCGGCACCCCTGGGGATCCATCGCCCTGGCACTGGTCCTGCCCGTGTGCGGGTTCCTGGCCTTCCCCACCCTGACTGCCCAGTTCTTCCCGGGTACGGACCGCGACCAGCTCTACCTGCAGGTCAAACTGCCCGACGGCCGCTCCATCCAGGACACGCTGGCGACGGTGAAAAAGATGGATGTCCAGCTGCGCCGGCACGACCTGATTCGCCGCGTCGACTGGGTCGTCGGCGAGAGCGCCCCGGGCTTCTACTACAACATGATGAGCGGCAAGCAGGGCATACCCAGTTACGCGGAAGCGCTGGTGCTCACTCACGATGAAAAACTGACCGACGACCTGATCCGTCAATTGCAGCGAGAGCTGGACCGCGACTTCCCCCAGGCGCGAACGGTGGTACGGGGCATCGACCAGGGACCGCCGGTCGCGGCACCGCTGGAGATCGAGCTGTTCGGGCCCAACCTCGATGAACTGCGACGTCTCGGGGACATTTTCCGGCTGCGCATGGAACAGGTGCCCACGGTCACTCACACCTCCACCAGCCTCGCCGCCGGGGCGCCCAAACTGGTGTTCGACCTGGACGAAAACAAACTCCGCCTGGCACAGCTCAACCTCGCTGACGTCTCCAGCGCACTCGACAGCGCCCTGCGTGGACGCACGGGCGGCGAAGTGCTGGAGGACACCGAGCGGCTGCCGGTGCGCGCCCGGCTGGCAGAATCGGAATGGGCCAGCGCGGACCAGATCGCCAGCATCCGTCTGCCGCTGCCCGGCAGCCAGGATGACGGCCGGCTGTCCGCTGTGGCGCTGAGCACCCTCGGCGACTACGAGCTCAAACCCGCGCGCAGCCCCATCAGTCGCAGGAACGGCGAGCGCATCAACACCGTGCAGGCCTACATCGAACGGGGCGTGCTGCCACAGGAAGCACTCAAGGTCCTGCTCGCCGACCTGGCGGCCAACCCGGTGGCACTGCCCCAGGGGTATCGCTACCAGATCGGCGGTGATGCCGACGAGCGCGCCAGCGTGGTGGAAAAACTGATGGCGCCCTTCGGCCTGGTGCTGGCCCTGCTCATCGCCACCATCGTGGTCACCTTCAATTCCTGGCGGCTCTCCGGTGTCGCCTTTTTGGTCTGCGTGTGCTCGCTCGGCCTGAGCCTGCTCTCACTGGCGCTGTTTCGGTACCCTTTCGGTATTCAGGCCGTCATCGGTGTCATCGGCTCTGTCGGCGTGTCGATCAATGCCGCCATCATTATCATGACGGCGCTGCAGCTCGATGAAAAAGCGATGCGCGGCAACCGCCGCGCGATGCGGGACGTGGTGATGGACTCCAGCCGTCACATCGTCTCAACGACCATCACCACCTTCGGCGGATTCCTGCCGCTGATCCTCGAAGGCAGCCAGTTCTGGCCGCCCTTCGCCATGGCCATCGCCGGCGGTGTGCTGCTCTCGACGATCGTATCCTTCTTCCTGGTGCCCCCGATGTTCCTGCTGGCAACTCGTGATAAGCTGGCGACCGCGAACACCACGGTGCCACTGCCGGCACCTCCGGCCCTACCGCTGGAGCGGCTCGCGAGCTAGGCGCCATGTCGCACCGGTATGGGGAGCTACAGGCGAGAAATGGCGGCCGGTCGCCGCCGATACCAATAAAGATAAGACGTCACGACATGCCAGAGAGTGCAGCCGTTCACGACGGCAAGAGTTATCACCACGGTGACCTGCGCAACGCGCTGATCATCGCCGCGGCCAAACTCATCGACGAGCGCGGCAGTGTCGATTTTGCGATGGCCGAGGCGGCCCGCAAAGCCGGGGTCAGCAACGCCGCGCCCTACCGGCATTTTCGCGACAAGGATGACCTGCTGCTGGCGGTATCGCAGCTGTGCTTCATGGGCCTGACCGAAACTGCCCGGGAAGCGATGGTCGACCAGGAACCCGGCACGGTGGAGTCGGTGATCGCACTGGGCCGCAATTACATACGCTTCATGCTGGAACACCGCCCTTTCGTCGATCTCATGTGGGGTGATCACGGCGCAAGAGCGATGGACTCGGATGCGGTCGACCTCCGCGGTTCCGGCTTTTACGTGCTGGTCGACGCCGTCACCGCGGTCTGCGAACGCCAGGCCATCACCCCCTTCGACCCGATCGAGATCGCCACCCAGCTCTGGTCCATGGTGCACGGCCTCAGCGGCCTGGCCATGAACGACCAGATCAGTCGCTTCCTGCCCGACGCGGATGCCTTCGAACTACTCGATAAAAGCACGCGCACGTTCTTTGCAGGGCTGCGTGCCGCGCAGGACCGAGCTGACTAGCCTGGTGTTGCGGAACGCGCGCGCCTACCAGCGCGCCGGGTAGCCGCGGGTATCAACGTGCACAAACCCGCCGTGGCGGTGAGTCTGGCGGTAGCGACCGACGCCACCGTTCGCTCCCGCCTGCGCCTGCGTTGCCATGTAGTCGGTGGCGATTTCGTAGAGCACCGTGACGTCCTGCAGGTCGCGGTCACCGTCGCGGTCCATGTCGTCGAGGCGGCCGTCACCGTCAAGGTCTACGAACAGGTCCATGGCGTCACCGTAGACGTGCCGACTGTTGGCCACATTGCCAATGCGCTTGTTGTACCAGGGGGTCCGATAACCGCTGATCACGCCAAACGTGGCCGCGGGATAGCCGCGCCGTCGCACTTCTCCCAGCAGACCTTCCAGCATCACGAGCAGCGATTCCCTCAGCGCGATGTACTTGGGGTAATCGCTCTTTTGCTTGCAGAGAAACTGACCGAGGGTGAAATGCGGGCTAAGGCGAAGCCCCAGCATGTCCTCACGCACCTCGATAAAGCCGGCAGGTGGCTGGTAGAACTCGGGACGACGGGGATGTCCCGGCGGTGACGGGCCAATACGGTAGCCGTTGAGGACACCGTCGACCAATGCCGAGGACGGCTCCATCACGAACACCTGCGCGACCCAGCGCCGCCCGTCCGGCGACCGGAACTCTCGGGGGTAGTAACCGGGTTTCTCGGGCACCGCCAGCCGTTCAACGCCACCCTGGGTAAACCCGATTTCCACTTGCTCACCGGGAAGCGCCACCACCGTGAACGGACTGAAGTCTATTTCCAGACCACGCAACAACACACCGGCATCGACAGGCAGCGCCATACAGCACAGCGCGAACGCACCCACGAAGAGCCGCGCGGCCTGTTGAGCTGTTTTCCAGCGAGCGCGAGACCGGCCAGGGGTCGGTGAGCGGTCCGGGCTAGCGGCGGGCAACGCCAATGACCTGCTGGGGTGCGTCAAGGGCAGCAAGAGCGGCCAGGTGCAGCGGATCTTTCACCCGCACACAACCAGAACTGAAAGCCCGCGCACTGCGAGAAAACAACGCCCGGGCCGGCGTGTCATGCAGGTAGATCGCATAGCGATTGGGAAACATGAATTTCACCCGCCCGAGAGCGTTGTTGTCACCGGGCCGTTGCACCACGCAGGCCGGTGCGTACTGGTCGGCGACGTAAAACGCCTCGATGATCTCAGGCTGGACAATCCGCCCGCCGGCAGGCAGCCGCTGCCGTCGAGTCGTGAGAACTCGGTCAGGGAGAAGATTTCCGCGGCGGTATCGGCGGCGACGGGTGCGGCCAGCGGTGCAAACGCCAGGACCAGCGACAGGGCTGTTTTTTTCATGGGCGGATTATAAGGCATGAGCGCGGAAGTGACAGCTGCGGCGGCGTAGTTTGATTGTCCCATACTCCACTCCCGCAATTTCCGACCGCGAGCACCAACAGGGAAACAACGTATCTTCGCCGGGGAAGCACTCAGCTCCAGGGCACCTCTGAATAATGGCAATCGCGCTCAGCGGAGCTCTGAAGCGTCCAGCGCAAGGGGGCGGCCATCCGTCGCGTCGCGCAGGTAATGGCCGAAAGCCCTTGGCAAGTGGTCGGTTGCACGCAGCCGCATTCAGCTCGTAGTCGTCTATAATCAGCGGGAGAAGGCGATTCCATCAACTGCCCGGGCGAGGTGGTGACACCGTAAGTGGCGCCTCGCACTGCAGCATTGTCGCCAGCAACGAGTTTGCGGTTCGGCTCTCTGCGGACGCTCGTGGCAGACTGCACATGAGCATGCGGCAAACGACAACAGCGAAAACGGCCCCATGGAACTACTGACCGGCAATCCGACGCTTCTTCTGAGTCTGCTCGGTGCTGCTATCGCCCTGGCGGTCTCGCTCACCAGCACCGTGTTGAAGAAACCGCCTGTGCGCGTGATGGCCATCCTGACGGTCCTCGGTTTTCTCGTCGTCGCGGCGCAACAGCTGATTTCGGCAGCGCTCGACGCACAGAGCGCCGCCGACCAGCAGGTGGCCGATGCTGCGCGCGCCGAGATCATTGAGGCCATCCAGGGAACGGTGGACCGCACCGAGGACGTCGTCACACGCATCAATGATCGACTGTCGGACACGGATATGGCGAGCCTAGGTGAACCCCTGATCTCTGTGGACTTCAGGGAAGGCGGCGGTGAGGCCGTGCGCTCGCGCAGCAAGGAATCCGCGAATGCCTGGGCCCCGTTTGCTTCCTGGGTGGCAGACAACCGCCTGAGCGGGGAGGCCAAACTCTGCATGAACCTGGAGCTCGGCGCCGGGCGCACCTATCGGATGGACATGATCCTGGGCTACCTCCTGACGGGTCCGGACACTGCCAGCCGCATTGAGGACTACGTGCTCGATAGAAACTGGGCGGGTATTGCCGAGGCCGACTTCGTGGATGCTGCCTTCCTTGACTGGCCGGGCGTAGACTGTGTGTTGATCTACGAGGGACCGGCTGACGGCGGTCGTCTGATGGCCTATGCACCTGCCAGGGACTTCGCGCTTGAACTTCTTCTCCAGCGTCGGCTCGGACGGAGCGACGACGTCGAAGGCCTCCTGAACCGGCGGGGGCCACCCTCCGACGCCATGCTCACCGGGGCTTTTTCGTCGCTCCGCCTGTCAATTCTCGAGACCGACGACGTGCAACAACTCGTGGCCACCATGATCGAGGAAAAGTGGCCGGAGTGCGTTGCGGTAGGCTCCTCGGGCCAGTTCCTGGTGTCGCTGGAGCGAGTCATCCGCACGGCCCAGGATAGCTGAGCGCTCAGGCGAAGCAGTCTACAGGTTCATTCATCCCACGAATACGCAGAGAAACCAGGATAGTCGATCGGGAGCCTTTACATCAAAGGACGGTAAGCTGGCATGAGTGCCTTACCTGCAATGAAGCGGGCAGCAGGTACATTCATCCTCACAGCAGCCATCGAAAGGTCCTCGCACCACGCGGCCCGGCGGGGTTATTTCACCCATATGGGCGATGAATAGGCGCGCTCCTGGATGGTATCGGGATGATGCGCCGCATGCTCGACACCGAGGGCGACGGCGTCCAGCAGCGAGTGCCGCGCCGTGGGTATTTGCAGAACGCGGGCGTAGTAAAACGCGCGCTGGCCGGGTTGAAAAACGGGGTCGCGCCAACGCGTGGCCAGCCGCGGCGCGCCGATGCTGTTGGTGACCGCCCCCGTGGCGAGATCAACCGTGTTACCCACGGCAGGGAGTCGGCCGTCGGGCCCGGGACGGCGTTCACCCGACCAGGTCACATCGAACACCTGCTCGTGCTGCTCGCCCGCCGCGTCCAGCCAACCCTTGACGATCTGGATGCGGTCCAGGTTTGCCCCCAGGGGGTCCTTGTCCGCCAGCACCAGGAATTCCGGCGCCGAGGTGAGTTCCAGTTCACCGCCCATGGGCACCCCCACCGCGATCGCCTCGTCGTACAGGGTGGCCGACGTGGGCGCGGTATCGCCGAAATCGGCAGCGGCGAAGAAGCGCAGGCGAATCCGCGGCCCGGTGGTGGCATAGGTCTCACGGCGTCGCAGGGCCGCCATGATCGCCTCGCGAGTGTTGTCTTCCGCCCATACTGCCGCCAGGCCCTGTGCCGCCATGGCCCAGCCATCCGGTGAGGCCACGCCCTCCTCCCATTCCCGCTGCTTGTTCGCGGGAACCGAGTCGGTTGCCATCTTGCCCCAGAAGTTGTCTTCCTCGGCGCTGGCCAGACCCGTGTGAGCATCGGTGGAACCGATCATTCCAAACTGATAGGGATTGGCGCCCAGTTCACGCTCTAGGGCAAGCCCGCGCTTGAGTGCCGAGCGCACGTAGTCACCCCGTGCAACCCTGTACTCGGTGGCGTTCACCTGCAGGTAGAAAGGAAACGGCTCGAAATCGGCAAATTCATCCTCCGGAGAGAGCAAGGGGTGCGTCTCGGAATCGCCCTTCAATTGGGTGACCTCGGTGACAGGCTCCCACTTGCGCCGCGCGGCGACGTAATCCGCATCCAGCGGACCTCCGCGCAATCGGGTGGTATCGAACATGAAGCCCTTGGAGAGATTGGAGTTGTGCGGAATGGCGAGAAAATCGGCACCTGTCGCCGAGCTGGTCTGGTCAAGCCAGGCCCACAAATCCTCGGGGTATTGGCTGTTCAGCAGGCTGTAAGGCTGAAAACTGGCGGCCACCTCCCGGTCGCCATCGGTGAAAACCACCCGGTGCAGGTTGGCTCCGCCGGGAATGGAACTCCACTCCCAGCCGATGAACGTGGAGAACTCACCGGGCTGGTAGAACCGGTCGGCGAGCTCGGCGACGGAGCGCCAGGTGTCCACCTGCACATCCATCATCGGCGGCAGCAGTTCGGTGTTACCACCGACGGTCGTATCGGCGGCCGCCGACCTCACTTCGCCCGCTGGCGGCAGTATTTCTCGGAAGAGTTCTGCCGCCTTGCGATCGTCCAGGGCGCGGTTCAGGACCCAGGCTCTAAACTGGGCTTTCACCGCGTCCCACCACTCAAGGCCAGACGTGTCCACTCTCTCGCTATGTATACGGCGGATGACACCGAGAAACTCCGCGTGGTCGGACACCACGAGAAAATCCAGCGGCGTACGAATCTGCACGCGCGCCTTGTGATAAGGGTGAATCACCGGCTGACCCATGGCATAGCGATAGGCCACCTCCGGATCCGCGGTAAAGTTGTTATTGGTATAGGCATCGAAAGAATAGCTGGTATGAAGGTGGGTATCGCCCCACAGCAGGCGCTTTTCGGCGGCGAACACGTTGTCCGCGGCGGCGAATGACAACAAGAGGCAGAGAAATATACGGCGCATGTAAAGACCCCCATGAATCGACGGGGCCACAATACATCAGTACGTTACAGGTTTACACTGGGTGACCGCAGGCAGAGGGAGGCCGCCTCAGGGTGGACTGGTTGCCCCGCTGCCGGCGCGACTGCTATCTTCCGCGCTGGGCAGACACCACCGCGTCCGGTGACGCTTCCCGAGCCAGTCCCGCCACCAACCGCGGAGGTTTATTCATGAAGAGGTTAGCGTCAGCCGGTCGATCTCAGCGAGCCGGCTGCCTGTGTAACAAGGTGCCCGATGGCGGGCGGTCTGCCGTCCATTCACTTTCCTGCGGTACAGGTCGGATAGGGTCTGCCCTCCTGCTCACTATGGGCCTCAGCGTTATTGTTGCCGGCCCTGCCGTTGCAGACAATTCGCGGGAATTTTTCAGCCGCTATGCAAGTTGCCGTGACATCGACGACTCAATCAGCCGACTGCTCTGCTACGACCACCTGATGGATGAGACAGACTCGGTTAACCCGGCAGGTTTTCAGGAGCAACAAACCGTACCCGAAGACGACCTGCAGCATTACGCGGACAGGGATCGCGAACTGACGCACCGGAAAACCGCCTACCCGTTCGATCGATTGAGCTCCAACGACCCCAACTTTTTCGGCTATGCCTACCCGACGAATGATGACCTGGGTGACGAGGCTCACCTCGAGTTCTACATCTCACAGAAATACGCGCTGGTCGATGAGTGGTTCGATCGCTATCGCTATACGGTGGATGAAACCACCGAGGAACGGCGCATTCGCCCGTATCGATGGTGGATTCCCGACCGCCTGTTCTTCGTCTACAACGGTCTGTTCGACTTCTACGCAATCAACAGCGACCGCTACAGTTCATCCCCGATTATCTCCCGGCGGCAGAACCCGGGACTGGCGCTGGAATGGGATTTTGCTGATCCGCGCAGCAAATTCCGCCTCGGCTACTTTCACGAATCCAATGGCCAAAGCCTCGGACCGGACAACCCTGACTCCCCGGATGAGGACGACCTGGCGGCGGCCCGGGAGGAATTCGAGGCACAGCGGGCCCTGTATGGTGATGACTATGCCCTCGCCCAGGTGAGTCGAGGCTGGGATTACTGGTCGCTGCGCTACCAGAAATCGCTGCGCGGGTACCTCGCGGATTTTGATCCCGAGTGGTACCAGTTGCAGGCGGAACTGCGCATCTACAGCGAAGAACAACTGTTCGGCGGCAGCGGCGAGGATGCCATCTGGTGGGAGCCCGGCAACTCGGCGCGGATCGAAGACTTCGACGGCCTGCGGTTGTCGGCCGAACGCGCCTTCAGCAACGGCCGTTTTCCGGTGCTGGCGCGACTCCAGTACAAGGGCGGCGTGAGCGACCTGGACGCCCTGACCAATGCGAGCTGGAAGCTATCTCTGGGGATCAAGGCGCTGAATACCCGTTTCACCGCATTTTATTTCAACGGCTACGGCCGCGAACCTTCCACCTACCATCTGCGCACCGAGTACATCGGCGTGGGACTGGAGTTCCGCTGATGACTTTTTCCAGACGACGACTGATCAACGGCGCGCTCAGTGGACTGGCTGCGGGCGCCCTGTTGCCATCCGCCGTCGCAGCACAGCCGGGTCAGCGCGCAGCTCGGGCTGTACCGATGATCGACGGCCTGGGATTTCCCGGCAGTGCCAGCGCGGATGAAAACGCGCCGCTGAGCGCGATGGAACTCTCCGACATCCGCAACACGGGCCTCGCCGCCACTCACCTCACCGTCGGAGCCGTCGGCACCATGACGCCCCTGGCCGCGTTCGAGCAGCTGGTCCGGGACGTGATGCGCTGGGAGTTCGAAATACAGAACAACCCCGAGGTACTGGCACGGGTTCGCAGCGCTGACGATATTCTCGGGGCCGCGAACAGCGGTAAAACCGGACTGATCTACGGCCTGCAGGACGGCGTGGCCTTCGAAGATGATCCCGGGCGCCTGACCGCCCTCGCGCAGCTCGGCATACGCATCGTCCAGCCCACCTACAACCGACGCAACCTCCTGGGAGACGGCTGCATGGAACCGGCGGACGCGGGCCTGAGCCGGGCCGGTAAGGACGTGGTCGAGCAACTCAACGAGCTGCGGCTGTTAATCGATCTCAGTCACTGTGGGCGGCGCACCGCCGCGGATGCTATCGCGGCGTCCGCACGTCCCGTCGCCTTCACCCACACCGGCTGTGACGCGCTGGCACCGCACCCGCGGCACCGTTCGGATGCGGAAATGCGAGCCGTGGCGAATACTGGAGGCGTTATCGGTATTTTCGTAATGCCGTACCTCGCCCGGGGCAAACAGCCCACCGCGGCCGATGTCATCCGCCACCTCGAGCACGCTATCGACATCGCCGGTGAAGACCATGTCGCCATCGGCACGGACGGGGCATTGTCACCCGTTGATCTTACCCCCGAGTACATCGAGCGCTTTCGCGACAGCACCCGCAAGCGCGCAGAAGCGGGCATCGCCGCGCCTTACGAAACCGAGACCGGCTACCTCTTCGCCAGTGACCTCAATACGCCCGACCGGTTTACCACGCTCGCCGACCGACTGCGCCAGCGAGGTTACACCGCCACCCGTATCGACAAGATACTGGGCGGCAACCTGCTGCGACTTTTCCGCGATAGCTGGTAACGGCTGGCACTGATAACCGGCAACTGCGGAACCCCTGCGGGCCCGCGCCGCCCGTGCGCAGCGAGGCGCCCCATGGCATAGTGGGACAAACCTGATACCTGTGATCGCTGCAATGACCCGACGTTTGCTGTTACTGGCGAGCCTCATGGCCGCCCTGGCCGTGCCCCTCGCGCCCACCACCACCGCCGATGACACACCACTGGTACTGTCCATGCGGGAGCGCGCCAGGGTCATCGATACCCTGTTGAACGACAAGATCGTCCACACCTTGCCGCGACTGATGCGTCGCAGCGGTATCGATATGTGGATCATCATCGCCAGGGAATACAACGAAGACCCGATCATCGAGACCCTGCTGCCGGCCACCTGGCTGGCTGCGCGGCGGCGCACCATACTGGTCGTGCACGACCCGGGCGACGGCAATCCGCTGGAAACCCTGGCGGTTGCCCGCTACGCCGTCGGCCAGCAGTTTCGCCAGGCGTGGGACAAGGAAACGCAGCCGGACCAGTGGGCAAGGCTGGCGGAAATCGTCGCCGAGCGCGACCCTCAGCGCATCGGTATCAACCAGTCGCTCGACTGGGGGCTCGCCGACGGCATCGCGGCGACCGACCTCGAACTTCTCAGGGAGCACCTGTCGACGCGCTATCGGGACCGGCTCGTTTCAGCGCAGAATCTGGGGGTAGCATGGCTGGAAACCCGCACTGCGGCGGAGCTGCGCATCTACCCCCATATCGTTCGCATCGCCCACGAAATCATCGCCGAGGGTTTCTCTGATCGGGTCATCCAGGTCGGGGTCACGACCACTGACGACGTTGTCTGGTGGCTTAGAGAGCGCACCCGGGAACTGAAGCTGACCACCTGGTTCCACCCCACGGTGTCCATTCAGCGGGCGGACGAGGCGACATTCGATCAGGTCGAAGCCTTCTCGAAGCACAAGGCGGACCAGGTGATACTGCCGGGCGACCTGCTGCATGTCGATTTCGGGATCACCTACCTGCGCCTGAATACCGATACCCAGCAGCACGCCTACGTACTGCGGCCGGGAGAGACCGACGCACCGGACGAACTGAAGCAGGCACTGGCCAGCGCCAACCGGCTCCAGGATATCTTCACCGGGAATTTCCGGGAGGGCGCCACGGGTAACGCCGTACTGGCCCGGTCTCGACAGCAGGCCATCGCGGAGGGCATCAAACCCTCTATTTATACGCACCCGCTCGGTTACCACGGCCACGCAGCGGGCACCACGCTGGGAATGTGGGACAGCCAGGACGGCGTAGCGGGCAGCGGTGATTACCCGCTTCACAAGGATACGGTGTACTCCATCGAATTAAACGCTGCCACACCTATCGACGCCTGGGGAAAAGAGATTCGCATCATGCTCGAAGAAGACGCGGTGTTCGACGGGCAGGCGGTGCATTACCTCGATGGCCGCCAGACCGAGTTCATCCTGGTGCCCAACCAGAGCCTGTCTCAACTACCTGGATCGGCCCTGTCGCGTCAGAAAATCCCCAATTGAGGCGCGAGGAGCGGGAGTTGGTTATTCCGAATGAACGACGAACAACGACGGATCGCGCTTGCTCTGGCGCAACCCGCCCCGGGCACGCCGCCGGGCCGGCTTGCGCCGTTTGTGGCAGGGCTCTGGGCACCCGCTACAGGCCCCCGGTAGACAGTAACGACATCTGCAATGCGATAGAGTGCAGGCAGCTCTGGCAACAGCGGGACACATTGCCGGCATTTATCTTCGAACAGAAGATTCGCCACTATGGTGTTATCCTGGAGAACCGCGCCCGCTGGCAACGCGAGCGGAATGCGGCGAGAGCTCAGGCGCGCAAACGGCGTGCGATAGCGCGCACGAGCGGCGAAGCGGCGGCATTACAGTCTTGCCCGGACTATGCGCAGCACCGCGACCTCATCCCCACCGTGCAGTTGGATTCACCGGTAGCCAGCCTCAGCAACCTGCCGAGACGACGGATCACTGCCTACCAGCAGCATCTGTATAAAGTCATCAGTGAGGCGTTCGCCGACGGTCACCGGGAAAGAAATACCCGAGCTCCCGCACCCACTTCGACGCAGACCGAAGCCAACCCCGGTGGGGAGTCGCTCACCGGCCGCCTGTGCGCGGTGTGTGAGGGCCGCTGCTGCCAACACGGTGGCAACCGTGCGTACATCAGCGCAGAGACGATACGAAACATCCGCAGAGCACGTCCGGGCATCAGGCCACAGGCCGTGTTCAACCACTACATGGATGCCCTGGCGAACAGGACGGTAGCCCGCTCCTGTATCAATCACACGGTCTCGGGCTGCGGGCTCAGCCGGGACCTGCGGTCAGACACCTGCAACGAGTTTTTCTGTGATGCGCTGAAGGACTTCGACGCCAACTGCAGCCGCTTGAGCGAGCCCGCTGCCGGCGCGCTCCTGATCAGCAATAAACACGCCAGGGACAACGGGTTATCCGGGCCGTTTGCAACCACAGTCTACCTGGTCGCGCCGGGCGAGACCCGGGAACTTGCGCTGGCAGACAAGGGCGAAGCCTGAAGCGCTACTGCCGGTAGAGTGAGCCGGCCTCTTCCATGCCTGAAAGGGTGTTCATCGCGCGAAAATCGACGCGACTGCCATCAGGGGACAAGGTACCCTGGCCAACGTAGCCGGCACCGTCAGCCCCCATCAGGGTGTACTGGAACCGGTTGCCGGAAACGCGTCCCTCCCCGCCGCCGACAAGGTTCCCGTAGGCATCATAGGCTTCCAGCTGCAACTGGTTACCCTGCTGTAGCACGTGGTAACGAATCCCATCGGTATCCAGCCATAGTCCAGCCAGTTGAGGCACACCGGCAGGCGAAGTGTACGAACCACCGGTATCTGCCGGCGATGCATCCAGCGCATCGAAAAGGGCGTCCAGCAGACCCTCCGATATGCGCCCATTTGCGGTCATGCCTTGGTCGCGCTGGAACGAACGCACCGCCTGCACCGTTCGACGCCCCGACACCCCGTCGATGTTCCCCGGCGAGTAGCCGAGCTCATGGAGCAACTCCTGCGCCTGATAAATCAGCGCCTCGTCATCCCCTGCCGCTGCCGGTTTTGTAGCGGCGGGTAGTTCCGGCTCCGTTGCGAATGTCTGCGGAGCCGGTTTTTCGAGGCCCGGCTCGAAATCCTCGTCTACCAAAAAACCGATCGCCATCAACAGCAGCAACACGCCACCGGTGATCGCTAATGCGCGCGTCAGCATAGCGCTCCGCGCAGATGCCGGCTTCGCCGCGTCATCGACCCCGGATGTGCGTTGCTCATGCTGGTCATCCGGAGGCTTGCCCACCCGCTTCTCCAGCGCACTGATAAGGACCTGAACGTCGACATTCCAGCGATCGTGCCGCAGTTCGAAGGCCTGTCGCCGGGCCAGGCTCTGCAGGTCTTCGGGCAGGTCCTGGGTCTTGGGCATCCTGGCGCCGCGCACCAGTACAGGTATCACCCGGACATCGGACCGCGCGAGCGCAGTGGCCACTTCGATGTGAACAAAATCGTCGGGGTCGGTGATTCGGCGCGCACCTTCTTCATCAGTGCACGTCGCCCATTCCTTGCCAATCACCACCAGCAAAGCCGCACAGTTGGCGAGACTCTGATCGAGGACATCGACGAAATCGACGCCCAGTTCGATCGCCTCCACATCGATAAACACGTGTTCGTCACCGAAGTGCGATTCGAGGCTCTGAAACAGGCTGCGCGCGAACCCCGACGTGTCCTCGCGCCGATAGCTGATAAAAATTCCCTTCATACGAAACTGCCCAGGCAGGCTCCGGCGAGCGCTTGACGTTATAGGGATAGTAGTTGAGGTCGCTGGTCGCGGCAACGCAACTGTGGCGCGGGTCAGCCGGCTGCAATCACCCGCCCGGGGAACAGCCGGCCTCCGGGGACAGGTCGCAGACCTCCTGCTCTCCCGTGCCGAGGCGGATTTCGTAACGCTGGTTGTCCGGCAGGGGCAGGATTATGCCGTCATAATTCACCGGATCATCGTTAGCGCTATTGCAACCGAAAACCAGGGTGTAATCGCCCGGTTCAAGAAAACCGGCGCTGTACTCCCAGCTGCCGACCAGCCTGTTCTCCAGTAGTGCCGCCACCGCGACGGGCGCGATCGCATCACCCGGAATTGCGGTACCGCTATCCCCCGTGTGGACATCGGCCAGGGTGCCGTCCAGCGCGTGTCCACGGTAGATGTAAATTCGGTTGCCGGCTTCGGGATCGGCCTTGCCGTCGCAGGGATCGACCGTGTCGAACAGGCTCGACGCCACCCGGCCGCTGACGCTGGCAGCGCTATCGGCATCGAGAACCCTGACCCCCTCGCTGCTGATCAGGTAGTCGTCGCTGGCCGCGCGATAACGCAGGGCCAACGCCAGTCCGAACTCTACCGTGTAAGCCTCTTCACTGTTTGCCAGCGTGAACCCGGTCAGAGCAATGCCGCCGGCCGGCTGAAAAAGTCGCTGCAGGCTATCATCGGACTCCTGCACGTAGGAAAGGTTGATATCACCGTCGAGCAGGCGAATGGTCAGGCCGCTATAGACACCGGTGTCGACTTCCAGGTCCGACACCACCAGCAATTGTCGCCGCCCCCGGAAGTCAAGCAGGTTGATCTTGAAACTGTCCGAATCCGTAACGCCCAGCTCCGGGATGGTAAAGGTGTCCACGACCACGTCGGCCGTTCCGTCGCCCACCAGCGTGATGCTGTCAACGTCGAGCACCACCTGCTTGAGCTCGTCGAGCACCTCGTCGGAGAAACCGATTGTCAGCGCAGTGTTCACCGGCCTGTCGTCATCATCGCCGCCGCAGTCGAAACCACAGCCACAGCCGCCGAGCAGGGCGAGCAGGAACACGCCGGGGGCAAGCTGTCTGAACTTGCGTGCGCGATGAAATCTCATCGCGGCACCGCCGCGGTAATCGACATGAGGCAAGACACTCCCTGCCGTAAGACCCTCTCAATCCGGCCCCGCAACACTAAAGGCGATGGTGACCGGTTACGGCACGATACCATAGATGCCCCGTCGGAGCCCCGCATGGCGACTGCCCTGATCCAGGAGTGCCCGCTGCGGAGCCCCGCACCACCAAGGTCCGGCAACGGGTTGCAATCCTTCTATTGCGGGATATCCTGTGGTAGCGTCCTCGCTGCCTCAGACAACGCCGTCAAAAGCGCTGCGGGGACCGCATGAACGCATGAACGCATGAACGCATGAAAAAGCCGAGCCAGGCCGGGTCCGCAAACCCGCCGGCAAAACTCTCGAAGGCGACGGCTGATGATTTTCAAAGAAGCTCAAGGGTCATGAAGCTCACACCTCCTCGATGACACCTGATCAGCAAGCCGCCGCCAGCCGACAGGCCATCGTGGACACACTCCGCCTGATGAGCGCACGCGGGTTGAATACGGGCACCGCCGGCAATGCATCATTGCGTACCCGCAACGGCATGCTGATCACTCCGACAGGCGTGGCAGCAGATACCCTGCATCGGGACGACATCGTTCACCTGACGCTGGATGGGACCGGGGATCCCGGTCAACTCAAACCCTCCAGCGAGTGGCTGATGCACGCCGCCGTCTACCGGCAAAAGACTGATGCCGGCGCCATCGTGCACTGTCACTCACCCTATGCCACCATGATCGCCTGCACCCGCCGGCCGATACCGGCCATGCACTACATGGTGGCAGCCGCCGGCGCCGATCACATCCCCCTCGCCGATTACGCCCGTTTCGGCAGCGAGGCGCTATCGCGCAATACCGTCAGGGCGCTGACGCGAACGCGCGCCTGCCTGCTCGCCAACCACGGGCAGATCGCAACCGGCGCCACGTTGGCCGACGCGCTGTCACTGGCCGAGTTGGTAGAGGAACAGGCGAAGATCTACTGGGGCACGCTGGCTGTCGGCGGGCCGGTGCTGCTCGACGAGTCACAGATGGCGGAGGTGAAAGCGGCCTTCGCAAGCTACGGGCAGCAGAATCCGGGCGACTGAAGGGCCTGATCCGATCCCTACGGACAGCAACCACCGCGTGCAGCGGGCCCATCACAGCCCGGCTTCGGGTGCAGGTGAACGCGGCGCCCTCCGCGGAATCGCGCGAGAGAGTCAGACCATGCGGATGCCGCCGTTGGTCATCATCGACTGACCGGTGATGTAATCGGCCCCCGGACTGGCCAGGAAAGACACGAAGTTGGCCACGTCTTCAGGCGTTTGCAGGCGCCCCAGCGGTATCTTCCCGGTCCAGTCCGTTGTGAAGGAGCCCGGGGGTTCACCGGTCAATTCGGCACCCCGCTCGTCGATGATCCGCCACATGTCGGTATCCACGATCCCGGGGCAGTAGGCGTTCACGGTGATACCGTGCGGTGCGAATTCCTGCGCCATGGACTGGGTGAGCGCGCGGACACTGAACTTGCTGGCGCAGTACGTCCCTACCATCGGGTCCCCGCCATGGGCGGCGATGCTGGCGGCATTGATGATCTTGCCGCCCTCTCCCTGCGCAATCATCTGCGCCGCAGCTGCCTGGGCGCACCAGATAACGCCCTTCACGTTGATCGCAAAAAGCCGGTCAAAATCAGTCTCGGTGATATTCATCACCGGATCGACCTGCACGATACCCGCATTGGCCACCATCACATCCAGGCGGCCGAAGTGCTCGACAACCGCGGAGACCATGGCATGCACAGCGTCGCGGTCGCTGACGTCGGCGGGTGCCAGCAGTGCAACGCCCGCCACTGGCCTCGATAGACGCGACGCAGGCCGCGACCTCATCACCGCTGATATCGTTTACGGCAACGCAGAAACCGTCCGCCGCCAGGCGTTCCGCGATCGCCCGGCCGATACCCCGGCCCGCGCCCGTCACCACTGCAACCCGCTGTTCGGCCATGCTGACTCTGCTCCCTGTTGTGGCGGATGTCTTGCCAGACCCTCCATTTCACAATGGATGGATGGGTGCGGCTGTAACGGCGCTCGCATTCCCGTATCCGGCGCAGTTTGTCATCGACATTCTGCTGCGTTACCCGCAATGCCCGACCGCGAGGCCGGATGACGAACGTTAAGCCATCACGGCTGTCCAACCGTATACAATGGGACATCCACACGATGACGATCGCCGTGAGCGCATTGCTGTTACGCAAAGGCGCCCTGGCAGGCTGTTCACACAATCCGTTCAGATGATGGAAGCAAGCGCGACAATGCATATGATAGCGCCGTGCGGCACCACTGTCCCACCAAACGGGGACGGGCGACGATGAGCGAGCCCGAGGGCGCCGGCGAGCAACGGCGTATGGGACTGGTCATGCAGGCACTGGCGTGGCTGGTGCTGCTCGCGTTCGGTGTGTTCTACTTCTCGGGCGTCGTAGAACGCCAGGGCAACCCGAACACCGCGGTCCAGACACGCTACGGCGAGGAGGGTGCGCGCGAGGTGACGCTGAAACGCAATCGCTACGGCCACTATGTCACCAGCGGCCTGATCAACGGCCAGCCGGTAACCTTCCTGCTCGACACCGGCGCCACCGGGGTCGCCATCCCGGGCGACATCGCCAGGCGACTGGGCCTGCGCCGCGGGCGGGCCTTCCGCACGCAAACAGCCAATGGTATTTCCACCGGCTACGCCACCTCGCTCGACCGGGTCAGCGTGGGGGGTATCGAGCTGGCAGACGTGCCGGCTGGAATCGCCCCCGGGCTGGGGACGGAACAGGTACTGCTCGGCATGAGCTTTCTCAAGCACATCGAGTTTACCCAGCGGGGCAATACCCTGGTTCTGCGGCAATACCTGTAACCCGGCGCCGCGCTGCGACCTTCGCCAGTGCTGAGCTGGTCCTGACAGCCTGTCGGAATATTGGGCACCTCTGAACAATGGCAATCGCGTTCAGAGGTGCCCTTGGCGTTCCTGCTGCGAACCGGGCTAGCCGGCCGCCGTCAGCCGCGCCTGGACCTCGGGCGTCAGCAGCGGCACCACCTCAATCGCTTTCAGGTTTTCCTGCAGCTGCTCGAGCTGTGACGCCCCCAGGATCACCGACGAAACATTGGGGTTCAACAGGCACCAGGCGATGGCGAGCTGCGACAGGCTGGTGTCCAGGGCTTCGGCGATCGGCACCAGCCTGGCCACCCGGGCCTGCCGTTCCTGCCCACGTTCAGAATCGACCATTCGTTCCCGCAGCCATTCGTAGCCGTCGAGGGTGGCGCGAGATCCCTCCGGGACACCGTTGAGGTACTTGCCGCTCAATACGCCCGATGCCAGCGGTGACCAGGTGGTGGCGCCGAGTCCATACTGTTCGAAAAGCGAAGAATACTCCACCTCGAACCGCTGCCGGTCGAGCAGGTTGTACTGGGGTTGTTCCATACTCGGCGGCGTCAGGTGGTTGTCGACGGCAAACTCAAAGGCCTGGGTGATCTCCCCCGCACTCCACTCCGACGTGCCCCAGTACAACACCTTCCCCTGGGTTACCAGGTTGTGCATCGCCCAGACCGTTTCATCGATGGGTGTGTCCGGGTCCGGTCGGTGACAGAAAAACAGGTCCAGGTAATCCACCTGAAGGCGCTTCAGGGCCTGGTGGCAGGCTTCGGTAACGTGTTTGCGGCTCAATCCCATCTGGGTCGGCAAAGGGTCCGCGGTCGCACCGAAGTAAACCTTGGAGGAGACACAGTAGCTGTCTCTCGGCCGATCCAGTGCCTTGAGCGCGGCGCCCATGACGATCTCGGACTGACCCGCCTCATAGCCTTCGGCATTGTCGAAAAAATTCACCCCGGCATCGAGGCAAGTGCCGAACATCCGCTGCGCCAGCTGCCAGTCGACCTGCTTGTTGAAGGTCACCCAGGAGCCAAAGGACAGCTCGGACAGTTTCAGCCCGCATTTCCCCAGTCGTCTGTATTCCATATCGCGGTCTACCTCGCTGCAATCATTGATCGGTACCCTATCGCGGCTCGCAGTCTGCCAGATCTGGCGAATCCTGCCAGGGGCCCCTGCGTCCGTCAGGCTGCCAGCCTGCGCGGCGCCCACCCGGTTCACCCATTCAGCCACGGGAGGCAGGCGCGCTATCGCGCTGCACGCCAGATCATGACGGAGGCCCGGGAGCCGGCTTGCTACACTATACTGGCTGAGCGGCCCAATAACGAAAATCCGGAGTTCCCCATGCCTATTCGCTACCTGAAACTCTTGTTCGTACTGCTGTTGTCGGCCATGGCACTGATCTACGTGCTGCAGAATTTTGCCAACCTGGACCAGGCCCATGCCTCGGTGGCGTATGTCATGTCGGGGGCCGGTCACGAGGCCTACCCGTCATCATTCGGCCCCAAGCCGGAGAGCGCGACGCTGGCGTGGCTCGCGGTGGGGTCGATCTGCCTGCTGGAGTTGGCCTGCGGCCTGGTGCTGGCCAAGGGGGCCTGGGACATCTGGCGGGCGAGGTCGGCGGATGCGTATACCTTCCAGGCTGCGCTGAAGTGGGCGCAGATCGGCTGCGGCCTGGGCATCGCGGTGTGGTTCGGCCTGTTCGGCGTGGTCGGTGGCGCGTTCTTCCAGATGTGGCAAACAGCGGTGGGCACCGGCTCCATGAACGGCGCCTTCCAATACACTGTCTACTTTGTCGCCGCGCTAATCTTTCTCAACCAGCCTGAGGCCACAGACCCGACGCACTGAGCCACCCGCCAGCCCCGGGCTGCCAGCGCAGCCCTGTTGGTGGCCACACGAGGACGCTATACACCGCAACCATGGGTCGCCTACCCCATTACCGCCCAGGCCCGGGGTATCCGGGGTACCGGGTGGGACGCATTATCGGCCCTCGAGGGCTATCTACGGGGCTACCCCGGTACGCGCCCCCTCGGTATCGAGGGGGCCATGGGTGCCCCACGGGTGTTGAGGGCGAGCCGGTATCCTCCACTTCCCCGACGGCGACGCGGGCGTGGCGCGGGCACTGGTGCGCTCATTGATTCCCGCGTCGGCGGACCAGCCGGTGGTAGTGCACGGAGCCTCCTCGCTAACTCCGACGCCAGCGCCTACGCTTGTGTCGACGGCGCCATCGACGCCGCAGACCGTGCCGTGACAGAACAGCTCGGGCACCGGGGATAGGTCGGGGCGGCAGTAAAGGCGGGTTCTATCGGTCGAGTGCCAGGCTCAGCAGTAAATCGGCGATACCGGGAAGCGCAGCCGTCGGATCCATCACATTGAACTCCACCGAGTAAACCTGGCCATCATCCGTGCGCACGTAACCGGTGTAAACACCGCTGATCACGCTATAGCCTACTTCGCTGACACCGGGCACCTGGCGAACACCACCCTCGACATCTTTCCTCACCTGCTCGAGGGTGTCTCGCGCAGGCAG
This sequence comes from uncultured Gammaproteobacteria bacterium, assembly GCA_963753815.1. GTDB lineage: Bacteria > Pseudomonadota > Gammaproteobacteria > Pseudomonadales > Halieaceae > CAVWDU01. The sequence goes on from CAVWDU010000003.1 coordinate 242,910, forward strand.
GTTGTCGACAATCTCACGTCCGCGGATCACCAGGTCACTGGCTGCGGGGATGCGGTGCATGTTGTCCGCCGCGAACAGGATCTGTTGTGCCTGCGAGGCGCTGAGCACGGTGCGGTTGACCCGGTAACTGAATGTGCGCGTGAAGATACCTTTCACACCCACGGTGTAACTGAACGTCCTGTCGAACACCCGGTAGCGATAGGCTGTGCGCAGTGCGTCCTCCAGCGCGCTGCGCAGAGCCTCGTCATCGTCCTCGAGGGCGCGGCGCTTCAGTTCATTCATAATGCGGATATAGGGTGCCACCTCATCCCGGGCTTTATCGCGAGCGGTACTCGCCGCTTTCGCAGCTACGCTGTTGCGAACGCTACCGGGGATCAGGCAGGCTCCGAGAGCACACCGGTTGTACTTCTCGATTTCTGTCCTGGCGCGCGAATTGACGGCGGAGTAAACCCCGTCCGGCACGCTGTTGAGGGTTCGGATAACCTGGTCGGCAATACCCGGCAAAGCGCTGCGCAAGCCGCGGAGACTGACTTCGAACTCGAGGTTCTCGATCGCCTCCTCGAGCTGTTTGACGGCGGATTCCACCTCGGTCTCGGCGCGCTCAAAGGCGCCCCGGAGCGCGCTTTCCATCCTGCTTGAGTAGGCGGCCTCGATATCCACCACCGCGTGGGTCTCGCCACTGAAAAAGGCCATGGAAACAGGGATATCCACCTTGTCCGCCACACGCCCCTCGAATGTCATGCCAGTCGGTTCGAGGTGTATGCGACCGTTGAGTTCAGCGGACGGCACAAAAGAGCGATACTCTCCTTCGAGGTTTGCCTGCAGGTCACCCGTGCTGTCCGCGGTCAGGTCCATGGCAATACGGCCCTCGGCGGCGACAGGTACCCAATCGGGCATCCAGTCAAGGTCCGGGTCCAGGTCTGCGGCCAGGGTCATCGCCTGTCGCTTGCGACTCACCTCGAAAGTAGCGCTGGATTCCGCAAGGTCGAAGGCGAACAGGTCGAAGCCCACGACGCTGAAAGCGAAATCTACCGCACCGTTGAAACCTGCCCGGTAGTTCACCTTGGAGTTGAACGGGTCGCTGAGATCGACGTCGGAAAACTTCGGGTCGCGAACGACCTGTGTACCACTGAGATTGAAAAAGTCGAACACCTTGATACCCACGCCCAGACTGATGGTCCTGTAGGAATGGCCGTCGAAACGGTCGAGCCGGTCATTCGCTATCCAGGGCTCGTAGGGCAGCAGGCCCTTGTCTGACTCGGCTTCGCCAAACGCGCCGACGAGGGGCGTTTCCCCGTATCGATACAACATCGCATCAATGGGATCGAGGATCATGATGATCTTGCCGGCTGCCGGCGTTCCCAGGGTCAACGTCTCGGATGGGTTCGACTTGTCGCGGCTGGAAATCTCCAGCTCGACCCCGGCGTCGATACGGAAAACAAAGTACTGGCGCTCATCCTTGAGCGTGATTTCGTATCCGCCATCCGCATTGATTTCGGCTCCGGTGTACAACGCGATCTCGGCACGCACATCCGCCGGCAACGCCACGTGATCAGTCAGCTCCCGCGGTAACAGACCTTCGCCCGTCATCGAGAGGAGCTCGCCGCGCCGGTTGAAAGCCACTTCCAGCTCCGCGTCGGTAAACGCGCGCTCCAGCTTGTCGCCCAGGGTAACAGCGAGGCTGCCAATCACTTCGAACCCGTCTTCCGTGGGAAAAACCTGGCCCGCGGGGCGCAGGTCGGCTTCAGTCAGGCGGGGCACCGCCTCGAACATCGGCTGCAGGTGGAATATGGTGTCGGACTCGAGCACGGCCATCAATTTGGGGTTGCCATTGAAGTTGGTCGTTGCCAGCGGACAGTCACCCGTCCGCTTCCCGCAGAGGCCGCGCGGCACCTTTGCCCAGCTCTTGAAGACGTAGCCGTCGTCGGGCCTGGCCATGAAAGTTTCATCAAAGTACTGGTCGACGACGTCGATCTCGCAGGTATCGCCAGCGGCGCAGATGATGTTGCCCGAACGTGTCACCACGGTGCCGCCCTCCGGGACCGTGATCCGGACCTTACAGGCGGAGAGTAATACGATCAGGCCGAGCGCGGTGATGGCGGTGAGAATCTTTCCGGCCGCCGCGGCGGCGATGCGGCCCGGGCCCGTGACTGCAGCCGTTTTGGTTGTTCGGGGAGACGTCCCCTTGCTACTTCGACAGCTGATTGAGTGGTTGGCGCTATCGACTTTCCTTGCGTACTGCATTGCGTGAACTCCTTTCATATCGTGTGTCCGCAGCGCCGCGGCCTCCATGGCCACTTCCCTACTGCGTGGAAACATCGTCACACGGCGGCCAGGTGCCCACAATAGATTCGGGGTTCTCCGAGGCTGAGTATTTAATCTACTCTGGCACCATTTTATGCGATGCAGCGACCGTTACGGCGAGGGATCGTTGCGAGAACGTCCTTGTGAGCTGCGAGCGCGTGCGGTGACAGAAAGTTGCCTTTCACGCGTTCGCTACGCCGACAATCGACGCAGGTTCCGCGAGGGGAATGGTGCGTGGCGCCGGGTAAGCGCAGCAAACTGTCCAGGCTGGATCGAACGTCACCCGGAAGTCTGGATCCGGCAACGGGTGGCGGGCAGGAAAAAGTATTTTTCGTGACGGGCAATACAGGGCAGAATGAAGACAGTTGCCCGCGCTGGCGGATCAACGAAGGCACCCCGGCGGCGTGCAACAGCCAGACGCCTGCCCTGACTGAGATTGCTGCAACCATTTCCTGCCTGGAGGCACACCGTGAAAAAAAACATCCTGTTCGCCCTGATCAGCACGGCCGCGTTCGTCACCGCGACGGCTAACAACCCGGCCCTGTCCGCCGATGAAACCAACAAGGTCCCGCACCCGGCCAAGATGAGCAACGCGCAGATCGGGGGAGACATTTTCGAGCGCGAGGACATGATCCGCACCCGGCACGAGGACGGTCACACCACGCTGGACGTGACCAGCCTGCTCAGCAGCGACGGCAAGTTTGCGTCCGGTATGTACCGCTCCGGCAAGACGCGCAGCGAGATCAGCGAACCGTACGGGGTGGATGAGTTCATGTACTTTCTCGAGGGTGGCGTGACCCTCACCTCCGCCGACGGCACCGTCACCCGGATCGACGCGGGAGAGGCGGTGACCATCCCGAAGGAATGGACCGGCATCTGGGACACCGAGGGCTACACCAAGATCTGGGTTATCTATTCCGAAGACGGCTCGGCGCTGCAGTGACGCTCGGGAACTTCAACCTATCCCACCTTGCAGCGGGCCTCTGCCGTCGCGCAGACAGCCGATCGGGTGCGAGGCGTGGGGGAGCATCCGACGCGGGGGCTGACGCGCCCGACACCGATCTCCCTGCGCCGGGATAGCCGGGTCAACCGCCGTGGCTGACCATTTTGACAACGTCGTCTTCGCGGGCGGCGGCAGCCGCTGCTTCTGGCAACTGGGATTCTGGGACGGGGCCGTGCATGCCGGGCTGCGCCTGGACACGACCGTGCGCTACGCGGCCAGCACCAGTGCGGGCTGCGCGATCTGTACCGCCGCCATGCTGGACCGCGGGCCGGAGGCCCTGGACCTGTTCATGGAAATGACGGACCGCAACCCCGCCAATGTACATTGGCAGAACCTGCGCGCCCGCAACGGTTCCCCGCTGTTGCCGCACATGGCCATGTACCGGGAGGCACTGACCCGATTTCTGCAACCGGCCGACCTGGCCGCCCTGGCGGACCGGCAGTTGGAGTTCCTGATGGCCATACCACCGGTATACCTGCCGGGCGGCTTCGGCCCGCTGCTGGCATTCCCGCTCTACGGCCTCGAGAAACACCTTACGGGAGCCGTTCACCCAAGCTGGACGCGACGCCTTGGCTTTCAGCCGCTGGTGAAGGGCAATCGTGATGTGACGTCGGTAGACGAACTCATCGAAATCATCCTGGCCGCCTCCTGCGTGCCCCCGGTGTTACCCTCGCCGGGGTATCGGGGTCGGCGGGTGCTGGATGGTGGCCTGATCGACAATGTCCCGGTAGACCTCACCCAGGACAAGACCGGCAAGACCCTGGTGCTGCTGAGCAAACGCTACCGCGACGCGCTGCCTCAGGTGCCCGGCCGGGTCTATGTGCAGCCCGGCCGCCCGATTGCAATCGACAAGTTCGACTACGCCAGCCCTGAAAAACTACTGCAGACGTATCGTCAGGGAGAGCAAGACGGGCAGGATTTTGTCAGCGGACTCGCGCACCAGCGGCAGACGCAAGCAAAGTCCGAAGAGGGGAGGCAGGCCGCCGCCCCCTGATACTCGGTTGCCGCGATGCCCCGCCGCGGCTGCTCACCGCGGCAGGGTCTCAGCAGCTGAGGGCGCTCAGTCCGCCTGTTCCGTGGGCACCGGCGGTCCTGCATCGAGGCTCTCCCAACCGGTGCGGCCGGGTCGCACGTTCAGCTTCAGCCAGTCCGCCACCGCCACGCCGGTCGCGCCGGGTTGGTAGGTGCGCCGGTTGGTGGCGAGGAACGTGTGGAACGAGCCGTCGTCGGTGAAGAAGCGGAAGTTCGGGATCGAGGACAGCGCCGAGTTGGTCTGTTCCAGTATGCGGTACCATTCGAAGGGCGCCTCGGCCGGATTGACGCCACACAGGGCATAAAATCCGATCTGCACGCCGTCGAGGTTGCTGTTGAGGGTCGCAAAATTGGCCTTCGGCTGGTAGTTGGCCAGGGTGCTGTAGAGCATGGGCGTAAACGACTCGACGTCCTGCCCAATCTGCGCCAGCATGCTCTCGTCGAGGCCGGGCACGAAATCCGGCAGCCCGTCCAGAATGCCCCAACTGGCACCTTCCGGGTCCTCGGCGTCGTAGATGACCTCCTCGTAGAAGCTCTCGGTCAGCGCGCCGATAGAGGCATCCGCTACCAGGTGGTGACGGGCGTTGGGGGTCATCGCCGTGATGAAAGGAAAGCCCGCCGCGGCGCCATAGCCGCCGGCACTGGAGCCGGTAATGAGGACATTACCCACTTCTTCGAAGTCGATGCCGTACTCCGCTTCACCGTTTTCCTTCAGCCACTCCAGCACCGCGAGAAAGTTGTCGGTACCGCGGTGGCGTATGGTCCACTCCAGCCCTTCCGCCTCGTAGGTGGTGTCCCTGGCGCCGAAGTGAATGTCCGCCGTGCAATAGGGGATGAAGATCTTGGTGAAATTCCGCACCGGGTTGGCCCGGTTACGGCGATCGAGGATACCACCAGTATCTGAAAGGGCCTGGGCGGTCTCGTCCAGTTCCTGGGTATAGGGCGCCTGGCCCGCCAGCGCCAGGCTGACACAGGTGAAGGCGTCCCAGCAGGCGCCCCCGCCGTCGAAGAAAAATACCAGCCGGGTCGGGTTGGCCCGCTGGACGAAAAAGTAAAAATCCGTGCTGGCGGCAACCGGGCCGTCTTCTGGGTCATGACAGGACCACCGGCGCAGGAGGGGTTGATCGTACGCGAACTACCATCGGGGAGCGTAGCCTCGATGGGCGCTTCCTCGATATCGTGCTTGAAGTAGCGATTGGGTCCCGTTGCCTGCGCTGCTGCTGCAGCGGTGACCAGAGTCACTACCAGTAACAGCCTGCTCTTACGTATCCAACTGTGCATAGGGTATCTCCGACGAATTAGCGTGTTGTAGGCGCGGATTGTTGTCACCGCGAGGTCGCATACTAGATGAGATTGCCGGCATCGCCAAACAACGATGGCCGACCGTTTCAGGCCGCTGGCGTGCAAAGCGACGCAACTGCGCGGCAGGCCCGGGCGTCACTCGCTCTGCGCGGGCCCGAAATCGTAGCGCCCGCCCTTCTCCAGCGCGCGCTGGTAGGCGGGCCGCGCGTGAATCCGGTCGCGAAACGCCGCCAGGTTTGCAAACGGCTCCAGCGTGTGCAGCAACGGCACGATCTCGACGACGAAGGACAGCTGGATATCCGCCCCCGAAAAACTGTTGCCGACAAACCAGTCCACGCCGTCGAGGGCGCCGTCGAGAAAGCCGAGGTGCCGGTTCAATTCATCGGTGATGCGGGGTTGCAGGGCGGCACCGCCGTCGGGAAGTCGACCGCAGTACATCCGCAGCATGAGGGGCAACATGGCGCTGCCCTCGGCGTAATGCAGCCACTGCAGGTACTGTTCAAGCTCGGCGCTGTCCTCGGTCGGCCGCAACCGACCGCCGCCATGGTGGCGCAGCACGTAGTCGATGATAGCCCCGGATTCGATCACCGTGGTGTCGCCGTCGGTGAGCACCGGCGACTTGCCGAGTGGGTGGACGGCTTCGAGCGAGGGCGGCGCGAGATTGGACTCGGGGTCGCGCTGGTAGCCCCGCAGCTCGTAGTCGAGTTCCAGTTCTTCCAGCAGCCAGAGTATCCGCTGTGAGCGCGAGTTATTCAGGTGGTGTACGGTCAGCATGGTCATTTCCTTGGGGGTTTACGGCCCGGCACCGCGCGCAGCTCGCCCGCGACGGTCAGATGGCCACAGAAAGCTGTTTGAGGATGCTGTCAGTCCCGGCGGTCTGCATGATCCTGCTGGTGTCCCAGGAGTCCCAGCCGGCGATGATCCTGCCCGACTCGTCATGCTGGGTAATCGTCATGCCCCGCACCTCCAGGGCTTCGTCCTCGCCCTGGTCTCCCCCCTCCCGGACCCGTCCGGTCCAGCGTGTCGCTACCTTGTCGCCGCCGGCGAACTGGTCCTCCACCGTGAAAGCTAGATCGGCATAGAGGCCCTTGAATACGGCTATCAGGTGACGATACTGGTCGATACCCACCAGGGTTTCGGTCATCGGCATCGCGTGGTAGCTGACCTCTTCGTGCACCAGCTCAGGCAAGCTAGCCAGGTCACCGTCTGTCCAGACCGATTCCAGCAGTTTGCGGGCAGTTGTCATGTTGCGCTTGGACACGGGCTTCCCCTCGGCAGCAAATCTGGTCGCTAAGTATAGACCAGGCGTATCCACCCACACCCGCCGACTGCAGCCAGGGCACCTCTGAACAATGGCAATGGCGGCTTCTCCCGTAGACTGCTATATCTTCTACGGTAGCGAGTAGCCACGGACACACCGGGGCCGCAGCTAACCAACCGGCGGGAGACGGCATAGCCATGGCAAACGCAGCACCGGAGCACTTTTCAGACCTCGAGCAGTGCGTGGAGGCCCTGCTCGGCCGGGTCGGCAAGCGGGTCGTGATTGCGGGCGGTTTCGGGCGGTCGGCGCATATATTCAACGAATTGTTCCGGCGCGCCTGCGCCGACCCCGGCATCCAGCTCACGATCATCACCGGCGCGTCTTTCAGTCGACCGCGCGGCAAGAGCGACCTGGAGAAGCGCTTCCTGGAACCCTTCGTCGAGCGTGTGTTTGACGACCTCCCCGAGCTCGCCTACGTGCTGCCCTACATGAAGGGTGAGCTGCCCGCTAACATCGAGATCGTGGAAGTCTTCCTGCAGGCCGGCGCGTTTCTCAACAACCACCACGCCCAGCGTAATTTCGTCTACAGCAATTTTACCCACTGGCTGCGGGACATGGTGGAACAGGGCTGCAATGTGTTCAGCCAGATGACCTGCAGGCGTGTGATCGACGGGCGGCTGATGTACAGCATGAGCGGTGACGCCTACGCCCTGGACATCCTCCCCAGGCTGCAGCGGCTGCGAGACGAGGGGCGCAAGGTAGCCGTAATCGGCCAGGTCAACAACAACCTGCCTTTCATGTACAACGATGCGGTGGTGCCCCCGGAAACCTACGACCTGCTGCTGGACGATCCCAGGTATGACCACACGCTGCTGGCGCCACCCTCTCCGGCAGTGGACACCACGGATTACGCCATCGGGCTCAACGCCAGCGCCCTGATCCCGGACGGCGGCACGCTGCAGATCGGTATCGGGGCATTGGGCGACGCCATTGCCTACGGCTGCATTCTGCGCCAGAAACACAACCGGCAATACCGCGAGGCGCTGTCCGCCATCGGTACCCTGGAGCACCACGGCGACGACATCCAGCGCCTCGGCGGGACCGGCCGTTTCCGGCAGGGCCTGTACGGCTCCACGGAAATGTTCGCCGACGGCTTTCGTCACCTGCTCAATGCCGGCATTTTAAAACGCGAGGTCTACCAGGACGCCACACTGCAACGGCTGCTCAATGAAGGCGAGATCGGCGAGGAGGTCTCGGCACACACACTGGACTGCCTGCTCGCGGCCGGCGCCATCCAGCCGGTGCTCACAGAGGCGGATGTCGATTACCTCCAACGGTTCGGCATTTTCAAACCCTCGGTAAGCCTGCACGGCCGCAAACTGCGCACCGCCCGCGGCATCGAGATGGCGGCCAACCTTCAGCACCCGGCATCGCGGGCTAAAATCATCCGCTACTGCCTGGGTGACCGGCTCAACGGCGGCATCCTGCTCCACGCGGGGTTTTTCCTCGGACCGCAGGCCATGTACGACCAGCTGCGCGACATGTCAGAGGAAGAGTCACGCAAGATTTGCATGACCAACATCACCTACGTCAACCAGCTCTACGGCTGCGAGGAACTCGCTCGCCTGCAGCGCCAGAAAGCGCGCTTCATCAATACCACGATCATGATGTCGTTGCTCGGCGCCGCCTGTTCGGACGGTCTCGAGGACGGGCGCAAGATCAGTGGTGTTGGCGGTCAGTATAATTTCGTTGCCATGGCCCATGCGCTGGACGATGCACGCTCGATACTGATGTGCCGAAGTACCCGCACCAAGGGCGGTTCGGTCTCTTCCAACATCGTCTGGAACTACGGTCATACGACGATCCCGGCCCACCTGCGGGATGTGGTCGTCACCGAGTACGGGGTTGCCCTGCTGCGCGGGCAGCGTGAGCAGGATGTGATTACCCGCCTGCTCAACATTGCCGATTCGCGCTTCCAGGAAGAGCTGCTCACCCAGGCCAGGGAAGCGGGCAAGGTGTCGGCCGACTATCGCATTCCCGAACAGTTCCGCAACAACACTCCCGAGCGGCTGAGCGCGGCACTGGCGCCGCAGCGTAACCGGGGACTGTTCCCCAGGTTTCCGTTCGGCACCGACTTCACCGAGGAAGAACTGGTGCTGATGGAAGTCCTGGAGAAGCTAAAGCGCGACATGGGCTCCCGCGGAGGTATGCTCAAGACGCTCGCGGGTGCCGTGGAGGCTACCCTGTTGCCGCCGGAGGCGGCGGAACCCTACCTGGCGCGCATGGGTCTGGAACATCCGACGGACCTGAAGCAGGCAGCCATGCAAAAGCTGCTGGTCGCAGAACTCAGCGCCGCCGGCTACCTATAGCCGCCTCTTTCACCAGGCTGCCAGCGCTTATGCCGCTACAACAGCTCTACCGAACACACGGTGCACATCACCGTCGCGCGCGGCTGGCTGATCGACTCCAGCGAGGCGAGAAACTCCAGCACCTTGCGGGCATAAGAGCGTGCCTCTCGCACCTCCCCCAAGCCCAGTGAGCCGGTAAACCACTGCAGCAGCGCAAATCCCGGGCCGGGCTCCTTTACCACGTAGTTGACCCGGTAATCCGATACACCCGCCATGCGGGCAGCCTCGCTCACGGCATCCTCCATGGTGCCCAGTGCATCGATCAGTCCACGGTCCAGCGCGGCGGTGGCGATCCATACCCGGCCACCCGCGATCGACCGGATATACTTTTCTTCCTTGCCGCGGTCTGCGGCGACCTGGGAAATGAAGCGCTGGTAGGCACTGCCGGCCCAGCGGGCAAAGATGGCATCCATGGTTTCATCCACCGGCTGGTTGATATTCCATCCGTGGTACTTGCTGGTGGTCACACCGTCAAAGTTGATGCCGACATAGTCGAATACATTTTCGAGGGTGGGGAAGGCCACCGCGACGCCGATAGAGCCGGTGATCGTGGTCGGTTCGGCATAGATGTGGTCGGCGGGCGTGCTGACCCAGACACCCCCGGATGCGGCGACGTCACCCATGGACACGACGACCGGCAGGTTCTTGGACTTGGCCATCACCAGTTCATCGCGAATCATATCGCTGGCGATGATCGAACCACCGGGGCTGTTGACGCGCAGTACCAGGGCACGGGTGGAGGGGTCTTCATGCGCTGAACGGATGAGCTGGGCGACATCGTCGGCGCCGGCAACACCCGGTTCGATGCTCCCCTTCTGGATTCCGCCCTCGACGAAGACCACCGCCACCGCGTCCTCTTCCGACTCACTGGCATCGGGTTCCAGCTGGGCGAGATAGGCTTGATGGGTAATGTGCGGATAGGTCTCACGCTCGTCATCGTCGGCGCGACCGTAGCGGTCGATCATGAACCTCCGGAAGTCGGGAAAACTCCGGGTGCCGTCAATGATCCTGGTCTCCTCGGCCCAGGCCAGGTTGTCGTAGGCGGCCTCGTTGATCAACAGTACCGGGCGGGTATCAGCCATGGTCTGGAACAGTTCCGGTTCGAGACCGCGGCCACTCGCCATCGTTTCCTTGAAGCTTTTCCAGATCGGCGCATACAGTTCCTCCCGCTGCCGCCGGTCGGGTTCGGACATGTCCGTGCGGGTCAGGCCCTCGACGGCAGACTTGTAATCGCCCTGCGAGTAATTGTGGATAGTGATTTTCAGGTTCTCGGTCAGTTCGCGAAGGTAATCTCGGTAGCCACCGATCCCGGAAATCGCGACCGCGCCCGAGGGATGCACATAGAGTTCGTCCGCCTGCGCCGCGAGCATATAGGATGCGGTAGAGAGCGATTCACTGAAGGCGATGACCGGCTTCCCGCTGCCGCGCAGCGCGGCGAGTTCCCGGGCAAGCGTCAGGGCCGTCGTGGGGCCCGCAAAGGCAGCCCCACTGAAGTCGATCACCACGGCGGACAGGCGGTCGTCCCCGGCGGCGCTGCGGATGATCCTGACGATGTCCCGAGTCTGCGACTGTGGTCCGGCCCCGGTGAACAATGGCAGCGCCATCTCCGAGGGATACGCGGCCTGGTCCAGGATCAGACCCTCCGGCGCCAGTATCAGCACCCTGCCATCGGGGTCGACCTTGCCGGGCAGCTTGCCGATTATCACGACCGCCAGGCCGATGAAGTAAACCAGAAGGATCAACGTGAACAGGTTGATCGTCCAGACCCGCAGCGTTGTCAACGCTGAGCCCAGCTTGGAAAAAAAAGTGGCCAATGCTCTCTCCAGAGTGTGCGTCTGCACCGTACCGATAGTATACCGTCACGCCACCCGGCCTTTCACACCCTTTATCGCAAAGCGCGCACTTGCTGTCGCAAACAGTGGTCAGAATGGGCAGTGGCCCCGCCGGTATCAGCCTGGGACCCGCCAGAGGTTGCGCATCTTATAATTGTAGTGCGGCTGGTGCTAGTGCGCCGCCAGCCGCGTTTAAGCTATACTCTCTCAGGCGGTCGGGCTACCGGGAGGCGTTCCTGCCAGTAAATCCAGGATCACGGCCTCACCCAACAGCCAAAACTTTTATCTATCACGACACAGAAGGGAACACACTATGGGAATTACCAGACTACTTGGCCTTTTGCTCGCCTCGGTGCTGGCACTGTCGATCACCGCCTGCAGCAAGGAAAGCATGGACGAGACCAAAAAGGCGACCGACGACGCCGTCGAAGCCACCAAGGACGCCGCTGAAGATGCCTGGGATGCCACCAAGGATGTGGCCAAGGACGTCGAGGAAACCGCTGAAGACGCCTGGGACGCGACCAAGGACGCGGCCGCCGATGCGGGGGATGCTGTCGAGGACGCATGGGATGACACCAAGGACGCCGCGGAAGATATGGCAGACGATGCCGGCGACGCGATGAGCGATGCAGCGGACGACGCGGAAGATAAAATGAAGGAAATGACCGACGGTAAGTAGGTCAAATCCCTGAGCCGCGATGCACCCTGCATCGCGGCTCACTTCCCTCAGGCGGCGTCGCTGTCGCCTCCCTCGTTCGCCGTTGTTTCACCAGTACCGATGACGCCGCGACTCAGCTGATCTCGTTCGATCGACTCGAACAGCGCCTGGAAGTTGCCCTCCCCGAAACCTTCGTCGTGTTTGCGCTGGATGAACTCGAAGAAAATCGGCCCGATCACCGTCTCCGAAAATATCTGCAGCAACAGGCGAGGCTCTCCGTCTGCAGTGGAACCGTCAAGGAGTATCCCGCGACGCTGTAATTCCTCCACCGGTTGGCCGTGGCCCGGCAGGCGCTCCTCAAGCATCTCGTAGTACGTCGCGGGGGGTGCGCTCATGAAAGGCATGCCCCGCGCCTTGAGCCGGTCCCAACAGGCGAGCAGGTCATCACAGGCGAAGGCCACGTGCTGGATACCCTCGCCGTTGTAGGCAAGCAGGTACTCTTCGATCTGTCCGGCGGAACCTGCCTCCTCGTTCAGCGGAATTCGTATCCTGCCGTCCGGTGCCGTCATCGCGCGGGAACGCAGGCCGGTGTATTCGCCCTTGATATCGAAATAACGAATCTCTCGAAAATTGAACAGGCGCTCGTAGTAGTCGGCCCAGTAGGCCATGCGCCCGCGATAGACGTTGTGGGTCAGGTGATCGATAGTATGGAAGCCGCAGCCCTCGGGGTGCCGCTCTACACCCTCCAGGTATTCGAAGTCGATATCGTAGATCGAGGAGCCGTCCTCGTAGCGGTCGATGAGGTAGACGATAGCGCCGCCAATCCCGCGGATCGCCGGCAATTTCAATTCCATCGGTCCCACCGGGATGTCGATCGGCTGGGCCCCGAGTTCCAGAGCCCGCTCATAGGCCTGGGTCGCGTTGCGGACCCGGAAAGCCATGCCGCAGGCAGAGGGGCCGTGTTCTTCCGCGTAGTACGCCGCTGGGGACCGGGCCTGGTAGTTGACGATAAAGTTGATGCCACCCTGCCGCCAGAGGTCGACGTCCTTGGAGCGGTGCTTTGCCACCAGGGTAAAGCCCATCATCTCGAACACGGGTTCCAGCACGCCGCGCTCAGGCGCGGAATACTCCACGAATTCGAAGCCATCGAGTCCCATCGGGTTATCAAACAGATCTGCCATGTGTTCTCTCCTTCTCCTGCGGCGCCACACCGCCGCGTCTCATCCGACACTATAGCGCCAAGTGACAAGAAGATTTCTTCTTTTTGATCCCCTGATTCACCCTATAATGACATTATCTTGCAATTCTATTTGTATTAAGGGTGGAATATTGCCATGGCACTGACTCGTGCGGATTGTGACATTCTGGGCATCCTGCAGCGCGAGGGCCGCCTCTCCAACGTGGAACTGGCCCAGCGCATCGGTCTCTCGGAATCCCCGTGCTTCCGCCGGGTGCGGCGACTCGAGGAATCGGGACTGATTGCCGGCTACCGCGCAGAGTTGGACCAGCGGTTGCTGGGCCTGCAGGTGACCGCTTTCGTGCAGGTATCCCTCGACAAGCACGACGATAGCCTCCAGGCCGCGTTCATCGAGGCGGTCCGCAGCGAACCGCACATCGTGGAGTGCCACGCCATGAGTGGCAGCCATGGCTTCCTGCTCAAAGTCCTGGCCCGCAGCATGGATCACTTCTCAGAGCTGTCGATGCAGCGGATTCTCAAGTTCCCCGGGGTCGTCAACATTGAATCGAACTTCAGCCTGCAGGCTATAAAGCACGCGGGGCCGTTACCGGTCGGGTAGCACCTCCCATTCGGGTGCCTCGAATTGACCGAGCACCCGGATGTCAACAAAGGGCGCCTGCCCTTCGATGATCCGGCGCGCCTCCTCGGCGACATCGGAGGCCATGTTTTCGCGGGCGGCGACCGACTCCCAGGTAGCGATCGCCAGGAGGACGTCCGGCGACCCCACCTTGCGGTGCAGCCGGGTGCCTCGGGCACCGGGAGCACGCTGGATGATGCGGCTGGCGCGCACCCACGCCTCGGCGTAGGCCTCTGCACTGTAGCCCGGTGCGATGGTGACCTCGAAAATAAAGAACACCGGGGCGCCCTCAACCCCGGGTCAGCAGGCGGGCGGCATCAAACACCCGGGGAATACCAGATCGGGTAGTTTCCCCGGTGCACGAAATCCCGCGCGCGGCCGTCCCAGGCCATGGAGTCCCAAACGCCGCTGCCACGATGAGGGGAAGTGTCATACTGACTGGTTTCATGCGCAACTCCCCTGTGCTGAATGCGTGGCCTCAGCGCTGCCGGGTAGCCCGCCAACGCCACATCAATAGTAGTCCAGCCCGGCTAGAAAAGCCCCTCTATCTCCCCGCGCGCATTGACAGAGATGCTGTTGGCCGCCGGCTTGCGGGGCAGGCCCGGCATGCGCATGATGTCGCCGCAAATCGCCACCAGGAATTCTGCTCCGGCGGCGAGCGCGAGATCGCGGATGACGACGATGTGATCGTTGGGCGCACCGAGCAATTTCGGGTCGGTGGAGAAACTGTACTGGGTCTTGGCCATGCAGATCGGGAAATCGCCGTAGCCCTCGCGCTCGTACTGCCGAAACCGGTCGCGGATTTTCTGGTCGGCGGCGATATCGCTGGCGCCGTAAGTGCTGCGGCAATGGTCCGGGTTTTGTCCCACAGGCTCAGGTCGTCCTCGTAGAGCGGAGCGGAACTGGCTGCGGTGATCCTTCGGCGAGTCGACTTGACGCCTGTGGCGAGACCTTCTGCACCGGCACCGCCATCGTGCCCAGTGGGTGCAGACATGGGCCTCGACACCGCGCGCCGCAGCAAACTCCTTCACCAAGTCCAGTTCCGCCGCTGTGTCGGTGGTAAAGTGATTGATGGCGACAACCACGTGGCACGCCGAATTGCGCGGATGTTGCGAATGTGACGACCGAGGTTCTCCACATCCTCGCCGCAGCGCCTGCAGGTGCGCTTTCTGTAACTATCGCGCGGCACGCCGCCGTGCATTTTCAGCGCCCGCACCGTTGCCACCAGCACCGCCGCGTCGGGTCGCAGGCCCGCCTTGCGGCACTTGATATTGAAAAACTTCTCGGCGCCCAGGTCGGCACCGAAGCCCGCCTCGGTGACCACGTAATCCGCCAGCTGCAGCGCCAGCCTTGGTGGCGATCACGCAGTTGCAGCCGTGGGCGATGTTGGCAAACGGGCCGCCGTGGATGAGAGCGGGGTTGTTCTCCAGCGTCTGCACCAGGTTGGGCTTCAGTGCGTCCTTCAGTAACACGGTCATCGCGCCGGGCGCCTTCAGCTCGGCCGCGGTCACCGGCTCGCCCTCCCGCGTGTAGCCGACGACGATGCGCCCAGCCGCTGCTTGCAGGTCCTGCAAGCGGCGCGACAGGCAGAAAATGGCCATGACCTCCGAGGCCACGGTAATATCGAAGCCCGCCTCCGTGGGATAGCCATTCGCCGGGCCGCCGAGACCGATGACGACCTGGCGCAGTGCCCGGTCGTTCATGTCCATCACCCGGCGCCAGGTGACCCGCCGCGGGTCGAGTCTGAGTTCGTTGCTGTGGTGGACGTGGTTGTCGATCATCGCCGCCAGCAGGTTGTGGGCGGCACTCGATCGCGTGCATATCGCCGGTGAAGTGCAGGTTGATGTCCTCCATCGGCACCACCTGGGCATAGCCGCCCCCGGCCGCGCCCCCCTTCATGACCGAAACACGGGCCCCAGGCTGGGCTCGCGCAGGCAGACGACGCTGCGCTCGCCTAGCCGGTTGAGCGCATCGCCGAGACCGATCGCCACCGTGGTTTTGCCCTCTCCCGCGGGGGTGGGGCTGATCGCCGTGACCAGCACCAGCTTGCCGTCCGGCCGATCGCGCAGGGTGTCCAGGTAATCGAGGCGAATCTTCGCCTTGTCATGGCCGTAGGGAATCAGGGCATCTGCGGGTATGCCCAGTCGCTCGCCGATCTCGAGCACGGGAAGCAGCGTCGCGGCACGCGCAATTTCGATGTCCGGTTGCATAGGGGGCTCCATTCGGTTTATCGACCCACGCCGGCGGCCACGATCGCTGCGGCATCTGCGTGTGGCTTCAGTGTAGCTGCTGCTGGCCGGACTGTCCGAGGGATCGCCCTGGTTTCAGGTGGGGCAGGCATCCGACGGATCAGCGGTGCGCCCCGGAGCCCATATCAAGCATGGCGGCAAAGCGATCATCGACCGGGTAGTCTTTGGCAGACCAGCCCAGGCGCACCATCACCACGCGCCGCGACGGAACGATCATCACCACCTGCCCCCGATTGCCCAGCATCGCGTAGGCGTCCTCCGGCAGCGCAGGCCAGCGCAGTTCGTCGCCTCCGGCATTGAGCCAGAACTGGTAGCCGTAGCGCGGGTCGTTGAGCGCAGTACTGGGTCGCCTGGCCCGCGCCACCCAGTCAGCACTGAAAAGCCGCTGGTCATTGAGTGTCCCGCCATCGAGCATAAGCTGCCCGAGGCGAGCCCAGTCCCGCGCCGACGCATAGATGTAGGAACTGCCGACGAACACGCCACTCGGGTCGGGCTCCAATACGGTATGCGCCATGCCAAGCGGTTGCAGGAAGTCCCTGCGCAGGTAGTTTACCGCCGCCTGCGGCCACCCAGGCGCTCGACCAGCAGTGAAGCCAGCAGGTTGGTGGTGCCGGAAGAGTAGGAGAAGTGGCGGCCCGGCGGGTGCTCCAGCGGTTTCGCCATGGCCACGGCGGCCGCGCTGTGACTGTCGAACAGCATCCGGGTTGCATCGGTACCCGGCGTGTAAACCTCGCTGAAAGCCAGCCCAGACGTTGCCTGCAACAGGTTGCGGACGGAAATCGACGCCCGTTCATCACCCGACCAGGGGGCGAACAGGTCCGTTTCGCCCGGGCGCAACCTGTTGCGATACTCCAGGCTCCCGAGCAGCATCGCGGTGATGCTCTTCCCCATGGACCAGCCCAGGTGCAGGGTACCCGGACCGAAATCCTCGCCGTAGGCCTCGGCGACAATCGCCCCGTCGCGCGCGATCAGCAGGGCGCGGCTGTCGTAGTCTTCCTGCCGGTCCTGTTGCAGCGTTCGCTCCAGCGACAACTGCGCCCCGGCGGACAGCGTCGAGACGCGTTCCCCGCGCGGCCAGGAGGCATCCCCGGGCACGGAGACGGGCGGCACAGTGACCCGATCCAGCGCCGAGGTATCACCGATCTCCAGGGTACAGCCCAGCCCCTCCCGGTACTGCGCACTGCGGGATGCCAGTCCCAGCAGGCTGGCGCGGCTCTGGCGCCGGGCATCGTCAAATTCAAGGTCGACCAGACGATACGCCACCGAGTAGGAAGCCAGGTCGTTGGCAATCTGAGCCGGTGGCAGACCGGTCAGGTAGCGATGGGAACAAGCCAGTTTGGCGCCGAGACCGACGGCCACTCGAGCGAAATCGGCTGCGATAAGGGGCGGAGGTCCCAGCACCAGTCGGGCCAGGCCGAAGAGGAGAAGAAACGTGACGATGATAACAACAAATGTGCGCACGGCGGTCACCAGAAATCGATAGACCAGACTGCCCGGACAAGACCAGAGAATCTACCGATAGAGGGTTGATTCATGGAGACAGCCGCCGGCCCTGTGGCCAGCGCCAGACCCGCTTGGCCCATTCCGGAGCGTGGAAAACCTGCAAGCGACGCGGGCTATACCGCGGCCGGACTGCCGTCGGTTTTCAGCCGCACCAGCCGTCGTACCTGCTGCAGTGACAGCAGGTGGGCGTAGGCCGCCTGCAGAAAGCCATTGCGATGCAGTTCCAGTACCACGTCGTCCGCCAGATCCGCCAGCTTCTTTTCATCCACGAGGTAGATACCCCCCACTTTCACGGTCTCTCCAGGCAGGTCGATCTTGAGCTCCTGCAGGCGTAACAGGTCGAGCTCCGCCAACCGCGCAACCAGCGCGCGAGTGACCTCGCCATGTTCGAAATACTGGCCCAGGGCCTGCTGCCGCTCACTGAGGAAAGTCGACGGTGACCCGTCGGCTTCGAACAGCAACTCGCCCTCGGTCGTATCAAGCAGCGGTGAGTCCGGATCGACGGCCACCGCCAGCTGATCCGAGTCCGGCGCCGCGCGGACCAGCCGCAGGGGGTCCATTCGCAGAGCACCGGGCGTATACAATCCCTGCCACTGCCCGTCTCGCAACAGCAGGTTTTCGCCGGCTGCCAGGCCTACCAGCTGGACCGCCTGGAACTGCCCGTTGGCGCTGCTCTTGACGAACACCACGGGAGCATCACCGCCGGCCTGGGCAAATTCGTGAACGACCAGCGGCACGACCTGCTGCTGCCCAAAGCGGTCGCTGTCGATGGCGTCGCGCATGCGCAGCCCGGTGTGCTGTTCAGGGTTGAGTGCAACGGGGTCGGCCATATCGGGCTCCTGCGGCGGAAAACGGCGGCGATTATAGCCCCCGCGCTTGTCCGCGGCCAGCTGCGTTGGTTCGCCAGCCGGGCGCCGGGGGGAGCCGAAGGATTAACACCGACACGGTCTCGAGGGAACGAGACGTGCTGCTAAAGTGCCAGCCGTTCCTGCATCAGGGCGTGGACATTGACGCGGGCGCCCACTCGGCTCGCGAGCATGAACATGCCGCCCAGCTTGCGGTGAAAATAAACCGCGTCCGTGGGTGGCGCCTGCCAGAAATCGCGGAAATCGGTGATACGCCGGCCCAGCTCAGCCATTCGAGTCGGCATGGATGAACAGCCGAAGTCGTAAAGCGAATCCTGGCTCAGCGGCTCCAGTGCCAGCAGGAACATCTCCAGCACCAGTTCCCGGTACTCCGTGTCGGCATCACCGATGGCGTAGCCCAGACGCTCGGCGGCCGCCGCAACCTTCTCCGTATCGCGGGCCTGCGCGGCCTTCGCCAATCGCCGGTAGTTGTTGACGAACGCCGCCTTGAAGCGCCGGGTGGCGCCAAAGTCCAACAGGATGATTTCGCCCGTTGCCTCATTGAACTGGTAGTTGGCAAAATTCGGGTCGGTCTGCACCAGCCGCAGCTGGAACAGTTCCATCAGCATCAGGTCAATCAGCGCGCCCATCACCCGATCCCGCTCTTCCTGGGGCTGGTGCACGATGTCCTCGATCGGCGAGCCCTCGACGTAGGTCATTGCCAGCACATTGCGCCGGGTCAGGTCGGGAATCAACTGTGGGACCACGAAACGATCATCATCGGACAGCATATCGCCGAACGACTGCAGAAATTTCGCCTCTTTCAAGTAATCGGCCTCATCGCGCAATTGCGATTTTGCATCTGCCAGCAACAGGCTGATATCCATCTTTGCCGGCAACAGCCCCGAGAGCCGTAGCAGGGTGGCGATGTTATCGACATCGCTGTCCACCGTGTCGGCCACTCCCGGATACTGCACCTTGAGGACAATATCATTGCCATCGAGATCACAGGCACTGTGCACCTGGCCAATGGAGGCCGCGGCAAGGGGCGTGTAATCGAAACCCAGGAACTGAGCTTCCCAGTCGGTCCCGTAGGCTTCAACCAGCGCATCACGGAGCTGGTCCAGCGGCATGGCACGGGCATCGGAACGCAACCGGGCGAGTATGTCGGCGAGTTCGCGCGGCAGCAGGTCACCGGTATCCATGGACAGGATCTGGCCCATCTTCATGGCCGCACCGCGCATTTCGGCAAGCTGATCACCGACCCGTCGCGCATTGCCCGGCGTCAACAGCATATCCCGGGCACGCAGGCGCTTGCCGGCTTTGAGCTGCCGAGTGCCCTCGGCCAGCATGCCGCCCGCGACCCCGCCCGCGAGGCGCGCGACCTGGGCGAGCCGCCCTACCCTGCCCGTCGGTACCGCCGCCGTGCGCCCCGGCTCACCCGTGCGAGCCGGGGTGTCGGGTGTTTCGACAACCGCGTTACCTGCTTCCCGTAACTTTGTTTTCCTGACCATTCAGTGTTCCTTCACCCAGCGCAGGATATGGCGCTGCGCGATATCGTAGGCATTGAACTCGGCATTGAGTACCGCGATGAAGGTAAATACGCCGCTGAGCTTGCGGGCGATCATCGCGAACTCGCGGGAAGGTGTGGAAAAATGCGGCGAGGCAGCGGAAGCGGCGGCCTTCTTTCCCGCCCGGGTCACCAGGCGCGACTTTGCCCAGCAGTACTCACCCGCCTCGTTCAGGTACTCTCGCGGCAGCAGTTCCGGCGGCCGCAGGGGCTCAAGCAGGTGCAGGCAGAAATCGGTAAACAGGTCCCGTGCTTCCTGGGAAGCGTCCGGCGGCAGGCAGTCCAGCCCGATCAGGCTGTCAGCCAGCAGGTCGCGATCGTTTTGCTGTCCGGCGGAAATCGCGTTACCAAGGTGGTCGAGAAAATAATCCTCGCAGTGCAGGATCGAGCCGAAATCGAGCAGAACGAGTTCGTCGGGCGTGTTGTCACAGCGCACCAGGTAGTTACCGAAATTGGGGTCTGTCTGCAGCACCCCCCACTGGTAAAGCTCATAAAAAAACAGCTCCAGCATGCTCCGACCCAGCGCGTTGCGCCGCGCCTGAGACAGGCCGGCCACCTCCGCGTGAGTGACCAGGTGTCCGTCCACGAACTCCATGGCGATCACCTGCTCGGCGCAGTAGCGCTCGTGAATCCGGGGCACGTGATAGCGCACGCCGCCGGCTTCGATCTTGTCAGCCTCATCGGAGACCAGCGCAGCCACCTTCTCCATCATGGCGATCTCGCGCGGGTAATCGATCTCGTGGTGCAGCTGCACGCGCAGGTCCCGCAGCCACTCGTCCAGCTCGCGCCCCGACTTCACCCAGCGGGCAAGCACCAGCATTCGTACAACGGCATCAAAGTCGGCGTCGATGACCCGGGACAGGCCCGGGTACTGAATTTTCAGGCAGATCTCCTCACCGGTGTCGATCACGGTCGCCCGGTGCACCTGGGCGAGGGAAGCAGCGGCAAAGGCAACGGGCTCGATATCCAGCTCGGCGAGACGATCCCCGAGTGCCGCCTGCAGCTGCGGCTCGATCGTGGACCACGGCAGCGGCTCGGTATCGGCTGCCAGCTCATGCAGCGCCTCGCTGAGCGCAGGTGGCAGAAAATGCTCGCCCAGCAAGGCCAGCATCTGGCCGATCTTGACGTAAGTGCCCTTGAGCCGACCCAGCTCCGCTACGAAGCGCCGCGCTTCGCGCTTGGCAAAAGCGGAGTCCGCTGCGCCCGCGTCGCCGCCCCTGAGTTTCTGGAACGCACCGTCCAGGGCCAGCGCGCCCCCGGCGCGCAGGCCGGCCAACGAAACCGTGAGGCCCCGACCGAAGCTGCCCTGCTTGATCCTGGATCGCTTGTCTACCACTGCTACCTCCCACGACAGAGGCGCGACTCTACCGCAAAGGCCGCCGTCGGTCACCCGTATGCGGCACCACTGCCTGTACAGGAACGGGATACAGAACGCAGCACCCGAACCCGGCCGCGAGCCTGTTTCAGGCCCTGTTCACCCCGGCTGGCAGGCGAGCAGTCTGTCGGGCCCGGGAAGAACCTGCCGCGGCGGCGCGGAATCGGGGAGATAGGGCGTCTAGCCGGCTGAGCGCGATTGTCATTGTTCAGAGGTGCCCTGGGAATCGAGC
The DNA here is from genome assembly GCA_963753815.1 of uncultured Gammaproteobacteria bacterium. Lineage (GTDB taxonomy): Bacteria > Pseudomonadota > Gammaproteobacteria > Pseudomonadales > Halieaceae > CAVWDU01. The sequence continues at coordinate 264,298 of CAVWDU010000003.1, forward strand.
AGCAGCTCGGCGAGGTACCTGCGATGATGACGGGCGTCGCCAAACTGCGATTGGATCCACAGGCCCCGCCGCAGGTAGAGCTGGGCATCACACTCGTAGGTGAACCCCATTCCGCCGTGGAACTGCACCGCCCGGTCGCCGGCCTGCAGCAGGGTCTCGCCGGCCTGTGCCTTGGCCATTCGGCAGGCGATCTCCGCGTCGCGATCGAGCGGGGCGCCGACCGCCACGGTCGCCGCGTGGTAGATGAAAGAACGGCAGGCATCGACCGCTGTCAGGATATCCACGGCGGGGTGTTTCAGTGCCTGGTAGGCGCCGATCAGGCGACCGAACTGCTTGCGTGTTTTCAGGTAGTCGACCGTTGTATCCAGGCAGGCAGCGGCGCTGCCCGTGGCTTCCGCAGCCAGCAACAGCGCCCCCAGCAGCCGCATGTCCCTCAGCGCTGTCGCGACCCCGGCTCCGGCAACCAGGGCCTCGGGCGCGACACCAACGCCCGAAAAATCCACCGTCGCCGCCCGCCGGGTTTCATCGATCAACGTGTGCGGCTCGATGGCGCCTTCCGCCAGCTGGTCCCGGCGCACCAGGGCGAGCGCCGGCCCGTCCGGGTGGGCGAGTGCAACCACGAACAGGTTCGCCGACTGGGCATCGCCGACATATCGCTTCTGCCCGGTTATAATCCCCGCCCCATCCACTCGGCAGTGAAATGAGTTACTCCCGCAGTCCTCGCTCTCCTGCCAGGCGGGGGTGGCGATCTCCCCGGCGGCGATGGCTGCAAGCTCCGATTCAAACCGGTCCGGCGCCGCACGCTGTAACACCTGCGCGGCAAGCGTGGAGTTCACCAGCGGTGTCACCAGCAGTGACCGACCCATGGATTCCACCACCGGTACGAGGGCCCCGACGTCGAGCCCCGCCCCGCCACAGCTCTCGGGCAACGTCACTCCCACCCAGCCGAGCTCAGCCATTTCCCGCCAGATTTCCGGGTCGTAACCCGAGGCGCTGTCGAGCCCGGCACGAACTGCCGCCACGGGTGAACGGTCGCGACAGAACTCCCGCGCCACATCCAGCAGCATTGCCTGCTCTTCGCTGAGGTGTAAGCGGGTATTTCCAATAACGGTCACGGCAACCCCCTACTTCGGCAGGCCGAGCACATGCTCGGCGACGATGTTGGCCTGGATCTGGCTGGTGCCACCACCGATGGTGGTGGAAAAGTTGTTGAGGTAGGCGCGCTGCCAGAAGCCGCCCTCCGGCACGGCGTCGTCGCCGACATAGAGTCCACCGGCAGCACCCTGCAGATTGACCGCGAGCTGGCGCATACGACGTGAATACTCGGTCCAGCGCAGCTTGTGTGACAGCGGCAGCGACCCGGGATAGTCAGTGGTCAGGGCGGGTACCGCCATGCGCCGGTCGCCCAGCGCGATGGCTTTCTCTTCCATGATCAGGCGCACGAGCTCATCGCGCACCACCGGGTCGGACAGCACCGGTTGATCATCCCTCTCGAACGTGCGCAGCCCCTCGATGACGTCATCGATGACCGTGCGGACGATCATCAACCCCCCGGCAGCGCCGGCTTCGGCGCCGCGCTCGTACTGCAGCGTCTGCATGGCGATTTTCCAGCCCTGTCCTTCCTCACCCATCAGGCAGTCGGCGGGGATCCTGGCATCGGTAAAAAATGTCTCGGTGAACCCGTACTCGCCGGTGAGCTTACGGATCGGGCGCGCATCGATGCCCGCCACGTCCATGGGCGCGAGAAAAAAAGACAGGCCGTCGTACTTGCGCTCGGCACTGGGATCGGTGCGTGCCAACAGGATCATGTAACGGGCGAAATTGCCCAGTGTCGTCCAGATCTTGGTGCCGTTGATCACGTACTCATCGCCCTCACGCGCCGCCCGGGTCTGGGCGTTGCCGAGATCAGAGCCGTGGTCGGGTTCGGAGAAACCCTGACACCAGATATCCTCGGCGCTGAGGATGCCCTTGAGATAGCGCGCTTGCTCTTCCTCGGTGCCGATATCGATGATCAACGGGCCGGCCCAGCCCAGGCCGATGACGTTGAAACAGATCGGCACGTTGTGGTGGCGCATTTCCCGATCGGCAATGGTCTGGAACGCGGGGTCCATACCGCCGCCGCCGTATTCCCGGGGCCAGGCGAGGCCGAGGTAACCGGCTGACCAGAGTTTGTGCTGCCATTCACGGAGGAAGTCGAGTTGCTGCTCGTTCCCCACCTCCATGAACGACTGCGGCAGCAGGAAGCCGGGGTCGGCCGGCTTGTTCTCGGCCATCCAGGCCGAGGCCTGGCGCTGAAATTCGTTACGTTCGGTGTCGCTGATACCCAAGATTATCTCCCGTTGCCACGGCGGGCGTTCGTTTAACGATGATCAATGCTGCGCTCAGAAGTCCGGCAGTTGCAGCGGCTCGCCAAACGCATCGGCGCGCTGAAAGGCGGGTCGCTGCACCAGCCGCTCCAGATACGCGGTTGTCTGCGGCGCATACCGGTCGGCAAACTTGAGACCCACGCCGAGGTGCAGGGCGTAGCCCACGGCAATGTCGGCGATGGTGAACCGCCCGTCCACCAGGTAGTCGTGTGTCTGCAGGTGTTCGTCCAGCATGCGCAGGCGCGCGAGATACCACTTGCCGTAGTCGTCGGCCACCGCCTGTTTTTCCGGCGTCGGCTCCAGCACCCGGTAACGCATCGTGATCGTCTGCGGGAACGTCAGCGTGGCATCGGCGTGGTGCAGCCAGTTGAGGTAGGCGCCGTACTCGGGATGCTCCGGGGGAAGGCCGTAATCGTATTGCCGGTAGCGGTCTACAAGGTACTGGCAGATCGCGCAGGACTCGGTCATGACAGTATCCCCGTCGACGAAATACGGCACCGTCCCGAGCCGGTTCGTTGCAAGGTAGTCGCGCTGGAAGATGCGCGGTGGAAACGGCAGTACCTCCAGCTCGTAATCCAGCCCCATCTCTTCCAATGCCCAGAGCGGCCTCAGGGAGCGAGCGCCGTTGCAATGCCATAATTTCATGATCAGACCCCGTACTGGCGCGCCGCCAGGTCGCGCATGATTTCTTCCGAGCCACCGCCGATCGCGTTGACCCGCACTTCGCGATAGATGCGCTCGACCCGATGTTCGCGCATGAAGCCGATACCGCCGAGAATCTGCATCGCCTCGCGGGCGCAGAATTCCAGCGTCTCGCTGGCCTGTACTTTCAGCAGAGCGATATCTCCCGGGTTGGCGGTACCCGCCTCGATCGATTCATAACAGCAGCGAATATACGCCTGGGTGGCATTGATCTTCTGCTTCATCGCCGCAATCTTGTGCCGGATCACCTGGTGATCCGCCAGTCGCTTGCCGAATGTCCTGCGCTGCCGGGCCCACTCTACGGCCTCCTCGAGGCAGACGCGGGCCGAGGCTTCCATACCCGCTGCCATCGCCATGCGCTCGCTGTTGAAATTGGTCATGATGACCAGGAACCCCTGGTTTTCCTCACCGATGAGGTAGCTGGCCGGCACCCGCACCTGGTCGAAATGCAGCGTGGCGGTATCCGAGGCCCACCAACCCTGCTTGCGCGGCAGCGGGGTGCTGCTGAAACCCTCGGCATCCGTGGGTATCAACAGCATGGAGACACCGCGTGCACCTTCGCCGCCGGTACGCACAGCGGTGCTCACCCAGTTGGCGCGCATGCCGCCGGTAATGTAGGTCTTGGAGCCACTGACGATGTAGTGGTCACCCTCGCGAATCGCCCGGGTGGTCAACTGGGCTACATCGGAACCGCCTCCCGGCTCGGTGATGCCCAGGGCAATATGTTTTTCTCCGGCCAGCACCGGCGGGGCCACCATCTCCTTGAGCGCCGTGCTGCCCCAGTTGAGTACGGGAGGCAGGCCGATACCGTGCACCATCAGGCTGGCGGGAATACCGCCCACGCCGATCCGCGCGAGCTCCTCGTTGGCGATCCACCCGTGCCAGCTGTCGATGCCTTCACTGATGCCACCGAACTCCTCGGGATAACCCAGCCCCAGCAGTCCCACAGCCGCCGCCTTGGGCCACAGCTCAATCGGAATGTGGCCCGCCTCGTCCCAGTCGCCGGCGTGGGGCATGATCTCCGCATCGATGAACCGGCGCAGTTGAGTGCGCCAGGCCTCGTGCTCCGGGCGCAGGTTCGGGTTCGGCAGGCGGGCGGTGTCGAAGTCGAGTGACATGGATAATCCTGGTCAGTGATGCAAGGGTAGCGGTATCGAGGGGTTCAACGCGACAGCGCGGTCGAAGCCGGCCGTCAGCGGCGGAGACAGGGGTTCGGGAGTGGCGCGGCCGACGGGGCAGGACATCACGCGTCCTCCTGCGACGGGACCAGGGTGCCGACAGCGGCGTCGAGCTTGTCCAGCAGCTTGAACAGGGCCTGGCGCTCAACCGCTGACAGCGACGCCACCAGGGAGCGCTCCCACGCCAGTGCCTCGGGAACAATGCGCTGGTACAGGCGCCGGCCGCGGGCACTCAGTCGCAACAGCGACGCACGCTGGTCGTCGGAGCAGGCCCGCCGCAACAACAGGCCGTCCTCCAGCAGCGCCGCCACAGCGCGCGAAACCCTGACCTTGTCCATGTTGGTCAATTCGCCGATGCGTTTCGCCTGCAGTTCGCCTTCCTCCGCCAGGGTAGCCAGGATACGCCACTGGGGGATACTGACCCCGAACTCGTCCACGTAGATTCGCGACAGGGAAACACTGATTTTTTCAGCGAGGTTATTACACCGGTAGGGTAGAAACCGCCGCAGGCGCAGTTCTTCCGTCATTACCGCACACCGTGTGGCAGGCCGCTCATTGGGATCGCAGGTGGTAACGCCGGGGAGCCCACCAGTCAGTGAATCCGCCCCGCTTTCGAATCAGCAGGCCGCTCCGTCGCCCCGCAGATACAAACCGGCGCGAGCGCCTGCCCAATGTTCGTCGAAACCGATCCATCCCGCGTCATCGGACGTTTCGTGCTGGTCATAGTGATTGCCGCCGCTTTCGCATTATACTTGGGCCTCCCGCCATCATAGCAAAGCCGGTCGCCGCTGGCACCGAACGCCCGGATGGCTGGCATCAGCCGCTCACTTACAGAGGACACCCCATGCGCAGCGTCGATTTAAGGGCCTGGGCCCGCGCCCTGGACACCATGCCCAAGCTCGATGAAAACGAGTGGCGGGCCCTGGATCCGGTGGCCAAATGGCTGATCGCGACCCGCGCCTCAGTGTTATTCATGACCTTTACCGCTGCGGCACTGGGCGGGCTGATGGCATGGCGCGCAGGCGACTTCAACTGGGGCCTATGGCTGGCCACTGCGTTTGGCCTGATGTTTGCACACGCAACCAACAACCTGCTCAACGACTACACCGACTCGCGTCGCGGTATCGACAAGGAGAATTACTACCGCAACCAGTACGGCGTGCACGTTCTCGAAGACGGGTTGATGAGTGAGCGCGAGTTCTGGCGCTACCTGGGAACGACAGCGCTGATCGCCCTGCTGCTGGGTGGCTGGCTGATCGTCGAGCGCAGCGGCCTGACCCTGAACCTGATGGCGGCCGGCGCGTTCTTCGTGCTCTTCTATACCTGGCCGCTCAAATACTACGGGCTCGGCGAGCCCGCCGTGTTGCTGGTGTGGGGCCCGCTCATGGTGGGCGGCACCTACTACGTTCTCACCGGTGACTGGAACTGGGAAGTCAGCTGGCTCAGCCTGGTGTTCGCGCTGGGGCCGACCACCGTGCTGTTCGGCAAGCATACCGACAAACTCGAGGCCGACCGGGGCAAGGGTGTCAACACGCTGCCGGTCATCATTGGCGAACGCGCCTCCCGCATGGCCGTGCTCGCCATGATTACCGCCCAGTACCTGCTCTGCGTGCTGCTGGTGGTCGCCGGAAGCTTCGGCTGGCCCCTGCTACTGGTGCTGATCAACCTGCCGCGGCTGCCGGCGCTGTTCCGGGTGTTCGGCAGCCCCAAGCCCGCGGTAGCGCCGGCGGATTACCCCGCGGGCATCTGGCCCCTGTGGTTCTCCGCCCACGCGTTCCAGCACACACGCCATTTCACCCTGCTGTTCCTTGCAGGTGTGGTGATCGATACCCTCCTCCACTGAAGGTCCCGCGGCCGGGGCACCGGCGACCGGTCCGACGCATACGGGCCAGCAGGCACCCCTGCCTCTTATTGATACCGATCAACATGCCGCCGGTTAGCGGTAGAACAAATCACGGACCTGCTCCATACTGCTAACCGTCTTAAGCATGTAAAGGTCACTTGACAGCTGCAGGTGTCTGATCTGTAATTCAGGTGGGCGTGTCTCAGGTCAGCAGGGGCTGACGGGCAGAATTGACGACTGGGTGATATCGACTATGGCGGGTACCCGAATGGGCGCAATTCTGTTTCTCGGCCTGGTATTGCTGGCAGCCCCACTGAGTGCGGAGGAGGAACCGGGCTGTTTCGATTGCCACTCCGCCGAAGACGATATCGCCCTGCACCAGGTTTTCAGCACCGTTCACGGCGGCATCAACGGCGGTGGCAGCCGCACCTGCGTGGCCTGCCACGGTGCCAGTGAGGCCCACAACCGGCGGGGGCGACGAGCGCAGCCAGACATCAGCTTCGGCCCCCGTTGGTCGTCCCCGGTGGAGACCCGCAACGCCAGCTGCCAGGGCTGCCATGAGGCGGGTGACCAGCTGTTGTGGGCGGGCAGCGCCCACCAGCAGGAAAACATTGCCTGCGATACCTGCCATGACTCACACCAGGCCAAGGACCTCGCCTTCAATGCGCAACGGTCCGAAGCCGCCTGCCTGTCCTGCCACGCCGACGTCAGGTCCCAGCTGCGCCTGCCCTCCCGGCACCCCATAGCGGAGGGCAAAACGGCCTGCGGTGACTGCCACAACCCCCACGGGGGGCTGGGCGAAGCGGCATTGCACCAGGTGACCCTGAATGACAACTGTTTCAGCTGCCACCAGGAGAAACGCGGCCCGATGCTGTGGGAACACCAGCCGGTCACCGAGGACTGCTCCCTGTGTCACCGCCCCCACGGCTCGGTCAACGACAGGCTGTTGGTCACCCGCGGTCCCGCGCTCTGCCAACAGTGTCACTCGGCGGCATTTCATCCCAGCGTGCCCTACGGGGGCGAGGGTCTCCCGGGCGGCGGCGCCAACCGCAACCTGCTGGGCAAGAACTGCCTCAACTGCCACAGCCAGATTCACGGCTCCAACCATCCGTCGGGGGCGCGTTTGACACGATGACAGGACGCAATCGCTCACCTATCCCGGCGGCGCTGACCAGCGCCTTGCTGGTGACATCCGGTGCCGGCCTGGCACAGGAACCCGAACCGGCCGCAGCGGAAGGCGTCTACACGCCGCTCGCCACGCAGCTGCAAATACCGCAGACGCGTTGGATGAACGGCTATAACGCCGTCGGCGAACTGGGCTTTGGCTACGTCAGCGATGACAACTTCATGTTCGGGCAGTACAACGGCCTGCACGAAGAGGGTGCGGTCCTCATAGGAAACCTGCAGTGGCAGGATTTCAATCGCGGCGACAGCTACCTCGAGGCCGCCGTTTCCAATCTGGGTCTCGATACGCGGGAAGGTTCGCTGACATGGGGCCTCTACAACAGGGTCAGGGTGACCGCGGGCTTCGATTCACAGCTGCAGGTCCGCAACAACAGCGGTCGCACGCCATTTAGCGGCGGCGATAACCAGCAGCTTCCCGCGGACTGGGTCAGCGGTATCACGACCGCCGAGTGGGGCAGCCTGGACGCATCACAGCGCCGCTTCGACCGCGAACTGAGCCGCGATCGCCTGTTTATCGGCGCCGAAGTCGCGCTGAACGCGGCCTGGGAACTCACTACGAACCTGTCCTACGAAGACCGGCAGGGCCATGGCGACGTGGGCGGCAGCATCTACGTGGACGGGGCCACGGCCGACGCCGTCCTGTTGCGGTCCCCGGTGGATTACCGCACCACCGAATTCGATATCGGGCTCGCCTACAGCGGCGAACGCCTGCACCTGTCCGGACAGCTCGATTATTCGGATTTCGACAACAAGGATGACCTGCTGCGCTGGCAGAACCCCTACAGCTCTTACGGCCCGCGCGTCGCCTACCCCGCCGGGATGGGTGGACTCGGCACCGCGCCCGACAACGAACGCCTGGGCGGGCGCCTGACCGGACACTACCTGTTTTCAGCGAAAACCCGGCTGCAGGTCGATGCGAGCTACGCGGTCGCCTCCCAGGATCAGGATTTCCTCGATTACACGGTCAATCCGGCACTGGCGATCAGCGAACCGTTGCCGCGCCGCAACCTGGACGCAGAGGTCGCCACCGGCACCGTCAATGCACGCCTGCTGCTGCAGCCGCTGCGGGGCCTCAACCTCGAGGGATTCTACCGACTGCGCGATCGCGACTACGATATGCCGCGTGACGGCTACAACTACATCCGCGGTGACAGCAGCGACCAGCGCGACAGCCGCTTCACGGTCTACAACACGGCCCATGACCTGACATCGCAGACAGTCGGCTTCGAGGCCGCCTATCGCCTGCCACTGCGCAGCCGGCTCACCTTCAATTACGAATTCGAGAACATCGAACGCCGCAACGTTGCGGTGGAAGAGACCGACGAGGACCGCTATACGCTGGCCTACCGGATTCAGCCCTGGTCCAGTTTTACCGCCCGCCTGTCCATGCTCTACGGCGACCGGGCCGCGGACACGTATCAGTGGGATCAGTCTTACTATGCCCTGCTCGATACCGAGCTGATCAACCAGACACCCGACAATCAGCGTTACCTCAACCACCCCGAACTCAGCCAGTACCACCTGGCCAACCGTGAGCGGGTGGAGGGTAAGGTCGACCTCAACTACCTGCCGACGGATCGGTGGAATCTGGCCCTGAACCTGTTGTGGCGTGACGACGATTTCGACAAAACCCGGCTCGGCCTGCGCAGCGCGACCTGGCAGCGCGCCCACGCCAGCGCCAGCTATGCGGCCGCCGAGGGTTTCAACACCAGTTTCTATGCAGGCTGGGATCGCTACGAAGGCGAGCAACGCGGGCGATCTTTCCGCGGCGGGCAGGAGAAAAACGCCTTTGAAATCTATCCGCCCCTGCCCCAGGCCAGCGACCCGGGTCAGGATTGGGACCTCGACGCCACCGATACCAGTTTCACGCTGGGCGCGACCGTCGATTGGGACATAAACACCGAGTTCGCACTGCGGCTGGACTACCATTTTGTCGATACCGTTTCAGAACAGGCACTGGCCACGCGACCCGGCGCCAACCCGGGCGCCAGCGACCTGCCCGACGTGGACACACGTCAGCACCAGTTCGAGGCCAACGGTATCTGGAAACTGCAGGACAACATGCACCTGCGGATCGACTATCGCTATTTCCGCTACGACAGTGATGACTGGGCACGCCAGGGCGTGCAGGCGGACACGATCGGCAAGGTGTTGACCTTCGGCGAACGCAACGCCAACGAAAAGATCCATTATTTGGGCGCGTCAGTGATTTATCGCTGGCAATAACGGCCCGGGAGAGGCAAACCATGGCAACGCATACTCGAACCTGGATACTCGCCGGCCTGCTCGGCCTCGTCACCGCCTGCGGAGGCGGTGGCGGTGGTGATAGGGCGCCGGGCGTGGAGTCCGGGCCGCCGCCATCGGGCGGGGCCGTCACACCGCCGACGCCGGAGATCCCCGCACCCAACCCCGCCCCCTACGAGGAGGCGGAGCGGCTGTTCGCGTTCATCACCGACGCACAGATCGACGACGAGGGCCGCGCGGTCGTGGATTTCCAGCTCACCGACGGCAACAACACGGCCATCATCGACCTCGAACAATCCAATGTCCGTTTCGTCCTCTCGAAGCTGCAATCCAGCCCCCTGGGCAACCTCACCGGTAGCTGGCTGTCCTACGTCAATCGCATAGAGCAGCCGGGCGTCGGGCCAGGCACGGAAGCGAAACTGCAGGCGACCTACGAGCGTGACGGAGAGTTCACCAACAACGAGGACGGTAGCTACCGCTATCGCTTTATCACCAGCGTCAACGACCTGACGCAGGACGTTCTCGACCAGGCCGCGGCCGAGGGCCTGGACCTCTCCTACGAACCGGATCGCACGCACCGCGTGGCGATCCAGTTTGACGGCGCGCAGGATACCGCCAACCCCTTCCGGGATTGGGTGCCTGCAACCGGGGCCACCGAAGGCATCTTCCAGATGCAGATCGCAGCGACCGAAAACTGCAACCTCTGCCACGATAAGCTGGGGATTCACGGCGGCAACCGGACCGACGTGGAGTACTGCGTGACCTGCCACAACCCCGGCTCCACCGACGCCAACAGCGGCAATACGGTCGACATGAAGGTGATGATCCACAAGATTCACATGGGCGCAAACCTGCCCAGCGTCATGGCGGGCGGAGAATATGCAATTTATGGCTTCCGGGACAGCAAGCATGATTACTCCAACCTGCATTACCCCCAGGACATCCGCCGCTGCGTGAACTGCCACGCGGGCTCGGCCACGGGCGAGGGCAGGGACGACCTGGTGCTGACCGCCCAGGGCGACAACTGGGCTGAATATTCCTCGCGCGCCGTCTGCGGCAGCTGCCACGAAGACCTCGATTTCGACCGTCATGCCGGCGGCCAGCCCGACGATTCGGGTTGTGCGGGCTGCCACTCCGCAAACGGTTTCGCCGGCAGCATCGCCGACAGCCACCGCATGCTGGACCAGGAGGCCCGGGAAGCGTTCGCGGCCAGCATTCTCGACGTCAGCAACAGCATGCCCGGCGAGGCGCCGGTCATCACCTTCAAGGTCAGCAACCCGCTGACCGGGGAGGATTATGACCTGATGAATGACCCCGTCTGGACCGGCGGCGGCAGCTCGCTGAACGTCAAGATGGCCTGGAACACTGGCGACTACACCAACACCGGCAACTATGTGCTTGACGAAAATGGCGAACCCACGGCGGATAACGCCAGTTCTGTCTCGATCAGCGCGCTCTCCAACGCGACCGACAACGGCGACGGCAGCTACAGCGTGACCATGCCGCTGGCGGTCCCGGATGGCAGCCTGGAGCCCGGCATCGCCGCCACTGGCAGCGGTGTCGCTACGATCGAGGGTCACCCGGTGGTGGATTACAACGGCGATGGGATGGCGCAATCGGTGCCGGTCGGCGACGTCCACAGCTTTTTCTCCATCGATGAGCCCGATGGACAGCCCGTGCCGCGGCGCCAGTCAGTCGAACTGCAGAGCTGCCTCGCCTGCCACGGCACCCTCGTGCTGCACGGCAACAACCGGGCGGACAACATCGACTCCTGCGTGACCTGCCACAATCCGCGCAATACCGACCGCGGCGTCCGGGCCATCGCCGCCAACCCGCCCACGGACGGCAAGAGCGAGGAATCGATTGACTTCAAGAGCATGGTCCATGGCATTCACGCCGCGGCCATGCGCGAAAACCCGCTGCAGGTGGTCGGTTTCCGCGGCTTCACCACCTATGTGTACGACACCGATGCGGTCCACTACCCGGGCAATCTCGGCAACTGCACCGCCTGCCACACCGAGGACGGCTTCCAGCTGCCCCTGGCGTCAACGGTGCTGGGCACGAGTGTGGATACCGGTGACGACGTCAACGACCCCACTGACGACCTGGTCACGACACCCGCCACCGCGGTGTGTGCGAGCTGTCATGACGACAGTGTGGCACGTGCGCACATGACCAATAACGGCGGCGACTTCGCCACCACCCAGGCGGCGATCGACGACGAGGAAGTCGTGGAATCCTGCAGCGTCTGTCACGGCGCCGGCAAGGCCGCCGATGTGGCCGAGGTGCACCCGGTGCGGTAACCCTTGGCAACCGCTCGGTGCGGCCGGCTAGGTACGGCTGGCGAGGTGTGGCCGGCCAGGTGCGGCCGGGGTGGTGCGAAGGCATCAGCGTTCGTGCCTGGATAACGTCCACGATAACCCCGGCCGGGGGACGCCAAAAAGCGTACATCCCTGTACAAGCTCGCTGGCGGCATCCTTGCCGCCAGACGCCCCCGGCCAGGGTTATCGTGGACGTTATCGATCTTCATCGCGCCATCTGCTGTCGGTCTGGATGATCGGGTGACGAGCTGGGCTGTACTGGGCCAGATGCGGCCGCGCCGGTGGTTTGCCAACGGCCACTTGGGGCTTAATGGAAAGGCTGTCCGGCGGTTATCTGACGGAAGGGGGGAGAAGTTGCTGATGACTACGGGGAACACCAGGAACCGATCAGGCTAGAGCATGATGCCCAGGTCCCAGGGGCAGAACTCCTCGTCACCATAGCCCAGTACTTCGCTCTTGGTGCGTTCGCCGGACGCCACGGCGATGATCCGCTCGAAAATACGCTCACCGGCCTGCTCGACGGTCTCGGTGCCGTCGAGGATGGTACCGGTATTGATATCCATATCGTCGGGCATGAGTTCATACATGCGCGTATTGTCGATCAGTTTGATGGACGGCGCCGGCTTGCACCCGAACGCCGATCCGCGACCGGTGGTAAAGACCATCAGCGGGCTGCTTACTTGGGTACGAGCTCAGCGAAGATCGCCTTGAGCTGATCCTCGGTCAGGTCAAGGTGATCCTTGTGGCGCTTGTTACCGGCATCCATCGAAGATTTCAGGAATTCCTCCTGGCTGATGCCCACCCAGTCCTCGGCGGGTTCGTGGCATTCCAGGCATTCGGCGCTCCTGTCTGCCGCAGCGGGCAGAGAGATACTGGCAAGCGCGAACACCACCGCAGCGGCATAGTTGACGGTTTTCATGGGGCTTTCTCCTCTGGCAGATTATAGACTGGGCCGCCCCGGGCAGCCTTCCGCTGCCAGGCTGTTCTCTTCTGGCATTATCGGAACACCGGTACGGTGGAATGAAGCCTGTTCAAACGGGGTGCCGTCATGCGCGAGGCCCTGGTGGCAATCTATACAGGTCTGGCCCTTATCCTGCATGCGTGAATGGGCCCGTTTCGCCATCCGGGGCTGCTGTTCCAGGTCCATCGCGACCACGTCGTGGCAGTTGCGGCACTCCTGGCTGTCATTGGCCTGCAAGCGGCGGATTTCCCGCCCCTTCATCTCGTCCACATGGGCCAGGTACTTCTCCGGCGTATCGATCTTGCCGGTGATCTCGCCCCAGACCTCGCGACTGGCCTGGATCTTGCGCCACAGCTTGGGCCAGCCGGACTTCGGGACATGGCAGTCAGCGCAGTCCGGGCGTACGCCGGACTCATTCTTGAAATGGGTCGTGTCCTGCAGCATGACAAACGGGCCGGACGCCATGGCGTGGCAGCTGGTACAGAACTTCTCGGTGCTGGTAGCGTGCATCGTGAAGTCATAGGCAAACATGGCCAGGACACCGAGGACCACCCCGGCCAGCAATACCGCAATCGTGCTGAAACCACGAGCTCGTAAATCGTTTCTGATCAAACCACACCTCATCGACAGGACTTCGACAGTGTGTCTGTGGCCGCGACAATACCGCAGCTCGGGCGGAAGCCTGCCGACCTCGACACCCGTGAAGATATAGCACACTCAACGCGGGAACGCTATCACGCGACGCCGGGGTCGGGAGGGTGGTGCAACCGGGTGGGTCGCGCCCGCTCCGGGAACCGGGCGGGGCGCGACCGTCACCGCGGCTGCGAGGACTAGCGGGTGCTGACGCTCAAGGATGCCAGGCTGGAGCCGCTCACCTGGGACATGGCCTCGTCGAAGGCAGCCGTGGCACACTCGCGATTGACTCGTGCCCGCTTGAGCGAACCGGCGCGGCGCAGATCGTCCGGGCCACAGACCTTCTCGGCGGCATTGCGTACCCTGTAGCCCAGGGTTTCAAAGCCCGCGGTAGTCGCGATATTGAGGTCGCTGATCTCGACGGTGGCGGTACGGATTCCTGCCGAGGAAGTGCTGACGATGGTTTCACCGTAACGCTCCGCCTGGACGTTCATCGCCATGCCTGCGGAAAGACCGACGATACCCAGGACCAGCTTTTTGACTTGTGACTGCATTTTCATGGTGTTTCTCCCTGCCGTGATAGTGGCGATTTCGCCTGTTTGTCGGGGCGGTGAATGCGCCGCCTCGCCTGCCTTCGAAACCCAGACTAGGGAAGAAACTCCACCTCAGAAACCCTGTTTCGACGAGTTGCAGGCGCCCGGCGATGAAGCGTTACGATCCAGCGACAAACGGTTTACGTATCGAGTGGGCATCGGCAGCCGCTTGGCAAGCCGCGATACCGGACGTATATTGGCCACCCTATGAAGTACATTGGTAAACCCGACTTCGATCACAGCCAGGTACCCAGGATCGGCGTTCTGGTGACGAATCTGGGAACGCCGGAGGCGCCGCATAAAAAGCAGCTGCGGCCCTACCTGCGCCAGTTTCTCTCCGACCCCCGGGTCGTGGAAGTGCCCCGCCTGCTGTGGTGGTTCATCCTCAACGGCGTGATCCTCAACCTGCGTCCCGCACGCTCTGCAGCGGCCTATCGCACCGTGTGGACGGAAGAGGGCTCGCCGCTGCTTGTTCATACACGCAACCAGGCCGACGCTTTGCACGCGGTTCTGCAGCAGCGGTTCGGTTCATCGGTAACCGTCGAGTTTGCCATGCGCTACGGCCGGCCCGATATTGGCGGTGCCCTGCAGCGACTCTTCGATGCCGGTGTCCAGCAGCTGCTGGTCCTGCCTCTCTATCCGCAGTACAGCGGGCCGACGACCGGCTCCACCTTTGACGCCGTGGCGACGGATTTCCAACACCGCCGCTGGATACCGGAACTGCGCTTCATGACCCACTATCACGATCATCCGGCCTACATCGAGGCCCTGGCGCAGTCGATCCGCGACTACTGGGACATCCACGGCCGACCGCAACTCCTGCTGTTTTCCTACCACGGCGAACCCCGGCGCTATCTCGATGAGGGCGACCCCTACCACTGCCAGTGTCACAAGACGACGCGTCTGGTAGCCGCCGCGCTCGAGCTGGAGCAGGATCAATACATGACGGTGTTCCAGTCGCGGTTTGGCCGCGAGGAATGGCTGCGCCCCTACACCGACGAAACGCTGCAACAACTACCCGCCCGGGGCATCAACCGGGTGCAGGTTGTGTGTCCGGGGTTTTCCGCCGACTGCCTGGAGACCATCGAGGAGATCGGTGAGGAAAACCGCGATTACTTTCTCGAGGCGGGAGGCGAAGAGTACGCCTATATCCCCTGTCTCAACAGCGACCCCGGCCACATCGACGCCCTGGCCCGCATCGTGGAAGAGCAACTCCAGGGCTGGACGGCCGCCGGTCCGAGTGATCCCGAGCTCACCGCCGCCCGCTTCGAAGCACTGCAGCTCAGCCAGCAAGGCGCCTGAGCCGGTGCAATTCCTGCGCAACCTGGCAATCGTTCTTGCCGTCGTCGCCGGACCGGTCTCTGCGGCCGGGGAAGACCCGGCAAAGGCCGTCTGGATCGATGTGCGCACGCCCGCAGAGTACGCGGACGGCCACCTGCCCGGCGCTCATTCCATCCCCTTCGATGGCATCGAAAAAGGCGTGAGCCGCCTGCGGCTGGACAAAGACCAGGTTGTTTACCTCTACTGCGCCGTCGGTGGGCGCGCCGAGCTGGCCCGCCAGAGGCTGCAAGCCATCGGCTTTACCCGGGTGATCAATGCCGGGGGGTTGGAAGCTGCACGGGCCACGCAGGAGGCTGCGCAGCGCTGACCACGGGTCCCGCTTCGGCTGCGCCTACAACCCCTCGCTCGTCAGGTCTTCGTCGACGAAGCGCAGCAGCGCCTCGAGCAGCGCCTCGCGCGGGTAGTCATTCCTGTCGACCAGCAGGCGCCCCAGCGTGCGGTGTGATCGCGCGACCGGCACGGCAATCGCCCAGTGGTCGGCGTTCAGGTAGGCGACGAGACTGCTGCGGGGAATGATCTGGTCGTGGAACAGCACCTGGCTGTCATTGCGCCCATCGATTCGCGACAGCTTGCGCCAGCTGCTACGCAACACCGTCGAGATTCGATCCGGCTGCGGGTAGGTTACCACCGAGTAGTACGACAGTTCCGGGGGTAGCGGGTTTGCCGCCAGCCACGCGCGGCGTCTCTCGGGCGTCAGGCTCGCCAGGCCCTCGCCGTCACCCTTGTCACATTCGGCGCCAGGCCAGTGTGTCATCAGATCCAGTTGCCACTGGCTGGCGCTGTTCGCCAGCGGCGAGCCACCGATGGAACCGGCCATACTGACCACCGCTGTCAGGTGCGGGACGATTTCCGGGTATTCGACGATCGCGCGCAATACATCGGGACCGCCCTTGGAATAGCCCGCAAGCACCAGCTCCCGATCCGGTTCGCGGGCGGCGAACGCCAGCACCCAGTCGCGGATCTGGCGGGCGTTGACCTTGCCACTGGACAATGCATCGACACTGATGAATTCGACGCCGTAGCCGAACCGGCGGAGGTTGTCTGCACCTGCCGTGTGCGGTTCCAGCCACTGTGCGACACAGTTCCAGCCCACGCCCGGCACGAAAGCGAGCGTGAACGGTCGCGAGGCCGCGCCCAGCGCGACCGGCCGGCCCGACCCGGCAGGCTCCTGCCCGACCCGGCTCAGCGCACTGTCACAGGGCCTGACATCGGGCAGTTCATCGGCTCGCGCCTCGAGTACGGCGCAGAAGATCTCCCGGAAGCGGCCACGCTGGTCCTCGATGCCGGCCACCGAGAGGGGCAGCATGACCACCGGGGTGCCGTCCGGCGTGTACGGCATGAGCGACGACGAGCACCCCGCGACCGCCGCAGCCAATGCCACCATCAGAACCCACCCACGGGTCACACGCCACCACCGCTGCGGGTATGGCTCAGAGCCAACGACGGACACGATGGCAGTAGGCCGCGAATTCCTTGGGAAACTGCGCATGCAGAATGGTCTCCTCCGGTCGCACATAACGAAACTCGATGATCACCGCGAATACAAGCGGCACCAACAGGGCAGTGACCGCGCCGACCGTCACCGCGGTGCCCAGCTGAACCAGCGCCATACCCAGGTACATCGGGTTGCGGGTGAACCGGTAGACTCCGTCCGTGACCAGCGCGGTAACATGACGAAAGGGGATCAGGTCGGTTCCCGCCCGCTTGAACAGGCCGCCCGCGACGACCAGCAGGGCGAGACCGGCGACGATGACCGCCCCGCCGACGAGCTGCCACACCGTGCTGGTGAAGCGCAGGCCCGGCGCCAGCTTGTCGAGGGTGAATATCGCAATCAGGCCCAGCAGCAGCCACATCGGCGGATAGATCAGGCGCTTCGGCATGGCGGTCCTCCTGGCAGTCAGTGCGCAGCCTGGTGCACGCTGACGGGTTCGAGATACCCAAGCCCGTAAGCCAGGACAATGCCGGCGACGAAGGCGAGGGTCAGGCGTATACGGTCGTGACTGTGGAAGTGGACTTCCGGCAGCAGGTCACTGAGGGCGATACAGACGAAGGCACCGGCGGCAAATGCCAGGGCGATACCCACCACGTAACCATCGGTTCCCTCGAGCAGGTCGATGCCAAAGAAAAACAACAAGGCACCCAGGGGGCACATCAGGGCAAATACCAGGTTGGCGCCCCGCCGCCAGGAACGACTCCAGCCACCAGCCTGCATCAGGCTGGTAATCGACAGGGCATCCAGCGGCTTGTGCAGCAGGATCGCCAGGAACACACCGATGCCGACAACCCCGGCCCCTGCTTCACTCACCCGCTCACCCTGCATGGCGGCACCGAGCGCCACGCCATCGATCACGCTGTGCAGGCCTAGGCCCAGGGCCACGCCCAGCCATCCCAGCGGATGCGCGGGCACCTCGGCGTGATCGTGGTCCTGGTGGGCGTGGTCTGAGGCGGGAAACTCGTGCTGGTGAAAATGAAACATCCGCAGCAACAGCAACATGGCAATCAGCCCGATCATCATCCACCAGACGGAGACGTCGATGGCGTCGGGCGTACCCAGGCTGGCGATACTGTGTGGCAGCAGGTGATAGAAGGCAACGCCCAGCATCAGGCCGGCCACGAAACTCATGATCGTCTGGGTGCGGGTGTGGGTCATATTGACCCAGCCGGGGAGCAATCCCCCAAACAGCGAAAACAACGTGATCGCCACGCAATAGAGAGTGAGCAGAAGCGCGGGAGACGCGTTCATGAGTGACGCCGAGTCGGGGCAAGAGTGCGCTGGATTATTCCACACATGGTCGAGATCAGGCCAGCGCCGTCCAGACCAGCACTGCGCCGAGCAGCGCCAGGGGCGCCAGCAGCAGCCTCGCAACCCCGGCCGGCCTGGCCTGCAGCCAGCCAGCGAAGCGGCGTCCCGCCGGGCGCGACAGCACCACCAGGGCGAGAGCGACCAGCACCAGGCACCAGCCCGCGCCCTCTACCAGCGCGGCAGAAGCACCCCCGGCGGCATGAATCAGACCGGCCCCGGCCAGCAGCGCCAGCAGTGCTGCGAGGTACAGCCAGCTGCTGGTGAGCACCCGCACAACCAGACCCTCCATGGGCCTGGGCTTCAGGATCAGCGCCAATGCGAGTGCCGCAATGATCACGCCGCTCAGGGCCACAAATTCAGGCAAGGTTCAGTCCCCGCAAAGTGAATCGACCGCGCCCCGGCTCACGCAAGGACAAGGTTATCGCGATGAATCAGTTCTGCATCGCCCCGGTAGCCGAGCTGCTGTTCGATTTCTGCCGATGAGCGCCCGACGATGCGGCGACTCTCGGCCGCACTGTAGTTCACCAGGCCCCGGGCCACTTCGCGACCGGTCCCGTCGCGACAGGACACCATGTCCCCGCGCTTGAATTCGCCGTGAACAAGGCGCACCCCCACCGGTAACAGGCTTCTCCCCGCCTCCCGCAGCACGCGCACGGCCCCGTCATCGAGCTCCAGGCTGCCGTGGGTGAGCACGAGTCCTGCCAGCCACTGCTTGCGCGCTCGGTGAGGGCGCTCACCGGAACGCAACCACGTACCCAGGGGTTCACCTCTGGCAACCCGATTAATGACCTCGGCTTCCCGCCCACTCGTAATCACAGTCTCGGTACCCGAACGCGCCGCCAGCCTGGCCGCCCGCAGCTTGGTCACCATCCCGCCGCGGCCGAGCTTGCCTCCGGTGCCCGCCATGGCATCCAGGGCGGAATCGTAGACGCTGTTTTCACGCACCAGCTCCGCGTCCGGATTGTGGCGAGGGTCCTCGCGAAACAGGCCGACCTGGTCGGTAAGCAGGAGCAACGCGTCGGCATCGATGAGGTTTGCCACCAGCGCCGCCAGCGTATCGTTGTCGCCGAAACGGATTTCATCCGTCACCACCGTATCGTTTTCGTTCACGACCGGCAGCACACCGAGTTCCAGCAAGCGGGTGAGCGTGCCTCGCGCATTGAGGTAGCGGTCGCGCGCAGTGACATCGTCATGACCGAGCAATATCTGCGCCGTCGCAATATCGTGCTGGCGAAAAGCGTTCTCGTAAGTCTGCACCAGCACCGACTGCCCCACCGCAGCGGCCGCCTGCAGGTCGTGGAGCTGAGCCGGTCGCTGCCGCCAGCCCAGGCGCACCAGTCCGGCCGCTACCGCGCCACTGGAGACCAGCACTACCTCGCACCCCGAAGCCCGCAGACCCGCGATCTGGTCCACCAACTCACCGACGACAGGCGCGTTGAGTCCGCGGCCATCATCGGTGAGCAGGGCGCTTCCCACTTTCACCACCCAGCGGCGGCTCTCCCTGATTTCACCGCGGTAGTCCATCAGGGAACGTATTCCACATCGACATCGAAGTCGTCGTCATCATCGTCAGCTTCGTGACGCCGGGCATCGCGAAGGGCCCGCAGAGCAGCGATCCGGGCCCTCGCCTCGGCCTGCATGGCGGTCTGCATGAGCGCCTCCTGCTCGGCCAGCTCCGGGTTGGCTTCCTCATCCGCGCGAAGGGTTTCGAGCCGCACCATGAGGTCGGCACAGAGACGGTCCGTTCCCGACTTGCTGATCGCAGCGATTTCGTAGACCGGTCCCGCCCAGTCCAACGCCGCCAGGATCGCTTCGCGTTGTGTGGCCAGCGCTGCCGCGTCCAGCAGATCGACTTTATTAAGTACCAGCCAGCGTTCCCGCCGCGCCAGCGTCACACTGAAGCTCGCCAACTCCTTGACGATAGCCAGTGCCGCCGCCGCGGGCTCAATACCGTCCATAGGGGCGACATCGATCACGTGCAGAAGGATGCGGTTGCGCGTGAGGTGCTTCAGAAACCGGACACCCAGCCCGGCCCCGTCCGCGGCCCCCTCGATGAGGCCGGGAATATCCGCGATGACAAAGCTGCGGTGAACCTCGACCTTGACCACACCGAGATTGGGCACCAGGGTGGTAAAGGGATAATCCGCGACTTTCGGCCGTGCGGCGGAGACAGCCCTGATCAGGGTCGACTTACCGGCATTGGGCAGACCCAGCAGGCCGATATCCGCCAACACCTTCAGTTCGAGCTTCAGGGCCCGCTGTTCGCCCTCTGTACCCGCCGTGGTCTGGCGCGGCGCCCGGTTGGTGCTCGACTTGAAGCGGGTGTTCCCCAGACCGTGGAAGCCGCCCTGCGCGACCACCAGCTGATCTCCCGGAATTGACATGTCACCGAGGATCTCGTCGGTCTCCTCATCGATCACCGTCGTGCCCACGGGTACCGGCAGGACAAGGTCAGCGCCCTTTTTGCCGGTGCAGTTGCGACCGCGCCCCGCCTCACCGTTCTCGGCGCTGAAATTCCTCTTGTACCGGTAATCGATCATGGTGTTGAGCGCACTGTCAGCCTGCAGGATCACCGAGCCGCCATCACCGCCATCGCCGCCGTCCGGCCCGCCTTTGGCGACATATTTCTCCCGCCGGAAGCTGAGGCAACCGTTGCCGCCCTTGCCGGCAGTGACCTTGATGCTGGCCTCGTCTACAAATTTCATGGATTCACGCTCCGCCCGGCAAGGGCCACCGCCGAGATCAGCGCGCCGACGGCCTGCAGCTACAAAAAAGCCCCGTCAGTTGACGAGGCTTTCGCGATGGTCCTGTCGCCGTGGCTTCAGGCGCTGATGACCTGGACAAACTTGCGACTTTTCGGGCCCCTGACGACAAATTCCACCTTGCCGTCAGCGGTCGCGAACAGCGTGTGATCCTTACCGATCCCGACATTCTCGCCGGCGTGAAAACGGGTACCACGCTGTCGTACGATGATGTTGCCCGCCGCGACCTGCTCGCCACCGAAACGCTTGACGCCGAGGCGCTTGCTTTCAGAATCGCGACCATTGCGGGTGCTGCCGCCTGCTTTCTTGTGAGCCATGCCTCAATTCCTCCTGTTTATACTGAGATGCCGGTGATCTTGACTTCGGTGAACCACTGCCGATGCCCGGTCTCTCTGCGGTAGTGCTTGCGACGGTTGAACTTGACGATCTTCACTTTTTTGTGGCGACCGTGGGAAACGACCTCTGCGGTAACTGTACCGCCCTCGACCAGCGGGGTGCCGATGCGCACGTCGTCACCGCCGACCATCAATACCCGATCGAACTCGACCGAATCTCCGGTCGCCGCTTCCATTTTCTCCAGCTTGAGGGTTTCTCCCTCAACCACGCGGTGTTGCTTGCCACCGCTCTCGATAACCGCATACATGGCACTTGCTCCGTTCAGTTAGCCTGCTCGCAATCAATCTATAGAGGGCTCCCGGTACGCGGGAGGGCAGAGTCAGGCACAAACAGTGGGTTGACGGCTGCACGCCAGCATTTCAGACCCCGGTGTGCAGAGGGCGGCGATTGTACTGAAATCAACCGCTTCGAGCAAGGCCTTATTGCTGCGTTTTCCCGCGCCGGCGGCATACAATGCGCTACCCCCGCGAGCACACCGTTGGGTGCCGGCCGGCGGGCGCCTTGACACCCCGGCGGCCGCGCCATAGCATGCGCGGGCATCCACGATCGCTTCACGAACCCTATGAACACCATCCGCGCCCGGGTCGCCGGCGAATTCGACCAGGTCAACCAGTTGATCGTGGAACAGCTCCGGTCGCGCGTTCCGATGGTGGAGAACGTGGGCCATTATATCGTCGATGCCGGTGGCAAGCGCATGCGCCCGCTGCTGGTGCTGTTGACAGCAGCAAGCCTCGGCCCGGTGTCCGAGCGACACATCAGCTTCGCGGCCATCATCGAATTCATCCATACCGCTACCCTGCTCCACGATGACGTGGTCGACATCTCCAGCCTGCGCCGTGGTCGCCCGACCGCCAACGCCGAGTTCGGCAACGCGCCCTCGGTGCTGGTCGGCGACTTTCTGTACACCCGTGCTTTCCAGTTGATGGTGCAACTCGAGGACATGGACATTCTCCGGCACATGGCGGATACGACCAACGTGATCGCCGAGGGAGAGGTCCTGCAGTTGACCCGGGCCGGAGACCCGGAGACCTCGGAAGAGGACTACCTGGATGTCATCACGCGCAAAACCGCGGTGCTGTTTGCTGCCGCCTGCTACGGGGCCGCGCGCCTGGGCGGGGTGGACGAGACGGGCCGCGAGCGGCTGCGGTTATTCGGTCTCAACCTCGGTATTGCATTTCAGCTGGTGGACGACGCGCTGGATTACGCAGGCGACACGGGCAGCATGGGCAAGAATGTCGGAGATGACCTGACCGAGGGCAAACCGACGCTGCCACTGATCCACGCGCTGCGCTGTGGTAACGACAGGGAACAGGCTCTGGTGCGCAACGCGATCAAAGACAAGGACAATACCCGCATCACCGAGATACTGGCTGCGATCAAGCGCTGCGGCTCGCTCGACTACACGATTGAGCGAGCCCGCTACTTCCAGCAGCTGGCCCTGGCACAGCTGGACATGCTCCCCGACAGCACCTGGCGCGACGCGCTGACCGAACTCACCGACATGGCCGTCAATCGCGACCGCTGAACCGCCGGCCTGCGCCGGGGCGCATTGCATGCATTACGGCGGCTGCCTATACTGACCGCAACCCCCGTGTTCCGAGCCGCCCACTCCGATGAGAAACCCGGTGAACCTGCGGGCCCTGCCCGCTTTTGAGCCACTGGTAAGACTGGCCGAGACGTCGGCGTCTGCCGACGTTGCCGCGATGTTCAACGACGACCCCGCGCGCAGCGAGGACTTCGTGCTGCGGGCGGCGGGCCTCGAGCTGGATTACTCGAAGCAGCTGCTGACGCGGGAGGTGCGCGCTCAGCTGTGGCAATTGGCGGAACAGGCCGAGTTGCCCGCCCGGATCGAGGAACTGCTGCACGGGGCCGTGGTCAACGGCACCGAGAACCGGCCGGCGCTGCACACACTCCTGCGCGCGAGCAGCGCGCCGACACCCCCGTTAATGCCCGAGTTTCAGGAGGTGTCGGACACCCGGGCGCGCATGCAGACAGTGGTCGAAAAGGCCCATTCCGGTGCGTTGACAGGTTTCGCCGGCGGGGTGATTACCGACGTGGTCAACATCGGCATTGGCGGCTCGGACCTGGGGCCACGCCTGGTGACCGAGGCGCTGGGCCCTTTCCGGGGGGACATAGACTGCCATTACGTCGCCAATGTCGACCCCGCGGACCTGCAGGAAACGGTGCTGGGGCTCGATGCCGGCTCCACGCTGTTCATTATCTGCTCCAAGTCATTTCGCACCCAGGAGACCCTGACCAACGCGCTGGCAGCAAGAGACTGGATGCTGCTGGCGGGGGCAAAGACAGAAGACCTGGACCGACACTTCTATGCCATAACCACCAACCTGCAGGCCGCCGCCGAGTTCGGCATCCCGGCGGAGAATTGCCTGCCGATGTGGGACTGGGTCGGTGGCCGCTACTCGGTCTGGTCCGCAGTGGGTCTAAGTTCGGCCATTGCAATAGGCTGGGAACAGTTCGCGATGCTGCTGGAGGGCGCGGAGGCGATGGACCGGCATGTCGCGTCCACGCCGGCCGATGCCAATATGGCGGTCATGATGAGCCTGCTCGAGATCTGGTACTGCAATTTCCTGGGCGCTGCCAATCACGTGGTGCTTCCCTATGCCAACGCACTGCAGCGCCTGCCGGATTACCTCCAGCAGCTGACCATGGAGAGCAACGGAAAGTGCGTGTCGGCCGCAGGAGCAGCCCTGGCCCACGACACCGCACCGGTGCTCTGGGGGTCCGCCGGCACCATGGGACAGCACTCCTTCCACCAGCTGCTTCACCAGGGCACGCGGCTCTGCCCCGCAGACTTCATCCTGCCGCTGACCACCCACACCGGGATGGGCCTGCAACACCGGCAGCTGGTGGCCAACTGCCTGGCCCAGAGTCGCGCGCTGATGGTGGGGCGCTCGCTGCCGGAAGCGCGCCAGTCACTGCTGGATCGAGGCCTTGCCGCGGCCGACGCCGACTCGCTGGCGTCGCACCTGGCGATGCCGGGCAACCGACCCAACAGCATCCTGAGCATGAAGGCACTCACACCGCGTACCCTGGGGGCGCTGCTTGCGCTCTATGAGCACCGGACCTACTGCAGCGGCCAGCTCTGGGGCATCAATCCTTTCGACCAGTGGGGTGTCGAGTTGGGGAAGGCCATCGGCACCCAGGTGTTGGCCGGGCTGGACGGGGCAAGCGACAGTGATGAACTCGATAGCGCAACGCGGCGACTGATGACACGCTGGCGCGAGGCACAAGGCTAGCCGGCCGAGGCTTGTTCAACAGGCGGCTAGCCGTCGAGGAGTGCCAGCAGTTCGTCAGTACGGGCTTCCATGAGCGCCCTGTCGGCGCGGCTCTCAACATTGAGGCGCACTACCGGCTCGGTGTTCGACAACCGCAGGTTGAACCGCCACTGGTCGAAGCTCATGCTGAGACCGTCGACTTTTTCGATCGAGCGGGCACGGTGTAGGTAGACCTGCTCCACCCGGGCCAGGGCTGCGGCCGGGTCATCGATCTGGCGATTGATCTCGCCGCTGCAGGGAAACGCCGCCATGCGCGCAGCGACCAGCGCCGAGACCGGCTCGTTACGCTGCGACATGAGAGCGGTCACCAGTAACCACGGGATCATGCCGCTGTCGCAGAAGGCGAAATCGCGGAAGTAATGATGGGCACTCATCTCCCCGCCGTACACAGCGTTCTCAGCGCGCATGCGGGCCTTGATAAAGGCATGCCCGGTCTTACTTTGCACGGGCTCGCCACCCAGTGCTTCCACCACGTCGATCGTGTTCCAGGTCAACCGGGGGTCGTGAACGATCCGTGCCGGACCGCCCTGCTTGAGAAAGGCCTCAGCCAGCAGGCCCACCAGGTAATAGCCCTCGATAAAGGCGCCGGCCTCATCGAAGAAGAAGCAGCGATCGAAATCGCCATCCCAGGCTATACCGAGATCCGCGTTGTGTTCACGCACGGCCGCCGCAGTGGCGGCCCGGTTTTCAGGCAGGAGCGGATTGGGGACCCCGTTGGGAAAATGGCCATCGGGACAGTGATTGAGTTTGATGAACTCGAACGGCAGGTGGGGCTCGAGCAGGTCGACGATGCGGCCAGCACCGCCGTTACCCGCGTCCACGACAATCCGCAGTGGCTGCAGTGTCACGCCCTCGATGTAGCCCAGTAGATGGCTGACGTAATCGGCGGTCGAATCCAGTTGCTGCAGCTCACCCCGCCTCGCCGCGGGCGCGAAGCGGCCGGACTCAACCCGGGCCTTGATGTCGAGCAGGCCATCGTCCGAGGATACCGGCCTGGCCCCCTGGCGAACCAGCTTCATCCCGTTGTAATCCTTCGGGTTGTGGCTCGCAGTAACGACGATACCACCGCCCAGTCCGCGATAAAACGTGGCGAAGTAAATCTCCTCGGTTCCACACAGGCCGATATCATGGACATCCACGCCCTGCTCCCGCAGGCCCTCGATCAGCGCGGAAGCCATCGCCGGGCTGCTGAGGCGGATATCATGACCCACCACCACGCTGCCCGGGTCGATAACGGTTGCATAGGCACGACCGATATCGCGGGCGATCTCCTCGTTCAGCTGATCGGGCACCCGCCCGCGGATATCGTAGGCCTTGAAACAGCCCAGAGGATCCGCCATTCAGGAACCACCCTCATTGTAGATATTTTCATAGACGTAGTTGGTGGCCTCCACGAAGCCCGGCACCGAGCCACAGTCGAAGCGACGACCGGCAAATTTGTAGGCCATGACACAACCCTTGCGCGCCTGGGTCTGCAATGCGTCGGTGAGTTGAATTTCGCCGTTGGCACCGGGAGTCGTTTCGCGGATGATGTCGAAGATATCGGGCGTCAGGATGTAGCGACCGATGATCGCCAGGTTGGAGGGCGCGTCTTCAGGCGCGGGTTTCTCGACCATCTCGTCAACCCGGAAGATGCCATCCTTGAGACTCTCCCCGGAGATAACGCCGTATTTGTGGGTCTGGTCCGCGGGGACCTCCTGGATGGCGACAATCGAACAGCGGAACTGGTTGTAAAGTTCCGCCATCTGGCTGAGAACCCCCGGACCGTCGTTGATACACAGGTCGTCTGACAACAGGACCCCGAAAGGTTCGTTGCCGATCAGGGCCTCACCAGTCAGGATCGCATGGCCCAGGCCCTTCATCTCACGCTGGCGGACCATGGTGAAGACACCCTGGTCCAGCACGTCGCGAATACCTTTCAGGTAGATCTCCTTGCCGGTGCCTGATATCTGGTGTTCGAGTTCGTAGCTGATATCGAAGTGGTCCGCAATGGAACGCTTTCCGCGCCCGGTGACCATTGCACAGGTCGTCATCCGGGCTTCTATGGCCTCCTCGACGCCGTACTGCACCAGCGGTTTATTGACCACCGGTAGCATTTCCTTGGGCATGCTTTTGGTGGCGGGGAGGAATCGGGTGCCGTAACCGGCAACGGGAAAAAGGCACTTTCTGATCATTGGGTAGGCGTTCCTGTCGGTGGTGCGACCGGCTTGCTGCGGCCGTAGAGATCCTCGAAGCGAACAATATCATCCTCGCCCAGGTAACTCCCACTCTGCACTTCGATCAGTTCGAGCGGAATGCGTCCCGGGTTGGCCAGTCGATGCTTGTTTCCCAGTGGGATATAAGTCGACTCGTCCTCTCCCAGCATATAGACACGATCCTCACAGGTCACCTCTGCGGTGCCGTGAACGACGATCCAGTGCTCGGCGCGATGATGGTGCATCTGCAGCGACAGCGTCTCTCCGGGGTTGACGATGATGCGCTTTACCTTGAACCGCTGTGCACTGATCAGAGTTTCATAAGATCCCCAGGGGCGATAGATCTGGCGGTGTTCCACCGCCTCCGGGCGCTCCTGCTCCTTGAGCATGGCGACCAGTTCTTTTACGTCCTGCACCCGGTCGCGATCAGCCACCAGCACCGCGTCGGCTGTTTCCACCACGACCAGGTTTGCCACGCCGGTAGCGGCCAGCAACCGGGAGTCACTACGAAAATAACTGTCGCTGCAATTGTGCAGCAACACGTCCCCTACCGTGGCATTGCCAGCGGCGTCCAGTGGCGCGACATCCCGTAGAGCCGACCAGGCGCCGACATCGCTCCAGCCGCAGTCCAGCGACACGACACCGCCGATGCCAGTGCTCTCCATTACGGCGTAGTCGATACTGTCGGACGGGCACTCGAGAAAAGCCTGCTCCTCAGGGCGCACAAAATCCATATCGCGGCTCGCATTGGCCATGGCGCGTTGACAGCAGGCGAAAATCTCGGGGGCCAAGGTTTCCAGTTCAGCGAGATAGCTCTTGGCCTGCAGCAGGAACATGCCACTGTTCCATAAATAATCGCCCCCCGCCACATAGGACCTGGCGGTCTCCAGATCGGGCTTCTCGACGAACCGGTCGAGGGTGAACAGTCCTTCTCCCAGGGGTTCACCGCAGCGAATGTACCCATAGCCGGTCTCTGGCCCCGAGGGAACCACGCCAAATGTCATCAGGCGCCCCTCGCGAGCCAGTGGGAGCGCTGCACTCACGGCGGCGGCAAAGGCCTCGGGGTTTTCGATCACGTGATCGGCGGGCAGCACCAGCAAAATGGGGTCGGCGTGCAGCTCCAGCGCACGCAGCGCCGCCAGTGCCACCGCCGGTGCCGTATTGCGACCTTCCGGTTCGAGAATGAGCCCGCCGGATCGCAGGTCACGCTGGCGTAGTTGCTCGGCCACCATGAACCGGTGGTCGTCGTTGCAGACCACCAGCGGGTCGGCGTCCTGCAGGCCCGCAGTTCGCGTCAGGGTGTCCTGCAGCATGGTCAGCTCGCCCACCAGGGGCCAGAACTGCTTGGGGTGGGTAAGCCGCGACACCGGCCAGAGCCGACTGCCGGCACCCCCGGAAAGTAGGACGGGTGTAATCATTAGAATCCTTTCGCACCCCTGCGCGGTGCGTTCGGTTAGGCATCGACCCGGATGATCAATTCAACCCGCCGGATGCGAGCTATGGTAGTCCATGCCCAGGGCCGACCGCCACCCGGCGCCGCACCCACGATGCGGATGCAGGTGGTTCCGGGCCGGAGCCAACGCACTGGACTTGTGTTCACCAGCTATTAAAATGGGGTCGCCACCCGGAGTCCACCCCGGGTGTGCACGAACTGTGACGCGTTTCCTGTTTAGGGCAGCGCGCTGACCGCGGCCGGTCGACGGCCTCGGAAACGAAGCCATGCCGCGACTGGAAACGCTATGACGCCGAAGAACGCCTACACCAAGGAGGACCTGATCGCCTGCGGCCGGGGCGAACTGTTCGGCCCCGGCAACGCGCAATTACCCACCGACAACATGCTGATGGTGGATCGCATCGTGCGTATCACGGCAGAGGGTGGCGACCATGGCAAAGGCGAACTCATCGCCGAACTCGACATCCACCCGGAACTCTGGTTTTTCGCCTGCCACTTCCCCGGAGACCCGGTGATGCCGGGCTGCCTGGGTCTGGATGCCATGTGGCAGCTGGTCGGATTCTACCTCGGCTGGCGCGGCAATCCCGGGCGCGGCCGGGCACTCGGCTCGGGCGAGGTGAAATTCTCCGGGCAGGTACTGCCCACCGCGTCGAAAGTGGTCTACAACATCCAGGTCAAGCGCGTGATCGAGCGCCGGCTGGTCATGGGCATCGCCGACGGCAGCCTGAGTGTCGACGGCCGTGAGATCTACACCGCCAGCGACCTGCGCGTAGGGCTGTTTCAGTCCACGGAGTCATTCTGATGGCGACAGCGACAACCAGGCGCACTGTAGTGACCGGAATGGGTATCGTCTCCTGTCTCGGCAATGATCCGGCTACCGTCAGCGAGTCCCTGCGGCTCTCCCGCTCCGGTATCCGCAGCTATGACGGCCATATCAACGCCGGCATGCGCTCCCACGTCGCCGGCGTCGTTTCGATCGACGTCAAGGAACGCATCGACCGCAAGCAGCTGCGGTTCATGGGGGACGCCGCCGCCTACGCCTATATCGCCATGCAACAGGCGATCGAGGATTCTGGCCTGGAGCCGTCGGACGTATCCAACGAACGCACCGGCATCATCGCCGGATCCGGTGGCGCCGCGTCTTCGAGCCAGGTCGAGGCCGCTGACTTGCTGCGCGAGCGCGGCATCCGGCGTGTAGGTCCTTACCGGGTGACACAGGTCATGGCCAGCACGGTCTCCGCCTGCCTGGCAACACCGTTTCAGATACGGGGTGTCAACTACTCCATCGCGTCCGCCTGCTCGACCAGCGCTCACTGCATCGGCAACGCCATGGAGCAGATTCAGCTCGATAAGCAGGACATCGTTTTCGCCGGCGGCGGCGAGGAATTGCACTGGACATTGAGCAGCCTGTTCGACGCCATGGGTGCCCTGTCGACCCATTACAATGACGAGCCGGAGCGGGCCTCGCGTGCCTACGATGCAGACCGGGATGGCTTCGTCATCGCGGGTGGCGGCGGCATGCTGGTGCTGGAGGAACTGGAGCACGCACTGGCACGCGGCGCAAAAATTTATGCGGAGCTGGTCGGGTATGGCGCGACCAGCGATGGCCAGGATATGGTCGCCCCATCGGGAGAAGGCGCGACACGCTGCATGCGCCAGGCGCTGGCAACCGTCGACGGGCCGATTGACTACATCAATGCCCACGGGACCAGCACGCCGGCGGGCGATATCCAGGAGTTGAAGGCCGTCGGTGCCGCCTTCGACGGCCAGCAGATACCGGTAATCAGTTCGACGAAGTCGCTGTCGGGCCACTCACTCGGCGCCGCGGGCGTGCAGGAAGCCATCTACTGCCTGTTGATGCAGCGCGAAGGATTCATTGCTGCCTCGGCGAATATCGACAATCTCGACCCGGAGGCAGCGGGTATGCCCATCGCCATGGAGCGTGTCGACGACGCAGACCTCCAGCGGGTCATGTCGAACAGCTTCGGCTTCGGCGGAACCAACGCGTCACTGGTATTCCAGAAATACACCTGAAACCGCCTGCCCGACAGCGCCCGGCGGCATTCATGTGTCAACCGGTCAACTGTGTCAGCAGCAGCACTTCCAGAAAATCACCAACGGACACGGTCGTGCCCGCCGGGAGTACCGCCAGTGCATTCGCCTCGACGACCGAGCGCAGCACACCTGAGCTCTGATTGGGGTAGAGGGCTGCCTCCAGCGTCCCGTCATCGGTGTTACGCAGGATAACGCGCAGGTATTCCAGCCGCCCTCCGGCACGGTCTATGTCGAACCCCGCCCGCGCCCGGCAGGCGAGCGGCACGGTGACCGCAGCACCCTGCAGCTGCAACAGAAAAGGCCGCGCCACCAGGCTGAACGTGACAAATACCGACGTCGGGTTACCGGGGAGGCCGATAAAGGGTGTGCCGCACACCTCGCCGAATGCCAGCGGCTTGCCGGGTTTCAAGGCCAGCTTCCAGATCGCCAGTCGGCCGAGGCGCTCCACCTGGCTCCTGACGTGGTCCTCCTCGCCGACAGAGACGCCGCCCGTACTGATGACACAGTCCGCCCTGGCCGCGGCAGACTGCAGCGCACGCCCGGTCTCGCCGGGTGAGTCGGGGACGATGCCGAGGTTCAATACCTCCATCCCCAGGCCCCGCAGCAGACCTTCCAGCATGTAGCGGTTGGAATTGTACAACTGGCCCGGCTGCAGTGGCCCCGCACCAGGCTCCACCAGTTCGTCACCGGTTGACAGAATCGCCACGCGCAGCGGGCGCAGCACGGCCACCTCGCGCTTACCCAGTGACGCCAACAGGCCGATATCCTGGGGCTGCAAGCGCCGCCCGCGGCTGAGCACCCGGCTGCCGAGCTCGATGTCCTGGCCTCGGGACCTGATATTCTGGCCGGGCGTGACTGCCGACCCGACTTGAATGCGGCCATCCTCCTCGCGGCATGACTCCTGCATAACCACCGCGTCGGCGCCGTCCGGGACCGCCGCCCCGGTGAAGATCCTGGCCGCGGTTCCAGGCGCCAGCGGCTCGCCGACCTGCCCGGCGGCGATCCGCTGGCTGACGGGGAGCGCGGCCCCGGCGTCCCGGGCCCTCAGGGCGTAACCGTCCATGGCGCTGTTAGCCTCCGCCGGCACCGCCCATTCGGCCACCAGGTCTTCCGCGAGCACCCCTCCCAGGGCCTCCAGCAGCGGCAGGCTTATCGCTTCGGGATGGCCCGCCACGCTCGCCGCCATGGTCGCCATTGCAGACTCCAGCGACATCAGGGTGCTCACGGCTGCGGCACGCCGGCCGAGAGTACGCCGACGAAGTTGCAGGGGCGGTGGGCGCTGTCCAACTGCTCGCGAATAAGTCCATTCCAGGCAGTGCGACAGGCGCCGGTCGAGCCGGGCATACAGAAAATCACCGTGCGGTTGGCGTAGCCTGCCAGCGCCCGCGACTGGATCGTCGAGGACCCGATTTCGGCAAAAGAGAGAGCCCGAAATACCTCGCCGAAGCCATCGATGGCCTTGTCGAACAACGGTGCCACCGCCTCGGGAGTGGAGTCGCGCCCCGAGAAGCCGGTACCGCCGGTCACCAGCACAGCATCGACGCTCACATCCGCAATCCAGCGCGACAGTACTGCCCGGATCTGGTACACATCGTCGACCACGATCGCCTTGTCCACCCGACGGTGGCCCGCCGACGCCAGTGCTTCAACCAGGAAGCTGCCCGAGGTATCGTCCGCCTCGGTGCGCGTATCCGACACCGTGAGCACGGCAATGCCCAGCGTTCTCGGTACTGTGTCTTGAGCCTGCTTCATGCCTTCTCCTCACCCGCGGCTTTGAAGTACTGTTTGACGGCGTCCGTCATGGCGTCGCGCCAGGACACCTGCTTGATGGCGAATGTATCGCGGATTTTGCGGCAGTCGAGGGTGGCCATCGGCGGCCTGTCCGCCATGGGCTCCCGGCCGGTGATAGCGGCATCGATATCCAGATACTGCCCCGCCGCCGCCAGCATCACTTCCTCGAGGTCGCCGGCGTCGGCGCGATCTGACCCGGTGTAATGGAAAACGCCCCAGGTCATCGCCCCGACGCTGAGCTGGTCCAGCATGGCGCTGATCACCCGGGCCGCGTCGGCGGCGGCCACGGGTGTGCCGAGGGGAACCTGTCGCATCGCACCGGGCTCCCCGGCGGCAAGGGCGCGCAGGGCGTTGGCCAGCCAGTTATCGCCCAGGTGCGCGAACACCGGGCCGAGCCGGACCACGATGTGGGCGTCACAGCGCTCGACCACAGCCTGCTCCGCAGCCAGCAGGGCGGCGC
The DNA here is from genome assembly GCA_963753815.1 of uncultured Gammaproteobacteria bacterium. Classification (GTDB taxonomy): domain Bacteria; phylum Pseudomonadota; class Gammaproteobacteria; order Pseudomonadales; family Halieaceae; genus CAVWDU01. Next base: position 296,876 of record CAVWDU010000003.1, read on the forward strand.
TGACATCGGTATCGGAATCCGATGGATCCTTCTCTGAATACAGGCGATCGAGCCGACCGGAGAACAGGCGCCAGCTGGAGATGTAAAAGCAGATGAGCGCCTGTCGCTGGCAGGCCTTCGCCAGCCAGTGGCAGGCCTCGACGTCAGCTGCATGGAGATCGTGACCCGCGTCGAGGTGTGACTGGATGCGGGCATCCACGAGAATGTCCGCTTTGGCTCGCTGCACCGCCTTCTTGGCCTGGCGTTCGCTGCGCCACCGACAGGCAGCCCGCGTCAGCGTGACCGTATCATGACGCCCGGTTTCCTCGAGGAACCCGAGTAGCGCCAGCCCGAGAGGTGTATCTGAACCTAGGAGGAGGACGCGCAATGGTGCACGCGTCAGAACGGAATATCGTCGTCGAAGTCCTCAAACCCGCCTGCAGCTGAGGGGCTCTGCGCAGGCGACTGCCCTGCCTCGGGTTCGGAGCTCTTGACGGCGGCCATCGGCGGCCGGTCACCGGCAGCGCCCTGACCCGCGCTGCGGCTGTCCAGCATTTGCATCTCGTCGGCGATGACCTCGGTGATATAACGATCCTGGCCGGACTGATCCTGCCACTTGCGGGTCTTCAGTCTGCCCTCGACATAGATTTTTGAACCCTTGTGCAGGTATTCCCCCGCGATCTGTCCCAGTTTGTAATTGCCGCGATCCCTGAGCACGACCTTGTGCCATTCGGTACGATTCTGCATCTGGCCCGTCTGCCGGTCCTTCCAGGACTCGGTAGTCGCCAGGCTGACGTTGCAGACTGCGCCGCCATCAGGGAAAAAACGGGTTTCCGGGTCGGCGCCGAGATTGCCGACCAGGATGACCTTGTTCACAGACCCTTTACTCATACGCCCAATTTCTCCGTTCGAATCTGCCGCGTTCTCTGTCCGAATCTGCCGCGTTGCCGGGCTGTCGCACCTGCACCCAAACCGCGGCACCGCCGGACAGTCCGCAACGATAGCCGCGGGTGCAGCGATGATTCTCCAGTGAACCCGGCTCCCGCAAAGGTGTAACGATACCGCCCGTATGCGACAGACGCCAGCCCCGGGCACGCAAATGATGCGCCTGCAAGGCCGGTGGCGTGACCACACCGGCAACCCGGAACTTGCTCGCCGCGGGGACCGGCCGTTACTTGGCGTCCTGGAGCGGCGATGGATCGGTGGCTGAGTGAGGCGCATAAACCAACGCCAGCCACAGCAGCAACATCACTACCGAGAGTCCCATGGAGGCGTCTTTTCCATAGTGCTGCAGCAACCAGCCGCCGATTGCACCACCGGCAAACGCGCCGAAAAACTGGCAGGTGGAGTACACCCCCAACGCCGTCCCCTTGCCGCCCGGGAACACCAGCTTGCTGACCAGGGAAGGGAGTGCGGCCTCCATGTAGTTGAAGGCAATAAAGAACAGCAGCACGCCGAAGTACAGCGCCCAGCTGCCGCCGGCAAATGCGATGGCGAGAAGCGCGGCCAGCAGCAGACATATGCCCAGCAGGAACATCTCTCGCTGCTTGCCGCCCCGTTCCGAGGCGACGAGCATCGGGACCATACCAGCGATCGACAGTACCATGACCGGCAGATAGATGTACCAGTGCTGCTCCCGAGGCACGCCCGCAATGCGCTCCAGCAGGCCGGGCACCACAAGGAAGCTGGCCATGAGGATGAAGTGCAGAGTAAAAACACCGGCGTTGAGGCGAAACAACGCCGGATCGGTGAGGCTGCGCGGGATCAATGCCAGTCGCGTACCGACCTCGCTGTTCGCGCCCCCCTCGGCCGGGGGCGGCGTGGGCACCAGAAACAGCACGATGGCGATACCGACCAGGCCCATTGCCGCCGTGAGCTGGAACACCGCCGCCAGCCCGCCGAAAGCGGCGATCGCAGGTCCGACGATGAATGCCACGGAGAAAGACACCCCGATACTGACGCCGATCACGGCCATCGCCTTGGTGCGCTGTTCAACCCGTGTCAGGTCGGCCGCCAGAGCCATCACGCTGCTGGCAATGGCGCCGCCGCCCTGCAGGCAGCGGCCGATCACCAGTTCGGTGGCCGTATCGGCGAACCCGGCGATCAGGCTGCCGGCAGCAAACAGGGCCAGCCCACCCACGATCACCGGCTTGCGCCCGATCCAATCCGACAGCCAGCCCAGCGGGATCTGCAGCAGCGCCTGGCTGAGACCGTAGATGCCGAGGGCGAGCCCGATCAGGGACGGCGTCGCCCCGGGGAGGTCGGCCGCATACACGGCGAGCAGGGGCAACACCATGAACAGCCCGAGCATGCGAAAGCAGTACAGCAGGGCCAGGGACGCCACACTGCGCCTTTCCAGCGGTGTCATGGGGGATTGCGTAATCACGGAGGGTCGTCTTGGTAAATTCCGCTCCAGTTTAGCACTGTTTGCGGCCGCGGCAGTAATCCGGCAAGCACCTGACAGGTGAATACCCGGGCCGGGCGGCGACACACCCGATCCTGTCCGGGTCGAGAAACGAATTCCATGGTCTGTCCGCCGCTCCCGGCATATACTGTTGGGTTTCCAATCGCTGACCGAAACGGAAGAGCACATGGACACCATACAGGTCCGCGGCGCGCGCACCCACAACCTGAAGAACGTCGACCTGGATATCCCGCGGGACAAACTGGTGGTCATCACCGGCCTGTCCGGCTCCGGCAAGTCTTCGCTGGCATTCGATACCCTCTACGCCGAGGGCCAGCGCCGCTACGTCGAATCCCTGTCCACCTACGCACGGCAGTTCCTGTCGATGATGGAAAAACCGGACATGGACCACATCGACGGCCTGTCGCCCGCAATTTCCATCGAGCAGAAATCGACCTCCCACAATCCTCGCTCCACGGTCGGTACGATCACCGAGATCTACGACTACCTGAGGCTGCTTTTCGCGCGCGTCGGCGATCCGCGCTGCCCCGATCACGGTCTCGACCTGCAGGCACAGACGATCAGCCAGATGGTGGACACCGTCCTCGCCATGCCGGCGGGCAGCAAGCTGATGCTGCTGGCACCGGTGGTTCGCGATCGCAAGGGCGAGCATCTGCACATCTTCGGAGAATTGCGCGCCGCCGGATTCGTCCGCGCCCGCATCGACGGCATCGTGACCGAACTCGATGACGTACCGTCGCTCGAAAAGAACAAGAAGCACCGGATCGAGGTGGTGGTAGACCGGTTCAAGGTGCGCGACGACATCAAACTGCGCCTGGCAGAGTCCTTCGAGACTGCCCTCGGCCTGACCGACGGGCTGGCCACCATCAGCTTCATGGAGGGCGACAGCGAGGAGATCATGTTCTCGGCGCGCTTCGCCTGTCCGGAGTGCGGCCACAGTATCGACGAACTCGAGCCGCGTCTGTTTTCCTTCAATAATCCGGCCGGCGCCTGCAGCGGCTGCGACGGACTGGGGGTCAAGCAGTACTTCGACCCGGAACGGATTGTCCTGCACCCGCAGGCCAGTCTGGCCGAGGGTGCAATCAGGGGCTGGGATCGACGCAATGTGTACTACTTTCACATGCTCAATTCGCTGGCTGAACACTACGGCTTCGACATCGATACCCCGTTCGACAAGCTGAGCAAGAAACACCAGAAGATCATTCTCCACGGCAGTGGCAAGCAGGCGGTTGCTTTCGCCTATGTGAACGACCGCGGAGACGTGTACAAGCGCCAGCACCCGTTCGAGGGCATCATTCCCAACATGGAACGGCGCTATCGCGACACGGAATCCCAGTCGGTGCGGGAGGAACTGGCAAAATTCCTGGCATCACAGCCCTGCCCCGACTGCCATGGGACACGGCTGCGACGCGACGCTCGCCACGTCTTCGTCGACCAGAGGACCCTGCCCAGCATCACCGGGCTTGCGGTCGGCGAGGCCCACGCCTACTTCGAACAGTTACAACTCGATGGCCGCAAGGGCGAGATTGCCGACAAGATCCTCAAGGAGCTGCGTGCCCGCTACCGATTCCTGGTGGACGTCGGCCTCAACTACCTGACCCTGGACCGCAGTGCGGAGACCCTTTCCGGCGGAGAGGCCCAGCGCATCCGGCTGGCCTCACAAATCGGTGCGGGATTGGTAGGCGTGATGTACATCCTCGACGAACCCTCCATCGGGCTGCATCAGCGCGACAATGAGCGTCTCCTGTCCACCCTGGTTCACCTCAGGGACCTGGGCAACACGGTCCTCGTCGTGGAACACGACGAGGACGCCATCCGCGCCGCCGATCACATTATCGACATCGGCCCGGGTGCCGGTGTGCACGGCGGCCAGGTGGTCGCCCAGGGCAGCCTGAAACAGGTGATCGCCGAGAAGAACTCCCTAACCGGCGCCTATCTGTCTGGCCAGAAAAAGATCAATGTGCCCACGGAGCGCACGGCGATCGACCCGGCGCGCCAACTGGTTCTGGAGGGCGCCAGCGGCAACAACCTGCAGTCGGTAGACCTGGTGATACCCCTTGGCCTGCTGACCTGTGTCACCGGCGTATCGGGCTCGGGCAAATCGACCCTGATCAACTCGACGCTGTATCCGCTGGCCGCCACCGCGCTCAATGGCGCGACCACGCTGACACCGGCCCCGCACCGCCAGATCACCGGTATGGAGCTGATCGATAAATGTATCGACATCGACCAGAGCCCTATCGGGCGCACGCCGCGATCGAATCCCGCCACCTACACCGGCATTTTTACCCCCGTGCGGGAGCTGTTTGCCGGCACCCAGGAGGCGCGGGCGAGAGGCTACAAGCCCGGGCGGTTCAGTTTCAACGTCAAGGGCGGCCGCTGTGAGGCGTGCCAGGGCGATGGGGTCACCAAGGTTGAGATGCACTTCCTGCCTGATATCTACGTCCCCTGCGACGTGTGCAAGGGAAAGCGCTATAACCGGGAAACGCTGGAGGTGCGGTACAAGGGCTGCAACATCCACGAAGTGCTGGAAATGACCGTAGAGGACGCGCTCGCATTCTTCGAGCCGGTGCCGGCCATCGCGCGCAAGCTGCAGACGCTGATGGATGTAGGCCTGTCGTACATCCGTCTCGGGCAGGCGGCCACCACGCTCTCGGGCGGCGAGGCACAGCGGGTCAAGCTATCGCGGGAACTGTCCAAGCGCGACACCGGCAAGACCCTCTACATTCTCGACGAGCCGACCACGGGGCTGCACTTTGAGGACATCCAGCAGCTGCTCAGCGTCGTTCACAGGCTGCGGGACCATGGTAATACGGTAGTGATCATCGAACACAACCTCGACGTTATCAAGACCGCCGACTGGATCGTCGACCTGGGTCCGGAAGGCGGCAGCGGCGGTGGTCAGATCATCGCCGCCGGCACACCGGAAGATGTGGCGAAGACCAAGGGGTCATTTACCGGCCAGTTTCTCGCCCCGCTACTCAAGCGCCGTTCGCGTGGACGGCGCAAGGCGGCTTAGCCGCCTTTTGAAAAAGCCTCAGCCGGCACGATACGGCGTTAAAAATCGGGTCAAAATCCTCATGTACTGCCGTGTACACTGCGGTTTTTCGCCGATTTTTGCCTTGTCTCGCACTCGCCTGCGACTTGTTCAAAAGGCTGCTAGCCCGTTTCGGTTAACGCAGCCACTCCAGCAATCCCAGCAGGATGGCATAGCGCGCCCCTTTGCCCAGCAGGGTGAGCACAAAAAAAACATCGAAACGCACCCGCATCATGCCGGCTAGAAACGTCAGTGCGTCGCCCCCGACGGGCGCCCAGGCCATCAGCAGGGACCAGACACCGTATTTCTGGAACCAGCGCTGGGCAACACCGAGGTTGTCCTGACGGAAAGGAAACCAGCGACGGTCCTGGAAGTGCAGCAGATAACGTCCCAACAGCCAGTTGAGCGCCGATCCCAGCGTATTGCCGGCGGTCGCCCATACCCACAGTGCCAGCGGGTCGTGCCCGGCGGCCAGCAGGCTCGCAAACATCAGTTCTGAATAGGCCGGCAGCAAAGTAGCGGCAAGAAATGCGCCGACGAACAACCCGAGGTATACCTCCATTAGCGACGGCGTTGCAGAGCTTGTTGTACCAGCGCGTGAAACAAGCTCTGCTGTGTGCGGCTCTGGGGCATGTATTCCGGATGCCACTGCACGCCGATGAACAGCGGATGCCGGGGGTGCTCGATGGCCTGGATTACGCCACTGGGTTCGACAGCGGCCAGTGCAACCCCGTCACCCAGCTCGCGCACCGATTGGTTATGCAAGGCGTTAACCCGGCAGTTGTCCCTGGAAAGGATATCGCGGAGCCGGGTGCCCACCAGCACACGCACCTCCTTGCGGGGCAATATGCTGCGGACATTACCCGTTTCCTCGGTGTAGAACTGTGTGATTTCCTTGTAGAGAGAGCCACCCAGTTCCACGTTCATCAATTGAGCACCGCGACAGATTCCGAGGATCGGCAGTTCGTAAATCAGGGCGTGACGAATCAAGCGCTTTTCCAGGGCGTCGCGATCCAAATCGTAGTAGGGCAGGTCGCGACGGGCGAACAGGGCGCGCATGGCACTCAACACCAATCCGACCGTCCAGTCGAGCAGGCTTAGCCGCCGGCGCTTGTTCTCGCGCAGTTCGTCTTCCATACCGTAATGGCTGGGATGGACATCGGTTCCCCCGCCGATGACCAGTGCATCGAAACGGTCGTCATCGACGTTCCGGCGCGGTGTCACCCGCACGGGTGTAGCTCCGCTACGCCACAGTGCCAGTGCTGTCATGATCCAGGCCATAAAGCCACCGCGGTCCGGGCCGGTTACACCGACCACGGGGCGTTGCGCGTCAGCCATTCAGCCCGCCAGGTATTTCTTGCTGAGCAGGTGGGTCAGGCGCAGTACCCAGCGCGCCGAGCGGGCCATTGAGTAGCGTTCCCGGGTTTCCCGCCACTCCGCTATCATCTCCACCAGCAGCGCCTCGTCATCAGCCAGATTTTCCACACAGACCCACTGGTTCCACGCGGTCGCTGCGGACCAGTCGGGCTCGCTGATATTGCAATCGGGCAGGCGATAGTGGAACGCGGGGCGGCCGGAGACGAGGTGCTGCTCCTCCTTGATGAGTTTTTCCATCACCTGTTCCGGCCGCAGATTCACGAATATGGGCAGCATATCCAGGGCGCGATTGCGCGTCGGGTTGTGCGTCATGTAATCGTCGATCAATCCCTCGAGGTCCGGGCTGTAGGTCGGAGTCAGCACCAGTTCCTCGTACTCGTCCGGGTAGGGATCGATGTATTTAGTGAGGTAGCGCCGGGTGATATCGATACTGGACACCAGAATGATCCAGTCGTTGAGCAGCAGGTAGGCCTGGATGTAACGACGCAATGTCTCCGCGGTTTCATCGGGAATGGACGTGTTGATATGCATACCGAAGGCATAAAACGGTGACGACCCGGTACCTTCCGCACCCAGGCCAGCCAGCGTTTGCACCAGCTCGTCGAGCTGATCCAGCGCCATCAGGGGCACCGGCCCGGTCACCACCTCGCAGGGCACCAGGTTGCGACTGGCGTTGTCCAGATTGGACTCCAGGCCATGCGCCACGCCACCCGGCGCGAAATCCACCCCCAGCTTCTCCAGCCAGCGCCGGTATTTCACCGACTTGAGTATCGCGGCATCGCGCTCGATCTTGAGTTTGCCCACACTGGAATCGTGCAGGATTGCCTCGAACGGGCTCAGGTCTTCAAGCTTGCCGCCCAGGGCCGCCTGCAAAGCGGTGGCCGTGCCGGTCACGGGCAGATTTCCGACTTCAAACTCGAATCCTGCCCGACGCAGCTGACCGTGCACATCGTAGCGCCGCAACGGCAACCGATAATCGCCCTGCATCATCCTCTCCTCGACCATATATAGCCCAGCAGAACGTACCCAGGAAACCGGCCGCGCTCTGTCTGAGGCGACCCGATACCAACTGCCACCGTCGTCAGTTTACGTCAGCGTTGCGGGCGAGGAAAAGGGGGCAGACGCGGGACTACCCGGGGGTGGGATATTCAGCCGCCGAGAAGTACAGTGGGACAGGCCGGAGGTGCGATAACAGTCGTTACTGGCACACCCGTGATCGGGTTTGCACCACTGGCCATGGTCGTCACCCTGGCAGCCGGTCGGCCGGAAATCAGCACGGTCATGGAACAGGCGCTGGCCAGTGCGCCGACGCATACGGTACCCGAGACCATGTCGCCCATCACGGCCGCGGGCATATTCCCTATCAAAACGTTGGGAACACCGGGGCCTGTCACCAGGTCTCCGGTGACGGTCAAATCCGTCAGGCGAGCAGCGGGGAACATGTGTCATCTCCTGTCGGGGCCTCATTGGATGATAGCGCGCAGCGCAGCGACTGGAAAGCGGCATCCGCTCGTGACGGCGCATCGAAACCGTGCCAGCGCCGCAGCAGGCGACGGCGCCCGGGGGTGGTACGGCCACGGAACAGCCCGAAAGAGCCTCCGGGTGGTCGCCCACGCCATCCGAACAGATGGACACTGAGGCCGGAAAATAGCGCCACCAGGGCACATAACAGGTGCAATACCGCCAGCGGGTTATCAGTAAAAACGTCCATGGTGCCTTGCCTCCGGTGACTCGCGGTCTTCCCCGCTCGTCAAACTACAGTGCTGTGAAATGCTATTGGACACTTTCGGCCCGCAATCGGCAATTACAGTCGATTACAGGCCTCTGCACGACCCACCTGGCCGGCCACTCCTTAGCAGGAGCCCATGCCGACAGGCAATGAGCGGGATCACGCTTTGCGGGGGCGTCTGGCGGCATGGATGCCGCCAGCGAGGCGGCACACGGACGTACGCTTTTTGCCGTCCCCCGGAAAGCGTGATCGTGCTCGTTGCCCACGCGATGCTCACAGCACCGGACTCATTTAAAACCAGAATGCGAGGCAAAAAAAAGCCGGGGATCACCCGGCTTTTCGACTGAGTCCTCGGAGGTGCTTAATCCTCGTCGTCCTCAAAAACATCCACCTGGGGGCGGTCAACCAGTTCAACGTAGGCCATCGGAGCATTATCACCGCGACGGTAGCCGCACTTGAGAATTCGGATGTAGCCACCCGGGCGGCTCTCATAGCGAGGACCCAGCTCGGTGAACAATTTGCCGACAGCGCTCTTGCTGCGAGTGCGGTCGAAAGCGAGGCGCCGATTGGCGACGCTGTCGCTCTTGGCCAGCGTGATCAAAGGCTCCGCGTAACTGCGCAGTTCCTTCGCCTTGGGCAGCGTCGTCTTGATAAGTTCGTGCTCGACCAGTGATACGGTCATGTTGCGAAACATGGCCTTGCGATGTGTGCTGTTGCGATTCAGCTGACGTCCGCTATGACGATGACGCATGGTTCCAGTCCTATTTCCTGTGCTGTCTCAGCACCTTAGCTATTAAGGGATGTGGCCGCCGTTTCCCGATCAGGCGGTAAGCACCCGCTCGTCGTTCTTGAGGCTGGCCGGCGGCCAGTTGTCGAGGCGCATGCCCAGCGACAGACCACGGGATGCCAGTACATCCTTTATTTCCGTCAGCGACTTCTTACCCAGGTTCGGGGTCTTCAGCAGCTCTACTTCGGTGCGCTGGACCAGGTCACCGATGTAATAGATATTTTCCGCCTTGAGGCAGTTTGCCGAACGCACAGTCAGCTCCAGATCGTCCACCGGTCGCAACAGGATTGGATCGACTTCATCTTCCTCTTCCACGGACTCGGATTCAGATTCGCTCTCCAGGTCGACGAAAACCGCCAGCTGCTGCTGCAGGATGGTCGCCGCCCGCCGGATCGCCTCTTCCGGGTCTATGGTGCCATTCGTTTCCAGGTCGAGTACGAGCTTGTCGAGGTCAGTGCGCTGCTCTACCCGGGCCGCCTCCACCACGTACGAGACACGGCTGACCGGAGAGAAGGTGGCGTCGAGCTGCAGACGGCCGATCGAACGCGTCTCCTCTTCGGGGTTCTCCCGGGAATCCGCCGGTGAATAACCGCGGCCGCGCGCCACGGTGAGCTTCATGTTGATCTCGGAATCGCCATTCAGATTGCAGATCACGTGCTCGGGATTGCGGATTTCAACGTCGTGATCAACCTGAATATCGCCGGCGGTCACTGCCCCCGGGCCTTTCTTGCTCAGGCTCAGTTCGGCTTCATCCTTCCCGCTCATTACCAGTGCAACACCCTTGAGATTGAGCAGGATCTCGATAACATCCTCCTGCACGCCCTCGAGGGTACTGTACTCATGCAGGACGTCGTCGATCTCGACCTCGATGACGGCGCAGCCCGGCATGGACGACAGCAAGATACGACGCAGGGCGTTGCCCAGCGTGTGACCGAAACCCCGCTCCAGGGGCTCCAGGGTGACCTGCGCACGCGTCTTGTTCTTCTCTTCGACATTGATGACACGCGGGGTCAGAAATTCTGTTACGGCACTCTGCATTGATACACCTGCACTATTGGGTTGATCCCGGTTCGGATTACTTGGAGTAAAGCTCGACGATCAGGTTTTCATTGATCTCCGAGGACAAATCCTGCCGATCCGGCACTGCCTTGAACACGCCCTCGAGCTTGTCGGTACTTACCTCGAGCCATACCGGTTCCCCACGCTGTGCCGCCAGCGCCATTGCCGACTGCACACGCAGTTGCTTCTTCGCCTTCTCTCGCAGGGCGACGACATCCCCCGCCTTGACCTGGTAGGAGGGCACGTTGACCGTCACACCATTTACCAGAATCGCCTTGTGGGAGACCAGCTGGCGTGCCTCGCTCCGAGTAGAGCCGAAGCCCATCCGGTAGACGACGTTATCAAGACGCGATTCAAGCAGCTGCAGCAGGTTTTCACCGGTCGCGCCCTTCAGCCTGGCTGCTTCCTTGTAGTAGTTGCGAAACTGCTTTTCCAGCACACCGTAGATGCGGCGCACCTTCTGCTTCTCGCGCAGCTGCACGCCATAATCCGACAGCCTGCCGCGACGGGCACCGTGCTGACCGGGAATGGATTCCGGCTTGCACTTGCTTTCCAGAGCGCGCACCCCACTCTTCAGGAACAGGTCTGTCCCCTCCCGGCGGGAGAGCTTGCACTTTGGTCCAATGTATCGAGCCATGTCTGATCTTCCTGCTGAGCGCCAGTCCCGGGACTAAACGCGACGTTTCTTGGGAGGACGGCACCCGTTGTGAGGTATGGGTGTGACGTCGGTGATGTTGCTGATCTTGTAACCGCAGGCATTCAGCGCCCTGACGGCACTTTCGCGGCCGGGACCGGGTCCCTTGACCTGCACATCCAGATTCTTCAGGCCGTATTCTTTTGCGGCCTCGCCGGCGCGCTCGGCGGCGACCTGGGCGGCAAACGGCGTGCTCTTCCGGGAGCCGCGAAAGCCGGAGCCACCCGCGGTGGCCCAGCTGAGCGTGTTACCCTGGCGATCGGTAATGGTGATAATCGTATTGTTGAACGACGCGTGCACGTGGGCGATGCCATCGGCAATCTGCTTGGTGATCTTTCTGCGCGTGGTCTTGGCGCCTTGCTTGGCCATGGTCTGTTTCCTGAGTCAATATCAACGCTGCACAATGGTGCAGCTACACTACTTTAGGAGTTTCTGCTACCGCCCCGCCGCAGCGGGACAGCCCGATCAACGGCGAATCGGCTTCCGCGGGCCCTTGCGGGTACGCGCGTTAGTCTTGGTGCGCTGACCTCGCAGCGGCAGGCTGCGACGGTGGCGCAGGCCCCGGTTACAACCGAGGTCCATCAACCGCTTGATGTTCATCGACACCTCTCGGCGCAGATCACCTTCCACCGTCATTTCACCCACCTTGTTGCGCAAGGCGTCCATTTCGGCATCGGTCAGCTCGGCGATCCTGGTCTGCTCGCCAACGCCTGTTGCCGCACACAGATTCCGGGCCTGGGTCCGACCGACGCCATAGATGTAGGTCAGGGCTACGACCGCGTGCTTGTTATCGGGTATGTTGACCCCGGCAATACGAGCCATCCAACTTTCTCCAGTTCTTCATTTCATCGCTGTAGTGTGCAGCCCGTCGGCGCCAAGGCACTGAATTACTGCGTTATTGGCAGGGCGGCTCGCGAAAGGCGCGGAATTCTAGCGATATCGTGAGTAAAAATCAACAAAAATCAGCAGTACCGCTCAACCCTGGCGCTGCTTGTGGCGCGGATCGGTGTTACAGATCACCCGCACCACCCCGTTACGGCGAACGATCTTGCAGTTTCTGCAGATCTTCTTGACCGAAGCACGTACTTTCATCTCAAACGTCCTCTAATAACTGTCTGTAGTCGCTCAGCGAACGCGACCGGAGCCACCGTAGCTCTTCAGGTTCGCCTTCTTCATCACCGAGTCGTACTGGTGTGACATCAGGTGACTTTGCACCTGTGCCATGAAGTCCATCACCACGACCACCACGATCAGCAGTGACGTGCCGCCGAGGTAGAACGGTACGTTCCACATGACGACGAGAAACTGCGGCAACAAACACACGAGTGCAATGTACGCGGAGCCGAACACCGTCAAGCGGGTCAGTACCCCGTCTATATAGTTGGCGGTCTGCTGGCCGGGCCTGATACCCGGGATAAAGGCACCAGAACGTTTCAGATTGTCCGCGACTTCTACCGGATTGAACATCAACGCGGTGTAGAAGAAGCAGAAGAACACCACGAACACCGTAAACAACAGGATGTTCAGAGGCTGGCCCGGGCCGATAGCCACCGCCAGGTCCTGCAGCCAGTCCGCACCCGACCCCGACCCGAACCACTGTGCAATCGACGCCGGGAACAACAGGATACTGCTGGCGAAAATCGCCGGTATCACACCCGCCATATTGACCTTCAGCGGCAGGTGGGAGCTCTGCGCCTGGTACATCTTGCGTCCCTGCTGGCGCTTGGCATAGTTCACGGTGATGCGCCGCTGGCCACGCTCGATAAACACGATCATGTAGATGACCGCAATCGCCAGCGCCAGGATGAGCAACAACACCAGAATGTTCAGCTCGCCTTGCCGTGCCTGCTCCAGCGACTGCCCGATAGCGGCCGGCAATCCGGCGACGATCCCGGCGAAGATCAGCAGCGAAATACCATTACCGACACCTTTCTCCGTGATCTGCTCTCCCAGCCACATCATGAACACCGCGCCGGTTACCAGGGAGGTGATCGCAATTACGTAGAACATCGGCGATGTGTTGAAGGACATACCCTGGTTCGCCATGCCCACTGTCATACCGGTTGCCTGAATGATTGCCAGAACCACCGTCAGGTAACGGGTGTACTGACTAATCTTACGCCGACCAGACTCTCCTTCTTTTTTCAACTGCTCGAGCTGCGGTGATACCGCAGACATCAGCTGCATAATGATCGATGCCGAGATGTAGGGCATGATCCCCAGCGCCAGGATACTCATGCGTTCCAGGGCGCCGCCCGAGAACATGTTCGCAAGACCCAGAATCGTGCCCTGATTCTGGTTGAACAGCGCTGCGAGCTGGTTCGGATCGATGCCCGGCACCGGGATATGCGTGCCGATGCGGTAAACAACAATAGCCAGCAATACGAAACGGAGCCGGGCGAACAGTTCGCCCAGCCCCGCCTTGTTGATCTGTGGCAGTTGACCGTTTGCCATTTAATCCTCTACCTTGCCGCCGGCTTTCTCGATCGCTTCACGGGCGCCACGTGTCACTGCCAGCCCCTTGACGGTAACCGGCTTGCTCAATTCCCCCGACAGGAACACGCGCGCGCGGCTGATGTCATCGCGAATGAGATCGGCATTCCTGAGTGCCTCGAGATCAATAACGTCCCCATCGATGCCGTTGAGTTCACCCAGCCTGATCTGCGCCGTCGTTTTCGCCATGCGCGAGGCAAAGCCGTATTTGGGCAGGCGCTTCTGGAGTGGCATCTGACCACCCTCGAAACCGGCCTTGACCTTGCCGCCCGAACGAGACTTCTGGCCCTTGTGGCCACGTCCGGCGGTTTTACCCGAGCCGCTACCAATGCCGCGACCAACCCGCTTGGCCGCCTGTTTGGCGCCAGGGGCAGGATGCAGGCTGTTCAGTCGCATAACGTCTGTCATGACTTAACCCTCTACCTTCACCAGGTAATGTACCTTGTTGACCATACCGCGAACGGCCGGTGTATCCTCGACCTCTACGGTATGACCGATTCGCCGCAGGCCCAGACCGGACAGGCAGGCCCGGTGGCTTTTCAGGCGCCCGTGGGCACTCCTGGTCTGCGTAACCTTGATCATCGCTTTAGACATGACACGGTAACCCAATAATTAGTTCAGAATTTCTTCGACCGTCTTACCGCGCCTGGCTGCCACGTCATCGGGCGCCGCCATGTCGCGTAGACCGTTAAACGTGGCCCGGACAACGTTCACGGGGTTAGTCGATCCATAGCACTTGGCCAGTACATTGTGTACACCGGCAATCTCGAGCACGGCCCGCATGGCCCCGCCGGCAATAACGCCGGTACCTTCAGACGCGGGTTGCATATAGACCTTGGAAGCACCATGGGATGCCTTGACCGGGTACTGGATAGTCCCGTTGGTCAAATCCACCTGAATCATGTTGCGGCGCGCCGCCTCCATCGCCTTCTGGATAGCAACGGGCACCTCTCGCGCCTTGCCGCGGCCAAAACCAACCCGGCCGTTGCCGTCACCGACGACGGTCAGCGCGGTGAAACCGAAAATACGGCCACCCTTGACCACCTTCGCAACCCGGTTGACCTGAACCAGTTTCTCCTGCAGGTCGCCGTCTTGCTGCTTCTTGAGATCGTTATAAGCCATATCGCTATCCTAGAATTCCAGTCCACTTTCACGGGCCGCTTCCGCGAGCGCCTTGACGCGTCCGTGGTACTTGTAGCCACTGCGATCAAACGCCACCTTGTCTATGCCCGCAGCGCGTGCACGCTCTGCAACCAGCTTGCCTACCGCCGCCGCCGCATCCACGTTCCCGGTGGCACCACTACGCAGGCTGCCGTCGAGTGTCGACGCGCTGGCAAGAACGCGGTCGCCGCTCGGGGCAATCACCTGGGCATAAATATGCCGCGGCGTACGATGCACGCTGAGACGGTTGACGCCCAGCCCCCGCATGCGCTGGCGCGAGCGACGCGCGCGACGCAGCCTCGAATCGTTCTTTACACTCATCTCACCACCTACTTCTTCTTGGCTTCTTTACGACGCACATACTCGTCGGCGTAGCGAATTCCCTTACCCTTGTAAGGCTCGGGTGGCCTGTAGCTGCGCAATTCCGCTGCCGCCTGACCCACTGCCTGCTTGTCGATACCGGTCAGTACGACCTCTGTCTGGCTCGGCGTGTCGGCGCTGACGCCTTCCGGCAGCTTGTAGTCAACCGGGTGCGACAGGCCCACCGTCAGGTTTACCGTGCTTCCCGAGGCCTTGGCTCGATAGCCGACGCCGTTCAGGACGAGTTTCTTTTCCCACCCATCGCTGACGCCCCTGACCATATTGCTGACCAGCGCGCGCGTGGTGCCGGCCTGGGCCTTGGACCGGTCGTTGTCGTAGCTGATTGTCAGCACGCCGTCTTCCTGGTTGATATCGATACCGTCAACCAGGAAAAGCTCCAGTGAGCCCTTACTGCCTTTGACGGTCAGCTCACGGCCATCGAGCTTGACCTCGACGCCCTTCGGTAGCTCTACCGGATTCTTTGCAACTCTAGACATTTTTAAATGCTCGCCAATATTCGTCTTAGAAAACGGTGCAAAGCACCTCACCGCCTACGCCGGCGGCTCGCGCCGCGCGGTCGGTCATCACGCCCTGAGAGGTAGACACGATAGCGATGCCCAGCCCGTTCCGAACCGACGGCAACGCGTCCTTGCGGGCGTAGTTGCGCAGGCCGGGACGGCTGATCCGGTCGATCTCGGCGATCACCGGCTTGCCTTCGTAATACTTGAGCTCGATGGCAAGGCGGGGCTTCCCTTCGTCCTCGGAAGCGGTGAAACCGGCAACATAGCCTTCATCCTTCAACACCGCAGCGACCGCGGCCTTGAGCTTGGAGCCAGGCATCTCGACAGTCTGCTTTCCTGCCATCTGGGCGTTGCGAATTCGGGTCAGCATGTCTGACAACGGATCTTGCATACTCATAATCTAAATCTCTCCGTGACCTCGAAGGCCGCTTACCAGCTCGCTTTTACCAGGCCGGGGACATCGCCCCGCATCGCTGCTTCACGCAGCTTGTTACGGCACAGGCCAAATTTACGATAAACGGCGTGCGGACGACCGGTGACCTGACAACGGCGCTGACGCCGCACCGGACTGGCATCCCTGGGCAGCTTCTGCAACGCCACCTGGGCATCCCACTTCTCCTCATCGGATGCATTGGTGTCACGCAGGACAGCCTTGAGCGCGGCTCGACGCTCGGCGTACTTTGCCACCATGCGTGTCCGCTTGTTTTCCCGCGCGATCATCGATTTCTTTGCCATGTGTAAAGCCTCTTAACCTTTCAGGGGGAAGTTGAACGCGCGCAACAGTGCCCGCCCTTCATCATCCGTACGAGCTGTGGTCGTGATAGTAATATCCATCCCACGGAGTGCATCGACCTGGTCGTAGTCGATCTCCGGAAAGATGATCTGTTCAGTCACACCCATCGCGAAATTGCCCCGGCCATCAAATGATTTGGGACTGATCCCGCGGAAATCCCGAATCCGCGGAATCGCAATACTGATCAGGCGCTCCAGGAACTCGTACATCCGGTCCGAGCGCAGTGTCACCTTGCACCCGATCGGCCAGCCATCGCGAATCTTGAATCCGGCAATGGATCGACGGGCCTTGGTGACGACCGGCTTCTGGCCCGAGATACGCTGCATATCGGCTACCGCCGACTCGAGCACCTTCTTGTCACCAACAGCCTCGCCCACGCCCATGTTGAGCGTAATCTTGGTGATCCGGGGGACCTCCATGACATTCCCGAGGCCCAGTTCTTCCTGCAACTTCGCAGCAATTTCAGACCTGTACTTTTCCTTCAGCGTTACCATGATGTATACCCGTAAACTCGTTAACACTCGTGCGGCAGGGCCGCTCAGGCGTCAATTACCTCGCCGGTGGACTTGAAGACCCGCACCTTGCTATCACCCTCGACCTTGAAGCCGACCCGGTCAGCCTTGCTGGTAGAAGGATTGAAAATCGCCACGTTGGACACCTGCAGCGGTACCTCTTTCTCGACGATACCGCCCGGCTGACCCAACTGGGGATTCGGCTTGGTGTGCTTCTTCACCATGTTCACCCCGGCGACGATTACGCGGTCTGCATCAACCACCTTGCGAACCCTGCCACGCTTGCCCTTGTCCTTCCCGGCCAGCACGATCACTTCGTCGTCTTTCTTGATCTTCAACATTCTCGTTCCTCTCTCTCCCGGCCGGCTCAGATTACTTCCGGGGCCAGAGAAATAATCTTCATGAACTTTTCGCCGCGCAACTCGCGGGTCACCGGCCCGAAAATACGCGTGCCGATCGGTGCGTCCTGGTTGTTCAACAGCACCGCGGCGTTATCGTCGAACTTGATCAGTGAACCGTCGGCTCGACGCACTCCCTTGCGGGTGCGCACGACAACAGCCGTCATGACCTGGCCCTTCTTCACCTTGCCGCGGGGTATCGCTTCCTTGACCGTTACCTTGATCAGGTCACCGACGCGGGCATAGCGACGCTTGGAGCCGCCCAGTACCTTGATGCACATCACCCGGCGGGCGCCGCTATTATCCGCGACTTCCAAATACGACTGTGTCTGAATCATTTCCTACTCCACCCTGCGGACAGCGCCGCCAATGTTTCCCGCGCTACCCGTCAGATCTGGGCGGCGCTCTCGACCACTTCCACTAACTGCCAGGTCTTGGTCTTTGACCGGGGCCGGGTCTCCACCACGGTCACGGTGTCGCCGACTCCGCAGCTGTTGTCTTCATCGTGCGCGTGTATCTTCGAGGACCGGGTAATATATTTGCCATACACCGGGTGCTTTACCCGGCGCTCTACCAGCACGGTTATCGTCTTGTCCATCTTGTTGCTGACGACCCTGCCGGTCGCACTCCGGGCCCGCTTTTCTGCAGTCGCCATGATCACTCACCTGCCTTCTGTTTCAGTACCGTCTTCACCCGTGCGATGTCGCGCTGATTCTCGCTCAGCAGGTGCGTCTGGCCCAGTTGACCTGTCGCCTTTTGCATCCGCAGCTTGAACTGCTCCTCGCGCAGGACGAGCAGCTGCTTGCCAAGGTCCTCGGCGGACTTTTCACGCATTTCACTCGCTTTCATCACATCACCGACCGTTTTGTAAATGTCGTCGCAACCGGGATTTTCGCCGCGGCCAGCGCAAACGCCTCCCGGGCGAGCTCCTCGGACACACCCTGAACCTCGTAAAGCACCTTGCCGGGCTGCACCTGAGCTACCCAGTACTCCACGTTGCCCTTACCCTTACCCTGGCGAACCTCAAGCGGCTTGCCGGTAATGGGCTTGTCGGGGAAGACGCGTATCCAGATCTTGCCACCACGCTTGATATGGCGTGTCATTGCACGCCGCGCTGCTTCTATCTGGCGCGCGGTGATCCGACCGCGGCCGGTCGCCTTCAGCCCATACTCGCCGAAGCTCACCTTACTGCCCCGGTGGGCGAGGCCGCGGTTACGCCCTTTCTGGGTCTTGCGAAATTTTGTACGCTTTGGTTGCAGCATCTGCGTAACCCTTAATTGGTTGCTGTCTTCCTGGTGGCGTCAGCGGCGTCGTCTGTGCCGATGACCTCACCCTTGAATATCCACACCTTCACACCGAGGATGCCGTAGGTCGTAGCCGCCTGGTAGGTGGCGTAATCGATGTCCGCACGCAGTGTATGCAATGGCACACGACCCTCTCGATACCACTCGGTACGCGCAATCTCGGCACCACCCAGTCGGCCGGCCACCTGGACCTTGATGCCCTCCGCGCCCTGGCGCATGGCATTCTGAACAACACGCTTCATGGCGCGCCGGAACATCACCCGCCGCTCGAGCTGCTGAGCCACATTCTGGGCCACGAGCCGGGCGTCGAGATCAGGCTTGCGAATCTCCTCGATATTGATGTGGACCGGCACGCCCATTCTCTCGGTCAGTTCCTTGCGCAGCTTGTCGACATCCTCGCCCTTCTTACCAATGACAATGCCAGGGCGCGCGGTGTGGATGGTGATCCGGGCAGTCTGCGCCGGTCGCTCGATGACGATACGGCTGACAGAAGCGTGGTCCAGCGCTTTCTCGAGATACTCCCGCACCGCCATATCGGTGATCAGTTGCTTCGAGTAGTTCTTGCTGTCGGCATACCAGATCGATGTGTGATCCTTGACGATCCCCAACCGAATTCCGACCGGATGTACTTTCTGACCCATTTGGTCTTCTCCTAACTTAGCCTTCGCCGTCGGCAACTTTCACGGTGATGTGACAGCTACGCTTCAAAATTCGGTCTGCGCGCCCCTTGGCCCGAGGACGCAGGCGCTTCAGGATCATGCCCTCGTCCACATACACACTGGACACCTTCAGCTCATCGACGTCCGCGCCCTCGTTGTTCTCGGCGTTGGCAATCGCGGAGTTGAGTACTTTCCGCACGATGTGGGCAGCCTTCTTGGGGCTGAAATCCAACAGGCTGAGTGCCTGCTCCACGGGCAGGCCCCGCACCTGATCGGCGACCAGCCGCGCCTTCTGTGCTGATATTCGCGCGCCTTTCAGTCTTGCTGATACTTCCATCTGCTATTCCTCGCTGTGCCGGAGCGCCTAGCGCTTGACCTTCTTGTCCACGATATGACCGCGGAACGTGCGGGTCGCGGCGAATTCGCCCAGCTTGTGGCCCACCATGTCCTCGCTGATCAGAACCGGCACATGCTGCCGCCCGTTGTGCACGGCGATGGTCAGGCCGACCATATCCGGCGACACCATCGATCGGCGAGACCAGGTTTTGATCGGGCGACGATCATTACTCTCGATCGCGGCTTCGACCTTCTTCATCAGGTGAAGATCGATAAAGGGACCTTTTTTCAATGAACGCGGCACAATGTCTTCCTCGATATCCTGGTAGTTAAGCCGTTACTTCTTGCCACGGCGACGAACAATAAGATTGTCCGTACGCTTGTTCTTGCGGGTCTTGTAACCCTTGGTCGGGGTACCCCACGGGCTGACCGGGTGACGACCACCGGACGTGCGACCTTCGCCACCGCCGTGCGGGTGGTCGACCGGGTTCATCGCCACGCCACGAACCGTCGGCCTTACACCGCGCCAGCGCGCTGCGCCGGCCTTCCCGAGCTTGCGCAGGCTGTGTTCAGAATTGGACACCTCGCCCAGCGTGGCCCGGCACTCGGACAACACCTTGCGCATCTCGCCCGAACGCAGGCGCAATGTCGCGTACTGACCCTCGCGCGCAACCAGCTGAACAGCCGCGCCCGCAGAACGGGCCAACTGGGCACCCTTGCCCGGCTTCAACTCAACCGCGTGCACCACGCTGCCGACCGGGATGTTGCGCAGCGGCAGACAGTTCCCGAGCTTGATCGGCGCACCGGCACCGCTTTGCAGGACATCACCCGCCACAACGCCCCTGGGGGCAATGATGTAGCGGCGCTCGCCATCAGCGTAAAGAACCAGTGCGATGTGCGCCGTGCGGTTGGGATCGTACTCGAGCCGCTCGACCTTGGCGGGGATACCGTCTTTGGCCCGCTTGAAATCGATGACGCGATAATGCTGCTTGTGCCCGCCGCCGATGTGTCGGGTGGTGATCCTGCCATCATTATTGCGGCCACCATTGCGAGTCTGGTTTTCCAGCAGCGGCTTGTACGGTGCGCCCTTGTGCAGGTCTGCATTGACCACGCGGACCACATGGCGTCGTCCCGGCGAGGTGGGCTTGCTCTTCAAAACTGCCATTTCAGACCTACTCCTTAATCAGCCGATGCAAAGTCAATTTCCTGACCTTGCGCCAGTCGCACGTACGCTTTCTTCCAGGTTGGCTTGGTGCTGTAACCGAAACGGTTCCGCTTCACCTTACCTTTCACCTTCAGGGTAGAGACATTCTCTACCTTCACCTTGAACAGCTGTTCAACCGACTTCTTGATCTCGGCCTTGTTCGCGTCAACCGCGACCCTGAACACGTACTGGTTGCTCGTATCAGCGGCAATAGCCGCCTTTTCGGACACGTGCGGACCAACCAGTACCTGAAAAACGCGCTCCTGGTTCATCCCAGCATCTCCTCAATCTTCTTGACGGCGTCGACCGTCACCATGACCTTCTCGTGGGCGATAAGGCTCACCGGGTCGACACCATCTACGTCTCGCACGTCAATCTTGTGCAGATTGCGGGCGGCGAGGTATAGGTTGTCACCCACCTCGGTGGACACGATCAACGCGTCATCGACGCCGTACTCACCCAGTTGCTGCACCAGCAGCTTGGTCTTCGGCTGATCCACATCCAGCGCGTCAACCACTACCAGGCGATTCTGCCGGGCCAGTTCCGACATAATCGACCGCAGGGCCGCGCGATACATCTTGCGGTTGACCTTCTGTGAGTGATCCTGCGGCCTGGCCGCAAAAGTCACACCACCTGACCGCCAGATCGGAGAACGGATGGTGCCAGCGCGGGCCCGGCCGGTGCCTTTCTGACGCCAGGGCTTCTTGCCACCGCCGGCCACATCGGCGCGATTCTTCTGCGCCCGGGTACCCTGCCTGGCGCCGGCCAGGTAGGCGGTCACCACCTGGTGAACCAGGTCCTCGTTGTACTCTCTGCCAAACGTGCTGTCGGATACGGACACCGTGTCCACCGCGTCACTGCCGGGCTTAACTACACTTAATTCCACGCTCCAGACCCCCTGTCCTTACGCCTTGACCGCGGGACGCACGATGACGTCTCCACCCGGTGCACCCGGTACCGCGCCCTTGATCAACAGCAGGTTGCGCTCCACGTCGACGCGCACAATCTCCAGCCCCTGCGTGGTGACACTGGCCGCGCCCATGTGGCCGGCCATCTTCTTACCCTTGAACACCCGGCCCGGCGTCTGGCACTGGCCAATCGACCCTGGCGCACGGTGCGACAGCGAGTTACCGTGGGTGGCATCCTGCATGCTGAAGTTCCAGCGCTTTACGCCACCTTGAAAGCCCTTGCCCTTGGATTTGCCCGCCACATCGACCTTCTGGCCGGGCTCAAAACGCTCCACGGTCAACTCCGACCCCACCTCGGGCGCATCGTCCCCGACATCGAGGCGGAATTCCCACAAACCGTGCCCCGCCTCGACTCCCGCCTTGGCGAAATGCCCAGCCGCTGATTTACTCACTCGCGAGGCCTTGCGGTTTCCCGCCGTGACCTGGACAGCCCGGTATCCATCGGAATCGGACTCTTTGATTTGAGTAACGCGGTTTGGAGTGATCTCCACTACGGTTACTGGAACTGAATTGCCGTCTTCGGTAAAAACTCGCGTCATACCGGACTTACGGCCGACTAAGCCAATAGTCATCTTGCTAACCTCTCAGTGTACGGGGCTAAACCCTCTATGGCCGCCCCTGTGATGTTGTATGAGGCGTTACACACCCACGGCAGCCGCCGCGAGCAGGTCCTGCTACTTGTGTAGTTAACCCAGGCTGATCTGAACCTCGACGCCGGCCGCCAGATCGAGCTTCATCAGCGCGTCAACGGTCTTCTCGGTAGGCTCAACGATATCCAGCAGTCGCTTGTGAGTGCGGATCTCGTACTGGTCTCGTGCATCCTTGTTGACGTGCGGCGACACCAGCACCGTGAAGCGCTCCTTGCGGGTCGGCAGCGGAATCGGACCGCGAACCTGTGCCCCGGTGCGCCTTGCGGTTTCGACGATCTCCTGAGTTGAAGTGTCGATAAGCCGGTGATCAAAAGCCTTAAGCCGAATACGAATGCGTTGATTCTGCACCTGGATAAACTCCAATCAGTAAAAAACCAGAGGCCCGCTATGGAACCCCCTGAAAAAAGGAACGCGAATTCTAGTGCCGCCCCCATGGGGTGTCAAGGCAGGTGTGAAAATAAATTCAGGCCCCGGCAGGGGCCCTCTGCGGTGTGGGGCCGCCGTAACGGCGTCAGCAGGTTCTAGAAATGAACTCCGCGGGAGTCACAATCGATCCGCGTCACGGCCCAGTGCGCTTCTGCTCACGCCATGGACGCCCCGGACGCTTACTCGGCACATTTGACACAGAGGGTCGCCTCAGGAATAGCGGCCAGGCGGCCATCGCCGACGTCCCCGCCACAACCCGCGCATACGCCGTAGCTACCATCCTCGATCCTCGCCAGTGCCGCCTGGAGGTCG
This sequence comes from uncultured Gammaproteobacteria bacterium, assembly GCA_963753815.1. Lineage (GTDB taxonomy): Bacteria > Pseudomonadota > Gammaproteobacteria > Pseudomonadales > Halieaceae > CAVWDU01. Next base: position 320,060 of record CAVWDU010000003.1, read on the forward strand.
CGAATAGACTGCGCGGTCTCGTTGCCGATGGCATCCACGACCTCGTCGTTCTCACGTTCCTGGGCCTGCTCTGCCGAATCCCCGGAGTGGCTCTGGGTCACATCGCGCTTGATCGAGCTGAGACGCTGCTGCATCTCGGCCAGGCGCTGCTCAAGTTCCGCCTTGATTGCCTCTTTTTCCATTGCCATCGGCCTTAGGCTGCCTGCGTGAGCATCCGGTACAGCTCATCCTTGAGATGGACCCGCCGCAGCTTGGCCTGCTCCTCGGTCTGGGTTGACACCGGGGTGACCTCGTTCTCCATCTTCTCGATCGAGCGGGTCAGCTCGTGGTATTCGTCGAACAGACGCCGGAAATGATGATCACTGATCTTCAACTCGTGAATCCTGTCCTTCAATTCAGGGAATTCATGGATCAGGTCGTGGTGCTCTACGGACATTAAACTCTCCCGGCTTTCGGCCAATTCACTCTAGGATACAGCATATAGACCCTGAGTTACGATACCTTGATCTGGGTCAGTGATGGCGTGCCGCGAGGCGGGCGCAACGCGATCTGCGGCGAGCTATTGACCCCCCTGGGGCGCAGGCACCATGATGTACAGCCGCCCCATGCCGCGAATCGACCTGAGTCGCGGGCGTGGCCAATCCTGCAGGCGTGAGGGCCCACGGCATGCTGGAATCAGACAAAACACACTCGGTACTGATGGGCTACCTGCTCTGGATATTCGGCTTTATCGGTGCCCATCGCTTCTACTACGGCAAACAGATATCGGGGGTGATCTGGTTCCTGACCCTCGGTCTGCTGTTCGTCGGCTGGATCATCGATCTCTTTCTGATCCCGTCGATGTCACGCCAGGCAGACAGGCGTTTCGCGTTCGGCGAGATCGACTACAACCTCACCTGGATTCTGCTCACCTTCCTCGGCGTCTTCGGCGTCCATCGCTTTTACCTGGGCAAGATCCCCACCGGCCTGCTGTACCTGTGCACACTGGGCCTGTTCGGCCTCGGTATCCTGTACGACTTCCTGACCCTGAACGAGCAGATATCCCGGGCCAATCGATACTGACCGGTTCGTCCTGCGCAGGCTGGAAAACCAAAAAAAAAGGGGCGGCATCACGCCACCCCTTTAAAAAACACTCGCTGAACAGAGTTACCGCCCCGCCCGCAGCCAATCCACCTGGCGGCTAACGGGCGGCGAGACGCTTACTCGATGATTTTCGCGACCACGCCGGCACCGACCGTGCGGCCACCCTCGCGGATCGCGAAACGCAAGCCGTCTTCCATCGCAATCGGCGCAATCAATGTCGCCACCATCTGCACATTGTCGCCCGGCATCACCATCTCGACACCTTCCGGCAGCTCCACCGCACCCGTCACGTCCGTCGTACGGAAGTAAAACTGCGGACGGTAACCCTTGAAGAACGGCGTGTGACGACCGCCCTCTTCCTTCGACAGAATATAAACCTCTGCCTCAAACTTGGTGTGCGGCTTGACACTGCCCGGCTTCGCCAGCACCTGGCCACGCTCAACCTCGTCGCGCTTCGTGCCGCGCAACAGCACACCCACGTTCTCACCCGCCCGACCTTCGTCCAGCAGCTTGCGGAACATCTCAACGCCCGTGCAGGTCGTCGTCTGGGTGTCCTTGATACCGACAATCTCGATCTCTTCGCCGACCTTGATCACGCCACGCTCAACACGGCCCGTTACCACGGTGCCACGACCCGAGATAGAGAACACGTCCTCTACCGGCATCAGGAACGGCTGGTCAATCGCACGCTCCGGCTCCGGAATGTACGAATCCAGCGTCTCCACCAGCGTCTTCACCGCCGTCGTGCCCAGCTCGTTATCGTCCTTGCCTTCCAGCGCCATCAGCGCCGAACCGCAGATGATCGGCGTGTCGTCGCCCGGAAACTCGTACTGGTCCAGCAGCTCACGCAGCTCCATCTCGACCAGTTCCTTCATCTCCTCGTATTCCTCGGAGTCCGCTCCGCCGCAGTCCTCGGCCAGCAGGTCCGCCTTGTTCAGGAACACCACGATGTACGGAACACCCACCTGGCGTGACAGCAGAATGTGCTCTCGCGTCTGCGGCATCGGACCGTCCGTCGCACCACACACCAGGATCGCACCGTCCATCTGCGCCGCACCCGTGATCATGTTCTTCACGTAGTCCGCGTGTCCCGGACAGTCCACGTGCGCGTAGTGACGCGTCGGCGAATCGTACTCAACGTGCGAGGTCGCGATCGTGATGCCACGCTCCTTCTCTTCCGGCGCGTTGTCGATACCGTCAAACGCCACCGCCGCACCACTGCCATAGGCTTCCGCGCAGACGCGTGTCAGCGCCGCCGTCAGCGTCGTCTTACCGTGGTCAACGTGCCCGATCGTGCCCACGTTCACGTGGGGCTTGGTACGTTCAAATGTTTCCTTTGCCACTGTGCTTGTCCTCTCCTGTCAGGGTCGGCGAACCTTGGCCCGCCGGGGGATTAACTGGTCTGGTTTTTCGCGATAATCTCGTCGGCCACGGTCTTGGGCGCTTCCATGTACTTGCAGAATTCCATGGTGTAAGTGGCTCGACCCTGTGTCGCCGAACGCAGATCGGTCGCGTAACCGAACATCTCCGCCAGAGGTACCTCGGCGTCGATCACCTTGCCCGATGCGTTCTCACTCATGCCACCGATGAGGCCACGACGGCGGTTGAGATCGCCGACGACATCACCCATGTTTTCTTCCGGGGTGACCACTTCGACTTTCATGATGGGCTCGAGCAATACCGCACCGCCCTCTTGCGACAGCTTCTTGGTTGCCATCGACGCGGCAACCTTGAATGCCATTTCGTTGGAATCCACGTCGTGGAATGAACCGTCATACAGGGTGGCCTTGAGGCCCAGCAACGGGTACCCCGCGAGCACACCGTTCTTCATCTGCTCCTCAACGCCTTTCTGCACGGCCGGTATGTATTCCTTCGGTACCACGCCACCAACGATCTCGTTGACGAAATCGAGTCCCTCGGCATTGGCGTCTTCCGCCGGCTCGAAACGAATCCATACGTGACCGTACTGACCGCGACCACCGGATTGGCGAACGAACTTGCCCTCAATCTCCGAGCTGTTGCGAATCGCCTCGCGGTAAGCCACCTGCGGCTTGCCGATATTGGCCTCGACGCTGAACTCACGCCGCATCCTGTCGACCAGGATATCGAGGTGCAACTCACCCATACCCGAGATGATCGTCTGGCCGGTCTCCTCGTCGGTCTTGACGCGAAAAGACGGATCTTCCTGTGCCAGCTTGCCAAGGGCGATGCCCATTTTTTCCTGGTCCGGCTTGGACTTGGGCTCCACCGCCACCGAGATCACCGGCTCCGGGAATTCCATCCGCTCGAGCACGATCGGGCTGCTGATATCACACAGTGTGTCCCCGGTGGTGACGTCTTTCAGGCCCACAGCTGCGGCAATATCCCCCGCGAGCACTTCCTTGATCTCCTCGCGGCTATTGGCGTGCATCTGCACCATACGCCCCACCCGCTCTTTCTTCTCTTTAACCGAGTTGTAAATGCCGGTGCCGCTCTCCAGCTTTCCGGAGTAGACGCGGAAGAAGGTCAGTGTGCCCACGAACGGGTCGGTGGCAATCTTGAACGCCAGCGCGGCGAAGGGTGCATTGTCGTCCGCTTCGCGCGTATCCGCCGTGTGGTCGGCGTCCAGCAGGGTACCCTCGATCGCCTTGACCTCGGTCGGGGACGGCATGTACTCGATGACTGCATCCAGCATCGCCTGTACGCCCTTGTTCTTGAAGGCAGAGCCGCCGAGCACGGGAATGATCTCGTTGGCCAGGGTGCGCTCGCGAATACCCCTTTTGATCTCCTCTTCCGACAGCTCCTCGCCCTCCAGGTACTTTTCCATGTACTCTTCGTTGGCTTCAGCGGCGGACTCGATCAGGAACTCACGCATCTCCTTGACCTCGTCGACCATGTCGGCGGGTACTTCAGCGTACTCGAAGGTCATACCCTGGTCGGCCTCGTTCCACAGGATCGCCTTGTTCTTTACCAGGTCGACGACACCCTTGAACTCTTCCTCGGCACCGATAGTCATCTGCAGCGGCACGGCATTCGCGCCCAGGCGCTCCTTGAGCTGCGCCACGACGCTGCGGAAGTTGGCACCCGCCCGATCCATTTTGTTGACGAACACCATGCGCGGCACTTCGTACTTGTTGGCCTGGCGCCAGACGGTCTCGGTCTGGGGCTGCACCCCGGAAGAACCGCAGAGAACGACGATGGCGCCGTCGAGCACCCTGAGTGAACGCTCGACTTCGATGGTGAAATCGACGTGCCCCGGGGTGTCGATGATGTTGATCCTGTGGTCGTCGAATTGCGCGTCCATACCGCGCCAGAAACAGGTGGTCGCGGCGGACGTAATGGTGATACCACGCTCCTGCTCCTGCTCCATCCAGTCCATGGTGGCAGCGCCATCATGGACTTCGCCGATCTTGTGTGAGAGACCAGTGTAGAAGAGCACCCGCTCCGTGGTCGTGGTTTTACCCGCGTCCACGTGTGCGCAGATACCGATGTTGCGGTAACGACTGATAGGAGTCTTGCGTGCCACGATTAAATCCCCATTGGCTGGTTGCTGTGCAACCGATTAAAAACGGTAGTGAGAGAAGGCCTTGTTGGCCTCTGCCATGCGGTGCACGTCTTCACGCTTCTTCACCGCATTGCCCTTGCCCTGGGAGGCGTCGATGATCTCGCCGGCCAGGCGCTGGCGCATGGACTTCTCCCCGCGATTGCGGGCGTACTCCACCAGCCAGCGCATCGACAACGCGATGCGACGGGCAGGCCGCACCTCGACAGGCACCTGGTAGGTCGCGCCACCCACGCGGCGCGACTTCACCTCGACCATTGGAGCGATGTTCTCCAGTGCCTCGTCAAATGCTTCCAGGGGGTCCTTTTTCAACCGCTCCTGGACGATGTCCAGCGCACCGTAAACAATCGTCTCGGCAACGGACTTCTTGCCGCTGACCATCACGTGATTCATGAACTTGGCCAGGGTGACGTTCCCGAACTTGGGGTCCGGCAACACTTCGCGCTTGGCGACAACTCTTCTTCTCGGCATGATATTGCCCTATATCTAATCTTCAGGTTTACCCGAACACCAACCTGCCACAAAGCGGGGGAGGCAGAGGTTCGGCCTTACTTACCGGCTCGTCCGGCGACAGCCGGCACAGCCTTCTTACTTGGGACGCTTAGCCCCGTACTTGGAGCGCCCGTTCCTGCGGTCCGCAACGCCCGAGGTGTCGAGGCTGCCGCGCACGGTGTGGTAGCGCACACCCGGCAGGTCCTTGACCCGCCCGCCCCTGATCAGCACGACGCTGTGCTCCTGCAGGTTGTGGCCTTCACCACCGATGTACGAAGAGACCTCGTAGCCGTTGGTCAGGCGCACCCGGCATACCTTGCGCAGGGCCGAATTCGGCTTCTTGGGTGTGGTCGTGTAAACACGGGTGCAGACGCCGCGCCGCTGTGGGCAGCTCTGCAGCGCAGGCACGTCGCTTTTCTCGACCTTGCGCTTCCTCGGCTTACGGACCAATTGGTTGATCGTTGCCATTCAGTTAAAACTCCAAAACAGATCGTATGATTGACCGGCGCAAACACCAGCTCCCCGGCCGGGGACGGTTTTCGCAGCGGTTTAATTCGGGACTCACCGGACGTGCGAAGACACCCCCCTGAAGAGGAGGCGGCATTCTATAGATGCGGTGGGGCCGAGTCAAGCAAAGAGGCTCGACCGGCCCGAACCGCGGGAGGGCTTAGCTCGATGCGGGTTTTCGCACCAGTTTGGCGTCATACACACGGGGGCTGTCACAACTGACCACACCGTCGTAGATCTTCTGCCGGGCGGCCCAGCCCCCGCCATTCATGAAGATGTCAAACGTTTTGCCCAGTTCGGCATAGTTCGGCATGGCGACGACCATGTAATAGTCAAAGTCGGTTTCGCCGAAGCCCAGGGCGGGATGAAACAGCCAGGAGGCGCCCTTGGGACCGCGAGCCCGGATGTCGGCCGATGCTTTGGCATGCGCCTTCATCGCCGCATCCATATTGCTGTCCTCGTCGACCGTGCAACTCGAGAACATCACCAGGCCGTCGTCAGGAGGACCGTCGGGCGCATGCACGGTGACGGCCGACATCAGCATGTGCCCGCCCGAACAGTCCACAACCTCGTTGTAATTGCTGAACAACTCGGCGGCCTCGCCACTGCCGCGGCTGTCGACCATGCCGCCCATGGCGGCGCCACTGGTCCATGAACCCAGCCAGGCGATATCGAACCCGTCCTCGCCCGCCCGGAACTGGGGTGTCAGTGTCCACGCCGAGTAGGGGGCGTTGTCCTTGTCCATCATCGTCTTCAGCCTGGCATTCAGCTTGGCGAGATCGCCCTCGTCCTTCCCTTTACGCCAGTTACAGGTGAAGATTTCTACCGGCACAATCGGCTGCTCTACCGCCTCCTCTCCTTTATTTTCCTGCGCTACCGACGCAACACTGACAAGCGACGCCGCTATCGCAGTCACGAGTATCCTGATTTTATGCATGGTTCCTTCCTTATCAGATCTATTGGGAAACGCCCGGTCCCAGACGGACACAGGCGCGTTGTCTAACAATAGTCCAAGAATCCGAATAGGGTATTAAAGAGGCAAATAAAATTCGCCTGGCAGCAGGATGTACGGTTGCAGCTTCGAGTGTCCGGGGGCAGACACCACTGAAAAGTTTCCCGCGGGCAACATGGAGTGAGCAATACCCAACTGAACTTAAAAAAAAACGGAGGCCGATGGCCTCCGTTTTCAATGGGTGCATGCCGCCTCGCAGCGACCCGCCGCGACAGCGTCAGTCGTCCGCGCGCAGCGCCTCGGTCAATGCAGCCTCGATCTCCTGCGCCGAGACCGCCATTTCCCCAGCCCCCTCGCGAGTGCGTCGCCGCTCCTCGTGGTAGGCAAGCCCGGTGCCGGCAGGGATCAGGCGACCGACGACAACGTTCTCCTTGAGACCGCGGAGGTAGTCCCGCTTTCCGGTAACCGCCGCTTCCGTCAGCACCCTCGTCGTCTCCTGGAAGGAGGCCGCAGAGATGAAACTCTCGGTCGCCAGCGAGGCCTTGGTAATGCCCAGCAGCTCGCGCTCTCCAGACGCCGGAACGAGGTTTTCAGCCAGCAGTCGCTCATTTTCTTCAAGCAGGGTGGTGAACTCCACTTGCTCTCCCTTGATCAGGGTTGAGTCGCCTGGCGTGGTGATCACCACCTTGCGCAGCATCTGGCGAACGATGACTTCGATGTGCTTGTCATTGATCTTCACACCCTGGAGACGGTAGACCTCCTGGATCTCGTTGACAATGTACTTGGCCAGTTCCTCGATGCCCTTGAGGCGCAGGATGTCGTGCGGGCTGGGCGGCCCTTCGGACACCACTTCGCCTTTCTCCACGTACTCCCCTTCAAACACCGAGAGGTTACGCCACTTGGGAATCAGGGCTTCATAGTGGTCCGAGCCGTCAGGCAGCGCCGAGCCGTCCGTCGGTGTGATCACCAGGCGCCGCTTGCCCTTGGTTTCCTTACCGAAACTGACGGTACCGGAAATCTCGGCAAGAATCCCCGGCTCCTTCGGTTTGCGCGCCTCGAACAGGTCCGCCACCCGCGGCAGACCACCGGTGATATCCCGCGTCTTGGAACCCTCCTGCGGGATACGGGCGATGACGTCACCGGCCTCGACCCCTGCCCCGTTCTCCAGGCTGACCATGGCGTGGGCTGGCAGGAAATAGTGCGCAGGAACGTTGGTGCCGGCCAGGCACAGTTCCTTGCCCTTGTCGTCGACCAGGCTCACCGCGGGGCGTATATCCTTGCCTGCAGCAGGCCGCTCGCCCGAATCCATCACCGAAATGCTGGAGAGGCCGGTCAGTTCGTCAGTCTGGCGTTTGATGGTAATGTTCTCCTCCATCCCGCTGAACTTGACCGTTCCCGCCACCTCGGTGATGATCGGGTGCGTATGCGGATCCCAGCTGGCCACAACATCGCCGGCGCTGACTGCGGTATCGTCCTTCACCCGAATCACGGCGCCATAAGGCAGCTTGTAGCGCTCCCTCTCACGACCCCGCGTATCCAGCAGCGACAACTCGCCTGAGCGCGACACGGCCACCAGGCATCCGTCGGTACGTTCCACCGACTTCAGGTTATGCAAGCGCACCGTGCCATCATTCATTACCTGGATGTTGTCCTGGGCCGTTGCCCGCGACGCCGCACCGCCAATGTGGAACGTCCGCATCGTCAGCTGGGTGCCGGGTTCGCCGATCGACTGGGCTGCCACGACACCGATCGCCTCGCCCATGTTAACCCGGTGGCCGCGGGCGAGGTCCCGCCCGTAGCAGGCGGAACAGATGCCGTGGCGTGTTTCACAGGTGATCGGCGAGCGCACCTCGATCTCGTCAATGCCCATTTCCTCAAGCCGCTTGATCCAGAGTTCATCGAGCATGGTACCCGCGGTGATGGCGATTTCGTCGTCCGAACCGGGTCGCAATACGTCGCTTGCGACCACCCGGCCCAGCACCCGGTCCCCGAGGGACTCGATGATGTCACCACCGTCGATCACAGGCGTCATAAGCAGCCCCTGCGCGGTGCCGCAATCGACCTCGGTCACAACGAGATCCTGCGCGACGTCCACCAGGCGACGCGTGAGATACCCGGAGTTGGCCGTCTTCAGCGCCGTGTCCGCCAGGCCCTTACGCGCTCCGTGGGTCGAGATGAAATACTGCAGGACGTTAAGTCCCTCGCGGAAATTCGCAGTGATAGGCGTTTCGATAATCGACCCATCTGGCTTGGCCATAAGACCGCGCATACCGGCGAGCTGGCGAATCTGTGCGGGCGAGCCCCGTGCGCCGGAATCGGCATAGATATACACGGAGTTAAACGAGGCCTGCTCCTCCTCCTCGCCGTCGCGATTGATCACCGTTTCCTTGGAAAGTCCTTCCATCATCGACTTCGATACCAGGTCGTTGGCCCGGGACCAGATATCGATCACCTTGTTGTACTTTTCGCCCTGCGTTACCAGACCCTGCGCGTACTGGTTCTCGATCTCCTTGACTTCCTCATCGGCGCTGTTGATGAGCGCGGTTTTCTCGGCCGGAATCTCGAAGTCATTGACACCGATAGACGAACCCGACCGGGTGGAGTAGTCATAGCCCATATACATGAGACGGTCGGCAAAAATGACGGTTGCCTTCAGCCCCACCGCGCGATAGCACTGGTTGATGATGCGGGAGATCGCCTTCTTCGCCATCGGCTGATTGACCATCTCGAAGGAGATGCCCGCGGGCACGATCTCCCACAGCAGGGCGCGGCCAACCGTGGTTTCAGCGATAAACGTGCTCTCCTCGCGCTCGCCTTCATCGGTGTGCACCACCTGGGAAATCCTTACCTTAACCCGGGCCTGGAGGTGGGCGTGCCTGCCCACGTATGCCCGATGCACTTCGGAGACATCTGCGAACACGGTGCCCTCACCCGGTGCGTTCACGCGCTCACGGGTCATGTAGTAAAGGCCCAGCACCACGTCCTGGGACGGCACGATGATCGGCTCCCCGTTGGCCGGCGAGAGAATGTTGTTGGTGGACATCATCAATGCCCGCGCCTCGAGCTGGGCTTCCAGGGTCAACGGCACGTGCACTGCCATCTGGTCACCGTCGAAGTCGGCGTTGTAAGCCGCGCACACCAGCGGGTGCAGCTGGATGGCTTTGCCCTCGATCAGCACCGGCTCGAACGCCTGAATGCCCAGTCGGTGAAGGGTCGGCGCCCGGTTGAGCAGAACCGGGTGCTCGCGAATGACCTCGGCCAGGATATCCCAGACCTCCGGCGGTTCGCGCTCGACCATCTTCTTGGCGGCCTTGATTGTGGTCGCCAGCCCGCGAGTCTCCAGCTTGCCGAAAATAAACGGCTTGAACAGCTCCAGCGCCATTTTCTTCGGCAGGCCACACTGGTGCAGTCGCAGGGTCGGACCTACCACGATGACGGACCGGCCGGAATAGTCGACCCGCTTTCCGAGCAGGTTCTGCCGGAACCGGCCCTGCTTACCTTTGATCATGTCTGCCAGGGACTTCAACGGGCGCTTGTTGGACCCGGTGATCGCACGGCCGCGACGGCCGTTATCGAGCAGGGCATCCACCGACTCCTGCAGCATCCTCTTCTCGTTGCGTACGATGATATCCGGGGCATTGAGGTCCAGCAGTCTCTTCAGGCGGTTGTTGCGATTGATCACACGCCGATAGAGGTCATTGAGGTCGGAGGTCGCAAAACGGCCACCGTCCAGCGGGACCAGCGGGCGCAGGTCCGGCGGCAGCACGGGCAGCGCGTTGAGCACCATCCACTCCGGCTTGTTGCCGGAATTGGCGAAAGCCTCCATCAGCTTCAGCCGCTTGGACAGCTTCTTGATCTTGGTCTCGCTGTTGGTAGCGGGGATCTCTTCACGCAGGGTGGCGATCTCCTGGGTCAGGTCGAGCTGCATCATGAGGTCCTGGACGGCCTCGGCACCCATCTTGGCAGAGAACTCGTCGCCGAACTCCTCCATGGCCTCGTAGTACTGCTCGTCGGACAGCAGTTGCCCCAGCTCCAGAGTGGTCATACCCGGATCTGTCACCACGTACGACTCAAAATAGAGAACGCGCTCAATATCCCGCAGCGTCATGTCGAGCAGCAGCCCGATACGGGACGGCAGGGATTTCAGGAACCAGATGTGAGCAACCGGGCTGGCCAGCTCGATGTGGCCCATGCGCTCGCGACGCACCTTGGCCAGAGCCACTTCCACTCCGCACTTCTCACAGATGACGCCCCGGTGCTTGAGCCGCTTGTACTTGCCACACAGACACTCGTAGTCCTTCACCGGCCCGAAGATCTTGGCGCAGAACAAGCCGTCCCTCTCTGGCTTGAATGTACGGTAATTGATTGTTTCAGGTTTTTTCACTTCACCGAAAGACCACGAACGGATCATTTCCGGTGAGGCCAAGCCGATGCGTATCGCATCGAACTCTTCTGTTTGTCCCTGCGACTTGAGCAGATTCAGTAAGTCTTTCAAGGCCTATCCTCCACGAGGTATTCAATTCCGGGTGCGCCGCCAGGCAGCGCACCTGCATAGAGTCCAATCACGGTCGGTCAGTCGCTTTCCAGCTCGATATCGATACCCAACGAGCGTATTTCCTTAACCAACACATTGAAGGACTCGGGCATGCCCGGTTCCATTCGGTGATCGCCATCGACGATGTTCTTGTACATCTTGGTGCGCCCGGCAACATCGTCTGACTTCACGGTCAACATTTCCTGCAGCGTGTAGGCGGCACCGTAAGCCTCAAGTGCCCACACCTCCATTTCACCGAAGCGCTGGCCACCGAACTGGGCCTTGCCGCCGAGCGGCTGCTGGGTGACCAGACTGTAGGATCCGGTCGAACGTGCATGCATTTTGTCATCCACCAGGTGGTTGAGCTTGAGCATGTACATGTAGCCCACCGTCACCGGCCGGTCGAAGGCCTCGCCGGTGCGCCCATCGTACAGTGTGAATTGGCCGCTCTCGGGCATATCCGCGAGCTTGAGCAGTTCCTTGATGGACTCTTCGGCCGCCCCGTCGAATACGGGCGTTGCCATCGGCACACCACCGACGAGGTTGCCAGCGAGCTGCATGATCTCTTCATCGCTCAGCGACGCGATATCCTCGGTACGCCCGGCCCCGTTGTTGTAAATCGACTCCAGGAAACCCCGCATTTCGGCAATCTTGCGTTGATCACGGATCATGGCGTCGATCTTCTCGCCGAGGCCCTTGGCCGCCATCCCGAGGTGGGTCTCGAGAATCTGGCCCACGTTCATCCGCGACGGGACGCCGAGCGGGTTGAGCACGATATCCACCGGCTCGCCCTTCTCGTCGTAAGGCATGTCCTCCACCGGCATGATGACCGAGATAACACCCTTGTTGCCGTGACGGCCCGCCATTTTGTCGCCGGGCTGGATGCGACGCTTGATGGCGAGATAGACCTTGACGATCTTGAGAACACCCGGTGCCAGGTCGTCGCCGCTTTGCAGCTTGCGCTTCTTGTCCTCGAAGCGTTCCTCGAGCAGCTTGGTTTGCTCTTCGAGTTGGCGCTGCGCGGACGCCAGCGCTTCGTTGAGTTCAGCGTCGGCAAGCTTGAGCTTGAACCACTGATCATGGTCCAGTTCCGCGAGCACCTTCTGGGTCAGTGCCGTACCCTTGGGTGGGCCGCCACTGACGACCTTGTGTCCCTTGAGCAGGTTGCCAAGCCGGGCAAAAGTCGCATCCTCGAAAATCCGGTATTCTTCCTTGAGGTCTTTGCGGTAATCGTCCAGCTGGTCCTTCTCGATCTGCAGCGCCCTGGCGTCTTTCTCCAGGCCGTCGCGGGTAAATACCTGGACATCGATAACCGTGCCCTTGGTGCTGGAGGGCACCCGCAGAGACGTGTCTTTCACGTCCGACGCCTTTTCGCCGAATATCGCCCGCAATAGCTTCTCTTCCGGGGTCAGCTGGGTTTCACCCTTCGGTGTCACCTTGCCCACCAGAATATCCCCGGCATCGACTTCAGCGCCGATGTAAACAATGCCGGACTCGTCCAGCTTACCCAGGGCGCTCTCACCGACGTTCGGTATATCGGATGAGATTTCCTCGGGACCCAGTTTGGTGTCCCGGGCGATACAGGTCAGCTCCTGGATGTGAATAGTCGTGAAGCGATCCTCCGTGACCACCCGCTCGGACACCAGTATGGAGTCCTCGAAGTTGTAGCCGTTCCAGGGCATGAACGCGATGCGCATGTTCTGGCCGAGCGCCAGCTCACCCAGATCTATCGAGGGGCCGTCGGCGAGGATGTCGCCACGCGCCACGGTATCGCCCTCACGGACAATCGGCCGCTGGTTGATACACGTATTCTGGTTGGACCGCGTGTACTTGGTCAGGTTGTAGATATCAACCGGAGCCTCATCCACACCCACGTCCTTGTTATCGACCCGAACCACGATGCGGCTGGCATCCACGGAGTCGATCACACCGGAGCGACGCGCAACGACACAGACACCGGAGTCAGCCGCTACGTGGCGTTCGATGCCGGTGCCGACCAACGGCTTGTCGCTGACCAGCGTCGGTACCGCCTGGCGCTGCATGTTTGACCCCATTAATGCGCGGTTGGCGTCATCGTGCTCGAGGAACGGGATCAGTGCCGCCGCTACCGAGACAACCTGCTTGGGTGATACGTCCATGTAGTCGACACGATCGGGGGGCATGACGGTGAATTCATTCATCGTCCGCACGGCAATCAGGTCTTCCACGAACTGATTCTTGTCATTGAGCTCCGCTGACGCCTGAGCGATGACATGCTCGGCCTCATTGATCGCCGACAGGTAGTCGATCTCGTCGGTGACCACGCCGTCGACGACGCGTCGGTAGGGGCTCTCGAGAAATCCGTACTCGTTGGTGCGGGCATAGGTGGCCAGCGAATTGATCAGGCCGATGTTCGGCCCTTCCGGCGTCTCGATCGGACAGACCCTGCCGTAGTGCGTCGGGTGCACGTCGCGCACCTCGAAGCCGGCGCGTTCGCGCGTCAGGCCGCCCGGCCCGAGTGCAGAGACCCGGCGCTTGTGAGTGACCTCTGAGAGCGGGTTGTTCTGGTCCATGAACTGTGACAGCTGACTGGACCCGAAGAACTCCTTGACCGCAGCAGAGACCGGCTTGGCATTGATCAGGTCCTGAGGCATCAGTCCTTCACTCTCTGCCATTGACAGGCGCTCTTTCACGGCGCGTTCGACCCGCACCACACCCACGCGGAACTGGTTCTCCGCCATCTCCCCAACCGAGCGCACCCGGCGGTTCCCGAGGTGGTCGATGTCGTCGACGATGCCCTTGCCATTACGGATATCGACCAGCGTCTTGAGCACATCGACGATGTCCTGCTTGTCGAGAACGCCCGAACCCACGGCCTCCTCCCGGCCGAGACGACGGTTAAACTTCATCCGTCCCACGGCGGACAGATCGTAACGGTCTGCGGAGAAAAACAGATTCTGGAACAGGTTTTCCGCCGACTCCTTGGTCGGGGGCTCGCCGGGACGCATCATCCGGTAGATTTCCACCAGCGCCTCGAGCTCATTGCGGGTCGTGTCCTGGCGCAGCGTATCCGAGATAAACGGGCCGCAATCGAGATCATTGGTGTATATCGTCTCGATTTCCTTTACGCCGGCCTCTAACAGCTGCTGTAAGACCTCTTCCGTCAGCTCGGTGTTGCACTCGACCAGGACTTCACCGGATTCCTTGTCGACCACGTTTTTGGCCAGTGCCCGGCCGTAGAGGTACTCCTTGGGAATCTCCAGTTTGCTGACCTTGGCCTCTTCCAGCTGACTGATGTGTCGCGCGGTAATGCGCCGACCTTCCTCCACAATGAGCTTCTTCCCGGCCTTGATCTCGAAGGCGGCCACGTCGCCACGCAGGCGCTCGGGAATCAGGGCCATGGTGTAGCTGTCATCCTTGCCGAGGTGGAATGTGTTGAAGTCAAAGAACAATTCGAGGATTTCCTCGGTCCCATAACCCAGCGCGCGCAGCAGTATCGTCGCCGGCAGCTTCCGGCGCCGGTCGATGCGGACGAAAACCTGGTCTTTCGGGTCGAATTCGAAATCCAGCCATGAGCCGCGGTAGGGAATCACGCGCGCCGAGTAAAGCAGTTTGCCGGACGAGTGCGTCTTGCCCTTATCGTGGTCAAAGAACACCCCCGGGGACCGGTGGAGCTGGGAAACGATAACGCGCTCGGTGCCGTTGACGACAAACGTCCCGTTCTCGGTCATCAGGGGGATTTCCCCCATGTAGACTTCCTGCTCCTTGATATCCTTGATGGTCTTGTTGGACGACTCCTTGTCGTAGATGATGAGCCGCACCTTGACTCGCAGCGAGCAGGAGTAGGTCACACCACGCAGCTGGCATTCATTGACGTCGAATACGGGAGTCCCCAGCGCATAATCGACGTACTCCAGGGCCGCGTTGCCGCTGTAACTGACAATCGGGAACACCGACTTGAAGGCCGCGTGCAGTCCGTAGTCGCCCCGCTCGGCCAGGGGCACACCCTGCTGGGTAAACTTCCGGTAGGAATCCAGTTGGATTGCAAGCAGGTAAGGAAGATCCATTACCTTCGGCATGGTGCCGAAGTCCTTGCGAATACGTTTTTTCTCAGTGTACGAGTAAGGCATCAATACTCCCCAGCGTTGTTTCTGCAGCGATCTCGCGCTTGTCGCCCGGCCGGCGCGGCACCTGCCGGCAGTGACTCGGGTAACAAGCGACGCACGGTCACGCCCCTACTCCAGGACCGGTATTCACCGAGCCTGGAAAAATCTTTCCATGAAGCGGGAAAAGGCCGGTGGCTTGTCGAGCCCACCAGCCTTGTTCCCATCCGGCTTGCGCCGGACAATGGTCGAGCTTACTTGAGCTCGACGCTGCCGCCGGCTTCTTCAAGCTGCTTCTTGACGTCCTCGGCTTCTTCCTTGCTGGCACCTTCCTTGATCGGTGACGGTGCACCGTCGACCAGGCCTTTTGCTTCCTTGAGGCCCAGGCCGGTGATCGCGCGAACGACCTTGATGACGTTGACCTTCTTCTCGCCTGCGGCGGTCAGGACCACGTCGAACTCGGTCTGCTCCTCGGCAGCTGCACCGGCATCGCCTGCTGCGGCTGCCGGAGCGGCGGCAACTGCTGCCGCAGCCGTGACACCAAACTTTTCTTCCATTGCTTCGATGAGCTCGACAATCTCCATGACACTCATATCGGCAATTGCATTCAAAATATCGTCTTTGGACAGAGCCATGACTACTATCTCCTTACTTGGCTGAGTAAATATCGCTAACGGAGGCTCAAGCCGCCGCTTCTTTCTGATCGCGTACTGCTGCGAGCGTGCGAACCAGTTTTCCAGGTACTTCGTTCATCGTTTGAACCAGCTTGGTCGCCGGCGCCTTCATGACACTCATCAACATCGAGAGTGCCTGGTCACGCGTCGGCAGTGTAGCCAGTACATCCAACTGTTCTGCACCCAGTATCTGGCCGCTTACCGCCAGTGCTTTAACTTCAAAGGCTTCGTTTTCCTTGGCGAAGTCCTTGAACAGACGGGCAGCCGCACCCGGGTCTTCCATCGAAAACCCGAATAGCGAAGGCCCCGCCAACGAGTCGTTGACACACTCGTAGTCGGTGCCCAGCAAGGCGCGCTTGGCCAGTGTGTTCCGCACTACGCGGAGGGTCACTGAATTGTCGCGCGCATCTTTGCGCAAGGCCGTCATTCCATCCACCGTCACGCCACGTGCATCGGCGATAACGAGGGACAGGGCACTGGTGGCAGTCTCGTTAACTTCAGCTACGATCGCTTTCTTGTCTTCGAGTCCTATTGCCACTGGCATTTCTCCTGGATTGCTAAGTAGAGTGCCCGCAAACCTATCCGGGCACCGCTCGGCGTGGTGAACACACACCACCATCTGCGTAGGATACGGAGTCCCCCGCGGAACCGCCGTGATTAAGACCCGCTGCAAAACAACCCAACAGGTCTCCTACGGTCTTTGATGGCCTTCAGTTCTCAGCTACAGCGGACAGCAATAGTCCCAGCCTTCTCCAAAGACCTCAAAGTGGACCGGCGAGGCAAACCGCCTCTCCGATCTACCACCCGCCAGTCCCTGGCAGGTCGTGATGGGCAGCCCCTGAGCGGGGCCACCCGATCAGGCTTCTATCGACCCCTGGTCGATGATCACGCCCGGGCCCATCGTCGTGGACAGCGTGATCTTCTTCAAATACACACCCTTGGACGCGGCGGGCTTGCCCTTCCTGAGATCGGCGAGCACTGCCTCCAGGTTGCCGCGGATGGCATCAGGCTCAAACCCGATCTTGCCGATACCACCGTGAACGATCCCGTTCTTATCGGTACGGTAACGAATCTGGCCAGCCTTGGCATTGCGCACGGCGGTCTCGACGTCAGGCGTAACCGTACCGGTCTTGGGGTTGGGCATCAGGCCGCGCGGGCCGAGCAGCTGACCCAACTGGCCCACCACCCGCATCGCGTCAGGCGACGCGATCACCACGTCGAAATCCATCATCCCGCCCTTGATCTCTTCGGCGAGCTCTTCCATACCCACGAGATCCGCGCCTGCGGCCCGGGCTTTTTCCGCAGCATCGCCCTGGGTGAATACCGCCACCCGGACATCGCTGCCTGTACCGTGGGGAAGCGTGGTTGCGCCACGCACACCCTGATCAGATTTACGCGCGTCAACACCCAGGTTAACCGCCACCTCCAGGGTTTCGTCGAACTTGGCGGTAGCGCACTCTTTCAACAGCGCAACAGCCTCTTCCAGCGGGTAGGCCTTGCCGGGCTCGACCTTTTCCCGGATCGCGCGCACGCGCTTCGATAGCTTGCTCATCAGACCACCCCCTCTACGTCAATGCCGGCGGACCGTGCACTGCCAGCAATCGTCCGCACAGCTGCATCCATATCAGCCGCGGTGAGATCAGGCCACTTCTGGGTGGCTACTTCCTCAAGCTGGGCGCGATTCACCTTGCCCACCTTGTGGGTATTGGGCGTACCCGAGCCCTTCTTGATCTTGGCCACCTTGCGCAACAGCACGGCCGCCGGCGGTGTCTTCTTGATGAACGTGAACGAACGATCACTGTAAACCGTGATCACGACCGGAATCGGCAGCCCGGGCTCGGTGCCCTGGGTCTCGGCATTGAATGCCTTGCAGAATTCCATGATATTCACACCGTGCTGGCCCAGCGCCGGACCCACCGGCGGGCTGGGGTTCGCCTGGCCTGCTGGCACCTGCAGCTTGATGTAAGCTTCTACTTTCTTCGCCATGAGTACTCTCCCGGGTACAAACGCCGTCACTTTGATTCAGCCGGGGCTGACTCGCGCTCGGGCTCCCCATTTGATGTGTCCGTCGCGGGGCCAGAGCCCACGAAGACAGGTATCGCTTGCGGGGCTCTGACCCCCTATGGATTCGATCAGGCCTTCTCGACCTGGCCGAACTCCAGTTCTACCGGCGTGGAACGGCCAAAGATCAGGACCGCGACATTGAGGCGGCTCTTCTCGTAGTTGACCTCTTCCACGACGCCGTTGAAATCATTGAACGGCCCATCGATGACCCGAACCATCTCCCCCGGCTCGAACAGCGTCTTGGGCCGTGGCGCCTCCACGCCCTCTTCGACCCGCTGCAGGATGGACGCCGCTTCAGCCTCGGTGATCGGCGCCGGCGCATCGGCCTTACCGCCGATGAAGCCCATGACCCTGGGCGTCTCCTTCACCAGGTGCCAGGTATCGTCGTCCAGTTCCATCTGCACAAGAACGTATCCGGGGAAAAACTTCCGTTCGCTACGTCGCTTCTGCCCGGCGCGCATTTCGATCACTTCCTCTGTGGGAACCAGCACCTCGCCAAAGCGGTCCTGCATGGAATGCAGTTCTATCCGCTCCTTTAGAGCCGTCGCCACTTTTTTCTCGTAGCCCGAGTAGGCGTGAACCACGTACCAACGCATTGCCATTCCTTACACCTTCCGTCGATCAGGCAATTGCCAGCGACACCAGCCATCCGAGCAGGGAATCCAGCCCCCACAGGAACAGCGCGACCACCAGGACGAAGAGCACCACGATCATCGTGGTCTGTACGGTCTCCTGCCGGGTGGGCCAGACCACCTTGCGAATTTCGGTTCGCGAGCCCTTGATCAGCGTCCACAATGCCGCACCCTTGGCGGTCTGCAGCGCCACGAAACCGGCGATAACGGCGAGAACCAGAATTCCAAGCACCCGGTACAGCAACGACTCGTCGGCGAAGTAACTGTTGCCCACCACAGCGATAGCCACGAGCACCGTGACCACGAGCCACTTTACCGTGTCGAATCGACTGGTGGTTGCTTCCACACTCATTTACTGCACTCTTTCGAAGTAATCTCTACCGGCACCGTGCCGGCAGGGCGGGCGCGCCCTGCCTCGCAGCCGCGCCTTGAGTCCTGCCATAAAATGGCAGGCCAGGAGGGAATCGAACCCCCAACCTGCGGTTTTGGAGACCGCTGCTCTGCCAATTGAGCTACTGGCCTGTATCTCTCCCCAATACAACAACGGGGACGGGTTTGACACCCGCCCCCGGCCATCCCATCGCCCGGATATCCGGGCGGTGAGACGCTTACTCGATGATTTTCGCGACCACGCCGGCGCCGACCGTGCGGCCACCCTCGCGGATCGCGAAACGCAAGCCGTCTTCCATCGCAATCGGCGCAATCAATGTCGCCACCATCTGCACATTGTCGCCCGGCATCACCATCTCGACACCTTCCGGCAGCTCCACCGCACCCGTCACGTCCGTCGTACGGAAGTAAAACTGCGGACGGTAACCCTTGAAGAACGGCGTGTGACGACCGCCCTCTTCCTTCGACAGAATATAAACCTCTGCCTCAAACTTGGTGTGCGGCTTGACACTGCCCGGCTTCGCCAGCACCTGGCCACGCTCAACCTCGTCACGCTTCGTGCCGCGCAACAGCACACCCACGTTCTCACCCGCCCGACCTTCGTCCAGCAGCTTGCGGAACATCTCAACGCCCGTGCAGGTCGTCGTCTGGGTGTCCTTGATACCGACAATCTCGATCTCTTCGCCGACCTTGATCACGCCACGCTCAACACGGCCCGTTACCACGGTGCCACGACCCGAGATAGAGAACACGTCCTCTACCGGCATCAGGAACGGCTGGTCAATCGCACGCTCCGGCTCCGGAATGTACGAATCCAGCGTCTCCACCAGCGTCTTCACCGCCGTCGTGCCCAGCTCGTTATCGTCCTTGCCTTCCAGCGCCATCAGCGCCGAACCGCAGATGATCGGCGTGTCGTCGCCCGGAAACTCGTACTGGTCCAGCAGCTCACGCAGCTCCATCTCGACCAGTTCCTTCATCTCCTCGTATTCCTCGGAGTCCGCTCCGCCGCAGTCCTCGGCCAGCAGGTCCGCCTTGTTCAGGAACACCACGATGTACGGAACACCCACCTGGCGTGACAGCAGAATGTGCTCTCGCGTCTGCGGCATCGGACCGTCCGTCGCCCCACACACCAGGATCGCACCGTCCATCTGCGCCGCACCCGTGATCATGTTCTTCACGTAGTCCGCGTGTCCCGGACAGTCCACGTGCGCGTAGTGACGCGTCGGCGAATCGTACTCAACGTGCGAGGTCGCGATCGTGATGCCACGCTCCTTCTCTTCCGGCGCGTTGTCGATACCGTCAAACGCCACCGCCGCACCACTGCCATAGGCTTCCGCGCAGACGCGTGTCAGCGCCGCCGTCAGCGTCGTCTTACCGTGGTCAACGTGTCCGATCGTGCCCACGTTCACGTGGGGCTTGGTACGTTCAAATGTTTCCTTTGCCATTACGACAGTCTCCTAGAGCACCGGCCTGAGCCTAACCTGAAAGTTAAACGATACTTTTCATGATGCGACGCAATATACCTATCCGGCGCGGCTGACCCTCTTGCCGTCGCCACCGTGAAAGTGGAGCTCATAACCGGATTTGAACCGGTGACCTCTTCCTTACCAAGGAAGTGCTCTACCGACTGAGCTATATGAGCGCTACCCTTCCAACCATGGAGCGGGTAGCGGGAATCGAACCCGCATCATCAGCTTGGAAGGCTGAGGTTCTACCATTAAACTATACCCGCTACACACTCGATCGCCCCGGACTCTTACCCGGGGCACCGGCCGCCGAGCATGCCCCGCGCCAGCATTTAACCTGAACAATACTTCTACTCGTTGCCGCCGCCGTGACCGCTCAGCTGAACCCACGTCCTTCCGCAACGTTGAAATCAGGGATTTGCAGCCATGTCCCCGGTGACGGCGCACACGGCCCCTGTGGGCCGCGACGTCAGAGTCCGCCGTTGGCATTTACCTGATCGATCCTGAATCCGGACCCACAACCCACCAGGCAACAACAGCACTTCCTCTCTCAACCTGGTGGAGGGGGGTGGATTCGAACCACCGAAGCTTTCGCGTCAGATTTACAGTCTGATCCCTTTGGCCACTCGGGAACCCCTCCGAAAGGCGGCATATTGTCCAGACGGCCAACACCTTTGTCAACCTGTTGTTGCAATAATAATCAGCGCCGCCGTGAACACTCGCCGATAAGCCGGTGATTTCAGTCGCAGCACCTTCTATGCAAGACCCAAAGCGTCTATTCTAGCGGCTGCTCACTAACCCGCTGGACCCTCTCCGACCAATCATGAACTACCCAGACGTTCCGGGCTATACCATCAAGCGCCGCCTCGGCACCGGCGGCATGGCCTCCGTCTATCTCGCCGAGCAGGAGACTTTCGGCCGTCTGGTCGCGCTCAAGGTGATGGCCGAGCACCTCGCCCCGGACCCCAGCTTCGGCTCCCGGTTCCTCCGCGAGGCCCGCATCGTCGCCCAGATGTCACACCGCAACTTCGTCCCCGTGTTCGACGTGGGCACGCAGGGCGACCTCCACTACATGTCCATGGAATACCTGCCCAACGGCGACCTGCGCACCCTGCTGCAGAATGGTCTTCCCCTTGCCGAAGCACTGAACATCGTCCGCGACATTGCCAGCGGTCTTCACTACGCCGCCAGTAAAAACTTCGTACACCGCGACATCAAGCCGGAGAACATCCTGTTTCGTGAAGACAACAGCCCGGTCATAACCGATTTCGGCATCGCCAGGGACACGCAATCGGCGACCCAGATGACCGTTATCGGCACGGTCATGGGCACACCTCACTACATGAGCCCTGAGCAGGCCCGGGCAGAGGAGATAGACGGTCGCTCTGATCTCTACAATCTCGGCATCATCGTCTACGAGATGCTGAGCGGCCAGGTACCCTACGACGCGCCTTCCGCCCTGGCGACATCGATCAAGCACCTCAACGACCCGATTCCGTTACTTCCCCCGGCGCTGACGGGCTTCCAGGCGTTCATCAACCGGGCTCTGGCCAAGCACCCGGATGACCGCTTCCAGACCGGCGAAGAGATGATCGACGCCCTGGACAGGCTCGAGAGCGTCGAGCAGGCGACCATCACCGAGACCTTTGTCAAGTGCTCCACAGAGCGGGAAGAGTCCGGCCTACCCTCACCGGATGCTCCGGAGACACGACTCGTCTCGGCCGAACATGCAGCCCGCGACCAGGTAACCCGTCCGGTCACCCGCCGGACCTCCCGGCGCCGCACTACCGCCGGCATGCGCGCCGACCCCAGCGATGCCGGGCGGACGCAAACCATCAAGCCGGCCGCGAAGTCCTCCACTACCGGCTGGGTGCTGGCCCTGCTGCTGGCAGCCATCGCCGCAGGCGGTGCCTACTACTGGCAAACCTACCTCCGCAGTCCACCGACCAGCCCCGCGCCGGCGGCGCTGGCGCCGCCGGTCGAAGCAGGGCCGGTGACGGCCGACGCCGGTCTCGACCGCAGCGCCGCGGGTGAGTCGCCCGGCCCGGTGACGGAGGCGCCTATCGTAAAAGCCCAGGCAGGCGTCGACGGAACGAAGGTGCAGCAACTGCTCGCCAGTGCCGAGAAAGACATCGAGGAATACCGCCTCAGCTCACCGTCGGGAAACAATGCGGTTGAGAAATATCGCTCCATACTCGAGCTTTCCCCGGGCAACGCAGCCGCTTTACAAGGACTGGAAAAGGTGGCTACCCGCTACGCCCACATGGCCCAGACCGCCATTGGCGACAACCGCCTGGACGAAGCAGAGCGCTACCTGCGCCAGGGGGTGGAGCTGGCACCCGATAACACTACCGTGCGCGACTCGCTGCTGGCGCTTGAACAGGCGCAAGGCGATGCAGACTCCGGTTCGGCAGGCCAGGCAACCGCGGAGCCATCCGATCAGGAAACCGCCGAGGACGCGGCGGAAGACATGGCCAGTCGACAGGCAGCCGAGCGCGGGCACACCTCGCTGGAACCACTGCCGGACCTGCCCGCCGACGAACTGCTCGCCATGGCGGCCGGTCTCGGTGGTCCTGATGCGGTGGACAGCGGCAATTTTCGCAAGCTGGGCCAGATCTACGGCGCCGTGCTCGCGTCGAGCCCGGGGAGCGCGGTGGCGCAGCGAGGGCTGGACAACAGCCGCCGCTACGCCGCCGACTACGTCGACAATTCGCTGCTCGTGGGCCAACTGGGCCTCGCTGCCACCCAGATCGGCTACCTGGCGGAGATCGACCCTGCCTACCCCCGCCTTGCCGAGTTGCAGGCACGGCTCGACGAGATGCGCGCAAGCCTCGCCAGCGAGGCGAGCAGCGAGGCCAGGAACGAACTTCTGCTGACCCTGATAGAGGAAGAAAAGGACCCGGAGGTTCTACTGTCCGACATCGAGGACACACTCTCCGAACCTTACCCGATCGGCGGCACCGCAGAGGAATATCGCAGCCTTGCCAGGGCACTGAAGCCTACCCGTTATCGCATTGAAGCCGCCCGACGCCTGAGTCCCGGAGACCCGCGGCTGGCGGAGTCGGAAGCGCGTCTCGGGCGCCGCTATGCCGACGTAAGCCGGGAGCTCATTGAACTCGGTGAGCTGGCCAGCGCCCGCTCGCTGCTGGATGAAGCGAGCACCCTGTCGGTGTCGGCACCTGAGCTGGACGCACTGCAAACGCTCCTGGAAACGATGCAAGACAGCGCCGTCCCGCCGGAAGAGAAACCGATCATCGAACAGATTTTTTGACCGGGTGTGCGGGCTCAACAGCGGCCCGCCCGGTCGCTCAATGCACCGCCCTGGACGGGGGCGGTGCGGTCTCCTCGGGAAGTACGAACAGGTAGTCGAGCTCCCTGCATTCCTCCAACAGACGCACCACGCTCTCGACCGTGAACCTGACAAACTGGGCAAACTGATCGCGGCTGACACCGCCCCCGCTCGGCAGTATGCCCGCGGCCACCAACTGGGGCATGCCATCGTCGACGACGTCTAAAAACACCTTGAGCGTGGGAAAGTCCATGTTCAGCCTGCCAACATCGGCGGACACCGCCAGCAGAGCCACCGGCCGGATTTCCAGCTCGGTGGTCAGCAGAAGGCCGTAGCGCTCCCTGAACAGGCGACTATCGACGACGCCTTCCAATGACTGCAGCTCACTGATGTGCAGCCCGTCACATTCTCCACAGAGGTGGTACTCGGTGTCAGTGGCTTCCAGCCAACCCTGTAGCACGGCCTTGGTCGGGTTCTGGGGCGTATTCATCGGGGATCACCGGTCAGGTTGCTGCCAGTCGTGCATTCTAAGTGACAAACACCCTGCACCCAAGCGAATCCGTGCCGTCGAGCGGCCGGGCTATGCGTGACTCCAGCCCTGTCGTCACCGCAACGCTTGCTCTAAACTGCCGCAACAGGAAAAGGACACGTGCATGTCTGTACTGCTAGAACTCACCCGTATCGTACAGGCTGCGTCCGAAGCCGAGAACGGCGGGCAGCAGGTGGCGGTGATCGTGGACTCAATCACCCGGGCGGTCCACGTCGATGTCTGCAGCCTTTACCTCGCCGCCCCGGACGGCTGGATGACACTCGCGGCCAGTCACGGCCTCAGCAATGCGTCGGTCGGACACACTCGCCTGCCCCCCGGCAAAGGCCTGGTGGGGCGGGTAGTGGCATCTCGCAGACAGCTCAGTATCGCCAGCGCCCGGACGCACCCGGACTTCCTTCACCTCGCCGACACCGGCGAGGATGAGTTCCAGAGCTTCTTCGGCGTACCCCTGGTGCGCGCGGGAGATGTGATCGGCGTGCTCGTCGTCCAGTCACGTCGAGCCCGTGAACTGGGCGACGAGGAACAGGCGTTCCTGGTCACACTGGCTGCGCAGCTGGCGCTGGTTGTCAGTCGCGAGAGCGAGCTGTTCGCCGCGGGTGCGGACACCCCACTGACAGTCTGTGGGGTGCGCGGCGCCAGTGGCATCGGTATCGGCCAAACCCGCCTCACTGACGACAACGACCTTCTCGCAGTTAGCGATGCACCCTGCACAGATATTGAAGGCAGCG
The DNA here is from genome assembly GCA_963753815.1 of uncultured Gammaproteobacteria bacterium. Classification (GTDB taxonomy): domain Bacteria; phylum Pseudomonadota; class Gammaproteobacteria; order Pseudomonadales; family Halieaceae; genus CAVWDU01. The sequence goes on from CAVWDU010000003.1 coordinate 345,044, forward strand.
TCGCCCAGTGGCACGCGCTCGTGACGGCTGTTCGCAGGGATGTAAAGGAAGAGCAGGCAGCGCTGGGGACCGAACTCTCGCAGGAAGTCGGCGCCGTGTTCGATGCCTACCAGATGCTGCTTGCGGACCCGTCGCTGGTACACGGTGTGGAACAGGCGATTCGAGCGGGCCATGCACTCCCGGGAGCCCTGCGATCGGTCATTGCGCACTATGCCAATCTGTTCAAGGCTATGGATGACCCCTACCTGCAGGCCCGCCACGAGGATATCCAGCACCTCGGCAACAAACTATACCGGAGCTGGCGCGGACACAGTGGCGAGACAACATCCCCCGACTTCCAGACGGAACCATTGGTGCTGGTGGGCCGCCAGATCAGTATCTCAGACCTCGCCAGACACCGCGCCGGCGAACTGGCCGGTATCGTATGTTTCGAGGGCTCCACCCTGTCGCACACCGCGGTGCTGGCAAACGCCCTCGGCATTCCGGCGGTCATGGGCATCGGAGAACCCCGATCTATCAGCGAAGGCGAGCACTGTATTGTCGACGGCAACAGCGGTCAGTGCATATTCAGGCCCAGCGACGCGGTGCTGCGGGAGTACAGGCGTCTCGCCCAGGCTGAATCCAGGCTCCATGACGAAATGCGCAGCGTGCACGATCAGCCGGGCATCACCCGTGACGGACAACGGGTGCAACTGCTCGCCAACAGCGGCCTGCTGGCGGACATATCTCCCGGCCTCGCCAACGGCGCCGAGGGGCTCGGACTCTATCGTACCGAGATTCCCTTTATGGTCAGTGAGACGTTTCCCTCAGAAGAGCAGCAGGTTGCGTTGTACTCCCAGGTGATGGAGGCCTATGCGGGGAAACCCGTGTACATGCGCATACTGGACATAGGCGGCGATAAACCGCTGCCCTACTTTCCGTTTCAAGAGGAAAACCCCGCGCTCGGTTGGCGAGGCATCCGTTTTTGCCTGGATAACAGCTCACTCCTGATTACCCAGCTTCGAGCGGTGCTGCGCGCCGGAGCAGGCGGCGATGGCCTCCGGCTGCTGCTGCCCATGGTCAGCGCGACGGCGGAGCTCGATGCGTTCTCTTCGCTGCTTGATGAGGTCTGCGACCAGTTGCATGCCGAGGGCATCCAGGCCCGGCGCCCGCCAGTGGGCATCATGGTCGAAGTGCCGGCCGCCATCTCCCAACTGAAGTTCTGGCGCAAAAAACTGGACTTCGTGTCGATAGGAACCAATGACCTCACCCAGTACCTGCTGGCGATGGACCGCAATAACGCCCGCATTTCCGCGCGCTACGACTCGCTGCACCCCGCTGTTCTGAATGAGGTTGCACGTATCATCGGCATTTGCGCCGACACCGCATTACCGGTGAGCGTTTGCGGCGAAATGGCATCGGAGCCCGCTGCCGCCTACCTGCTGATCGGCCTCGGTGTGCGCAGTCTCAGCCTGAGTGCGGCACAGCTGCCCAGGATCAGGTGGATGATCAGGCAGATGGATGCGGGCACAGCACAGGAGACGGCCCGCAAGGCCCTGGCAATGGACAACGCCGGAGCGATCAGGCTGGCACTGCGCGACGCATTCCAGTCCGATGGCCTGAGTGCCATGATCGGCGACTGATCCGGATTGCCCGGGACACCGGGGCAGGCAAATTCACGCCCTTGTGCGCCATCGACCCGCTACGGGTGCTGACTACGCAAACCCATCGCGGCAACTTGTCACTACCGCCGCGCCGGGAGCTGGCGATTAGCCGTGGGCGATTTCCTTGTCCGTGAAGAGGTAGTCCTTGAGCTCATCCGAGAAGGTTGCATCCTTGCGGCGAATCCACTCCAGCACCATCGCGGCGTGTTCCTTCTCCTCGTCGCGGTTGTGCTCGAGAATGCGCTTGAGATCGGTGTCCTTGCAGGCGTCTACACGCTGGTTGTACCAATCGACGGCCTCCAGTTCCTCCATTAGTGAGATGATGGCGCGGTGCATGTCCCGGGTCTCATCTGACAATTCGTTTACCGGCTCGTGGTATCCCTCGTTCGCCATTGCGCAGGTCTCCTCTGGGTCGTAGTGCGGGTAGTGGGTTTAACGAATCCTTCTGGAGTCTAGCACAGCCGCCACCCTGTCCGGGACCCGGCACCCATCGGCAGGGAGGCCTCGGAGCCGGGCCCTCTTCCGGTAAAAGTAACGCGCGCCGGGCCACCTCCGGCAGGGAAATGCAAGCGGCGGCAACCGGCACAAAAACCTGACATTCCGGCAGAAAGTCACCTTTGCGGAGTCGCCGTTGGAGTTGCATTGGAGTAGACTGCGCGGCAGGACATCCGGCCTCGCGCGCGGCGCTGCGACCGCGACACCTCCCGTGGAAGACGCCACGGGTGGTGCATCGAGAACACGAAACTCGCCGCCGGGGTGGCCCACCACACTACAATAGCCCGCTACACGGGCAGGATGAAAAATGCGTTACACCCGGGCACTTCTGTTGACTGCCTGCCTGGCTATACCCAGCGCAAGCTGGGGCTCTGAAATCGAAGAAGTTGAGGAGAGCCCCGCAGCTGACCCGCCTATACTCGGTGTGGGGGACGATTCTCCCCTGCCGCCGGCCTCCAAACCGCTGGTTCTGCTCGGCACCCGGGTCAGCCCAGGGAGCTCCACCCGACTGTCCTGGTCTCCCAGCCACTCCTTTGAAGGCATCTACAGCGCCACACCGGTACTGGTTGTCAACGGCACCAAGACCGGACCGACACTCTGCCTCTCGGCGGCGATACACGGTGACGAGCTGAACGGCGTGGAGACCGTGCGCCGGGTGATGTACGACCTCGACCCCAAAAGCCTGCACGGCGCCGTCATCGGTGTACCCATCGTCAATCTCCAGGGATTCAAGCGTGGCTCCCGCTACCTGAGCGACCGGCGTGACCTCAACCGCTATTTCCCCGGAAACGCCGATGGTAGCCTGGCATCGCGGGTCGCCCACTCGTTCTTCGAGGAGATCATTGCCCATTGCGGTGCGCTGGTAGACCTGCACACGGGATCATTCTACCGCACCAACCTTCCCCAGGTGCGCGGTGACCTCACCCAGGCGGAGGTGGTCCAGCTCTCCCGCGGATTCAGCTCCACCGTGGTGTTGCACAGCCAGGCAACAGCCGGGACCCTGCGCGGTGCCGCCATGGACGCGGGCATCCCCGCGATCACTATCGAGGCCGGAGCGCCGACGGTCCTCAGCGAGGACAGCGTGAACCACAGCGTACAGGCGATCCAGGGCCTGTTGTATTACCTCGACATGATCGACAGCTTCAACCCCTGGGGGCAGCCGCAACCGGTCTACCACGCGTCGACATGGCAGCGGGCACCCGCAGGCGGCATGGTGTTCAGCAACGTGGAGCTGGGGCAGGAGGTGACCGAGGGCGAATTGCTGGCGACTGTCACCAACCCGATCACCAACATGCGGGCCGAGATACGCTCCAATACCAGCGGACGTGTTCTGGGTATGGCGCTCAACCAGGTTGTCCAGGCCGGGTTCGCCACCCATCACATCGGTATCGAACACACACGTCAGAACGCAGTCGGGGTGCTTGTAGAGCCGCCGCGGGAGAAAACGCCGCTGGAGTTCGACGAAGCCCAGGAAGAAGCGGGCGAGCGCTAGCCTCCCGGGTCGACGCAGGGGTGGGTTTCCCCGAGGAAGCTACTGCTGCTTGTAGACCACGCCGCCCTTCATGACGAAGTCGACGTCCTCGAGCTCGCTGATATCCTGCAGCGGGTCGCCGTCCACCGCGACGATATCCGCGAGGTAACCCGGTGCTACCACACCGAGTTCGTGGTCGCGCTTGATCAACTGGGCCGGGAGCCAGGTCGCAGCCTGCAGGGCCTGCCCCTCAGTCATGCCGAAGCGCACCATGCGGCTGAACTGTTTGCCGTTATCACCGTGCGGATAGACGCCTGCATCGGTGGCGAAAACCACCCTGGCGCCGGCCTTGACCGCGATCGAAAACGCCTCGCGCTGCCGCTCACCGACCATGCGCTCCTTGTCGATATTCTCCTGGGGAACACCGTTCTTCTCGCCTTCGGCGAGCGTGTACTCGGTGTTGTAGATGTCCGGCGCCAGATAGACACCACGCTCCTTTGCCAGGCGCGCGGTCTCCTCATCGAGGAAACTGACATGTTCCACCGAGTCGACGCCTGCCTCGATAGCGAAACGGATACCCTCATTGCCGTGGGCGTGAGCCGCGACGGTGCGGCCGTGTACCCGGGCTTCCTCGACGATGTTGCGCATTTCTTCCAACGTGTACTGGGTCTGTCCCACCTGTGTGCCCTTGGAAAACACACCGCCGGTGGCGCAGAACTTGATCAGGTCCACCCCGTACTTGACGTTCTTGCGCACCTGGGCGCGCACGGCCCAGGGGCCGTCCGCCACACCATCACCACGCTCCTCGAAGCGATGGTTGAGGACGTTGCGATCACAGTGGCCACCGGTAATACCCAGGGCCGGGCCGGACACCGCCATGCGCGGTCCCGGGACTTCACCGGCATCGATCGCGTTGCGCAAGGCGACGTCCTGAAAATCCGACGCGCCGACGTTACGCACGGTGGTGAATCCGGCCATCAGCGTGCGCTCGGCGTTGACCACGCCCCCGATCACGGCCCGGTGAGGCGACTGGAAATAGCCGGAGAAGAAGTACCGGTCGAGATGGCGGATCACGTGCACGTGCATATCCATCAGTCCGGGCATGACGAAGGACTCGGAGAGGTCGATCAATTCGGCGTCACCCGGTGCTTCCCCGGCCCATGGCGCAACCGCGGTGATGCGATCCCCGGTGATGGTGATCAGCCGGTCGCGGAGCACCTCGCCGGTACGCGCATCAAACAGCGCCCCCGCCCGGATGTGACGCACCACGTCCCCGCCATCGTGGTCGGCCTGGACGGTTGCGCCCAGCAGGGTCCCGATGCACAGGATCACAGCCCGCAACCCGCTCAATCGTATTCTCACCGTCATGCGCTTTCTCCGCCTGTCTCGATTGGAGCCCAGCCCGGGCATGCTCACTCTTCGATCACCAGCGTCTCGCCAATCTGGTTGTCCACGATGTCGTCTTCGCAGAACGGGAACCGCACCCAGCCCTTGTCCGCGTAAAGCTTGGTCTGGTCGGCAAAATGCGGCGAGGCCGGGTCGGTGGACTGGCTCGGTACCAGGATCACGTCGGCGATAGGACACTCGCTCTCATCCCAGGTCACTGCCTGGATGTAGGAATTACCGCTGGTGGGATTGATGTAGCCACCCTCCTGCAGCCGCGAACTGATCGCCCCGTAAATGCCCAGGGTGCCCTGGCCACCGTGGATGGGCACATTCTCGCCGTTGCGCTCGAGATACTGAATCTCGCCCCAGGGGGCATCGAGCGCCACGCTGGCGTCATTGAGCCGATCCCGCGCCACGCGCAGGGCGATGCGATCACCAGGTCGCGGTTGGCCTGCACGTCGAGGTCGATGCCCGCGGGGGTATTGAGCGGGTCAGCCGGGTCGAAATCCACTGCCCAGAATTCATCGCTGTCGACGACGTTCTTGAAACGAATTGCCGATCCTGCGACCGGATCTCGCCCCAGAACTCTTTCCATACCTGTGCGCCGCGGCTGTCCAGTTCCACTTTCCGGTCCCAGGCCGCGAGCACCTCACAGGCTTCGACGAGGTCATCCGCGTCGGCGTCGCCGCAGATCGTGAGCACGTCGTCGAGGGCGATTTCGGCACCGTACACCCGGTTGCGGTACATGAAAGCCTTGACGGTCTCCAGGTCGAACAACGGGGTCTCGCTGATGCCATCCGTCGGCCTGGCGGCGCTCTTCGACCATCAGGTGGCCGATACGGGTTCGCAGGAACTGCTGCAGTCCCTCGTGTCCGACCGGCCCCATGATGGTCGGGAAACCGGTCACCGGGTTATTGGCGTCGGACAACCAGTAGCTGTTGTTGCTGTTGCCGACGTAGTCGGTGGTGGTGAATTGCGGCAGTGAACCCGGCCCGTAGAGCCCGCTACCCTCCGGTGCTTCCGGGTCGACACCCCACTCGCAGTCGGGATCGGAACCGTCCAGGGTTATCAGGACATTGGTCGTCGCACCGGCCAGCAGCGAGCCGAGGGGCGGTTTGACGCAGGTATCGAGCTGCGCCTGGGAAATGAACGGAATCGCCGACAGTTCGCCGTAGTAGGCGTCGCCGTTACGGTCGGCTGCAATCTCGTGAAAGACGAAATTACCCAGGTCGGAGAGGGCGTCGATGTAGCCCGCGATATCGGTGGCCTGGGCCTTGGCCAGCCACTGGTCGACCGCACGCTCAACGGTGGTCAGGTTGGCATCACGGAACGACAGCACGGTACCGGTCCCCAGCGGCCAGCCATCGAGTACGGGGCTGACATCCTTGAGATTGACGATGGGTCCGTAGTGGGATTCATAGAATGTCTTGCTAACCGCCACCAGCGATCCGTCGTCCTGAAGCGACTGGACAATGACATCGGTGCTGGTGATGTCGCGAATCTCGTCGCCGTAAACATATTGCAGGGGGTTGTCCGGCACCAGTTGCAGCTCGTAGAGACTGAACCGATTCGCCAGTGACACCGTGTGGGTCCAGGCCAGGTCTTCAGTGAAGCCAATACCGATGAACGGGGTCCCGTGCAAGGCGGCGCCGCCGGCGTCGTAGACGCCGGGAATGGTGAGATGGGCCAGGTACCAGGCGCCCTCCCCGAACCAGGGCTGGTGTGGATTGCCCAGCAGCAGTCCGCTGCCGTTCACGGTGATGTCGCGCCCCAGCGCCAGCGCGTTGCTGCCCTGGTCGGGGTTGCGCAGCAGCCGGCCGGCGCTGGCGGCATCCCGGCGCAGCGCGTCTGTTGCCGCGTCGCCAAGGCGACTGGCCGCCGGTGCGGCGTCAGGGCCTTCGGTGGCAAGAATAGCGCTTTCAAAAATGCCGTTGGTGGAACTGCCGCGCAGTGCCTGACGTAACCCCACGCTGAGCAGGTCCACACCGTCGATGGGAAAAACCCAGTCGGCGCCGCGACAACCACGCTCCCCCTCCGGCAGGTTGTCCACGCCGGTCTCGTCCAGATAGCGGTTCATGCCACGCGCAAACCCGTCGTAGAGGTCCCGGGCAGTCTGCGACAGCGGGGCGAAGAACTCCTGCTCCAGGTTTTCCTTGCCGCCGTGGAGGAAGGTGAATAACAGGTCGGTATCGACATTGCCGCCGTTCGCCTCTCCGATCAGCTCGGCGGAGCGGCCAAGCGAAAACACGATTTCGCGCATCACAATACAAAAATTATCCTGGGCATAGGCATAGCCGAAGCCGTAACCCAGACTCGGCCAGTCCCCGGCGGTGACATGGGGAATACCGTACTCGGTCCTGCGGATTTCCGCGCTGAGTTCCGGCTGCGGCTGCGGCGGTTCAATCGGCGGCTCGGGGTTGCGGTTGTCGCTGGAGTCGGAGCAGGCAGCCAGTGCGATGACCAGGCTGGCCAGAAGGTACTTTGCAGGCATAGCGATAAATCCAATGGCAGACGGAAAAGATCTTCCCCGCAAGTCGGGCCTGCGCGCCCGCTGCAAGTCGCACCTCTCAGGAGCGACCATCGGGCGCGCTGTTACTCGTAGGCAACCTCGCGCGGGGAACATGGGCGGTATGACTATACCGAAAAAAATGGAGCTGGCGAGAGGAATCGAACCCCCGACCGGCTGATTACAAATCAGCTGCTCTACCTACTGAGCTACGCCAGCTATGCGTGAACGCGCGATTCTATGCAATGGGGTGTGGGGATGCAAATACGCTTCCGAATGGTGCCGGCCCGCAGCCCGACCATGACGGCGGCCGGTTGATCACGTACCGCCGGCCCGCTGCCGGTCGCGCCCTGCCTCGTCCAGCGCAGCGGCCATCAGTTCCAGGCCCTCGAAGACCAGGTCCGGCGCCAGCAGGCCATCGACGCCAGCAAGACTCATCAGGGATTCCGCCCCGCCGCCACAGAACACGGGGAACATTTCACCCGAGCCATCCCCTGCTGCCAGGACGGTGCGCAGGGCGCCGACCTGGGCCGCGGTGATGCCATGACGAACAGCCTCGGCGGTCGAAGTGCCAGGCTCCAGGCTGTACCCGGCGTCCTCTGCAAACCGGACCCTGCCGGTGTCGAACAGCAGTGCGCGCTCCATCAACCGCCGGCCCGGGATGATGTAACCGCCCTCGTGGCGGCCGTCGGCGGCGACGATATCCAGGGTCAGGGCCGACCCGGCATCGACCACACAGAGCCTCCCCGCCACCCGCTCCCTCGCGCCGAGCATGGCCAGCCAGCGATCCACGCCGAGCCGCTCGGGCTCGGCATAACTGTTACGCAGGCCGCCGACCTCAGACACGCTGCGCGCGAACCAGGGCTCGACATCCCAGCGAGTCGCAAGCAGCGCACGCAATGCCTCCTCCCGAGCGGGCGCCGCCACACTCGCGATCCAGATTCGCAGGGGGTCGGGAGCGGCGCCCAGCAGTTCGCGTTCGGTGGCGGCATCGTCCTCGCGGTAGGTACCGCGCGCCAGGATATCCCCGCCCGCAACCAGCCGCCACTTGGTGCTGCCATTGCCGACATCCAGCTGCAGACAGGCGTCCGGCCCGTTCATGGCTGCAATCTCAGGCTGACTTCACCGCCGTGAAACCTGCGCAGTCCGCCGGCAGTGTCCAGCAACAGGGCGCCATCGGTGTCCACGCCGCGGCCGATCCCTTCCTGCCGATCAAGGCCGGTACCTTCCACCACCACCGCCCGATCCCGGGTCATGTCGAGCTGTTGCCAGGCCTCGCGCCAGGCGCCGAAACCGTCTGCCTGGAACTGCCCTACCAGGGGCAGCAGCTCATTGAGTACGGCAGCCAGCAGCGTACTGCGATCCGGGGTGAGCTCGCCGATGACCGTGCTGACATCAGTCCACTGTTGCTCGATGCCGGCCGCGACCGTTCGCGGCATCGCCACGTTCAGACCCACGCCAATGATGACATGACAGCTGCCATCGACGTCACCGACCGTCTCCAGCAGAATACCGCCGAGCTTGGCATCACGGTGGCAGATATCGTTGGGCCACTTCAGCGTCAGGCCCGTCGCCCCCGCATCCGCCAGACCTCGCACCACGGCGACGCCGACTGCCAGGCTCAGCCCCGAGAGGGTCTCGGGGCCACCCGGAAAAGCCCAGGTCAGCGACAGGTACAGATTGCGTGCAAACGGGCTGACCCAGGCGCGACCACGGCGCCCCCGGCCAGCACTCTGCAGTTCGGCAGTGTAGACCCGGCCACAGGGGGCACCCATGGCGAGTTGGCGCTGCGCTTCGGCATTGGTCGAGTCCACGAAGGGCAAGACGACGAGGTCGTCGAGTGCGGCCCGCACCTCGTCGCTCAATGCACGGTTTACCGTCTCCGCATCGAGCAGGTCCAGCCCCCCCGCGATGCGGACGCCGCGACCCGGCACGGACTCCAGGGCAAGCCCCAGCGTATTCAGGGTGTCCAGCCGGTCGCGGACGGCGGACAGGTCGTCGCCCGCAGCACCCGCCAGTGTCTCCAGCGAACAAAATTCGCCGCCGGCGAGGACTGCCAGTACGCGGATTGTCAACGGGTCGGGCACGCCGCTCTCCCATGGCCTCTTGCAGCGCAGATGATAGCAAATGCACAGCGCGGGGCGCGTTCCCGTGAGGCTCGCGGGCACCCTGCGCATTACGTTTACGTTAACGTAAACTTGTGCGATACTTCCGTTTCCGATCATCCCAGGGTTGGCGCAGCATGCCCGAAACCACCTACACTATCTCCGAGTTGGCGAAAGAGTTCGACGTCACCACGCGCACGATACGGTTCTATGAAGAAAAGGGCCTGATCACCCCGCTGCGAGACGGGCACAAGCGCGTCTACACGCCGGCTGACCGGGTGCGCATCAAGCTCATTCTCCGCGGTAAACGCATTGGTATGACGCTGCAAGAGAGCGTGGAGCTGATTGACCTGTACGAACCCGAGAACAACAACCTGGCGCAACTGCAGCGGGTGATCGACAGGATCGATGAGCGTCGCGCGACGCTCCGGCAACAGCAGCAGGACATCGAGGACATGCTGCAGGGTCTGGACGAGGTGCAGTCGTTGTGTGAGCGCACCCTGGCAGACCAGCCGGCGCGCCGCGGGCGGCGAACCGAGGCACCGACTAACCTTAAGCAAGAGGCAGCGACACGATCATGAATACTGCATATCCCTCCCTGAACTTCGGCCTGGGCGAAGAAATCGACATGCTGCGGGATGCCGTTTACCAGATGGCCCAGAAAGAGATTGCACCCAGGGCAGCAGACATCGACCGGGACAACGAGTTTCCCGCGGACCTCTGGCGCAAGTTCGGCGAGATGGGACTTCTCGGTGTCACCGTGAACGAGGCCTACGGGGGCAGCAACATGGGCTACCTCGCCCACGCCCTGGTGATGGAGGAAGTCAGCAGGGCATCGGCCTCGGTCGGCCTGTCCTACGGCGCCATGTCCAACCTCTGCCTGAACCAGATCGACAAGAATGGCAGTGAGGAGCAGAAGCAGAAATACCTGCCCGGGCTCTGTGCCGGTGAGCAGGTCGGAGCGCTGGCGATGTCCGAGCCCAATGCCGGGTCGGACGTGGTCAGCATGAAGCTGAGCGCCCGCCGGGAAGGGGATCACTACCTGCTCAACGGTGCCAAGATGTGGATCACCAACGGTCCGGACGCCGACGTCTACGTGATCTACGCCAAGACCGATCCTGAGGCCGGCTCCCGCGGCATCTCGGCCTTCATCGTCGAACGCGACACCCCCGGATTTTCACGATCTCCCAAGCTGGACAAGCTCGGCATGCGCGGCTCGAATACCTGCGAGCTGGTATTCGATAACGCCGCGGTCCCGGTCGCCAACCTGCTGCGCGACGAGGGCGATGGCGTCCGGATACTGATGTCGGGACTGGATTACGAACGCACGGTGCTCTCGGGCGGTCCGGTAGGGATCATGCAGGCCTGCATCGACGCGGTGCTGCCCTACCTGCACGATCGCAAGCAATTCGGCCGCAGCATCGGCGAATTCCAGTTGATGCAGGGCAAACTGGCCGACATGTACGCCGACCTGAACGCCTGCCGCGCCTACCTCTACGCCGTGGCGGCCGCCTGCGACCGGGGCGAGGAAACACGCCAGGACTGCGCTGCCGTGATCCTGTACACCGCAGAAAAAGCCACCCAGATGGCGCTGCAGGCTATCCAGGCCATGGGCGGTTTCGGCTACACCAACGAGGCCAGCGTCGGCCGCCTGCTGCGCGATGCCAAGCTGTACGAGATCGGCGCCGGTACATCGGAGATCCGGCGCATGCTGATCGGCCGCGAACTCTTCAACGCCAGCGCCTGAACGGAGCCCTGCCATGACCGTGCTGCAATCGCGCCTCAACCCACGCGACCCGGCATTCGAGACCAACCGGGACCACATGCGGGCGCAGGTCGATGACCTGCGGGCCACCATCGACCATATTCGCCAGGGCGGCGGGGAGAAGGCGGCTGCCCGCCACACCGCCCGGGGGAAATTGCTGCCCAGAGAGCGCCTCAACGGCCTGCTGGACCCCGGCTCGCCGTTTCTCGAACTGTCCCAACTGGCTGCACACCAGGTCTACGAGGACGAGGTCCCCGGCGCCGGCATCATTACCGGCATCGGGCGCGTGTCCGGCCAGGAATGCATGATCTTCGTCAACGATGCCACCGTGAAGGGCGGGACCTATTATCCACTGACCGTGAAGAAACAGGGCCGTGCGCAGACCATCGCAGCGGAGAACCACCTGCCCTGCATCTACCTCGTCGATTCAGGCGGCGCCTTCCTGCCGCTGCAGGACGAGGTGTTTCCGGATCGCGAGCACTTCGGCCACGCGTTTTACAACCAGGCCCGCATGTCGGCGCAGGGCATTCCGCAGATCGCCGCGGTGCTGGGGTCCTGCACCGCGGGCGGCGCTTACCTGCCGGCGATGGCAGACGAATCCATCATCGTCAAAAACCAGGGGACTATTTTTCTTGGCGGTCCGCCACTGGTCAAGGCCGCGACCGGCGAGATCGTCAGCGCAGAGGAACTCGGCGGCGCCGACGTACACTGTCGCACCTCGGGCGTGACCGATCATTACGCCAACAATGATCATCACGCGCTGGAACTGGTCCGTCGCGCCGTCGCGCGCCTGAACCGGGTCAAGCCGATCGACATCGATCTGCGCCCGTCGCGGGAACCGGCGTACGCGGCAGAGGAACTGTACGGCGTCATCCCCGCCGACGCCCGCCAACCCTATGACGTCCGGGAAGTCATAGCGCGGGTTGTGGACGGATCTGAATTCGACGAGTTCAAGGCCCTCTACGGCGAGACACTGGTCTGCGGTTTCGCACGCATCCACGGCTACCCGGTGGGTATCATCGCCAACAACGGTATTCTGTTCGGCGAGTCTGCGGTCAAGGGCGCACACTTTGTCGAGCTGTGCGCGCAGCGTCGCACCCCGCTGGTATTCCTGCAGAACATCACCGGCTTCATGGTCGGCAAACAGTATGAAGCAGGGGGCATCGCCCGCCACGGCGCCAAGATGGTTCACGCCGTCGCCTGCGCGGATGTGCCCAAATTTACCGTGATCATTGGTGGTTCCTTCGGCGCCGGCAACTACGCCATGTGCGGCCGGTCCTACGAACCGCGGCTGCTATTCATGTGGCCTAACGCACGGATATCCGTCATGGGCGGTGAACAGGCCGCGGGGGTGCTGGCAACAGTCAAGCAGGATCAGCTCGCCCGCACTGGAGAATCCATGTCAGAAGCGGAAGAGGCCGCCTTCAAACAGCCGATACTGGATCTCTATGAAAGGCAGGGGCACCCCTATTACGCATCCGCGCGCCTCTGGGACGACGGGGTCATCGACCCGGCGGACACCCGCACCGTACTCGGACTGGCGATCTCGGCCGCCCTCAATGCACCCATCAAGACATCGCGGTTCGGTGTCTTCAGGATGTAGCAGCGGCGCAGCGCTCACGCAATCAGCAGCGCGGCACCGACAATTCATCGTTCACGGGGAGTTCTCTTCATGACGCTACAGACTGTGCTTACCGATACGGATTCGCGAGGCGTGGCCCGGGTAACACTCAATCGACCCGACAAGCACAATGCCTTCGACGATGCGATGATCGCGGAATTGAAATCCGTGTTCGACGACCTGGCGGGCCGCGAGAATGTCCGCGCCGTCGTGCTCTCCTCGCAGGGCCGGAGTTTTTCTGCGGGCGCCGATCTCGGTTGGATGCAGCGCATGGCGGACTACGACTACGGCCACAACCTGCGCGATGCGGAAGGGCTGGCGGCCATGCTGCGGGCCCTGTTCGAGTTGCCCCAGCCCACGGTGGCGAAGGTGCAGGGAGCGGCATTTGGCGGTGCGGTGGGGCTGGTCAGTTGCTGTGACATGGCCATCGCCAGCGAGGCCGCTGGCTTCTCGCTGTCCGAAGTGAAGATCGGGCTCGTGCCGGCCACCATTTCCCCCTATGTCATCCGGGCGATGGGTGAGCGCGCGTGCCGGCGCTACTTCACCACCGGTGAACGCTTCGATGCCAGCGAGGCACTCCGGCTGGGGCTGGTGAGCGGTGTCGTACCCGCCGAACAACTCGACGGGGCGGTCAATGAGCTGGTCGAGTCCATCCTCGGCAACGGTCCGCAGGCGGTCAGGTCAGCGAAGGACCTCATCAACGACGTGGCCGGCCGGCCTATCGATCAGCGCCTGGTCGAAGATACCTGCGCCTGGATCGCCCACATTCGGGTATCGCCCGAGGGGCAGGAGGGCCTGGCTGCATTTCTGGAAAAACGCAGCCCGGCCTGGGCCGACAAGCAGTAACCCTTCCGCCGACAGGAGCAGCGAGCATGTTCAAGAAAATCCTCATCGCCAACCGCGGCGAAATTGCCTGCCGGGTGATCAGGACAGCGCGACGCCTGGGTATCGGTACGGTAGCCGTCTATTCCGACGCCGACCGTGATGCACTGCACGTGCAGGCTGCCGATGAGGCCCTGCACATCGGCCCCGCCCCTGCCCGTGAATCCTACCTCGTGGCCGAGCGTATTCTCGCCGCGGCACGCGAGACCGGCGCGGAAGCAATCCATCCCGGTTATGGATTTCTGTCAGAAAATGCCGCTTTTGCCAACGACTGCGCCGCCGCCGGGATCCGTTTCATCGGCCCGCCGAGCGCCGCGATCGAGGCGATGGGCTCAAAATCTGCCGCCAAACGCATCATGGGATCGGCCGGGGTACCACTGGTACCCGGTTATCACGGCGATGACCAGAATCCTGAAACACTTCGCACCAGCGCTCGTGACATGGGGTTCCCCGTATTGCTGAAGGCCGCCGCCGGAGGCGGCGGTAAGGGCATGCGCCAGGTCTGGTCGGACGACGAGTTCGACGAGGCGCTCGCCGCGGCAAAGCGGGAGTCGATGGCCAGTTTCGGCGATGACGTCATGCTGGTGGAGAAATACCTCACCCGGCCACGGCACGTGGAAGTACAGGTTTTTTGCGACAACCACGGCAGCGGCCTCTATCTCGCCGAGCGCGATTGCTCCGTCCAGCGGCGCCACCAGAAGGTGATCGAAGAGGCACCCGCACCCGGCATGACCGCTGAGCTTCGACAGGAGATGGGCGAAATGGCGGTCAGGGCCGCCCAGGCGATCGACTACCGCGGCGCCGGCACGGTGGAATTCCTGCTCGACGAGGACGGCAGCTTTTACTTCATGGAGATGAACACCCGCCTGCAGGTCGAGCATCCGGTCACCGAGATGATCACCGGGCTGGACCTGGTGGAATGGCAATTGCTGGTGGCGGCGGGGGGCAACCTGCCGCTCAAGCAACCCGAGGTGGGCATCAACGGCCACGCCTTCGAGGCGAGGGTCTATGCGGAGGATCCCGACAACGATTTTCTACCGGTGACGGGCAGGCTGGATTTCCTGCAGCCACCGGACGAATCAACACACGTGCGGGTGGACACCGGGGTGCGCCAGGGCGACGAAATCAGCGTCTACTACGACCCGATGATCGCCAAGCTGGTCGTCTGGGACGAGAGCCGCGAGCGGGCACTGCAGCGACTGGCGTCCGCGCTCTCGGAATACCGGATAGGCGGCACGGTCACCAACCTCGGATTCCTGTACAACCTCGCGACATCGAAGCCTTTCATGGATGCCGAGCTCGATACCGGCTTCATCGAGCGCCACCGGGAGCTGATCTTTCACCAGCGGGGCCAGGACGTGGAGCGGGACCTGCCACTGGCGGCATTTGCGCTGCTGCTGGAGCGCCAGCGGCATCACGGTCACTCACGAGGCCAGGACCTCTGGTCGCCCTGGCAGGAGGCGAATGCCTGGCGCCTGAACGAACCCCATACCCACCGGTTGACGCTGCACTGTCAGCAGCGCGACCATACCGTCGATGTCGAGCAACAGGGGCAGACTTACCTGGTGCGGGTCAACGGCCGGGAGACGCGGCTGCGGGGCCAGCTCAACGGCGACCTGCTGCAGATCGATGCCGACGGCCACCGCCAGCGGGGCACGCTGGCCCGCACCCACGACGGGCTGATCCTGTATCTCCCCTCCGGCGCCATTCCGTTCCACGAGGTGCGCCCCGATACCGGTGAAGCCGACGCGGGAGATCTGCAATCCGGCCTCGCCGCACCGATGAACGGCACGCTCACCACGCTGTTGGCGGAACCGGGCGCCCGGGTCGAAGCCGGCACCCCGCTGTTAGTGCTGGAGGCGATGAAAATGGAACATACCGTGCGCGCGCCAGCGGACGGTGTGGTGGAAGCGTTCTTCTTCAAGCCTGGCGACCTGGTGGACGGTGGCGCAGAACTGTTGCAGTTCAAGCCCGATGACGGGGCCGCGGAATGAACCTCCCCGAGACGGTAAGGCTGGTCGAGGTCGGGCCCCGGGACGGCCTCCAGAATGAGCCGGGAACCGTGCCGCTGGCCAACAAGCTGCAACTGATCGATGACCTGGCACTCGCTGGCGTGGCGGTGATCGAGGCCGGTAGTTTCGTCAACCCCCGCTGGGTGCCGCAGATGGCCGACAGCGAGGCGGTGTTCGCCGGTTTGCGCCGCGTCGACGGGGTACGCTACACCGCCCTGACACCCAATTTGCGCGGGCTGGAGCGGGCGCTGGCGGCGGGAGCAGACGAGGTGGCCGTGTTCGCCGCGGCGTCGGAGGCATTTTCACAGCGGAACATCAATTGCAGCATCGCCGAAAGCCTGCATCGCTTCGAGCCGGTGATGCGCGCGGCTGCAGACGCCGGCACCCCGGTCCGCGGCTACGTCTCCTGCGTACTCGGCTGTCCCTATGAGGGCGACATCGAAGCCGCTGCGGTGGCCGATGTCACCGCCAGCCTGCTCGATCTCGGTTGCTACGAGGTTTCCCTCGGCGACACCATCGGTACCGGTACCGCGGGCAGCATGACGCGCCTGCTCGACGTGCTGCTGGCCGGGTTCTCCCCCGGGCAGCTGGCCGTTCACTGCCACGACACTTACGGCCAGGCACTGAGCAACATCCTCGTGGCCCTGCAACACGGTATCGCCACGATTGACGCCTCGGTGGCCGGCCTCGGCGGCTGCCCCTACGCGGCAGGGGCATCCGGTAACGTGGCCACCGAAGACGTAATTTACATGCTGCAGGGCATGGGCATCCACACCGGCATCGATCTTGAGAAGCTCATCGTGGCGGGCCAGCGGATTTCTGCTACGCTGGGGCGCCCCAACGCCTCGCGCACGGCACGAGCGCTGGCAGACAGGCAGGGGGAAAGCCAACAGTAACCTGCTCCTCCGGGGAGCGTGAACCAGCCAACGAGCCACCATCATGGTCGACCCCCTGATCATCCTCGTCGCATTGATCTGCGGCCTGCTGAGCCGCGCCGCCGGGCTCCCCGCCCTGATCGGCTATCTCGCCGCGGGTTTTCTGTTGCACGAGGCGGACCTCTCCGGCGGCGAGATACTGCATACCCTCTCCGACCTGGGTATCACCCTGCTGCTGTTTACCATCGGGCTGAAACTCGATTTCAGTGACCTGCTGCGTCCCGCCGTCTGGGGCACGACACTGGCGCACATGGCTGCGATGCAACTGCTGTTTACCGCCCTGCTCTACGGCATCGGTACGGCACTACCCGGCATCGGGCTGGATCTCACCGGCGTCCTGGTGGTGGCTTTCGCCCTGACCTTCTCCAGCACGGTGTTTGTCATCCAGACCATGCAGGAGCGCGGTGAGATGGCCTCGCGCCACGCTAAACTGGCCATCGGCATACTGATCATCCAGGACCTCGCGGCGGTGGGTTTTCTGGCTCTCACCACCGGTAAGACACCCGCGCCTGCCGCACTGCTACTGCTGCTGGCTTTACCGTTTCGCCGCTACATTCTCGGCCTGCTCACCCACGCCGGCCACGGCGAGCTGTTCACCCTGTTCGGCCTCGCGCTTGCCCTGGTCGGCGCACAGCTGTTCGAGGCCGTCGGTATCAAGGGAGACCTGGGCGTTTTGCTGATCGGCGCCTGGCTCGCCGGGCACCAGAAGAGCAAAGAGCTGGCCCGCAACCTGCTGCAGTTTAAAGACCTGTTCCTGGTCGGCTTCTTTCTCACCATCGGTCTGGAGGGGTGGCGCCGACAGGAACTGATCATCCTCGCTGTCCTGCTGGGTACACTGGCGGTGCTCAAACCCGTACTCTACTTTCCCCTGATGACGCTGTTTCACACCCCCGCGAGGACGGCGGTACTGTCCGCGGGGGCGCTGGCCATAACCGGCCCGGGCGGCTCTCACTGTCAATGTGCGGTCGCTGCCTTACTGGCAGCCGTCCAGCGGATGCTTCACGCAGCGCGTAGAAACGAAGCTTAGTCAGTCATAAGTCATTCTGCTCAGGTCAGAGCGACCGCACCCGCAGTTCAGGGAGCGGAAACACAAGGGCCCGCCCCTTGAATTTCTCCGATGACGCGAAAAAATGCTCAAAATGCCATGGCAGGACAAGGTAATAGTCAAACTCTTCGGCCAAAACGTCATCCTCGGAGACGATGGGCAATCGTGTACCGGGCGTAAACTTCCCGAATTTGTCTTCATTTACTTCACCGACCGCAACAATATCATCGGTGTTGACGGCGCAGAACTGCAGCAAAACATTGCCCTTTGTAGACGCCCCCAGAGCGCCAACCTTCTTCCCCTGGCCGCGGGCATCTGCGAGGAAAGACCTGAGCGCTTCACGACTGGAGGTCACGCGTTCAGCGAAACTCAGGTACGGTTGCAAGGTGTCGAGACCGTCGGCCTGCTCCTTGGCCAGCAGAGCCCGCACTGAATCGCCGTGAGCGATGGCCTCAGTCTTGCGCGCCGTGACTGAAAAACTACCGCCATTGACATCATTTAACTCAACGTCCAGCAGGGAGAAGCCGACTCGCTCGGCCATCCACACAATCTGTTTCATGGCGTAGTACTCAAGATGCTCGTGACAGACTGTGTCGTACGCATTCATCGACAGCATGGCGGGCATGTAACTCTGCTCGAAAACCCAGATACCGCCGTTTTCCAGCACGGCGTGGACGTCACGCATGAAGGCCATCGGATCTTCCAGGTCATAAAACATGGAAAAAGAAGTAACGATTGAAGCCTCACGCCCCGGAAACGCCTCGAGAAGGAGGCCGGCGCTGAAGAAGTCCGGGATCAAATCGATGTGCGGAGGGTAAAACTGGCGAAATTTGTTGCCGGTTGGGTCAATGCCGACCAGAGTGAAGTCCTGGTCTTCAGGGTAAGACTGCAGCGTGGTACTGTCATTGCTGCCAACATCGATAATGAGGCTGCCCCGCGCAGGCGGGTACTGCTCGATTATGCGGTGAATCTTGGTGTTGAGGTGACCAACCATAGCCAGGTTGAGCCCGGAACGATAGCCGTAATTGTCACCGTACATCTCCTGCAGATCGTAGGTGTGCTCTAGTTGCAACAACCCACAAGCATCCTGGCCGCAGCACTTCACCAGGCGGAGCGGTCCGCGAGTGACATGTTGATCCGGCGTTTCGGGAAAGACCCCGGTAAGGTCCTGTTCTCCCAAATCCAGGACACGCTCCAGTTGCGGATTACTGCAAATACGGCATCGTTCAATTCGTAAGGGCATCAGTAGGCCTGCCTTGTGTCTGTTGACGGAGAAGTTCAAGGTCACTATCAACCATTGCGCAAATCATATCGCTGAAACCGAGCTGTGGTCGCCAACCCAGAAGGTTGCGTAGCTTGCTGCTGTCGCCGACGAGCCGGACAGCCTCCGATTCACGCCAGGCCGAGTCTGCACACACGACGTGGTCACGGTAGTCGAGACCAAGGTGGTTGAAGGCTACTTCACACAGCTCGCGTACGGAATGGGTCTGGCCACTGGCCACGACATAGTCAGTCGCCTCGGTGTGTTGAAGCATCAACCAGATCGCCTCCATATAATCACCGGCATACCCCCAGTCTCTGTGTGAATCGAGATTACCCAGTGGCAGCTCGTCGGCAAGCCCGAGGCTGATCTTCGCTGCATGCAAAGTCACCTTTCGGGTAACAAAATCTACGGTGCGCAGAGGACTTTCGTGATTAAAGAGAATTGCCGAGCAAGCGAACAGGGAATGGTGGTCGCGGTAGATCTGAACCAGGTTGTGAGCATACAGTTTCGCCGCGCCGTAGGGGCTCCTGGGTGCGAAGTCACTCTCCTCAGACTGTGGCGACTGCTTCGGATGTCCAAACATCTCGCTGCTGGAGGCCTGGCAGAAACGAATTTCTGGGTCTGTCCGGCGGATTACCTCCAACGTTCTTGCTACCGCGACGCCATTGATTTCGCCGATAGAGGCTGGCTCATTCCACATAGTCGAGCCTACAGCGTAAGCTGCCAGGTTGTACCATTCATCGGGCGCGTATTCCCGGACTAACGCAGTCAGCGCTGCTTCGTCGGTGAGGTCCAGGGGAACGATCTCAACCGAGTCGGACATTGAGTCTAGCCGCTTCGGTCTGTCTCTGTGGCTGGTGCCGACCACGCGGTAGGACTTGTTTACGAGCAGGCGGGAAAGGTACTGACCGTCCTGACCAGCGATACCCGTTATCAACGCCGTTTTCATGAATCTAGCTCCCGGAGCGGGACAAGCCTGGCAAGCGCCCTACTCGCCCTTCCGGCGTGGGGACTGCTCAACAAATCACTCAAACCAAGCCGGGACTGCCGACTCAGCGTTACCACGAACGCCACGGCGAGGAAGTTCGCCACCGCTGCGGGCAGCAACGCAATCGATATTGCCCTCAGGCTATCCATCCCGCTTGCTCTTGAGCGAATGTAACCGCGGTACTCGGCCAGAGAATACCCGCCCTTAGCCCGGTACTTGAACAAATTCATGCCGCTGCGCCAGGGCTCTCTCGGGCTGACCAACCGTTTTGCGTCCTCGCTGTATCCCGGGAAGCCCCAGATAAGGTTGGGCCAGAGGAACATCCAAATCTCGAAAGAACGGGGGGTCCACATCGCGTTGCCGTACCGTATCTGAATCAGGGGGTCGGCCAGCACCTTGACTCCCTTCAGTGCTGGCGCCTGCAGGATCGCACCACAGTGGACAAAAAGTGATCCGTAGTACGGCTTCATCGTTCGAACCTGCCACGCCTCGCGGCGAATCACCACCGCTGCGATGAACGAGAGAGCATCACCCGCCAACGCGAGAAAGTCACTGCTTGTTTCGGAAAAATACTGGTCTTCGCTGAGATACATACGCGACGGCTGCAGGAGCCTGGTGAAATCCGTGTTCCAGACCTCTGCGTCAACCACCAACAACTCGGGCTCCGACGCTATTTCGTCCAGTACGCGCTGTATGGCACCCTGCTTCAGCAGGTCGTCATCAGTCATCAGCCAACAGTAATCACCGCGCGCATAACTTACAGCCTTGTCAAAATCAGCGTCCACACCAGAGTTGACTGGCTCACGGATGTAACGCACCCCGGCATGTAACTTACAATAATCGTCAAGGACCGATTCCGTATCATCAGTGGATGCGCCGTCCACTATCAGCAATTCAACCCCGTCAGGTAACTGAGCCGTGATTGAATCAAGTGTCTCACAAATCACCTTCGCTCGATTGAACGTGGCGATGCAGATTGAAAGTCGCGGAACGCTGATGTCTGCTGTGCTCATAATTGCCGATTATTTGCCCTGTATTTCCCGATAAACCGCATGATGCTCGCCGGCTATGCGCTGCCAACCATCAACGCACTGTCCTGGTCGATCCGGCTGAAACGATCCGGTCAATTTCAGCTGCAAAGCCCGACGCATTTCCTCAACGTCGCCGGGCTGGGCATAGTAGGTGTCAGTGGAGGCCTCATAGCCATTCCTTTTTTTGGATGTCGTGATCACAAAAGTCCGATTGGCGATTGCAGCCTGCAGCGAGCTATTCCATTCACCGCCACCCATTTCGAAGGGCAATGCAATTCCATCGGCCACCGCCAGCAATTGCGCTATCTCAATAGCTGGCAACGGTCCGGCGAAGGTCACGTTGCCGCACCAGTCTGGTTGTTGCGAGCGAGACTGCAGCTCCCTTAAATAGGACCGATCCTCGGGTATCGCTCCCGCTATCACCAGGTGCCATTGCTTCGGATCCGCGAACTCGAAAATATGGCCCACACCCTTGCCTGGATAAAGAAATCCAAAAAACACCAGCACCTTCTTGTCGGCCGGGTAGTGAGACCGCAGCCGTCGTTCTTCAGAAGCGGTCAAAACGGCCACGGGAATGCTTGATGCACTGCGAATGTAGACTACTTCGCGAACACGGCTGATCCACCTGTAGCCTCGGTGAAGCTCTTTCAGGAAATCGGGCCTGACGACAATTGTAGTTCCGGGGACCAGGGCCAACAGCGCCACCCTCGGAAATCGCCAGATGGCGAAACCCTCATGCCAGGTTTGTACCACCTTGGTGCCAGCGAGCTTACAGAGCAGCGGTATCATCAAGGGAAAAAGCCGCCGCGCGAAACCCTGGGTCGGATATTGCACGTGGGTTATTTCGGGTTCAATCTCCTTGATCACGGCAAGCGTCTGCCGAAGACAGCTGACGCCCCAGCCAGACACTATTCGGTGTACAACCGGCCCGGCACGGACTTCAGTAGCGGCAACGGCGCCGGCGTCCCGGTCGCTAGATGTCAGAACGTGGACTTCGTAACCTGGAAGATCAGCCAGGCTGCGCGCCAGCGAGGCGATGTAGTCGCCCACACCGCAATTTTCAGGCGGATAGGATCCAGCAATCAACAACACCCTCATACGGGCCCTAGCTTCCTCAAGGCCAACCATCCAAAGGTATAGTTAAAGCCCGCGCACTTGATCGGAGGACGACTCGCCGCCGGAGCCATATCGCCTACTGGATAGAAACCATACTGCTCAGCGTCCGCGATAAGCGCATAGATTTCCTCCTGAGAGAACAATGTCCAACTCATTCCAAAGAATTGGGTATCACCTGTATCAATTTTCTCCGGCCAGTAGTCAAACGAAGAAAGCAGGTATCCCCCAGGTTTTACAAGTCTGGAGGCTTCCCGCAGAAACGCGGGTCCGTCAAAGCCATGCTCCAGCACCGAGATGGATGTCACCGCATCGAATGATGCATCCGCGAAACTCGTACAAAGGAAATTATCGACGCGATAATCAATCTCTCCAGCGTAGGGCATTTGAGCGATTTCGGGGTTGAGGTCACATCCAGCGAGGTTCGTAAAGCCCAGGTCGTGCAGGCACAGCAGCACTTCCGAGCAGAAACAACCGATATCGAGTATGGCGGCGTCCCGGGGCAGACTGCGTTCCACAAACTCGACAGTCTTGAGCACATCCCAGCTCTTTAATACATCTCCAAGGGACAGCTGCGAGGATAACCCCAGACGCTTGAGCAGGGCGACGCGTGGAGAGTCTGTAAAGGAGATACCACGCGATCGCATGGTATTGCGAGAATCCCTGATCTGGGATTTTCTTTGCAGGACATCAAGTGCCATCGCAGTTTCCTTTAGGTGAATGAAAGACTGCAAGCTATCCAGTGGAAGCCGCGACTGATTATTTGCCGGGTCTGCTGAGGGAGTAGCGCCAGAAAGCAGACGACCATCGCCACCAGTGTGAGCGTCGCGGCAAAGAAGAGTACAACAACGGGTGAATAGGCTTGGTAATCGATAAGCCTACTCGCCGTGTTGAGCACGACCAGGCTGACCGCAAAGGGCATAATCACATCCAGTGTCAGCCACGACAACGCAATCCCCGGCATCAGCAAGCGATGGGTCACCAGGCCGCCTACCACAAGGTAAACGGCGTTCATCACTAACCAGGCGGTGGCACCTCCTACCAGTCCCATCCCCGACGTTAGGAAAATGACTACAGGGACATAAAAGGCAAGCAAAACCATATTGGTTGCCAGTGGCAGCCAGCTCACGCCCGTTGCAAGTTGCAATGCGTAGGGAAAATGCATGGCACCATTTAAGGCAGTACCCAACAACATGATAGAGAGTACTGGCGCAATTTGCCCGGCCAGGTGAGCTTCACCGGTCCACAAAACGATTACTTCCCGGGAAAATAAAGCACCACTTACAGCAATGGGAAACAGAACACAGCACAGTATGCGGGTACCTGTTCTATACGACGAGCGCAGTTGTTGTTCGTCATTACTGGCAACCAGGGCGGAAAACCTGGGATAGATGGTATTAAAAGTCGGAGTCAATACGACGTAAAGGCCACTCGCCAGCAAACTGGCGAGAACGTAACGGCCGAAGTCCTCCAACGGCAGCAACTTGCTCAGTATCAGTTTATCCAGTTGCATAAGCAGCACAGCAGTAATCGCTACTCCGGTCATGCCGGCGGAAAATCGCCAGATTCGAGCAATGACATCAAAATCTCTGCGCGCCAGATGCCGGTGACCAATCACTTTCCATGCTGCTCTACGCATCATCTGCGTGTAGGCAATTGCGCACAGGAGTTGCCACAGGAAAAACGTCTCGATCGTACGAGACACAAACGCCACCACAAGCACCCCGCCGGCGTTCGCCAACGTCACCGCAATAATTCCAATAGCGCTTGTGGCCGTAAGTCGACCCGCGCCCATCAGGGAACTCTGGTAAAGCGCCGCGGGCCAGCGGCAAGCTATCACGAGCCCAAGCAGGACGATGGTGTTGGAGGCCTCTTTAGAGGATAGCTGTTCCAGGTTAAACCAGTTCTGCGCCAGCAGCGGTGATAGGAAATAAAAAGCAACACCGATGATGAACGCGGTAGCCCAGTACCAGGGGGCGAGCGTTCGCAGCAGTGTTGCGGAATCGACAGCGTGGCCGGCCGCCGAGTTCCTTGCCACCTCCCGATTCACCGCGGGCGCCAGCCCCATGTCGAGGATGTAGAGAACACCCTGCGCTGATGCATAAAACCCTATCAGGCCGTAGGCCTCCACCCCAAGATAATGGATGAGCCACGGTACTGCAGCCAGCGAAGCGATCGCAGACCAGGCAGAGTAAGAAACCCCAGCTATAAGATTTATGCCGATTTTCATGGCCAAAGGAGCTACCGCGATCGCTGACCGGAGATCAGTTTCTCGTTACGCGCGGCAAGGTAGTCCTGCTCTGCCATCTCCTCAACGAGACTCTCAAACGATGTAGCGGGCTGCCAACCCAGTTTTTCACGTGCCAGCGACGCGTCGCCGAGAAGGGTGTCGACTTCAGTGGGGCGGAAATAGCGCTCATCGATGGCGATCCGCACATTGCCGCCTGAATCGACCCCTTGCTCATTTACGCCTTCACCCTGCCAGGCAAATTCAAGATCAAGCGCCTGCGCTGCGCGTTCGACAAATTCGCGGACGCTATACTGGCGCCCCGTTGCAATCACAAAATCTTCCGGGGTGTCCTGTTGCAACATTAACCACTGTGCCTCGACATAGTCGCGGGCGTGGCCCCAGTCACGCCTTGCTTCCAGGTTACCGAGGTACAAACAATCCTGTAGTCCCGCCTTTATACGCGATAACCCACGGGTGATCTTGCGGCTGACAAACTGTTCGCCACGAAGTGGTGATTCGTGGTTAAACAATATGCCGTTGCAGGCATACATCCCGTAGGCTTCGCGGTAGTTCACTGTGGCCCAGTACGCGTAGAGTTTGGCAACGCCGTAGGGACTGCGTGGGTAGAACGGCGTTAGCTCAGTCTGCGGTGTCTCTGCAACCTTGCCGTAGAGTTCGGAGGTGGAAGCCTGGTAGAACCGAACATCCTTTTCCATACCGAGCATGCGGATCGCTTCGAGCAGCCTCAGCGTACCAAGCGCGTCACTGTTTGCCGTGTACTCAGGCAGCTCGAAAGACACCGCAACATGACTTTGCGCCGCAAGATTGTAGATTTCCGTTGGCCGCACCTTTTCGATAACCCCGATCAGGCTTGAGGAATCCGTCAGGTCACCGTGATGTAGAAAAAAGTTGACGCCAGACTCGTGGACATCGCGAATGAGATGATCGATCCTGCCGGTATTGAACATGGAGGCCCTGCGCCTGACACCATGCACCTCGTACCCCTTACGAAGTAGAAACTCGGACAGGTACGCCCCGTCCTGGCCGGTGATGCCGGTTATCAATGCTTTTTTCTTCATTGCTGCCTCGTGACGTTGCTCCAATATCAAGCAATCCGGAATTTTAGCACCCGAAGGGGGCCGACTACATGAGCGAACAGTGGAAAACTCGCGAAAACCGAACAGAGCGATGCGCCGAACCGGGATTCGGGTAACGAACAGCATTAGCTATGGCAATGAGTTGGCACAGCCGGCAATCTGCGGGTGAGGAACTTGCCAGCCGGAAGGCATGATTTTGCCAGCGCAGCGAGATTGCAGTCGAATAGGGTTAGCTATATTCGACTCGCCTCACTCTGAATCACACCGAATTCGCGCATGGCCAGCACCCCGGTCAGGCTCAACATCCCATAAGTGGTCGCCGCCAGCACAGCACCGAAGGAGTCATGCAACTCGCCTGAGACAATCGCAGCAGCGCCAAAAGTCAGCAGGCGCAGGAACTCCCAACCCAACAGGTCGCGACGACCCTCCAGCCACCACGCAGTGAGCACCATGGTACTCACCATGAACGCCCAGCAAGCAAGCCCGAAAGCGTACGGAAACACCGAACTCTGCAGATAAATGAGCAGGGCTACCATCGCCACCAGCTGCAACATTGCGTAGGCGCCGACCACCGGAGGCATCGGGGGATCGAACTTGCGGAACTCGTCGAGCGCCGGCTTCGATCGTGGCCAGCGCGCCTCGACGTCCGCGGGGCGCCAGCCGGTGCGAGCCACCCACACGTAGAGCTTGTCGCGCCACCGCTTTGCACGCCAGCTGTCGCGCGCCATGTCAATGTAGACGTGGGTCAGCGCCCTGACCGGGTTCCAGCTGTGCAGCGGCCCGCGAATGCCGAACACGCAGGGCTCATCCGTCGATTCCTCCTGGAACGTGCCGAACAGCCGGTCCCAGACAATGAAAACCCCGCCGTAGTTGCGATCCATGTAAGCCGCGTTCTGGGCGTGGTGGACGCGATGATTGGACGGCGTGACCAGGATCCATTCCAGCCACCCCAGTTTGCCGACGTGCTCGGTATGCACCCAGAACTGGTAGATGAGGTTGAGGGAACCGACGGTGACCACGACAGCTGCCGGGATTCCCATCATGTACATGGGCAGGTAGAAGGCCCAACCGAGCAGGAAACCTGTGCTGGTCTGGCGCAACGCGGTGGTCAGGTTGTAGTCCTCGCTCTGGTGGTGGGCGACGTGCGCGGCCCAGAGGATACTTCGCTCATGACCGAGCCGGTGCAACCAGTAATAGCAGAAATCGTAGAGCACGAAGGCCAGGACCCAGGTAGACCAATGCCCGGCGTCGAGCAGCGGCAACGAGGTGTACCGGGTAACCAGGTGGTAGACATACCCGCCAACCCCCAGGGTTACAAATCGACGCGCCTGGCTGAGCACGCCGAGGAACAGGCTGCTCACACCATCATTAAGCCGGTAGGTATTGCGCCGGATCCGCAGGCCGTAAAGCCACTCGCCGAACATGGCGATCACGAATACCGGCGTGGCGTACACTACTAGATCCACGGTCCCGCCGTCCCGTTACTTCATGCTGGCAATGAATGCATCCGAACTGGCGATTGCCTTGCGCATCTCGACAATCAGCGCGTCGATGTTGCTTTCGATGGTCTTGAACTCCGTCTTCAGCGAGGCGATGGATTGCGCGTTCAGGTTGTGCTTCAGGTAAAGGACGTTGTCGTTCAGCGACGCGAGTACCGGCTCCATCTTGGCCTCGGAACTGCGCAGCGCGGCAATCATCGACTGGTAGCGCTTGCGGGTCTGGGTGAGCTTGGCCTGGCTGTCCGCCTTGAGGCTGGCGCTGGTGTACTCGGTGATCTCGGCCTCCCACTCCTTGAACAGCGAGTTCGCCACGTTGTCCACGGCGTCGATCCGGTCGCTGACCTTGTCTGCAGACGCCTTGGAGTCGTCGTAGACATCGACCATGTCATCGTACATTTTCTCCAGGTCGCCGCCGTCGTAATTGACCATGGTCTGCAGTTGCTCCAGCGCCGAGGTGAACTGTTCCTCCGCGTGCTGCTGGGCATCGCGCGAATCTTCTACCCGGTCCACCAGGATATCGCGCTTGTGATACCCGACCTGCTCCGCGGCCTCATAATAAGCCTGCTGGCAGGCCGCCAGGCCGAGGCCCAGCAGGATGACAATAACCCGTCGCATAACGCCCTCCATCGATGAGCGGCACAGTGTAATACGCGCGCTTGAAATGTACAGTCTGCAGGCCGCGGCTACAGAGGGCCGATTCTGGCTAGTCACTCGAGACCTCCAGGCCTATAGTGACGCCATGCAAATCAACGAATACAGCGATGAACACTACCCCGCACTGGATCCCGATGTATGCCGACGCGCCAGGCTGGCACGGGATTCCCGGTTCGACGGGGAGTTCTTCCTGGGGGTACGGACTACGGGCATCTACTGTCGTCCGATCTGTCCCGCGCGCACGCCGGCGGAGCGCAACGTCACCTACTTCCGCCTCGCTGCCCAGGCGGCACAGGCGGGTTTTCGCCCCTGCCTGCGCTGTCGCCCCGAGTCCGCCCCTGGCTCACCCGCCTGGATGGGCACCGGCACCACGGTGGGTCGGGCGTTCGCACTGATCGGTGAGGGAGCCCTGAACAACGACTCGGTGGCAAACCTCGCCCTGCGGCTGGGCGTGGGCGAACGCTACCTGCGCAAACTGTTCCAGCGCGAAATGGGAACCTCTCCGCTGGCCATCGCGCTGCACCAGCGCCTCGAATTTGCCCGCAAGCTACTGACTGAAACCGGCCTGCCCGTCACAGAGGTGGCCTTCGGCGCCGGCTTCGGGAGCGTCAGGCGGTTCAACAGCGCCGTGCGCCAGCACTACGGTGTAACACCCGGCCAGCTGCGTCGCCAACCGCGACGCCCGGGTGAAGGCGGCGTACGCCTGCAATTGCAGTACCGGCCGCCCTACGACTGGGAGGGCGTGCTGGATTTTTTCCGTCGCCACGCGATCGCCGGCGTCGAATGTGTCGAACAGCAGACCTACCAGCGTTCCCTGCTGTTTGCGGAGGGCCCCGGGTGCCTGAAGCTGCAACCACAGCGGGGACGCAACGCACTGTTGCTCGAACTGCACCTGCCGACCCCCGGCCACCTGATGTCCGTGGTCGCAGCTGTCAGGCGGATGTTCGATCTCGACGCGAATCCGGCGGTCATCGCCGGGACACTGGCGTCCGACCCGGCGCTGGCCGGGGTGGTCGAGCAGTTCCCGGGGGTTCGCTCACCCTGCCACGCCTCGCCGTTCGAGGCGGCTGTGCGCGCAATCGTCGGCCAGCAGGTCAGCGTGGCCGCCGCACGCACCGTGCTGAGCCGCATCGCCGAGGCGGGCAGCCCGCCCGGACAGCCGCGGGCATTCCCCACCGCGGCTGCAATCGCCGCCCTGCCGGACGACCGCCTGGCGATGCCGTCACGGCGCCGCGCCAGCCTGCGGGCCCTGTGTGCGGCTTACACCGGTTGCGAGGGCACCTTGACTGCGGCCGGGCTGGCCGCGATTCCGGGCGTCGGACCATGGACCCGGTCACTGGTGGCGATGCGAGGATTCGGCGACCCGGACGCGTTTCCCGCCGGGGATCTCGGCCTCGCCAGGGCGTGGGAGCGCCTCGCAACAGCCGGCGGTCAATCACCAGCCGCGCCGATGCCCACACAAGGCTGGCGCCCGTGGGGATCGTATGCGGCCAACCTGCTCTGGAGGAGCCTGACGCCGTGAATTACCTGACCATGAAATCACCGCTGGGCACGCTGAAACTGGTGTCGCATGATCGGCACCTGGTGCGCATCGATTTTCCGGGGGCGATCGACAGCGACGCGGGCGAGGCATCGGCCACGGAGCCGACCCTGCTAGCCGCGAGGAGCCAGCTCGAGGAATACTTCGCGGGCCGCCGACAGCGGTTTGAGCTGCCACTGGCACCGACCGGAACACCGTTTCAATGCGATGTCTGGCAGGTGCTCCAGAGAATTCCCTACGGCGAATTACGGAGCTACAGCGATGTCGCCAGCGCGCTCGGCAGACCCACGGCCGTGCGCGCGGTCGGCGCGGCCAACGGCCGCAATCCGCTGCCGATCGTAGTTCCCTGTCACCGCGTCGTCGGCAAAGACGGCTCTCTCACGGGTTTTGCCGGGGGGCTCGATACCAAACAGTGGCTGATCCAACTCGAGGCTTCCACACCACAGCTTTTCAGCTGAACCCGGGGCGGTAGACTTCAGGGTTGCCGTCAAAGCTGGTGCGTTCGGGCGTTCAGGCGTTCAGGCGTTCAGGCGTTCAGGCGTTCAGGCGTTCAGGCGTTCAGGCGTTCAGGCGTTCAGGTCGGGAATCATGGCATTCTTCAGCCGCTCGATCGAGTCCTTGAGCCGAAGCTTTTCCTTCTTCAGGCGCTGAAGCAGAATCTGGTTCTGATAGGGGTATCGGTACATCTCGGCGATGCGCGCATCCAGCGCTCGGTGGCGCCCCTGCAATTCCATCAGCCGCATGGCCGGGGTGATGACCTCGTTGGCCGCCTCCTCCCCGGTGCCGGTAGTAGTCGTTCCGCTCATAAAGGTCAGTGCAATCCCGGGCCCTCTGACTGTTGCAACTCTATACTCCCGGCGTTGGCTTGTACATCGCTTTTGACAGCCATCCGGCGTCCGCGCCGGCAGCGCGCTTGCCCCCGGCCTGATACCAGCTGCGCGCCGGGATGGCCCGGCGGATCTCACGCTGCTAGTTCACAGTCAGGTGACGCCAGAAAGGGTGCGCGGGATCGGCTATCCCGTAAAAGGCAGGACTGCGCAGCGTATCCCGCGTATTGTAGCGCAGCGCCTGTCCGTCGAGGCCCAGCACGGCGCCCCCCGCGGCCTCCAGCACCGCCTGACCCGCAGCCACATCCCATTCGCTACAGGGTGAGAAACGTGGATAGAAGTCTCCCTCACCATCGGCCAGTCGACAGAATTTCATGGCGCTGCCACCCGGAACCCGTTCCACACCCGCAGCCTCACCCGCGATGCGATCGATGCATGCCTGCAACCGGGCGCCGCCGGGCCGCCTGCTGGTGTGAATCGCCAGCGTTCGGGCAGGATCCAACCGGCGAGCCGTCGTGGTTCTGCCAACCCATCCGCTATCGCTGCGGCGATAGCAACTCGACTCCGCACCGGGGACACCCACGTAGGCGCATCGCTGCACAGGCAGATAGAGAATCCCCAGGGTCGGCCGGGCCCCTTCGATCAGGGCGATATTCACCGTGAATTCGTCCGTGCGATCGAGAAACTCGCGGGTGCCGTCGAGCGGATCGACCAGCCAGAACCGCCGCCACTGGCGACGAGCGGCGACGACTTCGGGTGGCGATTCCTCCGACAGCAGCGGCAGACCGGGCGCGAGCATTCGCAGCCCCTGCTCGAGCAACCGGTGCGAATCGAGATCGGCCAGGGTCAGCGGACTGTCGTCAGCCTTGCTGGTGCAACCCGCGGACCCCGGTGTTTCGTAGTACCGCATGATGACCTCGCCTGCGTTCGCACAGAGGTCGAGCAGTGCAGGAACGAATGATCGCAGATCAGGCAAGGGTGACTCCATCGGCCAACCCGGGCCACCATAGCACAAGCGAACGGCGACGACCGGACCCGCGATCGGGCATAATACGCGCCAGGTTTACACTTTCCACGCCGAAAGGGTCAGGCATGCTCGACTGGGACAACATCGACACGGTATTGCTCGACATGGATGGCACCCTGCTGGACCTGCATTACGATAACTATTTCTGGACACAGCACCTGCCCCGCGTTTACGCCACGAAACACCGGCTCACCGAAATCGAATCACAACGTCGCCTGGCAGAGCGCTTCCTGGCCGACCACGGCACCCTGAACTGGTACTCGCTGGACCACTGGTCCCAACAACTGCAACTGGATATTCCGGCACTGAAACGCGAGCTTCGTCACATGATCCGGATCCGGCCTTATGCGGAGGAGTTCCTGCGCCGTCTGCACCGCAGCGATCGGGACCTCGTGTTGGTGACCAACGCACATCGCAAGACCCTGGACATCAAGATGGGGGAAGTAGACATCACCGGCTGGTTTGACCGGGTGGTGTTGTCCCACGACCTCGATTCGCCAAAGGAGGACCGCGCATTCTGGGAAAAGCTCCAGGCACTGCACCCGTTCGATCCCGCGCGCACCCTGTTCATCGACGATACCGAACAGGTACTGGAGTCTGCCAGGGACTATGGCATTGCCCACCTGTTGACCCTGCTACAACCGGACAGCAGTCGCCAGAAGCGTATCGACACGCGCTTTCCGGGCATCCACCACTTCGATGAAATCATGCCGGAGGTGAATCCATCGTGACGGACCAGTCAGCGGCAATAACCGGGTTGCGCCTGGACAAATGGCTGTGGGCGGCGCGCTTTTTCAAGACCCGCAGCCTGGCCAAGACAGCAATCGAAGGAGGCAAGGTGCAGCTCGACGGGAGGCGGGTAAAAGTCTCGCGCGAGATCAGCGTCGGCGACAAGCTGCAGGTCCGGCAGGGGTGGGACGAACGCACAGTGATCGTTACCGGACTGTCAGACCAGCGGCGCGGTGCGCCGGAAGCCAGCCTGCTGTACGAGGAAACCGCGGAGAGCATAGAACGGCGCGAGGCGACCGCGGCCGCCCGCAGGGCAGCGGGGGGTATGGTCGGACGGCCTGCCGGTCGCCCGACCAAAAAGCAACGGCGCCAGATTCACCGTTTCAGAGACTCTTCCTGAGGCTTGCCGGTATCGCCTGGACAGGCGCGGAGGCTTGTTCCCGGGCCGCCACGACGGTGTTGCGGCCGCCATCCTTGGCGCGATAGAGCGCCGTATCGGCCGCATTCAACACAGCTTCAGCATCCATCACCGCGCCGCCTTCCATCGTCATTACGCCCTGGCTGATTGTCACCGAGTCCGCGACTGAAGACGCCCGATGGGGGATCGCTTCGGACAGCACCAGGTCACGCAGCCGCGCGGCGGTCTGACTGGCCGCGGCAGCATCGGTGCCCGGCAGTATCAGGATGAACTCCTCGCCGCCGTAGCGCGCCGCAACCTCTCCGGCTCGCGAGACGACCTCTCGAATCAGCGCGCCCAGTCGAGCGAGCACGCGGTCCCCGGCCGGATGGCCATAGCTGTCGTTGAATCGCTTGAAGCAATCCACGTCCAGCAGGATCACCGACAGGTCGGTGCCGGTGCGGACGGCGCGACTGACCTCGTCGTTGAGCACCCTGTTGACCAGTCGCCGATTGCCCAGCCCGGTCAACTCATCCACATTCGCCAGGTCAGTCAACTGTTCCCGCATCTTCTGCAGTTCGCGGTTGCGGTCCATGAGCGACGTGGTCAGTTTGCCGAGTTCCCGGGACATCCACTCCTTCTCCCAGTTCGCAGCAATACTGGTACGGTAGAACTGGTAGGCGCGTTCGCAAAGACTGACCAGCAATGCGCAGACGGCAAGCAGGCCGAGCCCGGTCAACAGGTTATGGGGTTGCTCCCAGTAATGCACCACGCTCCACCAGGCAATCGGCCACAGGGACGTGAACAGAAAGGCAACGAAGTACTCCCGGATGACCACCGTCACCCCGACCGAAACCAGCGTAATCATGAAGATGAGCAGCAGGAAGAGATGTTGCAGGCTGGCGGGCGCCCTGTCGGCGACGAAGATGTAGGCCGCCGACCAGGTGGCCCCCGACAGGGCTGCAGCGATCACGAGTTGCCAGACCCGCGCATGCGGGCGTTCGCGATAACGGTGACCCGCCAGGGCCCGGTTGACCATCACCGTATGCACCACGACCAGCAGCACGACCGCACTCGCCCAGAGCCCGAGCACCGGCAGCGGGACGTAGAACCAGAACAACAGGAAGGTCGCTGCCACGCCGATCAGCTGGGAGCAGAGAGTGAGGCCGCGACCGTTGCGCATCACCAGCTCCAACTGGGTCGCCAGCAATTCATCGGGCGTGATTCGTCGCGGATAGATCATGGCATGATGCTACACCGACCAGTGCAGGACACCAGAACTTCGGCACTGGCCTGCGATACCGGTCACAGCCTGTTGCCATTGCAGTTGCCACAGACACCGGGCAGCCGGAGAATAAAGAAAAAAAGATGGAGCTGAGCCGGGATGTGCTCCTGGAAAACCACACGCACGCTGTGCGCCATACTGCTTGTGCTGCCGCTGCTGCACCTGGCGGTACTGATGGCGTCCGAGACACGCTCGTTGCTGGACGCCACGCCCGGGGCGTGGAAGGCGGACGTGGAAGCGTACAACGACGCCCTGGTGATCGCGGAATTGCCTGAGAATCCGGTCGTGGTTATCGGCGGGCGCCTGGTGAGATTGTGGCCGGGCCTGGAGCAGGCACTGGCGCCGAAACCCGTGCTGATGCGCGGGATCGGCGACGCCACGGTTGACGACATCACCCACTACTACCAATCCCTGGTGGGTGTCTACCGGCCGGACACCGTCGTTCTGCTGCCCAGCGACAGCAATTTTCATCTTCGCGATCACAAATCCGCGAACGAGATGGTCGATTCGATCAAGCGGCTGGTGGCGCTGGACGCAGCCCACGGCCGCACCCGGGTATTCTACGTGTTCGCGCCGTTGCAGACACCTCGATATCCGGATGCTCGAGTGACCCTGCGGAACGTGAGCAGCGAACTCCGGCGCTGGGCAGCGCGGCGGCACGGCGTCGAAATCATCGATGCAAACCCGCTGCTGGCCAACGGAGACGGCCCGGACCCACAGTGGTTCCGCGGTGATGGCGTGCACCTGAACGACAGCGGCTTTCTGCGCCTTTCGGTGCTCCTGCAGCAGGCCATGGCAACACGGACCGGGGAGCGGGCCCAACGGGTGGCCCTGCACAACCCCTGACAGCAGGTCGGCCCCCCCCCCGACCGCTCTCGTCGACCGCGGCAGACAATCGATGAGCGAAGCGTGCCAGGCCACATTTGGCAAAAATTAGGCTAGAATTGTCTCCATGCTATCTGACCTGCCCATACTCCCGCCGGCGGTACCTCTGCTGGACGCCCTGGACCGCTGTGAAAACCGCGTGCGTGACATGGACGCAGCACAGCTGAATCAGCTCGCCGAGGAACTGCGCGCCTACCTGCTGTACAGTGTCGGCCAGTCCGGCGGGCACTTCGGAGCCGGGCTGGGGGTCGTCGAGCTGACCGTCGCCCTGCACCACGTGTTCGATACCCCTTTCGACCGCCTGGTCTGGGATGTGGGGCACCAGACCTACCCGCACAAGATCCTGACCGGACGGATGCGGCAGATGGCTTCCATGCGCGGCGCCGGCGGCCTTTCGGGGTTCCCTAAACGCAGCGAAAGCGAGTTCGATACTTTCGGTGTCGGGCCATTCGTCCACCAGCGTCTCTGCAGCCATGGGGATGGCGCTGGCGGCCCGGGCCCAGAACAGCGAACGCAAGGTGGTGGCGATTATCGGTGATGGAGCCATCACTGGCGGCATGGCCATCGAGGCGCTCGCCCACGCAGGTCACGTGCGCCCGGATATGCTGGTTATCCTCAACGACAACCAGATGTCCATCGGTCACAACGAGGGCGGTCTGGCCAACCTGTTCGCGCGGATGTGGGCCAGTAAAACCTACATCACCATGCGCGAGGGTTCGAAGAAGGTCCTCAAGAAAGTGCGCCCGGCGTGGGAACTGGCCAAGCGCACGGAAGAACACATGAAAGGCATGGTCGCCCCGGGCACGCTGTTCGAGGAGCTGGGCTTTCATTACATCGGCCCGCTCGACGGCCACGACCTGCCGCAGCTCGTACAGACCCTGGAGAACATGCGCAGCCTCGTCGGTCCGCAGTTTCTCCACATTCGCACGATGAAAGGCAAGGGATTTGAACCCTCCGAGCAGGACCCCGTGGGTTATCACGCCATCAACAAACTTGAGGCCAAGCCCCGGGGACCGCAGCCCGCACCCCCATCCCCGCCGAAGCTGCCGCGACCGAAATACCAGGATGTTTTCGGCCGTTGGCTTTGCGACATGGCCGAGCGCAACCAGTCCCTGGTCGGTATCACGCCGGCCATGTGTGAAGGCTCGGGCATGGTGGAGTTCTCCCGGCAGTTCCCGGATCGCTACTACGATGTCGCCATTGCCGAACAGCACGCGGTCACCCTGGCCGCCGGTATGGCCTGTGATGGACTCAAACCGGTTGTCGCGATTTATTCGACGTTCCTGCAACGCGGTTACGACCAGCTGATCCACGATGTGGCGCTGCAGAACCTCGATGTCACCTTCGCCATCGATCGCGCCGGACTCGTTGGCCAGGACGGGCCCACCCACCACGGTGCGTTTGACCTGAGCTACCTGCGCTGCATACCCAACATGGTGATCGCCGCCCCCTCGGACGAGAACGAGTGTCGGCAGATGCTGTTTACCGGCTTCATTCACGACGGTCCCGCGGCGATCCGCTACCCGCGTGGCACCGGCCCCGGCGCCATCATTGCCGAGGAAATGACCGCGCTGGAGATCGGCAAGGCCGTGGTGGTGCGCTCCGGTCGCGACGTGGCAATCCTTAACTTCGGCACCCTGTTGCCCACGGCCATGGCTGTCGCCGAGCGCATGGATGCCACGGTCGTGGATATGCGCTGGGTGAAGCCTATCGACGAGTCGATGGTTCTGGAGCTGGCGACCGGGCACGAGCTGCTGGTCACCCTGGAAGAGAACGCTATTGCCGGGGGTGCTGGCTCTGCCGTAGCCGAACTGCTGTCGCGGGAGGCCATCCGGCAGGGCGTACTGCAACTCGGACTGGGCGATAAATTCGTCGACCACGGCTCGCAGCAGGAACAGCTCACCTGGCAGGGATTGGACGCCGACAGCATCGAGGAACGCATTGGTCGACACCTCGCCGGGCTCGCACCCGACCCCGAACAGAGTGCGGTCAGTCTGCCCGCCTCCTGATCCAAAGTGCTGGTATCTGCAGTCGCGGAAATCTGGTGTTGTCATGGCTTCCATCCGCTGGCCGATGGTACCTCACCGGGTCGGATGAAAGGCTGCAATCGGCGGCACCGCGGGCAATCTCTGGTGAGCTGGCGCGGCTGCGGAACGACAGTGGTGCTATGCTCGTTAATGCCTCCTCAGCGATGTACGCATACCGGGCATGTGTGATGAACGTCATCAAACCCCATGAGGTAGCTCGACAGTGACGTCAAAGAAACGCGACAAACCCGCACTCGATTTCGAACAGTCAGTCGCCACCATCGAGGCTCTCGCCGAGCGCCTGGAGTCCGGCGAGCTGAGCCTGGAGGAGTCGATGAGCGCCTTCGAGGAAGGCGTGCGACTGACCCGCGAGGCGCAAAAAGCACTCACCGAAGCGGAACAGAAAGTGCGCCTCCTCACCGCCGGCGAAGACGGCCCGGAGGCGACCCCGTTGGACGTCGCGCCGGATGACAGCGAATCTTGAGCCCGGCCTTCGAAGCATTCCACACCCGCTGCCGGCAGCGCTGTGAGTCGCGTTTACCGGCACTGATTGCGGGTGCAGGGCGTGACACAGATGCCGGCCTGCAGCGGCTGCTGGAAGCCTGCCGCTACTCGCTGCTCAACGGGGGAAAGCGGATCAGGCCCACCCTCGTCTATGCCGGCGGCCGGGCGGTCGACCCCGGGATCGACGAGGACCTGCTGGACTATCCAGCCTGCGCCATCGAGATGGTCCACGTGTACTCGCTGGTGCACGACGACCTGCCGGCAATGGACGATGACGACCTGCGCCGGGGCAAGCCGAGTTGTCACCGGGCCTTCGACGAGGCCACAGCCATACTGGTGGGCGACGGGCTGCAGGCCCGCGCCTTCGAACTGCTGGCGACCGCACCGCACCTCGAACCGGACCGCCGCGTGGCGATGATCAGCCTGCTGGCAGCGGCCAGCGGCTGTTTCGGGATGGTGGGGGGCCAGGCGATCGACATCGCGGCGACCGACCGGGCGATCAGCGTCGAGGCACTCGAGCGCATGCACCGCCTGAAAACCGGCGCACTGATCCGCGCCGCGATCGGACTCGGCGGACGCGCCGCAGGTGCCAGCGAAGGCCAGCGCCGCGCACTGGACGACTTCGGCCTGCGCATAGGCCTCGCCTTCCAGATCGTCGATGACATACTCGACGTGGAAGAGAGCTCGGCGACACTGGGCAAAACCAGGGGCAAGGACGACGAGGCCAATAAATCGACCTATGTGACCCTCATGGGACTGGACGCCGCACGGGAGCGGGCGCGACAACTCTTACAGGAGGCCCACGATGCACTCGCCGGTTTCGGCGATTCGGCCGACCACTTGCGCGATCTCGCCGCTTTCATCGTCACGCGGCGTCACTGATCCTCGGGGCTGACAGGCTGCTAGGCTACCGGCACGTGGCCGAGCTTACCGACCTTGGTTCGCAGGTATTTCTCGTTGTGTGGATTACTGCCGGTGTGCAGGGGCAGTCGCTCGACCACAGTGATGCCCTGCTCCACCAATGCGGCGACCTTGCGGGGATTATTGGTCATCAGGCGAACCGCGTTGATCTGAAGGTGACGAAACATCGGCCCCAGCGGGCTGTAGTCACGCATGTCCGCGCCGAAACCCAGGCGCTCGTTCGCCTCGACGGTGTCCGCTCCCTCATCCTGCAGGTGATAGGCGCGAATCTTGTTGAGCAGCCCGATGCCCCGCCCCTCCTGGCGCAGGTAAAAAAGCGCGCCGCGTCCCTCTTCGGCGATGGCCCTCAGCGCCGCCTCCAACTGGTTTCCACAGTCACAGCGCAGGCTGAACAGCGCGTCGCCGGTGAGGCACTCGGAGTGTACCCGCGCGAGCACCGGTTCGCCGGTGCTGACATCGCCCAGCGTCAGCACGATATGTTCCTTGTTATGCTCCGGGTCGTCGAAGCCGTGCATATCGAACAGCCCCCACTCGGTGGGCAGGCGCGAGGATTCTACGTAACGTGTGATCACCCGAACTATCCATTAGCAAAAAGTTATTTTACCAGCTTTGGCCAAATCGAAGCGAGCGAGACTCAGTGCAGCAGCCACAGCGCCAGGTGCAGTGTCCCGCAGGCCATCAGGCCCGCCAGCCAGTCGTCGGCCATGATCCCGATACCACCTTCCACCCGCCGGTCCAACCAGCCCACGGGCCAGGGCTTGGCGATGTCGTAGACCCTGAACACGAAAAAGCCGATGATCACCCATAGCCAGTCGAACGGCACCGCCCACATGGTGATCCAGTAGCCGACGAACTCGTCCCAGACGATGCCGCCGTGGTCGTGGACGCCCAGCTCCCGGCTGGCGACCCCACAGATACCGATGCCGGCCACGGCGGCGAGCACCAGTGCCACCGTGTACTGGAGCAGGCTCCACTGGACGGCGATACAGTACAGCGGAATCGCCGCCAGCGTGCCCGCGGTGCCGGGGGCCCACGGTGACAGCCCGCTGCCGAACCCGAAGGCCAGGAACTGGACCGGGTTGCTGAATGGCGTGGGCTTTCGCGGTGCTTCGCTCATACTTCGACTACCTTCTCCGGTCTTCGGTCTGCCGCGGGTCCTAAAAGTGCCGATAGCCGCCGCTACCCGCGTCGGCGTCGCCATAAAACACACCCTGCCCCGGGCGGACATCGCCCACCCGGAAGCAACCCGGGGGAACCGCCTGCCCGTCAGGCAACGTAAAACACAGCTCGTAATCGTCCCCCCCGGCCAGTGCCCACTGCAGCGCGACACCCCGGTCCGGATGACTGTTCAGAGCGGCCGACAGCGGCACCGAGTCCGGGTCGAGGTGAATGCTGACGCCACTGGCGCCCGCGATATGGCCCGCGTCGGCAACCAGTCCATCGGAGATATCGATGGCGGCGCTCGCGTGGCCGAGCAGTTGCTGGCCGAGCTCGACTCTCGCTCTGGGCCTGTAGAAGCGCCTGTCGAGGTAAGCCAATTCCTCATCTGGCGGGCGCCACTCACCGCGACTGGCCGCGAGCAACGCGGCCGCGTCCCCGAGAGGTCCGGAAACGAACACGGCATCACCAGGCCGGGCACCCGACCGCAGCAGGGCCTCTCCAATCGGCAGCGCCCCGAATACCTGCACGGCCACAGCCAGCGGCCCCCGGGTTGTATCACCGCCGATCAGGGGCGCCGCGTATTCGCGCACCGCCTGTGCCACACCCTCACTGAACGTCAACAGCCAGATTTCATCGGCCTCCTGCAGCGTCAGGGACAGCGTCACCGCGAGGGGCCGTGCACCCATCGCGGCCAGGTCGCTGACCGCCACCGACACCGCCCGGTAACCGATATCTTCGGGGAACGCGCCCGCAGGGAAATGTGTTCCCTCAACCAGCGTATCCACCGAGACGGCCAGCCGCTCGCCCGGCGCGATACGCAGAATCGCACAGTCGTCACCGACGCCGAGGTCGACGTGATCACCCCGGCCGAACGCGGAAAAGTAGCGCTGGATAATGGCAAATTCATCCGCGGCGGCGGATTCGGCCCCCGTGGGTGAAACAGTCATCCGGGCTCGGCGGCAACTTCCGCCTGCCGCAGTTGACGGGCCACTTTATCCAGCACACCGTTGATGTACTTGTGCCCGTCGGTGGCCCCGAACTTCTTCGCCAGTGCAACTGCCTCGTTGATCACGACCTTGTAGGGTACGTCCTGCCGCTCGTCGAGCTCGAATACCCCCATCCGCAGCAGCGTCCGCTCGATGGGGTCCAGATTGTCGAGTGACCGGTCGAGCAGGGGCTCGATGATCGCCTCGAGTTCGTCGACCCGCGCCGGCACGCCGTGCAGCAGGGCCTGGAAATATGCCAGATCGACATTGGAAAAATCGTAGTCGGCGAGAAACTCCGCCTCGATCGCACTGAGCGGCGCGCCGGCCATGTACCACTGGTACAGCGCCTGCATGCCGTAGTGCCGGGCCTTGCGGCGCTGCGCGGCCAGCGTATTCCGAACCTGCCTGGTCACCGCTCCAGCCGCTTCACCAGGCTGACCATCTCCAGCGCTGACAGTGCCGCCTCGGCGCCCTTGTTACCGGCCTTGGTGCCGGAGCGCTCTACCGCCTGCTCGATGGAATCGACAGTCAGAACTCCGAAGGCAATGGGTATGCCATGATCCATGGTGACGTGGGCAATACCCTTGGTGCACTCACCGGCGACGTACTCGAAATGCGGCGTGCCCCCGCGGATGACTGCACCGAGGGCGATGATGGCATCCACGCCCCCGCGCTCGGCGACCTTTTTGCACACCAGCGGAATCTCGAAGGCACCGGGCGCGCGGACCACCACCAGATGTTTCTCGTTGACCCCGTGCCGGCGCAGGGTGTCCACCGCGCCCTCCAGCAGGTGCTCCACAACGAAGCTGTTCCAACGGCCCACGACGATGGCGTAGTGGCCTTCGCCGCCGCTCAGGTCACCTTCGATCGTCTCGATGTCAGTTTTCATCCGTATCTCCTGCCGGCCCGCTGGCCTCGATCCCACCCGGCGCGACCGTCCAGCGGGAGGGGTGTTCATAATCCATCACCTCCAGGTCGAAACCGGAGATGGCATTGTACTTCATCGGCGCACCCATCAGGCGTATTTTCCCCACCCCGAGATCACGCAGAATCTGTGATCCGAGGCCGACGGTGTTGTAGGTATCAGACGCCCGCGATGCGCCCGGATGCTCTGTACCCAGTGCCATGTCGATGCTCGCGAGCAATTGCTCGCTGGTCTCGTTGCGCTGCAACAGCACCACCACGCCGCGCTCACAGGACGACAGCGCGGCGAGGCACTTGCCCATACTCCAGGTCGGGTGGCCGCCGATCTCCGTCGTGACCAGGTCCCGCAGTGCCGACTGCGCGTGGACCCTGACCAGCGTCGGCTGGTCCCGCCGGATCTCTCCCCTGGCCAGGGCAAGGTGCAGGCCCCCGGCACTTTCGTCGCGGTAGGCGGTGAGCCGGAACTCGCCGTACGCCGTCTGGATGCTGCCCTCGCGCACCCGCCGGATAGTGCGTTCATTGACCATCCGGAAATGGATCAGGTCGGCCACGGTGCCGAGCTTCAATTCGTGCTGCGCGGCAAATGCAGCCAATCCCGGCCCGTCGGCCAGCAAACCGTCGGGCGTGAGGATGTCGGCGATCACCGCCGCCGGCAGCAGGCCGGCCAGGCGCGCGTAATCGGTTGCGGCCTCGGTGTGCCCGGCCCGCGTCAGGACCCCGCCGGCGACCGCCTCGAGTGGAAAGATGTGCCCGGGCTGGACGATATCAGTAGGTGAGGCATGGGGCGCGACGGCAGCCTGCACGGTGCGCGCGCGATCGGCGGCCGAAATTCCCGTATCGATGCCCTCCGCGGCCTCGATCGAAAGCGTGAAATTCGACTTTTCCCCACTGGCGCCATCTACCATCGGCGGCAGGTCCAGTTGTCGGCAGCGCTCACTGGTGAGCGTGAGACAAACCAGCCCGCGCGCCTGCCGCGCCATGAAATTGACGTGCCGCGCCTCGATATGTTCTGCGGCGACCATGACCACACCCTCGTTGCGGCTATCCGCGTCATCGTCGACCAGAACCACCATGCGGCCCTGGCGCAGGTCGCTGATAAGCTCATCTACCGTATTGACGTGCATGGATTCAGTCTGCTCCCGGGTGCTGATCGCGCAGGTAACCATTGTCCGCCAGCGTATCCAGTGACAGTCCACCCGCGCCGGCATGGGCAGCCGCCTCGCCCTGCAACAGGCGTTCGAGGTAGCGGGCGATGACGTCCACCTCCAGGTTCACCGCGCTGCCTGGCCGATAATCGCCGAACACCGTCTCCGCCATGGTCTGTGGGATGATGTTCAACTCGAATTCAGCCCCGTTGACGGCATTGACGGTCAGGCTGGTGCCGTCGACGCAAATGCTCCCCTTATGGGCGATGTAGCGCGCCAGCCCGTCGGGGGCGCGCATGACGAACCGGGTCGAGCGGGCATCCGCTTCCAGGCTGACGACCTCGCCGACACCGTCCACGTGACCACTCACGATATGCCCGCCCAGTCGGCTCTCCGGCGTCAGTGCCTTTTCCAGGTTGACCTTCGAGCCCGTTCGCAGCCGACCCAGGGTGGTAAAATCCAGGGTCTCCACCGAGACATCGGCCCAGTACCCATCGCCCGGCAGCTCCACCGCGGTGAGGCAGACACCGTTGGTGCTGATACTGTCGCCCAGGATGACATCGTCGAGCGGTAGCTTGCCGGTGCGAATCCGCAGCCGCAGGTCGCCCCCGCTGCGTTGCATAGCCGCCACTTCGCCCACCGCCTGTATGATCCCTGTGAACATCTTTGCCTCTCGGTTATCCCGCCGTCCGGCGGCCATCGGCCGCGGTTTACTGCCCGCCCCGAACAGTGAATGTCAACCGCCAGTCATCACCAACCCGCCGCGAGTCCGTGCACTGCAGCCGGACCTGCTCAGCCATCTGCCCCAGGGGCAGGTCGACAAGGGGCTGCGCCATACTTCCCAGCAGCGTCGGGGCCATGTAGATAATCAGTTCGTCCAGCCAGCCGCCGCGCAGCATCGCTCCGGTCAGGTGGGGACCGGATTCTACCAGAATCTCATTACACTCCCGCGCCGTCAGTTCGTCGAACACCGCCGCCAGGTCCAGCCCGTTTGCATCGCCGGGCAGCAGTGCGTGTTCAACGGGCAGCGCCGGGGCGGTTGGCGCCAGCGCCGCGGGCGCTGCCTCGGCACCACGTTCGTCCGGTCCCGCTGCGCGCTGCCGGCACAGCAGGGTCGGGCTGCTGCCGTCCAGGATGCGCGCTGTCGCCGGTGTTCGCCCCCTTGAATCCAGTACGACACGCAACGGCGCCCGGTGCGTTGCGCGATCGATCTCCGCCGCGGACAAACCCAATTCTCCAGCCCTGACCGTGAGCGCGCAATCATCGGCCAGGACAGTGCCGACGCCAGTAACGATGGCACAACTGGCGGCCCGCAGGCGCTGTCCAT
Source organism: uncultured Gammaproteobacteria bacterium (assembly GCA_963753815.1). Taxonomy (GTDB): domain Bacteria; phylum Pseudomonadota; class Gammaproteobacteria; order Pseudomonadales; family Halieaceae; genus CAVWDU01. The sequence continues at coordinate 388,471 of CAVWDU010000003.1, forward strand.
CACGGCGCGCGGCCGGGCCGGTGATCCACTGGCTCTCGCCCGACGCCATTGCGGTGCGACCGTCGAGCGACGCGGCCAGCTTGGCGCGAACCCGGCCCCGACCGCGGCGCATGCGGGCGACAAAACCGGCGATCTCAGCCTCCGCCTCGGCGGCCAGCAAGCCCGTTTCAACCGCGATCCCCGCTGCCCGCAAACGCGCCAGCCCCCCGCCGGAGACCCGCGGGTTCGGGTCCGCCATTGCCACGACCACACGCTCCACACCCGCCTCCGCCAGTGCCTCGGCACAGGGTCCGGTGCGCCCGTGGTGACTGCAGGGCTCCAGGGTGATGTAGGCTGTCGCGCCACGCGCGTCGCCGGCCGCCAGCAGTGCCTCGACCTCGGCGTGATTCCCGCCCGCGGGCCGGGTAAAGCCCTCGCCGATGACGGTACCCGAGCGTGTCAGGACACAACCCACGTGCGGGTTGGGAGCGGCCCAGAACCGACCCCGGCGGGCCAGCTGCAGGGCCCGTGCCATCATTCGGGTGTCGAAAAGTGAGTCCACAAGCGATCCGCGTCAGGCGGATCCCGCTTCCCTGTCGACCGGCTCGGGCTCTGGCTCAGCTTCCAGCCGCTCGATCTCAGCACGGAATTCGGACAGGTCCTGAAAGCTCCGATACACCGAGGCAAACCGGACGTAAGCGACCTGGTCGAGGCGTTTGAGCTGCTCCATCACGTATTCGCCGAGAACCCGGGACTTGATTTCCCGTTCGCCCGTGGCGCGCAGCGCGCTTTTGATCTGGGTGATGACGCCCTCGATATCCTCCGCCGACACCGGTCGCTTACGGGTTGCCCGCTCGAACCCCGCGCGGAGTTTGTCCTCGTTGAAAGGCTCTCGGTCGCCGTTCTGTTTGATGATCCGCGGCATGACCAGCTCCGCCACCTCGTAGGTGGTGAAACGCTCATGGCAGTTGAGGCATTCCCGACGGCGACGCACCTGGTTGCCCTCGGCGACCAGCCGGGAGTCGATGACCTTGGTCTCGTCGGTCGAACAAAATGGACAGTGCATCGCGGTTATCCGATGGGTGGGTCAACCGGACCTGGTCGGCCGGAGTCTGCCAGGCGGGGGCGCCGGGTCACCGCTGCACGCTCACAGGCGTCGGTAGACCGGGAAACGGGCGCAGATGTCCAGCACCCGCCCACGGACGTCCGCAATGGTTGTCTCGACAGTACCGGACTCCAGCGACTCTAGTACATCGCACATCCAGTTGGTCAGCTCGATCGTCTCCGCCTGCTTGAAACCGCGGGTGGTGATTGCCGGCGTACCCACCCGCAACCCGGATGTAATGAACGGAGAACGTGGATCATTGGGCACCGCGTTCTTGTTCACGGTGATATTGGCAGCCCCCAGCGCTTCGTCCGCATCCTTGCCCGTGTAGGGCTTGCCGATGAGGTTGACCAGCATGAGGTGATTGTCGGTACCGCCGGACACGATATCGATGCCGCGCTCGAGGAATGCCCCGGCCATAGCCCTGGCATTGGCCACGACCTGCTTCTGGTAGGCCACGAACTCCTCGCTCTGGGCCTCCTTGAAGCTGACCGCCTTGGCCGCAATCACGTGCATCAGCGGCCCGCCCTGGTTGCCGGGAAAGACCGCCGAGTTGAATTTCTTGGTGAGTTCGTCATTGGCGCGTGCCAGGATGATGCCACCGCGGGGACCGCGCAGGGTCTTGTGAGTGGTCGACGTGACCACGTCGGCATGCGGCACCGGGTTCGGGTACTGGCCGGCGGCCACGAGCCCGGCCACATGCGCCATATCAACCAGCAGATAGGCGCCGACCTGGTCGGCGATCGCCCGGAACCTGGCCCAGTCCACAACCCGTGAGTAGGCGGAAAATCCCGCCACGATCATCTTCGGCTTGTGTTCCCGGGCGAGCAGCTCGACCTGCTCGTAATCGATTTCACCGGTCGCGTGGTCGAGACCGTACTGCACTGCGTGGTAAATTTTGCCGGAAAAGTTCGGCTTGGCGCCATGGGTGAGGTGACCACCATCAGCGAGACTCATTCCGAGCACGGTATCACCCGGGCTGCACAGAGCATGGTACACGGCGACATTGGCCTGAGAACCGGAGTGCGGCTGCACGTTCGCGTAGTCTGCGCCGAACAGCGCCTTCGCCCGGTCGATGGCCAGCTCCTCGGCCCGGTCGACGTATTCGCAGCCACCGTAATACCGCTTGCCCGGGTAACCCTCGGCATACTTGTTGGTCAGCACGGAGCCCTGCGCCTCCAGAACCCGGGGGCTCGCATAGTTCTCGGAGGCAATCAGTTCGATATGCTCTTCCTGGCGCCGCTCCTCAGACCTGATCGACTCGAGAATCTCCTCGTCGAACCCGGCGATGGTCATCGAATTATCAAACATCATGGTCACCTGCAGTTGTGGAATCGCTGTCCCGGGCTGTATCGATGGCCCGACGGGGCGGGGTGGGACGTAAAAGCGGCGCATTTTACCCTAAAGACGATATACTCTCCAAACACTACAAACCATCGGCAGACAAGGCTTCCCACCTCCCCACGGGGCGGTGATCTGGGCCCGGCACGCCGACGACGGCCCAACGACCGAGGATTGGATACCGCGATCATGGACAAGGCGTGGAAAAATTATGACTCCCGCAGTCACTTCGATGAACTGATTACCCCGGCTCGATCGCCGCGGGTGGTGGCTCGCCGGGCAGTCAATATGTTCAAGAGTCTGGACCGGGAAGAGCTGGCAGCACGACGCCAGGCCGCGGAACTCGCCATCAAGGAGATGGGAATTTCCTTCACCGTCTACAGCGAGGGCAAGAATATCGACCGCGCCTGGCCCTTCGATATCATCCCGCGGGTGATTCGCGGCAAGGACTGGGCCCAGGTCAGTCGCGGGCTGGCACAGCGCAGCCGCGCGCTCAACGCGTTCATCAACGATATCTACAACAAGCAGAAAATCCTCGCGGATGGCATTCTCCCCGCGGACATCGTGCTCGAATCCGGCAACTACAAAGCCCAGTGCGCGGGCATGACGCCCCGGTACGGCGCCTGGGCGCATATCTGCGGGACCGACCTGGTCCGCGACAAGGACGGCAAATTCTATGTGCTGGAGGACAACCTCCGGGTGCCCTCGGGCGTCTCCTATATGCTGGAAAACCGGGAGATCACCAAGCGCATACTGCCCGAATTGTTCGAGAATTACAGCATCCTGCCCGTGGACGACTACCCCACACGGCTCTCAGCACGCTCGCCTCCCTGTCGCCGCGGCAGGACACCCGACCCTGTATCGTGGTGCTGACTCCTGGAATCTACAATTCCGCGTACTTCGAGCACTCTTTCCTGGCCCGCGGCATGGGCGCCGAACTGGTGGAGGGCAGCGACCTGTTCGTGGACGACGACGACTGCCTCTACATGCGCACGTGGACGGACCACAGCGCGTCGATGTGGTCTACCGGCGAATCGATGACGAATTCATCGACCCGGAAGTGTTCCGGGAAGACTCCGTGCTCGGCGTACCGGGCATTATGCGGGCCTGGCGGGCCGGGAATCTCGCCATCGCCAATGCCCCCGGCAGCGGGGTTGCGGATGACAAGGTCGTGTATGCCTTCGTACCGGAAATGATCCGCTACTACCTCAAGGAGGAGCCGAGCCTGGCCAGCGTGAAGACCTACCTGTGCATGAAGAACCGGATCGCGAGTACGTACTGGCCAACCTCGATAAACTGGTGGTCAAACCCGCCAACGAATCCGGTGGATACGGCATGATGGTCGGCCCGCATGCGAGTCGTGAAACACGACAGAAATTCGCGGGGTTGATCGAGGAGAATCCCCGCAATTATATCGCTCAACCCACCCTGTCCTGTCTACCGCCCCCACGTTCGTCGACGATTCGGTCGAGCCACGCCACCTGGACCTGCGCCCGTTCATCCTCCAGGGCAAAGACATGTGGGTGACACCGGGAGGCCTGACCCGGGTCGCGCTGACCAAGGGCTCACTGGTCGTCAACTCGTCACAGGGCGGCGGCAGCAAGGACACCTGGATCGTGGAGGGCCAGCCGATGACAATGCTCTCACGCGTGGCCGAGCGGCTGTACTGGATGGCCCGCTACCTTGAACGCGCCGAGGACACCGCACGCCTTACCCTGGCTTACAACCACCTGATCATGGACATACCCGAGGGCTCGTCGCCGGGCTGGGATATTCTCGTCGGGATTCTCGACGCCCAGCCCGTCTACACCACGCGGTTCCGAGTCTACAACGAGCAGAACGTGCTGAAGTTCCTGCTGGCCGATGCCGATAACCCCACGAGTATCCGTCAGTCGGTGATCGCCGCACGGGAGAATGTCCGCACCACCCGCGACGTGCTCCCCGGCGAGGTGTGGGAGCATGTCAACGAGCTTTACCTCTACGTCGAAGACGCCGCAGAGAAATCCGTCGGGCGGCGCAATCGCCACGAATTCCTGGACCAGATCATCACCCGCTGCCAGATGATCAACGGGCTGATGATGTCGACGCTGCTGCCGCGATCACGCCTATCGCTTCATCAAGCTGGGCCAACTACTCGAACGCGCCGACATGGCAACAAGGGTAATCGACGTCGGCGCCGGCGCGCTGCTCGGTGAGGAACACCACCACACTGCGGTCGACCCGCTGGTCTGGGCCAGCCTGTTGCGCTCGCTGTCGGCGATGGGAACCTACCGGCGGACCGTCGGGCCACTCGTGGAACCCGACAGCGTGGTCGAATTCGTCTTTCGCGAACCCAGCCTGCCGCGCTCGGTCAGGTTCTGCCTCAACGGCATTCGCGAAGAACTGCCGCCGATGAAAAACCACCAGGAAACACTGAAACTGCTGGACCGAAGCCGGCGCAAGCTGGCGCGCTTCAACCCGGACAAGGCTTCGCGGGAGAAACTGCAAAGGTTCATCGACAGATTCCAGGGCGAGCTCAACGAGATCAGCGACGCGATCAGCCGGACCTGGTTTCTGCGCGACTACTAGGAAAACGGCCGCTACTGGCCGGGAGTGCCCTCGCCTGCAAAGACGCCCGTCAGCGACGGCAGGGCGTCGAACGCGCGATGGATATTGTCGTCCCAGCTGCGCCGCAGCTCCACCAGGTAGTCGTCGTTCTCCTCGAACTTGTGGTACTTCGCCGGCTCGGAAAGACTGTCGGCGCGGTAGAACAGCAGCTCGATGGGAGGCCCCACCGTGGCGTTGCTGCGCATCGTGGAATCCATGGATACCAGGGCACAGCGCATGGCGATTTCATGCTCGGTTTCGGGCCTGATAATGCGGTCCAGTATCGGCTTGCCGTACTTGGCCTCGCCGATCTGCAGGAACGGGTACTGCTCCGATGAGGTGATGTGGTTGCCCTCCGGGTACACCATGTACAGTTCCGGGGGCTGGCCCTTGATCTGCCCGCCGAGGATGAACGTGGCCTGGGCCTGGAATCCCGCCGAGGCGCTGCTGCCACCGGGGGTGAACCGGGCCTGCTCCTTGATACCCAGTTCGCCGATGTAGTCTGCCACGTCGGACACATATTGCGCCTTGGCCACGTTGAACCCGGCGTCTTCCCGCAGGTCGCGCTCGATGTTGGCAACCACCGACTGGCTGGTCGCAAGGTTGCCTGCCGTCATCAGCATCAGCTGCCGCTCTCCGGCAATCGACAGGCGGTGCAGCTTGCTGTAGGTGCTCACCCGGTCCGGACCGGCGTTGGTCCTGGAGTCGGAACAAAACACCAGGCCCTCCTTGAGCTTGATTCCCATGCAGTATGTCATTATTCGGGGTGCCACTCTTCGTCACGATCCGGGCAGCGTGCGCCCGGAGGTGGCTCAGAATAATAGCTAATGTGTCAAATTACCACTTCTCCCTCGCCGCCGCGCCTCGCGCCCCGGTCGCGCCGGCCGACGCGCGCCGGCGGTCCACTCCGGCGCCCGGATTCTGATAGAATCCGCGCTCTCCAACAGCGACCGGGGCGCCACACCATGGCACAGTACGTCTACACCATGAACCGGGTCGGCAAGATCGTGCCGCCCAAAACTGCCATCCTCGAAGACATCTCCCTGTCATTTTTCCCCGGCGCCAAGATCGGGGTGCTGGGACTCAACGGCGCGGGCAAGTCCACCCTGTTGCGGATCATGGCGGGGCTCGACACCGACATTCTCGGTGAAGCGCGCCCGCAGCCGGGCATCAAGATCGGCTACCTGCCCCAGGAGCCGCAGCTCAACCCGGACAAGGATGTGCGCGGCAACGTCGAGGAAGGGCTCAGTGAGGCGATTGATGCTCTGGCGGCGCTGGAAAAAGTCTACGCCGACTACGCAGAACCGGACGCCGATTTCGACGCCCTGGCCAGGGAGCAGGCGCGACTCGAGGACGTTATCCAGGCCACCGATGCCCACAACCTGGAACACCGTCTCGAGGTTGCCGCGGACGCCCTGCGGCTGCCACCGTGGGACGCCGACGTCAACACGCTTTCCGGCGGTGAACGCCGCCGTGTCGCCCTGTGCAGGCTGCTGCTCTCCAACCCGGACATGCTGTTGCTTGACGAGCCGACCAACCATCTCGATGCCGAGAGTGTGGCCTGGCTGGAGCGATTCCTGCACGACTTCCCCGGCACGGTGGTTGCGATTACGCACGACCGCTACTTTCTCGACAACGCGGCCGGCTGGATTCTGGAACTCGACCGCGGCAGGGGTATCCCCTACGAGGGCAATTACTCCGACTGGCTGGCAGCCAAGGAGACCCGGTTGGAGCAGGAGCAGCGCCAGGAGGCCTCTCACCAGAAGGCGATCAAGGCCGAACTGGAGTGGGTGCGCAGCAACCCCAAGGGTCGCCAGGCGAAAAGCAAGGCGCGACTGCAACGATTCGAAGAACTGCAGTCGCAGGAGTTCCAGAGCCGCAACGAGACCAACGAGATCTACATCCCGCCCGGCCCACGGCTCGGCGACAAGGTGATCGAGGTGAAGAACCTGCGCAAGGGATTCGGCGACCGTCTGCTGTTCGACGATGTCAGTTTCACGGTCCCCAGGGGCAGCATCGTGGGCATCATCGGCGCCAACGGCATGGGCAAGTCGACCCTGTTTCGCATCCTGACGGGCGAGGAACAACCGGACGGAGGTGACGTCATCCTGGGCGACACCGTGGAACTCGCCTATGTCGACCAGTCCCGCGACGACCTCGGGGGAGACAAGACCGTGTGGGAAGAAGTCTCCGACGGCCAGGACAACATCCGCATCGGCAATTATGAGGTCAATTCCCGTTCCTACGTCGGGCGCTTCAACTTCAAGGGGTCGGCGCAACAGAAATTCGTCAAGGACCTGTCGGGCGGAGAGCGCAATCGGCTGCACCTGGCGAAACTGCTGAAGCAGGGTGCCAACGTACTGCTGCTCGACGAGCCTACCAACGACCTGGATGTCGAGACCCTGCGCGCCTTGGAAGACGCCCTGCTGGCCTTCCCGGGCAGCGCCCTGGTGATCTCCCACGACCGCTGGTTCCTCGACCGCATCGCCACCCATATTCTCGCCTACGAAGACGACGGCAACGTGGTGTTTCACGAAGGTAACTTCTCCGACTACGAGGAAGACCGTCGCGCCCGACTGGGTGCGGCCGCCGAGCAACCCCACCGCGTGCGCTACCGCAAGCTCAAGTAGGCTGTCGTGGGCGGCCGCCGGCCCGGGCTCCGCGACTCGCATCGATTCGAACGCGAGGCTATAGTGTCGGTATCAAACCGCAAGACAGAGCAGATTCATGAGTGACATCCGCCCCGAACTTCGTCGCTTCACCCGCATCCGCCTGGACCTGCCCGTCGAAGTCCACCAGGGGGGCAGCGTGTGGCACCAGCGCCTGATCGATCTTTCGCTGGCAGGCGCGGCTACCGACCAGCCTGACGTGTGGGACGCACAATACAACGAACCCTTCACCCTGATCATCCACCTGGACGGCGGTGAAACCCTGGAGTTGCACGCCTACCTTCAGCACGTGGAGTCGGGGCGCCTCGGCTTCGCCGTTCAGCACGTCGACAAGGAGAATATCGAACCCCTGCGCGCACTGCTGGAGGCTCATCTCGACGACATCGAGACACTGGCGGCGGAAACCCGGCTACTGGACTGACGCACCGACGCCCGACAGGGCTCGGCTTGAGCCTACACACGGAAGTCACCATGTCCAACATCAAGATTCCCGGTTACCGGATTCTCAAACAGCTGGGACAGGGCGGAATGTCTTCGGTATTTCTCGCCGAACAGCTGAGCTTTGGCCGCAACGTCGCGGTGAAGGTGATGTCGCAACAACTGGCTGCGAAGGAACACTTCGGTGACCGCTTCCTCCGCGAGGCGAGGATTGCCGCCCAGCTCAGCCACCCCAACATCGTTTCTGTCTACGATACCGGCTGCATTGACGGCGCGTATTTCCTGGCCATGGAATACCTGCCAGGCGGGCATCTCGGCCAGCGTATGAATACGGGCGTGGCACTGCTTGAAAGCCTCGATATTATCGAGGACGCCGCCTACGCGCTGGATCACGCCGCCAGCCAGAACGTGGTTCACCGCGATATCAAGCCCGGCAATATCATGTTCCGGGCCGATGGCAGCCTCGCCCTGGTTGATTTCGGCATCGCCCGGGACCTGTCGACGGAAACCATGGTCACACAGGCCGGCACAGTTCTCGGCACCCCGCACTACATGAGCCCCGAGCAGAGCCTCGGCGAGACCCTGGATAATCGCTCCGATCTCTACAGCCTCGGCATCGTGTTCTTCGAACTGCTAACCGGGCACGTACCCTTTACCGCTGACAGCGCGGCCGCGGTCGGCGTCAAGCATCTTAGCGAGGCCGTGCCCCGGTTGCCGGAAGAACTGGACATCTTCCAGCCGATCGTGGACACCCTGCTGGCCAAGGCGCCCGAGGACCGTTACCAGACCGGCGCCGACATGATCGCCGACCTGCTGGCACTGCGGGAGGAAATCCCCCACGACCTGCAGACCACCATTCTCACCAGCAACGCCTTCATCTTCGACACCAGCAGCCTCAAGGCGCCGGCGAGCGGGCCCCGCTCGCGACGCACGAAGCGACGTTCATCGCGTAGCTCGAGCGCAAAGCGGCGCCGAACACTGCAGCGACGGGCGGCCTCCATCGGCGCCGTGCTCTTCGCCGCCGGCGCGGGCTACTACCTGCTCGCCCCAGGCGGCCTCCTGAATCCTGACGCAGCCAGCCCCGGAACGCGCGATCCGCAGGAGCCGGTCGCGGCGCAGACGCATTCGCCGGGTCCTCCCTCGGCCGTACCCCTGGAGGGCCTTCCCGACCCGCTCGCGCTGGAAGCCGCCGCCGAAGATGACGAGGGAAGGCGTCTCGAGGAACTGGCGGTGCAGTATATCGACAGCGCCAACCGCGCCCTGGACGATAGCCTGCTGCAGCAGGCGCAGAATTTCATCGATCTCGCCGTCGCCCTGACTCCCACCGAGCCAAAGTCGACGCAGGCGCTGGCGCAGGTGATTGCCCGCAGTGCGACGGTGGGCCAGCAGGAGAAACAACTCGCCGACAGCAGGGAGCGCTTTGCGCGGCAACTGGAGCGCGGGGACTTCTATTCGCCGGCGGACGCCAACGCCTACACCAGCCTCGCAGCACTGGAGACGCTGGCGCCGGGACGGGACGAGTGGACCGCGCTGCGCAGGGAAGTCGACAACGGTGCGGTGCGGGAAATCAACACCCTGCTTTCCACCGGCGAACTGGACCGGGCCGCTGCCGCCATCGAGGCGCTGGGACGCCACGCCGGGCCAGAGCTGCTGGCGCCGCTGACCACGCGCCTCGACACCCTGCAACGCGGACGGGATGTGCGCCGGGCTCGAGTCGCGGACCTGAGCGCCGAGGCCCGGCGGCTGGAAGCCGCTGGCGACCGCGACAGCATTAACGGTCGTTTGCTGATGGTATACAAGGAGATCCTGTCGCTGGATTCAGCCAACCGGGCGGCCCGAAAGGGCATGCAGCGCAGCACCCGGTTTGCCCTGGACAGCTCCGAGGAGGCCATGGCCGCAGGCGAGCTCGACCAGGCAAAAACGCTACTGGGACAGTTGGACGCCGCAGGGTATTCAGGCAGCGACCTCGACCCACTGCAGTCGAGGCTCCGCACACTGACCTCCCGGCGGGCACAGGCGACAACGGCGCTCGCGCAAGCCAGGCAGAGGCTCGATCAAATGGACGCCGGTACTCTCGACGCGTCGCCTGACACCTCCGATATCACGGCGCGCACGGCGGCCTATGTCGACGTTTTCCGGGCGTTGCGGAAGGCCCGCGACCTGGATGCCAACGCTCGACGGAGTTAGACGGCGGTGCAGAGCGCCGCGGAGCGCGGTTATGCCGCCGAATTCCGCCAGCAGATCGATCGGGAGGAGGTGGAACTGGCCAGGCTCTACCCCGAGGCGGTGGTCGCTGCGCGGGTGAACACGGGTGGGCTACCGGCACTGATCGAAGAGATGAATGCAACGCTGGCTAAACAGCGAGGAGCCAAACGGGACCGGTTTCCGACTTTCTAGGGCAACTCTGAACAATGGCAATGCGCTCAGGCTTTCAGGCAGATTAGCAATCACTGCCATTATTCAGAGCGGCCCTAGCGAAAGACGTAAAACAATCCCACGCTGAATAAGGCTTCGCGCTCCTCCATGTCGAACTTCAAACCACCGCGCGCGCTGAGATCGTATTCGTAATCAAAATATTCCACGGCGACCGTATAGCCCCAGCGCTCGTTGAACAGGTCCCGCCAGTTGACCGCAAGCTTACCGCCGGAGCCGTCACCCGTACTGGTCGGAAACTGAAAGTTGACCACGGTTTCTTCCAGGGATGCATCGAGCCAGGCATACCCCGCTGAAAAGGTCAGGCCGCCGGTATCGGTCAGGTCGACGAAATAGCTGGCGCCGAGAAAGTACCCGTCGTGTTCGAACGAGTAGGACGAGTCAGGGGCGCCGTCCCCGGATGTCTCTGAGTCCCGATAGCCGCCGAAAATGCTGATGGCTTCCGAAACGTCGTAGCCCACTGCCAGGCCATACTCGACACGGTCGCCCGACCACTTGATACTTTGGGCGCCCGGAATCAGTTCCAGGTCCGTTACCTGCACATCGGACCCCTCGGTCGTCGTCCTGAGGTGAACGTTCGCGTAGAAATCCCCCCAGGACGCCGCCAGGCCAAGCTTCAACATGCTGAGCGTGAAATTGAACTCGTTGGACGTCTCGAAGACCTCCTGCCCGGCGCCCGGCAAAGGGATCGAGCCCTCGAAGCCGAGAGAATAGTCCACGATGCCCGCTTCCGCGTACGGCACAAACACGAGATCGCTGTTCGCTCGCAGCGGGCTCGCTGCGGCGCAACAGACGGTGGCCAGCACCGCGACAAGGGAGGCCCTTGACTGCTTCATTCGATTGACTCCAATTGTTATTGTTCCGGGTCCGGGCCGGTTTGCAACGGACCCTCCGGTCCGACGGGATGCTCGCGCGGCACACACCGCGTGCCTGGGGACGACACACAACACCGGGTAAAATTACCCGGCTTCCACCGCGGCGAGGGCATCGCTCAACTTGCTGACGGCCGTGATATCCATTCCCGCCAGCGACGCCCTGGGCGCGTTACCGCTGGGGATGATAGCACGCCTGAAACCGTGCTTCGCCGCCTCGGCCAGGCGTTCCTGGCCACTCGGCACCGGCCGGATTTCGCCGGACAGGCCGACCTCACCGAAGATGACCATGTCCCGGGGCAGCGGGCGGTCCCTGAAACTGGAGACCAGCGCCAGCAAAAGAGCGAGATCGGCGCTGGTTTCCAGCACCTTCACCCCGCCGACGACATTGGCAAACACATCCTGGTCGCCCAGCTGCAGGCCGCCGTGGCGATGCAGAATGGCCAGCAGCATCGCCAGCCGATTCTGCTCGAGTCCGACGGCCACCCGCCGGGGATTGCCCAGTTGGCTGTCGTCCACCAGCGCCTGAATTTCGACCAGCAGGGGCCGGGTGCCCTCCCACACCACCATAACGGCGCTGCCCGACGACGTCTCATCGCTCCGGTCGAGGAAGATGGCAGAGGGGTTCCTGACCTCGCGCATCCCGCCCTCGGTCATCGCAAACACGCCCAGTTCATTGACGGCGCCGAACCGGTTCTTCTGCCCGCGCAGGGTGCGAAAACGAGAGTCGTGGCTGCCTTCCAGCAGTATCGAGCAGTCGATCATGTGCTCCAGTACTTTAGGGCCCGCCAGCGACCCGTCCTTGGTCACGTGGCCAACCAGAATCAGGACGGTACCGTTGTGCTTGGCATAGCGCGTCAAAATCGCCGCACACTCGCGCACCTGGCTGACGCTGCCGGGCGCGGACGAGAGCTCGTCGCTATTGACCACCTGGATGGAGTCCACCACCATCACCCTGGGCTGGCGCTGGTCGGCGGTGGCCAGGATATCGGTGACCTGGGTCTCGGACATCAACCGCAACTTGTCGGTGGGCAGGGACAACCGGTGCGCCCGCATGGCCACCTGCTGCAGTGATTCCTCGCCGGTGACGTACAGGGCTTCCATCGACGCCGCCAGGTGACAGAGTGTCTGCAGCAGCAGGGTGCTCTTCCCGGCGCCGGGATTGCCACCCAGCAGAATCGCCGAGCCGGGTACAAGGCCGCCGCCCAGCACGCGGTCAAACTCGCCGGCGCCGGTGCTGAACCGGGGCAGCGATGCCAGGTCGATGTCGGCGAGCACCCGGGCCGGCTCCCGCGACCCGGCAAAGCCCGCCCCGGCGCCGCGCCGTGAACCGGCGGCGGGCCGCTCCCTGCCGGTACCCAGGCGAATCTCAACCAGCGTATTCCACGCGCCGCAGTCGCCACACTGTCCCTGCCACTTGCTGTAATCTGATCCGCAGTCGTTGCATACGAACGCGGTTTTCGTCTTCGCCATGGATTGCCTTCTGTCGATGCCGGGCTGGCGGGGATTTTCACCGGCCACGCGATTGCCGTCTCACGGTGGTATCCTACCAGACCCGTTTGCCCGACCCGGAACAGCCATGTCAGACTCCAGCCTGGTGCCCGAACGACCGCTCGTGTTCTCACCCGGGTTGGCGGCGACACTGGGCCTGGAGGAGGCGATATTGCTGCAACACCTGCACGGCCTGCGCGAGTTGCAGCCACCCACGACCGCGCGGGGAATCGCCTGCTGGTCGGCGAGCTGGGCGTATCTCCAACACAGTCTTCCGTTCTGGGACAATGCGGATATCGTGCGCATCGCCGGCAACCTGGAGGAACAGGGGGTACTGCTGCTTCCCGCAGGCACCCGGGATGACGCCGCCCTGCTGTTCGCGTTCGATACGCAGGAGACACCAGGGCAGCGCCCCGAAACTCGCGCAACAGCCGCGCCAGCGACACCGCCGCCCGAGCTGCCCACCCGCCGGCGCGCCACGCCGCTGGCCGCTGACTGGGTGCCCGGAGGCGAGTTATTGCACCTGCTGCAGCTCAACCACAACATACCGCGGCAGTTCGCCCTCGATCAACTGGAGGATTTCATCTATTACTGGCGCGAGCGTGGCGAGGTCAGCCACGCCTGGGAGAACAAGTTCCGCCAGCACGTGACCAGCAACTGGCGCCGTCACCAGCAGCAGCAGGCCGAGGCCTTCCGCGAACCGGCACGGCCGCTGGACAAGGACTGGCGTCCCAGTGCCGACGCCCTGGAGATACTGGCCCGCGACGGGGTCGACGACAATTTCATCGAGCAGGCCGTTCCCGAGTTCGTGCTCTACTGGCGCGAACGCGGCGTTGCCCCGCGCGAGCTGAATACCCGCTTCCTGCAGCACATCCGTATCCAGTGGGCGCGATTCAGTTCGAGCCTGGTGCACAGTACGGAGCCCAGCCGGATTCCCGCGCAGTGGGAACCGTCGGAAGACGTGTTCGACATCCTGCGCATGTCACACATAGAGGCGGATTTCGCCCGCTCACTGCTGCCGGAATTCATCATCTACTGGCGCGACAGCAACCAGATGCATACCTCCTGGAACAGCAAGTTTCTCCAGCATGTAAAATATCACTGGGCAAAACGACACCAGATGGCAGACACAGGAAAAGGCTATGAAGGACGCCAGGGAACTCATCGGACAGGCCGCACGCGGGACAGCAGCCTCGAAGACGACCTCACCGACACCTCCTGGGCAGAGTGAACGGCCGGAACCGCCGGCGCCGGCCCTGGTCGAGGCAATCAACCAGGTCTTTGCCCTCTTCCGCCTGAACTACCACAACCAGTACTTTGCCGCCTACCCGGACGGCGAGCAGCTCAAGCAGGTCAAGAAGCTGTGGCTGGAATCACTGGGCGAATATCCCGTCGCGCAGATCCTGCTCGGTGCCCGCCATGCGATCGAAACCAGCGAGTACCTGCCGACGCTGCACCGCATGCACGAATCCTGCCGCGCGGGGATGAACGATCAGGGCCTGCCGGCGGCGCGCGATGCCTACCTCGAGGCCTGCCGGGCGCCGTCGCCCAAGTCGGGCCATCCCTGGTCACACCCGGCGGTGTATCTCGCCGGGCGCGACAGCGACTGGTTCTTCCTCGCCAACAGCAGCGAACAGGCCACCTGGCCCGTGTATCGGGACCACTACCAGCGCTACGTCGACCGGGTATTGCGCGGAGAGACGCTGTCGATGCCGGAGCGCCCGGCCATCGAGCGTCGGGAGCCCGACCCCCTGCCGCGGGAGCAACAGCAGGAGGAATTGCGGAAACTGAGACAGCGCCTGGAGCTTTGATCCGCCGCGCAGGGGGTACGCTGCCCTGCGCTCCGACCGGGAAGCGAAGCGGGCTAGTGTTCCGACTGGCCGCCGTGGGCGAGGTCCTCGAAGCGCGTATAAGGCCCGATCCAGGCCAGCCTGCAGGTGTCGATCGGCCCGTTACGCTGCTTGCCGATGATGATCTCGGCGATCCCCGGGTCCGGGGACTCCTCCTTGTAATACACCTCATCGCGATAGATAAACATGATCAGGTCGGCATCCTGCTCGATCGCGCCGGATTCCCGCAGGTCCGAATTGACCGGCCGCTTGTTGGTGCGCTGTTCCAGGGACCGGTTGAGCTGCGAGAGGGCCACCATCGGGCACTCGAATTCCTTGGCAATCGCTTTCAGGTTGCGCGAGATCTCGGAGATTTCGGCGGTGCGCCCCTCGGACGAACCGGGGACCTGCATCAGCTGCATGTAGTCCACCATGATCATGCCGAGTTCGCCGCCGTGCTCCCGCGCGACCCGCCGCGCCCGGCTGCGCAGTTCGGTCGGGGAGAGCGCAGGGGTGTCGTCGATCAGCAGCGGCACGTCCTTGAGCTTCTGGGTCGCGGCCCCTAGCTTCGGCCAGTCGCCCTGTTCCAGCTTGCCGTCCCGTATCCGTCCCTGGTCGATCCGGGCGACCGAGGCCAGGAGACGGATGATGAGCTGCTCGGCGGGCATCTCCATGCTGAACACAAGGATCGGCTTTTTCTGGTTCAACACCGCGTGCTCCACCATGTTCATCGCGAAACTGGTTTTTCCCATCGATGGCCTGCCGGCGACGATGACCAGGTCGGAGGCCTGCAGGCCGGAGGTGAGTTTGTCGAGATCGCGAAACCCGGTGCTGAGTCCGGTAATGTCACCGCCGGCATTGAACAGCGCTTCGATGCGGTTGAGCGCCCGGGAAAGGATGGGATCGATCGCCTCCGGCGCGCCCGTCTTGGGGCCCTGCTCGGAAATCTGCATGATGCGACGCTCGGCCTCGTCAATCAGCGCCGTCGCATCGCGTCCCTCCGGGTTGAAGCCGCTCTCCGCGATCTCCTGCGCCGCCGTGATCAACAGCCTCAGCGTGGCCCGCTCGCGCACGGCCTGGGCGTACGCCCTGATATTGGAGGTGCCGGGCGTGTTACCGGCCAGCTCGGCCAGGTAGGCCAGCCCTCCCACGGACTCCAGTTCACCGGTGGCTTCCAGCCGGTCGGCGACCGTGATGACGTCCACGGGCTCTCCCGCCTCGGCGAGATGGGCAACCTGGCGATAAATCAGCCGGTGATCGGGACGATAAAAATCGGGGGCGGAGACCATTTCGCTGATCGAGTCGTAGGCGTCGGCGGACAACAGCAAGCCCCCCAGCACCGAGCGCTCTGCCTCGATCGAGTGGGGTTGCATCTTGATCCGGGCCAGGTCGCGGTCATCCTGGGGCGGAAACTCAGACACATTGGGCGGAAATTCAGGGTCGGCCATGGACTCCCTGCGGCGAAGTTAACGACTGAACAGAGTAGCGGAAATTCCACGGAAGGGACAACCGGGGGACACGCCGGCCGCACGGCCAGCGCCGCGCCGCCTGCGCACTTGACTAGACCGGGCCCGGCAGACGCCGGGCCACTGGAGTGTTACTCGGCGACGACCGCGATAGCGACCATGGCGGTGACTTCAGGGTGCACCTGGATTGCGATTTCATACTCTCCGAGCTCACGGAGCGCGCCTTCCGGCAGCCGCACTTCGGACTTGTCGATCTCACAGCCGTCCGCCTCTACCGCAATCACGATATCGCGGGTACCGACGGAACCGAACAGCTTGCCCTCTTCGCCGGCGTTGGCTTCGATGGTGATCAGGCCGAGGGCGTTGATCTGCTCCGCGCGTGACTCGGCAGCCGCCAGCTGGGTCGCCGCGGCGGCCTCCAGTTCGGCCCGGCGGGCCTCGAACTCGGCGATGTTATCCGGCGTCGCCGGCACGGCCTTGCCCTGGGGAATCAGGTAATTGCGCCCAAAACCCGCTTTTACCACAACGCGGTCACCCAGACCGCCCATGTTACCGATTGTTTCCAGCAGTACGACTTCCATTCCAGTTTCCTCTCATCCGGGGATCGCTCCCCTCTCAATCATGCGAATCTTTAGTTGACCCACCATCCGTCGGCCCACCATCCGTCGGCCCACCATCGGGCGGCGCAGACGGCCGCCCCCGAAAGTGGAGAAAGCTGTCCGCCACGGCCAGCAGTACCACGCCCAGCCTGACCAGCTCCAGCAGCAGCCAGAGACAATAAAACCCGGCCAGCCATACCCTGCCGTAGCCGCGTCGCCTGACCCGGTCGTGCACCAGGGCCACGCCGACGAACGACAGTGGCACCAGGAACATCATCGCCCAGGTCCGGTATTCGAAACCCAGCAGCCACAAAGCAACGGCCGCCAACAACAGCCCGCTTGCCGCCACGGCAGGCAATGCCAGCGCCCGGAACTCGCTGCCAAAGCCGCCCGGGTTATAAAGGGCGGCCTGCCAGTAGCGACCCAGCAACAGGCAGGCGACTGCCGTCATCGCGTTGCCGGCCCCGAGGATGCCCGCCACCTGCAGCACGGTGGGCCGCGGCAGGACCACGGGCTCACCGTCGGGGGCTGCCATGCGCTGTCCCATCGTCTCCAGGACCTCCCCGAAGACCAGGACAACCTCTTCCAGCATCGGCGTTGCCAGCCACAACATACCCAGGCCGGTTACCAGCCCGACAGCGGCGCTGGCCAGCACGGCAAGCGGCAGGTTTACGCTTTCCCGCAGCACCATTGCCAGGGCCGCGGTGCCCACCAACAGCACCAGGGGCCCGGCGTCTCCCACGTAGACTGCCAGCCCCGCGGCGGGTAGCAATGCCCACAACAGCACCCAGGCACCTTCGGCGGTACCTTTGCGCAGGGTCACCAGCGCGATGATGGCCGCGGCAACCCAGCAAAAAACGACGCTGATCACGCCGGCCACGGTCAACCCCAGGGCCTGGGCTCTCCCGCGCATGGCCAGTTCCGCCAGCGACTTCATCTCAGGTGACGCCCGTCCGGGCCGTCCCCCAACTCAATCAGTTATGGCTGTCCGCGTAGGGCAGCAGCGCCAGGAAACGGGCCCGCTTGACAGCGGTTGCCAGCTGTCGCTGGTATCGTGCCTTGGTGCCGGTGATACGGCTGGGTACGATTTTGCCGGTCTCGGAGACATAGGCTTTCAGGGTGTCGAGATCCTTGTAATCGATCTCCTTGACGCCCTCGGCGGTAAAACGACAAAACTTGCGACGACGGAAAAAACGTGCCACGGCGGTGCTCCTTCTATTCGGTAATTTCGGTGGTGACTGCGATGGCCAGCGGCTCAGCTGGCCGCGGTCTCCGCCGCTTCCGGCTTCTCGGCTGACGATTCACGCTTGTCCCTGCCGCCCTGGCGCTCTTCGTAGCGTGACTTGCGCTCACGGCTTTCCTTTTCGGCCTTCATGATGAACGACTCATCAGTCACCGCCTCGTCCCGGCGGATCACCAGGTTGCGAATGACCGCATCGTTGAAGCGGAAGGTCTTGGTCAGCTCATCCATCGCCTCGTTGGTGGCTTCCACGTTCATCAGCACGTAGTGCGCCTTGTGGATTTTGCTCACGGGGTAGGCCAGCTGCCGGCGGCCCCAGTCCTCGAGCCTGTGCACCTTGCCGCCGTCTTTCTGGATTGCGGCAGTGTAGCGCTCGATCATGCCGGGCACCTGCTCTGACTGGTCCGGATGGACCATGAATACGATCTCGTAATGTCGCATCGAATAGCTCCTTACGGGTTAATGCCACCCGTCAACCGGTACCGGCGCGGTGTGGCAAGGAGGATCGGCGGCCTGAAGCCACCGGGCAAATTTTGAGGTCGCGGATTCTACAGACTTCCGCCCCGGGCCGCAACAGCGCTACAGGCCCGGCTGGCGGGAAACTTCAGTCCTGCGGCTGGCCCGCGGCCAGGCGCTGCCTCACGGCCTCGAACAGGCAGACCCCGGTCGCGACCGAGACGTTGAGGCTGCTGACGGCGCCCGCCATCGGCAGGCGTACCAGGTGGTCGCAGTGCTCTCGCGTCAGCCTTCGCAGCCCGGCCCCTTCAGCGCCCATGACCAGCCCGATACGGCCGCTCAGGTCCACCTCGTAGAGAGATTGCTCCGCCTCTCCCGCCGCCCCGTAGAGCCAGACACCGCGGGCCTTCAAGGCCTCGAGCGTGCGGGCGAGATTGGTCACCGTCACCAGGGGCACGGTTTCCGCCGCGCCGCAGGCGACCTTGCGCGCGACCTCGTTGAGCGGTGCCGAACGGTCCTTCGGGACCACCACGGCGGTGACCCCGGCCGCATCGGCACTGCGCAGGCAGGCACCCAGATTGTGTGGATCGGTCACGCCATCCAGCACCAGCACCAGGGCGGGTGTGTCGCCGGTATCCAGCGCAGCCAGCAGTTCGGGCTCGCCCCAATCGAGAGCATCGGACTCGCCGCCGGCGCCTGCACGCAACTCGGCGACCACGCCCTGGTGACGACCCCCGCCCGCCAGTTCATCGAGCACCGCCCGGGCCTCGCGATTCGGCGCCACCCCCTGGTTGCGCGCCAGCTCGAGCAGTGCGGCCATGCGCTTGTCCCTGCGCTCGCGCTGCACGGACAGCCGGACGATGGAGCGGGGCTCGCGGCGCAGCAGTGCATCCACCGCGTGAATCCCGTAAACCCGCTGCGCCCCCATGGCGATCAGCGGCGCCGGCGCGCACCGGTCTTGTCGCCGGAGCGCTTGCCCTGGCTCCCGGAAGACCGCTTTTTACCGCCCTTGCCGGGCTTACCGGACTTGCCACCCTTACCCGTCTTGCCGCCTTTATCGCCTTTGTCACCGGCGCCGTCTGTGCCGCCGGCAGATTTCCTGCGGCGGCTCTTGCGCGGCGGCTCCGCGGACACCAGCTCGAGGTCGATTTTCTTGTCGTCGAGGTCCACCCGGGCGACCTGCACCCGGACCAGCCCGCCCAGGGCGAAGCTGCGACCGCTGCGTTCGCCCAGCAGGCGCTGCTTGGCCGCATCGAAATTATAATAGTCCCCGGGCAGCGCGCTGATATGGATCAGGCCCTCGATATAGAGATCACGCAGCTCCACGAACAGGCCGAAGCTGGTCACGGCACTGATCACGCCGTCGAACTCATCGCCCTCGTGCTCCATCAGGTACTCGCACTTGAGCCAGGCCTGGACGTCGCGGGTGGCGTCGTCCGCCCGGCGCTCGGTCATCGAGCAATGCTCACCCTGGGTGACCATGTAGCGCTCGTCGTAGGGGAAGATACTCTCGGGGGGGATAGGCGTGGCCCCGGACACCCGGGTGACGTGATCACACTTCCCTTTCGACCGCACGATCCGGCGGATACCGCGGTGCACCAGCAGGTCGGCATAGCGGCGAATCGGCGAGGTGAAGTGAGCATAAGCCGGATAGTGCAACCCGAAGTGGCCCTTGTTCTCGGGCTGGTAGACGGCCTGACTCAGGGAGCGCAGCATCATGGTCTGGATGATATGCGCATCCTCCCGCCCCGCCACCTGCTCCAGCAGGCGCTGGTAATCCAGCGGCGAGGGTTTGTCCCCGCCGGGCAGGTCCAGACCCAGCTCGCCCAGGAAGGCCCGCAGGTTCTCCAGCTTCTCGACACTGGGACCCTCGTGTACGCGGTACAGGATAGGGAGCTTCTGCGCCTCGAAAAACCGCGCAGCCGCGACATTGGCGGACAGCATGCACTCTTCGATGAGCTTGTGGGCATCGTTGCGAACCACCGGCACGATCGCCTCGATCTTGCGATTGGCATCGAAGATGATGCGGGTCTCGACCGTGTCGAAGTCGATTGCGCCCCGCGCCTCCCGGGCCTTGCGCAGCACCCCGTAAAGCTTGTGCAGCCGTTTCAGGTCCCCGACCCGCTCCCGGTCGACATCCGGGTGGGAGCCGTTGGCCAGCACTTCACCGACCTGGGTATAGGTCAGGCGGGCGTGAGAATGGATCACGGATTCATAGAACCGGTAATCGCGCAACTCCCCCTTGGCGCTCAACTGCATTTCACAGACCATGGCCAGGCGATCGACCGCGGGCTTCAGCGAACACAGGCCGTTCGACAGGGCCTCCGGCAGCATCGGCACCACGCGCTCGGGAAAATACACCGAGTTGCCCCGGACGGTGGCCTCCTCATCCAGCGCGGAGCCAGGCCGCACGTAGTGGGACACGTCCGCGATCGCCACCCATAGCCGCCAACCGCCTCGAAACCGCTTTTCGCAGTACACCGCGTCGTCGAAGTCCCTGGCGTCCTCTCCGTCAATGGTGACAAACGCGAGATCACGGAGATCGACCCGGTGCGCCTTGTCGGCCTCGGTGGGTTCGCCTTCGAGGTGCCCCGCTTCCTCCACCACCGCTTCCGGCCACTCCCAGGGAATGCCGTGGGAACGTATCGCCACATCGATCTCGAGACCCGGGTCCATGTGTTCACCGAGCACCTCGGTGATCCGGCCCTTGGCACCGAGACGGCGGGTGGGGTAGTGAGTGATCTCGGCATTGACGATCTGCCCGTGACGGGCGTCGCCCTTCTCTGCCGGCGGGATCAGCACCTGGTGATTGACCCGCTGGTTGTCGGGGATGACAACCCCGATGCCGCTCTCCTCCTGGTAGCGCCCCACCACGTTGGCGACGCCGCGCTTGAGAACTTCGACCACCTTGCCCTCGGCGCGACCCCGACGATCGAGGCCGGTGACCGCGACCAGCACCTCGTCGCCGTCAAAAACAAACTGCATCTGCCGCGCACTGAGGTAGACGTCGTCCTCGTCGGTGGCCGGTATTGCAAACCCGTAGCCGTCGCGATGCCCCTGCACCCGGCAACGCAGCAGGTTCATCTTGTCGACCAGGCCGTAGGCGCCGCGCCGGTTGACCATCAACTGGCCGTCGCGCTCCATCGCCCGCAGGCGCTTGCGCAGCGCATCGACGGACTGTTCGTCTTCCAGCGACAGCTCTCGCGCGATCTGGCTGTGGTTCAGTGGTTTATCAGCGTCGGTGAGCAGCTCGAGGATGACTTCCCGGCTGGGAATGGGGTTGTCATAACGGGCGGCTTCGCGCTCTGCGTGCGGATCGGCAATCTTGCCTTTTTTGGCCATGGAATCGGGGGAACTCTTTTGAATGGGAAAGCGGGATGACGGAGCATTATAAACCAAGCGGCGATTGTCCGCTCGCGACCGGGGTCAGGGTTCAATCCACCCGTGGAATACCAAACCGGAACAACATCAGAAGCTTGTAGGGCAGCCAGCGGTACACCGCAAAGAAGCTAAAGAGGCCGATCTTGCGGCGGCTCTGGATTACCCGCCGCTCAACCCACCAGCGCGGTAGCTGACGGAAAACCTCAACCACGGCGTGACCATAAATGCGCGTGAACAGCGCAGCGTCCCACTTCACCAGCGCCAGCACACACCCCTCGATCAGCAACGCTGCCAGGTGCAGCGGCAACAGCAGGCAGAGCGCCGGCCAGGGATAGAACAGGCACATCACCAGTGTCTTGTTGCGCTCGCTCAGGCGACGCCTGCGGGAGCTGGTGGCCAGCCCGCCCGTTACCACCTTGCCACCGCCAAAGGAGTGCCCCACATGATGGTGATACGCCGACTTATCCAGCGCCAGTACCGGGTGACCGAGCAGCCGCGCGTAATTGCACAGATACATATCTTCACCAATGGAGCCAAACCATTCGGGGAAGCCGCCACAGCACTCCCACAGTGACCGGGGTAGCCACAGGCAGGCGCCCATGACCATGGCAACCGGCTGTGCACGGCGCTCCCCTATCGGTACCGGGTTGGCGAACAGGTCCATGAACATGCCGCAATCCAGCAACTCGCCGGTGTCGGCGTCCAGCTGTGGCAGTGTGCGGATGGCCTGCAGGCCGTCCTCAGAGGCCGACAGCAGCGTGGCGATGGCGTCGGGCTCCAGCCAGGCATCGTTATTGAGCAGTAGAAGATAGTCGCCGGCAGACTTCGCCGCCATGCGGTTGTTGGCGATACAGAAGCCGACATTCTGCTCGCTGGTGATGAGCGACACCTCTGGAAAGCGCTGGCGGATCAGCTCGGCCGACCCGTCGACCGACGCGTCGTCATGGACCAGGACTTCAATGTTTGCCGCGGCCTCCTGCGCCAGCACTGATGCCAGGCAGGCCTCGATGACGTCGCCACCGTTGTAGTTGGGAATACAGACGCTGACCGTCGGCGCGACGGGCTGCACAATCAACTGGCCGTCATCCAGCCCCAGGTCTCACGGAGACCCGGCTCGAGGCGCGTGGTCGCCTGCCAGCCGTAGATGTCCAGAGCCAGTGTCGGGTCGAGCACAATGGAGCGCACATCCACCTTGCGTCCGGGCTGGCGGGTGAGGTTTACCGGCCTGTGGGTCACCGTTTCGGCCAGGGTGACCAGCGTGTTGATGGAGATGCCCTCGCCACTGCCCGCATTGAGCGCCTGGTAGCCGGCAGCGACATCGACGGCGATGACCGCGCTGCAGAGCCGGGTAAAGTCGTCGATGTACAGAAAGTCACGGCGATTTTCCCCATCGCCCAGCAGGCGAAATTCAGTGCCCTCGGCAATGGCGTTGAGCAGCGTGGGCACGATGCCGAACTGCTGCTTCGCCAATTGCCCGGGGCCGTAGATATTCGACGGCCGCAGTACCACGACCCGGTTGCCGGTCTGGCGGTGATAGGCAGCCAGGAATAATTCAATCGACGCCTTGCTGGCCCCGTAATAGGAAATGGGCGACATCGGCGCGCTCTCGCCACAGCCCGATCCGCCTGCATCCGCGGCCACGGCCCCTGCATCGCCAGCGCCAATGTCGCCATAGATGGTGCCGCCAGAGCTGACGTACACCAGCGTGGCGTCGCAGTGGTGCTCCAGGTATTCGAGCATGCGCAGGGTCGGCAGGAGATTGGCGGTGACTTCCAGCGAGGATTGTTTCGATGAGGTCGCGGGCGTGGTGTCGCAGGCGAGGTGAAAAATGACATCCGCGCTCTGGTACAGCTCGCCCAGCTGATAAATGTTGTCGAAATTGCAATCGACATAGTGGACCCGCGGGTCGCGCCGGATGACCGGCGAGCGGGAGACACTCCACACCTCATGGCCTGCACTTGCCAGCACCGGCGACAGACTGCGGCCGACGAAACCGCTGCCCCCAAGGATCACCACTTTCTTCATAACAACTCCCCATAGAGGGTTTTATAGCGCGCCAGGCAGTCGTCCCAGGTACCGTAGGCACTGGCGCTGGCGGCCCGGCAATTGTGCGACAGGCGCTGATGCACCTGCGCATCGCTGAGCCGGCTGATGGCTGCTTTCAATTGCTCGGCGGATTCAACCAGAAAACCCTCCTCCCCGGCGGTAATCGTCTCCTCATGCGCCGGGATGCGGGAGGCGATTACCGGCATACCCGCCGCCAGCGTCTCCAGCAACACCTGCGGCTTGCCCTCGCTGTGCTCACTGAGGGTGATGAAACCACAGCTCGAGGGATACCAGGTCGTCAGTAGTTCAGCGGCGGGCAGGGCGCCGTGGTAATTCACCCACTTGGGGATCGCCAGCCCGTCCTGGTTGGGCCCGACGAGATGCAACTGCTGTTGCTCATCAAATACCTGCTCGCCCCACTCGAACAGCCTGCCGATCTTGTCCCGGGTGACCCGCACTACGCACAGCCAGCGATTGACCGGCCCCGGTGGCTGGCACGCGACCTGGTACCACGCCTCGTCGATACCGAAGTTCACCGGCCGCACCGGTCGCGACATCACCGAAGTACTCCCGCAACGGCTGCTCCATCCAGCTCGCGTTGGGCGCCAGAATACAGTCGTTACTCTGCAATACCCGACGGATCAGCGCCACCATGCCCGGCAACCGCAGCAGTTTGAAATCCGTGCCCAGCACCGTTACCACCGCCTTCACCCCCATCCCGTGCAGAGGCAGGGCGTTTTGCAGCCAGTTGATGTGGAACAGGTCAGTGCTGGCCACACGCGCTTGGTAAAGCCCGCGCAAGCGGTGCAGCAGGCTGCCGGCCGCGCCCAGCGCCACAACCGGGCTGGTGCGCAGCAGGTGCGCCATGCCACCACGCTCCGCCAGCGCGTCCAGCCATTGCCCGTCCGCCGCGCTACAGGCGTAGTCGACCTGCGCGTGGCGCGGCCCGTCGGGCGCCCACAAGCTGACCGTCAGTGCCGGGTCCGCCCCCATGGCATCGGCGATTTTGCGGATAAACAGCCCCTGCCAGTCCGCCGCGTTACGCGGATAACTGGTAGCCACCATCAGCACCCTGGTTGTGTCTCTGGCCATCGATGTGTTGCATCGCCCCCATGAACCCCAACTATGCTGGCTGGCATCGGGCTCGGCAAGCGCAGACCCTTGATTTGGCATGTTTTTCGGGAGCGCCATCCGCAGGCGGACCGCAGCGGGCTGACGACCCCGGCGACACGCTGCTCCCAGGCCGGAGGAACGCCACGCGAGGCCGCCCCGACAGGGGCAAGTATTGACAAAAAAGCACGGGCTCAGTAAAGTGCGCGCCCTCAGGTGAACCGTCCGGCGAACCTGTATGCCCAGGTGGTGAAATTGGTAGACACGCTAGCTTCAGGTGCTAGTGCTCGAAAGGGCGTGGAGGTTCAAGTCCTCTCCTGGGCACCATCACCTCTAGGATCTACCGGCTCTACCCCAGGCTCTACCCCATTATCGGGGGATGGCACCCATTCGTACCCGATTAATGATCCCGTCCCACCCGCAGTGGGTCAGCACCCTCAACCGATAATTCTCGAAATTCCTGAAACCATAAGCTCTCCTCGAGATCATTTCCATCTTGTTGTGAACGCCCTCGGTAATGCCGTTGGTCTTGCTGAAGCGCCCAAATTTCCAGCTTGTACTCGGACTCCGATGCCAGTCGAAACCAATAGCCCCTCTAGCGACAAGAACTGATGTAATCCAGCGACGGAGGCGATTCGCATAATACTGTATACTTACACAGTGTTGCCCGATCACGGAGGATCACACGATGCAGCCTGCCGCCACCACTGACACGCCTTATCCAACCCTCGATCTCGATGAACTCGCAGACAACCTGACCGAACTCGCCGCTCATCTCAGCGCCGCCACCTTCCGCTTGCTGGAGATGATCCGTGAGTTCGACCGCCGCGGCGGCTGGCACGGCCCGGGCTTGAAATCCTGCGCCCACTGGCTCAACTGGAAGTGCGGCATTGCGATGGGCGCGGCAAGGGAGAAGGTGCGCGTGGCCCACGCGCTGGGCGAACTGCCGCAGATCAGCGCGGCCTTCCGCCGCGGCCAGGTGAGCTTCTCCAAGGTCCGCGCCATGACCCGGGTCGCCACCCCGGATAACGAAGACTACCTGCTGATGATCGCCCAGCACGGCACCGCTACTCATGTCGAGCGCCTGGTGCGCAACTACCGCCGGGTGAAGCGCACCGAGGCATTGGCGCGGGATAAGCGCTCCCATGAGTGCCGTGAACTCGGCTGGTACATCGACGACGACGGCAGCTACGTGATGAAGGCCCGCCTGCCCCCGGAACAGGGAGCCCGGTTTGCCGCCGCACTCACGGAGGCCATGGAGGGTCCGGCGGACACGCCGATCGCGGCGCGCCGGGCCGATGCACTGGAGCGCCTGGCGGAGGGTTACCTCGCCAGCGAAGAGAGCAGCCGCAACGGCGGCGATCGCACCACACTCCATATTCATACCGATGCCGAAACGCTCAAAATCGACGGCGACGGTGCCGAAGCCGAGCTGGCCGAAGGCGGAACCGTCTGCGCCGAGACGGCGCGCCGCCTCGGCTGTGACTGCGGTGTGGTGCACTGGCTGGAGGACGGCCAGGGCAACACCCTGGATGTTGGCCGCCGCACCCGCAGCATACCCCCGGCGATTCGCCGGGCGCTGGAGCGCCGGGACCAGGGCTGCCGTTTCCCCGGCTGCACTGCCCATCGTCACGTCGACGCCCATCATGTGCAGCACTGGGCAGACGGGGGCGAGACAAGCGTCGACAATCTCCTGCTGTTATGCCGGCATCACCACCGGCTGGTGCACGAGGGTGGCTACGGGCTGAAACTGGATGATGTCGGCAACCCGGAATTCACCAGCCCGCAAGGCGAGTTCATCGCCGCCGCACCTGAAACGCGTTCCCGCGGGAACGTCTTTGCACTGACGGATGCCCACCAACAAGCCGAACTGGGTATCGGGCCGCGATCCCTGTTACCCAACTGGCGGGGCGAACGCATGGACGATTCCATGGCGGTAGAAGCATTGATACAGCGGGAATAAGCCACCTTCAGCCGGCTGGACCCAAGTCCTCTCAACGTTACCAGATCAGCGACAAGCTGAGCCGGCTCCAGCATCGGATAGCGATTGGCCATGGCGCCGCCGGGACGATTTCCAGCTGCAGACGTGTGTGCGCAGGCGCACGGGTAACACCCACGCGTGAGTTCTGGTCAAGCACTCATCAACCCCCAGCCTCGCTAACACGTTACCGGGGCACGATAGGGGTAACAACGTCCACGGCCATTCAACGCCGCGGCTCTTCCCCCAGCGCCTCATAAGTCACCAACCGGTAGCGAGCGCCTTCAGCCGCGCGCATGCTGGCAGCTATTACACCGTGGAGGTCATCGTCCCAGCCGGTCCAGCGTTCGACGAAGGCTTGCGCTCGCGCACGATCGCCCGCGTACTGCAGATCAAGCACCTGTTCGAGCAGGCCATCAACGGCTGCCGGGTAGCGAGAGTAATCGATGCGCAACTTGCCATTGTCGAAGCTCAGCAGACCCTGGTCGAGAAACCAGTTCCACTGGATGAGTTGCATGGTGCCGTAGGCCTGATCGCGCCGTGGCTTGTTCTTCAACAACACGCGACGCACGCCGCCGGCGTAGATCGCCCGCAGTCGCTCCTTCGGGTGGTAGCCCTTGTCCGCCAGCTTGCGCGCCGCGAACAGGGAAACCAGGTCCGCTTTCATCTCCTCAAACAGGTCCGCCGTGTCCTGAAGCGTCGCATCGATATCGCCGCCTTCGCGGGTCTGGTCCGGGCCGAGGTAATGTCCGATCTCGTGCCACAGGGTGCGATAGAAGCCGCCATCGATATCCAGGTCATCGTGGTGCGAGGCATCCGTCGCCGCCTGGAATGCCTTGCGGCTTTCGGCGAACAGTTCCGGGTTGCGCAGGATGTTGCCGCGAATAAGGATCGTGCGCCCATACTGGCGCGACAGGTGGCCTTCGTTGGGCAGGATGGTCGCCGTATTGGTGCCGCGCGACTGGCCAAAGTCCGCCACCACGCGGTAGACACCGACGGGGATATTGCTACGCACCTGCTTGTTGGCCTTGTAGGGCAGCGCGTCTTCGATGGACTGGATGTCGCCGATCGCGCCAGCCAGTTCCTCGCTCTTTTCGCGGTCGCGTTGCAGCAGCGACAGCGAGAAAAAACTCTTCACCCCGTAGAGCGCATCGTCGTAGGTTTCGTACGAGCCGATCTGCGCATTCAGGTTGCCACTGAAGTCGCCTGTCACCCAGGCGGCATCGCCGCCGTCGTAGTCGTCCGCCAGCAGGTCCCGGGCGCGCAGGCGCAGGAAGCGAGCGAAAGCGATGTCCTCGCCCTCGATCAGGTCCGCGGCGGCGTGAAGTCGCTGGTAGACGTAAAAGATGTCCTCCGCATAGGCGACCGAGTATGGCAATGCAAGGAAGGTTTTGGCGGACCCGATAGACTCGCGCAGCCCCGGGTGCAGGGTATCCAGGGCCGGATAGGCGCGCAGTGTCTCGAGAGCCTGGGTCTTGCTCTCCGGCGACGCGACGACCACAACGCTGCGCAGGTGCAGCATCGCATCGCGGGATTGCGGGTTCGCGGTGAACCAGGCGTCGAGGGCCTCGCGCGTGGCATCCTGCGGATAGACATTCTTGCCCGGCACCTCGTCCACAACGCCCAGGAACGCTTCGCGCTCGTTATCCAGCGTGGTGGCGATGGGGCCTTTCATAATGCGAAAAAGGTCATGCAGCTGTGCGGGGGCAGTCTCGCCCAGGGCGGCCTCGGCAACGGCACCCTGGGGATGACGCTGGGTCAGGTAGAGCGTGTGCAGGCGATGACCCGCGGCGATGAGTTCCTGCGCCGCGGCGCGCTCTGCTTTTGTATACCCGGCGGCATCGAAGTCGAGGTGCAGGTACAGGGTCTTGTCGAGCAGGGGCTTCGCCCTGGCGGTATCCCAGGCGTCGTCCAGCAGTTCACTGGCGCCGACGGGGCGGATAAACGTCGCGAGTAGCAGAACGTAAAGTAGTCGCAAGCTGCGCATGGCGATCTCCGTGGGCGGGATGGGTAGCGGTCGCGTGAAGCGGTTGCGCCACTGCGCGCAACAGGTTGGCTTAACCGCAGGTCGCGGCCAGACCGTAGTCCTTGCGCACGGTTTGGAGATCGCCCATGACCTCGCCAAGCAGGGTCCGGGCCTGGTCCGTGGATGTCAGTTTCGGGTCATTCTCTACCAGTTCGGGCAGCATGCCCGCCGCGGCGCTTTCACCATCACGCTCCCCGACAGCCATCACTTCCAGCCAGTAGCCCGCCAGTGCGTGGTCCTTCTTGCTGCTTTGCTGCGCGGTCTCGGCGTAGGCGATGGCCACATTGTGCTTACACTGCGCCAGCGCCTCCAACCCGAGATAGGCATCTTCACCGACACGCCCGCGCAGTTTTTCTGCCTGTTGCGCACGCTGCTGTGCTTCTATCTCGCGATTGTTGCTGGCCTGCCTGGCCCCCTGCATGCCCCCGGATACGGCACCCGCGCTGCCGGCCCAGACCGCGCCTTGAGCCGCTGCTTCGCCGACATCGCCGCCGAACACCAGTGCGGTCACCATACCACCGACAGCTCCCGCCACCGCACCCGCGGTTGCACCTTCGGCTGCGCCCCGGGTCGACTCGGTTGAGCAACCGACCGACAGGCCGAAGAACAGCGGTAACCACCACAATCTGATTAACATAAGCCCGGTTCCCGTGTGCCAGCAACTATGATCGTCCGGGCAAACCATGCGGTCAAGATTCTTTCATTGCAGCAGTCCACCCGCCTCAGCGGCCTCGGTACGGCGGCCGGGCCGACTCCCGGCTGATACAGGTGCAGAGCTTTGTCCGGCAATGGCGACAATAGCGGCAGTGGCAGAACTGTCGCGAATCGACTGCCCGGCAGACAGTTCGCGGCCTGCCTCCACTGAAAAACAGTCTGGACGACCCTGCACAGTTCGACTATGCTCACTGACTTCGAATTGACTTCGAATGCACAAATAATCACAAGATATGAAGAATCATCACGACAGCGCGCCGCCAGGCGCGGGCGGCGGCGCGATGCAGGGCTTCGACCCCGAGTTTACCGATATCGTCGACTACATCCTGCGCATCACCTACCGCATCTGGGAGGGCAAACAGGTTGGCCTGTGCCGCGACTATTATGCCGAGGACTGCCCGGTCTACACCCTGGCCGGCTACGTCGAGGGCGCGGAGCAGGTGACGCAGAACACGTTGCGCACCCTCTCCGGTTTCCCGGACCGTACCCTGCACGCGGACAACATAATCTGGGATGGCAACGACGAGGACGGCTATCACAGCTCCCACCTCATCTGTACCTACATGACCAACCTCGGCCCCAGCGAGTTCGGACCCGCCACCGGCCGTCGGGCGCAAATCCAGGTGATCGCCCACTGCGTCTGCAAGCACAACCGTATCGTCGAGGAGTGGCTGGTTCGCGACAATTACGCGCTCGCCGAACAACTGGGTATCGATCCACTGGACTACGCCCGTGAACAGGCGGCGAAGCCACTCGACCCTGACACCACCTTCGCCCGCTGGCTGACCAGCGAGCACGAGCGCGTGCGGGTGGTTGGCCGCGACCGACTCGCCTACCCCGCGGCCGGTGAAAACCGGGAGGGTTTCATCCGCGCGGCGCTGCACAACATCTGGAACGGCCGGATGCTGGGGGATTGCAGACTGCTCTACGCAGACAACGCCCGCCTGCATGCCTCCGCAAGAGAAGATTACGACGGCGTGGACCCTATCACCCGCTTCTACACGGAAATCATGGGCGCCATGCCCGATGCGCGCATCAGCGTGGACTACACCTGCAGCAACGCGATGCGCGACGGCGAGTTCGTTGCAGCGCGCTGGGTCATCGCCGGCACCCACACAGGTCCTGCCCTATGGGGTGAGGCGACCAACGCCCCGCTGGTCATTCTCGGCGAAAGCCAGTACCGTCTGGTCGACGGCAGGGTGATCGAAGAGTGGCTGGTTTTTGACGAACTTGCCGTGCTCACCCAGGTCGAGCGCGCCAGACTCCAGTCAGGCCCACAACAAGAAGGAGACTGAACCATGCCAGCATTCGGAAACGCGACGGCTTTCTTTCACGCCTGCGAAGGGCTGCAAGGCTGGGAAGGCTGCCAGCAATACGTCGCCGACAACGCCGTGTTCAGCGGCCAGTGTGAACCGCTTGAGGACATCGCCCTGGTCAAGGATTACTGCGAGTGGATGGCCGGGCTCGGCAGCGGCGCGCTGGCGGGCTGCAGCTACAGCCTGCACAGCGCCGCGTGGGACGCGGGAAACCGGACGGCGCTGTTCTTCGCCACCTTCAACGGCCAGCACACCGGCGAGGGCGGGCCGGTGCCGCCCACGGGCAAGACGACCCATTCCCACTACGTGTACGCCATCACCATGGACGACGACAACAAGGTCTGTGCGATGACCAAAATCTGGAACGCGCCCTGGGCGCTGAAGGAACTCGGCTGGGCCTAGCGGGCTAGCGGTTCCTGCGGGAGGAAGACCGGGCGAACCAGGCGATGTCCCGCGCTACCGCCTCGTCGAACTGACCCCCGGTGAACAGGTGGTCATCGCTGTCATACAGCGCAAGTTCCACTTCAACTCCCTGGCCGCGGAGTTCACCGACTATAGCCTCCGAGCCCTCCACCGTGGTCGTCCTGTCACCACGGGCATGCTGGACGAGCAGGGGAACGCCTGTGTCCGCGAGCGGCCGGAGATACTCCGCGGAGGACGCAGTGGACCAGATCGATGCCGCCGCAACCTCTTTGCCCAACTCCGCGATGGCCGCGAGCGTCACCAGTCCGCCCATGGAGTGCCCCAGCATGTACCGCCGTGACCGGTCCAGCCCTCCCACCTCGTCCAGCGCCCGGAACGCGGCCACCGTGTCGCGCGCGTAGAAGGCCGGCGCATCGTCATGCCTTGTAAACGCAAGGCCCTGGGAACGATTGTGCCCGCGAAAGTCCGGTACCAGTACCACCATGCCGCGATCGACGAACGCCTGCGCCACGCCCCGATAATAATCCCCGGGGCGGTCGTCCTCGCCGCGCGCATTGCGACCATACTCCGGCGGGTTCGGGTGATAGCCGTGATTGAACAGCAGTAGCGGCCACCCACCGGCCGGCGGCTCCCCCGACGGCCAGAGTATCAGCGCGTATTGCACCAGCCCATCGGCTTCGAACTGCAGGACCTGCCTGCGCTCGCCATTCACCGAGGGGTTTTCGCCCACCAACTCGAACCGCGTGGCAGTATCCGCGGCCGTATGCGCCGCACCGTAACACTGCAGCAGCATGGCCAGGCCCGCCACCAGCAGAGTCAGTAAGCGGTTGCCCGAATTCATGTAACCAGGACCCCCGAGTTCGCCACGACGATTGCTCCCGCGCAAGTGCGTCTGCTATCCTGCAGCACGTTGAATTCGAATGCAAACAGCAAACGACCGCAGGCCGAATGGATATTCACAGCAGCAACAAAACCGTCATTGCAGGGCTGCGTGACGCGTTGTACGACTACGAACCGGACACGGTACGGCGCGCGCTCGAGAAAACATTCACCACGGACGCGACCGTACACCTGGCCTACCCCTTCGAAACGCTGGAGGGCCCGGAAGCCCTTTATCAAGTGGCCTTCAAGCCACTGCAACAATCCATCCCCGACCTCGAGCGTCGCGACACGATCGTGATGGCGGGCCCCACCCAGCACGGTGACGACTGGGTCGGTTGTAGCGGCTACTACACCGGCAGCTTCGAATCGAGCTGGCTGGACATCCCCGCCACGGGGCACCAGGTCGCCATACGATTCCACGAGTTCTACCGCGTTGTCGACGGGCGCGTTGTCGAAATGCAGGCGTTGTGGGACATCCCGGAAGTGATGGTACAGGCGAACGCCTGGCCAATGGCGCCCAGCCTCGGCCGCGAGTGGCAGGTACCCGGCCCCGCCCCGCAGAACGGCCATGTGCCCGGCCCCTGGAGCGCGGCCGACTCCGGCGCCAGTCTCCAGCTGGTCGGCGACATGTGTGAGGCCCTGGGAAACTATGCAGCCGGCGGTGTCGACGCCATGCAGCTGGAGCGGTACTGGCATCCGCGGTGTTCCTGGTACGGCCCCTCCGGGATAGGCACCGGCCGCGGTATCCGCGGCTTTCGCGACTGGCACCAGATCCCCTTCCTCAATGGCCTGCCTGACCGGGTGGGGGATGCGAGCCAGGGGCACCTGTTCGCCGACGGCGAGTTCGTCGCCTTCACCGCGTGGCCGGGCATGCATATGAGTGTGAGCGGTGACGGCTGGCTGGGTATCGCACCGTCAGGCCAGGAGATCACCATGCGCAGTCTGGACTTCTGGCGCTGCGAGAACGGGATGATCCGGGAGAACTGGGTGCTGGTGGACCTGCTCCACGTCTACCACCAGTTGAATGTCGATGTATTCGCGCGGCTGCGCGAATTCAACAAGGCGCGACGCTAGCGGGCTAAACAGGGATTCAGGGGTTGAGAATCGAGCGCGTGCGCTCCAGTACGTCCAGTCCCTGGTGCTTGAGCCAGAACGGGATGTCGATCAGTATCCAGTTTTCCAGCAGCCGCTCACCCTCCCGCCGGTAAACGTCTACGACCCGCATGTGAGTGTTCTCCCCGGCGGGCAACCCCATGAAACCCCCGGTGGGTTTGTGTGACAGATTCGGCCAGCCGAAAAAGCAGGCGTAGTTACCTTCGGCAAAGCGACAGACATGCCCGTTATACACCTTGTCTGTCAGCCCTTCACGGAACGGGAACTGGTGCTGCAGCTGGTAGCGCGGGATGGTGTAAGTGGCACCGATACCAGCCGGGCCGAACCAGACCATGTTCTCGTTCCAGGTGCGGGCCAGGAAATCGGGGGGGCAGTGATCTTCGCCGGACGTGTTGAGCAGGTCGAGGTCGTCGATCATCATGTCCAGCAGTCTCAGCGTGTGCGCACTGTCTTCGGCGGAGTGCTCCCCCAGTTGTACGCCGTCGTGCGTTCGAGGGCCGGGGTAGACGAAAGACGCCCCGGTCTGCGGTGGCAGCGGGTTCACGCCCACTTGTTGCATCAGGCCGATGATGTCGCAGAACATCCCGCTCTTCACGATCCTGCCACCCTCGACGCAGTGGAATTCCGCGTAGCGCAACATGGCCAGTTTCCGGGTCGCGCGAATGCCGAGCCAGTCACCGTCGAACAGGCCCATGAAGTGGCCCATGCTCATGACCCAGCGGTCGCCGTCGATTTCACTGGTACCGGCCATAAAGATATCCTGGCGTCGTTGCAGTGCGCTGAAGGCTCTCAGCAGAGGCGCCCAGAATGTGGCGGCAACGGCATCGGGCCCGACCAGTTCATTGAAGGGATGACACCCGAAAAACTGGCAGTGATCGCTATGGTAGCGCTCGACAACACCGCTCACGGTCGATGGATGGGCCGCCTCCAACGCATCGAAATAGTCGAGCACGAGTTTTTTTTCGGTGTGGTAGCTACTCATCGCACGCGGGCCTTCTCAGGCTATCAGCCTGTTAAACAGGTACAGGAACAGGAGTGTGGCAACAAACATGGCCAGCAGCCAGTAGCTGACACGGTCGACGCGCCCGGGGATCACGAACCAGCCGTCTTCCTCCTCCGCGCGCCCCTCTTCGGCGAACAGGCGCTTCTGCCCACGCACCGTGTAGGGCGAGTATTCCGCCTGGCGTCCATCCAGTAACAGGCTGGCAGTCAGCGACACGCTGATATTGACCGCGCCGCCGATGGCGCAGTACCAGGGCCACGCGATATCGGTGCGGGTGGCGACAAACCAGACCGCGACGAAGCCCACCGCCACGCCGACCAGGAGGCCCCGTTCGGTCGTGTGCTTCGAAAAGAACCCCAGCGCGAACATACTGAGCTTGGCGCCGACAAAATACGAGCCCACCTTGCTCAGTACCTCGAGTACCGAACCCTCACTCTCCGCAAACAACAGCGCAGGGATCACGATAAGACCTGCCCATATCACGGTGAATATCCGCGACACCTTGAGGTAGTGCTCCCCGGACTGGTCGGGGCGCGCATAACGCTGGTAGAAGTCGACCGTGGACACGGTGGACATCGAGTTGAAAGCGGAATCCAGGCTGGACATGCTGGCGGCCAGCACCGCCGCCGCGATGATCCCCATCAGGCCGGGCAGGCCGTAATCCGTCGCGAACTCGAGGATGATCGTGTTGCCATTTTCGAACTCGCGCCCGCCGTAGTAGCT
The DNA here is from genome assembly GCA_963753815.1 of uncultured Gammaproteobacteria bacterium. Classification (GTDB taxonomy): domain Bacteria; phylum Pseudomonadota; class Gammaproteobacteria; order Pseudomonadales; family Halieaceae; genus CAVWDU01. Next base: position 423,690 of record CAVWDU010000003.1, read on the forward strand.
GTAAAAGAGCACACCCAGCAGAATGAAAAGAAAGTAGATGAAGAAAGCGCCAAAGCCCATCAGCATGAAGGATTTCTTGGCATCGCCGATCGTCTTGGCCGCGAGTGTACGCTGCACCATCATCTGGTTGGCACCGTAGACGGTGACGTGGAACAGGGTCATCGCGATCACGCCCGACCAGATTGTCGTGACCCGGGTCGCATCGACGCTGAAATCGAGCGCATTGGTCCGCCCTTCGGCTTTCAGTTGTGACAGCGCCTCGCCCAACGGAATCGACATCTGGTCCAACAGGGCAAAAAGGATGATAAACGCGCCGACGAAAAGTATTCCCGCCTGGATGACATCGGTCCAGATCACCGCGGCGATGCCGCCCATACTGGTATAGATCAAGGCCACCACGGTGACAATGACGATACAGTACTCGACCTTGATACCGGTGATGAATTCCAGCACCAGGGAGGTCGCGTAGAGTACCGCGGCAGACGTCAATGCCTGGGACAACAGGAACACCGCCGACATGACGCTGCGGGATGCGGGGCCGAAACGTTTCTCCTGGTACTCGTAGATGGATGCCACGCCACTGTTATAGAAAAACGGCAGAAAGAAGGTCACCACAAAGAAGATCACCAGCGGGTAATTCAGGTGAATGGCGATCACCGACAGGCCCTCCGCGTAGGACCAGGCGGGCCCGCCCAGGAAAGTCAGCGCGCTGACATAGGTGCTGATCACCGAGACCCCGATGGCCCACCAGGGAATGCTGCGGTCGCCGAGAAAGAAATCCTCCGCAGATTCGATTTTCCTGCCCAGGTAGAACCCGAGGCCCAGGTTGGCGATCACATAGATCGCCAGTATGGACCAGTTCAACGCACCGAATTCACCCATTCAGCGATCCCACCTGTTGTAATTCTGCCATTTGTGAAAACACGTCCAGGCCCATCTGCAGGAGCATCTGGGGAATGTCGATGGCCACCCAGTTTTCCTTGAGGTGATTCCCTTCTCGACGCCATATATCCATCACCCGCAGTTCCATGCGCCGACCCGAGGCCGGCAGCCCCAGCCAGCCGCCGCCCAGGTGAGTGCCGTGCATATGCGGCCAGCCGCCGGTGGCCACATAGTCGCCACTGGCAACGGTGCAGGCATGATGGTCCACGTCACGGTCCGGGAATGCAGACACAAACGGTCCCTGGTGGTGGCGGCGGAAACCGGCAATACCACGCGTCGTGCCGATACCGGCGGGGCCATACCACATGAAATCGGGGTGCCAGTAGTTTTCGAGGTCCATGCTCTCGAGCGAGACGCCGTCGAAGCGACGCAGACAATCGAGCATATCCATCACCAGTTGCACACTGCTGGCGGTGCGGGCCGGATCGGCATCATCGCTACAGAGTCCGTCCAGACCCGCCGGCGGCAGGATCAGGCCCCCGTGACCCAGCCCGGGCCGCAACGGATAGACGCCCGCCTGCGCCATCGCAGCGAGAAAATCCGGAATCAGGTAGCATTCGGCAACACGCTCACCGTCCATGCGGATCAGCTCGGTGTAACGCAGGTAGAGGGTGCGACCGGTCGGTGGAATACCGAACAGCGCTCGGGCGAAGGTGCCGGCCAGGTAACCGGTTCCGGCGATCCAGCGCTCGCCCTGGTACTCGCCGGGTATCTCGATGAAGCGACGCCGCTCCAGGTCGGGCAGGGCCGTGGCCAGGGGCAGCAGGAACTCCTCCAGGACCGCAGGTCGACCTTCGAGATCGTTGATCGGGTGCGCCACCCGCCAGCGGACGTTATCAGTCAGGTGCTGCTCGACGGCGGAGGCCGCTGCCGGATGTCCCGCAGCCAGGGAGCCGTAAAGAGACGCCAGCGCGCTCATCTTCTGCGCAAGCGCTGGGAATGGCAGGCCCGGGTTGGGGACTGCCAGGGAACGTGGGTCAATGTGCGGCCGCGGACTGGACAGCGGGCTCGGCCCAGGTGGCCGCTGCGGGCGCATCACCGCCGCGGACGATATAGGCCACGGCGGGATCACTGCCACAGTTGGCGTATCCATGCATGAGTGACCGTGGCACCGTCAGTACATCGCCTTCCGCCAGCGACAGTGACTCGTCCCCCCACTGGAACGAGAGGGCACCGCGGTGCAGGTAGACAACCTCTTCCTCCCGACGGGCGTGCGACGGGAGGTTGGCACCGGGAGCCAGGTCCAGGCGACGCACGTGGAAACCGTGGTTCCAGCCGAGCTTGCCTGCGGCTATTCCCTCCGCAGGGTTGGCGGGCCCGATCACGGCCGACTCACGCACACCGGGCAACGCCCGGGTCAGGTCCGAATCAGGCGCGGCAGGCTGTTCATTTTCCAGGAGCACACACTCGCGCATTTCCTCCATGCTCATGACCCGGTGGGCATCGACCTGCGCCGGTGTGGTCGGCGGCATGGGTTTGAGGCCATCGGGCACTGTCTCGCCGCGGGTCGTGTCGACCAGGCGACCGTTTTCCAGCAGCACCAGGCCGTGCTCTGCAGCCTTCTCGAATACCTCCGGCGCCCACAGGACGTTACCGGGATCGTTGCCGCCGAGTACCGCAAAGAGATAGCCCAGGTCGTCGCCGACGTTCTCGAAACCGCGGAACACATTGACGGGAATACTGATGCAGTCACCCGGCCCCAGCACAACCTCGCCATCCTGGCAGTGATCACCCCAGCGGAACGCCCATTGACCGCGGTGTACGATGAAAACCTCCTCGGTGGTGTGGCTGTGTTGCGAATTAGTGCATCCCGGGGGTTGGCGCGCACCGCCGATGTTGAAGCCATGCGGCTCGCTGATATGCACGTGCTGGTCGGGGTGCTCGGCGACACCGGGACCGATCACGGTAAAGTTTTCCTTCTGGTCGCTCCCCGGCGTATAGGTATCGACGAAGGCATTGCGGCAGGGGCGAAGCTCGGTGTAACGCACCAGCCGTTGCTCCATGGCTTCCCGGGTCCACTGCTTCGGCATCGGTGAGTCTCCATTCATACATTTATTATGGTAATCGACAGGCAACCCTTGCGGCGGGCGGCCAGTTCTGGAAAATGTACTTCGAATGCAATTCTAACTCAAGCGAAACCGGATTACAGCCCATGAGTGCGAGTTTCGGCCCCTTTATCGATGCCCACCACCACCTCTGGGACCTGAAGGCCTGCCATTACCCCTGGTTGATGGCGCGCGGCGAACCCCGGTTTTTTGGTGACCCGACGCCGATCCAGCACAACTACCTGGTGGCCGATTTCCTGGGGGAGTCCCGCCGCTATGTCCCCGCCCGGTCCGTGCATGTTCAGGTCGGCGTTGCGGCCGGTGACGAACTCAAAGAGAGCCAGTGGCTGCAGGCCCAGGCGCCCTGCCCCTCGGTGTTCGTCGCATCCTGTGACCTGAGCGCCGCAGATGTCCCCGCAACTCTCGAACAACATGGCGCTCTCGCCGGATTCCGCGGCGTGCGGCAAATCCTGGGCCGACATCCCGAGGAAGACCGCAAGCACGGCAGCGACGCCCTGCTGGACAACCCCGCGTTCCTGGCCGGGCTGCGGGAGCTGTCAGCCATGGGCGCCAGTTTCGACCTGCAGATGATTCCACCCCAGATGGACCGGGTGATAGCCCTGCTGAAACAGCTGCCGGAGTTGCCCGTGGCCTTGTGTCACTGCGGCTCACCCTGGGACCAGAGCCCCTCCGGCCTGGTGAATTGGCGATCGGGCCTTACGACGCTGGCGGCATTGCCGCAGGTCAGTTGCAAGGTGTCCGGCCTGGGCATGTTCAACCCCGACTGGCGCGCGCAAGACCTGCGACCGATTATCATGAGCGTGATCGATGCCTTCGGACCCGGGCGCGTGATGTTCGGCTCGAATTTTCCGGTGGACAAGCTGTATAACAGCTACGAGGCGCTCTGGGATGCGTATGACAGCGTCTGCTCGGGCTTCAGCGACACCGAAAGACATCAGCTCTTCTACCAGACCGCGGCTGATTTCTACCGCATCGACTGATAATCATCGGCCGCGAAAGCGGTCCACGAGGGCGGCGGCACCCTGCAGTAGAAATCCGTGATCCGAGGCCAGCAGGAAGAGGCTCGCACCCGCGGCCTGCCAGCGGGGCACCTCGTCGAGGTCACCGACGAACATACCCACAGGCCGGCCCGCATCGCCGGCGCTGCGACAGATTTTCTCCACCGCGGCGATCACCACGGGGTCTTTCGGCGACGCGGCTCCCAGCGCCACCGTGAGATCGATGCGCCCGACGAACAGGCAGTCCACACGGTCGACTGCGGCGATCTCGTCAATGGCGTCCAGGGCCTCCAGGTCCTCGATCTGGGCAATCACCGTGGTTTGATCGGCGCTGTCCTCCAGGTGCTCAGCCATGGCCTTGCGGGTGTAGCCCGCCGCCCGGGTGGAACCTGCATAGCCGCGCCCCCCCGCGCCAAAATGGGCGGCCCGCCCCACCTGCTCGGCGATTTCCGGCGCGGTGACGTGGGGCACCACGACACCGGTAGCCCCGCAGTCGAGTGCATTGAGGATATGCTCCGGTGCGCCGGAGGGAACGCGCACCAGGGTCGCCATGCCGGCAGCGCGGACAGCGTGGATGCATTGGTCCTGGGCCAGCCGGTCGAAGGGCGAATGCTCGGCGTCGATACAGAGAACATCCAGCGCCGAACCGGCCAGCACCTCGCAAACCATGGGCGAGGGTGTCTTGATGAACGTTCCCAGCAGTTGCTCACCGTCGGCCAGCCGCTGCCTGAAGCCGCGGCTCATGCCGCCCGCCCCCACAGCTGCTCGCTGGCCAGGGCGGCACCCTCGACCATCGCGCCGAGCTTGGCGTAGACGATGTCCTCGTCCACGGCGCCAAAGCCCGCGAAGGTGGAAAAACCGCAATCGGTGCCGGCGATCACCCGCTCGCGTCCGACAATATCGGCAAAGCAATGGATGCGCTGGGCCACCAGGCGCGGGTGCTCCACGAAGTTGGTCGTGGAGTCGATCACGCCGGGCACGAGAACCTTGTCCTGCGGAATATCGGCGTCCCGGAACACTTCCCATTCGTGGGCATGTCGCGGGTTGGAGGATTCGAACAGCAGCGCCTGAGGCTTTGCCCGCAGGGCGATCGGCAGTACGGTTTCCATGGGCGCATCGCAATGATGCGGCCCCTCGTAATTGCCCCAACAGACATGCAGGCGCACCTTTTCCGCCGGTACGTTGCGCAGGGCGTGGTTCAACACCTCCACGTGGAGATTGGCGAGGGCGACGTACTCGGCCTCGGGCTTGTCCTTGAACATCATGTGCCGGCCCAGGCCGAGGTCGGGCGAATCGAGTTGCAGAATGTACCCCGCGGCGACGATGGCCTCGTATTCATGACGCATGGCCTCGGCCAGCGCCTCCAGATAGTCCCGGTGACTCGCGTAGTACTGATTGGGCTGGAAAAGTGCGATCACGCCGGGTGAGGCCGCGTTCATGAAGCCCTCCGCGGGACCGTGACGCCGGACCGCCGCGGTAAAATTGGCCAGGTCCTGCTCCAGCGGCCCCATATCCTTGACCGCGACCTCAGCCACGCAGCAGGGGCGGCGATAACTCGGCGTTCCCCCCGAGCTGGCCTGGCGTTTGAGAAAGCCGGGAAACTGCTCGAGGTCTGCCGGCGCGTTGCGCTTACTGTCGCCGGCAAAGCCGGTGATCCGATCCTTGATATAAGTGGCGTAGCTGATCTTGCTCATTTCACCATCGCTGACCACATCGACGCCCGCCCGGACCTGCTTCGCGACGACGTCGTCCACCGCGGTGGCCAGGGTCGCAGCGAGATTGTCGGGATCGTAGGGTTGCTCGTTTTCCCGGGCAAACACGCCATCGGTCACCGCTTTGGAGCGTGGCAGGCTGCCGACGTGCGTGGTCAGAATACGATCCGTACTTGTTTTCATTGTTTATTCCTCGTCGTGTTCCAGCCAACGCCGCAAAGCGGTACTGACTGCGTTGGGCTGCTCCATGGCAGACAGATGACCGCACCGGGAAACAATCTCCAGTGAGCCGTTGGGGATCGCGGCGGCCATCTCGCGATGCAGCGCGGGCGGGCACAGGCGATCTTCGTCGCCGCATAACACCAGGGCCGGGCAGGTGATGGTCGCCAGGGTGGCACTGCTGTCGGGTCGATCGCGCAGCGCCAGCGACTGGCGCTGAAACACCTCTGCCCCCAGGGCCATACCCATACCCAGCACGTCGTCCAGCAGTACCGGGTCGTCTCTGTGGCAGTCTGCGAGATAGTTGGGCTTCAGTTCGTCCCGCAACACCCGCTCCAATGCACCGGCGGCAACATCGGCCATCTGGCGATCCCGCAACCGGCGGCGCCCGGGTGGGTCGGCGCGGAAATTGCTGTCCAGCAACGCCAGGCGCTCTATGCGCTGCGGCGCCTGGCGCCACATCTCCTGGGCAACGATACCCCCCATGGACAGCCCGGCGACGGCAAAAGACCGGGGCGCGCAGGCGAGCACCTGCGCAGCGATCTCCCGAACAGACTCCGCACCCGTGATATCCCCGACCGAAACGTGCCAGTGGGAGCCAAGCGCTTCTATCTGGTGAGACCACAGCGACGCATCGCACATCATCCCCGGCAGCAGGAGCACGTCTGTACTTCGAATGCACCCCGTCAACAAAAAAATTTCCTAGCGCCGGATGGTGCTGCCCTGGCGCAGTACGCCGGAGAACAGACGCTTCTCGGGGGGAAGATCGTGATTGTCTACCCGGTCCATCAACATCGCCACCGCTGCCTCCGTCATACTCGCCACCGGCTGGTCGATGGTCGCCAGGTCAAAACTGGCCCAGGAAGCCACTCGCACCCCGTCGAAACCCACTACTGAAACGTCGCCCGGGACATCGAGCTCCAGGTGGAAGCGCAGTTCGTCCATGACGCCGAAGGCCATGACGTCGTTGGCGCAGATAACCGCATCGGGAACACTGCCCCGCTCATCGATTACCTGCTGCACCGAGCGACGGCCGGACTCGTAGCTGTAATCACCGGTAACCCGGGTGACATCGTCCATGTCATTCTCGCGCAGGCACTCCAGGGCACCCCGCGTGCGCTGCATGCTGACCACCGAATCCGGCGGCCCGCTGACGATGGCGAAAGAGCGGTGATCACCCCGCTGAAGCAACAGGTTGATCAGGGCCCGCTCACCCCCGACCTGGTCGCAGCTGACAGAGCTGACCTGGATATCCTCGTAAGAGCGGTTGTAGAAAACCAGGGGCACGTCACGCTCCTCGAAGGCAGCAATCTCTTCCGGTAAAAGGTAGGCGGCCACGATCACGCCGTCTACCTGGTACTGCCAGACCTGGTCCAGGGTGCGGCTGACGTCACTCTCGTGATCGAGAGTGAACAACAGCACGTGTACGCCGCGCTCTGAAAAGCGGGCGTTCAGCTCGGAGACGACTTCCGGGTAAAAATTGAGGTTGGAAACCACCACGGCCACCATGTTGGAACGCCGGGTTATCAGGCCCCTGGCAATGGCGTTGGGCTGGTAACCCAGTTCCTTGACCGAGGCCATCACGCGCTCACGCATCTTCTTGGACACGCTCGCTCCGGGTTTGAAGCAGCGGGATACCGCGGACTGGGATACGCCGGCATGAAGCGCGACATCGTAGGATGTCACGTGCCGCTTGGTGCTCGCGAAGATTTCTTTCCGGGTACTACTGCCCGCCTTTGCCATACCGTCTCACGCGAATATCAGCCTGCTCCTTGTGCCCGGCAAAGCCCTCAACCGCGCACAGCCTGGAACAGTATTCACCCACCATGGCGGAGGCTTCCGGGGTCACACGCTGGAAGGTACAGGTCTTGATAAACTTACCCACCCAGAGGCCGCCAGTATAGCGTGCTGCTTTCTTCGTTGGCAAAGTATGGTTGGTTCCGATGACCTTGTCGCCGTAGGAGACATTGGTCTCCTGGCCGAGAAAGAGCGCGCCATAGTTGCTCATGTTGTGGAGGAAGTAATCCGGGTCGCGGGTCATGACCTGCACGTGTTCAGAAGCGAGCTGATCGGCGATTTCCACCATCTCCTCGTAGCTGTCCGCGACGATCACCTGGCCGTAGTCTCTCCAGGCGGCGCCGGCAATCTCAGCCGTGGGCAGCACCGTCAATTGCCGCTCGACCTCGGCCATGGTGTCACGGGCCAGCTGTTCCGAGTTGGTGAGCAACACCGCGGGTGAGTTGGGCCCATGCTCCGCCTGGCCCAGCAGGTCGGCCGCGCAAAGCTCGCCATCGCAACTGTCGTCTGCGATCACCAGCGTTTCCGTGGGCCCGGCAAACAGGTCTATGCCCACGCGACCGAACAGCTGGCGCTTGGCTTCGGCAACAAACGCGTTGCCGGGGCCGACGATCATATCCACCGGGGCAATCGTGTCGGTACCGATCGCCATGGCGCCGACTGCCTGGACACCACCGAGGCAGTAGATTTCGTCCGCGCCGGCCATATCCATGGCGACCACAATGGCGGGTGACGGCTTGCCGTTGAATGGCGGAGCGGCGGCGATCACGCGCTCTACCCCGGCGACTTTGGCGGTGACGACCGACATGTGGGCGGATGCCACCAGCGGGTATTTCCCCCCGGGCACATAGCAGCCCACGCTACTCATCGGGATGTGTTTGTGCCCGAGGACGACACCGGGCAGGGTCTCCTCCTCCACGTCGCGCATGGAATCGCGCTGAATCTGCGCGAAGTTGCGCACCTGCTGCTGGGCGAAACGGATATCGTCGATGACCTGCTGGCTCAACTCGCGGTAGCAGGCATCGATCGCTTCCCGGCTCAGCCTGAAGCTCTCCGGCGACCACTGGTCGAACTGCGTGGAATACTCACGTACTGCCGCGTCGCCGTCTCGCTCGATCCTGCCGAGGATGTCTTCAACGATACCGCGCACCTTCGCATCCTGGGTCTGGACCTCTTCCACGGGCATTCCCGCTTTCAAATACGTCGCCATCTTAGGGTTTCTCCACGGAGTCTTGGCTGATCGGGAGGCCGCATGCTAAACATTTTTGACTTCGAATGCAATTTATCGGCTATAATCGCTCGCCCGCTGGATACAGCTCTGCGATCATTGGTTGCCATGACTCTGTCAAGACCGCAATGGACACGCCTGTTGGGCCTGTGCCTGGCACTGCCCGTCGCGGTGGTCGCCGCCGCCGGCGAGCAGGCACCGGTTCCGGATTGTGAACACACCCCGCAGATCTGCCTGGATTCCCTCGCGGACATTGGCACCGACGCACTGCGCAGCCGCCGCTATGGCAGCGAGCTGGAACTCCTGAAACCGCTGGAGCAGGAAGGCGGGCGGCGATCCTTCATGCTGGGCTACCTCTCCGACGGACTCGCACTCTACGGACGGCTGGACCTCCCCGCCGAGGACGCGCCGGATCGCGGCTACCCGGTGCTGCTTCTGGCCCCCGGCTGGGTCAGCAGGGAACAGGCACTGCACTGGGACTTCGGTGCTGACGACGCGTCCACCCACGGCACGGCCATCGATGCCTTTACCCGTGCGGGGTTTGCCGTGATCACTGCGGGATATCGCGGCCGGGGCACGGTGGACGGCGTGCCCGCCGGGGGTATGGAATTCCGGGACGCATGGGGCAACGGCAGTTATGTCTCGCCCATATTCTACGCAATCGATGTACTCAACCTGCTGGCGGGACTCGGCGGCCTGGAGCGCCTGGCCTGGCAAACGTGGTTGCCGGAGAACACCGCAACGCCGCGCTTCAATCTCGAGCGTGTCTCCCTCTGGGGCCACTCGCAGGGAGGGGATGTCGGCCTGACGGCGCTGGCGGTTGCGGGCCATAACCCGCGTTACCCGCAGAAGATATTCAGTGCATCGTTATGGTGCGGCAATATCCCCGACCGCTTCACCCAGGCGGATACGTTCGGCCCGATGGCATCGACCACCCAGGCCTTCATGTCGGGTGATGGAAGCTGGACCGGCTCAGCGCGAGGCAGGAACGGTCAGCTCAATCGGGATTTTATCTTCCCCTGGCCCGCAGACTGGATAGGCACGCTGGATACCCGGTCGGACGAATGGACATGGCAGGCCGGGCAATGGTCCACCCCCACTGTTGCCGCCGCCAGGCAAGCGAAGTACGAGGAGATGTACGCGGCGCTCAACCGCTACGTCGGGGACATGACCGACATCGGCTTTACCTTGAGCCGGGATGCAGCCGGCAGCAGCACCGTCGTGCACGCCCCGACGGTCGCGGCGATCATGCCGACACTGGGAGGCTATCATTACGCCGGCTACATCGAAGCGCCGTTGGCACTGCACATATCGGACCGGGATTACTACTCCCTGCCGGCCTGGAACCACGACCTCGCCGCGCGCATAAACCAGCGGGGCGGAACGGCCCGCGTGTATATATACCCGGGCAACACCCATGCCCTGAAACGCAGCGAGCACCGCTGGTTCTCGCCCGAGGGGACGGTGCCCGGCGCACCCACCGCCCTGGCTCGCGACACGCGACTGTTCCAGCAGGGCCGCTTCGCCGATTGATCGCCGCCTGTTAAGAATACGAACATCAAGAATACGAATATGAAGGATACGAACATGGACACCCACGACCCCTCCCCATTCCGCCTGGACGACAAGGTCGCCCTCGTCACCGGCGCGGGGAAAGGTATCGGTCGCAGCTGCGTGGCGGGCCTGGTCGCCGCGGGAGCGACCGTGATCGCGGTCTCCCGCACAGAGAGTGACCTCGAGAGCCTGGAGTCCGCGCATCCCGGCAAGGTGCAGGCCTGGGTTGCGGACGTCACCTCTGAGGATTTTCTTCGGGGTATCGAGGCCCTGGATGCACTGGACATACTGGTCAACAACGTGGGCACCAACAAACCCCAGCCCTTTACCGAGGTCGAGCGTTCAGCCCTGGATCTCATGCTGGACCTGAATGTTCGGTCAGCGTTTCTGGTCGCCCAGGCAGCCGCCCGTGTCATGGTTCGCCGGGGAGCCGGTTCCATCATCCACATGGGATCACAGATGGGCCACGTGGGAGCCCCCAACCGCACCGTCTATTGCATGACCAAACACGCGATAGAGGGTCTCACCAAGGCGATGGCGGTGGAGCTGGCCGCCAGTGGGGTGCGGGTCAATTCTGTCGCGCCAACGTTTATCGAAACCCCGATGACGCGTCCGATGCTCGAGAACCCGGACTTCCTGGCGGATGTGGTGTCGCGCATCCCCATGGGCAGGGTTGGCCAGGCGGAAGATGTCGCCAGCGCGGTGGTGTTCCTCGCGAGCTCGGCTTCCGCGATGGTCACCGGTGACAGCCTGAAGGTGGATGGCGGCTGGACTGCAGTCTAACTCCCTTCAACAGGCTGCCAGGCGTCATACCAGGTTTTTGAACAGCCATAAAAACAAGAGGCAGCAAAAAAAATAAAGCAGCAAATAATAACTGGCCCGGTCAATCTTTCCAGGGATGACATACCAGCCCTGCTCCATCTCCTGGCGCCCCTGCGCCCTGAACAGCGCCTGCTGGCCACGCACGGTGTAGGGGTGATCGTAGTCCTTGCGACCGTCGATGAGGAGGCTGGCCGCCCAGGCCACCGGTATACTGACCAATCCGCCGATAGCCGCATACCATGGCCAGGCGGTCGCGGTGTTTGATTCCAGCCACCATAGTGCGAGGAACCCCGCGAGGATACCCACCATCAGGCCACGTTCGGATGTATGGCGTGAGTAAAAGCCAAGCACATAGGCCGCCAGCTTGGCGCCCACGAGAAACGATCCCACCTTGCTCAGGGCCTCCAGCACCGAACCCTCGCTATCGAGAAAAAGGATCGCCGGGACTACGATCAAAACACCCCACATCACGGTGAACAGGCGCGAGGCCTTCAGGTAGTGTTCGGGCGTGGCATCACGCTGCCAGTACTGCTGGTAAAAATCCACGGTGGTTACCGTGGCCATGGAGTTCAGACTGGAATCGAGACTGGACATGGCCGCGGCTACGGCGGCCGCCGCGATGACGCCCATCAGTCCTGGAATGGGCATCTGGGAGACGAACTCGAGCACAATCATGTTACCGTTGGAAAACGTCCTGCCACCGAAGTACTGGAACAGCAGCACGCCGATGAAAAAAAACAGGAAAAAAATCAGGAAGGCCACATAGGCCATGAACAGATAGGATTTTTTGGCATCACCCAGCGTCCTGGCCGTCAGGGTACGCTGTACCATCATCTGGTTCACCCCGTAAACCACGACGTGATAGATCGACATCGCCACCACGCCGGTCCATATCGTGGCCACCACTTCAGGATCGCGGCTGGTGTTGAAAAGGTCGAGCTTTCCCGCGGCATCCAGCTCCGCCAACACCGGGGCCAGGCCTTCGGGCATCGCCGCCAGCAGGAGCAGCAGAACGGTCACGGCGCCGACCAGCAAGATCACGGTCTGGGCAACGTCGGTCCAGATGACCGCGGCTATGCCACCAAGCGTTGTGTAAGCGAGCGCCACCGTCGCGACCATCAGTATCGCGGGAACCGCATCAATCCCGGTAATAAACTGGATAACAAGGGCCGTGGTATACAGCATGATGCCCGAGTAAGCGATATTGCCGAACAGGAAAACAGCCGACATCACGGAGCGCGTCAGGCGGCCGAAGCGGCGCTCGAGATAGTCGAATATGGAGGCCACGCCGCTATTGTAGAAAAACGGCAGGAACACAGAGACCACAACGAAGATCGCGAGCGGGTAATTGACGTGGATGAAAATAACGGACAGCCCTTCTTCATAGGCCCAGGCGGGGCCGCCGAGAAAGGTGAGCGCACCGACATAGGTGGCTACCACCGAAACGCCGATGGCCCACCAGGGCGTTGTACGGTCACCGAGGTAGTAGTCCTCCGCGGTGTGCACACGCCTGCTCAGTGCTGCGCCCAGGACCAGGGTTCCAACCAGGTAGCCGATGACAATCGACCAGTTGAGTGCGCCAAATTCCGCCATGTCGGGCTTCCTGTTTTCAGGTGCGCAGGATTGTTTTTATCCGGGCGAGGACATCCAGATCCTGTTTGTAGAGGTAGTGGAGCAGATCGATGAAAATCCAGTTCTCCGCCAGCTTGTCACCCTCACGGCGGTAGATGTCCACCACCCGCATTTCCGTCTGCCGGTTCGAGGCCGGCAGACCCAGAAAACCGCCCGCGGCCTTCATTTCCAGGTTGGCCCAGCCAAACCAGCCGGCGTAATGGCCTTCGGCAATACGGCTGACGTGGCCGTTGAACACGATATCGTCAAGCCCGTCGGCGAATGGCCCCTGGTGTTGCTGCTCGTAGCGCTCCTGCGTGTAGGCCGCACCAATACCCGCCGGGCCAAACCACAACATATCGTCGTGCCAGGTGGCGTTGAGCTCTCCCACGGAGGAGTGCATGTCCGACCCCGTGAGCTGACGCGTCATCTGGTTCACCAGTGCCAGGGTTTTCCTGCCCTCCTCCAGTGGCTGGGCAGCATACAACAGGCCGTCGTGAGTCAGGGGACCCGGGGCGATGATTGCCGCACCGGTTTGCAGCGGCAGGGGATGCAACCCCACCTGTTGCATGACCCCGAGAATGTCAACGAACAGCGCAGTCTCGGTGATCCTGTCGCCGTCGACCCGATTGAACTCGCAATACCGCAGGAAGGCCAGCTTGCCGTTGGCAGGAATTCCCAGCCACTCGCGGTCGAACAGGCCCATCAGGTGCCCCATGGAGCAAACCCACTCGCTCTTGAACCCATCGGCGTCGTTCAGCCCCGCCATGAACACATCCGGCCGGCGCTGCACCCTGCTGAATGCCGCCCGGAACGGCTGCCAAAACGTCGTCGCCACCGCTACCGCGCCGCGCTGTTCGTAAAAAGGATGCATGCCGCGCCAGTAATAGTCACTCGTGACGTGGTCGGCAATGACGGCGGCGATTCCGTCAACCGATGTCGAATCCAGGGCCCGGTAATAATCCAGAACCACGGCTTTGCTGTGCTGAAAGTCTGTCATCCCGTCAAGCCCGAGCCGCGGCGATTTGCATCATCACGTCCAGCTCATTGAATAACATCCACTCACGCTGGATGAGTCCATCGACAATCAGGTGTTGGGTGATACCCCAGATCTGGACTTCAACGCCTGTCGGCGCGCCGTAGATTCCATCCCCCGTATGCAGGCCCGTGCCGCTCCAGCGCTCGGCGCTCAGGTAGCCGTCGCGGTCATTGCCCATCCAGTAGACCTCGTCCACCTGCAGCGCAAGGTGCAGGAAACACCGCCTGAACTCGCTTACCATCGCCGCGTATTCACCCGCACCAGACAGCGCGCGATCCGTGGTGCCGCGAAAAGAGAAACCCGGCACATAATTCCGCTGCAACGCCGAGAAGTCTTCCTCGTTCCATATCGCCTGCCAATTGGCCCGGGTAAAGGCATCGACATCGAACCCCGATACCGGGTCCGACAGGGACAACGGCGTCCGGGGGCTCGCTGATTCGCGCAACTGCTGCCACACCTTCGGCGCGCGGGGCCACCCGGCGGGTGATTGGGCGGCCAGGCGCGCTGCCATTTCCCCGGGATCGTGCCCGAGCTGCGCCACGAGGCTGCTGTTGTTGTACAGCACGTGCTCGAGAAAAATGCGGTTGTCGAGGGCGACACAATTGGCGATCACCAGTACATCAACCTCGCGGCCGGTTGCCGGCCCGTATTTGCTATCGCCATCATTGGTGCCGCGAATCAACGTGCGGTGCGAGGTGTGGTACCCAATCTCGTCATCACCCGCCCAGATGACCTCGTCGGCAATGAGGCGGATGTCCGAAAATGCCCCGGTCGTGTGGTGGGTATCGGCAATAATTTTGCGGTTGCCGAGTTGCAGGCCGTAGTCGTCAAAAACCTGCGAATCCCCTGCGTAGGTATCGGCGATGTATTCCACATCCCGATCTTCCCAGATACGGTAGGTGATGCGCACAATGTAATCGATGATGTTTCTGTAAGTGCTTTCGAAGCCCAGCATTGATTGTGCCGGGCCAAAATCGGCCGGAATACGGGGCTCTGTCTCCCGATAGCCATTACCCCGACCCTGCCGCCCCAGGTAACTGTCCAGTGATATTCCGAAGCCGTCGGGCATATGCCCCCGACTCAGGTGACGAGCGGTACGTGGATCATTCATAGACTTCTCTCCTGTCTACCCCGGCCAAACCCCACCGCTACCAGGGTTTGTGTCGCGGTCCGACGGTGGTATGAGGCCTGTGCCGCAGAGCGAGCGAACCCCCGTTAATCGTGTGTTGATCGAAGCTCGGCCAGCTGCCCCCTGCTATCACACAGCGGCATCGCCAGGACCCTGATCGCTCAACCCGAGTGCACGCATTAGCGGATCGATTGAATCCCCGTATCGCCGCCACATGCCTACAGACGTGGTATAAATTCTTTGTCGAACCTGTTCCGCGCTCGGGGTCAGGACCACGCGACTGTTGTCGTAATAACGCAGCATCGACGGCTCGAAGGGCAGTTCGAGAAACGCGGTCATGCGCCGAACACCGCCTTCGAGGTCATTGACGGTGTCTTCGTAGTCGATTGTGAGCAGGCTGGCGGGGTAGTGCATTTGCCACCACGCCATCAGGTCGGCGTGCGCCCGGTAGCAGTGCCCCAGTGCAGCGAGGTCGTGTGAATAGCCCTGGTTATCATCGAACGGCAGGCGAAAAATCGACACGCAGTTATCGATGGGATTGCGCCGGCAATACAGCAGTTTCGCCTCGGGGAAAAGCGTCAGGATGAAACCGACGAAATTGTAATTCAGTGGATTTTTATCCAGCACATATGCGGCATCCCCGCAGCGAGCCCGCATACTCGCGAGGTAGCGTTGACGAAACCGCGTCACCAAGTCCGAATCAAGTGATGCGATGCAATTCGGGAACGGCGTGTCACTCGTGTCGACCAGTTCCTGCACCAGTTCGTTGATGAAGCCGACCTCGCCGGCACCGGCCACGTTGCTATGACAGCTCAGAATCTGCTCTGTCAGCGTTGTGCCGGAGCGCGGCATCCCGATGATGAATACGGGCACGGGGTCACCGGGTCGCGACTCGACCGGGGGTGCGGCAGCGGCGGGAAAAACCCGCCGACACGCGTCTACATAGGCTTCTGCGGCCCTGCGGTCGTAGGGATTTCGGGCCGCCTTGATCGCCTGGGCCTGTTTGAAAAAATCCATGCCCGCCCGGTAGTCCCCATCTTTTTCAGCCTCGCAACCAAGCGCGAAAAGCAGGGGCGAGCGCAGTGCCTCAACACAGGCCGGGTCCGCCAGCATCGCCTCGACCGCGCTTACTTCTTCGCCTGTGAGCCGTTCATTACGCAGTTTTGCCAGTTGATAGTACGCACTGGCATGGCGGGGGTTATTGGCAAGTGCTGACCGAAAGGCGACGGCCGCCCCCGCACTGTTGCCCATCTGCTCTTGCAATACGCCCAGGTGATGATGCGCCTCTGCATTCCCGGGCTGGTGGATCAACACGCCTTCAAGCGTCGCGAGCGCTGCATCGTAATCACGAAGCTGCTTCAGTACGGTAGAGAGATGCAGCTTTGCACGGACGCTACCGCCCTTCGCGATCGCGCGCTCCAGATTCTCCCGTGCCTCGTCGTACCGCCCCTCACGCATCAGGACTTCGCCCCGGGTGACCAGGAACTGGCTGCGCCCGGGTTCAGCGGACAATGCGGTATCGATAGCCGCCAGAGCAGGTTTTGGCCGATCGACAGCCAGCAGTGAAACCGCCAGGTTATGGCGACACTCTGAAAAGTCCGGCCGCATTGCCAGGGCCTGCTCAAAGCAGGGTATCGCCTCGGCATGCCTGTCTATAGCCGCGAGCGCGTTCCCGAGGTTATTGAGGGCCTGTGTCTTGTCGGCGCTCCGTTCCAGGGATTTCCGGAACGCGGCGATAGCTTCCTCGTAGCGGTGCAGGCCGCTGAGGGCGAGCCCGAGATTGTTGAGGGTTTCGCCGTCACCGCCGTGGCTTTTGACCGCCGTTTCAAGACAGCCAAGCGCGTCGGCGAATCTCGCCGTCCGCACCAGGACAACCCCCAGCAGATTGAGCGCAAATTCGTTGTTCGGGTCTGTGTCGAGTACGCGCCTGTAGGCGGAGCCCGCAGCTTCGAGATCGCCTCGCTGCTGCGCGGCATAACCCGCTTCCAGGAGCTTTATCAACTCGGGCGTCATTGCGGACGTGGAACCGGGGCGGAGGGCAGTCGCTCCGCCCCGCCGCTGCTAGAAATTGTAACCCAGTCGCAGGCCCCACATGCGCGGATTCTGATAGTCATACCCCACTCTAGCCCGGCTGAATATCTCCGTATAGGTCTGGATCAGCTCGTCGGTGGCGTTGTTGACCCAGAGTTTGGCAGACAATTTGCCCGTAGGCGATGCCCAGGCTATCGACGCGTTGACCTTGGTAAAGGAGTCCTGCTCGCCGAAAAAGACCGGCGCCCGGTTGGTCATGTAACCGTCATTGTAGTAGACAAGGACATAGGGCGTTATCGTTCCCAGGTCACCCAGGTCCAGCACGTAGGAGAAGCCCGTGCTCAGGGTGAATTCAGGCGAATAGGCGGTGCGTTCGCCGTCCATCACATAAACACACTGACCGGCTATTTCTTCGGAGCCTATCGGACAAATGCCGTTCCAGACCAGGTTGCCCGCGCCGACCACGAACTCGTCGTATTCCGAGTCTTCGAAGGTCGCCCCGAAGTCGACGGAAAAGTTCTCAGTCGGATACCAGTAGCCTTCCAGTTCGACACCCCTGGAAGTGATGGAACCCCCGGGCACCTGCACCGCGACCGCAACGCCTGTATCGCCCTGCTCCACGAACTGGGTCGTGTTCAACCCCTCATACTCGGCGTTGTAGACCGTGGCGTTCAGCACCAGCTTACCGTCGAAGAGCACCGAACGAACACCCAGTTCGAAGGTGTCGTTCGTTTGCGGCTCCAGCAGGTCCTGGGTCACCGGATCGGTACCGCCAGCGATGTAAGCTGTAGCGTAGGAGGCGTACACCATGGTGTCATCGCTCAAGTCGTAGGAGAGACCGACACGATAGTCCACGTTGGAATCATCACCGCTCTGCATCGGATTCTGCCCGTAGGTGTAGTTGGGGGTGGGACCGACGCGTGAGGCAGGATCGAAGGGCAGCGGGTCTGAGACCTGCGATTCCCTGTCATCTTCCGTGTAACGCAGGCCCAGGGTGGCCTTCAGGCGATCAGTCAGGTTGTAGTCTGCCTGACCATAGATCGCAATGGATTCCGTGCCGCCACGACCCTCGGAATTCCAGTACGCCCATGACGGCGTCTGGGGGGTCGCGCCGGCATAACCACTCCAGGACTCCACGAGACTGGCGAACTGGTACGCGTTGATGTTGTCATCATCCTGGCTGTCGAACCAGTACAGGCCCAGCGTGTATTGCAACGGGCCATCGTGCGCCGAGTTGACGGCGAGATCGACCTGGTAAGACACGTTCTCGATGTAGTTGCCATCGAACCATTGTGCGTTGCGCGAGAAATCGGCATCGGAAAACTGGTCCATCGTATAGTCGAAGCGCGCGGCCGTCATCCGGATGTCATGGTGGTCAAGCTGCCAGTTGACGTCGACGTAGAGTGCCAGTTCTTCGAGTTCGCGGATCGGGTCCGAGTCGAGGTCGATGGTAAACGCGTCGCGAATCGTTTTTGCCGACTCATCCCCCGCGCACACATTGCCCGCCTGGATACGACCGCCGGGACGATCGCCGTCCGGGCACCCCTCGTAGATACCCATCCTGGGGTCCAGAAAGCCATCGATGGCGTTGATCTGCGTAGGGTCGTCCCTGTCGAGCGGAATGCCGGCACCTTTGTACCCGAAGTTCAGGTTGCCATTGCCGGTGTCTTTCCAGTGGGTGGCGCCAAAGTTGATGGAGAAGTTGTCTGTCAGCTGGAACAGCAGCTGGCCGCGGATGTAGGTGTAATCCGAGTCTTTGAGCCCCGCGGAAGAGTTGACGATGTTGTCCACAAACGGATCGCGCTCTTCGTCCAGCGCTGTCACCCGCAGCGCCACCGAGTCGCCGAGGGGTACGTTCACAAACCCTTCCAGACGGCGGAAGCTGTAGTCACCGACCCCGGCCGAGATGCCATAGTCCAGCTCTTCGAGATCGGGCTTGTTGGTGATGACGTTGATGAGTCCCCCGTAGGTATTACGGCCGAACAGGGTGCCCTGGGGGCCACGCAGGACCTCGACCCGGTCAATGTCGACATAGCCCGCGAGCGCCTGCCCCTGGGTGGGGAGATACATGCCGTTGTGGTAGATCGGTACCGCGATGTCGGTGGTGCCGGCGGTCCCCGCCCCGCGGATAACCGCCTGCGGGTTGTTGCCGAAGCCGCCAACCGTCAGCCCGGGCGCAATGGTCTCGAGGTCGCGGATGTCGAAAATCTGCGCCTTGAGGATATCGTCGCCAGAGACCGACGTCACAGCAACCGGCACGTCCTGAATACTGACCGCACGTTTGGTGGCTGTGACGATGACCTCCTCCAGCACCCCCTGGGAGTCCTGGGCAACTGCGGGATACCCGACGATGGCGGCGCTGACCGCGGTCGCGAGTATCGTGGTGTGCCTCAGGGGCCGCAGACTTGATTCGTAATTGTTCATTGCGCAGGCTCCTCTGCGTGCATGGCTAGTGGTGTGCGTCCGTCTGACGCTCCGGCTATGAAGACCGAACCCCCGTAACTATAAAGTGTTGTGTACTTCGAATGCAACAAATGAGCACTCGCATAGCCTCTACGACTATTTATATCCAATGTTTTCTGAGAGTTAGCTGCCAAAAAATCAAGTATTCGAAGTCATAACATACCGGAGTGGAAGCGGGCGGGGCCTCCAATCATCTCCGTGCCTGGAGGGTTCGTCACAGCGACAGGACGGTGTCCCGGACCGGAGTCTTGCAACGCCCGTCCGGCCCTATCGTGCGGCCGTCGGACACCGCCCCATCAACAAGGCGTTCCTGGCGCCCTCGTTGCTTGTCGGCGCGAACCGGCGAGGGTTGATTCTCCCGACGGCAGTGGGTTTGGTTTCAACGCCAGGCCCCCAGAATGGCGCCCATGAGCGCCATGAAGACGACCATGTAACCGGCATCGATAAGCCACAACGCAAAGGGCTTGCGGCCGAAGAGGTAGGTGATGCCGTAGCTGGCCGCAATCAGGGTGACACCGAGGAGACCACCCGCAGCCAGGCCAGAGGCCAGGTCGGGGGACGGGTGCAACTGCAACAGCAGGGCCAGGCCAGTGGCCATCACCAGGGTGAGGAGGAACGCACCACCGAAAATCAGGGGCATGTTGCCACCCTGGATGGCCTCGTCGCTGAGCCCCTCAAGACGCTGCCAGGTCTTACCAAACAAGGGCCCGTACCAGATACCCCCGAGCACGAAAGCCGAAACCGCGCTCACCAGGACCGCGAGCCAGTTGATCGATGCCAGGTCCATCGCAATACTCCTGCGCCATGTGACACTTCAAGCATAGACCACTGGCGTCACAAGGAGTCACTCACCGGGCGCCCGGCATGGCAAAACCGGCGCAGGGATCGTCCCTTTCGGTGGGTTCGGCCACCCGCCAGGAATCGTAGGGCGATGCGCCTTCGGGCTCATCTTCCAACTGACCGAGACTGACGACCCTGACCGCAGGTGCAGCGCGCTGCAGCGCTGCCGGCATGCCCCAGTCGGTTCGTGCATGGCCGCTGCCGGTTATGACGACCACCGGGCCACCCGTCTCCTCCAGCGCCTGCAGCGTGGTGCGGGCGAAGGAGGCGTCGCGCAGGCGCTGGGCCTCGACCATACCCGGCAGCAGTGATGCAGGCAGCATGTTGCAATGCACCGCCTGCTGGTGCGCCTCACGTGCCTGCTGCTCCTGTTCAGGCAGGGGTTCCAAAAGTCCATAGCCCGCGGCGGCATCACCGAATATGCCGGCCGCGCCCTCGGTAACCGCGCGGCTGACCGTGTCGCGTGGCAGTGCCATGCCGTACACGGGTGTGTCGCCAACGGCTTCGAATACCGGCTGATACAACACCCAGTCGGGCCAGCCACTGTTGTCCCAGTCGAGGGTATCGCGCAGGCCCTCGCCCCGGTCCGGGCTGCTGTTAGTGGCCACTGCCTGAACCGGAGACAGCATTTCGAACACGACCGCGGCCGGCGCCAATTCGCCGATGATCCGCGCCTGGGTGCGGTGGTGTTCCGGGTTATCGTGTACCTCACCGAGAATGACGATGTCGGCCTCGGGGAGTGCAAACTTTTCCTCCACGGCATCGCGGCCGGCGCAGGCGGCCAGCAGGAGGAGAACAGGCAGCAAGCGCAAACTCAACATCGCCTGCACCAATTCGGGATCGCCTGGCGACGCGCGTTCCCGATGCTGAATCTCTCGGTGTTCATGTCGCCCGTTTCTGCCAACGTTGTCGGCAGCGCTGCGGAAAGCGCGTTATAACCTGTCATGAACGACAAACCTCTCCAGTATCGGTGGAGTTCTTGTATACGCGCCCACGCCCAGGCGGTTTAGACGGCACCTGGCTGCGGCCGAAGCTGGACGCCAGTAGGACAGCGATGAAGGCGCAACCAATGCCGCGGTCTGCAGCCTTTCAGCCCACTATCGTTATGTTACGCTTCACTGCGCTGATAGATCGAGGAAAGCAGGTGCTCACTGCAACAGACCTGAGTTACCGGTATCGGGAGGGTGGGCATGACCATGTGCTCTTCGAGGACGTGAACCTCTCCCTTGCCGGCGGCGAACGTGTGGCGCTGCTCGGCGCCAGCGGTTGCGGCAAATCGACCCTGCTCAACCTGCTCGGCACTATCGATACGCCGCACAGCGGCAGCATCCGCATCGGCGCCGAGAACGTTGCCGGGCTGGCGGAGCCCGCACGAACCCTGTTCCGGCGCCGGCATCTCGGCTTTGTCTACCAGCGCTTCCTGCTGGTACCCACGCTGACGGTGGCAGAAAACGTGCGCCTGCCGCTGGACCTGCTGGGCACCCCCGGTGACGAGGCGAACATCCGCGTGCAGCAGGGCCTCGCGGCGGTCGGCCTGGCGAACCGGGCCGAGAGTTTCCCGGACAGGCTCTCCGGAGGTGAGCAGCAGCGGGTGGCAATCGCCAGGGCCCTGGTCCACGACCCGATGCTGGTCCTGGCCGACGAGCCCACCGGTAGCCTCGACCCCACCACGGCCGACAGCGTACTCGACCTGCTCCTTGCACAGGCAGCCCAACACGACGGCGCGTTGCTGCTGGTCACGCACAGCGATGCGATCGCGGCGCGGGCGGACCGGGTGCTGCGCTTCGAGCGGGGGCACATCGTCGAGCTATGAATGCGAGCCGGCTGCCGCTGCGGGCGAGCGTTCGTTTTTACCGGCAGCACCCGCTGCAACTTGCGCTGACCCTGCTCGGCATCGCCCTCGGCGCGGCGGTCATCGTCGCGGTCGCACTGGCGACGCGGGCTGCCGCCGTCTCTTTCGACCGCTCCCTGGAAGCGCTCGCGGGGCCCATGACCCACGAACTGCGCGCGCGCGACGGCGCCCTGGACGAGGACCTTTACCGGGAACTGCGCGTGGAACGCGGACTGCGCCTGGCGCTCCCCCTGATCCGGGTCCGACTCACCCTCGACGACGCAGAGGTCGAACTCGTCGGCAGCGACCCGCTCGCCCTCCTCGGCAGCGACCAGGCACCGGGGGCCGTGGGCGAGAATCTTGCCACCCTGTTGACGAGTGCAGATACCGTACTCGCCTCGTCAGCGCTGGCGCAGGAACTGGGAATCACGACGGGGGCGACGCTGGCAGCGCGCCTGGGTGAAGGCACGATACCCCTGCGGGTCATCGCCGTCTGGGAGGCCGCCGCGGGCGACTGGCTCGGGGATGTGCTGCTCGCGGATATCGCCACGGTCCAGCACCTCTCCGGTCGCCGCGGCGAGCTGGACAGCATCCAGCTCAAGCTCACGGTGGAAGAGGCAGAGGCGCTGCGCCCGACCCTCGGGGCGGATGTCGAACTGCGCGCCTATGACGATCAGCGCAGCACCTTCAACGACATGACCCGCGCCTTCCGAACCAACCTCACCGCCATGAGCCTGCTGGCCGTGCTGGTCGGCGCCTTCCTCGTCTACAACGCCATGACCTTTGCCGTGGTGCAACGGGCGCAGACCTTCGCCGTCCTGCGCATGCTCGGTACCACCCCCGGCCAACTCTTCACCCGCCTGCTGCTGGAGGCTGCCGTGCTCGGTCTCATCGGTGGCGCGCTGGGACTCCTGCTGGGTCTCGCCCTCGGTCAATCGCTGCTCTTCCTCGTGGCGAGGACAGTGTCGGACCTCTATGTCACCATCGAGGCCACCCGCCCGGACCTGGCGCCGGGGCAGCTGCTGGCGGCGCTCGCCGTTACGATGGGGGCGGTCCTGCTGGCCACACTCGCACCGGCCCGGGATGCTGCGCACACCGCTCCGGTGTCGCTCGAGCGTGAATCCACCGGGCAGGAGGAACACGGCAGTTTCCGGCTCCTACTCGTCGGCCTGGGACTGACGCTCGCCTGCCCGCTGCTTATTGCCGGGTCGGGAGATTCCCTGGTTGCCGGTTTCGCAGCCCTGTCGCTGCTCATCGCGGGTTATGCCCTGCTCTGCCCGTTCCTGCTGCGTCAGATGCTGGCCGGCGTGGTGCGCGGCGCATCGGGCCTGGGCGGCACTCAACTGCAACTGGCGTTGCGCGGCGTGCAGAGCTCACTGCCGCGCACCGCACCGGCGCTGATCGCGCTCGCCGTTGCCGTGTCGGCCACCGTCGGCGTTGCCATCATGATCGGCTCCTTCCGCGCCAGCGTGGAGAGTTGGCTGGGCGACACCCTGCAGGGTGATCTCTACGTCTACCTCGACGCCGAGGGCGAGCGCCTCGACCCGGCCTGGGAGTCGCGCCTGGAGCGCCTGTCGGGGGTGCAAGCCGTGTCCGCCGCCAGGCAGCGGAGGCTCTACATTGACGACGAGCTGCTGCGTGTGCTCGTGCTCGACGAGACCAGTGCGGGTGCGCGACAGTTCGAGATGCTCGCCGGGCCCGCGGATGCACACCGGCGCCTGTTGCAGGAAGGCAACGGCCTGCTGATCTCGGAACCCCTGGCCACCAGGCGCCGGCTCGGCGTCGGCGCGACGATGACCGTGAACAGCCCGACCGGCGCGGTCGACCTGCCGGTGCGAGGAATCTACCGCGATTACGCCAGTTCCTATGGCGCCGTGGTCATGCCGCTTGCGGTTTACGCCGCGCACTGGCAGGATCGCGGCCTGTCCTCGCTGGCCCTGACGCTCGCCGCCGACGCCGATGCCGACGCGCTGCGACGGCAAATCCAGGCCCTGGGTGTCGCGGACGGGCTCGAGCTTGAGATAGTCTCCAACCGCGCGATCAGCGAGCGCTCCCTGGCCATCTTCGACCGGACCTTCGTCATCACCGACGTGCTGCGCGCACTGGTCATCATCGTCGCCTTCGTGGGTATCGTCAGCGCGCTGATGGCACTCTTCCTCGAACGCCGCCGCGACTTTGCCGTGCTGCGCGCCACGGGCGTCACGCCGCGGCAGCTACAGGGCCTGGTTCTCGCCCAGGCAGCGACCGGCGGCCTGCTCGCGGGCCTGCTCGCCCTCCCTCTCGGTGGCGCCATGTCGCTGCTGCTCATCGACGTCATCAACCGGCGTTCCTTCGGCTGGACCATGAACACCGAGTTCGACGGGTCCGTCGCGCTCGAAGCGCTGCTGCTTGCGGTGACAGCGGCAGCGCTGGCCGCACTCTGGCCAGCCCGGCGTCTCGCCGGCGGTGATCTGCGCGACGCGCTGTACGCACCATGATCCGTCGTCTCGCCTGTCTCCTGCTCCTGTGCTGTACCGGCTGTGATCGCGAGGCGCCCACCGGTATCGACGTGGCCAGCGCCCTGGGGGGTAAAGCCGAGAGCGGCTTTGCAAGAGCAACAGCGCGCCGTGACTTCCGCTTTCCGGCAGATCATAACGCCCACCCCGCATTCCGCAACGAGTGGTGGTACGCCACCGGTCATCTGCAGACACCGGAGGGCAAACGCTTCGGTTACCAGGTGACCTTTTTTCGCATCGCGCTTGTGCCCACGGCAGCGGAGCAGCATTCGGCCTGGGCGACGCGGCAGCTGTGGATGGCGCATGCGGCGCTCACGGACATCGGCGCGGCTGATCACCGGCACGCGCAGCGTCTTGCGCGAGAGGCCCTCGGTCTCGCCGGTCAGCAGAGCGAACCGTTCCGGCTCTGGCTCGAGGACTGGTCTATCGAGGGCGGCGCCGGCGGCGCCTTCCCCTGGCAGGTACAGGTCAAAGATGATGCGTTTGAATTGGCGCTCACTCTGGAACCGCAACGCAAACCGGTGCTGCAGGGCGTGGAGGGACTGAGCCAGAAAAGTGCCGAGCCCGGCAACGCCTCTTACTATTACTCGATCACGCGACTGGCCACAACCGGGGCAATCACGCTCGGCGGGAAAACCATGACCACCACCGGCACCTCCTGGCTGGACCGGGAATGGAGCACCAGCGCCCTCGGTGACAATCAATCGGGCTGGGACTGGTTTTCCCTGCAGTTGAATAGCGGAGTCGACCTGATGCTCTACCGGCTGCGGGACAAAACCGGCGCCACCGATCCGCACAGCGCCGGCAGCTTTGTCGACGGCGACGACCGTCAACTTGCCCTCGAGGCGAACGATTTCGAACTCGAAGCCATCCGCTGGTGGGAATCACCCGCCGGTGCGCGCTACCCGGTGGCCTGGCGGCTGAGCGTTCCCGGCGCGGGGCTGGACCTGCGCGTCGAGGCCCTGGTCGACGACCAGGAGATGCTCACGGGGGTGCGCTACTGGGAGGGCGCCGTCGACGTCTGGTCCGCCACGTCCGGTGAACGCCTTGGCCAGGGCTATCTCGAAATGACGGGTTACGGATCCTGAACCGCGGCCAGTTACAAATTTCACTTCGACAGACCACCAGCCCGGCTACGTCACCGGTTCTCTGCTGTGGCCGCCTTCGGTTCGCGCCTATACTGCAATCACAGACAGAGGAGACAGCAAGCATGGCCAACGCAAGCGACCAGATCCTGACCACTCATACCGGCAGCCTGCCCCGGCCCGATGACCTGATTCAGATCATGTGGGCTGTCGGGGACGATATTCCGGTTGACCAGGACGCCCTGTCCGACCGTGTCCGTCGGGCGGTTGCGGAGGTGGTAAACAGGCAGGTGGATGCGGGGGTATCCGTGATCAACGATGGGGAGATGTCCAAGCCCAGCTACGCCACCTACGTCAAGGATCGCCTGGAGGGATTCAATGGCGAGTCCATGCAGAGCTATCACTTCGCGGACCTGGTGGATTTCCCGCGCAGTGCCGATCTGGTCGCTGCCAATCCGGGGCGTCGCAAGCGCACCGCACCCGCGTGCACAGGGCCCATCGGCGTAAAAGACCCCGAGGCGGCCCGGCTGGACATGGTCAACCTGTCCGCTGCCGCGGCGGAGCGAGGCCACGGGGCGACCTTCTCCAGCGCTGCCTCACCCGGCGTGGTATCGCTGTTTTTCGGCAACGAGTACTACCCCTCCGACGAGGAGTACGTTTTTGCCATTGCCGAGGCGATGCGGCATGAATACGAAGCCATTGCCGCTGCGGGCGCGACCGTGCAACTGGACTGCCCCGACCTGGCGATGGGTCGTCACTCCGCCTACGCCGACATGGACCTGGACCAGTTTCGCAGCCGCGCCCGGATGAACATCGAGGCGCTCAATCACGCCGTTCGCAATATTCCTGCCGAGCAGCTGCGCATGCACCTGTGCTGGGGAAACTACCCGGGGCCGCATCATTGCGATATCGCCATTACCGAAATCATCGACCTTGTCTGGGGCGCCAAGCCACAGACGGTGCTGTTCGAGGCGGCTAATCCGCGCCACGCCCACGAGTGGGAGGTGTTCAGGTCAACGCCGGTGCCGGATGACAAGATCCTGTGCCCGGGTGTGATCGAGCCCCAGTCAAATTACATCGAGCACCCGGAGTTGGTTGCACAACGAATCCAGCGCTACGCCGACCTGGTCGGTCGGGAACGCGTAATGGCCGGTGTGGACTGCGGGTTCAGCATCCACGTGGGCATGCAGGGGATCGATCCCGACGTGGCCTGGGCAAAGCTGAAGGCGCTGTCGGAGGGTGCCGCGATCGCCACCGATCGCCTGTGGCGCAAGGGTTGAGCCTTATCGGCCCACCGATAGTCACCTTGCAACATTTCACCCTGGAGTCATAAGCGCATGCCACAAAACCTCGACCCTTCCTACATCATGCAGACTATCACCGGCTTCTGGTTCTCGAAAGTCCTGCTCACCGCGGTCGAGTTCGACCTGTTCTCGACCCTCGGGGACGGAGCGATGACCGCAGACGAACTCGCCGCCAGGGTCGGGATCAGCGAACGCGGTCGCTTCGACTTTTTCGACGCACTGGTTGCCCTGGGGTTCCTCGACCGGGACGGCGACGGGCCCGATGCACGGTACCGCAATACGGAGGAAACCGCGGCCTTCCTCTCGCGGCACTCGCAGCAATACATCGGCGGCATGGCCAACATGATGAACGAGCGCCTGTACGGTTTCTGGGGTGATCTGGGTGCGGCGCTGCGCACCGGGCAGCCCCAGAACGAGATCAAGCACAACGGCAAGCCGATGTTCGAGGAGGTCTACGCCGAACCGGGGCGCCTCGGGCACCTTTCTCAGCGCGATGAGCGGCATCCAGGCCGGCAACATCAACCTGCTCGCCGACACCTTCGACTTCTCGAGGTACCGGACCGTCGCCGATATCGGCGGTGCACTCGGCCTGCTCTCGCGGATCCTCGCCCGCCACCACCCCCACCTCACGTTCAAGACCTTCGACCTGCCGGTGGTCGCCCCCCATGCCCGGGAGCAGATCGATGCCGAGGGACTCGGAGACCGCATCGACGTGGTCTCCGGCGACTTCTTCGTCGACGACCTGCCCGGGGCCGACGTCATCACCATGGGCAACATCCTCCACGACTGGGATGAAGAACAGAAGCAAATGCTTATCGCGAAGGCCTTTGCCGCACTGCCCGAGGGCGGCGCCTTCATTGCCGTCGAGAACGTCATCGACGACGCCCGGCGCGAAAACGTATTCGGGCTACTGATGTCGCTCAACATGCTGATCGAGATCGGCGACGCCTCCGACTATACCGGCGCCCAGTTCCGAGACTGGTGCACCGAGGCGGGGTTTACCCACTGCGAAGTACTCATGCCCCTCGCCGGCCCGACCAGCGCGGCGATCGCGTACAAGTAGTTGCTCACCCTATCGCGCGTGACAGCCCGAGAAATTCGCAGTCGACCCGAGGGGCGCCCCCTGTCGCGAGGTCCACGAGCAATTCTCCCAGCGCCGAAGCAAACTTGAAGCCATGGCCGGAAAGGCCGGCCGCGAAGGCGACATTATCACTGCCCGGGTAGCGATCGACGAAAAAGTGCTGATCCGGTGTGCGCGTGTAGAAACAGATCTGGTGATCCATTCGCTCGAGGCTCACCCCGGGCAGGTGGTCGCGCACGAAGGCCTCGATACGTTGGTCATCGTCAGGCGCGGACGAGCGTTCGGCAGAAAGCGGGTCGCTCACCTTTTCACCGCCTGTGTGTTCGGCGAGCTTCAGGCGACCCTCCTGCACGGGGAAGCCGTAAAACTGCCCGTGGGGCAGATCGAAGAAAAACCCGGTGGCGTATCGGGTGTCATCGCAACGGAACCAGTGCAGGTGTTTGCGGTACACCGTCAGCGGTAGTTCGAGCGCGGGGAGTAATTGCCCGTTCCACGGTCCTCCTGCAATGACCAGCGCGCCGGCGCTGTAACTGCCTTTGTCCGTGGTTACTGTGACTCCCTGCCCATTCACCGACCATCCGGTGACCGCTTCGCCCCAGCGATGGCTTGCTCCCGCGGCAACGGCCTGGTCGAGGTGGGCCAGCACACAGCGCTCCACGGGAAGCCAGCCCGCCTCGGCTTCGCGCAGCACCGTGTAACCCGGCGGGGGTGCGAAGTGCGCTACCGTGCCGGGGTCCACCACGTCGATGTCCAACTGGTGCAATTTCGCCGAAGCCAACACACCCTCGACTATCTCCCCACCGTCCGGCCCGAAATAAATCAGGCCGCTGCGGTGGAGCAAGTGGGGATCCAGTGCGTCCCAGAGTTCATAACTGCGCTTGAGCAGCGGGACATAGTTGGCATGCTCGAAGTAGGACAGCCGGATGAGACGGGACTCCCCGTGGGAACTGCCACGGTCATGGGCCGGCGGGAACCGATCGATACCGAGACAGCTCAGCCCGCGCTGCGCGGCGTGGTAAAGGGCTGCGCTACCGACTCCGCCTGTTCCGAGTACTATGAGATCGTGATGGTTCATCGGGCTATGCCCTCAGGTCGTGAAGTGTGCTGGAAGCTACAGTCTAAGCGCTCGCAGATTTGCAGGCGAACGCTACACCGAATTCGGCACCGGGCTCTGGTAGCGTGGCTCCTGCCAACAACGAGACAATGCAAGGTCGACGTCAGTTCTTACACTCTTACAATGGCGCCACGATGCAGGTTCTTTAGTCGTAGCGAGGGTAGCCTGGCGCTTGTCTGGCAGGGTGCTCAGACCAGAAGACGTCGAAGGCGTAGTTGACACTACGTCGAGGCGTCTGGCGGGAGACCGCACTGTCAGGCAAGTGCCAGGATGACCGCAGCAGCCAATCGGTGAGCGATGCGGGCTGGCCTACTTCGGTGGTGTGTACCAGATGGGCGAGGTGTAGGCGCGCTCCTGCTGGGTCACCGGTATGCGGTCCGGCAGGTCCAGCCCGAACTTTACCGCATCGTAAGCCGTCCAGCGCGGTGTCGGTATCTCCAACACGCGGGCGTAGTAAACGGCGCTGAGCGCAGGATCAAACGTCGGGTCACGCCATACGGCGCCCAGTTCGGGGGCCCCGATGGTGTTGGCCCAGGAGGGCACCGACAGGTCGACCGTGCTGCCCACGGGGCCGACATTACCTTTACCGTCCGGTTTCCGGTCGCCGGACCAGGCGACATCGAACACCTTTTCCCTCGCCTCGCCGTCGGCGCCCAGCCACGACTTCACGATCTGGATGCGGTCGAGGTTGGCGCCCATCGGGTCGCGCAGGGCGTAGACCAGAAAGGTCGGCGCGCCCTCACCCGGGAGTAGATCAGAACCCATGGGTACACCCTTGGCGTAGCCCACCAGGGCGAGATCGCGGCGTTTCACATCCGCTTCGGTAAAGTCACGGCCGCCAAAAAAACGTACCCGGATCCGTGTCCCGGTCGTCGCATAAGTCTCCTTCCGCAGCATGGCGTCGAAGATGCCGCTACGGGTGTTCTCGTTGGCCCAGACAGCGACCAACCCTGCCGCGGCATACTCCCAGCCATAACGCTTGAGGCCGAGCTTCTCATTTTGTTTCAACAGGTGGGTACTGCGTTTGGGGTTGGGTTCATCGGTAGTGTGCTTGCCAAAAAAGTTTTCATTTCGGGTTGTCGGCAGCCCCGTATGGATATCGGTAGAGCCGATCAGACCGAATTTGTAGGGATTGGTGCCAGTAGTGGCCTCCAGCATCAGGCCGCGCTTGAGCCCGGAACGGGCGTATTCGCCGGGAAGCATCGCCGGTGTCTTGGCCTGCGAAAAATCCAGGTTGCCGGCGTCCCAGGTTTCAAAGTCCGCGAACCGGTCATCGGGTGAAAGCAGCGGGTGCGCCTCACCATCCCCCTTCGGCTGGGTGGCCTCATACAGCGGTTCCCAGCGGGCACGCAGTTCGGCGTAGGCCTTGTCCAGCGGGTTGTCGCTATCGAAGTTATCGACCAGCGGAAACATCCAGCCGTTGGACAGGTTGCCATTGTGCGGAATGGCGAGGGTCTGGCCGCCGGTTTTTTCCTCGTAGTCTGCCATCCACTGCCACAAGTCGCGCGGATTCGGACTTCCCGTCGGGGGCGTGGTGGTAAAGGGCTCGACCATTTTCGCCCTGTCGCCATCATCACGCAGCAACACCACGCGATGCAGATTGTTGCCCTTCACCAGGGACGTCCACTCGTACCCGATGAGGGCGGTAAACGTACCCGGACGGTTGAACTCCTCGGCGGCATCAACGATGGTTTCCCAGGTCGCCCGATAGGCCGGATTGCCGGGTTGATAGTTGAGCTCTTCGGGCACCTCGCCCTGAGAAAACCTGGCGATCAGGCCAAACATGGCATCGGAAGCAGCTTTACCGCCCTCATTAAACGCTGCATTGAGTTCGCGCCCGTAGGGCACTTTCAACACGTTCGGTGCGCCCGAGAGCACATCGACAATCATCCCCATGCCGTCTGTGTGATCGGCCACCGCCATAAAGTCAAACGGCGCAGACAATTTAACCGGCTGGCCTGTGTTGGATGTAACCTGCTCACCGCTGGCGAAACGATAGGCATCCCGCGGCATCAACCGGGTGCCGCCGCCACCGGCATCTCCCGATAGCCCGGTGTGCACATGAACATCGCCGAAAAACACATCGGTGGGATACCCTCGATCCGCATACGGGGAATACGGACGCCCGCTCATCAACTCCGCCAGGCGATCCGGGTTGGTCAACTCCTGACCGGTGGCCGCAGACGCTGCCATTACCATCACGATCCCGTGAGTAACAGATAGCAAGTTTCTATTTTTCAGGATCTTGCCTCCTTGTAGTCTTCCAAGCGCCCACTCAGCCGCGAACGCCGACGATTCAACCGGCGAGCCGGCGTTGCACCCGCACGAAACGGTAAATACCGAACACCAGTACCAGGGAACCGGCACCCACCAGGAACCAGCCGATCCCGCGAGCAGTCGGGCTCATCGGGAAAAAGTGTAATACCACAGCGCCTCCCCCCAGCATCGACAACGCCGTGCGGACATAGGCCAGGAGTGTGCGCTCGTTCGCCAGGTGAGTCCGCTCCATGGCGAGGTTGTCGCGCTTGCCGGCTCCGTCCATAGGTAAATCCTGTCGTCATGAAAGCCCCTATACATTCGGGCGGTGCCTGCAAATATAGCTGGTCTGGCGTCACCTGCACCAGACGATACAATCTGACATACACCACGATCAGGTAAAATCGTTGTAAATGGGGCGCGAAAACATCTTCGCAGGTGACCGTGAGCTCGATACAGCCCATTCTCAACCTCACGCCGGGTAACGGCCTGCCGATCCAGTTCGCGGGGGATTTCGAGTACAGCTTCGCCGACGAACAGGTGGGGCCCAGACAGGCTGACGAACATGGCATTGCCATTGTTCAGAGGTGCCCTGGTTTGCCAAGGTCGGGAAATGTGTTCAAAATCGCTCTCTTGAATCGGGGGAGATTGTTCTCCTGAATCGCAAACCACGTATCCGCACCGAGCGGCCTGTCTTGCGCCATGCCACTGCACTATAACGACCTGGAAGCCCTGCGCCAGAGCCACCCGGCATGGCGACTGCTGACCAGCCCCCACGCGCCCCTTATCGCCAGCTTCCTCAGCCGCGCGTTCGTCGAGGGTAATGCCCGGGTTGTGGGCGAGGCTGACCTCGCCGAGGCGCTGGAGGATGAATTGTTCGCTCTTCGGGATGAATTCGGCCCGGAGAGCTATCCGCGAAGCGCCACGGAGTACCTCAACGACTGGGCGGCCCCCGCGCGCGGGTGGCTGCGCAAGTTCTACCGCCAGGACTCGGATGAAGCCCAGTTTGACCTGACGCCGGCCACCGAAAAGGCCATCGCCTGGCTCGAGAGCCTGGGCCAGCGCAGTTTTGTGGGCACTGAATCCCGGCTGCTCACCCTCTTCGAACTGCTGCGCCAGCTGAGTGATGGCTCCAGCACGGACCCGCAACAGCGCCTGCAGGAGCTGAAGAAACGCCGGGCGGAAATAGACCGGGAAATCGAGCAGGTAGCCCGGGGTGATATGCCCATGCTCGACGATACCGCGCTCAAGGACCGGTTCATGCAATTCACCGGGCAGGCCCGTGAGCTGCTGTCAGATTTTCGCGAGGTGGAGCACAACTTCCGCCAGCTCGATCGCAGTGTGCGTGAACGCATCGCCCGCTGGGACGGGCGCAAGGGCGATCTGCTCGCGGACATCATGGGGGAGCGGGACGCCATCGCCGATTCGGACCAGGGCAACAGTTTCCAGGCGTTCTGGTCCTTCCTCATGTCGCCCCAACGTCAGGAGGAGTTCAGCCAGAAGCTGGAAGCCGTGCTGGCACTACCGGCCATCGGCGCACTGAACCCGGACCGGCGCACCCGTCGCATCCATTACGACTGGCTGGAAGCGGGCGAGCATACACAGCGCACGGTAGCGCAGTTATCCCAGCAATTGCGCCGTTTTCTCGACGACCAGGCCTGGCTGGAAAACCGGCGTATCATGGACATCCTGCACGGTATCGAGAGCCGGGCGATCGAATTGCGCGAGGCGTTACACGGCACTGCGGGGCTGGAGTTCATGCACGTCGACCAGCCCGGTGCCAATATCGAACTGCCCATGGAACGCCCGCTGTTCCGCCCACCCTTGAAACTGAGGATTGCCGATATCGCACTGGAGGACGGCGACGAAAGCCTGGACTCCGACGCCCTGTTCAACCAGGTGTACGTAGACAAGGCGGCGATAGCCGGCCATATTCGTAAGTCGCTGCAGGCGCAGTCGCAAGTCACCCTGCAGGCACTGTGCGAGGCCCGGCCGCTGCAACAGGGGCTCGCCGAACTGGTGGCCTATCTCGAGTTGGGTGACAACCCCGCCCGCAACCGGTTCACGGCGGTGGTCGATGAATCGACGGAAACCGTTATCTGCTGGGAAAGTACCGGTGAGTCCGGGCGGCCGCGCCTGCGCCGCGCACACCTTCCCCGCATCGTCTACACCCGGGAGGCCCGCGTTGAGTGAAGACAGTGACACCCCGGAACTGGATACGGCCGCCGGCGAGCCCAGCGACAACGCGCTCTCCGCGTTGCTGGTCACCCTGCTCAAGGGTGTGCTTTACCAGGAAGCGGACCCCGCGCGCTGGGGCCGACTGCTCGATCTGCAGGCACGGGTGCGCGACTATGTGTCGGTGCTCGGGCTGGAGCTGATCCTGGACGAGGCCGAGGGCTATGCCTTCCTGCGCACCCGCACTGCGGCAGACGCCGACGCGCAAGCCACCCCGGCGCAGGACGACGTTCCCCGTCTCATGGCGCGACGCCAGCTCTCCTTCCCAGTCAGCCTGCTGCTGGCCCTGCTGCGCAAGAAACTGGCGGAATTCGACGCCGGGGGTGCGGAGACCCGGTTGATATTGACGCGCGACGACATCATCGAACTGTTGCGGGTTTTCATGCCGGACAGCAGCAACGAGGCGCGCCTGGTAGACAGGATCGACAGCCATATCAAGCGGATACTGGAGCTGGGGTTTTTGCGCCGCCTCAAATCCACCACCAGGGCCCAGCCGGAGCGCTACGAAGTGCGGCGCATTATCAAAGCCTTCGTGGATGCACAGTGGCTGGCGGACTTCGATGACAGGCTGGCGCAGTACGCCGGCCACACAGCCAGCCAGACCAGCACCGGGCAGGACGCCAGACGGGACGGCACCACCGATGAATGAGCCGCAATCTCTCGGGCTCGACTTCGTCGGCGACGATACCCTCGCGGGCTTTCGCCTGACCCGCCTGCAGGTGTTCAACTGGGGCACCTTCGACAGCCGCGTGTGGACCCTGCATCCCGAGGGGCGTAACAGCCTGCTCACCGGAGACATCGGCTCTGGCAAATCCACCCTGGTGGACGCGGTCACCACGCTGCTGGTACCCGCCCACCGCGTGGCCTACAACAAGGCCGCAGGGGCCGACACCCGGGAGCGCTCACTGCGCTCCTATGTCCTGGGCTATTTCAAGTCCGAGCGCAATGAAACCTCGGGCAAGGCCAGGCCGGTAGCGCTGCGGGACAGCAACAACTACTCGGTGATTCTTGGCGAGTTCCGCAACCAGGGCTACGATCAGACCGTTACCCTGGCCCAGGTGTTCTGGATGAAAGACCTGCAAGGCCAGCCGGAACGGTTTACGTGGGTGCAGAAGCGGGCCCTGGATATCGCCCGGGACTTCTCCGGTTTCGGCAGTGAAATCAAGGACCTGCGCAAACGGCTCCGGGACAGCGGCGCCGAGGTAATGGACCGGTTCCCACAGTACGGCGCCTGGTTCCGGCGCCGCTTCGGCATCGACAACGAACAGGCGCTGGATCTGTTTCACCAGACCGTGTCGATGAAGTCGGTGGGCAACCTGACCGGCTTCGTGCGGGGTCACATGCTGGAACCCTTCGATGTGGCGCCGCGCATCAAGGCGCTTATTAACCACTTCGACGACCTCAACCGCTCCCACGACGCCGTGCTCAAGGCCAAGCGACAGATCGCCCTGCTGCAGCCGCTGGTGGAGGACTGCGACGCCCACAGCGAACTGACCGGGCAGGTCGCGCAGTCCCGCCGCTGCCGCGACGCGCTCAAGCCGTTCTTTTCCAGCCATAAACACCGGTTGCTGGGTGAACGCATCGAGCGCCTGCAGGTGGAGCTTAAGCGGTTGCAGGCGCGAATAGAGCAACTGCAAGACACCCTCCACAGCCAGCAGGCCCGGCAGGCGGAACTGCGCCAGCAGATTGCGGACAACGGCGGCGACCGGATCGAGCGCATCGCGGAGGACATCAGACGTACCGAACGCGACCGGGAGCAACGCCAGCGGCGGGCAGCGCGCTACGCCGAATTACTCGGTCCGCTGGACCTGCCCGCCGTGGACACCGAAGCGGAGTTTGTCGAGCAACGGCAGGCGCTTATCGATCTGGCCGAGCAGACGCGGGAGGAACGCGCCGTGGCAGAAGCGGCGATGCGCGAGGAGGAGTTCACCTTCCGCACCCGGCGCGAGGAGCACGTCGGCCTGCAGCGGGAAATCGATGGCCTGAAGTCCCGCCGCAGCAATATCGACCAGGCCCAGGTGGAGATACGCGCCCTGCTATGTACCGAGCTGGGTCTGGACGAAACCGATATCCCCTTTGCCGGAGAACTGTTGCAGGTGCGTGAGGAGGAGCGCCCGTGGCAGGGTGCCATCGAGCGCCTGCTGCGCAGTTTCGGGCTGTCACTGCTGGTGCCGGACGACCTCTATACACAGGTAGCGGACTGGGTGGATCGCACCCACCTGCGCGGGCGCCTGGTGTATTACCGGGTGCGCGAACCCCGGCGCTCGGGAGCGCCGCAACTGCACCCGCAGTCATTGCTGCACAAACTGGCCATCAAGCCGGATTCGGGTGTCTATGCCTGGCTGGAGAATGAGCTGGCACGGCGCTTCGACCTGGCCTGTTGCGACGATATCGCGGCGTTCCGGCGGGAGCAGAAAGCCATCAGCCGCAGCGGGCAGATCAAGTCGGGCGGCGAGCGCCACGAAAAGGACGACCGCCACCGCATCGATGATCGCAGCCGCTACATACTCGGCTGGAGCAACCGGGAGAAAATCGCCGCCCTGCAGGCCGCCGCCGATAAGCTCGAGACGCTGATGGGTGAATTGGGTAACGCGATCGCGACCCGCGCTACCAAGCTGCAAGCACTGGCGGCAACAATTGATGCAGTGAGCAAGCTGGAGGAGTACCGCGACTTCAACGAGTTGGACTGGCAGCCACTGGCGCTGCACATCGAACGCATGAAATCGGAAAAACAGCAGCTGGAAGCCGCTTCTGACCTGCTGCGGACCCTCACCGGCCAGCTGCAGACCCTGGAGCAGGAGACTGACGAGACAGCGGGGCTGCTGGAGCCGGCGCGTGATACGCGCGCGCGAACCGACCAGAAGCGAGAGGACGCCGAGAGCGCTCGCGCGAGCCTGGCCGAGTACCTGGGAAGCGAGGAAAGCCAATCGGCCGAAGCCTGTTTCGAACAACTGGAGCAGTACCGTTCAGAGGCCTTGGGTGAGCACACCCTGAGCATTGAGTCCTGTGACAACCGCGAACAGGAGCTGCGCAACTGGCTGCAGGCACGTATCGATGCGCAGGACAAACGCATCAGCGCGCTGCAGGAACGCATTGTGAAAGCCATGTCCGGCTACCAGAAGGACTACCCACTGGAGACCCAGGAGGTAGACGTTGCCGTGCAGTCCGCCGGGGACTACCGCACGATGTTGCAGGAACTGGAGAGCGACGGACTACCGCGCTTCGAGTCTCGCTTCAAGGAGTTACTCAACGAGAACACCATCATCGAAGTGGCCAACTTCCAGTCCCAGTTACACCGCGAGCGGGAAACCATCCGCGAACGCATAGCCCAGATCAACGACTCCCTGACCCAGATCGATTACAACCCGGGACGCTACATCCTGCTCGAAGCCCAGCCCACCCAGGACGCTGATATCCGTGATTTCCAGACCGAGCTGCGACGGTGCACCGATGACAGCCTGTCGGGCAGCGAGGACGAACAATACTCCGAGGCCAAGTTCCTGCAGGTCAGAGAGATCATCGAGCGCTTTCGCGGGCGAGAAGGTCTTTCCGACCAGGATGGGCGCTGGACCGCAAAGGTCACCGACGTGCGCAACTGGTTCGGCTTCGCCGCTTCGGAGCGGTGGCGGGAGGACGACATCGAGCACGAGCACTACTCGGATTCTGGTGGAAAATCCGGCGGCCAGAAGGAAAAACTGGCCTACACCATCCTCGCCGCCAGCCTCGCCTACCAGTTCGGCCTGGAGTGGGGCGCCGTGCGCTCGCGGTCGTTCCGCTTCGTGGTTATCGACGAGGCCTTCGGCCGTGGCTCCGACGAGTCCACCGAATACGGTTTGAAATTGTTCGACCAGCTCAACCTGCAACTGCTGATCGTGACGCCGCTGCAGAAAATCCACATCATTGAGCCCCATGTGGCGAGCGTCGGGTTCGTCCAGAATGAGGACGGCCGGGCGTCCAGGCTGCGCAACCTGAGCATCGAGGAATACCGGGACGAGAAAGCGCGATGAGTACACCGGCAGCCAGCCCCGCCAGCTGGACCGGGCCGAAAGAATTGCGCGCCCAGGTCCAGCGCCTGTGGAACCGCGGTCTGCTGCTGGCAGCCGTTGCGGGAGAGCCACTGCCGTTCCCGCGACGGCTGCAGCTGAAGACCCCCAACAGCCGTCAACTCTCTGAAGAATTCAGCCGCGTCCGCGACTGGATAGGCAGCCTCAAGGCGATACAGGGTGTGCGCATCGAGTACCGCCAGGTGCGCCATCAGGTGCTGGGCGTCAACGAGGTTCCAGTAGCGGCCTGGCTGGACAGCCTGGAGGACGGAGTGGGCCTGCTGCACAAGCGGGGCGACTGCAACGATTTCGTGGCGCTGCTAGAGCAGACCCGGCGCGACGCCCCCGCCCTGCTTCCCTGGCTGCGACAACAGCCACTGAGAGCGCTTGAGCTGCGTTCACAATGGCCGCAACTTCTGCAGGTGGCCAACTGGCTGCGTGAGAACCCGCGTCCAGACATCTACCTGCGCCAGGTCAGCATTCCCGGCATCGACAGCAAGTTCATCGAGCGCCATCGATCCGCCCTGATGCCGCTGCTGGAGCTCGCTCTGCCAGCGGACGCGATAGACAGCCGCGGCACAGGCGTTGCCGGATTCGAGCGCCGTTATGGTTTCCGTGGCAAGCCGGCCACGCTGCGATTTCGGCTGCTGGCTGAAGGGTTTGAGCTGCTGCCGGGAACTGATCGGGACATGACGCTGACCGCAGGTGATTTTGCCGAACTGCACCGGGCCGCCGACTTTAGCGACTCCATTGACCGGGTCTTCATCACTGAGAACGAGGTGAACTTCCTCGCCTTTCCTGCAGCGACGAAAAGCCTGGTCGTGTTCGGCGCGGGCTACGGCTTCGAGGCACTCGCCGAAATCCCGTGGCTGGCCGCCTGCAGGATTCACTACTGGGGCGATATCGACACCCACGGCTTCGCTATTCTCGATCAGCTACGCCAGAAGTACCCCGGCGTGCGCAGCCTGTTGATGGACGAGGCGACCCTGCTCGACCACCGCACACACTGGGTGAGCGAGACCCGGCCCCGTCCCGCCACACTCAAGCATCTCACCGCACAGGAACAGCAGTTGTATCAAGACCTGCTCGACAATCGCTGGGGCCCCGAGTTACGGCTGGAACAGGAACGTATCGACTACAACTACCTGCTCACCCGGCTGGCCGCCCTCGACGCCTGAGCGGATCGTTTTCGATGCTGCCCTGAACACAGCACCGCTCTCTCCAGACCGTGGGACCCTGTTTTTCAACGGAAAGCCTGCCTTGGTCCGCTGTCAAGACATGCCATGCTATTGATTAATATGCAGTTGCAGCGAGTGTGCAGGAGCTTACGCCGATCAGAAATGATGAAACGTTGCTTCGAGGCTTTCTCGCTATCTAGGGAGTGCCACACACTAAGAAACCAGCTGACTGTAATCGTTGAGGCTTTCCTATGGACCAATTCAGACGCCTGGAAGTAAACGGAATTCAGATCAACGGCCCCGTCCGACTATCAAGCTGTTAAAGCGCCCAATCAATGATCGAGGTAATGCCCGCCGATTGCGAATGCATAAATATATTTTTCGTCGAACTTATATATGAGGCGATCCTTCTGTGAAATTCTTCTCGACCATAGCCCCGTTAGGTTGTGTTCCAGTTTTTCGGGCTTGCCGGTTCCAGTGCCAGGCTCCCCCCGCAGCATTTCCTTTAGCAGTTTGCATAAAGCCTTATGCATCCGACTATCTTTCCTGCGCAATTCTTCATACGCGGCCCAGGTGTTGCCTTCAAAAACGAGTGATCTCATCGACCTCAACCTGAGTAGGTCTGTATCCATTCCCCTGGCTGTGAGATTG
This sequence comes from uncultured Gammaproteobacteria bacterium, assembly GCA_963753815.1. GTDB lineage: Bacteria > Pseudomonadota > Gammaproteobacteria > Pseudomonadales > Halieaceae > CAVWDU01. The sequence goes on from CAVWDU010000003.1 coordinate 463,414, forward strand.
CAGGGAGTCAGCAATTTGCTTCATCAAGCCCTCATTCTGAAGCACATACAGAGTTTCTTGCTCTCTGTCCCAGTCATCGGCACTTACAACCACAAAGTCCTCACCAGACCGGCGAGTTACTTTAAGCGGCGCATGCTCGCTAACTATTTGTTCTACATAGGTTTTTAAGTTGTCTCTAAACTTGTTTACGCTAACACTGTCCATGGGACACTCCATCATTAAACGTACGGAATTACCGTACATAATGGCGGAGCGCATTAACAAGTCAAGGCAGCAAGGGCGCTTCGCACCAGGATCTTCCGATCTCAGTTCTGTTCGGAATATCCAGGTTGCTCTTCATAACCAAAAAACGTTCCCGCGGGAACGTCGAGTATCAATTCCTTTCAGCGATGGCCCGGTCTTTGTGAAGCGAACTGATCATCGCGCTTCATTAACAAGTCGGGGTTGCGGACGGCCGGACGGCCGCGCCAACTTGAAGCGTTATGTGTCAGACGGACAGCGAGCATGACCGAATATGAGGGCGCAGCACTCTTTTTAGAGTACCTGAATACCGGGATACAGCTCGTTTTGGCATATGTGAGCATTCTTTCGGCGTTTTTGGTCATGAGCTACTTTGCTGCAGACTAGCTACATCCCTGGCTGTTGTTGATAGTCCTGGTGCTATTTACTGTGGTTTGCCTATTGCTCATTACGCAACTGAGTTTTGTCCGCAACGATTTAGGGCAGTTATATCAATATCTACTGTCCCAACAGGCCGCTGGAAACCTTGAACTTCCCTGGTTCGGCACAAACCCCGTATGGGGAGTACGAGTTCTAACCGTTCTGCACATATCGGTAACAATTGGAGGCTACGTTGGCTGCCTTGCCTTTCTTTTCTATCAACGGGGCAAAGAGAGATAAAAAGAGAGATAATAGAGTGGTGAACTACGCGCCTCCGTCGCAGGCCGCCGGTTACACGGCGTTACACGTCGCCAGGAATCATGCAGTGACTCATGAAATGCTCATTGGAATTGCTGTCGCCGTCGTCGTGGCAGTACTACTCGGAGTGAAGAGCCTCGCTCATAGAGTCCTGACGTTCAAAATGGATGAGAGCTCTATTGTGAACTTCATAACTGAATCAAGTGAGGGTAATGAATTTCGCAGCACGGAAGCAATATCGGCCGGAACGGATATCGACGTCAGTCGCGTGGCTTTTGTATGCTCTAAAAGCAATATCATAAAGAGAAACCCAAATGAGAATGAGTCTTGGTGCGTAATGTAGGTGAGACTGGCAAGCCCTAACCAGCGCCAATGCCGCTGTGCCTTTTTTGTCCCGGCTTCGCCTTCAGCACACAGCCTCAAATGTCGGATGCGTTAGAATTGCTCAACAACAGATTGGCAACCGGTAGTAGCTGGAATATGAATGGAGAACATGTTGGTGAAGCAAGTGTTATTGTCATCGGTATCCCGCTCGACCACAATTCTTCCTATCTCAAAGGCGCTGCATCAGCGCCTGGAGCCATCAGGGAGGCCCTGTATTGCGACTCGTCCAACTTGTGGACCGAAGATCTGGTTGATCTGGGGGCTTTGTCCACATGGCAAATCAGAGACGACATACCGTTTGAGGATGAAGCGACTGCGTTTGACCAGATCGAAAACGAAGTTGAAGCCCTGTTGGAAAACGGCTCAAAGGTCATCTCACTAGGCGGTGACCATTCCATTACCTACCCCATTCTGCGAGCGTTCGCAAAGTCATACAAAGCACTGAATATTCTTCATTTGGACGCACACCCCGACCTTTATGATGAACTGTCCGGCAACCGACATTCACATGCCTGCCCCTTTGCTCGCATCATGGAAGCCGAACTGGCGGTCCGGTTGGTCCAGGTTGGCATTCGAACAATGAACGGTCATCAGAAAGAGCAAGCTGATAAGTTTGGCGTAGACGTCATTGATATGCAGGCTGTTTCAACGGCCAAAGACCTGGAGTTTGATGGCCCGGTGTATCTGTCCATCGACCTGGATTGCCTTGATCCCGCCTATGCACCGGGTGTTTCTCACCATGAACCAGGAGGTATGAGTACCCGGGAAGTACTCGAGGTCATTCACAGTTTCAAAGGGGAGCTGGTGGGTGCGGATATCGTAGAGCTTAACCCTGAGCGGGACATCAACGGCGTGACCGCCAGGGTGGCCGCGAAGCTGTTGAAGGAAGTGTCCGGCAGGATGTACGGATAAATTCCCGGACCACAGGGACGCACATTCAGCGCGCCACGAGCGCGAACTGCCCGGAGCCTGAATACAGGCCGTCACTCCGCTGCCGTGACCTTCCGGCCCGCCTGAAGGTGTGGGTGCTGGCGCAGGAAGTTCCAAACAAAAACCAGCATCAACAGTCCCAGCAGGCCCGCTGCAATGAAGTGCAGCTGGTAGCCGAGCTGGCTGGCCAGCCAGCCCGATGTCGCCCCGACCAGCCCGCCGAGAATAACCTGCAGGCACGCCTGCAGGCTGTAGTCCGCACCCTCGTGATTGGTACGGCATTGCTCCATCATCAACGCAAACAAAGCCACCGTGGACATGCCGTCCGCCGCCTGCTCGAACAGCGACAGACCGTAGACCCAGGGCAACTCGGTACGACCCGCCGCTATCAGCGCGAAACCGGCGATTCCCAGCGCCTGCAGCAGGCCGAACAGCGGCAATGTCACTCGCGGCCCCAGCCGGTAATAGAGCATCCCGCCCACCACGGCGGCAATCATACCGGTAATCGAGGACACCAGGGTCAACGTGCCGATCGCCGTCAGTGAATAGCCAGCATCCACCAGCATGGGCTTGACCATGGACGAACCGATGGAGTCGGCCAGCTTGTAGCTGACCAGCACCAGCAGCCAGCTGACGATGCCGGGCTGGGCAAAAAAGCCGCGATTGTTGCGCCAGAGAAAACCGAGCCCGCCGCCGTGCTCCTCTGCGCCTGCCTGTTCCGGCTCCGCCGGTTCATTGCTGTCGGGAGGCTCTCGAAACACCAGTATGGGCAGGGTAAGCAGCGCCAGCATTGCCGCCAGGGTCAGGAAGCTCACCGACCAGCCAAACCGGTCCAGCGCCATCAACAGCAGGCTGCCGCCGATGATCAGGCCCAGCTTGTAACCCGATACCTGGATGCTGTTGCCCAGGCCGCGCCAGCGACTGGGGAGCAGCTTTACCGCCAGGCCGTCGGTTGCGATGTCCTGGGTGGCCGAGCTGAAATTGAGTAACAGCAGCAGGGCGAAGAACAGGAACAGGTAATGATCGAATATGCGCGCCGGGTCGATCTGGCTGAGCGTAACCAGCAGTGCGATCACCAGGCCCTGCATCGGCAGAATCCAGCTACGGTGAGGCCCCGTGCCGGAAAAGTGGTAGCGATCGACCCAGGGCGCCCAGACAAACTTGAGCATCCACGGCAGGGCCAGCAGCTTCAGGTAGCCGATGAACTCAAGCGGTACATCGTGCTCACGCAATAGCGCCGGCAGCGCGTGCGCGAGCAGGCCCGAGGGCAGGCCCTGGGAAAAGTACAGGCTGGTGAGCAGCACCACGGTGAAGGCTGGGAGCCGCTCGTCCGTCGAGCCGGGGTGCTGTCCAGGGGTAGCCGCCGATGCGCTGGATTGATTCGCCATTGCGGCATGATTACCTCTCCCGACGCGCCCGTCCAGTAAAGCCCGCGGGTGGAGTTGCAAGCGGCTCCCGAGCGTGCTCCCATGGGTGGCAATGAAGAACCGCACGGAGCTCGATGTATGGATGCCGATCTCGACACTATCCGCAGCCGGATTCCGATCCTGACGGAAAAGGCTTATTTCAACAGCTGTTCCTACGGGCCGCTCTCGCTGGAGGTCAAGGCAGCAATCGGGCAATACCTCGATATCCGCATGCAGCAGGGCGCGCGCTGGGACATCTATTGTGACAAGCTCGAGCACGTGCGTGCCCAGCTGGCTGACCTCTTGTGCGCGCCGGCAGATGACATCTCCGTCTCCACGTCTGTCAGCGAGTCACTCAACAGCCTGATGAGCGCGCTACGATTCGACGGTCCCCGGCGAGAGATCGTGGTGACCGATTTCGACTTCCCCACCACCTCGCAGATCATGCTGGCGCAGGAGGCCCGGGGCGCCCACACCGTGCGTGCGCGCGCCGACAGCGACGGCACCGCGATCCCGCTGTCGGAGTTCGAACGCCTGATCTGTGATCGCACCCTGCTGGTCGCCATACCGCTGGTGTGTTACCGCAACGGCGTCTGGCTGGATATCGAGCCCATCGTGAAACTGGCGCGGGAAAATGGCGCCATGGTGCTGCTGGACGCCTACCAGGGCATCGGCACCCGCCCCTTCGACACCGAGAGCTCGGGAGTGGATTTCCTGGTCGGCGGCTGCGCCAAGTACCTGCTCGGGGCCAGCGGTGTCGGCTTCATGTACGTCAGGAACAGCCAGGAAAATGGCCTGCAGCCCACGGCGACCGGTTGGTTCGCACAGACCGAACCCCATGCCATGGACATCTACCATCACCGGCCCCACGCCACCGCCAGGCGCTTCGAATCGGGCACACCCAACGCCTGCGGCTTGTTCGCGGCTGCAGCCGGATTGCAAATGTTGCTGGATACAGGGTTGGACCGGGTGGAAAAACAGATCGGCGCCGTGACCACAGACATAAAGCGGGCCGTGGACGAGCATGGCTGGCAACTCGTCACGCCCCGCGAGCGCCACGGCGCCATGCTGGCCATCCGCAGCAAAGACGCGCCCGAACTCGTCAGGCGGCTGTCCGGGCACGACGTGGTGCTGACCGAACGCGACAACAATATCCGCGTCGCCCCGCATTTCTTCAACACCGGCGAGGACGTTACGCGCTTGGTGACCGCCCTGCAGCAGGAATCGGAGCTATTGTAAAAAAGGTGCTGTGAAACCGGTCGCCGTGAAACCGGTCGCCGTGCAATTTTACAAACGCAAGCGGAGGCGCCAGCAGCGGCCTTTTGACGCGCCCCTCCACACGGACGGTGGCCGCGCTCACGGGCGTGTCACCGCTCCAGGAAAGCAGCGGATTCCACGACATTTACACACATTATTCTCGCAAATCATGCTGGATTTTCTTCTAATACTTCATGGCAGCGCACTGCCGTGACAACAGTGGGCGCAGCGGGATACCGCAGCGCCGGCAAACGCTTTACACTTCGGTGATGCCCGCCGCGAGGGGCGCACCGGCACCCGCGACGATCCAGCCAACGGATGAGAAGGGGACTTTCCCGGATGAGTCGAACTATTCACTACCGTGCCTGCCACCTCTGCGAGGCCATCTGCGGCCTGACCATCGAGACCGAGGGCGACCAGGTGGTGTCGATCAAGGGTGACAAGAACGACCCACTGAGCCGGGGCCATATCTGCCCCAAGGCCGTCGCGCTGCAGGACATCCACGAAGACCCCGACCGCCTGCGAAAGCCGGTAAAACGCACCGTCAACGGCGACGGGACCTGTCGCTGGGAGGAGATCAGCTGGGACGAGGCACTGGACACGACGGCCCGCAGGCTGGTGGAGATACACAACGAACACGGTGTGAATGCCATTGGCGTCTATCTGGGCAACCCCACGGTGCACAATTACGGCATGCTGACTCACCAGGGGCAGCTGTTTCGCCACCTGCGCACCAACAACCGTTTTTCAGCGACCTCGGTGGACCAGTTGCCCCACCACCTGGCCTCACTGTGGCTGTTCGGTCACAAGTCCCTGTTCCCGATTCCCGACATAGACCGCAGTCATTACTTCCTGATGCTGGGCGCCAACCCGCTGGCGTCGAACGGCAGTATCTGGACCGTGCCGGGCGTGGGCAAACGGATCAAGGCATTCACCGCCCGGGGCGGCAAGCTGGTGGTCATCGACCCGCGCCGGACCGAAACCGCCGAGCTCGCCAGCGAACACCATTTCATTCGGCCCGGCACCGACGCCCTGTTTCTGCTGGGTGTTCTCAACACGCTGTTCAGCGAACACCTCGTCGACCCCGGGCACCTGGCGTCCTGTGTCCGCGGCCTTGCCGACGTCGAGGGCGCTGTGCGCCGATTTACACCGGAGTTCGGCGAACGCCATACGGGGATTGCGGCCGCCACGGTCCGGACCATCGCCCGCGATTTCGCGGCGGCGGAAGCCAGTATCTGCTATGGCCGGCTGGGCGTATCGGTGCAGGCCTACGGCGCCCTCTGTCAGTGGCTGATCCAGATCATCAATATCGCCACGGGCAATCTCGACAAGCCCGGCGGCTCCCTGTTTACCCTGCCGGCGGTGGATAGCGTGCCGAGCAGCAGTCCGGGGGGGTTCGCCCGCCACCGGAGCCGGGCTCGCGGGCTGCCGGAATTCGACCGTGAGCTGCCGGCGGCGACACTGGCCGAGGAAATCACCACGCCGGGGGATGGCCAGATCAGGGCCCTGTTTACCGGCGCCGGCAATCCCGTGCTGTCGACCCCCAACGGACGCCAGTTGGATGAGGCGCTGGAGACGCTGGAATTCATGGTATCGCTGGATCCGTACATCAACGAGACCACACGCCACGCCGATATCATCCTGCCCCCGACCTCGCCGCTTGAGCACGACCACTACGATATGGCCTTTCATATCAATGCCATTCGCAATACCGCCAGGCACAGCGAGGCCGTGTTTCCGAAACCGGAGGGCAGCCTGCACGACTGGGAGATCTTTACCGAACTGGGCCGGCGGGTCGCACTGGGCCTCGGCCAGGAGCCGCAGCAATCGGTGCCACCCCATGAACTCATCGACCTCGGTCTGCAGATGGGCCCCTACGGAGAACACCAGGGCAGTAAACATCGCCTCAGCCTGGAGAAGCTGCGCGCCAACCCGTCAGGCATCGACCTGGGGCCCCTCAAGCCGCAACTGCCAGAGCGCCTGCAGACCCGCGACAAGAACATCGACTGCAACACGCCGCAACCTCTCGAAGATCTGGCCAGGCTGTGGCAGGCATTCGATCGCGATGCCGGCGACGACCTCCAACTGATCGGACGCCGGCACGTACGCTCCAATAACTCGTGGATGCACAACTACCACCGGCTGATCAAGGGGCGCAACCGGTGCACGCTGCTGATGCACCCTGACGACATGGAACAGAGGAACCTCAACGATGGGGAAACGGTCGTCGTTCAGTCGCGGGCCGGTTCGCTGTCAGTGCCCGTCGAGGCGAGCACCGACATCATGGCCGGGGTGGTGAGCCTGCCCCACGGCTATGGCCACGATCGCAGCGGTATCCGGCTGACGACGGCGAGCGCCAACGCCGGCGTGAGCTGTAACGATATCACCGATGAGCTGGCGATCGACGAGTTATCGGGAAACGCCGCGGTCAATGGCGTACCCGTCACGGTCATGGCGGGCTGACACGATGGGGGCCGAGCGCCAAAGGTTTGTGAGCAGAGCAGGAAGCTAGATCGACGTACGAATTGGCGCGACGATAAAAACGAGGAATAAGGGAGTCAATTTATGAGCACATCCACAATCATCGTCTGGCTGCTACTGGCGGGCGCCGTCATCTGGGCCATCAGCATCTACAACACCCTGGTGCGCCTGAAAAACCGCTACCTGAACGCCTTTGCGCAGATCGAGGTCCAGCTCAAGCGGCGGTACGACCTGATACCCAACCTGGTCGAGACGGCGCGGGGTTACATGCAGCACGAACGCGAGACCCTGGACGCGGTGATCCGCGCGCGCAACGAGGCCAGCGCTATTCTGGAGGCCATGCAGAGCGGCCAGGCTTCCAGCGGCGACCTGCAGCGCCTGGCCGGCGCCGAGACCGCCCTGCAGGGCGCGCTGGGCAAACTGGACGTCACCATGGAGGCCTACCCTGAGCTTCGGGCCAACGAGAACATGATGCAACTCTCGGAGGAACTGACAACGACGGAGAACCGCGTCGCCTACGCCCGGCAGGGTTTCAACGATGCCGTGATGGCCTACAACACCTACCGCCAGAGTTTCCCTACGACCGTCCTGGCGCCCCGTTTCGGCCACCCCGAGGATGCCGAGCTGCTGGAGTTTGACGACTCGGTACAGATTCAGGCCGCACCGCGGGTAGCATTCAGCGACTGACCTCACCGCGGGCGATGAACTTCTTCGAACAACAGGACATTGCCCGGCGCAATGCCCGGCTGCTGCTGTTCCTGTTCCTGCTGGCTGTCGCCCTGTTGATCCTGCTGACCAACGTTGCCGTAGCAGCCTTTCTCTGGCTGATGGACGAATCCAACCGGCCTGCGAGCCCAGGCGGGCCGTCGGCTTTTCTGTCCTACCTCAGCTGGCAGCGCGCCGGCCCGATCGGGCTTTGCGTCGCGGCCACTGTGGCCCTGGTGGCGGCCGCCAAGACCTGGCAGTTATCCCGGGGCGGTAACGCTGTCGCGGAAGCGATGGGTGGCCGCCGAATACTGCCCCAGACAGACGATGCAAACGAGCGGCGCTGCCTCAATATCGTCGAGGAACTGGCACTGGCGGCGACCATGCCGGTGCCCGCTGTATACGTATTGGACAACGAGCGCGGCATCAACGCCTTCGCCGCCGGCCGTACGCCCGCGGATGCGGTGGTGACCGTGACCCGTGGCACCCTGGACCAGCTCAAGCGACACGAACTGAAAGGCGTGATCGCCCACGAGTTCAGCCATATCCTCAATGGTGACATGCGGCTCAACATTCGTCTGGCCGCACTGCTCAAGGGCATTACCTTCCTCGCGGATACCGGGTACCTGCTGATGCACGCGGGCCACCGCGGCCGCGGCGACGCCGACCGCCGCAGCGAACTGGGCCCCCTGCCCCTGCTCGGCCTGGCCATCTGGCTCATTGGCCTGGCAGGCACGCTGGCAGCGAGCTGTATCAAGGCCGCGCTGGGTCGCCAGAAGGAATTCCTGGCGGATGCCAGTGCGGTGCAATACACCCGCAACCCCGATACCATCGGGGATGCGCTGAAGGTGATTGGCGGGTACGTGCCTGGCAGTCTGGTGCATGCCGCCCGCGCGGCCGACATGTCGCACATCTTTTTCGGCCAGATCCGCCACCCCCTGTGGGACACCTTCGCCACCCATCCGCCTCTCGAGACCCGGATCCAGCGGGTGGACCCACAGTGGGATGGCCGTTTCATCCAGCGGCGGGTCAGCCAGTACCGTGGCGACTCGCAACGAGAGGCACGTGGAGAGGAAGACGCTCTGACGGTCGCGGGCCTAGCGGCAGCAGCCAAGGCGGCGCAGCCACTGGACTGGCCCTATGAAGACCCGGCGGCGCCCACACCCGATGGTGGGGCCGATCACGGATTGCCACCATTACTGGTGCAACACAGTCATGAGCCGCTGGGAGCCATCGCCCTCGCGTGCTGCCTGCTGCTGCACCCGCAACGAGAGCTGCGGCTGCGCCAGTTCGGCCAGCTATCCGAATCCCCGATCCGCGGCGTCGACGATCTCTGTGCGCGACTGATGGACGAGGTCGACTCCCTCCCGCCGCCGCAGCGACTGCCGCTGCTGGAACTGTGCCTGCCCACACTCAAGTCGATCTCCGCAGCACAGTATCGGCAACTCAAGGAAATCCTTATCCGCTTGATTCGTGCAGATAACCGCACCGAGTTACACGAGTGGTGCCTCTACCAACTACTGCGGCACTACCTCGACCCGGAATTTATCGCAGTGAAAGCAAGCCGACCCCGCTACGCCACGCTGGAAAAGGTGCAGTTTCACCTCCGTACGGCGCTCTCGGTGCTCGCCTGGGAGAGTGACGGCGATCCGGAACACACTTTCCGGACGGCAGCCAACGAACTGGGCTTCAAGGCCCTGCAGATCCTGCCGCGGGAACAGTGCGACACCACGGCCTTCGGTAACGCGGTGCGTCAACTCGCGGACTGCTACCCACTGCTCAAACCCAGGGTGCTGAAAGCCATGGCGATGGCCGCGAGCAGCGATGGCCACCTGAACCCGGCCGAGCGGGAGATCATCGCCAGTATCGCGGCGGTCATGGATTGCCCGGTGTCCCTGCCGCCCGCGTGAGTGCAGCCCGCGGCCGCACTTCCTGATGCGGCTCCTGTCCACAGCACGGTGGCGTTACATCGGATTGCGCCGTAGGATACGGCGAGCACATGAAGCACATCTTAAACAAGCCGGACAACTGCCGCTGGATCGAAACAGCCAACCAGGTCGGCTTCGCGGTGGATGGGGAAAACTACTACCGCGCGCTCCGGGAATCCATCATCAGCGCCCGGCAGAGCGTGTTTCTGGTGGGCTGGGACGTCCATAGCCAGCTGCGTTTATTGCGCGAAAAGGCCGACGATGGTTACCCGGTGACCCTGGCGGCGCTTCTGGAGCAGTGCGCTCGCGAAAATCCCGGGCTGGAAATCTACATCCTGTGCTGGGACTTCGCCATGATCTACACGTTGGAGCGCGAGTTCTTTCCGCGCTACAAACTGCAGTGGAAGTCACATGATCGCATTCATTTCAGTCTGGACGGGGCGCACCCCGTGGGCGGTTCCCAGCATCAGAAGTTTGCCGTCATAGACGACACTGTCGCATTCGCCGGAGGCCTGGACATCAGCAAGTGGCGCTGGGACACACGGGCGCACAAGGTGGAGGATTCACGCCGAGTCGATCCCGATGGGAACAGCTATCCGCCTTTTCACGACATCAACATGGCCGTTTCCGGCGATGCGGCCCGGGCCCTGGGACGTCTCGCCCGTGAACGCTGGGAGGCCGTGAACGAGAGCGAGCCGTTGCCACCGGCAGAAACGCTGCGATCAGACTGCTGGCCGGCGTCCATTACGCCGCAACTGGAGAACATCGACGTCGCCATCGCGCTGACCCGCCCGCAATGGGGCCAGCAACCTTCCCTGCGCCAGGTGGAACAGCTGTACATCGACAGCATCGAGAATGCGCAACAACTTATTTACATCGAGAATCAATACCTGAGCTCCCACAGTATCGGCGAGGCGTTGACAGCATCGCTGCAACAGGAAACGGGCCCGGAGATTGTGATCATCATGCCGCACGAGACGGGAGGCTGGCTGGAGCAACACACCATGGATGTATTGCGCTGTCGGCTCCTGCGCAAATTGCGCTGTGCTGATTCACACGGCCGCCTCGGCGTCTACAGCGTGCGTGCGTCCAGCCAGGAACCGGTCTACGTGATGATCCATGCAAAGACCATGGTTATCGACGACTGTTTCCTGCGCATCGGCTCATCCAATCTCAGCAATCGTTCCATGGGCCTGGATGCCGAGTGCGACCTGGCAATCGCAGACAGCGGTGATGGACACTGTAAGCCAGTCTTCACCGCGTTTCGCCGCGAATTGCTCGCCGAACATCTTGCCGTGGACCCGCAACAGGTAGCCGACGCAGAATGCGATACCGGTTCTGTGATCGGCGCGATCAATGTCCTGCAGAGCGGCGAGCACACCCTGGAAGAGCTTTCTCACGAAATAGACGAAGCGCTCGATAAGGCCGTGCCTGACTCTGCCCTCATCGACCCCGAAAAGCCGCTGGCACCGGAACACATGCTGGATTACATTCTCGGCAACGGCAAGTCGGACGTCTCACGCGGGCCGCTGGTGAAATTGGGCGCAGCGCTGCTGATTCTCCTGGGGATGGCAGCTGTGTGGCGCTGGACGCCGCTGGCCGAATACCTGAACATGGAGAGCGCCGAGGCCGCAGTTCAATGGATGCGCGACAGTGCCTTCACCCCGGCACTGATCCTGCTCGCATTCGTCGTGGGAAGCGTTCTGGCAATTCCGGTGACGGTCATCATCATCGCGACGATCACCGTGTTCGGGCCGTGGTCGGGTATGGCCTACTCACTGGCAGGTGCGCAACTGGCCGCCATCGTGACATTCTGGATTGGACAATTACTGGGCAAGGACACCGTCAGCAAATTTGCGGGTAGCCAGTTCAACACGATCGCCCGCAAAGTAAAAAATCCCGGGCTGCTGACTATCGTCACCTTGCGTATTGTTCCCGTCGCACCCTTTACCGTGATCAACGTGATTGCCGGTGCCTCCTCCATCAGCTTACGCGACTTCGCTATCGGTACATTTTTCGGCATGATGCCCGGCATCGCTGCTATCGCGCTGGTGGCAGATCGACTACTGGCCTGGCTCAAGAACCCAAGCCTGCTGGATGTCCTCCTGCTCGCTGGCACAATCGCAGTGGTGGCAGGCATGGTCTGGGCATTGCGACACTGGCTGAGCGACCTATTGATCAAGAAATGACCCACGTGCCAGCACCCCGCCTGCTGCGAGTCGCCAGCTACAATATCCATCGCGGCCAGGGCGGTGACGGTGACGAGAACCTCGACCGCATTGCCGGCGTGTTAGGCGAAATCGACGCAGACATCATCGCTTTGCAGGAAGTGGGGTATAAAACCCGGCCCCGGAAAGACGTGGCCGGCTACCTCGCAGACGCCCTTGGCGCAGCAGCCATACCAGGGATCACATTCAGCGATGATTCCGGCGATTACGGCAACGCCCTGTTGACCCGTTTCCCCGTCACCGACGTGTGCCGCCACGATATCAGTGTTACCGGGCGCGAACCCCGCGGTGCGATCCAAGCGCGGCTTCAGGCAGGGCAAGAGCAGATCAGGGTGATCGCCACGCACCTCGGCCTGCGCCGCCAGGAGAGATCGGTGCAGGTTGAGACGCTGCTTACCTTACTCACGCAGAACCCGGCCGGTGTAGACGTTTTGCTGGGGGACTTCAACGAGTGGTTCCGCTACTCTCGCCTGCTCGGGAAAATTGATGCTGCGCTGGGTGTTTCGGGAGCACCCGCAACCTTCCCGGCAAAACACCCACTGCTGGCGCTGGACCGCATCTGGGTGCGGCCGGCGGCATCAGTCGCACATATCTCAGGTCATCGCAGCACCCTGTCCAGGCTGGCTTCGGATCATCTACCGCTGGTTGCGGAACTGGCGTTACCCCCTGCCTCGACTTGAGCTCGCTGCACCTGGGCCGGTTTATCTTGACGGAGTAGCACACGCGCAAAGCGCTACAGATCCGATTGACCAGTTTTTCCCGTACTCTACCTGACACGTTGTGCGCGATGCTCAGTCTTACGCCCGCACCTTTCACCCTGTTTTTCAACGGATGCCAGCCCCCGGGCGGCAATCACCATGACAACCCTGGAGATCCAGTTCATGTCCATCGCGAACCTGCTACGTCCCGGGCAAAGTGCTTCTACCGCTCGCATTCGGACCAGCGCTTGCCGCGGCTACGTGGTCGAGCTCGACCCGGAGGTCGACGGTCCGATTCGGATGCTCGAAAATGCGGCGGGCAACGTCGTCCATTTTCGGTCGCTTGATCGGGTTCGCCTGGCACTGCGTCGCCGCGGCGTGCGCCGGGCGAAGCTCGTGCAGTATCATGCCTGTGAGGAGGTCGGCGCCCTCGGCGTCTCCACGCGGGAAGAGAGCGGCGTCGCCGTACTCGATGAAACGGACGGCTGAAGGGCGAGCTCATCCTTCAGGAGAATAGATCTTCCGCTGCCGGCAGTACCAGCGGTGGTCAACTGTTCCGCTTTTCCGGCCCTGGCTCGACAGTCGCATTCGAGGCCTCGACGACGGTCTCGTTCGCCGGTTTACGTTTCTTGACACTGGCCAACAGCATCGCAACCATGCCCATGATCAATTCGTCGGCGAAGGGCACCACGTCCGGGATGAACAGGTTGGCGACGAACAGTGCGGCGGTGAGCAGGAACAGGTAGGGAAACCTGAGGCCGTTGGCCCAACGCAGTACCATCCCCGAGAAGCCCAGCTTTGCTATCCCCATAACGATCTTCCTTCTATTCCTATCTCAGACGGCGCCGCCTATTTTCACGCATCGGAGAAAGCCAGTCCATCGGCGAGGCGCCCCAGCACCTGCTCGGTATGCTCGCCCAGTATCGGCGGCGGACGCCGGTACACCACCGGCGTGCGCGACAGCTTGATGGGATTACCCACCAGTTGCAGATCCGGGTTGTACGGGTGCGCTACCTGCACCTGCATGTCCCGGGCCTGCACCTGGGGCTCGGCAAAGACCTCCGCGACGGTGTTGATCGGGCCGGCGGGCACGCCAGCGGATGCCAGTCGCGACAACCATTCAGACTTCGTACTCTTGAGCATTTCCGCCTGCAACAGCGGCACCAGCGCGTCCCGATGTTCGACCCGTCGGCTATTGTTTGCAAAGCGGGGGTCGTCCGCCAGTTCCTCCCGACCGAGCTCCCGCGCAAACCGTCTGAACTGCTCATCGTTGCCCACGGCCACAATCAGGTGCCCATCGGCGACCACGAAGCTCTGGTAGGGCACGATATTGGGATGCGCGTTACCCAGCCGGCCCGGGTTGAGGCCGCCGACCAGGTAATTGGTCGCCTGGTTGGCGAGCGTGGCGGTGGTCACATCGAGCAGGGCGAGGTCGATATGCTGCCCGAGGCCGGAACGCTCCCGCTCATTCAGCGCGGCGAGAATACCAACGGTGGCGTAAAGGCCCGTCATGATGTCGGTGAGGGCGACGCCGATCTTCTGCGGCCCGCCCCCGGGCTGGTCATCGGGCAGGCCGGTCACACTCATCAGGCCGCCCATGGCCTGCACCAGGAAATCGTAGCCAGGCCGGTTTTTTTTCGGGCCCGTCTGGCCAAAGCCGGTAATCGAGCAATACACCAGCCCCGGGTTCCCTGCTGACAGCGCCGGGTAGTCGAGCCCGTAGGTGGCCGCCCCACCAACCTTGAAGTTTTCCACCAGGACGTCGGCGTCGGCCGCCAAATCCCGCAGGTGCGCCTGGCCCTCGCTGGCCTTCATATCGATGCAGACCGACTGCTTGCCCCGGTTGGTCGACAGGAAGTAGGCGGACTCGCTCGTCGGCGCCCCACCCCCATCCGTCATGAAGGGCGGCCCCCAGCCACGGGTGTCGTCCCCGGCACCGGGACGCTCGATCTTGATGACCTCGGCACCGAGATCGGCGAGCAGTTGTGTCGCCCACGGGCCCGCCAGCACCCGCGACAGGTCCAGCACCCGCAGGCCGGTGAGGGCGCCCACGGTCAAAACGCTGGGATATCGGTCTGGGTGCGCCCCAGGATCAGCGCGTGGACGTCATGGGTGCCCTCGTAGGTGTTGACCACCTCGAGGTTCATCATGTGCCGCATCACGGGATACTCATCGGAGATACCGTTGCCGCCCAGCATGTCTCTCGCCTGGCGGGCAATCTGCAGTGATTTACCGCAGGAATTGCGCTTGATCAGTGAAATCAATTCAGGGGCAATCTGGCCGGCATCCATGAGCTCGCCGGCACGGTGACAGCCCTGCAGCCCGATCGCGATCTCCGTCTGCATGTCGGCGAGCTTGAGCTGGATCAGCTGGTTCGCCGCCAGCGGGCGACCGAACTGTTTGCGCTCCATGGTGTAATCGCGCGCCGCGTGCCAGCAGGCCTCCGCCGCGCCCAGAGCGCCCCAGGCAATCCCGTAGCGCGCGTTGTTGAGACAGCCGAAAGGGCCCTTCAGCCCATCGACGTTGGGCAGCAGGTTCTCCTCGGGAACGAAGACATCGTCCATAACGATCTCGCCGGTGACCGAGGCGCGCAGCGCCAGCTTGCCTTCGATCTTGGGCGCGCTCAGGCCTTGCATGCCTTTCTCGAGCACGAAGCCCCGGATCTTGTCGTCATCGGTCTTCGCCCACACCACGAAGACATCGGCGATCGGGCTGTTGGTGATCCACATCTTGGCGCCGGTGAGGCGATAGCCACCGTCCGCGCTGCGGGCACGGGTGATCATGCCACCGGGATCGGAGCCGTGATCGGGCTCGGTCAGCCCGAAACAGCCGATCCATTCACCCGTTGCCAGGCGCGGCAGGTACTTCTCGCGCTGTGCCTCTGACCCGTAGGCGTAGATGGGATACATCACCAGAGACGACTGCACGCTCATCATCGAGCGGTAGCCGGAATCCACTCGCTCTACCTCACGCGCCGCCAGGCCGTAACAGACGTAGTCCACACCGGGACACCCGTAGCCGTCGATGGTCGACCCCAGCAGGCCCATCTCACCCATCTCGCGGAATATACCCGGGTCCGTGGACTCCTGCCGGAACGCTTCCTGCACCCGCGGGGCCAGGTGCGCCTGGGCATACTGCCGGGCACTGTCACGCACCATGCGCTGCTCATCGCCGAGTTGCTGTTCCAGCAGGAAGGGGTCCTGCCAATCGAGTTTCTGCCACTTCCTGCTCTGCGCCATCGCTGCCGCCTCCTCTCAAAACGCCTTTGCCCCGCCGGGCACATTGATCATCGTGACTGGCAACGCTAACAGGAAATGCTTCATTGATAAAATATATGTTTTATATATAAACTATATTCATTATATATAGGAAGCACCCATGGACCTTCGCAAACTGGAGATTTTTGTCCGGGTGGCGGAATGCAAGAGCTTCAGCAAGGCGGCCGCCAGCCTGCACATGGCCCAGCCCGCCGTCAGCATCGCCGTTCGCAAACTCGAAGAGTCACTCGGCGCCAACCTGTTCGACCGCCGCGGACGTCAGGTCGAACTCACCGCAGAGGGCAGGAACCTGCTGCAACGGGCTGTGCCCATCCTTCGCGACGTCGAGGCGCTCAAGCAGTCGACCGGGGCCATGAGCGACCTGTTGCTCGGTGAGCTGAGCATCACCTGCCCTTCCATGCTTGCCACCTATTACCTCCCTGACCTGCTCGGAGAATTTCTGGCCCAGTACCCCGGGCTCACCGCAGCCGTCACCCAGGCCGGCACCACCCGTGCGGAACAGATGCTGCTGGCGGACGAAATCGAGATCGGGGTGACCTCAACCGGTGCGTCCCAGCGCCAGGACATCGAACGCTACCCCCTGCTGAACGAGGAAATGGTTCTCTGCGTGGGCGCCGGACATCCATGGGCCGGACGCGGGAGCGTCGACCTGGCGGAGTTGGACAACGCCCCCATGGTGGTTTACGAGAGTGGCTACTACATCCGGGAACGACTGGATGCGCTGTGCGCGGACGCCGGGGTAGAGCCGGATTTCCGCCTGCAGAGCAATTTCCTGCCGCTGCTGGTCAGCATGGTCCGCCAGGGGCTGGGAGCAACAGTCGGGCTGCGGATGATGGCGGAGCAGGAACCCGGTCTACACGGATTGGCGCTGAACCCCGGAGTGGACGTGCATATGGCCCTGGCAAAACGCCGGGGTCGGACGCTGTCCAGGGCTAACCAGGCGTTCCTGGACTGGCTGGGACAGCGCTGACATCCGGCGCCGGCCATCTGTCGATCCGGGGTGCCGCGCACGGCAGCGAGCGCGCAACGCCCCGCTAGGGGTTCAATGACGATCGGGCGGGCCCTTCAGTTCAACCACATTGCCCTCGGGGTCGGTGAGGTAAATCGACGGCCCTTCACCCTCCGCCCCGTAGCGGTTCTCGGTGGGTCCGGCCTCCACACCGTGCCCGGCGAGGTGCCGGCGAATTGCGGCGTCGTCGAAGGGTTCGACACGCAGGCAGAAGTGGTCGAGATTGCGGCCCTCGCGCCCCGGCGCCCGCCCCCCGGCCCGGCCGAGCGGGCTATTCACCGGCACGAGGTCAATCAGGGACGCACCCGCTCGCAGCTGCACCAGCCCAATGTCGTCCTTGCGCCGCTCAACCGGGCAGCCCAGGACCCCGGTGTAGAAAGCCAGCATGGTATCGAGGTCGGACACCCGCAGCACCACGTGGTCCAGTTCCCGAATCGTGATCATCGCAGGCACCCTCGTTCACTCTCTATCATGGAGTCTAGGGCAGCCTGTTGAAAAAGTCGCAGGCGAGTGCGAGACAAGGCAAAAATCGGCGTAAAACCGTACTGTACATGGCAGTACATGAGGATTTTGAGCCGATTGTTAACGCCTTATCGTGCCGGCCGAGGCTTTTTCAACAGGCTGCCAGCGGTCGGCGCCGCCTTTTCAGCGCAGCACGGCCCCTGATAAGCTGCCCTTGTGTTTACACGCCCGGCGTCACCGCGGCCAGCCCAGGGGGCACCGCCCCAACGGAGTCCGAGCTCATGACCGAAAGTGATTACCTGCGGCAGGTTCAGGCAGCACCGGCTGACATCGACCTGGGATTCTGGCGGCAGGCCGAGGGCGTATCGGTCCCGGACGACGAGCTTCGCTTCCTGTTGATTCCCGATCCGGTGGAATCGGCGGCAGTGGCTGAAGTCGCCCGACAGGTGCACGCCTACCAACAGCGCAACGCCGGCGGCCAGGCGCAGATCACCCGGGCGCTCATCGTCACCATGGGAGGCATGTTGCCCGGGTCGCTGCTGCACGATCACCTGGCCAGTGGGCGGAGCGAGGGCACGCCGGCAATCGAGTTCGGTACCGTTGGAGTATCACTCTACGAAAGCCCGGGCGTTCGTTACGACAAACCGCGCATCCTGCACACCATGTCGGTGGATATCGTCGGCCACACAGTGCTGCTGGTCGACGACCTCGGCGACTATGGCGGCACCCTGGAATTTCTCAGCGATCACGTCACGGAACGGGGCGCGGCCGGGGTGCTGAGCGCGGTGTTGTACCTGAAACCGGCGGCGAGGCAACGGGGATGCGTGGATTTCCACTTCGGGGAAACCGATCAGGAGACCTGGATCATCACGCCCAGGGAGCGGGTCGAGACCCTGGTCAAGCGGGTGCCGGTCTGGCGCGATCGCGGCGCCGATATCGACGAATGCAGGCGTCGCCTGATTAAACTGATCGGCTATCCACCTTACCTCGTCGACGATTACCTGCCGGCGGCGTTTGCAGGCTGACCCCACGGACGGCGGAATCCCCAGCGCCGCGGGCCTCAGTCCGGCGCAGCCACATAAATCGCGCGGAAATCATTGACGTTGGTGTCGGTCGGCCCGGTAACGACGAGATCACCGATAGCGTCAAAAAACGTCCACGCATCGTTGTTCCGCAAGCTGGTCTCCGGGTCGAGCCCGGCGCCGCGGGCCCGGTGCAGCGTGGTGCTGTCTATGAAGCACCCGGCGTTGTCCTCGCTGCCATCGATGCCATCGGTATCGCAGACGATGGCGCTGATGCCCGCCTCGCCGGCGAGGTTGAGCGCCATACCCAGGGCAAATTCGGTGTTGGGTCCACCACGGCCCTTACCGCGCAGTGACACCGTTGTCTCGCCGCCCGAGAGAATGACGCAGGGCGGCTCAACCGGCTGACCGTGGTACCTGGCCTGGCGGGCGATCGCGGCGAAGGCCTTGCCGACTTCCCGGGATTCACCCTCGATCGAATCGGCGAGTATGAGCGCCGGCACTCCCTCGTTCTCAGCCTGGCGGGCCGCCGCCAGCAGGGATACCTGGGGTCCCGCGATGATGTGCACCTCGTTGCCGTCGAAGACCGCATCCCCGGGTTTGGGTGTCTCTGCCGCGGGGCTATCGAGAAACTGCAGAATACTGTCTGCAACCGCCAGCCCGTAGCGCTGGATGATCGCCTTCGCGTCTGCGGCGGTAGAGGCGTCCGGCACGGTCGGGCCGGATGCGATCGCCCGCGGATCGTCGCCGGGGACGTCGGAGATGAGTAGCGAAACCACGCGCGCCGGGTGACAGGCCGCGGCGAGCCGCCCACCCTTGATAGCAGAGACGTGCTTGCGCACGGTATTAATCTCGCCGATTCCCGCGCCGCAGGCCAGCAATTGCCGATTGAGCGCCTGCTTCTCGGCGAGTGAAATGCCCTCCCCGGGCAGCGGCAGCAAAGCCGAACCGCCCCCGGATATCAGGCACAGCACAAGATCGTTGGGAGTGAGGCCATCGCAGAGCTGCAGCATGCCCGCGGCCGCGTCCGCGCCGGCCGCATCGGGCACGGGGTGCGCGGCCTCGACGACCTCGATGCGCCCGGCGTCCGCACCCTGTCCGTGACGTGTGACGACCAGCCCCGAGAGCGATCCGCTCCAGTGTTGGTCGACGATGCGCGCCATCTCGGCCGCTGCCTTGCCGGCACCGAGAACGAGCGTACGTCCAGCGGGTGGTTGGGGAAGATACCCGGGCAGCACGGCACGGGGTTGCGCGGCCAGGACGGCCGCGTCGAACAGCCGGCGCAGGAACGCGCGCGGCTCAGTCATGACCACCCACCAGCCGGTGGGTGGCCAACGTGGCTATCAGCCCTGGAAGGCCTTGCGAGGCTCGGATACTCCGCCTGACTCGACGCCCTTGAGGTAGGCCAGCATGGTGTCTGCATCGGAGACCTCGAATGGATCAGTGGGGCAATTGTCGCCGAACTCCGACTCGATGAACATCTTTTCGATGTTGCCGTCATCCACCAGCATTGAGTAGCGCCAGGAACGCATGCCAAAGCCGAGGTTTGCCTTGTCGACAAGCATGCCCATCTTGCGGGTAAACTCACCGTTGCCGTCCGGCAGCAGAAAGATGTTCTTGTTGTCCTGGCTCTTGCCCCACTGGAACATCACGAACGCGTCGTTGACGGAGATACAGACGATCTCGTCGACGCCCTGGGCCTTGAACTCGTCGTAGAGCTCGTCATAGCGCGGCAGGTGGTTGGATGAACAGGTCGGTGTGAAGGCACCCGGCAGGGAAAAGACCACAACTTTCTTGCCGCCGAACAGGTCGGCCGTCGTCTTGTCTTCCCAGCGGTACGGGTTTTCACCGTCCACAGACTCGTCCCGCACCCGGGTCTTGAAGGTGACGTCTGGTACTCGATCAATCATTGGCATTACTCTCTCCTTTCGCGTTGTTTAATAGGCGATTTACGGGTCGCCTGCTTTCACCAGCAATGTTGGCTCTGAGCGTGCGGAGCCTCTACTTCTCTGCCGTGTGAACAGCACGACCGTCGATATCTCCACAATACTACGCAGCCCGGCCCCCGGTGGACATCGGGAATTTCAAATCAAGGCGTTCGGTTTTTTCGATGGAAGATGGTCAAAGTGCTGCGTCGTACTCCAGCGGAGTGACCTGGCGATCGTATTCCACCAGCTCCTGGTACTTGATCTGGCTGTAGACCTGCTGGAAGCGTTCACCCAGGTAGTCGCGTATGAAAGGGGAATTCTCGAACCGGGTCAGTGCGTCGGGCAGGTAGCGCGGCAGCGAGTCGGGCAACTGCTCATAGGCATTTCCGTCGATGGGCTCCGGCGCCTCCAGCCGCTCCTCGATACCATGGACGATACCGGCCAACACCGCAGCCATGACGAGGTGGGGATGAGCATCCGCGCCGGCAACACGGTGTTCAATGCGAGTCGCCGCGGGCACGTCCGTCGGCACCCGGAGCGAGACCGTCCGGTTCTCATAACCCCAGGCAGGTGCCAGCGGCGCGTGTGAGCCGCGCTGGAAGCGGCGATAGGAATTCACGTTGGGCGCAAACAGCAACATGCTGTCCGGCATGCCCGCCAGGCAGCCGGCAATCGCCTGGCGCAGGCGCGGCGTGCCGAGGGCCGTGCCGTCATCGAAAAGGTTCGCCCCGTCGGCGTCGACCACGCTGCAATGTATATGCATACCGTTACCGGCGAGATCGCCGTAAGGCTTGGCCATAAAGGTCGCCCGCATGCCGTGCTGCCTGGCCACGGCCCGCACCGTGCGCTGCAACATAACCGCCTGGTCGGCGGCGAGCAGGGCATCTGCGCGGTGGTAGAGGTTGATTTCATACTGCGATGGGCCGGCTTCCTTGATCAGCGTATCGACGGGCAGACCCTGCGCCTGGCACGCATCATTGATCGCATGCATCAACTCCGCCTGCTCCTCCATGGTTTCCAGGCAGTAGGTCTGGCCACTGGCGAGTATGCCACCAACGCGGTCGTGCTGGGTGTGCAGGGGCCGACCGAGTGCGTCGTCCTCCGCCTCGAACAGGTGAAACTCCATCTCACTGGCCATCACGGCGGTCAGACCGTGGCCGCGTAATCGCTGCGCCAGCCGATCGAGCAGGAAACGGGCATCATAGGCACAGGGGGAGCCATCGGCCTCGAGCATGGACACCAGTATCTGGCCCGTGGGCCGGGTCGCCCAGGGAGCGGTGGAGAGGGTGCGCAACTCCGCCTGGCACAAGCCATCGGCATCGCCGCTGTCGAAAACCAGCGACTCCACGTCGCGCCCCCAGACATCGAATGCCAGGGCGCTCAGCGGCAGCTTGAGCCCACCCGCGACGACCTTGTGAATCTTGTCCCGGGTGACCCATTTACCACGAAAACCGCCGGCGAGGTCCGGGAGGATGATCTCGAACACCTCGATGTCCGGATGTGAGGCCAGAAATTCGTCCAGCCGGTTGTCAGGCCCCATGTAGTCGGTACTCCTCGCGCCATGGCCTGTGGCCGGAAGTCGCGGCATCTGTCGGCGGCCGGGCAAAGGTGCCATCCCGCAATTCATACGCCGGAGCGCAGTGAATTGCAGCCTCTCCCCTGCCTTGGGGTATTATGCGACACTATTTAACAACGCCCAGCCGCTTTAGGCCAGACCGGGTCGCGCAGACCCGGTTTGCGTGACCCGGACGAGTCCACTCACCCGAGGCAGCGCGCACCCGACCATCCAGGAGTTTACCATCATGAACAAACCCGTCACTTCACCCGACCTGAAGAAACTGGATCGAGCTCACCACCTGCACCCCTTTACCGATCTCAAGAGCCACGCCAAAAAAGGCGGCCGGATCGTCTCCAGGGCAGAGCATATCTATATCTACGACGACAAGGGCAATCGCATGCTCGACGGCATGTCGGGACTGTGGTGCTGCAACCTCGGTTACAGCCAGCAAAGTATCATCGAGGCCATTTACCGGCAGTTACAGGAACTGCCCTACTACAACAATTTCTTCAAGTGCTCCAACCAGCCCGCCGCCGAACTCGCCAGAGCGCTGGCGGAGATCACGCCGCCGCAGTTCGAGCATGTCTTTTTCACCAATTCAGGCTCCGAGGCAAACGACACCAACCTGCGGCTGGTGCACCGCTACTACGACCTGCAGGGCAGGCCGGAAAAAGAGCTCATCATCAGCCGCAAAAATGCCTATCACGGTAGCACGATTGCAGCGTCCTCGCTGGGCGGGATGAGTGCCATGCATGAGCAGACCCGCGGCCTGGGTTACGTGCATCACATCAACCAGCCGCACTGGTTCGAAAACGGCGCCGAGGGCGAGAGCCCGGAGGATTTCGGTATCCGCGTCGCCCGTGAGCTGGAGGAAAAAATCGACGAACTCGGCGAGCACCGCGTCGCCGCCTTCATCGCCGAGCCGGTCCAGGGCGCGGGGGGAGTGATCGTACCCCCCGATACCTACTGGCCGGAAATCCAGCGTATCTGCGATGAACGCGACATCCTCCTGATCGCAGACGAGGTCATCTGTGGTTTTGGCAGGACCGGCAACTGGTTTGGCAGCGAGACCTATGGCATCCGGCCCGATCTGATGACGTTTGCCAAGGCCGTGACCAACGGCTACATGCCACTGGGCGGCGTGATGGTCGGCAAGAAGGTCATCGACGTACTGCTCCAGCACGACGGGGAGTTCGCCCACGGCCTCACCTATTCGGGACACCCCGCAGCCTGCGCCGCGGGACTGGAGACACTGCGAATCCTTCGCGAGGGCGACATTATCCAGTACGCCGCGGAGACCCTCTCCCCCCACTTCCAGGCGCGATTGCAGGAGCTGGTTGACCACCCTATCGTCGGCGAAGTGCGCGGGCAGGGGATGTTCGCCGCGGTGGAACTGGTCCGCGACAAAGGCTCGCGCGAGCGCCTCGCACCTGACTCGGAAGCCGCGGTGTACTGCCGTGATCGAGCCAATGCCAGGGGCCTGATGGTGCGCCAGACGGGTGACGCGATGATCACCGCACCGCCGTTGGTGTGCAGCCTGGACGAACTCGACCAACTCGCCGACATTCTCAAACAGGCGCTTGACCAGACGGCGAAGCACTACGGCGTCAAGCTGGGTCGTAGCAGGGGCTAGCCCAGATTCCGTTGAGACATGGCAGGTAAAAAACGGCGGTCAGGGATCAGGCAGCGGGAAGAACTGGTAGTGCTGGGCGCCCACGCTGGCTTCCAGCAACAGACCGCCGCGGACTTCCACGAATATCGCCACGTCCTCGTTATATGACGGCGTGAGTGAGCGACCCACGGTCAACGCGGCCGCGTTGGCCTGGCCGGTGAATTCAAGCTGGCTGCTGCGAAAGCGCTGCACGGCGGCCAGGGTGCGGAAAAACAGGATGCTGCGGTAGGCCTGCACGCCGAGGTCGACGCCAGCAAAAAACTCCACCATCCTGACCTTGCCAGTGACATCGCCGCGCTCAAAAAGCCAGCCGTCGCCGATCGCGCCACCAAACCCGGTGCCCGCACGCAGCGCAGACGGCAGCACTGCATAGCCGGCAGCCTGTTCAAAGTAACCCGTCAGCAGGTCATTCTGGCGAAAGGCATCCAGCGCCTTTTCGACCGCCGCCTGCTCGACGGCGTCGTAGGCCACCGGCCGCCATACACAGCCCGCACAGGACAACAGCACCGCCAGGGATACCAGCCAGTGTTTCACCGCTTACACTCCAGGTGGCCGCTGAGGACATCGGAGCCACCGGCCACGTTGCCGAAGATATCCACCCGGCCGAAGACGCCCGAGCGGTGCACAATGGTCAATCCTGCGTAGCAGTCCCGCCACCAACCGCGGTTGCCCAGCAGATTACGCAGGGGAAAATCCACCTGCGCCTCCAGGTAATTGAGAAACCGCGAAGTGTTCTCGTCTTCATCCTGCTTGATCTGTTCAACCGCTGAAATCTCTTCCGCGTAAGACACGCCGTAACCGAAACCGTAACGGAACAGCTCCCGGCTCGTCCAGGGTGAATAACCGGTGCCCATCAGCATGAAATAGGCGTTGAACTCGTAGAAGTCGTCCTGCAGGTCGTCTTCCAGGCGTCGGTTGACTGAGAGTTTTCCCCACATATCAGCCCGCGGGCCATCCAGCACCAGCTTACCCAGGGTCAGACCGACCAGGTGAGTATCGACGTCCTCACTGCCCTTGACCTGCCCGCGGTGGATTTTATGAAACGTCTCCTCGGCGGTATAGCCGTAGTTGATCCGCCAGCTCCAGTCCTGCACGGCATCGTCCTCGGCCCGCACGACGAGCTCACCGGAGGATACGCTGCCGAAATCAAGCAGCGCCCCGACCATGGCGGTCGCGACGAGGTCGTCGTCGACCAGTGGGCTGTCGGCTACCGTATCATCGAGGCGTTCGACCGCCAGGTTTGCATACACCTTGAGCCGTGGCGTCCAGTCGAACGCGGTATTGATGCCCAGCCGCCGCTGCAGCCCGGCATCGGCGCGGTAGGCAGGCAGGTCCTCGCGCGACTCGGCACTGCTCACCCCGTAGTAGTAGTCGAGCAGATCCTCGTCCTGGTACACGAGGCTGGCAAAGGGTGACACCGTGAACCGCCCATGGCGCCAGTCATAGCGGTAAGTCAGCTCGGCCTCGGAACCGCTGTGACGATCCAGGGTGTCGTGGACCCAGGACAGGGAGAGCCTGCCGAGATCACCTGAAAGGCTCACCTCGAGCCCGCCATCAAGGCTTTGCCGGCGAGGCTCGACAGTACGGAAGAAACTATCGCGCTCCGGCTCGAGGCGATCGAAGCGGTAATCCAGGATCGCATCCAGGCTGAATGCATCGCCGTCAAAAAGGTGCAATCCGCCGGTGCTGCCGCGCGCAAAGAGTCGCTCGCCCTCGAAGTAGTAGAACGGAAAGGTATCGAAATCTGCGCTGGAAAAGTCGCTGCCAAGGTCGTCGATGCCGCGGTAGGGACTGTCGCCGAAGCGAAAACCCACACCGATTGCAAGGCTGCCGGGAGGCAATTGCACGCCGTGAACCTCGGTCACGGGATTACCTGCCCCGGCACCGGCGGCGGCGAGTATGCCGAGCATTGGAAGGATTCGACACCAGACGCACGATGACCTCCACCCCCCGGCCATCCACGTACTTCTCTCAACCATCTGTTGACCAGGATAAAGCGTCCCAAGTTGGCGCGAGTCTAAAACACAGGCGCCAATTCCCCAAACGCCGTGTGTGGAGGGCATTTACCCGCGCCCCCTTCTGCCCGGCCAGTGCAGCGAGTAGACTATAGCTTCGTTCCCAACTCCCTCACAGGTCACCCATGGGCAGCAAGATTCCTGTCGAAAAACCGCTCGTCATACTTCACGGCGACGAAATGGCGCAGGTCGCTTTCAAGCGCATATTGGAGCAGTTCGTCACCCACCGGCTCGATATCAGGCTGGTGGAGATCGACCTGACGGCGGAGAACCGCCTGGTTACCAACGGCCAGGCCGTGAACGAGGCGATCGAGGCCCTGAAAACCTACGGCGTGGGTATCAAGAATGCCGGCATGACGGTCAACCGCCAGCAACTTGACGAATTGCTGGCCCGGCACCCCGAGATCAACGAAGCAGAATTGGACAAGCTAGCGACAAAATCTCCCAACGGCGCGATTCGCAAGGGCATTGGCGGCAACATCACCCGGGAGGAAATCCAGTTCCGCAACCTGCAGGTCAGACACCCCGACTGGATCGGCCGCGATATCGAGGTCGATACCATGGACAACGGCGGCATCAAGGACAGTTACAACGAACTGTCGACCACCACCGGTATCGCCAAGCTGGTGTTCGTCGGTGCCAGTGGCGATCCGGTTGAATTGCATCGCCGCCTGGTCAACAAGGGCGACCCGTGGCTGCTGGCGACCAACGATATCGACGATGTACGGGCATGGGCCCACCGCTTCTTTCAACGTGCCCTCGACGAGAAGCGCGACGTCTATCTCGGGCTCAAGGATACCGTCATACCGGGCTACGATGGTGCCATGCGGGCGGCAATCGAAGACATCTACCAGCGCGACTACCGGGAGAAGCTGGCAGCGGCAGGACTGCAGTATCACTATGAATTGATCGATGCGCAGGCCGCGCGGCTGGTGTCGAATCCACCGGAGCGAGCACTGTGGGGGGTTCCCGACAATACGACAGGGCGCAAGCTCTACAAGCTGGTCCGCAGTCTGCGCAAGTACGGCATACCCAGCCGCAAGCACCATGAATCCATCTCCCGGATGAGCGCCGGGGGCGGTGATCAGTACGGCAGCTTCAATGCCCCAATGCGTGAGGACGGGATTCTCAAGGTTATCGTGGACGGCGAGGAAAAACACGCCCGCCACGTCCGCAAAGACGATCCCGCCCTGTTCATGTCCAACGATGCGCAGGCCATCAAGGACTGGGTCTATCAGGTTTTCCGCGACGCCTCGCACAAGGAAAAAGAAGTGTATTTCGGCCTCAAGCGCGAGTACATGCCCTACGACGAGGTGTTCAGCACCGCCATCACCGACGTGCGCCGGGAACTCGCCCGCCACGACACGCCCCCGCCGTCTTTCATGATCATGCGGCCCTCGAGCCAGCTCAAGAAGATGATCACCGACCCGGCCCGCAACGCCCTGTACCCCGCGCAGAATCTCGATGGCGACATTTTTTCTGACATCTCTGCGGCCCTGGGCGGCAGCCTCGCCACCGCCAGCTCCATCATCGAAAGCAAAGACGGCACCATGCTCTTCGAGGCACCCCACGGCACCGCCCATGATCTCTACCTGCGCTACGTCGAGACCGACGGCCGCGAGGCCCACTTCAACTCTTCGGCGCTGGTGTTTGCCGTCGCCAATGCCCTCCAGACCCTGGCGACACGCGAGGACAACAACGCCCTGCTGGCCTATTCAGAGAGCCTGAAGGAAGCCCTGATTACCACCGTTGAACAGGGCAAGATCACCGGCGACCTGAAGGGCAAGACCACGGATCCCGACAGCGAAATCATCCTCGACATGGTAGGGTTTCTCGACGCCGTGGAGGCCAACATCGCCGCGTGACCGGCGCGGCGGAGGGCGGGTCAGCCCAGCGTCAGCCAGCACTGCAGGCCTGCTCCGGCACGCTCACCCGGGCTCACCCGGGCTCACCTTCCAGGTATTCCATGAGCTTCGCGTCGGCCTGGTCGCCGAAGAGAATGCGGCAGGCTTCCCGTAACCCGGGGGCATCCCGCAGCTTTTCCGCCCTTACCACAAGCTCGATTTTTGATCTCCGCCGCATGAAGTCCTCGAGTTTGACGATCATTTCCCGGCGCGCCGCGAGCTCGATCTCGCAGCGCGTGTATTCAGCGTCCTCGATCAGCAGCGCGGCGCAACTTTCATCCTCGCGGATTCGTTCCAGCAAAATGAATGCACTGTTGCCGTATCGTCGCCAAAAACGCTCCGACAGGGGCTCGGGAGATGAGGGGTCTGTGAGCTTGTCGAGACCCATTCTGCGCGCCTGCAGCATGAACTGCTCGCGAACCTCATCGGCGGGCTCACCGTACCAGTGCTGGTCGGGGTCCGGAACCTCGATGCCCATGCGGCCGATCAGCCCGGCAACCTCGTCGCCCACGTTGAGGCAGTCCGTCAGTTTGCCGCCATAGATACTGAGCTGTCGACATTTTGTATCTTTCTCGATCACGTGCTTGCGCGACAACTGCACCCACTCGGTGTCGGGATCGGCAGCGGACTCTCCCCGCGCCGCCGCAACAGCCAGCGGGCGCACGCCGACGCGCTCGGCGATGATATCGTCTCGGGAGAGAGGCGGGTCGAGGTCAAGGAGGGCGTTGACGTTATCGAGGACAAAGTCGCGATCCGCCTCGGTAACACCTTCCACCGGGTCGGTAACCCGCGTGTCCGTGGTGCCGATGCAGGTCTTGGGTCCCATGGGGATAAGAAAGAACATTCGGCCGTCACTGGCGAAGAAGGTCAGCACGCGCGAGCTAGGGCTCAGCCGATCGACGATCAGATGAATGCCTTTCGACAGCAGGTGTCGGTGACCCGTATCGGTATCCAGCAGGGCATTCTGCGGGTCGACCCACGGTCCGCAGGCATTGATCAGAGCGGCAGCGCGGATTCGCAGGCCCCGCCCACCCGCGCGATCGCGGGCTTCGATTTCCCAGCGATCACCGTGGAAGCTTCCCCCGATCGACTCCACGTAGTTGGCGGCAACGCACCCGAAATTGAGGGCACTGCGAACAAAGTTGAAGACGAAACGCGCGTCGTTGTCGTAGAGGTAGCAGTCGGAATACTCCAGGCCCCCGGCGGCATTGGCAGTATCCACTATCGGCTCCGCGGCCTCGATAGAGGCGGCGCTGCGGTAACGCGGCGCCCGGGTTGCGAAGCGTCCCATAATCCAGTAGAGCACGCTCCCCAGGTACACCAGCCCCGGCCAGAACCGGAAACCGCGCTGAATCGCAACCAGGAAACGTATCTCGCGAACCGTAGAGGGGTAGGCCCGCATCAGCCGGTTGCGCGACTTGCAGAGCTTGTTGACCAGCAGCAGCTCACCCGTTTCCAGGTACTTGATGCCTCCCCAGGCGAGATTCGACGAACTGGAGCTGACCCCGCTGGCGAAGTCCCCGCGATCAATCAACGCCACCCGCACACCGCGCGCGGCGAGCGAGGCGGCCGATACGGCGCCATTGATACCGCCGCCAATTATCAGCACGTCGAACTCCTGCTCCGCCAGCTTGCGCAGGTTGGCGTCGCGCAGACTCACAGCCATGAACAACCCTTTCCGGCACCCCGGCGGCAGCTGCAGCAATATGTCCCGGCCATATCGTTTCCCTTTCCTGTGACAGCCAGAGGATACAATATCGCCAGGCAAAAACCCCATTGCACACGCCGACGCCCGCCCGCCGCCGTGCTCATCCCGATGCGCGCGGGGCCCCGCGATGCTCATCGCGAACGGGCCATCGCCCTGCTACACTGAGTCGCTCGGTGTCACCGCAATGGCCAGGCAGCCTGCTGAAGATCGAGCAGGCGAGTTGGTGACAAGGCAAAAATCGGCGCAAACACGCAGTGTGCGGACAGTTCATGATGATTTGAGCCGATTTGTCATGCCGTATCGTGCCGGCTGAGGCTTTTTCAGCGGGCTGCCGGATGAAAACCGGCTGCTGTTGACCAGGTACCCGAACCATAGACTGCAAGCGACGACACGTGATGCCCGACGACAAGCCCGAGGTCTACCGCGGCCTGAGCTATCCATTCGGCCGCCATGCATCCCCCCCCCAGGGTGTGGCGGAGCCGGTTGCCGACGGTGTCTACTGGGTGCGGTTTCCCATGCCCATGTCGCTGGACCACATCAATATCTGGCTGCTGGAGGATACCGACGGCTGGACGGTGGTGGACACCTGTCTCGATGTCAGCACCTCCCGCGATATCTGGGAGCAACTCATCGACGGGTTTCTCGGGAGCAAGCCAGTTACCCGCGTTATCTGCACCCACATGCACCCCGATCACGTTGGCCTGGCGGGCTGGCTGACCACGCGCTTCGGCTGCGAGCTGTGGATGTCGCGCGAAGAATTCCTGATGTGCAGGGCGATGGTGGCAGACACCGGCCGCGCCGCGCCCCAGGTGGCACTGCGGTTCTACCATGCTGCGGGCTATGGCGAGGAACAATTGCAGGTCTACCGCGAGAAATTCGGCAACTTCGGCCGCGCGATTCACCCGCTGCCAGACAGCTTTCGCCGACTGATGGACGGCGACACGCTGCGCATCGCCGGACGTTACTGGCAGGTCGTGGTGGGCAGCGGCCATTCTCCGGAGCATGCCTGCCTGTACTGTCCGGCGCTCAAAGTGCTGATTTCGGGCGATCAGGTGCTACCGCGCATCACGTCCAACGTCAGCGTCTTTCCAACCGAACCAGCAGGCGACCCGCTCCGGGAATGGTTGCGCTCCTGTTCGCGGATCCGCGACCGATTACCGGGTGACCTGTTGGTACTGCCGGCCCACGAAGCGCCGTTTTACGGCCTGCACGTGCGTCTGACCCAGTTGATCGAATCCCATGAACGTGACCTCGACCAGTTGTACGACTGCCTCGCCGAGCCCCGGCGCGCGGTCGACTGTTTCCCCGCCCTGTTCGCGCGGAAAATCGGTCCCGCCGACCAGGGCCTGGCCACAGGTGAGACGCTGGCCCACCTCAACTGCCTGCTGGGTCGACGCCGTATCAGCCGTCGCCGTGATGAGCAGGGTGTCGACTGGTACGAGCAACGACCGGAAACAGCTGACTTTGACTGACAGTCGATACCCGGTCAAGGAACAGGAACGGAGGTCCCCCAATGCCGCAAGGCCTGAAAGTATTCGCGCTGCGAAGGTACTACCGCTTTATCAGCAAACACAGCTGGCGCGCCCGCCTCGCCGCTTCGGAGGCAGGTGTCGCCTGCTCCGAGAGGCCCAATGCAGACTGCAGAGCCATGTTGACTGAATTGGCCACCTGGCTGGAGAACCCCGGCACGACCGGGGCGAGGATCGAATCATGAGCCCCTCGGTCGACCTGGTCATTTTCGGGGGCACTGGCGACCTGTCCACGCGCAAGCTGTTGCCCGCACTGTTCCAGCTTCATCGGCACGGGCTGGCCGGGCCGCTGCGGCGGATCGTCGCCACCGGCAGGGGCGAGGGCAGTACCGAGTCGTTCCGCGATGACGCCAACGCCAACCTGCAGCGTTACCTGCCGGAGGGGCAGTGGGATGAATCCGTGTGGAAGGTATTTCGGGATTCGCTCCACTACTGTCAGCTGGATGCCGGCAACGCCGATGACTACATACAGCTGGCAACGCTGCTGGATGAACCCGAAACCACTGCAGACGTGCGCCTGTTCTACCTCGCCACCCTGCCGTCCCTCTACGGAGAGATCTGCGAACGACTTCAGGGCTGTGGAGCCGTGCAGGCCAACAGCCGGGTAGTGCTCGAAAAACCGCTCGGGCACGACCTCGAATCCTGCCGGCAGATCAACGAACAGGTCGCCGCGGTGTTCACCGAAGAGGCCACCTTCCGCATCGACCACTACCTGGGCAAGGAAACGGTCCAGAACCTGCTGGCACTGCGCTTCGGCAACCCCCTGTTCCATCCCATGTGGAACAGCACTTTTATCAGCAACGTGCAGATCACGGTGGCCGAGGAGATTGGCGTGGAGGGTCGCGGCGGCTACTACGCGCGCACCGGCGCGCTGCGTGACATGGTCCAGAACCACCTGCTGCAGGTGCTGTCCATCGTTGCCATGGAGCCACCTGCCAGCCTCCTGCCGGGCGATATCCGCGACGAGAAGATGAAGGTGTTGCGCGCACTCGAGCCCATCGGTACCAGCGCCGTGAAAACCTGCACAGTCCGGGGACGCTACCAGGCCGGGGCGGTGAATGGTGAGGCCGTCAAGGGCTTCCTGGAAGAGGCCGAGTACCAGGATGCGCACCACACGGAGACCTTCGTGGCCATCCGGGCTCACATCAACAACTGGCGCTGGGCGGGTGTACCGTTTTACCTGAGAACCGGCAAGCGCCTCAGTCGACGCTACTCGGAAATAGCCATCGAATACCGCAGGCCCCAGTTTTCGCTCTTCGGGTCCGACGCATTGGAGCTGACCAACAAACTGGTGATTCACCTCCAGCCAGAGGAGAGCATCACACTGCAGACCCTGAACAAGAAACCCGGACTGACCAAACAGCTGCGGCTGCAGCCGGTGGAGCTGCAGTTGACCGACCACGACGAAGCCAAACTCGACAGTTACGACGCCTACGAGCGCCTGCTGCTGGATGCACTCAATGGCGACCAGACACTGTTCATGCGCCGGGACGAAGTGGAAACCGCGTGGCGCTGGATCGATTCCATTATCGAGGCCTGGGACGAGGTCAGTATGCCGATCAAGCCCTACAACGCCGGTACCATGGGCCCGAGTGCAGCCACGACCCTGGTGGCTGTCGACAACCACCAGTGGCACGAATAAGCACACGAATCCGGAGCGGGGCGCGCGATGCAATGGCATGAATTCACTGACCGGACCGCGCTGGACCGGGCCCTGGCAGAGCACATCGCCGCGGGCCTGCGCCGCAGTATCGACCGGACCGGGGCAGCATCACTGGCCCTGTCGGGCGGCAGCACCCCGATACCGATGCTGCGTTGCCTGTCGCGTTGCGATCTCCCCTGGCAACGGGTCGCCGTCACCCTGGTAGACGACCGCTGGGTTCCCGTCTCCCACCCTGATTCCAACGAGCGCATGCTGCGGGAAACCCTGCTTCAGAACGCCGCTGCCTCGGCCGTCCTTGTAGGGCTCAAGACACCGCATGAAAGCCCCTGGGAAGGGCTCGCCGAGAGCCGGGAGAGGCTTGCCACCGTTACATCACCGTTTACGATGGTAGTGCTCGGCATGGGCGGTGATGGCCACACCGCTTCCTGGTTTCCACGGGCCGAGAACCTGGCGGAACTGCTGTCGGCCCGGAGCGGGGAACGGCTGATGGCGGTTGAACCGGTCACTGCGCCCCACCCGCGCATCACCCTGACCCTGCCGGCTGTCTGTGACAGCCTCGAGATCGTCCTGCACATCACCGGCGAGGACAAGCGCGCTGTTCTTGAGTCAGCCGCTGACGCAAACTACCCGATTGCCGCGGTGTCGGCACTGCAGTCGCCGCCGGTGTCGATCTGGTGGGCCCCCTGAACCGAAACGCGCCCGTGACACCGGGCGCTGCTGCCGCGCCGGGAACGGATGCGGTCTATTGGCCGATCTGGCCGAGTATCGCCATCGTGCTGTCACGGTCGAGGAGCCGGGGTACGGGATAGGACTCGCTTTCGGCCAGAGCCAGGTCGCAGAGGTAGTCGTAATCGGTCCGCTGCAGTAACTCGGAATGGTCCGCTATGCCCACCTTGGCGCGCAGGTCGCGAACCGCCGCAATAAAGGCATAGGACAGATCGGCGGTTGAATCGCCGGGTTTGCCGGCCCCGACCAGCAGCGCGAGTTCGGCCAGCCTGGGCTCGGCTTCCTCGCGGCAAAACTCGAGCACGTGCGGCAGCACGAGGGAATTAGCCAGTCCGTGCGGGATGCCGTATTTGCCACCGAGCTGATGTGCGATCGCATGCACATTGCCGACATTGACCTGGTTGATCGCCATCCCGGCGTAGTAGGCACCCATCGACATTCCTTCGCGGGCGTCGAGATTGCTGCCGTCATTGTAGGCGGGCAACAGGTTATCGAAAATGAGCTTCACCGCTGTGCGGGCGTCCGCGGTCCGGGTGCCCCTGTCCCAGGTGCCGATGTACGCCTCGATACCGTGAGTCAGTGCATCCATGCCCGTCGCGGCGGTGATATGGGGCGGCAGGCCGACGGTGAGCGGAGCGTCCAGTGCCGCGGCTGCGGGGAGCAGCGATGCCGCGGCGATGATCCCTTTTTCATGCGTTTCGCTGTCGGAGATCACCGCGCCGATGGTAGCCTCAGAGCCCGTACCCGCCGTCGTCGGGATCGCGTAGAGCGGCAGCGGTTCGTGCTTGAATTTATTAAGCCCGATCCA
Source organism: uncultured Gammaproteobacteria bacterium (assembly GCA_963753815.1). Taxonomy (GTDB): domain Bacteria; phylum Pseudomonadota; class Gammaproteobacteria; order Pseudomonadales; family Halieaceae; genus CAVWDU01. Next base: position 497,631 of record CAVWDU010000003.1, read on the forward strand.
GTCCTGTGGCGCACCGTCACCGGTCGCGGAGGCCGCAATGACCTTGGCGGCATCGATGGAAGAACCCCCACCTACCGCGATCACGACCTCGCTGCCGTGTTCTTTCTGCACCGCGACCCCCGCGGCGACCTGGTCATAGGTGGGGTCGGGCAACACCCCGTCGTACCAGGCGATATCGACACCGGCCGCGACGAGACCGGTTATAGCCTGGTCGGCGATGCCGAGGTCACGCAGCGCCTTGTCGGTAACGAGCAGCACCCTGCTCGCACCTGTTCTCGCGATGTGCGCACACAACTGCTGGGCGCTGCCACTGCCGCTGAACACCATGTGCCGGGGCGCGGGCCCCCGGCCGACGACGGTTTTCATCAATCGAAGATAGAGTGAGTGTTTCAGCTTACGGGGGAGCAAGGTGCGACCTCCTCGGGGGCAGGCATGCGGAAGGCGCGTAGCCTAGCAGACAATCCCGCGGGATGGCCAGCGTTGCCCGGTTGGCACAGGCAGCGCGTAATCCGGGGCGCGACCAGACATTGCCCGCCGGAAATTTTGTGGGCCGCCTTGCGTTTGCGGGGTATCATAGCTAGAGTTATTTTTGACGTCAGGCGTCGCTGTACCCGGTCTGCTTTCCGCTCATTTTTCAGCGCGGGGACGAGTGGCCTCCATTTAAACCCTCGGCACGTATGGAGTTGCTTAATGCTGGCGAGTCAGGCAGTGACAGGATTCTGTATCCACCGTCAGCATTTTCCCGGTGCACTGGCCGTTGCCTGCTGTTGTCCCGAAGCTCGCCCGTCACTCCCGCAGCAGCGTGCGCCGCGCCCGCTCAACCACGACAACGCTCGAACCCCCGGAGCCCGGACTCGGTGACTGAAGCAGCCGCCCCGCTGTGGCCGTTCGTGGTATACGGCCTGGCGGTGCTGTTGCTGGTGGCGACGATGCTCGGACTGGCCTGGGTACTGGGACAGCGACGTGCCAACAATGCCACCAACATGCCCTTCGAGTCGGGCGTCGTTTCCGTCGGCACACCGCAGATCCAGATGGCGGTGGAGTTTTACCTGATTGCCATCTTCTTTGTCATCTTCGATCTCGAGGTCGTCTTCATATTCGCCTGGGCAGTCGCTTTCTTCGAACTCGGCTGGAGCGGTTTCATCGCCATCACCGTGTTCATCGTCGTGCTCGGTGTCGCCCTGCTCTACGAATTGAGCACCGGCGCGCTCGACTGGGGCATCAAAACGCGCTCGGCGCCACCGGGTGCGGTATCTCTGGAGGCGGCGGACTGATGGAATGGAATCTCACCCGGCCTGAGGATGTTATCTCTGTTTCTCCCGGCAGCGCCGGCGAAAGCGTCGAGGAACAGATAAAACGGAATGTGTTCTTCGCCCGCCTTGAAGACCTGATTGCCTGGGGGCGGGCTCACTCGCTCTGGCCATTCAACTTCGGTTTGTCCTGCTGCTATGTCGAGATGGCAACCTCGTTTACCAGCCGCCACGACATTGCGCGCTTTGGCTCGGAGGTCATTCGCGCCACGCCCCGACAGGCTGACCTGATGGTTATTTCCGGCACGGTATTCCGGAAGATGGCGCCTGTGGTACAGCATCTCTACGACCAGTTGCTGGAACCACGCTGGATCATTTCCATGGGTTCATGCGCCAACTCCGGTGGCATGTACGATATCTACAGTGTCGTACAGGGGGTGGACAAGTTTATTCCTGTAGACGTCTACGTACCCGGCTGTCCTCCGCGCCCCGAGGCGCTGATGCAGGGTCTGATGATGCTGCAGGAAGCCATCGGCCAGGAACGGCGGCCGTTGAGTTGGGTAGCCGGGGATCAGCAGGTTGTGAAACCGGAGATGCCATCGCAGCGGGACCGGCTGCGCCAGCAACGCAACGACGCCACCGAACTGAGAGATCCATCGAAGATATAGTAGCCTGTTGAATATGCCGCAGGCGAGCAAGGCACAAGGCAACAAGCGGCGAAAAGCCGCGGTGCAGATAACAGTATCGTGCCGGTCGGGGCTTTTCCAACAGGCTGCCAGGGTCAACCCGGACGGCGTGAACCGGCCCTGAACGAGACAGGATAACAATAACGGAGCGGCACACAGCCGAGCGGGACACAACGACAGCAATGCTTCAGGCCAGCGTCACCACCGCGTCGACAACCGTCGACGACCTGCGCGCCCAGTTCGGCGAGGCCGCATTCGTGGAACAGCCGACGGCCGACGCCGTACCGACGCTATGGCTGCAACCCGGACGGCTGATCGATGTGTTGCGGCATTTGAAGCCCCGTTTTCCCATGTTGCTGGATTTGTTCGCGATCGATGAGCGTCTGCGCGAACACAAACCGGAACCCGCCGGTGACTTTTCGGTGGTGTACCACCTGTTCAATTTCAACGACCGCGAAGAACTGCGCCTCAAGGTGGCTGCCTCGGGCGACGACCCGGAAGCGCCGTCAGCCTGCGAGGTCTACCCCTGCGCAAACTGGTACGAACGCGAGGCCTGGGACATGTTCGGCGTTTCGTTCCGGGGCCACCCCAACCTGCGGCGCATCTTGCTCCCCCCGACCTGGGAAGGCCACGCGCTGCGCAAGGATCACCCCGCGCGCGCAACGGAGATGGAACCCTTCAGCCTGAATGAGGAAAAACAGGCGCAGGAGCAGGAGGCACTGCGATTCCGTCCCGAGGAGTGGGGGATGTCCCGGGCCAGCGGAGACACCGAGTACATGTTCCTTAATCTCGGCCCCAATCATCCCTCTGTTCACGGCGTCTTCCGCATCGCCCTGCAACTCGATGGCGAGGTGGTGGTGGACGCCGTGCCCGACATCGGCTATCACCATCGGGGCGCCGAGAAAATGGCGGAGCGCCAGACCTGGCATTCGTTTATTCCCTACACCGACCGCATCGACTACCTGGGCGGGGTGATGAATAACCTGCCTTACGTCATGGCCGTCGAGCAACTCGCCGGGATCACGGTGCCCGAGCGCGCCCGGGTTATTCGCATCATGCTGGCGGAGCTGTTCCGCATCTCCAGCCACCTGGTCTTCTACGGCACCTTCGCCCAGGACGTGGGGCAGATGTCGCCGGTCTTTTACATGTTTGCCGACAGGGAGCGCCTGTTCGGCATCATCGAGGCGATTACCGGCGGCCGCATGCACCCGGCGTGGTTTCGCATCGGCGGCGTGGCGCAGGACCTGCCCGAAGGCTGGGACACCCTGGTGCGCGAGTTTATCGATAGCATGCCCGCGCGACTCGACCACTACCAGAAGATGGCGATGGACAACAGCATCCTCAAGCAGCGCACGGTCGGCATCGGCAGCTATACCGCGGATGAGGCCCTGGAGTGGGGTATCACCGGCGCCTCCCTGCGGGCAACCGGGATGGACTTCGACCTGCGCCGCGATCGACCCTACGGGGGCTATGATCAATTCGAGTTCGAGGTGCCGGTCGGCGCCAGGGGCGACTGCTATGACCGCGCCGTCGTCCGGGTCGAAGAGATACGCCAGAGCCTGCGAATCATCCGCCAGTGCCTGGACAACATGCCCGCAGGACCCTACAAGAGCGATCACCGCCTGACGACACCGCCGCCACGGGAAGGCATGCTGCAGGACATCGAAACCCTGATTCACCATTTTCTGAATGTGAGCTGGGGGCCCGCCATACCGCCCGGCGAGGCCACTGTGCTGATCGAGGCAACAAAGGGGTTCAATAACTACCACCTGGTCAGCGATGGCGGCACGACCTCCTACCGCACGCGCATTCGCACACCTTCTTTCCCCGCACTGCAGCAGCTGCCGCTGATCAGCCGCGGCCTGATGATTCCCGACCTGATCGCGATCATCGCCAGCATCGACTTCGTGATGGCGGACGTGGACCGATGAGCGACGGGGGAAATCGCATGGCGCAAAACGAGATACTCAACGCAGTGCTGAGCGAGAGCGAGCTCAACGAGATCGACGTGGAGATTTCCCACGCCCCCTACCGCCATGCGGTCGCCATCGACGCCTTGAAAATCGTCCAGGCACACCGGGGCTGGGTCTCGGACGCCAGCCTGCAGGCACTGGCGGAATACCTGGGTATGTCAAGCGCGGAACTGGACGGCATCGCGACGTTCTACAATTTTATCTACCGACGCCCGGTAGGCGAACGGGTTATCCTGCTGTGCAACAGTATCAGCTGTTGGATCAAGGGCTGCGAGAAGCTCCAGGACGGCATCAGTGAGCGGCTGCAGATCGGGCCCGGCGAGACAACCGCGGACAACCGTTTTACCCTGCTGCCGGTGGGCTGCCTCGGCGCCTGTGACAAAGCCCCGGTGATGATGGTGGGCGATGACCTGCACGAGAACGTCGACGCGTCCACCATCGACACCCTGTTTGCCGAGCCCGTGGGGCGCGACTCATGAACAGCAACCAGAACAATTTCGACAGGCCGCTGACCCGAAACGTCAGGCCCGACCGCGCGCCGACCGATATGCGCGCCTACGAGGCGAACGGCGGCTACCGGGCGCTGCACGACACGATTGGCAAACGCTCCCCCGCGGACTGCCTCCAGATCATCAAGGATTCAAACCTGCGCGGCCGCGGTGGCGCCGGCTTTCCCACCGGGATGAAATGGAGCTTCGTCCCGATGGACGATGCGACGCCGGGACACAAGTACCTCATCTGCAATGCGGATGAGATGGAGCCAGGCACCTTCAAGGACCGCCTGCTGATGGAGTGCGACCCGCACCAGCTGGTCGAGGGCATGATCATCGCGGCCTACACCATACAGGCGGACATCGCCTACATCTTCATCCGTGCGGAGTACCTGAAAGCCGCAGAGCTGCTGCGAGAGGCTATTGCGGCCTGTCGTGAAAAAGGGTATCTCGGCGAGCACATTCTGGGCAGCGACTACAGCCTGGAGATGCACGTGCATGCCAGTGCCGGGCGCTATATCTGCGGCGAGGAAACCGCGCTCATCAGTTCGCTGGAGGGCAAGCGCGCCAATCCCAGGGCGAAGCCACCCTTCCCGCAGGTGAGCGGTCTGTGGGGCAGGCCGACCATCGTCAACAACGTCGAAACGCTGTGTAACGTGCATCACATCCTCGAGCACGGCGCCGACTGGTTCCAATCTCTGGGCCTGACCGATAACGCCGGCACCAAGCTCTACGGAGCGAGTGGCCGGGTCAGGAATCCCGGTTGCTGGGAGCTACCCATCGGTACCCCGGCGCGTGAGATTCTCGAGGATCACGCCGGGGGCATGGAAGCGGGTTACCGCCTGCGGGGTTTCCTGCCGGGTGGCGGTTCCACCGATTTCCTGGTCGAGGAGCACCTGGACCTGGCGATGGACTACGACACCATCGGCAAGGCCGGCAGTCGCATGGGTACCGGCACCATGATCATCCTCGACGACAAGACCTGCCCGGTGGGATTTGTCAAAAACCTGGTCGGGTTCTTCGCCCGGGAATCCTGCGGCTTCTGCACGCCGTGTCGGGATGGCCTGCCCTGGTCGGAGCAAGTGCTCGACGACCTCGAGCACGGGCGCGGGCGCGACGAAGACCTCGAAACGCTGCGCCGGCAGGTGGATTTCATCGGCGCGATCGGCAACACCCACTGCGCCCTGGCGCCGGGCGCAATGGAACCCCTGCAGAGTGCGCTCAAGTACTTTCGAGAGGATTTCGAGGCGCACAGCAAGGGCGCGCGCTGTTCGTATTGCGACGGGGGGCGGGGCTGATGCCGGTCATCACCATCGACGGCAATACCTACGAGGTAGCAGCCGGGAAAAACCTGCTCGAGACCTGTCTCGAACTCGGGCTGGACCTGCCGTATTTCTGCTGGCATCCGGCGATGGGTTCCATCGGCGCCTGCCGCCAGTGCGCACTGGTGCAATACCAGAACCCCGAAGACCAACGCGGCCGCATCGTCATGGGTTGCATGACACCGGTGACCGACGGCGCGATTTTCTCATTGCAGGGCGACCGCGCCCAGACGTTTCGCGAGGCGATCGTCGAGTCGCTGATGCTGAACCACCCCCATGACTGCCCGGTCTGCGCCGAGGGCGGCGAGTGTCATTTGCAGGACATGACGGTCATGGTCGGGCACCGGGATCGCCATTACCGGGGCCGTAAGAACACCCATCGCAATCAGTACCTCGGCCCCCTGATTCACCACGAAATGAACCGTTGTATCACCTGCTATCGCTGCACGCGCTATTACCGCGACTATGCCGGAGGCACAGATCTCGCGGCCATGGCTGCCCACGACCACATCTACTTCGGCCGCCATACCGAGGGCGTGCTGGAAAGCGAGTTCGCCGGCAACCTCGTCGAAGTCTGCCCTACCGGCGTGTTCACCGACAAGACCCTGGTGAGTGACTATACCCGCAAGTGGGACCTGCAATCGGCGCCGTCGCTGTGCACCGGTTGCGCCGTCGGTTGCAATACCCTGCCGGGCGAGCGCTACGGCAGGCTCAAGCGTGTGCACAATCGCTACAACCGCGAGGTCAACGGCTACTTCCTCTGCGACCGTGGGCGCTTCGGGGCCGGGTTCGTCAACGACAGCAAACGGCTCAATACCGCGGGGCGACGCAATAGCGACGGCCGCTACGACGCCATCGAACCCGCCGACGCGCTGAGCGAAATGGCGAGTGCCTGTCGCGGCGGCAAGCTGGCGGCGGTCGGCTCACCACGGGCATCGGTCGAGGCGAACTACCTGTTGCGCAGGCTGGTGGGTGGCGATGCGTTCTGCCCCGGTTTCAGCGCCGAAGAGCAGGTCCTGGTCAATCACGCACTGGACCTGCAGCGCGGGTCACCCGCCGCCACGCCCGACCTGCCGGCTATCGAATCGGCAGACGCCATCCTGGTACTCGGCGAAGACCCCACCCACACCGCACCGCGGATAGCACTCGCGCTGCGACAAAGCGTCCGCAACCGGGCCTATGCGATGGCCGCCGAACTGAAACTCGAAATCTGGCAGGACGCCGCGATCCGCAACCTCGCCCAGGACCAGCGCAGCCCCCTGTATATCGCCGCGGTCGGCGACACGCGTCTCGACGATGTGGCTGCGGCACGATTCAGCCTGGCGCCCGGTGATATCGCCCGGCTGGGTTTTGACGTGGCAACCGCCGTCGCCGGCAGCCCGGCCGAAGGCGGCAGCGAAAATGCCGCCGAGATTGCGCAAGCCCTGGCCGGGGCCGAGCGGCCGCTGATCGTCTCCGGCACGGGGTGCGGCGACATCGACGTGATGTCAGCGGCGGCCGGGGTGGCGCAGGCACTTTGCGAAGCCGGCAAACCCGCCATGCTGTGCCTCACTGTGCCCGAGGCCAACAGCCTGGGCCAGGCGCTCCTGTGCGGAGCGGACGCGCCCTCACTGACCGCGCTGGCACAGCGCGTGGAAGCGGGCGATGTCGAGACCCTGATCGTGCTCGAGAACGACCTCTACCGGCGCGGGCCTGCCGAGACTATCAACCGCCTGCTGGACATCCCTCACCTCGTTGTTCTCGACCTGCTGGACGGCCCCACCACCTCCGCCAGCACCCTGGCGCTGCCGGCAGCCAGTTTTGCCGAGGCGGAGGGCACCCTGGTCAGTCTGGAGGGTCGCGCGCAGCGTCATTTCCCGGTGTTCCAGCCCCGTGAGCAGCGACGCCCCAGCTGGCTGTGGCTGCGCGACTGCCTGCGGGCGCTGGCGCTGCCGGACAGTGAGGGGCTCGAGCATTTCGACGATATTTCGGCAGCCTGCGCAGCCGAGTGCCCCGCGCTCGCGGGCATCACCGAGGCGGCGCCCGGCCACGAATTCCGGCTTCGCGGGGTCAGGATTCCACGCCAGACCCACCGCTACAGTGGCCGCACCGCGATGCTTGCCGATGTCTCGATACACGAGCCGAAGCAGCCCGAGGACACCGAGTCGCCGCTCGCTTTCACCATGGAGGGCCTCAACCGCGGGCAGCCCGGCGCACTGCTGCCCTACGTCTGGGCGCCGGGCTGGAATTCCAACCAGTCGCTGCACAAATTCCAGGCGGAGATCGGCGGCGCCCTGCGGGGTGGCACCGGCGGCTGCCGGCTGCTTCCGGCTGGCGGTACCGGGACCGCGCCGGGCTTGACCTCCGCGTCGACAACCGTGCCCGAACCCGGGTGCTGGCAGCTGGTACCGCGACCGCAAATCTTCGGCAGCGACGAACTCAGCGCGATCAGTCCCGGCGTCGCGGAACTGGTCGCACACGGGTTTATCGAGCTGCGGGGCGAGGACGCCACCGCCCTGGGGCTCAGGGAAGGCGACGGGGTCACCGTCGGTGACGGGCTCGCTGTGCTGGCACTGCGTGTCAATGAGTCCATTGCGCCCGGCTGCGCCGGCTACAGCGCGGGACTACCGGGCGCTTCGGGGCTGACTGCCGGCGCCCGGGTTGCGCTGGGCGCGGCACCCGACTGGCGACGCGAACCGGAAGTGATCGGCAGTGACGGGGGCGGACATGTCTGAATGGCAGACGGTGTTTTTCGGCCTTGGGCTGCTGGCGGCTGCCGTTGGCGGGGCCGCATTCCTGACCTGGTTCGAACGCCGGCTGCTTGGTATCTGGCAGGACCGCTACGGCCCCAACCGTCTGGGCCCCTTTGGCATTCTGCAGGTGCTTGCGGATATGCTGAAACTGCTGGCCAAGGACGACTGGGTTCCCCCGTTCGCCGACCGCACCGTCTTCGTCCTGGCGCCCACCGCGATTGTGGTCGCCATGCTGCTGGGGTTCGCCGTGGTCCCGTTCTCGCCCAGCCTGTATGTCGTCGATCTCAATATCGGCCTGCTGTTCTTTCTCGCAATGACCTCCCTGGCCGTCTATGCCGTATTGCTCGGCGGCCTGGCATCGAACAACAAGTACGCACTCCTGGGGGGACTGCGCAGCGCGGCGCAGATGGTGAGCTACGAGGTTTTCATGGGACTGTCGCTGATCGGGGTGGTCATGCTCAGCGGCAGCTTCAGCCTGATTCAAATCGTCGAAGCCCAACGCGATCTCTGGTATTGCATCCCCCAGTTCCTCGGGCTTTTCGTATTCCTGGTCGCGGGCATTGCGGAGAGCCACCGGCTGCCCTTCGACCTGCCCGAGGCAGAACATGAGCTCACCGCCGGCTTTCATACTGAATATGGCGGCATGAAATTCGCCATGTTCATGCTCGGGGAGTATCTGGGGTTGATGCTGATTTCCTGCATGATAGTGACCCTGTTTTTCGGCGGCTGGCTGGGCCCGTGGCTGCCGCCGTTTATCTGGTTTTCTCTGAAAGTCTTCGCCGTCATCTGCTTTTTCGTTCTCCTGCGGGCGGCGATACCACGGCCACGCTACGACCAGCTCATGGCCCTGGGATGGAAGGTGATGCTGCCGATCACCCTGGTCAACCTGCTGGCCACCGGGTTGCTGGCCCTGGTGATGGAGGGGTAGATGTTCAAGTCACTGAGCAGTCAGTTGCAAACGATCTGGACCGTATTGCAACACAGCTTTACCCGGGCGGAAACCGTGCAGTACCCGGAGCAGAAGCCGTATCTGGCACCGCGTTATCGCGGTCGTATCGTGCTCACCTGCGACCCCGACGGTGACGAACGCTGCGTGGCCTGCAACCTCTGCGCAGTCGCCTGCCCGGTCGATTGCATCGCACTGCAGCAGGGAACCCGGGAAGACGGTCGCTGGTACCCCGAGTTTTTCCGGATAAATTTCTCCCGTTGCATTATGTGCGGCATGTGCGAGGAGGCCTGCCCCACCACTGCAATTCAGCTGACGCCGGATTTCGAGATGTGTGAATACGACAGGCGCAACATGGTCTACGAAAAGGAACACCTGCAGATCTCGGGTACGGGAAAATACCATGACTACAATTTTTACCGGGTGTCGGGACTTGCGATAACCGGCAAGGACAAGGGCCAGGCGCAGAATGAATCCGCGCCCATCGACGTCAAGAGCCTGTTGCCATGACGCTGTTTTACCTCACCGCCCTGATCGCCCTCGCCTCCACCGGCCTCGCGCTGACCCGGGCAAACGCCACCCACGCGCTGATCTACCTGATTGTTTCACTGCTCGCGGTTGCGGTGCTGTTCTTCCTCATCGGCGCGCCTTTTGCCGCGGCGCTGGAAGTGATCATTTACGCCGGCGCGATCATGGTCCTGTTCGTTTTCGTCGTCATGATGCTGAATCTCGGCGAGAGCGGCGAAGCCCGGGAGCGGGAGACGATGACTGGCCGTTTCTGGGTACTCCCGGGGCTCATGTCCGGCCTGCTGCTGATTGAACTGCTGATCGCGCTGGGTGGAGCCGGCGGCGCCACCAGCGGGGCGGCGGTCGCGCCCAAAGCCGTCGGGCTGTCACTGTTCGGGCCCTACGTACTGGCCGCAGAGATAGCCTCGATGTTGCTGCTCGCCGGGCTGGTAGGTGCCTACCATCTCGGGCGGCGCTTCATCCAGCGACCGGCGGGGACATCCTGATGAGCGGGCTGGAGGTGCCGGTACAACACCTGCTGGTGCTCGCCGCCCTGCTGTTCTGCTGCGGCCTGCTGGGCCTCATGCTGCGCCGCAATGTAATTTTCATGTTGATGTCGCTGGAGGTGATGCTGAATGCCGCCGCGCTGGCTTTCGTCGCCGCCGGCGCCGTGTGGTCCGAACCGGACGGCCAGGTCATGTTCCTGATGGTGCTGACCGTCGCGGCCGCGGAGGTCGCCGTTGGACTGGGCCTGGTGTTGCAGTTACAGCGGCGCTTCCGGTCACTCGACCTCGACGAGGTCAGGAGGATGCGGGGCTGATGCTGCTGGCACTGATACCACTGCTACCCCTGCTCAGCGGCATTCTGCTGATCTTCACCGCCGGGCGCCTGCCGCGGAAGTGGGTGGCGATACTCGGGGCCGGTTCCGTTGGCCTCTCCGCTATCTGCGTGGTCCTCGCCACCGCCACCGTGATGGGCACGGGCGAAATTCAGCAGGTCAGGTTCTGGACGTGGTTATCGGTAGGCGGTTTCAGCCCGGGGATCGCCTTTTACATCGATGGCCTCGCCGTGGTCATGATGTCCATTATCACCGGCGTGGGCTTCCTGATTCACCTCTACTCGGTGGAGTTCATGTGGGAAGACGATTCGATCGCCCGCTATTTCGCCTACATGAATCTCTTCGTCGCGGCCATGCTGATCCTGGTCATGGCCGACAATCTGCTACTGCTGTTCCTTGGCTGGGAAGGCGTCGGCGCCTGCTCTTACCTGCTGGTCGGGTTCTGGTACCGGGACCCGGCGAACGGCCGCGCGGCGCGCAAGGCGTTCATCGTCACCCGGGCGGGTGACGCGGCAATGATACTCGGGCTCGCCCTGCTGCTCACCGAACTCGGCACACTCGACATCCAACCTCTGGTCAGTGCCGCCACCGCACGCTGGCAGGTCGACAGCACACTGCCGGTACTCGCGACCGCCCTGCTGCTCGCGGGCGCCCTCGGCAAATCAGCGCAGCTACCGTTACAGACCTGGCTGCCGGACGCCATGGCCGGCCCCACTCCCGTCAGCGCGCTGATCCACGCCGCCACCATGGTGACGGCGGGTGTTTACCTTATTGCGCGCACACACGGCCTGTTCCTGCTGGCGCCCGGCATCCTGGCCGTCGTGGCGTGGATCGGCGTGCTGACGCTGCTGCTGGCGGCAACCGCGGCGCTCGCCCAGCACGATATCAAACGGATTCTCGCCTATTCCACCATCAGCCAGATCGGTTACATGTTCCTGGCGCTCGGCGTCGGAGCCTTTGGCGCGGGCATTTTTCACCTGATGACCCATGCCTTCTTCAAGGCTCTCCTGTTCCTGGCCGCCGGTGCCGTGATTCACTGCCTGCACCATGAACACAACATTTTCCGAATGGGGGGATTGCGCACCCGGCTGCCGCTGGTGTTCCTGAGTTTCCTGATAGGCTCCGCCGCCCTCGCGGCGCTGCCGTTCACCGCCGGGTTTTACAGCAAGGACGCCATCCTGCTGGCTGCCTGGGAACTGCCCGGGGCCGGGCCGTGGTTGTGGGCAGGCGCACTGCTGGGTGCGCTGATAACGGCCATCTACAGCTTCAGGCTGGTCTTCGTCGTGTTCTTCGGCGAGGCGCAACTCGAACCGGACCGTCAGCCCGGCTGGCGCATGGCGTTGCCCCTGGGCCTTTTGTGCCTCGCCTCCCTGGTGGGTGGCTATATTCTGCTACCGCTACACGACGTTTTTCCCGCGCGCGCAGCCCACGGCGCCAACCATCTCGTGGAGGCCATAGGTATCGCTGTGCCCCTGCTGGGGCTGGCCTTCGCCTGGGCCGTGTTCCTGGCCGGCCGCGTGTCCATCGCAGCCTGGGTGGAATCACCTGCGGGTCGAAAACTGCAGGCGTTCTGGTTCAGCGGCTGGGGGTTCGACCGCCTCTATGATGCGCTGCTGGTGAGACCGTTCTGCGGCCTCGCTGCGCTGTGGCGCAAGGAGCCGGTCGACGTCCTCTACAACGCGGTGGTCACGGGCAGTCGCTGGGGCCACAAGGGGCTGGCCCTCCTGCAGACGGGCGAAGTGCGCTGGTATGCAGCCAGCATGGTGCTGGCGGTAGTCTTCCTGGTGGCGGTCATGCTGAGGAACGCGACATGAGCCTGGCCGTGCTGGTGCTCCTGCCCCTGCTCGGTGGACTGGTGGCCTGGTGGAGTGAGCGAGGCGCTCCGGGCCGGTCGCGCTGGATCAGCCTGCTGGTGCTGGCTGCAACGGCGCTGTGCATTCCGGGACTTACGGGAAGCCCAGGCGATGTGGGCCCCTTGCTACCGGCCGAACTGACCGCCGGCACGGACTGGCTGGCCTACGAAAAGTATCCCTGGATACCCAGGTTCGGCATCGCGTTCGAGTTCGGGCTGGACGGGCTCAGCCTGATGCTGATCGCGCTGACCCTGTTGCTGGGCGCGGTGGCAGTGGCTTCATCCTGGAACGAAATCACGGTCCGGCAGGGGTTTTTCCAGGCCAACCTGCTGTGGACTATCGCCGGCGTCAACGGCGTTTTCCTGGCACTGGACGTTTTCCTGTTCTTCCTGTTCTGGGAGGTGATGCTGATCCCGATGTACTTCCTGATTGCCATCTGGGGGCACGAGGACAAGAGCTACGCGGCAATGAAATTCTTCATCTTCACCCAGGTCTCCGGGTTGCTCATGCTGGTGTCGTTCGTGGTACTGGCCTGGCAGGTCGCGGCCGGGGGCAACTGGAGTTTCAGCTATGCCGACCTGCTGGGCGCATCGCTATCGGGGCAGATGGGTATGCTCGCCATGCTGGGCCTGTTCCTCGCCTTCGCAGTCAAGTTGCCGGCATTCCCGTTTCATACCTGGCTGCCGGATGCTCATACGCAGGCGCCTACCGCCGGCAGCGTGCTACTGGCCGGTATACTGCTGAAAACCGGCGCCTACGGGCTGATCCGATTCTGCATTCCGCTGTTTCCCGATGCATCCGCCGACTTCGCACCCGTGGCGCTCACCGTGGGTGCGGTGGGTATCGTCTACGGCGCTATCCTCGCGTTTGGCCAGACCGATTTCAAGCGGCTGGTGGCCTATAGCAGTGTCAGTCACATGGGCTTCGTACTGCTCGGGCTCTACGCGTGGAATACGCTCGCATTGCAGGGAGCCGTGGTGCAGTTGCTGGCCCACGGGCTGAGCACCGCGGCGCTGTTCATGATCGCCGGTGCACTGCAGCAACGCCTGCACACTCGTGACATGCGGCGCATGGGCGGGCTCTGGCATTACGCACCGCGCATGGGTGCCTGGGCGATGTTTTTTGCGCTGGCGTCACTGGGCCTGCCGGGACTGGGCAACTTCATCGCGGAATTCCTGATACTCGCAGGCCTGTTCGCGGTGGCGCCGTGGGCGGCTGCCATTGCCGCTTTCGGCCTGATTACGGCGGCCGTGTACTCCCTGTGGATGATGCAGCAGGCGTTCCAGGGCAAACCCGATAGCGGACAAGCACTAGCCGACTTCGATCACCGGGAACGCGCCACGTTTCTGGTCATGGCGGTCGCACTGGTGTGGCTCGGGCTCTACCCGCAGCCCGTGCTGGACCTGGCCCAGCCGGTGGTGGACGGGCTCGATGCCCTCGCCCGGGCCGCCGTATCGGGGGGCGACAGCGGCTGGGCCACCTCACCCGCGGTGCCGGGAGGTTCGCCATGACCGCGGACCAGGCCACGGGCATACTGCCGCTATTGGTGCTCGGCGCCGGCGCGACGCTGCTGATGCTGCAGATCGCATTCCGGCGCGATGCGCGGGTGACCGCACTGCTCGCTGTCCTGACTTTGTTATTGGCGGCACTGAGTTCTATCCCGGCCGCGACCCACGCGCCCCAGGCGGTGACAGCGATACTGCTGGCCGACCACCTGGCGCTGACTCTGTCCACCCTGTTCTGTGCCGTGGGATTGATTACCGTCGTCCTGTCGTGGCACTACCTTCGCGGCCTCGGCGACGAACCCGAGGAATACTTTCTGCTGTTGGTACTGAGTACACTGGGCGCCTGTGTGCTGGCCTACGCGGTTCACCTCGTGGCATTGATCCTTGGCCTCGAGTTGATGACCATTGCCCTGTACACCCTGATAGCCTATCCCGACCGTTCCACGCTGCCCCTGGAGGCAGCCATCAAGTACCTGATACTGTCCGCCGCGGCGACGGCGACCGCGCTGTTCGGCTTCGCCCTCCTGTACGCGGCGACCGGCGCAATGGGGTTCAGCGAACTGGGCGCCGCCCTGGACCAGCAGCCCGCCGCCGACGGGCTGTTGATGGTTGCCGCGGTCATGATCGTCGCCGGGCTGGGCTTCAAACTGTCACTGGTTCCCCTGCACCTGTGGACACCGGACGTCTACCAGGGGGCACCCACGCCGGTCACCGGGTTTCTCGCCTCGGTGTCCAAGGCGGCCGTGTTCTTTGTGCTCTGGCGATGGTTCGTGGACGCCGACCTGTTCCGTTTTCGCATCCTGGTGGAGTGTACCGGCCTGATGGCTATCCTGAGCATGCTGGCCGGCAACCTGCTGGCGCTGCTCCAGACCAACGTCAAGCGCATGCTGGCCTATTCATCGATAGCCCACATGGGCTATCTGATCATCGTTTATATGGCAGCGCTGCTCGGCGGCGGACATCAGTTCCCCGCCGAGGCGGCCCTGTATTACCTGGTTGCCTACAGCTTCACAACCATCGCCGCCTTCGGCGCACTCGCACTGGTCACAGGAGACGCGTCCGAAGAGGAAACCACCGAACTGCGTCAGCTGCGCGGCCTGTTCTGGCGACAGCCGGCCGTTGCCCTGCTGATGCTGGTGGCGCTCCTGTCACTGGCCGGCATTCCCCTGACCGCCGGTTTTATCGCCAAATTCTACATCGTTGGTACCGCCGTCGCCGGAGGGAACTGGGTGTTGCTCGGCAGCCTGGTGATAGGCAGTGGCATCGGCATCTACTACTACCTGCGTGTCGTACTGCAAATGGCGGAACGCCCGGAAACGAGCATTGCGGCGTCCCCGGGTCGCTGGCCGGCGGCGACGCTGGCCGGTGTCCTGATCGGCGCCGTTGTGTGGCTCGGCGTCTTTCCGCAGACACTCATGGCTTATTTACGGTCTATACTGTGAACGGGACCTGCGCATATCCGGGCCGGAGTGCATTGCGGGCCACTGAAAGGAGATGCACATGCTGAAATCAGTCAACCTCCGCGATTACATGTTGCCAAACCCGGTCAAGGTTCGGGCCAATGACAATGTACTGGACGCCATGCAGGTTATTATCGATAACAAGATATCGGGCGTCTGTGTCGTGGATGACGAGCGGAACCTGGTGGGAATTCTCTCCGAGCTCGACTGTCTGCGCGCCGTACTGAGTGCCGTCTACAACAACGACAAGGTGGGGGCCGTGCACGAATACATGGCCAGCGACAACCTTGTCGTGGCCCACCCGAACGAGGACATCGTCGACGTCGCCCAGGACATGCTGCTGAAGAACAAGCGTCGGCGGCCCGTGGTCGAAGACGGTAAATTGATCGGCCAGATCACCTGCCGGCAACTGTTGAGCGCGGTCAAGAAATTCCGCAACTGACCCGGACTCCGGGGTTGGGAACCTGGGTTCAGCGAGCGCACAAGGCGGTCGCAAAGCCATCGTAGCTGGCGCATAATGCGCGTCTGCAATCAATACCAGACGCCGGAAAAGCCTCACTATCGCCATGCCTACATCACACGCCCGAACCCTGGCGGACGAATTGTCCGTGCGCGAGAACCAGATCAGAGCTGCTATTGAACTGCTCGACGGCGGCGCCACCGTCCCCTTCGTGGCCCGCTACCGCAAGGAGGCAACCGGCGGGCTGGACGACACCCAGTTACGCCAGCTGGACGAGCGCCTGCGCTACCTCAGAGAGCTTGATGACCGACGTGAGAGCATCCTCGGCAACCTTCGGGAACAGGGCAAGCTGACCGCTGACCTGGAATCCGGGCTGCGGGCCGCGGATTCCAAGACCCGGCTGGAAGACCTCTACCTGCCGTTCAGGCAAAAACGCCGAACTCGCGCCCAGATTGCCCGCGAAGCCGGCCTCGAACCCCTCGCGGACGCGCTGCTTGCGGATCGGTCACTGGATCCCGAACAGGCTGCGGCGGCCTATCTCGACGTCGATCGTGGCATCGAGGATACCCGGTCAGCCCTGGACGGCGCGCGGCAGATTCTCATGGAGCGTTTCGCCGAGGACGCTGATCTCGCCGCCGCGGCCCGTGACTTTCTGGCAGAGAACGCACTGCTGGCGGCCAACGTGGTCACGGGGAAGGAGGAGGAAGGCGCCAAATTCAGCGACTACTTCGAACACACAGAGCCACTCGCAAGCGTCCCGTCACATCGTGCGCTCGCCATGTTCAGGGGCCGCAACGAGGGGGTCCTGCAGCTGCACCTCGTGATGAGCGGTGACGAAGCGCCGGAGGCCACCCACCCCTGTGAGGGGATGGTCGCCCGGCACTGGGGCCTCGAGAGTATCTGCGGCGATACCGCCCCGGGGTCTCAATGGCTGGCCACCACGCTGAGGTGGACCTGGCGGGTCAAGCTGTTCACCCGCCTGCAGACCGATCTGTTGGGAGAGCTGCGAGCGCGCGCCGAGGCCGAGGCCATCCGGGTGTTTGCAAACAACCTCAAGGACCTGTTGATGGCGGCGCCGGCAGGCCAGAGGCCCACCATCGGCCTGGACCCCGGTCTGCGCACGGGCGTGAAGGTCGCCGTGGTGGACGGTACCGGCAGGTTACTCGACCACGCCACCATCTACCCGCACGCGCCGCGGAGTCGCACCGGCGAGGCACGGGCGACTCTGGGCGCACTGATCGAAAAACATGGCGCCGAATTGATTGCTATCGGCAATGGTACGGCAAGCCGCGAGACCGACAGGTTCGTGGGTGAACTGCTCTCCGACCGCAGTGAACTCAACTGCCGCAAGGTGATGGTCAGCGAAGCGGGAGCTTCGGTCTACTCCGCGTCCGCGTTCGCCGCTGCCGAATTCCCGGATCTCGATGTCACTATCCGGGGCGCGGTCTCCATCGCCCGCCGGCTGCAGGACCCGTTGGCGGAACTGGTGAAGATCGAACCCCGGTCGATCGGGGTCGGCCAGTACCAGCACGACGTCAGCCAGGTCCAGCTCGGACGACAACTCGACTCGGCGGTGGAGGATTGCGTCAACGCAGTCGGTGTCGACGTCAATACCGCCTCAGTACCTTTGTTGGCGCGCGTGTCCGGTCTCAACCAGGGAATCGCGGAGAACATCGTCGCCTTGCGCGACCAAGAGGGCGGCTTCGCCAATCGCCGGGCCCTGCTGGGCGTTAGCCGCTTTGGCGAGCGCACCTTTGAACAGGCGGCCGGCTTCCTGCGGATCATGGACGGCGACAATCCACTGGATGCGTCTGCCGTGCATCCTGAATCCTATGGCGTCGTCGAACACATCGCCGCACGCGAGGCCCGGCCAATCCCATCCATGCTCGGCGATTCGGCGTTCCTGGGAAGTCTTCGGGCCGCGGACTACGTGTCTGCGGGCGCCGGTCTCGAGACGGTCAGTGACATTCTCCAGGAGCTGAACAAACCCGGACGTGATCCCCGCCCCGAATTCCGGGTGGCCGCGTTCAGGGAAGGCGTGGAGACAATGGCCGACCTCCAGGCCGGCATGGTGCTGGAGGGCACGGTGACCAATGTCACTAATTTCGGCGCGTTCGTCGACATCGGCGTCCACCAGGACGGCCTCGTGCACATCTCCGCCCTGGCAGACCGGTTTGTGAAGGACCCGCGGGAGGTGGTCAAGGCCGGGGATATCGTCCGGGTCAAGGTCATGGAGGTCGAGCCCGAACGTCGCCGCATCGGCCTGTCCATGCGCCTCGGTGACGAGCCGGGTGAATCACGACAGCGGCAGGGCAAACGAAACCAGAAGCCTGGCTCAAAGCCGCGCGAGCGGGGAAAAAAGGAGCGGGACAAAAAACAGCCGCCACCTGCGGGTAATGCCTTCGCCAACGCGTTTGCCCGGGCCAGGAAGGAACGCTAGCCCGCGAGAATCATCGAACGGGGGCTGTCGTCGGAGACGTGCGGCGCGGCGAAGTGTGGCCGGCCAGGTGCGGCCGGCCAGGTGCTGACAGCGACCAAACGTGCTGGCATAGCAACCAACAGCGGTCCCTGGGGATGTCATTACTCGGCCCGGCCCTCCCATATCCAGCGACTGCCATCAAGCACCAGCGTCGCTTCCAGTCCGCTGCTGCGGTCGCGCAGCCAGGGTGCCAGTTGCTGCAACAGGCCGGGGTTGGCGTACAGCAGGGGCAGGCGTGACAGCACGGTGTCGCCGGGGGTGTTCAGGGTGACGAAGTGCTCCGTCTCGCCGGGGGTGGGGCGAATCTCGAGTGCGTCCCATTCCACCGATGCACCGTGCAGTCGCTGCCACGCAATTTCGGTCAGCAGGTCATTCACTTCCTGGAAAAAAACCTGGCAGGCGTCGCGAAGGCGGGACAGATTGCCCGCGGTGGCAAAAAACACCTGGATACCATCGAAAACACAAACCGTGTCGTCGTCGGTGAACACCCAGGTCGGCTGCGGCGCGGACGCATCCGAGTACAGTGGCAGGCGCAGCGGCATCCGGGTCTCACTGAGCCGGGTGCAATCGCTCACCTCACAGAACTCCAGCAACACCCGCTGTTCATAGGCAGCCTGTTGGTTGAGCCGCGGGTGCGTCAACAACACCTGGCGCCCGTTCACCCGCACCGCTATGTCCCGAGCACGGCTCAAACCCATTTCGACGGGATAGCCGCGCTCGATATCGACCAGCATCACCTCCAGCCGGCGCGCGTACTGATCCACCGCCAACGCCCAGCCATAGAGCTTCTTTTCCGACTCATCCCCCGCCGCCTCGCTGCGTGCGAGGTCCGACTCGGCGAGATAAACAACCAGTAACCCGGTCAGCGCAGCGGAAGCGAACCGGGCGCGCGCCTCAGGCTCCGTCTCCTGCAGGGCCGCCACGGTCTTCTGGAAGCGTGACAATGAGGTGCTGTCGCCGGCTGCAGGGTTCACCTGCGGCAACAGGCAGGCGGTCAGCAGGAGCCCCAGCGCGAACCGGGCCGGCCCCGTGGGGTACACCGACCGGGCTGGACGGATGTCGGCCTGTTGCAAGCGTGGGCTAGCGCGCGCTGAACCAGCGCGAGAACTCGTCGAACTCCACGGTGCCACTGCGATCGCTGTCGATTTCCCTGAAACCGAGAACCGCGTCTTCGCCGGGCTCAAGCGCTCCCAGGGCCTCCATCAGGCTGGCAAACTCGTCGAGATCAAGCTTGCCATCGTTATTGCTGTCGAAATAATCGAAGTTTTCCTGCAGCTCTTCAGTCGAGATATCGGACATAAGTCATGGGTCCTCGCACAGGAAGATATCTTTGTAAGAAACATACATGCCTGCGTAAACGACAGGTATGACTACCAGCAGGCCGAGACCGAAAGTCGCCACCGAGAGCAGGCCCAGCAACAACCCCAGGAGACCGTAGACCAGGAACGGCATGACATTTTTGAGGCAGCCGGAAAAGCTGAGTTTGAACGCCGAGGTGACACCCAGCCTGTCATCGAATACGAGTAGCGCCGGTGCATAGAAGAACGCCATGGCCAGGGGTACGATCAGCAGGAGCACAAGCAGCACCAGAACGGCCAACATCCCGTCGATAGCCGGTATGTCCTGGCCGTCGACAGGCGCGTCGGGAATCTCGACGCCGATGATCGCTCCGATCACGCCCACGGCCATCGCAATCGCAAACGCGAGTCCCAGGTAGAGGGCACCGGCGGATATCAGCGCGCGGGTGCGTTGCTTGAAGCCCGCAAACAGGTGGGAAATCTCCAGGGGGCGTCCCTCGTCGAGGGACCGGCATCCCAGCATGATCCCGCCCGTGAGTACCGGCGACACCAGCGCCAGCAGCAGTGAACCGGCCGGCAACAGGCCAAGCAGGTAGGTGAGGACCATGAACAGCAGGGCAATCCCCATCCATACCCGCGGTGCCAGGCGGAAACCGCTGAATCCGCTCTTCATCCAGGCCACGCCATGACCCGTTGGTACGGCTCTTGGCGCCATCAGCGGCGCAACAGGGGGTTCCAGGCCGGTAGGTTCGTCGTTGGTCGGTTCGGTCATCTGTCATAGCACCGCTGGTATCGAGGAGCAGGCGTAACGCCGCACGGGGTCTGACAAGGGTAAGTGAACTGAGGCCGCGAGTACAGAAACGCGGGCTCACGTTCACTCCGGAAGGACCCGCCAACAGGAGCTATTCCGTAAAACACTCGGGGCGATTGGCCTGCAGTTTTAACAGCAGCTCCAGCGCCTGCGGGGCAAGCTCCGGCCCACTGTCACCGACTATCTTCTGCGCCATATTCCACACCAGGCTGCAGTACTGGCTGTCGAGTGCAACCGCGTAGAGTTCTTCCAATGCGGCCGCGTCTATCTGCCCCGTCGTTTCCTGGCAGGGCGCCGGCACCACGGGGCACAGGTCTTTTGCCCTCTGGTTGAGCTGGCGCCGCAGGTGACGCACATAAACGCCGACATCGGAGCGACTCGTCTTCATCTCAGCCGCAAGCTCGGGGGGAATAGGTTCCTTGCTGCGCAAAAATGACCTCAGCGCCTCTGATCGCGCCCTCACCGCCTGACAGTCGTCCGACGCCATGCCTTCGTCATAAAGGGCGCGAACCTCGTGGTACATCCCGTAGTCGACGGGCTCGGCGTCAGGCTGCGCGGCCGCCGCACTGAAGACCCAGAGCAGCGGCAGAACAGCCCGTCGCGGCAGCCGGCGGTCAGCCGGCACGCTTCTCGAACGCCAGCTCCGGAAAGCCCTGATTGGCTGACTCATCGAGCTTGTCGTAGTACACATTGGCGCCACCGAAATAGATCAGCACACGCGGCGGCTTGTCCTCCCGGTTGGCGCCCATCATCCACGAGTTGACCTTGTCTCCCTCTGCCATGAGTGTCTGGTTGTGTACCTCGGCGGTGTGGGCGGTCCACTCATCCTCCGCCTCCTTGCGGGGTTCACAAACGTCGTAACCCTCTGCTTCCATCTTCCTGATGCAGTTGGTTATCCAGATCACGTTCTGTTCGATGGACGTAGGCAGGTTGGCAAACGGCGCCTGCGGACCGGTAACGATGAACATATTGGGGAAATCGGCAACGCAGACACCCATGATCGACTGGGATACCGTTTGCCACTTCTCCTTGAGCGTCTCGCCCTTGCGTCCCCGGATGGGGAAAGCCTCCAGGCCGCCAGTGTAGGCCTTGAATCCGGTGGCCAGCACGATGATATCGAAGGGGTACTCCTCCTCGGTGGTGCGGACGCCGTTTTCGGTAATCTCGACAATAGGCTCGCGGTCCTTGATATCGACGAGCCGCACGTTGTCGCGGCTGTAGGCCTCGAGGTAGCCATGGTCGAGCGGCGGGCGCTTGGCAAACAGGGGGTACTCGCCGACTTCAGGCACCAGGATATCGGCAATCTCCGGGTCTGCGATGCGCTCCCTCATCTTGTCGGTGATGAATTTCGCGGCCATCTTGTTGGCCTCAGGGTCCGCAAGCAGGTCATCGAAAGTCTCGAATACCCACCGGAAGCTGCCTTTCCAATTCTCCTCGAAAATACGCTGTCGCTCTTCCGGCGACGTGTCCACCGCGTTGCGGCCCGAGGGACCGTTGAACGCCATGCCAAACACATGATTTCGGCACTTGGCGACGATTTCGTCGTAGTGCTCCTTGATCTCTTTTTCCCACTCCGGGGTCATCGGCTGCTGCATTGCTGGCAGGATGAAGTTGGGCGTGCGATGAAACACCGTCACCTGAGCGGCCGTCTCGGCCATCACCGGGACCATCTGGACGGTAGTTGCACCCGCGCCGATGATGCCGACGCGCTTGCCGGCATAATCCAGGTCTTGCGGCCAGCGAGACGAGTGAAACAGAGGGCCTTTGAATTTGTCCATACCCTTGACGTTCGGTATTTCCGGCTCCGAGATCATCCCCATGGCACTGATGAAATACTTGCAGGTGTAGGTGTCTCCCGCGGCTGTACGCACCCGCCAGATACCGTCCGCGTCGGAATACTCCGCGTCGACGATCTCGGTATTCAATTGAATGTGTGGCCACATGTCGCAGGTGTCGGCGACATACTTCATATAGTTATGCGTCTCCTCCCACCCGGGATAGCGCTTGCTCCACGACCAGTTCTGCAACAGTTCCTTGGAGAACGTCAGGCAGTAGTAGTAGCTCTCGCTGTCAGTCGCCGCACCGGGATACCGATTCCAGGTCCAGGTCCCGCCTACGTCGGCTGCCTTATCGAACACCCGGACCGAAAGTCCGGCATCGCGGAGGTAGTGGATCAGGGCGAGACCGGCAAAGCCGGCGCCAATCGCGATGGCGTCAAAGTCAGTCTGCTGATGGGTGTTCATAATCGGTATCCCTCATCTTATCGAATCATGCGCTGCTGCGTGCGTTCATGTTGCTTTATGCGGAGCCGGCCGCTTCTTTGGACCACGACCACCGGTCGAGGCCGGCTACCACGGGCGTCTTACCTGACCGCAGAGTGTCCACGGCACGGCGCGTTAGCTGAGTATACTTGTTAGATGCAATCAAGCAACATCAATGCTTGAAGCCGGATACCGGGCCGGGCTCGCCGGTCAGGACGCTGGCGGCAGTGCTCGCGTAGGATCGCGAACGCATGCCCTTGTGCTCGATTGCGGATGCGAACTTGACAGA
Organism: uncultured Gammaproteobacteria bacterium; assembly: GCA_963753815.1. Classification (GTDB taxonomy): domain Bacteria; phylum Pseudomonadota; class Gammaproteobacteria; order Pseudomonadales; family Halieaceae; genus CAVWDU01. The sequence continues at coordinate 520,792 of CAVWDU010000003.1, forward strand.
TATCAGCGGCAGTACTGCCTGATTTCAGGCAACTGAACCGGGGCGGGTCGCCGCCTGGCGGCGCCGAAGTGCCACCAGGCAGCGCGATAGGTGTAGTAATTCCCTGACGACCGCCGAATCCGCGGGCCGCAGCACACGGGTCGGCGATCGGCAGTCAGGAGCTGCCGTTCAGGGCGGATTCAGGGACAGGGCGTCGCCAGCAAGTGCCCAGTATCATCGCTGAACTGGCAGCCGAACTCGGGATCGGCCACCGCCGCCGGGTCGATGAAATCGTCACCGGCCGGTTTCACGCCGTTGTCCACCCAGTTGACGAGATCGAAAAACGCCGTCGTCAGCTCGTTGGGGGTAAACCCGCAATGCCCAACACCGCGGATAGCCCGCTGCACGAGGTGCTCCGAATTGCCCTGGGCGAAAGCGCGCTTCGCGTACTCAACCTGGTTGAGCACCGGGACGAAAAGGTCCCCAAGATTGTGCAGGGTCAGCACGGGCATGGCGATATCGCCGGTAATCGTAGGCACCTGGGCCAACCCCTGCTTGCGCCGGGTCTGCGGGTCGCCGGCGATCCGGAAGACCAGGTCGTTGAGTTCCTGCTCCTCAGGCGAGAGGGCCGGATCGCTATCGAACTGGTAAACTGTGTCGATGTTATCCGGTACGCTTCCCGGAGCTCGCGCCAGCGTGCCATCGCCCACCGCGAGGTCGAACAGGAAGTTACCGGGGATGTCGGAGCCATTGTCAGGGAAGGAATTCCAGAAAAACCAGGCCTCGTCAAAATTGGGCCGGTCTCCGCCGGAAATGATCTCGGTGAGATCCTTCAGGTTTGTCCCGTCTGCGTTGAGCACCACCGGCCAGCCCCCCGGGAACGCCTCAAGGTTCGACTTGATCACAGCAGCGGTGGTGAACGGGTAATTGTCATCAACCGGATAGGTGCTGCTGCCCACGCCAAGCTGCTGGGCAACCAGGTTGAAATCGAGAAAATAGTCGAAAAGCTCGTAGTCAGCCATGACACCACACATGGGTAAGGCGCCGTCAAACAGGTTCGGGTACTGCTCGATCAGCACGCCGGTGATATGACCACCCATGGAAAAGCCGGAAATCAGGATCTGTGACGGCTTGCTCACGATGCCATTGAAGCGCTTGATCAACTTGTGAGTGCTCTTCACGCCCGAGGCGATATCGTAGTCATTCTTGTCGTAACTGGATGCCGCCCAGGCGTAGCCCTGCGGAATGAGCACGCTGCGCAGCGGGTGCGGATCAACAGTCAGTTCGAGGCCGGTGCCGCGAAACCCGTGAGCCCAGACCACCAGGCTGCCGTTCCAGTTGTCCGGCACCTCGATCTGATAACCGGCACCTGCCAGCACGCCCCAGTAGGCCTGCGCGCCCGGCAGTGGTTCGAACGGGAGTTTGCTTTCATCGACAAAGTACTGTGGTGGCTTGGCGGCAAAGCTGCTCCCGCTGAATGCCAGTGCCAACAACAGGGCAGGAAACGCCAGGCCTCGACTTATAATCCGTAGTGGACTCACTAAAACTCTTTTCATTCTTGATACCTGTAGTGAATGGATTGGACCGACAACATCTTCATGCTGCCGGTGAAGCGCACTGGTGCAGGCAAACACTCACCGCAGTGTGGGACGGGGAATGCAGCTGGAGACGCCTCTAGCCAGCGCGTTTCGACAGGGTGCGCATTGGTATTTGGGTATCACGCACCCTGAGATTCCGACGAAAGTACATCGCCAGGGAATGAGAAAATGCTGGCCGTTTTGAACTTTCTGCAAAAAAGGTGCCAGCACCAACTATTTTTCAACTCTCTCAGCCTGTTACATACGCCGCTGCCTAGCCGTGTACGCTACATTCCACCGGAGTGTAAAGAATTTCGACAGGCAGACAGCACTCTGTGGCGCCCAGCGGGGAGCGAGATTACGCCACGCGCAGGCCTGCCATTACCGGTCGCGTTTTGAATCACGGCGAGCAGCAATGGCCCAGGGCAGGGAAAACCGGGAACGATCGCTCGATTTTGCTTTATCACGCCTCTCTTCGCTGTTGCAGGAAGCAACCTTGGAACGACCGTACTCTTCCCTGACTCAGTTCGTCCTGAACGGTCTATGCAATTGCTGGCAGCCGGAACTCGGGTGGTTTTCGCACGCCTACCGCGTGCAGCCCGAGCCGCACAATGTTTCAGTGCCTCACAGTGACTTCACGGGTGTGACCGCAGGTCAGCGCCTGCCGCAGGCGGCACCTCACCCCATAAAAAAATCCCGCAGCTCAAAGAACCGCGGGATTCGGATTTAAAGCCTGGCGATGACCTACTCTCACATGGGGAAACCCCACACTACCATCGGCGATGCACCGTTTCACTACTGAGTTCGGGATGGGGTCAGGTGGTTCCAATGCTCTGTGGTCGCCAGGCAAACTGGCTTGGCCGAAGACGGGTCTTACCTGCGCAATGCAGTGCCGTTCTCCAACCCAATAGGGCGATAAATCAAGCTGTGTCGTATCACTGTGACGCCACAACATCCGCGTCTTCTTCCGCGCCACCGTCGATTGCACTCGCAATCCAGGTAACTTGGATTATATGGTCAAGCCTCACGGGCAATTAGTACTGGTTAGCTCAACGCCTCACAACGCTTACACACCCAGCCTATCAACGTCCTAGTCTTGGACGGCCCTTCAGGACCCTCAAGGGGTCAGGGAGAACTTATCTTGGGAGGGGCTTCCCGCTTAGATGCTTTCAGCGGTTATCCTGTCCGAACATAGCTACCGGGCAATGCGTCTGGCGACACAACCCGAACACCAGAGGTTCGTCCACTCCGGTCCTCTCGTACTAGGAGCAGCTTCCCTCAATTCTCCAACGCCCACGGCAGATAGGGACCGAACTGTCTCACGACGTTCTAAACCCAGCTCGCGTACCACTTTAAATGGCGAACAGCCATACCCTTGGGACCGGCTTCAGCCCCAGGATGTGATGAGCCGACATCGAGGTGCCAAACACCGCCGTCGATGTGAACTCTTGGGCGGTATCAGCCTGTTATCCCCGGAGTACCTTTTATCCGTTGAGCGATGGCCCTTCCATACAGAACCACCGGATCACTAAGACCTACTTTCGTACCTGCTCGACTTGTCAGTCTCGCAGTCAAGCGCGCTTGTGCCTTTACACTAACCTCATGATTTCCGACCATGATTAGCGCACCTTCGTGCTCCTCCGTTACTCTTTGGGAGGAGACCGCCCCAGTCAAACTACCCACCACACACTGTCCTCGATCCGGATCACGGACCTGAGTTAGAACCTCAACATTACCAGGCTGGTATTTCAAGGTCGGCTCCACGATGGCTGGCGCCACCGCTTCAAAGCCTCCCAGCTATCCTACACAAATAAGGTCAAAGTCCAGTGTGAAGCTGTAGTAAAGGTTCACGGGGTCTTTCCGTCTAGCCGCGGGTATACGGCATCTTAACCGCAATTTCAATTTCACTGAGTCTCGGGTGGAGACAGTGTGGCCATCGTTACGCCATTCGTGCAGGTCGGAACTTACCCGACAAGGAATTTCGCTACCTTAGGACCGTTATAGTTACGGCCGCCGTTTACCGGGGCTTCGATCAAGAGCTTCTCCGAAGATAACCCCATCAATTAACCTTCCGGCACCGGGCAGGCGTCACACCCTATACGTCCACTTACGTGTTTGCAGAGTGCTATGTTTTTAATAAACAGTCGCAGCCACCTGGTCACTTCGACCAGCCTCAGCTCAGGGCGCAAGTCCCATCACCAAAGCCGGCGTACCTTCTCCCGAAGTTACGGTACCATTTTGCCTAGTTCCTTCACCCGAGTTCTCTCAAGCGCCTTGGTATTCTCTACCTGATCACCTGTGTCGGTTTACAGTACGGTTCCTTCATATCTGAAGCTTAGAGGATTTTCTTGGAAGCAGGGCATCAACCACTTCACCTTGGCTCGCACCAAAGCTCGTCATCAGCTCTCGGCCTTAAAGAATCCCGGATTTACCTAAGATTCAAGCCTACAACCTTAAACAGGGACAACCAACGCCCTGATGGCCTAGCCTTCTCCGTCCCCCCATCGCAATATAAAGAAGTGCAGGAATATTAACCTGCTCTCCATCGACTACGCATTTCTGCCTCGCCTTAGGGGCCGACTCACCCTGTCCCGATTAGCGTTGGACAGGAAACCTTGATCTTCCGGCGGGGGGGTTTTTCACCCCCCTTATCGTTACTCATGTCAGCATTCGCACTTCTGATACGTCCAGCATGCCTCCCGGCACACCTTCAACCGCTTACAGAACGCTCCTCTACCATGCGTGTACTTCCTTTAACAGCCTGTATTGTGGGGACAGTTTACTTAATTGCCTCACAACCACCGTGCTTCATGACTATCACAGCAACAGTTAAGTAAACTGTCCCCACAATACTCTCGCACCCAAGCCATTAAAGTGAAGTACACGCATCCGCAGCTTCGGTTACCAGTTTAGCCCCGTTACATCTTCCGCGCAGGCCGACTCGACTAGTGAGCTATTACGCTTTCTTTAAAGGGTGGCTGCTTCTAAGCCAACCTCCTAGCTGTCTAAGCCTTCCCACATCGTTTCCCACTTAACTGGTATTTGGGACCTTAGCTGGCGGTCTGGGTTGTTGCCCTCTCGACGACGGACGTTAGCACCCGCCGTCTGTCTGCCGTGATTGTACTCCTGGGTATTCGGAGTTTGCATGGGGTTGGTAAGTCGGGATGACCCCCTAGCCCAAACAGTGCTCTACCCCCCAGGGTAAGACACGACGCTCTACCTAAATAGATTTCGAGGAGAACCAGCTATCTCCGGGCTTGATTAGCCTTTCACTCCGATCCACAGCTCATCCCCTCATTTTTCAACATAAGTGGGTTCGAGCCTCCAGTCAGTGTTACCTAACCTTCACTCTGGCCATGGATAGATCGCCCGGTTTCGGGTCTATTGCCTGCAACTAAGTCGCCCTGTTAAGACTCGGTTTCCCTACGCCTCCCCTAAACGGTTAAGCTCGCTACAGACAATAAGTCGCTGACCCATTATACAAAAGGTACGCAGTCACCCCTAAGGGCTCCCACTGCTTGTACGCATACGGTTTCAGGTTCTATTTCACTCCCCTCTCCGGGGTTCTTTTCGCCTTTCCCTCACGGTACTGGTTCACTATCGGTCAGTCAGTAGTATTTAGCCTTGGAGGATGGTCCCCCCATCTTCAGTCAAGATAACACGTGTCCCGACCTACTTGTCGCAAGCTCAGTACCACAACCGCGTTTTCGTGTACGGGGCTATCACCCTCTATCGCCGGACTTTCCAGACCGTTCCACTAACGCCGCTGCTATCACTTGCAGGCTGCTCCCCTTTCGCTCGCCGCTACTGGGGGAATCTCAATTGATTTCTCTTCCTAAGGGTACTTAGATGTTTCAGTTCCCCTCGTTCGCCCCTTACACCTATGTATTCAGTGCAAGGTACCTGGCTTACACCAGGTGGGTTTCCCCATTCGGACATCACCGGATCAAAGGTTGGTTGCCACCTCCCCGATGCTTATCGCAGGCTCCTACGTCCTTCATCGCCTCTGACTGCCAAGGCATCCACCGTATGCGCTTAGTCACTTGACCATATAACCCAAGTTATCTGGGCACTCACCAGGGCAACACCGGTACCAAACTTCAGTACCCGTACACCACCGGATCCGTGCGCCTGCACATCTCTGCGCAGACCAAGAAGACTTTTCCCCGACCCCCTTAACACAGGCCGGGTACTTGCTAAGATAAACACCGATCAACAGTGCTTATCCGCCGGATGTTGTGACGCTTAAGTCACAGTTTACAACTCGTTTGGCCGCGCCGAATTGAAAGCGCGACCAGAACTTATAATCTCAGGATCATTCACATCACCATTGCCCCGGGAAACTCTCATTCCCCCAGGCGCCGCTGCTGTGCTGTGATCCAGAGACTCAGCTTGATTTATCTTGTTAAAGAACTGTCCGGTTGTAAAAACCAGACTCAAACACACCCTCGGGTGCACTTGAGTCTAGCTTCATTGATACGACAATCACTACGCCCAACAACCACGGCCGGAACAGCCGTAAAATTGGAAGATGGCGAGATGGTGGAGCTATGCGGGATCGAACGGGCCGGCCTTCCGGCGCAGACCAACGGTCTGCTCCCGACACTTACCCGATGCATCCTGCAGCACCCGCCGCCTGCGAGATGGTGGAGCTATGCGGGATCGAACCGCAGACCTCTTCCGTGCAAGGGAAGCGCTCTCCCAGCTGAGCTATAGCCCCATGTCTGGCTCGTGTCCTCTCCACTGCCCAAACCAGGCAATGACCAGATCACTGCACCGCACGCTCGCGGCAAACCCCACAACACCGCTCTCAAGCCATGCCGCAGGTCACAATCAATCTGGTGGGTCTGGGTGGATTTGAACCACCGACCTCACCCTTATCAGGGGTGCGCTCTAACCAACTGAGCTACAGACCCGAACGCGGGGCCTGCCGACCCTCGGCAATACTGTCGCATCAACCGTTTAGACGAAGACAAATGTGTGAGCACTCATCAGAGAGGTCACTATCGTTTAAGGAGGTGATCCAGCCCCAGGTTCCCCTAGGGCTACCTTGTTACGACTTCACCCCAGTCATGAATCACTCCGTGGTGATCGCCCTCCCGAAGGTTAGGCTAACCACTTCTGGAGCAACCCACTCCCATGGTGTGACGGGCGGTGTGTACAAGGCCCGGGAACGTATTCACCGTGACATTCTGATTCACGATTACTAGCGATTCCGACTTCACGGAGTCGAGTTGCAGACTCCGATCCGGACTACGAAACGTTTTGTGGGATTGGCTCACCCTCGCGGGGTTGCTGCCCTCTGTGCGTTCCATTGTAGCACGTGTGTAGCCCAGGTCGTAAGGGCCATGATGACTTGACGTCGTCCCCACCTTCCTCCGGTTTGTCACCGGCAGTCTCCTTAGAGTTCCCACCATGACGTGCTGGCAACTAAGGACAAGGGTTGCGCTCGTTACGGGACTTAACCCAACATCTCACGACACGAGCTGACGACAGCCATGCAGCACCTGTCACTGCGTTCCCGAAGGCACGACACCATCTCTGGTGACTTCGCAGGATGTCAAGACCTGGTAAGGTTCTTCGCGTTGCATCGAATTAAACCACATGCTCCACCGCTTGTGCGGGCCCCCGTCAATTCATTTGAGTTTTAACCTTGCGGCCGTACTCCCCAGGCGGTCTACTTAGTGCGTTAGCTGCGCCACCAAGGACTCAAGTTCCCCAACGGCTAGTAGACATCGTTTACGGCGTGGACTACCAGGGTATCTAATCCTGTTTGCTCCCCACGCTTTCGCACCTCAGCGTCAGTATCGAGCCAGGAGGCCGCCTTCGCCACCGGTATTCCTCCACATATCTACGCATTTCACCGCTACACGTGGAATTCTACCTCCCTCTCTCGTACTCTAGTCGGCCAGTATCAACTGCAATTCCCAGGTTGAGCCCGGGGCTTTCACAGCTGACTTAACAAACCGCCTACGCGCGCTTTACGCCCAGTAATTCCGATTAACGCTCGCACCCTCCGTATTACCGCGGCTGCTGGCACGGAGTTAGCCGGTGCTTCTTCTAAAGGTAATGTCAAAACTACTGCTTATTAGGCAGCAATCTTTCTTCCCAATTGAAAGTGCTTTACAACCCGAAGGCCTTCTTCACACACGCGGCATGGCTGCGTCAGGGTTGCCCCCATTGCGCAATATTCCCCACTGCTGCCTCCCGTAGGAGTCTGGGCCGTGTCTCAGTCCCAGTGTGGCTGATCATCCTCTCAGACCAGCTATGGATCGTCGCCTTGGTAGGCCTTTACCCCACCAACTAGCTAATCCAACGCAGGCTCATCCAATAGCGCGAGGTCCGAAGAGCCCCCGCTTTCCCCCATAGGGCGTATGCGGTATTAGCTTGAGTTTCCCCAAGTTGTCCCCCACTACCAGGTAGATTCCTACGCGTTACTCACCCGTCCGCCGCTGTACTCAGCCCGAAGACCTTTCTCGCTCGACTTGCATGTGTTAGGCCTGCCGCCAGCGTTCAATCTGAGCCATGATCAAACTCTTCAGTTTAATCTTTTACCTCTGCCACCATTGCGGCAACAAGAGGGGTCGTTTACGTGATGCACCCGATACAGCCAGGCACAACCCCACTTCAACAACCAAATCAAGGGCTCAGATACAATTCGAAAATCAAAAATTACAATGAATTAATGAGTCACTTGTTGTACCTGAATAGTTGTGACAACTACTCCAACAAGTGCCCACACATCTGTCTTCATCTAGTTCTTAAATAACTCCCGGACCGCTCGGGTCAGGGGGACGCGATCAGGGGCCTTACCCCGATGCGGACGCGTATTATACCGATGACGGCGACTCTAGCAAGAACAATTTTGCCTTCGTCACGGGCATCTGCAATACGCTCCTTCTCATCACAGCTAAGCCATTAAAACTAAAGGCTTTTCTCTGTGCGATCAAGGCGGCCATCAGCCGGCCTCGTTGAAGGTCGCGAACTGTACGCAGTCACTGGCCCGCTGGCAACCCCCCGGGACAAAAAAATCGCGGGAGAGCGTGTCAGACTCTCGATACGGGAAGGTCACCGTGCACGCTCGCCATCCACACCTGATCCATGCGACCGGGGGTGTCTCCAACCGGGGCTAACTGAACGGCTTGTCGGTGTCACAGCCCGCAGCTGTTCAGGGCGCAAGCTCGAACAGGTGATATTTCTTTTTGCCCAGCTTGACCAGGAAGAAACGACCGTACAGCGCCTGCGTCGGGTCGAACACTGCCGCCACAGCAGCATTGTCATCCCATCCCAGCACCCGGCCGTTGACGGATACCGCATCGCGGCCCAGTGCATCCTTGACCTGCTTGCCGGAGGCTGCCAGTCCAGCTTCGGTAAGGGCCTGGGTCAGCGTATCGGGCAGGGCCCCCGGGGCCAGCTCACTGGCAGGCAGGCCATCCTGGCGTAACTGCATCAGGTCGGCCTCCGCCAGTGCTTCAGGGCTGCCGCTGAACAGCGATTGCGTGATCCGCCTGGCCGCAGCGAGCCCATCATCACCGTGCACCAGACGGGTCACCTCGTCCGCGAGTACCGACTGGGCCTCGGGACGGCCATTGCGCTCACTATCGGCATGCTCGATAGCCTCTATCCGGCTTACATCGAGAAAGGTGAAATACTTGAGGAAGCGGTAGACATCCGCATCGGCAGTGCCCATCCAGAACTGGTAGAACGCGTACGGGGAGGTGCGGGCAGGGTCGAGCCAGATCGTACCGGACTCCGTCTTGCCGAACTTGCTGCCGTCCGACTTGGTCACCAACGGCATGGTGAGACCGTAAACCTGGTCACCGTTCAGCCTACGGGTAAGCTCGATGCCGCCGGTGATATTACCCCACTGATCCGAGCCGCCGATCTGCAACCCGCACCCGTAGCGCCTGTTGAGCTCGGCAAAGTCATAGGACTGCAGAATCATGTAGGTGAACTCGGTAAAGCTGATGCCACTGCCCTCCCGCTCGATACGCTGCTTGACCGACTCTTTCTGGATCATCGCGTTCACCGAAAAGTGCTTGCCGACATCGCGCAGGAAATCCAGCACCGGCAGATCCGCCGTCCATTCCAGGTTGTTAACCACGGTAGCCGAGCAATCGCCACAGTCGAAATCGATAAAACCTGAAATCTGTTCTCCGATGCGCTCGACCCAATCCGATACCACGGCAGGCGTGTTGAGCTGCCGCTCCTGCGCCTTGAAGCTGGGGTCACCGACCAGACCGGTGGCCCCGCCCAGCAGCGCGAGTGGCCGATGCCCCGCGAGCTGGAAACGCCGCAGCATCAGCAGCGGCACCAGCGAACCGATGTGGAGACTGTCAGCGGTAGGATCGAAGCCGCAATACAGCGTGCGGGTACCGCCTTCCAGCCAGCCCGGCAATTGATCTTCGCCAGCAATCTGAAAAACCAACTCGCGGGCACGAAGATCGGCCAGAAGGGGTTCACTCATCGGATCATGCTCCGTGATGGCGGCGCGCGCCGGGGGCGGGAAACCTTACATTTATACATTTGGAATGCAAGCCTCCCTGTTGATTTCATTAAACATTTAATATACTCCCGCGACGCAAGGTAAAAGTTCACCGTTCGTCGACCATGCCACCAACCAGCAAACCACGCGGAGCGACTGTAATAGGAGAGGCGCCCACGGCCTATACCAGCCGCCCCATTTTCCTGGCGGCTGCGCTCGCGTGCGCGGCTGCCGTCGCCACGTTCTGGCCGCTCATGCGCGACTCGGCTGGCCCACGCGTCGAAGCCCCGGCAGCGACACCGCGCACCGACGCCGTCAGCGAGGCGGTAGAGCCACAGACGCCCTCACCGCCGATAACCGTACCGAAGCCGCCGCAACCGGCAGCCCCGAGCTGGGACGAACGCACCGTGAAACGCGGCGATTCGCTGGCCGGAATCTTCAAACGCGCCGGTTTTACCGAGCGTCACGTCCACTCCCTGTTGCAAGGGGCGCCGGAGGCCCGCGCGCTCGCCCGCATCCACCCGGGCGAGGTCATCGCCTTCCTCGCCGACGAGTCGGGCGAACTGGCCGCCGTCCGCCACGTGAAGTCCCGTCTCGAGACGACAGAGTACCGCTCGGTTGACACCGGTTACAGTACCGAGAAAATTCTACTGGAACCCGAGATACGGGAAACTCGGGCAGCCGCCACCATACGTTCATCCCTGTTCCTGGCCGGCCAGGACGCCGGCCTCTCCCAGAACCTGATTATGAAGATAGCTAACATCTTCGGTGGCGTGATCGACTTCGTGCTCGACCCGCGAACCGGGGACACCATCCACGTGATTTACCAGGAACTCTACCTGGACGGCGAAAAATACCGGGACGGTGACATCCTCGCCGTTTCCTACACCAGTGGCGGCAAGACACTCAACGCCTATCGATACCGTGACAGCAACGGTGACGTGGGTTACTACAACGAGGACGGCGTCAGTATGCGCAGGGCTTTCCTGATGGCCCCGGTAGACTTCACCCGCATCAGCTCAAACTTCAACCCGCGCCGCCTCCACCCCATCTACAAGACCAGGCGTCCGCACCGCGGCACCGACTATGCCGCGCCGAAGGGTACACCGGTCTTCGCTGCCGGGAAGGGCAAGGTGATCGAAGCCGGCTACACCCGGAGCAATGGCAATTACGTATTCATCCGTCACGGGCAGGACATCGTCACCCGCTATCTGCACCTGCACAAGCGGTCGGTAAAAGACGGCCAACGCGTGGCGCAGAGCCAGGTGATCGGGACCGTGGGCTCGACCGGGGCGGCCACCGGCCCCCACCTGCACTACGAATTCCTGGTCAACGGGGTCCACCGCAACCCCCGCACCATCCTGAAAAAACTGCCTAAAGGGCGGTCACTGGCTGCAGCCGAGATGCCGGCCTTTCGCACTGCCACGGCGCACGTCTCCTCCCAACTCGCGGCACTGCATACCGAAAGCCAGCTGGCGGCCAACGCTTCCGGCGCAACAGACGAGGGCTGACGGGGGCAGCCAGCTCCCTGACGACATGAGCGAACTCTTCCTGGGATTGATGTCAGGCACAAGTTGTGACGCCATCGACGCGGCACTGATCCGGGTTGCGGGACCGGAAACCTCCCTGATCGCAGCCCACGAGCACCCCATCCCCGACGTCGTGCGGGACGCGGTCAGGGCACTGAGCCATCCCGGCGATAACGAAATCGAACGCCTGGGGAGCCTGGACCGAACGCTGGCCGACCTGTTCGCAGAAGCGTCGCTGGATCTGCTGGCCGCCGCCGGCTACCGCCCCGCGGAGGTGGCAGCCATCGGCAGCCACGGCCAGACAGTGAGACACCGCCCGGTGTCGGCCCCGTCCGCATCAGGCGTCGCGTTCACACTGCAGATCGGCGATCCCAACACGATTGCTGCACGCACGGGCATCATCACGGTAGCGGATTTCCGGCGACGGGACATCGCCTGCGGGGGCGAAGGCGCGCCCCTGGCACCGGCGTTTCACGGGGCCGCGTTCGGCGCGCCGGGAGTCAACCGCGCCATCGTCAACATCGGTGGTATAGCCAATGTATCGATACTCGAGGGCCGCCGGACGGTGGCCGGCTTCGATACCGGTCCGGGAAATACACTGCTGGACGCCTGGATCTACCGGCATCGGGGCGAACCCTGCGATCGCGGTGGCCGCTGGGCCGGAGCAGGCGAGGTCAATACAGCATTGCTGGGCGACCTCCTGGCGCACCCCTACCTGCAACTGGAGGGACCGCGCAGCACCGGCAAGGAAGCCTTCAATCTCGACTGGCTGGACGGTGTACTGGCTGGATACGGGGAGCTGCCCGCTGTCGAGGTACAGGCCACCCTCGTCGAATTCACGGCCCGCAGCATTGCCGCCACCATCGCAGCAACAGAACCCGCCATCCAAGAGGTTTTCGTGTGCGGTGGCGGCAGCCACAATCACACGCTGATGGAGACGCTGCGGCAACAGCTGCCGACGCTGCCACTCGATACCACGGCCGTCCTGGGGGTGGACCCGGACTGGGTGGAGGCGGCAGCGTTTGCCTGGCTCGCCAGCCGGACACTGGCGGGCGAACCGGGCAATGTACCGGCCGTCACCGGCGCCTCACGCGAATGCACCCTGGGAGCGATTTTCCCCGCCTGAGGCGACGCGCTCAGAAGGCGAGGTAGGACGCGTCCCGACGCAGACGTTCTGCCTCCGCAACCGCGTCCGGCACCGTGCTCACGAACGGCTGCAGCGCCTGCGCGTCGACACCATGACCACCCATCCAGGTGCGGCACGCCTTCAGGTCGACGACACCGAGAGCTGACAGCCGGGCGGCCAGATCGACAACAGCGCGGTTGGCGCGATAATTTTCTCGCAGCAGCACCCTGACTTCCGGGCCGTGCATTAATACGGTGAGACTGGATTCGGGCTTCGCCGGCACGGCTTCACCGAGAAAGATTTCCTCCGCCCGCGACAGCACCTGCTGCAATTCATCAGCCGTGTGCAATTCGAGCTCGGTGAAATAGCGGTAGTCGACTGAATCCGCTTGCTGGGCAGACAGCACGCTGGCGCCGAGCAACGCCAGCGTCAGGAGTCCCGCGAAAAAAAACCTAGATAGAGAACGAAGCGCCACAGCCGCAGGTCGCCGTGGCATTGGGGTTGTTGACGATAAAGCGGGCCCCCTCGAGGCCCTCGCTGTAATCGACCTCAGACCCCGCCAGATAAGGGAAGCTCATGGGATCGATCAGCACGGTGACCCCGTCCTTCTCGATGGCCGTGTCATCGTCGGCAGGCGCCTCGTCAAAGGTAAACCCGTACTGAAAACCCGAGCAGCCGCCCCCGGTGATGAAAACGCGCAGCTTTAGTTCGTTGTTTTCCTCTTCCTCTACCAACTGCCGTACCTTGGCGACGGCGCGGTCAGACAGGTTGATGCCGGAGGGGTCGAAAGATTGTGCAACAGCCATGATGTTTCCCGGGTCGCGGTGCGCCCAATGGTTTCAGAATAACACTCGATTATCATCATCGGCATCTGCCCCGTCAATCCCCGGAAGGCGTGGCGACGAGGCTCTGGCCGCCTGCTGACACACTCCTGGGGCACCTCGTGACGAGGTAAAAACGACGAAAAAGCCCTGCGAACGGCAGTACGGGAGGGTTTTCAGTCGCTATTCAAGATCTAAGCGACGCGGGCTAGAGCGCCCGGGGAACGAATCGCTCGCGGACCTCCCACGGGTAGCGGGCGTTGGCCCGCATCTTCGCCGGTTTGCTGGCTGCCGCGACAACCTCGATACCCTGCGGCTTGAATCCCTCCGGCAACTCCAGTATGCCTTCCACCACCTGGAAGTAGCGAAACCGCAAGGGTACGGCGTGGTGCTCCAGCGTCTCGCTCAGTTCCGCGAGTGAATAACTCACCGTTAAGCCATCACGCTCACCGTATACCTCCACACGCAAACTGCCGACCAGGCTCCGGTGCTGGCGCGCCTTCTGCTGGACGACGATCCGGAAGGCGAAACGGCGGTTTTCCGCCGTCGCAACCAGTTCCAGCGGCCGCAGGCTCAAACCCTCTTCCACCGCGTCGGGCGTCATCAGGCTACGGTAAAATCTCAGGCCCTCCGCCAGGTCGGACAACGTCTCCTTCTGGCCGGCGAAATCCCGCCGCAGCATCTCCAGCGCCGCCCTGTCCACCTCGCTGCGGGTCGTGGCGATTTCCAGCTCCTGTTGCAATGCGGCTATCCGGTCGGCGGCCCCGGGGGTCGGCGGCGCGGACGCGGGTGCGCCCACCGCGGGCTCCCCGGCCCCCGGGAAAGCAAGCCGGGCAACCAGGAAGCCGGCGCCGAACGCCAGCGCCAGCAGGGCGGCAGCGACCCGGCGCGAACCAGAACGGGTATCGTCAGCAGACACGGCCGCTCAGGGCACCAGCCCGACCTGCTCCAACCCGACATGTTCGGGCAGTCCCAGCATGATATTCATCGACTGTATGGCCTGCCCGGAAGCACCTTTGACCAGGTTGTCGATCGTCGACATCACTACCACGGTATCCCGCGCCTGGGGCACGGCCACCGCGAGCTGGCATCGATTCACGCCCTTGACGGTGCGGGTCTGCGGATAGGTACCTGCAGGCAGCACATCGACGAAGACCTCGTCCGCGTAGTACTCCTCGTAGAGAGCCTGCAAGTCATGCCCGGGCGCGAGCAGTGGCGCGAACAGGGTTGCGTGAATCCCGCGGATGACCGGAAGCAGGTGGGGCACGAAAGTCAGCTGCACGGCGCTGTCGGCGAGCCACCCCAGACCCTGCTCGATCTCGGGCAGGTGACGGTGCCCGGCGACGCCATAGGCCTTGAAACTGTCTGCGGTTTCGGCCAGCAGGTTATCGACTTTCGCCTGCCGGCCGGCGCCGCTGATCCCGGAAGCCGCGCTCGCCACCAGGTGCTCGGGATCGATCAAACCCTCTGACAGCAAGGGAGCGAAGCCCAGTTGCACCGCGGTGGGGTAACAGCCCGGGCAGGCCACCAGGCGCGCGCCGGCAATAGCATCGCGGTGGAACTCGGGCAGTCCATAGACGGCTTCGTCGAGCAGCTCGGGGCTGGCGTGCGGCTCGCCGTACCACTGCGACCAGACCCGGTGATCGCGCAGCCGGTAGTCAGCGGAGAGATCGACTACCCGGACGCCCGCGGCCAGCAGGTCGGGCACCATTCGCATGGCGACATTGTGCGGAGTCGCAAAAAACACGATGTCGCAGGAGACGAGGTCGGCGGTTTCAGGCTCGCAAAATACCAGGTCACAGCGCCCCCTGAGGTTGGGATAGAGCTCGTCGACGCGGCGCCCACTTTCGGCACGCGAGGTAAGCGTCACCACCTCGGCGCGCTCGTGAGAAGCGAGCAGCCGCAGGAGTTCCACGCCCGTATACCCCGTGCCGCCTACGATACCAATCCTGAACATTGTCGCCCCGATGCAGCCATGGACGCGCCAGTATAAAACCAATGCACGACGAGATAACTGGTAATATTCAGTTTTTACTCCCGGGCCGGGCTGAACTTGCGCAAGCTCCTCGACACTTACCGCCGCCGCCTGACCAACTACGAATCGGTCCTGGCCTACTCTATGCTGGGGATCCTGGGGGGATTGGCCTCAGGCATCGTGGTTCTCGCTTTCGAATGGGCGATCGTCGAGCTCGCCCTGCTGGTCGGCGTCGGGGGCGGCGGTGAGGATTTTGAATCCCTGCCGCGCTGGCTGTGTTTCGCACTGCCGCTCGCGAGTGCGGTCGTGCTCGGAGTGGCCTACGCCCTGCTTAAACCCGAGACCCGCGAAGTGGGAATCGTGCACGTCTTGAGCCGCATGGATTCACACTACGGCGCCCTGCCTTTGCGCAACGCGGTGGTGCAATTCATGGCCGGCAGTTTTGCCCTGGCCACCGGCCAGTCGGGTGGCCGCGAGGGCCCGGGCGTGCACCTCGGCGCCGCCGTCAATAGCCTGCTGGGGCAGAGGCTGCGGCTGCCCAACAACAGCCTGCGCATACTTATTGCCTGCGGCACGGCCGGTGGCATCGCGGCGGCGTTTCACACGCCACTCGCCGGCGTGATCTTCGCGATGGAGGTGATTATCGCCGAGTACACCGTGGTCGGCTTCATCCCGGTAATGCTGGCGGCCGTCTCGGCATCGGCAATCAGCAGGATATTACCGGGCAGCGGGACCATGTTTACCATCCCGCCCACCGAACTCAAATCGCTGATGGAGATTCCCTTCATCGTATTCCTGGGGTTCTGTTGCGGGCTGGCAGTCGCCTGTTTCATCAAGCTTTCGTCGAGTGTTTCGCGCCTGTCCAACCTCAACGTGGCGATACGATTCACCGGTGCAGGGCTGGTTACCGCCTGTATCGCGCTCTGGGTGCCGGAAGTGCTGGGTATCGGCTACGACACACTCAACGACATGCTGGGCGGGGAACTGGCCATTTCGATGCTGGTGACAATCGGCGCTTGCAAGCTTCTTGCCACCGCGATCGGCAGCGGCGCGGGACTGCCCGTCGGCATCATCGGCCCCAGCCTGCTGATTGGCGCCTGTGTCGGCAGCATCCTGTCGGTGCTCGGGCGCGCCTGGCAGCCGGACCTGGCCTCGGATCACGCGCTCTACGCCGTCATCGGCATGGGCGCCGCCATGGGCGCCATACTGAACGCCCCGCTGGCGGCCATCCTGGCGGTGATCGAACTGACCGGCAACATCGTCCTGGGTATGCCCGCGATGCTGGCTATCGTGACCTCCACCCTCACCACTACCGGTATCTTCCGCCAGTCTTCGGTTCACCAGAGCGTCCTCAGCCAGCTGCAGCGGCGAACACCGAACGATCCACTCAGCAAAATGCTGCACCGCATCGACGTGACCTCGATCATGGACCAACGCACCGTGCGTGTACCCTGCGACTTTTCACCGGAGGACCTGGAGCCACTGCTGGAGTTCACGCCCGCCTGGTGTATCGTGGCCAGGGAGGCCGAGGACCTGTACCTGGTGAGTGGGTCTGACCTGCTCGCCTGGCTGCAGGCCCGCGAGGCCGGCGGCCAGGCAACCGACCTCACCGAGGCCGACATTCGGCGCTGGACACTCGCCGAAGTACCGGTACAGGCGACACTCAGGCAGGCCATGGATGGCATGCGGACCGCCACCGCGGAGGCGGTGTCGGTTTACGAGCGCAGCGCCCGAACGGGCAACCGTATCCTGCAGGGTGTCGTTACCCGCGAAAACATCGAGAAATACACGCTGTCAAAGTTATGACCAGAGGGAGTCGTCCATGCTGTGGCTAAAGGCCCTTCACATCATTTTCGTGGTTTGCTGGTTTGCGGGCCTGTTCTACCTTCCGCGCATTTTCGTGTACTACGCCGCGAGCGACAACGGCGAAACCCGGCAGCAGCTCGCGATCATGGCCCGCAAGCTCTACCGTTTTGTTACCCCACTAATGGTCCTGGCGCTGCTTTTCGGGTTTGCCATGATCGCCATGCAGGCCCAGTACTACCTGCAGGCAGGCTGGATGTGGGTAAAGCTGCTCGCGGTGGCGTTCCTGGTGGTGTACCACGTACAGTGCGGACGTTATGTCAGGCGGATCAACGCCGACGAGGACCACCACGGGCACGTGTTCTACCGCTTCTTTAACGAGGTGCCTGTCCTGTTCCTGTTCCTGGTTGTCTTCCTGGTGGTTCTCAAACCCTTTTGACGGAGCCATGCACAGCCCGGATAATCGCCTGCGACTGGCAGGAATCACGGCCGGCTTCACCGACACCATGGAACCCCGATCATGAGCAGTTCAGAACAGTTGTTCGAGCGCGCCCGGCGCCACATCCCCGGCGGCGTCAACTCACCGGTGCGAGCCTTCAAGGCAGTGGGTGGCACGCCGGTTTTCATCGAACGCAGCGAAGGAGCCTACTTTTTCGACCCCGAAGGCAAGCGCTACATCGATTATGTGCTGTCCTGGGGCCCCATGATCATGGGGCACAACCACCCCCACGTGCGGGAAGCGGTGATCAAACAAAGTGAAAAGGGGCTCAGCTTCGGCGCCCCGACGGAGCTGGAGATCGAACTGGCGGAGCGGATCTGCGGCATCATGCCTGGCATGGACATGGTGCGCATGGTCAGCTCGGGCACCGAGGCGACCATGAGCGCGATACGGCTCGCGCGCGGTTTCACGGGCCGCGACCGTATCGTCAAGTTCGAGGGCTGCTACCACGGCCACTCAGACTCACTGCTTATCAAGGCAGGCTCCGGCGCCCTGACATTTGGCGTGCCCAGCTCCCCCGGTGTGCCTGAAGCACTCGCCGATTTCACGATGACCCTGGATTACAACGACATTGCCGGCCTGCGCGAGGCGTTTGCAGAGCACGGCGACAGCATTGCCTGCGCCATCGTGGAGCCCGTGGTCGGCAACATGAACTGCATCCCCCCGGTCCCCGGCTTCCTGGAGGCGCTGCGCGACGTATGCAGCGCGTCGGGGAGCGTGCTCATCTTCGACGAGGTGATGACCGGCTTCCGCTTCGGCCTGCAGGGCGCCCAGGGTTTTTACGGGATCGAACCTGACCTGACCACCCTGGGCAAGGTCATCGGCGGCGGCATGCCGGTCGGGGCGTTCGGCGGGAAAGCTGAAATCATGGAGCAGATCGCACCGCTGGGCCCGGTTTACCAGGCGGGCACGCTGTCGGGCAATCCGGTGGCGATGGCGGCCGGCCTGGCCACCCTCGATATCATTTCGGAAGAAGGGTTTTACCCGCCCCTGTTCGCGCGCACCACGAGCCTGTGCGAGGGCATGCAGGCTGCTGCGGACTCAGCCGGAATCCCGTTTACCACCAACCACGCGGGGACCATGTTCGGCGGCTTCTTCACCACCGCCGATGCCGTGACCAACTACCGTCAGGTCATGGCGTGCAACACGGACGCTTTCAACAGATTCTTCCACCACATGCTCGATCAGGGCGTCTACCTGGCGCCGGCCTCCTATGAAGCGGGCTTCATGTCTGCCGCTCACACTGAAGCCGACATCGAGGCCACCGTTGCGGCCGCAGCCAACGCATTCTCCCAGCTCTGACAGAGGAAACCAGCATGGTGTTCAGCCTGCAACGCGCAGCCTTCCCCCAAACCCGCATGCGGCGACTGCGGGCCAATGAGTTCGCGCGACAACTGGTGAGGGAAAGCGAACTCACGCCGCGGGACTTTATCTTTCCGGTATTCGTGCTGGAGGGGCGGGGCCAGCGGGAATCGATCGCCTCGATGCCCGGCATCGAGCGACTCAGCGTCGACCTGCTGGTGGAACTGGCGCAAGAGGTCCACCAGCTTGGCATACCCGCCATCGCCCTGTTCCCGGTGGTCCCGGGGGAGCGCAAGACACTGCAGGCCGAGGAGGCGCACAATGGGGATGGGCTGGTGCAGCGGGCGGTGCGCAGCCTGAAGGATGCGCTGCCGGACCTGGGGGTTATCACCGACGTCGCCCTGGACCCGTATACCACCCACGGCCAGGACGGAATCATCGACGAGCACGGCTACGTGCTCAACGACGTGACCTCTGAAGTGCTGGTAAAACAGGCATTATCCCATGCGGAGGCGGGGGCGGACGTGGTCGCCCCGTCCGACATGATGGACGGCAGAATCGGCGCAATCAGACGCCAGCTGGAAACCTCCGGGCACCCCAACACGCTGATCCTCGCCTACGCGGCCAAGTATGCGTCCGCGTATTACGGACCGTTCCGCGACGCGGTAGGGTCGGCCGGAAACATCAAGGGCGGCAATAAGTTCAGCTACCAGATGGACCCGGCGAATACCGATGAAGCACTGCACGAATGTGCCCTGGACCTTGCCGAAGGTGCCGACATGATAATGGTCAAGCCGGGCATGCCGTACCTGGACATCGTCCAACGCGTCAAGCAGGAGCTGAAGGCGCCCACGTTTGCCTACCAGGTCAGTGGTGAATACGCGATGCACGAGGCCGCGTTTCAGCAGGGATGGCTGCAGCGGGAACCGGTGATGCTGGAATCACTGCTCGCCTTCAAGCGCGCGGGCTGTGACGGTATCCTGACCTACTTTGCCGTAGCGGCCGCCCGGCTGCTGCAGTAAGTCCCGTGCGCGCCCTCGCCCCGCTACTGCTCAGCCTTCTGGCACTGCCGGCGCACGCCGAGTGCGAGTGTATCTGGCAAGGCTCTTTCAGCGAAGTACAGGGTGAAACCGACCTGGTTGTCGCCGGGCGCGTGGTGCGCAGCAAGGGCAACTCCGTCGACGTGAGCGTCGAGCGCCGGCTTGACGGCGCAGAGGCACCCGAGGAAATACGCGTCTGGTTGCGCACGGGTGACTACTGCCGCCCCGAGCCCGAGCTTTTCCCTGTCGGCAGCGAATGGGTGATGGCACTCGACCGCATCGATGAGCTTGTCCCCGGTGGCTTCAACCCCGGCACGCCCAATATCAGCTACGGCCGCCGCGGCGACTACAGTCTGTCGAGTTGCGGCGGCTACTGGCTCCGACTGAGCGACAACTGGGTTACGGGCAACCTCGTCGATGCACCGCGCTGGGCTCGGGAGCCGCAGATGACGCCCGTACTGCTGGACCTGGTCGCGGAGTTTGTCGCCGGCAACGTGGACGCTTCCGCATTGCTGGACGCAAGCCGTGAAGATCCTGCGGTGCGTGAGTTGATGCTCGACACCCGCGCTTTCCTGCGCGAATCGCGGTAGCGCCCTATCTCAGCGCCGCCGCCAAATACGACGCGCCGGGTTGCGCTCGCCTTCCACAAGGTCCATCAGCTCGTCTAGCATCATCAGCGACAGCCCCCAGATACGCCGCTTACCGTAAAAATAGCAGGGCATGTTGACCCGGAGCCCTCGATACTCCCAGGTCATGGTTTCGCGGTTATCCGTATCCAGCAGGAACTCAAGCGGTATCCAGACGACTTCCGCTACCTCGTAATTGAGTGTGAAGGTGACCTCACGGTCGAGCCGGAAAACAAACGGGCTGACGGTCATGCCGAGGAGTCCGCGGCGGGGCCGCGTATTCAAATCCGTGAGACGACCGATGCAGCGGTCCTGTTCACCGAGTAAGAGACCCACCTCTTCCCGCGTCTCGCGAACAGCGACGGCAAATCCATTGGCGTCGGTGCTGTCCATACGCCCCCCGGGGAACGCCATGTGCCCCGACCACGGGTCACCGGCCCGCTCCGCGCGCTTGATCATCAGGATGTGTAACTCCCCGCGTTGCACCTGGAGAATCAGTGCCACGGCAGATCGCCGCATCAGTTTACGCAACAGGGGTCTGCGCGGGGTGTGCTCCGCGAGGCGGGTTTCGATCAGTTGCAGCGACGGAACCGACACGGTCTCTCTCAGCCAATACAAGGCCACCGATTAAGCCAGCCCGGCACGCCACTGGCAAGCGCAGGCGATCCGGCGATCCGGCGATCCGGCGATCCGGCGATCGGCGATCCGGCGATCCGGCGATCCGGCGATCCGGCGATCCGGCGTATAATCCTGCGCCGTCGATCACGGGATACCACGATTATGATGCAACCGCCGCTACTCGAGCTGAAACAGCTGAGCTTCGTCTATCGCACCGAGCCCGCGCTGCGGAGCATAGACTGGACGGTGCGCCCCGGTGAACACTGGGCCTGTCTCGGGCTGAACGGTGCCGGCAAGACCACCCTGGCCCAGATTGTCAGCAAACAGCTGACCCGCTATTCCGGTGGGATGCAGCGGGGTCCGGCACTGGAGGCCGGGGGTGTCGCATACGTGTGCTTTGAGCAGGCGAAAGCCCTGTGTGAGCGCGACCGTAAACTCGACGATTCGGAATTCCGGGCCGACGCTACTGACACCGGCACCACCGTGAGGTCGCTGCTCCTGGGTCGCCGGCCGCCGGGCCCCGCATTCGAAGCACTGGTCCGCAGGCTCCGCCTCGGCGAAGTCCTGGATCGGGGTATCCGCTTCGTTTCGACCGGCGAGTTACGCAAGACCCTGCTGGCAAGCGCTCTGCTCAGTGACCCCGCCCTGCTCATCCTGGACAGTCCCCTCGACGGGCTGGATCTCGCGTTGCAGGAGGAAATGCGGCGTCTGCTGGACGAACTGACGCGTTCTGCCACCAGCGTTGTGCTGCTGTGTCGACAGGCGGAGGACATACCCCGGGGTTTCACCCATGTACTCTTGCTTGACCAGGGCCGTGTTGCTGATAAAGGCGACCGCGAAACCGTGCTCTCGCGGCCGGCAAACCGGGAGATGCTCACACCCGCTATGCCGCCATTGGCCGCGCTACCAACAGCGGCCGCACGCAGTTACCCCGTGCAGAGTCACGGACCGCTGCTGGCGCTGCGCTCGGTCACCGTGCGTTACGGTGAGCTGACCGTCTTCGAGGACCTCGACTGGACCCTGGACAAGGGGCAGCATTGCTGCATATCCGGACCCAATGGCTGCGGCAAGAGCACCTTGCTGAGCCTGATCACAGGCGACAGCCACAAGGCCTACGGCCAGGACATCACCCTGTTTGGCAGGCGTCGCGGCAGCGGCGAGAGCATCTGGGACATCAAGCAGCGCTACGGTCAGCTCGACCACCGGTTACACCTGGAGTTCCCCCGCGGCATGCGGGTGCTGGAGGCGGTAATCTCAGGATTCTTCGACACCCTCGGACTGTACGACGACTGGGGAGACGGACATCGACAAACCGCGAGGCAGTGGCTGCGGACACTGGGCCTTGATGACATGGCAACAGCCAGTTTCGATCGTCTCTCTTTCGGGCTGCAACGGATGGTGCTGCTGGCCCGCGCGATGGTCAAGTCACCCCTGATCCTGCTCCTCGACGAACCCACGCTGGGACTGGATCGACCCCACCGGCAGGTGTTGCTCGCAGCGGTGGACCACATCGCGGCCCATTCGGATACCCAGGTGATTTTCGTCAGCCATACCGCGGGGGAAATGCCGCGCTGCATCAACCAGAGACTGGTATTCAAGCCCAGCGGCGATCGCTTTTGCCTGGTGGAGCAGAACGCGTCCGCCGCGCCAGGATGAGGGTGGTCTGCCCCCCGGACCCTTCCGTAACATTCGAGAACAACGGGGAGTGTACCAGTGCCTGAAGGCCCGGAGATAAGACGCGCAGCAGACCAGATCGCCGCAGTCCTGGTGGACGAGCCGGCACGGCGGGTGAGTTTCAGCCAGCCACCGCTCAGACACCAGGGAGCACGTTTCTCCGGGTACCGCGTGCGCGAAGTCGAAACACGCGGCAAGGCCATGCTGACCCATTTCGAGCACGGCCTGACCATCTACTCACACAACCAGCTCTATGGCGTCTGGAAAGTCGTGCGCGCGGGAGAGCGACCCGATACCAGGCGGTCACTGCGCCTGGTCATCGAAACAGCCGACCACAGCGCGCTGTTGTACAGCGCATCCGACATCAGCGTCTGGGCGACGGAAGATCTTCACCGGCACCCTTTCCTTGCCCGGCTCGGCCCCGACATCCTCAATCCGGACCTGGTCTGGCGGGACATCGCCGCACGGCTGGCGGAACCCGCGTTTGCCGGCCGCAAGCTCGGCGATATCATGCTGGACCAGGGCTTCGTAGCCGGACTGGGGAACTACCTGCGTTCCGAGATTCTCTTCGCCGCCTGCCTGAGCCCCGAACGGCGCCCGGGCGAGCTCAGCCGGGCCCAGCGTGGTGAGCTCGCGCGATCGATTCTCCGTCTCGGGCTCCGGAGCTACCAGACCGGCGGCATCACCAACCCGTTACGCCGGGAGCGCACTCTCAGGAAACAGGGATGCTCCTATGAGCAGCGTCGCTTTGCCGCCTTCGGACGTGAGGGCAAACCCTGCTACGCCTGTGATACACCCATCGTCCGCCGGGACCTGGGCTCGAGGCCGTTCTACCATTGCCCGACCTGCCAGGTCACCGGGCAGTGATGCCCGCGCAACCCGCTGCCAGTCGCGCTGCCCGGACAGCCACCCGCCGTGGCATCATCGCGGAATGCCCGTGCTGCGGACGCCGCGCCCGCCTGACGTTCCATCACCTCATCCCGCGCAAGGTACATCGCAGGAAACGCTTCCGGAACGGCTACAGCCGGGGGCAGCTGGCGAGGGGACTCTATGTCTGCAGGCTCTGCCACGACGGCATTCACCAGCGTTTTGATGAGCTGACGCTGGCGCTGCATTACCGCGAGCCCCAGCTGTTGCTCACGGCACCAGAACTGCAGTCCCACTTCCGCTGGGCGGCGAGACAACGCGAGGATTTTGACAGCTGAGGCTTTTACAGCCCGCTATACTGAGCAGACAGCTCAAGGACTGCGTCTCACATGAGTTCGATTCTGCGGTGACAGGTCGCATCGACAGTGCGCCCACCTACCAGACCTCCATCGCCGGCTGGAGTCTCGCCCTCGCGGATGCACTTACAGAGTCGGGCTTTGACGCACACGCCGTATTCGCCGACGCCGGGCTCGATCTGCAACAGGTAACCTCACCGGGTGACCGGCTACCGGTAAGCGCCGTACAGCGCGTTTGGCAATTTGCCGATAAGCACACCGATGGCAGTTTTGGCTTGCGCATGTCCGGGCATCTGAAACCGGGTTCTCTGCACGCCCTGGGGTTTGCCCTGTGGTGCAGCAGCTCCATGAAAGAATTCTTCGAGCGCTATATCCGTTATCGCTGCGTTCTCAGCCATATGCACTTCTGCGAGCTGATAGACCAGGGAGACCGCTGCATCCTGTCACTGGTGGATGAGCGCAAGATAAAGTCGGAAATCACCAATGACGCGGCGAGCAGTTTCTTCGTGCGGATGGGCCGCGAGATGGGGTTGGCGAATTTCGCACCCTGCCGCGTCTTCATTACCCGCCCGGTCGGCACCGAACGCAAGGCACTGGAGGGCTTCTTCGGGGCCGAGGTGGTTGCCCAGTCTGATGGCTACCGCATGGAGTTCGCCCGCAGCGACCTGGAATCGCCGCTCCGTTGCGCCAATCCGGCGCTCGCCAGCCTGCAGGACTCGATCGTAGAACACTACATCGCCGACCACGAATTGATCAGCGAATACATGCTGCGAGTGCGTACGACGATACAGGACCTCCTGCTGGGGGAAGACATTTCGCTCGAACGCACAGCCGAGCGCCTGCACGTTTCGCCCAGGACCCTGCAGCGCAGGCTTGCCGATGAGGCAAGTTCGTACAATCAACTGCTCGATGACGTTCGCAAACAGCTGGCACTGGAGTATGTCATTGCACCGAAGGCCAGTGCCACCGACATCGCCCTGCGCCTGGGCTTCAGCGACACCGGCAGTTTCGGCCGTTGTTTCAAACGCTGGACGGGCCAGTCCTATTCCGGCTACCGCCGTTCGCGAACACGCGAAACCGCGCCGCCTACTCTTCCCTGAAGGGCGGGAGCAGGTCAGTGCGCGGTGACCACCCCGGGCCATAGAGCTGCCGGAAGACTCCCGGGCGAACCACGGACCCCTTCGCCGTCCCGCCCTGCCACAAGTCGTAGGCCGGATCGCGGTAACGGCCGAAAAACGCCACCAGCTCCGCGTCGAGGCGATTTCGGGTCGCGCTGTACTCGGCCTCTTCCACGATATTAACGCCCTGGTCCGGGTCGCCGCGCATGTCAAATAGCGCTGCCTCGCCGGTACCGTCCAATCGTTTCCAGTAGGCGAAGTCCGCCGTGCGCACGCCACGGGATTCTTCCTGTTCGAAAAAAACGGCGGTGCGCGACGGGGCCGCGCGCCCACGCATGAGATCGGCGAAGCTGGCGCCGGGACTGTGCTCCAGGCCCTGCTCGACCCCCAGGTAGTCCAGTAGGGTAACCGGGATATCGTACTGCCCGATCAGCGCCTCCGAAGTAGAGCCTGCCTCGATGGGCCCGGGGTGGCGGATTATCAGGGGGATATTGAGAGCCGCCTCGTAGAGGTTGGAAGGTGAGGTCACCACCGTGTGCTGCCAGAGGCCGTGCTGGCCGTAGAAATTCCCCTGGTCGGACGTAAAAACCACCAGGGTCGACTCCGCAAGCCCTGCATCGGCAAGTGCTTGCAGCACCTTGCCCACCGCGTCGTCCACCACGGTGTTCTGGGATGCCACATTGGCCATGGTCGCCGGATCGTTGTGCATCGCTATCGCCTCGAGGTGTTTTTTCACCAGGAACTCGGGCGTATCCTGATCGACCAGCTGCCGGGCCACGTTGGCGTTGAAGGCCACCCGCGGGAAACTCTCAAAGGGCCCGTCAACATAGCGCTGATAGTGCCTGTTCCTGGCCGGGCCAGCGTTCGACGGCGGGTTCAGGTAGGGGCCGTTGAGGTTGAGTTGCAGGTAAAAGGGTCGATCCGCGGCAACAGTTGCCAGGTATTCCACGGCCTTGTCGGCGAAGAAGTCGACCGTGTGCACGCCCTTGACCGGGTATACCCTGCCGTTCTCGATGATCGTGTTGTTCCAGAAATCGACCGTGTGACCATCGGTAAATGTCACCCAGTGCTGAAAACCCAGCTGCGCCTCCCAGGGCTGCCCGAGATGCCACTTGCCGATCATCGCCGTCTGGTAGCCGCGGTTGGCGAGAGTCAGGGGCAGCGTCCGGAACTCCGCGATGGCAGACCAGTTGCGCGGCCACTCGTCCAGTTTCGAATCATCCAGCCAGTTGTGGACGCCGTGCTGGGAGGGCATCAACCCGGTCATCAGCGTGGCCCGGGTCGGGGAGCACATGCCATTCACTGCCATCGCACGGGTGAACAGCATGCCCTCGTTCGCGAGCCGGTCAATGTTGGGCGTCAGTACCTCGGGGTTGCCGTAGGCCCCGAGCAGCGAGGCCGGCTGGTTGTCGGTCAGGATAAAGAGCACGTTTGGCGGCCGCGCCAGTGCGGATGCCGAGGCCAGGATCAGGACGAGGCTTTTCAGCCAGCTCAGGCGCATGGATCAGAACTCGTACCGGGCCTGGATGCCGATGGAGCGCGGCTGGTCGATCGATGCGAAATGCGCGCCGCGGAAAAACGGCACGTCGTTGACCCAGGTCGTGGTGCGTTCGTCAGTCAGGTTCTTACCCACCAGCGCCAGGCTCCACCCCGTGTAGGAAGCGAGCTGAACCCTGGCATTGAGCTTGTAGTAGGCGTCCTGGCGCGAGATAGGGTCGAGGTCCAGTGCCGAGTAGAAATCGTCACTGAAATCCACACCCAGCAACGCGGTCAGCCGCAGCTGGCTTCCCAGATCCTGAGCGTACTCGAGGTTCAGGCTGCCAGCCCATTCCGGTGAGAACTGCAGATCCCGGCCGGAAAGGTCCTGTGTGCAGCTTCCCGGGGGCAGCCCCGTCTCCGCCGCGTGATCGCTCTGCTGCTGTGCCGTACAGACGGCGCCGGGGAAACTGTCATACTCCGCATCGAGGAACGCAACAGCGCCCGTCAGCAGCCAGCGCTCACCGAGGCGCCAGCGACCGTCGATCTCGATACCCTGGGTCACCGCTTCGGCGGCATTGTCGGTCACGAAACGCTGTCCGTTCCAGGCGGCGACCTGGAGGTCGGAGAAATCGGAGCGGAAGATCGCCGCGTTCAACTCCACGCTGCCGCCGATGCGTGTCTTCAACCCCGCTTCCCACGCCTCCACGGTCTCCTCTTCGAATGTGTTCCCGCTCTCGAAATCAAAGCCACCGGATTTGAAGCCCTCCGAATAACTCAGGTACACCATCCCGTCATCCCAGATGTCGTACTGCAGGTTGAATGACGGCGTGGTGTCCGAGTCGTCCCTTGAATCGCGAAGCTGGTAGGAAGGGAACGGCAATGCACCCGCGGTCATCTGGCTGTAGTCGATGTCTTTCTGGTCGTCTGTATACCGCAAGCCAGCCGTGAGGTGCAGGCGGTCGGAGACATGCCAGGTCACCTGCCCGAAAGCGGCGAGGCTGTCAGTATCCTGGGTGAGGTCAAACGTCTGGCGACCGACGAACGGCGGTAACGGGAAGCCGTCGGCGATGGCCTGGGCCGTATCAAAGTCGAAATACTGAAGATGGTCGATTTCCTCCGACTGGTAGAACAGGCCCAGCACGTAATCAATGCGCTCGCCCGAGGCCTCCAGCCGAAACTCCTGTGAAAACTGACGTTGCTCCTCGGAATAGCGCTTGGCCGCGGTATCCAGGTTCGCGACCCAACTGGCGGGTATGTTGTTGTCGTACTCGTAGCCCGTATAGGCAGTGATGGATACCAGGGTTGCGAAATCCATGTCATAGCGCAACGTGGCGGTCAGGTTGGCCGCGTCGGTGTCGTCGAAATCACGGCCGAACACCGGGTTGTTGGTCGAGCGCTTGAAATCGAGCCGCTGTTCGTAATTCGGGTCCACGGATTCGAACAGCGCCCGGAAGGGTCCGCCCTCGCGCATCTGCAACTGGCGCCCGTCCACGTCGTAGCTAGACCATTCGCCTTTGAGATCGAGACTCAGGCGCTCGGTGACGTCAAAGCTCAGCGCCAGCCTGACCAGTTGCTCCTCTATCTCGGGATCATCCTTGCCAATGGCCCGGTTATCGATGAAGCCGTCGGCGTTGCTGTACTTGAACACGGCCCGCCCCGCGATGCGGTCCGTCAATGGCCCGGACAGCATGCCGGTCACGCCGTAGGAGTCATCGCCCTCGAAATACTGCGCCTCGACAGAGCCCTCGAATTCCTGGGTCGGCTTGCGGGTAGTGATGTTGAGGGCACCCGCGATGGTGTTCTTGCCGAACAACACGCCCTGCGGCCCCTTGAGTATCTCCACCCTCTCGATATCGAGGAACGGTGAGCGCGAGGAGCGACCGCGCCCGAAGTAGACGCCATCGATGAACGTGCCGACGGATTGCTCGAAGCCCTGGTTGGCACCAGAGCCTATGCCTCGAATCGTGACACTGTCCTGGGTCGCGTTTTCGGCGATCGTCACATTGGGCACCGACGCTGACAATTCCTCCAGCCCGGTGATTGAAAACTGGTCCAGGCGCTCACCGCTGGTCACAGATACCGATATCGGCACATCCTGCAGGCTTTGCTCACGCTTTTGTGCGGTCACGACAACTTCCTCCAGCTGACTGGTCTGCCCCACCGCCTGCCCTACGTACATGGCAAGCAGTGTTGGAACAAAGACCGTCAAACAATGGACCGGAAGTTTTCTCGAATGGTTGCGGGGTCGACGATAGGTCATGGCACGCTCCGTTATCGGGGCGCTACGACCTACTGATGGTGCCGGTCGCATGCCCCGTGTCCTGGGTTAGCCCAAACGGTATCAAGCACAGGACGGCGCATCTCGACCGGGCGCGCCAATAACAGAGCATATCGCGCCATGCCGGCGCGAAGCAGCGGCAGGACTGCTAGGGTTTGCGGAACTTGAGCGTGAAGCGGTCTGTATTGCCGGTGACCGTAGCCCGGCCCACCTCATAGCGCAGCTCGTCGTCCGCCCGGTAGTGAAGGTCCGAGAAATCGACCAGCTCGAAACCCGCCGCCTGGACTTCCTTGATGACAAGGACAGGATCGACGCGGCGCACGTTTTCATTGTCCAGCGCCTGCATGTGCCGGCGCGTGTGGTCGACGATGCCATAGATGCCACCGGATTTCAGCGCCTTGAAAACCGACGTGTTGATGTCAGCCCGGCTCTTCAAATCGAAGTTGTGGTAATTGCGGAAGGTGAGCACGAGATCGACACCGTCGATGCCCAGGTCTGTATCACTGGCGTAATAAAAACGCTCGCCCTCTTTCTTGCCCAGACTGGCGCCCTCTCCCGCCAGTTTCAGCGACTCAAACCCGGGCTTGCCAAGCAGTTGTTCCTTGACCCGGCGGGTCCCGTAGGCGGCATAAAACTCGCCTGTTTCAGCCATCACCGGGGCCAGAAGCCTGGTGTACCACCCGCCCCCCGGGAATAACTCCACTACCTTCATCGAGTCGTCGAGCCCGAAGAACTCCAGGGTCTCTATCGGCTTACGGTTTTCGTCCCGCTCTTTCTCTGCCTGTGAGCGAATGTCAGCCCCCATGGCGGTCTCGAGCTTACGGCGTTCGTCCTCGAAGTCAGCGGACGACACGGACGCCGCGGCCAGCAGGCCGATGCTAAACAGTGCAACTCTGGTCATTACGGGCATGTTCTCTCCTCAGGTGACACGGTTAAATCGGACAGCGATGGCAACAATTAGCGCGGACTCTGCCCGTCGTCGATCTTTATACAGGTGCCGGTCACGCATTCAGAAGAAGGCGATACCAGGTACAACAGCGTACTATCCAGCTGCGCCGGTTGGCAGATTCTACGTCGCGGGAAGGCGTTACTGAAATCGCCCAGGCGCTCGAGCATGCCGTCCAGCATTTCCGAGGCGACGGCTCCCGGGGCGATGGCATTGACGTTGATATTGAAGCGCGCCCATTCACAGGCGAGGGCCTCGGTCATCCTCACCACGGCAAGCTTGGTGGTCGCGTACAGCGCGGCGGCGGAGTCGTGACCCACATTGAAGGCGGCGATCGAGGCAATATTGACGATACGGCCGGGGCTACCGGCATCGATGAGACGCCGGGCAATCTCACAGGAAAGAATCCACGGGGCCTCCAGATTGGTGTCCATCACCCGGTCAAACAGCTCATCGTCGATGCGCACCGCGCGGCGGGCATCGGGGATGCCGGCATTGTTGACCAGGATAGTGACGAGACCGAGGCTGGTCTCGGCCTGCCGGACACCGGCCCGAACCTGCTCACGGTCGGTCATGTCCATGGTAATCGGCTCGCAGACAC
This sequence comes from uncultured Gammaproteobacteria bacterium, assembly GCA_963753815.1. GTDB lineage: Bacteria > Pseudomonadota > Gammaproteobacteria > Pseudomonadales > Halieaceae > CAVWDU01. Next base: position 551,491 of record CAVWDU010000003.1, read on the forward strand.
CGCCCGCGTCGCGGATCTCTCCAGCCAGCGCCTGCAGCCGTTCGCTGCGACGTCCGGTGATGGCCACCCGGGCACCGCAGGCCGCCAGGACGCGGGCGAAGCGCCGACCCAACCCCGAACTGGCACCGGTCACCAACGCGACCTCGCCTGAGAGGTCCAGCGTAAAATTCGGTGTCGGAAATTCTGTCATCAACCCATCACCATGCACTGCTCGCCCGACGGCAGTATTCCACGATCACGAACCGCAATAAAGCGCCCCGTCACCGCCCGCCTGGTGGGACTCCGGTCGACTCATCGCGACAGGCGCCGCAAATCCTCGCAGAGCCCAGTGCTATCACAGTACAGCAGTCCGCGCTCCGCCGCCGTTCTGGACCGCCGGGTCTCGCCGAGCGCCCCGTAAGCCCTGGCAAGGTGCAGGTACACCAGGCCATCGTCGGGAGCGATTCGCTGGGCCCGCTCCAGCAGGGCCAGCGCGCTGGCGTAATCACCCGCGGCGAGGGCGGCCTCCGCGGCCTCGAGCAAAGGGTAGTGGGCGGTCACGGCACTGTCCGGGCGGGGAGGTGCCGGTGGGCTGACCGGTGCCGGCGGTGTTTTCGTTCCCGGCGCTGGCGGCTCACGTGACGGCTGTCCGGAGCAGCCGGCCAGCACCAGCATCAATGCCGCGCAGGCCAGCCGCATGCCCCCGGCAACCGGCCGGCCTGTCAACGGCTGCGTCCCAGCAGCGACTGCAACCAGCCGGCGACCGGCTGATCACTCCCCATGCAGCCGGTAGCTTTCACCGGCTCACTCCCGGCGACGAAGGGCAGCAGTTGCGCATCGCTGCAGCCCTGCGCCGTCAGCAGGCCGGTCGTGTCATCCACCCACCGCCTGTGCATACCGTCCGGCATCCGATAGCCCAGCGGTCGTCGGCTGGCCCGGGCCATGAAATGAGACCAGATACGCAGCGCGCCGCTGCTCCCGGTCAGGCCGGTCTTACCGTTGTCGTCGCGCCCTACCCAGGTGACGGCCATCAGGTCGCCGCTGAAACCGGCAAACCATGAATCCCGGCCATCGTTGGTGGTGCCGGTTTTCCCGGCCACGTCGAAACCACTGTCCAGCTGGCGATAGACGCCGACGCCCGTGCCCTCGCGCACCACTTCTACCAACGCGTGGTGCAGCAGGTGCATCGCCTGCAGGCTGACCCGCCGGTCCATCAGCAGCTCGTAACGGCGCAGGGACTGCCCGCTGGCATCGACGATATCCCGGACGGCGCGCAGCGGCGTATTGAATCCCCCGGCGGCGATGGTCTGGTACATCGTCGCCATGGCGAGGGGCGAATACTCGCCCGCACCGAGTGTCACGGCCGGCACCCCGGGAACGCCGGCCGTCACCCCCAGCCGATCCAGCATGTCGACCACGGCCTCCACGCCCAGGTCCATCCCCAGGCGCGCGGTCGCGAGGTTATAGGAGTTCGCAAGCGACCGGTGCAGTAACACCCGTCCGTGGGACTTGCGATCAAAGTTGCGCGGCTGCCAGCGCTGCCCACCCGGACCGCCGACCGTCAGCGGCGTATCCTGCAGCAGCGTCGCCAGGGTATAGCGTTCGGGCTGCTCCAGAGCGGCCAGGTACACGGCGGGTTTCAGCAGAGAACCGGCGGGACGCCGCGCATCCAGTGCCCGGTTGAACCCCGCATAGCGCACCTGCCTGCCACCCACCAGAGCCGCTATCTCTCCCGTATCGAGGCGCGTGACGACCGTGGCAGACTGCAACTCGCCGCCCGGGTCGAAGCCGTCCATGACCCGTGCCGTACTCTCCTCGAGCTGGCGCTGCAGGAGCGGGTCGAAGCCGGTGAAGATTCGCAGGCCATCGCGGGATAGATTCTCCGCCCGGTACTCCTCGGGCAACTGGCGACGCACGAGTTCGAGGAAGGCGGGGAAAGCGTTCAGTACAGTCCGCCTGCGAGCCAGGCCCAGCGGCATCGCCGACGCGACGGCCTGGTGCTCCGCTGAGATCACATCCGCTTCCGCCATGATCGACAGCACCAGTTCCCGCCGGCGCCGTGCGCGCTCCGGATTACGCTCCGGGTTGAACAGTGACGGGCCCTTGATCATGCCGACCAGCAGCGCCTGTTGGTGCAGCCCCAGCGCGTGCAACGGCTGGTCGAAATAGTGCCGCGAAGCCAGCGCGAAGCCGTGGATCGAACGCGGGCCGTCCTGGCCGAGGTACACCTCGTTGATGTAGCTCTCGAGTATCTGTTCCTTGCTGTAATGCACCTCCAGCAGAACGGCCATCACCACCTCGATGAACTTGCGCACCAGCGTACGTTCCGGGCTGAGATAGTAATTTTTGACCAGCTGCTGGGTGATGGTGCTGCCGCCGGCCACCACCTGGCCGGAGCGCAGATTGCTCAGCGCGGCTCGCGCTATGCCACTGACAGAGAACCCCCAGTGGCTGTAGAAGTCCCGGTCCTCCACCGCGAGCAGCGCTTCGATCATAGTGGGCGGCACCTCCTCGAGCTTCACCAGTATCCGGTCCTCTCCGTGGACGGGGTAGATACCGCCGATCTCGACCGGTTCGAGCCGCAGCAATGCCAGCGCCCGACCCGCGTCGGTGAGACCCGCGATGCGGCCCTGCGCGATGCGCAGACGCAGTGGACGCGCCGGTTCCCGCTCGTCGGGAAAGTGAAAACCACGGGTGTAGAGGTCGAAGGTACCGCCGTTACGGGAATACTCGCCCGGGCGCCGGGCCGAGCGAACCGACCGGTAACCAAGCAGCGACAACTCATAGGCGAGGTCATCGGGCGTCAGGGCTTTACCGGGGAACAGCTCCAGAGGCCTCGCGTACACCTTGGCCGGCATGTCCCACATCCTGTCGCTGAACGTGGCGGTGATACGGGCATCGAGGTATACCACGGCCAGCAGTGCCAGTACGCCGGCGGCCACCAGCAGTTTGAGCACCCAATGTGATGTTCTCAGCATGGCGAGGGAGTTTACCGCAGCCGCACTTTCAATTGGCGACGGGATGCGCATAATATCGGTCCGCAACGGACGAATAGAGACGCGCATGAAGAAATACAAAGCCTACGGCCTGGGCGCCGCCCTGGTCGACACCGAGATCAAGGTGCAGGACGCCGAGCTCAAGGCGATGCAGGTTGATAAGGGCGTGATGACGCTGGTAGACCAGGCACGCCAGTCGGAGCTGCTGGGCCACCTCGAGGGGCACATGGTGAAAGCGAACCACGCCAGCGGCGGCAGCGCGGGCAACTCCATGATCGCCGTCGCCCAGTTCGGGGCACCGGCGTTCATGAGCTGTAAGGTCGCGGCCGACCCGGACGGCGATATCTACATCGCCGACCTCGAAGCGGCCGGCGTCGATCACTGCCTCAACGGTAACCGCACTCACGGCGTTACCGGCAAATGCCTGGTACTGGTCTCACCCGATGCCGAACGCAGCATGAATACCTACCTCGGTGTCAGTGAATCCTTCTCCGTCGACCAGCTCGACGAGACAGCTATCGCCAGCTCGGAGTACGTGTATATCGAGGGTTACCTGGTCACCTCGCCCACGGGTCGTGCGGCCGCCGTGCGAGCGCGGGAGGTCGCCGAATCTGCCGGCGTGAAGACCTCGCTCAGTTTTTCCGACCCCGGCATGGTGGAGTTTTTCCGCGACGGTATGGAGGAGATCGTCGGGTCGGGGGTCGACCTGTTGTTCTGCAACGAGGCGGAAGCAAAAGGCTGGGCCGATACCGAGGACCTCGACGTCGCCGTGGAACGTCTCAAAGGGACGGCGCGGCAGTTCGCGGTCACCCTCGGCGCAGACGGCGCGTTGACCTGGGACGGTGAGGCCCTGGCCGAGATCCCGCCCCATCGGGTCCAGGCAGTGGATACCAATGGTGCGGGTGACATGTTCGCGGGCGCCTTTCTCTACGCGCTCTCGCGCGGCGAGGACTTCCCGACCGCGGGTCGGTTTTCCAGCCTCGCCGCGGGCAAGGTCGTGTCCCAGTACGGCCCCAGGCTGTCGGCAGCTGATTATCCCGCGTTACGTCGCGAATTTTTCGGGGACTGACGCGCCGGACCGCCCCCCGGGCGGTGCTCAAAACAGGTCGATCTGCCGCCCCGTGATCGCATCGAACGAGGTGCCGACGAAGCCGAGAATCCCGTCGGCGACCGGCTGCAACTGACGGTCGACGTAGTGCTGGTAATCGAGGGGGGCCTGCGCGCAGTCGGCGGGTTCGGGCCCCATGGTGGTGATGACGTACTCCACCCAGTCCCCTCGGGAAGTCACCGGCAGGTCGCGCTCCCGCCCAAGCCGCGCCGCCTGGACGTGGGGCGGCACGGCCCGCTGGTATTCATCCAGGCGCCTTCGCAGCCGTTTCCGATAGACCAGCTCGGTGTCCATCTCGCCGGCGAGCAGCGCGCCGACCTGCTGGCGGATATAGTCCTCGAACGGCTGGTGCAGGAACACGCGGCGGTAGAGTTCCTCCTGGAAACCCCGTGCCAACCGGGTCCAGTCCGTGCGCACATTTTCCAGGCCCTTGAAGACCACCCGCTCGCCGCCCGCCGCAGCCACCACGCCGGCATAGCGCTTCTTGCTACCCTTGTCCGACCCCCTGACCGTGGGCATCAGAAATCGCCGAAAGTGGGTCTCGAACTGCAGTTCCAAACCGCTTGCGAGGTTGAACTCCCGCCGCAGCACATCATTCCACCAGGTGTTAAGTTCGCTCTCAAGCTGCTCTCCGGCGGCCACCGCGTCGGCGTCGCAGCCGGCGTCGCGAATCCACACGAAAACCGAATCGGTATCGCCGTAAATGACCCGGTGGCCCAACGTTTCTATACGGTCGCGGGTGCGCTTCAGAATATCGTGGCCGCGACGGGTAATCGACGTCGCCAGCCGGGCGTCGAAGAAGCGGCAACCGGGCGAGCCCAGCACACCGTAAAACGAGTTCATGATGATCTTGATGGCCTGGGACAGCGCACGGTCGTCGGCGTTTCGTGCTTCGTCACGGCGTCGCCAGAGGACGTTGATCAGTTCCGGGAGGATCGCGCCCTCGCGCGCGAACCGCGCGCCCAGGAAGCCGGGAATGCAGGCCGCCGCATCATCGTGCCCCGCCAGGCCCAGCGCCAGGCCCAGCGGATCGATATGAAACGTCCGGATGATACTCGGGTACAGGCTCTTGAAATCCAGCACCAGCACGTGATCGTAAAGTCCGGGCAGGGACTCGAGCACGAATCCCCCCGGGCTCGCCTGCTGGTCGCTACTGGCATTCGGCGCCACGTATCCGCGGCGGTGAAGGCGCGGCAGGTAGAGGTTGTCAAAAGAGGCGACCGAACCGCCCATGCGATCCAGCGCCAGCCCGGTCATTGCGCTGCGGGCAACGGCGAAGTCCAGCAGCCCCGCGTGCCTGAAGACCTCGCTGACCAGCTCGCAGTCGCGCAGGTTGTAACGCGCAAGTGCCGCCTTGTCGGTACGGAACAACGATTCGATTTCGACGCCGCGGCCGCTGCCCTTGAGGAGCTTTCCGGTGCCCAGCAGCTCGCGGGACACATTCTCCAGCGAATAGCTCTCAAACCGGTAGAATGCCGCCTTCAGCAGTTCGATGCCGTCCAGCAAGACCCGGCCGCCGAGTCGCGCGGTATGCCTTTCACCATCGTCCAGCGCCCGCCAGTAGATGCCGCCGCCCGCTCTTCCCAGGCGCAGACCGACGCCCAGCTGATCGGCCAGGCGCTGCAGGTACCAGGCGTCGAAGTTCACGACGTTCCAGCCGATCAGCACATCGGGGTCGAAGGATTCGATCCACCGCAGGAAAGCAGTAAGCGCCTCACGTTGGTCGCTACAGCTTATGACGTAATCCTGGTCGGCTCCCTCGCCCACCATGAACACCCGGCGCACCTGTTCACCGCCCGCCTCGCCGACCGCGGCGATAGAATAGAGCTCCAGACCGCGCATCGCCGTTTCGATATCGAAGGACACGACTCGCAGCTCGGGCCGATAGTCGCCGCCGCGAAGCTCCGCACCGATCATCTCGAGGAAGCCCCCGCGTGGCCGCGCCTTGCCATGAATCCGCGCGCCGCCGGTGACGAAGCGTTCCATCAGGAAGCGATCGGCCGGGTTGATATCGGCCTCGAGCGGCACCAGGCCGGCATCGGTCAGCTGCTGGGCGGCGCGACGCGCCTGGCGGTGACTGTCGAAATAACAGGCCGAGACCGGCTGCATGCTGAAATCGAGAAGGTCGAGCGGCTGCGGGCGCCAGCCCGGCTGCTCGCCGAGCACGGAGCGGGCCCGATCGATATCGCCCTGTTGCAGGAAGAACACACTGCTCTGCCGAGGTAAGACAACCCGCAGCGGGCCGGAACCGGTGCTGAACCAGAACTCCAGCTCCACCCCGGTTGCCGTGTCGCGCCACTGGCGCGACAACAGGAAGCCTTCCAACGTCAGCTCCGTCACCGTATTCCACCCTGCAATGGTCTTTCCCGAAACACCGGTTCTGGCTTATCCTGTTGCCCCGCGCAACTTCCCGCCCAGCGGATCAGGATAGCAATTCATGAGCAAACCCGTCATCAAGCAGGACCCCCTCTATCGGTTGTTGCGCAATGAAGACATCAAGGGCTTCAACGAACAGCGGGACAAGCTGGATTGCAGCGAGCTCAGCAGCGGCGACTACCGGGGACGCGACCTGCGCAATATGAACGCAGCGGGCCTGGACTTCAGCAACTCGTATTTCCGCAACAGTGACCTGAGCGGCATCGACTTCCGCGAAACCAATCTCGAGGGCGCCAGCCTGCTGGATGCCAAGCTCTCCGGCACCTACTTCCCGGAGGAGCTGACCGCGGAAGAAATCAGGCTATCCCTAGACACCGGAACCCGGCTGCGCTACCGCCGCTGACAGGCGTCATTGCCGCGATCCTCGCCGGCCGCACCTCGCCGGCCGCACCTCGCCGGCCGCACCTCGCCGGCCGCAGATTCGAACCCATGCCGATAGACAATAAGCGCGATAATGCGTTCAGGGGGCGTCTGGCGGCATGGACGCCGCCAGCGAGGCGGTACAAGGACGTACGCTTTTTGCCGTCCCCCGGACAGCGTTATCGCGCTCTTGTCCGCTCGATGACCGCACCTCCCCGGCGGCACCACGTCGGCAGCACTGCACACGTCGGCAGCACGTCAGCAGGACCTGGCCAGCTTGCGGTGGTTCAACCCCGCGCCAGCAGCTCCCGGAGATCAATGATTGCCGCATTGGCCCGACTGATATAGGAGGCCATCACCAGCGAGTGGTTGGCCCAGAACCCGAAGCCGGTGCCGTTGAGGATCATCGGGCTCCAGATCTGGTCCTGGGTGCTCTCCAGCTCGCGGATGATCTGCTGCAGACTCACCCTCGCGTTCTTTTTCCGCAGCACCTCGGCGAAGTCCACTTCGGCGGCACGCAGCAGAAGGATGAGGGCCCAGGAGCCTCCGCGGGCGGCGAAAAACACGTCGTCGATCTCCGTCCAGGGCGTCTGGATCATGCGCTCGGCGGGGGTCTGCGTCGACTGGGTCGCACTGGCGTCGCCGGCCAGGTCCGTATTCAAACGGCGCTGGCCAACGCTGGCACTCAGCCGTTGCGAGAGGCTGCCGAGCCGCGTCTCCACCGTCGCCAGCCAGTAGCTCAGGTTGTCGGCGCGGGCGTAGAACTGGGCGTCCGGTTGGGTCTCATCGGACAGCCGACGGAAATAGTTCCTCGTGTATTTCAGGCCCTTACGGTATTCCGACTCCGAGGCGGGGAGTATCCAGCTGTCGGTGTTGAAATTGTAGCGGGGTTCGGCGGCGGCCAGGTCCGGGTCTTCCGTCGATTGTGACTGCGAGCGGCTGTAGGCCTCGCGCATGGCGCGCGCGGCATCGCGCACCTGGATGAGGGCTCCGTACTCCCACCAAGGCATGTTGTCCAGCCACAGGCCGGGCGGGAAACGGTCGTTCTTGATGAAGCCGCCGGGTTTCTCAAGCAGGGTTTCGACGATACCCATCAATGTCGCGGTGGTGACGGAGCCGGTGACCACGGTACCGCCATCCTCTGCGGCGTACCGCGCGGCCCGTTCCCCGACATCGAAGGGCTTCGGAGTCATGCTCCAGTAGATACCGAGCAGCACCGCCACCAACAGGTAGATAACGAGAGCGACGAGGACGCCCCTGACGATACTGTGCTGTGGCATGAAGTCCCTCAGGGTGTTGATGAATCCCGCCATATCAGATCTGCCTCCATTGGGTGAAAATGCCCGCCTTGCAAGGAGCGAGCTGCCGCCGCCTCCCGTTCCCGCACGTCAAGACGGTGGGTGGTGCCTGTGTGCGTCACTGGCGGACGTCCCCGCGTCACGCTGGACGGGAGCCGACGCACAGGCCGGCGGCCGGTCCGCGATTTCCAGGCACACACTGACCCGCTCCCCGACCGCTGGCACCCGCTGCAGGTCCATCAGCATCAGATGCAGCCCGCCGGGGCTGAACGCTACCCGGGCCCCGGCCGGGACCGGCAGTTCGGCAACCGGCTCCATGCGCATCATGCCGTCGACTTCGAGGCTGTTGTGCATTTCGGTGCGACCGGCGACATCGGCCCGCGCCCCGGTTACGGTAACAGCGCCGGGGCCGGGATTGTGCACCGTCAGGTAGGCCGCGGTGCGGGTCTGGCCCGGCGGCATCGCGCGCACCCAGGCGTCGTGTACCTGCACCGCGTCCCCACCCTCACCGGGTGATAAGGGGTCAGCCACGCCCGGGGGCACTGCAACCAGCCCCAGACATACCATCGCCAACAGAAACCTGCGTTCCTGCATCAGTGATCTCCAAATGAAACTCCCGGCCGCCGCCGACGTCGTACTACTATAGCATCTGCCGGTCTGTGTTTGACCCGACAGCGTGATGTCGTTGGGCTGGCGTCTCCCGACTGCTACAATCCGCAACGGCCGACCACCGGCCGCACGGCCGACACACGCGCCGGCAACCCGTTTGCTTCTGAAGGAGTCACAATGCGTGCTTGCCTCGCCCTGCTGCTATTGCTGGCCACAGCATTGTGCCACGCACAGTTGCGCACCTCGGCCGACACGGCCCCCTTCGGAGCGTCGGGGTCCCAGCCGGACTTCCTGCCGGTCGACGAGGCCTACCAGCTTGCGATCGAGGTCGGGGACAACGGCGGGCTGCGTGCCTACTGGCAGATACACGAGGGCTACTATCTCTACCAACATCGCTTCCAGTTTGCGCTTGACCAGGGAAATGATCGCATTGCCGTGGACGCCGATCTGCCGGAGGCGCTGGAGCGGGAGGACGAATACTTCGGTCAGGTGAAGGTGTACTACCATTCGGCGGACATCGGGCTGTCCCCGGCGCGGCGCCCCGCAGGTGAAACCACCCTGACTGTTACCTACCAGGGCTGCGCGGACGCAGGCCTCTGTTACCCGCCGACCAGCCGTTACTTTGCGGTCAGCCTGGACACCGGGGAGGTGCGCAGCATCGAGGCGGTGGCGGGCAACACCGCCGATGCGGTCACGGAGGGCGGCACCGATGCGGGCCTGTTGAAGATACTGCTGCTGGCCGCCCTCGGTGGTGCCATTCTCAACCTGATGCCCTGCGTGTTCCCGGTCCTGTCGCTCAAGGTGCTGGGTTTTGCCCGCAGCAGCGAGGCCGACCGCCATGCCCAGGCCTGGATTTACGCGCTCGGCGTGGTCAGCAGCTTCGTGCTGGTGGCGGGGGTCCTGATCGCCCTGCAGCAAGCGGGGCGCGCAGTGGGCTGGGGATTTCAGCTACAGTCACCCGGTTTCGTCATCGCCCTGGCCTACCTGTTCGTGGTAATGGGGCTGGCATTGTCGGGCTGGATCCACCTCGGTGCCGGGCTCATGAACACGGGCAGCGATCTCGCCGGGCGCGGCGGTCTCAGCGGCAGCTTCTTTACCGGCGTTCTCGCCGTGGTCGTGGCCAGTCCCTGCACGGCCCCATTTATGGGCACGGCCCTGGGCTACGCCGTCGCCCGCCCGCCCGCGACGGCTCTGCTGGTTTTTGCGGCCCTGGGGGTGGGCATGGCTGCGCCATTGCTGGCGCTCAGCTACAGTGCCGTATTGCGGCGCTTCATGCCGCGGCCGGGGCCCTGGATGCAGACCCTGCAGCAGTTGCTCGCGTTTCCATTGTATGCCACCGCCATCTGGCTTTTCTGGGTGGCGGGCAAGCAGGCCGGGGTGGATACCATGGCGGCCGCGCTGGCGGGCGCACTCCTGCTGGTAATGGGTCTCTGGCTGTGGCGGGGGAGCAACTGGGCAAAGGGAGTCGCCGCCCTGTGCGTCCTCGGCGCGATCGGCCTGGGCGCCTGGCGTGGCGAAACGCCTCGCACCGTGCAGCCGACCGGGGACAACGGCTTCGTGGCATGGTCCGACAGCGAGGTCAGGGCGCGCCGCGAGGCAGGCCAGGCGGTGTTTGTCGACGTGACGGCGGACTGGTGTATCACCTGCATCGCCAACGAACAGGCGGTGCTGTACACCGCGGAAATCCGCGACGCGTTTGAGCGCACCGGGGTCACCTACATGGTCGCAGACTGGACCAGTTACAATGCCGACATTGCCGCCCTGCTGCGCCGCCACGGCCGCACCGGCATTCCCCTCTACCTGCTCTACCCGGCCGACCCGGAACTGCCCGCGCAGACCCTGCCGCAAGTGCTGACAAAATCCACGGTACTGGAAGCGCTGCAGGCCGTCGCCCCCGAAAACGGGTTGCGTGTCGCCGCCGGCGAGCGCAAAGCGGGAAAAACCTGAGATGAGGCTTCCCGCCGCGACCAAACCCGGGTAAAACCATCTATCTCCGGCAAATCAGCAGGCATATGTAGCCAAACTCCCAAAAATCTCTTAGTTCTGGACATGCCCTGCCGATTGCGCCACAATCGGCGATCTGCCGCCATTCAGAGGCCGTCAGGCACATGGCCACGATCCTGGTAATCCACGGGCCCAACCTCAACCTGCTGGGGGAGCGAGAACCCGACGTGTACGGCAGCACCACGCTGGCGGGTATAGACCAGCGCCTGCAACAGCTGGCCCGGGATGGCGGCCATCATCTGCTCAGCATGCAGAGCAACGCCGAGTACGAGCTGGTGGAGCGTATACAGGAAGCCCGGCGCGAGGGCGTGCACTTCATTCTAATCAATCCCGCGGCCTTTACTCACACCAGTGTCGCTATACGCGACGCGCTGAGTGCGGTCGCCATCCCGTTCATCGAAGTACACCTCTCCAATATCCACGCCCGGGAAGACTTCCGCCGCCACTCGTATTTTTCAGATATTGCCGAGGGCGTCATCTGTGGACTGGGTGCCCAGGGATACGAACTCGGATTGCATGCCGCTATCCGCGCCGTCGAACAGCAACAGACATAGCCAGAGGACGTCACTATGGACATTCGCAAGGTAAAAAAACTCATCGAGTTGCTGGAGGAGTCCAATATCGATGAAATCGAAATAAAGGAAGGCGAGGAGTCGGTGCGCATCAGCCGCCACATGGCGCAGTGGGCTGCGACGGCGCCCCCCCCGGCCTACGCCCCGCAGCAGCCTCAGCCGGCGCCCGCCGTTCCGCCCGCGGCACAGGCTCCGGCACCCGCCCCTGCCCCGGAGCCGCAAGCGGAAGGACACGTCATCAAGTCGCCGATGGTCGGCACGTTTTATCGCTCGCCGGCGCCGAGTTCTCCCTCGTTCGTGGAGGTCGGTCAACAGGTCAAGGTCGGCGACGTCATCTGCATCGTGGAAGCCATGAAAATGATGAACCAGATCGAAGCGGATACCGCGGGCCGCATAGAGGCCATCCTGGTGGAGAACGGGGAGCCGGTCGAGTTCGACCAGCCGCTGATTTCCATCGCCTGACAGACGGCGTCGCCACCCGACGTTGACAACCAGAGGAAGCCCGGATGCCCAAGCTGGAAAAATTGCTGATCGCCAATCGCGGCGAAATCGCACTGCGGATATTGCGAGCCTGCAAGGAGTTGGGCATCGAAACGGTCGCCGTTCACTCAACCGCCGACCGCGAACTCATGCACGTCCGTCTCGCCGACGAGGCAGTGTGTATCGGCCCGCCGTCGTCCCACGAGAGCTATCTCAACGTACCGGCTATCATCAGCGCTGCCGAGCTCACCAATGCCGACGTCATCCACCCGGGCTATGGTTTCCTCGCCGAAAACGCCGACTTCGCCGAGCAGGTGGAAAAGAGCGGATTCATTTTCGCCGGCCCCAGGGCGGACACCATCCGGCTGATGGGCGACAAGGTCTCGGCCATCCAGGCAATGAAACAGGCCGGGGTACCGACCGTACCCGGCTCCGATGGACCGTTGACGGAGGACAGCGAGCGAACCCTGCGCATCGCCCGCGAGATCGGCTTTCCGGTAATTATCAAGGCCGCCGCCGGCGGCGGTGGCCGCGGCATGCGGGTGGTGCACAACGAAGCGGTCCTGATCAGCTCAGTGCAGGTGACCCAGTCAGAAGCCGCCGCAGCATTCGGCTCCGACGTGGTCTACCTGGAAAAGTTTCTGCAGAAGCCCCGCCACGTCGAGATCCAGGTCATTGCCGACGGCCAGGGTAAAGCGATTCACCTCGGTGACCGGGACTGTTCCCTGCAGCGACGGCACCAGAAGATCATCGAAGAGGCACCCGCACCAGGCATACCCCAGGACGTGCGCGACGAGGTGGCCGCCGCCTGTGTCAAGGCCTGCATCGACATCGACTACCGTGGCGCGGGTACGTTCGAGTTTCTCTATGAAGACGGCAACTTCTACTTCATCGAGATGAATACCCGCATCCAGGTGGAGCACCCGGTCACCGAACTGATCACCGGCATCGACATCGTCCGCGAACAGCTCCGGATCGCCAGCGGTGAACCGCTGGCGCTGACCCAGAGCGACATCAAATTTAGCGGTCACGCATTCGAGTGCCGCATCAATGCGGAGGACCCGCAGAATTTCCTGCCGTCGCCGGGCCGGGTCACGACCTACCACGCCCCGGGTGGCCCGGGTATCCGGGTAGACTCCCACCTGTACGACGGCTACACCGTACCACCGTTCTACGATTCGCTGATCGCCAAGGTCATCAGCTACGGCCACGATCGGGAGACCGCCCTGGCGCGCATGCGCCAGGCCCTCGACGAACTCATCGTGGAAGGCATTCGTACCAACACACCGCTGCACCGGGACCTGGTGCGCGACCGTGGCTTCGTGGCCGGAGGCGTCAGCATTCACTACCTCGAGAGCAAACTTGAAGACTGGGTCTAGGAACCGCAACCGCGGCTGGCAATGAGCTGGCTGCAACTGCGTCTCGACACGGTCCCGGGCGACGTCGCAACCCTCGAGGAGGCACTGCTCGCCGCCGGCGCCGTCGCCGTCACACTGGAGGACAATGCGGACGACCCGGTACTCGAACCCGGGGTGGGCGAGACTCCATTGTGGCGCCAGACCCGGCTGACCGGCCTGTTTCCGGCGGATACCGAAATGCCGGGCGTCCTCGAACAACTCCCCCAACGCCCGCTGCAGGACGCCGGCCTGCGCATCGAAATTCTCGAGGACAAGGACTGGGAACGGGAGTGGATGCAGCATTACCGACCCATGCGCTTCGGGCAGCGGCTCTGGGTGTGCCCGAGCTGGCAGGAACCGCCCGACCCGGAGGCCATCAACCTGCTGCTGGATCCCGGGCTTGCCTTCGGCACCGGAACCCACCCTACCACTGCGCTCTGCCTGGCGGCCCTGGAGGCCGCAGACCTCTCGGGCCAGCGGATCGTCGATTACGGCTGCGGCTCGGGAATTCTGGCGGTCGCTGCCCTGAAACTGGGCGCCACCCGGGCCCTCGGTGTCGACACCGACCCGCAGGCGCTCGTGGCCACTGTCGACAACGCCACCCGCAATGGCGTTGCAGCCGGTCACCTGGACGTGGCACTGCCCGGCGAGGTGGACCTGGAAGCGTGGAACGGGCAAGCCGACACGGTCGTCGCCAACATCCTGGCAGGACCGCTGCTGGAACTCTCCGCTACCCTCCTCCAGCTGCTGCGTCCGGGCGGGCGGCTGCTGTTGTCCGGTCTGTTGGAAACCCAGGCCACAGCCGTGTGTGAGCACTACGCTGACCGCATCGAGCTGGCAGCTGCGACCGGCGAGGACGGCTGGGTCTGCCTGCAGGGGTTCATGCCGGAATAATCCTGCCCGGCAACCCCACGACCGGGCGCCACGACCGCGACACCCAGGCCGGGGACGCCCACGCCAACGGAAAATTTCCCAACTGGCGCTTTCCCGGCTCGAGCCTCTCAAGTATCATTGCCTGCCCTTCGGCAACCGCAGTCTTATCCCGGCGATGCAGATAGGCCCCTACACCCTTTCCAATCGCGTGGCACTGGCCCCCATGGCCGGCGTCACCGACCTGCCGTTCCGTCGCCTGTGCGCGGAATTGGGCGCCGGGCTGGTGGTATCGGAAATGATCACCAGCAACCCCGAGCTGCGCCATTCCAGGAAGACTCGCCTGCGCAGTCGCCACGATGCCGAGTGCTCGCCCCGGTCGGTTCAGATCGCGGGCAACAATCCGCAACAGATGGCCGACGCGGCTCGCTATAACGTCGATCTGGGCGCCCAGGTCATCGACATCAATATGGGCTGCCCGGCGAAGAAAGTCTGTCGCAAGGCGGCTGGTTCCGCACTGCTGGCCGACCCGACGCTGGTCGCGGAGATACTGACCGCGGTGGTGAGAGCCACCGACGTGCCGGTGACGCTGAAAATGCGGACCGGCCCCTCGCCGGAGGCGCGCAACGGCGTCGCCATCGCCCGGATCGCCCAGGATACGGGCATTCAGGCGCTGGCGGTGCACGGTCGCACACGCGCCTGTGCGTTCCGGGGGGAAGTGGAGTACGAAACCATTGCCGACATCGTCGCCGCCGTGGATCTGCCCGTGTTTGCCAACGGGGATATCGATTCACCACAGCGCGCCGCAGAGGTGATGGCGCGGACAAACGCGGCCGGTGTGATGATCGGGCGCGCCGCCCAGGGCCGGCCCTGGCTCTGCGGCCAGATCGCCACCTACCTCGAAACCGGCCATTGCCCACCGGAACCGGATTCGACCCGGCGCTTCGGGTTGTTGCGCCAGCACCTGCTTGCTCTGCACGAGTTTTATGGCGAATTCATGGGCGTGCGCATTGCACGCAAGCATGTGGGCTGGTTCCTCCAGCACAACAGCAGTGACCCCGACCTGAAGCGCCGCTTCAACCAGCTGGACACCGCCAGCGACCAGCTGCACTTCATACAACAAGCACATGACCAGACAAACAGCGAGGTATTGGCAGCATGAGCATGCCTGAGCGCCTGCACACCCCCGCCGAGAAAGGCGCCCCACAGACCCGGTCAGCATCGGTGTCACCCCTGCGTGAAGCCGTCACGCGAACCGTCAGCGAGTACCTGCAGCAGCTCGACGGCCAGCTTTCCACGGAGGTCTACCAGATGGTGCTCGCCGAAGTGGAGGCTCCCCTCCTCGAGCAGATCATGGCATACACCGGCAATAACCAGACCAAGGCGTCACTGATGCTGGGGCTCAATCGGGGCACCCT
This sequence comes from uncultured Gammaproteobacteria bacterium, assembly GCA_963753815.1. Classification (GTDB taxonomy): domain Bacteria; phylum Pseudomonadota; class Gammaproteobacteria; order Pseudomonadales; family Halieaceae; genus CAVWDU01. Next base: position 567,018 of record CAVWDU010000003.1, read on the forward strand.
GCGCAAGAAGCTCAAACAGTACGACCTGCTCGGCAACGGCCGCGCCCGGAGCGGACGATGACCGACACCCATCCGGTCCGCATCAAACGTGCACTGCTGAGTGTTTCAGACAAGACCGGCATCGTGGAATTCGCCCGCGCGTTGAGCGAAATGGGAGTGGAGTTGATTTCCACGGGCGGAACCTGGCGCCTGCTGAATGAGCACGGCCTGAACGTGATCGAGGTGGCGGATTACACCGGCTTCCCCGAGATGATGGACGGCCGCGTCAAGACACTGCACCCCAAAGTCCATGGCGGCATATTGGCGAGGCGGGGCGTGGACGAGCCCGTCATGGAGGAACACGGCATCGCCCCCATCGACATGGTGGTGGTCAACCTTTATCCCTTCGAGGCCACCGTCGCCGACCCGGACTGCACGCGCGAGGACGCTGTCGAGAACATCGACATCGGTGGGCCGACCATGGTCCGGGCCGCCGCCAAGAATCATGCAGCAGTGACCATCGTGGTCAACGCGGCAGATTACGCCGACGTCACCGCCGAGATGGCGGATAACGACGGCGCCACCCTGCTCGCGACCCGGTTCGACCTCGCCATTCGCGCCTATGAACATACGGCGGCCTATGACGGCGCCATCGCCAACTACTTCGGCCGCCATGTTCCGGGGGGCAGCGAAGCGTTTCCACGCACGTTCAATACCCAGTTTCACCGGGTGGAAGAGATGCGTTACGGTGAAAACCCCCACCAGAAAGCCGCCTTCTACGTCGAGCGCGATCTCCCCCCGGGCTCTATTGCCGGCGCCACGCAATTACAGGGTAAGGCGCTGTCTTACAACAATGTCGCCGACACCGACGCCGCACTGGAGTGCGTAAAGAGCTTCGAGCAACCCGCCTGCGTGATTGTAAAGCACGCCAACCCCTGTGGTGTGGCAGTCGCGGCGACGATCAGGGAAGCCTACGACCTCGCGTTCGCTACCGACCCCGAGTCGGCCTTTGGCGGGATTATCGCCTTCAACCGGCCACTCGACGCCGACACGGCCGCGGCCATCGTCGAACGCCAGTTCGTCGAGGTGATTATCGCCCCGGGCGTCGACGCCACCGCAGCCACGGCCGTTGCCGCCAAGAAAAACGTCCGCCTGCTCAATTCGGGAGACTGGGGGCCGCTGCAACCCGCCCTCGATTACAAACGTGTCAACGGCGGCCTGCTGGTCCAGGACCGGGACGTCGAGCTGCTCGCCGACTCGGGGCTCAGGATCGTGTCCCGGCGACAGCCCAGCGAGCAACAGATAAAGGACCTGGTGTTTGCCTGGAAGGTGGCCGCTTTCGTCAAGTCGAACGCCATCGTGTATGCCCGCCACGGTCAGACCGTGGGCGTGGGTGCGGGCCAGATGAGCCGCATCAATTCCGCCCGCATCGCCGCCATCAAGGCGGAACACGCGGGCCTCGAGGTCCGTGGCTCGGTGATGGCCTCCGATGCTTTCTTCCCCTTCCGGGACGGTATCGACAGCGCCGGCCAAGCCGGCATCGCCGCCGTGATTCAGCCGGGTGGTTCGATCCGCGACGAGGAAGTGATCGCCGCGGCGGACGAACACGATATGGCGATGGTGTTCACCGGCGTGCGCCACTTCAGGCACTAGGGTACCTCTGAAGAATGGCAATCCGCCCCGCTGAGCGGTGCGGTCCCAAACCACACGGAAAATCGGCGATGAAAGTACTGATTATCGGCGGCGGTGGCCGCGAGCATGCACTGGCCTGGAAGACGTCGCGCTCTCCACGGGTCAGTACGGTGTACGTCGCACCCGGAAATGCGGGAACAGCGGCGGAGAGCGGCATCGAGAACGTGCCCCTGGACCCCATGGATTTCGATGCGCTTGCCGACTTCGTGACCGCCAACGACGTCGCGCTGACCCTGGTCGGCCCGGAAGCGCCGCTGGTGGCGGGTATTGTCGATCACTTCGAGGCGAAGGGCCTGCGCTGCTTCGGCCCGCGCCGGGGCGCGGCACAGCTCGAGGGTTCCAAGGCCTTCACCAAGGATTTCCTGGCCCGGCACGACATCCCCACCGCGGCCTATGCCAATTTCACCGAAGTGGAACCGGCACTCGCCTACCTGCGGGAGCGTGGCGCGCCGATCGTTATCAAGGCGGACGGACTCGCAGCGGGCAAGGGTGTGATCGTCGCCACCTCACTGGCGGAGGCCGAGGCCGCGGTGCACGACATGCTCTCCGGCAATGCCTTCGGCGATGCCGGCTGCCGTGTTGTCATCGAGGAATTCCTTACCGGCGAAGAGGCCAGCTTCATCGTCATGGTCGATGGTGAGCACATCCTGCCGATGGCGACGTCACAGGACCACAAGCGCATCGGCGAAGGGGACACCGGGCCCAACACGGGTGGCATGGGGGCCTACTCCCCGGCCCCGGTGGTCGACCGGGCCACCCACGACAGGATCATGCGCGATGTCATCGAACCCACGGTACGCGGCATGGCGAGCGAGGGTAACCCGTACACCGGCTTTTTGTATGCCGGGCTGATGATTACGCCGGCCGGCGAACCCCGGGTGATCGAGTACAACTGCCGTTTCGGCGACCCGGAAACACAGCCGATCATGATGCGCCTCCAGTCAGACCTCGTCGGGCTGTGCGAAGCGGCGCTGGACAAGCAACTGGACCGGGCGCAGGTCGAGTGGGACAGTCGCTGCGCCATCGGCGTGGTGCTGGCCGCCGAGGGCTATCCGGGCAGCTACGCGAAGGGACGGCCCATTACCGGCCTCGATACGGATTTCGGCGAGACGGTAACGGTCTTCCATGCGGGAACAACCCTGGAGGGCGACCAGGTGGTCACCAGCGGTGGCCGCGTCCTGTGCGTTACCGCACTGGGCGATGATATTGCCGCCGCGCGCGAGGCCTGCTACGAGGCGGCCGGGCAGCTGCACTGGGACGGGGTCACCCTGCGTCGCGACATTGGTTGGCGGGCGCTGGCACGTTATAGTAACGAAGATAGACAGCCCTGACAGGAGTAATCGGATGCATCGACCTCGACGCCTGTCGCTGATCGACCGACTGCTGAGCGAAGCCGACAGCGCACTGCGCACCCTCAACAACAGCGGCGGCCACAACGCCGCCAGACCATCACCCGCCGCCGGCCACGGCGAAGCGGAACTGGCGCCGGACGAACGCAAACACGTGGCCGGGCTGATGCGCGTCAACCATACGGGGGAGGTGTGCGCGCAGGCGCTGTACCAGGGCCAGGCGCTCACCGCCCGGCTACCCGACATCAGGCGCGAGATGGAGCAGGCAGCCGCAGAGGAGGTCGACCACCTGGTCTGGTGCGAGGAGCGTCTGCGTGAACTCGACAGCCCGACCAGCGTGCTCAATCCCGTCTGGTACGCGGCCTCCTTCGCCCTGGGTGCGCTGGCCGGCGCCATCGGCGACAACGTCAGCCTCGGGTTCGTGGCGGCCACCGAGGAGCGGGTCAGCCAACATCTGCGCGACCACCTGCAGCAACTGCCCGAGCAGGATCACAAGTCCCAGTTGATTCTGCAGCAGATGCTGGAAGATGAAGAAAGGCACGGCGAAAATGCGCTGGCAGCAGGGGGTACGGAATTCCCTGACCGGGTCAAAAAAGCCATGACCGGGGTCTCACGGCTGATGACCGAAACCAGCTACCGCATCTAGAGCCCCTCAGGCGGCGTCTTCGACTACCTCATAGCTGTGGGAAATCTCGACGCCGGCGGCGCCGAGCATGATCGAGGCCGAGCAGTACTTTTCAGCAGACAGCTCCACGGCCCGCCTGACCTGGGTGTCCTTCAAAGCCCTGCCGGTGACCACGAAGTGCATCGCTATGCGGGTGAACACCGCAGGCACTGCGTCGGCGCGTTCGGCGTCCATCTCCACGCGACAATCGACCACCTGCTGGCGTGCCTTGCGCAGCATCGCCATGACATCGTAGGCCGAGCAACCGCCCACACCCAGCAGCAGCGCCTCCATCGGGCGAACACCGAGATTACGCCCGCCCTGCTCGGCGGCCCCGTCCATCACCAGGGTGTGACCACTGCCGGATTCTCCCAGGAACATGGCCCCGTCCACCCACTTCACCGTCGCCTGCATTCACAGCCCCTCCAACGCGCTGAGGGCGCAGTGTAATGGATAAGACCGGGCGGCGCATACCCACCTGCGCGCGCTGCCTTTTCCGCAGGAAAGCCCAGATTGCGGCTGAAACTGTACCCGCGACTGGGTTAAACTTGTAAAAAATCCTGACACCCGGGGTTCGAAGCAAGGAGCAGTCCATTGATCAAGCCACAGGTCATCAACGCCATTCCCAACGTCGAGCAGTTCCTGCGCCACTGCCAGCGTCGTGACTACCGCGCCAAGAGCGAGATACTGACCGAGGGCACCCTGAGTGACACGCTGTACCTGATTCTGGACGGCTCCGTGTCGGTGATGGTCGAGGACGACGAAGACCCCGACCACAAGATGGTCGTCGCCTACCTCAACCCGGGGGACTTTTTCGGCGAAATGGGCCTGTTCACCACCGATGGAGAGATGCGCAGCGCGGCCATCGTGGCCAAGAACCAGTGCGAAGTGGCAGAGATCTCCTACGAGCGCTTTCACCAGATTCGCAGCCAGTTCCCCGATATCCTGTTCGCCATCGCGCGCCAGATAAACCTGAGACTGCGGCAGACCACCCTCAAGCTAAAAAACCTCGCCTTCGTCGACGTCGCCGGCCGCATCGCCCACACCCTGCTGGATCTCTGCAAGGAACCGGACGCGATGACCCACCCTGACGGGATGCAGATCAAGATCACCCGTCAGGAACTGGGTAAAATTGTCGGGTGCTCCCGCGAAATGGCAGGCCGGGTGCTGAAATCGCTGGAAGAGGATGGACTGATCTCCGTCGCCGGCAAGACCATCGTCGTCTTCGGGACGCGCTAGCCGGCGTAAAAGGGTGGCTCAGCCGACATCGCAGGGCGCGGGCAATAGGCCGACAATCCCTGTTGACCGCGGGAAATTCGGCGGTTGTTCGGCCATTGTTGCCGTGTCCCGCGCGGGTCCGGGGCTGTTTTAACTGGCGGCCCTAAACAGCTCGCCCAACCTCTCCCCGGGATCGGCGGCACGCATAAACGTCTCGCCGACAAGAAATGCATGCACACCGCGTTCGCGCATGCGCTCAACATCGTCCCGGCTGTGAATCCCGCTCTCGGTAATCGCGAGGCGGTCCTCCGGTACGCGCGGCAGCAGGTCCAGAGTCACCTGCAGACTCGTGTCGAAGCTGCGCAGGTCGCGGTTATTGACCCCGACCAGCGGCGTATCGAGCGCCAGCGCGCGCTCCAGTTCTGCCTCGTCGTGGACTTCGACCAGCACATCGAGGCCTACTTCACGCGCGCAGTGCTCCAGTTCCAACAGCTGGCCATCTGACAGGGCCGCCACAATCAACAACACCGCGTCGGCGCCGATGGCACGCGCCTCAACCACCTGGTACGGATCCAGCGTGAAGTCCTTCCGCAACACCGGCAGGTCACAGGCCGCCCGCGCCTGACGGAGGTATTCGTCCGAGCCCTGAAAGAAATCGATATCGGTCAGGACGGACAAGCAGGTCGCACCGCCGCGCGCATAACTGGTCGCGATCTGTACGGGATCGAAGTCGGCGCGGATAACACCCTTGCTCGGCGAGGCCTTCTTCGCCTCGGCGATAACCGCGGCATCGCCAGCGGCGACCGCCCGCACCAGCGCCGCCGCGAACCCCCGCGCGGGCGCCTGCTCCCGAATGCCCGCCTCGAGGCTCGCCAGCCCGCGCACGGCCGAGCGTTCGCGCACCTCTTCGCGCTTGCGGGCGAGTATCTCGCGCAGAAACGCGGGCCCGCGCTGAGTACCGGAATGGGCCATCACGACTCTCCCTGCTTCATCATCTGGGTGAAATCGACGAACTCCTTGAGCTTTTCCCTAGCCTGCCCGCTGGCGATGATATCCTCGGCCATGGCGACGCCGTCCGCGAGGGTCACCGCAATGCCGCTGACGTAGATACAGGCGCCGGCATTGAGGGCAATGATCGAGGCCGCCTTGCGCGCCAGGCGCTCGTCGCGCCCCGACAATGCCGAGCGGATCAACGCCGCGGACTCACCACTGCTGGTAACCGCCAGCCCATCGAGACTCTGCCGCTCCATGCCAACGTCTTCAGGACAGAGCCGGTAGCTGCTGATGCTGCCCGCTTTCAGTTCGGTCACTTCGGTGGGACTCGCGATTGACACTTCATCGAGGCCATCGGCGGCATGCACCACCATCACGTGCTCACTGCCAAGGGCCTGCAGCACCTGAGCCAACGGCTCACAGAGCTCGGGGGCGAAAACACCGACGAGCTGCCGTTTGACCCCCGCCGGATTGGTCAGCGGCCCCAGAATATTGAACAGCGTACGCATCCCCAGTTCCCGGCGCGGGCCGACGGCGTGGCGCATGGCGCGGTGATGCGCCGGCGCAAACATGAACCCCACCCCGACCTCCACGATTGCCCGGGCCACCTGGCGCGGGGACAGGTCGAGCGGGACACCCAGGTATTCGAGTACGTCGGAACTGCCGCTGGTGCTGGAGACGGAGCGGTTGCCGTGCTTGGCGACCTGGGCACCGGCAGCCGCGGTGACGAAGCTCGCAGCGGTCGAGACATTGAACAGGTTGGCGCCGTCGCCGCCGGTACCCACCAGGTCGACGAGGTGGTCACCGGTCACATCGACCGGGGTGGCCATCTCCCGCATCACCTGTGCCGCGCCGGCAATCTCCGCAGGGGTCTCACCCTTCATGCGCAGGGCGACCAGGAGTGCGCCGATCTGGGCGTCCGTGGCGCCGCCGGACATGACTTCGCGCATGACCGCCGCTGTCTCATCGCGGCTGAGGTCCCGTTTTGTGACCAGTTGTTCCAGCGCCTCTTGAATCTTCATCCGCTTCGTCCCTACTGTTCGAGAAAATTCCGCAGCAAATCATGCCCGTGATCGGTGAGGATCGATTCCGGGTGAAACTGGACACCCTCCAGCGCCAAGCCTCGGTGGCGGATGCCCATGATCTCGTCCACACCCCCCTCCGGCGTGCAGGTCCAGGCCGTTACTTCCAGGCAGTCGGGCAACGTATCACGGGCCACGACCAGACTGTGATAGCGAGTCGCCTCAAACGGCTGGCTCAAGCCCCGGAAAACACCCTCACCGCGATGGTGTATCGGCGACGTCTTGCCGTGCATGACCTGCCTCGCGCGAACCACCTCACCACCATAGACCTGCCCGATACACTGGTGGCCGAGGCAGATACCCAGAATCGGCAACTCACCCGCGTAGCGCTCGATGACCGCCATGGAGATGCCCGCCTGGTCGGGAGTGCAGGGCCCGGGTGAAATCACGATCCGCGTCGGGCGCAGCTCATTGATCGCCGACGGTAAAATCTCGTCATTGCGCACGACATGAACATCCTCGCCGAGCTCTCCGAGATACTGCACGATGTTATACGTGAAAGAATCGTAATTATCGATCATCAGCAACATGGTGTACCCCGCCAATGGAGACAGATTGAACCGACGACAGCGCACGGCGAGCGCCCGGCCGCAGCCGGCGACGGTTGTAGCCGTTCACGGCCCCCACCCTGCCGACGAGCTGGAACACTGCTACCCACGGAAAACGTGCTCGAGGCGGTCTGCCGGCCCCATCGCGATGATCGACTTGGTTAAAAGCAGCAAGCGTTCGCGCTTCACGATCGCATCGGGGAACAGTTCCCTGACACCCCGCCGGTCGATCAGGTTGATGGACTCCACGCGCGCGTAGGCGTCGGACAGCGTCGCCGACTTCTCCAGAAACCCGACCCCCCACCACGTCAATAGTCGTGCCCTCAGCGGGAGCGGCAGCCAGTGCACGAACAGCGCGCCAAAATGGGGCTCGACAGGGAACCACTGGTTCGGCGTCTGTACGTAGTAGTAGCGGCCGACCCGTCGCAGCTCGCCGGCGAAGCGCAGCATCTGGGAAAAACTGCCCACGTGTTCGACCACCGAATTCGAGTGCGCGATGTCGTAGCTGTCGTCTTCGATGGTGTTGAGGTCGCACCCATCTCCACAGTGATAGGTGAACGTGCCAATAGCGGGAACGTTGCTATCCTGCCCACCGCCTTCAGGGTGCTCCAGGTTGGAGACCGTAATCTCACACCGCCTGAGAAGCTCGGGCGCCATCAACTGCCAGTAGACGGCCGTACCCCCGACGTCGAAAATGCGGCAGCGTTCCTGTCGACTCAACACGTCGCGCACCATCGCCTCGACCCGGCGGAACCGCTTGCGACGAAAACGCGAGCCCAACGAGTGCGGATTCGAGTAATCCCTGAGTGATTCAAGCATCCGACTGTCTCCTCGAATCCTGAGCGGCCGGCCGATACGCCCGGCGACTCATCGTCCATCTCCGCCGGAGAGCACCATCGACGCCGCGCGAAACATCGCCCGGGCCTTGTTGCAGGTTTCCTTCCACTCGAGCGCCGGGTCAGAGTCGGCGACCACGCCGCCACCCGCCTGTATATGCAGGCGGCCGTCCTTTACCACCGCGGTGCGGATCGCGATCGCCGTGTCCATATCACCCGCCCAGGAGAGGTAACCCACCGCGCCGCCGTAGATGCCCCGTTTTGCCGGCTCGAGCTCGTCGATAATTTCCATTGCCCGGATCTTGGGAGCGCCGCTGAGCGTGCCCGCCGGCAGTGTCGCCCGCAGGACATCGATCGCCGAGCGCCCCGGGCGCAGGCGCCCGGTGACGTTGGACACGATATGCATCACGTGGGAGTAGCGTTCGACAATCATTTTTTCGGTGACCTGCACGGTACCGGTCTGGGCAATACGGCCAACGTCGTTGCGCCCCAGGTCAATCAGCATGAGGTGCTCGGCGATCTCCTTGGGGTCGGCCAGCAGCTCGGCTTCCATAGCCGCATCCTCGGCCTCGTCGCGGCCGCGTCGCCGGGTGCCTGCGATCGGGCGCACGGTGACCAGCCCTTTCTCCAGACGGGCAAGAATCTCCGGTGAAGAGCCGACGATATGAAAGTCGCCGAGATCCAGGTAATACATGTAGGGCGACGGGTTGAGATTGCGCAGGGCCCGGTAGAGGTTAAGCGGAGGAGCACCGAAGGGCAGGCTCATGCGTCGCGACGGCACTACCTGCATCACGTCGCCGGCGAGCACGTATTGCTTGACCCGTCCTACCCATGATTCATAGGTCTCGCGATCCACGTTGGTTTCCGCACGCGCTTCCAGCCCGGCGGTATCGCAGTCACCCAGGGCCACATCCGGTAGTGGCGGCATGGGTTGACGCAACCGCGCCGTCAGTTCATCGACCCGGTCCAGCGCGCGATCCAGCGCGTGATCGACCCCGGGGTCGGCGTTGACGACCACGCGGATAGTCCCGGCCAGGTTATCGAACACCAGCACTTCGTCCGACAGCATCAACAGGATATCGGGCGTGCCCAGTCGATCCGGCGGCGCGCTCTGGCGCAGCCTGGGCTCGACGTAACGAACGGTATCGTAGCCGAAATAGCCCACCAGGCCACCGTGAAAAACCGGGAGGTCGTCGCCCGGGGCGGCCCGGAACCGCGTCTGGTACTGGGCGACGAACGCCAGAGGGTCCTCCACATCCAGCGCCTCCGACTGGTCTTCGCCGTCCCAGATCTCTACGCGTTGACCGTAAACCTTCAGCACCCGTCGGCAGGGCAGGCCGATGATCGAGTATCGGCCCCACTTTTCGCCGCCCTGCACGGACTCGAAAAAATAGGAGTAACGGCCCTCGGCCAGCTTCCGGTAAGCGCTGATCGGGGTTTCCAGATCAGCCAGGACCTCCCTGCTCACGGGGATGCGGTTGTAGTCTCTTGCCGCCAACGCGGCGAAATCCACGGGATTCATGGGTGAGGGCCTGTGCACACTGTCCGGGTTGGCCCTGGCAACATGGCGACATGAGAAGCGGCGTGCGGCCGGGCCGGAGGCGCGACCTGTCCATGGGCTGTAAAAGGCCGCATTGTACCTCGGGTCAACCGTATGGCAAGGCGTTGAGGGTCATACCCCGCTGAGTGCCCGCCGCATTTCTGCAATCACGGCGGCATAGTCCGGTGCGTTGAAGATTGCCGAGCCGGCGACAAAGGTATCGGCACCCGCCGTCGCGATTTCACCGATGTTGGCCGGGTTGACGCCGCCGTCCACCTCCAGCCGGATGTCAAACCCGGAGCCGTCGATCAACGCCCGCGCCGCCCGCAGCTTGGGGAGGACCGCCGGTATAAAAGACTGTCCGCCGAAGCCGGGGTTGACGGACATCAGCAATATCATGTCGACCTTGTCCAGCACATAATCCAGCGCGTCGAGACCGCGATGGGGATTAAACACCAGGCCCGACTTGCAACCCGCCTCGCGAATCATCTGCAGCGACCGGTCCACATGCGTGGAGGCGTCGGGGTGGAAGGTGATGTAGGTGGCGCCGGCCCGGGCGAAGTCGTCGATAAGGCGATCCACCGGGGCAACCATCAGGTGTACGTCTATGTCCGCCGTCACACCGTGCTTGCGCAACGCTTCGCAGACCATTGGACCAATGGTCAGGTTGGGCACATAGTGATTGTCCATCACGTCGAAGTGCACCATGTCGGCACCCGCCGCAAGCACCGCGTCCACTTCCTCGCCCAGACGGGCAAAATCCGCGGAGAGTATCGAAGGGGCTATGCGGTAATCAGTCATGTTGCGCCTCGGGCTGGTGAGGGCGCCGCTGTGCGCCCGATGTGGTCGGGCCGGTGCCGCGCAGGACACCGGGCGGATGGACTATCGATGATAACGGCAGAGATTGCAACGCCGCGCCTGCGGCCAGAACCAGCGAGGGCACCTCCGGGTTAAAACCGGCGGGCCTCATGAACTGTGTACACCACCGGGTGCCTGTCGCGCCCGCTCGTCGAGCTGCCGCAGGCGCTGGGGAGTCCCCACGTCCTCCCAGTCGCCAGTGTAGTGCTCGGCGCTGACCAGTCCCTCATCGATCGCGCTGTCGAGCAGTGGGCGCAGCCGCATAACCCCGGGGCGCTGCTGTGCAACCAGGCCGGGATCGAAAAGTCCAACGCCCGAATAGGTAAGCCCGGATTGGTGCGCCGCGCGGGCCGCCACTCGACCGCCGGCGCCCAACAGGAAATCGCCCTCGGGGTGTTGTGGCGGGTTGGTGACCAGCACCAGGTGTGCCAGCCGCTCCCCGAGCCGCAGGTCGACCAGCCGGGAGAAAGGGTAATCCGTCCAGACGTCCCCGTTGACCACGATAAACGGACCATCGCCGAGCAGCGGCAGCGCCTTGACGATTCCCCCAGCGGTCTCCAGCGGCTCCGGCTCCCGGGACCAGTGGATAGCGAGATTCCAGCGGCTGCCGTCTCCCAGGTAGTCCACGATCTGTTCACCGAGGTGGGAAACGTTAATCACCACCTCGCGCGTACCGGCAGCGGCGAGCCCGGCGAGATGGTATTCGATGAGAGGTCTCCCGGCGACCCGCAGCAACGGCTTCGGCGTGGCGTCGGTCAGTGGGCGCATTCTCTCGCCGCGACCGGCTGCCAGGATCATGGCCTTCATACGGCGCGATTCCACGGCTGTCGCTGAATCAACGGGTCGAGCCGCCGTTGGAACCAGGCCTGGAATTCAGCGAACAGCGGCTCTGAACCGGCGTAGCGCGCCGTGATTTCGCGGACATAAGCCAGCACCAGCGGCAGGTCGTCGAGGTAGGCTGACTTGCCGTCGCGCAGGTGCAGGCGGGCGAAGGTACCCAGCACTTTCAAATGCCGATGCAGGCCCATCCAGTCGAACCAGCACAGGAACTGTGCATCCGAGGCGCCCGCAGGCAACCCCGCCGCGAGCCTTTGCTCGCGATACGCGAGCGCCCAGCGTTCCACGCGTGTTGCCGGCCAGCGCACGTAACAGTCGCGCAGCAGCGACACGGGATCATAGGTCAGCGGACCCAGCACCGCATCCTGGAAATCGATCACGCCCAGTTTGCCTCCGGACAGGCACATCAGGTTGCGGCTGTGGAAATCACGATGGGTGAATACCCGGGGCTGCTCCAGCGCGGTCGCGATGAGCCGCTCGCTGAACGTATCCAGGAGGCGGACTTCGGATTCCGGGGGACTGTAACCCAGCAGGGGCTCCACGAACCACGCGGCAAACCGCCCCAGTTCCTCGGCCAGGGTGTCCGTGTCATACCGCGGACAACCCGCCGGCGGTCGCGCGGCAGCGATTCCCGTCAGCAAGGCAAGGGCTTCGCGGTACCGATCGTCCACCGAGGCCGCGTTCAGTTCATCCAGCAGCAAACAATCGCCGAAATCCTCCAACAGCAGGTAGCCCCGGTCGATATCGGTCGCGAGCAACGCGGGTACCCTGACACCCCCGGCGTCCAGGCAATCGCGCACGGCAATGAAGTCGGCATTGTTCTGGGTGTCCGGTGGCGCCACGACGGCGATACAGCTGGACCGCTCGCCGAACAACCGAAAATACCGGCGCTGGCTGGCATCGCCGGCGACCGTGTCGGCCCGCAGGTCACCGCGATACCACCCCGCAGGCAAGCGGGGTGCGGCCCACTCGAGCAGGGCGCCCGGTACGGTTTTTGCGGCCTCACTCACCGAAAATTTCCGGACAGAGGCCGCGCTGATGCATTATCATTCGCGATTGGTCGGCAAGTTGTCATCCACATCAATGTCATTCCCAGTTCCAAGAGTATTCCTACCCGAAAAAACCCCGCCGATGCCTCTCCGGGCGGTGCTTGGATTAATCTCCCTCGCCGTGGTGCTGGCGTCGGGAGCCCGGGCAGCCGAGGATACCAATCCCGCTACCTGTACCGCCACCGGAAACGGCGAGACGGCAGCATGTACGGCCACCCACGACACGACAGAATCGCCCGTCAACCCGACCCAGCGCCACAATCTCGACTGGATCGTGGAGGAAAGTGTCCCGCCGCAGCTGGTGGACAGGGAGTGCCTGATCTGCGGCGGACGCTATATTGATCCACTCGGCGAGCTGGACGCCCTGGTCGAGCCGGATGCAGCGGACATCGAGGCCACGGCGAGCCGCTCCGAGATCGTCGGCGAAACCGTGTATCTCTCCGGGGGCGTCACCGTGAACCAGGGCTATCGGCGACTTCGTGCCGACCAGGCCACCCTTCGCCGCGATCAGCAATCCGCCGAACTGGAGGGCGGTATCCAGGTGCGCGAGCCCGGTGTGTTGATAGTGGGTGACAGCGCTCGCCTGCACTCAGATTCAGGTGAGGTCGACATCGACGACAGTCGCTTCGTCCTGCACGCGCAGCAGCTGCGGGGCGCCGCCGCTTCACTGCAGCGTGACGGCGACGGGCTGGTCCACATCCACGAGGGCATGCTCACGTTCTGCGCGCCCGAGGACAACCACTGGGCAATACGTGCCGACGAGATGCAACTGGATCTCGATACCGGCGTCGGTATTGCGCGGGGCGCGCGCTTCGACGTGGCTGGGGTGCCCGTGCTATACGTCCCCTGGGTGCGATTTCCACTGGACGACCGCAGGAAAACAGGGCTGCTGATCCCTGATATCGGCAGTGACAGTCGCGGCGGCGTCGACGTACAGGTGCCTGTCTACCTGAATCTTGCCTCCAACTACGACGCCCTGTACGCACCCCGCTTTATCCAGGAGCGTGGCCTCAATCACGAGATGGAGCTGCGGTACCTGGATCCCCGGGTTGGCTACTGGTCCGCTTCCGGTGCGTATCTCGCCGACGACGACCGCTACAGCAGAGAGGTCCCGGAGGACCGCAATCACGATCGTTGGGCCGTGGGTTTGCAGCACCAGGCAGTGTTCAGCAAGCGCTGGCGCTCGCGGGTCGATTACGGCAAGGTGAGTGATGTCGATTACCTGAAGGATCTCGACAGCTCCAGTCTCAACACCAAACGCCAGGCCAACCTGCTGCAACTGGGCTCGCTCGACTATCTCGGTGATCGCTGGCTGGTCAACATGGAACTGCAGCAGTTCCAGGCGCTGAACGACGATATAGTTCGCAACAATTACAAGAAGCTGCCTCAGTTGACCGCCCAATATCGCAACAGCCTGGCGCCCTTCACCCTCGAGCCCGTCGCTCAGGCCCAGTATTCCTACTTTGATACCGATGACAACCGGGTGATCGGTCACCGGGCCTACGCGGAAGCAGGCCTCACCTACCCGATGATCTGGACCCAGGGCTTCATCAAACCGCAGGTGAAGTACCGCCACCTTCAATACAGCTTAAGCGGCAGTAACCTGCCTTCGCGCGATGAGCAGCCATCGGCGGGTACTGCCGTGGTCAATATAGACAGCGGCCTCTATTTCGAGCGATCCACGCGCGTCGCCGGCAACGGGCTGCTGCAAACACTCGAACCGAGGCTGTATTATCTGTACGCGGACTACGAAGACCAGAGTTCTCACCCGGATTTCGACACTGCCGAGCTCACGTTCAACTACAACCAGCTGTTTCGCGACACACGGTTTTCAGGCAACGACCGGCTGGACGACGCCAACCAGCTGGCTATCGGTGTAACCACCCGCTTTATCAGCGATGAGGACGGCCGGGAGCAGCTCAGTGCCAGCCTGGGCACGATCGTGTATTTCAAGGATCGCCGGGTGCGGCTGGAACCCACGGACCCGCCGCTGGACAGCACCACCTCTGAACTGGCCGGAGAGTTGCGCTTCAACCCCAACACGCGCACTACCCTGCGCGCATCTGTGGTGTGGGACCCGGACAGTGGCAACGTGAACAGCGCCAACTTCACCACCGGTTACATCCGGGGCGACAACGAGATATACAATATCGGCTACACGTTTCGCCGGCCCATCACCCTCATTGGCAACCAGCCCGTGACCGAGCAGTTGCACTTCTCGGCCTTTGTGCCAATAAACAACCAATGGAACGCGTTTGCGAGCTGGAACTACAGCCTCGAAGCGCAAACCAGCGTAGAGGATATGATCGGGATCGAGTATGAGAGCTGCTGCTGGAAACTGCGCCTGCTTCACCTGCGCTATTTTGATACCGTTGCCGGTGGTACCAACGACTTCGACAATCCCGACCTGGAACGGGAACGTTCTACCCAGGTGCAGATCATACTCAAGGGCCTGGGTGGATTTGGAGACCGGGTCGAGGGCTTACTGGAAGACATGATCAGAGGATATGAAGAGCGTGAATATTAATCTTCGACTGGCCGCAGCGGCCGCGCTGTCGTGGCTGATTCTGGCAGCAAACGCCGGGGCCGAGACCCAGTTGCTCGACCAGGTGGTCGCCATCGTCGACGATGACGTGGTCATGGCCAGCGAACTTCGGGACCGCATCCAGGTGGTCACGGAGAACCTGGAGGCGCGCGGCGTCGAGATACCCGCCGAGGACGTGTTGATCCGCGAGACCCTGGACCGGTTGATCCTGGAGAGCATCCAGCTGCAGATGGGTGCGAGGGTCGGTGTGCGCATCGCCGATCCGCAGCTGAACGGCGCAATCGCACGTATTGCTGCCGGCAACGGCATGAATCTCGAGCAGTTCCAGGCGGCTCTCGAGGCCGAGGGACAATCCTACACCGCCATGCGCGAGCAGATTCGACGCGAGATGATTCTGCAGCGGGTACAGTCGGGTAACGTCAACCAGCGTATCCAGATCACCCCGCAGGAGGTCGAAAATTTCCTCGGCACGGAAGAGGGCCAGAAAATGTCGCAGCCCCAGTATCGGTTGCTGCATGCGCTGCTGCCGGTATCCGGCGATGCTTACGGCAATGAAGAGGCCGCAGCGGAGGCCCACGTACAGGGCGTGCTACGCCGGATTCGCGCCGGGGAGCCCTTCGACCAGGCCATTCAATCGAGCAATGGTCAATACCGGTTCACGGGAGGCGACCTCGGCTGGCGCAGCAAGGATGACCTGCCCTCGGTTCTCAGCGATGCCGCGCCGCCCCTGGCAAAGGGCGAAACATCAGACCCGATCCGCAGTGAGAGCGGCTTCCACCTCATCTATATGGTGGACAAGCGCGGGGCCGAGCAGGTGGTCTCCCAGACCCACGTTCGCCACATACTGGTCAAGCCGTCTGAAATCATGACAGAGCAGCAGGCCCTGCAACTGGTCACGGACCTCAAGGCCCGTGTCAACGCCGGTGCCGACTTCGCGGAACTCGCCCGGGAGTACTCAGAGGACATCGGGTCGGCCCAGGAGGGAGGCGACCTCGGCTGGACCAGCCCGGGGCAGATGGTGCCGGAGTTCGAGAAAGCCATGGCCCAAACAGAGGTGGGCAGCATCAGTGACCCGGTCCAGTCCCAGTTCGGCTGGCACATCATCGAGGTACTGGAACGGCGACGCCAGGACATCACCGAAGAGGCCATCCAGAACAAGGCCATGGAGTACCTGCACCAGCGCAAGTACCAGGAAGAACTCGATGCGTGGCTGCGTCGCATCCGCGACGAGGCCTACGTGGACATCAAGTAGGCCGGAGTCCTCGCCGGTCGAGCGCCGGCCAATGTCCAGGTGAACCGCCGCGCTGACAGCCCCGGCTCAGATGCGCGTTGCCAGCGGCGGAAGTGACCGTGCCGGTTCCTGATGCAATCGTACCCTGCGTCAGCGCAGTGGAAACAGCGGCCCGAGGTCGCCATTCACTGCGGAAGGCTGCGCGGGCACATCGGCGTTGGTGACGTTTCCCATCGAGGCATACAGCTGGTAGCCACTGTTCTGTGCCTCGCCGAAAATACCGCGCCAGCTGGCGTGTATTTCCAGCATGGTGGCGCGCCAGAAGGTCTGTAGCGAAACCCCGGCAACTTCCGGGTCCGCGGCCGCTTCAGGCTGCGGGTCGTCGACAGGTCCGTAGGTACCCCCGAGTAACAGCGCGCCGATGATCGCCAGGCTCATGGCCAGATCCCGACACCTGGATGTCTCCCGGAGCGCGCTCATTCCAATGACCTCATGTGCAATGCCGATAAATGAGCGATCAGAATAAAAGCTGCACCACCACGGCGCCAGGCGGGGTATCAGATAGCGTGACAGGACTCACAGCAGCCCGGTGCAAGCCGTGAGGTCGATCACGGAACGCAGCCGGCCGCCCTCCGGGACACGGCGAGGCCCGCCGGCGGGGTGCCTCAGCCCGGACTGTTCGGCCGGCTACTGTTCATGAAAGCGCGGTACTGGTGTAACACGGTCGCCGTATCACCTTCGGCCATGACCGCGCCGTCATTGATCCAGACCGTGCGGTCACACAGTGTGCGAATCTGCGCGTCGGTGTGCGAGACAAAGACCACGGTCTGTTCGCCACTGATCCGCTGTTTCATCGCTTCCAGCGCCTTGTTGCGAAAGCGGCTGTCGCCCACGCTGAGCACTTCATCTATCAGCAGGATGTCGACGTGGGTAACCAGGGCCGTGGTGAATCCCAGCCGCGAGCGCATACCGGTGGAGTAGGTCTTGACCGGTTCCTCGAAGGAGTCGCCCAGTTCTGAGAAGGCCTTGATCTCCTCGAGATACGCCGTCGCCTGGCGCCGGGTCGCCCCCTGCAGCATCGCCGCCAGGAGGGCATTGTCACGGCCGCTGAGTTGTGGCCTGAAACCCAGACCGATGGTCAGCAGTGCCGCCTTGACGCCCTCGCGCCTGCGTATCACGCCGTCATCGGCGGCCAGGATACCCGCCATGACCCGCAGAATCGTCGTCTTGCCACAGCCATTGCGACCAATGAGGCCCAGCGTTTCGCCATTGAACAGCTTGAGTGACACCCGGTCAAGCACCCGGTGCTGGCCGTGATCGAACGTCGACCGCTGGGTTTTGAAGCTGAGGGACACCCGCTCCATCTCCAGCATGACCTCACGCCCCTCGTTCACGAGAGCGCCCTCAGGGCGAGTTGCTGGCTGCGCCAGCGCATGAACGCCACAGTGATCCAGATCGACCCACAGCAGCCGGCGCCAAGCACCGCGAGGTGCAGCAGGTCCGGGCGCGTGTGAACCATGAGCACCTGCCGGTAGGCGTCCAGCAGGAAAGCCACCGGGTTGATACGCAGGATCAGTTCGGTCAACCGCGGGTCTCCAAGGTCGCGCACGTCCCAGAAAATCCCGGAGGAGAACAGCAGGAACACCGTGGCGAGGTTGATCACCATGGCGAAATCACGCACATAACAGACCGCTATCGAGGCAATAAGCGAACAGGCGAGGATGAACAGGTACTGCACCAGGATGACGGGCACGACCCACGCCCAGCTCCAGGCAGGGCCGAAGCCCGCAAGCCAGAGGACCACGAACAGGAAGGCGAAGACCACGATCTGCTTGTAGAAATTGAGCTGCACCTGGGCCATCGGGAACAGCGACTTGGGCACATCGATCCGCCCGATCAGGCCCGCACTGGCGACAATACTGCCGCCCGCCTGCGTCACGCTGCGGCTGAACCAGATGAACGGCAGCTTGCCGCACATCAGGAAAATCAGGAAATCGGCCCGTTTGGCCTCCAGTATCACGTCGAAAACCACGTAGAAGACTGCCACGTAGAGCATGGGCTCGAGTACCCACCACAGGTAACCCAGGAACAGCCTGGATGCATCCGACTTGAGGGCCATCCAGGCCTGCAGGTCGACCAGCCTAATGTATTGGGAGAGGGACATCCGGCACCAGTCAGCGGATTCTGGCTGCACCCCGGGTCACGGGAACAAGGCCCGCCCGATGGACCCGGTGACACGGCCGCCAGCGCCCGGAAGTATAAATGTGGCCACTGCTCTGTACAATAGAGCGCCGGGCCCATGCAGCGATCGCGGCGGGGTGCGGCGCCCGGAGCGGGGTTGGTTCAGCCCGCCACGCGGGCGTCGGGGACACGGGGGCGGTAATGGCAACACGCGACGAGGCGCTTGATTTTCTGATCATCGGTGCAGGGAAGTCAGGGACCACCTCCCTGGCTGCACTCCTCGCCGCGCATAGTGACGTGCTGATGACCGATCCCAAGGAGCCCTGGTTCTTCGACTCGCGGGACTATGACCGGGGAATGGCGTGGTACTGGCATCGATACCTCGGCCACTACCAGGGCGAGGCGCGGGTCGGAGAGGCAACGTCCCATACCCTGTTCGTTCCCTACGCCCCCGGACGGCTGCATCGGGTGGCCCCGGGCGCGCGCCTCATCGCAATCCTGCGCCAGCCGGTCGAGCGGGCATACTCCGATTGGTGGATGAAGTACTGCCAGGGAACCGAAACCGATGACTTCGACACGGCGGTGGCCAGAAATCTCGACAGCCTTCAGGGACAGGAGCGGTTCGCCGACCCCGAGGAATGGCAGCGCCACCTGGATGCGGCAAGTCACCGACTGGCGTACAAAACCTACGTGGACTTCGGTTGCTACGCGACCCAGCTCGACCGCTGGCTCGGGGTGTTCCCAAGGGAACAGATCATGGTGCTGTTCACCGAGGACCTGCGTGACTCCCCGCATGAAACACTGCAGCGACTGTTCCGCTTCATCGGCGTCAGCGAACAGGCAGGCGGCCCGCCCACGGATTTCACCCACCAGAACCCCGCCGGCTCACTGACCACGTCCCGCCTGCGCCGGACATTCTACGCTCTGCCCGGCGGCAAGCCCGCGGCCCGCATGGCCAACAGGCTACTGCCTGAAACCGCACGGCGATTCGTCACCCGCCCGGTGAAACGCTTGCTGGGCGGCGAACGACCTCCCATGTTGCTAGAGACCCGTCTCGTGCTCGATGCATTCTTCGCCGATGAAATCAACCGTCTCGAGATACTCACGGGCAGGGATCTCTCGGCCTGGAAAGAGACACCCGGCGTGCTGGTCTGAGTCGGGCAGGCTATCCGGCAGCTTCCCTCACCGGCCGTCGTGGCGACGCGGGATTACCCTGAGTCCGACGGACTACTGATTCACACCCGGCCGGGCTCCGGGTCGATATCGCGCGACAGATCACTGCGCAGGAACAACAGGCTTAGCGCCGAATAACAGCCGATGGCAGCCACAAAATAGCTCGCTTTTACGGCGGCACCCTGGACAATCGCACCCGCCGCAAGCGCCACCACACCCAGCAACAGCCAGAGCGACAACCGCCCCATGGCGACAGCTCCCAGTACACCGCGCAGCCGCAGAATCAGCGCGAGCGCGAGCAGGTCGACAAGGACCCGCAGCGACCACACGCAGGCCGCGCCGATCGCGCCAAAGCGCGGTATCACGATAAATAATGCGCCGGCATAGGCAACAAACTCACACAGGTGCACCCGCGCGGAGATGTCTGCCCGACCCTCGCCCTGGATCAGGGTGTTCAACAGGCGTGCCTGGCTATTGAGGAAGATCCCGACCACCAGGATCTGCATGATCAGCGTGCTGTTCAGGGCGAACTCGGGACCCAGCCAGATGCCGAGGATTTCGCTGGCAAACACGGCCAGGATCAACAGCACGGGAAACACCAGGATCAGCAGGTAGCGCGCCGCTCGCTCGAAGTACCCGGCGATAAGCCGGGGATCGCTGACGAAGGCGATGGCGAAGGCGGGGAACAACACGCCCATGACGGCGCCGGGAATAAACCCGATGCGGACGACTATCTCCTGCGGTGTCGCGTAGTAGGCCACCGCCTCCATCGAATCAAAACCCGCCAGGGCAAACCGGTCCATGTAAAGCATGAGCGGACCGATCAGGTTCGACACCGTCATCCAGGTACCGAACCCCAGCAGGGAACCGGCCTGCCTGGCGCTGAACCGGGCAGCGGCCGTCAACCCCCCGGCTTGCCGCAGGCAAAGTACAGCGTAAATCACGCAAGCGGCCACCCGGCCCACCGCCAGTACGGCAACGACCACGGGCAGACTGTTGGCAAACGGCAACACACACACCGGCGCGACGTAATTGAAGATACCCAGGGGTATCCTCACCAGGTTGACCGCACGGAACGCGCCGTAGGCCTCAAGTACACCCCGGAGGCCGGTTGCCACCACCACCACCGGGATGGACAGCGCCAATACATGGATGGTGTCGCGGGTTTCCACCGCGAGCGCCTCGGGGACTTCCCCCAGCACCCGGATAAACTCGCCGGCGAGGACCCAGGCGATCGTCGAACCGAGCAGGCCGAGGCCCGCGAGCATCCAGAGCCCGGACACGATCAGCGACGGAATATCCGCGAGCCGCTGCTCACCCAGCGCGCTCGCTACCCGCTGGGTCAGGGCGCGGCCCAGGCCGAGGTCGAAGACGCCGAAATAGCCCACCACCGCCCAGCTCAGCGTCAGCACACCGAAGCGGGGCACACCCAACAGCGCAACGATCACGGGGATGGCGACCACGGCCGCAAGCAACGGGGTAAGGAGACCCGCAAAGTTCCACAGCGTATTGGTCGCCATTCCGGTCACATCGAGGGCCCGAAGCCGCCGAAGAAGGCTCACACTCACGGTAGGGTCCAATAGGAATCGCGGTGGTGCGCACTGTACCACAGCCCACCCGCCGGCCCAGAACTCGAGCAGCCTAACCGGTCTTTCACTCGCGTATACTGATGAACAGTGAGCAGGCGGAAAAGACGGACAGGCATGGCGCAGTACAGACACCGAATTGCGGTCACAACGGGTGAACCCGCGGGCATCGGGCCGGATATCGTGCTCGCCATGGCCCGGCGGGATCCGGGCTGCGAGCTGGTCGCGGTCGGCGACCCGCTGCTGCTTGAGCAGCGGGCGGCGCTGCTCGGGTTGGACGTGACCCTGGTGGAGACTCACCGCGACGCCCCGGTCGGCACCCCGGAGCCCGGCACACTCAAGGTTTTGCCTGTCGCCCTCCAGGCACCGTGTACACCCGGGACGCTGGAGCCACGCAATGCCGCGTACGTGCTGGAGACCCTGGAGATCGCGGCGCGTGGGTGCCTCGACGGCACATTCTCGGCGATGGTCACCGCACCGGTACAGAAGTCGGTTATCAACGATGCGGGCATACGTTTTTCTGGCCATACCGAATTCCTTGCGGAGTTGACCGACACGCCCCAGGTGGTAATGATGCTTGCAGCCGGGCGGCTGCGCGTCGCCCTGGCCACCACCCACCTCCCCCTGGCGGCGGTGCCGGCGGCTGTTTCCGCCACCCTGCTCGAGAGCACGCTGGGAATACTGGACCGGGATCTGCGTCTCAAGTTCGGGATCGACACGCCCAGGCTGGCGGTGCTTGGCCTGAACCCGCACGCCGGAGAATCAGGCCACCTGGGTCGTGAGGAGATCGAGATTATCAGCCCGGTCATCGAGCGCATGAAGCGGTCGGGCCTGCACCTCACCGGCCCGCTACCCGCCGATACGGCCTTCAACCCGCAAGTGCTCGACGCCCACGATGTGGTGCTCGCCATGTATCACGACCAGGGCCTGCCGGTACTCAAGTACGCAGGCTTCGGCGAGGCTGTCAATGTCACCCTTGGGCTGCCGATCCTGAGAACGTCCGTCGATCATGGCACCGCCCTGACCCTCGCCGGCACCGGCGGGGCGGCCACCGGCAGCCTCGCAGCGGCGGTGGCCATGGCCGCCCGGATGGCCGAGCGAAGATCGCGCTGACCGGGTAGAGCCGCCGGCCAGTGCCGGCGACAGGCGCACCACCACCTGTATCGAGCACAGCATTCCATGCTATCCTTCGGTCCGGCTCGATAGGGCCGCCAGGAACCCAGCGTAAGTCAGGAACCCTGTGGGCGTTCGCCAAGGATCAAACGGCGATTCTGATAACCGCGGGATGGCGATCGTCAAGGCGATCCAGCGGAAGCTCCCTCGACATGCAAAGCAAACAGTCCTCAGATCTCATTAAGGCGGCTATTGCCTTACTGGATCTGGGTCTTATCACCATCGCCTTCGTTCTCGCTTATTATCTCCGCTTCGGTACGCTGGAGCGCCTCGATGAGTTCGTCTGGCTGTACTACTTCTCGGCGCCGTTGATCCTGTTCCTGCTGTTGCAACAGGGGGTGCTGACCGGTTTCAGGTTCCAGCGCCTGCGGCGTATCTGCCTGTCCACGCTGGTGGCATTCATGATCGCCGGCTTTGCCTCTTCCACCGTTCTCTATCTCTCCAAGACCGGGGACTACAGCCGGTTCGTCTTCGGCATCTATTTCGCGCTTTCCGCGCTCTTTGTATTGCTCGAGAAAATCGTGGTCAAGAAGCTTTTCGACCGACACCTGCGGCGGGGGGGAATGAACCACCGGTTGGCCATGCTGGGCTTCGGGAGCAAATTCGACGCGATTATCGGCGAACTGGAGGACCGGCCGCAATGGGGCCTGAAGCCCGTCTTGCAGATCGACCCCAGGCAAGAACCCGTCGCCGACATCATAAGGCAGATACGCGGGTCGATCATTGACGAAATCTACCTGGCCTGCTCGCGCGATCCACGTCACCAGCAGCAGCTGGACGAACTACTCAAGGCGCTTGAGAAGCTGGGCCTGCCTATTCGTATCGCCCTCAACTTTGACGAACTGGGCGACTACTACGGCCAACATTACTGCGCCATGGCGAATAACCCCGGCGTCATGTTGGCCCCGTACAATCTCGACCCGGACCAGCTCATCATCAAGCGACTGATGGACATTGCCGGCGGGTTGGTTGGCCTGGGTATCCTGCTGGTTATGCTGCCGTTTGTCGGGCTCGCCATCAAACTGGATTCCCCGGGCCCGATATTCTTCTCCCAGGTGCGAGTGGGTAAAGGCGGCAGGGAGTTCAACCTCCACAAGTTTCGCAGCATGTTCATCGATGCCGAAGCCCGCAAACAGGAACTGATGCAACACAACGTCCACGATGGACCCATGTTCAAGATGACCGACGATCCGCGCATCACCCGGGTCGGTCGCTTCATTCGCAAATACAGCATCGACGAGATCCCCCAATTCTGGAACGTACTGGTGGGTGATATGTCACTGGTCGGCACCCGGCCGCCAACGCGGGAAGAAGTCGCCCAGTACCTGGATCACCATTTTCGCCGCATCAGTATGAAGCCGGGGCTGACCGGTCTCTGGCAGGTGAGTGGGCGCAACAAGGTCACAGATTTTGATGAGGTGGTGGCCCTCGATATCCGCTACATTCGCACCTGGAGTTTCACCCAGGATATCAAAATCATCCTGCGGACGATCGGAGTGGTCTTTTCCCCCGGGCGTGGAACCGGTTTATGATTGTGTGCTGCAGGCTGCACGACTGCTGCTGACTGACGAGAGACCATGATGTTATCCGACCCGAGAGACCGCTGGTCCGTACTGAGTCGCGAGCGCAGGCAATCCATGCTGCTGCTGGTGCTGCTACCCGGCCTCTACCTCGCCGACCTGGTCTACGGCTGGCTGTATATCAACGAGATCGAGCTGACGCCCTCTCCCGGCCAGTCGGCACGCGGGTTGGTGCTGTTGTTCGCGGTCTGGCTGCTGGTCAGCAACAGAACCCGGTGGACCAGTACCTACAGCCTGTTCCTGGTCGCTCTCTGTGCGATGATAGGCGTCAGCACCCTGATCTCACCAGATTTTCCCGGCAACCTCAGTTTCGATATCAAGGCCGCGGCACGGATTATGTACGGCCCGTTCGTCGTGCTGGTATTCGTCTGGCTCTTCACCCGCTACCAGACGCGCTACCACGAGTTCCTGTTCTTTGTGGAGTTGATCTTTTACGGGATCGGCGGGCTGCTGTTCGCGCTCTCGCACCTCAATATCGGCCAGGACACCTACGGCAGCTACGCCTTCGGTTTCAAGGGCCTGTTTGAGCCCCAGAACGACGTCGGCCTCTCCGCGACGATCGCCTTCGCCGCAGCGCTGTACGGCAACATCCGCCGCCCGCGCGTGATCCGCCTGGTGCTGCTGACCGTGGCGATGCTCGGACTCGCCGGCATGGGCACCCGCACCGCTATGGCCGCCCCCCTCGTGGTGGCACTGGCGATGGCGGTGGTGTTTATCGTGGTCGAGATGTCCGCCATAGGCGACGCGCGAAAACTAGGCGGCCTGCTGGCAAAGCTCGCCCTGGTCGTGACGCTTTCCGGGCTGGTCAGCCTGCATACCTACGGATTGGCGACCGGGACACAGATCATCCCCAACCCGTTCGCCGGCTCCGGGGAGGACAGCCTGGGACCCACGCACTACCAGCGACTGAAAATGGAGCGGACCATGAAGGGGGAGGCCCATCGCAAGGAATTGCTGGATCGCGCCGTCAGCCATACCTCGGGGCGCCCGGTGATCTACGACCTGCTGGGCGAGGGCACCTACAGCTACCGCATGGGAGTCGCCCGCTTCTGGCCCGGCATCAAGCCCGGCGAGGACCGCTACGCGGAAATGGACTGGTTCGATTTTTACGGCCAGTACGGTATTTTTTTTGCGGTCGCCCTGCACCTGTTCTACCTCTGGTTTCTGGGCCTTGCCATCTTCTACTGGCTGAGCCGCAAGCAAGCCGAATTTGGCGTTTTCACTCTCATGCTCGGCCTCTATATCAGCCACTCCGTGATTGCTGGCCACGCGATGAACAGCCCGATGGCCTCGACCCAGATCGCCGGGGTCATCGCTTTCCTGTACCTGCTGAAAACTGGGGATCAACTCCGCACCCGCGTGGCGCCAGCGAGCTGAGTGCTCTTGGATCTAAAACCATCTGATCTCGCCGGACGCTGCACGGGACGTCTGACGGGGATCATTCTGCCACACCCCGCTCGGCGGTCTCTCCAGTGAAGCAACTGCTGGCGCAACTTGAGCGCGCGGGTACTCTTGTCCGGCTCCGGCAGGGTTTTATCTGGTCCGCTGCGGGCACCGTATTCTCCCGTGGAATTACCCTGCTGGCGTTGATCGCCGTTTCCAGGCTGTTGGGGCGGGAGCTTTACGGGGAGTTGGGGATCATCCAGTCGACCGTCGAAACTCTCGGGGTGCTGGCCGGCTTCGGCGTGGGGCTGACGGCCACCAAGCACGTCGCTGAATTCCGCAGCGAAGACCCGGCTCGCGCGGGCGGCATCATTGCCACCCTGCTGGTGTTCAGCGCCGCGTTCGGGCTGGTCGCGGCCGCAGCGCTATACCTGCTGGCTGACTGGCTGGCGATTTCCATGCTCCAGGCACCACATCTTGCGGGACTGTTGCAAGTAGGCGCGGCGTCGGTCTTTTTCAGTACGCTGGTGGGCGCCCAGGGCGGGATATTGTCGGGGTTCGAGGCATTTCGCCTCATCGCGCGGGTGAACCTGGTCGCCGGGCTGGTGTCCCTGCCATTGATTCTTGTCGGCACGTACACACTCGGATTGCGCGGCACAGTCTGGGCGCTCGCGGGCAGCGCCTGCGTTCACTGCCTGCTGAACTACTACGCCATCAGTCGCGAGACGCGCAAGTTCGGCATGCCCCTGCGCCTGCGCGGGGCCGCGGGCTCGATCGGTATCCTCTGGCGGTTCAGTCTCCCGGCGGCACTGGCAGCCGCGCTTGTGGCGCCGGTGAACTGGCTGTGCAACCTCAAGCTTGTCGAGCAGGCTGACGGATTCGGACAGCTGGGGCTCTTCACCGCGGCCAACCAGTGGTTCCTGCTGCTGCTCTTCCTGCCCAAAGTGCTGGGTCGTGTGGTGCTGCCGGTGCTCTCAGAGCAGCTCGGGTCAAAGAGCAATGCCGGCGCGGCCGACACACTGAAATTCGCCATCCTGGCCAATCTTGTGGTGATGCTGCCGCTGATCGGTATCATCTCAGCCGCCAGCCCTTTTATCATGGGACTCTACGGTGAAACATTCCAGGTCGGCTGGCCAACACTTATAATCGCTGCCCTGACCGCCGGCCTGCTGGCGGTGCAGATGCCTGTTGGCGACCTGATCGCCGCGTCGGGCCGGATGTGGGTCGGCTTCCTCATGAACCTGGGGTGGGGCGTTGCGTTTTACTTTTTTACGACGCTGCTGATCGACCTGGGAGCGCTGGGCCTGGCCGCGGCCAGGCTACTTGCCTATGTCGTCCATGCGGTGTGGACGTTCTGGTATGCAATCACACGGATTAGCACCAAGGAGCACCATGGCCACGATCAGTCTCGATAATTTCAGGGCTGCAGGGTTTGCAGCGAAGAGCGACCTGGAGAATGACACTTACCGCGCGCTGTACGCCGAACTGGAAGCCTACCAGTCCGGTTTTCTCGCCAACTCGGACCGGTTCCGCAGCGCCGAATATCGCTGGCCTCATGACGCCCTGCACTGCTGGAGCAGGATCTGGGAGTATCCGTACATCTACGCACACATGCGCGAGATCATTGATGTCACCGGGCCCGCAGACCGGCCGCTCAAGGCAGTGGATGTCGGCAGCGGCGTCACGTTCTTTCCCTTCGCACTCGCCGCGCTCGGCTGGGAAGTCGTCTGCACGGATATCGATCCGATCTGTGAGCGGGACCTGAAGGCAGCAATCGACGTGATAAAGCAGGACGAGGGCTCGGTCAGTTTCCGCATGATCGAGGACAACCGGCTGCCGTTTTCGGACGGGGAGTGCGACGTCGTCTATTGCATCAGCGTCCTCGAGCACATTCCGGACTTCGAGCATACGGTACTCGAGATGGCCCGGGTGCTGAAGCCGGGCGGCCACTGCCTGCTCACCTGCGACATCGACCTGTGCCCGGGAGGGCGCGGTCAACTCAACAGTGATCAGTATGCATCCCTGATGGAACTGGTCGATTCCTATTTCGAGTTTGCCGCCCCCGGGCGCATCGTCCACCCCGTCGACATGCTCACCAACGGCAACAGCCCGGTGCTGGAAGTATCGAAGTCCCTGCCAAGCTCGGCCTGGCGCATGGCCAAGAAAAAGATGCTGAAACCGATGCTCGGGCGCAAAACCGGGTGCGTCAACCGGCGGGGTCTGGAGCCGCTGGCGGTACTCGCGCTGCCGCTGACCCGGAAAGCATGACCTACGGCCTCGTCGCGGGAGGAAACAGGTCGTGAGTGAATCGCCCGACGGTCTTGTCTATGTCGTCATCCTCAACTGGCTGCGTTGGGAAGAAACCATCCCCTGCCTGGAAACCGTGCTGAAACTCGAGTACGAGAACACTCGCGTCATCATTTGTGACAATGCATCGTCGAACGACTCCGTCGCAAAAATCACGGCCTGGCTGGAGGGGCGCCTCGACATCGACTTCAGCGAGGATGCCCGCGCCGACCTGATAACACCCTGCGCACCAAAGCCGGTGGCGTTCAGGCATTTACGGGAAGAGGACCTCGACACCGCCCGCCGGGAGGACGTCGCGATCACGCTAATCTCGAACTGGCAGAATCATGGCTACGCCGGCGGTAACAACGTGGGCATTCGCTACGCACTGGAAGACCCGCGCTGCATCGCCACCTGGATTCTCAATAACGACGTGGCCGTAACGCCGGGAGCCCTGTCGCCGCTGGTGGCCGCCATTGACGAGCGCGCGGGCATTCTCGGCTCAAGGATACTCAATTACACCGCCGGCGACCTGCAGATGCCGGGCGGTGCCAGCTATAACCGATTTTCCGGAAAATCCCGATTCCTGCCGCGGGACGGTTCGATCCGGCACGAGCGACTGGACTACATCGCGGGCTGCTCGATGCTGCTGTCGAGGCAGGTGCTGGAAGCAACCGGACTGCTCTGCGAGGATTACTTCCTGTTTTACGAAGAATTCGACTTCACGCTCCGTGCGCGACAAACCGGATTCCGGATACGCTACGTTCCCGAGAGCGTCGTCTATCACAAGCAGGCGGCAACGACCGGCAAGGCCGGTGTCGTGGACTTCTACACCCTCAGAAATCGCCTGGTCTTCACCCGGCGGTTTTTCCCGCGCTATTACCCCAGCGTTTTCGTTTCGGTGTTATTGACCGCGGGGGTCCGGGTCCTCCGCGGCCGGCCACGCCAGGCATACCAGATTTTCAGGCTCGCACTCAACCCGGACCAGGACTACGACGCCTGCGACTGGGGCGCCGCGCCCCCGGCCGGTGAAAGGTTGGTCGACGGTGAATAGGATCCAGGTGCTGGACTGCCCCATGGATGTCGCCACCATGGATGAAACGGTGGCGGTCATCCGCGAGCGCCTCGCCCGGGGCATGTTCACCCAGCATGTGGTCGTGAATGTCGCCAAGCTGGTGAACATGCGCACCGATCCCGACCTCAGGGCATCGGTCTGTGGCTGTGACATCATCAATATCGACGGGATGGGCGTCGTCGTCGGTGCGCGCCTGTTGGGCCACCCGGTGCCCGAGCGCGTCGCGGGCGTCGACCTGTTCGAGCGCCTGGTGGCCATGGCGGCTGCGGAGCCGCACCCGATCTACCTGCTGGGAGCGACGCAGGAGGTGGTGGCCGAGGTCGCCAACAGGCTCCAACAGCGCCATCCCTCCCTGCAGATCGCGGGGTATCACCACGGCTACTTCTGGGATGATGAGGAGACGGTGGTGCGCGCTATCGAGGCGTCCGGCGCACGCATGCTCTTCGTTGCGATCACGTCCCCGAAGAAGGAAAACTTCATCAACCGCTGGCAACACGAGCTGGGTGTCGACTTTGTCATGGGTGTCGGCGGGACCTTCGACGTCGTCGCCGGCAAAACGCGCCGAGCACCCGTGTGGATGCAAAACGTGGGGCTCGAGTGGTTTTTTCGTGTACTGCAGGAACCCGGCCGCATGTGGAAACGCTACTTTTACACCAATTCCCGTTACGCCTGGTTGCTGTTGAAGGAAAAGCTGCGGCAGTGAGACGAGCACCCCGTCTCACCGTCTCGTTGGCCAGCACCATCAGGCTTCCTGGCGCGATACCTCACTGATTCCCGGCCCGGGATTCAAGCCACCCTCGCTTGCGGTCTCGAACGCGTGATTGGGTTTCCCGCCGGCTCCGGGGTTATCTGGCAGCCAGTCGTTGAGCGCCCGGACAGGCATCCGGGCCCGAGTGCTTACACGTCTAGTCCCACCCTGATCTGCCGGGGTGCTTTCACCCGGCCCTTTTCAATGACCACGATCGAGTCATAACAACGGACAGCGGCGATCGTCGTCTGCGACGCCAGCCGACAGGGTTTACTGTGGTACCAGGCGTGCATGTCGTCGATCAGGGTCTTGGCGATCTCGACACCCGAGCCGGCCCGCCGGTAGCCGCCTTCGTAGAACCCGGGCCAGTAGGACGAGTGCAGGTCCTCGATCACGTAGAGGCTACCGGGAGCCATCAGCGGAAACAGGGTCGTGAAGCTCGCCAGCTGGTGCCTGCCGATATGAGAACCATCGTCCAGGACGATGTCCGGTGGACCCATCTCTGCGACCACCTGCTGTAGAAACTCCGGATCATCCTGGGAACCGATTCGCACCTGATTGGGCGGATCGACACGCCCGGCGCATGCCGGGTCGATGTCGATTCCGAACACCGTTGCGTCGTCGCCGAAGTAGGCCCGCCACAGTTGCAGGGAACCACCCTCGGATACACCGATCTCCAAAAGAGATACCGCCTTGGCGCGCCAGTGAGCGAACTCTTTTTCGTAGACGTCCAGGTAATGAACCCACTTGCAGATCACCCGACCGTCGTGATTGAAGAAGAGTTTCGCCATATCGTGGCTGGAGGCCTCGCCGAATTGCCGGGCCAGCGCGGGATCAAGTTCGTGATCGCCAACCGAGAAATGGGGATTGGCCGGCCCGCCCAGACTCGTCCTGATCTTCTTGGCTACCTCGGCGAAAAAATCTCGAATCTGCATTTCGCGCTCCTCCGGCGGGCCGTATCAGCGAGAACGACGGCATTGCATCGATACCACGGTCATTCCTACGGGAGCGCTTGGTACCGTACGTGGATGCACGCGCCGTCAACGCACATGGCCGACAAGCGCAAGCTCACGCTCGGCAGTGATCCTAACATCAATACGTTCCATCGCCGCGCGGCCCTGCTCGGCGATCCGGGAGAAGGTGGAGTGGCTGGAACGAAGTTCATCCACAATCGACGGTATCTCACTGACATCGAAGTCCTCGACCAGGAACCCGTTATCGTTGTGGGTGATAAATTCGGGAATCGCACAGGTATTGAACGATATCACGGGCAACCCGGATGCCATGGCCTCACACATCGACACCCCCTGCGCATCCATCCGGGTCACGGCCAGGTAAATGCCGTGCCGGGCATGAATCGAGGGGATCTCGGCGTGTTCGATGAAGCGGTCATGGAGCGAAATCCTGTCGGCCACGCCCTGTTGATTCATATAGTCGATGATCTTGTCTTTCTCGATACCCCGGCCGTAAAGCGACAACCTGGACGGGCGGCCCCCCAGGCAAGCCATCGCATCGATAGCCAGGTCCACGGCGTATTTCCCGCGCAACAACAGCGGGCGCAGCGTCAACAGCTCGTCCCGCTGCGGCCAGCGGTCGTCAAAGCGGAACAAGGTCGTATCGATGCCATTCGGGATCGTGGCTGCCTTCGATGCGATCGAGAACCCCAGGGACGCCTCGACATCCCGCAACATCCAATCTGAGACCGCGACGAACCGGCTCTCACTGCCTGCCGCGAGAAAACGGCGTATGGTGGACTTCATCCGTGAGAAGACCCAGAAGTCCCTGTACATGGCCCTGATCACCGACCGCGGTCGCAGCAGGTTGATGTCTTCGGGACGGCTGTTCAGGACCCTCTGCAATTCGATGCCATGCACGAACAACAGGGATGGAATCGACCCGGCCAGCACAGCGCGATAGATCGGACCCCCGTCGAGATCACCGATCATGGAGTGGTGCAGGAGGTGAAACATGACCGCATCGTAGCCATCATCCGCTACCGCCCTGGCAATGGCCGGCGCCGGGAGCCGCCGCACGGGCACGCCGTCGATGATGTAGGCGCCCTCCTGCCGCGCGGGCACCAGGACCTCCACGGCAACACCGACATTCCTGTACTGCCGACACCGCGTGTGCACGAACATATGGTTGTACGGTGCGTCGGCGCTGGGATAGCGGCTGCTTACAACGGCAACTTTCAAAACGTCGGGTAGGCGCAGCAATCCACGTCAGGCCTGCTCTCGGGCAAAGCAGATGCCGCGGGTGTCGATGACCCGGTAACCCGTGGTGTCGATGGATTTCAGGTTGTGGAACTCTCGATGGTCGACCAGTACCAGGAGGATATCTGCCCGTTCGAGTGCAGCATCCAGTGGCACGAGCACGATCCCGTCCCGGCCTTCGAGCGTGGGTGGCAACGTCGTGATGTTCGGCTCAATGATCAGCAGCCGGCCCAGGCCATCCGACGCCAGGGCCTCGACAATCTTGACCGCAGGACTCTCGCGCAGGTCGTCGATGTTGGCCTTGAAGGCCAGGCCCAGGCAGGCGATCACGGGCGAGTCCAGGGCTTGCGCCGCCCGTCGCACCTGCTCCACGACCCAGGCCGGCTTGCTGTCATTGACGTCGCGGGCGGTGCGGATCAACCGCGCCTGCTGCGGTGCGGAATGCACCAGGAACCACGGGTCGACCGCAATACAGTGCCCGCCGACGCCGGGGCCTGGATTGAGGATATTGACCCGGGGGTGGAAATTGGCGAGCTCGATCAGCTCCCACGCATTGACATCCAGCTCGTCACAGATCAGCGAGAGTTCATTGGCAAAGGCGATATTGACGTCACGGAAAGAGTTTTCCGTGAGCTTGACCATCTCGGCGGTCCGGGAATCGGTCTGGTGCAACCGGCCGGATACGAACAGGCGGTAGAATTCGCACGCGCGCTCGGCGCAGGGAGCGCACACACCGCCAATGATGCGGTCGTTGGAGATCAATTCCTGCATCACGCGGCCGGGCAGCACGCGCTCGGGGCAGTAAGCCACGCTGACATCGGCATCGGATTCGCTGTTTGTGGGGAAGTCCAGGTCAGGTCGCTGCGCCGCCAGCCAGCTCACCAGCCGCTCGGTCGTCCCGACCGGCGAGGTCGACTCCAACAAGACCAGGTCGCCTCGCTTCAACACCGGCGCAATCGCGGTCGCCGCCGCCTCGATGTTGGAGATGTCTGGCGTGTTGTCGGCGAGCAACGGTGTGGGGACCGCGATCACGAATACGTCAGCGGCTTCCGGGACGGTCGTTGCTGTCAGTAATCCCGAGCTGACGGTGGTGCGCACGGCGATATCGAGATCGGGTTCGACGATATGGATACCACCCGCATTGATGGTGGCCACCGCTTCTTTATTGATGTCCACGCCGAACACGCGCACACCCCGAGACGCGATAATCGCGGCTGTCGGCAGGCCGATATACCCAAGCCCGACCACACAGACCCTGGTTTCTGTCATGTCGATGACACACCCCCGCTGCCCTGAGCAGCGGCCCCGGCGCGTTCAGTGAAGAAGCGCCCGAGCCCCACCACGATTCTCTCACAGGCCCTGCCGTCGCCATAGGGGTTGATGGCCCGCGCCATGGCCGCGTAGGCGTCATCCCGATCTATCAGGCGGCTGGCCTCCCGCACGATGGCCTCGGTCGATGAGCCCACCAACAGGACGGTGCCGGCGTTGACAGCCTCGGGACGTTCGGTGGTGTCACGCATCACCAGGACCGGCTTACCCAGTGAGGGCGCCTCTTCCTGGATCCCGCCGGAATCAGTCAGTATCAGGTGGGACCGGTTCATCAGGAATACGAAAGGCAGGTAATCCAGCGGCTCCACCAGGTGCACGTTGGCTATGCCGGACAGCACGCGCTGCACCGGTGCCCGCACATTCGGATTGAGGTGTACGGGGTAGACAATATCGAAATCCGGGTAGCGACGCGCCAGCTGCGCAAGCGCCGCGCAGATGTTTTCAAACCCGGCGCCGAAGGATTCCCGCCGGTGACCGGTGACCAGAATCATGCGGCGGCCGCTGGCGATGACCGGCTGCAATGCATGGTCGGAGAACAGGTCGACACCGATGGACTCCAGCATTGTCACCACCTGTTCCAGCGCATCGATCACGGTGTTGCCGGTAACGGTGATCGATTCCGGCGACACCCCCTCTTGCAGCAGGTTAGTCCTGGCGAGCTCGGTCGGCGCGAAATGCAGTGCCGTGAGTGCGCCGGTCAATTTGCGGTTGGCTTCCTCGGGCCAGGGCGAATAGAGGTCGCCCGTCCGCAACCCCGCCTCTACGTGACCGACAGGCGTGCGTTCGTAGAATGCGGCGAGGCTGGCAGCAAACGTCGTCGTCGTATCGCCATGCACCAGGACGATGTCTGGCCGGAACGCCTGCAGGACCCCTCGCATGCCGGTCATCACCCGGGCGGTGATATCGTAGAGATCCTGGCCGGGCTGCATGATGTCGAGATCGAAATCGGCAGTGATCTCGAACAGGTTCAGCACCTGGTCCAGCATCTCCCGGTGCTGCGCGGTGACACAGACGCGAGCGCACCAGCCGGTCTCCTTGAGGGCCTGCACCAGGGGCGCCATCTTGATCGCCTCGGGGC
Source organism: uncultured Gammaproteobacteria bacterium (assembly GCA_963753815.1). Lineage (GTDB taxonomy): Bacteria > Pseudomonadota > Gammaproteobacteria > Pseudomonadales > Halieaceae > CAVWDU01. The sequence continues at coordinate 601,244 of CAVWDU010000003.1, forward strand.
GCGTGCCGAATACAACCAGAATTTTTTGCTCGTACATAGGGGCTGGAATCTAGAAGCGGGCTGCCGGGCCACGGGGGCGGCGAAGTCGCGAGTATCTGTCTCATCGGGGGCTGTCGGGGAGTGCCCCGCAGCGCCCGCGAGCGGGATCGTTGTCGCCGCGCGCAGTGTAGTGTCCACGTCGGCGGCTGTAAACCCGCTCCCCGGCCGGGTGGTCAGCGCTGGCCGTGTTTCTGGCCGGCAAAGGTAAGCATGACCACAAACACGGCCAGCGGGGCCACATACAAAAACGCACGATTCACCGTGGTCAGATCCTCGGCCAACCGGTAATAGTCGCTGCAGAAGAAAATTGCCAGCAGCAGGCAGGCGGTGGTCAACGAGAGCAAGGTGACCGCACCCAGGCCGGGATCGCTGCGGACCCCGCGACAGGCCCTGGCCAACAGGGCAATGACTGCCAGCGCATAGGCATACCACAGCAGATTCCAGTTGATCATGGCCAACAGTGTCCGGGCCAGCACTCCGGCTACCGGGTGCCAGGTCAGTTCGGTGTCGACGATGCCGGGGACGTGAATGCGCTGCAAGCTCAGCATCAGGTCTCCCTGTGGGCCCAGTGGCAGCACGACACCGCGCCACAGCAGCAATAATCCCGCTAAAACCACCAGCACCAGCAGCAGCAACTGGTTGCGGGGGCGAAGCCTGAACAGGGCGAGAACCCCAAACAGGAGAACGAGGGCGGCCAGCATCAATCCCGGTTGTTTGAGGGTGACACAGATCGGCACATACAGCGCGGCCAGGGCCAGGTAACGGGAACTGCCGGTGCGGATACGGGCGTGCAGGGCGAAACCCGCCAACGCAAAAGCCGCTGCCAGCCACAGGTCGGCATAACCTGCCAGCATCGTATGCACCCCGAGGTAGGGAATGCTCAGCAACAGGTAGACCCCGATGGCGGCAGCCAAGGGGGTCAGCGCCGCCAGCCGCAGGTGACCGTAACAGGCGCAGGCGAGTGCGACGACGAGGGCAAGCCAGGGGGTCTGCAGCAACGGGTGCGCGGTCACCCCCGCCCCCTGCATGACCCACAGCCAGATCAGTGGCAGGCCCTCGGGATACCCGGATGCGCGCCAGTTCCCCAGCGTGTACGCGTTGCCGTCCGCGGCCGCAAGCCAGCCAGGCGGGTTCAGGAATTCGACCAGTTCCCCGCGATGCCACCAGACTATCGACTTGGGCGCCCAGTTCATCCACGCGTCCCAGGGGTAGAGTGGCCGCAGGGTGACTTCCTGCGCCATCTGCCCGAGCTGCAACGCGATCAGGACCATGAAAAACGCAGTGGCCACGCGCTGCCAGGCCTCGTTGGCGATGTGCCCTGTCCCGGGCGGCCCTGTCCCGGGCGGCCCTGTCCCGGGCCGCCGCAGACCACCACCCACGCGGACCAGCAGCAGCGATAACAACACCAGCAGCGCGACAACCGGCCAGAATCCCAGATGCCCGGACACGAACGCGATGCCCCGCATCAACTGGGCGGCCAGCACCACGCCCAGCAGGTAGCCGTGGCCGATCACGAGCCCGAGGTTCCAGTCCGTCGCGCGCGCTGCCAGCCAGTGATGCACGAGCAGGCTGCCGCAGACCCAGGGCAGGACCAGGGCAATGAACAGGCCGGTCAGCGACAGTGAGTCACTCATCGACTCGCCCTGTGACCCGGTACAGCACCGCATCATTCGCGGCGTCGAGCCGCTCCACCTCCACCCTGTGACCCAGCCAGCGCAGGCGCCGGTCCGCCGCGGTGAACTCCAGCACATCGACTTCGCCCAGCACGAGGATGTAGGTACCGGGGTGGAGGCCCTGGATCAACGGATACGCGCCGTAGTTGTAAATGTTGTGAGGCAACAGGTGGTACTGCATGCGCAGGCGTCGGTAATCGTGCCCCGTGGCGGCACTGAGTATCAACACCCTCGCCGGCGACGGCGGCAGGAATTCAGACCGCAACCGTGTCGCCTGCCGGTACAGCGCGCCGTCCATGTCGGCGAGCTGCCGCTCCTGCTGTGACTTCCCGGCAAACCGGGACCGGGTCTCGGCGACCTGGCCGGAAAGACGGTAGGACCAGAGCGCATCCAGCGCCATCCAGCCGCCGAGGCCCAGCAGCACCAGCACGGGCAGAAGCGACCCCACCCGGCGGCGAAGCAAAACCCACGCGGCCAGCGCCGCCAGGGCAACCCAGACGGCGACGACCGCGACGGGTGAATAGAAACTGTTGGCCGGCGTACCCCGCAGGAAGTTGATCGAGCGCTGGCTCCAACGATGCGCGAACAGCCACTCGGAGGCGACGACCCGGAGCAGGGCGAACGCAGACGGGGGCTCCAGGCGCAGCGAGTGAACACGCAACCCCTGCCCGCCCGGTTCGCCGTAGATATCCAGGCCCAGCTCGGTCAGTTCTCCCTGCCAGTCGGGATGCCTGGCCAGGTTGACGGCGGTCGTACCGGACTCGCGCAGGGCCAGTGGCGCGCTGGACACCCTGTCGGGCCGTTCCCGCGTGCGCCAGATCAGGAACAACGGGTTTCCCGCGCGGTACCCGCCCGCCGTAATCTCGATCATGGCGAAGTCTTCCGCCCGCAGGCTAACCCGCCCCGTCACCACGGCACGACCGGTGGCATCCAGGGCGGCAACCTGCAGTGCGTCTCCGGCAAAGGTCGCGGTACCGCCCGCACGCAACTGCAGCCGGGCGCCGGAGATCACCCGGGCGTCGACAACGGGCCCCGGCCCGGTCCACGCCCCTCGGGCCAGTTCCGGGTTCAGTACCACACCGACAGCTGCCAGCACCAGCGCCGCCAATACCGCGGCTAGAAACACCATCAGCACGGTACGCACCGGCGTGGCAGACGCGGGCTCAGGGCCCACTCGAACCACGGGCGATTTCTCAGGCGAGACCATCAGGCGTCGGATTGAACAGATTCTATGATGCCCGGGGCGAAGTCCCCGGCGACCCGGCGAACGTCGGACCACGCGTCCAGCGCGAGGGCGAGTTCCTGCGCGTAGTCACGGAACTGGGCCAGCAGCGCCGAGGTGTCGGGCGCGCCCGCAAGGCTCAGCTGGTCCGCCGGATCCGCCAACGCCTGAAGCGAGGCTGCCGCCGCGGCGGCAGCCTGCTCGAGGTGAGTCTGCCAGGCTGGCGGCCGCTCAAGACCGTCTGCCATCACAGACTGGAGGCGTTGCAGGCATGCGGTTTGTGCCTCGACATATTCCCGCCGGTACAGTGTGGTCAGGCTGCGATCACTCATCTGCGCCAGTTCCGCCGCCAGCAATGCGAGGTGACGGAGCCGCGTCTCTGGCGAGATTCCGGCTACATAACGAGTACGGTCGGTCACGTACTTGGCGGGGTTGAGGCTGAACCTGGCCAAAGCGGCAGGTGGACCGCCCCTACCCTCGCGCGATGGCATGGGCAGGTGCGGGACGCTCCATGGATATTCCAGTGACACTGCCTGTGGATGGAGAAACTCCACCATGGCGCCAAACAGGTAGTCCTCGCCCCGGAATACCGGAAAGTAAGGCGGCAGCAGCCGAGAGTTATCGAGGCCGGTAACCTGGGAAATGATGGGCATCCGACTCAGGGTGAGGCAGGGTTGACCCATCCAGTAGTGGCGGTTCGCCAGCGCCGCCTCCAGGCCGCCATCGCTGGCGATAACGCGCCGGGCGGAGTCGGGATCGACCGTGTACAACCAGTCCACACCCACCGTGCCCGGATCACCCAGACTGCCACTCTGGGTCACGAGAACGGGCGAAGCCGAGGACCACTGAGCCAGGGCGGCTGCGTTGGCGCCCCGCAGCAGTTCGGGCGCCGGGGCGCTCCCCGGCGGGGTGATCATGGCGCCCGCGTCGATCACAGCCGCCAGATTCGTGCCAAGCAATTCGCAATGCCCCGCCAGGGGATCGAAGCCCAGCCTGCGGGTCTCTGCCGCCATCGCCTCGCGCGAGGCATAGACATCGACTCGCCGGGGTTGCCCGCCGAGCCGCATGCCGGCGGTTGTATGTGGCGATGCCACCACCGAGCACAAGACGTCATCGTCCAGCACCACCAGCCGCTGGCCCACGGAAAAAAGGATCGCGACGGTCCGCGCCAGCCCGTAGGTGGGCCTGCCCGACCAGCGGCGGGAGTCGAGCAGGAATCGGATACCGCGCTCGTGCCCGGGCAGCGCGCCCAGCAGCTTGTCCAGCAGGGCGCGCTGGGCCGTGCGGCCCAGGTAGACCATGGCCCGGCCTGTGCGCCGGCTGAACTGGCGCGCTGCCGCGGCATTACGCTGCGCGCAGCCCGAATCCCGGGAGTCGTCGACCAGCAGGAACTGTTCATGCCGGGTGAGATCGGCGCCTTCGCGTATCGAATCGAGCAGGCGTTCCAGGGCGTCGGGGCGGTCGCAGGTGATGATCGCCACTGCCGACGCCGCAACGCAGGGCGGCGGCGGGCGATGCGCCGGGTACAGCCGTTCCAGGGTCGCTGACGCGGGCTGCAGCATGCCGGCATCCCGCAACGTCTGCAGCACGCCTTTCACGTCCTCCCCATGCCCTTCCAGTTGAGGGATCGTGCTCGTCAGCGTGTGTACGTGCTCGTCGAGGGTCTGGAAGCACTGGCAGGCGGACAGCGCCGCGGCTACCTCCCGGGTGACCGCCAGCTGGTTGTCTCCCTGGCGGTCGAGCAATAAGACCCCGTCGCCGCTGGTGTCGACGCGTTCGCAATCCGCCGCGGCATAGAGCCCGGCGTCGCCCGCCGGTGAGACAGAGGGCCCGCCACCCGCTGCCGGTGCAGGCGGCTGATAGGAATAGCTGATACTGAACTGGTCCGTCATCATGCCCGGCGGGATTAGCGTGGTAGCCCGAGTGTATTGATCGCATCATCAGGTGTAAACAGCGCCTCTCAGCCCGGGACCGGGTTGCGGTCCGGGCGGGCGTGACGCCCGCTGGCCGCCGCCCGCGTCACAATATTACCGTTGTGACCTCTCGCTTACGCCCGAATACCGTTATACTCTGTGGTCGATGTGGGTCGCTAATTCAATCAACCCGCGAGCATCGACAGATAGACTTTCTTCGGCACTGTCGGAGCACTCTCTGGGCGTGATTGCATTGCCACCGTCCGGCCGGTCAGACGGTACCCGCCTCACGCAGGCCGTGAGCCCTTGGTTTTTGACTGGGCTGTTGTGATGCCGCCTGCGAGCTTCGGCGACCAGGCTTTGCGTGACACATCGGCGACCGGGATGGATAATCCGGCTACATAACAGACATTGAACGACGAGGAAGAAACATGAAGACGGTAACCAGCTATTTGACAGCCATCTGTATTGCCACCGTGGCGTCGGGGGTCGCGGTTGCCTCCAGCCATGCTGCTTCAGCCACCGGGAATGACGCACGGGGAGAGGCTGCCATAGAGCGAATAGCCGCTCAAGCAGCAGCAGAGCTCAATCGCGATGCCACTGTCAGCGCTATCGTCGTGACACTACGGCAGGAGGCCGAGACCAGGGGTTATGTCGGCTGGGAAAAGGAGCTGGGAGACCTGCTCACCAACGCACCCATCCAGAGACTCCTGGACGCCCAGGCTCGCGCCGACGCGGGCGCCGACTACCAGTCCGTGGTCTGGGCAGCACTGGGCAGCCAGCCCAAATCGGTGCCCCAGCTATCCGGCGCGGCCGTCGCTTTCAGTTCCAGCAGCGCGGGCGGCGTGACCGCCGTCGATTCCGCCAGCGCCGGCTTCCGGGCTATCGCGCCCTGCCGGATCGTCGACACCCGTCTTGCGACCGGCGGAGCGCTCTCCGCCACGTCGATTCGCCCGTTTCACATCGACGACAGCGCCGCCGCAGGCACCATCGCCAGCCAGGGCGGTGACTGCACACTGACCGCACCCCCAGGAACCATCGGCGTCGTCATTAACCTGACCGCCACCCAACAGGCCGAGCGCGGGTTCATGACGGTATTCCCGTTCGACGAGGCGTTCCCCGCCGCCGGTTCCAGTATCAACTACACGCCCGGCACCAATCTCGCCAACACCACGACAGTGGGGACCGCGGTCGCCACGGGTGCTGACTTCAATATCTATACTCTCCGAAACGTACACGCCGTCGTGGACCTGCTGGGCTACTTCGTGCTGCCCGATAAACTGCCCGTCAGCACGCTCCAGGCGGACGTATCCGGCGCGTTCGACATCGACGCGGCTTGCCCGGCGGGCTACAGCTACGTTAGCGCCGAGCACGACTGGGCGTTCGGCAATACCGACGTCTGGTTCTGGAAAGTCGGCAAGGATGCGAGCACCGAGGCCGCCAACTGCGTCGGGTTCGTCGACCGTGGCTCGTTTACCTCGGACATCACCTGCACCGCGATCTGCGAGCGCTAGCCACTGGAGGCCTGGCACCCGAGTTCGGCTGCGGGCGGGAACGCCCGCAGCCAGGCGCGGTGCCAGGCGTTCGCAACATCACGTGAGCCCGAGCCGACCCCATCACCGGGCCCGCAAGCGCTTCGGCCAGAATTTCCTGCGTGACCCCGCCGTCGTCGAACGCCTCGCCCGAGCCATTCACCCACTGCCCGGCGAACACCTGGTAGAGATAGGCCCCGGGCTGGGCGCCCTGACCGACGCCCTGGTCGGAAGCGGCGCCACCGTGGACGTGATCGAACTGGATCGTGACCTCGTCCCCGGGTTGCTGGCAGCCTACGGCCTTCGTCCCGGGTTCACCCTGCACAGCGCGGACGCGCTGACGTTCGATTACAGCGATCTGGCAACCGATGGCACCGCGCTGCGCATCGTCGGCAACCTGCCCTACAACATTTCCACTCCGCTGATCTTTCGCCTGCTGGAACAGAAAGCACTGTTTGGGGACATGCATTTCATGCTCCAGCTCGAGGTCGTCGAGCGCCTGGCGGCGTCACCGGGCAGCGGGCAGTGGGGCCGTCTCGGTATCATGACCCAGTATCACTGCGAGGTGGAAAAGCTGTTCGAGGTTCCGCCCTCGGCGTTTCAGCCAGCACCCAAAGTGCAGTCCGCGGTGGTGCGACTGAAGCCACGCGTCACCTCGCCGTGGGTGGACTGCGACGAGTCCGCACTGCGTCGAATCGTGCAACAGTGCTTCGCGCACCGCCGCAAGACCTTGCGCAACAACCTGAAAGGCATTATAGATATGCCGACCCTTGAGGCCCTGGGACTGGAGCCCGGCGCCAGGGCGGAAACGCTCGAGATCAGTCAATTCGTGGACCTTGCCAATGCCGCAACTGGAAAACACTGAATTCAACCCCGCACTGGTCGGCGTCAACGTGGTGACCACCTTCCTGCCCAGCCATTCCCAGCCGGAGAACGGGCAATACACGTTCGCCTACACTATTACCATCAGCAATGCGGGCGACCTGCCGGTGCAGCTGCTGTCCCGGCACTGGGTGATCACGGATGCCGACGACAAGGTCCAGGAAGTGCGCGGCGAGGGTGTGGTCGGCGAACAGCCTGTGATCGCCCCCAACGAATCCTTCCGCTACACCAGCGGCGCCACCCTGTCGACACCAGTGGGTTGCATGCAGGGCAGTTACCGGATGGTGATCTGCGACCCGAAGGGCGAGGTAGCGGCCGATGCCCCGGCGTTCGAGGTGCCGATTCCCGCGTTCTCCCTGCATACACCCACTGCCTTACACTGACGCCGGGCGCCGATGAGCACCTACGTCGTCGGCGACCTCCAGGGCTGCCTGCAACCGCTCAAGCGGCTGCTCAAGCGGGTGGCCTTCAACCCCGATCGCGACATGCTGTGGTCCGTGGGCGATGCCGTCAATCGCGGGCCCAAGTGCCGCAAGACGCTGCGTTTTCTTTACGACATGCGCGACAACCTGCACATGGTGCTGGGCAACCACGACCTGCATCTGCTCGCGGTGGCTGCCGGCGTGCGCAACCCGACCCCCTCGGACACGCTCGACAAAATTTTGCAGGCGCCGGACCGCGACCGGCTGCTCAACTGGTTGTTGCACCGACCGTTGATCCACCACCAGGACGACTGGACGATGGTCCACGCGGGAATACCGCCGCAGTGGAGTATTGCCGAGGCCATGAGCCGGGCGCGAGAGGTCGAGGATGTCCTGCGCAGTGACCGCTGCACCGATTTTTTCCGTGAAATGTACGGCAACGAACCGTTGCAGTGGTCCGACGACCTCACCGGCATGACACGCCTGAGAGTCATCACGAACTACTTCACCCGGATGCGCTACTGCACCAGTACCGGCGTGCTGGACCTTGTCAGCAAGGGCCCGCTGCCGGAACCGGGCAAGAAAGTCTCCGCCTGGTTCAGCCACCCCAACCGCAAATCCCGAGACGACCGCATCCTGTTCGGCCACTGGGCCTCACTCGAGGGGAAAACAGACAACCCGCGGGTTATCGGTCTCGACACCGGTTGCGTCTGGGGCGGCATGATGTCGCTCTATGAACTGGAAACCGGCCGCTGGACCACCTGCAAGTGCAGGGACGGACGCTGCGCCGACTGACGGCAATCACCGCTGGTCGGACGGCGGTGGCCAGACATGCAATCGCCGTAGCCCGATTCTTTCACTGACGATCTCCTGCAGCCGTTCTGTGCGGGCCCTGCTGGCGGGGGTACACTGGCGTTATGGATATTTATCTTGTGGGCGGTGCGGTGCGCGATGAACTGCTTGGGCGCCCGGTTGGCGAACGCGACTGGGTCGTCGTCGGCGCTCGCCCGCAGGAACTGATAGACCGGGGATATCAGCAGGTGGGCAAGGATTTCCCGGTGTTCCTGCACCCCCGGACCAAGGAGGAGTACGCCCTGGCCCGCACGGAACGCAAGCGCGGCCATGGCTACACCGGGTTCAGTGTCGACTGCGACCCGGGTGTGACGCTGGCGGAAGACCTGATGCGGCGCGACCTGACCGTGAACGCCATGGCGAGAGCCGCCGACGGTGAGCTGATCGACCCCTACGGCGGGCGGCGCGACCTGGAGCAGCGCGTGCTGCGCCACGTCTCGGAGGCCTTCGTGGAAGACCCGCTGCGGGTGTTACGCACGGCTCGTTTCGCCGCGCGCTACGCGCACCTGGGTTTCTCGATCGCACCGGAGACCCTGGCGCTGATGGGTGAAATTACCGCCGCCGGTGAGCTGGAATTCCTCGCCGCCGAGCGGGTCTGGACGGAACTGTGCCGGGCCCTCGCCGAGCGCGACCCCCAGGTTTTCATCTCGACACTGCGCGATTGCGGGGCCCTGCGCAGCCTGTTACCCGAGGTCGATGCACTGTTCGGCGTACCCCAGGTTGCCCGCTACCACCCCGAAATCGACACCGGACTCCACACGCTGATGGCGCTGGAACAGGCCGCCAGGCTCAGTCCCTCGACCGAGGTGCGCTATGCCGTGCTGGTGCATGACCTGGGCAAGGGCACCACGCCACAGGCCGAATGGCCGCGGCATATCGCCCATGAACAACGGGGCAAGGCGCTGGTGGAGCAGGTGAGCCGTCGACTGAAGGCGAGCAACGCGCACCGCTTGCTGGCCGCAAAAGTCTGTGAATTCCACACCCTCTGCCACCGGGCGCTGGAATTGCGCGGGTCAACCCTGCTCAAACTGCTGACGGCAACAGAGGCCCTGCGCCGCCCGGAGTTTTTCCAGTCCTTCCTGCTGGCCTGCGAAGCCGATGCCCGTGGCAGGACCGGCCTGGAGGAAAAGCCCTACATCCAGGCCGACTACCTTCACATCGCGCGCGCAGCCGCGAACCAGATCACCGCCGAACAGTATCTAGCGCAAGGCCTGAGAGGGTCCGAACTGGGCGAGGCGATCAAGAAGGCACGGATTGCCCGCCTGGAATCACTGCGCGGCTCGCAACCCTGGGATTCATCGGGGTGATCCCCCGGCCTGCCGGTTTTCTGCTCACCTGTAAGCCCTGTGGCCAGTGATGCGTGGCCGGCTAGGTGCGGCCGGCTAGGTGCGGCCGGCCAGGTGTGGCTGCGGAGCTGGCTATCGAGAGGACAATGAGCGGGATGACGCTGTCCGGGGGACGCCAAAAAGCGCACATCCGTGTGCAGGCTCGCTGGCGGCATCCATGCCGCCAGACGCCCCCGGACAGCGTCATCCCGCTCATTGTCCATCGACATGGGTTCGAGTTACGGTGGGTGGCGAGGTGCGGCCGGCGAGGTGCGGCCCGGCGGGATCAGGCCCCGTGGTCTGACACCGCGGTCGATACCGGCTTCCCACGCCAGTTGAAATCAATCCTGCGCAGGTGCTGAGCCGGCTCGTCGTACGCGTCCCAAAGGCTCGCGTAGCTGTGCCCCGTCACCGGGTGCAGCGCGGTCGGCGCGAGGTCTGCGAGCGGACGCAGCACGAACGCGTTCTCGAGAATTTCCCCGCGCGGCAGCTCGACCCCATCGGTGGTGCGCGTAAGGTCACCGTAGGTGAGTATGTCGATATCGAGGCGGCGCGAACTGAAGCGGGTCGCCCCGGGCTCACGGCCGTGGGCGAATTCGATCTCGCGCAGGCGACGGGCCAGCGCCCCGACGGGCAGCGCGGTCTCCGCCGCCACGACCAGATTCAGGAAGGACTCGCCATCGAAGCCTACGGCGCTGCTGTCATAGACTGGCGACAGTTCCAGTTCTCCCAGAAGGTCCGACAGTGCATCGAGACCGGCGACAATATTGCGCTCCCGATCGATGTTACTGCCGAGACCGAGAAATATCCGAACCATCAGCGAGGCTCACCGCGCTCGATCTGCACGCCGACGGCGCGGGCGGCGGGCACGGCACCGGGCTTGCTCAGCCGCAACCTCACCCGGGGGACGCGGAACTCCTCGATCACCAGCGCACACACCGCCTCGGCTAGAGCCTCCAGTAACTCGAACCTGGAAGTGCTGACGAAATCCTCAAGGCGATTGGCCACGGCGGCGTAATCGAGGGTGTCGGCCACCGCATCGGTCGCCCCCGGGCGGGTGATATCCCAGTCCATTTCGAGGTCGAACACGAGCTGCTGGCGCACCCGGCGTTCCCAGTCGTATACACCGATGATAGTGTCGATGCGCAACCCGGATATGAATACCGTGTCCGTCATCCGCTTGCCGCCGGGGGCTGCAGTGGCGGCAGCTCTTCCATGGGCCAGCGCGGTCTCACGTTCGCCTCCGCGTCATCGCACTGCCCGGCAGCCAGACGCTGGGCGCCGGCATAGGCGATCATGGCACCGTTGTCGGTACAGAAAACCGGGGCCGGGTAAAACACCCGGGCGCCCTCCTTCGCCAGTGCTTCCCCAAGCCGCTCCCTGAGTTTGCGATTGGCGCTGACCCCACCTGCGATCACCAGCGTCTTGAGCTGTTCCTGGGCCAGTGCGCGGCGGCACTTGATCACCAGCGTCTCCACAACCGCCTGTTCGAAGGCACAGGCGACGTCGGCGCGATCCTGGTCGGTGAGCCCGCTCTCTTCCCGGCACTGCGCAACCGTGGTGAGCGTGTGGGTCTTCAACCCGCTGAAACTGAAATCCAGCCCTGGCCGGTTGACCATGGGACGCGGAAAGTGAAAACGCCCGGGATCGCCACCCTCGGCCAGCCGGGCGATATGCGGCCCGCCCGGATAGGGGAGGCCCAGCATTTTCGCCGCCTTGTCGAAGGCCTCGCCCGCCGCGTCGTCAACCGACTCGCCGAGCAGGGTGTATTCGCCGATTCCGTCCACCCGCACCAGCTGCGTGTGCCCCCCTGAAACCAGCAGAGCAACAAAGGGATAAGGCGGGTGCTCGTCTTCCAGCATCGGCGCCAGCAGGTGCCCCTCCATGTGATGGACCCCCAGTGACGGCACGCCCCAGCCCCAGGCCAGCGCCCGCGCCAGGGTGGCGCCCACCATGAGCGCGCCGACCAGCCCCGGCCCGGCGGTATAGGCGACACCGTCCAGCTCTCCGGGCTGGCAACCCGCGTCCACGAATACCTGGTCGATGAGGGGCAGCGCCTTGCGGATATGGTCGCGGGAGGCCAACTCGGGCACCACGCCGCCGTACTCCACGTGAATATCGACTTGGCTGAACAAGCGGTGGGCAAGCAGGCCACGTTCCGTGTGGAACAGGGCGATGCCGGTCTCGTCACAGGACGTTTCCAGACCCAGGATCAACATGGCTGAGCACCTTGAAGCAGAAGGTGCGGATTCTAATCCACCGGGGTCACGGGAGCCAGCGCCCGAATCCGGCGGGGCAATGCCCGAGCACGCTCGACTGCCGCCGGGAGACCTGCGGGGGAATGAGGGAACGGCCAGGACCGCAGCTTTGCAAAACAGCATAATCCGGTATAGAATGCGCGCCCTTTAATAGGATCACACGCCATCGACCGCAGGATGATGGCATCCATGCAGACAACGGGTAAAGAATTAATGCCTCAGATCAAGGTGAAAGAGAACGAGCCGTTCGACGTGGCTTTGCGCCGCTTCAAGCGCTCTTGCGAGAAAGCCGGCGTGCTCGCCGAAGTTCGCAAGCGGGAACACTACGAGAAGCCGACGACTGTACGCAAGCGCGCCGCCGCGGCCGCCGTCAAGCGTCACCTCAAGAAGCTCTCACGCGAAAATCGCAAGCGCGTCCGGCTCTATTGAGCCGACCGGCAACACCCCTCCTCCCCCACGGTAGCTGTTCGTGACTGATTCCACCCTCGTCGCCAGTGTGAAAGAGGCGATGAAAGCCGCCATGCGGGCCCGCGACAAGGAACGCCTCGGCACCATTCGCCTGATCCAGTCTGAGTTCAAGCGGATCGAGGTCGACCAGCGGATCGAGGTCGACGATGCGGCCGCGCTGGCGGTACTGGACAAGATGGTCAAGCAGCGCCGCGATTCCGAAAAACAGTACCGGGACGCCGGGCGCGACGACCTCGCCGACAAGGAAGCCCGGGAGATCGACGTACTGCACGCGTTTTTGCCGGCACCCCTGACCGATGAAGAGCTGGCGGGCCTGGTCGATGCCGCCGTCTCGGCGAGCGAGGCCACGGGCATGCAGGCCATGGGAGCGGTGATGGCCACACTGAAACCGCAGGTTCAGGGCCGCGCCGATATGGGTGCCGTCAGCCGACTCGTCAAGGCCCGCCTCAACAGCTGACCCCGCGCGCCCTCCCACCGCCCCTGGGCGACAACGCTGCTACACTCGATCCATGGCCGGACGCATCCCCCAAGCCTTTCTCGATGACCTGCTCGACCGGGTCGATATTGTCGAGGTCGTAGACCGGCGGGTAAAACTCAAGAAAGCCGGCAGAAACTACACCGCCCGCTGCCCCTTCCACGACGAGAAAACCCCCTCCTTCAGCGTCAATCCGGAGAAACAGTTTTTCTACTGTTTCGGCTGCGGCGCCGGGGGCAATGCCCTCGGGTTTCTCATGGATTACGAGAACATCGAGTTTCCCGAGGCCGTGGAATCGCTGGCCGAAAGCGTCGGGCTGACTGTCCCTCGGGAAGATAGCCGGGACGGCCGCTCCGGCGCGGGCAACGGCAGTGAAAACCGCCAGCTCTACGCCCTCCTCGAGGAAGTCGCCGCCTACTACAGTCAGCAGCTGCGCCACCACTCGCGCGCCGCAACCGCGGTGGACTACCTCAAGGGACGGGGGCTGACGGGCAGGCTCGCCGCCGATTTCGGCCTCGGCTTTGCGCCGCCGGGCTGGGATAACCTGCTGGAGGCGCTCGGCACCGATGATCTCCGGCGCCAGCAGCTGGAGGCTGCCGGCATGCTGGTGCGCGATGATGCCGGCCGGGTCTACGACCGATTCCGCAACCGGATCATGTTCCCGATTCACGACCAGAAAGGCCGGCTGATCGCCTTTGGCGGGCGGGTGCTCGGCGACGACAAGCCCAAGTACCTGAACTCGCCGGAGACACCCATTTTCCAGAAAGGCCGAGAGCTCTACGGCCTCTACCAGGCCCGCAAGCACAATCGCAAGCTGGACCGCATCCTGGTGGTGGAAGGGTACATGGATGTCATCGCCCTCGCCCAGCACGGACTGCGCAACGCCACCGCCACGCTGGGCACCGCCACCAGCCCGACCCACCTGCAGCGCCTGTACCGCATGGCGCCGGAAGTGGTGTTCTGCTTTGATGGCGACGAGGCGGGCCGCAAGGCGGCGTTTCGCGCGATGGAAGCGACACTGCCCTGCCTGGAAGACGGCCGCCAGGCGCGCTTCCTGTTCCTGCCCGAGGGCGAGGACCCGGACACCAGCGTACGGGCAGGCGGCGCAGACCGCTTCAACGAGTTGATCGCCGACGCGGCGCCGCTGGAGGTCTTCCTCTTCGACGCCCATGCCGAGGGCGTAGACCTGTCGACCATGGAGGGGCGCGCCCGCCTGAGCCAGCGGGTGCTGCCGCACATCCGGCAACTGCCGGAGGGTGTATACCGGCAGTTGATGATGCAGGCGCTGGCGGAGCGGACCGGTCTGGAGCTCGCCAGCCTGCACCAGCTGCAGGCGAACGCTCCGGCGAAACACGAGCCGGGCCGGGCGCAAAAGGCGCAGGCAGCGGACCGCCCGGCGCCCCGAACCCCTGGTGCACCCGCCGCTGCGGAAACTACCCGGGATAGCGAGCAGCCCGCCGCTGTTGAACGGAAGGAGGCCTCGAGCCTGGTGCAGTCTGCCCTCGCCCTGCTGCTGCACCGGCCCGATGTGGCTTCACTCACCAGTCCACGCGAACTGACGCAACTCGAGGGCGCCGATATCGAGCTGCTGCGCGAGCTGGTGGAACTGCTGCACCGTCGGCCCGATACCAACACCGCGATGCTGCTGGGACACTGGTATGGCACACCGGGCGGAGCGCTGCTCGCAAGGCTGGCGAGCCAGGAACGACTGATTCCGCGCGAGGGTATCGAGCAGCAGTTCATGGACACACTGCTGGCACTGAAACAACTGCCGGAGCGCGCGAAGTTGGCTGCCCAGGTCGACAAACTCAGAGTCATTAACTACGCTGAGTTGAGTGATATGCAAAAGCAGGAACTGCGTGAGCTTCTGCTGAGAAAGCAGGAACTGGACCAGCAGCGCAGCGCCCGGGACTGACGCCGGCACCGGGCTTCGGCTGGCCGGCACAGGCGCTCTAAGCTCCTGCTTGAGCTTATGGAGCAGCACAAAGAGCAGCGCAAAGAGAAGCGCAACGATATTCATTGACGGCTCGAGACACCGGGCCGAGTGAAGTGCTCGTGCGGGGCGTTGCAGCGGCGCGCAACGGCCGGCCCGGGGTTCTGGTGAGTGCTCGTGGCCGGTCCCGTAAAGACGGAGCCTTGAGAAAGGCAGGCGCCGCCCCCATATCACGATAACGGCCACAGGCTGGATATGCGGGAAAATGCAGGAAACTGCCGGGAAAAGCGGCACCAGGCCCGCGAAAATTTCCCGAAAATTGATTGTCCGTTTCGCTGGCCTGGCGCCGCCAGAGTCACTATAATTGCCGGCTGCTTTTTTTTTGAAATTCTGTCAAAGGTCTCCAGTGAATGACTGATGTTGTAAACCAACAGTCCCGCCTCAAGAGCCTCATCGCCAAGGGCAAGGAACAGGGCTACCTGACCTATGCCGAGGTGAACGATCACCTCCCGGAAGACATCTCGGACCCGGACCAGGTCGAAGATATCATCCAGATGATCAACGACATGGGCATCCAGGTCTTCGAAGTCGCACCCGATGCCGACGAGCTGCTGATGACCGAGGGCGACAGCTCGGCGGACGATATCGCGGCGGCGGAAGCCGCGGCGGCTCTGGCGGCCGTGGAAACCGAGGCCGGCCGCACCACGGACCCGGTGCGCATGTACATGCGCGAGATGGGCACGGTCGAGCTGCTGACGCGGGAAGGCGAGATCGTTATCGCCAAGCGCATCGAGGAAGGCATCCGCGAGCTGATGTCTGCCGTTGCCCACTACCCGGGCGCGGTCAGCAAGGTGCTCGACGAGTACGACCTCGTGACCAATGAAGAGCGCCGACTCAGCGACCTCATCGTGGGCTATCTCGATCCGGCTGATCACGTACCCTCGGCTGCCGAGGTCGCAGCCGCGACAGAGGCGAAGAGCAACAGCGACGACGACGATGACGAGACCGAGTCCGGCCCCGACCCGGTGGAAGCGAAGAAGCGATTCACCGCGCTGCGCCGCCAGTTCAACAAGACTGAAAAGGTAATCGCCGCCGAGGGTCGCTCCAGCCCGGCAGCCGTCAAGGAGATGGAGAAGCTCGGCGAGGTCTTTAAGTACTTCAAGCTGACCCCGCGTGTTTTCGAGCCGCTGACCGATTCCCCCCGCAATATCCTGGCCGGTGTGCGCGAC
The DNA here is from genome assembly GCA_963753815.1 of uncultured Gammaproteobacteria bacterium. GTDB lineage: Bacteria > Pseudomonadota > Gammaproteobacteria > Pseudomonadales > Halieaceae > CAVWDU01. The sequence continues at coordinate 617,467 of CAVWDU010000003.1, forward strand.
CAGGAGCGTGAGATCATGCGCATCGCCGTGCGCGCCTGTGGCATGCCGCGCAAGGATTTCATTGGCACTTTCCAGGGCTCGGAAACCGACGAGAAGTGGATCACCTCACTGGCGCGGAGCAAGAAGGATTACGCACCCAAGCTGGCGGCCGAAAAAGCTAACATCCAGCGCATGCAGCGCCGCATCGCCCAGATCGAGGAGCAGAGCGGGCTGACCGTCTCCGAGATCAAGGAGATCAACCGCCGCATGTCCATGGGTGAAGCCCGGGCGCGGCGCGCCAAGAAAGAAATGGTCGAGGCCAACCTGCGCCTGGTGGTCTCTATCGCCAAGAAGTACACCAATCGCGGCCTGCAATTCCTGGACCTGATCCAGGAGGGCAACATCGGCCTGATGAAGGCGGTGGACAAGTTCGAATACCGCCGCGGCTACAAGTTCTCGACCTACGCCACCTGGTGGATACGCCAGGCCATCACCCGCTCCATCGCGGACCAGGCGCGCACCATCCGTATCCCGGTGCACATGATCGAGACCATCAATAAATTGAACCGCATATCCCGGCAGATGCTGCAGGAAATGGGCCGCGAGCCGACCCCGGAAGAGCTGGGCGAGCGCATGGACATGCCCGAGGACAAGGTTCGCAAGGTGCTCAAGATCGCCAAGGAACCGATCTCCATGGAGACCCCTATCGGCGACGACGAGGACTCGCACCTCGGCGACTTCATCGAGGACGCCACCATCCACTCGCCGGTGGATGCCGCCACGGGCCAGGGCCTGCAGGAAGCCACCAAGGAAGTGCTGGCCGGGCTGACCGCGCGCGAGGCGAAAGTGCTGCGCATGCGTTTCGGCATCGACATGAACACCGACCACACGCTGGAAGAAGTGGGCAAGCAGTTCGACGTAACCCGGGAACGGATCCGGCAGATCGAAGCCAAGGCGCTGCGCAAGCTCCGCCACCCCACCCGCTCGGACTACCTGCGCAGCTTCCTCGACGAGTAAAAGCATAGCGCCCGCCAGGCTGTGCCTGCGCGGGCTTATTCTTTATAATCGCCCGGCACTTTTTCGGGGGCCCATAGCTCAGTTGGTTAGAGCATCCGACTCATAATCGGCAGGTCGAAGGTTCAAGTCCTTCTGGGCCCACCATTTTTGATATATTTCATAGACTTATAAATCCTTAGAGCATCCGACTATTCTTGGAGGATGTGTCGCATCTGCAGGTTCATAGTCGGAGGGTTGAGGGCTGCCTTCAAGCTCCCTTGAACCACTCCTCGAATTCCTTCGTGCTCATGTGCTCAGCTAACGCTTTGCGACCTCGACTGAGCTCCTCTGCAAGACCGCGAAGGTATTCAATTGCGGTGGTGAGCTTGTCCTCCTGCAGGTTCAGGCGATTAGAAGCGGCCATCCAACTTTCGAAAGATACAGTATCGATATCTGTAAGAAAGTGATGAACCAGGTGGTTGCGCTCCTCTACTAAGCCTTCTATTTGGGACCTTCGTTCCTCTTCAATCTCCACATCAACCCTGAACTCGAAGTGAGCTTCGCTGAGGTTTTCCGGAGGAGGAGCCGGATTGGAACCAGATAGGAATTCTCCAACATTCATCCCAAGGGTGCTTTTTGAGACCGGTTGCTTCCGTTTTTCGAATTTCGACAACAACTGAGTGTGGTAAGCCGAAATCGTACCATGGGAGACCAGGTATTTTAGTAGCACCTCCATCTGCTGGAACAACAGTAGATTGCGGCCTACTTTGTAGGTCACCTCCTTTTGCAACTCCTGGAGATCCACTTAAAACCCTTCTTCGCTGATTGTCACTGGGCGTTTCAGCTTACACATTGCAATTCTGACGAGCGACTGCAATTTTCCCGAGCGAGGGAGCCGCCCGCAAAACGAAGGCGCTGATTAACATGCTGCATTCCCTTCAAATAATTATCTGACCAATCCATCATCCAGAAATCCGGAAACAACTGCCCCACTGGCTATTACAAATCAGGAGATTACTGCAAGCAGTACAGCGGGACAAACAGCAGGCGATTACCCAGGGTAGTGGTGAGAATTGCCCTGCAGGATGGCACTGGTCCGGGGAGTACTGTGTAGAAAATCGACGGTGACCTGTCTCCGGAAATGCACGAACAACCTGTCGCTCCTGACGTACCCGTCGCCATATTGACACCCTGGATCCCTTGCGGGGCATGGCTGTTCGTCGGGTTCGTCGTGTATGTCGGGTCGATCTATGGATTACAGACCCTCCCACTCCCGCATTTCTCAGTCGATCCTCAATCTTATAATCTCGCCAGACCCCAATAAGCCGCTGGGTTGCCCAGATAGCAAAGTGGATGAAAGCGGCGCGGCAGATTCGTGTTTTTCTGTTCAAACTCAAAATATGCTGTGATTTGAAGCCTGCTGAGATATACCATATCTGACCAAATCCTTGACAACAATGATTTTCAGTAACGAACCATGGCAAGCATACTCCGGGACCAAGCCCACGCTTCTCCCTGCCCACAATCCTTCTGGTTCTTTTTATAGGGTTCAGTGTCGCGCAGTACATCAGTAGCAGCGAGGTCACCTGGATAACCAACTCCTTCCGCTGGATCGACAATACCAGCGCTGGACTTATCAAGAATCCCCAGGCAGCCCTCCGAGAAACCCGCGACCAGGTTGCCGCTCTTGTTAAACAATCCATAAACAAGCTCAATCGGGGAATCTCGGCCACAGGAGCACGGATAACTGGAGCCAGTTCTATCCGCCGATCTTGATCTGTCCGGCACAGTGGTAAAAGTCACTGATGGCGACACAATCACAATACTGGATTCAAATAACACTCAGCACAAGATTCGACTACATGGCATCGATACCCCGGAATTCAAGCAACCTTTCGGACGCGCAGCCAGAAATGTCATGGCTCAGTTGGTAGCCGGGAAAACTGTAGGTATCGAGGTGAAGGATACTGACCGCTTCGGGCGCACTGTTGGCGTAGTCTATGTAGAAGGCTCGAATGCCAACCTTGATATTGTCCGACAGGGGTATGCTTGGTGGTCTCGCCAATACGCCAGATTTGATACTGATTTTGAGCAGGCGGAGGCAGCAGCACGCGAAGGTGGTCTTGGGTTATGGGCAGAGTCAAACCCGATCCCTCCTTGGGACTGGCGCAGAGGGTCACGGTAGCTGGTGGATACGGGTAGGCCACGACAGACGGCGCCTCCACTAATGCGATTGACACTACAGGTCCTCCAGGCCTCAGACGACGATGAGGCAGAGGAGGCCATGTCCGGAATTCTTGGTGACAGTTCACCCATTTGTTCCCTGAAGTTACGGATACCCCTCCAGAAATAGGTGAACTGTCACCATTATCGGTACCGCTTAGAAAAGAGGGATGACTTGTCTATGGTCTAGATGCGGATCTCATCGACACCCACAATCGACGTGCCGGAACCCCCCTTCTGGGCGTAGAACTTCCAATTCGTTCCACCGCCGAAGCCTATGACATGAGTGTAGCTCGTCGTGTAGTCTCGCTTGCCGTACAAGGTCACTCCCGGGATGTTCCAGCCTGCGACCTTGTCCTGCAAGACGTTGCCGTCGCCCGTTGGCTGCAAATGCGTGGCAGACACGCCAGCCTGCTTTCGAATCACATACGTGCACGCCGTTAACATCCCAGTAACGACAACATTCCCCTGCAGGGGAACCAGCTTGTTAGTAACGTCAGCTGCATTCATCGGATTAAAGTTCTTGTGCATCGCTATCGACATCGTGTTGAGCATCTTCGCCCCATACTTACACTTTACATCCGACGTGAGCTTGTACCCGGCGATGGGAAACCCCAAAGGGGCCGGACCCAAGAGCTGGTCTTCAAAGATCAGGTCACCGGAATCAACTATCATGTAGAACGTTTTTGGGCCATCGCCATCGCCTGCGATCGAGATACGGTGTTTGCGCAGGAAGGAGGATGGATTGTTCAGCATCTCATCCCGGGCGCGCTTCGACTGGCAATGGTTGAAGATTCGCAGGCCCGAATCTGGCGCACGGACGTTCGCTTCGGTCTTGACGTAATTGATGAGCTTTATCATCGCATCTTTACGAACGGTTTGTACCCAGTTTGACTTGGAGGCATACCAGTCCAATATAGCGTTGGTCAATGCGTATAAAGCCTGTTTCGACTTGACGTTGTTATAGTTTTCAAGAGCCCGGTCGACCGCTTTCAGCTTTCCACTCCGAACTTTCTTGTTCCCTTCTGACTCTGTTTTGAATTTGGCTGCGTCCAAAGTGACCTGCTCCCTAATGAATGGTAGGCACGCCGCGAACAGAAGTCCGCAAGCATTCTCTAAAGAGTAATCGTTGCCTCGTACTGCGCGGAATTTTACAGTAACAATTGGTTCATTCCCCAGGCGAAAGAAACAACAAGCGAAGCACCGGAAAACCGAAGGGTTCGGGCATCAGCTTGTGCTCTGGTCTTCCAAGCTGCCGTTGGTAGCGGAAAGAACATCCAAACCACTCTTCCTCGATTTATTCTAGTCTATATCATTCACTGAGTCGTTCTACGAAAGCATTTTAGTATGGGAAGCGTAAACGGCCTGTCGAGGGTAGATTTCCTCACTGATACTGCTGACTGAGCCGGAGAAATTCGCGAAATGATTCCCGATTGCCCAGAAAAGTCTTTCGTTGAGGTGACCGAGCAATTCATATTCGCCCATTCCTGAACGAGAGCTCGCAGCAGTCCGTGCCATGGGGTTTTCAGTGGCGTCCCTGTTGATTCAACTCCGTCCCGGCGAAAAGAGAGAGCGTGGGAGGTGGCGCCCTGGTTGGCGTTACCAAAAGGGGCCGGGTAGGGGCTTGCTTTTCCTTTTCCCGAAGATGGGCCAGGATCTGGTCGACGTCCTGCCCCGCTTTATCGGGAATGACGTCCTGAATTTTGGTGACAGTTCATCCATCTGTGTTCAAGATTTTTTGGATGGCTTCTCTGGAGATAAGTACACTTTCACCATTAATCACTGTCAGTGATTTGTCTTAGGCAGGCGCGACCAGTTATTTCCACTGGAAGGACCAACTTCAACTCGGCTGAAAGGAGAACCCCGATGAGATTGCCAGATAAACTGCTCCGTAAAGACTTTGGGAAGCCTGGCAGCCACGTTCATACTATATGGATGGCCTGCCGTGCGGCCTTCGAAGAAATTCCGGCTTCTAGCGCCGAAGGTCTACTGGCGCTTACCGATAAGGTTAAGGGGCAATTGGAGAACCAATTCACTTCAGAAGGTGAGCCTTTAGACCCGGCCACTATCAACGCGCAGACATACCGATGGCGTGACTTCGTTCCTAGCGAGGCAACCAGAAGCGGTGAAGGCAGCCGACTCGCCGAATGATACGGTGATGAACACGGCGAGAGCTATGATCCGGATCCCCCAAGGGTGGTGCCAGGGAAGCGAAAGGTGAAGCCGGGGCCGCGCCCCAGCCACGGTGACCGGGTTTTTGACCCGACAAAACCTGCAGTTGTTTATGCCTTCCGCCTTCGCGTCCCGCAAGGTGGCCGGTCAATCTACAAGGTCGGGTACACAGACAATCCACAGAAGCGGCTTTCTGCACTGAACGCGGGTGTGCGGACGGCGGTAACGGGCTGGAAGTATGAAGCAGCGCAGGTGGAGTTTCCGGAGTTCCCGAATGCTGACGCTGCCTACGACGCCGAGCAGATGGCACACGACCTACTGCAAGGCTATGAAATCGACTCAGAGCACTTCGAAACATCGCTGTCCGAAGTCCTGACCGCGCTGGAGTTGATTGTCCTGTAATGATCCAGCGGTAACTGCAATCGCGGGAGAAAGATCACCATAGCTTACGCAGGATCAATGAAGTGAATGACACTGTCGCCGAAATGAATATCCGAAAGTTCCTCTGGAGGAGGAGGTATGGGCGGCCCCTCAATGACAATAGGAAGAAGAAACCCCTTGCCTTTCTTTGCGATTCCGTACTTCCACTCTTTTTTGACCCAACTCGACTCTTTGGCCGCAGTGGAGGTAGTGCACCATTCTTTCTGTAATTTTGCGGTGGCGTTGAAGAGCTGAGCCACCCGGTCATCCTTTCGATTGTGATTTTGGCGAATTACAGATCAAGAGGAAAAACAGAATGGCTCAGCCCGTACAGGATAGTGCGATTTACGATGCAGTGGAACTGCTCAAAGACAATGGATTCGATGCTCTGGCGGAGGCGGTCACGGTGCTGCTGAATACCGCCATGGTCGCGGAGCGCAGTGAGTATCTCGGGGCCCGGCCCTACGAACGCTCAGAAGACCGCCGAGGCTACGCCAATGGCTTCAAGGGCAAGACGGTCAAGACCCGCCTGGGCGAATTGCCGCTGAAGGTGCCGCAGACCCGGGACTGCGAGTTCTATCCCCACAGCCTGGAGAAGGGGCTACGCTCGGAACGCGCTCTGCTGCTGTCGATTGCGGAGATGTACGTTCAAGGTGTCTCCACGCGCCGGGTCAAGAAGATCGTGGAGGAGCTGTGCGGCATGGACGTCAGCTCTACGCAGGTATCCCGGGCCGCCGCCGAACTCGACGAGCTACTGGCCGCCTGGCGCGAGCGCGACCTGGGGCGGTATCGTTACGTGGTACTGGACGCCCAGTACGAGAAGGTGCGTCAGGGTGGTCAGGTGCTCGATGCCGCCGTGCTGATTGCCTGTGGCGTGGACGCCGACGGCCGGCGGGATATCCTGGGTTGCTCGTGTCTCTGTCCGAGGCAGAGGTTCACTGGCGAGCCTTCCTGAGCTCGCTGAAGGATCGTGGGCTGTACGGTGTCGAGCTAATAGCCAGCGACGCCCACGAGGGGCTCCGGGCGGCCCGCAGGGCGGTGTTCCCCAGCGTGCCGTGGCAACGGTGCCAGCTCCACCTACAACAGAACGCGGGGCAGTACGTGCCGTCGGTGGCGATGCGGTCTCCAGTCGCGGCGGATATCCGGGCGATCTTCAATACGCCCGACCAGCACGAAGCCGAGCGCTTGCTGGGGATGTTTGTCGAGCGCTACCAGCAGACGGCGCCGAAGCTGGCGACCTGGGCCGAGGAGGCGCTACCTCAGGGTTTTACCGTATTCAGCCTGCCGCCTGCGCATCGGCGCCGGCTGCGGACCACGAACCTGGTGGAGCGATTGAACGAGGAGATCCGCCGGCGCACCCGCGTGGCCCGGCTGTTCCCCAACGAAGCATCATGCCTGCGACTGGTGTCTGCGGGGCACTGACAAGTTAAAACCCCCGGGCCGCGGAAATCCGGCTTCCGGTTTCACGCTACTGCCAGCGACCATCGATTGAACGCATCTTCCCTGAGATCCCGATAGTGTTCAGCTGAAATGAGATGCCTTCCAAGGTTGAAAAGGTTGTAGACGGAGGAGTGAACTCCGAGGAATCTTTGCGGCTGACCCGGTGATTTGAACTTTCGTATCCCCCGCTCTCTCACCCTCGTTGTCTGATGGGAAAGCTCAGCCCGATTGTTAGCGTACTGGGACGTGTCGTGAATCGCCTCAGGCATCAACTCTCTGTGAGCAACACCGTAGCTACGCAGCTTATCGGTCACAATCTTCCTCGGATCACCACCGTTGCTCTTGATTTGCCGCTTGAAGAAACGCTTTGCCGCACTCCCATCCCGGCGGGCTTGGAGAAACACGTCCACCACCTCGCCATCCTGATCCACAGCTCTCCACAGATAGTGCTGTTTGCCGTTGATTTTGACGAAGACTTCATCGATGAAGAATGTGTCGCCGAAGCCTTGGTGCTTGCGCTTCATTCGCTTGGCATAGTTGGGTCCGAACTTGTTGCACCACAACCTAATCGATTCACGGGTAACAGTGATACTACGTTCAGCCAGGAGATCTTCAATATCTCGGTGACTCAGGTTGAATCGATAGTAGAGCCAGACCGCATGGCTGATGATTTCTGGCGGGAATCTATGGCGCTTGTAGGTATTCATCGTCGGAGTATCAGATATGAGCAGTTTATTTGCCAATACCCTCCCGTGGGTTCTACCCCATCATCCAAATTCTCTGATCAACATCTAGCCCAGGTATGCCTATAATCATTCCTGCGTGGGACATCGGTGTTCTCTCCATTACCCGAACTTCGCAAAATCAGCTTATTGAATGCAGGTGTCCCCCGGTGATGATGAAGAGCCGGGCACATCACCCTGCAGATGGTGTCGCTAAGAAGCTTGAAACCGGCCTTCCCCAAGGTATTCCGTCACTGCACTGGAGAATTTGACCCAGACCCAAAAGGTTCGTTAATCTACCGTGCATCCAAGAAAAGACAAAATTTTTTCGCTGTCGGCATCGGATCTAATGCCTGCCCTGCAATTCCCACGGCGCAATGGCAGATACATCTGGTGGGCCGACTGCTAATTAAACCAGTGAGGAACAAAGTAGATGAGGAAATTCACGAACAAATCATCCATCGTAATCGGTCTCGCCCTTACGCTCGCCGGTTACGGTGGGGCCGCGAAGTCGGATGATGACATGGGTCCGATGAAGTACGATGCTTCCGGAAGCATGCCCTGCTCCGCGGGCGCACCAACATTCGATAAAGCTTGTGGCTGGCGAGTGTTACGCAAGCCAGGTGGCGGGGCCGAAATCTGGATCTCAAATATCGCGGTCAGTGATAAGCCCGCTTACCGTGTGCTTGAGTTCTCGGAGGGAGAGTTCACGGCTCGTGATGGTGCGCAGGTACAAACCGCCAAGGATGCTGACACCTGGTCAGTAACCGTCAATGAAAACGAACACTACCGCTTCGCGGGCGCCCTTATAACTGGCGGTTAAAAGCCAGACTGTAGCATCGAGGATCGACGGCCAAACGCAGCGATCTTTAGAAGCAGCGATCTTTAGAATATGCCGAACAACTACAAGTATCACAACATCACTGAGAGAGGTCAAGTTATGTCAAAGCTGAAAACTGCGTTGGCCGCACTGGCCATCACCGCCTTGCCCGCCGCCTATCAGGGTGCAATGGCGGACAACACCAAAGCGCACTGCGACTTCTACAGCCACGGAGACAAAAAGTCGGACAGGTCCGGCCCCTGTAATTTTTCCCAACGCCAGGGCTATGTCGATATCACCCTCGCAAACGGCCGCTCGTTTGACCTGAAGCCGGGAGAGAAGGCAAACCACTTCCATGACCAGGAGGGACATAAGGTCAAGCGGGAGAGTTCCGGCGGGGATAACCAGGTATACCACTGGGAACACAAGAAAATTGTGGTTTCCTTTGGCGGTGGACATGGGCATTCAAAGACGGCGAGCGGCGCTATTGCCGTCAAGGATATGCCCCGCTACTGTGCGGGTGAGGCATCGGCAAAGTTCAATCGGCGCCCTGCCGATATCAGCACACAAAAGGCATTTAAAGACCAGGGCATGTATACCGTCTACGGACAGTACCCACCGTCAGGCGCTGACCCGACTGTGTTCATCTGCACGTTCAGCGCAGAGGGAAAACTTGTTGGCGTGGACAAGCAGTAGCGAGCCTACCAGTAGTCATTGCGGCGGCCAAAAACAGCAAGCTGTCTGAATTTTCCTACTGAGATTGGTTTGTTAAAGGAGATTTAAATGCGGTTCATGAAAGTGCTCGTCGGCGTCGCGCTCGCCATTTCTTGCGCAATCAATGCAAATGCTGAAGATGCAATGGAGACGGCTACCTGCAAACTGACGAATCTTGCTGTCGTCAAGACGCTTTATGAAGGTTCCTGCACAGTCACGCAATCCACTAACGGCGACAAAACGTCTTTCTCGGTAAAAATGGGCGACACTGACCCATTCGTGTTCGCAGGTGTTAGGGGACAGAAAGACTGGATGACGGGCTCCGATAAAGTGGATTTCACGGATGAGCCTACTGGCGGGATTTTTCGTTGGTCAACGTTCGTGCTTGTGGTCGCTGAGTAACCGCGATCATTCAGCATAGTCGAGGCACATATCGCGAGGTGTCATTTAAGCGAACCCTACCCATTCAATCTCCAACTCAGGTACGCCTTTAATAACTCCTGCGTGGGACATCGGCATTCTCTCTATTAAACGATGTTCGCAAAATCAGTTTAATGAATCCCGGTGTCCCCCGTTAATGATGAAGAGCCCATTTTTTATATATTTCATAGACTTATAAATGCTTAGAGCATCCGACTATTGCTAGGGGATGGGTAACATTTTGAAGTCCATAGTCGGTGGGTGTGACCAGAACTGCTCGAATATAACCAAGCGATTGAATACCTCGGATGTTCCCCGCCAAAGCTGTGGGTTGTCCCTACCAAAAACTCTATCCATGACCATATTTCTACTCTGGGCACGTTGTCATCATCACGAATGCTGGGGATGACAGGCTAAGTTTGGATGTAATTTAGCCCCATTAGAAAACCGGGTTTTGGAAAATTAACTGCTCTTTGCCAGAGAAAACTCTGTCAACTTTCAAGCTACTGCCGTATCCATTCGCTAAACGCACCTGCCCTGAGTTCCCGGTAATGCTGAGCCCGAGCAAGATGCCTGCCTGGATTGAACAGATTACTAACCACAGCATGAGTACCTAAGAATTGCTGCGCATGCATCACTGACTTGAATTTGAGCATCCCTCTCTCCCTGGTCCTGGTTGCCTCATGCGATTGCTCTGCCCGATTATTGGCATACCGCTCTGTGACATGAATGGCCGCAGGGAGAAGCTCTCGATGGGCAACACCGTAACTGCGTAGCTTGTCCGTGACGCTCTTCCTCGGTTCGCCACCGTGTGATCTGAGCAATCGCCTGAAGAAACTCTTTGCAGCACCACCATCTCGTTTAGCCTCCAAATAGACGTCAACCACTTCACCGTCCTGGTCCACCGCCCGCCACAAATAATGCTGACTGCCATTGATCTTGACGAAAACTTCTTCAATGTAAAAGATGTCGCCGTAAGCTCGGTACTTGCGGTTCAATCTTCGAGTGTGGATCGCTAAGAACTCGATGCACCAGAGGCGAATTGATTCGCGGGTGACAGTAATGCCACGTTCCGCGAGCAGGTCTTCGATATCTCGGTGACTTAAATTGAACCTGTAGTACAGCCAAACGGCATAGGAAATGATATCTGGCTGAAATCTATAGCGTTTGTAAGTATTCATCCTGAGATAGTCTCCCAGGGGCAGTTAATTTGGCACTGCCCCCTGCCCGGTTATCTGCTATGTTTGAATGGCAGCGCACGAGTAGATGCAGCTATCCTAATTCAATGAGCACCGATCAATGACCGTCGATTCAGAGCGATCGCCCATAGCTGTCGCCGCCGTAGACCCCGATACCATCGATAAGAGCGTTTCACTGGGAGAAGATGCCCAGATTTTGCTCCGGCGACGCCCTCCGGGCAGTGTGAAATTGAATGGCGGACATCAGGAACACCTACTGATGTGTACTTTGGGCAAGCCAGCCGAACAGGGCCAGATACGTTCGACTTTGTACTCTCAACTTGGAGAGCGCGACTGGCATGTCTGTCCGACCAGGGAAATCACCTTTATCCCCGCCGGCTTTCCCATGGAGTGGGAGTGGAATTACCAATCGCACTCGGTACACATCGCCCTGAAGCCCTCGTTCCTTTCCGGCGACTGCGAAGGCCTGCCTGCCGCAGAACTTGAGCCTTACTTTCGCGTTCGGGATTCGGTCGTGAGCGAGCTACTCTGGCGGCTGGGGAACGAAATTTGCGCGCCCGGCTTCGGTGCAGATCTGGCTATATCTTCGCTGCTGAATCTCCTGAAAGTTCACCTCAGGCGGCCAACGCAGACTGACGGCCGTGCACACTCTCTCGGGTTAAAAAGCTCGCAGCACGGGCTTTCTGCTGCACAGGAGAACCGCGCTATACAATTCATCAACGACCGACTAACTGAAAACTTCACCCTGGACGTGCTGTCGGAAGCCTGCGCCCTGTCGCCGCACCATTTCGCTCGCATGTTCAAGCTAAGCACCGGGTACCCTCCCCATGAGTATCAGCTGCGTCTCCGTATAGCCCGCGCACAAACGCTCCTTTCCCACCATCCTCGGCGATCCATCGTCGAGATTGCATGCGAGTTGGGTTTTGCAGACGAAAGCCACTTCCGACGCCATTTCAAACGAATCCTCGGCGTCACTCCCAGCGAATATCGCAGACAGCAATAACGTACCCCCAAGCCGCAAGACCGTACTTTTCTCAAGCGCTGCTCCGGGGCTAGCCTGATTCCGTCATTCAATAGCGGAAACAGCGAATATGAAGCACTCACGACTACCGATGAGACTACTGGCTATCGCGGCACTCACACTGCCCGCGGCTTTGGCCGACGCAGAGCCCTTCAAATACAAAGACGGCAAACTGCAGCGGCCCGAAGGATACCGGGAGTGGATCTACGTGGGCACGCCCGTCACACCCAACGACATGAACGACGGCAAGGCCGCATTTCCAGAGCATCACAACGTCTATATAGAGCCGGGTGCTTGGAAACACTGGAAGAAAACCGGAACATTCAAAGACGGCACTATATTGATGAAAGAACTGGTCAGTGTCGGTAGCAAAAGCGCCGTGAGCGGAAACGGCTACTTTCAGGGTGAGTTCATCGGCCTCGAGGCGACTATCAAGAGCAAGCGACACTTTCCGGATGAACCGGGAAACTGGGCATACTTCAGTTTTTCAACTCCCGATCACAAGGCTTTGACCCCTACGGCCAAAGCGTTCCCTGCCGCGTCATGCAACGCCTGTCACGAGGGTGCGGCGGCTGATGACTTCGTCTTCACGCAATATTATCCAGTGCTGCGGGCGGGTAAGGGCACAGGGCGCGCCGCAACGGGCGGCACATCTGACCAGTTACTGCCATGAACAGCTTACGAGGGCAATCACCTAGGCGCGTTGCCTGGACGGGTATTGGGGCGGCATTTCTGGCTACCGTGGGGCTGGCAGCTGACGTTTCAGAGCAGGTCTCGCTTCCAGATGATTTCCGAACCCAATTCGTGCACCTGGGCAGTTGGTTTGTACCGGATGGCGACGCGTCGGGCTTCCACGACGTGTATGCCTCTCCGGGAACGGCCGAGCAGTATCGCCGGAGCGGAGAGTTTCCGGACGGCGCGGTCCTGGTCAAGGAACTACGCGCCTCGAAGTCAGCAGCCTATAGCACCGGCGCGAACGTCAGTTCCGCAACCGCAGAGGTGAAGCAATGGTTCGTGATGGTGAAAGACCGACAGAGCAGATTCCCAGACAACGCGCTCTGGGGGGACGGTTGGGGCTGGGGACTCTTCAAACCCAATGATCCGGAAAAGAACATCGCATCAGACTACAAGACGGACTGTATCGGCTGCCACATCCCTGCTAGGGATAGCGACTATATTTACGTCGATGCCTATCCCACACTGACCGCGAGCGATTAACGCAGCTTTAGCAATCCAGTATGCTGCGGGTTCCTCCATCCTGGTCCATCGCTGGCCGGAGACCCCTTAATAAGATGCACAGCAACGACACTACAACTTTGGCGGCACACCTGGCTAAAGTAATCCAGTGCCGCCTTTGCGAACAAACATTGCCCATGGGCCCAAGGCCGGTCATTCAGGTGGCGCCGGAAGCCCGAATTCTGGTCGCGGGGCAGGCACCCGGAAGGCGCGTCCACGAAACCGGTATTCCGTTCGATGACCCCAGCGGTGACAGGCTCCGGGAATGGATGGGCATCACTCGCGAAGTGTTTTATGACCCCCGGCGTATCGCGATACTGCCCATGGGTTTTTGCTACCCGGGCAGTGGCAGTTCCGGAGACCTGCCGCCAAGACCGGAGTGCGCGCCGGCCTGGCGAGAGGACCTGATTGGCTGTTTGCGCCAGCTCCGGCTGACGCTGGTCATCGGGCGCTACGCACAGGAATGGCACTTGGCGCATGGAAAAGCTACCCTCACCGAAACGGTGCGACAGTGGCGTGAGCACGGTGAAGCGGTGATGCCGCTGCCGCACCCGAGCCCAAGGAACAATATCTGGATCAAGCAGAATCCATGGTTTGGTATCGAGCTCTTGCCCGCACTGCGGCAGGCCGTCCGTGAAGCCCTCGCATAGCACCGGCCACTCAGCCGGGGTCAGCCTCGCCCACCAGTTTCTCACAAACTGGCATGAGCCGGCAGCTCACGGCTTTGTAACTATTTTCATCGGCCTTCCCGAAAAACGAGTGTACAGCTCTGTATTGGCCTCTTATGGCGCTTCGGAGGAGCAAGTCTGGCTGCACGAGGCAACTTTGGAGAGATATGAGGGCGTTTAGGCCCAGTATTATCGACGCCTGGTAAGAGGTGGAAACGGACTTCAGCAGCCCCGGGTTCGGACCTGGTTCGGTGTTCGGTTTCCAGGTTTCCCCTGCAAATCTTCGACTTGCCAAGGCAAAGCCGGCAGAACAGGCTGCGCGCCGTTCGGAGTGGGTTCGGTATTGTGAGGCCGGCCTGCTGGAGACAGAAAAACCGCCTGTCTTTCAGGTCGTTACGGCCGCACCAAGTGGTTCTCCGCCTTCCTCATAATTGGCAGGTCGAAGGTTCAAGTCCTTCTGGGCCCACCATTTTTTATAGATTTCATAGACTTATAGCTGCTTAGAGTGTCCAACTATTGGGGGAGACGCATAGACCAGAGTCTACCTGTTGATGACGATGTCATTCATTCAGTCTTACCCCGCCGGACCATAAAAAATCCGGACTGCAAAAAGGTTTCATCGCAATACGCCAATACAGGTGCAGTTAGCGATGCCAAGCAGTTACTTAATGCGTTTCCAGCAGGGCGACAGCGGTGTTTTGCGCCTGTCTGCGGGCGGTATCGATTGCGCGCTCGTCGCGATAGTTTGTCAGGTCGCGATCCGCGCCATTGGCCAGGAGCAGCTCTATCGTCTCTACGTGCCCGGCGAACGCCGCGCTGTGCAAGGGCGCGTATTTTTGGGGATCGGTCTGGGCGTTGACCGCCGCGCCGGCTTCCAATAGCGACGCGCATATCGCTGTGTAGCCGTGCATTGCGGCTGCGTGTAAGGGGGTGAACTGGTTTCCCCTCACTACGTTAGGGTCAGCCTTCACGTCCTCCGACAGCAGTAAATCGATGACATCCCCCGAGCCGCTGGCGGCGGCGAGATGAAGCACAGTGAGCTGGTCTGGCCCCTCTATCCGACGTAAAACGGGCACTCCGTGGTCGGCCAGGACCCGGGATAGAGCCGCGACGTCGTTCGTCTTTGCCGCGTCAAACACCACAGCTTTGATGGATTCGACATCCGGTTCCCTGCCACCTGGTTTCGCGAAAAAACTGAACAACTTTTTCAGGTTCATGAATAACACCCGCGATTTGCTCCATTGCGGAGCCGGAGTATATGATGCGGCTTCGTGTTGACAGTTGCTGAAACCCGCTGTCTGTCATTCATTGTAATGCACACAGTTCACAGTCTCACTTCTGGTTGTGGCAGGCGTATTTTTGCCACGCTCTGGCGGAATTAACAATACCTTTCCTGCTCCCGTCGCGTCGCTGTGTTGAAGGCCTCCGTCCCCGAGTCTCGTGGCCCTGGCATGACGAAACCGCCCGCAACGAAGCGCCAGGGTATCGGCACGTTAATGTCTCCCAACAGTAGAAATCTACGGCCTTATCTCAGGCAACCGCCCTGCTCCACTCACTGAACGCACTGACACTGAGATTCCGATAGTGTTCAGCACTGATAAGATGCCTGTCAAGGTTGAAGAGAATACTAACAGCGGCATGCACTCCAAGAAATCTCTGAGCCTGCCCGCTAGATTTGAATCGCCTCATCTCTCGCTCCCTGGTCCTGATTGCCTCATGCGATTGCTCTGCCCGATTATTGGCATACCGATCTGTGGCATGATTGGCCTCAGGGATAAGCTCTCGATGGGCAACCGGATAGCTGCGTATCTTATCCGTGACAATCTTCCCGGGTTCGCCACCATAGCTCCGCAACAAGCGCTTGAAGAATCGCTTCGCAGCCGCACCATCTCTCTTGGCTTGCAAACAGACGTCGACGACCTCACCGCCTTGGTCTACGGCTCTCCAAAGATAATGTTGCTTGCCGTTGATTTTGACGAAAACCTCGTCGATATAGAAGGTATCGCCGTAGCCACGGTGCTTTCGTCTCAATCTTCGAGTGTAAATTGCTCCGAATTTAATGCAGGGCCTACCCCATGAGCGCAGCGAGTGCTTTGGGTACCGCATAGCTGATGATGCCGGGAGGAAATCGATGGCGTCTATATGTGTTCATGAGCCAAGTCTACCAATTTCAGTCGATTAACTCGGCGATACCATTCCAGTATGTCTTGAACTGCTGAGGCCCCCTGTTACTCTGTTATAAAGCTGCGAATCGTCGATAAAGCTCGGCGAGTGGAGCCCCTGGGCAATAAAGCCTTAGCCCTGTAGCAGACACTAAAGCGGTTATTCCGATGAGCGACACCTTGAGACTCGACAGTCTCGGCTGGCAGCCGTTTTTCCAGCAACAGCTATCGCTAACCGAGTGGGAGAGCAGTGTACCTGCCCGAGTGGTGGAACTTCACCGCAGTGAAATCAGGGTACTCTCTGAGCTTGGCGAGAACACCATCCTGTTGCAGCACGACATGCCGGCGATGGTTGTGGGCGATTGGGTTCTCCTGTGTCATGACGGGTCTTTTCAACGCTTGCTCGAGCGAAAGACCACTTTCCAGCGGAAAGCTGCGGGCTCCGAAGTACGGTCGCAGCTGATTTCGGCCAACGTGGATACAGCCTTCATTGTTTGCTCTATTAACGACGACTTTAACCTGGGTAGGCTCGAACGCTATCTGGCACTTGTCAACGAGGCCGGGGCTGAACCGGTGATTGTGTTGAGCAAAGAAGACCTGGTAGAGGAGCCGGCGCAGTGGGTGAACGAAGTCCAGCGGGCTAATCCCGGTGCGATGGTAGAGTCCGTCAATGCGCTCAGTGAAGAAAGCCTGGCAAAGCTGGCTCCCTGGCTGGTAAGGGGTAATACCATCGCGGTGCTCGGATCCTCCGGTGTCGGGAAATCGACACTGATAAATACGCTGGTCGGCAGTAAGCGTCAGCAGACGGGTGACATCCGAACGGATGACAGCAAGGGGCGTCACACCACCACCAACCGCACCCTGATACGCCTTGAACATGGCGCTTTGATGCTCGATACGCCAGGCATGCGCGAGATCCAGCTGACCGATAGCGAGCGCGGCATCGAGGCTACTTTCGCGGAGATATCGGAACTCGCCGGGGATTGCCGTTTCTCCGATTGCCAGCACGAGACCGAGCCTGGCTGCGCGGTGCAATCTGCGGTCGCCCGGGGCGACATCGACGAACGGCGCTTGCGGAGCTATAAAAAATTGCGCCGCGAGGACGCGCTGAACAGCGCGAGTTTGGCGGAGCGCAGGTCAGCCGACAAAACATTGGGGAGATTTTACAAGCGCACCCTTTCCGAGGCAGGCAGGTTGAAGGGGCGGGATAGTTAGGGGTTTAGAACTCTCTGCCTTTACCGGATGGTGGCGGCGCTACCAGCACCAAAACTGCCGTTGGTTTAGAAGCAGGTGCAATAGGCGATGCAAGCGGAAGTACGCACCAGGTCGGCGGTAAGATTTGACCAACCGTCCGGTTTCGCCGCTACCTTTCACTGAGCTTCTTCGTAGGTCCTGACCAGATCAGGATAGCACCCCGCCAACGTCGTCATCACCATGCCGTTGATGAAACCCTCGGGGAACAGCATCAGTATTATCAACGGCCATTGCTCCAGTGCGGCCGAAACCATCGCCTGCTGCCCCGCCAGGCAAAGTACCGCAAGGCCGGCAAGTGCAAGCGCTAACCGACATAGCATGCCACCGCCGAAACCCACGCCGAGCACATAGGCGAAGAGGTTGCGGTGCCACCTGCGCTGGACTTGCTGTGCCACCAGTGTGGTGTGATTGTTGCGGGGATAGCCACCGTCAGCAGCCAGGCTACTGGCACGGCAGCGAGTGCCTGGCCGATGAGCCAGGTGGGCAGCAAGTCAGCCGAGAGGGTCATCTTCGCCCAGTTGAAGCCAATAACTGGGCGCCGCGCGCTAACATGTTTGAACTACCCTCCTTGAAAGGGGCCTGTCAGGGCATGACAATCTCTGTTTGATTGGGGATTACCGAGAAGCGGTTTCACCATTCACCCTGCACCAGCTTGCCGTTCAGCACCACGGTTGCAGGTATGACTTCGCTGATCCGGGCGGCATCCATGGAAAACAGGTCCTCATCCAGAACGATGAAATCCGCCTTTTTGCCGGCTACGAGTGACCCTGTTGCCCCCTCAGTGCCGAGTTGCAGCGCACCGCCCATGGTGTAACCCCTGACCATGCTTTCACGGCTCAATTGCTCAGACTGCGGACCGCTTGCGGGATCGTCAGGCGTCGTACCCCGGCCCCGCCTGGTATGCCCTACCTGAATACCAGTGAAGGGACTGGCGGAATCATCGAGCCATTCGCTGGGGAAATAAACATCGTTGGAGAAGTTAACCGTTGCACCGGCTTTCATGAGCTCAGCAACCGGGTATGGGTGCTTGGCTCGCTCTCCCAGTGCCTCCGCATAAAACGGCTCGTCATAGTAATGCCATGCGGGGGTGAACTGGCCGATAACATCCAGCTCGGCGTAGCGCGCGAAATCGGCAGGATCGATCACCTGCAAATGGGTGATGGCTACGGTGATATCCAGGGGTCGCCCCAATTGCTTGCGCGCGGCTTCGATGGCATCGAGCACGGTTCTGGACGATTGATCGCCGAGGGCGTGCACATGCAGGTTGAACCCAGCTTGATCAAGCTCAAGCACAAGCTCTGTGAGTGTCTCCACGCCGAAGAGGCTGCCTCCCCTGTTTCCCGGTGTGTCCGAGTAGTCCTGCAACATATGCGCTGTGCGCGTCTCCACCACGCCATCAAAAAATACCTTCAAGGTATCAATTTTCAGGTTCTCCGAATTATAGGCGGCAGCCAATCTCTGCAGTTCCTCTAACGCGTTCTCGGCCTGATCGGGCAAAAATACGGTGTAGGCGCCGTGGTAGCGCATGGGTAGAGAGCCCTTTTCATCGAGTCTTTTGACTGCGCTGTATACTTCTTCGTCGAGCCCGAAATTACCCGCATCCAGCAGAGCGGTGACACCGCGACTACTCAGGTAATTGATGTAGTCGAATAATGTGGCCTCCTCCGACTCTCCCATTTGGAAAAACTTGTTGGCGAATAGGGTGGCTGCCATTTCCGTGATGTAACCGGTCAGCTCACCGTTCGCATCACGCTTGTAGTAAGCCACACCAGGCAAAGGATCGGTCGGGTTATCGCCTATCCCTGAAACCTCCAGCGCCCTGGAATTGACCCACAGACTATGCATGGTGATATCGTAGATAAGCACCGGGCGCTCCGATTCCAACGCATCCAGCTCGGTGCGGCTGGGGCCATCAGTGCCAAAAAACCGATTATCCCAGCCAATGGCATAAATCACTTCGTCACTGGCGTGCTCCGCCAACAGGGTCTTTATATCCTCGATCTGATCTTCCCGGTTTTCAGCCTCTGGCAGGGCTATAAGCCGGTTGTAGACAGCGAGATAGCCAGGGTGGGTATGGGCATCGATCAATCCCGGCAGAATCAACTTTCCGGTGAGATCGACTGTTACCGTTGAGTCCGCAACAAACGGCTGGGCACCTTCCGGCTCACCCACATACACAATGCGGTCGTCTCTGATGGCCATGACAGACGCACGAGGTGTGCCCTCATCCGATGTGAAAATGTCGCCGCCAACGAAGACATGGGAAGCAGGATTCTCCACCTCACTCGCATCTGCTGCAGCGTTTGATGGCGGATTAGGGACCTCTGTGGCATCGCAGGCACTGAGCAACAGCGCCATCGCAGCTATAAAGGTTATTGAAAAGGCGGACTTGAGGTTTCGCATCGCCAGTATTCCTGGACATTTAGAGGTGGCCAAGTCTACGGTTTAATGGCTGGCATGAGAAGCTGTGCGTTGTCGCTAGAGCGATGTGTAAACCACAGCCCGGGCAAAGGTATCGGCAAGTGAATGTCTCCCAACAGCAGAAATCTACGACCTTCGGAAAATTGATTCTGATCAACCCCCAAGGTATGGGTAATCGATATCATAAAAATTCGGGGGTATTTTCGCGTTGGGGTTTACATCATCGCAGAGTGCTGTTCTCACTGTGTTTTGCGCTGTCGTTCTCTAGACAGACCCGGGGCTAGACCTTACACAGGGTATGAATCTGGTTTTAAATTTTGAGTAGAGAGCATGGGCCGAAATTCGAGGGCATGAACGTGGTAGATATCGTTCGCAACAAATTCCGCTTTTTCGCCATGATTTTTCTGGCGTTGGCACTTGCCGGCTGTTCCGGTGACGATGGCGACGATGGTGCTCCTGGCGTGGACGGCGCGCCCGGAGCTGATGGCATCAGTTGCTGGGACCTGAACGAGAATGGCATCGCCGATCCAGAAGAAGATGTCAACGGTGATGGTGTCGTCGACGTACAGGACTGCAACGCCACAGCCAGCGGCTCCTACGAGGCGGAGCAACTGCATATCGGCTATTTTACCGAGAACGAGTATAAGGGCACCGAATCCTGCATGAACTGCCACGGTCTCGCCGGGGAAGACATGCTGGACAACCCCCACTTCACCTGGCAAGGCGTTGCCGCCAACATCACGGGGCATGAGGGCGAGATCCATGGCAAAAGGGATTTGCTCAACAACTTCTGTATCGCCGTGCCTTCAAATGAAGGACGCTGCTCACACTGCCACACTGGTTACGGCTATGCCGATAACACGTTCGCCTTCGATGATCGCAACACCGTCGACTGCCTGATTTGCCACGACCAGTCAGGCACTTACAAGAAAGGCAAAACCACCGCGGGCATGCCCGAGCCGGATGTCGACCTCGGCGCGGTTGCACGCAGTGTCGCCATGAATGGCGGTGTTCCCACCAACCAGAATTGTATTTTCTGTCACGCGTTTGCCGGTGGGGGTGACAACGTCAAGCACGGCGACTTGGCCATGGCGATTGCAGATACCACGCGCGAGTTCGACGTTCACATGGGCAAGGACGGCGGTAACCTGAACTGCATCGATTGCCACCAGGTCATGAAAGGTGCCGATGACAAGATCCTCGACCACGGGATTGGCGGCATGCCGATACATTCCATCGACGATGGCGACATGAAAGGCTGCGTCGATTGCCATGGCAACCAGAACAGTATCCATAACGGGCTGTCAGTGCAACCGATTACCGACCGGCATAGCACGCTGGCCTGTCAGGTCTGCCATATCCCGGCGATTGCGCGGAATCAATCGACCAAGGTTGAGTGGTACTGGGCGGACGCCGGCCAGGACATCGATCCTATCCCTGTTGATCCTGAGACCGGACGCGAAACCTATGACAAGAAAAAGGGCACTTTTGTCTGGGCCAACAATGTCCGGCCGTCGCTACTGTACTTCGATGGCAAGTGGGACCGTATGATGATCAACACCAATGATCAGTACTCCGAGGTACCCGTGGTGCTCGCCAAACCCACAGCGGACTACACGACGCCAGGGGCGATGATCTATCCGTTCAAGAAGATGATCGGCAACCAGCCCGCCGATGCTCAAAACAAGCGTATTCTGGTGCCGCATCTGTTCGGCCTCAATGCCGGGGAAAACCCCTATTGGGTCAAGTATGACTGGGACCTGGCCCTGCAGGATGCGTCGGCCTATACCGGGCAGCAGTACAGCGGAGAATACGAATTCGTTGACACGATCATGTACCTCACCGTCAACCACGAGATTGCGCCCAAGGAGCAGGCGCTGGGAATGGGCAATTTGTGCAATGATTGTCACTATGAAGAGCGTATCGACTGGCCGGCACTCGGGTGGAGCGCCGATCCGGTAGAGAACGGGACGCGCCCGTGAGGTGAGGGCTACTGGCAACTTAAGTCTGTGGGGCGATAGAAATCCAGCCCCCAATCTCAGGCAACCACCCTGCTGCACTCATCGAAAGCGTGACACTAAGATCCCGATACCGTTGAGCTCGTTCCAGGTGCCGGCACAGATTAAACAGGTTGGCCGCCACCCCATCACGCCTCCGCTGGAGAAAGACATCCACTACGTCACCATACTGAAAGCACTTCGCGGGGCAGGCTCTCCTGATCCACAGCGCGCCATAGATAGTTCTGTTTCCCGCTGATCTTCACGAACACTTCATCGATATAGAAGGTATCACCATAACTTCCGGTGTTTTCGCTTCAACCGGCGGGCATAAATGGCTCCGAACTTGATGCAGGGCCTTCCAACTGGTCAGCGTCTGTCACCGCGGGAGTAATACTCGCTATTTGAGGGTGCGGCTAAAAGGCCTGCATACATCTGCTCCAAAATCCTGATCTGTTGTATAGTCTCGGTTTGACAATGTTAACAGTGGCAACAACAGAGGCTGACGCGCATGGAAAACGCCCCGGATCAGAACGCGGAGCAGACCCCGGAAGAGTTTTACCGCTCCCCCACCACCACCCCCGAGGCGGACCCCTGGGCTGTAGCCACTGGAAGACATCGACCTCGCCACAGGCGCTATTTTCCAGGTCCAGAAACACCACGAGTACTTCAAGCGCCTGCGCCAGGAAAACCCGGTGCACTACCACGACAAGAACCCGGAAATCGGTCCCTACTGGTCGCTGACCCGCTATGAAGACATCATGGCGGTAGACAGCGATTACCAGCGGTTTTCCTCCGAACCGTCCATCGCATTGTTCGATGAGCTACTGGGCGAAGAGCGGGCACCCATGTTCATTGCCATGGACCCGCCCAGGCACGATGAGCAGCGCGGGGCCGTGTTGCCCGCCGTCGGGCCGGTGCGGCTGAAAGACCTTGATCAACTTATCCGCAGACGCACGGTGGAAGTGCTGGACGAGGTGCCCACGGGTACGCCGTTTAACTGGGTCGAGAAGGTCTCTATCGAACTTACCACCCGCATGTTGGCGACCCTGTTTGATTTTCCTTTCGAGGCGCGCCGCAAACTGACCTACTGGTCCGATATCATCACCACACCACCCATCCTGATGGGCCTCACCATCGAGGATCGCCTGAACCACCTTGCAGAGTGCCTGCAGACCTTTACCGCGCTTTTCAAGGAGCGCCAGTTCGAGGGCAATGAGAGTCAGGACTTTATTTCCCTGCTGGCCAATGACCCGGCCACGGCCGACCTGGACGGGGTGGAACTGCTGGGCAACCTGATGCTATTGATCGTCGGCGGCAACGACACCACCCGAAACTCCATGTCCGCGGGCGTGCTGTTCATGCACGATAACCCCTCGGAGTTCCAGAAGATCAAGAACAATGAGTCACTGATTCCCTCCGCGGTATCGGAGATCATTCGCTACCAGACCCCCCTGTCCTATATGCGCAGAACCGCGAAGGAAGAGGTTGAGATCGCTGGCAAGCAGATTAAGAAAGGCGACAAGATCGCGATGTGGTATGCCTCTGGCAATCGCGATGAGTCTGTCTTCCCGGACGCGGACAGGTTTATCATCGATCGCCCCAATGTCCGCCGCCACATGGCCTTCGGGTTCGGCATCCACCGCTGTATGGGTAATCGCGTGGCCGAAGCCCAGCTGCGAATCGTGTGGGAGGAGATTCTCAAACGCTTCGAGCGGCTCGAAGTGGTCGGCGAGCCGGAGCGCGTTGAACACAGCTTTGTGCACGGCATCAAGGACCTCCAGGTGATTGCACACCCCAATGGTTGATTAAACGCCGGGATGGTCCGGCACTGTGTCGCAAGTTCGAAGACGCTACATCGAGGCAGGGTTGGCCGAACTATCTCAGCTCAGATAACGATCCACTATTCCAGTATCATCGATCGAAGGCTAACCTGGGCGTAATGGGTAAAATCGACCTCCAACGAATCCCGTTCAGAAAATTCCGGACCCGCACGGGCACAACTCAATCCCAGCGCATAACGACAGGAGGAAACCAGCAGCAGACCCACAACGATGTTTGGCAGTGAAAGCATTGGCGACGCTCCCATGTAAGCCAGTGATTCCGCCTGCAGCATGGCAAGCGGTGCTGAACGCTTAACCACTAACCACCCGCAGGTGGCTACAAATTGTCACCGGGTCGCACCGACAATCCCTGCGACATTATCCTGGAGGTCCATCGCCTGCGAGCCATGTTATACAAGCGTTCCTGCGGAACCCCGCCCCCACAAGGAACACATCCGGCGACGGTGTAGACTGTAAACCGGTCCGCGGCTGTACAACCGAACTGTACCCGAGGTGGGCGCCCTTATCCGGGCCGGTGCAGGCCGCAGATCTTGTGACCGTCCGGATCGAGGAAGTAACTCAGGTGCATGACACCCATAGCGCCCTCTCTCGGCCCCGGTGGATCTTCGACGCTGGTTGCCCCGCTGGCTACCGCGACATCGTGTAGTTCCTTCACCTGCTCGGGTGAATCACAGCGCAAGCCGAGGGTGGCCCCATTGGCGGTGCCGGCGGGTTCGCCGTTGATCGGCTCGGTGACGCAGAAAATAGACCCATCGTGGATGTAAAACAGACGAGTCTGGCCAGTTTCATTGACATTGACCATGGGCTCACCAGCGCCCAGGACCGCCAGCACCTTGTCATAGAATGCCCGGGCTCTCTCGATATCATTGGTGCCGATCATGATGTGACTGAACATGATTAGTCTCCGTTCGTTGCGTTGGATTACGGTTGCCAATGTAACGGATTCCTCGCCAGACAGAAACACCCGCCAACGCAGTCCGAAGGCCTGAGTCCGATCTCGCCGAAGAAAGCCCAATCTGACAGCACACGATCGCGCTAGACTCGGCTTCCTATCACTGCTTTTGAACCCATGCGTATCTCCAGGTCCGCAATTCTCACCAGGCCACCTACTTTGCTGTCATTTCACAATGCAATAAAGAAACGTAAAATGCCGACTGCTGTTTCCACCCCGTAGTGGCAGGAAGCCCGGCCCCAAAGGGCCCGGCAAAGAAGTCATCGATGCCATTGGTGACATTAAGCAGCGCAATCCATGAGTTGGTTGTCCCGGCATGACCCGGCAGATCAATCTGGCGTTAAGGCTGACCCTGGATAGGGACACTGTTCGACGTGTATTGGCAGCTCAACTCAAACCACCTTCTCGGAGCCGCGGACCTTCGCGCCTGACTAATATCCGGGCACGCAAAGGATAGTCTATGCAGCGTCGACCTGTTCCGCGCCGAGTCCATCACATTGAATAGTCACTGCCACATGTAGCGATATCTCAGCTGTTTCTGGAAAAGCTGGACTCTCATTTATTACAGTAGCTTCTATACTGCGTAGGCGAAAGCGCTTATTCATTCACCTTCTGTGTAACCAGCAGCATGGAAATGCCAACCAGACCAAGGCTATAGGTACCGAGTATGACAACAAATAAAATGTGTCAGTCACACATTGAGGGATTTCTTAATGATGTGAAGCGGGCAAACCCGAGATTTACGGAAAATCGCAGTAGCTTGAAGAACTTACTGGCGTACTTGCGCAACACCAATACGAACCCGGTACCATTCAACGTGCAAAAAGCGAAGCACCTGTGCGGGAATCCCAATGAACCACGATTGATGAAATACGACACGGCACTAAAGAATCTCACAGCGGTCTGGTCAACCCCTAAGCCATACCCTGGCCTGGCAGTTGCAGTAGGTCGCTTGATGTTCCGGGGGGATGCAAGGCCCCCAAACCACATTTTTTCAAATGGTTTTTCCGCGCGTCAAGAGGGCCCGATGACTTACCGGAATCAAAAGGAGGACATCGATCCAAAGACTGCGGTTGCTATGAGCCCAAGTCCGTATGTCGCCGCAAACTTCCCTTTACCTGGCAACTGGGGGCCCAACGCATTCAACGACGCAACTAATTCTGACTGCTGGGTTTACGCGTGCTACATCGACACTGCCTACAACACAGCCGGACAGCAAGCATTCAACGCAATAGCCGGTTCTCCCGGCGCGCAGGCACTGCTATATGCTAGCGAAATGGCAACACCAGCGATTCCTGCCAATCGAATTCTCGGTGCAGTTCCAGTGGATAGAACATTTAACTGGGTACATATCCCAAAGCCTGCTGATTGGATAAGCCGCGGCACCTTCAGCTTCAGAAAGGCACAGTGGACAACCAACAACGGATACACAGGCCCGGATAAACATGTTTACATCGCTTTACTGTTGACGGGTGCAAATCCCATGATCGGTGACTCAGTACGCCCATTCCCGAGTTAAGAAACCCTCGCAAACACTGATGCCGAACAAGGCGCCCTGATGCGCAATTCTATTTAGAAGCCATCGCTAGCGATGATCGAATTCTTTGCCCGCGTAGACATCGGTTCCACACAGCAAGACCCGCCGCACGAGATGCAGTGATGGTACGGGGTACGGGTCAATGCGACTTGCGCACGGCGCGGCAGAATAGAACCTGAGACCCTCATTGTCGGCGGGTTGATTGTGATTGAATTGCGGTGGGTGTCCCACTTGGCATTCACTTGGCATTGTTGCTCTCAATGACTACCGGTGGAAGAACCATTGTACCGGCTTGTTTCAACTACCAATGGCTGCTTGAATTTGGAATTCGCCAGGGCACAGGTCGATCAACACCTTGAACACTGTGGCAGTAGCCGCCGACCCGAACGCCACGAGCCAGGGCCTACTGGTGGTGTTGAACCCCGCCGCGGCCGCACAGCTATCGGTGCCGTTTTGACAGTAGTCAGCGATGCTGCTAGCGTGAAGACACAGTCTGAGTGGGAGCGGGTATGGACTGTAGAGCGATCGCCGTTGGCACGGCGTTGGTCTGCCTCACGGCCTGTAAAATCGTCATCGAAGTTCCCGAGAATGGGTCGATCGAGACGCTATCGGGCGCGATCGAGTGTGATACCGGCGAGACCTGTAGCGTTGAAGTCGTCGATGTGTTCTTCGATGAGACCTTCATCGCCAAACCAAACCAGGGCTATGCTTTCGACGGCTGGAGGAAAGCCGAGCGGCACTTCTGCGGGGGCTCCAACTCGCCCTGCCGATTATTCACCGCTTTTTTCGGGGGCAACGATGCCCTGCTCGACATACTGCAATCCAACGCAGAATTCTACCTGACCCCACAGTTCAGGCAGCCCGATACATTCTCGGTGAGGGCTGACATGCCGGTAGGGGGCGTGTCGCGGGCTTCCTGTGTTGTCGGTGGCAGGCTCTACGCGTTCGGCGCGGGCTGGAAAACCGGCGAGACCCTTGACTCAACGCAACGCTACAATCCCATCTCCGACAGATGGTCCCGGCGCGCTCCCATACCTGCAGAGCGTGCGTGGGCGACCTCCGCAGCGCTCAACCGGGAATGCTATCTCATCGGTGGGGCGGAGGGCTCGACCGTCGGTGGGGCGGAGGGTTTGACCGTCACTTCCCGTGCATCCATCTACAATCCCGCAGGCAACCGATGGCGCGAGGGAACGCCTTTGCCGGAGGCGTTGTTCAGCGCAGGGAGCGCTGCAGTGGATGGCAAGATCTATGTCGCGGGTGGCAGTAGCGGGTTTCTTGCATCGGTGGCGCCCGTCACTGCTGGTCTCTGGATCTACAACCCGGAAACCGACCGTTGGTCCAGTGGTGCGCCCATGCCAACGGCGCGAAGGCGGCTGGCACTGAACGTCATCGATGGGCTGATTTACGCGTCCGGGGGAGACCTCGCCCGAAATAGTCCCACGGATGTGGTTGAGGTCTATGATCCTGAGGTCGACGAGTGGTACAGCGCTACGTCTATGCCCGAGCCTCGAACAGCGCACGCTGCCAGCGTATTCGACGGCAGGCTGTATGTCTTCGGCGGCTTCTCTACACCCCCGGGACTTGCCAGCACACTTGTGTATGACCCTGCTCGCGACCGGTGGCGGACGCTGGCGGATATGCACGAGGCTCGCGGTGACATCACAGCTGGCACAGTGGGTAACCGAATCCTGATTCTGGGCGGCAGGGATGCAGACCACAACGGCGCACCCTTATCCCTCACAGAGACGTACTCTCCCTGAACACGAGTTGAGGCTGGGTATCCCGTCACAGCTGTTGCTCAACCAGGCCCCGATCTGCGTGCAACCAAAGCCAAGCGTCGCTAGCGGATAGGCCGCCCCGCGAGGCTTTCGGGCCTTTGACCGATCACAGCACCTTGGTAAATATCGCGCAGAAAAAGCCCATCAGTGTGCAAAAGCCAACAAGTGAACCGCCTTTGATGTAAGCCTCGGGCAACATGGTCTGCGCGATCATAGTGAGCATCGCTCCGGCTGCCAGCCCCTCCAGGAATGGAAAATACACAGGATCCGAAAGGTCCATCATCAGTTTCCCCAGAGCCGCACCTACCCCGGTGAGTAGCATGATGGAAGTCCACATGAGTAATATGCGGGTGCGACTGAACTTCTCATCGGCCATGCC
Organism: uncultured Gammaproteobacteria bacterium; assembly: GCA_963753815.1. Classification (GTDB taxonomy): domain Bacteria; phylum Pseudomonadota; class Gammaproteobacteria; order Pseudomonadales; family Halieaceae; genus CAVWDU01. The sequence goes on from CAVWDU010000003.1 coordinate 645,821, forward strand.
TCGGGAACTGGATAGGGCCTCGGGATAGTTGGACAGGAACAAACCGACCACCAGCGACAGACTGATGCCTGCCGGACCGAGGCTGGCCCCGATCACCAGCGACTCAGGAATACCGTCAAGTAAAATACCCAGCCAGATCGCCACTGGGGCGCCGCTGTGTTCACTGGACTCAACACCCTCCTCCAGCAGGCTGGGTGGTGGTGTACCCCCTTTCACCGCCTTCAGTGCGTGCGCTACCCAGTCTTCCACTTTCCCACCATCCAGGTGGTAGCGCTCACGCAGATAATCGCGGACGCCGGGTCCCTGAAGGTAGGCGACCAGACGATGGCGTATGTCGGGATAATGGGCGATCAGCTGCTCGAAGTCTTCCCGGCGCAGGGTCCACGCGCCACAATCACGCAATACCCGGGCGGAAACTGTATGACGCACCCCGGCGAGGAAAGCGCGCACGCCCACGCCATCGCCCGCCTCATAGCGAGTGGGCAAAATGCGATGGGCCGCATCGACCAGGGTAACTCCACCTGCCTCAAGGATGAACAGGCGATCTGCCGGATTGCCCTCACTGAATAGTAGATCACCAGGCTGGTAGCGTCGATAAATCAAATGCATGGCCAACCAATTGGCTTCTTCAGCCGACAGGTCTTCCAGCCAGGGCATGCGATCGAGTTGGTGGGCAAAGGCCCTGAATTCATCCGCGCGGCGCTCTACTGGCCGGGCATCAGGAAGACGCCCATCCGCCTCAAGTGTGACATTGGCTTCTTCAAGCCAGCCCCTGGCTTCACTGGCTTGCATACCCTGGTGCTCAGTCAGGTAACGGAAAATCCGAGGATGGCGCAACCAGCGCTGAACCGCCTGCCTGAATCCCACGGACTCCGTCAGCAACCGACGCAGGCTGGCCTCGGTAATTCGCCAGCCCCAGGTCGGCTCGGTTGCAGTGGCCTGAAAGCAGTGCGCGGAGCCAGTGACAAGGGAGTCCACTCCAAACGCCGCGTCCGCGACTACCCGCCGTACCTTCCGGGGCGCGCTAGCTCCATCGCCTATGTCCTCAACCTGAATCTCACCCTTGATCACCACAAACATCGCGTCGGAGGGATCTCCCACCCGGAACACCTGTGTTCCACGGGCGTAATACCGTGGCTCGATCTCCTCAGCCAGGCTCTTGAGCTCAGCGCTGGATAAACCCTGAATGGCGTCCGTACGGTCCAGTTGGCTGAAAATACGATGCAGCTGGCGCCGGGTTTCCCGTCGAGAGTGGTGGACGGTGGTGGAGATCTTGCGCCGGAATCCACCGTAGTCATTGACGATGTGGTTGAGGCCAATAAACAGCAGGCCACCGCTGATAAAGCCAGTAAACAGGGCACCGTAGTGTCCCAGCTGCAATACGGGTGCCACCAGGTCAATGGTGAGCGCCGCCAGTAGCGCGCCACCGCCAAAGGCCATCAAACCTGCGACTACCCGCGCCTCGGGCTTCCAGAAAAACGACGTCAGCGCCCCCAGCGGCAGGGACAGCGCACTCAACAGGCCAATGCCAAAGGCCATCCACACCAGGTTGTGCTCAGTCATTAGCAAGCCCGTTGACAAAGATTGGGTAGCGAATAACGTTACCCCGGATTGGTTCGGCCTCCAGAACAACTGCAGGATAACGTACTTTGCGCGCTAAACACTCCGGCTCAGGGCAGGGAGAACTTCCAGACATCGTCATCTATCCTGTGGCCGCCGAGGACGATAGGATGGAATCCTCATAGGTGATCTATCCTTTGATTGGGCCGGAGTTCCAGGGCACCTCTGAATAATGGCAATCGCGCTCAGCGGAGCTCTGAACGTTTCAGGGCCCGCCCTACGGGGCTTTCAGGCAAACCCGCAGCCGGGGTTGCCGGGTTACGCCAAGCGCCGATAGCAGCACCGACTACCGCGATAGTGGTTTAGTCCATCGCCTAATAGCTGACATCGGTCTATCCTTTCGTTTAGTAAAACACTGAACAAGAGGAGTAGATATGAATTGGGACGCAAGAGGGGCCATCGGGGAAGTAATCGGTGCCTTAGCGAAATTTATGACACCAGGGTATTTGGCTGTTCCGGTTAGGCAGGTGGTGCACCATTCTGTCGACTGGGCTTGCTGATCTGGAGAAGTTCTCGACTATTGATCCATAAATCCTGTTCACTGTGTTGGGCATGCCATTTCTTATGTCGTATACTCATCGACTCCCTGACCAAGTCAGCATTTTGCCAAGTAGGCTTCATCCATGACGGTGATCCCGCTCCTGGCAGTACTCCTGGTCTGCTCGCTGGTGATCAGCAGTATCGGATTTCTGCGCACCGTATGGTTCATCAGCATCGGCTACGCCTTCTCGATTGTGGTCTTCGTGCCGGTCGTCCTCCTCGGTGCCGACGCGGCGCCCGCCTGGATCAGCTGGGCGCAACTGCTGGCGCTGCTCATCTGGGGCCTGCGGCTGGGCATCTACCTCACGGTACGAGAACGCGAGGCGGCCTATCGCGCTGCCGTCTCGGACCAGACTGATCGCTCCGAGGCCTTGCCGGCGGTTATCCGCGTGCTGATCTGGCTATCGGTGTCGGCGCTTTACGTGTGCATGTTCTCGCCCGCAGTGTTTCTGGCCTACGCCGGGGCTACGCTGAGTGCGGACGCTCTCCTTTGCACCGGAGTCGCAGTAACGCTCATGACGCTAGGCCTTGCGCTCGAGTCCCTCGCCGACCGACAAAAGGCACGACTCAAGGCGTGCGACCCGAATGCCTTCGCCCGCACGGGGCTCTATAGCTGGGTTCGCTACCCCAACTATGTCGGCGAGATGCTGTTCTGGATCGGCAACTTCCTGGCTGGCCTGTTCGCCTACAGCGCCTGGTGGCAATGGGTGCTGGCCGCCGTAGGCTGCACCTGCATCCAGCTGATCATGCTGGGGTCCACGAAGCGCCTGGAGCTGAAGCAAAACGAACGCTACGGTGCCGATCCCGCCTACGCCGAGTACGTCCGGTCCGTTCCGGTGCTGCTGCCCTGGGTCCCGCTGTACTCCTTGAAGCGCGTCTGGCTCACCCTCGGCTGAAACTTCGAAGGCAAGAGACCTTCAGTATCGAAACCGTGGCATCCCAAGCCGGTTTCGCCTTTGCATACAGACGCTCTCAATGAGGTCGCAGAGGGGGTCCGCGCAAGCATGAAGCCTGCGGTCTGTTTCGCGCTGCACTCTCGTGCGCGATGGCTGTCTGGACATATTGCGGCAGCGACCGCTACTCTTTCTCCTCCATCTTCGCCTTCAAGTCAGCGAACGGATTATAGGTTGCCGCTTTCGGTTTGCTGTCTGTAGTGCTGCCGTAGCGCACCAGGTTTTCATACTTGGTGTGCTCCTCATCGTGACAATAGATGCAGAGCAGCTCCCAGTTGCTACCGTCGCCAGGGTTGTTCCCGTGATTGTGATCGACATGATGCACAGTCAGCTCTGATAGGTTTCTACGATCAAATTCCCTGGCACACCGGCCACAGATCCAAGGAAACAGCTTCAACGCTTGCTCACGATAACCCGCTGCTCTATTGGCGTTGTATTCGCGTTGCTCCGCCCGGACTTGTTCGAACTTACTGGATGACGGTTTTTCCGTGCTCATGAGATTTCAGTACTCATTGCCTTCAATTGAAAGTCTGCAAGGGCGCCTGTAATGATTCTTGACCATCACTCTACCATGGCCCGAACATCAATTGACATGCGACGTCACCTTTACGCATGGAAACCCGCCAAAACCTGAACGGGTTCTTATAGCGGAGGTACGCACCCTTAATCCGGATTAACCCTCTATCTCCACCATTAAGAAACCAACCTGCAACTCCGTGGATGGCAACGCAACTCTGACCGACTTCATCGGTATCAACGGCGCCGATGCGATCCACTTCAGGATTGCAGAAATCTCCGGCGGCGGACTCGGTATTGACAAGTTTATCCCTCCAGACGGCCAGGGGCACATGTTCAAGCAACCGCCATGCCCCGAGAGCGCAGCGAGTGCTTTGGGTAGAGCCTGCCCCACGAAGTGCTTTGGGTAGAGCCTGCCCCACGAAGTGCTTTGGGTAGAGCCTGCCCCACGAAGTACCTTGGGCACAGCGTAACTGATTATGTCGGGTGGAAAACAATGGCGCTTATAAGTATTCATGGACGAATCCTGTCAATAACGGCCCTTCACGTTGTGAGTGCCGTTTTGACGCCTTGTTCCATGGCATGGCGGGCTGACGGTTGCGTAAGCGGCTACAACGCACGGTAATTCACCGACGAAAGCGAACACCTTGTCGCAGGGCACTGGCCCGCCCAATTTAGCTGGACTAGAGTCCAATATTTCGACTTCGCGTCCAGGGACCGGTTGTTATGCGCGTTTTACCATCTTTTCTTGTAGTGCTGGGCCTGAGCCTGGCGTCTGCTTCCATAGCGAGCACAGTGAATGACTGGAATGCGGATCTCGATGCATTTCTTCAAGTTCTGCTCGCTGAGCATGACGACCCCTACTTCTTTACCCCGAAGAATCGCTTCGACGCTGCAGTGCAGGATTACCGGAATCAACTGCCACACCTGGATCGCAGCCAGCGTATAGCCGGTCTGGCACGCGTTGTCGCCATGGTCGGCGATGGCCATACCTGGATGCCCATGCATCGTCTCCCCTTTGAGGGGCTGCCGCCCGGACCGGGCTTTCGGTCGCTCCCTGTACGCTTCGATTGGTTCGAGGACGGACTCTACGTCGTTGGCACCACGCCTGAATATCGCGACCTGCTTGGCAAGCGTGTTCAGGCCATTGGTGGTACCAGCGCCGACGAGGCCATATCCCGGGTACTTGGTTTGTTGCCACAGGATGCAGTCAACTTATCAGCGGAATTTGTCGGCGAGTGGCTGATGCAGGCGGAATTACTCTACGCTTTGGGTTTATCGACAAATCCCGATCGTGTGAGCATTGCCGTCGACGAACAGTTGCATGAAGTCGTGCCGCTGGATGTCGATGAGCTCTACGACTGGGTGTTTTCCATGGACGGCGGTCCTCGCGGTAAGGCATGGCATACCGCAGCGCAAGCGGTACCGCTCTGGCGCCAGCCCTTGCCTGGACCCTGGCGCCACAAGATTTTGGGCGATGCGGTCTATTTCCAATTCCAGGAAATTCGGGACGACGCGGACGCCACGTTGCGCGAAGCCGCCCTTGCCGCGGTACGCAACGCTGAGTCCCTGCCTCGTCCGTCGCTCGTCATCGATCTGCGACGCTGTCTCGGTGGCAATGGTCAGCTGAACGCCGGTTTCGTCGATGCGCTCGCGTCGTCCGACTTACTGCGGGGGCGCGTGGCGGTACTGACCGGTCGGCAGACTCACTCTGCCGCCGTGATGCTCGTTTCGGCACTGGAGGAGCAGGGTTATGCTCGATTTTATGGTCAGGCTACCGCTGACCGACCCAACCACCATGGCGAGACCAACATTTTTATCACGCCTCACTCCACACTGCCAATTATTTACGCCAGCCAGTATTACCAGACGTCGCATGTCAACGATGAGCGTCGCTTCCGGGAGCCAGACGTCCGGATTCCCTATCTTTTTGCCGATTACGAGGCCGGACGAGACCCGGTGCTGGATCGCGCACTTGCTGACTTCAGGGAGAAATCGCTATGAAATTATTGAGAGCACTGTCTGCCGCTATGGGTCTTTCAATGTTCAGTATCGCGGCGGCATCTGCCGGCGATTCCTGGACCCATGACGGGGCGGACGACCGCATCGGACGAATCTACTACTATGAGCGAAGTAACAGGGATGGCACAGTCGACGAGAGGGTGACTGTATTCCGCCGCTCGACGGCGGAGCTCGAGGTGTACAAGGAGAACGGCCTGTGCGTCAGCGCTGCGCTTGTCACCGCAAGGCTCGATCTCGGCACGTTGTCCGCAACGCAGATAACCGGTGGACGTTTGCTGCCGGATGCACAGCACGCGGAGTTTGCCTTTCTCGAAGCGACGCCGGCGAACGATCAACTGTCCATGCTGGTACAGCTTCCGAATGTGGAAATTCGCAATACAGCGCCAATCAAGCACCCACACTGGCAGTTATATGATTTTGACCTTGCCACGCTGACAGTTGCGGCGCCTCACATAGATAATCGTCAGGGTGGCTTTGATTTCGGGATGGCACTTCTCTGGGCTGACCCTTCCGCGGCAGATCCACTCACCTGGATGGGTGATGTTGAAGCCAATTTCATCGGTGCTGAGCAGCATCTTGCCCGAAACACAGAGCGCTATCGGCTATCCGGAACGGCCTTCAGCGCCAGTGACGGGGTTGACAGCGAAGGAACCCTTTGGCTTGACGCCGCAGAGGGCTTTGTTGTCGACGCGGAGTTTCCCGTTCCCAATCACCCAGGCTACAGCGATTTCAGGCTGCGGCTGCTGAAAATCAGTGATGGGGGTCTACAGGAGTGGAACGACCTGCTTACGGCGCATTTTGGCGACTGCGGTGACTGAGCGGCCACTCCACCAACCTCCGAAACCACGACAGATTCTTCCGGTATAGCCGACCTTCGCGCGCCTACCAGATAATTTCCACCGCAATAGCCCGACCAACCCGACGCCGTGTCAACCAGTAGGTGGCCCTGGCGTGCATCAGTTGACGGCAGATTAGGTAGTGGCGAAGTGTGATCCAGCAATCACAATAGCTCACCTACCTTTTCGATTTGCCACTTTTGACTTGTCAAAGCTCGGCTTCCCGAATAAATAGTTTACTGAGACGAGATGGTAATGCACTACGTCGGCATCACTCTTCGCACTGCACTACACTGCACTGCACTGCACTGCACTGCCCACAGGGAGAGCAACATGATTACACTGTCTGGAACATCGGAACTTAGCGAGAAAGAAAGAATAAGATTACAAATCAACGCACAAGTAGAGGAGTTTCTACGTCACGGAGGTGCCATTAAGGCGGTGACCGGCAGCGGCAGCCCTGCAATAACGGGTGAGGGAAACGACCGCGTGGATCAGGAGGAACTTACGCGTTCGTGTGAGTGAGTACACCATCGTACTCTTGCCATGGGGCGCGGCGAAAGCTCATCCGGTGTCATCGGCTGTTCTGTCCCCACTCCCTGGCGATACCTGGCCTGAAAAACGCTGGAGCGAGAGAGTTGGTTTGGAGGTGTATTTTTGGGAGTGTGGTGATTACGACAGATTCTTCCGGTATAGCGGACCTTCGCGCGGCTACCAGGTAATCCCACCGCAATAGCCCGACCAACCCGGCGCCGTGTCAACCAGTAGGTGGCCCTGGCGTGCATCAGTTGGCGGCAGATTAAGCCGTGGCGAAGTGTGATCCAGCAATCACAATAGCTCACCTACCTTATCGATTTGCCACTTTTGACTTGTCAAAGCTCGGCTTCCCGAATAAATAGTTCACTGAGACGAGATGGTAATGCACTACGTCGGCATCACTCTTCGCACTGCACTGCACTGCACTGCACTGCACTGCACTGCCCACAGGGAGAGCAACATGATTACACTGTCTGGAACATCGGAACTTAGCGAGAAAGAAAGAATAAGATTACAAATCAACGCACAAGTCGAGGAGTTTCTACGTCGCGGAGGTACCATTAAAGCGGTGAACGGCAGCGGCAGCCCGGCAATAACGGGTGCGGGAAACGACTCCGTGGATCAGGAGGAACCTACGTCATTGTGCGATTGAGTAAACCATCGTAGTGGATGTAAACGAGAGTCGGGGATATAGGCTCGGATCACCCGATCGAACAGCGCGTGTTTCAAGGATGAGTGGAGTAAATAGTCTCGCCCGGCGACCCGGCATCAACCGCAGCGCCTGATTTCAGGGAAGTTGACCGCAAGGGCCGGACGCTCGCTGGTGAAGCGCGGGTACTGTTTCCCGAAACACATTCTCGTTCCAGAGGGCGCGGCGACAGCTCATACGGGGCTATCGGCTATTCTGTCCCCACGCCCTGGCGATACCTGGCCTGAAAAACGCTCGAGCGAGAAAGTCGCTTCGACGGGCCTGTCTCCGAGGATCTGTGATGCAACTAACTCGCCGAAGGCCGGGCCATGCTTGAAGCCATGGCCCGAACCGCCACCAAGCAACCACACATTGTCAGCCCGCGGGTGGCGGTCGGCGATGAAGTCACCGTCAGGTGTGTTGGTGTACTGGCAGACACGAGATTCGATCAGCGGCGCATCTTTGAGCCCCGGAAAACGCCTGGCGATGTAGGAGGCCGCGGCGCGGATGCCGCCCGTGCTCGCCGTACGCTCGGCAGTTGTCGGGTCATGCTGCGGCCCTCGGGTATCGTCAGCAATTTTGAATCCGCGTCGTTCGCCACCGGGTATGCCGTACCAGACAGGATCGCCGATGTCCGTCCAGACCGGGAATGCGCCGGATGAGAAACGATGGTCGCCGGCGGGGGTTCCGAAGTAGAATATTTCCTGCCGCGAAATTGAGAGGTGCGGGCCGAGCACATCCGGAAACAGCGGCCTGAGCCACGGCCCGCAGGCAAAGACATACTGGTCTGCCGTGAGCGTCTCCCCGTCCGACAGGCGGATAGCCTCCATGCGTCCGTTGCCAATATCCCCCGGCTTGGCGTAGGCCACCCGGTACTCTCCCCCTTCCTGGACAAAAGTATCCACGACAGCTTCGCAGGCTCGGCGTGCGAGGATAAAACCAGCGGTCGGTTCGTAAAGTGCTGACTCGATGCCGTCCATGTCGACCTGAGGGTAACGCTCGGCGAGCTGATCGTGACTGAGTACCTCATGGGGAATGCCGGCGGCTTTCATCAATGCCCCGTCATCGAATGCGATTGGCGCATTTGACTGATACATATGCAGGACTCCGCTAACCTGCAACAACGGTCTGCCCCAAGCGTCGCTGGCTTCACGCCAACGGGCAAGCGAACGTTTCGCCATTTCGACGTATATCGGCTTATCATAGCTATGACGGATAACCCGGGTCTCCCCGCCCGAGCTGGAGCGGGAGTGTCCCGCCCCCCAAGCGTCGATGAGGGTCACTCTGGCACCAGAGCGCAGCAGGTTGAGTGCGGTCCAGCCCCCGAAAGCTCCTGCACCCACTACCGTGACATGCGGTGCAGAGTCACCCAGTACCGCGCCTGCGCCCAATTCTGCCAGCGGTAGGCCCACGAGGGAACTAACGAAAGATCGCCGTCGCATTGGCATTTCAAAAATCTCTCAATCAGTTTGCTTGTCGGCAGTATAAACCACCCTTCGGTAGCTCGCTGCTCTCATTGCCCTCAACGGCGGGTACCAGCGCGGCCCTGCTGCTGGCTCTCGGCTTCCTGCACACCACGTCAGGGATGCCCGTTAATTTTTGAGAGTTCAAGCGGTTATTGCAACAATACCCGGCATTCACCTCCAGTCTGGACAGAGAGATGGGTTACACACCCGTAGTCTTTCTCGGCCCCGTCAGCACGTGGGAATACCAAACCCAGAATCAGTCGAATCAGTCGAATGAGTAAGGAACGGTCAAGAGCATCCGGCGCTGCAGTAAGACATGTAGACCGGTGTCAGTGAGTGTAATTAGATCGCTGACCTATAATTGAATCCAACTCCCTAATTTGAGCACCCAGGAAAACGATGCTCAAGCAGCTTTCAGCATTCCTGTTCGTACCCCGGATGTTGCTCAGCATATCAATACCTCTGGACCCGCCGAGCGGGGTCAAATCTCTCGCAATTCTTGGCGCTGTCCATCTAGCATTCCTTGCCTTGCTGAGTCTTATTGTGCAGCGGGCGAAGAGGTCTACAGACAGACATTTCATGGGCTTTTCCTCTGGGGTATGGATCGCGGGGTCCGCTGCCAGCTACTACCTGGGCCTACTAATTCCCTTTATCGCTTAATACGAAACTCAACTCTGATCTTTTAATCATCTTTTACACGCTTGCCTGCACGGAGGGCCCCGCGTAGGGTCACTACTCGGTTTACTCAAGGCACGCCGCCTGATAAGCGGCTTCGTCATCCTGAGCCTCCAACGAGTCGGCATCAGGACGCGGCGTTCCATGCTACTCGATACAAGCCATTGGCTGTGTATTTACAACCAGTTGATGTATAACCGCACTGTCGCCCCTGGCCACGGGATGGACAGCCTCTCACACCCTGGTGAAATCAAATATTGGCTGTCCCTGTTTTCAATCTCATCGATTTTAAGTAGCTGCCGCTGTCAATGGACATGACTCTCCTCCAGGGCTTTGTGCTATCGTTCCCCCGGGCTAGTCGTTTTGGGTCTGTTTCCGTGGTTTGGCGATTAGTGCTTTAGTAAACCAGAGCTAGCCAATTCACAACATGTGCACAAGATAATCTGGAATATTGTGTCGATAATACGTAATCATTCACCGATCCCTGGACCATAGGGTACTTAACCGGTCAGCCCCGGCCTACCTGAACTGGGCCAATCCGGACCGGGTCAAAGTGATTGGCACGGCACGTTTAAGAAAAAGCGCGGATATTTGCGCAATGTGGTTTGGTTACGGCATTGAAACGACCAATTCGAGTCTGGATCTTATGCGTAAATTGAAAACGTTAGCAATACTCTTAGGGTTTTTTATTCTGACTTTTGCCGAGACTGTCGAGGTGGTAGCTCAGGGCGACAGTCCACCGGTTACAGAATTGAAACGCTTATATGCATCAAATAGCGATTTCAAAAAGGTCGTTGACCTGATGTTCGACAATGTCCACCCTTTAGCCGGAGGCTCCGAAAATCCATGGAAAGGGAAGACCGTCGATGATCTTTACGCGTTTCTGAATGAGTGGTTCTTCTTCCTCCCCAACACACATGACGGCCTTGACCGTATCGCGAAATTCTCTTTTCTGTTCTACAAGAATCCTTACGGCGAGAAATTCATCCTTGAGGAGCCGGGAAAAGGCTGGTCACTGCTATTCGTAGAAGAGCGTGGCAAGTACATGGACAGTACCGAATCAACGGCCAATCTCGACGTCTGGCTGTCCGATGACTCGCTGGGTAATGAGGATTTTGTAGTACCAACCGAAGGGTTCAAGTCGTTCAACGAGTTTTTTACCAGGGAACTGAAACCCGGCGCGCGTCATATCGACGACGTGGGTAACGACTCGATCGTCAGCTCCCCGGCAGATGGCGTGGTCAACATGATTGCCAATGATCTGCGACTGGATACACAAATCCCAACCAAGGGATCGATGACGTTGAGCCTGACCAGCTTGCTGGACCACTCGGAATATAGCGTGAACTTCGTCGGTGGTACGGCACTGGCCGTATTCCTGATGCCGGACAACTATCACCATTATCATGCACCGGTATCCGGCGTGGTCGTCGAATCAAAAGAGCGCGCGGGCGACCGCCTGTTCGGCATGCCCGACATGCTGGGTATGGTAAACGAGGGTAATCCCGGGTACGGCCAGGACTACAGTGTAATCCAGGACTTCAGGCACGGTTACTTCATCATCGAGACCGATGACTTCGGCCTCGTCGCCATGGTGCCGATCGGTTTGCAGACGGTTGGTTCCGTTGTTTTCGAGGAAAAGTTTCGAGATGTGGGACCTGAGTCAGTTCAACAGGTCTATCGAGGCGAAAAGCTGGGGCATTTTGCCTATGGAGGCTCTACGGTACTGCTGATGTTCGAGAAGGGTCGCATGGCCGCCTTGTCCGTCCAGCAAGGGCAGCGCATTGGCATAATGCGGAACTGATCCTGGACTTTACGGGAACAACCAGATGGAGAAAAAGGAGAAGGCACAAACAGGCACAAACAGGACACCCACTTCAACCTTATTCTGGCTTCATGTCGTGGATTTACGGTTGGGATACCGGTTAACGCCGCAGTGGGTGTATCGATAAACGCGGCGGTTAATGAATCAATCTACCAGATTCGCCAAAGGAGAAAATATGAACGAAACCCAACCTTCTTCGACTGCGCTTGCCTCGCTGGAAGCAGCGTACGGCCCCCCCAGTCAGGCGGCCTTCGGCAGTGCTGTCTTTGACGAAGCAATAGACGCTGGCAAGACGCTCGAAATGCTTGCCCTGGAAAAATACCGCTATTTCGTCGGCGAACTCTGGACGCGCTATGGCGAAGCCGCGTGGATGGGTACCTGGCGCGAGCTCTACACGCGTCCTGCAGATGTCCAGGCTGATATCGTCACAGAGCTCGGCGCGTTCTCCGACGCCGGCGCGGCCGCCTCAGGCTCCATGATCTTAGACAATAATGCGGGCGCGCTGGCCGCAGTCTTTAATGACCCGGGTGTCACGGAGCTTCGCATCTTCAACATCGGTGACGGCGAGGCGATGTCCGGTCTGGTCATTGCAGCGCAACGCGTCACAGCGCAACAGGCGACGGTTCTCATCTTTCTAATGGACTGATTGGCTCATGAGTAACGTTATGCTCTACACCAAGAAACCAGGCTTAACTTTTTGCGCTTACGCTTCGTGCACTAATCGCGTTTGTAAACGCAGACACAGGCCGGACTCGATCGCCCGTTGGCGCATGTCACAAGCCTGACCGGTTAGACCTCGTTCAAACTTACTGGCTCGACACCACACCCAAATGGCTTATACTTCTAGTCTTGAGTAAGTTGGCATCTTTTTTTCTGTGCCCGGCTTACACAGTGTCAGTGTAGCCGCCGGAAAGACACCAAAGCCTTCAGATAAAACAGATGCGCGGAGCGCAAAGCCATGTCTCGATCTGCTCGTATACTTCTTTGGTACCTCTTTTTGGCAAGTATCAGCCCCGTTCTCGCAAAAGAAGTACCTACGGTGGAGTCCTGGTCAGACTACAGGTCGCGCCTGGAGGCCAAGGGGATGACGAGTAGCGAGGCACATGCGCGTGCGGCAGAGAATCTCGAATATCTCAAATCCATGGATAGAACTGCCGGAGATGATCGTATTGGCATCGTTGCTCCGCCATTTCAGTTCGATGGCTGGCTAAATTCGCCGGCGGTCACCCTCGAGGACCTGCGTGGACAGGTTGTACTGGTTCGTTGGTGGACGGATACATGCCCATTCTGCGCCAGCAGTGCGCCTGCCCTGCGGTCAATTCACGACGAGTACGGACCACGAGGGCTTACGCTATTGGGGGTATTTCATCCAAAGTTTGGCCGAGACGATCCGTTGGATATCGAGCGTGTGAAGAAATCGGTGGAACGCCGGCAATTTGAATTCCCAATCGCAATCGACTGGGACTGGCGGCAGGGAACCTTGCGTGAATGGTGGTTGACCGGGCCTGATCGACCGGCTACCTCCGTGACGTTTCTTCTCGACAAGCAGGGCGTTATCCAGTTTGTTCACCCTGGCATGGAATACCACGATGAGAACGGGCTGGAAGAGCATGCTATGTGTATCGATGATATGACAACCATTCGCGCCGCCATTGAGCGCTTGCTATCTGACCCGGCCTAGAGCGCCCTGATCGAAGAGATGTCCTGCTGGCATACATTGGGCTACTTTCAAGGATATCCGCTGAGATTCTTTGTGGCGGGCATATGCAAAGACGCAGCGCAAATCGCACATTCACGCCGCTTATTGATACCACTCCCGGGCGTTTTAACGCCTGACAGGCAGCCTGATGTGGGAGGGGTATTTACTGGAATGATGAATAGTATTGTGCGCCGTTACCGGCTCTGTCTCATCGAAGTTATTTCCGCCGGTGTTTAAGTTTCTATCATAGTGAGGAAAGCTGCTGCTTGAGATTTCAATTCGTATCTTATGTCCCTTTTTAAACACGTTACTGGTTGATAAGGGCCCCAGGGTGAGCTTATACACATTACCCTCTTCCATGAACACTTCCTTGTCGAAACCATCACGATAGCGCGCCCGCAGAATCGTATCGTCAAGGTTATACGCTGCTCCATCTGGGAAAACGTCAACCAGTTTAACGGTGAAATCAGTATCTCTTGCATCTGAGGAGACATAAAGCACCGGCTCAATGAAACCTGTTACATCGACATCGTCTTGTAACGTCTCAGAAGTATAAACAAGCACATCCTGACGGGCCTCGACGTTACGTTGATCAAAGACACCGGGTTTGACAGCGCTGTCCATACAGCAAAAATTCCCGCCAATGGTTGGCACGGGAACGGTTGGGTCGTAGGTGTAACTATCAATACCTCGGTCCTGAGCATCGGGTTTATCAGTGCTCAGGGTTCCGTCACCGAAGAGGCTGTTAGCGCCCTCCTGGCTATCCAGGTAGTAGGACACTATGTTGGCTTCTTTTGGTGGCCATTGTGTCGCTTCACGCCATTCGCCTTCTTTATCACCGCTCATCGCATAGTAACGAATGCGGGGGTACTGATCTTCGAAGCCGTTGTCTCTACCCTTTAGAAACTTGTCAAAAAAACTCAGGAGCATTGCATCCAAGCCGAAGTCAATGTTACCCAGCTCTCGTTCGCCAATAACGTGATTATCTTGCAGGCGATAGAATTGGCAGTGCAGCGTGGGGGCAATGACCATATACTGATTTTCACGCACGTATACTTCCGAAGCATTTTTGCGTACATGGTTAAAAAGTGCCAGGTTAGGACCGACGGACAAGTCATACCAACTGTTCATCCACAGCGTCGGAACATGATAGTCCTCGCTATCGTGGTAAAGACCGCCTTCATACCAATCCTCATGATTTGGCCCACGACGAACCGCTTTTTCAAAAAGGCCCGCTGGGCCGTCTACGGACTTCATCAGGTCCTGAATGGGCAGGTGGTAAAACGCTTTCCCCCAGTCGACTTCCGGCATTTTTGCGGCCAGGTCGTAATACTTCCCCAGGCGCCTCAGGTCTTCGTCCGTCGTTCCGCTGGGCAGGCTGGGCCTTTGATTGTTGGTATTTCCGTAAAACCATGAGGCCATCGGTAGCATAATGGCGCCGCCGCGATAGAAATTACCCTGCTCATAAAAAGGTCCAACACGACCAATACCTGCTCCAGCGGCCATTGGCACGGCGGCTTTGTGCGCCGGGTGGTTCATGGCAGCTAAACTCATCTGCCATTCGGCTGTGGAAGAGCAACCAAGAGTTCCTATATTGCCGTCAGACCACGGTTGCTCGGCAATCCATGATAGGGCGTCATAGCCATCGGTTCTGGGCCTGCCAAGAACCTCCCATTCCCCTTCTGAAAAAAATCGACCGCGTTCGTTTTGTACAACAAACGCATAGCCATTTTTAACTGCGTCGTTAGCGAACTTAACCAGCGCGCTGGGATGATTGGGGTCGGGTGTGCGATTTTCGGAGAAGTTATAGGGCGTGCGCCAGAAAATCGTTGGCAAAGGACCCGTGGCATCCCTGGGACGATAGACATCCGTTGCCAGACGAATGCCGTCACGCATTTCAACCATGACAAATTTTTCAATATCCGCCAGTTGCCTGATTTCATCCCGGCGCACGTTTTCTGGTACTTTGTGAATTTGAGCAGACGCCACGCCTCCAACCCCAAGGCATGCAACAAGGACTGCAGACGATATTCGTTTTATTTTCCAAGCCATTCATCGTTCCCTCGTATAATTACTTCCACGGCTCAACAATGCCCCGTCTCCTGCGAGTCGGCAAAGCAGGCAGGCCTCGAGAGTCGAAACAAATATCGGCAGGTCTTTTGCCAGCGACGCTCACGGGTCAGGACTAAAAACTGAACCCAGCAATAGCTTGCTCGATTATCTCACCAACAAAATGGCCCTTAAGAGGCGCCGGACTTTTACGAAACTGTACAAACTTCCCAGCAGCTCAAGCGAGCAACCTACTGGATGTCGGATTCGCTTTGGGTCAGCGACGCGCCGCATTGCAGAAACGGCGTTCGTCAGCGCGCATTTTGCAACCTCGCAAGTCCAAACAGACCCGCCAGAAGCAGCAGCATCGAAGACGGAAGGGGCACGGCCGGCACCGGATCGGAGGTGACCGTGAAGCGGGGCGCAGGAATGCCACTTGGGTCTCCGATTCGCGCTTGCGCGTCCCATTCCATGCTGAGGTTGCCGATGGCGTCGACCCACATCCGGGTTTCGACTTCCTTATCCTCGCCAACCCCGAAACGGCCAAGATCGAGAGAACGGCTGAAGCTATCGAAACTCGCGATCCGCCCGCCACATTGGCCGAAGATGCAATCAGTCGGGGTCAGCAGGGTCGGGGACAAGCCGCCTTTCGAGTCCCAATTGAACCAAACGTTCTGTTCGGCAGGATTGTAGCCGCCCCACAAAGTGAAGGAGTGTTCTCGAGCTTGCTGCCCGTTGAAAAAAACAGAGTAGCCGATTTGGACGCCCACGGATTCGGAGGGGCCGTTGAACGGATTGCTGTCCCTGGACGGCCCGCCACTCCCCGCGAAAAGGTCGATCAGCATGTTCTTCAGTTCGTAATCGAAGCTGAGCCGCACCGAACCGGGACCCGCATTCTGGATCGTAACCCTGCGCCTCGCCTCAATCCGAGCCCGACTGATCTCATCGAGACCATCGGCCCACGCGACTTCCAGGCCGAGATAGGACCGTCCGTCCCCGGCCTGAAAACCACTTGTAATCACGCACGTTGGGTCGTAACACGTACCCGAACTGAGGTTCAGTCCCGCGGTGCCGGGTCCCGTGGCACTATCCTGCTTCGACAGCGGATCGATGGGCCCGCCGTTGTCTTCCCATCGCGCCTCGATCCCCTGAATGGTCGTGATCGTCAACGCCGAGGCACCATTCGCCAGACCTATAGTAAGGCACAGCGCTATCACCCCTGTCTTCATAGCACTCTACTCCAACATCTCTAATGCGCTCATATTATCAGGCACAAGAGTACTGACAAGTTGAGTTCGCCAATTGGAGTGCGCCCAATCACTGGCCCTCTGCGCTTGAGGCTAGCGACAGCTTGCGGAAAGATGGCAACACCATTTCTCAGTTAGACGGGTTTTCCACGTCCGTCGCGATGATACCGGCGAGGTTTTTGGCGTAGTCTTTCTTCCGCTCAACATCCATGGCACGGGTGATTTGTATGCGCTGCGCCTGGGGCGAGCCCGCGCCGTGCATGGACTCGGTGAGATAGCCCACGGCGTTGCGTCCCAGGGTCATGTTTTCGATCAGGCGCAGGATGCGTGCACGGTCCTGGGTCGATACCTCGGCGCGACCCTTGAAGTATTTCTCCAGAAGTGGACCGGTTGTCTCGTCCTCGAAGTCGGCTTGTCCGGGCAGGGTGACCATGAGGCCACCGGCGAGGTCCTGTGCCAGGCGGGATATCTCGTAAGGAAAGCGTGTGACATTGTGCTTGCAGATATTGGCCAGCATGCCGTCGTTCATGTAGATGCCCGACTCAAGTTGCGTGGCTTCGTATGAGGAAGCGATGGCCGAGGAATAGATAGTCTCGTTCAGGTGGGTCATCTCCACCAGCTTGTCTTTCACGTGGCTCGCCTTGTCGGCGCCGTTGTATTCCGCGACGGCAGCAGCGGCGCCGACCATGACGTCGCCAAGGCCGGTCTTACAGACGTAACTGGCGCGGTGATAGGCGGTGAAACGGGTGACCAGCTCCTGAGCGAACTCGAATTCTCCGTCCATCAGCACGTGCTCCCAGGGAATGAACACGTCATCAAAGATTACAAGTGTCTCCTGCCCGGAAAATTGCGCGTTACCCTGGTCGATGCTGCCCGCTTCGAGAGCGCGCGTGTCACACGACTGCCTGCCGTAGATATAGGTCAGTCCCTTTGCGTCGCCGGGCACCAGGCCGATTACCGCGTAGTCACGATCCTTCTCGCTCATGTTCATCGTCGGCATGACGCAGATCCAGTGCGAGTTAAGACCGCCGGTCATGTGAGCCTTCGCGCCCGTGACGTAAATCCCCGCGTCGGAACGCCGGGTTACGTGCATGAACAGGTCCGGGTCATCCTGCTCGCTCGGCCGCTTGCTGCGGTCGCCTTTCGGGTCCGTCATTCCGGCAGCAAGGATGATGTTGTTGCGCTGGGCCTCCTTGAGAAATTCCAGGTAACGCCGGTGATAGGGCGTACCGTGCTTCTTGTCGATGTCATAGGTTATGGAATGCAGGACGCTGATGCAGTCAAGGCCCGCACAGCGCTGGAAACAGGTTCCGGTCAATTGACCCATACGGCGTTGCATGCGGTTCTTGGCCACCAGGTCTTCCGGCGACTCCACGATGTGCAGGAAGCGGTTCACCCTTGCCTCGATCAGCGGTGACCACGCAGTCGCCAGCTCGGGGTCGGCGAGAGCCAGGTCGAAGGTCATCTTCAGCGCGTTCATTGACGGACGAATGACAGGGTGGTCGACGGGGTTTTCAATTATCTCGCCCATGAAGTGTACCGTGACGTTCCTGCCGCGCAGGCTGTCCAGGTAGTCTTCGCCCGTCACAATGGGCGAGAAGCGTGACCAGCGCTGCTGGGCGCTCTCTTCTTTCGGAATGTCATTCATGGTTACGGTTGTCGCTGCTGGCTGTGTCATATCGCCTACCTTCCGAATACTGGCTCCAATAAAACTGGCGGAAGACCGAAATTTCATCTCCGCAATTGAATCTTGAACTCGCCAGATTGAACACGAAATTCTGCTCAGATGCCACTGTAGGACCGACAATCGTCTGCCAGCCTCGTTGGGTGTATCATCAGGACAGCTGTATGTCAGCCGCATCGGGGCTCAGCTCTCTTCCCGCATACGAAAGAACTCTGATGGACTCATCCCGGCCCAGTTGCAGAATGCCAAAGTGGAGTTGCGGGTTGCCAGATAGCCAAAGTCCGTGATGTCACCGGACACAGCCAATTACCCCTATCAGGACCGATTTATTGGCCAACCTTCGTTTGAGTTAGGTCGATCTTTCAGGAGGGCGTCCTATGCTTCAGGTACACACAGGCTGGCTCTCGTTTCAAACCCCAATGCAGACCAGGGTTCGGGCACTCCACGCGGGATTGAGTAATCACTGCTATGCTGAATAGCCTGTCATGCAGCGCGTGACGTCCACACTTATTAAAGGCTCTAGCCGCTGCACGGCTGATACTATGACCCGGCAGGGTGGGACTACCCACTGCGGCTGGACTTCCTGGATCAGGTGAGGATACAACAACATGAAATATTCAGTATCGGCTACCGCCCTGGCGGCAGCTATGGCGTTTGGTGCGAGCGCAGGCGCCGAGGAGCATATTGAGGAAGTATGGGAATGCACTCTAATTGAGGGCAAAACTATGGAACGGGTGAACAGCATCAATGCCGGCTGGGTGAAGTACGTCAACAAAAACGTCGAAGGTGGCAACATCAGCTCCCGAACCGTAACTCCGCTGGTCGGCGACATGGAGTCTTTCTTCTTCGTAGACTCATTCCCGAATCTGGGCTCCTGGGCTGACACCAAAGAGGTGATGCGCTCTGGCGAAGGCCAGAAGATAGAGGCCGCACTGGAAGAGGTTGCCGCCTGCACATCCAACCGCCTTTACGGCTCCACGCAGTAATCGCCCAGCTTCAACGTGATGGCGAGCTACACGCAAACGCTGCAATAGGTAGGGACCTTCCAGTTAAGGAAGTGTTACTGGCGGCCCTGCCAACCGTGCTCTATCTGTAGGCTCGCCAGCTGGACTACCGGTGACGGCGGACGTGATTACAGGCTTGCCCATCCAAACTGAAACGATACCGGCGAAAGGTTACACCCAACCAATCAGACCAGGCGTACCTGAAACGTATCGCCTCTGAATTCAATCTTGTCTCCGTTCACGATCTTCTTGCGTCTGCGCCGCTCAACCTCTCCGTTGACGATCACCTGGCCGTCACCGATCACCAGTTTGGCCTCACCGCCAGTGGGCACGATGCCTTCAAACTTCAGCAGCTTGCAGAGCTCCACCGGCTCCCGGATAATATCCACTGTACGCATCGAGGCCACCAGGTAATCCATTTGCTGTTACGACGGGGCCAACTCAGTCAGCGTGCACAGGCACTGAACCAGAGCCATTTACCCGGTTCCTGTAAGCCGCCCCTCTAACGCCCGATAGTATCCCTCGCCCAGTACATCCACAATGCTTTATAGCCGATCAACACCCCTTTGTGCGCCCAGTGTGGTTGTCGTTTGAATACATAAGCAAACAGACCAGGTAACAAAAGATACGATCTGCCATTGACGAATATGCGTTCTGCCGAAAAGTTCTGTTACTCACCTGGCTGCCCTTGCGCGCGGCTTCAACAAGACGTCGTCGGCGGACGTTGCTTTAAGATAAAGTCCGGTGCGCGTGTTCACGTTACTCGGCGCGTCGTAGGTATAGAGCCGACCGGTCACGAAGACGCGGGTCGCGGCCTGTGCGCGTGCGTCGGCGACGAATATGCGTAGCAGATCATCGCGACCCGCGTCGTTGGGCACGTAGACCGCGAACGAATGGCCCACTTCGTCATCCGCTTCTGCCTTCAGATTGAAACGCCAGGTATCGTCATCGGGACCGGGGCCGCTCCACCAATCCGCCAGAATTTCTCGCGCTCCATCATCGCCGTACAGGTTGCTGTGATCCACGAAGCCCCACAGGGCTACAACCTGGCCCTCCGCGATCAGCCTCTACTGCCTGGCAAAGCCGGCTCTGCTGATGGATGAGGCCGCAATATAGCCGTCGACTTGTTCGTGACATCCGGCGGCAGAGATGACGGCGAGAAGCAGGAAAAGACGCACGTTTTTTTTCATCGTCCACCCACTTGCCCGCTGCCGATCATCTGTCTCGCCTGGTCGACCGAGCCAAGCATGAAACGGATAAGCCGGGCGAGCACACCAATTGCGATCCCGGCCCCTACTTTGGCTCCTGGCTCATACTGCCGTCGGGGAGGACAAATCCCAACAGTGGGGTCACTTCCACGCAACTTGTGTCCAGTGGCGCTGCCGGATCCATGACGAATTGCGTCATGACCCGGGCGGCGCAGAGATTGATGCCGCCGATCTGCACGTGCGTCGTTCCCGGAAAGGTGACGAGAGTGGCGCTCGGCAAAGAGTCGGCGCCAGCCAGCATGAACAGCGGCGAGTCGGCGCGTCCCTGACCCGCGTTGAACCGCGTCACGCCCAGCTTTACCACGCGACTGCCGGCCCTGGTTCGCGACTCCGGCACCACGACATACCCGCAATCCATCTCGAGATCGACCGGTAGATCCGCCGGCGGTTGCGCGAAACACTCGTCGATCGGCTCGAAACGCGGCAGCGCGACCTGGCCAGCCTGCTTGGTTTGCCCGGTGGGTTCTCCTCCCAAAACGGCGCCGGCGATGGCAGGCACGATGGCTCGTTGAACGTTGCTCTCGGCCGCGTTGCTCCATATCACGATGGTCACATCCCTGCCGGGGATATAGCCGCCGTCACTCAGGAAGCCCAGGGTCTGGCCGCCGTGGCCCAGCACGCCGTGGTTATCCAGCATGCCGTGCGCATAGGTGGTGCCCGAACCGAGGACACCCACGCCGGCCTCGGTATGTTGCCGCATGAGTTCGAGCGTTGCCGGGTCGCTGAAGAGTCGGCCGGTGAACAGGGCCTTGAGAAACAGCGCGAACTCTCCGGGTGTAGACACCACGGCACCCGCCGACCAACCCTGAGTGGCATTCCATTCGTCCGTAGTGAATTCAAAGGGAGTCTTGAAATACGCCTTTGGCAACGCGCCTGGGTCTGGCTGACCGGCCTGCAGGTAGGTCTGTTCCAGGCCCAGGGGCTCGAAAATTCGCTTCTTCAGGTTCTCCTCGTACGATTTCCCGGTGGCCTCTTCGATGATGAGGCCAAGCAGGATATAGCCCGTGTTGCTGTAGTTCCATTGCCCTTCGGCACCAGGTTCAAAGTCGCTGAGACCGGAGTCAGCGACCAGTTTTACCAGTTCTAACGGGGTGAAGGCGCGGGTGAGCATGGCCTTGTCGGTGGCGCCATCCTCGATGGTCATGCCGCCTTTGGCCGGTACCTTGAAGTAATCGTGCAGGCCGCTGGTGTGAGTCCACAGCATGTCGATGGTTATCTCGTCACCGAAGGGCAACTGTGCCGCCAGACCCGGGAGCCATTTTTGCAGCAGATCGGTGGTGGCAAGCACGCCTTCTTCCTGGAGTTGGAAGAGGATGGCGGAGGTCATCAGCTTCGTGTTGCTGCCAATCTGGAAGGGAGAATCCGCCGACAGCGGATCGCAGGCGGTCACGTCGGAAACGCCCGCTGACTTGAAGTAACGTCCCTGAGGCGTAATGATCAGCATGGAGGCGCCTGGACCGGGCCGAGGTTCCTCCTGCACCAGGCTCACCAGCACCTCGTCGAGTATCGCACTGGTCTCCCGCGAGAGTGTGTCGTCGATGGCATTGATCGCCAGCGCCTGTGCGCCGCACAGATCAGCCACGGTGGTGACGACGGGGTCCATGATCATCAGGTCGCCTTCGGTTGGCTGGGTGACGAAAAGCTGGTCCCCGATCGGAAGCAACCGGGCGGCGTCGCCCAGAAGTTGCAGGAACTGCTTGCTGCGGGAATCGCCCGAACAGGCGGACACCGCTGCAGAACCGATCTCGACGGTGACATCCGCACCGTCGAAGGCGTAGGTGCCGGACAGGTCGTTGCAGTCAGCCTTGATCTCAACCGTGCCGCCGTCCTTGAAGGTTGCAACGTAGTTCGTAGGGTCATCGACAACGAGCTCCTCACCTGTGCTGGTGAAGGAAGTCCATTTCCAGGGGTTGGCCAATATTCCGGCAACCATGGCCTGCACTGCGTCGGCGTCGGCGTCGGCGTCGGCGTCGGCGTCGGCGTCAGCATCCGCGTTTGCGCTGGCGTCCGCGTCAGCATCCGCGTTTGCGCTGGCGTCCGCGTCGCCGGCCGGGTTCAGCCGCATGGTGCCGCCGTCTGCCGCCAGGACTATAGAGAGCCTGCCGCCCTCGAATAAGTAGGTCGCCGCCCCGGCCAGCAGCGACAGGAACTGGTCGCCGCGCGATTCCGGTGGGCAATCTTCCGTCGTCTTGGGCGCGACGTCGATGCCGAGGCTGCCGCCGTCCAGGCTTTCGATCTTGTAACTGCCGATCGCTGCGTTACAGTCGGCCACGATATCGACGATCCCGTCCTCATTGAAGTTCAGCCGGTAACGTTCCGGCGTCGCGACGTCGAACTGCTCCAGCGGGGAGGTGAAAGCAACCCACTCCCAGGGTTGCGAAGTCAGGCTAACGATTGCTCCGGTTGGGGACTCCGAGACCGACTGGTCCGACGGTTCGCCAGCCGATATCTTTTCCGGCACTGTCGTGATGCCAGCTGACATGACACTGGAGGCAATTACCAGGGCGACTGCAAAAAGGCTGCATTGATCGGCTTTCATATAACTCCAAAGAAATTTCACAATAAGCATAGTGGCTGACTGCTGTTCCCCGGCAGCCCGTTGAATGCGCGCGTCTACTGCGCGGATTGCTCACACCACGACAGTTTTCATCACGAACCGCGCTATGATACCGGAGGGGGGCATAGTGCACTATCGCACAGCAGTGCGGGATCGGGCACAGAATGTGGGTGGAAAACGACCACGCACGGGGTCCAACGACTGGACCGCGAACGGGTGGCCAGGGCCAACTCGCTGCAGGCCGGGGTAAGTGCGAGGGACATGTTCACCGATGCGCGCAGAAATTCAACAGCAGACGCAACCTTTCTGGCGAAGGGAATCTCAGGACTCATCAACCAGATCGAAGCAGACAATCTGCTTGCAATACGCCTTTTCTCACTCCTATACTTCCCGCTGACGCCGGCTCGAAGATTCGTCCATGGCCGGACGAACACGGTCAGTGCTCTGATACACCGACGTGGCGAGGCACGTGGACAAACTACGGTACAAGAAGCACTATGCTTTCGATTCCACACCGCTTGCAGAAAACGTTAAAGTACCGGATTGCCAGGGGGCCTGACCGAACCGATGATAGAATGTCCGGCAACCAGCGGCCCGGCTGCCTTCCAGGTACCGCCCGTAGAGGATCTGATCCATGAAAAAACTCGTCGCGGCCTTGCAAGTCGTCCTACTCGGTACTTTTTTTCCCGTACCCGGCCTGGCGGTGAATGTGGAGTGGTCGCTGGATGGCCTCACTCGTGCCGACGGCGGTACCGTATCCGGCTCCTTCACCTACGATGCCGACACCAACACTTACAGCGCGATCAACGTAACGACCACACAAGGCTCGAGCACGCTTCCAGGAGAAACGTACGCCGGTTTTGATCCGGCATCTTCCGACGCCGGCGGCCTGATATTGCAACGTGCCCAGGGTGCCTCGGACCTGACTGGCCAAAACAACATTTTTCTCCAGTTTGTCCCCGCCCTGAGCAACAGTGGGGGAACGCTGACCCCAGCCCTCGCCAGCGAAGTCGGTTGTGTCAACAGTAATTGTAGTACTGCAACTAACTCCCAATCGCTGACCGGTGATATTGTCGGCACCGTGGTGACCTCGCCGCCCCTGCCACCGGCGGATGCGACACCCATTCCGACTATGCCAACATGGTTGATTGCCATGATGGCGCTGTTCATTGCGGCACTTGCTGCACCGAAACTCCGACGATCGACCACGCGGCACAATTAGGAAGGATGGACTTCAATAGCACGCCTTCAGCGCACCGGACCGGGCGCTTCCGCTCACAACCACCCATTGGTTATTCCAGGGGTAAGGAATATTTTATGATTACATCACGTTCATTGGTTTCCGCTACTGGCCTGATCCTGGCCTTGAGTTCGCCTCTTTCATTCGCCGACAGCTCGAAAGCACACTGTGAGTTCTACAGCCATGGGGACAAAAAGGCCGGCAGATCCGGCCCCTGTACTTTTTCCCAGCGACAGGGCTATGTTGATATCACCCTGGCTAACGGCCGGGCGTTCGACCTGAAGCCAGGAGACAAGGCAAACCACTTCAGGGACCAGGATGGACACAAGGTCAAGCGTGAAAGTTCCGGCGGGAGTGATCAGGTGTACCACTGGGAGCACAAGAAAATTGTGGTCTCGTTCGGCGGTGGGCAGGCACACTCGAATGCTGCGAGCGACGCCGTATCCGTCAAAGATATGCCCCGCTACTGTACGGGTGAGGCATCGTCAAAGTTCAGTCAGCGTCCTACCAATATCAGCACACAAAAGGCGTTCAAAGACCAGGGGATGTATACCGTATACGGACAGTACCCGCCATCAGGGGCTGACCCGACCGTCTTCATCTGCACCTTCACCGCAGACGGCAAGCTTGTTGGCGTAGACAAGCAGTGACCACATTCGAGCGGAAACATTCCAGCAAAACTGCCACTATCCTGACGGCCACCGTCCTGGTCGCTCAACTCACCGGTTGTGGTGCCATCGGCGATATGAGTGCCATCAAGGAAGCCAGCGAATACGCGGTGAACTGTCAGCCGGACAAGGCAATAAAAACCCTTGAAAAGGCCCATCAGGAAGGAGGGCTGGGCGGCTACATGGCTATGCTTGAAAAGGTTGTTGTGTTGCGAGACGCGGGCCGTACCAGCGCAGCTGAGGCTGCCCTGGAGGATTACATGGCGCTGCCCGAAGTCGACGCCGGCGACCGGACTGAAACCGAGGAGTCGATTCAAAAGAGCCTCAAGGAACTGCGCAAATTGCGTGAGGAGCAGACGGGTAAACCGACCTGTCCCGGTAACTGATAAACACATAATCAGAGATAATGATCGGACTAATAATCGGGACACCCACCCCAACCTTGTGACAATAATCGGGACACCCACCCCAACCTCGCAATAATCGGGACACCCACCCCAACCTTGAGCCAACGACAATAATCGGCGACAGTAATCGGGACATCCACGCCAACCTTCACTTCCTTCAACATCGAGAATTTCGAAGATTTCTGCCATCGACGAGCAGACGCACTGGGATAAACGGCGACCGAGAGTATCTACTGATAGGTTTGCCCGGGAAACCCCCAGATTCCGGCACCACGGACAAGCTCCCGACTGTCAACGACAGTCGGGATCGCGGTTAGGAACGCTACCGTTGATAGACCCGCTTCAGTAGCCCCAGCGGAGGCAGTCGACTGCGCCCGGTGTCGTTGCAGAAGCTGCGTAACCGGCCCAGATTCCCCACAGCCGACAGGCTGGCTGCCTGCACGTTTATTGAGAGCAACTGCCACTGATCCGCCGTCAGTGATAAGGGCCGGAGAATCGATTCACAGTGTTCAGAAAGTACGCCACGTTTTCCCGGTATTGTTAGTCGGCCTGTGTCTTCCACCAGCCTGACATAGTCGCAAAGCCGGAAAGGCAACTCGGTCCCGCGGGAGCATGACCCGGGCTTTTCGCCTGAAAACCGCGCCAGCGGTACTTTCTGCCATGCTTCCTGGCCAGCTTTGGCGTCTTTCGTGCTTTCCTCCCGCTCGAGCGGCCGCAACCGCTGTTGCACTGAGGTAAAATCGGACTCTGCCAGAGACGTCGCCAAACCCGCCCTAACCGGATTCAGGTCCACATAGGCCATGCACGCCAGTAGGGCTGCCTCATCCAACAGGGCCTGGCTCTTGAAACGCCCCTCCCAGAATCTGCCGGTGCAGTCATCCTCCGCGTTGGCTCGACGGGCAATATGCTCGTTGAGGCAGCGCATGTACCAGCTGATATCGGCAAGGCGCCTGCGCCACACCCCGGCGATCTCTTTCACCGTGTCCCTTTGCGCTGGAGAGAGCTCCTCGCCTGCCAGCCACTGCTGCACCAGGATCGGCCCTTTGAACAACTGAGTCCAGCGGTGGATCACGTCCTCATCGCTCCAGTTCTTCACGCGAGACGGCTCGACCCGAATCACCAGATGAAAGTGGTTGCTCATTATTGCGTAGGCGCAGACATCGATCGCAAACACGGCGCCCTGCTGGGCTATTCTATCCAGCACCCATTGCTTGCGATGGTCGAAGTCCTTGCCGGTGTAGGCATCGGTACCGCAGAGAAACGCCCGCCGCACGCAGCGCGAAATGCAGTGATAGTAGGGCGTGCAGCTCAATGCCACCTGGGCGCGGCGCGGTAGGGTCATGTTCGATCTCAGCAATCTGCTCTCAGTGCTGCAGCATAGAACGTGAGATCGTCATGGTCGTCTAATTGGTTGGATGTGATTGAATTGCGGTGGGTGTCCGACTTAGAACGGCGGGTGTCTAGCTTAGATGCCTGATTGGGTTGCGGTGGGTGTCCAGCTTAGATGTCGGTGTTCAGCTTAGATGTCCGGTGGGTGTCCAGCCTAGATGCATTCTCGCAGAAAACCCGCAGCGACTCGGCATGCGTCGGTTCCCCGTCGACGACCAGACACCAGTTATCCATGATACCTCCGATTGGCAAAGCTGATCAGGAGCGCTCGTAGGTCCCGACCAGGCGATTCATGCCTAAGCAGATGCGGCTCGACATTCTCCAGCAACTGATCGAGCAGTCATCCCTGTCGGTAGCTCCGGTTCGAGGTCGAGCGCCAGTACCCAGAAATAGTAGTGGTGCCTGCCGTGCCCGGGCGGCGGCATCGGGCCCCCGTACCCCTGGTTGCCAAAGCTGTTCTGGCCCGGGGTGTAAGCGTCTGTGCCTTCGGCCAGCGAATCGACCGTTGCGGGAATGTTGCAAAGCACCCAGTGTACGAATCCGTAATCGCCTCGCCCCGTCACGAGCGGTGCGTCCGGGTCATGACAGAAAATCGCGAAAGAGCGCGTGCCATCGGGAGCATTGTCCCAGGAAAGCGCCGGAGAAACGTCCTCCCCCTCTCCCGTATGTTTCTCGGGAATGGAGCCACCTGCGCTGAATGCGGTGCTGCTCAGGCATAGATCAGATAATGCAAATCCCATGACTCCCTCCGGGCTAACTCAAGGACACGAGCTATAAGAATACGATATGTAGAGGATACCCCCTGTAAAGTCGCAACACTACCAGAGCTGGGCCACCAGCAGGACAAGCACGCTAACATAGAAAGCGAAGCAGCCCGGGGTCAGCCTCAGTCCGAAGGACTATCAGTCCTCGTATTGATAGCTGTACTCGTCGTCGTCATCCTCATCGTCATCCTGCTCTTCCAGCAACAGTTCGCTCAACTTCCGGTAAAGCCGTTCGACCAGTTCCTCCTGGAATTCAATCATCCACACCACGTTAGTGTTAGCGCCAGCTCCGGCGGCAATCCTGGTGGCCATTTCCAGCACCTTGATGCGCTGCTCTCTGGATAGTTCGCTCATGACTTGCTCCATATCAGGATGGATGAAATACGTCTCACAGGTTCCCTGCGGGCTGAGGATAAAAGGGTAGCCTGAGTCGAATCCGGGCTGGCTCAGATGTACTCTCAGGTCTCCTGATCTTTGTTGAGTAACAGCCATTTCGCCGCGTCCATCTGGGATATCAGGCCGATGACCTGCCCGCCCTCTACCACTGCCAGCGGCGACTGATGCGCATCGAGAGCCGCCATTATGGTCGTCGCATTACTGTCCGGATGTATGGTGAGATCGCCCAACCGCGTGTTCATGACCTGGCCAACCGTCGTTACGGATCGGTCTTCGCGGTTGACCTGTCGCAACTCCTGCAGAGTAAGCAGACCGATGAGTAACCCATCTTCAACCACCGGCCACAGTTGCTGTGCGCTCTGCAGAAAGTGCTCGTCGATAAATTCTGATAGCCGCATAGTCGCCGGCACCAACTCAAACTGCGACCGCATCATGTTTCTCGCGGTTATTCCTTGCAGAGTTTCCTTTACAACCAGCTGCCTGTAACTGGCTGAAGCGGCGTTGGAGAGGAACCAGCCGATCAGGACCAGCCACAGGCCCTGCAGCAGTGCCCCCGAGAACGCCTGCAGTGCGCCCATGATCATCAGCAACCAGCCAAACATGCGCCCGCTTTCGGTGGCAATTCGCGTCGCCCGCCTGAGATCGCCGGTCACCCACCAGATCAGGGCACGCATTACGCGGCCACCGTCCAGCGGAAAGCCTGGCATCATATTGAACACACCGAGGATAATATTGACCGGTCCCAGCCACAGAAACAGCGTGGCGGCGGGTGACAAAGCCGCGAGGGCTGCCTCCTGTTCATCCGCTAGTCGCCCGGCGAGTTCCTCCCCCGCCAGTTGAATGCCGATCGCTGTGCTCAAAACACCGATCAACACACTCATTACGGGCCCGGCAATCGCGATCAACAACTCCGCGCGGGGCTCGTCGGGCTCCTCGCAGATTTCCGCTACACCGCCGAACAGGAACAGTGTGATGCGGCGCACCTCGATGCCGAACCGCTGCGATACCAGCGAGTGCGCCAGCTCGTGCGCCAATACCGAGGCAAAGAACAGGACCCCGGCAGCCAGAGCCGTTGTCCACGTGGTAAACGCGGGCCAGTTCGAGTGCCAGCCGGGGAAGACACTGCCGCCCAGCATGAAGACTATTAGTGCGAAAATAATCAGCAGGCTGCTGTCGAGGCGAATCTCGATGCCAAACAGGGTGCAAAGGCCAACAGACCTCGTGCCCTGAGACGAATCTCTACCGCTGGGAGCTTTTTGTGTCTGTTTATTCATACCGCCCAGCATACCACTCTCAGTCCCGATTATTGTGTGTTCAGTTGATTGAGGAAGCTCATCAGAGAGACCGGCTGACAAACCTCAGCCAGAGTCAGCATGGACGGCTCTCGTGGCCCGACCACGTTGTGGCAGCTCCGGATAGCCTGGGCATTCCAGTGAATTTCGGTGACAGTTTACTCATCTACTGGCCCGCACCTGGGCCCCGAACTCCTATAGAATTTCGGAATGACTGAATTCTCAGATCTGTGACAGTTTACTCCATCTACTGGCCCGCGCCTGAGACTCCGAACTCCTATGAATTAATCTGTCCCCGGAACTTGCACTGCCCCCTTAACTGCTCAGAACTCCTTATTATGTAAACTGCTAAGAACTTCTTATTATGTAAACTGTCACCAGAACTTCAGTTTACCTCGCACCAACCGCCGCCTCTGTCAGTGTCGTTTGTTTTTACTATACTCGTACAAGCACTATCTCCACTGTGCTGCGCTACCTGATACCCGATGTGCAGTCGGCGCGATGCGCCACCCCCACGGAATCCACGAGTAAGAGGAACGAAAACCATGGTTACGCTGCTGAAGTGGTTCGCTGTCCTGCTGGGGCTGCTGGTGCTGGCCCTGTTGCTGTTACTCATACTGGTCGATTTCGGGCGCTTCAAGCCACAGATCGAGCAGGCAGTCAGTGACGCCACCGGCCGCGATTTCGGTATCGACGGGGAATTGACGATTCGGGTTCTGCCCTCGCTCAGGGTGTCTGCCGACAATGTGAGCCTCTCCAATGCCGAGTGGGGCTCGGTACCGCAGATGGCGGAAATCGGCCACTTGTCGGCAAAGGTAGGGTTGTTGTCACTGATTTCCGGCCCGCCGGTTATCCGCGAGTTGCAGCTGCGGGACGTGAATGTCCTGCTGGAGACCGACGACAGTGGCGAGGGCAACTGGGTCATGGGGCAGCCGGCTCCCGCGGAACCCCCTGTGGAGGATGAGACGGAAGGCGGCGCCCTCCAGATGCCGGTGGACATCCGCTCCGCCGAACTGGACAACATCAATCTGAGATACATTTCGTCCACGGAGACAGGCCTCGGACTCCAGTCGCTGAGTATCACGACCAATGAGGCGGGTCAGTATGTAATCGATGGCGAGGGCCAGTGGACAGAGTGGCCCTACTCACTGTCCGGGCTCGCCGCTGATCGACAGGCCGAGCTCGACGTAACGCTGGGCGATCTGGTGCTGCGCTCCACGTTCGACTTCCCCACCGATACGGTGGACTTCACCGCCGTATTGTCCACGCTGGACAAGCTGGGGGAGATTGTCGAGGTCGAGGGGCTGCCCTCCGCCGATCTATCCCTCAAAGGTAATGTCGCGTCTAAACGTGGCTCGATCATACTTTCCAATCTGCTCGCCGAACTGGGATCGGCCAGGTTGGCGCTGGATGGAGAGGTCGATCCCGAGGGCGTCGTCAGCCTGTCCGTTGAGGCAGATGGGCCGAGCCTTGCCGAACTCACACCCGAGCTGCCTGAGGTTTCCTTCAAACTGGCCAGCGACGCCGTCATCGACGGAGAAACGGTGACGCTCGACCCGCTCACTCTGAACTTCGCCGACAGCGATTTACAGGCCAACGCCGAACTCACTGGCGGCGACGAACCAGGAATCAAGCTGCGCGCCACCTCGTCGCTGTTCGACCTGACCCCCTTCGAGTCGCCGGACCCCGAAGGTGACGAGACTGCCGAGGCGCAGGAGCCGGCCGACCCCGCAGTGGCAGGGGCACCAACCAGGGCGAAAGGCAAATATATCTTCACCGAAGAGCCCCTGCCGCTGGATAAGCTGCGAAGCCTCCATGCAGATGTCGAAGTCTCGATCGACACATTCAAGGTGACTGCGGTGACCATGCGGGACCTGGTAATCAACCTGACTGCCGACGACGGCAATATAGCAATCGACAACAGCTTCGGAGGTACTGCCGGGGGTCGGTTCAGGAATCAGCTCTTCATTACCGCAGGTGCAGACAGTGCCGACCTGACGGTGAATTCCGGAGGCCGGGGAATGAAGCTCGGGGTCATGTCCGGGGATCTGCCCGAGGAAGAGCGGCCTTCGACCAATCTCGCGATCGATATAAAGGCGCGCGGTGGAACGGCGCGCGCGCTCGCGGCGTCGACCAACGGCAAGGTGGTGATGACACAGGGCCCGGGGCGCGTCAAAAACGACGTGATTTCCAGGTTTTCGGGCGACGTGATCGCACAGCTGTTCAAAGCGCTCAACCCGATGGCGGAAACGGAGGAATTCACCAACTGGGAGTGCTCCGTTATCGCGCTTGAGTTCACCGAGGGTGTGGGCGACATGACCGCGTTTCTGATGCAGAGCGAAGAACTCCAGGTCGTTGCGGGAGGAGCGCTCGATCTCAACACGGAGAAGTTGCGGTTCGAGTTCAACACCAAGCCCCGCGAAGGCGTCGGGCTCAGCGCCGACATGTTCGTCACGCCCTTCGTGAAACTGAGCGGAACCCTGGCCAGTCCAGGCGTCGGCCTGAACGCCAAGGGTGCACTGCTCACCGGCGGCGCCGCGGTGATGACCGGCGGCCTGTCTTTCCTTTACCAGGGCCTCATGGATCGAGCGATGGCGGAAAGCGATCGCTGCCCCGAAGCACTGGAGCAGGTCGGCATGGGCGACGTCGCCGATTCGGGCTGATTACCAGGGCGAACAGCAATTACGTGGCCTGCACTTAACCACCACAACTGGAAATTCTGTTCATAAAGTATGCTCTCTGTTCCGACGACACAGGTGACACGATTCGGCTGAATCGGTTTTCAGATGTCCATTCCGCGTTGATGTGAGGTGACTCAGTCCGCAGCCTGGGCCAGGAAAATAGGGCTGCGCAGGACCTGCCAGGCAAACTTGGGCCACATGGACCAGTGACCGACCACTGACTCCGTGTGCGCAAGCAATCCATCCAGGGACTCGCGGTCAAAGAGCGTGCCAGCAACCACAACTGACTGCACCTGGCGTACGTGGTTGATGTTTTCCAGCGGGTTGGCGGCGAGCAGGACGATATCGGCACGAGCCCCGGGGCGAATAATACCGGCACGGTCATCGAGCCCGAGGAAGTTCGCCGGTACCACCGTTGCCGCCCGCAGCGCATCGAGGGGGCTCATACCGCCACGCACCAGGTGCTCCAGCTCATCGTGCAGGGACAGCCCTGGAAAAACAAAACTGTCCGGCGTGTCGGTACCCGCCATGACCGCGACACCAGCGCGGTGAGCGACCGCAGACTGGGTCAGCCCGAACTCGTAGAAGCGCCGGTAGCTGGCGAGCCCTGCATCGCTGGTCCGGTCCGCCATGCTGTTGGCGTCTGCCAGCCACAGCGCTCGGAGTGGCGCGGGCACGTAGCGCAGGCGCTCATCGCTGCGAAAACCTTGGTCGCGTGCGTACGCATCCAGCCTGCGGGTAGTGTGAGTGGGTACGTAGGCCATACCTCGATCCGCCATCGCTGCCATGATCTCCGCGCACAGGACGGGGTCATGCTGCTCCAGCATCTCCAGGCGCATTTCGTGGGTGTAGGCGTCGCGCACGGAACCGGCCTCGCGAAGCCGGGGAGCGCCCGGGAAACACTCCCAGATATAAAGGAAGGCGTGTTCGATGCTGCGTTGTCCGGCCTCGACTGCTTCCAGTGCCGAAATGCGAACCGGCTTGTGGCCGGCCAGGGTCAGGCCCCGCTGCTGTGCCGCTTCTGCTAACGCGAAGTAACCGTCTCTCGGCAAGTCTGAATACGGCTTGAGAAAGTCGATACCGCGGTTCGCATCGTGTTCCACACGGGCGCGAGCGCCCCCGGCTGTGGCAGCGCCGAGCGCCGCGTCCCAACCCGAGGGAATTTCCATGCCGCCGTTGATCGCGAGACTGGTGACAACGTCGTAGCGGGGGCCGACCATTTCACCGGCCCTGACTGCCTGGTCCCAACGGCGCTTATCGGCCGCGCAGGCTACCCAGCCATCGTAGTCGCCCAGGCACCCCCCCATGTCCCGCACCGCAGTCACCCCCGCCGCCACCAGCAGTGGGTGAGTCAGTAAGGGTGCCAGCCGCAGGCTGTGCACGTGCATGTCGAACAATCCGGGTATGGCGTATTGTCCCCGCGCATCCATAATCCTGGAGGCTCGCGATTGCAGGTTCGGACCCACGGCAATGATGTCGCCGTTGCGAACCAGGATATCCGTGTCTGGCACAGCGACCCCACTGTTCAGGTCCAGCCAGTGGACATTGCGGATCAGGAGTTCGTCAGTATGTCCGGGGGGCGCAGGTGGCACCAAGGGATAGAGCACGCCGATGGTGAAGACCACCCCGGCCAGAATAAACAGACCGACGAGAACACCGGCCAGCCTCTTGAGAAAACGCTTCAAGCCGCAAGCCTGCCTATATCGTGTAGAGCACACATTTTGTAGCCCGACGGATCAAACACGTTACCGAGATACAGGGTCATAGAACCTCCCGCGTGGATCGATATGATTCGCGCCCGGCTCCCGGTGACTGAACAGGCTTATTCCTCTTGTGGGAACAGCGCCGAACGCGGGGGGAATCAGCGAGTATACACAGGGCTTTAAACTTGTCAGCGTGCAGGGGAGTTACCGGAAACCTGCTGTCATGGACAGGTGAAGACAGGCGCGGCCCCCGCTATTCCTGCATCACCTTTGCCAGGCGTTCCGGCTGGCGCCAGACACCGCCGACAAGCCGCCACACGTAGCAGACTGCCAGCGTCAGAATCATGATCACAAACGCGACCCATGACAGGCGCGGGCCGGCGTCATACACGATGATGATGTAGTACTGGGCCACAACCATCACCCAGTGCAGCAGGATCGAGGTGGTCATCAGCCAGCGCGTGTCACCGGCGCCACGCAGGGCGCCGCCGGCGATCAGCACCGCCGCGTCTGCCAGCACGTAGCAGGCCAGGCCCACCATCATAAAGCTGCCTAACTCGACGATTTCCGTGAAGTCGGCATCGGACTGGGCGAACATCAGGATGAACTCGGCCCGGAATACGATGAACAACACCCCGAGAATGCCAGCATAGGTCGCGGCGACGCGAAAACCTGCCTTGATCACAGCGTTGGCGTGCTGCATGTCATTGGCGCCCACGTAGCGGCCGATCAGGCTGATCACCGCGATGTGCAGGCCGAGCATGGGCACAAAGGACATCATGTCCCAGCTGAAAACGATGGACGCCGCGGCACCGGCGGCGACCCCGTAGGACTGAAACATCATGATGAACAGGTTGAACGTCGTGATATTCATGAACATCTCGAAACCGGACGGTACCCCGAGACGGACGTAGCGTCGCAGGATGCCCCGATCAAAAGCAAAGGACTCCATGACGCGGAAGCGCTCACGGTGTACCCCGCTGAAGTAAAACAGCAGGAAGAGAACTACCGAGAATGCGTTGGCGATGACTGTGCCCATCGCCGCACCGGCCATGCCCATCTCGGGCAGGCCGAGCTTGCCGAATATCAAAGCCCAGGACAGGGGGATATTGATCATTACCCCCATGACATCGCAAATCATCACCACCCGGGTACGCCCGATCCCGGCAAAGTAGGAACCGATAACGACTTTCATCAGCGTAAATATCGCGCCGCCGATCAGCACCCGGTAGTAGATACGCTCCAGTGCCAGCTGGTTTTCGACATGGCCCATGGCACCGAACAGCTGGTAGACCCCTACTGACGCCGGCAGTATCACTACCATCGCCCCGCAAGCCATGATAAAGCCCTGGGTAACAACCCGCGGACAGCGCCAGGTTTCGCCCTTACCGTAGTACTGGGCGGTCAGCGCATTGGCATAGGCGAGAATGCCGATAAACAGTGAGGTCGTGAAAAAAGACGCTACGCCCCCGGCCATGGCTGCCGCCACGTGTTCGGGACCAAGGAATGACAGAAAAAGCCGGTCGCAGAAGACCATCACCGCGAAGGAACCCTGCGATACCACCATGGGAATGGCGATATCGAGCAGTTCCCGCGTGGTGCCCCGTGCTACTCCTGTCGGGGGCACAGCGGTCATGGTGCGCGTCCGGGGGAAAGGGCGGCAATTCTATCACCGCTGATATGGCAAGGGGATTACTTCCGCCGAACCCTTATGTTCCTTACTTCTCACCAGACTCCGCCGGTGAAGTTTCAGATTGCAGCAGATGGCACATCCATCACGCAGGCTCGTCCGCAAACAACCACCCTCAAGGGTGGTTTATACTGACCACACGCCACATAATCAGGAAAAAACATGAAGCACCCCCACGCCTTGCACCGCATCGCCACCCGGGTACTCGGCTGTATTATCCTGCTGGCACCCGCTGCATTGGCAGCCGATGACCGTGAGGTGCCGGAAATCGATCCGGTGATTCAGCAGCTGCTGAGCGTAGCCGACGTGGGGGATCCATTGGTGTCACCTCATGGCCGCTACGTCGCGTATACCGTGACCCGGCACGAACCGGCAAAAGACGAGAACGTCGCCAACATCTGGCTGACCGACCTCACCAACCGCGAGAACCGACAGCTGACCTTCAGCCAGCAGAGCGCGTCGCAGCTGGCCTGGCACCCCGTGCGCAACGCGATAGCCTTCCTGTCCGACCGCCACGACACCGACAAGGGGGAAGCCCAGTTGTGGCTGCTTCCCCTCGGCGGTGGAGAAGCACAGCGGCTGACGGACATCGAGGGCGGCATCCAGGACTACGCGTTCTCTCCGGACGGCAGCCGTATCGCCGCGGTCGTGCAGGACCCCGACCCGTTCGAGTTGCCGGACGAGGACGCGACGATCACCACGCCGCCGCCGATTGTCATAGACCGTTTTCACTTCAAGGAAGACGAGAAGGGGTATTTGACCCGCGGCCAGAAAATCTACCTCCTCGACGGCAAGACCGGGGCAGGCGAGGTGCTGGCTCTAACCGGTTTCGAGCCGTCTTCGCCCGCCTTCTCCCCCGATGGCCGGACACTGGCCTACGTGGCGAAGGGCGGCGACGAGTCCGATCGGCACGATGACTGGGACGTGCACCTGCTGGATCTCTCGAACCAGACCAAAGCCCGCGCAATTGCACCCTCGCCCGATGAACGACTGCGGGCCCGGATTGATCGCGCGCCCGCGCTGGAGCCCCGACTCCGGTTCAATTCTCTGCGTCAGCGCGCACTCGGACCGGGACAACCTCTACGCCCAGCGCATGGTGAAACGCATCGACGTTAAAACCGGTGTTGCCAGTCTGCTCACGGAAGCGCTCGATCGCCAGAGCGAACACCCGCGATTCGCGCCTGACGGCAAACGCGTTTACTTCACCTTTGAGGACGACATGACCGTCCAGCTGGCCAGTATTCCGGTGGGCGGCGGAGAAATCGTCCGCGAGCTCCAGGGCAATTTTACGGTGGCCGGTTACGGACTCGGCACAGACGGCAGCATTGTCGCCAGGATCGGGCGGATAGACCAACCCTGGGAGCTGTATACCGTGAAGGCCGGCGAGCCTGTGTCGCTGACGTCGCACAACGACGACCTGCTGGCCGCGCGGCCCTGGCAGGATGCGGAGGCGATCAGCTTCGAGGCCCCCGACGGGACCGAGGTCCACGGCCTGCTGGTCCGCCCGGTGGGCGCGAAGAAGGGGCGGCGCTATCCCACCGTGCTCTGGATTCACGGCGGACCGACTTCCCAGTTCTCCTATGCGCCGAGGCTCGAGCCCCAACTATTCGCCGCCCACGGCTACGCCGTACTGCTGCTGAATCCAAGGGGGAGTACCGGTCGTGGTATCGACTACTCCCGCGGGATCTACGCTGCCTGGGGTTCGGTCGACGTAGACGATGTCCTCGCGGGGGTCGACTTCGCGGTCGAGCAGGGCATCGCAGACCCCGACCGACTCGTGGTCGGCGGCTGGAGCTACGGGGGCATGCTGACGAACTACGTAATCGCCTCGGACACCCGCTTCAAGGCGGCGGTCAGCGGCGCGTCGATCGCCAACGTCTCGGGCGGTTTCGGTACAGATCAGTACATCCGCGACTACCTCTCCGAGCTGGGCGCGCCGTGGGACAACCCGGAGGCCTGGAACCGGGTCTCCTACCCGTTCCTGAAGGCCAACCGGATCGAGACGCCCACGCTGTTCCTGGTCGGCGAGAAGGACTACAACGTGCCGTTACTCTCGACCGAGCAGATGTACCAGGCGCTTAAAGTCCTGCGCGTCCCGACGCAGATGGTCATCTACCCGGGCCAGCCCCACAGTATCGGCGTGCCGAGTTACAACGCCGATCGCTGGCAGCGCTACCTGGACTGGTTCGAACGCTATCTGTAGCACAAGCGCAAGGACAGCAGGCTTTTACAGCCGCTGAACTGAAGCCGGCTCCAGCCAGGAAGCACCGCGACGGGCATTGGCTTCATGCGAGGGAAAGCTGTGCCAACCGCACCGGAAGTCAGATCAGCAACCAGGTGGCCAGGCCGAGAAACGCGAAGAACCCGATCACGTCGGTAGCGGCAGTCAGCAACACGCCACCCGCCAGTGCCGGGTCTATGCCCAGGCGCTGCAGGAAAAACGGCACCAGGGTGCCGCTCACGGCCCCGGTGACCAGGTTGATTATCATGGCGGCGCCGAAAACCAGCCCCAGTGTGACGTTGTCGAACCAGGCGATCACGACGACGGCGACCACGGCCGCCCAGAACACGCCATTCAGCAAACCTGAGGCGACTTCGCGTCGCAGGAGCCTGGCGATGTTGCTGCCGCTGACCTGTTCCAGTGCAAGGCCCCTGATCACCAGCGTCAGGGTCTGATTGCCGGCAACCCCACCCATGCTGGCGATGATCGGCATCAGCACCGCGAGTGCAACCACTTTCTCGATGGAATCCTCGAACAGGCCGATCACCGAGGCCGCGATCATCGCGTTGAGCAGGTTCACAGACAGCCATACCGCCCGGCGACTCGCGTTCTTTAATATCGGTGCGAACATATCCGTACCTTCATCCAGGCCGGCCCGGCCCAGGACCTGGCGCTCGGCCGTCACCCGCATGACGTCGACCACATCGTCCACCGTTATCCGCCCAAGCAGTTGTCCGGATTCACCGACCACCGGCGCCGACACCAGGTCCTGATCCTGGAACACTCGTGAAACCTGGGACGCCGGGGTGGTGGCGAGTAGGGCTGGTTTTTCCGTATTCATGACGTCCGCCACCAGCGTATCCGCGCTCAGCGATACCACGTCACTGAGCATCAGCACCCCGAGAAGAATATTGTCGCGGTCCACAACCATCAGGCTGTCAAGGTGTTCGGGCAGAGAGCCATCGCGTTGCCGCAGCCCGCGCAGGTAGCGCAGCACAGCCGACAGGCTGACATCGTCTCTCACCGCGGCGGCGTCTACATCCATCAACCCGCCCGCGGTGTCGTCCGGGTACGACCGCACCAGCTCGTAGGCAGCACGCCGGTCCTGCGGCATTCGCTGGAGCATGGCGTCGATCACCTCCACCGGGAGCTGGGCATCGATGTCGGCCAGTTCGTCCGGTTCGAGTTCGGCCAATGCCGCCAGCAGTTCCTGTCGCGAGGTTGCTTCGACAAGCTGGCTGCGCACATCGCCGTGGGCCTCCAGCAGCACCTCCCCCTTGATGCCGGTATCGACCTGGGCCCACAGGTCGGGTCGGCTGTCCCAGGGCACGGCCTCCAGGGCATCCGCCAGTTGCGCAGGATGCAGATCCGAGAGCAGGTTTCGTATCGTGCCGGGCGAGTCATCAGACAGCGCATCGACCAACCGACCTGCCAGGTCGGCGGTTTTAGTTACTTCAGTTTCATCGTGCATACGCTGGCAATCCGCTTGGCGGGGCAGTATCGACTGTCGGGGACAGTGCATTTATTTCAACGACGAATCAAGTGGATTGTCCCCTTCCCTCCCGGTGAGGTTTCGCGCCCAGCCTAGGCCGCACACATTGAAAGGACTCTGACATGAATCCCGGCTGACTCACCAGGCTGTGACAATTCTTTGCACACCGGGCTGGTGAACCAGGCGGGAGTCGGGGTAAATTGTCATACGGAACACGCCAGGAAAGCCGCCATATGGACAGAACTTACCCGATCGTAATCGTCGACGTGTTTGCCGAAACCAGGCTCGCGGGTAACCAGCTGGCGGTTGTACATGACGCCAGCACCTTGTCTGACGACGAAATGCAGGCGATAGCGCTCGAAACAAATTTCTCCGAAACCACATTCGTTTTGTCGCGAGAACCGGGCAGGGCCTCGGTCAGGATTTTTACACCGGCCTGGGAACTGCCTTTTGCCGGGCACCCGACGATCGGTACGGCCTGGACCCTTACGCGGGGCGTCGGAATGATAACCCTGAATTTGGCTGTCGGGTCGGTTGAGGTCGCCAACCGTGACGGATTAACCTGGATGACACCGCCAGAAGTAACGTTCTCGGGCTCGATTGAAAAAGATACCGCCGCAGAGCTCGTTGGATTGACCTCCGCGGACTTCTCGCCGGATTGGCCACTGGAACTCGCCCGCGTCGGCCCGGAGTTCGTACTGCTTCCCATCAAAGACCTGGCGACGCTCAAGCGAGCCCGGCTCGACGGTGGCCTGCACGAAGCACTGCTGGAGCAGGGTTTGCGGGTACAGTGTGTTTTCCTGTTCTGTGACGAACCCTACAGCGGGGACGCCAACTTTTCCTCGCGTATGTTTTTCAACTCGGGTGGCGTCCGCGAAGATCCGGCGACAGGCAGTGCCAACACGGCTTTTGCCGCCTACTTGCGCAAGCACCGTGGCAATATGGGCCGTGTTGTTGTCGACCAGGGCGTCGAGATCAAGCGTCCGTCACGGTTGTACCTGAACGTCGAAGACACCATAGAAGTCGGAGGAAAAGTCCAACCGGTATTCGAAGGGGAACTGAGCTTGTAGATCGTCCGGCGATTCGACTGCAGGAATATCCAACGACCGATGCGCGCATTGCACCGTCTTCCCGCCAGCAAAGAACCACCATCGCCGGAACTGGTTGTCGCCCGACATCTCGCCGACAGGAGCAGTCAGGCTCGGGGCCTGAATAAGACGAATGAGTGACCAAAATACCCTGGTTACGGGACAGTGCACCAGGTCAGAGCCACCGGATCTTCCTGAACAGGACCAGCATGGCAAACGCCATCACAGCCATTACCGTTAACAGGGCAAAATACGCGTATCGCCAGCCCAGCTCCGGCATGTGCTCGAAGTTCATTCCATAGATTCCCGCCATAAACGTCAGCGGTACAAATACCGCCGAGATAATGGTGAGAATTTTCATGGTCTGGTTGAGATGGTGGGACGCCAGCGAAATATGGCCCTCTACCAGGTCACTGCACAGCTCATAATACATATTGCAAAGGCTGTAGACGCGCTCGCAGCGGTCATAGACATCCCGTCGAAAATGACTGTACTCGTCTTCATCCTCACCGAGGAATGGGCTGCCCTGACGCCAGATCGATTCAGCAAGTGTATGATGGTAACTGAAAATACGCCGCAATTTGCGCAGCCGTGAGCGATAGGCCACCAGCTCCTTCATATCCACTTCTGTAATGTCGGACAGCAGGCCATCCTCCAACTCGCCAAGCCTTTCTTCAAACTGCAGCAGCGTGTTCAAATAGCGGCCACAGGCATAGTGAAACAGTCGCAGCGCCAATTGACCCGGGTGTTCGAGATTGTGCTTTTGCTGCTCGCGCTCCCAGAAATACTCGACACTGACTGATTTGCCCCGATGTACGGAAATAACGGAATATTCGCCGATCCACATCCCGATTTGCTGCGGCTCCAACTCAAGGTCCAGGTCCAGCCGGGCAATACCACGAAAAAGGATGAAGGTGTTTTCGGCAAAATATTCGATCTTGGGAGGATGCCGAAGCCGGGCGGAATCGGTTATCGCCAGCGGATCACAGCCCAGTGATGCCAGTAACTCGGTTACGTCGGGAGTAAGGGCGCCCTCTACATCGAGCCACAGGTAACTGCCCGGCTCGTTCCTCCAGCGAGTCACGAGGTCCTCACCGCCCTCGCTGTAGCTCCCATCCCCATGCCGCACCATTGCTCGTATCAAGCTCATAAGCCCCACAGCCGTCTCGTGAACGTTCAGACACTTCGAAGGTGTACACGAACTGTGCTGGCGCGGCAAGGCCTGGACGCCCTGCCCCGGTGCACCACCGGGCCGCGACTGAGTCCGAAGGCAACATCGAACCCGTTGTTCAGCACCTCGACTTCGTGTCGAGAAATTAACGCTGCAGCATCCGACTGTCAGGCGGGGCTTCCGCCGCCTATAGCCTCGAATCCGCTACGCAGGTGCAGGTCGCGCTGAGGAAACGGTACCTCAATCTTGTACTTGCGCAACTTGTCATCAATTTCCCAAAGATAACGGGCCTGAACAGCGCCGGGCCGTTTCACGGCATCGGGGTTCAACCACACGACC
This sequence comes from uncultured Gammaproteobacteria bacterium, assembly GCA_963753815.1. Classification (GTDB taxonomy): domain Bacteria; phylum Pseudomonadota; class Gammaproteobacteria; order Pseudomonadales; family Halieaceae; genus CAVWDU01. The sequence goes on from CAVWDU010000003.1 coordinate 687,548, forward strand.
AGCTCAAAGTTCAGACTGCTGTCACCGAACTCGACAAACCAGAGTTGCGCCGCTCGCTGCGTGTTATTGGTGAGGGTGAGCGGCACTTCGTTGGCGGCCTCCAGGGCCGCCTTGCGGACCAATTCCTTGTCAGTACCGTAAGCCACGCCGAACGGGATATGAACCCGGCGGTACGCCTCGCGCATGGTCCAGTTGGTCACCCGACCGTTGACGAATTCCGAGTTCGGCACCACGATATCGATGTTGTCGTTGGTGGTGACCAGCGTACTGCGCATGTTGATTTCCCTGACCTCTCCGGTCACGCCGGATTCGAGCTCCACGAAATCGCCGATCTTCAGGCTTTTCTCGAACAGGATTATCAGTCCGGCAACAAAGTTGCTCACCAGTGTCTGGAGCCCAAAACCTATACCCACACCCAGCGCGCTCGCAAACAAAGCGAACTTGGTAAAGTCGATACCGATCGAGGACAGCGCTATCATCAGGCCGATTGCCAGGATCGCATAGTGCAGAATCCTGCTCAGGGTATAGATCGACCCGGTGTTGACCGTCTTGCGTTTGGCAGCAATTCCCTGGAGTGCTCGTCGAAGTAATTTTGATAACCACCAGGCGATGGTCAGTATCACCACCATCCTGAAAATATCCAGCGCAGTGACCGGCGCTCCGCCTACTTCAAAGAGGCTGGTGCTGACCCACTCTTTCACCTGCACCCAACTGAGATCAGCCAGGTCCCCGGCCACCTGCAGGCCGCGAGACATGGTGCTCTCCCGAGCGCGTAGCAGAGAGTCCAGGAGATCGCCGAACTGACCGGCTGCGATCAACTGCTCTTCGATCTCACGCAGATCTGCTTCTGTCGATAGCGCGAGTTCGGCGCGCAACTGTAGTAGTTCGACGAGGTCCTGGTCGGCCTCCTCGGGAATGCGGGCCAGTGCCGTTTCACGATTCCTGGCCGTCGTGGCACGCCACTCAAGGACTTTCGATTGCACTTGTTCCAACTGCTGGTTATAGCTCCGCAGATAGTCGCGATCGGCAACCGGCTCAGTTTCATTCTGGGCGTTGATACGCTGCAGAAGTCTTTCCAACACACCGCTTTGGTCGGCTACGATTTCCTGCTGGGTTGCCTGTACGTCAAGCGCAACCAGTCGCTGGGCCGCGAACCTGTCGCGAGCTTTTTCGTCAGCCGTAAGGGCCAGCGTTCCACTCTGGGCCAGTTGTGCCTTGAGTAGTTTTAGCCTGATCTGTTCGGCCGCTTTTTCGGCTTCCAATCGCCGGGCGGTGGCAGACTCCATCCCTTCGGTCGTTGCCGTGAGTCTTTGCGCCGCAGATTCAACCAGCGCCTGCAGATTATCAATCTCATTCTGCCTGGATGCGTTACCCGCTCGCCGCCAGGCCAGCTCACGCTTGCCCAGTTCGAGTTGCAGCCTGGATTGCATGAGTTCAAGGCCCCGACGCGTGCGTTTCGGTGAGGCCTCATCGAGCGCCCGATAATCCACCTTCAAATGGTTCAGCTCGCGCTGGCCAGCGGCGATCGCGCGTTCCAGCAGGTCGATCTCCTGTGACTCTTCCGCATAATCAAGGCCAGCCTTGCGCAGTGACTCGATCAACTCGCGGATTTCGTCCAGGGTGTAACTCTCCTGTGCCGGCAACGCCAGAGCAGGCGGCGGTAAAGGTGCCTCACTGAACTTCCGGTAGCGAGCGAGATTGCTGATCACCGCGCCTGTCAGCGCCACCAGGCTGGTTTTTTCGTCGGCCAGGAACTGCTCTCTCAGTCCTGCCAGTCGTGCTGAGGCGGTTTCTATCCGCTGCCCGAGTAGCTCCGGTGGGTCTTCTTCACCGGGAACGAAATAGTCCCACCAGTTAGCCTCCAGCCGGGAAGGGTCCGGTGGCAATACCTCCGCGCTCAGCCGCACGGGAGCGACGCTGCAGACGAGTACAAAGATCAAAAATAACAGGTGCGATGCTTTCAAATATTTCACCGTCCATCCGGTTGTATACGAAGCCATGCTGATGACAGGTAAGGCAGGAAGCAGCATAACATCACAACAAGCATACCGCGGCTCATCTTTTTCACTCGATACGAACAGTCGGTACATCCAACGCGGCAAACACCAGAAACCGAGTCCAGTCAAACGCGAGTGATGTCGGGCATTGCACGGGCAGAGAGAAGACCGCTGTTGCGAACCATTTGCTTAGGCATCGTGGCAATAGGGGTCGTGTTATTGCCGATCAGTGGGTCGAGATCAGGCGCTCATTCCGGTTGTACTTGAACGTCGGAGACACGATAGACGTCGGAGGAAAAGCCCAACCAGTATTCAAAAGGCAGCTAAATCTGCAGATCGACCGGCGATGTCACTCCAGGAATATCCAACGACCGAGGCAGGTAATACGCCGTCTTCCCGCCACAGCAATCGTTAGCGCTGGAATTGCTTGTCGCCGAACATGTTGGCGTAGGTTTCCTCTGTCGGATTACCGACTTTCATATCTTCAGCCAATACCGAAACGCCCCGCTGCACCGCAGGCCTTGCCGCGATGGCGTCACCCCAGCGTTGTACATGGGGGTACTGCGATCCGTCTATGCGGTGCATTTCCTGCTGCTTGGGCATCGTCCAGGGATAAGTGGCTATATCCGCAATCGAGTATTCGTCTCCCGCGAGATACTCGGACTGGCCAAGACGTCGGTCCATCACATTGTAGAGTTGCTGGGAAACCTTGTGATACCGCTCGCGCGCAAGCGGTACGTCCTCCGGGCAGTAGCCCTGAAAATAGCCGTTCTGCCCGAACATTGGCCCTACATTGCCCATCTGGAACATCAGCCACTGAATAACCTCGTACCGCTTGGCTGTATCTTTTGGCAGGAACATCCCGGTTTTCTCTGCCAGGTACATGAGGATCGCGCCCGATTCGAACACAGCATAAGGTCCACCGCCTGGGCCCTCGGTGTCAATAATCGCGGGTATTCGATTGTTCGGGCTGATAGCAATAAACTCTTCGGAGAACTGCTCTCCGTTCAAAATATCGACCGGGATCACTTCATACTCGAGGCCCGTTTCCTCGAGCATTATCGCAGTCTTATGCCCGTTGGGAGTAGGCCAATAGAAGTGTTTGATCATGATTGCTTTGCCTGCGCCTTCAGCACCGAATCAACATTCTGCTGCAGGAACTCAGCAGAGTCGTTGCCTTCAAAATCCACATTGTAGTGACTTGTCACCGAGGGACGTTGGATCGACTCCTGCCACCATGAACGAAGGTTGGGTCGGCCACCGAAGCAGTCGAAATCCGGGTGCAGGGGGTCCTTGGCATCGTAAAAGTTCACGCGGAAATCCATATAGCTGATCGCATGCAGCATGGCTGCCTGACCGATATCAAAACTACCGAAGCCGCGCTTGCAGGCCGCTTCCAGCGAATCGCACCCCCGGATGATCTTGGGCCAGATCCATTCAAACAGTTCTATTCGTTGTTGCTCCGGCGGGTTCCAGCCCTCCATTACGAGCATCACCGTGGTTTCGAACATGGTGTCTGCCAGTGCCAGCCGGGTAATTGCATCCCATCGATCGGGACCCGGGGCAGGGTAAAGATGCTTCCCCGACTGACTCATACTGTCCAGACACTCCACCACCGCCTGGCTGCCGTAAATGACCTGACCGCTGTCCAGGGCCAGTGTAGGTACCTTGTTCAATGGATTCAATGCGGCAATGGAGTAGGCGTCACCCTGGTCTTCCCCGTCGCGGTTCTTGAACGGATAGGTCGGAACAAAGGTAATCTCGTCCCAAAGCCCTGCTTCGTGGGCTGTTACCAGGACCTTGTGAATAAACGTGTGAAATGGCGAGTAAAAGAGCTTCATGGCTTACCTTCAGATTCTGTGGGTCTACACCCATGATAGCAGCAGTCAGGTGCTGTGCGCTCTATCAATGGTTAATCTGCCTGCGTAACAACACCGGAATCATCCGGACACCTCAACTGTGTTACAAACAATCTAAAGAACTCATTAAATCTGAGACTAACGGGCCCCGTGACAGCGATGCAGAAATAGTCGACACTGACGTGCAGCGCATCCCGGTATAGTTCATGGCCCTGAAATCCACCGTCTACAAGTTCGATCTCAACGTCGCCGACCTGGACCGACAGGTCTATGGCGACTTCCCGTTGACACTGGCGCGACATCCCTCCGAAACCGAAGCGCGGATGATGCTGCGCCTGCTGGCCTTCGCATTGAACGCCTCGGAGGATCTGGCGTTCGGGCGGGGTATCAGTACCGACGACGAGCCCGACCTGTGGCGGAAGAGCCTGACCGGTGAGGTGGAGCTATGGGTAGAACTGGGCACACCGGACCCGGAGCGGTTGCGCAAGGCCTGCGGCCGGGCCGGGGAAGTCAAGCTCTATTGCTACGGGGATCGCGCAGTGCCGGTCTGGTGGAAAAAACACGCTGGCGACCTGGCCCGGTTCGACAGGTTACACATCTGGCAGGTTGACGACACCGCGAGTGACGAACTCGCCTCGCTGGCGGCGAGTAGCGACGTGCAGTGTACAGTCGAGAGTGGAGAGGCCTGGATAAGCGCCGGCGAGAAGAACGTTCATATCAAACTGACGCCGCTCAAGTAAAGTGCCAACCGTCGGGCGCCGGACGCGGTCCGAGTAAAGTGCGGTGCTTTAACGCGCGACCCTCTCTCACCCCCAGAATGGCGCGGCCCGCTGCACCTTCCGCCACAGGGGTTGTCCCTTACGCACCGCCTGCACCTCCCGCGCCTTCGACCAGTCCTGCACCAGCAAAAGGCCGGCATGGTCCAGGCTTCGCGGCGACAGGCTGGCCAACACCATCCGCGCCACTACCGCGTCGTTGGCCACGCCCAGTTGATCCTGCAGTGACTCCATGAGCTTGAGGTAGCGTTTCTTGTGCTCGCCCTCCCACAGCCCGGAGAAAAACTCGGTGGCGTAGCGTGCTTTCTTGCCGTTTTTACGCAGCGTGTGGCGGTCCTCCTCGGACATGCGCGAAAGCGGCCTCGTGTCTTGCAGAAGTTCACGGCGTGTTTTGTCCAGCACCGTCAATGCGAAAGGCTTCAGCGGTCGGTCGAACAGTTCACCGTGGTCGGCTTCCAGTGCCAGCAGCCAGCGCTGAAACTGCAGCAGCAGGCGCACGAAACGGCGCCCCTGGAGCAGCGCACTGGCCTCGACCGTGGCCCGTCGACGCTCCCGCAATGCGAGTTTGCGCAGCCGCTCGATGAGCTCCGGGTCGGCTTTACGCCCTATCCGTGGCAGGGTCTCGGTGAGAAAAACGTGCCAGTCCCGCGCCGGCGCCAACCGCGCCTGGAACCAGCGCAGCTCGCCATTGAATGCCTTGCGCTTGTCATAGGGAAGGATGGACTTGAAGGCCCGCAGCGCAGCCCGCATCCTGCGCATTGCCACGCGGGACTGGTGGATGCCCCCCGGCAGGCCGTCGAGGACCAGCTGCTTATTGGCCTGCAGGTGCCTCAGGGCTTCGCCGGCAATGTCTTCGAAGGCTTCCCCTACGCTCATACCGACATCCAGGGGTACGTCCAGCGCCTTGAAGCGCGCCGGCCGCAGTGCGGGGCGCGCCAACAGGTAACCGCGCATGGCCTTGCTCTGGTAAAGCGGCTGCAGGTGCTGGCTTTCGGCGAGCTCCATGGCGATGTCCAGCATCACCCGCGGGTCGCCCTTCAACAATTCGAGTTCGACCTCACAAACCGGCTGCTCCCTGGGCGTCACGGCATGCCCGAGGATACGGCCGCGATCAAGCGCCAGTTCAACACGGGTTCCCCGCCGCCGCAGCACCCGGGTGGAACGCTCGATCTCGGTGGTGAAAATCGGCCTGAGCCGAAGCGCGTGGCGGCTGCGCTGGAGTCTACGCTGCACCCTACGTGGATAGAGTTGCAGGTCTGGCTGGTCACCCTCGACCGTCGCGTTCCACTCTTCGTTGTTCTGCATGCCGACGGGGCCGTCCGCCGGTAGCTTGAGCGTCTGCTCCAGCCGCTTGCCGCCCCGACGGATGCGCAGCGCGGCACCGGCCTTGCGCAGTGTGTGCTGCCGGGTATCGAAATAGGTGCTGACCAGCTTGCGCCGGGAGGCTTTACCACGGGCTGCGTCCATCACCGTCGTACTCTTCAGCAGTTTATTCGCCCTGGCGGGGTCGAGGGAGAACTTCAGCTCTACCTCCACGCAGCCGGCAGGTTCCGAAGCTGAGGCATTGTCGGTACCGCGCCTGGTCGCGGGTCCGTGTTTCGAGGTGCCTGACGAGGGTTTTGCGTTAGTCATATATCCCAACATTTTAGCACCGATTCAAGACGCCAAATATTGTCGATACAAAAAGAGAGCCTAAATTGTGGTTAGGTGCCCGGCCACTTGGCAGCGTACGGTCGTTGTGCGAACCTCGCGCCTCAACGTCTCGGGAATGCTGCCATGAGAAAACGCAAGGACAGCCGCGCGGCAATCGCACACCCAGTGCACAAGTCTATCGTGGTTGGTAGCGAACGCAGCGGCAACATGACTGGCCAGCAATGGTCATCCGCAGTGAAGAGCAGCCTCTGCCTGCTGGTGTTACTTGTTCTCAGCGGCCAGGTGCAAAGTTCGCAAACCGAGGGTGAACTGGATCGCCTGGTCAACGAGCGCCTGTCCTACATGCGGTCGGTGGCCGCCTACAAGTGGATCAACGCGCGGCCGATCGAGGATGTCGATCGCGAGGCGCGCGTCCTGGAGTCGGCGGAAATCGCCGGTCTCCGGTATGGTATCAAGCGCGAAGCGACTCGGGCTTTTTTTGTGGCCCAGATCGAAGCCGCCAAAGACATTCAGCGCTACTGGTTCGCGCGCTGGCGACAGGGTGGCGCGCCGGACAAGGCACCGGACCTCGACCGGGAAGTGCGACCTGCTCTCCTGCAATTGGGCGATGCCATCATGCAGGCACTGGCTGATCCGGCGGGAAATCGCACCTTATCCTTCACAACCACCGGTATCACCGAGGAATCCGCCACGGCGCTGAGGCACGCAGCCCTGGGAGCTACCTACTATGAATCAGCGTTCGACCAGCTACTCCAGTCCGGCGTACTTCGGGTAGGGACCACCGGCGATTACGCCCCCTTTTCCTGGTTGGAAGACGGTGAATACAGCGGGATCGATGTCGACATGGCGAAGGATCTCGCTAACACGCTGGATGCCGATCTCGTGCTGGTTGCGACGAGCTGGCCTTCACTCGTCGATGACCTCGCAGCCGGTCGCTACGATATTGCGATGAGCGGCGTGTCACGTACGCTGCGTCGGGCGCGAGTCGGCCTGTTCTCCGGGCCCTACCATGTGGGCGGTAAAACACCCATCGCCCGCTGTGAAGATGCGGAACGCTACCGCTCCCTCGCGGGAATCGACCGGCAAGGCGTGCACGTCATCGTCAACCCGGGCGGTACCAACGAGAGATTCGTAGCCAGCCGGATCTCACAGGCGACTGTTGTCCGCCACCACAACAATGCCAGTATTTTTGACGAGATCATTGCCGGGCGCGCCGACGTCATGGTCACCGACGCCATTGAGGTTCGCGTCAAGACCAAAGAGTATGCAGCTCTCTGCGCCACCATGCCCGGTGAAACCCTGACCTACCAGGAGAAAGGTTACCTGATGCCCAACGATCAAAGGCTGCAGGGGTATGTCAATCTCTGGCTCGCCCAGCGCAAGGGTGACGGCAGGCTGGAAGCGCTATTCAATCGCTACCTTGACCAGTAGCCTGCTGCAGCCATAGAGAGCGTTCTCATGAACCCAACAACGCAGGCCGCAGCAGGCGGTGGCTGGCAACGCCGTCACTCGATCGTGCTGCTGTGTTTTTCTCCACCATGATTTGCTACCTGGACCGGGTGAATATCTCGGTGGCCATCATTCCGATGGCGGAGCAGTTCGACTGGACTGACTCGGAGCGTGGATTGGTACTCTCCTCGTTTTTCGTGGGCTACATGGCGACGCAGGTGATGGGGGGGTCGCTGGCGGCTCGTTTCGGCGGCAAGGTTTTCCTCGGATTCGGATCTGACATTTTTGGCCTGGATGAGAACGCTGGCGTGCCCGCGCAACTCGACCCGTCGATGCTTGCGAGTCGCAGGTGACATAACCCTGGTTCGAGAGCAGCCAGGAGTCAGCCTTCACCCTGACTCAGCAACGCTCCACTGATAGTCCGCTCTTGAAACCGTATCCTTACTCCCAGTTCATGAACAGCGTCAAGCGGAAGTAGATATCCGTCTCGGGACGAGTGCCTGTTTCATCCTCACCGTAGCGGATCACAATGACATTTGGCGCTAACAGGAAATGATCACTGAACGTATACTCGTAGGCGGCTACGAACATGGTGGCGCGCGCCGAGGGGTCGAAAGGTATGTAGGCAATGTTGTCACCTTCGAGGCTTGGCTCGAGTATGAGGTCCACTCGACCGATAAGGCTGTGTCTCTGTGCCAGCTGCCATACCAGGTAGGCGGAGGCCAGCTCGCCGGGGGCGCCAGACTCTAGATCTCTATAAACATACTGTGCACCGGCGCGCGCCTGGCTACCGGAGTAGGCGGCAAACACCTGTGCCGTCGATGCATCATTTTCGCCAGGTCGACGTTCGTGATCGTAGTAAAAGTCCAGCGCCCAATGCCGGTCCAGTTTCCAGTTCAGCGCCAGCATGGACGCAGCTCCATCACCTGACTCGGCGCCGAAATCGGCACCGACGCCGATCATTGCACGATAACTCAACGAGTCCGTCAGCCGCCCTTTCAGGGCCACACCGGTATCGCGGCTGAACTGTCCCTGCAGTCCCGTTGGAGTTCGCATGAGGTATCGCTTTCCCCACGCTTTGTTTATGACATCAAAGGCCGGCGTCGGCTGCAGTCCGGCTACCAGTGTGTGGTTGTCGAACTGATAGGACAGGTACAAATCCTTTACGTCCACTTCGTAATCGTAGGTCTCGAACGCACCGGATTGGTTTGCCTCGAAGCGCAGGCGCCCGACCCAGCCGGGCCCATGCTTTCCGTCCAGTGTCAGGTAACCGCGGCGCAGTACCGCGCCGGTGGCGCCATCACCGGAGGGAAGGTGATGTGACGTGATGTGGTAGGCATCGCCGAACAACAAACCCCCGACGGAGAATGATGTGGACGCTTCATCCTCACCGGCGGTCGCAGAGACCATCGACAAACCAAGAATCCATGGAACCAACCGCGGTGCGGATTTTCGGCGAGGCTGCGGATACGACAGCGAGCGGTTGAGACCTGAGATTCGTGGGTAGTTTTTAATAGGCACTACTCTGACATCCGGATCATAGCCGGAGGTAATACCAGACCCGATTCGCCACACACTTAGGGCTTGCCGGTCCCCGGAAGTCACCTCAGCAGGCAGACTGCCGCCGTGGATGCGAAGCATCTCCCCAGGCACGTGACCACGCGCATGGACGCAGTGCGCCAAACGACTCAGGGAAGAGCTTACCTGTCGTTTTCGCCCGGCTCAACCCTGTTCGAGGCAGCGGTCGATGATTGCCCGGTAGAGCCTGGCGCCGATGCCGATCAGTTCGTCAGGGTAGTCGTAGCCATCATCGTGCAACTGCGGCTGGTCCGTACCGGTGTCCCTTCTAATAATTTGACTTCGTTGATTTTGTTACACTTTTTCCAGGCAACTAGATAAGCTGCGGAAATGGAAAAGTGGCTAATAATTATTCTGAAAACACTAATATCCAGCGCTCGCGAGCGGCGAGAGTTGGCCTTGGAAAACCTGGCTCTTCGTCAGCAATTGGCTGTCTTGAAGGCGAAGCAGACAAGACCAAGGCTGACGAGGGCAGATCGGTTGTTTTGGCTCTTTCTATCCAAACATTGGGCAAATTGGCGAGATAGTTTGCACATTGTACAGCCCGCGACCGTGATTCGTTGGCATCGGCAGGGATTCCGTTACTATTAGCGGTGGAAGAGTCGTCGCCGTGGGAGGCCCAGTATAGCAGGGTAGTTGCGGATACTAATTCGTGAAATGAGTAGAGCAAATCCATTGTGGGGTGCGCCACGGATTCATGGAGAATTGCCCAGACCTGGCATTGAGGTATCTCAGGCCACAGTATCCAAGTACATGGTTCGACACAGGAGGCCGCCGTCGCAAGGCTGGAAAACGTTCCTGGAAAATCACGCAAGCGAGCTGGTCTCGTTGGATTTTTTTACACTTCCCACCGCGACATTTCGCGTGCTTTATGTCCTGGTCATTCTCGGCCGTGATCGACGAAAAATTCTCCACGTGAATGTCACACATAATCCGACAGCTGTCTGGACAGCTCGCCAGCTTACTGAAGTCTGTGGCTGGATTAATGAACCTCGATACTTGCTGCGTGACCGTGATGGTGTATACGGCCTCGAGTTTTCACGCCAAGCCAGAGTACTCGGTTTGGAAGAAGTCATCACCACTCATCGGTCACCCTGGCAGAACGCTTACGTGGAACGCGTTATTGGATCGATCAGGCGGGACTGCCTTGACCATGTGGTCGTGGTCAGTGACCGGCAGCTAGGACGAAAGTTGAAAGAATATTTATCCTATTACAACCAAGTAAGAACTCATCTTTCACTCCTCAAGGATGCGCCGGTACCCTGGCCCGCGAAGCCTCCTGACCTAGGCCGTGTAACCAAGGTTCAGAGAGTAGGGGGGCTGCATCACGAATATACACGACTGGCCGCTTAGGTCGGCTACAAGATGGCGTAAGATGGACAAATAGAAGGGACACCTCCTTTATCGCGCTGTTTTGCCCCCGTGCGTTCAACTCTGCCTTGTCGTCGATTTAGCTCTTGATCCTGTCGCCCATGTTAATAACAAACTCCCGTTGCAGAAGGTTGAGCTGATCGCTGGCGGACTTGGACGTTTGCTCTTGATCGGTCTTTCCTCGCCGGACGGTCAGGAACCCTCCGACTCGAGCACCTTCTCGCCGACCTCCCGCAAGGCGATAATGCGAACGCTGGGGTTGCCGCCGCGAACCTCCTGTACGATCCGGGTCAACTCGTCCTTGAGACCGACCGGCATGCTCTCCTGCGCGGCGAGCATGATGCTCACCGCAGAGGCCGGCTCTGAACTGACGCGGGCGATCGTGATGAGAGTCACTCCCGGGACCGTGTCCAGATAGGAAGTCACGGCGTCCTGGACGTGGGCGGCTACCGGATAGGTGAGCGGCCTTGTCTGACCCTGCCGTTTTTGTTTGACCACATTGCCCACCAGGGGCAGGAGCAGAATAACCATGAGCATGACGAGCGCGACCATGACCCTGCGCACCCAGGTGCTGACACCGGTGCCTGTGGCCTCACCCCGGATGCCAAGCAGCATAAAGGCGCTCGCCGCGGAGAGAATGATGGCCACGAGGTTGGTCAACAGAAGTATTGCAGAATTTGCCGCGACGGGCAGCTGATATCCAAGCCGCGACATCCAGCGGATATTTCGGTGCTCCCGTTCCATTGCTCTGCATTACTGTAGATGTCTGGGTCGGACAATCCGGCGATGTCGTTGGGCAGTGTTGGTCAGCCTTCTGCCGGTTCTCCCAGGCATGCCGCTCACTACTCAATTACCTGCCGGACCGGCTCTCCATGATCCGGATCATCTCTCCGCAAAACATCCCCGCTGGCGGAACTGCAATCATATGCATTGGGCCAGGCAAGCTATTGATTCATCGCACCTTCTCTGCCAGCGGCGGCTGCCAGGTCTTCATCATCTCCAGGTCAGGTTCATAGATTCGCAGAACGATGTCCATGTCCTCGTCCTTTCTCTCGATCGGCAGCCAGTTTTCCTCCGGCACGCCCTCGGGTTTTTCGGCGGCGACGTGGACCTCTATCCCGCCGTTTTCGTCGAGCTTCATGCCCGCGTTCTCACCCACGCTGTACTTCTTGCGATCGTTGGGAATGAAAAAGCCATTTTTCAGGTCGTAGAGCGTGAGGGACCAGAAAACCTCCGTAGGCGGCATTTCGTCCGGCGTCATGCGGATCACATAGTTGTTCATGGCGTTCAATGGCTCGCCGTCGGCAGTTAGCACGGCGGGATAGACCGCCTCGGTTGCCGGCAGGCCGATCGGGCCGAGAACAGACTGGAATACCAACAGCTCCAGCGGCATCTGTCCCTTCGGCAGGAACTTGCCGAAAAGTTCCTTCTTGTAGAACTCCTTGTCCGCAGTCCTGGCCATCTCTTCGCTGAAGATCCGTTCGGAGACCTTGCGGATCTTTGCGCTGTCGATCTCAGCCGTCTTGCTGGCATTGTAGGTCCTTCCTGGCACGATCCCGAGCGGCTCATAGGCAGCCAGCAACTCGCGGTCGAGTTCGTTATCCGGATCGAAGGTGGTGTGGTTGAATACAAACTGCATCACCTCGAGCAGGTTCTTCTCGAAGACGTCCGCATCCCTCTGGCCGACTGCAGGGAACTCGACATCGTCGATCGGCTTGGCCGGCTCCCCGCGGAGCTCCGAGAGGGTGATGACCTTCACCTGCTCCATCTGCTTGATGATGCGTTTGAAACGCTCCCGATCCCCGGCATGGGGCATGACCCGGAGGATCGCAGTGATGAAGTCGCCCGTTGCTTCAAACTTCCGGTCGACTCCCTCCACCGTCTCGCCGTTGTAGCCCTCCGTGCGCTCAGTGTAGAACAGCATCTTCTCGGGCTTTTTGAAGTCGTCGAGCCGGGTCGTCATCGGCACGTTGACGTAGTGGTCGTAGCCCGTGACCATCAGCGAGACATAGTCCGAGTCGAAGGCGGGCATCTCGAGAATCACCGGATCCTTGCGTAGATCGAGCACGGCGGCGATATACAGCGTGTCGTTGTTGGGCCGCGCAATATCCTTCATCGTGTGGTCCTTCAACTCGGTGTCGGCGACTACCGTATTCCAGCCACCGTTCTTGAGCGCGGCTTTGTTGTTCACGTTGTACAGGGCGACATACTGGTAGGAGCGGCGAACGAGGTTCTCCAGATTCTCGTCGGTCAGCTCCACAGCGAGCGCCGCTGTGGTGCAGGCCAGCATGCTGACCGTCACAGTAATCAAAAATGCGGCAAGTGCTTTCATCTACTCCTCTCCTTCGGCCTTCGGCTCTTCGGTGTCTGCGCCCTTGCGGTCGTGGGCTCCAAACAAAAACGGATTCAGCCCCTTGCGATCAAACAGGAAGGGACTCCTGATCGTAACTGAACGTATCGGCCATGCTGTTGCTAGTAAGCAGGAAGCTGATTGCCAGCAGCAGATGGTTGAGGTTCCCCACCGAAAACTGCTTGTCCACGCGCCCCTCGCATTCATTGTTTGCCTGATTAAACACTGCTTGTGCTTGTGAGCCCCGAGTGCATCAATCGTCGTCCGGCGAGCGCTTGAACGCGGACCTCTCGTCCAGCAGGTTCTTGAAATGGAGCCTGGTCAAGGTTCCCTCAAAGGCAAACGGGGCCTTGTCGAAATAGTCGTCGGCGACCGGCGAGCAGGTGTCCCGACCGACATCGAAAGTCTCCGAGGCCGTGAAGGTGAGGGGAATGGTCCGCCCCAAGGTGCCGGAGGCGGCTTCCTTGCCGTTGATCCAGAACCTCAGTTCAGCAGGCGCGGCCCGCTCCGGAGGCGTCCGCATTTCGTAGGCGATCTTCACCCTCCCGGCGGGGAGTTTGCCGACCTTGATCTTGTAACGCTTGAGCAGCAAGGCACTGTAGTCGTAACGCAGCTCCCCATCAACGGCATAGAGGCTCACACCGCCGGAATAGCCACCCATCGCGAAGATCACGCCGTTGACGTTCTCCGGTACTTCGGCATCGATCTCGACACGCAGGTTGCCGTTCCGGACGTTGGGTGCCTGGCTCTCGGGAATGCGCGTCATTCCCTCGAAAAGGGTCCACTCCGTGTTGGTGGATCGTTTCTGCTCCTGCGGGTTGAACGGAGTGAAGAGACCGCCACCGATCGGCAGCACCTTGTTTTCCTTTGCGACCTCCATGAACAGAGCCTTCATCTCCTCGAGTTTCTCCGGATTCCTAGGCGGCGAGGTCATGCATCAGGGAGTAGTCCTTGCGGGTGTCGAAAAGCTCCCACTGGTCCTTCATGGGATCCCACGCGGCGAGGTCGGGGAGTGCGGCCACCCACGGCTTCTTGGGGCCGAAGGTGCTAGCCATCCAGCCCTCATGGTAAATGCCACGGCTGCCCATGATGTCGAAATACTGGGTCATCTTGCGTTCCGGCGCGGTCGCTGAGTCGAAGGTGTAGACGAAGCTGGTTCCGTCGATCGGGTCCTGCTCGTGGCCGTCCACCACCTTCGGTGCCTGGATGCCGAGGATCTCGTAAAGGGTGGGCACCACGTCGTTAACGTGGTGAAACTGCGGCCGCGGTGTCTTGTCCGGCTTGATGCGCTTCGGCCATGAAATCACCATCGGGGTGCGGGTGCCGCCCCAGTCGGCGGCGACCAGCTTGGTGTAGCGGAACGGGCTGTCTCCCGCCCAGGCCCAGGCGGAGTGGTACATGTTGTCCGTCTTCGGTCCGCCGATCACCTCGAGGCCACCAAGCTTCTCGGCTACCGCGATGTGTTCGGCGACGGTCGACGGGATACCGTTCTGGGCATTGAGTTCGGCGACGCTGCCGTTCATGCCCTCGGCCGAGGCACCGTTGTCGGAAAGGATGTAGATAACCATCGTGTTGTCACGGATGCCCCGCGCCTCGAGTTCATCGATCAGCTTACCGACCTGGACATCGGTGTGCTCAAGGAAGCCGGCATAGACTTCCATGAGGCGCTCCTGGAAGGTGCGTTCGTTTTCGGGAAGATCCTTCCACGCGGGCATTTCCTTCGGCCGTGGTGGCACGGACCGTGCCGCTGGGGATCCAGCCCATGGCCTTCTGGCGCTCGAAGACGCGCTCCTGGTAGGCGTCCCAGCCATCGCTGAACTTGCCCTTGTACTTGGCCGCCCACTTGGCGGCGACATGGTGCGGTCCGTGCACCGCGCCGGGAGTCCACCACATCAGAAACGGGCGGTCGGGATTCATGGCTAGGTGGCGCCGCATCCAAGTGATCGCCTTGTCCGCCATGCCCTCGGTGAGGTGGTAGTCCTCGTAATTTTCCACATGGGGCGGATCGATCGGGCGTGGTGTTCTCCCACAGACTCGGTTCCCACTGGGAAGTCTCGCCGGCGATGAAGCCGTAGAAGTAATCGAAGCCGCGGCCGGTGGGCGTGCGGTCGTAGGGGCCGTTGGCCAGTTGATCGACGGGCGTGTTGTGGTCCTTGCCGAAAGCGGCGCTGGCATAGCCGTAATAGCCGAGCACCTCGGCGATGGTGGCCGAGGACTTCGGGATGACGCCGGTATAGCCGTCCCAGTCATTGGCCAATTCGGCGATCTGGCCGAAGCCCACACGGTTATGGTTGCGGCCGGTCATCAGGGCAGCCCGGGTGGGCGAGCACATCGCGGTGGTGTGGAAGGCGTTGTAGGAAATACCCTCCTTCGCCAACCGCGACATCGTCGGGTGTCTCGATCTCGCCGCCGAAGGCGTTGGGCTGGCCAAAGCCCGCATCGTCGAGCATCACGATCAGGATGTTGGGAGCATCCTCCGGCAGGTGGCGCGCTTGTTCCCGCCACTTGTGGACCGATTCCTGCATCGTGGGGCCGACCTTGCCACCCATCGGCGAGGTGGGGAAGGGAAGGACCTCCTGCGCTTGTGCGAGCGTCGTCAACACTGCAAGGATAAAAAAAGGGATAACGTGTCCCATTGCCTTCGCACTCCGACCGTCTAACGTGAAGTCCGTGATACTACGATCACGCCGTATGTCGACGCCTGTCATCTCACGCCACTGCCTAAATCAACCCGGGTTCATTGATCGACATCAAAACTGACGATTGTGACAATACGCTAAGCTCTACGGCCCGGTCGGGGTAACGGGCGCACCTCTGCACCAGTCCGGTGTAGCAAAGGCGTACAGGTCGTGATGTTACTCCCCAGGAAAACCGTTCGGCGCAGGCAACGCAGATGACAGATTCAAATGTCAGGCAAGGCACGCCGCTGACCAGGGCGCTCACGATACTACCCTTCGTTCGCTGGCTGGATTCGGCGGGTACAGCAACCGGCACGCTGCTGTCTGCGGCCGGTATCAATCCGGCACTGTTCGACCACCCCGCCTCGGTTATACCGCTGGAACGCGCATTCCTGTTCGGCGAGTTGGCGTGCCGTGAAATCGGCTCCGAACATTTTGGGCTTCACGTCGGCTGCGCAACATCAGTCGATGCGCTGGGCACCTACGGCCGCGAACTTCAGAGTGCGCACACCGTGGGGGAGTATCTGCAGAAAGGCATCTCACTATTCAACTTGAATACAACAGGACAGCGCCTGGTGACGAAGCAGACGTCACGGGATTGCATTCTGAGAGTCACCACGGTCGGTCGATCGGGCATCGGCCAGTACCAATCCCATCTGGAAATACTCGCTATCACTGTCGCGAAATGTCGGGAAGGAGCTGGACCGCAGTGGTCGCCCCCGGCTCTCAGCCTCGCCTTCAGGAGCGATGAACCGCTCCCGCAGACCAACCTTTTCGCCAACACCCGGATCACCCGTGGGGCCGTGGAAACCACTATGACAATTCCACGATCCATCCTGGAATTGCCTCTTTCCCCCAGAGTGGGACTGCCTGGCGACCACACTCACACCGCTGACGAAGAGCCGCTGCCCGATGACCTTGCCGGCATGGTACAGCTGCAGGTCGAGGCGCTGCTTTCTGAGCCATCCCTGACCATCGACATGGTCGCACGGAGTCTTGGCTGGAGCACCCGCAGTCTGCAGCGCCACCTGGCGCTGCGGGGCATAACGTTCTCCCGGTTGATGAATGGAATACGGCTGCATCAGTCAAGGCGTTGGCTGCGTCAGACCGAGAGACCGATCGTTGAGATCGCGATGGATCTCGGCTACACCGATGCCTCCAATTTTACCCGTGCCTTTCGCCGACACACCGGGGTTCCGCCGCAGACGTTTCGCGATGTCGCGAGAACGTCCTGAAGGGGCTGAATCCATCCCGGTATAAAAGTGGTGGAGCCACTGCGGTCGCGGGTGAGGATGGCTATGCCATTACCGGCGCTGGTCGCGACCTACCTCACCGCCCTGGTTGGCAGCACCTACGATGGTGTCACCATCAAGCAGGCACTGCAAATGGACTCCGGTGTAGAGTGGAATGAAGACAGTGACGACATGAAAGACACGAGCATACCGCTCACCTACCCCCATGAGAACTCGATGGTTGAGCAACGCTTTCGAATGGTAGAGGGTGCCAACGCCCTGCCGCGGGCCGCTCAACCTGTCAGCAGATTCAATTACAACCACCTGGAGAACTGTCTGCTGGGTTGGCTGGTCGAGAACGTGACCGGCTTATGAGACGGAGGCCCGTCTCTGGTACGCTTGTGATAGCGGGTGGATTGCTCTACCTTTGGCATCTTGAAAACACTCCCGACCAGCACGCTGACCCACCCACCCGACAATGGTCTTCATCGTCTGTGCCCAGGCGTTAAAAGCCGGCTTTGGGGCATTCTGGTTTCCTTGTTCCTGCTCCTGCCCGGGACCGCACAAACCGAAGAGATTGCCATTATCCAAGCAGACTCGCCCGGTGACGTCGAAGTGGGTTTATGGCTGAACGGACTGCACGACGTGGATTTCCTCAGCGGCAGTTTCAAGGCCATTTTCTACATCTGGTGGATCAGCGACGACCCACACTTCAAGCCATTTGACAGCCTGCAGGTGCTGAATGGCCGGGACTGGCATGAGAATGCGGTCAATACCCAGCAACTGCCCAACGGCAGGCACTACACTGCCGGCTTCCTCAGCACGACAGTCACCCATGACTGGGACCTGAAATACTACCCCTTCGACCGTCAGCACCTGGAAATTGTGATAGAGACACCGTACACGACCGAACAGCTGCGCTTCGAACCGCAGAATGACCGCAGCGTGGTGAGCGAGTTTGCCGTGGTCGAAGGTTTCCGGATCGAGGACCTCACACTGGACACACGCACCGAAACCTACAATACCGACTTTGGCCTGGACGACGCCGCGGGAACACGATTTTCGCGGCTCTCCATACAGGTTGAACTGGTGCGGGAGAGTGGCCGTCTCGTGCTGGCCATTCTGGTGGGTTTTGCCGTTGCCAACGTGGTTGCGCTGCTCACATTCGCCATCGACAAGTCACTGCTCAGTATCCGCGCGGCGATGGTGGGTGGGGCGATTTTTGCGTCCATCGGCAATATGTACCTGCTGAACAGTCAGATGCACCCGGCGCTGGGGTCGATGATCATCGACAGGGTCGCGATTGGCACCTTTTCCGTGATACTCGCGGCCCTGGTGAGCGGCATCCTGATCGATGCCCTGCTGCGACACGGCAACGGGGTGTTAGCAGATCGCCTCAACCTGGCCATCGCCGCCGTAGTCAGCCTATCGGCTATTGCGTTCTACGCCGCCACCTTCCAGACGGCGCTACAGGCGTAGGCCCCGCTGCCGTCCACCAGAACCAGAACATCTTTTGGTGGACGGCATCGATCCGAGCGGCTGTACCGGCTCGCAGGCGCTGCCGGTAATGTATCACTTGGGCGGCATGCGGATACCACCGTCTACGCGGATGACCTCAGCGTTCATGTAAGGGTTGGTCACACACTCCATCACCATGAACGCCAGTTCCTCACCGACGCCAAGGCGCTTGGGGAACAGCACCGACTGACCGAGGTGCTTCTTGAATGCCTCGGCATGTTCACCTTCACCGTAGATAGGCGTGTCGATCAGGCCGGGCGCTATCGTGTTGACCCGCACGCCTACCGCGGATAGATCCCGGGCGATTGGCAAGGTCATCCCCACCACGCCGCCCTTCGAGGCGGAATAGGACGCCTGGCCTATCTGGCCGTCGAACGCAGCCGCAGAGGCCATATTGACGATGACACCGCGGCTGCCGTCTGCGTCCATCGGTTCGCTTTTGGCCATCGCCGCGGCCGCCCGGCTCAGCATGTTGAACGTACCGATCAGGTTGACCTTGATGACGAAGCTGAATTTGTCGAGATCCAGCGGCGTATTCTCGCGATCGATCGTGCGGCCCGGTGCACCCAGGCCCGCCGAGTTGATGCAGACGCGCAGCGGTGCCAGTTCCACCGCCCTGGCGACGACCGCGTCGGCGTCGTCAGTGCTGGTCACGTCGCAGCGGACAAACGCGCCGCCCAGTTCGTCCGCCACAGCGCGACCGCGCTCCTCATTGAGGTCGGCGATTACGACGGTGGATCCGGCGGCCGCCAGCTGGCGTGCGCTCGCTTCCCCGATACCCGAGGCTCCACCGGTGACGATTGCGGAACTGCCTTCCAGTTTCATGCGTGGCATGGTGTGTCTCCCGTGTTGTCAGTTGTAGCTGTCAATGACTCTGCGTGACGGCGGCGTCGCCCGCCGGACCATCGATGACAGTGCCATCGACATCGAGCACCGTCACCTTTCCCCAGTCGAGGTCGCGCACGGCCTGCTCCATGGTGGCAAGATCGCCCACCACCAGCACCACCATGTGCTTCATCTGCAGGTACTCACGCGCCGCCTCTGTAAGCTCTCCGGGCTGCTGCGCCTGCACCCCGTCAATGTAGCCGTCGATGAAATCGAGGCCAACCCCGTACTTCAGCAGCGGCGTCACCTGGCCCAGCAGTTGCGCCAGGGTCTCGAACTTCTGCGTGTAGGAAAGGGCCAGGTTGCGCTTGAGCCCATCCAGTTCCTCGCCGGAGATCGGTCTCTCTCCCGCCATGCCTTCTATTTCACGCCGGAACTCCACCAGGCTGGGGCCCGTCACGTCGCTGGCGACGCCCGCCCGCGCGTTCCAGTAGCCGTAATCCTGTCGTTGCACCAGCGAAGAGAAGGCCCCGTAGCTGTAGCCCTTGTCCTCACGCAGGTTGAGATTGAGGCGGCTGGAAAAGGTGCCGCCGATCAGGCCGTTCATCAGCTGTAATGTCATATAGTTCGGATCGTTACGCGGCGGCGCCAGCGTACCGATACGAATCTGGGACTGGGCGGCGCCCTGCAGGTCGACCAGGTAGACACGGGTGTCGTCCGGCAATTGCGGTGCTGGCTGCGGGCGCGGCGGCAGATCCGCTGGCACCCAGCCGCCCAGCTCCGCCTGTGCCAGCCTCCGCGCTTCCTCCAGGTCAATATCACCGGCGATGACCAGTGCGGCGTTATTGGGCCGCCAGAAGGTCGCGTGACTCTCTGCCAGCTGCTCCGCAGTCAGCCTGGCGATTGAAGCCTCCGTGCCCTCGGCCGCTATGCCCTCAGGTGCGGCGGCGTCGAACAGCAAGCGGGGAAACAGTGTGGCGGCAAGGCTCGCCGGATCGTTCTGCTCCTGCCGGATTGCGTTCAGGCGCTGCTCGCGCACGATTTCCAGTTCCGTCTCCGGAAAACTCGGGTTGAGTACGACGTCAGCCATGATCTTAAACGCGTCGGGCAACGTGCGGCGCAGGCTGGAAAGCCTTACCACCGAGCCATACTTATCGCCACGGCTGTTCAGCCGAGCACCGAGAGCCTCGAGCTCCGCCTGTATGTCGAGTGCACCTCGGGTGGCGGTGCCCTCGTCCACCACGGCAGTTGTCATGTAGGAAAGACCCGCGTTGTCGGCACCCTCCCCGAGGTCGCCCCGCTTGATCAGCAGCGACACCTCGACCTTGGGCAGGTCCGGCCGCCTGTAAACGTAGAGTGGCAGTCCGTTGTCAAGCGTGGTGGACTGCACCTCGGGGGCCTCGAAGGGCAACTCAGAGGCAATAGCCGGCGCCTGCGTGCGATCGAAGTCCGGCGTGTCAGGACGGCCGGAGGGGTCGGGCAGGAAATGGACTTCCATGTGGTGGGCATCGCGAGCCCAACGACCGAGGCTCTCCGCCACCGCGTCTGCGGTAACTGCACTGTAGCGCTCGAAGTCGCGTTCGAACCCATCGGCGTCGCCCAGGTAGGTGTAGTACGCGTTAAGGCGGTCGGCCTTGCCGCCGAAACCGCCGATACGCTCGAGGCCGGAAACAAAACGGTATTCGTGGCTGGCCTTGCGGCGGACCAGTTCGTCGCTCGTCGGCCCCTTGTCCGCCAGGCGTTTCACCTCCTCCATGATCACGCTGTGGATACGCTCCAGTGACGCATCCGGAACCGCCAGAACATCGATGTAGAGCAGGCCACTGATCTCGCGCGCCGCGTTGTACACCGACACGCGCGTCGCCAGCTTTTCATCGCGCACCAGGCGCCGGTAGAGGCGTGAGTTCTTGCCCTCGCCTAGAATCTCCGCCGCCAGGTCCAGCGGTGCTTCCTCGGCATCGAACACCGGCGGTGCGTGCCAGACCAGCACCAACCTCGGCTGCGGCACACGTTCCTCGCTGACCACCGTGATGTCGCGGTCGAGCCGGGGCACATTGCGCCTGGCGCGAACGATTGAGGGCCCCGAGGG
Source organism: uncultured Gammaproteobacteria bacterium (assembly GCA_963753815.1). Taxonomy (GTDB): domain Bacteria; phylum Pseudomonadota; class Gammaproteobacteria; order Pseudomonadales; family Halieaceae; genus CAVWDU01. The sequence goes on from CAVWDU010000003.1 coordinate 708,923, forward strand.
CAGCGGACCGAAATACTTCTGCACCAGTTTGCGGGCCTCTCCGGGGTCGAAACTCCCGCTCAACACCAGCGAAGCATTGTTCGGGGCATAGTAGGTGCGGAAGAACTGGCGCACGTCTTCCAAAGTGGCGTTATCGAGGTCCTCCATGCTGCCGATCACCGAGTGACCGTAGGGGTGGCCGGCCGGATACATCTGCCCGGCAATCACGTACTCGAGGCTCGAGTAGGGGCGGTTGTCTGACTGGCGCTTCTCGTTCTTGACCACTTCCTGCTGATTGCGGAAGCTCTCCTCGCTCAGCGCATCGAGGAGAAAACCCATCCGGTCGGACTCCAGCCACAGCGCATACTCAAGCGACGGTGTGGGCACGGTCTGGAAGTAGTTGGTCCGGTCGCTGTTGGTGGTGCCGTTGACGCCGCCCGTACTGAGGCTGGCACCGGCGCGCTCCACCAGGGTCAGGTATTCACCCTCAACGTGTTTGGAGCCCTGAAACATCATGTGTTCAAAAAGGTGGGCGAAGCCGGTTTTGCCCGTCGCTTCATTTTTTGAACCGACGTGGTACCACAGGTTAACGTTCACTGCGGGCATCTTGTGATCGACGTGGAGGATGACGTTCAAGCCGTTGACGAGCTGGTATTGCTCAAATTCGATCCGGGGCAGGTCTGCCGCAGCGGCCGGCCTCATAGCCAGGCCGGCCAGTAAAACCAGGGCATAAAGCAAACCTGTGGTGGTGCGGAATAGCATCATGATTCCTCGTCGGGCTTAAGGGTGCCGGCCATGGTACCGCAAGCCTCGCCGAATGAAAGCGTCGGGTGGGAAATGCTGAAGCATCGGGCGGAAAATGCTGGAGCACCGGGCTGGAAATGCCAGAGCGTCGGGCTGGAAATACTAGAGCCCCTCGTAGGCGCGGTAGGCGGCGGCGTAATCGATGGCATCCTTATTGTCTATCAGGACACCGCTGGGCAGTTCACCGGACCGCGCGCTGATCTCCAGCATGGCTCGCCCCAGGTCGATACCGCGTATCACCATGTGGCCCGGCCTCAACAGCTGTTCGGCCAGGTAGACGCCGATGTGCGCGTTCTCGTCGGTAGGCCGGATCCAGGCGGAGCGGTGACCGAACGTACGTAAACCGGTACCTTCCGCCATTTCTGCCAGGCGACGCTCGGCACGGCCCTTGTCCCGGGCCCACCGGGCGCTCTCCTCCTCGCCGGCTCCCATGCCGGTGACGTAGTGAAAGGCCATGGGCGCCTCGCGACGCGCGGCCAGCCAGGCTTCGACGAAGGCGACCGGAAAGTCTTCGTGAATGCGCCGGTAAAGATCCGGGTCCATACCGATGGAGGTCGTACCCAGCCCCCACATCACCGTATTGACCTCGCCCAGTATTCCAGCCATGTCGGCGTAATCAGTGAAATCTTCATGCATGATCACCTGCACCCGTCCGGACGCCTGCCCTGCTTCAAGTCGCGGCGACAGACGGCGCGTCACCGCGTACACGGTCTCTACCTCATCGTCGAGCATGGCCGCCTTCAGCAGACCGTCACCCACGGAGCCGGTCGCGCCAAACACCATAACCACGCGGTTGGCCGCGGGGTCCCGGTAGGCATCGGGGTCGGGCGCATGTTTGCCGAGCGTGGCGGCGCCCCACAGGTTGAGGCCGATAATCAACGCGACGAGAATGCCTGCCAGGGCCATGAGTATTTTCATTATCATCTTGGGTTTCCTGTGTGAAAAGCCGTGCCAGGCGGGCGCTATTTCGTCCCGGAGTGCGCACTTACAGTGCCGCCCCAGGCGGCTCGCAGCCAGACTAATCCATCCACCAGTGTTCAAGCAGCATGGCAATACCCGCCAGCCAACCGGATGGATGATCAGCGGATTCGATAAGGGCGTCAATCTCAGGCGCTCCCAGCCACTGCCCGCCCTTGACCACGGCCACGGGTTTTTCGAGGTAGGTGATATCCTCGAGCGGATTCTCATTCGATACAACAAGGTCTGCCTGTTTGCCCGGGCTGACAGTGCCATGGCTGTCGCTGTTACCCAGGGCTTTTGCAGCGCCCAGGGTGGCACCGCGCAGAATGGTTGCCGGCGACACGCCGGCTTGCTGCATCAGCTGCATTTCCCTGTGGGTCGATAAACCGGCTGTCATGAAAAGGGTGCCGGCGTCCGAGCCCACCAGCAGTGGTACACCCGCCGCGTCCAGCGCCCGGGTGATGTCCAGCAGAAATGCTCTCTCCCTGACGTTCCATGCGACCTGGGCGGCATCCGCCTCCAGCCAACGCTTCACCGACGTCTGCTTGTACAGGTATCGAAAAAAGGGATTGATCTGGCCGATAGGGTTCTCGTCAACGAAATCGGCCTTGTCTTCGCTGAGCCGGGTGAGGTGGTCAAAGGTCGCCAGGGTCGCTACCAGCGGCACCCCGAGTGCGGCCAGTTTGCCGGCCTCGACGCGCAGCAACTCCTCGTCGAAGGTGAAATCGAGTGGGCCCTGGAAGATATCTTCCACGTGCTCCAGGCTTTGCGCGCCCCTGAGGGTCTCGAGTGGAAGACCTTCGGCATGAGGCGCATGCTTGGCCACCGGAATGCCTGCACGTCGAGCCTCGTCGAGCAGTGCCGTCAGCACCTCCCCGGTATGACCGCCGTACACCTTGATCAGGTCGAATCCACGTTGCTGGTACTCCCTGACCTTGGACCTGGCCTCATCGGCCGAGGCGACGCGGGTGTTAAGCGCGTGACCGTCCAAACCGGCAATGCTCGGGGAGGCGGTGATCAGCGTTGCCCCCAGCCAGTCGCCCTGAGCCACCCGTTGCCGCCAGCGCAGGTGAGCCGGAAAACCGTTCAGGTTCCGAACGGTGGTCACACCGTAGGCCAGGTTGGTGCTGAGTTCCTTGATGTCGTGCAGGTGCACATGCATGTCCACGAGACCCGGCGATACAAAAGCGCCGTCCAGGTTGATCTGCCGCACCCCGCCGGGTGGAGACTGCGTCGACGGATAGACACCGGCGATTCTGCCGTCCTTCAGCCACAGGGCCCTGTCTGTGATGAGGACACCCTGTGCCACATCCACTATGCTCGCGTTGTGGAGGTACAACTCGGCGCTGTTGTCTGCCCGGTGTGCGTCCAGGCCCTCACTGCAGCCAACCAGCGCCTGTGCTACCGCGAAGAGTCGCATAATGAGCCAGGACCGGGCTAAGCAAGTGCTTGAAATTCTCATGGATTCACCATCGTTGCCTTCAGGAAGTGGTGGAGTTCCGGGGACAGAGTTCCGGGGACAGTTTACTTAGTTCAGCTCCGGAGTTCCGGGGACAGTTTACTTAGTTCAGCTCAGCACATAGGCTGAAGCCGTCAAGGAAGACAAAGAGGCTCTCGGTCATGGCACGGATGCCTAGATTGGTGGTTCCAGGATACCCGCACCACGTGACACAGCGCGGTAACCGCCGCATGAAGACTTTCTTCTGCGATGATGACTATCGCGCTTATCTTGCGCTGGTGGCAGATGCAAAGGCCGACGCATGCGTGTCTGTATGGGCATACTGCCTGATGCCAAATCACGTGCATCTTGTTGTGGTGCCAGAGCAGGAAGATAGCCTGGCTCGTCTCTTTCGCTACGTCCATCGCCGGTACTCCCGACGTATCAACTTCAGGGAGAAGTGGCGTGGGCACCTGTGGCAGGAACGTTTTCACTCCTTCGTGATGGATGAGCCATATCTCATGGCCACCGTTCGTTACACCGAGCTTAACCCGGTAAGAGCCGGACTGTGCGCGACGCCGGGGGACTGGCCTTGGTCCAGCGCCCGCGCACATCTTGGGGTGTGGGACGATGCGGTAGTTTCCGTTCGGCCTATGCTGGAGCGAGTCGCCGACTGGCGACTCTACTTGTCTGGAAGTAGCAGCGCGGTTGGCGTGAAAGACATCAGGCGCTGCGCCAGCACTGGCAGGCCTGGGGGGGATACCGCATTCATTGCTCATCTGGAAGCGCTAACAGGGCGCCAACTCAAGAAGCAGAAACCTGGTCCAAAACCGGGGACCAAGTCAACTATACCCGAGCTCTATGGAGTTAAGTAAACTGTCCCCGGAAGAGTCAGAGTTAAGTAAACTGTCCCCGGAATAGCCGAGCTCTATGGAGTTAAGTAAACTGTCCCCGAATACGAATAGCAACAGTATTCATTCATGAGGAAGTATCGCCCATGTCAATCTCCAACCCCGATTCCGTTCTGGTTCCGGTCGACTTCTCCGCCGCGTCGTTTGCCGCTGTGCAGACCGCACTGGAATTCGTTGACTCTCCCGAAAAAGTGCATGTTTTGTTTGTCTTGCCAGCGCGCCAGTCGGAGGCGGATTTTATCCGGGAAGCCATGAGCAACGTCGGCGGATTGGACCGCGCCCGCGCCGAGCTTGCCGGGAAATTGCAGGAGCTGGGATACGCACAGGTGCACGTATCAATCGAAGAGGGCTCCCCCGCTGACGTCATCAGCCAGAAAGCCGGTGAACTCGACGCAGACCTGATTATCATACCCTCGCACAGCCGTTCAGGCCTGCCGCGGCTCTTTCTCGGGTCTGTCGCAGGCCAGGTGTTGCGCTCGGCGCCATGCCCGGTCCTGGTCCTGCGACGTGAAGAAACCTGATTTTTCTGCTTCCGACATAAGCCAGGCACTCCTGGCCGAGCGTCTGTTCGACGGCGAACACTGGCATCGTGACACCTGTGTGCTACTGGAGGGCGGGCGTATCAGCGCGGTCGTGCCCGGTTCCGACCTGCCAGACGCGCCGCCCTACCCGCTCATGGCCTGCAAGACACTCGCCCCGGGCTTTATCGACCTGCAGGTCAACGGCGGCGGCGGCGTCATGTTCAACGCCGAGCCCAGACCCGACACCCTGAAGCGGATGGCCCTCGGGCACCGACGTGCCGGAACCACAGCGATAGTGCCGACACTCATCAGCGACACTCCCGAGGTGCAGCGCGCCGGCGTGGAAGCGGTAGCGGCTGCCATCACAGACGGCAACCCGGGGGTTCTCGGCGTACACATCGAAGGCCCTTTCTTTGCGGCGACCAGGCGCGGCACCCACAAAGCCGAGATGGTCCGCGCGCCGGGCGCCGGGGATATCAGCTGGCTCGAGTCCCTCCACGGCTTCCCGGTGATGCTCACGCTGGCGCCCGAGCAGCTGCAAAAGGGCTTGCTCAAACAGCTCGCGGCAGCGGGCATCACGGTCTGCGCAGGTCACACCGATGCCACCTATGAGCAGATCCAGGAAGCGATAAAAGATGGTCTGAGGGGCTTTACCCATCTCTTCAATGCCATGAGCCCGATGACGGCGCGGGCGCCGGGTGTGGTGGGCGCCGCCCTGGAGGACTCCTCCACATGGGCCGGCATCATCGCCGACGGCCACCACGTGCATCCCGCCACCTTTCGGCTCGCCTGGCGTACCAAGGCACGCGGAAAGCTCTTCCTGGTCAGCGATGCCATGGCCACCGTGGGCAGCGACGACAACAGTTTCGAACTCTACGGCGAGCGGATCACCATTTGCGACGGCAAGCTCATTAATGCCGAGGGCGTGCTCGCCGGCAGTGCGATTGGCCTGATAGACGCCGTCCGCACCACACACGAGGATGTCGGGCTGCCGCTGGACGAATGCCTGCGGATGGCCGCTCTGTACCCGGCGGAATTCCTTGGCGTAGACGACCACCTTGGCCGGATCCGCACCGGTTACCGCGCCGACCTCGTGCATTTCGATCGGCATTTCACGGTGCTCGATACCTGGGTCGCCGGTGCGCACAGGCAGCATGCAACCGATGGGCGCGAATGCTAGAGTTCCATCCCGACAGGTAAGAGAAACCGCCAGGACTAGCGCAATGACGACAGACACCAGCAACGTGAGCCTGGACCACCTGGCCGTCACCCACGAGGTCTTCAACCAGTCGGTGCCGCTGGAGGGATACAACTGTTACCTGGGCGACACCGCCCTGCGCGAACTGGTCGCGCACCACGGCGCCGCCTGGGCCGAGGATGACCTCATACGCCACGGCGACCGCTGTGGCGGCGCGCAGGTTGTCGAATGGGGCTTCCTGGCCAACGAATACAAGCCCCGGTTCATGACCCACGACCGCCAGGGACATCGGGTTGACCTCACGCGATACCACGACGCCTACCACCAGCTGATGAAACTCGGCCTGGAAGCCGGCCTGCACAGCGCACCCTGGACCGACCCGGGCCCCGGGGCACACGTAGCCCGCGCCGCAAAGTACTATCTGCAGGCGCAGGTCGAGGCCGGCCACGGCTGCCCGCTGACCATGACCTTTGCCTCGGTGCCCAGCCTGCGCCTGACGCCGGCGATCAGTGACCAGTGGCTGCCGAAGGTGCTCAATCGCGGCTATGACCCGCGTAACCTGCCGCACACCGAAAAACAGTCGCTGACCATCGGTATGGGAATGACCGAAAAACAGGGCGGCTCAGACGTACGCGCCAATACCACCAGAGCGCGTCCCATCGGCGCGGCCGGCCCCGGCGAACTCTACGAATTAGTCGGCCACAAGTGGTTCACCTCCGCCCCGATGTGCGACGCCTTCCTGGTACTCGCCCAGGCGGAAGACGGCCTGAGCTGTTTCCTCGTACCGCGATGGCGGGACGACGGCAGCAAAAACCCGATTCAGGTACAGCGGTTGAAAGACAAGATGGGTAACGTCTCCAATGCCTCCTCCGAGATCGAGCTGCGCGGCGCGCGGGGCTGGCTGATCGGCGAGGAGGGCCGCGGTGTGCCCGCCATTATCCAGATGGTGGCGATGACCCGGTTCGACTGCATGATCGGCTCATCCGCCGCCCAGCGCCAGGCGGTTGCCCAGGCTGTGAGTCACGCATCGGGCCGCGCCGCCTTCGGCAAGACACTCATCGACCAGCCGTTGATGCGCAACGTGCTGGCAGATCTCCAACTCGAGGTGGAAGGATCACTGGCATTGACTCTGCGCATGGGCGAGGCACTGGATCGCAGCCTCTCGCCCGCCGGGGATTCTCATGAAGAGCTGATGCTGCGACTGGGGCTGCCCACCGGCAAGTACTGGATCTGCAAGCGGACGCCGTTTCATGTATATGAGGCCATGGAATGCATGGGCGGCAACGCGGTCACCGAAGATTTCATCATGGCGCGCCTGTATCGCGATGCGCCTATCAACGCGATCTGGGAAGGTTCCGGCAACGTGCAGGCCCTCGACATGCTGCGGGCGGTCAATCGCGAGCGCGAGGTGCTGGACGCCTGGTTCGACGAACTCAATAAGACCCGGGGCGCCGAACCCGTGCTCGACCGGGCTGTCGACAGCCTGAAGCGTGAGTTCGAAGACACAGAGCAGCTCGAGTACCGCGCACGGCGCATCGTCGACCAATTGGCACTGACCCTGCAAGCCAGCCTGCTGCTGCGTCGCGGCAATGAACGTGTCGCCGAGGCTTTTATCGCCTCACGCCTGGGTGAGACCGGGCAACGCAACTACGGCACGTTGACCCCGGGTGCGGACGTCGACACACTGCTCCAACGGGCAATGCCGGTTTAGCGCCGGACGCGGCGCCGACGATCACCATGCTCATGAATCGTGACAGCTTCGACGCGCTGGTAGCCGAGGTGCTCGACGACCTGCCAGGCTGGGTGCACGAAGCGTTCGACAACATCAGCGTGTTGATCGAGGACGAGCCGGGGGCGGAACAGGGGCCGGAAATGCAGGGACTGCTGGGCCTGTACGTGGGGACCCCGCTGCCGGAGCGCGGCATGGACTACGCGGGCGCACTCCCGGATGTCATCTATATCTATCGTTGCCCCCACCTAGAGCTGGGCCTCCCGGAACCGGCGATGCGGGAAGAGATCGCCAGGACCGTGCTGCACGAGATCGCGCACTACTTCGGGCTGGATGACGATTATCTCGAGCGGGAGGGGTGGGGCTAGCGCTTCACCATACAAGTTCCTGCGGCCGTTGCGACAGCTCTAGACTCGGTCAGAAATTCCCGACTGAGCATGATTGCCGACCGGGGGTTCCAAACATCGGTGCGCTGTGAATGCCTTTGGCAAAGCGTTCCCGACTACTGCAACCATCGGCGGGATAAACCGTACCGCCCAAAGTGTATTGCCGCTGTGCACTTTTCGAAGCCGCATAAGCCTGAATCGTGACGCAACACCGTTTCGAGGTTTGCACGGTCACTCTAGTCAGTGAATCGGATATTAAACAACTGCCGCTTTTGATAGGTTTCTTCGCCATCGGTGCTACGCAGTGACGTCAACACGGCCATCGTCTTGAAAATATCCGCGTAGCAGACTGTGTGCTCGAAATCCGTGCCTTTGAGCGTGCTCTCCCATACATAACAGCGCATGGGATGGACCTGGCCAGCCAGAGCGAATTCGTCGTTGTACGAAGTGACACCCTCCCTGGGTCTCGCATTATCCCAGCGAAGGGTATTCCACATTAGCTTCGCTTCAGATGTATGAACCGTTTGTCCGCGGCTATCACTTTTCTCGATGTTGACGTTTACCCCGTCATCATCCTGATCCCCAAACAAGTATTTCATTCGGTATGCGCCGTCTAGCTCCGTCACGTCATAGCTGGCTTCGCTAATCCGTGACGTTGCTTCCCTGATTTCCCGCGTCAAATAAGGCGAGGGGACCTCCTCCGCCTTACTGTCGAGGAAGGCGATTGCCTTGTCGTAATTGAGTCGCGAGCTATCCAGTGCTTCCTTCCATTCATCCGCGTGGTGTTTCCAGTGCTCGTCGGTCATGCTGGCTAGAACGACGAATGCCACGTCATCAACAACCTCCAGCTTTACCGCGTTATAAAAAGTGAAATCTATCCAGGAGAGGTACCACTGCGGCCTCGTTCGGTAAATGAAGTTCAGCCGCGTGCTCGCATCGAGCTGACGTCGTTCCACCAACTCGGTAATGGATAACAGGTCCTCGTCTTCGTACACCGCGAGTACATTTTCGAACAACGGCTCCGTGTGCGGAAAAAACCGTGCAACCATACCGTTATCTTCATAGCGCCAGTCAGAGAGCAGGAAACCCTCGACGAAATCTGGAACTGCTTCCCCTTGCCCGATGAGGGTTTTTCCCATCGGGCCAACGGCCACCACCTGTTGACTCGCATACTCGTCAACGAAACCCAATGACCTGGGGTAGTAGAGAGTGAAAGCGCCATTCGTCGGCTCGTAGACCCCCAGGCCCCTCTCCCTGACCACGGCTTTGTCTTCGCTCTTATCCGGGAGAAGCATCCAGAGGACGATACCAGTTATCACGCCTGTAACGACGCCGAGGATCACTTTGGACACGAAGCTTGTGCCCTGCGACTCCGCCACAAATGCCGGCTTGGCAAGCGGACCCTGCTCCGGAGTTGTCGGTGGTGCGGGCTGAAATCTCGGCCGCACTACCGGTGGCGCGGGCTGGCTGATGCCGTCAAGAAGTCGACGGCGCGCCTCGGCTTCGTCTACACCCGTAAGATCAATTCGTCTCAGCGTACTCAGCAGCGCCGGCAGTTCCGTGGCTCTCACCACGACGGGGATGGTTTTCCCGTCGCGACCGCCGGGATCCCCCCAGACCGACTGCGCCCATTCCATCGCCGAGTACGCCGCCTCGACGTAGTCCGGGGACACGACTGCGATGAGCCGATCCGCCCAGGCCAGCCTCTCGTTCATCCACAGGGGGATGTTGTCACCCGCCGATAGCTCCCAGGTGTGAATGGCGACCTCGTGACCGGCCTCTCTCAGTACCCAGGCGATCCACTCGGCTTTTCCCCGGTCGTTCGCGTTGAAACTTATGAAGAATTTCTGGCCCATCGTCGCCGCATTTCTTTCATGCCCGACGCATAGTCTACCCTTGCGGCTTTGATACAGCACTACATACCATCGGATGAGAATTCGACGAATAGCACCGCCGGCGCAGGTAATGACTGCTGGCGCCGATACCGGCAACCCGCAACATTCCTGGACAAGCTACCTCGCCTGGCCCAGCCTGCAACAGCGTCACCGAAAGAGCAGCGCCACCTATTCAGCCCACTCGACAGTAGCGATTTCCTCCACCTGAAGCAGGTTGCCTATCGCTGCTATCCAGGTTTGTACGACCGCATTGCCATCCGGTGTGGCAATCCAGGCCAAGGCACTGCAATTGACGAGGACAGTCAACCAGAACAGCAACCTGAACGACGTCTTCCTGGACTTGTGTCGCAGCGCCTGCTGCGCGACCAGCGCGCCTGGCCAACCGCCGGCGATAGCCATCCAGTGCAGGGTATTCTCGGGGGTTCGCCATGCTCCCGCTCGGGCCGCCTTTTTGTCGAGCGCATAGGCGAGGAAAGTGATTGCGCTGAGAACAAGGTACGCGGCGGGAACCGCTACAGGCACCCGGCCACCCAGAACCGCATACCACACCACGGCCAGGAACAGCCCCGCAATCAGCGCGGCGTCCAGTACACTGACAACAAGTCTCATGCGTGGCAAACGATCGCCGGGCAATGCGGCGTGGCCCGCTCGCGGGCGACCTTGGCCATCACGGGTGAGCACATAGGTCAACGATTGTCCAACCGCGGGTCGTCGCTCGCGATTGCGCAGGGCGGATACGTGAAGGAACACATCCTGCCCGCCACCGCTAGGCTCGATGAAACCGAAGCCTCGCTCGTCGTTCCACGCGCGGACCCTGCCCTTGAAGTGCTTCTTTTGCATCCGGTCAAATTTCACTGCTGCTGAGTGAACTAGAGCCAGCTTAGCGAGCAACCCCTGAACGCCAAAGCATCAATCGCGGAAAGTGCGAAAATCTTCGCAATCATGGAGCGGGTGGACGGTGTCAGGGCTCGTAGGGCCTGGTATTGCCAAGCTCAAACCACTTTTTGTGCAGGTTGAGCAGCAGGCCCGTCTTCTCGAACACTTGCAGGTAGTTACGGAGCAGGTTTTCGAGCTGCTCGTCACCCCGGGCGATCGCGATACCCAGTGGCTCGATAGACAGCGGCGGGGTCAGGAGATGTAGCTTCGCGTCGGGATGCTGCTGCTTGGTCAGGGCCAGGATCGGCATATCCGCTACCATTCCGTTCGCCTTTCCAGCCAGCAGCAGCTGCACACCTTCATCGTAATTAGCCGCGGCGGTCAGTGTCGCATTTGGCAATTCCTGTTTGATCAGGGTTTCACTGGTGGACCCCTTCAGCGCCACGAGTTTTACCCCGGAACCGTCCTTCAGGCCGCCGGACGACTTCAACTGTGCTACCGTTTTGGCATTAGCCAGCACAGACTTGCCGGACAACATGTAAGGGCCTACGAAACTGACTTCGCGTGACCTTGCCGCGGTAATGGTCATGCCGGAGATGACCATATCGACCCGCCCGTTCTCAACGGCGCCGAGCAACTGGTTGAAGGGCATTTTCACAATTTGCAGTTTGACTTTCATCAGTCGCGCCAGCTGCTTGGCCAGGTCTACATCGAACCCCATCAGCGACTTCGATTTGCCATAGGAAAAATTGAAGGGTTGCTGGTTGCCCGACATCGCAACTTTCAACACGCCCTGCTCGACCACACGGTCCAGGGCCGGGCCGGCGCCGAGGCTCAGGCTCGAGAAGCACAGCGCCAGCATAAATGCCATGGCACGGGGCAGTTTCCTGAAAACGCGGGTAAGCAGTGTCATCCTGGACTCCTTAATCTGGCGGATAATGGCGCCCGATACAGCCAGCATTCTCCGGGAACCGGGGTGCGACCGCAGCGGACTGGTATAGCCCCGATACCATGCCACATCACGGCGTGAAAATCAGTGCCGGACCACCCGCTTTTAAAGGGGAGTCTCAGCACACTTCTCCTTGCTCTTGCAAGAGAGCGGGCTCCCCGCCCGGGAGGCGGCGCGGACTCACGCCATCACAAGGTAGCCGGGTATCGGCTCGCCCAGAGCGTGGTAGGCCGGGTGCTCGCGGATGCTATCGAGGTTCGGGAGATAACCGCGCCACTCAGGCCAGCCGTGTCGGCAGGTCGTCCTGCAAACCTGCCGCGACGAAATCCCCGTCTTCGAAGCCGTTCGCCCGCGCCCTTCACTGCTCAGAGCGGCAGGGCGGCTTTAAAAATCGTGAATCTTGACTAATATTGTTCTGGGAGCTGCGCTGGCAGCCAGCTCACTGTGGGTGGTTTCAGTCTGGAGGAAGGGTATGAAAACCGGTATCAATGCAGTTGTGGCAATCATCGTGGGGTTCCTGTGCCTGGCATCGGGCAGCCTGGTGGCGGCCCTGGAGCTACCGGGATTGACCAAGAAAGCCGAAATCGTCCGCGATGCCGAGGGTGTCGCACACATCAAGGCCCGCAATGAGCAGGATCTCTATTACCTGCAGGGCTGGGTCCACGCCGAGGACCGGCTCTTCCAGATGGACCTGACCCGCCGGCAGCCCAGTGGCACGCTCGCAGAACTGTTCGGGCCCTCGTCACTGGCCGGCGATGTGCAGAGCAGGACCATCGGTCTGCGCCGCGCCGCGGAGCGCTCCGCCACCGCCCTGTCGGCAGAGAGCATTGCGGCCCTGGAGGCCTACACCCGGGGCGTCAACGACTGGGTCAAGTACGGACCGGGTCTGCCCCCGGAGTACGCGGCCCTCGGCTTCACCGATCGTGAGGATTTCAGGCCCTGGAACATCGTGGACAGTATCGTGATCGGTAAGGCCGTCGCCTTCAGCCTGTCTTTTGACCTGGACGTCGGCAACACCGAGAACCTGCAGGCCTATGTCCAGGCGCTCGGCCCACAGGGCAGTATCGTGTTCAGCCAGGACGTGTTCCGCTCTCAGCCTTTCGACTGCGCCTCCACGGTCCCGGACGCCACCGGCCAGTTCCCCTTCGTGCCCGGTGCCCGGGCCGACAGACCCGGAAGCCTGTCCGCCGCCGACCCTGGATGCCGTCGGCAAAGGCAAAGGCAAAGGCAAGGGAAACAGCAATGGTAAAGCGGTCGGGCGGGCAAAGTCTTCGGTGCCTGCAAACCTTCCGCACGGCGCTATTTCCTCCTCGGCCATCGACAAGATGGCCAGGGAGGCGGCCAAAAATCTGCGCAAGTCTTCGTTCATCCGCAACGTTCTGGATGCCGACGGCACCATTGGCTCCAACGAGTGGGGAATCACCCGGGCGCTGGGCGCAAACGGCCTGCCTATCATCGCCAATGACCCCCACCTGTCGCTGAACGCCCCTTCGACGTTCTACCCCGTCGGCCTCGAGGCACCGGGCCTGAACGTGTTCGGGAGTAGCTTCCCCGGGATATCAGGTGTCGTCCTCGGCCATAACAAGCACATTCACTGGGGCGCGACCACCAACCCGATGGATGTCACCGACACGTTTGTCGAGCTGCTCGTCTTCGACGAGGCCGGAGTCCCGGTCGCGACGCTCTTCCAGGGCAATCCCGAGCCGGTGGAACTCGTTCCCGAGGAGTTTTTCTTCAATGCAGGCGGCTCGCTGGTCCAGGCGCCCCCGGGCGGCGGCATACCCCCATTCACGATAATCGTACCGCGTCGCAATAACGGGCCGATCATCCAGCAGCTCGCCGGCGGCGCTCCCGGCGCGGTGGTACCCGCTCTCAGCGTCCAGTACACGGGCTACAGCGCTACCCGCGAGTTGGATGCTTTCCGGATATGGAACGAGGCGAAGAACCTCAAGGATTTCCAGGAGGGCCTGGCGCTGTTCGACTTCGGCTCCCAGAACTGGGTTTACGCCGACAACGCGGGCAACGTTGCCTACTTCGTCAGCGCCGAAATGCCGATCCGCAGCGACCTGCAACAGGGCGTGGTAGCACCCGGGGAACTGCCCGGATTCTTCCCCCCCGGCGTACCCGTGCCGCCGTGGTTCATCCGCGATGGCACCAGCGGTGTCCACGAGTGGTTGCCGGTGCAGAACCCCCAGCCGGGCCAGGCCGTTCCCTATGAGGTGCTGCGACAGGACGAACTGCCGAACACATCAATCCCGCTGCAGGCTGGTTCGTCAACGCCAATAACGACCCGGCTGGCACGGTGCTCGACAACAACCCGCTCAACCAGGTGCGCGCCGGTGGCCAGGGTATCTACTACCTGAACCCCGGATATGCCGGCGGGTTCCGCGCCGGGACCATCACCCGGCGGGTTCGTGACTACGTCGACAGCCAGGGTGAACTCAGCAAGACGGACCTGCAGTCCATCCAGTCGGATGTCACCCTGCTGGATGCCCGTTTCTTCGTCCCCTATATTCTGGCTGCCTTCGACAATGCAGGGCAGCCCGGTAAACCTGACAAGCTCGCCGACCTGGCCGGCGACCCACGCGTCGCCGAAGCGGTGGGCCGGCTGGCCGACTGGGACTTCAGCACGCCCACCGGGCTGCAGGCGGGCTACGACGACGGCGATCCGGTGGTACCGACGTGGACCCTGCTGCCGGCACCCGGCGCCGCGGAGATCGATCGCAGCGTCGCCGCCACCCTCTACAGCGTCTGGCGTGGCCAGGCGGTGCGCCGGCTGCTGGATGAGCCGCTCGCAGGCCTTCCCAGGCCGGGCAGCGCACAGGCAATGACAGCGATGCAGCACATTCTGCGCACAGACGGCGGCACCGGAATCATCGATTTCTTTGCCACGAGTGATATCGGCGACCCGCTGGACCAACGCGACTATAAGTTGCTGTCAGCACTGCAGGCGGCGCTGGACCTGCTGGCAAGCGACGAGTTTGCACCGGCTTTCGCCAACTCCACGAACCAGTCCGACTACCGCTGGGGCAAACTCCACCGTATCGTTCTCGATCACCCCTTCATTGATGCATTCAGCATCCCGCCACAACCTCCGCAAGTGTTCCCGCAGCCGGTACCGGGACTCAGGGGCTTTCCCACAGATGGTGGATTCAACGTGGTGGACGCCTCGTCGCACAGCGCGAGAGCCGATGATCTCAACGACTTCATGTTCGGCAGCGGCCCCGTCCGACGCTTCGTGAGCGAGCCGCAGGGGGCTTTCAAAAGTGGCGCGGAGTCGATCTGGGCCGGCGGTGTCAGCGGCGTCCCGTTCCCGGGCAACCCGTTCTACGCAAACCTGCTTAACTACTGGCTGGTCAACGAAACGCTGCCGTTGGTGTTGCGCGCGCGCGATGTAACTAACCCGACGGTAACCACTGTGGTGCCGGGCGGTAGCTGAGCACAAATTCAGCCTGCTGCCCTGGAGCTGGCCCAAAGCGAGAGGAGCAACGCGAGACAAAACAATGCCCGTCAGCGAATCCGGACAGCTAGACTGCGAGTGCCGGTGGAAAACTGACGAGGTGCGTGATCATGATGGCCGCTGGCGCCCTGCTATCATGCGTTGCTAACCGGACCACCCACCGGGTTTTAGGTGCAGCCGCTCATTGCGGTAGATCGTTCCCTGACTGCTGAATCCAAGCCGCATTTCCCATCAGATACAGGACCAAACCATGGGTCGGCTTGGTATTCGGACGATTTAGAGAGTTCTGGCTGAACACGGCGAATGCAAAGGCCAGGAAAGGTGAACTGCGGATACTCTGCCTCCAACCGGCGCGGCTTCAGTCGTCCGAGTCATCCGAGTCATCCGAGTCATCCGAGTCATCCGAGTCATCCGAGTCATCCGAGTCATCCGAGTCGTCCGAGTCATCTGAGTCATCTGAGTCATCCGAGTCATCCGAGTCATCCGAGTCATCCGAGTCATCCGAGTCATCCGAGTCATCCGAGTCGTCCGAGTCGTCCGAGTCGTCGTCCTTGTTGTCATTCGAGTTATAGCCGACCAGTTTCGCCTTGCCCCTTATCCTCGCAACTTCTTCCCCGGCCGGCACGAACAGGCCCAGTTCGGTGTTCAGGAGGTCAGAGGTGTCCTGAGTCAATGTCAGGACAATCTTCCTGGACACCACCTTGCCGGATTTGTTGATTGAGATCTCACTCTCGTCGATCAGCACGAGATTAAAAACCGGCATCCTCTCGGAGATATCGCCGTCAATCTCGACCACCCCTGTCACCTGAAGGCTGTCACCGAGCATCTCCAGCGAAAGGTTGTGAAACGCGACGAGGGTTCCATCGAGACCTTTCAGGCGAAACCCACCAGTATGGTTTATCTCACCGGTATACCCTGAGAGATCAATGACCCCACCACCGACCGGGAAACGCAGCTGACCAATGCTCCGACCACGCTTGGCAGGCTTGATCGCTGAACTGACTACCCCGGCGGCCTCCATCGAACCCAAAAAATCCTTGTTCAGAGTGAGCAGGCTCTGCCCCGCTGACCCCTTTAACTGGAGCGTCGGCGCCGCCACCGAAGCGCCGTGGGCAAAGCCCAATGCGATAACTGAACCGGCGACAAACTTCTTCATGATAATCTCCTTGTAAATCACGCGAAAAATTCCCAAAGTCGTGGAATAGTGCGTGATTGGCCTACACTTTACTCGAGTCTAGCTCTGCGCAATGAGCGCCTCAACTGCTTTTCGTATGAAAGCGACGTTTCCGCCAGCGGGAGTCTACTGCTCAAGTGCCATTTAAACCTCCGATTGCCATCAGCTACCGTCCGAAGAAGGACGACTACCTGCCGGTAGTTATCGCCTCGATCCGACGTTACCTTGGAGACTGGCCCATTGCGTTGATTTGCGAGGCGAAGGATCTGCCGCCGCCAGACTGGCTGGAGCGCAATGCAGTATCTGCAATCACGGACTGGCAACACTCACAGGACGCAAACAAGGTCCAGCGGTTCTGGGAGCACCAGGCGGTCTTCTCCCGCTACTACGAGAGCTGGATCTGGTGGCATGACGACATGCTGTTGCTGCGCCCCGTGGCAGATCCGGTGCGGGAATTCAGCCAACCAATCGTTGCCAGAAAACGGGCCAACCGGCCGAACCGCAAGCTATCCAACTGGCACCGCTGGTTGTGGGATACGCTGACCTTTTTTGACTGCCAGAATATCCCAGCGCCAAACCCGGTGATGCACATTCCGCGAGTGGTAGATCGGCAATCGCTGTCATTAATTCCCGAGCAATGGAACCGGTCCAGGCTATTATTTGAGCCGACCTATCTGTTGTCGCACTGGCATCGGCTCGGCCTGCAGCCACAGCTGATCAAAGGTTACCGAAAGAGCGTGTTTACAGGTGAAATGCCGGCTATATCGGAGTTGGGGTCGGCCGGTTTTACGATACTCAATTGGGGCCGGAAAATAGACCACGAGTCTGCCAGACGCGAGTTCGGCAGGTTGTACCCGCTGTCATTCGAATAGCGGCACGCTCAGCGTGAGACTTGCGTGCTCCACTGCGCCAGAATCGAGCGCAGCACACTCACAAATGCGATTGGCTCATCCAGCATCAGGTGATGACGGGCGCGGGGAATACCGATGATCGGGACGTCCGTGCCGCCGCACTCACGAAAATAGTCGGCTGAATCATCGTCAAAAAGCACACTATCCTGACCATAGACGATGGCTTTGCGACCCGGCGTTGCAGCGATGGTTTTTCCTTGCTGCAACATGCGCTCCTGAGCGCCAAAGTCACTTTGAAATACGCTCGTATCAAATTTCCAGGTCCACCCCCCTTCAACCTGCTTGAGAGAGTGATAGGCCATGTAGTCGAGCAGGTAGGGGGCATTCACCGGCTGCGACGGGGACAGCACAAACCGCCCCTTGGCCGCTTCATAATCAGGATAGATGCGATTGGGGCGACTCCGGTCTGAGCGCATCGGCTTTTCCGTATCGAAGTGTGCCTTCAGTCGCTCCGGGCGCAGCACCATCAGGTCGCAGATGATCAGTCCACCAAACAATGTATGCCGATCCTGCATCGCTGTTAACGCGACATGGCCGCCATAGGAGTGGGCGATCACAACGGGTTTGACCGCGTGCTCGAACAAGCCTGTCGCACGCGCCACATCCTCTACTTCGGCAGCGCGCACGGGATCAGGATACGACTCACGCACACCCGAGTCCCCCATTCCGGATAAGTCAAACGCCACTACATTATATTGCTTAGCCAGAAAAGGGGCGATAAATGCGAAGCAACGGGCGTGGGCCAGAAACCCATGCATCAGCAACAACCCGGGGTTCTCCGGATTGCCCCAGTGGAAATAGTGGATATCGCAACCACCAGACTTTACCCAGCCCTCCTCCCGTGGAACCAGCAGCGCCTCCTCCAGCCAGGAGGGAACATCCCCTGCATCGGGCGGTAGTTCGCTCGCAAGATCAGGAATCGAGGTTGCCTGGGTATTCATACACGTCCATTAGCGCCCGAAGGCAAAAATCTGAAACAACGCCTTGAATTATAACCGGTTGGGTAGCTATGAGTCGCCTGCCATTGCTGCGGCTGGTGCATCACACTCAGAAGAACGGGCTACCCACGTACCGGCTCAGCGGCCAATGACCTCATGTTCACATCGGAGCGCGGCCTCAACCCGAGCCTGGCATCATGAATGACGCCTCGCCAGTATGCAGAATGCCGCTCAACGAACCTTCTGTTAATCTCGAGAATACGCGATGGTGCGTCGAAGCTGGGGAGACTGCGGCTCTTCCGCTGATGTTGTCCTGAAATGTAACGGTGACACACCCGTTCTTTGACGAAACGCTCTGGTGAAGTTCGACGCATTCCTGTAGCCGAGTTCCACGGCAATGTCTGTCACCGTTTGATCGGATCCAGCGAGCCTTTCAGCTGCAAGCTTGAGACGGGTTTCCGAGAGCAGGTGGGAATAGCTCTGCCGACTCTCTGCCAGCCTGCGCTGCAGACTGCGCCGGCTCATCATCATCGATTCCGCAACGAGATCGATGTGAAGTTTGCCGCCTGACAATAAAGACTCAATCTGGAACTCCACCAAGTCTGGAAAATCCAGGGGTATTGAACGTGATGCAGCCGCCCCGGGTTCGCCGGCTTTTTCCGTCCCATCACCTTGAAACACCCTGGTCATCTCAAAATTGGAGATCGTTATGAAGGTTAGGCCGGAACCCCGAAAGATCGGCGAGCCATCCAGCAGCTCGGAATCCGGCAGGTTCTCCCTGCTTCTGTAGGCCAAACTGATCGCTCCCGGTGCCCAGCCTGATCCCAGGGAGCACTTGAGGACTGCGATGGTCGTGAGGATAGACTGGAGATGGGTCTGATACGAACCCAGGCCTGGGTCGCCAACCGTGTCCAGATTAAGGCGAAAGTGATCACGGTGCCTGGACAGCCATAATCGCTGACCGGTTATAAGCAGGTTGTACAATTTGGCGCCCTTTTCAAGGTACTCGTAAACCGTCCTGGACTCCGAGACCAGCTTCCCGTAAGACCCATATCCACCGAGGGTCGCCGGCAGGCCGATAACCAGAGGGAGATGATCACTGCCGACTGCGTGACAGGCCAGTTCTCCGAATTTGAAAGCGCGCCTGAGAGGGACGAGCGCTTCATCAGATTCCAGGATTTCTTCGAAAATACCAGCGCCCGACAGCAGTTGGTCAACTGGAGTTCCAATGGATTCCAGCCCGCGCAGATAACGCTTGATCAGCGCCGCACGCGTCGCTGGAATCCTGACCTTGCTCGGGGTCGCAGACACGCTTGCATGACCTATTCATCAACTGCCTGATCTGGATCATATCCCAGACGACACCTGGCACCTAATGACAGGTCGCTTCGATAACTCCGGCATATACTGCAATAAGTGGAGCCGGCAGGTAGCGAATGATTGTGTGGTTGTTCGCTTCCGGGACGCTGAATACTCAATCCAGACAGGGAGATAGCAATGACCACTAAATCTTCAGCCAAAAAGCTCGGTACCTTGCTGCTGGCAGCCGGTTTTCTGACCAGCAGTTACCAGGTTTCCGCCGACTTCAGTTATGACAAAAAGGCGCTTCCCGGCAACAAGCCCTGGACGTCCGCAACGTTTCAGAACGATCCTGAAGCCTTTCAATTTTTGGTTATCGGCGACCGTACGGGAGGTGCAAACCAGGAAGAGACTTTCAAACTGGCGATCAGGCAGATCAACCTGCTGCAGCCGGAATTTGTCATCAACGTCGGCGATAACATCGAGGGTTACAGCGACGACAAGGGTGAACTCAACGAAGAATGGCAGGGGGTCGACGACATGTTGGACGACCTTCACATGCCGTTCTTCCGCACGCCTGGAAACCACGACATTGCCAATGACACAGCGGCGGAGGTTTGGGCCGAACGCTACGGCGCTGCCCATTACTACTTCAGGTACAAGGACGTCTTATTCCTGGTTCTCAACAGTGAAGACCCGCCACGCGAAGCCCCGGAGGGCATAAGGGAAAAACTGGAACTCTATAACGAGCTTCAGGTATCCGATCCCGCCAGGGCCCAGGCGATGCTCGACGAGTTTATGGCCGATGAAGCCGTTGTGGCCGGGCTGAGCAAGCCCGTGGAGTTCAGTGACGAACAGCTTACCTTCGTGAAAAAGACTCTGGCACAGCATTCAGATGTCCGCTGGACCTTCGTTTTCCTGCATGAGCCCGCGTGGGAAAACGCGTCGGAGAGTTTCAAGGCCATTCAGGGCATGCTCAAGGGCCGCAAACATACCGTCCTCGCGGGACACCTTCATTACTATGACTACGATCTTCTCGATGGCCATGAACACATCACGATGGGCCCTGCGGGAGCGTCCTTCCATCATGACGGCCCGGGCAACGTCGATCACGTCATGTGGGTGACAATGGCGGAGGACGGACCGGAAATCGCCAATATCGCGCTGAAAGGCGTGTTCGATCGCAAAGGACTGGATCCATCGTTGTTCGGCGCCTATGACCGCAAGGGAGCCGAGTAGCAGCGCGCTAGCAAGCAGGAGCTTCAGCGTTTGTGCCCGAACAAAACACAGTGACGCCCCGGAGACAAAGCAATGAAAATCTGTCTGCAAGTGATCGCGATTTCCACCTGCATCGGAATCATGCCGCTGAATACGCTTGCCTGGGACCATCCCGGACATATGACCACCGCTGTTATCGCGTTTGCAGAGATTGAGAAGTCCCGCCCGGACCTGATCGATAAATTTGGTCTGCTTTTGATCAAGCACCCCCGCCCCGCGCCGTTCTGGGTCGCCACCGTCGGCGCCAGGGGCAAGGAGCGCACCCGCCGCATGTTCATAGAAGCATCGCGGTGGCCGGACGATTCGAAATTCACTCACGATGACAAACCCACATGGCATACGGCGCGCTGGCCCATTCTGGCAGACGATGCACCCCCCGAAGCTGAGGCGCTGGTTGAGTCCAGGAAGGGCAAGCCGGTCGGCAACGCACTCGAGGCCCTGGCGCTGAACGCGGGCATGCTGGCCAATCCCGAAAGCCAGCCGTTTGAACGCGCTCTGGCGCTGAGCTGGGTCATGCACATCATGGGAGACCTCCACCAACCGCTGCACGTCAGTGACCTGGTATCAAAAGATTTTCCGAGCGGGAATGCGGCGGGGGCACTGGCATACGTATGGGACCCCCTCGCTGACTCCGCCATACCGTTGCATATTCTCTGGGACAGCAATACAAGGCGATCAACAGAGCTTGCAGACGTCGATGGTTACGCGAAGGAAATTATGACAATGTTCCCGCGTTCCTCACTGCCTGAACTGTCGCCCTTCAAGGGACCTGAGTCGTTTCGTGAGTGGGCGCTGGAAAGCCACCAGGTGGCGAAAGACTGGGCCTACGATATCGAGATGGTACCGGACCCGGATCTGGATTCGGACTCGGATCGGCTGATCGCCAACATGGCGAGATATATTCTGGAAGGGATTTCACACGTGGAAGTGGCTCCGGCTGTGCCTGACGAGTACTGGGAGAATATGCAGAAAGTTGTGCCACGCCGCATGGCTCTCGCCGGATATCGCATCGCGGACATCATTCTTGCTGCTGCCGATGAACTCGATATGGAAAGAGAACTCTCCGAGAAAATAATTTCCGCAATGCCCCGGATGAACTGACAGCAGCCGGTGCGTCCATCGCTACCTGCAGGGAGAGAGACCTCATGAGAGCTTCATACTCACCTCTGATTTGCATTCTGACGGCAGCAGCCCTCAGCAGTTGCGGCACGACGTCCGGTAGTGGCGATCCAGCGGCTCCGGCTGGGCCGGTTGCCGCCCAGGTCGAGGAGATTGCACCCGGCATGCTCCAGGGTTACCTGACGATGGAAGAGCAGGTGGATAGCAAAGTATTCGTACTGCCATCCCCAACCGGGGATTCGGCAATTCAGGCGATGGATACCGCGTGGGCGGATTCGATGCAGGAACTTCGCGGCACCTCCCGCTGGGACCTGGCGGCGCACGATGCCGATCTTCACTTCCCTGTGCCCGCAGATGTTTTCCAATGCGCGCTGGGCATTCCGGTAAACAGCGAGGATACGCCTGCTCTCTACATGTTGTTGTGGCGAACGCTAACGGATATCGGCCTGTCGCCCTATGCCGCCAAGAACACCTACCAGCGAGAGCGCCCGTTTATGGTGAGAGAGGAAACGACATGCACACCACAGGACGAAGCCGCGCTGCGCAAGGACGGGTCCTACCCATCGGGCCACACGGCCGTTGGCTGGGGCTGGGCGCTGATTCTGACTGAACTGGTGCCGGAACGCGCCGAGGCGCTGTTGGCCCGCGGCCGCGCCTTCGGTGAAAGCAGGAACGTCTGTAATGTGCACTGGTACAGCGACGTCGTGGCCGGCCGCATGACCGGCGCCGCGGCGGTTGCCAAACTGCACAGCAAGGAAGAATTCGTTGATGCAATGGCAGCGTCGCGCAAGGACATCGCACGTGCCCGTGCAGCAGGACTTGAACCGACGGTCGATTGTGAGGCCGAAGCGAAGGCGCTGGCGACTCCTCTTTTCTGAGTCGCCAGCTGCGGTTCAGCCGACAAACGTATCGCGGCCGCCCAGCACCGTGCGCAGCACCCGGATGTCCTTGATCCGGTCCGGCTCCACCTCGTGGGGGTCGGCGCCGAGAACGACGTAATCGGCCAGCTTCCCGGGAGTCAGGGACCCCTTCTCCTGCTCTTCGAACGATGCGTAGGCGCCGTGGAGTGTGCAGACGCGCAGGGCCTCGGCGACACTGACGCGCTGACTGGGGCCCCACACCCGACCCTGCAGGTCCTTCCGCGTTACCATGCTCTGGATGGCCATCATCGGCTCGTACGGTCCGGGCGTGAAGTCCGATGCCGGTGCTACCGGGATGCCGTGGTCGAGAAAGCTGCGGTGGGCGAACATGTGTTCCATCTTATCCGGACCGTATTCCACCCACTTGTTGCCATGGTAGTGGGCGTAGGTATAGAACGGCGTCGGCACCACGCCGGTGGCCTTGATGCGGCGCAGCAAATCTTCGTTGACCAGTGAACAGTGTTCGATGCGGTAACGCGGGTTCGGCCCGCTGTGTTTCGCCAGCACCCGCTCATAGGCCAAGAGCACGCGATCGATGGCAACATCACCATTGGCGTGGATGCCGATACGGAAATCGTGGGCGCTCGCGTCTGCAACCGCCTCGTCGATCGCCTCCTGGGACATGGTGAGAATACCGAAATCATCGGGGCGGCCCGCATAGGGTGTACTCATGCTCATGGTGCGCTCGGAAGCCGAACCATCGGCGGAGTACTTCACGGCGCCGATGCGCAACATGTCGTCGCCGAAGCCCGAGCGGATGCCCGCGGTTTTCATGGCCTGAAACATATCGGTGTTGCCGCCCGGCATGAAGGAGAGCCGGAAAGACATCTCATCGCGGGCCACGGCGTCCTGGTAGGCCACGAAGTCATCGCGAATGCCGTACGCGTCGGTCGTGGAAGTCAGCCCCGCGGCGGCCATTTTTCGGGAGGTCAGGCGCACGGATTCCCGGCGCACAGAACGGTCGATTTCCGGCCATTTGCCCGCCGCCCGGATCGGATCAATCGCGTGTTCAGCGACCTTGCCGGTCAGCTCACCGTTGGCGCGATAGAACTTGCCACCCTCCGGGTCCGGGGTATCGGCGGTGATTCCCGCCACCGCAAAACCGGCACTGTTGACCACCGCCGTGTGCCCGCCGCGATGGGCGACAAACACCGGCTGATCGGGCACCGCCTCGTCGATATCCCGGCGCGTCAGCGGCCTGCCCTCACGGAACTTGGTATCGTCGTACATCACCCCCAGCACCCAGGTACCGGGTGGCGACTGCGCCGCCTGCCGAGCCAGCGCCTGCTGTACCTCCACGATAGAGCGCAGGTTCACGTCCACGCCCACCGCCTCCTGGGCGAGTAGCGGGTGACTGTGGGCGTCGATGAAGCCGGGGGTGACGACCGCACCGCCCGCATCGATCTCGACGGTATCGGGTCCGGCGAAGGCGCGGATCGCTTCGTTGGTCCCGACCGCCAGAATGCGATCACCGCGAATGGCGAGAGCGTCCGCCCGCGGCTGCGCCTCGTCCATGGTGAACACCCGCGCACCGAGCACAACACTGTCGGCGACGGCGCCCTCACTACCCGGACGCGCCGTGGACCGAAGCGCCGGTGTGACCAGGGCGAGGGGCAGCAATGACATCGCGCCCGTGGCGCCCAGCAGGGTCCTGCGGTTAACTGGCATATGCGTTCATCCTGGTCGCGGTAGGTGATTTGCAGTCTAGCAGACCGTTAAAGTTTCTCCGGCGCCAGGCAAGGCGTCAAACGCAGGCTCAATCGCCAACTACACAGTTGCACAAGCTGCGGCTTTACTGGCGAAGCCCGCCCTGTGTCGCACCCAACCGGGGCGCTGCCAACAGTCTGCCAGACCCGCTGCCGGGGTTCGTATCATGAGCGCGCCGGTCGGGCCCGGTCCGCCGCGGCAGCGGAAATATTCACCACGCTGTCCGGACTGTGCCCAGCGCTGATCACAAAGTGTGACAACTTCTTGTTTTTCATAGGGATATCGCCCTTGCGTTATGGCGGGAAAGAGCGCAAAATCACGCTCCCGTTGGACACCTGCTCGGCCGGCCGCGACCCCGAAAACTCCAGGGCTCGCTATCTCATTGTTTTCTATCAGTATTCTACGGTCGAACTTTACGCGCATACCGGCGCTTGCCCTCCCTGGAAGGCAACGGTCCGCCGGATTTTCATTACAACCCACCCCCGGCCGCCGGGAATCTGAACAGGAAACAGCCTATGTTGAGTTTGAACAAACTGGAAAAAGTCATCGAACTGGAAGAGAAACTCCGCGCCGAATACCAGGGCCAGCTCGATGCGAAAAATGCGGAGATCGAAACGCTGACCGGCGAGATTGGTGAGCTTAAGGAACAGGTCGAGAGCCAGCAGGGCACCATTGAAAAACAGCTGGAAACGATCAGCGAAATGTCCGGCAAAGCGGCCGGCAACCAGAAGATCGAACAGCGCAACCGCGAGTTGCACAACCGCTCCGAAAATCTCCAGACCGACATCACCGAGCTTAAAAAGCGCACCAAGACGCTGCAGAAAGAGCTCGCCGACGAGCGGGCCGAGAACAAAAGCCTGAAGCAATACGATCCCCAGCGGATGAAAAAGAACCTCGACGCCAGCAAGAAGAAGCTTGCCGAGCGCACCAAGGCCAATGACCTGCTGCAGAAGTCCCTCAGCGAAGCCCGGGGAGAAAACGCCACCCTCGAGCAGAAGGTGAAGGAGCTGGAAGAGCGCCTCGAAGCGCTGGAGCCGGCGGCAGACGCGGTCGCGGAGCAGGACGACCAGAATGAGGAAGCCGCGGCCTGACGCCGGGCGCCCTTCCCCGCCCTGTGCGCCGCCAGGCGATCTGAGCGGACCGCAATGATCGGCGCCTCCAGCCAGTGCTCGCGACCCCCCGGGCAGCCTTCGGGGGATACTGCCGGCGTGGAGGCGAAGGGTGCGGCGACAGCACCTGGCCGAATCCGACCGATGCCGGGGCATCGACCTTGACATCCGCCGAGCGACGAGCGTTGATTCGCAGTGCCGCGACAGAAATGCTGCCGGTCTTCCTCCCGGCGATACCCTTCGCCTTCGTGCTCGGCATCGTGATCATGGATTCCAGTTTCAGCCCGCTGCTGGGCTGGAGCAGCTCACCGATCATTTTTGGCGGCGCGTCACAACTCACACTGCTCTCCCTGCTGCGCGACGGTGCCGCGATCCTGGCCGCCGTCGGTGCGGCACTGATTGTCAACGCCCGCCACCTCATGTACTCGGCCGCCCTGGCTCCCACGTTCCAGCAACAGCCCCCGTGGTTTCGCTGGGTGGGCCCCTATTTTCTGATCGACCAGGTGTTCGCGCTCTCACTGCCGCGGGTGCAGGACGACCCCGCGGTGTTTCGCGTGTACTACCTTACCCTGGGCATCATGTTCTGGACCCTATGGCTGGCGGCGACAGCGCTCGGGCTGGTACTGGGCCCTGTCATTCCCGCCGCATGGCAGCTGGAATTCGCCATACCCATCCTGTTCCTCGGGATTCTGGTCATGACCATCGACGCATGGCCCAAGGCCGCGGCGGCACTGGTCGCGGCCGGGATCGCCTTCATCGCCGGTGGCCTGCCCCACAAGACCGGGCTGCTGATCGGCGCCTCCGCCGGTATCGCCACCGGCTTCATACTCAACGCCCTGCGACGATGACGACCCTGCTGGCCATCGTCGTCACGGGCTGCGGCACCTACCTAAGCCGGGCGCTTTTCATCCTGATGCTGGCAAAGCGGAGAATCCCGCCCAACCTGATCCTGGCGATGGAATTTGTGGGGCCAGCCGTGTTCGGCGCCCTCATCGCCACCATGCTGGTCTCGGGGGACGGCAAGGTGACCGCCGGCATACCTGAAGTGGCGGGACTGGTCGCGGCCGGCCTCGCGGCCTGGCGAACGCGCAACCATATCTACACGCTCGCCGCGGGGATGGCCGTGTTCTGGCTGGCGGGCTGGCTGCAGGGCGTCGCAAGCTGACGCAACACCCCGGTCGGTCTCACTTCAAGTGCAATAACGCCAGGCGTTTTGGGCGCTCCGAGCTGGGCGAGCGTCCACCCGACACCAACAGGCGGGCTTAGTTCGCTTCGCTCACCGACTGTCTGCTGCGGCCATCCTGGCGACGACAATCGGTGGGCGAGGCAGACTAGAAACCGGGCCGGTCGTTCTCGGCGCGGGCCAGTTCCTCCAAGTAGGTCTCCAGCACCCGGTTGGGTCGCCCACCCTTACGGGTCACCGCCGTGTAGGTGGTCTGGTAGTGGAATTGCTCAGGCATGAGCGCGCGCATGCGCCTCTCACCAACCCAGCGCTCAGCGTAATGCGTGGGTAGCAGACCGATATACTCGCCGGACAGCACCAGGAACGCGATGCCCTCACGCTCGGTCGCGGTCGCTGAGGGCTTCATCGCCTGCGACAGCGCGCGGGCGTCATCGGGAACCCCGCGCGCCATGACGACGGCGTCCTGGGCGAGCACGGTCTGTTCGTCCAGCTCAGCCTCGGCGCAACCATACAACGGGTGCAGGTGCCCGCAGTACAGCTGGCTCTCCTCCTCGTAAAGCTCATGATAGACCAGCCCGGACAGCGGCTTCAGGGCCGGCACCACGCCCACGTGCAGGCGACCGTCGAGGACACTCGTCTCGATATCCGCCGGCTGCATCATACGGATATTGATCTGTACGTCGGGACCGCGGCGTTTGAGCGCCGCCAGGGAATTGGTCACCCGCATGTGCGTGTACATGGTGACCAGGTTGTCGGTAATACCGATGTTCAGTTCGCCGCGCAGCTGTTCGTGGATGCTGTTCGCTTCCGTACGGAAATTCTCCAGCGACGTCATCAGCTGGAGTATCGCCTGGTAGAGCTGCTCGCCCTGGTCCGTCAGCGAAAAACCCGCGCGCCCGCGCTGGCACAGCTTCATTCCCAGGCGTTTTTCCAGGTCACCCACCGCGACGCTGATAGCCGACACCGTCATGTTGAGTTCGACTTCCGCCGCCGAGATGCCACCGGTCTCCACCACCGCGCGAAAAATGCGCAACAGCCGGATATCGGCGTCCCCCACTCTTCCTGTCAAAGCCACAACCGCCGCCTCCCTCGCTTGCACCCTGCAGATACTTTAATGATTCTGACAATGAGCGCCAGTCATGTTGGCATGAGCTTAAGTTGAACAATCCTTGACGCAATCCTTGACGGGACACCCACCCCAATCCGGGGGACAACCAGAGGACAACCAGGACACCCACCCCTCCGTCGGTCTGATGGACACAACCGAGGAGGACAACCAGGACACCCACCCCAATCCGTGACGGTCTTGGTGCTCACGATTTACGATGGGTGTCCCGGTTAGACCTCCCGGTTAGACCCCCGAGTTACGATGGGTGTCCCGGTTAGAGAACCTTCACGGGGCGCCCAATGTAGGCAATCGGTCTGCAAGCCCGGTGGGCTAGTGCTTGAGGCAGTTTCGGCCGGCGCGCTTGGCGCGGTACAGCTGCTCATCGGCGGCGCGCAACACGGCGGCGTAGTTGGTATCGTCTTCGGAGCGCTGTGCAAGGCCGATACTGATAGTGATCGCCACCGAGCCGGGACTGTGCTTGGTGGCCATGCGACCCCGGCGCCTGGCTCCCTCGCTCTGTTCCCGGGGGCGCCGGTTCTGGTCCCGCAGCACCAATCGGTATTCGGCGATAGACTGCCGCACGCGCTCCAGCGGCTCGATGCAATCGGCGAGCTGGCGCCGCGGGAAGACGACGCAGAATTCCTCACCGCCGTAGCGGTAGGCCGTGCCGCCACCGGTTACCCGCGCGATGCGGGATGCGACCAGTTTAAGGGCCTGGTCGCCCACGTCGTGGCCGTGGGTGTCGTTGAATTTCTTGAACCGGTCCACGTCCAGCATGGCGACACAATAGGTCCGCCCCAGGCCTTTCAAGCGCTCGTTCAATGCGCGTCGACCGAGCAGGCCGGTAAGCTCATCGCGGTAGGCCATCGCGTGGGAGCTACGGATAATGCCCAACAGTTGCCCGCAACCTGCCGCGGTGAAGAGCACGATGGACACGTGCTCCAGGTGCAGCAGGTCCAGCACCAGGAACATCGCCACCAGGGTGCCGAGGATAACCGCCTCACAGGCGGTGTTTCGCCACAGGAGCATGGCCAATCCAACCAGGATCGCGCCGGCAAATAGCCCGCGGGATGCCCAGGGCAGGATAAATGAGGCAACGGGACGCAATGCAAACCACTCACTGTGGTCCGGGAACCAGCCGGCAAACCAGGGTGCCAGGCCACCGACCGCCAGCGCCAGCCCGAAGACAATGCCCACCGTGGTCAGCCCGAAGCGGTTGAGAATTCCTTTCTCCGGCACCAGTAACAGGGCTGTCAGGGTCACTGGCAGCCCATAGCTCAGGCCTGCGAAGGCCTCGAAAGCGTCCGGATTACTGAGTGCGCTCTGCAAACGCAGCTGCACCACGCCGTAGGCGATCGCGGTAATAACCGCGAGCAGCAGAAACCTTAGCCGATTGAACTGCCAGGCGAGAATCGCAGTGACCGCGGTCAGCAGCCAGGGCAGGTAGCCCAGGAGCACCAGCGACTCGCTCCCGAACTGCCCCACCCGGGGTCGAAGCCCCAGTGCCAGCGCCAGTATCAACAACGGGGCCGCCAACCGCAGCAGCCCCACCCATTTCAGTTCCATGTGTTTCCTGTTGTTGCCAACGTCGCCACGCCCCCGAGCCGTCTAAGCGGCCCGATACGCATCGATACTGACAAAACGGATTACCCGGGTGAAGCAGAAACTGATGAATTCTCAGGGTTTTCCCCGGGAAGCCCCGGCAGGCGTCACATCCTGTCCGAATGCCGCGGCAGCCCCGGGATGCATGCGGGCCTCAGCCAGTAGGCAGCCGGCTCGCCACCCACATACCAGCGAGCATGGCGGCCACGAAGATGACCGTATCGATAGCGCCGTACACCAGGGCGGAAATCGCCGGCCCGGGGCAGTAGCCGTAGAGCCCCCAGCCGACCCCGAAAATGGCCGCACCCGAGAGCAGGCGCGGGTCCAGCGCCGTTTTCGAGGGCAGGGAAAACGCGGGCACCAACAGCGGACGCTCGCGGCGCAACACGAAGCGGAAAGCGATCAGTGTGACCAGCACCGCACCGCCCATGACAAACGCGAGGTCGGGCACCCAGTCACCAAAAATGTCCAGGAAGCCGATCACCTTCGCCGTGTCGGTCATACCCGACATCGCCAGGCCGAAGCCGAACACAAGCCCGCAGGCCAGAGCCACCAGAGCACGCATCACGCCGCACCCCGCAGCAGGTTCACCAGCAGCACGGTGACAACACCGGTCACCATGAAGACACAGGTGGCGACGAGGGAGCGTGGCGACAGCCGGCCGATGCCACACACACCGTGACCGCTGGTGCACCCGCTGCCGAGTTTCACGCCGATGCCGACCAGCAATCCGCCCACTGCAGCGACCCAGGCCGCCTTGGCGCTGGGCTCGGGAAACGGTGCAGCGCTGGCCAGGTGGTACAGCAGTGCGCCAAGCGGTAGCCCTAGCAAGAACAGCCACCGCCAGCCGTTTTCACTCGCGCCCGTGACGGCGCCCCAGACGATGCCGCTGATACCGGTAATGCGACCCAGGGCCAGCAGCATTACGGTGGCAGCGCAGCCAATCAACAATCCCCCCATCAGGGGAACAAGGTAGGACTCCATATAACCTCCCGGACATAGCAGACGACAGCGTACACGGCATCGATTATAGTCCGGGAACGCATCGCGATGCTTGTCGGTGGAGTATCGGGCACAGCGATGCCGCCGCGACGTCCCCGCACCCGGGGTCGGGGATTGGGGGTCGGGCATCGCGCCCGCATCGGCCACTTGAACCAAGTCACCTGCAACCAGAGGTACACCCGAGAATGAGTAGACGACTGCCCACTATCCTG
The DNA here is from genome assembly GCA_963753815.1 of uncultured Gammaproteobacteria bacterium. Taxonomy (GTDB): domain Bacteria; phylum Pseudomonadota; class Gammaproteobacteria; order Pseudomonadales; family Halieaceae; genus CAVWDU01. The sequence goes on from CAVWDU010000003.1 coordinate 739,591, forward strand.
GCGCTGCTTTCACTGCTGTGGCTCCCGAATGCCTATCCCGCCGCGGCCGAGCCGCCCTGGCCGGCGGTTATCGGCGATGAAGTACCGCCCCGGGACGAAGGTGCGGGGCCTTACGAGCGGCTGATCCTGCGCGGTGGCTACCTGATCGACGGCACCGGGGCGCCGGCGACCGGGCCGGTCGATATCGTGGTGGAGGGCAATCGCATCACCGAAATCGCCAGCGTCGGCACCCCGGGGGTGCCTATCGAGCCGGCGGCGAGACCATCGGCGGGTGACGGCAATACCCGGGAAATCGACGCCCACGGCCGCTATGTGCTCCCCGGCTTCATCGACTCCCACACTCACATTCACTCCGAGGCCAGCGGCCAGGGCGTCAGCCCGGAGTACATATTCAAACTGTGGCTGGGCCACGGGGTCACCAGCATCCGGGAAGTCTTCGGCGGCGAAGGGGAAAGCCGGCTGGTCGCACTGCGCGAACTCAGTGGGCGCAACGCCATTACCGCACCGCGCATCACCGCCTACCCCTATTTCCTGCTCAGCCGGGACGGCGACGAAGAACTGCCTCCGGTCTTGACCCCCGACGACGCTCGCGCGCGGGTGAGGGCGATGAAAAGCAAGGGGGCGGACGGCATCAAATTCATGGGCGCCCGGGAAGACATCCTCTGGGCAGCTCTCGACGAGGCCGGCAAGGTGGGGCTGGGCACGACCATGCACCACGCGCAGCTTGATGTGGTGCACGCGAACGTCATGGATACCTCCGCACACGGGCTCGACTGCATGGAACACTGGTACGGATTGCCGGAAGCCCTGTTCACTGACCGGGTGGTCCAGGACTATCCGTCGGACTACCTCTACAGCAATGAGCAGGACCGCTTCGGCCAGGCCGGGCGCCTCTGGAAGCAGGCCGCGGGCCCCGGCAGTGAACGCTGGAACGAGGTCATGCAGGCCCTGCTGGACCGCGACTTCTGCCTCAGCCCCACCTTCACCATCTACCTCGCCAGCCGCGACCTGATGCGGGCCTATCGCGCCGAGTGGCACGACCAGTACACGGCGCCCAACCTGTGGGAGTTCTACCGAGCCAACCGTACGCAGCACGGCAGTTTCTTCTTCAACTGGACCACCGAAGACGAGGTGGAGTGGCGACGCAACTACCAGCTGTGGATGCAGTTCGTCAACGAGTACAAGAACCGCGGCGGCACAGTGGTGGCCGGCAGCGATACCGGCTACCTCTACAGCCTCTACGGTTTCGGTTACATCCAGGAGTTGGAGCTGCTGCAGGAAGCCGGTTTCCACCCCCTCGAGGTGATCCGGGCGGCCACCCGCATGGGCGCGCGCGTGCTGGGTACGGAAGACGAGGTCGGCACGGTGCACGTCGGCAAGAAAGCTGATCTCATCGTGGTCGACGAAAACCCGCTGCACAACCTCAAGTCGCTCTACGGCACCGGCGTGCCCAAGCTCAACGACGACAACGGCCGGGTCGAGCGGGTCGGTGGCGTGCGCTGGACGATCAAGGACGGGATCGTCTACGACGCGCGCGAGTTGCTCGCTGACGTGCGCGCAATGGTGCGCGCTCGCAAAGAGGCACTGGGCATCGACCCCGACCGGCCCATGGCCGTGGAAACGCCAGCCGAGTAGCCTGTTCGACGGCCGGCTCCGGTAGGAAAGCGTGACCCCGCCATGTAGAATCAGGGAACGGGTGGCGCGGCAGTTACCCAGCCACCCTTCCAGCCGGCCATGGCCACGGGCGAACCGCGAGCCGGAGCAGTTCGACCCGCCCCTGGAGAACCCAGCATGAAATCAAATATCTCGGAATTCTGCAGCGAGTTCGGTGAAGCCCTGTTCCCGTTGTCGGAAGCACTCGGCGACACCGTGAAGGCCACTGAAAACCTCAGCGGACCGGCGGCGGCCAGCATGACCGAGGGCCTGTCGAACGCCGGTCATCGTCTGGAAGCGCTGATCAACAAGGTCCAGGGCCAGGAGGCTTACGTCCTCCTGTTCGGGCCGTTGAAAAGCGGCAAATCGACGTTGATCAACGCGATCAGCGGCGGTTACGTCAGCGAGGTCAGCAGCCTGCCGGCCTACCCCTGCATGGTCTACCTGAAGTATGGCGAGACGCCGGCCTACTCGGTCATCCGCTACAGCGGCAAGCAGGAGACCATCGAATCCGCTGAGGCGCTGAAGGACCTGCTGGAAAAAAGCCATCGCACGCTCTCGGAGCGCATCCGCGCCATGGACGACTTCGGGGAGACCTTCGACCCCGCCTCGCATCTGCCCTCCGCCATCCGCCGCGCCTACGTCGAGCTGCCGGTGGAAGGACTCAAGGAATCCGGTACCGTGCTGGTCGACACCCCGGGGCTGTACAGCAAGATGAAGTTCGGCTACGACTACATGACCCGCGAGTTTCGCGACAGCGCCGCCTGCGCCGTGTTCATCGTGAAGACGGATAACCTGTTCCTGGAACAGGTATTCAGCGACTTCAACGACCTGCTGGACCAGTTCAGCCGTGTATTCGTGGTGGTCAACATCGACATCGGCAAGAGCGACCTCTGTCCGGACGGCAGCCTGGAACCCAGCCTCGAGAGCCGTGATCCCGACCAGATCGTCAAGGCGTTTGAAGTGCTCACCATGAGCGCCCCATTGCGGCGTGCGGCCGAGAGCGGGCGGCTGCATCTCTACCCTATCGACCTGCGCAGCGCCGCCGCACGACGGCTGAAAGAACAGGCGGGCACGGCCGTATCTGCAGCGGCGGCGCCCGACGCAGCGGCGCCCGACGCGACGGCGCCCGACCGCTTCGACGAGTTTCTCTCGGACCTGTTCAGCTACCTCAACAGCGTCGACTACCTGATCGAATTCATCTCCGACTCCATTCGGCAATCGGGCAAAATCAGCGACGAGATCAACAGCCTGTGCACGTCGGAGACCGTGGACGGTATCGAAGCCCACCGCGAGCAGCTGGAGGCCGAGCTCACAAGCCGGCGACAGCAGATCAATGCGGCGGCTACCGCAGGCGACATCGACTGGAACGCGCAGGTACAGGCTCCACTGGCGCAACTCGCTACAGAGCGCGCAGCGCTGCGGGAGTCCGGCCTGACCGACATCGATTCCCACACGCGGGCCCTGGCCGGCGCCTGGCTGGATTCGGACCAATCGCTGCGGCAACTGGATACGGATGTCCAGGGCGCCGTCGCGACGGCCCTCGCCGGATACCGTGAGCAGGCGGAGACAGGGTTGCGCGCGGTTACCGCTCGACCCTTCGGCGGCGCGGAGCTGGATGATGCGGCCCGCGACGCAGCGACGACACTGAAACTGGATTTCGCCGGTCTATCTGAGCAGGTCATAGCTCGGCTCGAAGACCCCAGCCCCGTCGACAGCGCGCAACCCGACCTCAGCGATATACCGATACACCGCACCTTCGGTGACATGCTGCTGTTTCGGTCGGCGGACGCGATCCGCAACAAAATCATCGGCGACCCCGCCCAGGAGCTTCCCGCCCGGGTAAAGGAAACCCGGTTCACCACCGACGCCGCCCAGTACATCCGGGAAGCGGCCGCAGCCGCGCTGGCGTCGGGCATCGATAACTCGGAGCAGAACTACCAGGACGCCGCCCGGCTGTATGCGGACGAGGTGTCCAGCGGACTCGGCAGGCAACTGACGGCAATGACCGGCGAGCTGAAGAAAGGCGTCGCTGCGCTGGAAACGGAGCAATCGACGCTTGGCGCCGTGACTGCCCAGATTCGCAAGCTCGCGGGCATCGCCTCCGCCACCGGTGAAGAGACCGGCAAACTCGAGGAAAAACATCAACATACGGTGAAGCAACTGAAACTCGGCGCCGAGGGAGCGGCGGACACGAAGGCGGACGAACCCGATGCCAGGGCGACAGATACCGGGGACGACGCCGGCGATACAACTGCGTCCGCACCCTCCGGGGCCGGTGCTTGAAGCAGACGATCACACCCATAGAGGCGCGGGTGCTGGGTTGCCTCGTCGAGAAAGAGGCGACCACGCCGGATGTGTATCCCCTGACGCTCAACGGGCTGCTGGTTGCCTGCAATCAGAAATCGAGCCGCGACCCGATAATGTCGCTGACGGAAACAGAGGTGCAGGAGGCGCTGGACAGCCTGATCGATCACACGCTGGCCAGTACCTGGAACACCAATCGCAACCGCATGCCGAAGTACCGGCACTGTCTGCACGACCGGATTTCCGAGGAGTTCAATTTCAACCGTGAGGAACTCGCGGTACTGGCAACGCTGTTACTGCGAGGTCCGCAAACGGTCGGTGAGGTGCGCACCCGGTGCGCCCGGATTCATGAATTTGCCGACCTCGCGACCGTGCAGGCGATCGTTACCGACCTGGAATCGGACCGCCGGGGCGGACCGTACGTGGCCCTGTTACCCCGCCAGCCGGGCCGCAAGGAGCCCCGGGTAGCGCACCTGCTCTGCGGCGCGCCCGAGGCGACGGCGTCGCCACCGGCCGAGTCGTACGAGGCCGGCGCCACCCCGGGCCCCACCCGCCTTGACACCCTCGAAAGCGAGGTGGCTGGCCTCCGGTCCCGGCTGGAGGAGCTGGAGCAGCGCCTCGACGCATTCACCAGCCAGTTCGAATAGCCCTCCGGGGCTCAGACCTCGACGTTAGGTGCGGCGCGTGCGCCCAGTTCATTATCAATCATCAGCAGTCCATAACCGTCGTCCTTGACCAGCTTGAGCTTGGAAATGATCTCGCTGACCGTCGCTTCCTCCTCGACCTGCTCGTTGACGAACCACTGCAGCAGGTTATAGGTGGCGTGGTCTTTCTCCTTCAGCGCCTGGTCACTGACGTTGTTAAGGCGCCCCGTCATGGTCTGCTCGTGCTTGAGCGAGGAACGAAACACGTCCAGGATGGTGCCAAACTCCGCCGGCGGCTGCTGGATGTCCTTGAGCACGACGTGGGCGCCCTGGTCGATGAGATAGTTGTAAATACGGGTGGCGTGAAGCTGCTCCTCCTCGTACTGGTGTTTCAGCCACGAGGCCGCACCGTTGAAGTCGATATGCGCACAGTAGGCTGACATCGCCAGGTACAGGTAGGCCGAGTAAAACTCATCGTTGAGCTGCCCCAGCAGCGCCTTTTCCATTGACTCGGATATCATGGTTCACTCCTCTTTGAAATCGGGCCGCTATTCTAGGCAAACCGGGTCGCTCGCACCAGTGCAGCCTGGCGGCCAACCGCGGGGGCGCAAGCGGTGTCGCTCGCATTCACAGCCAGTGGCAGCAGCGAAGGCTCCGCCGCGGCGACAACTCGCCCAATCCGGCGCAGTCGAAAAAGCCGCAATCTCCCCGGGCGACTGCCTTGCAGACGTTGTATACTGCTCAGCCTGCGCCCGTAGCTCAGCTGGATAGAGTAACTGGCTTCGAACCAGTTGGTCGGGAGTTCGAATCTCTCCGGGCGCGCCAAATTCCCCCTCCAACCCCTATCTGGGAACAGGCATCTTGCCGTTCCGTCGCCAACCCGGCCAGCCACACGCGATGACGGCTTTCGCGATGACCTCCTCCTCCGCGACAGTCAGCGCACCAGACAGTGTAGTCGCGATGAAAGCGGCGCCCGCCTCGCCGGCGCATTCGTTGTATGCTGCTGCAGACGGCACCCAGACCCAGATGAGTAAGCGGGAGGACACCAATGGACAGATTGAAAGACAAAATCGCCCTGATCACCGGCGCCGGGGACGGACTGGGCGCGCAGATCGCGCGGCGGTTCCACGAGGAAGGCGCTCGGGTGATTATCAATGACGTCAATGAAGCGGCTGCGGGCGAGACCGCAGATGCGGTGGCGGGCACTGCAATCACGGCTGATGTCGCCGACTCCGCCGCCGTGAAACGCATGTTCGAACAGGTCGCCGCAGACTTCCCGCGGCTCGACATCCTGGTCAACAACGCGGGTTTTGCGACCGCCTCAGGCGACGAGGACGTGGTGCGGCGCTACAACGAGGTACCGCTGCAGCAGATGGCAGAGAGAGAGGCCGGCGGGCCAGTGGTAAGCCATCTCGACCTCACTGTTGAAATGACGGACGAGGCCTGGCACCGGATGATCGCCGTTCACCTCGACGGCACCTTTTTCTGTACCCGCGAGGCCCTGAAGATCATGAACCCGCAGCTTTCCGGCTGCATCATCAACATGGGGTCGATCATGGGTACCAGCGGTGGCATGGCGACGGCCTACTCAGCGGCCAAAGCCGGCATTCTCGGCTTCACCCGCGCCGTTGCTCGCGAAGTCGCCTCCCGCGGAATCCGCGTGAATGCCCTCGCGCCGGGATACATTGAAACCGCACTCACAGCGACGCTGCGGGAGGCACGCGCCCTCTTGGAGGCGCAAACGCCGATGGCCCGATTCGGCGACGGGGACGATGTCGCCTGGCCTGCGGTCTACCTCGCCAGCGATGAGGCGAAGTTTATGACCGGCCAGGTCCTGTCACCCAATGGCGGACTGGTGATGAATCAGTAACCCGGACGGGAGCTACTGCTTCGCCGGGGTGAGCTTCAACAGCCGGCCCTTGCTCCCCTTCCGCTCATCCTCGAGGACCCAGATCGCCCCGGACGGGTCCTCAGCCAGGCTGCGAATCCGTGCACCCATCGGGTAGCGCTCGACTTCCTTCGCCTCCTTCTCCCCCAGTTCAACCCGCACAATCGCCTCGGAGGACAAGCCCGCCACCAGGGCGTTACCGCGCCAGGTAGGAAACAGCTTGCCGCCGTACACGATCATGTCACCGGGGGAGATTACCGGGGTCCACGATGCTGCCGGGGCCGCAAACTCGGGCCGGGTGTCGTGGTCGGGCATTTCCCGCCCGTCGTAATGCTTGCCGTTGGATACAGTCGGGTAGCCGTAATTGGCGCCGCGCTCAATCAGGTTGAGCTCATCACCCCCGGCGGGTCCCATCTCGATTTCCCACAACCGCCCATCGAGGTCGAGCGCGACGCCCAGCGGATTCCGGTGACCGAGTGACCAGATCTCCCCGTAAACCGCCTCATCGTCCACCAGCGGATTGTCCGCGAGGTAATTGACGAAAGGATTGTCATCCGGGACCGTGCCGTCGGCGTTCAGCCGCAGCATCTTGCCGAGGTTGGCCTGCATATCCTGGGCCGGAGTGAACTTCTGGCGATCGCCGGAGGTGATCCACAGGTACCCGGCGTCATCGAACAGCAGCCGGTGCCCGAAATGGCCCCGCCCGAGGACCTTGGGGTACTGTCGCCAGATCACCTCTACCTTATCAAGCTTCGGTCGCTCTGCGTCGCTGTCCAGCACCCCTCGCGCCACCGCTGCGCCGCGGGTTCCGCCCACCCCGCTTTCGGCATAGCTGAAATACACCATCCCGTTGTCGGCATAGTCGGGGTGCAGGGCAACATCTCCCATGCCGCCCTGGCCGCCGTAATCGGCGTCCGGCAGGCCAGACACGGGCTGGCTTCGGGTGCCATCGGGCTTGACGATAAAGACATTACCCTTCTTTTCCGTCACCAGCAGCCGCCCGTCCGGCAGCATCTCCACCGCCCACGGCTCGTCGAAGTCGGCGACCACCTCGACGCTGAATGGCAATTCGCCTGCCGCCTGGGTGGTCGCGGCAAGCACCAGGGCGAACAGTGCTGACAAAAATCTGGATATCATGGTGACCTCACGGTAGCTTGGGTAAACGAGTACGACAGTCATAGCCTAGCAGATCAGATGCCGGGCTTGTGTGCGGGCACACCAGGAGACGCTCGAGGGCACTGCGCCAGTTGCACTGCGCCAGTCGCCATGCCGTGCGCCCGACAACCCGGGCACAACCGCGCGGCACACCTGCACGCGCGCTCGAGAAAGGTTATCCTGAGCGCATGTGGACATTCAAAGGCCAGCGCAGGCCCGATTTCGCAATCTCGCCCGGCCCCGGCCAGGAATCGGTGTGGGATTATCCCCGCCCCCCGGCACTGGTGGACTGCACACGCCCTGTCCGCGTGCTGGCGGGTACTGAGGTCCTCGCGCAAAGCACCCGCGCCCTGCGGGTACTGGAGACCGCCAGCCCGCCGACGGTCTACCTGCCACCCGACGACGTCGATCTCACCCTGCTCGTGGCGGCACAGGGCAGCTCGCACTGCGAGTGGAAGGGCGTGGCCAACTACTACAGCCTCACCGATGGCGGCCCGGTCGTGGCCTGGCAGTACCGGCAACCGAGCCCGACCTTCGCGGCCATGGCCGGCTACCTGAGTTTCTATCCCGGCAGGGTCACCTGCATGCTGGGTGACGAAACGGTGCAAGCCCAGGCCGGGGATTTCTACGGCGGCTGGGTGACCACGGACATCGTCGGACCCTTCAAGGGCGACCCGGGCACCGGTCACTGGTGAGCCAGGGGGCGACCGCCCCCACTTTGCACACGGACGCCACTCCCGTCATAAATGTGTAACATTTACCATATCCCCACTGCTTGTGGGGTGTTAGCCTTCGCGCCCTGCCGCGAGTTCGCACCGACAGGTGAAACTCTCGTCGCAACACCAGATCGTTCGTCAGGCGCTTTAGTGCCAGATGACTCGAATCGGCGGGCCACCGAATCGGTGGGTCAAGGCGGTCGGAGGGGACCATGCAAAACAACATCGTAGCCAGGGGATACCCGGGGCCGTGGTTCACCGGGGTACTTTTCGCCCTGCTGGCGCTCGCCATGCTCAGCGCTATCGTGCTACTGCTGGGTGTCGAAGACCCGGTGCGCCTGAAGCAGCTGATAGAAGACGATGGCCCGGTGCAAGGCGCCGGCCTGCTGGCGATTACCCTCGCATTCGCACTGTCGGTCTGGTTCACACTCACTGACGGCCTGAGGCGTTCGTCCTACCTCCACCTCAGTTACCTGTTGCTGTTCTACATGCTGCGTGAAGCCGATTATCACTACAAGCTGTCGGAATATGCGAAAGCCACCCAGTTCAAGCGCTTCTTCGCCCACGAGCTGATCCCCATATCGAAGAAGTTATTTCTCGCGACGATCGTCATTTTGTTCCTGGTCGTCCTCTACCGCTACCTTCGGCGCGAATTGCCGGGCTTTTTCATCGCACTCAGGCGCCACCTGCCCTGGGCCCTGTGCACGGCATGCTGGGCCGGCGTGTTCTTCCTGTCGCAGGCCGTGGACCAGATACCCCTGTTTCACAATGAGCAGGGCCAGGTCATCGAAGAGGTCTTCGAGGCAGGCGCCGAAGTGCTCGCGCTGGTGGCAATGTTGCTGTTTCGCGTGCAGATCAGGGGTGAAGCGCGGTAGTAATTCAGGGGACAGTTTATTTATCTCGCGTGCGGTTCGGCTACGAAAGATAAGTGAACTGTCCCCGGAACGCCGTGCGGTTCGCGCGAAGGTGAACTGTCCCCCGGAAACCCGGAACGCCGGCCCGTCCCGGGTTCATATCACATGTCGGTCTCAATTTAGTTTCCGGGCGATCGGCGCGGTCCAGCCCTGGTAGCGCTCGAGGTCGGGTGCGTAGAGCCGCATGATGATGTCGAGGTCCATGTCCGCCCGGTTGATGGGCAGCCAGTTTTCCTCGGGTACGCCGTCTGGCTGCTCGGCGGCGATGACGATGCGGATGCCGCCGTCGTCATCCAGCTTGAAGCCCGCGTTCTCGCCCACGGAGTACTTGAACCGGTCGTTCGGGATGAAGAAGCCGGTTTCGTTCTCGTAGAGCGTGGTCGACCAGAAGGCGTTGACCGGCGGCAGCTCGTCGGCCGTCATCACGATCTCGTAGTCATGCATGGCGTTCATCGGCGCGCCGTCCTCGGTGATGATGGCCGGGTAGGAGCCTCGTCCGCGGGCTTCTCGACCGGCCCGGCGACGGACAGGAAGGATTGGATCTCGAGCGTGAATCCGGCCCTTCGGCTGGAACAGCTTCACGAGGTTCTCGTCTAGCCAGTCCTGGTCACCGAAATGGGCCAGTTCCTCGGCCGCGACCCGCTGCGCCACGGCGCGCAGGGCGTCGCCGTCGATTTCCGGGGCCGTGTCGGGATCGTAGGTGTTGCCCGGTGCGATACCGAGCGGCTCCAGCACTGCCAGCAGGCCCGCGTCCAGTTCATCTTCCGGATCGAACGTCGTGTGGTTGACGACGAACTGCATCACCTCGATGAAGCGATCCTCGAAGACCTCGAAATCCGAGCCGTGGGGCGGGAAACGCGCCGTATCCTCGCGCAGGTCGAGGTTGCGGCTGATGCCCCGCGGACTGCCCCAGGAGCGGACGTGCGGCTCCCCGTCTCCCTTGCCGAGGAACTCCGAAAGCGGCTCCACGTCGACGCTGCGCATGGCGGCGAGATTGCGCTCCAGCCGCTCCGGCTCGGCGGCGTGGGGCATGACGCGGAACACGGCGCTGACGAAGTCGCCCGTGGTCTCCATGATCATGTCGACACCCTCGACCGGCTCTCCGGCATAGCCGGGTGTGCGTTCGCTGTAAAAGAGCATGGTGGCCGGCTCAATGAAATCGCCCTTGGTGGTCGACATCGGGATGTTCACGTAGTGGTCGTAGGCCGTGACCATCAACGAGATGTAGGTCGAATCGAAGGCGGGCATCTCCAGCACGACGGGCTCTTCAGTGACGTCGATCAGGGCGATGGTGTAGAGCGTGTCGTTGTTGGGCCGGGCGATGGCTTGCAGCGTGTGGTCGGCCAGCTCGGTATTGGCGGCGGTGCGGTTGTAGCCGCCGGTGGTCATCGGGTTGTCGGGGTCAAGCGCGAACTTGTTGTTCACGTTGAACATGGCGACGTACTGGTAAGAACGGCGGACCAACTCCTCCATCTGCGCGTCGGTCAGTTCCAGGGTTTCGTCGGACTGGGCGGTGACCGCCCCCGGCGCCGCGAGGCAGGCGGCGAGTGTGAGTGGCAGCACAACGTATTTCATATTGACCTCTCCTTAGTTAACGTCCGTCCAGGGCCCGGTAACAGGTTGAATTGATTTGATATTTTCGCGCTGCGGTAATTCGGTAATTCAGGGGACAGTTTATTTATCTCGCGTGCGGTTCGGCTGCGAAAGATAAGTGAACTGTCCCCGGAACGCCCCGGAACGCTGTCCCCGGAACGCCCGTTCATTTCACCGACACGATGTCCGGGAAGCTCCAGCTGCCGTTGATGATCTCCTCGCGCGGCTGGTACATGCGCACCGCGTAGCTCCAGCCCTGCGTGATGGGGATGCAGTTCACGCGGCCATCATCGCAGCCGCCGAGATGGATGGTGATGGAGCCGTCATCGTTCGGCTTGGCGGTGATATTGTTGTAGTTATTCCGGCCCAGGTCATTGGGCTCCATGTAGCCGTCTTCGTTGTAGACCGTGATCGACCAGAATGCATCCACCGGCACGTCTTTGGCCGTGACCGCATAGGGTGTTTCGCCATCGTTCCTTTCCACGGCGTCAACCAGGTAAATAGCGCCCCTTGCCGGCAAACCGGCCCACCCGGCGATCCCGCCAACCAGATATTGCACCGGGTCCACCTCGTCCTCGCGCCCGAAGGCACGGGCGGAATCAAAGCTGATCTCCGCCGCGAGATCATTGAGCGACTTACGCGCCACCGCCAGTTGCTCGGTGTTCCAGTCTGGTGCCTCGAACGGCCCGGCCCCGCCGCCGGAGACGACGATGCCGTCCTGCGCGGCGTGAGCGGCTTTCACATCGTCGGGGTCGTTGGGGTCGATGAAGGTGCGGAAAGCCAGGGCCGCAAAGCGTGTCCCGACCTCTTCTTCGGTCAGGCGGTAGGTGCCGGGCGTGGCCTCGACGAACATGTAGTGATTCTGGTTGATAACATGCATTGACTGATAACGCCCACCGATTTCGGGCAGCGTGATCTCGACGGGCTTGGAAAGATCAAGGACGAGCGACGAATAGATGGTATCCACGTTCATCCGGATCACCGGCTGGTTGGCGAGGTCCACCGTCTCACGCTGATGCACGATCTGGCCCACCTTGAGACCGAAGGCTTTTATATTCTGGCGGATCATGTGGTCGGACTCAGCGCGGACCAGGTTATCCAGGGTGATTTCTTCGGCGCATAAAAGCGTTGGTGCGCAAAATACCAGTGCCAGTAGCGTTCTCATCATCAAACTCCGTTCTTCAATTGGCCGGTTCGACATCCGGAAAGGTCCAGGTTCCGTCGAGGATCTCGGGGCCGGGCTGGTACAGGCGGACGACGTAATTCCAGCCCTCCATGATCGGCAGGCAGTTCGCCCGCCCGTCGTCGCAGCCGCCGAGGTGGATCGTCATCGACCCATCCTTGTTGCGCTCGCCCATGACCGAATTGATCACGTAGCCGTCGATGTCGTTCTTCTCGAAAAACCCTTTCGCGTTGTACAGGCTGACCGACCAGAACGCGCCGACCGGCACGTCGGCGGGCACCTCGATCTTGTATTCCCCAACCGGCAGGTTGGGGACGTTCGCGGGATAAATGGCCTCTTTGTCGGGCAGACCGCCCCACCCCACTCCCGTTCCGATCAGGTGGCGCACGGGATTGACGTCGTCCTTCGCGCCAAATGTCCCTGAAATACCGTCGGTGAATGGCAAAAATGCATTGAGCAATTTGACCAGCGCATCAAAGGAGTCTTCATCGTAGTCCGGCATGACGAACGGTTTGGACGAGCGGGCCTCAATCGTCATCCGGTCCTGGATGGCATTGACCGTCGCGACATCATCGGGGTCATCCGCATCCACCAGTGTACGCAAGAAAACGATCACGTAGGGCGTATCGAAGGTCTCCATATCGAGCTTGTAGGTACCGCCGCCGTGAAACACCTTGTTCACGTAGTGATCCTGGTTGTAGACCATCGCAGACATATACCGCTCGCCCGCATCCGGCAGGGTCAGCGTCGCGCCCTCGGTGATATCGACGACCGCGGTGCTGTAGAGCGTGTCGCGGTTCATCCGAATGGTGGGCTGGTTATCGACAGGAGTCGGCTCGCGAAAGTGGTAGAAGCGGTTGATGCCACCGGCGAGCGCGACGTACTTATCGAACTCGATGTCACTGGCGGCACGCGCGAAGTTGTCGATGGTCACCGGGATTTCGCGCGCCTCGAGCATTTCGCTCAGATTGTCGTCGGCCAATTGCGCCGATGCGGTCAGTGTAACGCCCAGGCCGGTGGCGAGCGCCAGGGTCAGTGCGGAAATTTTCACGGGTTCTCTCCTTCAGTTGAGTTCACAGTCCGGGATCAGCGCACCGGCACAATATCCGGAAAGGTCCAGCTGCCGTCGAGGATTTCCTCCCGGGGCTTGTACAGGCGGATGACGTAGTTCCAGCCCGGCGTGATGGGGAGGCAGTTCCCCGGCTATCGTCGCGCCGCCAAAGCGGATCGTGTAGGAGCCATCCTCGTTCGGCTTTGGCGGAGGACTGATTGAGGCTGTTGCGGCCGAGATCGTTCTTTTCGAGATAGCCGTCAGCGTTGTAGACGGTGATGGACCAGAATGCGTCGACCGGCACATCTTTGACGGTCACCGCGTACGGGGTTTTGCCATCGTTCTTCTCGACACTGCCAAGCTCGTAGTAGGCGGCCTCGACCGGCAGACCGCCCCAACCGGCTGCGGCTCCGACCAGGTGATCGACCGGTCGAACGGCCTCCTTGCTGCCAAAGGCATAGGTGGCTTCAAAGCCCAGGGTGGCGAGATCGCTGAGTGCCTTGCGCGCCTTGGCAAGATCGCCGAGGTCCCAGTCCGGCGTCTCCAATGGCCCAGTGCCTCCACCGCTGAATTTGATCTTGTCCTGGGCCGCGTGGGCTTTGGCCAGGTCATCCGGGTCGCCGACGTCGTAAAACGTTCGCACGGTCAGCAAAGCGAAACGCGTGCCGACCTTGTCAGCCGTGAGCTCGTAGGTGCCGGGCTCGGACTCAACGAACATGTAGTGATCCTGGTTGACGACGTGCATGGACATGTAGCGACCATCCACCTCCGGCAGCGTGATTGTCGCGGGCTTGGACATATCCAGCACGATACCGGAATACAGCGTGTCCTGGTTCATGCGGATCACGGGCTGGTTGTCCGGCGTGGTGGGCTCGCGCAGATGCACGAACTCGCCAATGTCGGCCCCCACCATTTTCATGTTGGCGCGAATCATGTGATCCGACTCGGCCCGGACGTAGTTCTCGACCGTAACCGGCTGGGCGGCCTGGAGGCTGGTAGCATCGACCACCAGGGCGCAGGTAAGGATGATGACGACTTTCGCTTTTATCATGAACAGATCTCCAACCTGGCTGGTCACGGTGTATACCAGATAGGTGAGGTATAGGCGCGCTCCTGATGGGTCGGTTCAATGCCCTCTGGCAACGCAACGCCAAAGAAGGCCGCGTCGTAGGTGCTCCAGCGGGGTGTCGGAATCTCCAGCACGCGCACGTAATAGAAAGCGCGCTGTCGCGGGTCGAAGTCCGGGTCCTGCCAGTGGGCCATCATCAGCGCATCGCCGATGCTGTTGGTATAGGTCGCCTTGGCGACATCCACGGTGTTACCGACAGGTCGCCCGCAGCGGTGCTCGCCGGTGATCTGCCGGTCATCCGAACACAGCACGTCGTAGACACGTTCGTGCAGCTTGCCCTGGCCATCCATCCAGCCCTTGACCATCTGCACCCGGTCGAGGTTGGCGCCGTCCACGTCGCGCAGCGCCCTGACCACGAAGGTCGGCGCCTTGCCGTCGGGGGCGTTTTGCAGGTCGCCACCCATGGGGACACCGCGCTCATAGCCGACTTTGGCAAAATCGGGGCGCTGCACCTCGGATTCCTCAAAGTCCCAGCCGGCGAATACCCGCACGGTGATGCGCGTGCCGGTGGTGGCGTAGACCTCCTTGCGCTTCAGGGCATCCCACAGGGCTTCGCGTGTGTTGTCGGTCGCCCACACGGCCGCCAACCCGGACGCCAGCGTCTGCAGGTGACGGATGGTGATGTCCGGACCGCCCGGCTCCTGCAGGTACCCGGTGATTTTCTCGTCGAACCGCGCGTGATCGGACGAGGGCTCTGCGGGTGTGGCCTTGCCGTAGTAGTTGTTCTCCTGCGTGGTGGCCAGGGAAGTATGGCTGTCAGTGGAGCCGATCAGGCCAAACTTGTACGGATTCACGCCGAGGCGCTGTTCGTATTGGAGGCCACGCTTGTAGGCCTCGCGCGCGTACTCGCGCGGCAGCATGTCCCTGGTCTTTGGCTCGGGCCCGAAACTGCCTTTGTCCCAGGTGCCGTAGTCAGCAAACTCATCGTTTGGCGACAGCCAGGGATGGGCCTCGCCATCGCCCTTGATCTGCGTCACCTCGTAGATGGGTTCCCAGCGCATGCGCCGCTCGGCATAGTCGCGGTTGAGCTTCCCGTCCCCCATGGTCTCGTTATCAAACATCATCCCGTTGGAAAGGTTGCCGTTGTGGGGAATCGCCAGCAGCCGGCCTCCGGTCTTGTCCTCGTAGGCCTGCATCCAGGCCCATAAATCCTCGGGATCGGTCGAGTCGTAGTTGGAAAACGGGATGACCTGGTCGGCACGGCCTTTCCCATCCCGGAATATCACATTGCGATGCAGGTTGTTGCCGTCCGGGCTGGCGGTCCACTCGAAGCCGATGAAGGCCGTGAATTGCCCCGGCGCATTGAATCGCTCGGCGGCAGTGGTAATTCGCTCCCACATGCTGCGGGTCAACGCGTCCTGGCCTGCCAGCGGGTCCTGGCGGGACGACATTCCTTGCCCCCAAAGCGTGTAGGCATCGCCGTACTCGCCGTCGTACACCAGTTGCGCGATCTGCCTGCCGAAATCCAACTTGAGCAGCTCCGGATTGCGCTCCTCGATCATCGGCGCCAGGCCCAGGTTCTCGGCGTGATCGGCCACCACCAGGAAGTCCAGCGGCCGCTGCAGACGGGCGCGCACACCGGTGCTCGAAGTCACCGTCTCGCCCAGGGCGAAGCGGTAGGCCTCGTCCGGCCCCAGGTTATTGCCGATCATTCCGGCGTCAGTGGACAGGGACGTATGCAGGTGCGTATCGCCCCACAGCACACGCCGGGGATAGCCCGCGTTGAGATAGGGCGAGTACTCTTTCACTCCGAGATGGTCGTCACTGGTCGGCTTGGGACCGTAACCGGCGTGATCTTGCTCGGCAAAAACGCCTTCCGGGTAGAGACAGGTTGCTACGATGGCAGCCGCTGCGAGTGAGCGGCCTCGACGGTAATAGTTCATCCTCATTTTCCTCTGTTTACAGGCCTCAACAGGAAACCGCAGACCACTTACATTCGGCTTACCCCTCTTCAGCTGGCAATATTATCGTGGTCAGCCCTCCGCACTAGGCGTGCTGTTCGATCGCGATGGATGCCCGGCGTAGCGTCTGGACAATACGGAAAGCCACTGAAAGCAGGCTTCGCGCTTCACGCATTCGCCACCCTCACGGCTCGCCAGCGAAGATGACCACCCCAGCCCATACGGGTGTGAAATGTGATCGAGTCATGCATGGATTGTTCGCCAGGTTGCATGCACCTCCTGTGATTTTTCGGTCTTAACCAGCATAGGCTATTAGTTGACACAGTCAATTATTGGTATGATTCCAAGAGGTCATCTAACCTGTACATTGACTTAAAACAATAGTGACCGTGCGTGACTGATCACAACTCGATTCAGGACAGCACCGGATTCTGGGTGACGCGACTCGCCCGATCCATGGAGCAGGACTTTGAAAAACGGCTGCAGTCGATCGGCATCACGCGTGGTGCCTACGCAGTGCTCAGCGCGATTTATCACGACCAGCAGCTGACGCCCAGAGAGCTGGCCAGTTTTCTGGGAGTGCATGGCGCTGCCGTCACCCGACACCTCGATCGCATCGAACAGAAAGGGTTGATCCGGCGGAGCCCGAGTGCCGCGGATCGCCGCTCCATTGACATCAGCATGACCCGGGAAGGCGTCAAGGTCGTAAAACAGGGGCGTGCCGGCTCGAAGGCAACGAACAAGAAGTTCACCGCCGGCCTGGCTGCATCTGACATCGACCAACTCCACGCTGCGATCCGCACTATGCTGGCCAATGCCGATGAGGCAATCGCGAATATCTGATGGCCTGTTGAAGGGTCGATAGAGAATCCGCAGGCGGCTCCACTGCGGTGGCTGCATCTGACATCGACCACCTCGACTCCGTGATCCGCACAATGCTGGCCAATGCCGATGAGACAATCGCGGACGTCTGATGGCTCCTGGAAGCGCCGGTAGCTATTACGCTCACGTGATCACGCCGATGGTTGCCCCCCGGCCCGTCACAACGCCCGCCTATCCAGGATGGGGACAGCACGTTGCCGCGAGGTAGGGAGAGACCTTCCATGCGGCCGCGCAGTTCAGTCCGCCGGGGGCGTTACCAGGCGCTCCAGCTCACCCTCGGCCCAGGACAGGATGGCGGCACGGTCGTCTTGCGAGCGACGCTCCCAGTTTTTCAGCACCAGCCCCATGCGCGGATTATCACTCAACGCCGCCTGGTGACGGTCGATGAAATGCCAGTAGAGACTGTTATAGGGGCAGGCGCCCTCACCCGTGGCGCGTGACGGACTGTAACTGCAGTTGGCGCAGTGATCACCCTGGCGCTGGATGTACTTGCCGCTGGCCGCGTAGGGCTTGCTCGCCATGAGCCCATCATCGCCGTACAGCGCCATGCCGAGCGTATTGGGCAGCTCCACCCACTCGAAGGCATCCACGTAGACGGCCAGATACCAGTCACAGACGGCGCGCACGTCCAGGCCGGCCAGCAGGGCGAAGTTCCCGATGACCATCAGGCGCTGGATGTGGTGTGCGTAGCCGAGCTCCAGGGTTTGCTCGAGGGCCCTCTCCAGGCAACGCATGGAGGTCTTACCCGTCCAGAACCAGTCGGGCAGCGAACGCGTGGCCTCCAGGGCATTGCGCTCCCCATACTCGGGCATGCTGTGCCAGTAAATGCCGCGGACGTACTCCCGCCAACCGAGAATCTGGCGAATGAAGCCCTCCGCCGCCGGCAGTTCGCACTCGCCGTCACGCCAGGCCTGCTCTACCCGCCGACACACCGCCAGAGGGTCCAGCAGGCCCGTGTTCAGGTACATGGACACCAGGCTGTGAAACAACCACGGTGATTCCTCCGCGAGGGCATCCTGGTACTGCCCGAAACGGGCCAGGGCGTGATCGAGGAACCACTGAAAATGCTCCTCCGCCTGACCGGCATCGACCGCAAGATAGAACTGATCGAGATCACCGGGGTGGTCGGGGAACACGCGGTTGACCAGGTCGATGACCTCACAGGTCACCGCGTCCGGCTTCATCTGCGGCCTGTCGGGAACCTCCTCCGAACCGCGCCAACCCTGGCGGTTGGACGCATCGTAGTTCCACTTGCCGCCCTCCGGTTCGCCGTCCTCATCCAGCAGCAGCTTGTATTTGCGTCGCATCTGGCGGTAGAAGTATTCCATCCGCAGCTGCTTGCGGCCCTCAGCCCAGTCGTCGAACTCTTCGTGTGTGGCCAGAAACCGGTCGTCGTCGACCATCTGCAGCGGTACCGGCAGAGACCACTGGCGCATGGCGTCCAGCAGGCGGTATTCACCGGGTTCGCAGACCCTGACGGCGGTTGCATCGGTTTCCGCGAGAGCGGCTTCCACCGCCTCCAGCAGGGATTTTTTGCCATCCGTATAGGCGTAATGAATGACATCGAACCCGCGTTCACGCAGCTCGGCGCCGAAGTGACGCATGGCGGCGAAGATGAACGCGATCTTGTGACGGTTATGGCGAACGTATGTCGCTTCCTCCACGACCTCAGCGAGGAGCACGGTATCGCGCCCCGGTTCCGTACCTTTCAGCGCCCCGCGGTCTGCTGACAGCTGGTCGCCCAATACCAGGATGAGTTGCCTGTCACCCGCCACGTTTTACCCCCCGGTGGTTTACTGTAGCGGCTCCGCCGATCAGAGCGTCTCCACGAACGCGGCCAGGTTCTCGATATCGGTTTCGCTCAGCAGCGCGGCCTGGCTCCACATCAACGCGCTCTGCGCCCCCAGCGTCTCACCGGCCTTGTAGCGCGTCAACTTATCGACGATCGCGGCCGCTGACTGGCCGGCCAGCCTGGGGCCGACACCGCCTCCGCCGCCGGCACCGTGACAGGCGACGCAGCCCGCGTAGGTGGCCTTGCCGAGCTCGGCGGGGGATGCCTCCGCCTTGGCCGCGGCCCGCGCCTGTTCCAGAGCCACGACACCACCGGTCTCGTTGCGCCACTCGGCGTAGCAATCCCCCGAGCACCCGTGGTTGTCGACGCCGTCATACTGGTTGTTTTGCATTGCCCACAAGGGCAACCCGATGGCAAAAAGCGCGAACAGCGCAATGGCAATATTGGTGGAAGACACGGCTTTGGAACCCCTTTAATCGGCTTTGTCTGTGCGTGAAAAACTGGACTTGAGACAGCGTTACGCCAGCACGGCCGTAACGGATTCGCCGATCGCATGCCTGCCCCACGAACCCCCTGGACGCGCATGGACAGGGTTTAGACGCCGCGACAGCCCACTAGGCTCGCTCACCGCTTATGCGCCGCGTCCGTCACCACGACGGCGTTACACGAATTGCCATGCCGAGGCCAAGCCAGTAGGCTTTCCTCTGCAGTTACCGCCTCGGAAAACAAACCCGGATTCCATGAGTTCGCAGATCACAACCGTCGACTGGGCGGTTATCGGTGGCTATCTCGCCGCGCTGATTGCGTTGAGCGCGTGGTTGTCGCGGGCCCAGCATTCGCGGGGCGACTACTACGTTGCCGGCCGCGGTACCGGGCCGTGGCCCATCGCCATATCTATCATGGCGACCCAGTGTTCCACCAACAGCATCCTGGGCGCACCGGCTTTTGTCGCCTTCGCGGCCGGCGGCGGTCTCATCTGGCTGCAGTACGAACTCGCCGTACCCCTGGCGATGATAGCGGTCATGATTTTCCTGCTGCCACTGTTCCGGCAGCTGGAGCTGATCTCCGTCTACGACTACCTGGAGCGGCGCTTCGACCTCGCCACACGCCTCTGGTTGAGTGGCGTGTTCCAGTTTGTGCGCGCGTTTGCCAGCGCTGTGACGGTCTACAGCATCGCCCTGGTCATCGAACTCATCTCCGGGCTGTCTTTTTTCTGGTCGGTGGTCCTGCTGGGCCTGATCACGGTGGTGTACGACGTTCTCGGCGGCATCCGCGCGGTCATCTACAGCGACGTGCTGCAGATGCTCATCCTGGTCACCGTACTGATCATGGTCTGGTGGATGCTGGTGGACAGGGCTGGCGGATTGCACGCGATGCTGGATGCACTGGAACCGGGGCGAAGGCTCGCCGTGGACTTTGCCCACCACGGTCTCGGCGATGGTTACGACTTCGCATTCTGGCCGATGCTGCTGGGGGGCCTGTTCCTGTACATCGCCTATTACGGCTGTGACCAGAGCCAGGTGCAGAGGGAACTCTGCGCGCGCACGGTGGATGACGGCAACCGCGCCCTGCTGATCAACGGCCTGCTGCGCTTCCCACTGGTACTGCTGTATTGCCTCATCGGCGCCGGCCTCGCCGTATATGCCGCCGACTCCCCGGGCTTTCTCACCGGCCTGCCCCAGACGGCGGAAGGCCCCAACTTCAACCTGGCCGTGCCCCTGTTCATGATCCAGCAGCTCCCGACCGGGCTGGTCGGGCTGGCACTGGTGGCTTTGTTCGCCGCGGCGATGTCGTCCCTGGACAGCGTGATCAACAGCCTGAGCGCCACCACGATGGAAGATTTCGTGCGCCGGCTGCACCGCGGGCCGCAATGGTCGGATCGCCGGGAACTGTTGTATTCGCGCGCACTCACCACGGCCTGGGGCGCCGTCACCCTGGTGCTGGCATTTTACGTGGGTGACATCGCCGAGACCGTCCTGGTGGCCATCAACAAGATCGGCTCGCTGATCAATGGCCCGGTCCTTGGCGTATTCTGTCTCGGCCTGCTCACCCGGCGCTGCAACGGATTCGGAGCGCGATGGGGGCTGGCCGCGGGATTCCTGCTCAATCTCTGGTGCTGGCAGTTCCTGCCCGGCGTCTCCTGGCTCTGGTGGAACGTATTCGGCTTCCTGGTCACCGGCTTTGTGGGTTATGCCGCGAGTCTGGCGCAGCTTAAGCCGACTCAACCGATCGACGAACTGGTGTGGAGTCCGGCCCGTTACCGGGGGTTCGGTTTCTCCGTGAACTGGACGCCTCGCTACCTGTTGCTGCTGGCGTGGTTCGCTGCCCTGCTGATGCTACTGAACATCCAGTGACCGGCGACAAGCGGGCCCGCGCCCGACGCCCACGTGACCTCACTTTTCATTATCCACGGACACGCTCGGTCGCCTGTCAAAACTGTTATATTTGGAACGTCGATAACAATCCCCCAGAGCGAGAGAGGATACCGACGCCATGAGACGCGTAGTCGCGGCCGGCAAATACCTGTTGCTGACACTGTTGTGTTGCCTCGGGATACTGCTGGTATTGCTGTTCAACGCTGATCTCGGCGGGCTGGCCCCCTTCGCAGAGAACACCCTGTCGCAACTGCTGAACCGCAAGGTGGTCTTGGACGGGCCTTCCCATATCCGGCTTGACGTCGATGGTCGCCTCGCCATCGAGACGCAGGGTATCCGGCTGGCATCCACCGGGTGGAGCACACACCCGGAGTTGCTGTCGGTCGATCGCCTGAAACTTGAAGTACAGGCGTGGTCGCTGTTGCGGCACGGCCCCCTTATCATCGAGCACATCGGTCTCGACAATGCGCGCCTGCGGCTCGAGACCAACGGCGCGGGGGAAGACAACTGGACCCTGTTTCCAGCAGCGGACGAACCGCCGGACACCGGGCGCGCAAGCCTGCCGGTGCTGACCGAATCGATCGCAATCCGCGGTTCAGAGATCACGTTGCAGGCTCCGCAATTGAAGCAGACGCTTCGCATCCGGGTCGATGAATTACGCCAGTCCACGGCCACATCGCGCGCGGTAGACCTGACGCTCGCCGGTCAACTGAATGAGGAACCGATCGGGTTGAAGGCCCAATCACCGAACCTCGACAATCTCGTCGACATGCGCAATGTAGCACTGGTCGTGGCGGGGCAACTCGGCGAGGTCGAACTGGATGGAAATGTATTCTTCGACGACCTGCTGGCACCGGGACGGCCGACAGCCGATGTCAGCCTGAAGGGCCCGAATGCGGAGTACCTGCTGGACCTGCTCAACCTGCGTTGGCGCACGGCGGGGCCACTGAACCTGACCCTCGATATCGCACCTGAGAAAGAGCAGCTGGCGCTGACAATCAAGGGCCGCTTCGGGGAGTACGCAATTACATCCAGCGGTGTGGTATCGGCGTTGACCTCACCGGAGCGCATCGATCTCAAGTACCACGTGTCGGGCCCCGATCTCAGCGAGGTGGGGGCCTTGTTGGAGATACCCGGCCTGCCGCCAGAGCGTTTCGAAGTTGACGCCAGCACCGCGTTTACCCTGCATGGCCAGGGCCTGGTTGAGTGCACGCTGGAAATGGGGGATGCCACCCTGCTCGCAACGGTGGGCTTCGAGCAGTACCCCGACCTTGCCACCTCCAACGCATCGCTGCAGTTGAAGGCCCCCGAGCTATCCCGAATCGCCACGTTCATGAAGTCGGAGGACAACACTCTCGGGCCGCTGGACGGTCTGCTCACGGTCGTACCGCGCCAGGACGATACCGGTGCCGACCTGAAGCTGGAGGTCACCACTGACCTGGCCACTATCGCCGGCCACGGCATGTTGAGTAGCGCGCCTGGCCATGTCGGCTCGGTGGCCGAAATTACACTGGAAAACCCGGACGCGGGACCCCTGACCGCGGCACTGGGCATCCCAATCGAACGGAGTGAACCGCTTTCCGTCCGCCTCAGCCTGGAGAAAACGACGTCGGGCTTCGATCTCAGCCCCTCGACCGCGACCATTGGCGAGGACCAGTTGCACGTTGCAGGGTCGATCGGCGAGGACCCGCTGGAGGCCGGCACCCGCCTGCAAATCGACGCCCAGGGGCCCGACTTCACCTGGGCTCGCTCGGCGCTCGGCGTCGAAGGACTGGGCGCTGCGGTCGAGCCCTACAGGTTGTCGACGTCCATCGAGGTAAGCCGGCGGCTGTTCACCATCGATCGGCTCGACGCCCACTTTGGAGACCAGCGTGCCCGGCTCTCCGGCACCCTGGCGGAGGAGCCGCTGTCGGACGCCAGCCGGCTGGTGTTCGATATTTCCCTGCCCTCCCTCACGGACGCGCTCCACAGGGGCGGCTTCGACGTGGAGGACCTGCCGGTGGGTTCTCTGGCCGCGAGCGGCGTTCTCCAGGGCGCCGCGAATTCGGTGTCGCTGCAGGGGATTGAATTATCCGTAAATGGGGCCGATGCTAAACTTGAGGGCAGGCTACTACCTGCCGACAACTGGGCCGGTTCACACATCAGTCTGCGGGCCAGTGGCGAGGACATGAACCAACTACTGCCAGCCCTGGGTCCGGATAGCCGCTGGGCATATCCGTTCACGCTCAGCGGTGAAGCGTTGGTTGACCAGGGCCAACTCAAGCTGGTCGACGCCCGGATCGCCACGCGCGGTGTCGAGGCCACCCTCAATGCAAGTAGCTCCCTGGAGCAATTATGGAAGGCGGGGCAGTTCGCGGTAACCGGGCAGGCCGCCGACCTTCACGAAATCTACCCGAGCGCTGCGGCCGCCGGACCCGAGGGCAAGCTGCCGGCCAGCTGGACCAGCAACGGCAGTTGGCGCGGCGGCGTGTTCAAATTCGACGAGATGGTCATCACATCCGCAAATGGCCAGGCACGGGTGACCGGTACATTGACCGGACCGCCCTATTTCGACAACACAAAACTCTCACTGACCGCTGAACTCCCCGATGCATCCAGACTGACTCCGCTCCTGGGACAGCCGCTGCCGGCTGATCCATTCCGGATGGCCATGCAGTTGCGGGCAAAACGCGGCGAATTTACCGCCAGCAAGCTCTCGGCACAACTGGGCGTCAGTGACCTGAGCGGCGGGTTCAGTTTCCGCCCCGGCGACCCCATGACCTTCAATGGCAAACTGCATTCACGGCTGGTGGATATCACCGCCCTGCTCCCGCCGCCGCCAGACGCGGCACCTGAGGCGACACCCGGCGCGGCACCCGAGGCGACACCCGCAGCAGGTCAACGCGCGCCTCGACGCAGAACGGGACGCACCACCGACAAGGTCATTCCCGACACCCCCCTGCCGGTCCCGCAACTGGGTAAACTGTCGGCCAGGCTTGGCTACACCATCGATGAGCTGAAACTGGATGCACATACGCTGCGCAAGGTGACGCTGGACACGCGCATCACTGGCGGCGAACTTGCGGTGGACCGGATCGCATGGGTAGGGGATCGCGGGGGCAGATTCACCGCCAGCGGCAGCCTGCGCCCGGTCAGTGAGACCGCAGCCATGATGAAGCTGCAATTCGCGGGTCGCGACATGATCTTCGGCTTTCCCGCACTGACGGAGCAGGAGTTGCGGCGGCTGCCGCAGTACGACCTGGAAGGGGTTTTGCAGGCCCGCGGGGCCACCGTGAGGGAGCTGGCGGCTGGCGCCAACGGCTACCTGCGGTTGATGGCGGGCAAGGGCAGAATCAGGGCCGGCGGCTTTCGCCTGCTGACCAACGACTTTATCGAGCAACTGCTCGAAACCGTCAATCCTTTTACGGCCCGGGACCCCTATACCAAGCTGAAATGCGCCGTCGTCCTCGCGGGTATCGAAAACGGGCGGGTAGTGGGCGAGCCGTTCCTGGTCAGCAGCAGCGAGCGCCTCAACGTATACGCCAACGCCGACATCGACCTGCGCCGGGAGCGCCTCGATGTCACCTTCAACACCGTACCGCAACGGGGGCTGGGGCTGAGCGTGTCCAGCCTGATCAACCCCTACGTCAAACTCACCGGGACCCTGGCGGCGCCCTTGCTCCTGCTCGACCCCGAGCAGACTATCATCGAGGGCACGGCTACCGTGGTTACCGGTGGGCTAAACATTATCGCGCGGACGTTCCGGGACCGCTACCTGTCGGGCAAAGACCCCTGCGGCGAGGCCCACCTGCAAAACGATGAACGGATCAGTGCCCTGGAAGAAAAATACGGCAAACCCCCCATCGAATAGCAGCCGGCGCGCAAAGGGCCAGGCGTCGTTGAACATCGCCAGTTGGCCTGACCGCCTACAACCTGGGCAGCAGAACGGGGGTACGGTCACGGTAGGCCTGGTAGGCCGGATCGCTGCCCCAGCGTTCCTCGGCTTTGCGCTCCAGCAGCGGGACACCGCTGACCCGGGTCAACAGCAGGAATACGAACACGGGGGAAACGAGGGTGAGGTAGCGCCAGCCCTCCAGTGCCGGCAGCGCGAGCAGGGCGACACCGATCCAGAGCATGATTTCACCGAAATAGTTCGGGTGCCGCGACCGCGCCCAGAGCCCGGTATCGATAAAGCGCTCCTCACCGAATCGGGCGCGGAAAGCCCGTTTCTGTGCATCGGCCACGACCTCGATGGTAAAGCCGAACAGCCACAGCGCAAGCGCAAGCAGGTCGAAGAGACCCAACGGCGCGGGCGTGGTGCCCGCGATAGCCGCGAGGGCGCAGGCCGATGTGTACAACACCCACAGGCCCTGCGTGTTCCAGGCCAGGAAAAACCGCAACGCCGACGGTTTGATCCGGTCGAAACGCGAGTCGCGGCCGTCGCGGCGAATGCGCAGGACCAGAAAGCTGCCGAGCCGCACCGCCCACAGCGCAACCAGCGATGCGAGCAACAGTGAGCGTGCGTCGAGGTCCGTGCTCAACGCCAGGGCAAGCCCGACCAGCAGCAGGTAGGAGAAACTGCCCACCAGGTCATAGAATTTCTCGGTCTGCAGCAGGTACGCCGGTATATAGGCCAGCCACTGGATGGCGAACACCGCGAGTGCACACAGCGCGAACACGGGCACCCTCGCGAAGACGATACCGCCCTGTGAACCGGCCCAGGCCAGCGCCAGCGCCAGCAGGGCAATCGCAGCCAGGGCCTTCACGCCCCCGAGAGCAAACGCTTCTGCAGGGCCATCACGCGCCGGGTCGCCTGCATGACCGTCAGCCCGGGATCAGCCTTGCCCTCCCGGCCGAGCAGGTCGAGCTGGGCATAGAACCAGTACTGGACCGCAAAAGTGGCCAGTGTGCGCACCAGGCCGAATCGGGTGAGCCCCCCCAGCCACGCCGGAAGCAGTGACAGTTGCGACTCGAACCGGGGCAGCTCGTCGAGCCCATCGAAGATACGCGCCGGCGCATCGGTCATCACGCACATGGGCCGGCCCAGGCCGACGACGTCGACAACGCCGTCAGCCACGCATTGTTCCATCACCTCCCGGCGCCTGAAACCGCCGGTCACCATCAGCGGCACAGACAGCTTCGCCTGCATGGCGCGGGCAAAATCGACGAAGTAGGCCTCGCGGGCCAGGGTGGACTGCGCCACGCTCTGGTCCGCCTCCTCCTCCATCCCCTCGACGCCAAGCAGTTTCGGTTGCTCGTAGGTTCCACCGGAAATCTCGATCAGGTCGACGCCCGCCTGCTCCAGCCATTCGGCCACCGTCAGGCTGTCGTCGAAATCGAAGCCCCCGCGCTGGAAATCCGCACTGTTGAGTTTAACCGCGACAGGAAACTCATCGCCGACCATGCGGCGAACTTCCGCCACGATCTCCAGCAACAGCCGGGCCCGGTTGGCCAGACTGCCGCCATAGTCATCGCTGCGCAGGTTGCTGCGGGGGCTCAGGAACTGGGAGACCAGGTAACCGTGGGCGGCGTGGACCTGAACACCCGTGAACCCCGTATCTTTCAATGCCCTGGCACAGACACCGAAGCGCCGCACGATGTCGGCGATCTCCGGCAGCGTCAGGGGCTCCGGCTCGCCAAACTGGCCCCCGGGTAAACCGAGCTTCACGGCCGACGGGGCCTTGGGATGCGGGTTGACGATTTTTTGCGTCTGCCGACCGGCATGGCTGACCTGGCCCCACAACTGGTTGCCATTACGGGTGCCGGCGCGAGCCCAGGCCACCAGTGCCGCATGCATGGCTTCGTCGGGCTCCCTGTCGATCACGACGTTGCCGGGACGTTCGAGGTGATCAGCGTCGACCTGAATATTACCGGTGAGCAGCAATCCTGCGCCGCCGTCACTCCAGACCCCGTACAGACGTTCCAGTTCCGGCGTGGGCACCCCGGCGGCGGTGGCGAGGCCCTCGGTCATGGCTGCCTTGCCGAGGCGGTTGGGAATTGTAGCGCCACAGGGCAGATCCAGTGGCTGAAGCAGTCGATCGGTCATGCGTAGTCCTCGTTGTCAGCCGCCCGGAAGCGGTAGCGCACGGGCAGGGATTTCAGCCCGCCGACGAAGACAGCCTGCACGCCCGCGGGTTCCCCCGTGGGCTCGATGTGCTCGATCTGCGGCAGCAGCTCGCGGAAGAAGGTCTCCACCTCGAGGATCGCCAGGTGCTGGCCCAGACACATGTGGCCGCCATAACCGAAGGCCAATTGATTGCGATTGTCGCGTTCGATATCGAAGGTGTCAGGGTCCTCGATAGCGTCGGCGTCACGATTGGCGGACGGATACCAGAGGCACAGGTTCTCCCCCGCCCCGATGCGCTGGCCGCGCAACTCGATGTCGCGCGTCGTGGTCCGCATCATATGCCGCACGGGGGACACCCAGCGCACCATTTCGCGCGCAGCCTGCCGCGCAAGCTGCGGGTTTGCCTGCAGTTTCGCCAGCTGGTCGGGGTGATCCATGAGCGCCTTCATGCCGCCACCAATGGTGGCCGAGGTCGTATCGTGGCCGGCGGTCGCGGTGATGATGAAGTAGCTGATCTGATCCAGCACCGCCATGGGCTCACCATCCACGACGGCGTTCGCCAGCAGCGAGGCGAGGTCGTCGCCCGGGTTGGCCTTGCGGTCCTCGACCACCGCAGTGAAGTAATTGAAGAAGTCCATCAGCACACCCAGACCATCCTCGACCTCCATCCCCCGGGACTGGGTGGGGTCCTGCCCGCCGAACAGCTCCTGGGTGAGTTTGAGCATCATCGCCTCTTCCTCGGGGGCGACGCCGATAATCGACATGATGACGCGCAGCGGGTACAACAGGGCGATGTCGGTCACGAAGTCACACTCGCCGCCGAATGCCCGCATCTTGTCGACGTACTGACGGGCGATATCCCGGGTCATTGGCGCCAGTCGCTCAATAGACCCCGGCTTGAACCACTCCCGGGTCACCCCGCGCAGCTTGCGATGCTTCGGGTTGTCCATGTGAATGAGCGTCTCCAGGCCATTGCGGGTCCCGAATTTCTCTTCCAGCGCCTGCTCAAAATCCCGCCGCACAAGCACCGTCCGCGGGTTGTTGAGGAATTCGGCATTGTTCTGGCTGATGGTTTTTATGTCCTCGTAGCGGGTCACTGCCCAGAACGGGTCGAAATCTGGATGCTCGACCCGGCAGACCGGCGCGTTCTCCCTGAGGTAGCGGAACAGCTCGTGCATACGCTGTTCGTCACCCATCACTGCCGGGTCCAGCATTTCCCATTCACGATTCATCGATTATCCATCCTCATCCTTTTCTATCGTCAACCCGCCCACCAGACTCGCACCGATACAAACCGCGCGAGGGTTCAGCCGTCGCGGGCTGGCGGAGGAGTACGCTGGGCGCAAAAGGTTACGATGATGCCGGCTGATTGGCCCACCGTCGAGAGTAAGAGATTTAAGAGAACAAAAAAGCCGCCCTGGGGCGGCTGGGGAACTGGTCACCGGTTGAAGCAGGGTGACCCCGATTTAGCGCACACCGCGGGCGGCGCCACCGGGCGCCGGCGCGATCGGGCAGGTCGACTCCCAACGGTTGTCGCCCTGCCCGTGGGCAGTGTTACAGATCAAAGCGATCCAGGTTCATCACCTTGGTCCAGGCGGCGACAAAGTCCTTGATGAACTTCTTTTCACCGTCACGCGAGGCGTAGACTTCCGCGACTGCTCGCAGCTCGGAGTTGGAGCCGAAGATGAGATCGACCGGGGTCGCCGTCCAGCGGGGTTTACCGGAGCTGCGATCGCGGCCCTCGTAAACACCCTCGGCCGACTCCGACTTGCTCCACACCGTCCCCATGTCCAGCAGGTTGACGAAGAAGTCATTGCTCAGTTCACCGGGCTTGTCGGTGAATACGCCGTGGTCGGCGCCCCCGGCGTTGACATCCAGCACCCGCAGACCGCCGATCAGCGCAGTCATCTCAGGCACCGTCAGGGAGAGCAGGTCCGCCTTGTCGACCATCATTTTCGCCGGCGGCATGTAGGCTGCCTCGGTGTAGTAGTTGCGGAAAGCATCGGCGGTAGGCTCCAGTGCCGCGAAGGATTTGACGTCGGTCATTTCCCGGGTGGCATCGGCCCGGCCCGGTGTAAACGGTACCTCAACCTTGTGCCCGGCCTTTTTCGCCGCCTCCTCGATACCCACGGCCCCGCCGAGCACAATCATGTCTGCCAGCGAAATCCGCTTGTTGCCTGACAGCGTGTCGTTGTAATCGGCGTGGATGTTGTTGAGCTTACGCACGACCTCGGCGAGCTGCTTTGGGTTGTTCACCGCCCAGTCACGCTGCGGCGCCAGCACGACACGTGCCCCGTTGGCACCGCCGCGCATATCCGACGCCCTGAAGGTCGATGCGGAAGCCCAGGCTGTGCCGACCAGTTCCGATACCGTCAGGCCGGAATCCAGAATGCGCTTCTTGAGCTTGCCCACGTCGCGATCGCTCAGCAGCTTGTGGTCAACCGGGGGTAGCGGATCTTCCCACAGGAACTGCTCGTCGGGCACCTCGTCGCCCAGGTAGCGCGCGCGCGGTCCGAGATCACGGTGAGTGAGCTTGAACCAGGCGCGGGCGAAGGCGGCATCAAACTCCTTCGGGTTGTTCAGGAACCGCTCGGAAATCTTGCGAAACCCGGGATCTTCCTTGAGGGCGATATCGGTGGTAAACATGATGGGCGCATGGCGCTTGTTGGGATCATGCGCATCCGGAACCATGTTCTTGGCCGTGTCATCCGTGGGAATCCACTGGGTGGCACCCGCCGGGCTCTTGGTCTTCTTCCAGTCGAAGCGGAAGAGGTTGTCGAGGTAGAGGATCGACCAGCGCGTCGGGGTAGCCGTCCAGGCGCCTTCCAGGCCGCTGGTCATCGCATCGGCACCCTTGCCGGAACCGCACTTGTTGCTCCACCCCATACCCTGCGCTTCGATACCGGCAGCGGCGGGCTCTGGCCCGATACAGTCAGCGGATTTCGCGCCATGCGCCTTGCCCAGGGTGTGGCCGCCGGCGATCAGGGCCACGATTTCCTCGTCATTCATTGCCATGCGGCCGAAGGATTCGCGAATGTCGGCAGCGGCGTCCAGCGGGTTGCCGTTGCCGTTGGGGCCCTCGGGGTTGACGTAGATGAGGCCCATCTGCACCGCGGCCAACGGCTTAACCATGGAACCGTCACCGTGGTAGCGTTTTTCATTGGCCAGCATCTCGGTCTCCGGGCCCCAGTACACCAGGTCCGACTCCCAGTCGTCGGTGCGGCCACCGGCGAAACCGAGCGTCTCGAATCCCATCGACTCCAGAGCGACGTTGCCGGCAAGCACCATCAGGTCAGCCCAGGACACGTTGCGGCCGTACTTCTGCTTCACCGGCCACAAAAGTCGCCGGGCCTTGTCGAGGTTGGCGTTGTCGGGCCAGCTGTTCAGCGGCTCGAAGCGCTGTTGCCCACCGTCGGCGCCGCCGCGGCCGTCATGTATGCGGTAGGTGCCGGCGCTGTGCCAGGACATCCGGATCATGAGCCCGCCGTAGTGACCCCAGTCCGCCGGCCACCAGTCCTGCGACGTCTTGAGGGTTTTTTCTATATCCGCTTTCAGGTCATCGAGATCGACCTTGTTGAACGCTTTCGCGTAGTCGAAGTCGGCTCCGTAAGGATTGGAGCGGCTGTCATGAGCCCGCAGCTGCTGCAGGTCGAGGGTTTGCGGCCACCAGAACTGGGGCGACTTGGCGACGCCTTCCATCGTCGGCTCCGCGGTCGCGGTCAGAGCGGTGAGCGATATTGCGAGTGCCGTACACAGGGGCAGTTTCTTCATACGCATGAACAATTCCTCCAGTTATATTTTGCGGGCGCTCATCAGAGCGTAGACCGTATCCAGGGCCGCGTATATCGCGTTTGTCGGTGCAGCCATCCGGTTTTTCTGCAGCCCGGCCAGTCGTCGCCGGTCCCGCGCATTATCACCATAGACCGGAACGCCGGCGGGGTACATCGAGTAAAGTCGATGCAGGCATTCGATTTTTCTGAAACTCAGCCGGCCTTGAGCGCTTCCCGGCAAACTCCCATCAGCGCTTCGATGCTCGACGTACGAGTGTAATTGGGCCGCAACAGGAATGCGATGCGCCGGTGGGGGCCCGGCTCGTCCAGGTGCACCGCCGCCAGCTCGTCGTGCTGCGAGATCAGCGGACCCATCGCCATCTCCGGGATCAACGTGGTCCCCATGTTGCCCAGCACCATCTGGATCAGGGTATTGAGGCTGGCGGCCCCGAAGCCCTGGCCGGTGGCCATCTCCGATAGCTTGCAGGCCTCGAGTATATGCTCCTTCAGACAGTGGCCGTCGTTCAGCAGCATCAGCTTGCACTGACCGAGTTCGTCGCCGGTGATCTCCTTGCGCCGCGTATTCTCCTCGCCCTTGCGCGCCACCCAGTAGAAATCCTCCTGCCAGAACTCCAGGGCCAACAGACCGTCGCAGGGAAACGGGAGCGCGAGAATGGCGGTGTCGAGCTCGCCGCTGCGCACCTTCTCCACCAGGGTATGAGACTGGTCCTCTACGATATTGAGTTGCGCGTCGGGATAGCGCTCATACAGCACCGGCAACACCCGGGGCAACAGGTAGGGACAGATCGTGGGAATCACGCCGACGGTCAGGGGAAAACTCAGCGGTTGCTTGTGACTGTCCGCCACGTGGGTCAGTTCTTCCACCCGCAATACAATGTCCCGGGCGCGCGTGAGAACCTCACGGCCTACCGGTGTCACCAGCACTTGCTTGTTGTCGCGCTCGAAAATCTGCACCCCGAGCTGCGCTTCCAGTTCATTGAGGGCGGTGCTCAGCGCCGATTGACTGATGTGGCTGAGCTCGGCCGCTTTCTTGAAATGCAGGGTTTTCTCGACCGCCAACGCGTACGAGAGCTGTTTAAAAGAAATCATGACGATGGGCTCCCACCAAGGGCCTCCGCTGATCGGGCACCGTTATCGATCCTGATCGCGACGGAACCGGGACGCGAGAGCCAGATCAGCACAGCGACACTCCACCCGGGAGCGCCAGCACAAATTGACGGAGTCGCGTTCAGATGCCAGTTCCCGCTTCAGCAATGTCAGGGTCTCCGGCGTCGCCGGCGTACCGTCGAAGCTGGTGATGACATCACCGACGGAGAGGCCGGCCGCGGCTCCCGCAGAGCCCGGTGCGACCCGCTCGACAACGCCGCCTGCACTGTGCGCCCGTATCTGCAGGCCGCTGCGGTCTGCCGTCATCGGCGCCCGGTAGCGATGGTTTGGCGCGAGGTAAAGTCGCTGACCGCCGTAATCAAAGCGAAGATTGAATCGATTGAGCAACTCATTGCCCAGCACACCGTTGGCGCCGTCCCGGGGTGGGTCGCCACCGAGCCTGAATTCAGCGGGCAGGCCAAGCAACCGGAACGAGCCGAGTTTCAGCCATGGCACGACCCCCACCCGCCCGACGTGCTCGCCGGACAGGTCGCGCGAACGCGTCGGGAAGTAATCCGCGGGCGGTTCGAGCCTCTCGCTGGTCGCCGGAGAGAGCGCCATCAACCCCCGGTAGCCGGTATCCACCCGCAGTTTCACCGGCGTGGACCGCCGCTCGCGGTCGCCAACGCTGGCCCGCAGATAGACGAGGCCATCGGCAGCTTCAATCGGCAGCGACTCCCAGCCGCCCGCCCCCGACTCCGGCAGGGGCGCTGCGGCATCGGGTTCGGCGAACATCACCACGCCATCGTCGTAATCGATGGTGACCAGGAAGCGCTCAAAGAAAACGCCGCCAATAACACCATCCACATAGGCGTCGTCGACGCTGTCGAAAAACGGCACCGAGCCGATCGGCAGGTAGGCCAGCGACAGCCCGCTGGCGCGCAGCGAACCTACCGCGAGATCGAGCCCGGTCGCGACCGGCACGGACGCCGCCGGGGCGCCCCCCGCCCCGGCCAGTTCGATGGCATCGCCGGTCGTCAGGGCCAGCTCCCGGGTCTGCCGGCTGTCGAACAACAGCGATGCGCCGGCACCGCTGTCGAGAATGAAGTCCAGGGGCGCGCCACCGTTGACGCTCACCGGGATAACGATGTGGTTATCCACCAGTGTGAACGGCACGGCCGTAGACCGGCTTTTCCCGTCCCAAGCCAGCGAGGCGCGTGCGTTGGCTTCACGCAGGC
This sequence comes from uncultured Gammaproteobacteria bacterium, assembly GCA_963753815.1. Classification (GTDB taxonomy): domain Bacteria; phylum Pseudomonadota; class Gammaproteobacteria; order Pseudomonadales; family Halieaceae; genus CAVWDU01. The sequence continues at coordinate 772,935 of CAVWDU010000003.1, forward strand.
CGGCCAGCCCCGTTGATTGGCAGCCCGCCAGCAGAGCCAGAGTCAACAGTGCGCACAGGGGGCTCAGGACCGAAACCCCCCGCCCGATGCTAATTCCCGTCCTGCCTGCCACGTTGAACATACCGTCAGCCCGGTTGGTGATAGAGGTCTTTCCGGCGGGCGCAACCGGCGCCCGCAGACCTGCTTACTGCGTGACGCGACTATACCCCCGGCGACCCCGGGCTGCCAGTCGATCGCGGCCCGGGCCCCGCTATACCGGCACAAATCTGTCCTGGGGGAGGCGCGGCTTCGGCGGCCCGCCGAGTAAGACGGTGACGCACCGGAGCCGGCAGGCTAGTTTTATCGCGGGATGGAACGAAAAAGAGCGGCCGCAGCCGCTCTCGTGGGGGCCGGGGGAGGCATCGTATTGCCGACCCCGGTATTCGGTCAGGTAACCGCCAGGAATCAGTCGGGCAGGATGACCGAATCGATCACGTGGATCACGCCATTCGATGCCTCGATGTCAGCTTTGACGACGTTTGCGCCATCGATCTTGACGCCGGCATCCGACGCGCTGATCTCAACCATGCTCCCCTGCAGTGTCTTCGCTTCCGAGAGCTTGACGACATCGGCGGCCATTACCTTGCCGCTGACCACGTGATAGGTGAGGATGCCCGCCAGCTTTTCCTTGTTCTCCGGCTTCAGGAGACTTTCAACGGTGCCTTCCGGCAGCTTCTCGAATGCCGCGTTAGTGGGCGCGAAAACGGTGAACGGGCCATCGCCGGACAGGGCGCCTACCAGGTCTGCGGCTTTGAGAGCAGCCACCAGCGTGGAGAAGTCGGGATTGCCACTGGCGATTTCCACGATGGACTGAGTGGCCTTGTGCTCGCCAGACTCGTGGTGGGCGGCCATGGCTGTGCTGATTCCAAACACAGCGCCACAGATGGCAGCGGTTGCAGCGATTTTCGCTAATACGTTCATGGGTCTATTTCCTCAAATTTCGTATGGGGTATGCACAGTAGGTGCTAGTCTCCTTACGCCCCCGGGCGCGGCGCGGACCGCAGGCGTCAACCTTTTGCACACATCGGTGTGGCGGTCATGGGTCGCCGAACAGCGCGTGATCGCCCAACTCCTGGCCATCCAGCCCCTCTGCCACCACCCGGCGATAAAACTCCTCGAGGGTATCGGCGCCGAAAGCGGGTGTTGCAGCCTCGTCATACCAGCCGCGCGATGGGTCGAGGTAGAGCATCGACTCCGTGGCGTAGTAGCGCCCGATACGGGCGAATTCCGCTTTATCCTTGAGTCGCGGGGCCAGCCGGGAAAGGACATCGAGCACACCGATCACGACATCCAGGACACGTGGCGAAACCCGTCGCACCTTGAGAGGCTGCCCGCAGATCCTGCTCAGCAGGCGCGCCTGTTCCAGCGGGGTGATGGCCGGACCGGGCCCTCCCACCGGCAGAACCCGGTTGCAACGGCTCTCGCGACCCAGGCAGTCGACGATATAGCGGGCCAGATCCGGCTCGCTGATCGGCTTGCAGCGGGTCAATTCACCGTCACCGAAAACCAGGAACGGCCGACCCCGCTTGACGGCAGCCACCTGCCCGGACAGGGACTTGAAAAAAGCCGTGGGGCGGACGATCGTCCAGCCCGTGCCGCTTTTCTGCAACCGCTGCTCAAACGCCAGCTTGGCGTGCTGAAATGCCAACCGGGGCTTCTGCACACAGATAGCCGACAGCAGGACAAACTGCCGCACGCCGGCGGACTCACTGGCCTCCAGCAGACGGGAATTGGTTTCGTAATCCACGTGCCAGGCGTCGGCGGGCGCCCCGGTGCGGCTCGCGAGGCAGGAGACCACGTAATCGAAGGTTTCGCCCCGGAAGCCCTCCTCCAATAGCGACCGCGACTGGCCGGGATCGCCGAACCTGACCTCGGCGCCGGCGAGATCCGCCCGTGTGTAGGTCGCGTCGTGGGCGCCACCCACCCCCGAACGCGGACGCGCGAAGCACACCACGCGATACCCGCGTGCAACCAGTTCCCGGACCACAAAGCGACCGATGTAGCCAGTGGCACCGGCGACGAAGACCCGCGGCCCGCTTCCCGCGGCCGCGCCGGGACCCACTGCCATGTCGCGATCAGTCACGACGACACCGATGATACGGCGCGGCATTGACGGCGATAGCGAGTGACCCGTAACGACCTATCTGGCACTCTTCGAGCATGCATATCACCGTGGAACTGTTGTCGGGATTCGCGCATGGCTTCAGCCTGCTGTTACTGGTGCTGACGTTGCCGCTGGCGCTGGCCAGGGCGCCGTGGCGCGCACTCCGATCCGATCCGCAGCGCGTTCATCTGGTCGCAGGGGGTGCACTGGGTTGCCTGCTGTTGTGGTTGCTGAATATCAATATTGTCGATGGCATCGTGCTGCACCTGCTCGGCATGACCACCCTGACCCTGGCGATCGGCTGGTCGCTCGCGGTGATAGCCGGCTCCCTGGCGCTACTCGTCGTGCGTCAGTTGCTGGGGCTGGAAATCGCCGGGTACCCGGTCGCCTGGGTGCTGACCGTGCTGGTGCCGGCAACCGTCACCATCCTGCTGGCAAAGATGCTCTACCGACCCGGATTACGCAACCCATTTTTCTACATGCTGGGGGCGGGCTTCCTCGGCGGGGGACTGGTGGTGCTCGCCGATGCCACGGTCGCCGGTGTTCTGCTCTGGGGCGGGACGGAGAGCCCGTGGTCAGCCGACAGCGCCCAGTTGTGGCCACTGCTGTTGCTGATGATGTTCTCCGAGGGGTTCATCAACGGCCTGTGTACATCGGCGATGGCGGTATTTTTTCCGCACTGGTTGAAAACCTTCGACGAAGGCTTCTACCTCGACGATGGCTAGCCACCCTTCCTTAACGATGCCTGGTATTCTCGGCGAGCCATGGTGCGCTGTAGGGGATTTTCTGACTACGGATGATTGTGCCGCGGCGCTGCAGCGCAGGCCTCAGCCCAGCGACTTGAACAACATCATGAGCCGGCGGGTCTGGCTGAGCCGGCGCAGCACGGTGCGTGAGTCATCGGCCTCGTTGAGGAAGTTGGAAAACCCGGGCAGCATTGATACATCCACCTCATCGAGTTCCATAAAGCCCATCTGCCAGTCGCTGAACTCGCGTTCCTCGACGGCATGCTCGTCCAGCACTTCCACGCGCTGATGGCGCGGGTCCTTTTTGATCTTGTCGAAAAGGGCGAGCACGGCGGCCTCTTTCCCCTCGATGACCTGCATGAACGAATCCTGGCGGTGCAGGAGCACACCGGTAATCCCGTTGGCAGAATTGCGCTCGCGTGCAAAGTGCAGCAACGCGATCAGCTGCGCCGCACTCATCGGCTCTTTCTGCGTGCTGGCATAACAAATACGGTAGAGATGATCCTCGACCGGCATGGTGCCCTCGTTTTGCAACAGAGAACGGTCCGCTGATTGTCCCATGGCGCGAGTCCTCTGGCGGTCTGCGGTTAATGCGGTTCGTGAGTAGTGCCCCGTCCCGCAACACCTTGAGTTTTGAGTATAGACAAGTATACTTTACATTGATAGTGTAAAATTTATTTGACAACCTGCCTTGCGACCCGGCCAGTCCTGCGCCGCGGCCGGTGCCGGTTAAGGGAGCAACCCCATGAACGATCTCGCTGCCAACGCCTCTGCAATCGAAGATGCGACCCTGGATACAACTGCCGAAGCGGTCAAGGACCGCCTGCTGTCGCCACGATTTTACCGCACCAACTACGAGGCGATGAACGGGATCGACGTCACGCCGGTGCGCGAGGAGTGGGACCTGATGCTGGCGGAGTATGAGCGCGACGAGAACCGCACCCATTTTCGCCAGGTGGTGGACTACGACGCAGAGATGCACGATCTGTCTCCGGAACTGCGCGAGGAGTTCATCGACTTCCTGGTCAGCTCAATCACGTCCGAGTACTCCGGCTGCGTCCTGTACAACGAGATGAAGAAGAACGTGGACAATCCGGATATCGAAACGCTGATGGGCTACCTGGCGCGGGATGAATCGCGTCACGCCGGCTTCATCAACCGGGCCCTGAACCATATGGGCGTCGCGGTCGATCTGGGCTTCCTGAAACGGAGCAAGAACTACACCTATTTCCGGCCCAAGTTCATTTACTACGCAACCTACCTGTCGGAAAAAATCGGATACGCCCGTTATATCACCATCTATCGACACCTGGAGCGCAACCCCGAGAACCGATTCCACCCCATATTCCGCTGGTTCCTGGAGTGGTGCAACGACGAATACCGCCACGGTGAATCCATCGCCCTGATGATGAAAGCGCAACCCGAATTGCTGCGGGGTCACAACAAGCTGTGGATTCGCTTCTTCCTGCTCGCCGTGTACTCCACCATGTACGTGCGTGATCATAGCCGTCCGCTGCTCTACGAAGCGTTCGGCATGGATATCACGGAATTCGACTATCGCGTGTTTGACATCACCACCGAAATCAGCCGGCAGATTTACCCAATCACCCTGAATACCGATGACCCGCGCTTCCGTCGCGGACTCGAGAACCTGCGCAAGATCAACGGCAAGATCGAGGCACTGGGGGCGAGCAAAAATCCTCTGGTACTGGCCAAGCGGGCCGGCCTGTCGCTGGCCGCCGCGGCCGTCTTTGCCCGGCTCTACCTGCTGCCGACGAAGAGCAACGAGATTCCCGAGCAGACGCGGATGGCTCCCGCCTGGTAGCCGCGGCGCGATGATGCGGCTGGCAGTCTGTAAGACTGCCAGCCTGACTCGTCCGTTCCCACAAACCAGCCATCCGGGGCCCTCCCCGACTATCCCGCTTTCACGAAAACAGGCACGACCTGAGGCGCCAGGTGCCGGCGAGCCGTGACCCACATCGCTCACCGGGTGCCGCAGCGAGAGAAGCTAGCGATGCCAGCGCTCGCGTAGATCAACCACGTGGGCCACCAGCGCAACGAGTAGCATCAACATCCACCAGTATATCGGCACGCCGGCCACGACCAACCGCAGGGCGACGAGCAGGGCGAAGCCTGCGAGCAGGTTAGGCAGCAGTGCCCGCAGTCGCAGGTGGCTGCCGGAACGCGGCAGCCAGATGAACAGGGCCACTACCTCAAGGACAGCAACGCACAAAACCAGGTCCAGAATTCGTTCGGGATCAGGCACGACCGTGCACGGTTACTGTGTTAATCGGGCGCACCGAACCGGTGGCCCACCACGCCGCGACATCGTGCGTGAGGGTGGCTCGGAGACCTGGCGCAGACAAACGGACGTCAGGCCCGGGCAATACCCAGCAGGTGAGCCATGTCCTTGAAGAAAATTCGCGCGTGGGCGGCGGGCTTCGACTTGACCAGTTTTTTCTGGGTGTACGCCTGCCAGGTCAGATATTGTACGTCCGGGTCGTCGCACATGCTGACGAAGCGCTCGCGCCGCTTGTCGCTGGAGTACCAGAAATATTGCATGATACCCAGCACCCAGAAGACCCGCCCGTGTTCGCGCATGAAGCGTTTGCGTGCATTCAGTAACGCTTTCGCATCACCGCTGAGCAGGTATTCGGCGACGGACTCAGCCGCCAGCTGCCCGCCGAGCATGGCATAGTAGATACCTTCGCCTGACGCCGGGGCCACGACCCCGGCAGCGTCGCCGGCAAGCAGAACGTTGCGGCCGTCATCCCAGCGCTTCAGCGGCTTGAGCGGAATCGGTGCCCCCTCGCGGCGCACGGTGGGCGCACTTTCGAGACCGACCAGGTCGCGCAACTGGGCGACTGACTTCTGCACCGAGAAATCCCCCTGCGCACTCCCCACGCCGATACTGGCCGTACTGCCATGCGGGAAAACCCAGGCGTAAAAGTCGGGCGACAACCTGCCCTGATACCAGACATCGCAGCGATTCGGGACGAAGTCGGCTCCCTGGTCCGCCGCTGGCGCCTCGACAATCTCGTGGTAGGCAAAAACACAGCGCAGCTTGTCGGCCCCCGGGACGCATTGCCTGGCCACCTGCGACTTGGCGCCATCGGCGCCGATAACGGTTTTCGCGGTTACCTTCACCTCCTCGCCTGCGCGCTGCTTGTCGCGGTAGTAGAGATCGACCCGGCCGTCAGAGCGACGCTCCAGGCGCTTGAAGGTGCCGTTGCGGAGCACTGCCCCGCTGTGCTGGGCGCGTTCCCGCAACCAGGGATCGAAGGTCTTGCGATCGACCATGCCGACGTAGGTATCGGCAATCGGCATATCCACCTTCTGGCCCTTCGGAGAAATCATCCGTGCCGACCTGATCTTGGCCACCAGCAAATCCTGCGGAATATCGAAATCCTCGATGAGACGCGGCGGGATCGCGCCGCCACAGGGTTTGATGCGAAAGCCACGCTCAAGCAGCAGGACCTTGAGCCCCCGCTTTGCCAGCTCTCCCGCGGCGGTGGCGCCGGACGGGCCGCCACCGACCACCACGGTATCGAATTCCTGGTTCTGTTGCTGCTCTTGCATGGCTCTCTACCTGTCTTGAAATACGGTTGTCATTGCTACATCGCCGAACCCGGGGCCGGTCTGCCCCTCGCGCTCGGTGCCCTTGGAACGGATCGTGGCGCCCAACCCGGCGGCGAGAATAAACAGCCCCGCCTCGGCACTGAACACCGCGGCATAAGCGGTCGCGGGTTCGCTGGTAAACTGTCGGGTAACATCGATAGCGACCGTACCCAGGAACCCGCCCAGGGCGAACGCAATCGCCTGCGCGGCTCCCCACAGCCCCATGCGCAACCCCTCCCGGCGCGCGGCGCCCTGCCCGGCCAGTGTCATCATCGAGGCGATCGCGGCGACGGCGAAGACGCCGTTGGCGAGGCCCAGTGCGAACACATTGGCAGTCAGCGGCCAGTCGGCCGCGGCACTGCCACCGGCGGCAATGCCGAACAGCGCGAGACCCGACGCGACACACCCCCCCACGGTCCACAACCTGAGCAGCGATGCCGATGCTGAACGCATCAGCGAGCCACTCGCCGCGACGATCAGCATGCCCAACAGCACACCACTGTGCTGCACCCCCGCCAGTTGGGTGGACTCGCCCGGAGTCATACCGAAAACCGTGCCGGCATAGGGCTCGAGGATGAGATCCTGGGCGCTGTACGCCACCATGGAAACGAAGACGAAAACGGTGAAGTTGCGCGCTTCCTGTTCCTGCCAGATCTCGCGCAGCGCGGTACCGAAACCGGGCATCACCACTGCCGGGTTACCGCCGGGGGCAGATTCTGCCGGCTCGAGCGCCGGCGCGCCTTCGAGTCCGCGCAGTGCCAGCAGCGTGACTATCACCGCGCAGACGGAGACCACTGAAGTCACCGCGATGAGGCGCAGCGAAGAAAAGGGATCGAGAAACTGCCCCGCCACACCGGCGGTGACAGCAAAGCCGGCGATCATCATGATCCACACGATCGCCGCGGCTGCCGGGCGCCGGTGGGCCACCACCCGCTTCGCCAGCAAGGCCAGCAATGACGTACCCGCGGCGCCGGCGCCCAGCCCGATCATGACAAACGCCAGCAGGGCCAGCGCGGTGCCAGCGGTCGTGCGACCCGGCCATCAGGGCAGTCGCCACCGCGGCCAGGACGCCGCCGGCCGCGAGCACCGTCATACCCCCGATGATCCATGGCGTGCGCCGACCACCGAGATCTGAACCGTATCCGAACCGGGGCCGGCTCATCTGGACAAAGTGATGCAAGGCAACGAGGAACCCGGGCAACATCGCCGGCAACGCCAGTTCCACCACCATAACCCGGTTGATGGTCGAGGTCGTGAGGACGATGATCGCCCCCAGTGAGGTCTGCACCAACCCCAGTCGGATAATGGCCATCCAGGTCAGGTCTTTCATGATCACACCGTGAGCAGCGCCCGCACCGCGAAGGCGCTGGCGAGCATACCGAGAACATACAGAGTAACCCCGGTGGCGTTATACCAGGGCGCCAGCGCACGGGGATCTTTCAGCATCCGCTTCATGGCGGCCAGCTGCAACAGCAGCAGGGCGCCGATCACTCCCGCGTAAATGTGGAGACCCCAGCCCGCCAACAGAGCGATAACCACCAGCTGTGGCACCGCCATGACGACACAGGCGAACAGCGCTGCCCGTCGGGGGCCGAGTTGCACCGGAAGCGAATGGATGCCGAGCTGGCGATCGCCCTCCAGCGCCTTGAAGTCGTTGAGCGTCATGATGCCGTGGGCGCCGAGGCTGTAGAGCGCGGCGAGCACCAGGATCTCTGTCGCGGGCATTGCGCCACCGAGCATCACTGCAGCGCCGGTTACCCACGCGAGTCCTTCGTAGGACACCCCCACCGCAAGATTGCCCCACCAACCGTTCTGTTTCAGGCGCAGCGGGGGTGCGCTATAGGCCCAGGAAAGGAGCACGCCGAGCAATGATGCCGCGCCGACCACCGGGCCCAACGCAAAACCCGCCAGCAGGGCCAGCAGGCTCCAGGTGATGGCGAAGTACAGCCCCCAGTTGCCGGGAACCCGCCCCGACGGGATCGGCCGGTCGGGCTCATTGATAGCATCGACCTCGCGATCAAACCAGTCGTTCACCACCTGGCTGGCGCCGCAGAGCAGAGGTCCGGCAAGCACCACACCGGCGATAACGATCCCCAGCTGCTCGGTGATGGGCCGGCCCGACGACACCACGCCACAGCCAAAGGCCCACATGGGTGGAAACCAGGTCACCGGTTTGAGTAGCTGCAGCAGGGCCGGAAGCTCCGGTCGCCCGCGCGCCACGGGAGCGAGGGTATCGGGGTGCATGAGGTGTAATATAGATTTTACTCTTATTGGTGTCAACCAAACTAGACAACGGTTCACTCAGGGCATTCAGCCACGCCTGGCCGGCCGCACCTGGCCGGCCGCACCTCGCATGCCACTCAGCCACGGACATACGCCCCTTATCGCGCCGGGGCCGATGGATGACGGACACGATTACCCTTGCCGGGGGCGTCTGGCGGCATGGATGCCGCCAGCGAGTCTGCACACGGACGTGCGCTTTTTGACGTCCCCCGGCGAGGGTAATCGTGTTCGTTATCCGCACGCAGCTCCCACCGCCAACCGCACCTTGCCGGCTGCACCTGGCCGGCCGCACCTCGCATGCCATTCAACCCCGGCCCCACGGACAGACGCTCCGTATCGCGCCGGGGCCGATGGATGACGGAGACGATTATCCTTGCCGGGGGCGTCTGGCGGCATGGATGCCGCCAGCGAGTCTGCACACGGACGTGCGCTTTTTGACGTCCCCCGGCGAGGGTAATCGTGTTCGTTATCCGCACGCAGCTCCCACCGCCAACCGCACCTTGCCGGCTGCACCTGGCCGGCCGCACCTCGCATGCCATTCAACCCCGGCCCCACGGACAGACGCTCCGTATCGCGCCGGGGCCGATGGATGACGGAGACGATTATCCTTGCCGGGGGCGTCTGGCGGCATGGATGCCGCCAGCGAGTCTGCACACGGACGTGCGCTTTTTGACGTCCCCCGGCGAGGGTAATCGTGTTCGTTATCCGCACGCAGCTCCCACCGCCAGCCGCACCTTGCCGGCCGCACCTGGCCGCGACCTGCCCCCGCGCGCCCCCCCCCACATCGGGCCAACCAGATGTATCACCCGGAGAGACAGCGGTGGAGCACGGAAAGGGGTCTGTCAGGGAGATTCAGCGGCGGCGTTGCCGATATCGTAACGGCGCAGTTTGGCGTAGAGGCTCTGCCGGCTCAGGCCCAGCAGTTCCGCCGCCGATGCCCGGTTGTCATGGGTCAACTTGAGCGCCGCCTCGATGCACAGGGCCTCGATGATATCGGTGGATTCACGCACCAGTTCCTTGAGGGGAACGCGACCAACGCGCTGGGTAATCTGCTCGATCGAGCGGGGCAACTGGCTGTCAGACTGGTGCTTGCCGTCCACCCGGCGCCCCACGTCACGGATAAAGAACGCGAATACCGGCCCCACATCTTCCGACAGGTTGCATGCAGACACCTCGACGTCCGCAGCCGCACCCAGTTCACCCTGGATGGTGGTGCTGAACAACTTGATCGTGCTGTTGCGTCGCAGGTTGGTCAGCAACACGCTGAGGTCCACGCCCGAACGTCCCAGCCAGCGGTCTGCAGGCTGCCCGACAGCCTGCTCGTCGGAAAGCAACTGCGCGAGGTCGAGAAATGCGCGGTTGACGCCGATGATCCTGCCATCGTCATCGGTGACCATGACCGCGTCCGGCGCCCTGCGCAGGGTCTCCTGCATAAAAAAGGGACCGGCATGTCCGGCCAAAGGGTCGTCGGTGGCGGATCGGGTCACCGCCAGCCTGACCAGGAAGCGCGTCTCGGCCCCCTGCCTGAGATAACTTGCGGATACGTTGAAGGAGCGTTCGCCGTCGGCTGCACCGACGCCCTGGATCGAGCCCTTGCTGACCGCCTTCGCCTCGGCCATCAACCCTCGTACCGCGCTTTCTCCCGCCGCGTCGAAGCCCAGCGGAAACGGTTTGCCGACGATGGTCTCGCCGTCCGCCGAGAGCAGATTGGTAGCCTCCGGGTTTGCCTCGATGACACGCCCGCTCTCGCCTTCGACGACGATGATGGCATCACTCACCATGTCGAACAGGCGACGGTAGCGCGTCTCGATCTGGCGCAGGCGCCAGTAATCCTGTTCCAGGGCCTGCTGGGCGTTCATCAATTGCTGGCGCAGGTTGGCCGTGGGGCGCATATCCTGGCCCAGGGCGAGAATCTGGCGGGACTTGGGCTGGCAGATGGCGCGGTACTGCACCAGCAGCTCGCCGCCATCGGAGAGCGTGTGGGTGAGATCCCGGACCACGGGCTCGCCCGGAGCGGCAGCCGCCTGCTCCATCATTTCGGCCGCGCGGCTGCGACTGTCAGCCGTGACCGTCGCGGCCAGCTCCTTCCCCACCCAGCTGTTGTTGACCGCGCTGCTCAGCTCTTCACTGTTGACCGCGACTTCGACGACTTTCCCGTCCGCGTCGAGCAACAGGGAAAAATCGGCCATGGTGTTAAGAAGCTCGGCCGCGGCACTGGAGTCCAGATTTACTAGCACACGGCACCATCCCTTGTAAGTGGCGGGTTCTCAACGGCGACCGTCAGCCCACCGAGACCCTTGTGGCTGCGAAATCCCTATTGAACTCCACATGTCCACTTTGGGCTCTTTGCTTTATTAAAAGAAAGAATAGCGCTATTGTCAAATTTATTGGACTTAACTGAGTGTAAACCTTTGTTGACAACTCTAGGGGCACGCGCTAGATTTAATCGACCTGCATAACCTCCGGATCGGTGTCCACACCGCTAAGGCTCATGATCGATACCCAGGCAACAAGCACAGCAGCACCCCTCTACACCCCGGAACAGCGTCGGCGCCGGGACGCAACACCGTGGACCCTGGTGCAGGGCATTCTCGCCCCGCTGCAGTTTCTGGTGTTTGCGGTCAGCCTGGTCCTGGTCTGCAACTTCCTGCTCACCGGTGAACACTACGCTGCCGCGACAGGGTCCGTGGTACTGAAGACGCTGCTGCTCTATACGATCATGGTCACCGGCGCCATCTGGGAAAAAGCCGTCTTCGGGCAGTACCTGTTCGCTCCGGCGTTTTACTGGGAAGACGTATTCAGCATGTTGGTGATCGCCCTGCACACGGCGTATCTCGCCGCACTGTGGTTCGACCTGGTCTCGCCCCAGGGCCAGATGCTGCTGGCGCTGGCCGCCTATGCCGCCTACGTTATCAACGCCACCCAGTTTTTGCTCAAACTCCGCCAGGCGCGGCTGGGCCAGGCAGCGGCGGAAACCACACCATTTACCGGGGCGGCAGAATCATGACCGACGCGGTGCTGGCCTCCGACAGCGCAGGCCTGGAAGCGAGCCAGGAGCGGGGCCAGCGCGCCGTCTTCTGCGGCCTGACCTCCATCGTCTGGATGCACCGGAAGATCCAGGACGCATTCTTTCTCGTGGTCGGCTCCAGAACCTGTTCACACCTGCTGCAATCCGCCGCCGGTGTGATGATCTTTGCCGAACCGCGCTTTGCCACGGCGGTCCTCCAGGAGAAGGACCTCGCCGGCCTCGCCGACTGCAATGAAGAGCTCGACCGGGTGGTGGCGCAGGTGATCGAGCGCCGGCCCGAGATCAAGACCATCTTCCTTGTCAGTTCCTGTCCGTCGGAAGTGATCAAACTGGATCTCGGCAACGCTGCCGAGCGACTGGCACAGAAGCACGCCGGTCAGGTGCGCTTTGTCGACTTCTCCGGCAGTGGCATCGAGACGACCTTCACCCAGGGCGAGGATCGGTGCCTTTACAGTCTGGTCAAGGATCTGCCGACAGCGCAAACCGATACGCCTTCGCTGCTTGTGGTGGGCACACTCGCCGATGTCGTCGAAGATCAGTTCAAGCGAATCTTCGAGGCACTGGGCATCGGGCCGGTCGCCTTTTTCCCCGGTCGGCGAGCGGGCGATCTGCCCGCCGTCGGCACCGGTACACGGCTGTTGCTCGCCCAACCCTGGCTGAACGAAACCACGCGCGCCCTGGAATCCCGCGGCGCCGAGCTGCTGGAGGCCCCCTACCCACTCGGGGCAGAGGGCAGCAAAGCCTGGTTGCAAGCCGCCGCCAATGCCTGGCAGATCGATCCCGCAACGTTTGAGACGGTGATCGGGCCCGGTTACGCGCGTGCGAAGCGCGCACTGGCGCCGCACGAGGAAAAGCTGCGTGGACTGCGGGTGAGCTTTCTACCCGACTCACAGCTGGAGGTTCCCCTGGCCCGCTTCCTGCAGCAGGAATGTGGCATGGAGCCGCTCGAGATCGGCACACCCTTTTTCGACCGCCGGCTGCTGGCAGGGGAACTGCCTTTACTGACGGGCGCACCGCGCCTGACCGAAGGACAGGACCTCGACCCGCAACTGGACAGGGTAAAGGCGGACCGCCCCGATCTCACGATCTGTGGCCTGGGCATCGCCAACCCCCTGGAAGCGGTCGGTCTGCGCACAAAATGGTCTATCGAACTGGTTTTCACACCAATACAGGGCTTCGACCAGGCGGGTGACCTCGCCGGACTCTTTACCCGGCCGTTGAATCGACAGGACAAACTGGGGGCATTCCGGTGGAGTTGACGTTCTGGACCTATGAGGGACCGCCCCACATCGGCGCGATCCGGGTCGCCGCCTCGATGAGCGGCGTACATTTGCTCCTCCACTCACCCCAGGGAGATACGTACGCGGACCTGTTGTTCACGATGATCGAACGCGACCAGCAGAGACCTCCGGTCACCTACACGACTTTCCAGGCACGTGACCTCGGCGGCGATACCGCCCAGCTGGTCATCCGCACGGCCACAGAGGCCTGCGAGCGATTCCAGCCGGAAGTACTGCTCGTCGGCGATTCCTGCACGGCCGAACTGATCCAGGACCAGCCCGGCACCCTGGCGACGGGCTCCGGCCTCAGCGCACCGGTCATCCCCCTGGAGATGCAGGCCTACTCGCGCAAGGAAAACTGGGGCGCCAGCGAGACCTTTTACGCCCTGGTGCGCGGTCTGCTGGGCCGGTCCGCACCGCCGCCGGGAACAGCGGCTCCGGCTCCCCGCGATCCGTCCCGACGGCCGCGGGTCAACCTGCTGGGGCCGACATCGCTGGGGTTTCGCTGCCGCGACGACGTGCTCGAACTACGCCGCCTGCTCGATAGCGTCGGCGTCGATATCAACGTGGTGGCGCCGGCGGGTGCCAGCCCGCGCGACCTGCTGCGCATTCCGGAGGCGGACGCCAACGTCTGCCTTTATCCGGAAGTCGCCGACACCACCTGCGACTGGCTGCAGCGCAGTTTCAAGCTGCCGACCATCCGCACCGTCCCTATCGGTGTGTCCGCCACCCGGGATTTCCTCGCCGAACTGGCCGAGGTCACGGGCGCGGATGTCAGTCAGGTTGACACCGACAGCGCCTCCCGGCTGCCGTGGTACTCCCGCTCGGTCGATTCGACCTATCTCACCGGTAAAAGGGTGTTCATTTTCGCCGATGCGACCCACGCGGTCGCGGCGGCGCGCATTGCCAGCGAGGAACTGGGTTTCGAGGTGGTCGGGCTGGGCTCCTACTCGCGGGAACAGGCCCGCGCCGTGCGCGGGATGGCAAAGCAGCTCGGCCTCGAGCCGCTGATCACCGACAACTACCTCGAAGTCGAGCGAGCCGTGGCCAGCCTGCAGCCGGAACTCGTGCTGGGCACGCAGATGGAACGGCACATCGCCAAGCGGCTGGGCATCGGCTGCGCGGTTATCTCCACACCCGCCCACGTGCAGGACTATCCGGCCCGCTATTCACCGCAAATGGGCTTCGAGGGCGCGAACGTCATCTTCGATACCTGGGTACACCCGTTGATGATGGGCCTGGAAGAACACCTGTTGGGCATGTTTCGCGAGGATTTCGAATTCAACGAGGCCGTCACGGCATCACACCTCGGCGGCACCGCCAGGGCAGCAGCGACCGACGCTACGGCGCAGGCGCCCGAGACGCTGGCCTGGGATGTCGCGGCAGAAAAAGAGCTCAAAAAGATTCCATTCTTCGTGCGGGGCAAGGCGCGGCGCAACACCGAGCGCTTTGCCACCGAGCGCGGCATGGCAAAGATAGACCTGGAGACACTGTATGAAGCAAAAGCGCACTACAGCAGCTGAGGCGACACCGATAAAAGTCGCCATTATCACGCTGGACAACCATCTTCGTGGTGTCGTGCTGAACGCGGGTGAGCAGCTGCGCGGCGAACTTCCCGGCCTGGAACTGAGCATGCATGCGGCGTCCAACTGGGAAGCCGATGCCGAGTCGCTGCAGGCCTGTCACCAGGACATCGCCACCGCAGACATCATCGTGGTCACAATGCTTTTCATGGAAAGCCACATTCAGGCGGTGCATGCCCAGTTACTGGCGCGCCGGGACGAGTGTGACGCAATGATCTGCTGCATGTCGGCGGCGGAAGTCATGAAGCTTACACGCATGGGCCGCTTCAGCATGGACGGTGAGGCCAAGGGGCCGATGGCGCTGCTGAAGCGCCTGCGCGGCAAAAGCAGCAAGTCCGGTAAAGCGGCCGGGGCGCAGCAGCTGTCGATACTCCGCCAGTTACCCCGGATTCTGCGTTTCATACCGGGCACAGCGCAGGACCTGCGCGTCTACTTTCTCACCCTGCAATACTGGCTCGCCGCATCGGAAGAAAACGTCTGCCGCATGGTCCTGTTCCTGGTCGATCGCTATGCGGCCGGGCCGCGCGAGGGGTTGAGGGGCACACTGAAAGCGGGCACACCAATCGAGTACCCCGAGACCGGACTTTACCACCCGCGGATGAAAAACCGCATCGGCACGCGTATCGGCAGCCTGCCGAAACCGCGCGGAAAGACCGGCGGCACTGTCGGCCTGCTGATCATGCGCTCCTACGCCCTGGCGGGTAACACCGCCCACTATGACGGGGTCATAGAGGCACTCGAAAATCGCGGCTTCCGGGTAATCTGTGCCTTCGCCAGCGGCCTTGACGCCCGCCCGGCGGTCAATGAATTCTTTATGCAGGACGGCCACCCGGTCATCGATGCCCTGCTCTCGCTGACCGGCTTCTCGCTGGTCGGCGGGCCCGCCTATAATGACGCCGACGCAGCGGAAGAGCTGCTGGCCAGCCTGGACGTACCCTACGTGACAGCCCAGCCACTGGAGTTCCAGAGCGTGGAGCAGTGGGAGGGTTCCGAGCAGGGCCTGACCCCTCTGGAAGCCACGATGATGGTCGCCATCCCCGAACTGGAGGGCGCTACAGGCCCGATCATTTTCGGAGGCCGGTCCGCCGAGGGCAACCAGGACATGGAGCCGAACCACGAGCGCATCGACATGCTCGCAGCAAGGGTGGCCCGGCTGGCAAGCCTGCGCCGGCGCGAGCGCGCCGAACGCAAACTGGCCATCGTTATCTTCAACTTCCCGCCCAACGCCGGCAACACCGGCACCGCGGCGAACCTGGAGGTTTTCAGCTCGCTCTACAACACGCTCGCCGGGCTGCAGTCCCAGGGTTATGCGGTAGACCTGCCGGCCTCGGTGGATGACCTGCGCGAAAAGGTGATCAACGGCAACGCCAGCCGCTACGGCATTCACGCCAATGTCCACGACCGGATCGACGTGGATGACCACATCAGTGCGGAGCCTTACCTGGAAGAAATCGAGGCCCAGTGGGGGCCGGCACCCGGCAAGCAGCTGAGCGATGGGCGCTCGCTGTTCGTGCTCGGCGTGCAACTGGGCAACGTACTGATCGGCGTGCAGCCCGCGTTCGGGTACGAGGGCGACCCCATGCGACTCCTGTTCGAGGGCGGATTCGCCCCCACCCACGCCTTCAGCGCATTCTACCGCTACCTGCGCGACAGCTTCGGCGCGGACGCGATACTGCATTTCGGTACCCACGGGGCGCTGGAGTTCATGCCCGGCAAACAGGTGGGCATGTCAGCCGCCTGCTGGCCCGACCGCCTGATCGGCGACATGCCGAATTTCTACCTGTATGCCTCCAACAATCCATCGGAGGGGCTGCTGGCCAAGCGGCGCAGCGCAGCCACGATGATCACCTACCTCACCCCCCCGGTGACCGAGGCAGAGCTGTACCGAGGCCTGGTCGAGGTAAAGGACTCGATCGAGCGCTGGCGGAAACGGGATGACAAGCAGGCGGAGGACTGCGCCGAACTGGCCGGGCTGATCCAGGCACAGGCGGCCGCGCTCGATCTCGCGGAGTGCGAACCCGCCTGGGAACAGGACGCGCCCACCCGGATCGAAGCACTGCGCAACGAGCTGATCGAACTGGAACACACACTGATACCCTTCGGCATGCACGTCGTGGGCAACAAGGTCGAGCCGCAGCAGCGAGCTGAGTTACTGCGCTCGGTTGCGA
This sequence comes from uncultured Gammaproteobacteria bacterium, assembly GCA_963753815.1. Taxonomy (GTDB): domain Bacteria; phylum Pseudomonadota; class Gammaproteobacteria; order Pseudomonadales; family Halieaceae; genus CAVWDU01. The sequence goes on from CAVWDU010000003.1 coordinate 789,784, forward strand.
TGGCCAGCCACGAGCTGACGCTGGGTGAAGAGGCATTGAACGCTCTCCTCGACGGCGCCGACAGCCAGGAGCTGAAAGGCCTGATCGGCGAAGACCTGACCGATGATACCCTCGCGTCACTCGCCACCACCGCGAAACTGCTGGAGCAGAACGACGAGCTGCCGGCTATCCTGCATGCCCTGGACGGTGGCTTTGTTCGGCCCGCGCCGGGCGGTGACCTGTTGCGCAACCCGGAGGTACTGCCGACCGGGCGCAACCTGCACGGTTTCGATCCCTACCGGCTGCCGACCAGTTTCGCGGTCCGCGAGGGCAACCAGCAGGCACAGTGCCTGCTCGAGCGACACCTGCAGGATGGCCACAGCCTGCCGGAATCGACGGCACTTGTGCTGTGGGGCTCCGACAACATGAAGAACGAGGGCGCACCGATCGCCCAGGCACTGGCGCTGATGGGCGCCGAACCCCGCCGCGATGGTTACGGACGACTCGTGGGTGCGCAACTCATACCGCTTGCGGAACTGGGCCGTCCCCGGATCGACGTGATCGTCACCCTGTCCGGGATATTCCGCGACCTGCTGCCGCTACAGACGCGGATGCTCGCGGAGGCCGCTTTTCTCGCCGCCAGCGCCGACGAGCCCGAGGAGCAGAACTACATCCGCAAGCACTCCCTCGCCTACCAGGCGGCCCACGGCGGCGACCTGGAAGCCGCGTCGCTGCGGGTATTCAGCAATGCCGAGGGGGCTTACGGCTCCAACGTCAACCTGATGATTGACAGCAGTCGCTGGGACGAGGAGGACGAGCTCGCGGAAGCCTATACGCGGCGCAAGTGTTTCGCCTACGACCGAGCGGGCAAGCCCGCGGCGAGCGCTGACCTGCTCAAGGAAATGCTCAGCGGCGTACAACTGGCCTACCAGAATCTCGATTCCGTCGAACTGGGTGTCACCACGGTTGACCACTACTTCGACACGCTGGGCGGCATCAGCCGCGCGGTGCAGCGCGCCAGCGGCAGCGAGGTGCCGGTCTACATTTCGGACCACACCACATCAAGCGGCAAGGTACGCACGCTCTCCGAGCAGGTCTCGCTGGAAACGCGTACTCGCATGCTCAATCCGAAATGGTACGAGAGCATGCTGGAACACGGCTACGAGGGTGTTCGCAGTATCGAAACCCATGTCACCAATACGGTGGGCTGGTCCGCCACGACAGGCCAGGTAGCACCCTGGGTGTACCAGCAGCTGTCCGAAACATTCATCCTCGACGAAACCATGTGCAAACGGCTGGCGGAGCTTAACCCGACCGCCTCGGTCAAGGTTGCACAGCGATTGCTCGAGGCGCAGGAACGCCGGTACTGGGATCCGGACGAATCGACCCTCAATGCACTTCGCCAGGCGGGCGAAGATCTCGAGGACTGGCTGGAAGGCGTATCAGGAGAGGTAGCAGCGTGAATGACATGACAACCATACCCGTACAGAGTATCGACCCGGGCGACGGCGAAGGCAGCCTCCAGGTCCACATGGACGAGCGGATTTCCGTCGACAAAGCCAAGGTCTTTGCCATTTACGGCAAAGGGGGGATCGGCAAGAGCACCACCTCGTCGAACCTCTCGGTCGCCTTCTCCAAACTTGGCAAGCGGGTCATCCAGATCGGCTGCGATCCCAAGCACGACTCCACCTTCACGCTCACCAAGGCGCTGATGCCCACGGTGATCGACGTGCTCGAGTCCGTCGATTTTCATCCGGAGGAACTGCGCCCGGAAGACTACATGTACGAGGGGTACAACGGGGTCATGTGCGTCGAAGCGGGCGGTCCGCCGGCGGGCACCGGTTGCGGCGGGTACGTGGTCGGGCAGACGGTCAAGCTGTTGAAGCAACACCACCTGCTGGAAGATGCCGATGTGGTGATCTTCGACGTGCTCGGCGATGTGGTCTGCGGTGGTTTCGCCTCGCCGCTCCAGCATGCGGAACGCGCGCTGGTGGTCACCGCGAACGACTTCGACTCCATTTTTGCCATGAACCGCATTGCCACCGCTATCGGTGCCAAATCCAAGAACTATCCGGTGCGCCTGGGTGGCGTCATCGCCAACCGCAGCGCCGCCACGGACGAAATCGATCGTTTCAACGACGCAGTCGGCCTGCGCCGTCTCGCCCATTTCCCGGACCTGGATATCATTCGCCGCAGCCGGCTGAAGAAGTCCACCCTGTTCGAAATGGAAGACGCGTGACGGCCTGGCCGAAGTCAAGCAGGAGTACATGAGCCTTGCCCAGCGCTCTGTGGGACGGCACTGACGAACTGGACGTGGCGCCGATGAAAGACCGTGACCTCTTCGATTTCCTGGGATTTGACTGATGCTCGCCAGCAATTACGAACAGCGCCGCGCCGGAGATGGAGACTTATTTTGATCGCACCGCGGCGGACGCCTGGTCGCGCCTGACCTCGGACGCGCCGGTGGGCCGCATCCGGCAGACCGTGCGCGAGGGGCGGGACCAGCATGCGTTCCACCTTGCTGGACTGGCTGCCACGGCGACCTGACAGGGCGCCGCATGCTGGACGCGGGCTGCGGTACCGGCGCGCTATCCTTTGAAGCCGCCCTGCGCGGCGCCGAGGTGGTTGCCATGGACCTGTCTCCCACGCTGATCGATCTCGCCCGCGAACGACTGCCCGCCGCGGTGGGCCGGGGGCATATCGAATTCGTGGTCGGCGACATGTCGACCGCGGGCATCGGTGACTTCGACCATATCGTGGCGATGGATTCACTGATTCACTACGAGTTGGACGACACCATGCGGGTAATCGCCGACGATGGCCGAGAAGCCACGGCACAGCATGCTGTTCACCTTCGCGCCCCGCTCGCCCTGCTGGCCTGCATGCACGCCGTCGGCCAGCCTGTTCCCGAAGAGTAACCGCTCAGCCGTCGATCGTACCCGTGGCGGAAGCAGAAGCTGCGCGAGCCGTCTATGCGCAGGACGCTGCACTGGCGGGCTGGCAGAGCGGGCGCGACAAGTCGGATCAGCCGTGGCTTTTACATTTCCCAGGCATTCGAGCTGGTAAGCCTATGCCGGCAGTGAGCAGACGCAGCAGGGCCCGGGGTGTTCCACGGCATAAGCGCCAGGTTCCTGCCGTTTGCGGACGCGGCGACGGGCGAGCTGCCGCTTGGCGCGACTGCTGCGACTGTCCCTGTTCCAGGTATCCGTCGGCATGGCGGTGGTGCTGCTCAACGGCACACTCAATCGGGTCATGGTGATCGAACTGGGGCAGGCCGCCTGGCTGGTGTCGCTGATGGTTTCGCTGCCACTGCTGTTCGCGCCGCTGCGCGCGCTGATCGGTTTTCGCTCGGATCACCATCGCTCGGTGCTGGGCTGGCGAGCGGGTGCCCTATATCTGGTTTGGCACCCTGACTCAGTTCGGCGGGCTGGCCATCATGCCGTTTGCCCTGATCGTGCTGTCGGATCCGACTGCCGGCGGGCCGGCCTGGCTGGGCCCGGCCGCGTCGGCGCTGGCTTTCCTGCTGGTGGGGCGGGCCTGCACACCTCGCAGACCGCCGGTCTGGCGCTGGCCACCGACCTGGCCTCGAAAGCGTCACGGCCGCGCGTGGTAGCACTGCTGTACGTGATGCTGCTGGTGGGGATGGTCATCAGTTCGCTCGGTTTCGCGTGCTGCTGGATGACTTTTCATCAGGTGCGGCTTATCCGGGTAATTCAGGGCGCCGCGCTGTTGACGATGGTGTTAAACATCATAGCCCTGTGGAAGCAGGAGAGCACGCAACCCGGCGCTGACCGCACCGGAGCGGGCCCGCCCGGCGTTTCGCGAATGCTGGCGTGAATTTCGCATAACGGCCGCACGGCGCGCCTGCTGCTCGCGGTCGGGCTTGGATCCATCGGTTTCAGCATGCAGGACATCCTGTTGGAGCCCTACGGTGGCGAGGTACTCGGGCTGTCGGTCGGTGCCACGACCGGACTTACCGCCATCCTGGGTTGCGGCATGCTGGCCGCTTTCGTATTTGCTTCGCAGCAGCTTGGTGAGGGTGCGGACCCGGTTCGACTGGCGGCTACGGCGCATTGATCGGCGTGTTCGCGTTTGCCGGCGGACGCTGGCCGCGCCGCTGGATTCCGCCATGCTGTTTCGCGCCGGGACCGCGACTGATCGGTTTCGGCGGCGGCCTGTTTGCCATCGGCACCTGACCGCCGCGATGGATATCGGCAGCAAGGGGACAGGCTGGGCTCGCGCTGGGAGCCTGGGGGGCGGTGCAGGCGACCGCAACCGGCCTTGCGATTGCGTCTGGCGGCGCCCTGCGCGACGGCGTCACGGTGCTGGCCGAGTCAGGTCAGCTGGGTTCTACACTAACCGGACCGGCTGTAGGCTATAGCGCGGTTTACTATCTCGAAATTTTTGTGCTGTTCGCGGCGCTGGCGGTGATTGGTCCGCTGGTGCGTCGGTCCGGTGAGCGGTACGCCGTTATGCGGCCCGCATTTTATCTCGGCGACATTCCCCAATGACAGAAGAGCCTGACAGGAGGTTCACATGGGAACAGGAGCAATCACGGGCTACATCGATGTAGCGCAACTCGTACTTTACGCGTTCTGGATATTTTTCCTGCTGCTGGTGCTGTACCTGCACCGCGAAAGCAAGCGAGAGGGATACCCACTTGAAACCAAGCTCAAAAGGCGACGATCAAGGTGGTCGGCTTCCCGGCGATGCCGGAACTCCAAAGACTTTTTGTTGCCGCACGGTGGGGGTAGCCGCGTGGTGCCGCGAAGCGAGGCGCCGCGAACTGATATTGAACCGCAAGGTTCCTCCGCTGGCTTGCGCCTGCATCGACACTGCAATAACCCGATGCACGATGGTCTCGGCCCCGGGGCCTGGGCAATCCGACCTGAGGTGCCCGACCTTACCCACGAGGGAGAGCCGAAAATAGTACCCCTGCGCGTGGCGACGGACTTCAGCTTGGAACAGCGGGATCCCGGACCCCCGTGGCAAGCCGGTTTATGGTGTGGACGGCGATATAGGTGGGACAGTACGGATATCTGGGTCGATCGAAGCGAGCCCCAGATTCGTTATTTTGAGCTCGAGGCGGAGGGTAAGCGGGTTCATGCTTCCGATCACGTTTTCCGCGTCAGCGGCAAGGATGGCAGCGTCCGGGTCAATTCGATCAAAGCCGAGCATCTCGCCGAAGCCCCGGTGACGGCTAATCCCGACCAGATCACGCTGCAGGAAGAGGAGCGCATCTGCGCATATTACGGCGGCGGATATCTATACGCCTCCCACTCGCACGGAGCCACTGATATGAGATGAGCACGAATACGAGCCAGTCCGGGGACTGCCGGAGGAACTGCCGTTGGTGAACATATAGTCTGGCAGGGAGAGCCCGACTGGCGGGGCCTGGCCCGCCGCGCCTTTCATCTGCGCAAGGTGGCGTTTTATTTCGCATACTGCTCGCCTGGTACCTGGCGGCAACGGCGCCGACGGTATCGCCAGCGGGGTTACAGACCACTGCGTGCAGTGGACATTGTCATGGGTGTGCTGGCGCTGGGGATACTCTAGCCTGCTGGCCTGGGTCACGGCCGGCACGGCGTGTATACCCTGACCAACCGCCGTCTGGTCCTGCGCTTTGGCGTCGCCCTGCCCATGATGATCAACCTGCCCCTGGAAAAGCTGGAGGCAGCAGACCTGGTGCAATACGGAGGGATCAGGGCGATATCGCCCTGAGCCGTTACGCCGGCGAACGCATATCTCACTGGGCGCTGTGGCCCCATGCGCGGCCCTGGCATTACTCCAGCCTCCAGCCAATGCTGCGGGGCATCGCTGACGCCGAGACAGTGGCGCAGCTGCTCGCGCAACAGGTCGCAGCCACCGAGACCAACCCCGGTGCCATCATCGCGGTCGCGCCAGTCGTCAATGACCGCGGCGAGACCCCGGCCGAACATGCCGGATTCGGGCACGCGGCGCTCAGCGAGTTGAGGACTTCCCCCATGAGCCAGAGCTACTCCGCCGAGCGCATGACACCCATATTCCTGTTCGGGACTATGGCAATCGCACTGCTGCTGGTCAGCCTGGCCAGGGTCAATGGCTACACGGAAGATTCCGGGCAGACCGCCGAGGTGGTTGCCAGTTGCGACCTGGTCTTTGAAGATCTACCCGGCGGTGTCATCCACGTCTACAACCTGGCGGACGGGCGCCTGCTGGAGCGCTTCGAACGGGGCAACGGCAGCTTCGTGCGGGGCGTTATGCGCAGCATGACCCGCGAGCGGGCCAGCCGCAGCATCGGCGCAGAAAAACCGTTCCGCCTCAGCCGGCACAGCGACGGCGCCCTGATGATTCGTGACCAGGCGACCGGCACCGCGGTCTTTCTCAACGCCTTCGGCCCCAGCAATGCCGAAGTTTTCGCCCGCCTCCTTGCGGCGAGTCAAACGACCACCTGAGTGCGCCGACCGTGATGGATGCCTATTGAAATGGAATACCTGCTCGCCGCTGTGGTGACGGTGTTCGGCTGGTGGTTCAGTACGGGACTGATCCTGCTGCTCAACCACCTCCCGGTGAACACCCACCGCTTCAGCATGGCCGCCCTGACCGTCCTCGGAATGTTCACCTTCAGAGAGATCGCTGCCACCAGCACCGACACCTCTGTTTCGGCCGCGCTGCTGGCCTATGTCCAGGCCCTGATTATCTGGGGCTGGCTCGAGATGGGATACCTGATGGGTTTCGTCACCGGCCCCAGTAACCGCTCCTGCCCCGCCGGCGCCACCGGCTGGAACCGGTTCAGCCTGGCACTGCAGACCAGTCTCTACCATGAACTGCTGGTCGTACTGGTAATCTTCGCCGTCATCGCACGCACCGCTGGCGAACCCAACCAGGTCACCGCCCTGTGTTGTGTCAGCCTCTGGCTGATGCGCTGGAGCGCCAAGCTCAACCTGTTCCTCGGGGTCAGGAATTTCCACGAGGATTGGCTGCCGGCGAGCCAGCGATATCTCGCCAGTTACATGAGCGAGCGCCGCATCAATGGCCTGCTGCCGTTCTCTGTCGTTATTGGTTGTTCATTTTCTGTCTACTTTTTTGTCGCTGCCGCCGAGGGCACCACGGGCGCCTCGACGGCGGGCAACCTGATCGTGGGACTGCTGCTCTCGCTGGCGGTGATGGAACACCTGTTCCTGGTGTTGCCGCTCAACGATTCGAAACTGTGGTCATGGGCGCTCGCAATCGGATCAGCGAACCGGGAGGACACCGGGTTCCGCGCGGAATCGCCGGTGGTCGACTCGTGAGCAGATGGACCAACCCACACTCGGGTACCGGGCACGGGCACGACCGATCTTCTGATCGGGGTCAAACCCGTCCATTGACGCGATCATCCAAGAATACTAATCTTCGTATCCGGGCGGAAAAAGCTGATTTCCATGCGCTTTGTCTGGTTTTGCAGGGTATTTCCCAGGATAGAGCCAGGCAAATAAGATCAGCTTCCACGCTGCCCGAGTCCAGGCGGTAGGCCGCCCAGGACTCCAAGGAAAATACATGGCAACGTATGATTCCCGGGGTTTCCCGGACGCCGGCCCCGGTCTGATTTCGACCACCACCGGGCGCCATCTCGGCACGCACGGGCTTACCCACGCGGCCGGAAACAGCTTTCCGCCCGAGCAGTATCGCCAGGTGCTCGAACATGCAGACATGGCCAGCCAGGGCAACCCGGCAGTCTATATACACCTGCCGTTCTGTCCCTCGCGCTGCCTGAGCTGCGATAGCGTCACCACGGTCAACCACGACCCGGGCGCCGTCGATCGCTACCTCGACCACCTCGAGCGCGAGATAGAACTGGTCACCCAGCTGGCCGGCAGGGCCCAGACCCTGTCCCAGTTACATCTCGGCGGGGGCACACCGAACTACCTGTCCGATCCGCAGCTGATGCGCCTGATGGACATCGTCGAACACTACTTCACACTCTCACCCGATACGATGATGTCGCTTGACGCCAGCGCTCGGCGTTCATCTTACGCACAGCTCCAGCTGCTGCGCGGGCTCGGTTTTCGCGACATCAAATTCGATGTGAGAGACCTGAACCCCGGCGTCCAGACTGCCGTGGGTCGCGCCGACTCCCTCTACCTGTTGCAGGACGTCTTTGCCACAGCACGCGAAACCGGGGTGGAGAACATCGGCATGGATCTGGTGTACGGATTGCCTCACCAGTCCATGGAGACGATCATCACCAGCCTCGAGCAGATCAGACAGCTCTCACCCGATCGCGTGTCCTGCCATTCCTTCACCCGACGCACGGGGCTGTTTTCCCACCATCGCTCGATGGACGCCGCCACACTGCCGTCACTGGCAGACCGGCTGGTGATGTTCAATGCGATCGTCGATTTCATGCAGGACGATGGCTACACGTGGGTGGGATTGGATTACTTCGTTAAATCAGACGACCCGATCGCCGCCGCCCAGGATCAGCACGCGCTGTACTACAACTGGATAGGCTACAATCTTCACGGCAGCCCGCACATGCTCGGGTTCGGCACCAGCGCGGTGAGTGAGGCCTCCTCTGGCGTCTATACCCAGAATCACATGGACATACCCGATTGGCAGGCCTCCGTGGATCGCGATGAACTGCCGGTTCACCGCAGCATCAGGTTCACCGACCAACAGCAGCGGCAGCGCCGGGCCCTGACCAACCTGCTTTGCAATATGGAGCTGGTAGATTACACCAACGTTCTCGAGATCGAGGGCGGTGCAGACGAACTCAAGCGCCTGGAAAACGACGGCGTCATCGAAGTCGTCGAAAACAGGGCGGTGGTTACGCCCCAGGGTCGTTATATGCTCCACCATATGCTGGGTGGCGTCGCAGCATACAACCCCTCCCCGGCATAATCTGTCACCGGCTGAGCGCGATTGCCATTATGCCTGGAGTGCGGCGAGTTCGCCCAGATGGTGGCTTTGCAGGTGCTGCCACTCCAGGAGGAACCACGGCGCTAACTGACCGCGGTCGGAGCGAATCCATTCGTTGACCTCGCGTCGTGAGAACCAGCCCCAGGCGTTGATCTCCTCCGTGTTTGTGCATAGATCCCGACCCCGCGGATAGTGGCCGGCATAAACGGTGCACAGCTCGTGTTCCACACCCCGGTCAAGATATTGGGCGCGGTATTCAAACCGGTACAGCCGGTGCAACCCGGTGTCGGCGCCCAGCTCCTCGCTCAGGCGGCGATAAGCCGCGTCGTCGCAGCTCTCGCCCCGACGCGGGTGGCTGCAACAACTGTTTGCCCAGAACAGTGGCCATAACGGCTTCTTTGCGCTGCGCTGCTGCAGCAACACCCAGTCGGGACCGTCAAAAAGGAAAATCGAAAAGGCGCGATGTAGCTGACCGACACCGCGGTGAATGTTGACCTTGCTGTCATAGCCTTTCACACGGTCCTGGCTGTCTACCAGGATCAGGTCCTCATGGTCAAACGAGACCTGTTCGGCGCGCGCGTAGTCAGCTGCTCCCGCCGTGTCGATGGCCACTGCGTGGCTGAACTGTTCCAAACCTCACCTCTGCCGTTCTAACGCCCGGGCCAGTCCCGTCTGGGCAGACTTTTACCGGGTAATAAACCGCATTGCCGAAAACCAGCCTACCGTGTTGGGGAAAAGCAGCCCGCGTTGTAACACGCGGGCCAGATCGAGGCCTGGCCTCTCCCGAGGCCTCAAGTCCCGCCGGTGTCAGCTCCGTTCGCTGGGCGCTGCTTCCATCTTGTACTCTGTCGCTGCCGCCGCAGGTGCCGGCCCGGACAGCCAGTTATAGCGAGGGGTGCTCAACAGAATGAAATGGATCAACAGTGCCAGGACAAACAGGAACGCGCCGAGCGCGATCAGGATCCTGCGTGGATCAAAAATTAACCATACTTTATGCATTACGCATCTCCGTGGTCAGTTGCATGCACGTCGGCCAGACTTGTCGGCCCACGCTTGCAGTCGTGTTATAAATGTCTCCGGCTGAGTTACAGCCAGGGACGCCATGCCCAAACCAGGATATGGGCCAGCACCGCGACGGCGGTGAAACCCAAAAAGCTCTTCACAAAGATACCGTGGAACTCCCTGGCTTCGTTTTCTGTCAGCCCCGAAAGACTGGCGCTTGGTTCACTCATGTTGTTTCCTCACATGTGCGTTGATACCAACCGTATCTCCCGGCGCAAGCCCGGAAATACGCCTTTACCCCCGTTGCCGCTAAGGGCGCCGGGACAATCTCTGGCGGTCGCACGGAACAAACTCCGCCGCTCGCCAAAGCCTTTTGCTGCCGCAGGCCGCTGGGGCTGCGGCGGCTTGTTACGTTGTTTCGCCTGCGCCTACTACTTCAGCTTCAGGTAGGCGCTCTCCACCGCGTCGTCCAGCTCGGCGAGGTTCGGGTAGTGCTGCAGCATACCCGCGCCATAGAGCGGCTTGTACGCGCCCTGGTGGCAGGTCTTGCAGTTGACTTTGGGCACATCCCCCATGGGACCGATGCGATTTTCCGGCAGCCTGGCCGCTGTCGATTCGATAAAGCCGCTATTGACCTCCCGCACCATGTGGATGCCGTGCCAAGCGGTGACCTTGGTCGGTGGGCTGCCCTCCCAGTGAGGAAACCGCGAGTTGTGGCAGTAGGTGCAATTCACACCCAGGGAGCCGGCAAAATGCATCATCAGCGCGTAGGTGTGTTCGGTGTCCTTTATGTTGCGCGTTGCCGGTGGGCAGTGCGGTAGCGGAGGCCACGCTGATATTCGTTTTCCTGTGCCAGGAACATGGAGAAGGGATCGTAGGGTAGCGAGGAATAACCCACCGCCGGTGCGGCGATATTCTGTGCGGATTGACTCACCATCCCGCGCGCGCGATCCGGGCCCGGATCTCCGATCCAGGCGTACTCAGGCACATTTTTCCCGCGGTGGCAGGTATAGCAGGTGACACCGGTGGCGGCGACATGGGGCTTCCAGTTTTCATTGACCCGCTGGTTCATAGCGATCATGACCCGCGCCACATTTTTGGTATACAGCCTCATCCGACTTGAAGTTGCCCCCCACGTGGCAGTAATTGCAGCCCTGCTCAGGGGATACCCACTCTGTCATAGCGTCCATCAGGCGGGTGAATTGCGCGTACACTCAAGTCGCCCAGTACCTGAATGTTCTGATAAACATCTCTCGCCTTGGGTCCTACTGCCGGCATCATCGGTTGCGGCGGGGGCGGAATATTGGCCGCAAATCTCTGCTGGGCCGTGCGGGATTGACCACCACCTCCATGCCGGTACCTCGATAACCCCGTTGCACCGTGTCGACCGGAGGCCACTCACAGCCTGCCAGCAGCAGACCAGCACCAGCGCCGCGGACAGTCAGTGATCGTGCCGCAAGGATGTTTTCATTGCGCTGCCCCCATGAGAGCCGGATCCGGTGCGGGTATGGCCTCCAGCGCCGGGTAGGACGGCGCGACGCCGTGTTTGACCGCCCAGAGATACCAGTTATCGACCACTGTGCCGGTCAACAGGATGCCTATACCCCCGGTGACCACGGTCAATACCGCAAACCACCATGCCCAGCGGTGAATGGATTCCATGCTGGCGTTGAAACCCATGGTCCAGCGCCAGAACAAAGCCGCCCGCTCGGAGGCTGTGCCCCGATCATGATCTGGTCGATCTCCCTGTCACCACCGTAGCGGCCTACCGCGAGGATCGTGGCGCCGTGCATGGCAAACAGCAGGGCAGAGCCATACAAAAAGACAATCGAGAGCATATGGAACGGGTTATAGAAAAGATTGCCGTAGCGGATGGAGAACGCCGCCGTCCAGTCCAGGTGAGGGAAGATCCCAAACGGTACCGCCTCGCTCCAGCTTCCCATCAGCACAGGGCGAATAAGGCCCAGCACGAGGTAGAGCCAGATCGCGCCCCGCGAAAGCCCAGGCCAGGTGGTTGCCCATGCCCAGCGCCTTAGCGCTCTGGAACGTTCGCCACCACCACAGGAATATCGATGCGGTCAGGAAGAAGCCTGCAATCAACCACCAGCCACCCTCCTGCAGCGGGGGCAGGCTGAGGCCATACTCCGGTGACGGGCGGCTCCAGCGCCAGCCATGGCAGCTGCCGTACGAACTCGACCACGTCCCAGTTCACCGACGCCCACATATTGAGGCCGATGATCTCGATCGCAATGAAGCCGAAATCAGCGACAGGATGCCGGTACCGCCCAGGTAGATCGGGCCAATCTGGGCATCCCCGAACTTTCCTGCCCAGTAGGACTCGAACGGTTTGCCGGTACGAAACGCTTCGTCCCTGCCGAGCGGTACACCGGGATACGCGGGGGCCGCGTACCTGCACTCTGGTAAATATATTCTGATATTCCAGCGTCAATCTCCCGGATCAAGGCCAAATGGGCAATTCAAGCCACCAGTTCCACCACTCTGGCCAGCCCCGCGTCCAGAAGGGGCCGCTGATGATGATGCAGACCGCGCTCCAGAAACCGGAGGAAAGGGCCAGAAACAGGCCGAGACGGTGGATGCCCAGAGCCCCAATGGAGTAGCCGATGTCGTCGCTGAAAGAATGTGTTTTCATGTTCAGCCGTCTTCACCGGCTCACCCTTTGCCGGATTGGTCACATCGAGAATCAGCGAGCCGTGCATGGCCAGGGCCAGGCAGGTGGTAAAGAAAAAAGTTATCGCCAGCATGTGCGCCGGGTTGTAATGGAAATGGAGGTACTGGTAACCGACGTTGGACACCCAGTCGAGGTGGCTCAGGATACCGTAGGGAAAACCGTGCCCCCAGGCGCCGAGCAGCAGCGGCCGAAAAACCACCAGGGTCACGTAGGCGAAAATCGCCACCGCGAAAGCGAACGGGACGTGCAGACCCATGCCCAGCTTGCGGCTTATTTCCACCTCCCGCAGCGCCCAGGAACAGAACGCCCCGATCGCGCACACCGTGATAATCTGCCACAGGCCCCCTTCACTGAGCGGCGCCAGGCCGAGCCCGTAACTGAGGTCCGGGGGTGCGATGTTGATCTGCCAGAGGTTCCACGTCGGGCCTTGCGAGGCACCGTAGATGATCAGCAGTGTCCCCAACACCGAAAAGAAGAGGGTGGTGACGCCGAAAAAACCGACGTAAAACGGCCCTACCCAGAAATCGAACAGGTCACCCCCGATCAAGGTGCCGCCCCGCACCCGGTATTTCTTTTCAAAACTCAGCATCGACATAGCGTAATTCCTGCCTGCTTTACCTTATCCAATCTCAACGGGCTCGCGATAACACCCGCGCGCCCTTTCACTTACAACCCCGCGTCGACTCCGCCGCGAGGGACCCGCCGTGGTCGGCGGCTAGCCCATGAACACGCAGGGAATCACCCTGCCGGCAGCATGACGCGCCTCTGCATAGATGCTCTCGTGCTGCTGTGAGCATGACGCCAGGGGGCGCCAGTCTTGCGGCAGCAGACGACTGAAGGCCGCAATCGGCAGCAGTGACAGTGTGGTCACCGCTATCAACAGCCTGAACTCCCACTCATCATGGGCCGTCGCCTCTACGGCATAGCTATGGCTTTTATTTGCTTTCATTTCTCTCTACCTCTTTTCGGCCTCAGCGGCGTCCACCGCCTACCGCCATCTGTGCTTCCTTCAAATCCACCAGGGTGACTTTCTCGGCACCCTTGCCGCGGGCCGTTTGCTCCGCGGCATCCCGCAGCCGCTTGGCTGCGGATATCCTGACCAGCACCGGCTCGGCCTCGAGCAGCCGATCCAGTGCTTCCCGGGCATCGCTGGCCCAGTTGATCGTGTTGTCAGCGCGTGCCGGCGTCGCCGCTGCCTGGTCCAGTTCGGTACCGAGGGGGAGAATATTGAACAGCGCGTCGAACAGGCTGTTGCACACCTCCTGCACCAGGTAGCAGGCGCCGGAATAGCCCATAAACGGTGTGCCTGTGTGACGCCGGACCAGGGTTCCCGGATAGGAAGCGGGGAGGAAAACCGAACTGGATCCGATTTCCGCCAGGTACATGCGTTCGTTGTAGCTGCCGAACACCACCAGGGGAGTATCGGACTGGATAGCTTCCCGTACCGCCTGGTTGTCTGGCTTCACCCCGGCGCTGCGCGAGAACGCAAATTTGCAGGGCAGGCCCAGTTCCTCTTCCAGAAAATGGCGCACCCCGCGGGCGTAGGTTTCGTTGGCGACTATCCCGAAGCTGGCCGTGCCGAAGAAGTCCTGGGTCACCGAGCGCCACAGGTCCCAGATCGGCTTGATCGTGGTCTGTTTCTCTTCCTCGATGAACGGTTCGGGATCCAGACCCAGCAACTCGCCCAGTTTGCGCAGGAAACGGGTTGTGCTGTGCAGGCCGATCGGTGCCTGCAGGTAGGGCACGCCGAGGTCTTCACACAAAAGCCGCCCGAACTCTCGGTACATGCAGATGTTCACATCTGCGTCCGCCAGGCCGACAATGTCGTCGAGATGGCAGCCCAGCGGAAATGTCATATTGACTTCCGCACCGATGCCCTCCACCAGGCGGCGCACTTCTGCCAGGTCCGACCAGGTGTTGAAGTAGCCATAGATCGGCCCGATGAGATTCACCGAGGGCGGGGCGTCTGCCGACTTTGCCGGTCGTTTCTTCCGCTTCTTGCTCCCGTATCGCTGCCACAGCCAGTTCATCGCCCGGTCGGCGCTCTGCCACTGGTCCTCGTCGATGGTGCGCGGGAGGAACCGTTCGATACCGGTCCCCTCCGGAGTGACCCCGCCGCCGATCATCTCGGCAATCGAGCCGGTGACCACCACGCTGGGTGTGTCTGGGTCCAACGTCTTGTGGGCGCGCCGCAGGGCCCCTTCCGTCCCGTGCTGGCCCAGCTCTTCCTCGGCAAGTCCGGTAACGACGATCGGCAACTCGTGGGGCGGCAGCGCATCGGTGTAATGCAACACCGAGGTGACCGGCAGGTTTTCGCAGCCCACCGGTCCGTCTATCACTACCTGCAGACCACGCACCGCCGTAAACACGTAGACGGAGCCCCAGTAGCCGCCGGCACGATCGTGATCGAGCACCAACATCAGGAAGCCACCTTCGCACCGGGCTGAACCGGCAGGGGTGCCGGAGTACTCCGACGTGCTTCATGGATGCCGGCACTGTCGCCCTGGCCAACACCGCTGAAAAACGCCTCCATCTCCGTAAAGCGCTCTCTGTTGGCCAGGGTCGTATTGATCACCTGGGCCAATGAACCCGGACCGGCCGGACCGATCAGGGGGCGGGCAGAAATCAGGTTGGTAAAGTACAGGGAAGGCAAAGCACGTTCCTTGGCCGCCTGCACCACCGGGGTGGTCCCGATCGCAAGATCCGGCTCGAACTCATGCATTGCAGCAATATCATCCTCGAGCGACGCGCGGTAGTTGACGGCCACGCCGCGCGACTCCAACCACTCCCGATCCGGGTCGGACCACACGGTGCGCGGGCAGGCCGTGCCGACGTAGCGCACGTCAGCACCGCACTCCATCAGCAGGCGCGCGACCAGCAACTCAGAGCCCTCATACCCGGACAGGGTGATGCGCGCATCGATAGGGCTTGCTTCCAGTGCGCCGGCAATGGCAGGTAATACGGCATCCCGTGCCGCAGCCAGGGCTGACTCCTCAACACCCACGACGCGGGCGACGGTATCCAGCCATGCCGCAGTGCCCTCATAACCCACCGGCGCCGAGCCAAAGGCGGGGCGCCCGGCGGCGGCGAACTGACGGTGCGTGGCCGTGTAGAACGGGTGCACCATGGCCACCGCGGTACAATCCAGCGCCGCGTAAAGCTCGCGCCATTCGCGGGTCGGCACAATCGGCCCCGCCGCCAGGCCCATCGGCTCCAGCAAGCGGCCGATACTCATGGCATCGACGGGAAACATCTCACCGACGAGGCTGATGGTGGGTAACTCGCTGCGACCCTGAACCGGCTCGGCTACCGGGCCCTGCTCCGCTTCCTCGCGGGCATACTTGAGCATCGCGCCGGCAAGGATGTCCTTGGCCTCAGCATGCGTGGGCACACCGAACCCGGGCACGTCGATGCCGATGATTCGCACCCCGTTAATGGACTTCGGCAACAGCTCCAGGGGCACTCCGGATGCAGTGGGAACACACAGATTGGTGATGACGATGGCATCGTACTGTGCCGGGTCCGCCATTTTTTCCACCGCGTCGCGAATATCCTCAAACAACTTGCCGGTGACCAGGGTCTCGGAGTCGAAAGGCACGTAGCCGACCGTCCTGCGAGCGCCATAAAAATGCGAGGTAAAGGTCAGCCCGTAAACGCAACACGCCGAGCCACTGAGAATGGTCGCGGTGCGGCGCATCCGCAGGCCGACGCGGAGTGAGCCAAAGGCGGGGCACATGCTCTGGGGCTGATCGTGCGGCCCCGTCGGGTAGTCCCTGGCATACTGCTCGAGCACCTCGCTTTTGCCGGCGGCGGTCGCCGCCTCCTGCAGGCGTTCGGCACCACCATGGCAGCCCGAGGAGCCGGCATCGGCCTCGATCTGAGTAACCGGAATGCCCTCAGCCGCATGTCCGGCGGCCGGCGTACCGGCGGCCGGCGATCCGGCGGCCGGCGATCCGGCGGCCGGTGTCGCGGCGTCCTGAAGCGCGGTTTCAGACGGTGTCATAGATCACCTCGAGTGACTCTTTCTCCAGCGAATTCGCGCCGCAGAGGTCCTCGATCGTGGCCGGCTCCAGCACTACCGACCGTCCTACCGCGTCACCATCGAACAGGTTGAGCAACCCGTCCTGCGAGAGCGGTGTCGGGTGGTGCGGCGGCGCCGACGCCACATTGGCCGCCAGATCGGCGAACAATGAACCCCACTCCCCTTCCGGAGTGCCGATGATTTCGTAGTTGGCGCTCTTGCGGCGGATGTCGTCGTGGGCCGGAATCGCCGCCAGTTGCGGGATGCCGACGGCCTCGCAGAAGGCCTGGGCCTCGCCGGTGCCATCGTCTTTGTTGGTCACCATTCCGGCGACGCCGACATTGCCGCCGAGCTTGCGGAAGTACTCCACCGCAGAGCAGACATTATTGGCGACGTAGAGAGACTGCAGGTCGTTGGAGGCGACCACGATCACCTTCTGGCACATATCACGGGCGATCGGCAACCCGAAGCCCCCGCACACGACATCGCCGAGAAAATCGAGCAGGACATAGTCGAAATCCCAGTCGTGGAACCCCAGCTTTTCCAGGGTCTCGAAACCGTGAATGATCCCCCGTCCGCCACAGCCGCGACCGACCTCGGGGCCGCCGAGCTCCATCGCGTAAACGCCATCGCGCTTGAAACAGACATCACCGATAGCGGTGGTCTCACCCGCGGCTTTTTTCCGCGACGCCGTCTCGATGATAGTCGGACAGGCTTTGCCACCGAACAGCAGCGAGGTGGTATCGCTCTTGGGGTCACAGCCGATCAGCAGCACTTTTTTCCCCTGCTGGGCCATCATGTAGGACAGGTTGGCGAGGGTGAAGCTCTTGCCGATACCCCCCTTGCCGTAGATCGCGATGATCTGGGTCTTGGGCGCAGCCTCATCCGCCACCGCAATCAGGTTGGATGTGTCGCTATCATCCCCGTGCTTCTCAATATCCGGCACAAACTCCGCTACCGTTGCATTGCTCATTTACAGTGAACTCCAGTCGAGGACCATTTTCAGGCAGTCCGAGTCTTCAAAGGCGATGGGGTAGCAGCTCGCAGCGTCCGCGGGACTCGCCCGGTGCGAGATCAACCCCTGGAGTGACAATGATTCGTCCCGCACCATCCCCAGCACCGTTTGCAGGTCCCGGGGCTGCCACTCGGCGGCCACGGCGATATCAATCTCGCGCATGAACGCGGGAGCGAAGGCGAACTTGACGGGCTCGTTGTAGAACCCGGCCAGCACGATACCGCCGCCGGGTGCCAGCCTGGCCACCAGTGAATCGAGCAGACCGGCATCACCGCTGACGTCGCAGATCAAGCGGTAGTCAGTGCGTGTATCTGTTGCGGGGTCGATAACCGCATACCCCTCGGCGCCATCGGCGCGACCGGCATTGCGCTCCCAGACCACGAGGTCAGTGCGGCCCAGGGCGACAATGAGCCGGGCGATCAATCGTCCCAGGACACCGTGGCCCACCACGAGATCGGGCAGGTTGTCGAAACCCCGACGTGCCAATACGTGAGCGGCAGTAGCGGCAAGTGCCAGCAGCGTGGCCTCCTCACCGAAGTCTTCTCCCAGCGGCACCAGGCGATCAGCGGCCACCACCAGCTGCTCGCTGGCCCCGCCGAACAAACCTGACACATCGGTGAAACCGCGCGAGCCGGGCACGAACACCCGCTGGCCCGGAGCCAGCTCCACACCGGGCGATACCGCGCGGACACGACCCACCGATTCATAACCGGGAACCAGGGGATAGGCCAGGCCCGGGAACGGCGGCATGCGCCCGTCCCAGAGCAGGCGCTCGGTACCGGTACTGATTCCGCTCCACTCGATGTCCACCACGCATTCACCGGCTGCCGGCTCGGCCAGCCCCACCCGGCGCAGGCGAATCACCCCGGGTTGCTCGAATACGATGGCTCTTGCTTCTTTACTCACGTTGTCTCCTGGATGCCTATGGGCCGTTCCGACGCTCACCGCCAGCGGTGATCACAGGTCATCCTTAAGCATGTAATTTAGATTTTACAGCTATGTATGTCAACTAAATTTTACACTCGCTTCAGCCGGGTCCGCGACCAGCATCCGCAGCAGCAGCGGCTGTCCCGTCCTGATCTCGCGGCCATGGGTAAAGCCCGCCTGCTCCAGCAAACCGCGCAGCTCCCGCAACGACCGGGGACGACCGCTGCCCATCGCCATCAGGTAGAAACCGAAATAGGCATGTCCCATCGGCCGCGCCTGGCGGGTCTCCGCCATGGGCTCGGCGACCAGCAGTCTCGCGCCGCGCGGCCAGCTGGCGCGCAGCGCTCGCAACAGCGCCAGCGCAGGCTCGTCATCGTGATCGTGCAGCACCCGGATCAGGCTCACGAGGTTGGGGCCCGAGCGCTCCGCCAGCTGCGGTCTCGGGCTCTGGGGCGCCCAGTCGGGCGCATCCAGGTTGCGACCCAGGCGATACTCGAGCAGGTTACCCCCGAGCGCCGACGCCCGCTGCGCGAGCCCCTCGCGCTCGAACCGTGCCCGGGCCCGGTCCGCCACCGCGGGCAGGTCCATGACGGTGGCCCGCAGGTCCGGCCAGCGCTTCAGGGCCGCGGCGGCGAACGAGCCGTCACCGCCGGCGATATCCCACAGGTACTCGAAGTGCCTGAGCGGAAATGCCGCCAGGATTTCGCGGATCAGGAACGCCTGGGAGGCGGCCATCAGCTCACTGTAATCATCCGCCTCGCCGGCGGCTGATTCAGCGTAGGGCCAGAATTCCGCAAGCTGCGCCTGCCGGTCACCCCTCAGCAACGCCACCGGGTCAGCGAGGTCACGGTAGAGTTGCTGATGGTGTCGCACCATCGCGGCGATGCCGGGATTGCCGAGGCTGGCGGCACCGAGATCGCCCAGACCGTAACGATCGTCGCCCCGCTGCTGCAGTAACTGGAGGGACTCCGCTGCCCGCAGCAGCCGCCGCAGCCGGTCCGGCTCGATCCCCACCTCCGGCGCCAGGTCGGCCACGGCACGGGGTCCGCCAGCCATCCGCTCAAACAGGTTTAACTGCACGCAGGCGGCCAGCACCTGGGAGTACACGAAGCCGGCGGTGATATCGAACAGGCTGGCGGCGCGCTGCCTGGCGATGGGGCGGGTCAGCGGGAACTGGCCGGCACGGTGCTGGAACGCCGGGTCTGCCAGACGCTGATCGCGCCAGCGCAGCAGGGATTCCGGCAGGGGCAGGCCGGTCATGGCCGGCAGGGGAGAGGCTGAAAACTCACCGCGCGCGGCGGTTTACGCAGCCCGCTGACGCAGGCTCTCGGGCAGAAAGGCTTCCGCCTGCGCCAACACCAGCTGCTGCAGCTGTTCGCGACCGACACAAGCGGGTACCGAGGCGAGCGTCTGCTCGATGAGCCCACGCAGACGGCTGGCGGCACCCTCAACGCCGAGTTCGGCAACGGCGCTGGGGCGGTGCAGGTGTTCGTCCTGGTGGCAGGGCTTGCCGAGCACGTCCGGGTCGGCGATTGCATCCTGGATATCGTCCGCCACCTGGTATGCCTCCCCGATCGCCTCGCCCAGCCGGCCCCACGGCGCCGCATCGGCGCCCGCAGCAGCCGCGCCCGCCATGGTCGCGGCCACGAACAGCGACCCGGTTTTGGCCCGGTGGTAGCGCGACAGATCCACAGCGGGCTCGCTTTCCCACGCCTGTCCGGCGCAGATGCCCATGGGGGCACCGCAACCGCGGCCGACAATTGCCACCAGGCCGGGTAGCCGCGCCAGCGCGCCCTCACCGGCGGCCGAGGCCGACAGGGCCTCAAAGGCGGCGACGATCAGCGCATCGCCCGCCAGCACGGCCAGGGGCTGCCCGAAAGCCCGGTGCACGGACGGCTTGCCGCGCCGGGTATCGGCATCGTCAAAACAGGGGAGATCATCGTGTACCAGCGATGCGCAGTGCAACAATTCGACGGCGCAGGCAGCACCCACGGCAAGCCCCGGCTGGTCCAGGCCGTTGGCGGTGGCCACGGCCAGACAAAGTTTCGGCCGGATGCGGGCGCCGCCCGGGAATACGGCGTGCTGCAATGCCGCGGCCAGCAGTGGCGGACACTCGGGCCCGGTCGGTCCGGACATCACAGTGGCGAGGGCCTCTTCAAACCGCCGCAGGGTATCGCTTGATCCACTCATGAGCTTCACCTTGGGTGTCAATTTTTTTTAACACTTATAAATGTAATCCAAAATAGACATTGTTACAATGTTTGCTCGTCCGGCCCAAATCTCGCGAGAGAATCCATGCAGGAACATCCCGTCATCATCATCGGCGCGGGCATCGCCGGACTGAGCGCCGCGATCAGCCTCGCCGCCCGCGGCCGGGAGGTCGTGGTGCTGGAGTCGGCGCCGGGCGCCGGCGGCAAGATGCGGCAACTGATGCCCGGTGGCGCGCCAGTGGATTCAGGCCCGACCGTGCTCACCCTGCGCTCGGTGTTCGATGAACTGCTCGCCGAGGCGCAGCTGACGCTGGATGACTTCGAACAGCCACGCCCGTTGGAACTGCTGGCGCGACACGCCTGGGATCCGTCCAGTCGACTCGACCTGTTCAGCGAGCCGGAGCGCACCGCGGAGGCCATTGGCACTCTGGCGGGAGCGCGGGAAGCGCGGGGATACCTCGCTTTTGTAGACGAGGCCGCGCGCGCCTTCCGCACGCTGGAGCACAGCTTCCTGCGCGCGGGCCGACCGAATCCGGTCAGCCTGACCTGGCGCGCCCGCAGCCTGGGCCCGGCCGCCCTCCTCCGCATCCGCCCGTTCAGTTCGCTCTGGGACGCGCTGGGTCGCCACTTCCGGGATCCTCGCCTGCAGCAACTGTTCGGCCGCTACGCCACGTACTGCGGGTCTTCACCGTGGCTGGCGCCGGCGACACTGATCGTCATCGCCCACGTCGAACGCGAGGGTGTGTGGCAACTGTCCGGGGGAATGCAGGGTCTGGCACGGGCTCTGCAGCAGGCGGCACTGAAACTCGGAGTCACGTTTCACTTCGACACGGCAGCAGAGCACATTACCACCCGCCACGGTCGCGTCGCGGGCGTCGTCACCGCGGCCGGGGAGGAGCTCTGCTGTGAGCAGGTGGTCTGCACCGCAGACCCGGGCGCGATCCGGGCAGGCCTGCTCGGCGCCGAGGCAGCGGTGGCGCTGGGAGCACCGCCTGCGCGCCAGCAGCGTTCGCTCTCCGCCATGACCTGGTCGATGCTGGGCGTTGCCGAAGAGTTCCCGCTCAGCACCCACAACGTGTTTTTCTCGGCCGATTACCGCCGCGAATTTGACCAGCTGTTCGCTGGGGCAGGCCATCCTGGGCAGGCCATCCTGGGGCAGGCCATCCTGGCGCCCGGATGCCCGGTGCCCGGATGCCCGACGACCCCACGGTCTATGTCTGCGCACAGGACCGCGGTGGCGAGCAGGCGCCGCGACCGGGCGAGCCCGAGCGCCTGTTCTGCCTGATCAATGCACCGGCAATCGGCGACACGCCACCGCTTTCATCCCGAGGAGATAGCAGCATGCACAGATCGCACGCTGGCCAGGCTCGCCCGCTGCGGGCTCAGACTGACAGGCCAGCCAGAGCAGACGATCGTCACCACACCGACCGATTTTGCCCGTCGGTTTCCGGCGACCGGGGGCGCTCTCTACGGTGCCGCCACGCACGGCTGGCAGGCGGCCTTTCAGCGGCCGGGAGCCCGCTGCCGCCTGCCGGGACTCTATCTGGCGGGGGGCGGCGTGCACCCGGGAGCGGGGGTGCCG
Organism: uncultured Gammaproteobacteria bacterium; assembly: GCA_963753815.1. Taxonomy (GTDB): domain Bacteria; phylum Pseudomonadota; class Gammaproteobacteria; order Pseudomonadales; family Halieaceae; genus CAVWDU01. The sequence goes on from CAVWDU010000003.1 coordinate 812,089, forward strand.
ATGGTGGCGCTGTCAGGGAGACAGGCGGCGTCCTGTCTGCTCCGGGACCAGGCTTCGACGAAACGGCCTCTGCCGGCGGTTACCGATGGTGGTATGTCGACGCGCTGAGCGACGACGGGCAATTCGGGGTGACCCTCATCGCCCTGATCGGGAGCGTATTTTCACCCTACTACGCCCACGCGCGGCGGCGCGGTGGCGCGGTGGCGGAATCCCACTGTGCCCTCAATGCTGTGTTCTACGGCCCGGGAACAAAACACTGGGCAATGACCGAACGCGGTGCCAGCGATCTCATCCAGCAGCCCGATAGCCTGCAGATCGGGCCCAGCTCGTTGCGCTGGGTCGATGGCAGCCTGGTGGCCGACATCCGTGAGATCACGGTGCCGTGGCCCCGACGGCTCGCCGGCACAGTGACACTGCACCCCGAGTGCCACCAGCCACGGCAATTCGCCCTGGACGGCAACCACAGGCACCACTGGTGGCCGGCCGCCCCCGTCGCGCGAGTGGAGGTCGCCATGGACAGTCCGGGATTACACTGGCAGGGCAGTGGCTACCTCGATTCCAACTGGGGCGAAGAGCCGCTGGAAGACTGTTTCAGCTACTGGAACTGGTCGCGGGCACACCTGCGCGACGGGAGCAGCGTGCTGCTCTACGAACCACACCAGGTCAACGGCGACAGCCGACGGCTGGCCTACCGCTTCGACCCGCAGGGCGATTGCGAGCCGGTGGCCACGGGACCTGTCACCCAACTACCGCACACAACCATCTGGCGAATAGCGCGCGAAACGCGTGGCGACGCCGGCAGCGCCCCCGCGGTACTCAAAACCTTCGAAGACACACCTTTTTATTCACGCAGCCTGCTGGCGACGGAGCTGCTGGGAGAATCCACCGTCGCGGTGCACGAGAGCCTCTCGCTGACCCGCTTCGACCGGCGCTGGGTCCAGTGCCTGCTGCCGTTCAGGATGCCGCGCCGTGCGGGCTGAAACGAACTGAACGGCGCACGGGGCGGCGCGCTGGCCGCGGCCGCACCGCGCGACTGGGGACCGCGTAGACCGCACTGCGCTCCCTGCGGTCCAGCTCGGCGAAAAGATCCAGCACCCAGGCAACATCGGGTCGGGCCGCGTTCGGTCGGGCCGCGTCCGGTCGGGCCGCGTTCGGTCGGGCCGCGCTCGGTCGGGCTGCGCTCGGTCGGGGTGCCGGGCCGTGCTCGACGGCGGCGACGAGAAACGCGTTCTCGGCCAGCACGGGCTCGGTCAAACTGTCCGCGGGCAGCCGCACCACGCGCCCGAGCGATGTCAGCACCGCCGCCTTGCGGCGCCCGCTGACCACGGCCCGCCGGCTGACCGAATCATACTGCTGGCGCTCCACCTCCCGCCCGATCTCGGCATAGAGAAGACGCGCCGCGTACACACAGGGTCGGCACATCGCGGGCAGCCTGGCGATACCAGCCTCGGCGCGCCGGTACAGCCTGTCGGCCTCCGCCAGCAGGCGGCGCGACAGATCTGCCAGGGGCTCGCAGTGGCGCGGCGAGGTCAACAGGGCCTCGGGATCCAGGCCGTGCTCGGCCAGCCAGTCCATAGGGAGGTAAAGACGCCCGGACCTGGCGTCTTCGCCGATGTCACGGACGATATTGGTCAGCTGCATCGCCGAGCCGAGATCGGCCGCGCGCGCCAGCACCGCGGGTTCGCGCTGCCCCATCATCACGGCCATCATTACGCCCACCGCACCGGCGACCCGCGCCGCGTAGTCCAGCAAGCCGGAAAAGTCAGCGTAGGTGCGCCCGTCGCAATCCCAGGCGAATCCCTCCAGCAGCGCATCCAGCAGCCCCCTCGGTAAACCGCAGCGTTCTACCAGCAGGGCCATTGCCCGGTCTTCCGGGTAGGGCCCGGGATCACCGCGGTAGATGGCATCGACACGCGCGTTGAATTCTGCGAGTCCCGCCAGCGGATCATCACTGTCGTCGATGGCATCGTCTGCCTGGCGGCAGAAAGCGTAGAGACTGATCGCGTCGTCCCGGTAGGGCTGCGGCAGCAGCAGCGACGCAGCGAAAAAGGAGCGCGAACCGTGCTTCAACAGGCGGCGGCAGGCGAGTACGTCGCGGTAATCGGGCGGCCCCGGAAGATCAGCGGACATGGTTGGCATGAGGCACCACTGAATCGAGGACACGGGCGGACGAAAGGACCCCGGGCACGCCGGCGCCGGGATGTGTTCCCGCGCCCACGATGTAAAGACCCTCCACGTCCTCGCTGCGATTGTGCGGCCGGAACCAGGCGCTCTGGGTGAGAATAGGCTCAAAACTGAAACCCGCCCCCCGGAACGCGTACAGGTCATGCTGGAAGTCCAGTGGTGTGGTAACCCTGGAGCTGACCACGTGCCCCGACAGCCCCGGCAAGACAGTGTCCTGCAGGCGCTGCTCAATGGCCAGCCGGTAGGGTTCCGCTTCACGCTCCCAGTCGAGCTCGCTCTCCAGGTTGGGTACCGGCGACAGCACGTAAAACGCATCGCACCCCTCGGGAGCCAGCGACGGGTCGGTCGCGGTTGGCCGGTGCAGGTAGAGGCTGAAATCCTCTGCCAGGCGCTTGTGCTTGAAAATGTCATCGAGCAGGCCGCGATAGCGCGGCCCCAGCAGGATCGAATGGTGAGGTACGTCTTCGTAGCGCCGGTCGGTGCCGAAATACCAGACAAACAAACCATTGGAATAACGGGATTTCTCGACCCGACGATCCGTCCAGTGCCGGCGAGACTCCGCCGGCACCAGGTGCCGATAGGTCCAGGCGGCGTCGGCGTTGGAGACGACAACATCTGCACGCAGAACCTCGCCCGAGCGCAGGCGGACACCCGTGGCCCGCCCGTCGCTGACCACGATCTGCTCCACGTCTGCATTGAGACGCAGGGTATCGCCGCGCTCCCGCAACAGGCCAACCAACCCGTCGACGATACTGCGGGTGCCGCCCATGGCCGAGTGCACGCCCCACTCGCGCTCCAGAAACGAGATCAACGAGTAGATCGAGCTCGCCGAAAACGGGTTGCCGCCGATCAACAGGGGGTGAAAACTGAGCGCCATGCGAATTTTGGGGTCACGCACGTAACTCGCCACCATGGCGTGAACCGAGCGATAGTTCCGCAGGCGCAGCATATCCGGCACGATCCGCACCATATCGGCCAGGCGATCGAACGGGACGTGGCCGAGCTCCTCGAAGCCCACCCTGAATATGGCCTCACTGGCCTTCATATACTGGTCATAGCCCTCGACATCGCCGGGCGCGATGCGAGCGATTTCCCGCCGCGTGGTCTCGGGGTCGCCGCTGTAGTCGAAGGTCTCGCCGTCGTCATACCGGATGCGGTAGAACGGCGACATCGGCCGCAGGTCGACGTCGTCGGCGAACTCGCGCCCGCACAGCGACCACAGTTCCTCGAGCAGGAACGGGGCGGTAATGATGGTCGGGCCGGCATCGAACACAAAGCCGTCCTGTTCATGGACCCGCGCCCGCCCGCCGGGCTGGTCGAGCTTCTCGAGCACCGTGACCCGGTAGCCGCGGGCGCCCAGGCGAATAGCGGCCGCGAGGCCGCCGAAACCGCTGCCGATGATCACCGCGTGCGGCCGCTGGTCCTCACCGGGCCGATCCTGCCCGTCATGCCCGCCAGGTTCGAGGCCACCCGGCGGGCGCTGAAATGTGTTCACTATACTTGACGCCTTTGCATGTAAACTATTATTGACAGCTTAGCACCTTACCTTGCGGGTGAACAGCACCTTACCCCGCGGGTGAACAGCCTCACGCCTCTCCAACCAGGCCCGCCTCCGCAGCCACCTCCCGGATCATGTCTGCGAACAGGGACGGGTTCTCCTCGTGGCCGAGGTGGCCGAGATCCGGTACCACCTGCAAGCGGGCGTGCGGCAGCTGTACCTTGATCCGGGTGGCCTCGGTGTAGGCGACCGCCCGGTCGTTGCGACAGGCGATCAGGTGCAGTGGCACCGGCAGTGATTTCAACTCCCGCTCCAGCGATGCCAGGTCCCAGTTCGCCATCATCTGGATCGCCCCGTTGATGTGCTCGGGCGAGCCGACCAACGTCCGGTAGTGCTCCAGCGCAGCGCCATCCAGCGTCGACCCGGTCTGCCGGATCAGTTGTTCGATGACCATGCGCTGGGCACCGTGACGGGAGACCAGCCGGGGCACCGTCGGCAGTGCCGCCAGCAACCGGGCCGCGCCGGGAAACACCTTGCCGGGCAGACCGGGAAGCGGCAGCAGGGCACCGTTAACGCTCACCAGGGCCGCGGGTTGAATCGCCCCGTCCAGGCACATGCGCGCGAGGATGGCCGCGCCCGCGGAATGGCCGATACAGAGCTCGGGGGTCACCTCGAGTGTGGCGAGCAGGTCCGCGACGCCGCGCGCCATGCCCGGCAGTGACATCCCGCTGCCAGGCGCGAGGTCGGTCGCACCGTGCCCCGGAAGATCCACGGCGAGCACCGCGCTGAATTCCGCCAGCAACGGCGCCAGTCCGGCCCAGGAATGCGTGGAGGCACCGGTACCGTGGAGCAGCAGCGCCACCGGGCCGCGACCCAGCTGCTGAACATGCCAGCGCAGGCTCCCACTGCAAACGAAGCCGCTGGTCGCGGCCCGGGGCCAGCCGCGGCATGACGGCGTCCCGGGGGCCGTCACGATCCGGAAGCCGCGCGCACCGCATCGCGCAGTTGCGAGGCGTCGGCATGGGGTAGCGGCAGGTAGAGCACATCCAGCACCCGCGCCAGCGCCTCGGCACTGGCATTGGGACGCGGCGAGGTGTCAACCAGCATACCGCGCACGCCCTCCTCCCGAAAAAGACCTGCGGCCGATTCCAGGTCGTCGGCAGCGGCCGCCCTGCCGCGGGTCCCGTCACGCGCCACGTTGGCACGCCCATCCGTCAACAGGACAACCGACGGCGTACCACCCCGACGCCGAAGTTGCGCCGCTAGAGCGACCGCCGCCTCCAGGGCCGCGGCGAGAGGGGTGCCGCCACCACCCGGCAGCGCGGCGAGGCTGCGCTTGGCACGCACCAGCGACCGGGTGGGTGGGAGCAGCAGCTCCGCCTCTTCATTGCGGAACGCGATCATGGCGACCTGGTCGCGCCTGACGTAACAGTCGGCGAGCATCAGCTCGACCGCACCCTTCGCCTCCGCCAGCCGGTTCAGTGCGGAAGAGCCGGATGCATCCACCAGGAATATGGTGGTGCTCTGGGAACGCTCCCGGAAGCGCACGACGCGAAAATCATCCCGCTGCACCAGCATTCGCGGACCAACCCCGGCCTCCTCCGACGTCTGGGCCCGTCGCCGCAGCCCCTGCCAGGGAGCCGCCGCCCGCAGCGTTGCCACCAGGCTCAGGCGGGCGCCGGTACGCGGGTCACCGGCCAGTGTTCCCATCGGCCTGCCGCGAGTCAGCGAGCGCAGCTGTGCGCCGGACTTTCCGGGCGCTTGTTGACCGCGCCCGACGCCCTGATTGTGCTTCAGCAGACTCAGCAGATGCGGAGGCAGCGCCGCGGCGGCCGCCTCGATCAGCCTGTCCTCCAGCGTTCGCGCCGCGGCCGGCTCGTCGTCGGCACCCTCGCTATCCTGATTCCCCTCATCCGGTGGCGGCGGCGTTTGTTCAGGAGGGGGAGACGGGGCGTCCTGGTCGGAGGGCGGCGCGGCGTCCTCCCCGGTCGTCTCGGGCTCGTCGTCGACGGGAGCGGGCACTCGCGTCGCCCGCGGTGCCAGCACCAGCCTCACCGCAATGTCGAGGTCTTCCTCCTCGACCCCGGTGCTGCCGCGCAGTGCGGCGGCCACCCGTGCTGCAGCCACCGCCTGCAGCGCGGCACGTGGTGAACCGATGCCGAGCGCCACCGCGGCGGCGCACAGGGCCTCCATCGCGTCACCGTCGCAGGCGACATCGGCAAGCCGGGCCCGTGCCGCGGCGACCTGCTGCGCATTAAACAGGCAGTCGTCCACGTCGCGGATACCGTAGGGGCGCAGGTCGAGCAGAAATGCCAGGCGCTCCTGCAATACATGGGACACGTGCTCGTCGTCCTCGACGCCCTCATCGAGCGCGACAACCCCGATCGTGCTCGGCACGCGGGCGCTGAGCCCCTCCCTGGCGACAACGATCTCGCCGCAATCCAGTACCGATGCCAGGTGTGCATCGGTGACCCGCCGGCTGCGCTCGGCCATGGCCAGCAGCGCGATGCCCCCGTGGGCCTCAGCCAGCAGACCGGTCTGTGCCACGGGATGGCCGGCCCGCAGGGTGGCGGTAAGGTCGAGCCCGCCCAGCAGCCGGCTCTCGCTGATATGCGCAGGTATTTTTCGCCAGGGCGCATCCTCCGGCAGCAGGGCCCGAAGTTGTTCCAACCAGCTGTCCCGCACCGGGCCGGGGCCGGCCTTGAGGACCGCTCCCCCGAGCGCGGCCGGCGCTACCGCCACCATGGCGGCGACCTGGGAGGCCGGTTCCCAACTCATTCCCGCAGCAGGCACGATCCCGCCCCTACTCGCCGAGAATATCGGCCAGTGCGCGCTCGATCCGCACCGCGGAGCCGGACTCATCCAGCGGATCCCGGCGCAGTCGGTGTCGAAGTACCGATGGCGCCACCACTCGCAGGTCTGCGGCGGTGACGCTGTCACGCCCCTCGAGGCTGGCCAGCGCACGAGCGGCCCGGATCAGGGTCAACTCACCGCGCAGACCGTCAGTGCCAAGTGCCATGCAGAGCCCGGCTGCAAGCTCGAGCACGTCCGGCCCCAGCTCGACCTCGGGCAGGCGATCGCGGGCCTGCCCGACCTTGCGGCGCACGCTGCCGTCCTTACGGCGCCAGCGGGTGATGAAGGCGTCGCGATCGCGCTCGAACTCGTCTCTCAACTGCACGATCCTGACGCGGGTCGCCAGGTCCATGGGTGTCTTCACGTCCACCGACAGACCGAAACGATCCAGCAATTGCGGGCGCAGTTCGCCCTCCTCCGGGTTGCCGCTGCCCACCAGCACGAACCGCGCCGGATGCCGCACACTCAACCCCTCCCGCTCCACCACATTTTCCCCCGATGCCGCCACGTCGAGCAGCGCATCGACAATGTGATCCTCCAGCAGGTTGACCTCATCGATATACAAAAAACCCCGGTGGGCGCGGGCCAGCAACCCCGGCTCAAAGGCTTTCTCACCCTGGCGCAACGCTTTCTCGAGATCGAGACTGCCGATGACACGATCCTCGGTCGCCCCCAGCGGCAGGTCCACCACCGGCATCGGCTCGGCGCGCGAGCGCGGGCTTGCAGAGCCGTCGCACTGGGCGCAGAGGCCGGGTTTGGCTTCGTCGGGATCGCAGTTGTACGGACAGCCGGTAACGACGGGCATCTTCGGCATCAGCGCTGCCAGTGCCCGGATGGCTGTTGATTTACCCGTACCCCGATCACCGAAGATCAGTACGCCGCCGATGCTCTGGTCGACGGCGGCGATCAAGAGGGCGGTCTTCATCTCGTCCTGGGCGACGATCGCGGAAAACGGGTAGGCGAGTGCCATCGTGGGTGTATCTCCTGTGGGTGGTTCGCGATTGATGCCGCGTCCCGGCCTTGTGGGCGGCCGCGAGCTCTGGCCGGGGTATTGAACCACATGGATCGCCTGCTGGCATCCGCACGAGCACAAACGGGTGCGGCACCGGCAGTCCGCTCTGCTATGATTGCAGCTGAACCCCGGGAGCCCAGCGCCCATGTCCGACCTACCGCATGCACTCGAACCGGCCCTGTCGGCACCGCTGGAGAAACTGGATACGCGGGCAGCGGGGCGGCTCGCTTACTACAGCGACCCCGGACCGCCCGGATCGGAGGATCGGCCCGCCCTGCTACTGCTGCACAGCATCAACGCGGCGCCCAGCGCCATGGAGATCAAGCCACTGTTCGAACACTATCGCGCCTCACGCGGCGTGTTCGCCCCGGATCTACCCGGCTTCGGCCTCTCCGAGCGCGCGGACATCGCGTACAACCCGGATCTGTACGCCGACACTCTGCTCGAGCTCGCCGAAGCCGTGAAACCCTCACCACTGCACGTCGTGGCGCTTTCGACAACCGCCGAATTCGCCGCGCGGGCGGCGCTCGCCGCGCCCGAGCGGTTCGCCAGCCTGACCCTGGTATCCCCGACCGGCCTGGGCAGTCGCCAGCCGCCCTCCGATCGTACCCGCGATCGTATCTACCGTTTTTTCAATTTGCCGGGCGTGGGACGGGGCCTGTACCGGCTGCTGACAACGCGGATCAGTGTCAGCTATTTCCTGGGCATGGCATTCGTTGGCGATACCCCGGACGAGCTGATCGACTACGCCGTTTCAACCACCCGACAGCCGGGCGCGCGCTTTGCGCCGTTTTGCTTCCTCTCCGGGAAACTGTTCACCGCGCGCGCCTGGGAGACGCTCTACGCCAGGCTGGAGGTGCCGACCCTGATCCTCTACGATGAGGACCCGAACGTGGGGTTCGACAATCTGCCGGAGCTTCTGGCGCGTAACACTCGCATTCGTGCCCATCGGATCGCACCCACCCTCGGCCTGCCCCACTGGGAAAAACCGGCGGAAACCCACGCGGTGCTGGATCAGTTCTGGAGCGCGACCCCGTCACTGTAAAACCGTAACCGGCAGGAGAGACCAGCCTATGCCCAATGGCAATCACGTCGATCTCGACACATTCATCGAGGGTGTAAAAAAGCGCAATCCCGGGCAACCCGAGTTCGTGCAGGCCGTGCAGGAGGTAGCCGAGGATGTGTACGATTTCATCCGCGACAAGACCGCCTATCACGAATACCAGATTCTGCGGCGGATTGCAGAGCCCGACCGTGTCGTCAGCTTCCGGGTCTGCTGGGAAGACGACGAGGGCAACATACGCGTGCAGCGCGGCTGGCGGGTACAGAACAACAACTCGATCGGGCCCTACAAGGGCGGGCTGCGCTTTCACCCGACCGTCAACGAGAGCGTACTCAAGTTTCTGGCGTTCGAGCAGACCTTCAAGAACAGCCTGACAGGTCTGCCGATGGGTGGAGGCAAAGGGGGCGCCAATTTCAACCCGAAGGGCAAGTCAAACCACGAGGTCATGCGATTCTGCCAGTCTTTCATGACCGAGCTCTATCGCCATGTGGGCGCGGATACGGATGTACCGGCGGGCGATATCGGTGTCGGCAGCCGGGAAATCGGCTATATGTTCGGCCAGTACAAGCGCATCACCAACCAGTTTACCGGCGTGCTCACCGGCAAGGGCCTTGAGTACGGAGGCAGCCTGATTCGCACCGAGGCGACCGGCTACGGTGCCGTCTATTTCCTCAAGGACATGCTGGAGTACAGGGGCGACAGCGTGGAAGGTAAATCCGTCGCTATCTCCGGCTCGGGAAACGTCGCCCTGCATGCGGCGGAGAAAATCCTGCAGCTCGGAGGACGGGTTTTGACACTGTCGGACTCCGGCGGCTTCATTCACGATCCGGAAGGTATAGACACCGAACGCCTGGCTTGGGTGAAAGGCCTGAAAAGTGGGCGCCGCGGACGCATCTCCGAGTACGCCGACGAATTCGGCCACGCGAGTTTTCATGCCGACCAGCGGCCCTGGGGCGTCGACTGCGACGTCGCCATGCCCTGCGCCACACAGAATGAGCTCGGTGGAGAGGACGCGCGCTCACTGGTGCGCAACGGTTGCATGGCGGTCGTCGAGGGCGCCAACATGCCCACTGACCTGGAGGGCAAGCGGGTGCTGGAGGACGCAGACATACTGTACGCACCGGGCAAGGCGGCGAACGCCGGAGGAGTCGCGGTATCGGGCCTGGAAATGAGCCAGAACTCAGCCCGAACCTCCTGGGACGAGACCAGCCTGAATACGCTGCTGGTCGACATCATGCGTGGCATCCACGACCGCTGCGTGGAATACGGCGAGGTGGATCGCGGGCGCCCGGTGAACTACGGCCGCGGCGCCAACATCGCCGGGTTCAAGAAGGTCGCCGATGCCATGCTGGCGTACGGTGTGGTTTGAGCGTCCGGAACCGATACCCTGCCGTCAATCTTGATTGTTGACAAAGTCTGGACAAGAGCGCTCCACACATTACACTGCTACGTAAAACCCCACGAACCCTAACGGAATGGCACATTATGAAAGATAATCACACTCTCAGCCGTCGCAACCTGTTGAAAGCCGGCACGGCCACCATGGCCGGTCTCATCATCGCCCGCTCAGCCAGCGCCCAGGAAGAGCTGTCCCCGACCGATCCGACGGCCGTGGCCCTGGGGTATGTGTCTGATGCCAGCACCGTGGACAAAGCCAAATGGCCGAAGAAGACCGATGACCAGAAGTGCTCCAACTGCATACTGTATTCTGCCGGTGACGGCGGGCTCGGCAAGTGCAGCATCTTCCCGGGCAAACTGGTCAACGCCGAGGGCTGGTGCAGCGCCTGGAACGGCGGGTAAATAACGGACCACCCGCGGACGTCCTCGCGGCACAGCGGGGGTCTGCACGGAGGCATGCGATGATGCCGCGCCGCCCTCGGCGGCCCGGTTGATCGTGGTATCCACCGCCGGTTTCACAATTGACGACCGCCGCTCCGGCGACCTGACGGCAACCGTCGGCACCGACTGGCGGGTGTTTACCGACCGGGTAATGGGGGGTGTCTCCAGCGCCCGGCTCCGACCCGCCAACCGGCGGGGACACCCTTGCCTGCACCTCGAAGGCACTGTCCGCCTCGACAACAATGGCGGATTCGTGCAGGCGTCTCTCGACCTCGACGCACGCGTCGCTGAAGCCGCGGCAGGCTCCACCGGGATACTGCTGGACGTCTGCGGCGACGGTGAAATCTACAACGTTCACCTGCGCACATCCGATACTCTCCGCCCGTGGCAATCGTACCGTGCCAGCTTCACCGCTGACGCACAGTGGCGAACCGTGCGCCTGCCGTTTGCCGACTTCGCACCGCACCGCATCGAAAGTCCGCTGGTTCCGGCCCGGCTGCAGCGGCTGGGTATCGTCGCCATCGGCCGCGCCTTCGAGCCGAGCCTCTGGCTGGGCCGGGTGGCGTTGTTCCGGTGAGAAAGACGTTTTTTGAGAGAGATGTAGCTCCGTTGAGAGCGGCGCCGGATCGCTGCGTGCGGCGTTACACCACCCAGTGAGGGGCTATTGGCCTCGCAGCGGGTGATCGCCAAGCGCCAGACCGGCGTATAGAGTGAGCTGGTGGCCGGCCATTGAGCAGGCTCCAGGTGGTCCCTGCACGCAGGGGTGTACATCACATGCGCGACCCAGCGGCCGCGCTATCATTGCCCACGGCAATACAACACAGGGAGAAGTTCATGTTACTGCGCAGCGTTATCGGTGTAACCGCCGCCATCCTGTCAACCGCGAGCCTCGCCAGCTGCCCGTCCTATCTCGACCACTCGATGCGTAAACTGCATTCCAAGGACGACATCAATTTCTGCGAGGACTTTGCCGATAAACCGCTCCTGGTCGTGAACACGGCCAGCCACTGCGGCTACACACCCCAATTCAAGGGGCTGGAAGCACTCTACCAGAAGTACCGCGAACGCGGCCTCGCCGTGGTCGGCTTCGCCAGTAACGATTTCCGGCAGGAGGATGCCGACGAAGCCAATGCGGCCAAGGTATGTCGCGTGAATTATGGCGTTACGTTCACCATGGTGGCGCCCAGCCATGTCAAAGGCGATGACGCCAACCCCGTATTCCGTGAAATAAACGGCCAGAGCCAGGCGCCGTCCTGGAACTTCAACAAGTACGTGATCGACCGCGAGGGCAAGGTGGTGCAGCACTTCGGCAGCAACACGACCCCCGACAGCAAGGTGCTGGAAGCGGCAATCGAGAGCGTTCTGTAACACCAGCGGTCCGTTGCCAAGCCGATGATGGCCTACCACACACGACCGCGGCACGGGCCTTGTCGCGCCGCGTGTGATACGGGACGCAGCTGATGCCCGATACGCCCCACACCTCCAGCCGGGAGCCGACACCCGGCACCCGCTTCCTGGTCTTTGGTGCCTCCGGCTACATCGGCACCAACCTGGTGCCCTTCCTGGTAGCCCGGGGCTTTGCCGTGAAGGCCGCAGCCCGCAACGTCGACGTGTTGCGCTCGCGTGACTGGCCCGGGGTCACCCTCTGCCAGGCGGACGCTCTCGACCCGGACTCGCTGCCAGGCGCGCTGGCCGACGTCGACGTGGCTTTCTACCTCGTCCACTCGATGGCTGCAGGGAAAGCCTTTGGTCAACTGGACCTGCAGGCCGCGGATGTGTTCGCAGCGGCGGCCGCCAGGGCCGGTATCAAGCGGATAGTCTACCTCGGCGGACTGGTGCCCGAGGGCGCTGCCGGCGAGCACATCACGTCCCGCCGAGATACCGGTGTAGCCCTGCGGCAGGGCGCTGTCCCGGTCACGGAGGTACGCGCGGGCATTATCATCGGCCCGGGTTCGGCGGCCTTCGAGGTCATGCGTGACCTGGCCCTGAACCTGCCCCTTATGGTGACTCCGCGCTGGGTGCGGGCACTTTCACCGCCCATCGCGCTGGAAAACCTGCTCACCTATCTGCTGGGCGTCGCAACCAGCCCACAGGCTGCCGGCGGGATTTATGATGCCGCCGGCCCCGAGCGCGTGACCTATGAGGATATGATGAAGCAGGTCGCGGCGCTGGCCGGCAAGCGCCCGCCGCTGATCATCCCCGTACCGGTGCTGTCGCCGACACTGTCGTCCTACTGGCTCGGGCTGGTCACAGCGGTGCCCCCGGATATCGCCAAGGCCCTGATCGGCGGCCTCAAGCACGACTTCGATGCCGACGATGCCGCACTGAGGTCGCTGGTACCGCAGCGGCTTCTCACCGTCGCCGAGGCCGTGGAGGCTGCATACACCGCGGAGAAGTCGCACCTCACCCAGGCACGCTGGACCGAGGGGGCCTTCGACCTGCGCGGCTTCCGCCACGATGTCGCCTTTTACGCCAAAAAAGCCGGCGGCACGGCCGTGGCCGAGACCTCCCCGGCCGCCGTGTGGGAGCAGGTCATCCGTATCGGCGGTCACAACCGCTACTACTATATGAACGGCCTCTGGACCCTTCGCGAATTCATGGACTGGTGCGTCAGGGGAGCGGGGTTTTGCCGTGGCCGCCGCGACCCCGACGCGCTGAGGCTGGGCGATGTGATCGACTACTGGACAGTCATCGGCATCGAGCCCGAACGTCACCTGACCCTGTATTTCGGCATGAAGGCGCCCGGATCGGGAATACTCGAATTCGACCTCCAGCCACTGGAAGGCGGACGGACGCAGATCACCATCACCGCCTACTGGCATCCCCGCGGTGTGTGGGGCCTGCTGTACTGGTATACGCTGGTGCCGGCCCACCTGTTCCTGTTTCGCGGCTGGACTCGCACCATCGCCCATAGGGCAGAGCAGGGCATACTGCCACCGCCCGATCCCTACTACCTGCCCGCCGGGGAGGGCGCGAACCGCGGCACCGGGGAAGGCCGATCATCATGAGCGAAAAACTTCCCGGCTTCATCCCCCGCGAGCTGCGTCAACTGGCCCGCTTCGTACCCCTTCGTGGCTGGGACGTCATCGACTGGAAACCGCTGCTGGGCTCATTGAGGGAGGTCTCCTGGCGCTATGTCAGCGGCAACGGCGTCGCCACGCTGCGCAAGGAAACAGCCCGACAGTGCCCATCGATAGCCTACGCCAGGTCGCTGCGGAGAGCCGATCCGCTGTGGGCGTCGGAGCAGGCGGCGAGCCGGCGGCGTCACGGTGACGACATACTGCGGCTGTACTTCGCCCAGTGGCTGGTCGATGCGGGCCTTTTCATCGACCTGCGCTCATCGCGGTTCGGCATCATTGACGATCAACTCACCTTCGCGCCCAGCGGTTTATGGATAAGGCTGCGCCCTGACTTTCGCGAAGGCATGGTCGCACTCTACCGGTCGTTTTACGCCGACAACGACGCGGCCTTCGACGACGCGCTGAGGCAGATGGGGATGATCAAACCAGGATTGTCGGCGGCCGCCGAGGCACAGCTCAAACAACTGCTGTTCGACCACTTCGGTATCGACCAGCGCGAGCAGCAGTTCTCGATCGATGCCTTCAAGGCGTCGTTCGACGAGTTGTTCGCATTTTTTATCGAGCATGAGTACAAGCTGCACAGCGACTTCGTCTGGGTGGGCTTCTACCTGATTACGCTGTACCTCACCCTCGAGGAGGGTGGGGCCGCCCACGATACCCGCAGCATTTGCGCCGAAGAGCTGCTGCAGGCGTGAACCCCTCACGAAAACACGCGCGCCGCGGCAATCGGCTCGCCGCCAGGGCTTGGAATTCAGCGACCGCTCCATACCAATGCCGCAGTCGACGGTGCCCAGCGCCTCTGTGGTTTATCGGCAGCTCCAGCCGGGGTCAAGACCTCCTTCTGCGGCACTGGCGCCAGCCCGGTTAAACACCGAATATCTTGCGCACATAGGCATTCGCCATCTTGCCGCCGGGATCGAGCGCGCGCCGGACTGCCTGGAAATCCTGCCAGTGGCGCGGGTACAGGCCAGCCAGCCGATCGGCATCGAGTGTGTGCAGCTTGCCCCAGTGGGGACGCCCCTCGTAGCGCCAGAAGATTTTCTCGATCTCGGCGAACGGCGCCCGGTGGTCCAGGTCGCCATACTGGTGGATGGATATCGAGCAACCCTCGCGCCCCTCGAACATCGACAACCAGATATCGTCCGCCGCGGTATAGCGGTACTCGATGGGAAAACTCAACGGGATGTCCTGCGTGGCGATGGTCGCCATGATCTCTCGCAGGCACGCGGGGCCCGCCTCGGCTGGAACGGTGTACTCCATCTCGCGGAAGCGAACCACCCGCACGTGTGGGAACACCCGGTAGGACGGACCGGTACGCACGGTATCGGCGGCCCCCAGCAGCATCCGGTTGATCACCGCGTCATAGAGACCCTCGCCCACCACCGGCAACCATGACACAGCGTCGAACAGGGTGCGCAACGTATTGACCGCCTGCGGGTCCTCCTCACCACGATGACTGTCACCGGGGCTGGCGATATCCGTGGCCACGGTGATGCACGCGGACGCGTACGGAATCGCGAACAGCTCGAAATGACGATGCGCTTCCACGCGGCGGTCGATATCGTCCAGCACGTCTTCGAGCGTCTCTATCCGGTTGACCTCGGTCAGGTCGTAGGCGGGCTCGTTCTGCAGGGTAAACTCGGAGACGATACCGAGTGACCCGACGCTGGCCAGGGTGGCCCGGAAGATGTCGCTGTTCGTGGTCTCATTGCACTCGAGCAGCCCGCCTTGCGGGGTGGCCAGTTTCAGGCCGGTGACGTAGCCGCCCATCGCCTTGAATGCCGAACCGGTGGCATGCACCGAGTTGACGATCGCACCACCGAGTGCCGGGTAGTCCATATCGGGCATGTTGGGCAGCGCCTGTCCCACGCCATCGAGCAGCGCACCGATGGCATGAATGCGCGTACCGGCCCGCAGCGTGGCCCGGAGCGTTTGCGGGTCGTGTCCCACCATTCCCTGCAGGCGCTCTGTTGCGATCAGCGTGTCGTCCGTCGGCACCGCCGCACTGAACGAGTGGCCGGCACCGACCGCGCGCACAACACCGCGGGCGTCACGCAGTGCATCCACCAGTTCCGACTCCGTCGCCGGCGCCCGTCGCCATTGCGGCCGACAGGACTGATTGCCCGCCCAGTTGATCCACGGAAGTGGCTGTCCGGGCTCGTAATCCAGCGGCGACTGCGGCACCTGACGCCCGTCGCGGCCGCAGCCCGCGAGGCCACCCGCGGCGGTTGCCACCCCGACGGCCATCGCCGTGCGCACGAAATCACGCCGCCTCATCCGTCTTCATTCCCGCTTTCCGGCGCCCCCGCAAGCAGGCGAATCAGTATCCGCAGATCCGCTTCACTGCAGGCACTGCAATAACCCAGTGGCGGCATGCCGCCGATACCTTCCACGACATTGACCAGCATGCCGTCTTCGCCCCGCGACCAGGCATCGCGCCAGTCCTCGGGGTAGCCCATGCGAGGGGCGCCGGTGTCCTCCCGGGCGTGGCACTGAATGCAGTTGATGCCCAGCAGCTCCAGCTGGCGCGCGTCGGCGCCACCCGCCCCCTGTGCGGCGAGTAACAGCAGGACCGGGACGATCCCCGCGTGACGCGGCGCTGCACTCAACGCATCCAGCCCCGGCGAGCGGCATGGTGCGCAAGCCAGGCGAGCAACAGCGCGATCAGGAAAACAGCCAGCGGCAGAACCAGCCCCTCCGGACCGAAAAGTTCGAGCCCGCCGGCAATAAAAACCGAGTGAAACACCTGCACCAGGATACCCGCGAGGCACAACAGGAGCATCGGCAGCGCCCAGCTCTTGCGGAGCAACAGAGCCAGGCAACCCAGACAACCGCTGAACACGGCGATTCCGTAGGCCGCCACCGCCCAGACGGGCAATCCTTCGTAGTAGGCGCGTTCGGCCGCTGTCAGCTGGCTCAGGTCCATGCCCATCTGGGCAATGAAGGCCGCGACACCGACAAGATTCCAGGCGAGACCAAGACCACTGGCAACCCAGAACCAGCGCGGGGGCGTACTGGACTCAACATCGGCTATCACCCTTTCGTCTGTCACGCCTGTCACTCCTGTCCAACTCGTGAAAAGGATAGCAGAAGGCATCAACCCCGGGGCCTGCACCGTTCCCGGCCACCACTCATCTGCTCACCTTGCCCTGACGTATACCCCGCTTTAAACAACGGCGTCCGGAGCCGTCTCCATGCTCCCGTCACCGGCTCACAGATCCCGACGATGACTCTATGACTGTTCAATGCGCCCAAACGCCGCCGGCCAGGCCCAATCCCCAGGGCAAGGGGCTGGTCACGGTGCTCAACGACTGGTCCGCCGTGCAACCCCGGCTCGGAGACGTCAAACCGCCGGCGGTGCTGCTGCGTGACTACTGCTTCTCCGCCCTGGTCCTGGCCGCCCGGTTCAGTTTCCGGCCGCGACCCGGCATGGACTATTTTCTCTACAGTAGCGACAGCCAGTGGTTTCTTTCGCTGATTTCGCCCGTGGAGTGGGGTAGCGGCGCGCCCGGTACGTTCGTCGCCAATTGCCGGCTGGAACAGGATATGACGTGGCAACTCGAGTTTGCCGATATCGAGCCGGGCAGCGACGCTCACCTCCGCCTGCAGGCGTTCGTCGACGGCTTCGCAGAGAGCCTTGCCGGCCAGGCATCGCCACAGGCCGCGCTGCCCTACTACGTCACCGGGCTGCCTTACTACCAACGCATGCTCGCCACGGGGCTCGCAGTGTCACTGCGCCACAGCATGCAGTCGCTGGACGCCGCGGCCCTGCGCGACCTGGCAGGCTCCCTGGCGCTGCCGGCTCCCACGGCATTACAGACCCGGGACGTGCGGCAACCGCCGACACAGCCCTAGCCCGGCCTTTCAGGGTATGTCCCGCACCTTGACTTCGGAATGCAGCGTTTTGTGCACCGGGCAACGGTCGGCGATTTCCAGCAGTCGCCGGCGTTCTTCATCGCTGAGTGAACCCTCGAGTTCAATCCGGCGTTCAAAATGGTCGATCCTGCCGCTGCCGCTCTCGCAATCCTCGCAATCCCGGGCGTGAATCTTGTCGTGGCGGACCTGCACGGTGGCCGCCTCGAGGGCAATCCCCTTGCGCGCTGCATACATGTTCAGGGTCATGCTGGTGCAGCTCGCCAGCGCCGCCGCTAGCAAGCCGTAGGGAGAGGGGCCCAGGTTGGCGCCGCCGACACCGGCCGGCTCATCCGCGGTGAGCGCATGGCCGCCGGCGACGATGCGCGTGGTAAAGCTTCCGGCTCTGGTGGTAGCGACGGTGGCGTCGACGGGTGCCGGCGCGGCCTCCGGCTCCTCAAGGGGCGGCAAATACCGCGATGCCCAGGCCGCCAGTACCCGCCCGGCGTAGCGTGAATCCTCAGGCCGACTGAGCAGGTGGTCAGCGTCGTCCAGGCTCAGGAAGCTTTTCGGGTGCTTCGCCGCGCCGAACAGGATCGAGGCATTATCGATCTCGACCGTAGCGTCCAGCGGCGCGTGCATTACCAACAACGCCTTGCGCAGCTGCGCCACGTCGGTCGATAGATCGTGAGCCAGCAGGTCGTCCACCATCTCGCGCTTGACCCGGAACACCCGGCCGCCAAGATCGACGTCAGCGCTACCACTGCTCTCCAGCTGCTCCAGCGAGCCCGAGAACAGCCGGTGAAGATGGGCGGGCTCGGCGGGCGAGCCGATCGTGGCCACTGCCACTGCCGAGGGGATGCGACTGGCGGCAGCCAACATCGCAGTGCCGCCCAGCGAATGACCGACCAGCAGCGCCGGTGCCTCATGGTGTTGCTCGAGGTAGGTGACGGCGGCGAGAAGGTCATCGATGTTGGATGAAAAACTGGTCGCGGCAAAGTCACCCTCGCTCTGTCCGAGCCCGGTAAAATCGAACCGCAGGACGGCGATGCCGTGGTCGTTGAGCGCCCGCGACAGGTGAGTGGCGGCCTTGAGGTTTTTCGAACAGGTAAAGCAATGGGCAAACAGGGCCCACGCCCGGGTATCAGCCGCTGGCAGGTCGAGCAGCCCGGCCAGGTTGTCGCCCTGGGGGTTGCTGAACCGGATACGCTGGGATGGCATTGTGCAGTCTCCTCATGAGCCTGTTGGTCTGCCTGGAATGGTGTCGGTTTTTTCCCGCGATCGCAAACGCGACCGGACCGTCGCCCAGCCGCCGTGAATGAAGTCCCGCACTACGACTCACCGGTAACCCACTTCGGGCGGGTCAGTGCCTCAGCTCGGCATAGACACTGTCACCCCACCCGACCAGCACATCATTTTTGAAGACCAGTGGCGTGGTCTCGTCGCGAGTGGTGTGACCGTCAGAGTGTGTGTGGCGGGTTCGATAAAACAGCACACGGAGCTCTTCGCCGTTACTGTCGAAAGCCTCCGAATCGGCGGGCGTCCCCAGTTTGCCGACAACGGTGCTGCGCTCCATGCCAATATCGAGCTGACTTATCACCTCACTGTTTATGCGTTGCTCTTCCTTCCAGTCCTGATGGCCAATTCGCTCGCCGTTAACGTAGACGCAGCCAGTAGAGGCAACAGTGAGTAAAGTGATCAGCGAAGCGCGGGCGATGGATTTCACGGGGTTTTTCCTCATAATGAAAATCAGGTATCGGTGCCTTGGTGGCAGTCGGGAGTATGATTGACTGATCGTCTCGTGCATTCAATCGGTGGTGTGGTTATCCATCGTGTTTCACTAACGTTCTATCGTTTAGCAGCGCCCGCGCCTGCTTCGTGGGTGAGTTCCAAGAAAGCAAGGCAACAGGATTTTGGTTCAACAGGCGGGAACTGCGACAGATCAACAAGCCCGGTCGACAGAATCAGCGAGGGTGTCTCCTCTCGACAGGGTTTTTACTGTCCAATACTTTTGAGCTGCCGGTGACGATGATGCGCGTTCAGTTGGCCTGAAGCGGGGCCCAGGTCTCGACTGCGAGCGGGACCTCGAGGACGTTGCTGGCCTCCCTGGCGGGTTGACCGATCATCTCGTCATACGCCGAGCTGTGGCGAAGCGTCAGGGTACTGATCGCCAGGCCTTCCAGTACTTCGCGAGCCGCGTTGAGCGAGTGACGCCGCAGGATACGGCCGTCATTCTCAGCGACCAGCGCTTCGCCGTCGTCGAGTTTTACCAGCACCTGGTAGAGTGCCAGTTCCAGTGAATGAATGACCAGCGCAACGGGTTCATCCCGCTGCTGCAGGTCTTGCAGTGTGATTTTCACCGGTAGTGCTCCCCGATTGACATGACGCCACCCGGGCCGGCCCGGTGCGTCAACATGTCGCCGCCCGCCTCCGTTGCTGCGGGTCGCGATCGCCGTGCTACTGTAGCGCGATTCCCCGCCCGCGTTAAGCCGCTGCGGTCAAGAGACGCACCGGCGGGGGTGATCGCCCCGGGCGCGACGCGCGTAACTATACCCATCAAACGTAAGGACCTGGCATGAGTGGTACCGTCACAACCGGCCCGAAACCGCCGGCAAGCCCACGACCTGGCGAGGCCGCAGGCACTTACCCGCGTCCCCCATGCCGCGGTTGCGTTGCCAGCTGCCCGCACTACGAGCGCTGCCATGGCCGGCCCTGGCGTTACCCGGTAGACGATCGCTCTGATTGAGCCCACGATCAGGGAGACACAGTGACACACATCTACTGGTTCCAGAACGACCTGCGACTCGAGGACAACCCCGGGCTGCGTCACCATGCAGGGGCGCAGCGCTTGTTGCTGGTGTATTTCTGGCCGGTGTCGCAGCCATGGTGCAACGTGACCGGCATGGGCGAGCAACGGCGCCGCTTCATCACCGAGAGCCTGGCCGCGCTGCGCGAGCAACTGGCGAAGCTGGGCCAGGACCTGATGGTGCTCGAGGGCAGTCCGCACCGGGAATTGCCCGCGCTGGCGAGGCAGGTCGGTGCTACGACCGTTGGCACCTCACAGTCTCCCGGCTACTACGAGCGGCACCTGCGCCAGCTCACCGAAGCCGAACTCGACATTCCCTTCATTGTTCACCCAGGCAATACCCTGTTCGACCAAAGCCTGTTGCCTTTCGGTGACGGCGAGATGCCAAAGCACTTCACGCCGTTCAAAAAGTCACTGTCCGGATGTCACTGGCGCGCGCCGGAACCGACGCCGGAGTCACTGCCGCCACCGCCGTCCATCGAGTTCGCCGACCCGGGGGCGGCCGAATGCCAGCCACCGCTGGCGCTGCCGGTACGCGGTGGCGCGGCCGCCGGGGAAGACCGCCTGCGCCGCTGGATCTTCGAACAGCGGGCCATCGACAGCTACGCGAAAAGCCGCAACACCCTGGACGGTCTGGGTGGCAGTAGCACGCTGTCTCCCTGGCTGGCGCTGGGCTGCCTGTCGGTGCGACAGGTCGCCACCGCCATCGAAGCGTATGAACACCAGTACGCGGCCAACGCGTCGACCCGCTGGCTCTACGACGAGCTGCTCTGGCGCGAGTTTTTTCACTGGCGTGCAATCGACGACGATATCGGGCTGTTCCGGCCAGGCGGTAGGCGCGGTCGCCTGCGCCACTGCACCTTCGAGCCCCGCAACTTCGCCCGCTGGTGCCAGGGTGATACCAACTTCCCGCTGGTCAACGCGCTGATGCGCCAGCTGCTCGCCACCGGCTGGATGAGCAATCGAGGACGCCAGATCGCGGCGAGTTGCCTGGTCAACGAACTGGGCATCGACTGGCGCTACGGCGCGGCGTTCTTCGAGAAACACCTCATCGACTACGACGTGGCCAGCAATTACGGCAACTGGCAGTATATCGCCGGCGCCGGTGCGGACCCGCGTGGAGGCCGGCACTTCAACCTCCAGAAGCAGGCGGCCGAGCACGACCCCGACGGCGCGTTCACACGCAAGTGGCAGGGAGACAGGCCGAGACAGCCGGACTATGTCGTCGATGCCGCCGACTGGCCGCTGTCATAGCGGCGGGACTGTTTCAGAAACCCACCAGCGCTGCTGCCGCCAACAGTGCCAGCGTCGCCACCACCGTCAGCTGCAACCGCAGCGAGGCATAGTAGGCCGGTTGCGGCCGGAACAGCGCCAGGGTGTGTTCGATTAACACCGTCAGCGGGAACAGGACGGCACAAAGCAAATAGAAGACGGGCGGCGCCAGCAGTAGGTGCCCGAAAAACGCGACGATGACAATCGCGTTACTGAGCACCAGGGCGCCCGGAGTTCGCCGGATCAGGGCGAGTCCCCACCAGATACCGACCAGGAAGCAGAGAATCGCCAGCGCGTAACTGCCGAGTGCCCCGGCATAGAAATCGCGGCGCTGCGGGTCCAGATAGATGAGCAGGGGAGCCAGGCAGAAGGGAAGCAGGCCGGCTCTACCGAGGGCTGTCGCGGTGGACGGCACGGTGATATCAGTCATAGTCAGCGGCACACTCCTCTTTATCGCGCATGTCAGACTGTCTCTTTGTCACTGTTCTGTCGATGTCGACTCCGCTACCCCGCCGCGTCCACCGCTCTGCCCAACCGACGGCTCAGCAGGTAAAACGCCACTCCCGACACCAGCACCGCGGCACACATCAACCCCTCGACCGGGCGCTGGATGATGGTATAGACGACTGTCCATCCGGTAACGCCCAGGAACACCAGCGGCGGCAGCGGGTACAACCAGATGTCGTAGGGTCGCTCCTGCCCGGGTCGTCGCCGCAGGATGAAAACACCGAGCACCGCGAGAAAAGTGTTCAACGCCATCGTCACGCCGGAAAAAACCAGGATTCGTTCAAACGACGAGGTCCACAGGAACAGCAGTGTCACTGCAGACTGTACCGTGATCGCCACAATAGGAACACCGTCGGCATTGACCCGCGCCAGGGGTGCAAAGATCCTGAAATCCTCCCCAATGGACTGCAGCACCCGCGGGCCTGCCACCACCATGGCGCTGACCGTGGAGGTCAGCAACAAGCGCGAGCAACACGCCCATGACCGCGGCACCTGCCGGGCCGAAAACCTCCCGAGCGGCGATGAACCCGATCTCGACCTCTCCCGCCATGGCATCCATGGGGGTGGTCACCAGGAACGTGTAGTTCAACAAGAGGTAGCAACCGCTGACCAGCACGGTACTGCCAACCAGGATGATCGGCAGATGCCGCCGCGGCTGCTGCAGCTCACCGCTGACATAGGTCGCGGCATTCCAGCCGGAAAACGCGTAATTGACGAAAATCAGCGATACCGCGAAGCTGCCGCTGAACAGCAGCGCCGCGTCGCCGGCACGAGGCAACAGGATCACCGGCTGCCGTTCCCCGGCAACAACCAGCGCGAGCACTGAGAATCCCAGGATCAGCGTCAGCTTGAGGCCCGTCAGCACGCTCTGCACGCCGCCGCTGCCCGCGTGACTGGAGCAGTGCGCCGCCGTCAGCACGAGGACCAGGCCGGTTGCCAACCATGCGGCCGACAGCGCCGGGAAGACAGCCGCAAGATAACTGCCGAACGTCAGGGCGGCCAGCGCGGTGGGGGCAGCGAAGCCGACTGTGGCGGAGACCCAGCCGGAGACGAACCCCGCCACGGGGTGGTAGATCACCGACAGGAAATTGTATTCGCCCCCCGAGCGCGGCAGCGCCGCCCCGAGCTCGGCATAGCAGAGCGCGCCGCAGAGTGCGGACACGCCACCGACCACCCACAGCATGAGCAGCACGAAACCCGAGCGAATTTCCAGCAACTGGAAGCCGAGACTGGTGAACACACCCGTACCGATCATGTTGGCGATGATGATCGCCGCGGCGGCCAGGGGCGTAAACGTGCCGATTCGGGTCGCGATGGCATGGCCTCGACGGGTAGCTATCCTCGACCGACAGTGAACCCCGGATCGATTCCGGCGTCAAAGGCTCAGCTCCACGCCCCAGCAGGGGTTGCAGTCTGTCGGACTTCAGGGCGATCTTGCTGAGGCGGCGGGAAACCAGCCAATTATTCCGCTATTTTTCATGAAATAGGTACTACTATGCGCCTCAAAATGGCGCAATACTCGCTTTCCCACTCGCCTCGCGATGTACTCCCAAGTCCGACAGACTGCCATACCGAGACACGCGCGGGCCGGTGTCGCTGTCTGCCATGCTGCTGTCGCCGGCAGTCATGCCAGCGTTAACCGACGGACAGTAGACTATTTAATGGACGGGTGACTGTGTAGGCCGTGACCGCGAATCGGTCGCGCAACACAGGGTACCCGCTACCCAACCAGACAGGGGATTTCTCGAATGCGCAATGTGCTGAGTGGCCTGACCGGCCTGCTGCTGGCAGTGGCAATGCCCGCGCTCGCCAGTGGTTATCGCGGCGTGCCCACCGATGCCATCTTCAAAACGCCGGAGCAACGCTACGGCCATCTCCAGTATATGGGCTTCTACGCGTCGGCCATGCAGCACTGGAACTTCACCCGGGAACTCGCACCCTTCACCAACCTGACCTGGGTGGATACCATCGACCAGCAAAAGATCCTGGCCCGGGTTCGGGAGGCCGGGGATGCCGGCGTCGGTGTGGTGCTGAGCGTACAGGCCATGACATTTGATTCCGACTACCGGCTCAGGCCCGACTACCTGTTCAGGCTGTCCAACCTGCAACAGGCCCTGCTGGCAGAGGGCCTGATGGATCACATCACGCTGGTCTATCCCGTCGACGAGCCTTTTTCGCACGCCGCCAAACGGACGGTCAACAGCCGCGACGAAATGCGCGAAGCCCTGAATACGCTGAACCGGGAACTGGACACACTGTTCCCGGGGAAACCCCTCGGCGTCATCTTCAGCCACGGCGAGGTGCTGCGGGATGACTTTCGCGTTCCCGAATCCTACGACTGGGTCGGCTTCGACTGCTACCACAGCCTCTATGACTGCGACGGCCGGCCGCAGACCGACCACTACCGCAAGCTCCTGAAGCGGATGACGCCGGAGCAGTCGCTGATGGCGGTGCCCCAGACCTGGATGCGTGAGGACGACTACGAGCGCAAGTCGTGGGAAACCCGGGAACTGCATGACGCTCGCCTGGAACGCACCGCCCGGCAGCTGCGCAAGCGCCTGCTTCACCATTACGAGATCGCCCTGAGCGAACCGCGGTTCATCGCATTCATCCCCTTCCTGTGGTCGATGCGCCCCGGCGAATCCGGCCGGGACTACCCGGGCTTCGGCGTCGATGAGTTCGCCGAGCGGTTCCCGGAGGGCGGAGCGGAATTCGCCGCCCAGCTCCGGGACATTGGTGAACAGATCGTGACCGGCACCCACCGCTACCCCAACCTGTCCCGGCGCCAGACCGAGTCCGACCTGCTACGGCCGCGCAACGATCACCACGTCCGGCTGCTGGAAGTCTCCGACAACGGGGTGATCAGCGCCTGGGGCTTCAATCGGGCACTGCCGCACAAGAGCCTGCGCATGCAGGTGGCGCTTTATCGCGGCGACGAGCAACTGTATCTCTCCAAGCGGCGGCGCAGCTTTGTCCTCGATGACTTCGGTCAGGCCCGGCGGACCCCGCCCGCATAACCCCATCGGCATCCACGGCTACCGGCACACCCTGCCGAAGGACCTGGTCTCGGAACTTCGCGGCGAGGAGATCACGGTCGAAGTACGCCTGTTCGGCGACCGCGCGGGCAAGCAGAAGTACAGGCGCGTACGCACCGTCGTGCAGTGGTAGTGCGCCAGGGCCGACCGCGGTGGCGGTCATCGCGCTTTCATACTTTGGTAGCCTGCGCTTAACGTCACTGTCCTACCCTGCACCTCCTGAACTACGGGGAGGTGCTTCTCATGGCTACAGCTTCAGTTATCGACGCGGACAAGCAGCGACTGCGTGAGGATATCGCACGCCAGATCGAGGCCTACCTGCGCGGCGGCGGAACCATTCAAACAGTCAACACCGCGGGAACGGGCAGCGCATCCGCGCAAGCTCATGCTTGCTGGCCCGCGCAATCGGGCCTGTCGGATGGATTCGAACGCCCGGCGTGAACACCCCCTGAGGACTCCTTCCAAGGTCGCCAACGGGCACACTGACGGGCCCCGCCGGCTGCCGGGCCGGCGAGATTACGGCAGTGATTGACAGCTCGCCGGCACTGCAAATACATCCTACTGTGGCATACTCCCCGTGCGCCGCGCCCACCGCGCGGCAGTTTTTAATGACCACAGACAAGGTGACCCAGAATGGATACCAGCAAACTGTTTTCACTGGAGGGCAGAGTAGCACTCGTCACTGGTGGCTCACGCAACCTCGGCCGGACCATCGCCGAGGCGTACATCGCCCAGGGCGCGACGGTGTACATCACCTCCCGCAAGGCCGCCGACTGCGAGCGCACCGCAGATGAGTTGGGGCCCCTGTGCCATGCGCTGCCGCAGGACGTGTCCACCGTGGAAGGCGCGCAAGCCCTGGCCAAGGCGTATGCAGAACGGGAGAGCAAACTCGACATCCTGGTGAACAACGCCGGCGCGGCCTGGGGCATGCCGTTCGACGAGTTTCCTGAGAACGGCTGGGACAAGGTCATGGACCTTAACCTCAAGTCGCCGTTCTTCCTCACCCAGGCGTTCCACGAACTGCTTAAGGCCGGGGCCGCCAGTGGCCACCTCGCCAAGGTCATCAACATCACTTCCATCGACGGCCAGCGCCTGAATCCCTGGGAAACCTACAGCTACCAGGCCTCCAAGGCGGGCCTGATCTACCTGACCAAGCGCATGGCAGCGCGCCTGGTTGAGGACGGCATTGTCGTCACGTCGCTGGCACCGGGCGCTTTCGCCTCGGACATGAACAAAGCCGCACGCGACCACGGCGACGAGGTCGGCAAGGCGATTCCGCTCGGCCGCATCGGCACAGCCGAGGATCTCGCCGGTACCGCGATCTTCCTGGCCAGCCGCGCCGGCGATTATGTCGTCGGCGATACCATCACGGTAGACGGCGGCCTGGTACACGCGGCGCTGGGCCCGTCCATCGACGCCGGCTGAGCAGCTTCCGGGCCCGCCTGAACGCCAGGCGGGCCTCCTTATTCGAACCAAACCTGCCCGGGGGCAACCTGCCCGGGACAGGACCGCTAGCATTACCATCCCCATCTTTGGGGGTACTCCTTCCTACTCGAACCGCCCGTGAGCCGCACACGACCCCATGCCGGGGTCTTCATTCCGTATCCTGCATTCTCGAATACAGACACGGCCTGCAGTGTGATCTGGAGGAGAACTGCTATTCACCCAGCGGGACTCCGGGCACTCCGGGCCGGCCGCACCTCGCCGGCCACACCTCGCCGGCCACACCTCGCCGGCCACACCCCAAAATGGCGCTTGATCGAGCTATTTGTTACGCAATTGTTACAATTTGATGAAAACACTGGCCATCCGCACCTGAGAAGCGTATATTCGAATTATTCACAGTGTATATACAAAAGCACTGATGGACCGAATGGCGCTGGCTGGCACGTCGAATGGCAGCGCACGAACATTGAAGTATCAGGAACGTTATCGCGGGTATGACCGCGACGTACACGGGGCCGGGAAACCGGATCAAACTGCTCGCCCCGGGGAGATAAAAGTATGAAAATCAAAATGTTATGCACTGCCGTAGTGGCCGGCCTGGTTGGCTTTTCAGGCATTGCACTGGCCGAGACCACGCGGGACTGCGTGCTCGAGGGCACCGTCAAGGATCGCTCGGCGGGAGATGACCGGGTTTATGTCGCATTCCACTCGGCCCGACCCGCCACCGATGACGCCGACTGCAATATCCGCAAGCGCGAAAAATTGCAGTTCAAGCAGCCGGTGGGCACCAGCCTGCAGTCCGCAAGACCGGGCACAACGGTGGAATACCGGTACACGGAAGACTCCAAGGAAGGCGCTCGCTGGCAATTGCGAGAAGTCGGCAAGTCTCAATAACAACCGACCTGCCTCGTCGGTCCCGATGGGCCGGCGATCATGTCACCGGCAAAGACAAGCGGGGTAGGCGATACCTGTTCCGGCAGGCCGTTTAAAGGCTGACCGGGTGGTAGGTGTAACGGGTGCAGGCCTGGCTGTTGATGAACGACTGTAAGCGGGCGTGGACGGCTCCGTACTCAGTTTCGGGGAGCCCGAACATCAAGCCGTCGTAATAGCCGATCGCCTTCGCGTAAATCACGTCCGATTCAGCCTGATCGTAGCCGTCCAGCACGCTTTCCGTCTCCTCGGCGTACTGGTCTTCGCTAAAATAGCCCAGTGTTTCCTGGGCCAGGACGCAGGTCAACTGCCTGGCCGCGGCAAACTGGTCCGGGCCCATAGCCAATGCACTGGCCTGGGAACTGCCAAGAACCAACGCCAGGGCCGCGCCGAAAGTGTGCAGCTGTCGCATGGAATCACTCCGTATCTCGATCTGCGCACGGTAGCTGAGCCACGTTACAGAAATGTGAATGGATTATGACGACCTCATGACGGTTGACCGGGCCAGCCGTATCCCTGGCCGTATGCCCGGCGATTCCGGTTGTGAGCAGCCTAGAAACGCGCGCTCACACCCATCTGGTAGGTGATGCCCGGGTCCCACCTCTGGTAGATGCGGCCGCCCTGGCTCCAGACGAACTCCTCGTCCAGGATGTTGGCCGCCTTGGCCTCCAGCTCGAACTCCCGGTCACCCCAGTAAAACTGGTACTTGAACAACAGATCGAAGCGACCGCGCCCCTCTTCGATGATATCGGGCGCATTGACGTCGCCGACGAAAATCACCCGGTCATCGAAATAGTTGTAAAGCAGGCTCGCCGTGATGCCGGTATCGAAGTCCTGGTACGCCAGCTGCACGTTGGCCAGGTAGTCCGACTGCCCCGTCATCGGCCGGGTGTTGCTGAACAGCCGCGCGATCCGGCGCCCGCCGGTGAGGGGCACATCCTCGGCGGTCTCGCCCGGGCCCAGCAGGGTCACCTCGGAGTCGATATACGACACGTTGAACATCAACCGGAAGCCATCCCAGACCGGGTTCAGGTCAAACCAGGTGGCAAAGGTCAGTTCCTTGCGAAGATCAAATTCGATACCCTCGAGCTCGGCCTCCTCGGCATTGAACCAGGTGAAGATATCACCCTGGGCCTGGACCTGGGCCAGCTCGATGGGATTGTCGAATTCCTTGCGGAACAGGCCGATGGACATTTCGTCCGCCGCCCCGAAGTACCACTCCCAGCGCAGGTCCCAGCTCTCCAGCTCGGCGGGCTCGAGAAACACATTACCGCGGTAGAGGTTCTGGTCTTCGGGGTTGCGGACAGTCGAGCCGGTGATTTCCAGCAGACTGGGCCGGTTGACGGTTTCCGACCAGGCCAGGCGCACCTGCATGTTGTCGATAAACTCCCAGGTCAAAGACGCTGCAGGGAGGGTGTCGTCGTAGTCCCGGGATACCGCGTTTTCGGTGCCCGGGAGGGTGTTGCCGCCCCAGGCATCGGCCTTCAGTGTTGTCTCCTCGAACCGCACGCCTGCCTGCACCCGCAGCCGCGGCAGCACCTGGGCGTCGAACGAGGCGTAGTACGCGGTCACCTCCTCGGAGGACTCCGCGAAGGGGAAGATGCCGCTGGCATTGGCGGCGCTGGCAGAGAAGTCCCTGGAACTGAGGTACTCGTTCTGCCAGTTGGGGATATCGAAAAGCTGGCTCGGGGTCTGCCAGGCCACAAACTCGGGTGCCGTGCTGGTGATATCGAACCGGAACAGGCGATCCTCGGTCTCCCGGGTTCGTTCATAGTCGGAAAAACCGACGCGCACGGTGGTTTCCCACAAACCAAAGGGAATTTCCAGGTCGAAGCCATACTCGGTGATGTCATCATCGAGTTCGGAATACAGCCGGTCCGGCGCCTGGTAAACATCGCGCAGGTCCCCCGCCGCCTGCCGTGACGGCGTCACCATCGCCATGGTCCCGGTGTTGTCTTCGGCGTAGGTATAGGTGCGGGTATCCGGCGCCTCCCGGGAGCCGCCACCGTCCACGACCCGCCACTCAAACAGGATGTCACCGAGGTTGGTAAAGTAATGACTGCCGCCCAGCTGATAGGAGGTGATCTCGTTCTCAGCCCACTGCAGCAGGTAGCTCTCTACGAAGGTTGCATCATCGACGTTGTCCTCACTGGACAGGCCCCGGTCCTGCTGCACCTGGTCCGTCGTCTGGCGCAACTGGGTTGCCGTCAATGACAGCGCGTGATCCTGGTTGAACTCCAGCCCCACGCTGAGGAAGCCGCTCATATCGATCTGCTGGGTGGTGATCCAGCGGGTGTAGTCCACGGTCTGGTTGGCGCCGCCATCCACCCCGGTAAACTCGTAACGCCGCAGGTCGTTGATCTGGTTGACCCAGCTGTTGCGGTACTTGAAGTTACCGAGCACGCCGAGCACCATGTCGTTGCTGAACTCGAAGCGCTTGCCCAGCTCGGCCTCGCCGTTATAGATCGGCTTCATGCTGTCGCGCTCGTAGATGTCCCACAGATTATAGAAACTTGCACCCAGCGCCGCGCTCTCCGGGAAATCGGCCTCGTTGTAGTCCTCACTGCTGGTACGGTTGACGTTCTTGGGAATCGCGCGGGTGCCGTCGTCATAGCCCCAGTTATCGTCACTGCCGCCGCGATAGTAGATGCCGTCCCCGCCCGTGGTTTCCGAGTTGCCGCCCAGTCCAAGCTTCAGGTAAAGATAGTCCTCTTCCGGGGAAGTCTTGGTGCGGATGTCCACCACGCCACCGGAGAAGTCGCCGGGGTACTGGGCCGAGTAGGTCTTTTGCACCAGCAGGCTCTGCACGATGTTGTTGGGCACGATATCCAGCGGCACGGTCTTCTGGAACGGTACCGGGCTGGAAATGCGGGAGCGGTTGAGCAGTGTGGACGAGTAGCGTTCACCCAGGCCGCGCACGTAGACGTACTTGCCCCCGACAATACTGAGGCCGGCAACCCGAGACAGTGCCGCCCCCACGTTGGTCTCCGGCACCAGGTTGAGGTCCTCACTGCCCAGCACGTTGGATATCTCCGAGGTGTCACGCTTTTCGTCGGGGATGAACTCGCCCATCACGATGACTTCTTCCAGTTCGATCTTCGGCAGTTCGACCTGGGCCCCCGAGCCCTGGGCAACCGTGCCCAGGGCTCCGGCGACCGCCAGGCTCAACAGGTTCCGCTGCATCACTGGCCACCCTGAAGACCGAAGACCCAGTCGCCAGCCCAGCTTTCGAAGTCGGAGCCGACCACGTCGGACTGCTCGAGGAAGCCATCGTCAGGCAGTGTGGCCGCCGGCGGTACGCTGCCGTCCTGGGTCACGTTGACGGCCCCGTCCAGGTAGGACTGCAGGTCCGGGTTGTCACCGTCCACCACCTCGGGGCAGTCGAAGGAGACACTCTCCAGGGTCAGGTCGCTACCGAGGAGGTTCACGGACTCACCCGAGACGTCGATGCAGGTAGCCGAGCCGGTCACCAGCGCGTTGACGATGCGCGAACCCGTGCCGCGACGCAGCCGGATCGCCCGCTCGCCCTCGTTGCCGATGATCGTCATATTGGCGATCAGCGGGTTGGAGCGCGGCTGGGCGTTTTCGTCGCCCTCGCGATTGTCGGCCTCGATGCCGTTATCCGCCGAATCGTCAGCCTGGACGATATGCACGAACTGCAGGCTCCCGGTCCAGCCATCGGTCCAGTCCAGGGAATCGTCCGCGTGGCCGCTGAGCACCAGGTGCTTCACACTGACGGTGCCGCCGAAGAACTCGACGCCGTCATCCAGGTTGTTGTGCACCTGCACGAAGTCGACTTCGGTACCCGAACCCACACCCTGAAAGGCGATGCCGTTGAGCTGGTTCTCCGGATCGACGTTGGAGCCCGCGTACTTGACCACCACGTAATTGAGTACACCGCTGCTGTCACCGGGCTGGTCGCCGCCGAACAGGCCGGAATTGGCCTCACCCTCCTTGGTGCATTCCGCGGTGCCGCCATCGGCGCCTTCCGGGCAGTCGTTGATCGGGGCATAGCCGTTGATCACCAGGCCGCCCCAGAGACCGCGAGCGTTGTCCAGGTTCGGCTGGCCCTCGAGCTCCTCGATGGCGGTGAACACCACCGGCGCCATTTCGGTACCGTTGGCCAATAGCTGCGAACCACGGGATATCACCATGAAGTCCTCATCGTCATCACCGACCACGGTGATGCCTGACTGGATCGTCAGGTTGACCGGGAGTCCGTCATCGTTGCCGACCACGACCTTGCCATCCAGCAGGTAATGATTGCCGCGCACCAGCGTCAGGTCGGTCTCGATAGTGGCGCTCAGCAGGCAGGTCGTGGTGCCCTCGATCGGATCGGTCTCGGTAGTGCCCGCCGGACAGCCCGCATCAGGGAAGTCGGGGATGCCGGTATCCGGGTCGCCGACGGTCCAGCCGGCGGTCCAGTCATTGGCTTCGTCTTCCACCGCACCGATAAAGTCGGCCGTCTCGAAGAACGCCACCTCAGAGGTGTCGCCGGGGAGCACCGCGCCGCCGTCCTGTGACACATTGTCCGCGCCATCCAGGTAAGCCTGCAGGTCAGGATTGTCGCCGTCGACCCCCTCGGGGCAGTCGAAAGACACACCGTCGAAGACGATGCCGTCACCCAGCAGGTTAAGCGATTCACCCGACACGTCGATGCAGGTGGCGGAACCGGTCACGAAGCTGCTGTACAGCCACAGCCCGGTGCCGCGACGCAGCCGCACGCCGCGCTCGCCCTCGTTCCCGACGATGGTCATGTTGGCGATAGCCGGCAGGGAACGGGGCATGGCGTTTTCGTCACCCTCGCGGTTGTCCGCCTCGATGCCGTTGTCGGCGGAATCGTCGGCCTGGTCGATCAGCAGGTACTGGATTGAACCCTGCCAGCCGTCGGTCCAGTCCAGCGAGTCGTCGGCATTGCCCGTCAACACCACGTAGCGGGCGTTGACGCTGCCGCCGAAGAACTCGATGCCGTCATCCAGGTTGTTGTGTACCTGCACAAACTCGACATCGGTGCCCGAACCCACGCCCTGGAAGGCGATGCCGTTGAGCTGGTTTTCCGGATCCACGTTGGAACCGGCAAATTTGACGACCATGTAGCGAATGCTGCCACTGCTGTCCTCGGGGTCAGCCCCGCCGAACAGGCCGGAGTTCGCCTCGCCTTCCTTGGTACACTGCTCGGTGCCGCCCTCGGCGCCCTCCGGGCAGTCGTTGATGGGCGCGTTGCCGTTGATCACCACACCGCCCCAGAGGCCGCGTGTGGTTTCCTCGTCGGCATCGCCGAGCAGGTCGTCGAGTGCGGTAAACGTCACCGGCGCGGAGCGGGTGCCGTTGACCAGCAGCCGGGAGCCGCGGGAGATGACCAGGAAATCGCTGCTGGTGCCGCCGTATACGGTGGTACCCGCCTGCACGGTCAGGGTGGCGGAATCCGTGTTGTCGCCGCCGATGACCACTTTGCCGACCAGTTCGTAGACATTGCCGGCAGTCAGCTCTACATCCTGAGTGATATCGCCGGTCAGCTCGCAGACCTGCGCGCCGCCGACGTCGCGGTCGGACTCGGTAGTGCCGGCGGGGCAGCCGAGGCTGGGCGGCCCGCCGTTGTTGACAGAACCGGCCACGGTCCAACCCTCTGTCCAGTCCTCGCTGCCGAAGGCGCCGATGAAATCGGCGGTCTCGAAGAAATCCCCGGCCGGTGTGACCGGATTGACCTGGCCACCGCTTTGCGACACCTCCTCCGCACTGTCGAGATAGGCCTCGACGGCGCCGTCGTCATCGCCGGTGTTCGTCTCGGCACAGCCGAAGCTGGTACCGGCGATGGTGAGGTCGCTGCCCAAAAGGTCCCGGGAGCTACCGTCAACCCGGATACAGGTGGCAGAATTGACCACCAGGGTATTGGTCAGCCGCAACCCGGTGCCGCGGCGCAGGCGCAGGGCGTTTTCGCCGGCGTTCCCGAATACGGACATGTTACTGATCGATGGCAGTGAGCGCGGCTCGACGCTCTCGTCGCCCTCGCGGTTGTCCGCCTCGATCGCGTTGTCGGCAGAATCGGTCTGCTCGATATAGAGGTACTGGATGTTGCCGGTCCAGCCGTCGGTCCAGTCCAGGGAGTCATCCGCGTTACCGGTCAGCACCACGTGGGACGCACTGACGGTGCCGCCGAAGAACTCGATGCCGTCATCGAGGTTGTTGTGAACCTGCACGTGGTCCACCCGGGTGGCGGACCCAACGCCCTGGAATGCGATGCCATTCAGCTGGTTTTCGGGATCCACGTTGGCGCCGGCGTAGCTGACCACCACGTACTCGAGGATGCCCGAGTTGTCATCCGGCTGGTCGCCGCCGAACAGCCCGGAGTTCGCCTCGCCCTCCTTGGTACACTCTGCCGTGCCGCCCTCGATGCCCTCGGGGCAGTCATTAATGGGTGCCCGGCCATTGATGACCAGGCCGCCCCACAGGCCACGGGCGTTGCCCTCGACTCCGCCCTCGACCGCGGCTGCCGCGGTGAACGTAATCGGCATCTCTTCCGTACCCCGGGCGTCGATCCGACAATCCTGCTCAATGATCAGGAAGTCCTCGGCACTGGCGCCGGTAATCACCGCACCTTCGGCAATCTCCAGCACACAATCGTCCTGGGCAATGGCACTGCCGGCGGCAGTCGCCAGCCAGACCCCGAGAAAAGCGTTCAGTTTCCTGTTAAACATGACCAACCCCCCTCAGTTCTGGCTGACGCGAAGTGCGCCGCCCTCGATCCGGAACACAAAATCGTTGCCCAGCAACAGGCCCTGGGGATCGAGCACACCGCCGGGCAGCTCGGTGACGTCGATGACATAAATCTCCCGACCGTCGTCCGCGGTGTCACCGGACGGGCGGATAGCGCCCTCCAGCGCCTCGGGGATCACCGAGGGAACGGTGCCACCACCCGGGGGCGGATTACCGCCGCCGTTATCGCCGTCATCGCAGTCCTCGCCCTCGCAGGGCACCGGCACTTCGATCACGATGGCGCCGGGTGAGACATTGTCGGAGGACCCGCCGCAGCCGGCGAGCGTCAACACAAACAGCGCCATCAGCGCCTGCCTAGACTTCGCTTCGATCATTTTTCATTCCAGAAGTATTGGGAAATTAAGCCCGAAAAACAGCCGTCGGACGACGAGATGGGCCAATCCTAGAGCGGCAAGATGACGAATATGTTGTTGGAAGATGACAGAATTGTTACGCCGCTGCCGGTCTCGGCAGCGCCATTGGGAGCGCCGAAATGGTGTCGATGCGACGCCCGGCCGGGGGGTTGCAGGCCGTCCCGGGGACTCAGTCCACGGCCGCAGAGGGTTTCGGACAGCACCCGGAGCCGCGCGGCGTGGTCAGCATGCACCGCGTAGACGCGCGCTGCGATGGTCAGCCAGGCTCAGGCGTGCGTGGGAAAGCGCACTGGATCAGACGCTGTGCTGTTGTGTGTCGTGGGGCCTGTGGAGGTACACATGGCACCTCAGAGGGGCTCCCCCAGACAACCGCAACAGGGGCCGTAGCCCGACACCTTACCGGTCAGGCCTCGGTGTCCAGCTTCCAGACACAACGTGAAGGTGCACTGCGGGAGACCCGGGCACGTGCGGGAACCAGTGTGACGGCGTCCCTGCGCTGGAAGAGGGCCGCCACCGCGGCACTTGCACCAATCAGCGCCAATGCCAGCCAGGACTGGTCCAGCATGACCACTACCAGCAGCGCCAGGATGAACGCAGCCGCCAGGGCGCGTGACTGCCAGGGTGACGGCTGGTTGTCGGTGCCGGGGCGGCGGGAGCCCCGGTTAACGCGGTGGGCACTGTCGTACCGGTCTCTTGTTGAACGCATCACATTTCTCCCGTGGTTGCAGACGTTTACGCCCGGACAATACGCCCGGCAGGGCGTAACGGTTTTCGCCAATCGGCGCGTGTCCGGCTGTTGTCGCCGTTTCGTGCCCCGACCCGACCTGCGGTGACACCCGTCAGGCGCTACGACGCTGCCGGGTAGCGGCCACATCCAAACCGGCGCTGCTGGCCTTCAGTTCCTCCAGGGTCTGCAACAGCTGCTCACGGTCCTCGGCAGACTCCCGGGTTCGCGAGCTGATATGGCTGGGATGCTGCTCCCGATCGAGCCAGAATTGACCCGACACACGGCCGGCCTCGGTGGCAACCGCCAGCCAGACGATAGTGTCGGCGCCCTCCTCCGGGGTACGCAGCAGTTTCGCGGTAGCACGGTGGAACGCCGGCAGCGCGGTCTCCACACCCGGCGTATCAGCCCAGCCGGGATGCATCGCATTTACCGTGATCCCGTCAGGTTCCCATCGCTGTGCCCACTCTTCGGTGAGAATCATCAGGCCGCGCTTGGCGCGCGCGTAGGCCACTGAGCCCGAGTATTCCCCGCGCTCGCTCTGAAGGTCTCTGACCCGGATTCTCTGCGAATACATTCCGCCCGAGGACACGTTCACCACCCGCGCGTCCTCCGCGGCGGCGAGCAGGGGTTGCAGCCGCTCGGTAAGGATGTAGGGCCCGAGCAGCAACAGGGCAAAGCTCTTTTCAAAGCCCTCCGGGGTCGTCTGCCGCGGATTGAACAATGCGCCGGCATTGTTGACCAGGACGTCGATCGGCTTGCCGGCCGCCAACAGCCTGTCGGCGAGCGCGTTGACATTCTCCATGATGCTGAGGTCACAGATCTCCACCGCAATATTATTGTTGCCGGTCGCAAGCTTCAGGTCGGCAGCAGTCGCCTCGGCCTTTTTGCGGCTGCGCGCGACCAGAGTCAAGCGGGCCCCGAGTGCGGCCAGCTCGCGAGCGGCAGCCAGGCCGACACCCGAGGTCGCACCGGTAATCAGTACGTGGCGGTCTCCCATGTAAGCCGAAACCGGGTTCCAGTGGCGACGGGCGACGCGATAGCCCAGCCGGGTGAAGCGCCAGATGCCCGGCAGTACCAGCTTGTCTGCCAGCGCCAGGGCAGTGGAGGCATCCGGTGTCTCGAACTGGTCTTCGAGTGCGCGCCGTAGCCCGTCCATCGCGCTCTTGCCCACTCGCTCCATCGCACCGGGGTAGATATCGTTGGCCTTGGCCATGGGAGCCGGGAAGTTGAACCGGGCAATGTAGCGCACCCGCGTGCCGCCACCCTTTACCCGCGAGAACAGAATTTCCTCACGCGCCGTGAACAGGCGGCTGTCGACATCCATGAGCATCCGTTTGCCGGCCTCGAACTCGATGATCTCGTAGGCCAGCGCCAGGCCGGCCTTCATGGTGATCCTGTACTGGGTGCCCACCCCCGGCGCGCCTCGCGTCAGTTTTTCACCCCGGGCGACGCCCGGATCCCACTCCTCGATACGGGAAAACTCCGATACGTAGGCGAAAACCTCCTTCAACGGCCGGTCTACCTCGATGGTCTCGTCCAGCACAACTGGCTCGGTCACAGTACTCTCCTCGATAACATTGCTCGCATCTATACGACACGCAGGCATCAGTAGTTCATCACCCGGACAAATGCACCGGGGCCCCGCGTAGATGCCCGCGTCCTGCTATCAGTCTGCCGAACCTGGCGGTCCGGCAGGCGGCCCGGCCATCAATCCGGGCACCTGTCACCGGGACCGGCGGCCATCCCCGCGGTGCGAGACTCTGCTAGGCTTGATGCCAATCCCGGCACAGCGGAGGCCCGCCAATGCACCTTGCGGCCATATCGATCTATCCCGTGAAGTCCTGTCGCGGGCTCGCGCTGGAGACGACCGCGCTCGACCGCTTCGGGCCGCGTGGCGACCGGCGCTGGATGGTGGTTTCCCCCGGGGGCGACATGCTGACCCAGCGCGAGGTCAGGCAGATGGCACTGGTCGACGTCAACGTTACCGCGAACGGCCTGCGCCTCGGCACCGCGCAGAACGGCGTCAATGCCGATACCCCGACGGACACCGGCCGGCGGCTTCTGGTGCGCGTGTGGGGAGACCGGGTCGAGGCCGTCGACGCCGGCGACGACGCCGCCGGCTGGCTGGAGACGCAGCTCGGCCAGCCCTGCCGGCTGGTGTTCATGCCGGATGACAGTATCAGGCGGGTCGACGGCGCCTATGCCGGCGCCGGGGAGACCGTGGGCTTCGCCGATGGATTCCCCCTGCTGCTGGTCTCCCGGGCATCGCTGGATGACCTGAACCAACGCCTGGAGGAGGCCGTGCCCGCCAACCGGTTTCGCCCCAACCTGATCGTGGCCGGTACCGAACCCTTCGCCGAGGACGGCTGGCGGCGCATCCGTATCGGGGAGATGGAATTCGACGTGGCCAAAGCCTGCTCACGTTGCGTCATCCCGTCCATCATCCAGGAAACAGCGGAGCGGGACCCCGGAATCAACCGGGTGCTGGCGGGATTCCGGCGCCGGGAAGGCCAGATTTTCTTCGGCCAGAACCTGCTCTACCAGCGCGAGGGGGAGCTGAATGTCGGCGACCCGGTCGAGGTGCTTGCCTGAGCCCGGCAAACGGTCCCGGGGCGCGGCGAGCAGGCCGCATCTGCTGCGGCTCGTTCAGTGAACAAAGAAGCCGATAACCGCAAGACCTCGATTGCCGTCGTCAACCAGAGCCTTGGCAAACCACCCGGCTCGGTCTACTGTAGGTGCTTGGAGATCCCGGAGAGAGGTTCAATGCGACAACTGCTCATCGCTATTGCGCTCATTACCCCCCAGGCCCAGGCCCTCGACTGGCCATGGAGTGACGCCGACGCGGCGCCCGACGACAGCTGCATCGGCTTCATCGGTGCCGGCCTCGCCGACGATCGCGTCGGTGGCTGGTCGCGCACCCAGCTGTGGCTGGCGTGGAACCGCTATGCGCGGGACGGCCTGGGAGACAAATCGGTCTTTCAACCCCTGTACCAGTCGGGCAGCGAGCGCTATGCGGCGCTGCCCGCGGTGACAGACGGCAACCTGCTCGACATCGCCGATGGGAAGTGCGGACTTCCCGGAGACTGAGCGCCGCGCTCGCTGCCAAGCAGTGATTGATGGCACTGTGGCGGCCGCGGTTCGTCGCGACTGCGACCTACCGATGATCGCCCCCCTATGACTCTGACACACGAGGTATTCATGCGCGGCACGCACGTATTCATTGTAACGCTACTGGTGGCTCTGCTGGGTGCCTGTAGCAGCCAGACCCCGTCGAATCCGGATGCAACCCTGCCGGAGCTGATCGATCGTGAACTGCTGTTTGGTAATCCCAGCCGGTTTCAGGGCCGCCTGAGCCCGGATGGCGAAATGATGAGCTTCCGGGCCCCGCTGGACGGGGTCATGAACCTGTGGGTGGCGCCGGCGGGCAAGATCGGCCAGGCGCGTCCGATCACCCGCGACACCAATCGCGGCATCCCCAGTCACTTCTGGACGCTGGACAGCAGCAGCGTTCTTTATATCCAGGACCGTGACGGAGACGAAAACTGGCACCTGCACCGGGTCGACGTCCGCACGGGTGACACTATCGATCTCACGCCCTACGAAGGCGTGCGTGCCCAGGTGCTCGGGCAGAGCGAGGATCACCCCGGCAGGATCGCCGTGGGTATGAACGACCGCGACCCCCGCTGGCACGACGCCTACGCAGTGGACCTGAAAACAGGCCAGCGCCAGCTGTTGTCGCGCAACGACGGATTCAGCGACCTCTACGTCGACAATGATCTCGTTGTCCGGCTTGCCCAACGGCAGACCGAAGACGGCGGTGCCGAGCTGCTGGTGGTCGCTGAGGATGGTTGGCGCGCGCTGACCGCCATTCCGCCCGAGGACGTTTTCACCACGCGTATCGTCGGCTTCAATGCCGATAATACGGGCGCCTACATGGTGGACAGTCGCGACCGGGACACCGCGGCGCTGACCCGACTGGACCTCGGCAGCGGGGAATCGTCCGTGATAGCCCGCTCGCCCACCGCGGACATCAGTGATGTGCTGGTCGATCCCCGTTCACACGCTCCCGTGGCAGCGGCCGCCAACCGGCATCAGCGGAGCTGGTTCGCCCTCGACCCGGATTACGAGGGCGATATAACCGCGCTGCAGCAAAGTGCCGAGGGCGATGCGTCCATATTGGCGAGCACGCTGGATGGGCAGCGCTGGACCGTGTTTATCAGCCGCAGCAACCGCTCACCGCGCTACGCAGTTTACGACCGGCAGAAGCGGCAGTTGACGCCGCTGTTTGAAACCAACCCCGCGATCAAGGGCCTGCCGCTGGCGGTAAAGCGAAACGTGACCATCTCCTCCCGAGACGGGTACGATCTGGTGTCTTACCTGACGCTGCCTACCGGAGTCCCCATGCGCAGTGAGCTGCGGCCGCGGACCCCATTGCCCTTAGTGCTACTGGTGCACGGCGGACCCTGGGCGCGCGACACAGCGGGCTACGACGGCCAGGTACAGTGGCTCGCAAACCGCGGTTACGCCGTGCTGCAGGTGAACTTTCGCGGCTCGACCGGGTTCGGCAAGAATTTCACCGCCGCCGGCAACTATGAGTGGGCGGGCAAGATGCACGACGACCTGCTCGATGCCGTCGACTGGGCCGTCGAGCGTGGGCATTACCCGGAAAGAAAGCGTCGCCATCATGGGCGGCAGCTACGGCGGCTACGCGACGCTGGTCGGATTGAGCTTCACACCCGAGGTATTCGCCTGCGGCGTCGATATCGTGGGCCCCTCCAACCTGCAAACACTGATCGAGTCGATTCCCCCGTACTGGGAGGGCTTCCGCCGGACGCTCATCGCAGCCGTCGGTGACCCCGATACCGCACCCGGTCGCTCGCTGCTCCGGGAGCGCTCGCCGCTGTCCCGGGTAGAGGCCATCGAGCGGCCCCTGCTGATCGGCCAGGGCGCCAATGACCCCCGGGTCAAGCAGGCGGAGTCCGACCAGATCGTCCAGGCCATGCAATCCCGCAATATCCCGGTAACCTATGTGCTCTACCCGGACGAAGGCCACGGTTTCCAGAAACCCGAAAACGACCTGTCCTTTTACGCGATCGCGGAGAGTTTCCTGGCCAGGTGTCTCGGTGGTCGGCAGCAGCCGATCGGCGATGACTTCGAGGGCGCCAGCCTGCAGGTCATGGCCGGCGCCGACCAGGTGCCCGGGTTACGCGAGGCATTGTCGCCCGCTGCTGGCCAGTAAGTTACGGTGTGAAGATGAGCAGGCTGCTGCCGTGGATGCTGTTGCTGTCACTGGAGATCAGTGCCCAGCCCACCACGGTGTATAAATCCGTTGATGAGAACGGCGAGGTCACGTTCTCGGACCAGCCGCCGGCAGGCGGCGAGCAGGCCGAGACCCTGGTTTACGACACCGGCGAGCCGGTGTCCGAAGAGGAGGCCGCAGCGCGATTGCAGCGCATGCGGGAAACGACCGACCGCATGGCGGCGGATCGCCGGGAGCGTGAGGCGGCGCGGTCGCCTGCCCCGGCGTCGAGGCCGGCTGATGTTCCGGCGACCGGGCAGACCGAACCGCTACCCGCCTACTACTCGGGCTACTACAACTACAGCCGGCGCCACAGGCCCGGCGCCAGGCCCCCCTTACGACCACCGGGTCGCCCGCCGGGCCGTCCACCAACCCATCCGGTGCACCCCGTCACACCCATCTCGCCGGTACCGTACCCCTCGAGCTATATCCGCAAGCGCTATCCCGGTCGCGCTGGCGAAATATTCAATCCACCGGCCACCAGTCCCCGCCGCGGCTCACCGCGACGCCGGTAGACCGCAGGGCGGACATGCGGGTGGCGGTAGTGGCCCGGATCAAAGCTGTGCGCTTCTACTCCGCGCTCCCGGTGGCCGCACCGTCATAGCGTTCAAACCAGGCCAGGATGGCCGCCACCTTGGCGAGCAACTGGCTTGGCCGCTTGGCGATACTGTGGGACGCGCCCGGTATACGCACCATGGTCGTGTCCACACCACGCAACTTGAGTGCCTGGTAGTACTGCTCCGTTTCAGCCATGGGTGTACGCAGATCCGCTTCGCCGGTCAGCAGCATCGTGGGCGTGGTGACCTTGCCCACCAGCGACAGCGGCGAACGATTCCAGTAGGCCATGGGGTCTTCCCAGGGCATGGACTCGAACCAGTAGCGGGTGAAGTAAGGCGGCATGTCGGCCGTCAGCACGAAGCTGGTCCAGTTGATGACCGGCTTGGCGACCACCGCGGCACGGAACCGGTCCGTCGAGCCCACGATCCAGGCAGTCAGCACTCCGCCGCCACTGCCCCCGGTGACGTAAAGGCGCCCGGTATCCACGAAACCGCGCGCAACCACCTCGTCGACCGCAGACATGAGGTCATCGTAGTCCTGCCCGGGATAGGCGTGATGAATCAGATTGGCAAACTCGGCACCGTAACTGGTGCTGCCCCTGGGATTGACATAGAGCACCACGTAACCGGCGGCGGCATACAACTGCACCTCGGCGGAAAACCGGCTGCCGTAGTTGGTGTGCGGGCCGCCGTGAATCTCCAGGATCAGCGGGTACTTCGTTTCCGGGTCAAAGCCGGGCGGCAGGGCCATCCAGGCCTGTACCGGCCGGCCATCGGCGCTGGATTTCACCCACAGCTCCTCCACCGGTGAAACCGCCCGGTGCGCCAGCAGGTTTTCGTTCAGCCGGGTCAGCTGGCGCGGCTTCGCCCCGCCGGGCCGGCCGCTGCCCAACTCGGCCGGGTGCCGGGTCGTGCCGAGGGTGAATGCATAAACGTCCTCCCCGCCCACCGCGTATTCACCGCCGGAGTAAGGCCGACCCAGGGATTGCCCGCCCAGGCCGCGGGTGAGCTCGCTGATATTGCCCTGCAGGTCAGTGACGGCCAGGACCGTGTCGCCTTTTTCGTCGTACTGGAAAAAAAGCCGCTCGCCGTCGGCTGACCACTGCGGATTGACGATGTCCCGGTCCAGCCCCGACAACAGCTCGCGCTTGCCGCTGCCATCGCTGGCCATGAGGTAGAGCCCGCTGCGGTGGTGACCCAGCCCCTCATCGTCCCAACCGGTGTAGGCGATATGACGCCCGTCCGGTGAAGTCCTGACCTCGGCGTCCCGCCCCTTGCGGTCAGTCAGCGCAGTCACCTCGCCGTCGGCCAAGGTGACCCGGTAGATCTCCGAGTTGGCAATATCGGTATCCCAATCGGGGTTGCGGTTGGCGACGACATAGAGGGATTTGCCGTCCGCGGACCACGCAATATCGCCATTGTGGTGAAATTCGCCATCCGTGACCTGGCGAGGACTGCCACCCGCGGCGGAAATGACAAACACCTGCAGGAAACCGTGCGGGTAGTTGCCCATGCCGTCGCTGCGGTAGATGGTGCGGTCGACGACCACCGGCGCGGCGGCCCATTCGGCACCTTTCGGCTTCGCGGGTAATTTGCCCATGGTCGGGGGTTTGCTGCGCACCAGCATACTGAAAGCGAGCCAGTGGCCGTCCGGCGACCAGGACAGGTGCCTGGGAGACTCAGCCAGCCGGGTAAGCGGTGCGCTGGCACCGGTATCCAGCCAGTGGAGAAAGATCTGGGTACCGACATCGTCACGTGTGGTGTAGGCGACACGCAGGTCGTCCGGCGCCAGCGCCACATTGCCGACACTGTCCACGCCGGCGACGACCGGGCGGTGCTGCTGACCGTCCACCTCGATCTGCCAAAGACTACTGCGGCGCCGATCCTTCATAATGTCCATCGAATTGCGCAGGTAGAGGATTCGCTCACCCTGGCTGTCGACGGTCGGGCTGCTGATATAGTGCAGCCGGAAAACATCCTCGGGCGCCAATGGCGGCAGGCCCTCTGCACCCACGGCTGCGGCCAGGCAGGACAGGAGCACCGATAGTGTGGTTAGAAATAGCTTCACCGCTTTCCCCTCTTGGTCAAAAGACGCGCCAGTATATACCAGTGCTCCGCCCGATTGACGGCCAGTGCTTCAGGGCATGCTGGAGGTACGGCCTGAGGTGGGGGCGATGATTCCCGCGTTCAGAGAGGTGGTTCGCGGGTGACGGCAGCCGACGGTGTCACATCAGGGATTCGCGCAGCCGGCGTCGGAGCTCGCGACGATGCGCAATCTTATCGCGCGCATCCTCCGGTAACTCGCACAGATCGATGATGCTCTTCTCTTCCAGCAATTCGATCAGGTCTTCCAGCACCCGGACCAGATTCCGGTCGCTACGCAACCACTCGCCTGCCGCCGTCTCTTCTGATTCCTGGAGGCCATTCACAAACCGGGCCAGTGAGCGATCATTCGCTGCCACCTGCTCCCCGAACCCGGCCACCGTATCCCGACTCACGGCGACGATTTCGCCCACCGCGTCGCGTCTCACAAATACCATCGCATTCTCCCTGCGGTCGCCACGCCCGCAGGATTCGGGCGGACGACTTCACGCTCAATGCCATCGTATAACGCGAGCGCAGCCCGGCAAAAAGAGAAATGCCGAAAAGTCCACTCTTCCATCGCTTGGCAACGCGACTGTATGCTGACGTGGATCGGTTCAGGAACCGCGACTGGCGGCGCGGGCACAGCATCGAAGGCCGGGGTGGCTTGCCGATTCATGAATCGAGCCGGGGAGGCAACCGCTAGCGCCGCCGGTACCAGCGATGCACGCTCAGGCCTTCCGTGTGACCGAT
Source organism: uncultured Gammaproteobacteria bacterium (assembly GCA_963753815.1). Taxonomy (GTDB): domain Bacteria; phylum Pseudomonadota; class Gammaproteobacteria; order Pseudomonadales; family Halieaceae; genus CAVWDU01. The sequence continues at coordinate 856,011 of CAVWDU010000003.1, forward strand.
GACGGCGACCAGCCCGCAAGGAGACCAGGTGGATTCAACACTTATCAGGCAGTTGCTTCGCCCGGAAGCCTTCGACCACCCCGGTGGTGATATTGAATTGCTGGAGACCCATATCTCCTGGGTCGTGCTCTGCGGTGAATTCGCCTACAAGATAAAGAAGCCGATGAGCCTGGAGTTCCTGGATTTTTCGACCAGCGAGCGCCGTCGCCACTTTTGCGAGGAAGAACTGCGTCTCAATCGCCGGTTTGCACCCGAGCTGTACCTCGCGGTCGTTCCGATCACGCTGTGCGGGGGTCAACCGCAGCTGAACGGCCACGGCGAACCCATAGACCACGCGGTCAAGATGCGGCGCATCCCAAAGTCAGATCTGTTGGAAGAGATGACAAAAAAACGCGGCGTGCTCGAGCCGGGCCTGGTCAGGAAACTGGCCTCGGAACTGGCCAGGCTGCACGCCGCCCTGCCGCACGTGCTGGTTGACCCCGGCGGTGCCGAACCCGGGGCCCCGGGAGCACTGCACCTGGCCATGATGCAGAATTTTCGACTGCTCGATCACCCGGGCCTGGGCCCTGAGGTGGCCAGGCAGTTAGCGGTGATCCGGCACTGGTGGTGCGGGCGCTTCGAGGGTTTGCAGCGCGCAATGGCAGACCGTATCCGGCAACACCGGGTAATCGAAGGACACGGTGACACCCATATCGGCAACGTCGCCGTGATCGATGGTCGGGTGCGGTTTTTTGACTGCATAGAATTCAACAGGTCGTTTCGGATTCTCGACAGTATTGGCGAACTCGCGCTGATGAGCATGGACATGACCGCCCGCGGGCATCGTCCCGAGAGCCATCGCTTGATCTCTGATTACCTGGAATACCGTGGTGATTACGATGGCCTGCGAATGCTATCTCTTTACCAATGCTACTTCGCCCTGGTTCGCGCCAAGGTCAACCTGTTGCGAGTGATTGGGAGCGACCCGGAGCAGCCGTCCGTTCCAGAGTCCGCCGCCTACCAACCCTGTCGGCATTACATCGATCTTGCCGACACCTACCGGATGCCCGGGAAACCGTTCCTCGCGATCACTCACGGGGTTTCTGGCAGCGGTAAGTCAACCGTCGCGGGGGATGCTGTGCGGCCATTCAGGCGCCATTCGCCTGCGCTCGGATGTCGAGCGCAAGCGCCTCGCCGGGATTTCACCGGAACACCGCAGCGATACCGCCCGGACACGGACTCTTTACAGCGCCGAAATGAGCCGCAAAACGTTCGACCGGCTGATCGAACTCAGCCGGTCACTGGTCGAACAGGGTTTACCCACCATCGTGGATGCAACCTTCCTCCATCGCCGTGTGCGCAGCCGGTTCGCCCGGTTGGCACTCGAACTGGAGATACCATTTGTCATCCTCGACTGCGAGGTACCTGTGGGCGAGTTGCGACGGCGCCTGGCGGCAAGGGAAAGTGCAGGCAGTGACGCATCCGACGCCGGCATTGCGGTCATGGAGCAGCAGCTGGAACAAAGGGAGCCGCTCACGGAACAAGAGCGGGCGAGGGCGGTAACCGCATCGCGAGAAATCACTCACGTCTGGCGGGACCTGCAGGCGCTGCTGACCAGGTAAGGCAGGAGTACCGCGGCAGTCAACCTCGGCACGGCGCAGAAGTGATCCGTCGCACCGGGGTCGCCGTACACGACGCCATAAATGCCGCCGTCATGCCGACCCAGCCGGTATCGGAATGTTGAACACGACACGGCCTCACCGGGTGCCGGGTCGAAACCGCAGCCCGCAACAGGATTCAACCACCATGAATGTCCACACTGCCGAAGCGATGGCCGACAGAGCGCTGCCCGCCAGGATGCTGGCCACCAGGATGCTGGCCACCAGGATGCTGGCCACCAGGACGTTGGCCGCCCGAATGCGGGCCGCACGATTATTGAGCGTGATCGCCGCCGTAATACTTGCCACTGGAGGCTGCACCATGGCCAGGGCCACAGAAGAACCCAAATACGAGTTGCTTACCACTCTCGACGCTATCGAGATCCGTCGTTACGTCGACACCATACAGGCGATAACGCCAATGCCCACCGGACGCGGCAGTGGCTTCCGTCGACTGGCCGGCTACATCTTCGGCGGTAACAGCGAACAGGCCGAAATCGCAATGACCGCTCCGGTAGCGACCACGCTTGCCGGCGACGAGGCGCAGATGGCCTTCACGATGCCGGCCGAATGGACCATGGAGACGCTGCCCGAACCGGAAGATTCAAACGTTCGCCTGCAGCCTGTCCCGGCCTTTACCGCCGCGGTGATCGGCTTCAGTGGACGGGCGACCGAGAAGCGATCCGCCGACATGGCAACGCAGTTGCTCACCCGCCTTGCCGAGGAAGGTATTGAGCTGCGCGGGCAGACCGTCCTCAACCAGTACGACCCGCCGTGGAAACTGCCGTTCCTGCGGCGCAACGAAATCATGGTCGAGATACTCTGGCCATGAGCCGCGGCGGGAGCGCGCCCGGATAATCGGCGCCCCGCGCCGCGGCACTCTGTCGGACTGAGGCTTCCGGCAGACTATCAGGACGTGCTGCTGGCTGCCTTCTTTTTAGGCGCCGCCTTCTTTTTAGATGCTGCCTTCTTCCTGGGTGCTGCTTTTTTCTTTGCTGCCGCCTTTTTCTTTTTCACCGGGGTTTTCTTTTTCGCCGCTGACTTCCGCTTTACCGAAGCCTTTTTCTTCTTTGCCGCAGCCTTTTTTCGCTTCGCAGGCGCTTTCCTGGCTGCCTTTTTTGCGTCGTCCAGCAACTTCTTCCAGGCCTTGATGTTGGCATCGGCCCGCCGCTTCACGATCTTCTGCGCCTGCTGGTTGGTCTGGGTCGCCATTTTCTGCAAACCGTTGAGGTCCTTGCGCGCGTGTTCTACGACACGTTTGAGTTCCTTGACCACATCGGAGCGGTCGCCACTGACTTTTCGCAGCTCGTCGAGCAGGTCTTTGAGCATCTCGTACTGGCGTTTGGCGATATCCGTGTAGCCGTCGATGATGGCCCGGTTGGCATCCGCGATGGCTTCCATGTTTTTGTTCGCACCGGCCAGCATATCGTCCAGGGAAAAACCGCCTATCCGGACTTCATCGAAGTACTTGCCCAGATCCAGCCCGGCGACAGCGGCCCCCGCCTGTTTACGGGCACCGCCTGCACGTTTGGCCGCCGCCGAGGTTTTCGCCTTCGACCTGGTTTTCGCCTTCGATACTTTTGTTTTCGTCTTGCTCGTCGCCATCGGAGCCTCCCCCCGTCAATTGCATGATCCGCCCGTTAAACCGCCAGTGATGCACGGCCAGTGACGGCCCACTTAACATAGCCCAATTCTCGGCCACGCGCCCGCTACAGCCCAATATTACCACCGCGTCATCCAGCTACAGCTGATCGGCAAGTGCCACAAGATGCTTGCGAGCGATGGCGGAGAGCGCGGCCTGCCGCTCTTCCCGTGTGGCGCCTGGCAGATTGATCGCGTAACCAAGCTGCAATTCCGCAGGCGGGGCATCTTCATTGAGGGCACCACCTATGCCGGTGAGGACCTGCAGTCGGGTGGCATTGGCCTGGTCGAACACAAAGGCAACATTGCCGATATCATCGAGGATGGCGACGGGCTGGGCACCGCCCGCAAGGCGGCTGGCTTTCTCAACCAGCTCCTGCCTGGAATCGGTCGCGGAACTCATGGTCCCCGGCGCAAACAGCATCATGCTGAGAAACAGCATTTTGTCGCTATCCGCCTGCTTGTAGCTACACATACGGGAACGCGCACGCTCATTAACCAGGTTTTTGGTCTCCAGTTCACCCCCGCCCAATAATTCAACGGCAAGCGCCCCGGTCAGCAATGTACAGGGGTCTGGCAGGCTATCCAGGCTGATGACGCGCGTTGGTTCCGCTGTGTTTACCGCTTCCTGCTCGCCACAGGCACTGATGGCGAGCACGCAACAGATTGCCAGGTACTTTACAGTTCTCATGTGGTCACACCCTGATCGATCGGACTACCCGTGACCGACAGCCATCGCCCGGTGGGGCGCTCACTGTCATCGCGGTGCCGGGGGCAAGTATTTCAGAAGTATACAGTGATAACGCTGCCCACTCCCAGTTTCTGCACCTGCTGGGAGATACGCTTTGTGGCGTCAACGCAACTGGCTGCCATCTCTCACCGATTCGGCTGAACACACTTAGTCCTGGCGATTGTGCAGTTCTCGTTTTTGCAGTAGCGTGTGTGCATTCCTCGCGGAGGGCCATGATGCCAATCATCCTGAAACTGGATGTCGCCGGGCAGCCACGCGGCTGGATCAGTCTTCACGAAGCTGTGACGGCCTATGCCCGCGGCGACGTCGTATACGGTATCGGCGACACGCTTGCGCCGGTGTTTGGTGGAATCCAGCGTCTCACCGGACGCCGGTCAAGGATCGATTTGCAACCGATTATTGCGCTTCAGGGGCGAGTGGTCTCCGGTTTCACGCCGCCTTTATGCAACCGCACGCTATTTCGGCGGGATGAGTACCGGTGCCTGTACTGTGGTGGACAGTTCGCGCGTGCTGACCTCACCCGCGATCACGTCCTGCCGAAATCCCGCGGCGGCGGTGACCGCTGGGAGAATGTGGTCGCGGCCTGTCGGCGCTGTAACTGGCAGAAAGACAATCAAACGCCGGAAGAGGCCCACATGCCACTGCTGGCCATCCCCTTCAAACCCAACCCGTGGGAATGGCACTTCCTCAGCAAAGACCGGATCCTCGCCGACCAGATGGACTATCTATCGCAGCAGTTTCGCGCGCCCCGAAGCTGGGCCGCCTGACACCACCCTGTCAATCGCGGTAACCCGGGGGCGGCATGAAGGCTCGGTGGTGCTGCTCGAGCAGCCTGGCGACCGCGAGCGCGGTATGGTCCCCGAGATAGCGGCTGACAACCTGGACGCCTATGGGCAGGCCGTTACCGGTCGTGCCGACCGGCACCGCCGTCGCCGGCAGGTAGGCATTCAGCGTGAGTCCCGCCCAGGCCATCAATTCTGTGTAAGGGCGCAGCGAGCCGTTAACATCAAGTTGCCGCTTGTGCATGTCGGGGAGGTGATCGTGGGGGAAAGCGACGACATGCGTGCTCGGGCACAACAGCACGTCCCAGGATTCAAAGAAGGCCGCCCAGGCATGCCTGGCACGCAGCCGCTTCTCGTGCAGTTTCAGCCACTCGCGATGACTGAGGGCAATACCGCGCAATTGCAGCAGGCGGTCGCTTGTATCATCGGGTTCTGCAGCGTCCACCGTTGCCAGCGCCTTCGCGTAAACGCCGTCCGGCATGCCGCCGGATAGCGCGGCCATCAACAGTTGCATGTAAACCGAGTGGTTTTCACTGAAATCGATAGCCGGTCGCGCTCGAACATCAACCCGGGCACCCAGTCTCGCCAGCGATTCGCCCGCCGCGCGGACGTGTTCCGCGATCTCGGTATCGACCGGACAGAATTCATCGTCAGCCCATACCGCCACCCGCAATCTGTCTGGCCGGGTAAACGCGGGCGGCGGCAGCTGCAGACGCCAGGCGGGCGTGTCCTCGGGACCCGGGCCGGCGAGAATTTCAAGCGCGTGCACGAGGTCATCGACGCAGGTGCCCATCGGGCCAATCACCGTCAGGTCGGTTTCGCTGAGCACGGCCTCTCCCGGCGGCAAGTGACCGCGCTGAGGTACCAGGCCGAAGCTGGGCTTGTGCCCGTAAACGCCGTTGAAGTGGCTGGGCGTGCGTATCGAACCGCCGATATCACTGCCCAGCTCCAGAGGGGTCAGCCCGGCCGCCAGGGCCGCCGCCGCCCCGCCCGAGGACCCGCCACAGGTGCGGGTGGTATCCCAGGGGTTATTGGTGGTGCCGTACACATCGTTGAAGCTCTGCAAATCTGAGCTCATAAACGGCACGTTGGTCTTGCCAAACACGACAGCGCCCGCATCCACGTAGCGCTGCACAGCAATGGCATTGGTCGCCGGCACCGCATCCCGTTGCCCGGGAATACCACCGGTCGTCGTCAATCCGGCGGTCGACAAAGCGTCCTTGATGGTGAGCGGAACGCCGTGCAACGGCCCCCAGTCCTCGCCCCGGGCCGCGGCCTCGTCGGCCGCCACGGCCCGCGACCGGGCCCGCTCGGCATCAACCACCACGACCGCGTTGAGCTCGCCGTTAAAGCGCTCTATACGGTCGAGAAAATAGTCCAGCAGTGCCACCGCGGACGCCCTGCCGTTGCGCACGTCATCGGCCATGGCGAAGGCGCTTCGATAAAGTGGATTGTTCATGGCTACCTCTTCCTCATTGGTCACGGCGCCGGACGGCCGCTACAGTGTAATCGACCCGGGAGCCTGCGCATGCGGCACTGGTCAAAACTGGCCTGCCCTCACGCCTGCGAGCGCCTATAATGACCCCTCATCCCACGGCCCAGCAAGCGGAGATCGGCGTGAGTAAAGACAACCACACGGCCATTCACACCATGATGGAACAGATGGCAAAGTCCGTCATCGGCCAGGAAGAGGTGGTAAGAACGCTGACACTCGCCCTGCTCTGCAACGGCAACGTACTGCTGGAGGGCCTGCCCGGCACCGCGAAGACGCGATCGATCAAGACCCTCTCCAAGGTGTTAAAGGCGGACCTTGGCCGCATCCAGTTCACCCCCGACCTGCTGCCCTCGGACGTGACCGGAAACGAAATCTACCAGGAATCACAGGGCAGGTCGGAACTGCAATTCCAGCCCGGCCCCATCTTCAACGAGCTGGTGCTGGCAGACGAGATCAACCGGGCGCCGGCAAAGGTCCAGTCGGCGCTGCTGGAGGCCATGGAGGAGCGGCAGGTCACGGTAGCCGGGAAATCCTACCCACTGCCACCCCTGTTCATGGTGCTGGCAACCCAGAATCCGATCGAACAGGAAGGCACGTATCCGCTGCCAGAAGCACAGATGGATCGCTTCCTGATGAAGATCTCTGTGGACTATCCGGACCGGGAAGCCGAGCTGGGCATCGTGCGCCTGCTGCAGGAAGAAGAGGGAAACAAGGCGCTCCAGCTCGACATGATATCCCAGTCGCATATATTTGCCGCCCGCGAGGCGATCCAGCAGATGCAGCTGTCACCACCCATAGAGCAGTACATCGTCGACCTCGTGGTCGCCACCCGCGACCCCGGGGCATTCAACGAGTCACTGAAGCGATGGATAGACACCGGATCGAGTCCGCGGGCCAGCATCGCGCTGCATCGCGCCAGTCGAGCCAGTGCCTGGCTGGACGGACGCGACCAGGTGCTGCCCGATGACGTCCGCAGCGTACTGCATGCCATCATGCGCCACCGCCTGATCCTCAGCTACGACGCGCTGGCCGACAAGATCACACCGGATCGAGTAATCGACGAGATCATCGATCAGGTCGCTGTGGGCTGAACCGGTCATGACCGAGGGCGTCTACACCGACCTGCATACACTGGTTCGACTCCGTTACGGCGCCAGCGGCTTCAGCTACCTGCCGCGCCAGTCGGTGCGGTCACTGCTCAGCGGCCGCAAGCGGTCGCGACTGCGCGGCCGCGGACTGGACTTCGACGAACTGCGCCATTATCGCCCGGGCGACGATATCCGCACCATGGATTGGCGGGTAACCAACCGGACGGGTAAACCTCATGTGCGGGTCTACACCGAGGAGCGTGACCGGCCGGTTATCACCGTGGTGGACCAGCGCCTGCCCATGTTTTTCGGCAGCGAGCAGAAAATGAAGTCGGTTGTCGCGGCCGAAGTCGCGGCCATTACCGCCTGGCGGGTTCTGGCCGTAGGGGATCGTATCGGTGCCATTCTGTTCAATGACCAGCGGACCCTGGAGGCGCGGCCTACACGCAATGAACGCAAGGTGATGGGTTGGCTGGGCGACCTGGCGGCCATGAATAACGCCCTTTCGGTCACACCGGACCACGACAGCGACCCGCAGGCTCTCGCCCGCGCGCTCAGCCTGGCCGAGCGCAGTGTCGGTCACGACTACCTGGTGGTGCTGGTGTCGGATTTTTTCGGCTGGAGTGAAGCCGCGCTCGATACCATCCGGCGGATCAACCAGCACAACGACATCGTCTGCGCCCTGGTGTTCGACCCCCTGGAGCGGGATATCTCGAGTGCGGACCGCCTGGTGGTGAGTGACGGGCGCTATCAACTGGAAATCGACCCCCATCGCCACGACCTCGGCAGGAAATTCGAAGCCAGCTTCAGCAACACGGTCGCCGATGTGCAGCGCGAGTTGCAACGCCACGACATCCCGGTGCTGACGGTCGAGACCGCCACACCGGTTACGGACCAGTTGCGGGAACAGCTGGGGGGGACCCGGGCCAGACCATGAGCGCACCTCCGCTACCGGATATCTTTGGCAATTACGCCCTCGGAGACTTCGTCGAGGTCACGTCACCGGCGGCGATCGACTGGTGGCCGCAGACCGCCGGCTGGGCACTGGTTGGCGGCGTGCTGGCAATACTGCTGCTCCGCCGCCTCTGGCAGTCGGCACGGCGCTGGCACCGGGACCGCTACCGCCGCGAAGCGCTGGCCAGGCTCGACGCCCTGGGCCCGGCGGCAACCGGGACGCCGACTCCGCGCGAGATCAATCAACTGCTCAAACTGACGGCGCTTGCCGCCTGGTCGAGGGAGCGCGTCGCGCGCCTCAGCGGAACCGAGTGGGCGGAATTCCTGAATCGCAGCTGCGAGTCCCCGCCGTTCGATCCGCCGCTGGCGGCGCTGTTGGCAACGGGGCCCTATACCGCCCCGTCGATTGACCCCGAGACCGGCGAGCGGCTGCTGCAGGCCAGCCGGCGATGGATCACCGAGCATCGGAGACCCCCCGATGTTTGAGCTGACCTACCCCTGGGCGCTGCTGCTGATCCTCCTGCCGCTGCCGATGTGGTTGCTGCCGGCCTACAAGGAAAGCCGCGACTCGGTCAAGGTGCCGTTTTTCAACAAGCTGGTGGAACTCAGCCGTGAACGTCCTGAAACCGGCGCCATGATCCTGCAACGGGACCGGGTGCAGCGATTCCTGGTCGCCTTCATGTGGCTGTGTCTGGTGATCTCCGCCGCCCGTCCCGAGTGGGTGGGCGCGCCGGTAGAACAGCAAAAATCCGGCCGCGACCTGATGGTTGCCGTGGACCTGTCCGGGTCGATGGAGGCGCGCGACTTCACCCTGCCCGATGGTACCGAGGTCGACCGGCTGGAGGCCGTCAAGTTCGTGCTTGCCGAGCTGGCGGATCAACGGCCGTCGGACCGGCTGGGTCTGATCGTGTTCGGCAGCGCCGCCTACCTGCAGACGCCGTTTACCGACGACCACCGGGTATGGGAGCAATTACTGGCCGAGACGCAAATAGGGATGGCGGGACAGAGCACCGTGTTTGGCGATGCCATCGGCCTCGCCATCAAACTGTTCCTGGAGAGCGATTCCGACAATCGCGTACTGATCATACTGACAGATGGCAATGACACGGGCAGCACCGTGCCGCCCATCGATGCGGCCAAGGTGGCGGCTCACTACGGTATCCGCATCTATACCATAGCGATCGGCGACCCGGCCTCCGTGGGCGACGAGGCGCTGGACATCGAGACCATTGCCCGGGTCTCTGAAGTCGCAGACGGGCAGTACTTCCAGGCGCTGGACCGGGAAGAGCTGCAACAGGCCTACAGCACCATCGACGCACTGGAAGCGGAGCTTTACGAAACGGTCAGCTTCCGGCCCCGCCAGAGCCTGCACTGGGTCCCCGTTGCGATCGCGCTGGTACTGTACTGGATCTACCACAGCTGGGGTGCGTGGCGCGCCTGGCGACGGACGAGGGCCCGACATGCTGTTTGACGGACCCGTCATCGAACACTTCCACTTCCTGCGGCCCTACTGGGCCGTGCTGCTGGTCCCCTGGGTGATCCTGTTCATCCTTCGCAACAGGCGCGAAAACCGGCCCGACATGTTCGGCGGCATCATCGCGCCACACCTGCTCGAACACCTGCGGGTAGCGCGGTTCCGCTCCCGCTGGTTCAATCCGCGCAGCCTGACCGCGGTGCTGCTGACACTGCTGATGATCCTGTTGATGGGTCCGAGCTGGCGCCAGCAACCCTCCCCGCTGAGCCAGGACGATGCGGCCCTGGTGGTCGTGCTGGATGTGTCGAACACCATGCGCCAGCGCGATGTGCAGCCCAGCCGTCTGCGGCGCGCCAAGCAGAAAATCAGCGATCTGCTGGCCCTGCGGCCGGACAAGAAATCTGCGCTGATCGTCTATTCCGGCAGCGCTCACACCGTGCTCTCGCTGACTGCCGACCAGGAAATCATCGGCCAGTACCTGGCGGCAATCGAGCCCGGTATCATGCCCCGGGCGGGCAAGTTCCCCGAATACGCCCTGCCACTGGTCGACGAGGTCCTGCGCGACAGCACCGCACCCGCCACCGTGCTGCTGCTGACCGATGCCCCGGGCGCCGACAGTCGCAATGCGTTCGCTGACTACTTCGACAGCCGTCCGCACCAGTTGCTGATCCTCGGTATCGGCACGGAATCCGGTGCCGAAGGGGTTGCGCCACTGGAGCGCAACGCGCTGCAACAACTCGCCGCGGACAGCGGCGGGCGCTATTTCGATCTCACGGTGGACGACAAGGACGTGCGCGCGGTGAGCCGGCGCGTCGACAGCTACTACGTGGTCATCGACGACAGCGCCCTGCCCTGGCTGGACAGCGGCTACTGGCTGGTGTTTCCCGCCATGTTGATTTTCCTTATGTGGTTCCGCAAGGGGTGGACCCTGACCTGGGCACTGCTCCTCGCGCCGCTGCTGCTGGGCGGCCTGCCCGGTTCGGCGCTGGCCCAGAGAGACGGAACCGGTCGATTCTCACTGGTTTGCCGACCTCTGGCTCACCGGTGACCAGCAGGGGCGGCTGCTGATGCAGTTCGGTCGCTACAGCGAGGCCGCCCGGCGCTTCGACGACCCGATGTGGAAGGGATTGGCGTACTACTACGACGAGCAGTTCATGCTCGCCGCCGACTATTTCGCGCGCAGTGACAGTGACGACGCCCTGTTCAACGAGGCCAATGCCCGGGCGCATGCACGGGATTTCGTACGCGCCGTCAAACGCTATGACCGCCTGCTGGATCGCAACCCGGATTACCCGGGTGCCGTCGACAACCGGGCTGCGGTGCAGGCCCTGATCGACGAGATCAACCGGCTGAGCGAGAGCCAGCAGGAGGAGGCCGGCGTGGGCAGCGAGGAAAAAGAACTGGACTCCGATGACGCGATCCCGGCGGACGGCGCGGAATACATGGACTGGCAGCAGGCCGAGGTCCTGCAGTTGAGCGCCGAGGACATCCTGCAGGATCCCGCGACCAGCGAGATGTGGCTGAGGGGCGTACAGCAGGATCCGACGGATTTCCTGACCATCAAGTTCAACATGCAGCTACTGACCCGCGAGCAGGGAGCGCCGGACCCCGATGCTGATTAGCAGCCTGCGCTCACCTGCGTTCATCCTGTTGCTGACACTGACACCGGGCGTCGCGGGGGCCTTGACCGTCGACGAAATGCAGGCGGCCGGGCGCCTGGACATCAAGGCCTGGATAGACCCGCAGACCGGCGTGGTGCCCGGCCAGAAAGTCTCCCTGCTCGTCGAAGTGGCGACCGATCGCTGGTTTTCCGGCGGCACCAGGGTCGCGGTGCCGGAAGTGCGCGGGCTGGTGATTCTGCAGACAGAAAATTTTGCCAGCAATGCAAGCGAACTCCGCGGCGGTCAGAACTGGGTCGTGCAGCGCTGGACCCTGGATGTTTACCCGCAGCGGGCGGGCACCTTCGGCATCCCCCCATTCGCGGTCACCGTCAGCGTGAGCCACGAAGATGCCGGCGTGGTCCAGGGCGACCTGATGACGCCGTCGGTCCGGTTGACGGCCTCCCTGCCTGAGGCGCTCGCCGATGCAGAACGCTGGGTGGCCGCACCAGATTACCGCATCACCCAGTCCTTCGACCGATCACCGGTCGGCCTCGAGGTCGGTGATGCCATAGAGCGCGAGATTCTATTCGAGGCCACCGACACCATGGCCATGATGCTGCCTGCGTTCGAGCCGGAGCGCCTCGAGGGCCTGGCCGCCTACTCCTCGCCGCCGGCACTGGAGAACCAAAGCAACCGCGGCATTGTCTCGGCCCGGCGCGTCGAGCGGGTCACCTACGTCGTCGAAGCCCCCGGCACTTATCGCCTGCCGGGCAGGGAGTATTTCTGGTGGAATACGGATGCGCGCCGCCTGGAGCTGATCGACGTGCCGGCGACAGAGATCGAGGTGGCTGGTGACCCGGGCGCATTCCAGGCCGAGAGCACAAGACCCGTGGCCAGGCAGTGGTGGACTTTCGCGACCCTGCTGGGCGCCGCACTACTGCTACTGCTGCTGTTGAAACTGCTTAATACGCGGCGGCTGCCGCCGCTGGCATTCTGGCTGGCACCCTGGTATCGCCTGCGGGGCTGGTGGCGGGAACTGCGCCGGCCGGCATTGCCCGCCCGGCTCAACCCCGATAGTAGCGCTGCGGACTGAACGGCATCCGGGCGACCGTCACCGGCACCTTCTTGCCGCGGGCATCCACCTGCAATTCGCTGCCGGGCTCTGCGCAGGCTCGCGCAACATAGGCCATGGCGATCGGGCCGCCGACACTGGCACCGTAACCCGCCGAGCAGACCGTGCCCACCTCGACGCCCTCGGCATCGAGCACCGGTTGACCTTCCCTGACCGGGCGCTTACCGGTCACCATCAGGCCCACGCGTTTGAGCGCCGTCCCTTCGGCCATGCTGCGAAAGATTTCCCCGGCGCCGGGAAAACCGCCCGGGCGCGCCCCGTCAGGGCGACGCACCTTGCTGATCGACCACAGCAGCCCGGCCTGCACCGGATCGATATCGGGCGTCAGTTCATGACCATAGAGACACAGGCCGGCTTCGAGGCGGAGGGAATCGCGGGCGCCGAGACCCACCGGCAGCACGTCTTCCGTCGCCAGAATCTCGCGGGCCAGCGCCTCGGCTGATTCCGCCGGCAGCGAAATCTCGAACCCGTCCTCCCCGGTATAGCCCGAACAGGTGATGTAGGCCTCTGCGTTCCCCACCACCGCCGCGCAGCCCTGCATGAAACGCAGTTCAGCCGCGGCCGGACACAGCGCCTGCATGACGTCCCGGGCCCGCGGGCCCTGCAGCGCCAGCAGCGCGCGGTCCTCGAGGACGGTGAGTGACTGACCGGAGAGGTGCGCGCGCAGGTACTCGATATCCGCCGCCTTGCACGCGGCATTGACGACCAGGAAAAAACGGTCATCGGCCCAGCGGGTGATAATCAGGTCATCCCTGACGCCGCCCCGTTCGTTGGTGAGGAGGGCGTAGGTCTGCCTGTCCACTCCGAGACCCTCGATGTCGACCGGCACCAGCGCTTCCAGCGCCGCCGCGCTGCCTTCGCCCGTTATAACCACCTGCCCCATGTGCGATACGTCAAAAAGACCGGCAGACTCCCGCGTGTGCAGGTGCTCGCGGATAATACCGGTGGGGTACTGGACGGGCATGGCGTAGCCGGCAAAAGGCACCATTTTCGCCCCGAGTTCCCGGTGCAATTGATCCAGTGGGGTGGTGAGCAGACTCATGGCAAGGCTCCGGCCCTTCCGGGCAATTGTTCCAGGAGGCCACTCTAACCAGCGCGACCGCCAGCCGCAACAACACACACCTGAGAGGGGTGCAAGCATCGGCCGCAGAGCGCTGGCCCGCGGGGCCCTGCCCTCCGGATCCGCTCGACGGGACAGCGCCCGGGCGAAACTCACGGCACCATCGAGGCCCCGCGCATCGCAAGGCCCGCTGCCGGGTGACTTGAGACCGATAACGGATGCGACATAATACCGGCTCATTTCCCGGCCAGACAAAAGCTATGACCCGGTCCAGCAGTACTTTGTCCACCATCAGCCTGATCGGCATGCCCGGCGCCGGTAAAAGCACGGTCGGCGTGCTGCTGGCCAAGCTGTCCGGGCTGGCCTTCACCGATACCGACGTCGACATCCAGGTGCACGCAGGCGCGACACTGGAGGAAATCCTGGCGCGGGAGGGCCACCTCAGGCTGCGTGAGATCGAAGAGGAGGTGCTGCTGGCGGTCCCGCTGGAGAGCTGTGTGGTCTCTACCGGCGGCAGCGTGGTGTACAGCCAGCCGGTGATGCAGCGGCTGCGCCGGGCCGGCCCGGTTGTCTACCTGCAGGCCGACCTCCCCACCCTGACCCAACGGATCGCAGGCGCCCCGCCGCGTGGTATTGCCCGGCCGGCCGGGCAGACTTTTGCCGACGTCTTTACCGAGCGCACCCCGCTGTACGCGCGCTATGCCGATCACGTCATCGATGCCACGGCCGGCGGGGCCGACAGCATCGCGGCCACCATCCTGCAAGTGTTGGACACGGGCGGCTGAACGACGGTGACGGCCGCTGCGGACGCGTCCGGACGCGTCCGGTACCGCAGGGGCCCCGGCATGCAGCTCACGCACTGCGGCCCCGGGGCACGTGTCGGGCCACGCACTGGCTGCGAGGCACAACGCAGCCACCGGCGCTCACCCATCTGGCATAAAGCTTGCAGCGACGATCGGGACGGCGGCCCGCTTGCGCGACAACAGGAATGGACCACACGGACGTGGTGAAATGCGCAGGGAAGCCAGGGATGGTAGCGGGCCGCCCCTCCTCAAACTAGCACCCTGGCAATGGGCAATCACGTATTTTTTAGCTATAAGGAGCAATAGTTCACCGCACCACTTCAATAAGCAACACTAATCGTCAATTCAATAATATTTTGATTTACTCACCCAAAACCCTGGGAGATAGTCCGCCGAAGTGACCAGTAATAAATCATCCGGAGGTGATTTATGGGCGAGCGCAGCCAGGAAACGACGACGACAGACCCCTTGGATGATCTGTTCGATCCGTTGATCGGTGACTTGTCAGACGATGACCTCGAGGCCTTTGAGCCCGTGCTGTCGTGTAAGCAGCAGCTGGCCGAAAAGCGGCGGCGCGCCGAGCGGCGACTCGAGGAAAAGCGACTGCGGGAAGAACTCGGGTATTACGACCTCGAACTCGACGACCTTTAGCCGTTGCTGACACCATCATCCCGTTGAGTGCAACACCCGGCGGGAAAATGTCGATATCCCGATTGCGGCGCAGTGCAACGCATCGCCGCCATCGGTTGTGCCAGTGCTCAGAGGTGCCCTAAACGTTAACCGTGGCGAAGCGGCCAGCCACTGACTCGATCAACTCCCTGCGCACAGAACCCACAAGGTAGGCAACGTTCAGCTGCCGCCGGAACTCGGGTGCCCCCCGCACCGGTGTCAACCCGGCCGCACGCAGTCCGGTCCTCAGGCTGTAGGGTAGAAAGCAGGCACCGCCCCACCGGGTCAGGTAATCCCGGGCCAGTTCGTTCATATTGGTGTGCAGCACCGGCACAACATTTTCGCCGAACCGGCGACTGTGAAAGCGCTCGAAACCACCCCCCCAGTCAAGGTAGACGTAATTCCCCGACATCGCGTTGGCTACCGTGTCACCACTGTCCGAGCTGAACAGACGCAGGGTCAACTCACCGATGGGAATACAGCGCAATTCCGGCAGGCTGGGGGGTTCGTAGAGGATACCGAGGTCCAGTGTGCGGTCGAGCAGGCGACGCACGATATCGTCCGGTTCATGGCTCTCAACCCGCACCGACAGCTCAGATTGTGAGCGCATCAGGGCGTAGAGCTTGCGCTTGAGTGCTTCGCTCCAGATACCCGTGCGTACGCCGAGGAAGATCTGGCGGCTGCCGGTATCCTCCAGCGCCACATCGTGCCGTGCCCGCACCAGCGACAACAGCACCGCCTCCGCATGCGGCACCAGGCGCTCCCCCTCGGGACTGAGCTGGATATTGTTGCGGTTGCGCACAAACAGGGTGACGCCGAGCAGGTCCTCGAGCTGTTTGATGCGTGCGCTGACCGCGGCCTGGGTGATGAACAGGTTATCGGCGGCACGGCCGAAGTGACGCGTGTTGCGAACTTCGAGAAAGGTACGCAGTAACTCGGTGTCCATGCCGGTAAACGCTATCCGGGCTTCAGGCCCGCCAGGCCGTCAATGCTTGCCCCCACGGTGCCCCCGTCGGTGATCAGGCCCGATACCAGCGCGGCCGGGGTGACGTCGAACGCGGGATTGGCCGCCCGGCTCCCGGTATCGGCCAGCCTGACCGTCTCGATATCGCCACTGCGACCGCGGCCGGTTACTGTGAGCACCTCGTCCTCCGCGCGTTCCTCGATCGGGATGGCAGCGCCCGAGGGGCAGGACCAGTCAATCGTGGACAGAGGCAAGGCGACGTAGAACGGGACGTCGTGCGCTTTGGCCGCCAGGGCCTTGAGGTAGGTGCCGATCTTGTTGCACACATCACCATTACGGGCCGTACGGTCGCTGCCCACGATCACGCAGTCCACTTCTCCACGCTGCATGAGATGACCACAGCTGTTGTCGGACACCAGCGTGCAGGGGACCCCGGCACGTTGCAGTTCCCACGCGGTCAGGTAAGCGCCCTGGTTGCGCGGTCGCGTCTCCGATACCCAGACGTGAACGGGCAGCCCGGCGGCGTGGGCCTTGTACACGGGCGCCAGCGCAGTGCCCCACTGCACGGTTGCCAGCCAGCCGGCATTGCAATGCGTCATCAGGTTCAGGCGTCCCCGGGGGGGCAGGTCGCGAAGGACGCCAAGGCCGTGATCGCCGATGCGGGCACAGGTTTGAATGTCCGCCTCCCGCAGCGCAATCGCGCAAGCCAGGCTAGCGTCCGGCCAGGCACCCGGTTCGAGATCGCGCAGTGCCGTGGTGACCTGCTCCAGAGCCCAGGCCAGGTTGATCGCGGTGGGCCGGGTTGCCAGCAGCGCCCGTGTGGCCACTGCCAGCGCGTCGGGTGAGGGATCGCGGGCAAGCGCGCGGGCGAGCCCGAACGCTGCGGTAACGCCAATCAGCGGCGCACCGCGCACCTGCATGAGACTGATGGCCTGGCAGTAACTCTCCAGCGAGTCGAGCGCGCGCCACTCAAGCCGGTGCGGGAGCAGCGTCTGGTCGATAATTTCAACCCGACCCGCGGCGTCATCCCAACGCAGGCTGCAGAGTTCGTCACCCGTCTGCGGCAGCACTGCTCTCACCCCCGGATCGTGCCATGTCGTCGCGACGGGTCTCGTAGTGCCACTCGAACACGTTGAGCTCAATGAAGATGAAGGCGAACAGCCACAGCGAGGCGTCCCAGACGTCGATGAAGTCCCCGGCGTAGCCCCAGTAGAAGGCGGCCGCGAACAGGGTCGTGTAGAGGATATACTTGATGAAACGTGTCGAGTGCATCAACTGGGTGGAGAGTTCACCCCGCAGCTGCAACCGGACTTCAAGCTCCAGCACCAGCACCACCAGGATCCAGGCCGCTGCGTTGATCACGTCGGTCCAGGCCAGGAACCGCGCCGAACGCAGGGTGTCGGCGGGTGCCAGGATGTCGAAGCCGGTCAACTGCACCACACCGGTGCCGAGCGCGCTGCAGTTGGCGGCGCCGAGCGGGACGTATTCATCGATATCGACCAGCACCGACCAACCCGCTGCCAACTCGGCACAGGGATCGAACCCCGGGAGCGGGGTCACGGCGTACAAGGTACTCAACTCGGCGCAGTAGCCGGTGAACGCGTAGACGATGGCGAGGTAACAAAGCCCCCTGATCCCGTGCAGCAGCCA
Organism: uncultured Gammaproteobacteria bacterium; assembly: GCA_963753815.1. Taxonomy (GTDB): domain Bacteria; phylum Pseudomonadota; class Gammaproteobacteria; order Pseudomonadales; family Halieaceae; genus CAVWDU01. Next base: position 873,712 of record CAVWDU010000003.1, read on the forward strand.
ACGGGTCAGGCCGTGGATGTGCCGGTCGTCGAGCACGGCGGTCTCCAGTTCAAACAACAACAGGAGAATCACCCAGGCGGCGGTATCGACCGTGGCGGCGAATGCCTGTATCGCAGTCCCGAAGCTGAAGTTCTCGCCGAAGGTGTGCTCCAGCGCCAGCAACTCTTCGCGCAGGAACAGATAGACATTCAGGCACAGCAACAGGTAGACGGTGTACTTGACGCCGGTAAAGACGCGGTAACCGGTATCGCTGCCAAACAGGGTGTCGCTGTGGTCACCGCTCATCCGGGCTACACCTGCAACAGCAGGTGTTCGCGTTCCCAGGAACTGATCACCTGGTTGAACTCCTCAAACTCGTCCCGCTTCACGGCTGCGTAGGCGCGCAGGAACAGCTCGCCGAAGATTGCGCCCATTTCCGGCGTCTCCTGCAACCTGCGCAAGCCCTCTTCCAGCGTGCGGGCAACGGTGATTTCAGCTTCATTGGCGGTGCCCTGGTGAGGCGCGCTGGGCTGCAGGCCCTGCTGCATGCCGAGATAGCCGCTGGCCAGGCTCGCGGCCAGCGCGAGGTACGGATTCACGTCGGCGCCGGGGAAACGATTCTCCACCCGGGTCGCCTCGGGCGTGCTGTAGGGCACGCGAAACGCCGTGGTGCGGTTGTCCATGCCCCAGTTCAGATTGATCGGTGCGGAGATGTCCGGGGCCAGCCGCCGGTAGGAGTTCACGTTGGGCGCATAAAAGCTGATCAGCTCCGGCGTGTAGCGCTGCAGGCCGCCAATATAACTCAGGAATTCCGGGCTGTGCTCGCCCTCGGGCGTCACGAAGATGTTGCTACCGTCACCGGCCCGGACGATGCTCTGGTGGATATGCATCGCGCTGCCACACTCCGCCTGCATCGGCTTGGCCATGAACGTGGCATAGATACCGTGCCGGTGCGCCGTTTCCCTGACAGTGCGCTTGAAGCAGAACACCTGGTCGGCGAGGTCGAGGGCGTCGCCGTGCAGAAAGTTTATCTCCATCTGCGCGGCGCCGTTCTCGTGAATGAGGGTATCGACATCCAGGCGCTGCGCCTCAGCGAAGTCGTACATGTCCTCCACGAAATCCTCGAACTCCGCCACCGCATCCATACTGTAGGACTGCCTCGAGGTCTCGGACCGGCCGGAGCGGCCCTGTGGTGGTTCCAGCACCAGGTCCGGGTTGGTATTACGCGCGACCAGGAAAAACTCCACTTCCGGGGCGACGACCGGACGCAGCCCCCGGGCCTCGAACAGCGCCAGCACCTGGCGCAGCACGTTGCGCGTGGCCAGCGGGTGAGGTTCTCCCGACTGCGTGTAGCAATCGTGGATAATCTGGGCCGTGGGCTCCCGCGCCCAGGGCACCAGGCGCAGGGTATCCGGATCGGGCCGCAGGATCATGTCGGCATCCGTCGGCTCGACGAAATCCCAGTGGTCGTCGCTGTACTCACCGGTCACCGTCTGGATCAGGATGCTCTCCGGGAGACGGGGTTCACCGCGCCCGAGAAACTGGTGCGCGGGGATGAACTTGCCCCGCGCGTTACCGGTGATATCGGGGACAAGGCACTCGACCTCGGAGATCCGATGCTCGGTCAACCAGTCTTTGATCAATTGTGTGTTACCGCTCATCGGACCGCCCGGACTGTAAAAGTCCCGAGTATCGCAGTACCATCCGATCGGGTTCAAGCGCTTTACGGTCCCGCCGGCACTTCCCCGCGGAGACGCCAAGCGGCGGCACTCCGCGGCGACCGGCCGAGACTTCGACTCCAATTCACCCAACCCCACCCGGAATCACCCCACATGCACGAACTGGAACACGTCGACTCCTGGTACGCCGCCACTGCCAATCGTCAGCTGGATTTTCCTCGCCTGCGGGGTGAGCACGACTGCGATGTCTGCGTCATCGGGGCGGGCTTTACCGGACTGTCGGCGGCGATCCATCTGCGTCGCCGCGGCTATAAAGTCACCGTGCTGGAAGCGCGACGGGTCGCCTGGGGCGCCTCCGGCCGCAATGGCGGCCACGTCGGTACCGGCCAGCGGGCAGAGCAGGCGTGGCTCGAAAAGACGGTCGGGCTGGAGCAGGCCCGCGCCCTGTGGGACCTGGGACTGGAGGCCGTCGACACCGTCTGCGACCTGGTGGAGGAGTTCGATATCGCCTGCGAAATGAAGCGCGGCAATCTGCACGTCGCCTCGAAGGCGGCACACGCCGACGAACTCGAAGCCGAAGTTGAGCACCTGTCCACAACCTACGATTATCAGGATCTGCGCTATATTCCGGCCACCGAGTTGCAGGACATGACCTCGGGGCAGGGCTTCCACGGCGGGCTGCTCGACAACCGCTGCCGCCACCTGCACCCCCTGAACTACGCCCTCGGCCTGGCCGCAGCGGCGGCGGAACTGGGGGCAGAGCTGTACGAGGACAGCCGGGTGCTGTCCTACACCGACGGTGAAAAAGTCAGGGTGACGACCGCGGAGGGGACGGTCACCGCGCGCTACCTGGTTCTGGCCTGCAACGGATATCTCGACAAACTCGAGCCACGCACCGCCGGCCGGATCATGCCCATCAACAATTTCATGCTGGCAACCGAGCCCCTCAGCGAGCCCGTCGCCAGGCGGCTGATCCGCGACGATACGTCCATGTCAGACAGCCTGTTCGTGATCAATTACTGGAAACTGTCGGCCGATAACCGCCTGCTGTTCGGCGGCGGGGAGAGCTACCGGCGCCGCTTTCCCGCTGACATCGCGGGGTTGGTGCGCCGCTGCATGCTGCGGATTTACCCGGAACTGGAATCGACGGCGATCGACTATGCCTGGGGGGGCACCCTGGCAATCACACGCAACCGCATGCCCGATTTCGGGCGTCTGTCGCCACAGGTGTTCTACGCCCAGGGTTATTCGGGTCACGGCGTCCCCATCGCCACCCTGGCCGGCAAACTGCTTGCCGAGGCGATCAGTGGCACGGCAGAGCGGTTTGACGTGATGGCGACCGTGCCCTCCCCCGCCTTCCCCGGGGGCACGCTGCTGCGGTGGCCGGGGCTCGTGGCCGGCATGCTTTTCTACAGCCTGCGTGACCGCATTGGCTGAAAACCGAAACCCCTCAATCAAAAACCCCCAAAATGTACGTAAATTTTACCAGCTTTAGCTTTTCAACTCTGGCGGTGGGCGCAGTAACTTAACAACCTGATAAAAAACCTCGTCAATCATTCTGATTTGACACAAAAAAACACCAATAGCACTTCAATGCAGGAGCCCCATATGAAGCTTTTTACGCCCCGTAAACTGGCGATCGCGGTTGCCGCCCAGGCCGCCGTGGCCGGTGGTTACTCTCCAGTCGTCCTCGGCCAGGCAGACGCTGCCCTAACCAACAACAGCCAACTCGAAGAGGTCGTGGTCACCGGCAGCCGCCGGCAGGCCCGCTCCGTGTTCGACTCGGCCGCACCGATCGACGTGATCGGCGGTGAAGAATTCCGCAACGCGGGCGCCAGCGACATGACCACCCTGCTGCGCAACTCGGTACCCTCCTACAACGTCAACAGCCAGCCCATTTCAGACGCCGCCACCGTCGTGCGCCCCGCAAACATGCGCGGCCTGGCTGCCGACCACACCCTGGTGCTGGTCAACGGGAAGCGCCGCCACCGCGCCGCGGTCATCTCCTGGCTGGGTAACGGGGTCAACGACGGCGCCCAGGGCCCCGACATCTCGGTTATCCCGGCAATAGCCCTCAAGCAGGTGGAAGTCCTGCGCGACGGTGCCGCCGCCCAGTACGGGTCGGACGCGATCGCCGGCGTGGTTAACTTCATTCTCAAGGATTACGACGAGGGCGGCAGCCTCGAAATGAAATACGGTGAGTTCACCGAGGAGAGTGGCGAGGCGATCTGGTCAGTGGCCGGCAACCTCGGCTTCTCCCTGGGCGGGCGTGGCTTCGTCAACCTGAGCGCCGAGTACGGCGAGGCGGACCCGACCAGCCGCAGTGTCCAGCGCGATGATGCCGCGGCACTGATCGCCGGCGGCAACACCGCCGTGGCCAACCCGGCCCAGGTCTGGGGAAACCCGGAAGTGATGGACGATCTGAAGACCTTCGTCAACCTGGGCTTCAACATAACCGACAACATGGAACTGTACGGCTTCGGTAACTACGCCTCGAAGGAAGTCGAGGGCGGGTTCTACTTCCGTAACCCCGACACCCGTGCCGCCGTCTTCGCCAACGGCGACGGCAACCGACTCGTGGGCGACATAACCGACGACCTCAGCGGCAACTGCCCCCAGGCGCTGGACCCCGCCGACGCGGCCGGCCTCGCCGACGTGATCGCCGACCCCAATTGCTTCGTCTTCAACGAGGTGTTCCCCGGCGGCTTCACACCCAGTTTCGGTGCGGAGACAGAGGACTACTCCTTCGTCGGCGGGCTGCGCGGAACGATGGACAACGGCTTTTACTGGGACGTGAGCGGCAGCTATGGCTACAACGACGCCGACTTTTTCATCAACAACACCGTCAACGCCTCGCTGGGGCCGGATTCACCGACCAGTTTCGACCCGGGCGCCTACACCCAGCGGGAGACCAACTTCAACGTCGACGTCGCCTACCCGCTGCAGCTGTCCTTCCTCGCCTCGGAACTGAACGTGGCCGGTGGCTTCGAGTGGCGTGAGGAAGAGTTCGAGATCACCCAGGGCGACGATGCTTCCTGGGCGGTGGGTCCGCTCTCCGACCAGGGCTTTTCCGCCGCTTCCAACGGCTTCCCCGGCTTCGGCCCGCTGGCCCGCGGTAAATGGGACCGGTCGAATGTCGCCGCCTACATCGACCTCGAGGCCGATATCACCGACAACTTCCTGCTGGGCGTTGCCGTGCGTTGGGAGGATTTCGACGACTTCGGCACCACCACCAACGGCAAGATCGCGGCGCACTGGCAGATTTTCGATGCATTCGCGCTGCGCGGCAGCTACAGCACCGGCTTCCGTGCGCCTACCCCGGGCCAGTCCAATGCATTCAACGTCTCCACTGAATTCAACCTGGCGACCAACGAACTCGAAAATAACGGCACCATCCCCTCTACCAGCCCGGTTGCGGAGCTGCGCGGCGGCCAGCCGCTGGATCCGGAGGAATCGACGAACTGGACCCTGGGCGCAATCCTCCAGATCGGTGACCTGTCGGTCACCGTCGATTACTTCAATATCGACCTGGAGGACCGCCTGGGCATCTCGCAGAACTTCGAGCTGACCGACGAGGAGCGTCAGGCGCTGATCGACGCCGGCGTCGCCGGTGCCGATAGCCTGGCTACCTTCCGCTTCTTCACCAACGGTATCGACACCAACACCGAGGGTGTGGATATCGTCGCGACCTACGTGATGGACAGCAGCCTGGGTATCACCGACTTCAACTTCGCTTTCAATTACACCGATACCACGGTCGACGACTTCGTCCCCGGCATCATCGACGGGACACGTATTCTCGAGATAGAGGATGCACTGCCCGAGACGCGCTGGAACATCATGGCCAACCATACCTGGGACAACTGGCGGGTCATGGCGCGTTACAGCTACTTCGACGACTGGTATGACTCAGAGGACACGCTTGATTACGACGGCTATGGCCTGTTCGACGCTGAAATCGGCTACACCTTCGAGGGTGGCTTCTCGGTCGTGGCCGGCGCCAACAACCTGTTCGATGAAACCCCGGATAAAAATCCGAACGCCGCGGCTGGTGTGGGCAACCTCTACAGCCAGTGGGCGCCGGGCGGATTCAACGGGCGGTTTGCCTATATGCGCCTGATGTACGATTTCTGACATCGGCAGACTCTACTGCACGGGAGCCCTGGCTCCCGTTTTTTTTGTCTGGGTCCCACTCCAACAGATCGATCGCCGTTTCGCTGTCGTCGCGACGGCGGCCGAGCGTTTCACGGCGTTCCCGCTCGTTGCCCGCCGGGTAGAGGGTACTCTCGAGGCCACCGACCAGGCGTCTGTCACCGTCCTCGTCGCGCCGGTCCAGGTAGTGCCGGTAACGACAGCGGCAGCTGTCGCTGTCACAGCCGGCCAGCGGCAGGGCGGGAACCCTGCCCTGCAGGTAGCGCCGGTCACGCTGCGCCACCGCCATGCCGCAACCCTCGCCCCGGGGGTCGATGGAGACCGCACGGTAAGGTCCGGAGCGGTCGTCCGGGCGCTTGTCCTGCCTGCTGCCACCCGTTGTACGGGACTTGCGGCCGCTGTTGCGTTCACGGCGCACCAACAAGCAGAGCACTGCCACCACCATCAATAAAACCACTACCAGTTTCATCCTGTCCTTCCCCGGCGGTCCCACCGCCTTCTCCATTGCCGCTGTCCCGGTAAATCCGTCGAAACAGTCGGCCGAATCCCGAGTACCGATCATCGGCGGCTGACCCGGATGGGTCAACGCGAGGACTGTGACCTGGTTCCGGTTTTGCGGGTGGCAATACCCCGTAAAAACTGCAGATGACAGTCAGTTCGCACTCCGGCACGATGACGGACATCATCCGCATCGCCCTCGCGGCAATCGCTGTTTCCCGCGGCATCCGGCTGTCGTACCATGACGGTCGCTCTCCTTCGCAAGGAAACACCATGTCGCATCACGTCCTGCTGGTGTTGGTCAGCATCGGTTTGCTGGCCCTGGTATCGCAGTGGCTGGCCTGGCGCATTCGGGTGCCCGCGATCCTGTTCCTGCTGTTATCGGGACTCGTCCTGGGCCCTGCCCTGGGCTACCTGGACCCGGATACGCTGTTCGGCGACCTGCTGTTCCCGTTCGTCTCGCTGTCCGTGGCGGTCATCCTGTTCGAAGGCAGCCTCACCCTGAACCGGGAGGAAATCCGGGGGCATGGCGCGGTGGTGCGGCGCCTGATCACCTGGGGAGTGTTGATCATCTGGGTCGCCGTTGCCTGTCTGAGCCACTGGTTCGCAGGGCTCACCTGGCCGATAGCGTTCCTGTTCGGCGCCATCATGACCGTCACCGGGCCCACCGTGATCATGCCCATGCTGCAGGCAGTGCGCCCGACGGCGGCGGTGGCGAACATACTGCGCTGGGAGGGGATTCTCGTCGATCCTATCGGCGCCATGCTCGCGGTACTCACATTTACTGTCGTGGCCGCCACCCAGGTCAGCAATACCGTCCTCGAGGTCCTCTGGCTGCTGGTGCGCATGCTGGCCGCGGGACTGGTGGTCGGCACCGCAGCCGGGCTGGTCTGGGGCCTGGCCCTGCGACGACACTGGATTCCCCAGTTTCTCCACAACGTGGCGACCCTGCTGGTCATCTTTGCGGTGTACGCAGTAGCCGATCTGTTCGCCCCTGAGTCCGGCCTGCTCGCGGTCACGGTGATGGGTGCCATTCTCGCCAACACGCGCGGCCTGCACATTCGCGAGCTGCTGGATTTCAAGGAGAGCCTGAGCATCCTGCTGATATCGGGCCTGTTCATCCTGCTGGCCGCACGCCTGGATTTTGAGCAGTTACTGGCCCTGGGGTGGCCCGCCCTGCTGGTGTTGCTGGGCATCCAGTTCGTCGCCAGGCCGGTCAAGGTATTCCTGTGCACGATCGGTTCCAGGCTCAGCTGGCAGGAGCGGGTGACGCTGGCCTGGATAGGGCCCCGCGGCATCATCGCCGCCGCCATCAGCGCAGTCTTCGCCCTGCGACTGGAGGAACAAGGCATGGCGGGCGCTGAGGCGCTGGTACCGCTGTCTTTCGTCGTCATCGCCGGCACGGTGGTCCTACAGAGCATCACCGCCCGACCCCTGGCCGGTGCCCTGGGCGTGACCCGGCCGGAACCTGAGGGCGTCCTCATGCTGGGGGCCAACGCATTCTCACAGGCGCTTGCCGATGTGCTGAAGGAAGCCGGGTTCAGGGTGCTGATCGCCCACAGCGACTGGGACAGCCTGAAAGAGCCCCGCATGAAAGGCATTCCAACCTATTACGGCAACCCCATGTCAGAACATGCGGAACGAACGCTGGACCTCGCGGGCATCGGCAAGCTTTTCGCCATGTCCCGCAACGCAGAGCTCAACACGCTCGCCTGCACCTATTTCGCGCACAGTTTCGGACGCGACCGGGTCTATTTCCTGCCCGTTTCACTGGACAGGCGTGAAAGCGGCAGCAGCAAGCACGCGCCCTCGATGGAACTGGCGGGTCGCCGGCTGTTCTCGGAGCAGGTGAGCCTGTCCAAGCTGCTCAGCTCCATGAGCCGCGGCGCAGAAATCAAGACCACCCGGTTGTCTGAAAACTACAACTTCAAGGACTTCCTCGAGGATGCCAACGGTCGTCACCTGCTGGTCGCCTGGAATGACAAGGGACGGCTGGAGCCCTACTCCGAGCGGTGGAAGGACATTGTAGACAGGGAATGGACCATTGCGTCGCTGGGGCCGGTAAATCCACCGGAAACGTCATGAGCGGGCGGGGGGCATGAAGCGGGTCCTGGCCCTGCTCGTCTTCGGCGCGGCCTGTTTCAGCCTCGGATGGGTATCGCAATTCATCCTGCAAACCGATAAGGAGACACCGGCCGCAGCGATCAATACGGCCCATCCGGCCACCGGGTCGCACAGCGCGACGGGGCGGTCGCGGGATGAAGCACGGGGGCCGGACAGGTCGAACAAAGCGGCAGCGGGGCCGGAGAAATCCCCGCGGCAGGCGTTCAGGGAGGCCCTGGATGCCGGCGACTACGAGGGGGCGGTGATGCTGATCGAGTCGACGCCGGCCCCCCATTCTGCACGTTTGCGCGACGAACTCCTCAGCCGCCTGGAAAGAACTCGTGCTGCCGGCGACATGGAGAACTTCAGCGCGTTGGCACACAGCCACCTCGACCGATTTTACGACGACGTGGACGTCTGGCTGATACTGGCCAGGGGCCAGGCTGGCGAGGGCTACATCGACGAGAGCGCCCGCTCCCTGCAGATGGCGAGTACTTACGCATTGACGGGGCCAGAACGTTCGCGGGTGCGGGCGGCCGTCTCCGGCCTGGCCAAACAGGCAGAGAAATTGCTGCCCACCGACGAGAGCCGCTCGCGCTTACTCGCCTTCTACCAGCTCCTCAGGGATATGGACATCAGCCTGCCCGGACTCCAGCTCCGGCAGGCTGAGTTGCACCTGCTGCTTGCCGACCTGGATTCTGCCCGGGTCCTGGCCACCCCGCTCGCGGAAGACCCGGAATACAGCGACGAGGCCAATCGGCTGCTGGCCGCCATTGCCCTGCAGGATACCTCGGTCCTGTCACCACAGGACCCGAGACAAGCGGTGGCGCTGGTCAGGCGCGGAGACCACTACCTGATCCCGGTGACCCTGAACGGCCGCTCACCGGTTACCCTGATGATCGATACCGGCGCCAGTATCAGCTCCCTGTCGCTGGAAAGCTTCGTCAGGCTGCCCGACGTCTCGGCCTTCACCCACCGCGGCTCGCGCCAGTTCAGCACCGCCAACGGCATCACCGAGGGTGATATCTACCGCGCGGAGACCCTGAGCTTTGGCGACATCACCCTGAGGGACGTGCACATTGCCGTACTGCCCGGCATCCAGGGCGGGGACGTCGATGGCCTGCTCGGCATGAACATCCTGCAGGCGTTTAAATTCGAGATTGACCAGGACGAGGCGCTGCTCTACCTGCAGCCGCGCTAATGGACTCGTTTGCAGGCCGCACCTCGCCGGCCGCACCTCGCCGGCCGCACCTCGCCGGCCGCACCTCGCCAGCTGCGACAACTTGAACCCATGCCGACAGACAATGAGCGGGATCACGGTTCCCGGGGGCGTCTGGCGGCAGGGATGCCGCCAGCGAGTCTATACATGGACGTATGCTTTTTGGCGTCCCCCGGGAACCGTGATCCCGCTCGTTGTCTACGCGAGCATTACGCCATATCAGGGTCGACAGCCGGCGAGCAAATGGGGCTAAACCGCTTCGCCCACCGATTGGCTACTGCGGTCATCCTGACAATCGGTGAGCAACGCGGGCTAATGTTTGACTACAATAAATATAGTCAACCCACCTCTTTACTTCCTGGAGCTTCCCCGTATGGATGGACACCCGGTCAGCTACTCGCGTACCACGATCACCGAACTGATGATTCCTGCCTACGCCAATTTCGGCGGCAAGATTCACGGCGGCACGCTGCTGTCGCTGATGGACAAGGTCGCCTATGCCTGCGCCAGCAAGCACGCCGGCAGTTACTGCGTGACCGTATCGGTCGATACGGTCAACTTTCTACAGCCCGCCGAAGTGGGCGAACTGGTATCGCTGCTGGCCTCGGTCAACTATGTCGGCGAGTCCTCCATTGTCGTTGGCATCAAGGTCATCGCCGAGAACGTGCACACCCGCACGGTCAAGCACACCAATACCTGTTACTTCACCATGGTAGCCCGCTCCAGCGACAACACCCCGTTCACCGTGCCGCCGCTGCTTCTGGAAAATGATGAAGACATCCGCCGATTCGTCGGCGCGCTCAAGCGCAAGCGGCTGCGGAAGGAAGCCAAGGCGGAGATGGACGAGCACCTGAAGCACTTCGCCGTCGACGACGAACTGCGGGAGTTCCTCAAGGACCAGCGGTGTGTGCTGAATTTCTAGGGACGAACCAGGATGTGCTTTGAGCGGAAACCGGTCACGTCTAGCCTCGCCGGGGGACGCCAAAAAGCGGCCAGGCCCTGCCTTCAGGGCTGCAGTTTGCGTAGAAAATCGAGCAGCATCTCGTGTCCCGGGCGCCGGGGCGCGTCCTCGCTCGCCGGGTTTCGGCCGGCCCAGCCCAGGGCCAGGGTCAGCGGCATCCAGGCGCGGGGACCGTCACCCCGGCCATCGCCAAACTGGTAGAGCACGTTTGAGGGCTTGCCCGGCAGAGGCACCACATCGATGTTGTCCGGAGAGGGGTCGCTGCAGTTCTCGGCCGGAGAGGTTACCAGAAACTCGCGACAGGACAGGGGCCGGTCAGGGTGAATGCCGCAGGATTCGTCCTCCAGGAACGGGCAGGGTATTCCCAGGTGGAAGTAGTCCAGGCTCAGCTGCTCCCGCTCCGCTTCGCTGGTGGTGCGCCAGGCCTCATCGAGACCCTCGAGTAACCCCGCTTTGGACAGCGCGGCCACGGCCTTGCTGAAGCGCCGCTCGATCTTGCGGCGCCGGTCCCGCGGCATGCCGGCGACGAGGGCAGCGAGGAAGCTTGCCTCGGTTTCGCTCACGGGCACCAGTTGCCGACAACAGGCGCCACAGCCCGCCCTACAGGAAATGGTTTTGCCGGAGTCTTGACTGACGTCTTCGGCCAGCGCAACGACGTCGCTATCGAAGGCCTGGATAACGGGCAGCAGTTCCACCGCCGTCACCGGCCTGGTGGGCGCACTCAGACTGACTTCGCGACTGACCTCGCCCATGCGCAGGTGCAGCGACACACTCAATGTGTCGTCGTCCCGGTTTTCTGACTCCGTTGTCATGAGCGACAGATTTTCTCCTGCTGGCGTCGCGTTAAGCATACCCGTTCGCAGGGATGAGTAAAGAAACAGCGACACACCGGCGTTGTTGCGCGACGTGAATGCACGGCAAAGGATCAGGTGTGTGTCCTGTTTTGCCTTGCGGGTAGTGGCCCGGTCGTTTGCAGTCACTCTTGTCACGTTTCGGTACTACAGTGCTATATTGCCCCGACACCCACCTCAACTCCGATGGCCAGGCATTGCATCGTTCAATCGAGCAGGAAGACAACCAGGGCGACGGCAATACCCAGGCGGATTACACCCGTCTGGCCGATCTGCTCGGCACCCCGGCCTACCCGGGCAACCGGATCGAAATACTCATCAATGGTGATCGGATATTCCCCTCGATGCTGGAGGCGGTGGAAGCAGCAGAAAGTGAAATCTGCTTTGAAACCTTCATCTATTGGTCGGGATCAATTGCGCACCGCTTTGCCTCGGCTTTAGCCCAGGCCTCGAAGCGAGGCGTGAAGGTCCACGTACTGCTCGACTGGTGGGGCGCGTTGCAGATGGACGACGAGCTGATAAAGCAGATGCGTGATGCCGGCGCCAGGGTTCGCTATTTCAACCCGCTGCGCTGGTGGCAGTTTAGAAGACTCAATTACCGAACACACCGTAAGATAATGGTAGTCGATCGACAGGTGGCCTTCACCGGTGGCGTGGGGATCGCCGACGTCTGGCAGGGCGACGCCGCCTCACCAGACGAGTGGCACGATCTGCACTACCGTATTACCGGGCCGGTTGTGCGCTGTTTCCACGACGCCTTTCAGGAACTCTGGAGCGAGGTCTTGAAAGAGCCTCGCCTGCCGGCAGCTGACAGAGCGCCCGCTGAGAGGGAAAGCCCGGAGAGTGTCACTGCCCAGGTGATCACGAGCTCGCCGCGACAGGGCAGTGAGGTTGCTTACCGCGCCTTTCGCTATGCGATAGATACGGCGCAGCAATCGATAAGGCTGGTAACAGCCTACTTTGTTCCGGACCAGGAGACGATCGCAACAATGCTAGCCGCGTCAGAGCGTGGCGTGCGAGTCGATGTCATGGTGCCGGGTCAGTATATCGACTCCACGATCGTTCGCCACGCGTCCCGGTCGTCCTGGGGTGCGCTGCTCACGGGCGGGATAAATATTCATGTGTACGATCCCACGATGTTGCATGCCAAAGTCATGATCGTTGACGACAGGTGGGTCCTGGTCGGCTCGGCGAACTTCGACAACCGCTCCTTTGCGCTGAATGACGAGATCATCATGAACGTTTTCAGTCCGCGCTTTGCCGCTGAACATCGCGATCTGTTTGAACAGGACAGTAAACGCTGCCACCGACTGACCTATGGTGAATGGAAGGGCCGTGGTATTTTCCGCCGATGCCAGGAGTTTTTCTCCAATCTTGTGAGGCCGCATCTGTAGCGGTTCAGCCATGCGGCATCACTAGAGAGAGCTGTCACGGTAGTTCACGACGCTGGAGCGCCAGCGCCGCGAGGCTCTAGCGGTCGGGAAATAATCAGGCCAGCTTGTCAACGGGCTATGGATAAGCGTAGTGAGACGCGTTAGTCTCCCACACATGAGCAGTCCGTCGGGCTGGCTCGCGTCGCACAGTGTGTGCCGCTACCGCCGCAGCAGCGCTACCGCCACTGATACCTAATAACAGGACATAGCCCATGAACTCTCGCGACAGATATCCGGCCACAGCCCGGTCACCCCTCACACTCGCGCTCGTGGTAACGATTGCTGCCAGCAGTGCACCGGCGCTCGCGCAGGAGCAGGAGCCGCGACGCCGCGCCAGCTCCGCGCTGCTCGAGGAAGTCGTGGTCACGGCGCGCAAGCGGCTGGAGTCGTCCCAGGATGTACCGCTTGCCATCTCCGCTTACAACTCCGACCAGCTTGACGCGCTCAAAGTCCGCAATCTCACCGATCTTGCGGTCGGCATGCCCAGCGTGGTGCTGGATGAGATCGGGACCTCGCGTGGCTACGCAAACTTCTCCATCCGCGGTATCGGCATCAACAGCTCTATCCCTTCCATCGACCCCGCGGTTGGCGTGGTGGTAGACGGCGTTTACCTCGGCACCAACGCCGGCGTGGTCTTCGACAATTTCGACATCCAGAGTATCGAGGTGCTGCGCGGTCCGCAGGGTACGCTGTTCGGTCGCAACGTGACGGGCGGCGCGGTGCTGCTCAATACCCGGGTGCCGTCTGAAGAATTCGAATTCAATGCGCGCGCCAGCTACGAGTTCCCGGATGACGGCGGCGCGAGCACGATCCTGCAGGCTTCAGTCAGTGGCGGACTGACCGACACGATCGCAGCCAAGCTTGCGATTTACTACAATGACGACGACGGTGCGCTGGTGAATGAGTTTGACGGCGCGGACCACGGACGCTATGAGCAGACCATTATCCGGCCGGTCATCGCCTGGCGCCCGACCGACTCCTTCGAGGTGATCGCCCGTTACGAGCGCCAGGACGTCGAGGCCGATGGACCCTCCGCGCAGTCCCACACCAATGGCAGCGGCGACCCCGGTATGCCGTACAACGCGAAACGCGACAGCTTCGACTTCAATATCGACGAGCCCGGCGATTTCGATCTCGAAGTGGACTTTTTCAACCTGACCGTTAACTGGGACGTACTGGGCGGCACGCTGACGAATATCTACGGCTACCGCGATGCAGAGACCAACACGAACGCGGACATCGACGCACAGCCAGTATGGATATTTCACTCGGACACCTTCTCAACCTACGATCAGTGGTCCAATGAGCTACGGTACAACGGCCTCTTCCTGAACGACCGGCTGAACCTCACTGCAGGCGTCTACGTCTTCGAGAGCGAGCTGGCCTATGACGAGAACCGGCGCCTGCTCGGCCTTCTCACGCCCGGCGCTTCAGTCCCGGCACTGAACCAGGAGGGTGGCGGCTACCTCGATGTATCCAGCGTCGGCCTGTTCCTGAACCTGGATTACGACCTGACAGATCGTCTGACGCTGTCTGCCGGCATTCGCTGGACCGAAGAGGAAAAAGACGCCCGCACGACCAACCTGGTCGTCAACAATTCAGCCTGCTACATCGGTGAGCCCAATGGTCCCTCTTACTTCCCGGCGACCACCAAGTGTGTCGCCGACTTCGTCGATGACGAGACCTGGGACTTCGTGTCTCCCAAGCTTGGGTTCATGTACGAGATCAATGATGACTCCCGCGTCTACGGCAGCGTCACCCAGGGTTACCGCTCCGGCGGTTACAACCTGCGTAATACGGAAGTCCCCATCGGCAACAACCCGGACGGCACGCTGGCCTACGAGTTCGGCCCGGGGCCGTTCGATACGGAAGAGGTCATTTCCTACGAGCTGGGCTACAAGTCGGAGTGGGGGCGTGGCCAGCTGAACATTTCGGCCTATTTCACCCAGATCGATGACCAGCAGCGAGAGGTAAACCTGCCCAGTGCCGCTGCCGGTGTCTTGCAGCTGATCCAGAATACTGCGGATACGGACATCATGGGTATTGAGGTCGACGGCACGTTCGCGTTGACTGATAACCTGACGGTTCAGGGCTCCGTTGGCTTCCTGGATGCCGAATACCAGTCCGTGCGCTTCGATCTCAATGGCGATGGCGTGGTCGACGGGGCGGACGAAAAACTCGATCTGCCGCGCGCACCGGAACTGACTTACAGCCTTTCCGCCATTTACGACCTGGACGTCGGCCGCTACGGCTACCTGTCTTCGCGGATCAGCTACTCCTATCGCGATGAAACCGCCTACACGGACAACAACCTTGGATTCATTCTGGAGCAGGAGATCCTCGATCTCACGTTCGATTTTCACACCAGCAATGATAACTGGATCATCTCGCTGTACGGGCGGAACCTGCTGGACACGGTACGCCACGGCGGCGACACGCAGCTCGGCTTCATCGGCCCGATTCCGACGTTCGGCACCTTCTCGCCGCTCAGCACACCACGCACCTACGGAGTGGAAGTGAACTACGCGTTCTGAAGCAAAAACCGCTGCCTCCGGGGAGGCACCTGAAGCGGCGCGCAAACCCGCCGTTTTTTTTGCCGTCTACGGTGTGTCCCGGGACAGTTTTCTCAACTTCATGGTTGGGAACGGATTACGAAATCTGCCCGATGAATCACGGAACACCGTCCCGGGCGGCCGGGGTAACTTCGCTTGCGGTGAAGATCGGTCGACGAAGAACTGGCGTGGTATGTCTGCTCGCCCCACGCCGACCGGTACAGAGAGTCTAGGGGCTGGAAGCCGTGTAGACCTTGACCAAACGTGCAGTGGGGTCCTGCTGCCGCTTGCTCATCCAGGCCTCGAACTCAGGGTGGTCCGCATCCTGGAACTTGGCCCAGGCATCCCAGTCCGCGAAAGTCATGGCATAGTGCATGCGGTTCATCTGGTCGACATGTATGGAAACCGAAGCGCCGTCCTTTTCGTGCAACGCCCTGGCCTCGGCGCCCGCCTTCATCATATCGGCCACTCGCCCGGGCTCGGCCTCCCAGATGAATACCTGGTACACGTCGCCGTCGTCGTCGCCGGCTACAGGCGTATTGAGCAGGTAATTCTCAGCCAGTTCCGCCGACGGATCCGAATTCCACTTGGCGAGAAACGCCTTCCAGGCCTTGTCTTCGTCAAGCTTCGCACCCTGTTTCGCCCACCCGGCCCAGTTGTCGTGGTAGGTAGCGAAATGCACACCACCGTCGAGGTCTACGCCGATACTGACGCTACCTCCAGCTTTTTCGATGATGCCCTTGGCCTCTTTGGCCGCTGCCAAAGTTCCCGGCACACCCCCCATCTTGGGCTTCCAGATATTGACTTCCAGGACCTGGGCGCCGGCCAGTGAAGTGAACAGTGTTAACGCGATTGCGGTCAGTAGTCTCATGTTATTAATCCTTCCGTGATTGGACGTGATCGGCCCGCTGTTCAGGTACGACAACTCACCTATCCAACGCAAACCTGCCGCACGCTGACGGGACCGGTAACCAGTAAGACTAGACCCTATGCCCTACTTCGCCAGTCTGTGCGGATTCGACAGGTTTACAGCAGGGGCCATTGCGGAAGCAGCCCCCGCGCTTGAACCACAGGCTTCGGGTACGCATTGACCCCGTGAAAGTGGGAGCGATTCCGGGCACAAAGCCCGGTGGCTGTGCGCGTCAGGCGGCGTAACAACCCAGGAACATGTCGACAGCACCGCCGATTACCGCCTCCTGCTCCTGTTTCGACGCGGGCTGGCGGTAGCCCGCCACCAGCGGCCAGAACAGGGCGCCTTTCAGCAGTGAAGTAAACTGGTTGGCCGCCAGGGCAACACTCTCGACCCGCAGCCTGTCGTCATCGACAGCCGCCTGGATCCAGGTTTCGATCGGGTCGTGTCCCGAGCCTGTCTCGGCGAGAATCTCCCTGAACATTTCCCGGCAGTTACCCACCTCCGCGAGGAATACCCGGAACACGGCGACGTAATCCGGCGCGGTGACCTGCGCTACCTCACGTTCGGCGATTTGGCGCAGTTGGTCTGCAAGAGGTCTGGCCGGATCGTAGGCGACACGGATCGCCTGGCGCATATCGTCGATGAACTGTTGGGTAATCGCCCTGAACAGGTCTTCCTTGCTGGGGAAGTGGTTGTAGACCGTGCGCTTGCTGACCTGCGCACGCTCGGCGACACGGTCCATGCTGGTGTCGCGAAAACCCGCTTCCAGGAATTCCGCCCGGGCGGCGGCGAGAATGTCCAGGCGTTTGCGCTGGGTGAGAGTCAGTTTAGGCCGGGCCGCGGTCATGAATCAAAACTACACTGGTAAGTTTACATTTTGGATTTCCGGTATATACTACACCGCTCAGTTTACTTATGCACCGCAAGCAACCACCGAGAGGAATGTCAGATGCGCAGGGTAAAGAACTGGACGCCCGATAAACTGCCGGCCCTGGACGGGAAACGTTACCTGATCACGGGGGGCAATTCCGGTATCGGCCTGGAGGCAGCGAAGATCCTGGCGGAAAAAGGTGCCGACGTCATCATCGCCTGCCGCAACCCCGACAAGGCCAGCGCGGCGGTCCGGGAGATTGACGCAGCGGGCCCGGGCGCCGTCGACAGCATCGCGCTGGACCTGTCTTCCCTGGCGTCCGTGCGCAGGGCGGTCGACGAGGTACGTGCCCGCTACGACAGCCTGGATGGCCTGGTGAACAATGCCGGGATCATGCAGACTCCGGAGACCCGAACCGAGGACGGCTTCGAATTGCAGCTGGCGACCAATCACCTGGGACACTTCCTGCTGACCGCCCTGCTCTTCGACCTGGTGGAGAACGCCGGGGGCCGGATTACCGTGGTCAGCAGCATTGCCCACAAGCTGGGGCGAATCAACCTGGATGACCTGATGCTGGAGGAGTCCTACGACCCCACCCGGGCCTACGGCCAGAGCAAGCTCGCCAACATGCTGTTCGCCCAGGAACTGTCCCGTCGCCTGGAGGCAGCGGGCAGCCCCGTCATGGCCAATGTCTGCCACCCCGGCTACTCCGCCACCAACCTGCAATCCACCGGGCCGGAAGGGTTTCTCGTCGGGCTGTACGGCGTACTCAATCGATTGTGGGCCCAGTCTTCCTACAAGGGTGCGATCCCCACTGTGCTGGCGGTGGCGGGAGACGAGGCGGAGTCGGGCGGATACTACGGCCCGGTGAAATTCATGGACTCAGTGGGCCCGGTGGGCAATGCCCGCATTGCCGGTCGCGGGCGGAATAAAGAGACCGCGGCCGAACTCTGGCGCCGCAGCGAGGAACTCGTGGGAGTGACCTGGGCGTTCTGATGGCGCGTACCAAGGCTGCGATGACACATCTAATCACCTTCACGGGCGCCCTGCTCACTACCGTTCTCATCGCCCTGCCGGCATACGCCGGAGCGGGCTCGGAACGGATCGACGGGCGCTACGTCAACGACACTGGTCCCCAGAAGATGAATTTCGGTAAAGCCGCCTCCCAGGTCATGTTTTCACGACAGGTCGACAAGTCACCCGGTGAACCACTGCCCCTGCGGCACCTGGACGCGACCTCCCTCGCGGACATTCAGGGCCCGGTCATCTACCGGCTGGGTCATTCCTCGATGTTGATCAAGCTGGGGGAGGACCTGCTGCTGCTTGACCCGGTGTTCAGCGAGCGCGCCTCACCCATGCAGTGGGTCGGGCCCAAACGATTCCACCCGGTGCCACTGGCGCCTGCAGCATTGCCGCGAATCACCGCCGTGGTCATCAGCCACAATCACTACGATCACCTCGACAGGGACACCGTGACGAAGCTCGCCGATAACGTCGACTACTTCGTGGTACCCCTGGGCGTGGGTGAACACCTGCGCGATTGGGGCGTGGACGAGGAATCCATCGTGGAGCTGGACTGGTGGGATGAACTTGAGCTGGGTGAACTGACCCTGGCGGCCACGCCCGCCCAACATTTTTCCGGCCGCTCGCTCACCGACCGCAACAAGACGCTGTGGGCCAGTTGGGTGATACAGGGCGCCGGCGTCAACCTCTTCTTCAGCGGCGACTCGGGTTACTTCGACGGCTTCCGGGAAATCGGCGAGCACTACGGGCCCTTCGATATCACCATGATCGAGAACGGCGCCTACAACAAGGCCTGGCGCAGCGTGCACATGATGCCGGAAGAGAGCGTGCAGGCTCATATCGACCTCAAGGGTCAGGCCATGCTGCCCATTCACAACAGCACCTTCGACCTGTCCACTCATGCCTGGTACGAGCCCCTGGAGCGCGTCAGCGCTCTGGCCAGGAAGCGGGGCGTAGCGCTGCTGACACCGGTCATCGGTGCACCCGTGCAGGTGCTTGCGCCGCAACCGACCTATGCCTGGTGGCGGGGCGAGGAGGAAGCGCTGGTCGCGGATGGTGCGGCCATGGCAGAGGTGTGCGAGGAATCGTGTTGACGATGACCGCCCTGCCTCGCTGATAGTCGGACCGCCAGGTGAGACAAGGTTTTTGTAGTCAGGCCTGAAGCGCCAACTGCTACACTGGCCGACCCCCCAATGAGGATATGCCATGAAGCTAGCGATCATCGGCGCGGGCCCGGCAGGACTCGCCACCGCCTGGGCCCTGAAAAACAGCACTGTTGAGGTGCAGGTGTTCGAAAAAAGTCGCGGAGTTTCCGGCCGGGCGGCTTCGCGCAGCCGTCACGGCGCCCGCTTCGACTTCGGCGCCAACTACTTCCGGCTCGACACCCCGGATACCGAGCAACTCGTGCTTCACAGCCTGCCGACAGATCACCTGGTTCGCATCGAGAACGAAGTGTGGACGTTCGACGGGAGCGGAGCCCTCGCCCCCGGCGACCCGCGCCAGAACCAGCAGGCGCGCTGGAACTACGACAGCGGCATCAACACGCTGGGCAAGCTGCTCGCCGAGGCGGCGGGCGCACCGGTACACCACGGATGTCGCGTCTCGGGGCTCAAGCGGCACGCCGGGCAGTGGTTTCTCCAATCGGATTGCGATATCGCCGACAATGGTTTTGACGCGGTACTACTGACACCGCCCGCACCACAGACCGTTGAGCTGCTGGCGCACAGTGAACTCGGGGAAGCCCCGGGCGAGTTGCTGAAGTCGGGCCTCAGGGACGCCCGCTACCACGCCCAGTGGTGTTTTGCCCTCGGCTTCCAGGCACCGCTGGAACGCCCGGAGAACTGTTTTGCAATGATCAATACGGACCGCGCCCACGACGTGGCCTGGCTCAGCTTCGAAAACGACAAACCGGGGCGGGACCTCGGTGATGCCACTGTGATAATGGTGCAGATGTCCCCCGCCTGGAGCGTCGCCTACCTCAACGCCGAAGCCGACACTCTCGTGGAGACGGTCACCGAAAAAGCGCTCGCCCTGCTGGGCGAACAGCGCCCTACGCCGACCTGGTGGGACAGCCACCGCTGGCGTTACGCCCACCCCTTCCAGGCCGCAGATGCGTCGGTCACTGCAAGCGGCGGAACCCCAGGGGCTGTATTTCGCAGGCGATGCCCTGATCGGTAAGGGCCGCGTTGGCGGCGCGCTGCAGACGGGCCTCGATGCGGCGGGGCGGCTGCTGGACAACGCTGCTCCGTAACAGCGGTCTCTAAACAGGTTGTTCACCTGAGGCATCCCCGAACCATTGGATGTGCGCCGCAGGCGGTTTTCCGTCCAGTGCCATAGCTTCTGTGACAGCCGTGGGAAGAGAGTTTTTTACAGCGTCACATCCCATCAGCGCGAGCTGCTATCGGTCCAGAGTCACCCGCCCCACCGGCGCCGCCCCACGGCGAATGCCCGGCGTGGGTGCCAGCATGAACAGGTCGCCGTTGCGGCCGTTGAGTGAGACGGGCACCCCCAACTTGCGGGTGAGTTCAGCGTGGGCATCGAGGTGCGTTGGTTCACCGTGCACGGGCACCGCGATATGCGGCCTGATCCAGCCATACATCGCATTCAGCTCATCCCGCGCCGGGTGCCCAGACGCATGTATCGGCGCATCTGGATCAGTATCAGTAATGACATGAACGCCCCGGGCCCGCAGCGCCGCGTACAGGGCCTCCAGCGCTTTTTCGTTGCCGGGAATGACCCGCGCACTGAAGATCACGGTGTCGCCGGCGACCAGTTCCATGGCCGGGTGATCGCCCCGCGCCAGTCGCGACAGCGCGGCACCCGCTTCCCCCTGGCTACCGGTGGCGATGGCAAAAATCTCCGCCGGCGGCAGGTAGCCCAGGTGGTCCGGGCGGATCAGTTCCAGATCCGTTGGCCACAGGTCACAGGCGCGAGCCGCCCGGTGGTAGCGCTCGAGCGAGCGCCCGAGGATGGCGGCATAGCGCCCGTTATCGGCTGCGACGGTCGCCAGGGTGACCAGCCGGGCGATATTGCTGCCAAAGCAGGCGATCACGACCCGCCCCTCGGCTGCGGCCACCCGTCGGGTCAGCGCCGCCCGCAACCGGCCCTCGCTCACCGACCAGCCCGTCACCGTGGCACTTGTGGAGTCGCACACCATGGCCAGTATGCCCCGGTCGCCAATGCGCCTGAGCGCCGCGCCGTCGTAGGCGGGGCCGACGATGGGCTCGGGGTCCAGCTTCCAGTCCCCGGTGTGGAATACCACACCGGGTTGCGCGCTGATGAGCAGTGCCTGTGACTCGGGGGTAGAGTGAGTCTGTCCCACCCATTCGATATCAAAGGGTCCCACCGCGTGCCGCTGACCGGTATCGACGACCTGCACGCGCACTTCGTCGGCTATACCCGCCTCAGCGAGTTTGTGATGGAGAATGCGCGCGGTAAAGCGGGTGCAGTACACCGGGCAGCGCAACTGGGGCCAGTGGTGGGCCACCGCGCCGACGTGGTCCTCGTGGGCGTGGGTCACCAGCAGGCCCGCCAGCCTGTCCCTGCGGGAGGCAATGAAGTCGGCAGCGGCGGTGAAAACCCGCGTGGCCCCGGCGCTGCGCTCGAAGCCGATACCGCAATCGACCATCAGCCACTGTCCGTCGTGGCCGTAGAGATTCATATTGATGCCGATTTCACCACAGCCGCCCAGCGGCAGCAGCCAGAGATCACGGGCGCCGGGGGTCATTTCGGCACCGCAGGCAGAGGGGTGGCGGTACGAAGGACTAGGCCGGCGCCGTCCGTCGGGGTAGATGTTCGCATGGGTGCAGGGGTCATTCGGATCAAAAATGGCAGTATAATGCAATCCCGGCACACCCCACTGTGCCACGCCGGGTGGCTTTCACACACCTCGGCCATTCAACGAGACGTCACCGATGACCACCCGGGACAACCTGCTCCTGCCTGCTGCACTGCTGGTCACCCTGATCGCCGTGTTTACCGGGCATCGACTTCGCCTTCGTCGGCGAACGCAACCACTACCACACCCCCAACGACAACATCGATCTGCTCGACCTGCGCACCCTGCAACACCACGGCAGCAACATCTACCCGCTGGCACTGGAGCCGGCCAACACCAACCTGAGCCAGCCGGCCGGGAACCGCGTGGTGTACAACAGCGCCTTCAGTGACTGGTTCCAGTTGAGTTTTGAGCGGCTGAGCCTGCACAGTCCCGCATAGCGGCTATCAATTCCGGCCAGGTAGGGGACTGTCAAAGGTGGTGGCCACGCGGCTTCAGCCACGCAAGGCCGAATTGCCCGGACTCACCACCCGGAACACATCTGGTGTTCCGATAAGCCGCCTTCTCCCCCAGGATGTGGGGTGGAGGAGAGGTTGGTATGGCTGCAGTCGCTTTTGATACACTCAAGTTCGCCCGTCGTTTGAAGGAAGCCGGGGTACCGGAAGCCCAGGCCGAGGCACAGGCAGAACTTATGTCGGAAGCGTTTGTGTTCAATATGGATGCGCTGGTCACCAGGGATTACCTTGATGAGCGGCTCGACCGTTCGTTCGAAAGCGTTAACCAAAGGATTGACGCCGTCGAGTCGCGTATGGAGGAAGGCTTCGCCAGGCATGAGCGCCGATTCGAACGCCTGGAAACCTCTTTGAGTGACCTGAGGGCGGATATGCGCCTCGTGAAGTGGGTCATGGCGGCGATAGCGGCGAGCACCCTGTACCCGTTGCTGGAACGCCTTGTCGCCTGAGCGGATCGCGATTCGAATCCGCAGCGGGTGGCTCACCCCCATCCTCCGGCTGATCGCCTGCGCGCTATTCGCCGCCCCAAACTGGGCGGGTAGCCAAAGCAACAGCGATGCCGGGAACAGTGAGGTCAACATCGACCGGGGGCTAAAGATTCCCATGGCCGACGGCACCCCGCTGAATGGCACCCTCTACCGCCCCGCCGTCGGTGACCCTGGTGCCGGCGCCAGAGGCACCGAAAAGCGCTTTCCCACCATCGTCACCATCACGCCTTACAGCGGCAAGCGTTTTGACCCGGACGCGCGCTACTTCACCCGCAACAACTTCGCCTTCCTCACCGTGGATGCCCGTGGGCGCGGCGACAGCGGCGGCAGCTTTGTGCCGTTCTCACCCGGCGATGGATTGGACGGGCGCGACGTGGTGGAGTGGATCACAAAACAGCCCTGGTCGGACGGGCGCGTGCTGATGCGCGGCGGCTCCTACGCGGGCTACAACCAGTGGTCGACCGTGCGCCACCAACCGAAAGGGCTGGCCAGTATCGTGCCCATCGCCTCCGCATTTCCCGGCATCGACTTCCCGATGAACTACAACGTACCGGTTCCCTACAGCCTCCGCTGGCTCAGTCTCACCAGCGGCATAACGCCACGGGGCAAGGGGTTCGGCGACAAGGGATTCTGGAACCGGGTGTTTCGCGGCTACCACACCTCCGGGGCGGCGTTCGACACCCTCGACAAACGGGCGGGCATGCCCAACGCGCACTTCCAGGAGTGGATGGCGCACCCCGTATTCGACGGCTACTGGGCCGAACGCGCACCCACGCCGGAGCAGTACGCCCGGCTGGACCTGCCCATTCTCACCATCACCGGTTACTACGACGCCGACCAGCCGGGCGCGATGGCCTACTACCACCGCCATATGCGGCACGGCAGTGAGAGCGGCAAGGCCAGGCATTTCCTGGTACTGGGGCCCTGGAATCATGGCGGCACCCGCAAACCCGTGCAAACCTTCGGTGGTGTGAAGTTTGGGAACGCAATGATGTTCGATGCCCTGGGCCTGGATCGCGAGTGGTACCGCTGGGTGCTGGGCGAAGGACCGCGCCCGGCGTTTCTGCTGGACCGCGTTACTTACTTCGTCGCCGGCGCCAACCGCTGGCGCAGCGCGCCCTCGCTGGAGGCCATTGCCGACCAGCATCTGGTACTGCACCTGCAATCGGCAAAAAGCGCGGGCAGCCTGGACCGGGCCGGGAAGCTGGTGACGGAGCCTCCGGACGCCGCAGACGTTGACCATTACGTCTACGACCCACTGGACTATCGCAAGGTCATGCTCACACCCTCCCGGGACTACCTCACCGACGCCTCGGAAGTACTGGCGACCGACGGCGACGGGCTCATCTACCAGTCCGAGCCGCTGGCGAAGGCGATGGAAATCACCGGCTACCTGCGCCTGGACACCTGGCTGGAGACGGATGTGCCGGATACCGACATCAACGCGACCCTGTACGAGATCCTCGCGGACGGCACCAGCATTGCCCTCACCGGCCAGACCCTGCGCCTGCGCTACCGCCACTCGCTGGAAAGCGAAACGCTGATGACGCCGGGCGTGGCCGAGCCGGTGGTCTTCGATCGCTTCTATTTCATCTCGCGGCAGGTAGCCAAAGGCAGCCGGCTGCGCCTTTTCATCCGCCCGTCCAACGGGCTGGCAAACCAGCGCAACTATAACAGCGGCGGCGTGGTGGCCAGGGAGACACGGGAAGATGCACGCACCGCCACGGTAAAACTGCACCTCGGGCCCGGAACCCCGACTCGCCTTACACTGCCGGTGGTGACGCGCCTGCACTAGGCGCCCTGGTTTACTGGCCGCCACCCGGCGCCGGTTCGTTGGCGGTTACGGGTTTTCTCCCGAAAATGCATCCCCGACAGCCAGTGACATGGATGACGCTTCCCGATCCATAGTAGTATGCGCGTTTCCCCGAACACGACCCGACCCGAATGAAAACGCCCCCACGCCTGCAACCCCTCGTCGACGACGGTCTGGTGGATGAAGTCATCCGGCCGCTGATGAGCGGAAAAGAGGCGGATGTCTACGTGGTCCGCTGCGGCAGTAACATCCGCTGCGCCAAAATCTACAAGGATGCCGTCAAGCGCAGTTTCAAAAAAGCCGCGCAGTACACCGAAGGCCGTAAAGTACGCAACAGCCGGCGTGCACGCGCTATGGAAAAGGGCTCCAGGTTCGGGCGCAAACAGCAGGAAGAAACCTGGCAGAACGCGGAGGTCGACGCACTGAATCGCCTCGCCCGGGCCGGGGTCAGGGTACCGCAGCCCTACGGCTGCTTCGACGGCGTCCTGTTGATGGAATTAGTCACCGACGAGGACGGCGATGTCGCGCCGCGACTCAATGATGTCTCGATGTCTGCAGAACAGGCCGAAGAAGATCACGCCCTGATGATGCAGTACGTGATGCGCATGCTCTGTGCCGGTTTGATCCACGGTGACCTGTCGGAGTTCAACGTGCTGGTCGACGAGGACGGCCCTGTCATCATCGACCTGCCACAGGCGGTCGATGCGGCGTCTAACAACAACGCCCAATCGATGCTGGCGCGCGATGTCAGGAACATGACCGAGTACTACGGCCTGTTCTCACCCGCACTCCTCGAAAGCCACTATGCGGAAGAGATCTGGGCGCTTTACGAAGCGGGTGAATTGCACCCGGACCACGCCCTGACCGGACAGTTCGAACTGGACGACCACGACGCGGATGTCGATGCCGTGATGCTTGAAATCAAGGCGGCCCTGGTGGCGGAAGAGGAGCGCCGGGAAAGAATGAAAGACGCGCTGGAAGGCGAGTGACCTTCGCTCGTAACCTCCGTACACGTATCCCTGGCACGGGTTCAGCTGGCAAGCTCGGGTAGATCGCGGTACAGGTCCAGCGCCTCGGGGTTGGCGAGGGCGTCGGTGTTCTTCACCGGCTGCCCGTGCACCACGTTACGGACCGCGAGTTCCACGATCTTGCCGCTCAGGGTGCGCGGGATATCGGCGACCGCAAGGATCTTCGCCGGCACGTGACGCGGCGTCGTGTTCTCCCGGATCAGTGACCGGATGCGCTGGCGCAGCGCATCGTCCAGGGCTACACCGTCCTGCAGCACCACAAACAGCACCACGCGCACGTCGTCGTCCCACTGCTGGCCGATGACGATACTTTCCACGGACCTCTTCGAGGCGTTCCACCTGGCGGTAGATCTCCGCAGTGCCGATCCGCACGCCGCCGGGGTTGAGCACCGCGTCGGAGCGCCCGTGGATGATGAAGCCGCCGTGCGGCGGTGCGTTCACCGTAGTCGCCCTGTGCCCACACATCCGGGCCAGCGTTCGAAATAGGCAGCTGCGGTAGCGGCTGCCGTCGGCATCGTTCCAGAACCCGATCGGGCATGCTGGGAAAAGGCCGCGTGCACACCAGCTCACCCTTCTCCGCGACGCACCGGCTCGCCGTCATCGTTCCAGATCTCGACCGCCATCCCGAGCCCGGCCGCCTGGATTTCGCCGCGATACACCGGCAGCACGGGGCACCCCCCCACAAAGCAGGACAGGATGTCGGTGCCGCCGGAGATCGACGAGAGGCAGAGGTCCTGTTTGAACTCGCGGTAGATGTAGTCGAAGCTCTCGTGCGACAGCGGCGACCCGTGGACAGTATCGTGCGCAGGCTGTCCAGAGACAGTGACTGCCGCGCGGCCGCACGTCCGGCTTTTTCCAGCGCCGCGAAAAACTTGGCGCTGGTGCCGAAGACGTTGATGCCCTCGGCATCGATTGCATCCAGCAGTACCCTGCCGTTGCCGGCAAAGGGCGAGCCGTCGTAGAGCACCAGGGTGGCGCCGGTGGCAAGACCCGACACCAGCCAGTTCCACATCATCCAGCCGCAGGTGGTGAAGTAGAAGAACACGTCCTCGTGCCGACAGGTCCACCTGCAGCCGGTGCTCCTTCAGGTGCTGCAGCAGCGACCCGCCGGCACCGTGCACGATGCACTTGGGCACGCCCGTGGTGCCCGACGAATACATGATGTACAGCGGGTGATCGAACGGCAGGTGCGCGAACTCCACCTCGCGGGCATCGCGATCGAGGAAGTCGTCGAAAAGGACGCCACCGGCAATGCCGTCGAGTGCAGGCGATTCCGCCACCAGCGGAATCACCACGATTTGCTCCAGGCTGTCGATGCGTTCGCGAGAGCTGCGCGACGCGCTCCAGGCAGTCGCAGGTCTTGCCGTTGTAGTAGTACCCGTCGGCAGCAAACAGTACCTTCGGGCTGGATCTGGCCGAATCGGTCGAGTACACCGTTGAGCCCGAAGTCGGGAGAACACGAGGTCCATACCGCGCCGAGGCTGGTGGTGGCCAGCATGGCGATGACCGTCTCGGCAATGTTGGGCAGGAAACCCGCCACGCGGTCGCCCACGCCCACACCCTCGGCCCGCAGAGCAGCGGCAGAGCTGCGCCACCCGGTGGTACAGCTCGGCATGGGTCAACGTGCTGCGGCGTCCGTTCTCCAGGATGGAGACCAGCGCGGTGCGCTTGTCGTGGTGGCGCAGCAGGTTCTCGGCGAAATTCAGCCGCGCGTCCGGGAACCAGCGCGCCGCGGGCGAATCCTGGGCGGGAAACGTGTCGCCCTGTTCGACCACCGTCTCGCCTTTCTCCGCCGCGATCACCCCGCAAAAATCCCAGATGGCGGACCAGAACTCGGCTGCCTCCTCCACCGACCAGCGGTGCATGGCCGCGTAATCCGGTAAGGTGCGAGCATAGCGCTCCGTGACAAAACGGCCGAAGCGGGTGAGGTTGCTGTTCTCACGGCGTGCGGATGAAGGTGTCCACAGGGGCGTGGCCATGGTGGTGTTTCCTCGCTGGCAGTTGAGTAGATCGCGCTGCAATGGACGGGCTGCTATTGGCGGCTAGCGTCACACCCACGCGAACGCCTGTCACCGGGCGCGATCCTTCACCTCAAAAGCATAGCAGGGTCACACCCTAAGCACAGCCGGCGCTCCTGCCAACCGCTGCACCATGCTGAATCTCTGTTGCTGGCAGTGTGCCGGAATCAGGGTGATCCGGGTCACGGAGCTCCAAATCTGACGGACTGCCAGCCAGCCTGCTCGGCAATCCATGCCTCCACCTGCTCTTCCAGCAGCGTCAGCGGCAGATCGCCGTTGCCCAGCACCAGTTCGTGGAACTGGCGAATATCAAACGCCTCTCCCAGCGCAGCGCGGGCGCGCTCGCGTAGCTCCAGCATCTTGATCATGCCCACCTTGTACGCTGTGGCCTGGCCCGGCAGTACGAAGTAGCGCTCTATCTCGACAACCACGTCATTCTCCGCGATACCGGTGTTGCCCAGCATGTAATCGATCGCCCGCTCCCGGCTCCAGCGCTTGCGGTGTATGCCGGTGTCGACCACCAGGCGTACCGCGCGGAACAGCTCGTCCTGCAGCCGCCCGAGGTTGTCGTACGGGTCTTCCTGAAAACCTGCCTCCCATGCCAGGCGTTCGGCGTACAGGCCCCAGCCCTCGCTGTAGGCCGTAAAGGGGAGCACCCGGCGAAACTGCGGCACGCCCGTCAACTCCGACTGGATGGTCGACTGGAAATGGTGGCCCGGCACGGCCTCGTGGTAGGCCAGCGTGCGCATACGAAAACTCGGCATTTCGGCCGGGTCGCGCAGGTTGACGAAAAAGCGACCGGGGCGCGAACCATCCAACGAAGGCGGAAAGTAATAGGCAGCGGGGGCGCCATCCTGGCGAAACTCGGGAACCGGCACCACCTCCACCGAGCCCTCGGGCAGGGTGACGAACCAGGCGCTCATCTCGGCATTGATCTCGTCGATGATTGCCTGGAAGTCCGCAATGATCTCGTCCCGGCCGGCTTCTGTGTCGGGATAGAGGAATCGCGCCTCACCGCCCAGGGCAAGCATACGCTCGGCCACCGTGCCCTCTGAAAGACCCTGTTCCCGCAGTATGGTGTCCATCTCGCCCTGGATGCGCGCCACCTCGGCCAGGCCGAGATCATGGATTTCGTCGGCGGTCATGTCGGTGGTGGTCGAAACCCGCAATCGATGATCGTAGTAGGCGTCTCCCTGCGGCAGTGCCCAGACGCCGTGATTATCCGTCGCTGTCGACAGCAGCCCGTCGAAGTAGGCGATCAGTGCGCGGTAGGCCGGGTAGACTGAATCCTCGATTGCGTCAAATGCCTGCCCCCTCAGGTCCTCCGCGCGCGGCTGAGGCAGCGCGTCGATATCCTCGAGGGCCTGGGTAAAATGGGTGAAAAGTATATTCTCCCGGGCCGGCGTGGCGACGAAACCGCGCATCTCAGTCAACACTTTTTCGACCACGAATCGCGGCGGGATGATGCCCCTGGACTCGCGCAACCGCAGCCCTTCCAGCAACTGTTCGAACTTGGTGCCGAACAGCCCCAGGCGGGCGATGTAGTACTCGGCGCGCTGCTCGGAATCCAGCGGGTGCTGCGTGACCATGAACTCCGGCAGGTTGTTCTGCACGCCGTCGAGTTGGTTCACCGGGTAATCGTGCCAGGTGAAGGGTATACCCTCGACCTGGCTGGTCAGGAACCAGTCGAGCACGTCGTAGGACAACGCCTCCTGTCCCGACAGAGAAGCGCGATCATAGCTGTGCAGGGTTTCGAGGTCCTGCTGCAGCTTGTCGATCTGCTCGCGGGTATGCTCCGGCGACTCGTCGCTCAGGCGGGCGTTGTGGCCGTCGAACCCCAGGGGTTCCAGCACCCGCAGCATGGTCAACAGTTCCGGGTCATCCAGCGCTGCCTCGATGAAGACACGCTCGTAGAACACGTTGATGCTGAACGGCTTGAACCAGATCGCGTTGACGACGAAAACCCCGCCGACCAGGACACCGACAGCCAACAGGGCGCCGAGCCATTTGAGTATGCGCTCTACCATCACAATTATTCGCTTATAGTCATTGGACGTGGAACCCAAACTCACCGATCAGGGATTGCCGTCGGCGAGTTGGGATCATACCGGGTCACGTTCGCCATGAGAGTCCCTGAGCCGGGGGTAACGGGGTCTCGAACGCTTAGTTTGCAGCAGCCCGAATCTTACGTAAACACGCTGCCAGCTGCGACGACTCGCAGCGACTATCGTCTATTTGCCCGATTTACGCAACGTAGGGTCGCACTGGCGTCGGACCGTTGCGGTGAAATCATCCTGAGCCCGACAGGCTGCTAGCCCGAAACCAGCTTGAGACCCACCACACCCGCGACGATAGACAGCAGGCACAGTAACCTCAGGGCATCCCGGGACTCACCGAAGAGGACCATGCCCAGTATCGCCACACCCACGGCGCCGATGCCGGTCCACGCGGCATAGGCGGTGCCGACCGGGATGGTTTTCATGGCGATCGACAGTAGCCACACACTGACCACCATGGCCGCCAGGGTCAGCGTGGACGGAATGACCCGGGTAAAACCCGCCGTATACTTGAGCCCGATCGCCCACCCGCACTCGAACAAACCCGCCACTACCAGCACAGCCCACGCCATAGCTTCACCGCTCCCTTGTTGTTTTTGAGTCGTTAACGTCACCACTGCCGCAAAACTCCAGGGGCACCTCAATCACGAGGGTCTTGGTCGCAACAGCAATCCGCTTACCGCAATGGTCTGAAACACCGCCGGATTTCATCGATGAGTACTTCCGGTTGTTCCAGGGCCGCGAAGTGGCCGCCGCGTTCCAGTTCGTTCCAGTGGATGAGCTGGCTGAATCGACGCTCCGCCCAGCGGCGGCTGCAGCGAAACAACTCACGCGGGAAGATAGAACAGCCTACGGGAATATCAATCGGGGTGAGCTCCGTGGCTCCAAAGCTTTCCCAGTAGAGCCGAGCGGAACTGGCGCTGCAGTTGTTCAGCCAGTAAAGCATCACGTTATCCAGCAACTCGTCTCGACAGATCACATTCTCGGGGTGCTTGACGCCATCCACCTCACAATCGGTCCAGGTGTAAAACTTCTCCACCACCCAGGCCATCTGGCCCACGGGCGAATCGGCCAACCCGTAACCAAGCGTTTGCGGTCGCGTCGACTGTTGCCGGGCGTATGCTGATTCGGTCTGCTTGTAGGCCGCCAGGTCATCGAGCGCCGCTTTCTCGGTTGCGGTGAGGTCGTTCATTGTCGCCGGATCGGGCGCGACGATCGGCATGGTGGTATGCAATCCGGCACAGTGCTGTTGCTCGGTACTGCCCATGCTCTGGGTGATCATCGCACCCCAGTCCCCGCCCTGCGCCACGTAGCGATCGTAGCCGAGTCGCGCCATCAGCTTACCCCACATGCGGCCGATGGCTTCCACCGATGTGCCGGTGCTCGCAGGTTTGCCCGAGAAGCCGTAGCCGGGCAGCGATGGCACCACCAGGTGAAACGCATCCTCCGGGTTGCCGCCGTGCGCCGTCGGATCTGTCAGCGGCTCTATGATCTTGTGAAACTCGACGACGGATCCCGGCCATCCGTGCGAGATGATCAGCGGCAACGCGTTGGGTTCCGGGCTGCGGCGGTGGATAAAATGGATATCGATGCCATCGATCTCGGTACGCACATTCTCCCAACCGTTCAACCGCCGCTCAAACCGACGCCAGTCATAGGACGTGCGCCAGTATTCCGCCAGCTCCCGGGTGTAGGCCAGGGGCATACCCTGTTCCCAGCCATCGCAGGTCTCTGCTTCCGGCCACCGGGTCTGCGCAAGTCGCAGGCGCAGGTCGTCCAGTTGCTCTTCCTCGATCTCGATTGTCATCGGCTTCATCGCCGTCTCCCTAATAAAGTGTGGATAGCCCAATACTGCCACTTCTGACTTTAGCGCGTCCTGAATTGTGCCGCACCTGCGCCTGCATCTGTAGCCGTGCCTGCGTTCCTGCCCGCCGACAACCAGGGCCGCAACAAAAAAACCTTCATCTGTAGTTGGCACGGCGATTGCGTTATCAACAGCGGGGCCAGGAAAAACGGGCCCGCGGTGACAAACGCACCCGGCTGAGGCCCCGACATCTGCACGAACGCTCCAATGTGGTGCCATCCCCGGATGTTTCGTTCGTTCCCGCTCGAAGTTGGCGCCGGCGATGCAGGGCGCCCTTCGGCCTCTTTACGTGTAAGCAGGTTATTGATCATGAGGATTAAAATGACGATGGAAAAGACAGTGATCACAGGCGCCGCTGTCTGTTGCCTGAGTGGCTGCGCCAGCCTGTTCGACTCCACAAACTCATTTCAGGACCCGTCCACCGAGGTGTCGGTCGTCAGCCAGCTGGTACAAGGCGATACGGGTCGTCCTGGTCATCGCCTGCCCTGTTGTCGGCCCGACGCACGGCGCAAGGACTACGGAGGTGAATACTACGAGGTCAGGGCGGGGCAACTGGTGCGCGTCTTCAGGTGCTTACGATAATGTCTTCGCGTCGGTAGCTACCGACTCTCGCTGACCCAGTTGTCCACGCGCTGCTCCAACACGGACATCGGCATGGCCCCCTCCAGCAGCACCAGGTCGTGAAACGCGGCGAGGTCGAAGTCATCCCCCAACTCCTCGCTCGCTTTCTCACGCAGCGCCAGGATCTTGAGCATGCCCAGCTTGTACCCCAATGCCTGTGATCTGTGTCAGCACACTACCAGTTGCACAGACTTTACTACACTCCGGTCATGACTCTATTCGCATACATGTTAACCAGCCTGCTGGTGTTCCTGGCCGAAACCACGTTCGCGCAGGACTCGGCAGAGGAGGCAGCCGAGCTGGAAGACGTCGACCTGAGCTACGTCTATCCGATAGTGATGGGTACCGGCGTGTACAAAATCGACGGACGCAGGCTTTCCATGATCACCCTGCCTCTCAGCATCACGTCGGCCCGGCTCGACGAAGACGATCCCGAATTCGGGGTGAAGTGGCTGCTCCCGGTGACGGTCGGGTACGATGAAGTAGAGGATTTCGATTGGCTGGAAGACCAGATTGATGAGAACCTCGTCACGCTGTCGGCGATGCCTGGATTGCAGGTATCAATCCCCCTCGACGACACCTGGATCGTAAGACCGTTCGCACAGGCCGGAGCCGGGCACGATTTTGTTTCCAGTGAGGTCTTCATCCTGGGCGCTGTCGGAGCAAGATTGCTGGGAACATGGATATTCGATGAGCGCTGGGAGGTCCGCTGGGGCGCATCCGCGCGCCTGGCGGGAGAACTGCAGCTGAACAGCGGGCGCGAGCACGGTTTCAGCCTGGTCGAGACCGGCGTCGACCTGCGCCGCGATGTTCCTGTTCGGGTGGCCGGGCAACAGCTTAACGCGGGCGTCTACTACCGATTACAGAGCTACTACCCGGAATGGACGGTGGGAAAGCGGCTCACGGACCGCTCCGAGATCCATGACATTCATGAACTCGGTGTCTCGGTGGGACTGCTGCAACCCCGGAAAATCCTCGGTTACACGTTCCGCAGGGTGCGGATAGGCTATCAGCAGGGGTCAGGATTCAGGGGCTGGACCGTGGGGACCGAGTTTCCGTTTTAGCCGGGAAGCTGTTATCACTGCGACGGTTTCAGCGAGCCTTTACAGGCTCTGCGTCCCGCAGGGACTCCGCGGTAGCAGCCGTACCCGGTGTCACGCCCCCGTTGCCCTCAAACGCCCGAATCTGGTCTGCAACATCGTCAACGAGTTCATTGGGAATCGGTACGCTGAGATTGTACTGCGCGACCTTCCATTGACCGGACACCTGCACCAGTACCCCGCTGCCGCGACAGGTGCCGAGCTTATTCGTGGCCCAGCATTTCGTCGAACCAGGCGACCTTGCCATCGCCGGACACGCTGATCCGCCGATTCCGTGGCCGGTACTCCCAACCCCGCCCGCTGTCGAAGTGCGGCCGGGCGAAGTCAGCGAACGCTTCACCCTGCCAGCGCTCGCTCGCGTCCGTGCCCAGAAACACGATGTCATCCGCCATCAGTGACGTATAGCGATCGTAGTCCGCCGTTGCAGCAGCACGGTGAAAGCCGTTCAGCACCGCATCGATCGCAGCGGTGTCATCTGCGTACAGGCCGGGCGACAGCAGTATCGACAGGAGCGGTATCCAGGTGTGGTGCCAACTGGTCATGAATTGATTTCCTCAGGTGATTGTGTCGCCCGAAAACTACCTGTCTCCCGCGACACCAGCGGCCGCGGCGCAAAACCCTGTTGGTTATCAATCGGGCCGGACGTCATCATACGAGTGCCAGCGCCCTTCGTCACGGTAGAGGTTGAGACGCTCGGAGCAGATCGTCTCAGGGTCGCCGGTCGCTGCCCCGGTCCCGGCCTTGTAATTAATCCCTCGAATACAGTGACGCATCTCTTCGGCGTAGCGCTCAAGTTTTTGATCATAACTTGGATTGGTGCGCTCCTGGTATGGGCCGGACCAATACCAGTACCCTGCGCCGACAATGAATGCGAGTGTGAGCAGACGCCCTATCATAGTGAATATCTCGTGGTTGACCCTCCCCATTCTACGGTCGACCCCTGCGCCAGGTCGCCGAAATTTGCGAAAATACTCAACATAGTCAGACCCGTTCGCATACCGGGCTTGTGCACCTGCCGGCCTGGAACCTGAGTCAAGCGCCTGGAACCGCATCCAGAAGTTCCAGGAACGCATCGAGCCTGCGGTCATCGAGCCCACTCAGCAGACTTTGCGCCTGCTGATTCACCGTCGCCGAAGATTCGTCGTAGACGCGCTCACCACTCGCGGTCATCCGCACCAGACTGACCCGTGCATCCCGCTCACTGACGTCTTTTTCCACCAGGCCGATTTTTTCCATCGGCCGCAACATGCGGGTGATGCCCGAGGCGGTGCGACCAACAGCATCGGCCAGGTCGATCCTGCGCAGGGTACTGTTCGGTGCCTTGTCCAGCTGCCGCAGCACCATGTATTCGGTCAGGCCGATGCCGTGTATCGCGCCCAGGCTGTTGTCGAGTTGCCTGGACACATGGGCACTGCCCGCCCACAGCCGCACCACTGCCGCGGCACATTTCTCCTGCTTTTTCATTGGACTCATTCACTTGCTATATGCTTGACTAATCAAGTATATTGCAATCATAATCGCACAGCAAGCAATGAATCGCGCTCCTGCCAGGCCACGGTCGCCACCTGACGGATTCCGGGAGCGGTGAACGTGTAGAAACTGGCGAGCCTTGCTGTATCACCACAACCCTGTAACCTAGCGTTTTGAGAGCCACAGGCCCCCAAGGAGTGCAGGTGAATTTCTCGACGATAATTTCAGGCATAGAGAAAACGATTCTCATCCTGATCGTGCTGATGACGGTCGGTGCGGTGCTGATCGAGCTGGCCGTGGTGTGGAACAACCGCACCATCGCAATCGCCGACATCCTGCTGTTGTTTCTCTACACCGAAGTCATCTCGATGGTCGGCACGTTTTACCGCAGTCGCGAAATTCCCGTGTTGTACCCCCTGTTCATCGCGATCACGGCACTGTCGCGGCTCATCGTTCTGCAGAGCAAGGATATGGCGCCGGAAACCATCCTGTTCGAGTCCGGCGCCATCTTTATACTGAGCCTCGCCGCATTTGCCCTGCAGGCGACGGTGGTAAGGACCCAGAAACACGTTGCGGAGTCACCCGCCGAAGAATAAGGCCGAGGGCCCGGCTCCCCTATCTCACCGATTCGACGTCCTGTCGTCCGAGATACCTGATACAACAGCATCTGACACCTGATTGGGGTTCCGGTCGCCCCAGGCATACCCGCAAGGCTCTGAGCTGTGATAATCGCGCTCAGTGGAGTCCTGAAGCGCCCAGGGTGAGGCGGGGATTCGCTGGCAAGAGGCGTGCCCTTCAGGCCCCGGATTCTGGCTCGTCCGCCGGCCGGGTAGCATTCGACGCAGCCCGGGTGAAACTCTCCATGAGTTCGATGGGCAGCGGAAACACCACCGTCGAAGAATTGGTGTTGCTCATGTCGGCCAGGGTCTGCAGATAGCGCAACTGCATGGAGCCGCTGCTCGTTGCCATCACCCGGGCGGCCTCCACCAGTTTCTGCGAGGCCTGCAGTTCGCCCTCTGCGTGAATAACCTTGGCGCGCCGCTCGCGTTCGGCCTCGGCCTGGCGACCGATGGCGCGAATCATCGACTCATTGAGGTCGACCTGCTTGATCTCCACATTGGCGACCTTGATGCCCCACTCTGCGGTCTGCGAGTCAATGATTTCCTGGATGTCGTTGTTCAGCTTGTCGCGCTCCGACAGCATTTCGTCCAGGTCGTGCTTGCCCAGCACCGAGCGCAGCGTGGTCTGCGCCAGCTGACTGGTCGCGGCTTCGAAGTCCTCGACGCGGATGATGGCGCGTTCAGGGTCGACGACGCGAAAGTAGAGCACGGCATTGACGTGCACGGTCACGTTGTCCTGGGAGATCACATCCTGGCTGGGCACGTCGAGGGTAATCACCCGTAAGTCCACCCGCTGCATCTGCTGCAGACCGGGAATCACGATCACCAGCCCCGGTCCCTTGACGCCCTGGAACCTGCCGAGGAAGAAAACAACGCCGCGCTCGTACTCCGGCAGGATCTTGATCGCCGAGGCCAGAATAACGACCAACAGCGCAACCGGTATGAAATAAGGCATGAAATTCGCGTACATGGGCACCTCCTGGTTATATGGGGATTGCTCTCAGTGCTGCTCGCTCGCTTTCACCTGCAGTGTCAGCCCTTCAGCCGAGACCACCTGCACCGAATCCCCGTCGTTTATCGGCTCATCGCTGACTGCATGCCAGCGTTCGCCATTCATCCGCACATGACCCTCGTAGTGCCCGGCATGGGCCTCGAAGCTATCCGTTGCGACCGCCGCTTCCTCCCCGAGATGCTCGACGCCATAGACCGGGGTTTTGCGGCGCAGGCTCACCAGGCGGGTCACGGCCCACAACAGGAAGCCCGCGGCGATGGCGCCGATCCCGCCGATGACGGGCAGAGACACCGCCTGGTTGCTACCGTCCATCAGAATCACCGAGCCTGCGACAAAGGCCACCACACCACCGACCCCGAGAATGCCGAAACTGGGCAGGAACGCCTCGGCCACGATGAACGCCAGACCGAGAAGGATCAGCGCCAGCCCCGCGTAATTCACCGACAGTATCTGGAACGCGAACAGCGCGAGGAGCAAACAGGTGGCGCCAATCACGCCGGGTACCAGGCTACCGGGATTGGCCAGCTCGAACACAATCCCGTAAAAGCCCAGCAGCAGCAGGAAATAGGCGATATTCGGGTCTGTTATGACCGACAGCAACCGCGTGCGCCAGTCGGGATCGACGCGTACAACGCCTAGCTCACCCGTATTCAGCGTTGTCTTTCCGCTGGCGAGATCCACGGTCATGCCATCGAGCTGGGCGAGCAGGTCGCCGGTATCCTTAGCCACCACGTCGATTACATTTTGCGCCAGTGCCTCGCTCGCACCAAGATTGGCGGCCTCGCGGACGGCTCGCTCGGCCCAAGCCGCGTTGCGATCGTGGCGTTGCGCCAGTTCGCGGATATAGCTGACCGCGTCTTCCATCACCTTGCGCTCCATTGCACTCTTGCCTTTCGCGGGCGCATTTTCCGGTTCTCGAGCGCTACCGTCGTCGCTTTCGGGGGCGCCGGATTCGGGCTGCTTCTCTGCCGTGGCGTCCGACGGCATACCGGGCAGGCCTCCCAGCTGTACCGGTGTGGCGGACCCGAGATGGGTGGCCGGCGCCATCGCCGCAACGTGGCTGGCAAGCAGAATATAGGTGCCGGCGCTGGCCGCGCGGGAGCCCGATGGCGAAACGTAGGTCACTACCGGCACGCGGGCGGCAAGTATTGACTTGATCAGCTCACGGGTCGAGGTCATGAGCCCCCCCGGGCGTATCGAGCGCCAGGATGAGCAGTTCGGCACCCTGGTCTTCGGCCTGGCCGATGCCGCGCTGCACGTAGTCCATTGTCGCGGGCGTGATGGCATCCGCCACGGTCAGCAGCAGCGCCACCCGACGCTCTTCCTGGGCAACCGCGGGTGCAGCCGACCCTGCCAGGCACGACAGCACTGCGGCTGCACACAGCGCCAACACTGCACTACAGCGGTAGAAAAATGTCGCGTTGCCCCGACACAGCAGGTGCGCCCGTGCGTTCGCATTCCGCGGCTTTCTGATGATCTTCACACTCCTCCCTCACCTGATCCCATTCCACTAGTGTAGTGCAGAATGGCACAACAAATGGACGGGGCCGTGCCCTGGACCCGGACCTGTCCAGGACAGTCAAGCCGCCGCAACCGGATACGCCACTGATCCACAGAGCGTTGATCGACGGCAAGTACAGGTGCGCATCGGTTGATCTATTCTTAAGTTTAACGGTTTCGACAGCGACGGAAACGCCATGGCCGAGAACGACAGTTCCCAACTCCAGATCGCGATCCCACCGACCCCTCTCCCGGTGGAGCAGCTGTACCGCAAAAGCGACCCGGCAGACCTCGATTTCACGACCACCGAGCAGGTCGAGCCGCTGGCCGATCACTTCGGGCAGGATCGTGCCATAGAAGCCCTGCAGTTCGGCATGCGGATGCCCCACGAAGGCTACAACATCTATGTGCTGGGGAGCACGGGTGTGGGGAAACGCGAGCTGCTGCAGAGCGTCTTCGAGTCCGATCCTGCGGCAGCCCGGGGAGAGGTCTACGACTGGTGCTACGTCAACAATTTCGAAGAGCCCGACAAACCGAAGGCGCTACGCCTGCCCAGGGGCATGGCGGTTCAGCTCAGGAAGGATATGGCCGCGGTGGTGGAAGACCTACTGGTCACGCTGCCGGCGGCCTTTCAGAGTGACGAGTACGGCACCCGCGTGCAGGAGCTGGCCGAGGAGTTCCAGTCCCAGGAGCAGGACGCTTTCCAGGCGCTGGCCGACGAGGCCACCGCCAATAATGTCGCCATGATTCAGACGCCGAACGGCTACACGCTCGCACCGCTGAAAGACGGCGACGTCATGAAGCCCGATGAGTTCGAGGCCTTGCCCGAGGAAACCCGGGAAAAGACGACAGCGGTGATTGAGGAACTCAAGGATAAGCTGAAGGCGCTGGTGCGCCAGGTGCCGGGCTGGAAAAAAGAGAGCCGGCAGAAGTTCAGGGAACTCAACCGGGTGTTCTGCAGGCAGACAATCGACCCGGTATTCGCTGAACTGAAAGACCGCTATGAAGATCACCCGGCCGTGGTGGCGTATCTCGATGCCGTGCACGCGGACGTCATGGAGCAGGCGGCGGCCTTCACCACCGTGGAAGACGAATCACCGACCACTGACAACATCAAACGGAAATTGACGGAATTCCCGCAGTACAGCGTGAATGTGCTGGTTGACAACGCCGCGCTGGATAACGCGCCGATTGTCTACGAGGATCACCCGACCTTCGCCAACCTCATCGGCCGGGTGGAGTACGTGTCGCAGATGGGCACGCTGACGACCGACTTCACCCTGATAAAGCCCGGCGCCCTGCACCGCGCCAATGGCGGCTACCTGGTGATTGAAGCCGACAAGGTGTTGACCAACCTGTATGCCTGGCAGGCACTCAAGCGGGCGCTGAGAGCGAGAGAACTGCGCATCCAGTCTCTCGACCAGATTTTCAGTTTTGTCAATACGGTCCAGCTACAGCCGGAGGCGCTGCCGCTGGACGTAAAGGTCGTGCTCACGGGTGACCGCCACCTGTATTACATACTCGAACAGTACGACCCCGAATTCCCGCAGCTGTTCAAGGTGCCGGCGGACATGTCGGAGGACGTCTCCCGCAACCCGGACAGCACCACCCTGTTTGCGCGCATGATCCGGACGCTACAGCAGCGGGACAAGCTGCTGCCGCTGGATCGGGCGGCGGTTGCCCGGGTTATCGAGTACGCCGCCCGGCGCGTGGAAGACAGCGAGAAACTCAGCCTGCATCGCGGCCACATGGGCAAGCTGCTGGTGGAGAGTGATTTTTGCGCTCGCCAGGCGGGCGCCGACCTGATCTCGGCAGAACACGTCCACGAGGCGGTAGCGGCGTCCGTGCGCCGGCTCGACCAGTTCCGCGAGAAATCCCACGAGCACATTCTTCGCGACATCCTGCTGGTGGAAACGACCGGGCTCGCCGTGGGCAGGGTCAACGCGCTGTCGGTCTACATGCTCGGCGATTACTCGTTCGGCAAGCCGACCCGGATCACGGCAACGGCGAGACTGGGCACCGGCGGGGTGCTGGATATCGAACGCGAGGTGGACCTGGGCGGCAAAATACACTCCAAGGCGGTGATGATCATCAGCTCACTGCTGGCCAGCCGCTACGCCCGCGAGCAGTCGTTGCCGCTATCGGCCAGCCTGGTCTTCGAGCAGTCTTACGGCGGCGTGGAAGGCGACAGCGCGTCGGTCGCCGAATTCGTTGCCCTCATTTCCGCCATCACGGGTATCCCGGTGCTTCAGCATCTTGCGGTGACCGGGTCACTGAACCAGCACGGCCAGGTGCAGGCCGTGGGCGGCGTCAACGAAAAGATCGAGGGGTTTTTCGATATCTGCCGACATCGTGGCCTGGATGGCAAACACGCCGTGGCGATACCCCGGGCCAACGCGGTCAACCTGATGTTGCGCGAAGACGTGGTCAACGCCGTCGCGGACGGGCAATTCAGCGTCTTCGTGATGGATACCGTCAACGACGCGCTGGAACTTTTGCTCGGCGTCGCAGCGGCATCCGTCGACCAGTCAGTCAGCGACAGGATCGAGGCATGGCAGAAACTGCGGAGAAAGTTCGCCGACAGACGGCGGGCTGACAAAGATGAAGAATGACGCGGAGACCGGCACCACCATTCTGGTGCCCATCGACCTGTATGGCATCACCCCGGTTGTGCTGAAGAGCCTGGTGGGTATCGCCCGCGACCTCAACAGCAGCCTGCTGGGGCTGGAGCTGAAAGACGAACGCCTGCAGCAGGCGGCCACCCTGCCTTTTACCACCGAAATCGTTCTCGACAGCGGCAGGGAGCGCGGCCTGCTCCCGACCCAACTGGAGGCGCGACACAGCCGGGCCGCCCGGGATACACGTGCCGGATTGCTGACCCTGGCCAGGCAGGCACAGGTCAAGCTGGTGTTCGAGCAGGTGACAGGTACACGCCTGCCCGATCTGTTGGCCCGCTACGGCCAACTGGATGTGTTTATTCCTCCGCGGCGGCGATGGCAGTTGACCCGGCAGCGGGCGAGGGTTGCCATACCGAGAGTCGCGGTTCTCCTGACGGGCGGCGCCGGCGACACCAGGGTGCTGCAGGCCGCACAGGCGCTGGTGGATACGGGCGAGGTGGGTGAACTCTATCCGTTGACGACGGGAAACCTCGGGGCGAAGGCGGCAGAGCTGCGACCGGGACGCACCCGGGTTCTCCCCTGCGCCAGCATCGGCCACGCCGCCGGCGCCGTGGAGCGCCTGCTCCGGCAGTCGCCCTATGACCTGCTGATTCTCCCCAGGGACTGCCTGCAGCAACTGCCGCCAGCCATGGCAGAGCAGATTCTGAGTAGCTCACCTGGCCAGTTACTGCTGGTTAACTAGCCGCAAGGAGTTCGAGGTGTCCCCTGAACTGCCGTATAAACGATTGGTCCTCAGCCTCGGGGGCAATGCTTTTGCGGCCGCGGACGGGGCCATGAGCATGGCGGGCCAGTTCGAGTTCGCGGCCCGCACTTTGGCGCCACTGGCCACCTTGCTGGAAGGGGAAACGGAACTGCTGTTGAC
Source organism: uncultured Gammaproteobacteria bacterium (assembly GCA_963753815.1). GTDB lineage: Bacteria > Pseudomonadota > Gammaproteobacteria > Pseudomonadales > Halieaceae > CAVWDU01. Next base: position 915,367 of record CAVWDU010000003.1, read on the forward strand.
GCACGGTAACGGTCCGCAGGTGGGTTACATCCTCACCCGGGTCGAGGAGGCTCTCGGCAAGGCCTACAAGCTGCCGCTGGAGGTCTGCGTGGCCGAGTCGGAGGGTGAAATCGGCTACGTGCTGCAGCAGACGATACACAACCTGACCGGGGGCCGGCGGCCCGTCGCCACGCTGCTGACCCAGGTGACGGTTGCGGCCGACGACCCCGCGTTTGCCAACCCGACCAAGCCGATCGGCCCGTGGCTGTCGCCGCAACACCGGGCCAGCCTGGAGCAGGCGGGACTGGCATTGATCAGCGGCCCCGACGGCCGGGTACGCCGAGTGGTGGCATCGCCCCGCCCCGAGGCTATCATCGAAAGTGACGTCATCGAGCAGCTGTTGTCCCTGGGCATCATCGTGATCGCCGCCGGTGGCGGTGGTATCCCGGTGGTTGTAACCGACCGCGGCCTCGAAGGGGTGGAGGCCGTGGTGGACAAGGACCTCGCCACCGCCCTCCTCGCCCGGCTGACCGGTGCCGACTGCCTGGTGCTGGTGACCGGCGCAGCCGGCGTCTACCGCAACTTCGATACCGCGCAGGCCGAACTGCTCACCCGGCTGACGCCCGACGAACTGGACACTCTGGCCACCCAGGGCCAGTTTCCGGCGGGCAGCATGGGGCCCAAGGTGGAAGCGGCGGCGGGGTTCGTGCGCGCCACGGGTAAACCGGCCATCATCTGCCAGCCCGCAGACCTTTCGGCGGCGCTGGCAGGTCGCGCCGGCACACACATCGCGATGGAGAACTGAATGACCATGTTCAACTGCATCATCATGGGCGCCGCCGGACGGGACTTTCACGATTTCAAGACCTTCTTCAGCGACCACCCCGAGTTTCATGTCTGCGCATTCACCGCCACCCAGATACCGTTCATCGAACGCCGCAGTTACCCGCAATCCATGGCCGGCGATACCTACACGGACGATATACCCATTCATGATGAGGCCGAGCTGGAAGCGTTGATCCGGCAGTATTCGGCCACGTTCGTGTTTTTCGCCTACAGCGACGTCAGCCACGAGGCGGTGATGCACCAGGCATCACGGGTACAGGCGGCGGGCGCCAGCTTCGTGCTGCTGGGGCCGGCCCAGACCTCACTGGTGTCGCACAAACCGGTGGTCGGCATTACCGCCACGCGCACGGGCGCCGGCAAGAGCCCGCTGACCCAGTGGCTGGCCCGACAGCTGAAAGACCGGGGTACCCGGGTGGCGACACTCCGCCACCCGATGCCCTACGGCAACCTGCAGGCGCAGGCGGTACAGCGCTTCGCGACAGTAGAGGACCTCGACCATCACCAGTGCACCATCGAGGAACGGGAAGAATACGAACCCTATGTCAGCCAGGGGCTGGTGATCTATGCCGGCGTCGATTACCGGGCGATCCTGGCGCAGGCCGAGCAGGAGGCGGACATCATCCTGTGGGACGGCGGCAACAACGATTTTTCCTTCCTGGCGCCGGATCTCAATATCGTGGTCAGCGATGCCCTGCGGGCCGGGCACGGCATAAGCTATTACCCCGGCGAAACCAATTTCCGCTGCGCCGACATCCTGGTGATCAACAAGGTCTCCGGGGCCAGGGCAGAAGACGTGGCGGCCATCATGGGCCTGCACGCCAAGCTCAACCCCGACGCCCGCGTACTACAGGCCGACCTCGAGGTCAGTGTCGACCAGCCGCAGCAACTCAAGGGCCGGCGCGTACTGATCGTGGAGGATGGTCCCACGGTCACACACGGGGGCATGGGATACGGCGCGGGCTGGGTGGCGGCCCGGCAATACGGTGTGGCCGAGATCATCGACCCGCGACCGTTCGCCGTGGGCAGCATCGCGGAGACGCTGGAGCGCTTCACCCACTTGCGCCAGGTATTGCCGGCCATGGGCTATTCCGCGGCGCAGGTCGCCGAGCTCAAGGCGACAATCGAGGCCAGCGGCGCCGACGTGGTGCTGAACGGGAGCCCCTCGGACGTAGGGACGCTGCTGCAGCTGGCACTGCCGGTCGTGCGCGTACGCTACCGTTTTACGCCGCGTGAAGGCGCCGACCTGCTGGCGGAAGTGGATCGGACTGCTAGGGGAGCGCTGATACATCGCAGCTCAGGCGTAGACCGCCTCCACGCGTTCCACAATCGTGCCGTTGGCGGTTCCACCCCCTTCACAGATGGCCAGCAGGCCGTAGCGCTTTCCGGAGCGATGCAGTTCGTGCACCAGAGTCGTCATCAGCTTGGCACCGGTGCCGCCCAGCGGGTGGCCTAGCGCCTGGGCGCCGCCGTTGACGTTGAGCTTGTTGAGATCTGCGTTCATGGCCTTTGCCCAGGCCAGCGGCACGGATCCGAAGGCCTCGTTGACTTCAAACAGGTCGATGTCACCCATGCCGAGGCCGGCGCGTTCGAGCACCTTACGGGTCGCGGGAATCGGGCCCTCCAGCATGATCACCGGGTCGGAACCGATCACACTCATGGCGACTATACGCGCCAGTGGTTTCAGGCCAAGTCGCTTGCAGGTATCGGCGTTGGCGATCATCACCGCGGCTGCGCCGTCACAGATCTGGGAGGCGTTGGCTGCGGTCAGCACACCATCCTCGCTCAGGGGTTGCAGGCCGGCTATGGCTCCCAGGGTCGCGTCCATGCGAATGCCTTCATCCCGGATATGCATCTCGCGGGAACCATCCTCGAGCGCGACCTCGATCGGCACGATCTCATCCTCGAATCGCCCCTCCTCCACCGCTCGCCTGGCCTTGACGTGGCTGTCGTAGGCAAACTGATTCAGTTCCTCTGACGTCAGTTCGTACTTCTTCACCAGCATTTCGGCGCCGGCAAACTGGTTGAACTGGACACCCGGGTAGCGCTGCATGATGGCCTCGCCGTAGGGCGTGCCGTGCCCGGCCTTGGCACCGTCGATGATGCTGGCGCCGATAGGCACCTGCGACATACTCTCTGCACCGCCGGCTATCACAATATCCTGGGTGCCGGACATCACCGCCTGGGCGGCGAAGTGGATGGCCTGCTGGCCCGAACCGCACTGGCGATCGACGGTCGTACCGGGCACTTTTTCACCCAGCACAGAGGACAGGCAGACGTTCCGCCCCAGGTTGCCAGACTGCGCGCCTACCTGGGACACACAGCCCCAGATCAGGTCGTCGATCGCATCCACCTCGACCCCGGTTTTCTCGACCAATGCATCGACAACTTTGGCACCCAGATCGATCGGGTGGACCTTGGACAGGCGTCCGTTCTTGCGGCCGCCGGCGCAGCGCACCGCGCCGATAATGTATGCGTCACTCATAGTGGGCTTTCTCCTGACTATCAGTCGTTGCCCGGCGTCTTGACGGCGTTGCACCTCTGCCCTCTGCCAGAAGCGATGCTTCAAGCACAACCTCCGCAGCCGCCGGTCGCGAGGCTACTTCATGTTTATCATACATTTAGCACTTGGCAGGGGCTACGCCAGAGTGGTTGCCGGCGGCCCCACCTTCGTGGCGCCGACACTTGCGCCGGGCATACCGCGCGCGAGGACTTTCCGCTGACACCACAGATCGGGCTCTCTATACAGACAGCAACGCCAGCATCAGATGGGAATGTCTGCGATGTAGCTGGTCACGTACTCCTGAACCCGTGCTTCGACAACGGCACTGACGTTGTCGAATACGCCTTCGTTGATACCCAACTGTGCGCCAAAGTGGTTGAGGGTCGCCCCGGACGATGAAATTTTAAAGAAGAGCACTTGCGTCACTGAACGGCTGGCATCAAGTTCAAAACACCCGACGGATACACGTGGCCGGCCGTCGAGATCAATCGCTGCATGGCTCAGCTGAAACTGATTGGCAGAGGCCCGCTGGCTTTCGCGATCAAAGAGCGTGATCCACGGTGAGTCCTTGTCCATCTCCGAAAGTCCTTTCAGGATGGCAGTGATGACCGTGGTGGCGGCTACTGCAGTACCCATGATCGAGGCCAGTACGGGCAGAATGGCCTCGTGCACCTCGGCTGAATCGCCGTCTATCTGTCGCTTTGACTCCTGCTTCGTCTCGACAATCCAGCCCACATTTGCCAACACCTCCAGGTAGCGCTCGTACCAGGCCCTGTTATCGCCAGGATGCTGTTGCAGGTAGCGGTTGGCTGCAAGTTGGGCCAGCAGGAAGGAATTGGATATTGAGGCTCGCAAATCAGGCGCAATATCGGGCGAGAATTCTGCGATCTGGGAGCCGACCGCAATCGCCTGGCCGCCTCCTGCGCTGAAGTCAGGCTGCGGAAGTGATGGGCTCGCCCCACGAGTGCGGTATGGAGGGTCAGGGAGCGACACACTATGCAGGTAATCAGCCGCGGTCGTTACGTCATCTATCATAAGTCGCGTCATTACATTTACCCCAAATTGCTGCGCAAGTCGACCCCGGATGATCGGCTCGCCGGGCACATCAACCCGCATCGGCCGCGGCAGTCGCACACCCGGCTGCCTGAACGGCCGGCCGCTTACAGCCGCTGCGTTTGCGGCACAGTCCGCCTAGGGTACCGCGCAACCCGTCACCGGCGAACAAACGGTATCAAGCACAAGAATCAGCGTAGACCAGAGTACCCGCCTCTTCCAATGCGCCGCCCGGGGAGGCAGGTGTTGCGATGATTCGTGCGTACGTCTTTCTCGGCGACGCCGCGGCCGTTCCGCATGCCGCCGTCTACCCTGTGGCCAGATAGATGGTCGAGAGACAGAGTCATACGGTGGGCGAAAAACGGGTTAGTTACGATTCCCACCCGTTGCGTCTGTCACCTGTTCGCAAGCGTAGCGTGGTTCAGCCCAGCAACAACTGGCTCAGTGCCAGCGCCGTGAGCGTGGCAGAGCCCGTCGCCACCAGGCCCGGGCGCATAAAGCTGTGATTGAGTACGTATTTCCCGATTCGCGTGGTACCGGTCTGGTCGAAGGACACGGCCGCCAGCACGGTGCCGTACGTTGGCAGGAAGAAATTGCCGTTGACTGCAGGGTAGAGTCCCAGCAGCATCGGCCCGGGAAGGCCCAGCGCCACCCCGACCGGTGCCAGAATCACGATGGTCGCCGCCTGGCTGAACAACAGGATGCTCAGTACGAACAGGCCCAGCGCGAACAGGTAGGGCGCCGTTTCGATAACGTCCGCAATGGCGCCCACGATCTGCTCCTCGTTACCGGCAAAGAAAGAGGAGCCGAGCCAGGATACGCCGAGGATAGAAATCACCGCCACCACGCCGCTGCGCATCAGTGCCCCGCCGACGGCCGTCGCCGGGCTGGCGCGGAACAGGAGGGCAATGAGGCCCGCCGCGGCCAACATGATGATCATGATGGCAGACGCCATGGTGACACGCAGTTCCGAGCCGTCCGCCGCGGTGTCGTAGACCGGGCGCAGCTCAGGAAAGATGCCCATGACCACGATCAACGCCACCGCCAAGAGGAACACGCTGCAGGAACCCCATCCTCCGGCACCCCTGCTCTCAACCCCGGGTGGCACATCCTTGAGCCCTGGGCCGCTCTCATCGACGGGTTGTTCCGGGGAATCAGTGTCAGCCGCCAGGTTCGGCCCGCGCCAGGCCACGGACAGGGTACCCAGCAACACGCCGACCAGGGAGGCGGGAACAGTCACCATCATGATCTGCGGCAAGCCAATTTTCAGATCGGCGAGCACCCCCACGAGGGCAACGCTGACAGCGGAAATAGGCGAGGCGATCAGCCCCTGCTGCGCCGCGATGACACTGATGGACAGGGGCCGCTCCGGTCTCACACCGGCCTTGCGGGACACCTCGGCAATCACCGGCAACAGGGAGTAGATCACATGCTGCGTACCGGCAGCGAAAATCAGCAGGTAGGTAACCAGCGGCGCGATAAATGTGATGCGCTGGGGGTTCTTGCGCAGCAGTTTTTCCGCTACCGCCACCAGGAAATCCAGCCCGCCGGCGGCTTCCATCAGGGCCAGTGCGGTGATCACCGCCAGGATCATACCCAGCACCACCGCCGGCGGCGACCCCGGCGGCATACCCAGCACGAACACGTATACCACCAGGCCCAGGCCGGAAACGATACCCAGGCCAATGCCGCCGATGCGGGCGCCGACCAGGATACAGGTCAGCAGGATGATCAGTTCGATCAGAAGGATAACGCCGCTCCCTCGCTATACCCGGGCCGGGCGTGGCGCCGGATTCGCCCTGTTGAAATCACAGGATAGCAAGGTTCAACAGGCTTCGTGCACTCAAGCCGAGCGAGAAACGCCCTGAGCGACGTAAAGCCTCTCTGCAACGCCGAATCTAGACTGATACTGGCAGGTAGAGCAGCCGGTGGACTTATCGACAAACCATGTCCCGCGAAGACCGCGGGCCTCGTTGCCAGCGTGGCTTTAATCGGTGGAATGGTCGCTGCCATTTCGGCCGCCCCGATCGTGTTCATGCCATGAAAAAAAATACGTCCGTCATGTTTTGCGCGGCTGTTTTGCAGATATCCCTCACCGCAGGCTGCGCAAGCACGGGTAAAGATGATGGCCTGCATTACATGCTAATTGCCCCGAAAGAGATGAAGCACGAGCTTGCCAGTTGCAGAGCCGTCGATCACCGTCTGCGTCAAGTCGATTCCATACGCTGGTCACTGCGCGAGGATGGCGCAGAACTGGAGACGGATTTCGAACAAATGGTTCAACTGACCCTGGCCAGCGCCGCTGCTATTGCGATTGCGGTACCCATGATTTCTATCGCATATCCCGACCCGAACCTCATACTAATGCCCTATTTTGCCGCCTACACAGACCAGGGAGATACACTCACCGGGTTGAGATCAGTGCGCAAACGAGTCGAATCCGGAGAAATCACTGAATTGGAGGGTATTGAAGCGCTTACCGGTCTGCTTGATAACCTGTGCCCCGTGAGTGATCCTAACCTCTACCGCCTGAGCGATGACCATAGTGATCCTGAAACTGCAGAAGATCACCCACGATAGGCTGCTCAATAAATTATCGGTTGAGCGTGCTGACCCCCGGCGGGTGGGACGGGATCATCAATCGGGTACGAGTGGAGGCCGTCGCCGGCAAATAGGGAAGAGCCGCATATGTGAAATTGGTCGGTGTGAGAGGATTCGAACCTCCGACCCCTTCCTCCCGAAGGAAGTGCGCTACCAGGCTGCGCCACACACCGAATTTGCAGGCGACGAATCATACCAAAGGTCGCTGGCTTTACCAACGGCGGGGTGAAGCAAACACGTTTTCCCGCCGTTTGTCGGGGCGGGGTTTACGGAGTCAGTAAACGCCGGCGAATCGCGCCAGCCACTGGCTGAACAGGCTCAGCACCATCACGACGGCTATGAGCATCAGCATGAGCCGCAAGGGGCGGAAGGGCTTGCGTTCCACCGAGTTCACGCCGCGGGTGACGAACTCATCGACTTTTTCCTGGTCCGAGGGGTAGAGCCTGGGCTGGTCCGGTGCTGTGCTCACTTCCTCGTCGGAAGCCAGGGCCGCCTGGTCGGCCGCCTCGCTCTTGCCGGCGGATTTCGTATCGGAATCGGGCATTGTGTTCCTGTCAACGCTTTGGTTACGCCTATTGTCTTACTGACCGGCCGGAAAGTCACCTCAAGGATACCTGCGTTAAACTGGCAGTTTTCACGCGGAGCTCCTGTTTGAACCCCGACCCAACATCACCACGAGCCCTCCCAGACCACGTCGACGTACTCATCGCCGGTGGCGGCCCCGCAGGCTGCGCCGTGGCTGTGGGTCTGCGCGCTATGGGCTACACCGTGTCGCTGGTGCATTCCCCAAGACCCTGGCACTGCTGTGAAGGGGTGTCGGACCGAACCCGGCAGGGCCTCTTCAACGCGGGGCTCGAACGGGCGGCAGCCCTGGTTCCACCCCCAACCCTGCGCCGGGTCGACTGGGACGGCAAGTACAGCGAGGCCAATGGAGAGCGGCTGGTGTTGCGCCGATCATTCGACCGGGCCTTGCTGGATGATCTTGCCGTCGCCGACGTGGACTCCCGGCACGGTCGCGTCCGCCGGGTGGACAGGCCTGCCGGCGAGCCAGTCATTGCCGAAGTCGCCCCCTCTGACGGCTCTCCCCGACAAACCCTCACCTGCGACTTCTTCGTGGAAGCCCGGGGCCGGGCTGCGCCGGGTGACGAGGGCGACAGCCTCCGTGGGCCGGACACGGTCTCGCTGCTGCAAGAGCGCCGCGGGCGCTTCGGCGAGGCTGGTACTCACGTGTGCAGCTTCGAGTCCGGCTGGGTCTGGCTGGCCAGCCGCGATAGCAATCATCACTTTGTCCAGATCACGGTGGATCCCGGGGAGGCAAGGCTGCCGGGACGGGCCAACCTGGCGGACTGGTTCGAAGAGCAACTGGCGAGGCTGCCCGCCACTGCGGCGTTCGCGCGGGCCACGCGGCCCGAGGGCGAAGTGGCAGCGCGGGGCAGCACGTCATTGCTGCGCGGCGACGTCATCGGCGAGCGCTCCCTGCGGGTGGGGGATGCGGCGATGGCGGTGGATCCGCTGTCCGGCAACGGCATGTTCCAGTCCATCTCCAGCGCCCTCGCGGCGCCCGCTGTGATCAATACCTTGCTCAAACGGCCACAGAGTGCCGGCCTTGCAACAGCGTTCTATCGCGGGCGGATAAAAGAGGCTTTCCTGCGCTTCTCCCGCACCGGGCGGGATTTCTACCGCATGGAATCGCGCTGGCGTGAGTCCGGTTTCTGGCACGCCAGGGCCGGGTGGCCCGACGACGAACCGGTGCATGCACCGGACCCACCGATCTTCGAGGGTATCGCACCGAGACCGGTCATTGCGGCCGGTTTCATCGTGGAGCAACCCGTGGCGATCACCAGCGAGCGGCCCCAGGGGGTCTGGCAGGTTGCCGGCGTGAAACTTGCCCCACTGCTGGAGGCATTACCGGCAAGGCCGGAACAACAGCGCCCGGTTTTGCAGAAAAGGCTCGCTGCCCTCGCCGATACCGAACCCCGGCGGCGGGAGTCGGTAGCGGCCTGGCTGCGCCATCACCGCCTGCTCTGAGATCGGGCACGGCGCCGACTCTTACGACCTCCTACGTTCCGGCCCGCGATAGCTCGCCCGCTTCACCAATGCACTGTAAAGCTGGGCGCGATCCATACCTGGATTCTCCAGCAACAGCCCGAGGGCACAGCGTGTCACGTGGGCACAACCCACACTGGCACCAGCCACGCGGCCATCGCCACAACGCACGTGCCCGCCGAAATGCACCCGGCCCCCGCACGCTACTTCGTCAGTCCCGAGGAAAGAGATTTCGCCCACCTGGCAACGCGCATCCCCGGTCGCCCGCAGCACAAACGGATAGGCGGCGGGGTACACGGCGTCGCCCCGCGCGGGTGCAGCGGCAATCAGTGTTACGCCCGCTGAATCAGCACGCTCGCACGCCTCCCGCAGCACGGGGCGATCGGAGCGCAGACCGAAGCTCATGTTCACGAGGGTGACACCGCCCTCCACCAGCCAGTCGAGTGCGGCGGCCACCTGCTGCGCGCTGCAAGTCAGTCGGTGAACAAACACCTGGGCGCTGTGCAACGGCAATTCCGGCTGCCTGGCAAGCAGGATGTCAGCCACCGCCCGCCCGTGGCCAAGCCGATCGCGTTGCGCTGGCCCGGGGCAGACCCGGTCGTCTTGCAACACGAATGAACGACTGGCGACGGGCGCATGCCGCTGCGGATCGACACCGCTGTCGATCAGACCCAGAATGACATCGCTCACGCGCCTGCGCCCTCTGTGACACGCTTCGGCAAGCTCGTCTGATTTCGCTGTCTCGCCACCACCCCCCTCAGGCACCCTCCGCGGCAGCGAGTCCCCGCAGACAGCGCAGCCGGCCACCGGCGAGTTGGAGCTGAATCTCACAGTCTGCCAGTACAGCGGGGCGGTGGCTGACCAGGAGGCGGGTGCGATCACCGAACAGCTCGTCGACGGTGGCGAGGATGTCCCGCTCCAACGGTTCCTCCAGCGCCGACGTGGCCTCGTCCAGCAGCACCAGCGAGGGGTTCTGCAGCAATGCCCGGGCGATCGCCACCCGCTGCCGCTCGCCGCCGGAAAGCGACATGCCACGCTCACCGAGCGGCGTGTCCAGGCCGCGGGGCAGGCGCTGCACCAGGGATTGCAGGTGCACCCGCGCGACAGCGTCGCGCACCGCCGCCTCGCTGGCATCGGGGTGGCCGTAGCGGATGTTGTCCAGCAGGCTGGCGCGAAACAGCACCACATCCTGCTCCACCAGCGCGATGCTGCGGCGCCACTCGCCCAGGTCGAGGTCCCGCAAGTCACAGCCGTCCACCAGGATGCGGCCGGCGTCGGGGTCGTAGTGGCGCAGCAACAGGTCCAGCACGGTGCTCTTGCCGCTACCGGAGGGGCTGCTGATACCCACACGGGCACCCGCGGGCAGGGTGACGCTGGCATCGGTGAGAATCTGCCCCTCGCTGTCAGGATAGGTAAAGCTCACTGACTCGAAATCGATCTGTCCGCGGCGGGGTTGCGGCAGTGGGCGGCCGCCGCTCGCCGATACCGACGGCCGGGCGTCCATGAGCTGGCGCACCCGCTGCAGGCAGACCTGCACCCGGTGCAATGACATGTACAGCCCCAGCAGACCCTGCACCGGGCCTGTGGCCATGCCGAGATACGTTCCGAAGGCGATCAGCGACCCCAGCGCCATGTCGCCGCCGACCACCCAGTAGCCCCCTGTCAGCAGCACTACCGCGCGCGCCAGCGAGGTCAGGGTGGAGGGCACCGCCGAGGTGGCGAACTGGGTGAGTTGCAGTTGCAGCAGGTTGTCCAGGTAGTGGCGATTGAGTCCGCCCAGGCGTTTCGCCTCGCGGGCCTCCGCGGCGGCGCCCTGGATAAACTTCATCGCCGGCAACGTCTCCACCAGGAAGGCGCTGAGATCGGCGGAGCGCTCCCGCAGGGCCCGGGTGCGTCGCTGCACCCGCTCGCGCATGAACCGCAGGTACACCCACTGCAGGGGGATCACTGCCAGCAACACCAGGGTCAGGCGCGGACTCAACAGCAGCATGAAGCCCAATGTGCCCACCAGACCCAGCAGTGCACTGACCGCGGTGAAGAGGCTGTCGACAGCGAAGCGCTGGATCTCGGCGACGTCGCCGTCGAGGCGCGACATCACGTCGCCGGTGCGGTTACGGCTGTAAAACGCGGGGGAAAGCGTCTGCAGGTGGCGGTAGACGGTCTCGCGCAGGGCGAACAGGATCCGGCCCGACACCCGGGTGTAGTAGTAGCGGTTGACCCCGGAGGCGAGCGTGGCCAGCAGGCCCAGCCCGAACATCAACCCCACCAGGGTCACCACCCGGTTGTAGTCCCCGGGAATCAGGCCGTCATCGATCAGCAGCTTGGTCAGGTAGGGCTGTACCAGCACCAGCGTGGAGGTGGCTACCGACAGCAGTAGCAATGCCAGCAGGGCCCCGCGCTGGGGCCGAATGAAGCCAAACAGCCAGCCCAGACTGTCCCGATCGACGGCCGTCAGACGCCCCCGGGTCACAGGGCCCGGGCGAACACCCGGGTATTGGCCAGCGACATGTCTCCCCCCGGCAGCTCGATGTTGGCCAGCTTCTCCAGCGAGTCAGCGTCGTAAACGGCGATGTCGTTGAAGGTGCCGGCGAGATACAGCTCGCTCCCGTCGCGGGAGAAATTGACGCAGTAATAGCTGTGATCCAGGTCCACCGTCTGCAGTACCTTGCGCTCGGCCACGTCGAACTTTTTCAGCTGGGTGAGTGCGCCGTAGAACTGGTTCGGGTCCGAGGGTCGCGCCATACCGGAGAACAGCACCACTTCCAGCGGCCCGAAGATACGCGATTCCGCCTGGCCGGTCTGGAGATCGACGCGCTCGTAGCCCCAGATGTACTCCGCCTCCTCCGGGTTCTGCGCGGCGCTTGGGTAGCGGGCGGCGGAATACATGCGCACCATCTCGTTGCTCACCCCGCCGATAGGCCACACGGTGAGGGAATCCCGCGGGCCCTCCAGCGGGTCGTCAACGCTCTGGCTGGCCAGGGCGATGCTCACCTCGCCGGTCTCGGGGTCCAGGGCGTGGATATCGCGCCCCCCCATGTATAGCGTGCCGTCCGCCCCGGTGGCCATGATGGTGACCTGGTTTGGCGCCGGGTAGGTTTTCAGCGGTTTGGCATCCAGGCCGGCGCCGGTGTCATACACCGCAATCCGGCTATCCTGGACCTCGTAGCGGTCGATCAGCAGCCGGGTGGGATTCTGGTGGCTGTAGAGACGGCTGCCGTCGGGGCTGAGGGCGATGGAAGCTATGGATTTTACGCGCTCACCATCGCTGGACTGTTTCGCCGTGAAGGTGATCTGGCAATTGTCGAGGTTCACACCGTAGATATTCTCGAAGCGGTTGGTCAACGCGTAGGCGAGGCGGCCGTCGGCCGATACCGCCACCGTGCCCGGGCCGTAATCACCCGGAACCGCGCAGGTGCGCACCACCTTGCGCGCCCCCAGGTCGATGAGGTGCAGATTGTTTGGGCGATTCATCACCACCATGTAGTCGCGCCCGGTCGCCGGCGCCGCGTCGGCCGGGGACGGCTCGCCGCCCGGCTCCGCCTCGCGCTCGGCGGAGAAGGCGGAGAAACCCAAGAGAAGAGGGAGCGTCAGCGCGGAAAGTGCGGGCAACCGCCAAACGTGTCGGAATCGATCGTGCATGGTCACCACCTCAGTCCGCGTCTTCCGGGAACACCGAGTCCAGTTTGCGCCAGTCCTTGCCCGCCGAGGGCGCTTCGCCGTCCCACTGGGGATAGGTGACCATCACGTCAGGCACCTGTGCCGGCCACCAGCACGGGTCGGCACAGCCATAGAGGTCGGCCTCCATGGGCTGGCAGAGGCCAGCCACGCCGCCGAACATGTCCACTTCCCAGCCCGGGTCCGTGGTGGCGGTGCAACCGGCCACGCTCTGCATGGCCACTACTTCCTCCAGCTCGCCCTGGTCCGCGGCATCGGCGATGAGCCGCGCCTTCTGGTTGATCGGCTTGAGTTGTTTCATCGGTCGAGCCTCCTCGATGCGATATGGCGTTCGAAAAATTCGGGGTTGCCGGCAGCGATGCGGGCGTAAGCCTGCACGCCGAAATCCACCCAGTCCCGCATCAGATCACAGTAATGGTAGGCGGGGCGACCGGGGTCGTTGTAGCGCTGGTAACTCTCGTGGTAGCAACCGCCTGAGCAGAGGTTGCGGATGCGGCAGCTGTCGCAACCGGTATCGGTGCGATCCAGGCGCTTGCCCAGGAACGCGTCGAGGGCGGGGCGGTCCAGCCCCGTCTCCACGCTGCCGAACGTGGGCAGGTCGGAGCCGGTGAAGCGGTGACAGAGATTGACGCCCCCGTCCTTGTCCACCGCCACCATGGAATAACCCGCCCCGCAGGGCAGCGCCTTGCGGCTGCCCTCGTGCAGATCAGTGAGTAACTGGTGCAGGTTGGAAAAGCCGATATTGCGACCGGCCAGGGCCGCCTCGACGTAGCGCTCACCCAGGGCCTTCATGCCGTCGAACACGGCCTGCAGTTCGTCTTCGGGCAGGTTGAAGCTGTCCAGGTCGCCCGCGGTTACGGGGGCGAAGCCCACCTCGGCAAAGCCCAGTTCATTGAACAGGTGATCCCAGATCGTGTGCACATCGGTGGTGCCCCGGGTGAGGGTAACCCGGGCGCCCACCGGCCGGGAGCGGTAGCTCGAAAGCAACAGTCCCACCTTGCGTGCGACCGTCTCGTAGGTGCCCTGCCCACCCACGGTGATGCGGTTGCGGTCGTGGATCGCCTTCGGGCCGTCGATACTCACGGCAATGCCCACCTTGTGGGCGTCCAGGTAGCGGATGGTTTTTTCGTTCAGCAGGGTCGCGTTGGTGGTGAGCGAGAACTCAACCCGCCGCTCAAGCTTGCCGAAGCGCGCCTCGGCGTAGTCGATCACCTGGCGGATCAGGGGCAGGTTGGACAGCGGCTCGCCACCGAAAAACACCAGGTTGTAGTGTGACTGGTCCGGGGACTGGCGCAGCAGCATCTCAATCGCGCCCACCGCTGTTTCCAGGTTCATTTTCTCGCCCTGCGCGGGGGTGGCCAGGTCTTCCTTGTAGCAGTAGCTGCAGCTCAGGTTGCAGCCGGTGTTGACGTTCAGCACGACCGTATTGAGCGGCAGTTCGGACGGCACCGCCAAAGCCGTTGTCGCCCGCACCTCGCCCCGACTGACGATGTCCAGGCTCTCCAGGTCGCTGAGCACCTCGGCGACCACCTCGCGGCCAAGGCGCGGCCCAAGTTGCTCGCCCAGGCCCTCGCCGCTGAGGGGACCGGACCGGCGCAGGGTATCGATCACGGCCCGGGAGGCGTCGTTGGCCTCGAACAGTGCGCTGCTGGGGATGTGGAACAGCAGCGGCTGCGAATCCACCGAGACCTCGTGGAAGTTGTGTTCCCTGAGGGAAAAGGCACTACCCATGTCGCTCTCCTTGGGCCCTAGCGTATCGGCGGGTTGTTCCAGCGCTGCACGGTCACGATCAACTGACCGTCGCCGGTCGGTGCATCCTCGCCTTCACCCAGAGTCGCCACCACCCGCAGGTTGCCCGCGTTGTTGGTCTGGTAGCGTCGCTCCGGGTTAGGGCCCGCCCCGGCCGGGGTGAAGACCCCGCGGTCGATGTCCATAGTACCCGCAAACTGCACGTCACCGTCGCGTTCCGCCTGCGCATCGAAAGGCTGCACCGACCAGCGCGCCGCCACCGGGCCGATGCGCAGGTCGTCCGCCGTGCCCGCCTTGCCGTCGGCGCCGCGGGTGTAGGCCACAGCGTCGAACATGGCTTGCACCACCGGCTGGGAACCGCCGTCGCCGCCTACCCGGGCAATCGCGTAGGGCGGTTCCACGGCCAGTCGGTCGATTTCGCCGTGCACCACAAGTCCGTCGCCGATACTGGACCCGCCCACCGCGACATCGCGGGCGCCCTCGGTGGCATCCGCCGCCGCGGCTGCGCGCAGTACGATCTCGTCGGGCTCGCGGCTCAGCACCTCGACCACGCTGACCCCCTCGCCAAGATCGATATCTCCGGCCAGCGCGTTGCCCACCAACCGCAGCTGCGCCTCGCCACCCGCGGGTAGCGCCGCTGGTTGCACCGCCAGTAATCGTGGTTTACCGGTATCGCGCACCGCCCGCATGCGCAGTCCCCGCTCATTGTGATCCCGGTCGAACATGCGCCCGGTCAGTTCGCTGCCTTCGGGGCTGGCCGCCAGCACCTGACGGTACTTGCGTTCACCCAGGGTCAGGCTGGCGCGCCACTCGTAGCCCGTGTACACGATAGCCGTGCCGGTGCCGGAGAGCGTCTCGCCATCGGTGAAGCTGCCCTCGAAGGCGAGAGTGTAGCGGTCCCCCGCGGCAGCCTCGGCGGTCATCAGGCCGCTGAATGCCCCCTGCCCCGGCATGTGGCCAAACACCCGCCAGCCACCGGCGAGGTCACTGGCAGGCCTTGCCTGCCACTGCCGCCAGGCGGCGCTGTCCAGCGGAAAATTCTGCGCCAGGTAGGGCACCATGTCGTTGAAGGCCTGACCACGCCAGTCCCGGTCGCGCCCCATCATCTGGTACTCGGTGGTGGGGAACTGGCCGAGGTGGAAGTGCACCAGGTGGCGCCACTCGTCCTCGCTGCGTCGCTGCAGGCCGACGCGCGCGCCGGTGTGGCAGCGGGCGCACATCGTGGCGAACTGGGGCGACGAGGATTCCTCGATCGTGTTCAACTCCCGCTCGAGAATGAAACGGTAGGGCGCGCTCTCAGCAGGCGCCAGTCCCTGGGTGTCTGACAGGTACTTCACCAGTGCCCGGGTGGCGGCGGCGGAGCCACCCCCGTTCGGGTCCACGATCTGCGCCTTGTGTACAGACTCCATCCGCACCAGGGTCATCTGCCAGCCCTCCGGGGTCTTGCGCTGGTCGCCGATACGGGTCCAGTTGCCATCCCCGTCGATTGCGTGGCAGCCGGCACAGCTCGCCTTCATGATCGCCTGCGGATCTGCGGCCGCGAGCGCTGGCGCGGTCACCGCGAGCAGGCCAAGCAGCAGCAAGGCGCTCCATCTTCCGGGCTCGTCGGTGCCCGACCTGGTGGTTACAAGGGCTCGCGTGTTAATCAGCACCTGTCATTCTCCCGGGCCGCTGGCGGCCTCCGCTCCTGTCCACTCCGGTTGTCGCCGCCGGACCTCACGAACCGTTTTCGTCTGTCCCGGACAGTTCCGCCTCCATCGCCTCGCGCATCAGGAACTTCTGCATCTTGCCGGTAACCGTCATCGGGAAGTCCTCCACGAAACGCACGTAGCGTGGAATCTTGAAGTGGGTAATCTGGTCACTGCAGAAGTCCCGCACACCGGCCTCGTCGAGCTCGGCGCCCTCACGCAGCCGCACCCAGGCGCAGACCTGCTCGCCATAGCGTTCATCCCGAACCCCGAAGACCTGTACCTCCTGGATAGCCGGGTGTGTATAGAGAAACTCCTCCACCTCCCGCGGGTAGACATTCTCGCCACCGCGGATAATCATATCCTTGATGCGCCCGGTCACCTGGGTAAAACCTTCAGCATCCATCACCCCGATGTCGCCGGAATGCAGCCAGCCGTCGCCGTCGATCGTCTCCTTCGTGCGCTCGGCGTCGTCCCAGTAACCCTGCATGACCGCATAGCCGCGGCAGCAGATTTCACCCTTTTCGCCCACCGGAACCACCCGCCCCTCGGTATCGACGATCTTGATCTCGCAGTGCGGGGCGGGCCGCCCGACGCTGTTTACCCGCTTGTCGATGCTGTCGTCCGCCGAGGTCATGTGATTGACCGGGCTGGTCTCGGTCTGGCCGTAGGCGATCAGGACCTCACTCATGTGCATTTCGTCCAGCACCCGGTGCATGACCTCCACCGGGCAGGGCGACCCGGCCATGATGCCGGTGCGCAGGCTGCCGAGGTCGTAGGATGCGAAGTCGGGGTGATCGAGTTCGGCAATGAACATGGTGGGCACGCCGTGCAGCGCGGTGCAATGCTCCTCGGCCACCGCCGCGAGGGTATCGCCCGGCTCGAAGGCGTCGCCGGGAAACACAGCCGCCGTACCGTGGGTGATGCAGGCCAGGTTACCCATGACCATGCCAAAGCAGTGGTACAGCGGCACCGGGATGCACAGCCGGTCGGATTCCGTCAGCCGCATGCCAGCGCCCACCAGGCGGCCATTGTTGAGAATATTGTCGTGGCTCAGGGTCGCACCCTTGGGGCTCCCGGTTGTGCCGCTGGTAAACTGGATATTGATAGCGTCGCCGGGCGAGAGCCCCGCGGCAACTGCCGGGATGTTTCCGCGGGTGGCTGAGCCCCGGTCGCAGACCTCGCCGAAATTGTACATCCCGCGGCTATCCCCCTCGCCGAGGCGGATAACCGTACGCAGGTGCGGCAGCTTCGCCGACTCGAGTTCACCGGGGGCGCATTGCTCCAGTTCCGGCGCCAGCTCCCGCAGCATGCCGAGGTAATCGCTGGTTTTGAAGCGCTCGGCCAGGACGATGGCGCGGCACTGTACCTTGTTGAGGGCATACTCCAGTTCGTAGAGCCGGTAGGCCGGGTTGATGCAGACCATGATCGCGCCGATGCGGGCAGTGGCGAACTGGGTGACGCACCACTCGTAGCAATTCGGCGCCCAGATTCCGACCCGGTCTCCCGCCTTGATACCGAGGTCCAGAAGGCCGGCGGCGAGATTGTCCACCTGTTCGCGGTACTCCCGGTAGGTCCAGCGAATGCCCTGGTGACGGACGATCAGGGCGTCCCGGTCCGGGAAGCGGTCCACGGTGCGATCGAAGGCCTGGCCGATGGTCTCTTTCAGCAGGGGAACATCGGTAGGGCCCGCAAGTTGGCTCAGGGTCAGTGGGGCGTTCATGGGCGTCTCTCCCTCGCATTTTTCGCCATTGCCCGGGCTCGCGATCTGGCGGCTCAATGGCCCGCCCACTCCCGCTCCCGCAGTTCCACCCGCCGGATCTTGCCGCTGACGGTTTTGGGCAGCTCGGTCACGAACTCAACCCGCCGCGGGTACTTGTAGGGCGCGGTCACGCTTTTCACATGGTGCTGCAGACTCTCCACCAGTTCCTCGCTGCCCTCGAAACCGGGGGCCAGCACCACGAAGGCCTTGACCACCTCGCCGCGCTGGTCATCCGGGCTGGACACCACCGCCGACTCGGCGACGGCGGGGTGCTCGATGAGGGCGCTCTCCACCTCGAAGGGGCCAATGCGGTAGCCGGCCGACAGGATCACATCATCGGCCCGGCTGACAAACCAATAATAGCCGTCGGTGTCGACCTGCGCCCGGTCCCCGGTGATGTACCAATCGCCCCGGAAGCTGGCGGCAGTGCGCTCCTCGTCGCCCTTATAGCCCAGGAACAGCCCCAGG
Source organism: uncultured Gammaproteobacteria bacterium (assembly GCA_963753815.1). GTDB lineage: Bacteria > Pseudomonadota > Gammaproteobacteria > Pseudomonadales > Halieaceae > CAVWDU01. Next base: position 933,734 of record CAVWDU010000003.1, read on the forward strand.
GGCGGCTCCGGGCGCACCCGCACGGCGAGATCCCCTTCGGCGTTTGCGGGCAGTATATCGCCGTTCTCATCTACCACCTGCAGGTCTATGCCCGGCGCCGGTTTGCCCATGGAACCGAAGCGCGGTTCCAGGCCGGGGTAGTTACCACAGAGCAGCACAGTTTCAGTCTGGCCGTAGCCGTCGCGAATGGTTATGCCGGTGTACCGCAGCCAGGTCTCGATGATTTCCGGGTTCAGGGGTTCACCGGCGCCCACGCAATGGCGCAGAGCGGGGAACGCATAGGCGTCGAGGTCTTCCTGCACAAACATCCGGTAGATGGTCGGGGCACCGCAGAAGGTGGTGACCGGGTAGCGCTGCAACAGTTCCAGCGTGCGCGCCGCGCTGAAGCCCGCGGTGTGGTGCACGAACAGGGCAGCGCCCTGGTACCAGGGGCCGAAGTAGCTGCTCCACGCCGCCTTGGCCCAGCCGGTGTCCGAGCAGTTCCAGTGCAGGTCGTCGGGGCGCAGGTCCAGCCAGTAACGGCCGGTGGTCTGGTGGGCGAGGCCATAACTGTGGGCATGCAGGCACATCTTCGGGTAGCCGGTGGTGCCGGAGGTGAAGTAGCACAGCGCGGCCTCGTCCGCTGCGGTATCAACGGCCTCGAAGTCGGGGCTCTGGCGCGCCGCGCCGGCGCGATAGTCGATCCAGCCGTCGCGCTCCGCGTCGATCACGATGCGGGCGGTCAATGTCTCGCACTGTGCGGCGACCTCGTCGACCCGGGACGCGACCGCGGCATTGGTGACCACGCAGGTGGCACCGGCGGCGTTGACCCGGTAGGCGATGTCGCGGGCGGAGAGCTGGGTGGTACCGGGGCTGATCACTGCACCCATGCGCAGGGCCGCGGTGAGCACCTCCCACCAGGCCAGTTCGCGGCCGAGGATCATCACCACGTAATCGCCGCGCCGTACCCCGGCTTCGTGCAGCAGGTTGGCCGCCCGCCGCGAGCGCTCGGCGACCTCGGCAAAGGTCAGGCGCTGTTCGCCACCTTCGTCATCCACCCATAACAGCGCAGTTCTGTCGGGTTCGGACTGCGCCCAGCGATCAACAACATCGGCAGCAAAATTGAAGCGCAAGGGGCGCGGCCAGCGAAACTCCCGGTAGGCCCGGGCGTAATCGGCGGTGTCCGCGACGGGTCCGGAACCGCTCTCGGTGCCGGAGGCCATATCAGTCACCCCACGCGTAGCTCAGCGAGACACCCCACCAGCGCGGCCGGCCGTAGTACTGTTCGGTGATGCCGAACACGTCAGTGCCGGAGAGGTCGAATGTCTGCACCAGGTACTCCTCATCGGTGACGTTCTTGACGAAGGCCGAGACCCACCAGTCGCCATCGGCCGAGGTCCAGCTCACCGCCGTATTGGCCACGGTGTACCCTTCCTGTTCCACGGTCTCGAGGCCAGTCAGGGCGAAGAAGTGCTCCGAGCGATAGACCGCGTCTGCCTGCACCGCGAACGCGCCGCCGAACATCGGCCACTCGTAGCGGATCAGCCCGTTGATGTTCCACTCGGGTGACTGCACCGACGGCACCGTGCGGTTGCCGATCTCCACATCAATATCGTTATAGGCCGCGCCGAACAGGATATCCAGTCCGTCGATGGGGCTGGCCTGCAGCTCGATCTCGCCGCCCCAGCTCTCGGCGTCAGTGTTGAAGGTAATGGTGTCGATGCCGACAATGAAGAAGGCCTGGTAGTCCTTGTAGTCGTAGAAATAGGCGGCACCATTGAACTGGACCAGGCCGTCGGCCAGCGTGCTCTTGAAGCCGATCTCGTAGGCATCGAGGGTTTCGGGGTCATAGGCCATGGTGGCGTCGTTGTAGTCCAGCGGCGGCGACAGCGGGAAGATGGGCGCATTGAAGCCGCCGCCCTTCACGCCGCGGTTCCAGCCGCCGTAGATCAGCCAGTCGTCGTTGAGGGCCCAGTTGAGCTGGGCGCGACCGGACCAGTCCTTGTCCTCGCGGTCGCCGTCGTAGGTGGCCAGCGGGATGACGTTGCCGAGGTTGCCGGCGTTATTGAAGCCGGGGTTGGACGCCGGGTCGAGAAACTCCACCGCGTTGGTCACGTAGGAATATTCCTTCTCGTCGACAATATAGCGCGCGCCGAGGATCAGGGTCCACGCGTCCCCAAGGGGGATATCCACCTGGCCGAATACCGACCAGGATTCCAGTTCCGACGTGTAGGCATTGTTGAGGCCCGCCTCAGAACCCGGTGTACGCTCGATGCCGATCTCGTCGTAGATCGGGGCGATGAACGGGTCGGTGATGGCGCCGTTCTGATCATTGATATCCAGGTCCATGTAGTAAAAGCCGGTCACCCACTTGAAGGACTCGGCCTCGCCATCCAGGCGGATCTCCTGGGAGAATTGCTCGGCGTCGGTCACCAGGAAGAAGTTGAATACGGGCGCGGGCGAGGCGTCGGAGTCCTCGATGTACTCACGCTCCACCGAAGAGAAGTCGGTGATCGAAGTCACCCGGAAGGCATCCAGGTCCCAGCGCATTGTAGCCGTGTAGCCCTCGGTCTCCAGTTCGTTAAAGCCCGGGTCGTCGTAGTCGCCGGCGAAGACATCGCCGTCATTATCAATATACTCCAGTACCGGGTTGAACTCGTTGGGGGTGAGCTCACCCGGGCGAATGGAGGAGACATTCTCGAAGAAGCCGGTATCGATGTCCTGCTCGGAGTAGCGCGCACTTAACAGCACATCGAAGTTATCCGTCGGTGTCCACAGCACCTGGCCGCGCACCGCCGTGTCGTCGGCATTGTTGAGCTTGTTACTGCGATCCAGCCGGTTGGTTACGTAGCCGTCGTTCTGGTGGTAGGAACCGGAGAGCCGCGCCGACAGAGACTCGGTGCCGCCGCCGACGGCGCCCTCGACCTTGTACTGGTCGTAGTCACCCACGGTGCCCATAAGATAGCCGTCGAAGCCCTCGCGCGGGCGCTCGGTAATATAGTGCACCAGTCCGCCGGTGGCGTTACGCCCGAACAGCGTTCCCTGCGGGCCGCGCAGAATCTCCACCCGGTCCATGTCGAACAGCATGAAGCCGGCGCCGGACATCTGGCTGATGTACACCTCGTCCACGTACAGCGCCACCGGGCTCTCGACATTGGTGGTGAAGTCACTGTTGGCCACCCCGCGGATAGCAATCGCGTAATTGGCCTCGCCGTTGGGCTGAATGGTGTGCACCCCGGGAGCCATGGCGGTGACCTGCTGGGCGTTCTCGAACCCCAGGGCGCGCATCTGATCGCCCGTATAGGCGGAGATAGATATACCCACGTCCTGGGAGCTCTGCTCACGCTTGGTCGCGGTGATGATAATCTCCTCCAGCACCGCCGCCTGCAACGGTGGTGCCAGGGCCATGGAGACCGCTAGGGCAAGGAGGCGTCGGCTTGGGGTCTTCATGATCTGTGGTCTCCCGTTCTCAACTTCACATCGTTGTTGGTCACTCGACGCAGGCAGCATGCGATTCGCCGCGTTGCAGAAATCGCCGCCTGGTTCGTTGCAGTGCCGGGGATAGACCGCATGCTGAACATGTGCCGCCCACCGACAGCTGTAAGGGATACTAGGCCCCGCCCGATGTCAACGGCAATTGACCAAAGGCAGCATGACCCCCTACTAAAGTAGCACGCGGCATAGCCGCCCGGCCGCCGGACTGCTGCGTCGGTATAATTTACCTTTGCCCCGCTATACCCAATCCTGTTACTGCGGTCGGTCTTCGAGTCGCACCTGATCGCGGATCACCGAGTGCGGATCACCGAATGCGGATCACCGAATGCGGATCACCGAATGCGGATCACAGTTTCCAGGAGGCAGTTATGACGATAGCGATGAACGACCTGACAGGTATCCGCCGGGAGACGAGGGAGTTCCTCGACCGGCAGCACGGCAACTTCATCGACGGTCGCTGGCAGCCTGCGCTCGGGGGCAAACTGCTCGAGGTAACGGACCCGGCCAGCGGACAGACAGTCAGCCACGTGCCCGACAGCGACGCTGCCGACATCGACGTCGCGGTACAGGCGGCCAGGCGTGCCTTCGAGGACCCGGCCTGGCAGAGAATGAAGCCGGCGCAGCGCGAGCGCCTGCTGCACCGCCTGGCTGACCTGATGGAGGCCCGCATCGAGGTGCTGGCAGAACTGGAAGCGATCGACAACGGCAAGACTGCCGCTATTGCCGGTGCGGTCGACCTGCCCTGCGCCATAGACTGTCTGCGCTTCATGGCGGGCATGCCATCCAAGCTCAATGGCAGTACCCTGAAGCCCTCGGTGCCCTTCATGCCCGACAGCGAGCTGTTCGCCTTCAGTAACCAGGTCCCCGTGGGAGTGGTGGGCGCCATCGTACCCTGGAATTTTCCGACCCTGCTGCTCAGCTGGAAGATCGCACCGGCGCTGGCGGCGGGTTGCACCGTGGTGCTCAAACCCGCAGAAGAGACACCGCTTACCGCCCTCTACGTGGCGAGCCTGGTGGAAGAGGCGGGGTTTCCCCCGGGCACGGTCAACGTGGTCACCGGCTACGGACACACTGCCGGCGCGGCGATTTCCTCCCACCCCGACATCGACAAGGTCACATTCACCGGCTCTACCGAAGTGGGCCGCCTGATCCTGCAGGCAGCCACGGGCAACTTGAAAAAGGTCGCCCTGGAACTGGGCGGCAAATCACCCGCAATTGTGATGCCAGACGCCGACCCGGCGGTGGCCATACCAGGCGCCGCGAGTGGCATATTCTTCAACCACGGCCAGGTCTGCACCGCTGGTTCCCGGCTGTTCGTGCATCGCTCGCGCTTCGACGAAGTGGTGGACGGCGTGGCCGCGGTCGCCCGCAATATGAAGGTGGGGCCCGGCCTGGACCCGACCACCGAGATCGGGCCGCTGGTGTCCCGCATCCAACAGGAACGGGTATGCGCCTATATCGCCTCGGGCCGGGAGAGTGGTGCCGAGGTCGTGGCGGGCGGTGACACGCCAGACAGCGACGGCTATTTCGTCAACCCCACCGTGTTCGTCAATACACGGCCCGACATGAAGATCGTCCGCGAGGAGATCTTCGGGCCGGTGCTGGTCGCCTCGCCCTACGATGACCTCGAGGAAGTGATCGCGGAAGCCAACAACACGCCCTACGGATTGGCCGCCAGTATCTGGTCGAGGGACGTCTCCACCGTCCACCGCATCGCACCCCGCCTCCGTGCTGGCACTGTCTGGGTCAACTGCCACAATGTGATCGACGCCGCCCTGCCTTTCGGCGGCTTCAAGGAGTCTGGCTGGGGCCGCGAGAACGGCGTGCAGGCGGTAAGTGCTTACACTGAAACGCAATCGGTGGTGATCGCACTCTAGGGCACCTCTGAATACCGGCAAACGCGCTCGGCCGGACTCTGAAGCGTCCAGAGCAGGGCGCGTCGCGCGGGTAATAGCCGCTGCTCAGCAAGCGGACGGGGCGCCCCCTTGCGCTGGACGCTTAAGGGTTCGCCCTGCGAGACCTGCCTTTGCACCTGCCGGCAGTGCGGCTATGATGCCGCCATGAACGCCGGTCTTTTCACCGCCAACTCCCGTGCCCCGGACACCGCGACCGCCGTGGCCGAGGTGGGCGCGCAGCTGCCACTGAACGATGCCGAGTTTGTGCTGATACTGCACGGGCCAAATCACATCGGGGCCGCGCTGGAGGGCGCACTCTCCGGGCCGGGGCAGCCGGCCTTCCACGGCTGCTCAACCTCCGGCGAGATCACCCCCAACGGCTACCTGGACCACAGCCTGAGCGCCATCAGTTTCGACCGCAGTGCGTTCCGGTGCGCCGCCAGGAAGATCGAAGGCCTGGATGATTTCGACCTGCAACAGGCCCGGAAGCTTGTGCTCTCCATGCAGTGGGAGCTGCGCCAGAAGGCGCCCAACTCATCGCGTTCCACCACCTTTGCACTGCTGATGATCGACAGCCTCAGCGAGGCCGAGGAATTCGTCGCCGCGGCCCTGGGTAGCGAACTCAGCAATATCCAACTGGTGGGATGCTCTTCCGGCGACGACTGGCAGCTGTGCCGCACACCGGTGATGTTCGAGGGCCGACTCTGCGACGACAGCGCAGTAGTGCTGCTGGTGCACAGCGAGCTGCCCTTCCGGCACTACAATTTTCACAATTTCCAGGCCTCGGACCGGCGCGGCGTGATCACCGCCGCTACGCCATCACGGCGATTGGTGCATGAGATCAATGGCGCGCCGGCAGCCACTGAATACGCCAGGCTCTGCGGCCTGGAGCCGCCGGTGCTGCAACAGGATGACCTGGTCAACTACCCCGCCATCGTTACCGTCGGGGACCGCGCCTATCCTCGTGGCTTTCTGGAGATACTGGACGACGGTTCCCTGCACTGCGCCTGCGCGATCGACGAGGGCGTGGTGTTTCGCGTTCCCACCCAGGTGGACCACCTGGAACAGCTGCGCGGGGCCCTTGCCCGGGTGAGACAGGAATCGGGCGAACACTCACTGGTACTGGGTTTCGAGTGCGCGGCCCGGCGGCGGGCCGTCGAGCAGCAGGGTCTGAACGACGCTGTCCGCGACCTGTTTCGTCATGCCAACGTCTGGGGCCTGTCGTGCATGGGGGAACAGTCCAACACGCTCAACATGAACCATAGCTTCAACTGTCTCGCCTTCGGTTTGGAACATTGAGCCACTCCCCGGGGCCCGACAACAACACCGACTTCGCCGGGGAACCGCGCCTGCGCGAATTGGAGACGGAGGTACAGCGCCTGCGCAAGACCAACGAGGTGTTGCTGGACCGGGTAGAGAACCGGATCAATGTCGAGGCGGGAGCCTTCGCGGCCTTTCAGGTAGCGAGCAGCCTGGAGAAAACCGTCGCCGACCGCACCACCGAATTGCGACGGCTCAATGCGCGCCTGGAGCGCGAACTTGACCTGCGGCGCAAATTCGAAACGGCGTTGCTCAAAGCAAAAAGCCAGGCCGAGGAGGCCACCGCCAGCCGCACCCGCTTTGTCGCCGCGGCCAGTCACGACCTGCGCCAGCCGCTGAATGCGGCAGTGCTGTACCTGGAAGCCATCGACCGGGAGAGCCTCAGCGAAACCGATGCCGACAGCCTGCGCCAGATCGGGCTGGCGCTGGCCAATCTCGATGGCCTGCTGGGCGCCCTGCTGGACATCTCACGCCTGGACAGCGGCGGCCTGCAACCGGAGCCCAGCGACTTTCCCCTGCAGCCCCTGTTTCGGAAGCTGGCCAATGAATACGGGGCTATCGCCAACGTAAAGGGCCTGCAACTCAGAGTCCGCCCCAGCGCCTACGCGGTACATAGCGACCTGGTGCTGCTGGAAACGATACTGCGCAACCTGCTCGGCAATGCGATCAAGTACACCGACAGCGGCCGCGTGTTGATGGTGGCTCGCAGGCGCGGGGATCGGGTGAGAATAGAGGTGCGGGACAGCGGGATGGGCATCGCGGGCGAGCACCAGCTGCACATCTTTGAGGAGTTCTGGCGGGCCCCTGGAAGCAGTCGCAGCGAACGGGGAAGCGCCGGTCTCGGCCTGTCCATCGTACAGCGCATCTGCCAGCTGCTGGGCACTGAGATCGCTGTGGTGTCGGAACCGGGCCGCGGCAGCATCTTCGCCCTGGAGCTCCCCCACCGCGAGCCGCCCGCATACGAACCCGCAGTGGATCGGGCGCCGCCCGCCACGGTGATCGGCTTCCAGCGCTGTCTGGTCGTGGTGGTAGATGACAACACGGCTGTGCTGCTCAGCATGGAGCGTATGCTGCAGGGTTGGGACTGCGAGGTGGTGGCCGCGACCGGCGTGGAGGAGGCCCTGACCACCCTGATCGACGGCGACCTCCAGCCCGCACTGTTGCTGACTGACTACCATCTGGCCGGCGGCGGTAATGGCCTGGAAGCGATCGAGGCCATCAATGCCGAGCTGGCACGACCGGCGCCTGCCATCATGATCAGCAGCGACAACTCGACCACGCTGGCCCAGGAACTCGCCCTGCGTGACATCCCGCTGCTGACCAAGCCCGTTGAGCCGGCCCGGCTCAGGGCGGTGATGCACCACCTGTTGACGACGGTGCAGCCTCGGTAAGCTACCCCGCATCGCTCACCGATTGGCTGCTGCGGTCATTACGACTACCGGTGAGCGAGGCGGTCTAGCGCTTGAGCTTCTGCGCGGCCACTACTGCCTGTACCCGGTTTTCGACCTCCAGCTTGCGCAGTATGGCCGAAACGTGCGCCTTCACCGTGATCTCACCGATGTCCAGCTCACGCGCGATCGCCTTGTTGGAGAGGCCCTGTTCCAGAAGGAGCAGCACCGCCTGCTGCCTCGGGGTGAGGGCGGCGATGCAGCGACTGCCTGCTGCAGCTTCGGCGGAAGCGCTCGCAGGTGCGGCCGGCGCGGCCTCCGCCAGGACCTGGGACGGCACATACACTCCCCCGCCGCGAACCAGCTGGAGGGCATGTCGGGTGACACTGGCCCCGGAGGACTTGGGCAGGTACCCGGAGACGCCGAGGCGGAACGATTCGCGCACCAGTTCAGGATCATCCAGCGCGGAACAGACCATGACCGGCGTGGTGGGGAAGGACTGGCGCAGTTGCCGCAGGCCATCCAGCCCCTCGGCGTTGGGCATGGTGAGGTCGAAGAGAACAAGGTCCACCGGCGATTCCCGCAGGTGCTTAAGTGCTGAGTCGACGTCCTCGCACTCCGCGATGAACGCATCGTCAAAGGCCTCCGCGACGAGGTTGGCGAGCGCGGTGCGGTAAAGAGGGTGATCGTCGGCGACGAGTACGCGGTAGTCGGCGATGGACGGGGCTCCTGTCAATACTGGCCAGCGGACAGTATAGCCGAGCGCTTGCCCGTGTGCCGCGCGCAGTGACGGTTGGGAGTGGCGATCGGCGGCGCCCGATAAGGCGCCGCGAGGGAGTGGACACCCCGGACGGAGCTACGCCCGCCGGGGGTATCCTGCATGGTGGCGGTCAGAAGTCGAACATCGCCTCCGGCATGGCCATGAGGTTCTCGGCACCGGAAAGGATTGCCTTGCGGTGCGCCTGGGTGCGCGGCAGCAGACGGTCGAAGTAGAACTGCGCGGTCATCAGCTTGGCCTCGTAAAACGAGGTGTCACCCTCGCCTTCCGCAATCTTCTGCCGTGCCACGACAGCGGCACGGGCCCAGAAGTAGGCCAATGTGACGTAGCCGCTGTACATCAGGTAATCGACGGCGGCGGCACCGGCCTCGTCAGGATTTTCCATGGCCGAGGTACCGATCTTCATCGACATATCCAGCCACTCGTCCTTGTGGCACTTGAGCTCGTTGACGAACCGGGCATCCGCTTCGTCAGTGTTGGCCTCGCAGAATGCGTCGATCATCTCGGTGAAGCCGAGCAGCAGCTTGCCGGCGCTACCCAATACCTTGCGGCCGATCAGGTCCATGGCCTGGATGCCGGTGGTGCCTTCGTAGAGCATCGCGATACGCGCGTCACGCACGATCTGCTCCATGCCCCACTCGCGGATATAGCCATGGCCGCCGTAAATCTGTACGCCGTGGTTGGCGGCCTCGAAACCGGCCTCGGTCACGAATGCCTTGGCGATCGGCGTGAGCAGTGCCATCAGGTCGTCGGCTTTCTTCGCCTCTTCCTCGCTGCCCGCGTGCATGATGTCGCCCTGCTGCGCCAGGAAATACAGAAATGCGCGGCTGCCCTCGGCAATCGCTTTCTGGGTCAGCAGCATGCGCCGTACATCCGGGTGCACGATGATGGGGTCAGCCGGTCCGTCGGGGTTTTTGGGGCCGGTGAGACTGCGCATGGCGAGACGATCACGCGCATAGGCGAGCGCACCCTGGTAGGACAACTCGGCATGGGCGAGGCCCTGGATAGCGGTGCCCAGACGCGCCATGTTCATGAAGGTGAACATGCATGCGAGGCCCTTGTTCGGCGGCCCGATCAGGTAACCCGTGGCGCCGTCGAAATTCATGACGCAGGTGGCCGAGCCCTTGATACCCATCTTCTTTTCGAGGGAGGCGCAATGCACGGCGTTGCGCTCGCCGACGCCACCGTCCGAATTGACCGTAAACTTGGGCACGATGAACAGGGATATGCCCTGGGTGCCCTCAGGTGCGTCCGGGAGCCTGGCAAGCACGATGTGGACGATGTTCTCCGCCATGTCGTGCTCACCGGCACTGATAAAGATCTTGGTACCGGTGACCGCATAGGAGCCATCGGCCTGAGGCTCGGCCTTGGTGCGCAGCAGGCCGAGGTCGGTGCCGCAGTGGGCTTCGGTCAGGCACATGGTGCCGGTCCAGTCGCCGGAGATAAGTTTGGTGAGGTACTTGTCTTTCTGTTCGTCGTCGCCGTGCTCCTCAATGGTGCGGATGGCGCCGTGGCTGAGCCCGGGGTACATCAGCCAGGACCAGTTGGCGGTGCCGGCCAGTTCGTTGTTGATAATGCCCAGCAGACCCGGCATGCCCTGGCCGCCGTGACCGGGTTCCGCCGACAACGCTGGCCAGCCGCCTTCGACGTACTGTTTGTAGGCCTCGACGAATCCCTCGGGCGTTTTCACCCCCTCCTCGCTCCAGACGCAGCCTTCCTCATCGCCACTCTGGTTCAGGGGCGAAAGCACGTTCTCACTGAATTTGGCGGCCTCGTCGATAATGGCGTTCATGAGGTCCGGCGTGGCGTCCTCATAGCCGGGTAGTGACTGGTACAGTTCCTCGGAGTTCAGCATTTCATGGATGACAAACTGTATATCGCGCAGGGGCGCCTTATATTCTGGCATTTCAACTACCTCTCGGTGAAAGCGGCCCGCCCGACGATTCGGGCGCGGCGCATTGAACTGCTGCGTCCGCGGGAGCCATGTGTTCAGTGTTCACATGATCCCCCTTCCCCCCGAAAAGTCAAATATTGATTTCTTAGAATGTCGCCCGTCGCACAGCGGAGCCAGGTTATAACGCACCGTCACTCGCAGTGATCATGTAAGTGGTTACTTTCATTTAAATGCCTTTATATACTGGCTTTGCGTGGTTTCTTCGCCTATTTTGACGCGGCAATAATTTCCATGCTACTGCAAAGGTTATTATTCCCGTACCTCTGAATTGTCCAGCTTTTCGTCATTGCCGCTCGCGCGATTCCGGGGTGTGGCAAGCCTGCGAATATGATGGAACCGAGGTCGATAGTGGTGTGTTCTCACCCGTTTTTGACGCGCATTATCGAACGAAGGCGTGGTGCCCTGTTGCCTGAACGGCCGGGCTGCCCCCGAGCCAGGGCCCCCGCCAGCATCGTCGATAGCCCGCCGCAGGGCTGTTTCGATGTGTCGTTGGCCGACTTGCACAGGGCGGCCGGGTAACTCGCTGCCGCGAGCATGCCGCGCCCGCCAGCGGGTGCGCGTGGAAGCGTCGACCGGCTGCATGCAAAACGATAAGGAGCGACCGTGAGACCCGCCAAATGCCTGCAATCCGTGAAACCCTGGCTGCGCGACACGCCCGGCATCCTACTGCAGGCGTTGTTTCCGAGTTACTGCTGCCTGTGCCAGCGAGTCTGTGACGCCGCCCTGCCGCTGTGCGCGGACTGCCGTCGCGCGCTGCCCCTGAACCAGCACGCCTGCAGCCGCTGCGCGCTGCCCCTGCCCCTGCCCCTGCCCCTGCCCCTGCCCACGACACCGGGCGCGAGTGGGGACGGCACGCAACCCGCGAACTCACGACTCTGCGGCGCCTGTATCCGCAAACCACCCGCGTTCGACCGGGTGATCGCCCCCTGGGTTTACGACGCGCACTTCGCCTACCTGATCGGGCGTTGGAAATACACGCGCCAACAGTCACTGACCGCGCTGCTCGCCCAGTTGTGGATCGACGCCGCACCCCCGGTAGCGGCAGTGGACCTGCTGGTACCGGTGCCGTTGCACTGGCGCAAGCTGTGGCAGCGCGGATTCAACCAGGCCACGCTGCTCGCCTCCGCCCTGCAGCGCCGCGATTCACGGCTCGCGGATTACCCCGTCGCGGTGAGAGGTATTCGCCGCCTGCGGCCTGCCGCGCCGCAGTCGCGCAGCAGCGTCGACCAGCGAAGGCGCAACCTCCGGGCCGCCTTTACAGTCGACCGGCCCTGTGACAACCTGCGGGTCGCCATCATCGACGATGTCGTCACCACCGGCGCTACTGCGTCGGCACTGGCAGATGCGCTGCGGGCAAAGGGTGCCGCCCGCGTCGATGTCTGGTGCCTTGCCCGCACACCCGCGCCCGGCAACCCGCGGCAGGCGTAACGACGGCGCCGACAGTGCCCGGCCCTACCCGACCAGAGGACCAATAGCTTGCGCCCGGTGATTCTCCTGCTACTGCTGGCGTGCATCGCGGCGACACACGGCGCCACCCTGCGGGTCGCCGTTGCCGCCAACTTCAAACCGACCCTGCAGCACATAAGCCAGGGCTTCGAAGCAAAGACCGGGCATCGTGTTCTGCTCTCCAGCGCATCGACCGGGACCCTGGTGAACCAGATCAGCGCAGGTGCGCCCTTCGACCTGTTTTTCGCCGCCGACCGGGCGTCGGTCACCCACCTGGGCGCCGCGGGGCACACCGCCGGCTCGCCGGGTTTCTGCTACGCCGTGGGCAGGCTGGTCCTGGCGGGTGGCGATGGACGACTGGCGCAACTGGCAGACCCGACACTCAGCCTGGCCGTGGCCAACCCGGTGGTCGCACCCTATGGCCGGGCGGCCAAAGAGGTTCTCGCGAGGCCGGAATTCGCTACCGGCGCTGCCAGAAAACTGGTCAGGGGCGCCAACGCCGCCCAGGCCTTCCAGTTCTGGCACAGCGGCGCCACCGACCTCGCCCTGCTGCCGCGCTCACTGGCCGACGGCACCGAAATTCCCGCCGACTGGCACGCACCCGTCGAGCAATACGCGGTGCGCCTCGGTGACGGTGCCGGCGATCCGGCGCTGGACGACTTCCTGCAGTGGCTGCAAAGCGAACCGGCGCAGGCCATCATCGATGCGGCGGGGTATCGTCCTTGCCCCTGAACGGCGCTGAACTGGAGGCGATCCGTCTCACCGCGCTGCTGGCGACGGTGACCACGGTAATCCTGCTGCTGCTGGGTACGCCCCTGGCCTGGTGGCTCGCCCGTCGGCGCGGGAACCTGGGCGCCGCCGTCGAGGCCCTGGTGGCCACACCGTTGATACTCCCACCCACGGTGCTGGGGTTCTACCTGCTCCTGCTGCTGGCCCCGGACAGCGGCGTCGGTCGCGCGTGGCACTGGCTCACCGGCGAGCAGCTGGCGTTCAGTTTCTGGGCGCTGGTGATCGGCTCGGTGGTGTATTCGCTGCCCTTCGTGGTGCAGCCGCTGCAATCGGCCTTCCGGCGCATTCCCGAAGAACTGCTGCAGGCCGCCGCCACCCTGGGCGCCCCGCCGGGTGACCAGTTCCGCAGCGTCGCCGTACCCCTCGCGCGCCGCAGCTTCATCACTGCCGCCAGCCTCGGATTCGCCCATACCGTGGGCGAGTTCGGCATTATCCTGATGATCGGCGGCAATATTCCGGGCGAGACCCAGGTGCTGTCCATTCTGCTGTACGACCAGGTCGAGGCGCTGCAGTTCGACGCCGCCCACCGCCTCGCCGGCGGCCTGCTGCTGTTTTCCCTCGCACTGCTGTTCCTGTTGTACCGCAGTGACGGCGGACGCTTCTGGCGCTTCGACCGATGAGCGGGCTCGCTGTCAGGCTGGCGGTGCCCGGCGCCGACGATTTTTCCCTGGCCGTGGACACCGAGCTGCCGGACCGCGGGGTCACCGCGATTTACGGACCATCGGGCTCGGGCAAAACCACCCTGCTGGAGTGCCTCGCCGGCCTGCGCCGCGGTGACGGGGATAACCTGGTGCGATACCGGGAGCAGCTGTGGGAGGGACCGGGACAATTCGTACCGCCCTGGCAGCGGGGTATCGGTTTCGTGTTCCAGGACGCCCGCCTGTTCCCGCATCTCGATGTACGGGAAAACCTGCACTACGGCCAGCGCCGGCAACAGCGGGCGGCAACCGCTCTCCCCGAACAGGTGATCGAGTGGCTGGAACTGGGTGCGCTGCTTGATAGGGCGCCATCATCGTTGTCGGCGGGCCAGCGCCAGCGCGTCGCCATCGGCCGCGCACTGCTGAGTTCACCCCGGTTATTGCTGCTCGACGAACCCCTGGCCAATCTCGATCATCGCGCGCGCCGTCAGTGCCTGCACTACCTGCAATCGGTGCGCGACGCGACAGACCTGCCGATGATATACGTCAGCCACGATATCGAGGAGGTCAGCCAGCTGGCAGACCATCTTTTGTTGCTGGACCACGGCCGGGTCGAGGCCCAGGGCCCGACCCTGGAGCTCTGCAGCCGACTGGACAGCCGCCTCGCCGAGGATGAACAGACAGCCGCCATCGTCAGCGGCACGGTGACCCGGCACGATCCTGAATTCAGTTTGACCGAGCTGGATATAGAGGGCACGCGGGTTTACGTCAACCAGGTGGGCGATCCGGTGGGCGGGAAGCGCCGCCTGCGGATTCCGGCACGCGATATCAGCATCTGCCGTGAACGGCCGCGAGCCACCAGCATTCTCAATATCTTCCCGGTACAGGTGGTCGAGATGCGGGAGTCGGGCAACGGGCGGCTGCTGCTCAGGCTGGCCCTGGGCAGCCAGTTCCTGGTGGCGAGAATCACCCGCAAGTCCGCCGTCGACCTGGCGCTGAATACCGGGGAACAGGTCTACGCGCAGATCAAGAGCGTCGCCCTGCTGAGCGGCGCCGACGACACCCGGACGCCGTCCACACAGGCAGGGCCTCCCGCAATCCGTTGACCGATGCTATACTGTTCATATTGAGATTTCATGGAACTCATTATGAGCAGCAAGACATCGGGCGCCGCCGCAACGACCGGCGGGGCAAAAAAAGCCCCGCCGGCAAAGAGCGGCAAAGCCTACAAATCCAGGACCGGTAGCGTGCAGGCAGGGCAGGCGAGGCTGCGCGAGGCGAGGGCAAAAGTACAAAGCGCCAGTAAGGCCACGCCGGCGCGTGTTACCGCGGCTACGATCCTCGGCCTGAGCGCCGGGCTCGCCGCCGGCTTACCTGCCGCCGTCGCCAATGGGCTGCCCTTCGATGTGCTGGACAACCTGGCCGACAATATCGGGTTGAGCACCCGCGAGCTGTCGGAAGGTTTCATCGGCATTACCCGTCCCACGCTCAGCCGCAGGCGCAAGAGCGGCTCACTGACCCAGCCGGAATCAGACGCCGCCCTGCGCTACGCCCGCCTGCTGGAACAATCCACCACGATGATGGAGGGTGACGAAGACGCCGCCCGGCGCTGGCTGAAAACCGCGCTGCCTATCCTCGGCGACGCCAGCCCGCTGGAGCACGCCCGGACCGAAGCCGGCGGCCGCGAGGTGGAACTGCTGATAGGGCGGTTGGAGCACGGCGTTTACAGCTGATGCCGCGGGCATTTCGTCTCGCCAAGCGCAAGTACTCCTTGAACAAGGGCATGATGCTGTCAGGCAGGGGGGCACTGCTGTATGGCGGCCGCTGGAACAGCCCGGGGCGCGCCATCGTCTACGCCAGCCACAGCCTGTCGCTGGCCACACTGGAAGTGCTTGTCCATCTCAATGCCGCCGACAAGATGATGGCGTACCGCTGTATGGCATTGGACATACCCGACGAACTGGTGCTGCCCATGGACCCGGCGGACCTGCCCGCCGACTGGGATGCGCTACAGGTGGAGCCGAGGGCGGCGCAATCCTGGGGAGACGCCTGGTTCGATGAGCAGGTCAGCGCGGTCCTCGAGGTCCCGAGCGCGGTCATTCCCAGCGAACCGAACTACCTGATCAATCCCGAGCATCCCGATTTCACCCGGATCAGCTGCGGCCCCATCGAAAAACACGTCATGGACCGCAGGATAAAGCGTTAGCGAGACAGGCGCACCGAGCATCGTCTCACGACCGCGCCTGGCAGCCCGCGGCCGGCCCCTAAAGTCGCTCGATGACGATGGCCGGCGCCATGCCTCCCGCGGCGCACATGGTGACCAGACCGAACTGCTGGTCGCGCCGTTCCAGTTCGTCGAGCACGGTGCCGATCAGCAGTGACCCGGTCGCGCCAATGGGATGCCCGAGGGCCATCGCACCACCGTTGACGTTGACCTTGTCACGGTCGAGGTCCAGGTCGCGGATGAACTTCTCCGGTACCACCGCAAACGCCTCGTTGATCTCGAACAGGTCGATATCGTCCAGTGTCAGGCCCGCCTTCTCCAGGACCTTGCGCGCCGCGGGGACCGGCGCATTCAGCATCAGGGTGGGGCAATCACCCATGTTGGCCATGGCACGGATTCTGGCCCGTGGTTTCAGGCCGTTGGCGCGGGCGTAGTCGGGAGACGCGAGCAGCACGGCGCCGGCACCGTCGACCACGCCCGAGGAGTTGCCCGCATGGTGCACGTGCTCGATCTCGAGGTCGGGGTACTTTTTCTGAATCATGCCGCGAAAGGTCGTGCCCGCCTCGTCCAGCGCGTAATCGGCGAGTGCGGCAAACGCGGGCTGCAGTTCGGCCAGGCCCTCAAGCGTGGTCTGTGGGCGCGGAAACTCCTCGCGATCCAGCGCCAGGCCGCCGTCGACGGAGACCACAGGTACCAGGCTGCGGTCGAAGTAGCCGGCCTCGATCGCGCGGGCCGCGCGCTGCTGCGACTCGTAAGCGAGGGCGTCCAGCGCCTCGCGGGGTATGCCTTCGAGGGTGGCGATCGCATCGGCACAGACACCCTGGTGCGGCTGCGGATGCATATCCCGCAGGGCGAGGTTGCCGTTGTCGAGGAAGGGGCTCATCTGCACGCCCTCCTCGCCGTAAGTGGACATCATCTCGGCGCCGCCACCGATGACCAGGTCCTCGCTGCCGGACATGATGTTCATTGCCGCCAGGTTCACCGAGGTGATGCCCGAGCCACAGAAGCGGTCGAGCGTCATGCCGCTGGAGCGAATATCGTAGCCCGCCTCGAGCGCCGCCATGCGCGCCAGGTCACCGCTCTGGCGGCCGCGCTGCGAGCTGGTGCCAAAGATGACATCGCCGACCTCGGCAGTGTTGAGGTCGTTGCGCTCTGCCAGCGCCCTCAGCACTACCGCCCCGAGATGTTGCGGATGCTGGTCTGCCAGGGCGCCCTTGCCCTTCTTGCCGATGCCGCGCGGGGTGCGGCAGGCGTCAATGATCCACGCTTCGTTCATGTCGACTCTCCTGGGGTGGTGGGGAACGGCCTAGTCTGGACCCGCAGGTCACCCGGGACAATGGCGGCCGGTAACAAAATAATCGGCGCGAAACGACAGCGCAAATGCCTTCGCCGGTTCAGCATCGGTTCAGTGAACCCGCCGTAGTCTGTGCACAACAGCAAAACAACAGGAGTACAGCTGTTATGCGCACACTGACTGTTATCGCCGTGAGCCTTGCCCTGCTGGCGCCGGGAGCGGCCCTGGCGGACCCACAGCACCGTTGGGGCGAGAAGCACCGTCACGAATACAAGGCCGACCGGCACGACCGCAAGGCGCACTATCATTACCGCAAGGCACGGGCGCACGAGCGCGCCGCCGATCGCCACGAGCGCCGGGCCCGACGAGCCCAGCACCACGGCCCGGGCTTCGCCCGCGTACTGTCGGTGGAGCCGGTATATTCGCGTCACGCCTACAGCCGCGGGAATTCGTGCATGGAATGGCGTGAACCGGATCGCCGGCGCAACTGGGCGCCCACCGTGCTGGGCGGGGTGATCGGAACCGCTGTCGGTTACAAGCTGGGTGAGGATCACCGCGACGGGGAGATCGCCACCATCGCCGGCGGCCTGCTCGGGGCCTCCATCGGCCATGGCATCGGGCGGCGCGCGGACGAGGCGCGCAGCCTGCACGTCCGCGGGCCCTGCACGCCGCGAGGTCGCGAACAGCGCCATGTCGAACCCGTGGAGTACAGTGTGCGCTACCGCTACAATGGCCGCACGTACGAAGAGCGTATGGACTACGCGCCGGGTGAGTGGGTAGCGCTGAATGTCGAGGTATTCCCTGCAGCATACTGAACCAGCACAGAAAACCGGCCGGGCGGGCTGGCGCCGGTCCGGCGCCGTGCTGCTGGCCCTACTGCTGGTGGTGCTACCGGTACTGGAGGCGCAGGCTTCGCGGGCCAAGCGCGCCATCGAGGACATGGAGGGCTGCTCGTCCAAAGAGCGCAAGTCGGGCTGCGTGCAGATCCTCAAGCAGGAGAAGCGCGGCGGCAACCGGGTGGCGATCAAGGCCAAGATTCGCGGCGGCCGCATCATCTGGTACGAATACGACAGCGATTCCGGGCGCGTGCGGCGCACCAACTGAATGCGGTTCCTGATCGTCGAGGATCATATCGGCATGGCCGACCAGCTGGCGCAGGGGTTCACCCGGCGCGGTTACAGCGCCCGCGTGGTCGACAACGGCGAAGAGGCCCTGTTCGAGGCCGGCGAAATCGACTACACCCTGGCCGTGGTCGACCTGGGGCTACCGGGTATGTCGGGCCTGGAGCTGATCAAGGCGCTGCGCAAAGCCGGCAATACCCTACCCATCGTCGTGCTGACCGCGCGGGAAGACGTGGAAACCGTGGTCCAGGCCATGGAGGCCGGCGCCGACGACTACCTCAAGAAACCGGTTTACTTCGAGGAGTTGCTGGCCCACGTGCAGGCGGTGCTGCGTCGCGTCCTGGTGGATCCCCGCTGCGGCGACAGCGTGCTGACCTTTGGCAGCCTCAGCCTCGACACCCGCGAGCGCATCGCCTACAAAAACGGCGAGCGCGTGGAGCTGACCCGGGCGGAGTACGAAATCCTCGAGCACCTGTGGCGCAACGCCGGCCGGGTGCAGTCCAAGAAAACCATTGCCGACAGCTACCAGCGCGACGCCGACGCCATTCCCAATGCCAACAGCGTCGAGGGTCTCGTGGGGCGGTTGAAGCGCAAGATCGACCCCGACGGCAGCCTGCAGCCGATCGAGACCGTCCGCGGCCGCGGTTACCTGTTCCAGTCCCCGCCTTGAAGCGACCCGCCCCCGCGATACGCACCCGCCTGCTGCTTGCCAACCTGGTTATTCTGCCGCTGTCGCTGGGCCTGGTGGCGTGGGGGCTGGATCGCGCCTTCGCCGGCTACCAACTGAACAGCCAGCAGGAGAAGCTGCGTCTACAGCAATTACTGCTGGACAAAGCGGCGGAATGGACCGATCGCGGGTGGCAGCTGCAGGGCCTGGATGAACCACGCCTGGGTCTGCCGGAGTCCGGGCTGTACGCGATGGTGTTCAACCACGCCGGCCGCGAGCAGTGGCGCAGCGACTCGGCGCTGGAACTGGGGGACGACCTCGGCGACCTGGTGGCGCAGCTGGCGCTGCCGCAACTGGCGATCGGCGAGGTGCGATTCTCCAGCTGCGAGCTGGCCGAACCGTATTACTGCTATAGCACCGCAATCGCCTGGGGCAGCGACGGGCCGGCGGCCTACTTCGTCGTCCTGGAAGCAAAAGCCACCACGGTCGCCGAGCGGGAACAGTTCCGCCTCTACCTCGCCCTGTCCTGCCTTGGCCTCGCCGGAGTGCTGCTGGCAGCCCAGCTGCTGGTCGTGCGCTGGGGGCTCGGGCCCCTGCGCCGGATAAGCGCCGATATCGATGCGCTCAAGCGCGGTGGCCGCGAGCGCCTGGAAAGCAAGGTGCCGCGGGAACTGGAACCGCTGAGCAGCAACATCAACCTGTTGCTGGACAGCGAGGAGCGCCGGCGGGAGCGGGTACGCAACACCATCGACCGCCTCACCCACACCCTGAAGACGCCGCTGATGCTGATCCGTAACAGCGAGGCGCAGGGTGCCGCCTACCGCGAGCTCGTGGACGAACAGGCCGCACGTATCCTCGGCATCGTCGAGGGCGAGCTGGCACGGGCGCGACTGGACGGCCGCGCGCCGGATATTCTCGGCAAATCGGTGGAGGTGAAACCGGTGCTCGAGCGCATCGCCCGGGCCTATGCACGCCTGCCGCGACCACGGGCAGCCGGCGCCGTCACCGTCGACACCTCGGGTATCGCGGATGGGCTGTTGTTCGCCGGCGAGGAGCGCGACCTGCAGGACCTGTTCGGCAGCATCCTGGAAAACTCACTGCGCTTCTGCCGCAACCGCGTCGAGGTATCAGCCCGCGTGGTGCGCGACCCGGCGGGGGACTGGATAGAGCTGCGCGTAGCTGACGACGGCGAAGGCGTGCCCGCGGGCAGCGAGGGCGAGATACTGCGCCGCGGCGCCCGCGCCGACACCGCCAGCAGGGGTCAGGGCCTGGGCCTGGCCATCGCGCTGGAGATCGTTTCCGCCTACGGCGGTGGCCTCGACGTCGGCCGTAGCCCACTCGGCGGCGCACAGTTCACCGTGCAGCTGCCACACGTCCGCTACCGTTCCTGAACCGCTATTTCGATCCGTTCAGCCTTCATTCAGCCGACCCGTGTGATGCTCCATGCATCGATAGACGCAGTGCGGGAGACGAGGAATCATGTGTTGGGTGCGGCGCCGCTTACAGCAGGCCTTATGCCTGTGCATCATCGGGGGGATGCTGGCCCTGCCGCAACAGGCGGCTGCTAAAACTGCCCTGTCACGCTGGGTCTTCGACAGCGCGGTGCCCGCGATCGACGATATGTTCAAGCGCCACCCGCGTTACAGCGACAGCCAGCTGGAGGTACGCGCAGGCGGCAACAACGCCCTCGACGCCGCGCTGGCTAACGCCCTGCGCCGTGGGCTGGGACACCGCGGCGTAACCCTCCGCCAGCCCCTCGCCCCGACTGATACAGGCAGCATTGCCCGCAGCATCGATGCGCTCCAGTGCGACCCCGCGCCAGTGGCCGAGCACCGGCTGCTGGTCAAGGTGCAGGCAGATGGCAGTCTCGCCGACGTTTCCCTGAGCCTGGTGGACACCGCTGAGATCACCACCGCGCTGCGCAACTGGCAGTGGCGCGGCCGGCTGGCCGCGGATGAGCGCGACCGCCTGCGCCAGCCATCGCCGGAGGCGCAGAACAGGGGCACCCTCAGCGCACCCTGGTCCGAGAATGAAGCGGAGGCTGCCGCCGGGGCACTCAGCCGGCAACTGGCCTGCGCACTGCGGCCAGCGGTCACCGGGCAGTTGCGGCTGAACTGGTCCGAGAACGGCACGTCGGGTTTCTATCCCACCTGGCTGGAATTGCGCCGCCGCATCGGCAGCTTCGACGAATTCGCCGACGTCGATAGCGCCGGCGACTACCAGGTGGCGATGCGGACAGAGCAGGTCGAGCCAGGTGTATGGCAGCTCTGGCTGGACGGGGTGCCGCTGGACCGGGGGCTGCCGGCGGTACAGGCGGTGACCTACGCCCGGGGCGACGCGGTTTCGCAAACGCCAGCCCGTCCTCAGGTAGCAGCCGTGGAAGTCCCACCACAGCAGGGGTCTCAACGGCAGGCGGTTCTGCGGCAAGTGCCCAAGCAGGAGACGGTTCGGTACCAGGCGTCCCTGCGGCAGGCGGTCCCGTGGCAGACGCCTCCGCAGCAACCGGCTGCGGGCGACCCGGCCAGCAAATACCTGCAGGTGAGCCTGCTGGACGCGGAGCAGGACGCAACGCTGCCCGGTCGCACAACGCTGCGCGTCCGCCTGCGGCTCAGTAACGCCGCCAACCGGCCCCTGCGCTACGGTCTGAGCCTCTCGGGGGGCCACTTCCGCTATTGCATCGCGGAGCGCGATCACTACCGCCACGACCGCTATGGCTACCTGGAAGGCGAGTTGGGCGCCGGGGAGTCCACCGTGCGGGTGATGACCATCGACGGTGCGCGCCACAACCCGCGGCCATGGTTCGGTATGCGCCGCTGCGCGGGGTTCAGGGACCTGGACGGCTTCGAGCGTTTCGCCAGCCAGGGCCATAAGGTTACGCAGTTCATCCACTGGAGCCAGTAAGGAGGTTTACGCGATGTTTTCCACGCTCTGGGGTCTTTTACTGGGTGTTGTCATGGCCGCAGTCATCACCGTGTTTTACGGCGACCGCTTCAATGCGGTGCTGAGCGAGCTTGTTGTCGAGCCGGAAACTTCACTGTCAGCAGCAACCGAACTGAAGCCGGGGATGCCAGTGCCGGAATCCCCGGTTTCTGGCACCGCGATCCCGGTCACCAGGGCGCGGGCAGAACAGCGCCAGGCACCCGCGGAAACCACCGCGACCGCAGCCGCCGCCCGCGAGGCGAGCCCCACCGATGAATCAGGCCCGGCAAGCCCGGGCTCAACTCTCGCCCGCAAGTGGGCAGACTACGCGGCCCGGGCCGGTTCCCTCCAGCCTCAGGGCGATTTCCGCTGGCGTGAATGCTTCACCCGCGCGGCCGCCGCCCACGATGTACCGGAAACCCTGCTGCTGGCCCTGGCCAGCGGCGAGAGCGGTTTCGATCCGGCGGCGCGTTCGGCGAAAGACGCGGTGGGACTGATGCAGATCCGGTGGCCCCGGACCAGCCGTCACCTGGGCATCAATCGCGAGGCCGACCTCTACGACCCCTGCACCAATATTGCCGCCGGGGCGCGCTACATCGCTGAACTCTCACAGCGCTACGACAACGACCTGCACCGGGCGGTGGCCGCCTATAACTACGGGCCGGGGCGCATCAACAGCGGCGCCCTGCCCGCCGGCGCACGCTGGTACAGCCAGTACATCTATCAGCACCTGCAAAAAATACTCGGTCAGCCACAGACGCCCAGCAGCGAGCTGCTGCCCGCACCCTCTCCAGGCGAGGGCGGTTTCGAGGTCCTGATGAGCTTCAACCAGGCCTTCCGGGCGCGGGATTTCATCGCCTACCTGCAACGCCAGGAGCCCACCCTCGATCTCGCCCAGCGCAGCGAAGCCCTGGGACGCCACGAGGTGGTGGTGCTCTATGACAACGCACAACAGCGCCGGGCGGCTCTGGAAGCGATCGGCCGCAGCGGCATTACCACCGCTGCCAATTGAAACAAGGAGAAACGCCATGAATACACCGACTATCAACAAGCACGTCCTCGCGGTGGGCTGCGCCTGCGCACTGTTGCTGGCAGCCAACTGGGTATTTGCCGTCGACCGGCAACCGCGCGACGCCCGACCACGCGTAAACCTGTTCCCCACCTCGGTAGTGGAGAGCCTCAGCGAGACCTCACGGACGGCGAAGGACATGGAGGGCAGCATGTACGAGGTGGTGGCGCGCCTGGACAAGCAGAAACAGGTCTATGAGAGCACCCACTGCAACAACAGCGAAGACGCCGGCTGCGTGCAACTGCGCAGGGCGATCCGCGGCAGTTACAAGGAGATGCTGGACGTGATGCAGTCCAGTATCCCCGCCATGCGCGACAGCCTGGACGTCACGGTGGATGCGATGGGCAACAGCCTCCGCGGGGAAATCGGCCGCAAAATGACGCCCGGGGACGTCCAGCGGATTCTCGGCGGCCGCACCGACAGCGTACAGGGCATGCCCGCGGCAGTGTCATCGTCCAACCGGCAGGGCAAGCTCAGCAGGATGTTTTCGCGCTACTACGAGCTGGTGAAACGCGGGGGCCGGCAGGCCGACGCACTGCCGGTACTGGCGTCGCAGATTTACCTGGATTCCATGCAGTCGCTTTACTACCTCGACCTGATCGAGGCGGAAATCGGCTCGCAAAGCACCGAACTGGTGCTGGAGCTGGAGTGGGGCGAACTCACCGACCAGATCAGCAGCACCGTCACCGACGTGAAGACACTGCTGTGGGGCGACGCGGACCAGGGCCGGGAAATTCTCGAGATCGGCCTGTCGGAGCCCAACCCGGAAGACGAGTACCAGGACCTGTTGGTCAAGTAACCGCAAACACGAGCGAGGAATACCCATGAACACAATTGCCATTACCATCCGCACGGCGTGCGCCGTGGTCGCCCTGGCGGTGTCCGCCGGATGCAGCCAGATACCGAAGCGAGACGTGGTCGACTGCAGTATCAGCGACACCAATAACATCGATCGCCTGTTCGAGCAGGTCTCGGGCCGGCTCGAAAACCCCGCCTGCCACTATCAGTTTCGTGACTACCAGCAGCGCCTGGTGACCGCGGCCAAGGGTGCGCCGGAGGCGGAAAACGAGGCCCGGTTCGCGGGCCTGCTGCGCACCAGCATAGACCGCGGCATCATCTCCAAACGTCAGGGGCGGGAGATGTTCAGCCGCTATTTCGACCCGGAGTTCTATGCGGTGAAGTCCGACGCGCGCAGCAGTTGCTCATCGTTGCGAGACAAGGACAAGCTGTACGCTGGCATGCGCGGCGAGCTGGCGTACAAGCGCGAGGGCATGCTGGAGATACTCGACGACGAGGAGCGCTTCCGTCGCGCACAGCACCACTATAACGACCTGCGCCTGGTGTTCGAGGCCGTTGATGCTGCCTGCACGCAGGCGTTGTGAGGTGGGCACCGGGGCCAGGTTCGGGCTGGGTCTGCTGCTCGGGTTTGCCGCAGGTACCGCCGTCCTGCAGCTGGCACTGTGGTCCGCTCCAGCCTGCGCCCGGCGCTATGCAGGCGTGGCGCGGGGCGCTGGCCGGCCTGTGGGCGACGGTCGGGCACAACCTGAGGGGCTCGATCTACCCGTTCCTGCTGGTGCTCGTGTTCTACCTCCGCCAGTTGACGGTTCTGCGCGCACTGTTGTCACGGCCGGAGCCTGCCGTTGAACAGGTGCTGCGCCGCGAGCAACTGCTGGACCTGTGTGCCAACCTGTTCTTCGGCATCGGCGTGATCTGGACGGCCATCGGTATGCGAGGGGCGCTGCTCTATGCGCTGGGTGATACCGCGAGGGGTCGGCGCGGGCAGCGGTTCCGCGATGCTGCAGCGGCTGGTAGAAGGCGGAATCCTGCTCGCCCTGTCCACGACCATCGTCGGCGGCACAGGCGGCTACCTGATGCGCACCGGCAAGTACCTGCTCTGCGGCGAGGCGCTGTCCGCCCTGTATCTGCACGAATCGGCGCGGCCGGCGCAACAGGGTCTCGATGCCCTGCAGCGGATCGAGTCGGCGCTCGCCGTGACGGAACCCCCACCCGGCGCAGCGGAAAAACAGCCGTGAGACCACCGTGGCCGGGGAGCAGCGGCCAGGGCGACATGGAGGCGCTGCAAACCGACGTCATGCGCTTCATGGCGATCCTGGGGCTGTGCCTGGCAGCGATCTTTTCACTGGTAAAGAGCCCGGATTTCACGCCGGTGCAAGCCGCGGCCGAATCGGAGTCCACACCCCCGGCCGAATCGGAGTCCACACCCCCGACCGAGACCGCGCCGGACCCGGCGCCGTTAATCGAGGCAAAGCCCCGGCCGGACACGGCGCCGCGAGAAACAGTCAAGCAAGGTTTTCAATTGGTATTCGCCTCGGCGGATGACCTGCGCCAGCTCCTGACGCATGGCGAGGCAGCCCTGTACGCCACCGATGGGGCGCACTATTGGCGCTGGCGCCCCGGTGGCGTGTGGCACGAGGTTGCATCGCCGGCGAGTTACTACCGCATGGAACGAGCCACCCTGCCGGACGGATTCATGCAAGGGGCACCGGCGGCACTGGCCGGCACCCAGGCTATCTGGGGCATCGACCTGCCCGCAGGCATCGTGAGCGCAATCGGCCGGCAGATGCAGGGCCGCAGTGGTGGCGTACTGATCATCGATGGCCGCGGCGGGGTCTCTGTTGAACCGTCCGCAGGAACCCCTTCAGCAGTATCCCGTTGAATCGCGCTCCCAGCGTGTTCATGCAGGCTGCTGCGGGCCCAGGCAAAGATCGCCTGCCTCGCCCCGGGACCCACTGAGCACCGGACGTGGTGCCCGCGGTCATCGCCCGACCGGCCCTCACGCGCAAGCCCGCCCACTGTCACCGACCGGTTCCCCTGACGTATCACCCGGGGCCCGGGAAAAAAATAAGCCCGGCGCTCCCCCACATAGGGCGCCCGCTGGATTACCATGGCGGCTCACCCGATGCCCAGCCAGGGAAAACCCATGGACGAGCACCCCTATGATCGCCTGACGCCGGACGCGCTCATCGCCGCGGTCGAGAGCGCGGGCTATCGCTGCGACGCCCGGATGCTGGCGCTCAACAGCTATGAAAACCGCGTGTACCAGGTGGGCATCGAGGAGGCCGCACCGCTGGTGGTCAAGTTCTACCGCCCCGGGCGCTGGAGCGAGGCCCAGATACTCGAGGAACACCGATTCAGTGCCGAACTTGTGGAAGCGGAGATTTCGGTGGTGGCGCCCCTGCCGGGTCCTGACGGTGCCACTCTGCACCACCATGACGGTTTCCTGTTCGCCCTTTTCACCCGGCGCGGCGGCTACCCGCCGGAACTCGACAATCTCGATAACCAACTGGTGCTGGGGCGGACGCTGGGACGCATCCACGCCGTCGGCCGCGCGGGTCGCTTCGAACACCGCCAGGCCCTGTCTGTCGAGCGGATGATGGTGCAAAGCCGCGAGTTCCTGCTGGACGGCTTCATACCCCGGGAACTGCTGCCGGCGTATTCGTCGCTGACCGCCGACCTGCTCGCGGCCATCGAGTCGGTGTTCGACCCGGGTGAAGACGTTATCCGCGTGCACGGTGACTGCCACGCTGGAAACATCCTGTGGCGCGACGACTGCGCGCATTTCGTCGATCTCGATGACTGCACCATGGCGCCGGCCATCCAGGACCTGTGGATGTTTCTCAACGGCGAGCGCCACGACAGGGAGCTGCAACTGGCGGAGCTGATCGCAGGCTACACGGAGTTCTGCGATTTCGATCCGCGCCAATTGCGCTGGGTGGAATCGCTGCGCACGATGCGCATCGTGCACTATGCCGCCTGGCTCGCCAGGCGCTGGCACGACCCCGCGTTTCCGCGCAGCTTCCCGTGGTTCAACAGTGAGCGCTACTGGGCGGACCACGTGCTGGAACTGCGCGAGCAACTGGCGGCCCTGCAAGAACCGCCACTGCGGCTGCTGTAGAACTAGCGCGAATCCCGGTTCAGCGACCGGGGGTAGACGACAGACCAGAGCCAGCGCCAGAAGCTGTTGTCGGCAAGCACATCTTTTTCGACCGCGTCGAAGAACGCTTCCATCCCGGCGGGATCGGCGAACAGGTCCATGCGCGTGGTGAATTCGCGCTCCGGGTCCAGTTCCTTCACCACCCGCGCGGGATTGCCGGCGACCACGACGTTTTCCGGTACATCCCGGGTTACCACCGCACGTGCGGCAACCACGCTGTTGCGGCCGATGGTAACGCCCTTCAGCACCGTGGCCTGGTCGCCCAGCCACACATTGTCACCAATATGCACGGGCGTTACCCGCTCATCCCGTGCTGTGCGGTCGTAGATGGTATGCCAGTCGGAGTCGGTGACATACACACCGTTGGCCATCATCACCCCGTCGCCAATCACGATTTTGTCGCTGGCACTGAGCCGTGAGCCGGGGCTCATCAGGACGCAGTCCCCGATCTCTATCTGGCCCTGGCCCTCCTCGCGACCCCAGACACCGATCTCCACACGGTGCATAGGCTCACCGACGGCGGTGAAGCTGCGGCCGATACGAATCCCGGGGCCGGAAATATGTACGTACCAGGGCTTCATCACGGTGTCGAACGGCCCCATTGCCACACACCGGGACCGCAGGAAATAGTCGGTGTACCAGCGCCGAAAGGCGAGGTAACTTTTTTTCAGCCAGTAGGGCCTGAGGTCCTTACGCATGCATGCCTCGCGAAGAGAGTCTTGATCAATAACCGGTGCCCGCACCAGAGCCGGCACCTCAGCAAACCCGCCTATGATCCCAGCCCGCCCGGTCACCGGCAAATGTCGATGCCCCGTCGGCAATCTTCACGATCTACCGAGCACCGGCCACAGGCCACTTCCTGACAGCCAACCGGCAGACGGGTCAACGCACGGGGCAGGTCACTCCACCCGGTGACACGGCCAGATGCCTGCTGGTGACGAGAAGAAGCCCGTTTCCCGAGGGCGTTTGGCGGCATGGTCGCTGCACACCGGATCAATGTCATCGACAACGAGGCCGATCCCGCTTTCCGGGGGCGTCTGGCGGCAGGGACGCCGCCAGCCGAGCCCACGCATGGATGCGCGCTTTTGGGCGTCCCCCGGAAAGCGGGATCGGGCTCGTTGTCTGCACAATGATCAAGACAGAGCAAACAGCCAAGTCGCCACAATTCACCTGAACGCCGCGACTGCACCGCAGCCCGCGGCAACGCTGCTATGCTGAAACCTGAGGACAAAGGAGCAACGGGAGCATTGAAGCGGCGTGCGTGCGTTATCAAGGCCAGTAGCCAGTAATCAGCAGTCTGTACACGAACAGCTGCCGGCGCTGGTGCATAAACATCTCAGCACCCATTACGAACGGCCGGTCGCCGACCACAGCCGAGAGGCATTCGAGCAACTGCTGTCGGCGCTGGAGCAGCCCCGGCCACTGGTGCTGGACTCGTTCTGCGGCACCGGCCACAGCACCGCCACCCTCGCCCGGGAACACCCCGGCCACCTGGTGGTCGGCGTGGACCGTTCGGCCGACCGCCTGTCGCGCCACCCCGAACCCGCGGCGGAAGGGTACCTGCTGCTGCAGGCCGATTGCGAGGACATCTGGCACCTGCTGTTGCAGCGCGGGATACGTGTCGAGCACCACTACCTGCTCTACCCCAACCCCTGGCCGAAGCGCAAGCACCTGGGCCGTCGTATCCACGGCCACGCCGCGTTTCCGTGGCTGCTCGGCCTCGGGGGCACGCTGGAGCTGCGCACGAACTGGCAGCTCTACGCCGAGGAGTTTGGCATGGCCATGTACCTCGCGGGCCATCCCGGCGTGGTCAGCGAGTTGACCGGCCAGCAACCATTATCGCTTTTTGAACGTAAGTACCGTGACAGCGGTCATAGATTGTGGCGGTTCACCGGCCGCGCGGGTGCCCCTCGCCTGCCGTGACGCTCGCCACCTTTTCGACTACAGTGAAGGGTTTTCAGGCTCTACTCGGGACTGTCCCGACACCGCACCGAGGTATAAACCCATGTCCAGCAAAAGCGTCGACCCGGTCTGGGATCGCATTCACGCGGAGACGGAAACCCTGGTCGCCAACGAACCCATCCTGGCCAGCTTCCTCTATGCCACCATTCTCAATCACGGCAGCCTGGAGTGCGCACTCAGTTTTCACCTGGCAAACAAGCTCGACAGCCCCACCGCATCGTCACTCCTGCTGCGGGAAGTCATCCTGCAGGCCCTGAGAGACGACCCACGCATCCTCGAATCGGTAAGGGCCGACCTGCTGGCGGTGGAGGAGCGCGACTCCGCATGCACCCAGCTCAGCACGCCCTTCCTGTACTTCAAGGGCTTTCACGCACTGGAAACCCATCGTATCGCCCACTGGCTGTGGAACCACGGCCGCGAATCACTGGCGCTGTTCTTCCAGAACCGGATGTCGGTGGAATTCGGTGTCGATATCCACCCGGCGGCACACCTCGGGCGCGGCATCATGCTGGATCACGCCACCGGGCTGGTCATCGGGGAGACCGCGGTGGTCGGCAACAACGTGTCCATACTGCAGTCCGTCACCCTCGGCGGCACCGGCAAGGACGAAGGCGACCGCCACCCCAAGATCGGCAACGGTGTACTCATCAGCGCCGGCGCCAAGATTCTGGGCAATATCCGGGTGGGTGACGGCGCCAAGATCGGCGCGGGCAGCGTGGTGCTGGAAGCGGTTGAGCCCCACACCACCGTCGCAGGGGTACCGGCCAAGGTGGTGGGACGACCCTCCACGGACCAGCCCGCGCTGGACATGGACCACGACTTCTGCTGCGATGAGCTAGCGAGCAGTCCTTCTACGCGCCGCACGGGCTGAGACAGGTGGAAACGCGACAGTGAAACAGTCTGCGAGGGCGTACCATGTCGGTTAATCGCGATCAGTTCGTCAAGCACGAACCGTGGACCAGCAATTGCCTCGCCGCAATGGGATGGAAAAACGGCGTAAAGCAGGGTGGGATTATCAATCCAGCGGTGGTCGATATTCCCGCTGGCGCCCGACTGATCAGATTCCAGGCCAGAGAAGAGCTTGGCTCGTGGTGGTTCACCGCGCACGAACTGCAGGTGCTGTTCTCCCATCTGGGCCATACTGATATCGTCACCGGAAGGGCTTCCGGTACCGGTGCGCTCCACAAGGCTGGCGCCGTAATGCTCGGATGGAATGCAATGTCTCACGTAGTAGATTTTTACAGTCTCGCAGCGCTGTCGGCCTTTCATGGACCAGGAGATGGCTATGTAACAGAAGATGGCCGTTTCGTGCGTGGATTAAGGATGTTGGATGATCATGGCCAATTCCGACCCGTACGACAGCTATTTCTCCCCCACTTCGCTGACTATGCCTCACGCTGCGCCGGCGCTCCAAGCCTCAACCCTCTGAATCCTAGCTGGGTTAAGCGGCTACTGGCCTCGGACGCGAGGCGCTTGCCTTTTGAGTCTTAATAACTTTCAAGATGTCGAGCACTTCTTATAATGGCGCAATCGCGGTGAGACGAGAGGCGAAACTGCTACCAATTTTGCCCTGCCGTCGCCTAGCGGCCAGCGATTTCGGTTGCACTCCCCAGCCTTCCGCACTACAGCGGAGCTAATGGAACGCCTTCCAAGCCATGCATCTACTTTTGGGGCTTTAGTTTAAGGGTTTCCGCGCAGCCTCACAGATCGAGATTCGCCTGCAGACAGAAAACATTCATCTTAGAAAACGTAGAACAAGCCTATCTGCAGCGAAACCTCATCCTCAACCACCTTGAGCTTTCCGCTCTCGGGAACCTGCGTATTACTAAGATCGAAATCATACTCGTAATACTCCGCCGAAAGCGTGTAGCCCCAGTTTTCGGTCAGAAAATCTCGCCACAACAACCCCACCTTGACTCCCGTGCCGTCGCCGTCCTCATCCAGCGTGACCGTTCCACCAGGTGTAACGAATCTTTGGAACATCTCTGCGTCGAGCCACGCATAGCCGAAGGCAAATGTGAGACTGCCGGTATCTGTGATCTCTTTTCTGTAACTTGCTCCTGTGAAGAAGCCATCATGATCGAAGTCGTAGACTGAGCCGGCCGTGCCATCAACCGATGTTTCTGAATCGCGATACCCTAAGAAAATAGTGAAGCTGCTGGAGATATTGAAACCGACCGTTGCGCTTGCCTCCATCCGGTCGCCAACCCACTTGACTGATAGCGGAGGAACACCATCGGAAAACTGTTGAACCTGTGTGTCAGAGGCCTCGCTGACCCCTCTGACGTAACCATTTACATAAAACCTGCCAATCGACCCGGCCAAGCCCAGCTTGAGCGTCGTTGCGTCCCATATCAGCTTATTATCGACTGCAACGGTCTCAAGGGGCGCCAATCCAGGCGGCGCAGGCACGACACCCTCAAACTCCAAGCCAAACTCAGAAATACCGATTTCGGCGTAGGGGATAATCGCGGTGCTGACTTCGGCATGGGCAGGCACACCTGCCCAAACGAAAAGTGGAACAGAAATCACTGGGGAAACGCGAGATAAATAAGCAGGCACAGTACGACCATCCATGGTTAACGCCTCGTTCTGATATTTTTCCCTAACACTTAGACAAAACATGACCTCTAGTCTTAAATGATATTAGTGCTAAGCATCTTGTTGTCAAGGTCTCAATCGTTTGAATTTTGTTAAGGCCTCGGCGACAGAGCGTTGCTCGCGTTCCACTGGACGGTATTGTCACAGAGCCGAAGAACAGTAGTCGGTGAATGGTAGACGCATGTTTCGTTCCTGATCGGCAAAAATGGATTTCGGTCGGACAGTTAGTTCGAAGTGACTTAGAACATGGATACTCTTGAAATCCCAGGCTATCGGATCCGCAGGCTCATCGGGGAAGGCGGCATGGCGTCTCTATACCTCGCAGAACAGGACGTGTTCGAGCGATTGGTAGCGATCAAGGTCATGTCACCTCAACTCCTTTCAGATGCCAGCTTCGGACAGCGATTTCTCAGGGAAGCCCGAGCCCTGGCAGCGCTCACCCATCCAAACTTCGTTTCCGTTTACGAGATCGGCAATGTCAATGAACTGCCGTTCATGTCGATGGAGTACGTTGCAGGTGGAGACCTGAAGGCTAGAATGCGGCGTGGAATCTCGATACCGGAAGCGCTGAGGATCGCGAAGGACGTTGCGGCCGGCCTCGACTATGCGGGACGCAAACATTACGTTCATCGGGATATCAAACCTAAGAATATTCTACTGAGAGAAGATTTAACTGCAGTCATTTGTGACTTTGGTATCGCGAGGGATACCGACTCCTCTACAGAAATGACACTCGCAGGACAGGTAATTGGTACTCCGAAGTATATGAGCCCTGAGCAGGCTAATGGACTGGAAACCGATCACCGGTCAGATATCTACAGCCTGGGGATAGTGATATTCGAGATGCTGACCGGTCGGGTGCCTTTTTCTGGTAACTCGGCGGTGTCAACGGGCGTGATGCACACTACCGAAGCGATACCGAGGTTGCCCCCCGAGGTTGAAGTATTTCAACAGTTTATCGACAAGATCATGGCGAAATCCGCCGAAAATCGGTATCAGACTGGTGCAGCAGTAATTGAAGCACTCGAGAATCTTGAGGACGAAAACTTCGACTTGATATACAGTCGAGATGAAGCCACAGTGCTCGATAATCGTTGCGACACTCCCACCCATGGGCACTTGGCGGGATTGTCTCAAGTACGTGACCCCAAGCGGCGCCACCGGCTAATCACTCGAATAGAGTCGCGACAACGAGAAAAACTTTACTCACAATTTGTCGTTGCCTCTACTGCTGGCCTGACGGTTATAGCGCTTGCATGGGGTACGTGGTACTACCTTTCGCTGTACGATGGAAATTCAGGTCCAACAGACGAACCATCCATCCAGAGGAATGTCGAGCTTGAAGAAGAACGAAAACATAAGCTAGAACAACAAATTCAAGAAGCGATCGCCTCACAGCAATACGGCACACCTGAGGGCGACAACGCGGAGTACTACATTCAACGCCTGCTCGATCTCGACCAGGAAAGCAAGTTTGCAAAGCAGAAGACTCTCGAGCTTTACAATTTGTATCTTGCCCAAGCAAAAACCCACCTGCAAGACGCGCAGCTCGAATACGCAGAGACCGCTCTTCAACAAGCCGCTCATATTGGCCATGCTCTCGAAGACAAGAAACTCAAACAAGACTATGCGAATCTCACTAGGCAGCTGGCAGTCGCGTGGGCGACACTCGAAGAAAAGTTGATTCAGGAAGCAGCGCAGAAAGAGATCCAGGAACGAGTGGCCGACTTTCTGAAACAGGCCGATGAACAGGTGAAGGCTGGCAAAATCTACTCACCATCGAACGACAACGCCACACACTATATTGCCAAAGCAATAGAATTGGACTCTGACAATGATCTCGCTGTCCGGAGAACAGCAGATCTGGCTGACATAATTGCGACTTCGGTTGCAAAGAGTATTCAGGATAATCGTTTCCAAGATGCTGCTGCTGGCATAAAAGCACTGGATCTGCTGAAAGTCGACACTTCCAACGTTGACGAATTGCGCAAAAACCTCGATCTTGCGACACGCAGCGAGCGGCGAAGAAAGTCTCGCCAATCCCTGGCACAACATGGGAGTACAGCCGCGAGCTCGACCACGAAAAGAACGAGCAAGATATCATCGGAATCCTCAGTTGCCGCGCGCAAAATGAAAGCGTTATCCGCCTTACTAGATAAGGCCGCAACCTACGGCTCGGTCGACACTTTGGATTCGGCGGGAATTGTCAAAGTTGTGGATATCTACCTCGAGGCATCGAAGCTCGATGCCTCTAACAAAGCCGTCCAGCACAGGTTTACAGTCTGTTTCGAAGCAGAACCTACATCTCATCAATGAAATGTTGAGTCGAGGCGAAATCGAAAACGCACGCAAGCTAGTCATAGCCAGTCTACTCTTACGGAGCGCGGGAATACTGTAGACGACCTGCAACAACAAATTCGCAGAAGCGGAACTTGCCAGAGAGAAGGGCATTAACCTTTTAGCCGCTGCGAACGAATTAATCGCAGAAGGGTATAGGATGCCTGGGCTGATGGGGCGACAACGACGATGCAAGGGCCAGACTGAAAAAGGCACATAGAAACCTTCTTGACGCTGCCGCGCTTCCAGTCGATAAAAGGCAAATTTCTCAAACCGAGCAGAAACTGATTCGTAAGTATGTTGATATTATCTCAATGCAATTTGATGAGTCCGACCTGGATGGGGCTAGAGATTTTATGGCTGACTTGAGCCGTTTGGCCGGCTCAGATGAATACTTACATCGGTTCCAGGATGAATATGCGTCGCTTGAGAGAGAGCAGCGTTCGAGGAAAAAGATAGATGTGCCAATTTTCTAGTCTATCTATGAACGACAGCCCACCAAAGGCAAATTCAGTTTTCTATCTGCAGGATCACGACATGAGCCAACAGACATTTGCCGAAGTCAGAACATGAAGGCAAGAAACGCAAAACCCGGCGAGAGATGTTTCTGGAACACATGGATGTCCTCGTTCCGTGGAAAATGTTCGAGCGTCAGTTAGCCAAGAACTACTCCAATGTCAAAATAAGACGTCAGTCATATCCTCCGCCTTTGACGCTGCGGCGATTCATCTTATGCAGTTTTTCTACAACCTCAGCGACCCCGCCATGAAAATTGCGTTTTGCGAAAAAGTGATTTTGTATGCGCCGATTTACCGGCCTTCGCCTGTCAGGCAATCTGCCTGATGAAACCAAGATTATGAATTTTCGTAATTCCATCGAACGACGCAAATTCGGTCATCGCCTCTTCGGTACTATCCGATCTCGCGTGGCCTCACAGAGTACGCAGATTAAGAGCGGAGGCTACGTTGACTCGATGAGTATAGGAGCGCCATCATGGACCAAGAACCAGAAAGGTGAGCGCGACCCCGAGAAACACCAGGTCATGGAGGGTAATGACTGGTACTTCCGTATCAAGATTCGCATCGCCGCGGATGATTCTCGGGCTGACTCACAGCCCGACGACGACGTCAGCCCATGTGCACGAAATTGCTCAGGTCGATCAGTTGCTACATGGAGAAGAACAGCGGGTCTGTGGTGACGCCGGTGATCAGGGCATTGAAAAGCGGCAAGAAAATGCGGATCGAGAGCTTGGATGGTTTGTCGCGATGCGTCCTGGATGGCGAGCACAACTCGCGGCCTCCGATATTTGGTCACAGATTTAAAAACTGAAGCCAGTGTTAGGGCAAAATGGACTACCTGCAACAGAATCACGCGACAGTTTGGCTATAGCAAGCTTCGCTTTCGTGGCCTGACGGATAACACCAACGGATTGTACCTGCTGGAGGCGCAGCCGTGCTTGGCAAACTAGCGGGATTAGTGCGCCAACGGTCGGCTAAAATGCTAATTCCAGGCGAGCAATTAGACAACAGACGGTGGCGAGTAGCCCGGATTTTTCCGAACACGGCTGGCGTATGGATAGACTTAGCAAAAGCGCGAGTTATCCAGACCTGCCCTATGCACTCCGTCTTCCCAGTATGGCAATTTCGGAGAGAGAAAATGCCTAGCAAACTATGATGATGTCAGCAGTCTACCTGTTTTCCGGCGATACACGGGCACATGGCCTACGGATATTCGAACGCAGTAAGCGCGTTCAAAACCATAGCCAGACTGGCGAAACTTTTGTATCAAAACGACAAGGAAGCGTGGCAATGGAGTCCAGTAAAGTCACTGGGATTATTACTCGGTTTCTCTTCAGGGCGGCTCATGCGTCGGTAATTTTTCTTGTTGCTTTAACGTGCTTGTTATCGTGTGCGACGGTTAGATTATCTGAGATAACAATTACAGACCTTACTCAAGGAAAGCTAAGAAAACAGGCAGGTTCATGGCGAGTGTATCTTGAAGACGATACTCTGGACTACTTGGAAAACGGTGAATGCTCTGATGGTGATAACATCCGAGGATGTATGTGGTATGGCAGCGTATTTCATTATGAGACCGATATTTCTGAAATAGCGCTATATTGCTTGGTGTCATCAGAAAACGAAGTTGAAAAAGTTGCCTCTGAGCAAGGAGGGCCCCTCACAACCGGCGCGAGCGGCTATAAATTGAAGTTGCAGCCAGGGAAGGGAAGGCAAGTTATGGCTAATTACATCATCGCAATGCCGGGTGGTCCTAAGACCCATGAGACAAGTACCGCCTGCTATTACAATGACAAACGGGTGGTAAGCTTTAAGACGAAGGTTCTAATCCCGGAAGGGGATCAGTGGCTGGTACGAACGGATAATGAAACTGTACCCCTTGTAAAAAATGGGGCCGCTGTCTCCGCCTGCCACGATTCGGATCGACGATTGGTTGCTGGGGGTCTCGCGGCTCTTTTTTCTGCAGCCTCAAGCGACACAAGCGCAGCCGATCAACGCGAAGAGATGAAGGCTGCATCCGAATCTCTCATGAGAGACGGCTTATCTTTGCGGGAGGCCGGCAATTCGGCGACCGTGTCAGAGCTATTGCCAGGAACGATTGTTCGTGTCTCTGCAGAAAATAGTAACTGTGGTTACTACCCAAAAGTAACTGTTATTCAAGGAGACGAGACGGGAGCCACCGGATGCTTGGATGATCGGTATCTGGTTAGGAAGCGTTAAGCGGATTTCCGCAAGGCCTAGTAATGGATGCAAGTAACTCCGAGAAAGTTTTCTGTTGTGCTCATCGGCTCGTCAAACACCTTGTCTAGAACGGAGACCCTTCCTTGGACGATACAGCGTTGCCCCGCATTTCTTATGGAATATCTTTGTACGGGAGGACCCATTCACTTGGTGGGCATGAGTCTACGATGGCAACCTCGATCGAGGTCAAGGCCGGCTCTCTTCGATGATTGATGCTCCAATTGTTCAGTTACGCAGCCTAGAAATTTACAGTAGAGGCATAGAGCTGCTTCGCGACCGTTTAGTGTCTACCAAATTTGGATAGCCTAGATCTCTAATTTCAGGACAACAAGGAGGTATCTACCATGCTTACGAACTCTTGGCCGTTGCTTTATGTTTGTCGAGAAATCTGGATGGGAGACAATCGATGGGGTGTAATGCACCTGCGAACTGAGATGGGTGAATGGGAGAGGCTCTGCTATAGCTACGAATTACCTTGGGAGGAGGATGACGAAGGCAATTCGAAAAACGATTTTAGCCGAATTCAGATTGGTTTGTATCCAATGGTGGTTAAAACGCATCTATCGAGCAATGGCAGCAATAAGGGGTGGAGACTTCAGCTAGAAAGAACTGGACATCGGAAGTACATCCAAGTCCATCGCGCATCTCCGAATTT
The DNA here is from genome assembly GCA_963753815.1 of uncultured Gammaproteobacteria bacterium. Lineage (GTDB taxonomy): Bacteria > Pseudomonadota > Gammaproteobacteria > Pseudomonadales > Halieaceae > CAVWDU01. The sequence goes on from CAVWDU010000003.1 coordinate 970,979, forward strand.
GTTTATTCAAGGCTGCATACTGCCTATTCACTTTCGAGCCGAAAACGTGAGAAAGAGACCAAGAAGTAGGTCAGAGTATCAAACTAAATCAATAGAATTCATGAGGAAGATTAAGGAGCGATATGACAAATTGAAATTGCTGCAAAATAACATAGGGAAAAAACCGACTATCGAGATCGCGGCAACTCTACCTGCCAAATACAGACATACTGCGCACAGAAATCGGATTGTTTGACACAGAAGTGGCCTCAAAAATCTGGACAGCTTGATAAGTGGACCAACTGTCTGATCTAGGGCGTCGCAGTGAACATATTTAGGAGAAAAAACATGGCCAGAAGGCCACGCCGAAATCACAATCCGCAGTTAAAAGCCATGGTGGCAGCGGAGGCTAGAGATGGACCCGGTGATTGGACAGCCACTGGACGAAAATATGTGCTTCCCTCAAGTGAGCCTCTGACTCTGGAGAAAAGCAATGAGACGAAGGAAACGAACCCACACGCCGGAATTCAAAGTCGAGGTCGCGCTCGCGGCCTTTCAGGGCGATTTGACGATAGCGGAGTTGGTGACGAAAACCAAACTCCAGTCTTGGGCAGCTGACGCCGAACGAATTCAAACGACAACTAGCACAAGAGAAGAATGCGAGAGCCGAATTCAAGTTTTGATCGCCCCAAAAAACCGGGAAGGTCAATGGCATCCAAGCTAAAACTGTGCACTCAACTCAATTGGGTAAATACTTGGAGACTCTGCAACCGTTACCACCAGACAGCTTAGCAAGACTGAAAATACCGGCAGGCCGTCGAACTTTTGTAGAGTCGCTAGTTGTATTGGCTGCAGGATTTTACGAAATTCTGTTCCCCGAGGCCTTGTGATATTCAGTTTCGGCCGCAAAAAGTGTTCGCCCGACGTTAGCCAGGCCCTAACACGCAGCGCAGTCACATGAGCTATGGCAAAGCTTCATTTAACACGACCAAGGATGAACATTAGCAAATGCTATACCCCTTTGTAACGTATGCGCCCTCGAGCGCTCGGATCCGGGGTTGAACGTTGGCGTCTTTTCCGTCCACTCTCAATGACTTGCTTGAACCGTTTGTAGAAGGCTGGAACTACCTGCATTCCATGTTTGTAACGATCCTGTGGCTTCATTATGTCACCGGAGAAATCGAGTGCGTTGCCGATGGCTATGCCTCCAAGCATGTAAACGCCAGACCCGCTCGCAAGCTCCTGCAAATCACTCCTCAGGCTCGGGTGTTTTTTCACATGCTTCTCGTAAATCGGCTGCACGATTACATATTGCTCCCGTTGCAGTGTTTCCGCATCCCAGGCTCGCGCCTCTTTGCCTGTAAGGGCTCTACCCTTAAGGCCGTCTTGAAAGAGCTTAGAGAGCTTTCCGAAAACATCGTTGAAGATCATCTCGTTACCTTCCTCAGCTAGTGCCTTTAGTTCTCTCGGGAGGAAAAAATTCTTCACCGGGTTTTCGACATTACTCATCTGGGTTGCGACTATCCATGCCGCGGCTGGCCATAGCACGTCATGTTGCTGTATTTCTCGAATTTGATCGAACCAACCGTAGAAGAAGGCTCGCTGCCGTACTGTTTTGTACTGCTTATAGCCGCGCGCCATTAAGTTGAATGCATTCGCGTCGTTCCAGCGAGCGGTGAACGATTCACGGTCATGAAAAGTCCAATCAAGCCCCGTCGGATTTCCGGACACTTCAGCCATCAAACCCTCTCCTTTCAAAACAAATCAGCGTCACCGACCATCAGGCAACCAGGGCCAATTCTAACGCCAGAAAAGAAACGCGACTGAAGCCCAGACTAAAATTAAAGTGCCGCCTCTAGCGCTAATAATCGCAGAAAATAGTCTAGCAGCAATTCAAGTATCGAGGGGAAATGCGTCTTACGTCAGTTGTAACACTCAGTCCTGGTGATACTGCGGCGACAGCTCGTGCACCGCGTCCACGAATGCGCTCACGTGGTCGGGATCCACGCCCGGTGTGATGCCGTGACCGAGGTTGAACACGTGCCCGCTGCCGTGGCCGTAGGCCGCCAGGATCGTGGCCACCTCCTCGCGGATTCTCTCCGGGGACGCGAACAACATGCTCGGGTCCATGTTGCCCTGCAACGCGACCCGGTCACCCACCAGCGCGCGGGCACCGCCGATCTCGGTGGTCCAGTCGATGCCCACGGCCTGGGCGCCACAATCGGCGATGGCCGTCAGCCATTGCCCGCCGCCCTTGGTGAAGGCGATGACCGGGAGTTTGCGGCCGTCGGCTTCCGACGGCAGGCGGGAAATGATCCGCTGCATGTACTTCAGTGAGAATTCCTTGTACGCGGCGGTACTCAGGCTGCCTCCCCAGGTATCAAAGATCTGCAGGGCCTGGGCGCCGGCGCGGACCTGGGCCGAGAGGTAGTCGGTCACCGCATCCGCCAGCAGTGACAGCAGCGCGTGCATCAATTCGGGCTGGTCGTAGGCCATGGCCTTGACGTTGCGGAAGTCCTTGGAGGAGCCGCCCTCCACCATGTAGGTAGCGAGTGTCCAGGGGCTGCCGGTAAAGCCGATCAGCGGCACCTGCCCGTTGAGTTCCCGGCGAATGGTACGCACCGCGTCCATGACGTAGCCGAGATCGTCCTCCGCTGTGATGTCCTGCAGCCCGGCCAGGTCGGCCTCACTGCGCACTGTCTTGTGAAACCGCGGGCCCTCACCCTCCTCGAAGTACAGACCGAGACCGAGTGCGTCCGGCACCGTGAGAATATCGGAGAACAGGATGGCCGCATCGAAAGCATAGCGACGCAGTGGCTGCAGGGTGACTTCGCAGGCGAGTTCCTTATTCCGGCAAAGGTCCATGAAGGAGCCGGCCTGGGCGCGGGTGGCCCGGTATTCAGGGAGGTAACGCCCGGCCTGGCGCATCATCCAGACGGGCGTGCGGTCAACCGGTTGGCGCAACAGCGCGCGCAGGAAGCGATCGTTCTTGAGTTCGGTCATGTGTCGTGGAGCCCTGTCGTTATCTTGTGGGGAAGGGGCGGCCAACCCGCGGCCGCCCGTATGTCATATATCGAGGTAGTCGAGAATACCCTCTGCCGCCTGCCGGCCCTCCCAGATCGCCGTCACGACCAGGTCTGAACCGCGCACCATGTCACCGCCGGCGAACACCTTGGGGTTGGTGGTCTGGAATTTGCGGTCCTGCTCTTCTGGTGCGATGACCCCGTTCCAGTCGTTGGTCTCCACGGCAATATCTGTCAGCCAGTCCGGCGGGCTGGGCTGGAAGCCGAATGCAATAATGACCGCGTCGGCCTCCAACACCTGTTCACTGCCCGGCACGGGCTCGGGCCGGCGGCGCCCGTCGGCGTCCGGCTCACCCATCTGCGTCTGCACGACCTTGATCCCGCAGGCCTGGCCGAAGTATTCCACGACTTCAATCGGCTGCCGGTTGAACAGGAACTCGACACCCTCTTCACGGGCATTGCGCACCTCACGGCGCGAGCCGGGCATGTTCTCCTCGTCGCGCCGGTAGGCGCAGATCACCCTGTCGGCCTGCTGGCGCACCGCCGTGCGCACACAGTCCATCGCCGTATCACCGCCGCCGAGCACGATCACCCGCTTGCCCTTGAGATTCACGTAGGCGTCCGGGTCCTGCTCGAAGCCGAGGTTGTGATTGACGTTGCCGATCAGGTACGGCAGCGCCTTGTAGACACCAGGCAGGTCCTCACCCGGGAAATTGCCCTGCATGGCGGTATAGGTGCCCATGCCGAGGAACACCGCGTCATAGTCATTCATCAGTTCGCCGATAGTCACGTCACGGCCGACATCGGTATTCAGCCGGAACTCCATCCCCATGCCCTCGAACACCTCCCGCCGCCGGACCATGACCTCCTTTTCCAGTTTGAACTGGGGTATGCCGAAGGTGAGCAGTCCCCCGATTTCAGGGTAGCGATCGAACAGCACCGGCTTGACGCCGTTGCGCACCAGGATATCGGCACAGCCGAGCCCGGCCGGCCCGGCACCGATAATGGCGACCTTTTTGCCGGTGGGCACAACGTCGGACAGATCCGGCCGCCAGCCCATTGCCAGCGCCGTATCGGTAATGTACTTCTCCGAAGCGCCGATGGTTACCGCGCCAAACCCGTCATCCAGCGTGCAGGCGCCCTCGCACAGGCGGTCCTGGGGGCAGACCCGCCCACACACCTCGGGCAGGGTATTGGTCTGGTGACTGAGCTCCGCCGCTTCGAACAGGTTGCCCTCACTGACCAGCTTCAGCCAGTTGGGAATGAAGTTGTGCACCGGACACTTCCACTCGCAGTAGGGATTACCACACTCGAGGCAGCGGTGTGACTGGTCGGCCGCCTGGTCCTCGGTGAACTGCTCGTAAATTTCGATGTACTCGGTTTTGCGCGCGGGCAGACCGCGCTTGTCGGGATCAACCCGACCGACGTCGATAAACTGAAAGTTGTTGACCACTCGACTTGTCATAACGTCACCTCATGTCTGTGCGTTCGGCCCGACCACGTCAGTCCGTGTTCCGCAGACGGGACAGCAAGTGCTCGAGATCGGCGGCCTTGGGTTTGACCAGCCAGAACTTGCCCACGTAATCCTCGAAGTTTTCCAGCAGGTGCGTACCCCACTCGGAAGCCGTTTCGTCAGTGAATTCCCGGATACTGGAGCGCAGGTGGTGTCGATAGGGTTCCATGTACTCGGCATTCACCCGGTGAATCTCTACCAGTTCGCTGTTGTACTTGTCGATGAAGCTGCGATCCTGGTCCAGCACGAAGGCGAATCCCCCGGTCATGCCGGCACCGAAGTTCACGCCCGTGGGGCCGAGTACCGTCACCACCCCGCCGGTCATGTACTCGCAGCAGTGATCGCCCGCGCCCTCGACCACGGCGAAGGCGCCGCTGTTGCGCACCGCAAAGCGCTCGCCGGCGATACCGGCCGCAAACAGTCGACCCCCGGTGGCGCCGTAGAGACAGGTATTGCCGATGATCACCGTCTCGTGCGACTTGAACTGGCTGTCCCGGGGCGGGTACACCACCAGTTTGCCACCAGCCATGCCCTTCCCGACGTAGTCATTGCAATCGCCCTCGAGGTACATGTGCAGGCCGCCGGCATTCCAGACGCCGAAGCTCTGGCCAGCGGTGCCCTGCAGGCGCAAGGTGATGGGGTTCGAATCCATGCCCTGGTTGCCGTGCCGGCGGGCGATCTCGCCGGAGAGACGGGCGCCGATCGAACGGTCACAGTTGGTCACGTCAAAGTTGAATTCACCACCGCTCTTCGACTCGATCGCAGGCAGGGTCGCCGCCACCATTTCCTCGGCCTTTTCCCCGCGGTCGAAAGGCTCGTTATCAGTCACCTGGCAGAACTCGGGCTGGCCGTCCGCGGCCGGATCCTTGTAGAGGACCGGTTGCAGGTCGAGGCGGGCCTGCTTGTCCGTATTGCCGGGCAGGCACTCGAGCAGGTCGGTTCGGCCGATCAGGGCCTGCAGGCTGGGCACCCCGAGGGCGGCCAGCCACTCGCGGGTCTCCTGGGCGATGAACGTGAAAAAGTTCACCACCATCTCCACGGTGCCGTTGAAATGATCGTTGCGCAGGCGCTCATTCTGGGTGGCGACACCGGTGGCGCAATTGTTCAGGTGACAGATGCGCAGGTACTTGCACCCCAGCGCGACCATGGGGGCAGTTCCGAATCCGAAACTCTCGGCGCCGAGGATGGCGGCCTTGATCACGTCCAGCCCGGTCTTCAGGCCGCCGTCTGCCTGCAATCGGATGTAACCGCGCAACTGGTTGCCACGCAGCGTCTGCTGCACCTCCGCCAGGCCCAGCTCCCACGGCGAACCGGCATAGCGTATCGACGTGAGGGGGCTGGCAGCAGTACCCCCGTCGTAGCCGCTGATGGTAATGAGGTCGGCATAGGCCTTGGCAACGCCCGCGGCGATGGTGCCTACTCCGGGCTCAGAGACCAGTTTTACCGACACCAGCGCCTCCGGATTGACCTGCTTGAGGTCGAAAATCAATTGCGCGAGGTCCTCGATCGAGTAGATATCGTGGTGGGGGGGCGGGGAGATGAGCGTCACGCCGGGTACCGAATAGCGCAGTCGGGCGATCAATTCATTCACCTTGCCGCCCGGCAGCTGTCCGCCTTCGCCCGGCTTGGCGCCCTGTGCAACCTTGATCTGCAGCACCTCGGCGTTGACCAGGTAATGCGGGGTCACCCCGAACCGTCCGGAGGCGATCTGCTTGATCTTCGATACCCGCTCGGTGCCGAATCGCTCCGGGTCCTCGCCGCCCTCGCCGGAGTTGGAGCGGGCGCCGAGGCGGTTCATCGCCGCCGCCAGGGCCTGGTGCGCCTCGGGGCTGAGCGCCCCCAGCGACATGCCGGCAGAATCGAAGCGGGGCATGATGTTTTCGACCGGCTCCACCTCTGACAGCGGCAGCGGGTTGTCCGCAACGACCGGCTGCATGAGGTCGCGAAGTGTCGCCACCGGGCGCTGGTTGACGAGCTCGGCGTAGCGCTGGTACACCGCATAATCGCCGCTCGCCACCGCCTGCTGCAACGTCATCACCACGTCGGGATTGAATGCGTGGTATTCCTGGCCGTGCACGTATTTGAGCAGGCCGCCATGTTCGATCTGGTAGCGGGTCTTGCAAGCCTTGCGGGCAATAGCCTTCACGTCCCGTTCCAGCTCGGCGAAACCCGCACCCTGGATGCGCGAGGCGACGCCGCAAAACGCCAGGTCGACCACCTCGTCAGCGAGACCGACAGCCTCGAACAATTGCGCCCCGCGGTAGGAGCTGACCGCCGAGATGCCCATCTTCGACATGATCTTGAGCAGGCCCTTATTGATGCCCTTGCGGTAGTTCTTGTAGCACTTGCTGGGTTCACCGAGGATCTCGCCGCTGCGTATCAGGTCCTCGAGCACACTATAGGAAAGGTAGGGGTACACCGCCGTGGCGCCGAAACCCAGAAGGCAGGCAACCTGGTGTGAATCGCGGGCACTGGCGGTTTCGATGACCAGGTTGGCGTCGATGCGCAGTCCTTCGCGGATCAGATGATGGTGCACCGCACCGGTGACAAGCAGGCTGTGCACGGGCATTCGGTCCGCGGCGATGGCGCGATCCGACAGCACCAGGATGGTGGCCCCGCCACGCACCGCGCTGGCCGCAGCCGCCGTGACCCCGCGGATGGCGCCCTCGAGGGTCTGCTCCTCCGGGTCGTAGGTGCAGTCGATCTCCTGCACGATGAACCCGGGCCGGTCCAGTCGCAGCAGGGTATTGAACTTGCTCTGGGACAGCACCGGGGAGGTGAGGATCACCCGGTTGGCGTGCTCAGGCCCCTCGTTGAATACGTTCTTCTCGCCGCCCAGGTCGGTCTCCAGGGACATCACGATAGTTTCCCGCAGGGGATCGATCGGCGGGTTGGTAACCTGGGCGAATTTCTGCCGAAAGTAATCGTAGAGCGAGCGTTCCTTGCGGGACAGCACCGCCATCGGCGTGTCATCGCCCATCGAGCCCACCGCCTCGTTGCCGGTCTCGGCCAGAGGTCGCAGCACCTGGTCGCGCTCTTCGAAGCTGACCTGGAACATCTTCATGTAGGTATCGAGCCGGTGGGGTTCGATTCCCGGTGCCAGTTCGCCGCCCAGGGTACCCTCGATGCGCTGGGAGTGCTCGCGCAGCCAGCGCTTGTAGGGGTGGCGGTTCTTGAGGCGGTTGTCGATTTCCTCCGAGTTCAACACTTCCCCGGTGTGGGTATCGATCATGAAGATCTGACCGGGGCCGACCCGGCCCTTGGCGATGACCTCGGAACTGCGATAGTTGTGGGTGCCGGTTTCCGACGCCAGGGTGATGAACCCGTCCTTGGTGCGCACCCACCGCGCCGGGCGCAAGCCGTTGCGATCGAGCAGGCAGCAGGCGTAGCGGCCGTCGGTCAGCACAATGCCCGCAGGGCCGTCCCAGGGCTCCATGTGCATGGAGTGGTACTCGTAAAACGCCCTCAGGTCGGGATCGATCGCCTCGAGGTTCTGCCAGGCGGGCGGAATCAGCATGCGCAGTGCACGCGGCATGTCGACGCCGCCGGTGAGCAGCACATCCAACATGTTATCAAGGCTGGACGAATCAGAGCCGGTCCGGTTCACCAGGGGTGCGACCGACTGGATGTCCGGCAGGCGCTCGGTGTCGAAGCGCGCGGTGCGCGCGTCGGCCCAGTTACGGTTGCCCTCGATGGTGTTGATCTCGCCATTGTGGGCCAGCAGCCGGAACGGCTGTGCCAGCTGCCAACGCGGCATGGTGTTGGTCGAGAAGCGCTGGTGAAAGACACAAATCGCCGTCTCCAGCCGTTCGTCGGCCAGGTCGCGATAGAACGCCGGCAGATCCACCGGCATCATCAGGCCCTTGTAGGCGATCACCCGGCCCGAAAGGCTGCAGATATAAAAGTCGGGATCACTGTCCTCGCAGGCCATCTCGGCCCTGCGGCGGGCGATGAACAGGTTTGTGGACAGCGTTTCGGCAGGCCTGTCGCCCGCATCGATAAACACCTGCTCGATGCGCGGCAGGCTGTCGAGGGCGATCGCCCCGAGTACGTCCCGGTCGGTGGGGACCTCGCGCCAGCCGATCACGGTGAGGTCCTGTGCCTGGATGGCCGCTTCCATCGCGGCCCGCGAGGCCGCTGCCCGCTCGTCGTCGGTGCTAAGGAACAACTGGCCAACGGCGTAGGCTCCGGCGGGTGCCCGCCCGAAGTGTTCCTCGCACAGGGTGCGCATGAACCGGTCCGGCATCTGCATGAGCAGGCCACAGCCGTCTCCAGTCTTGCCGTCGGCGGCGATGCCGCCCCGGTGAGTCATGCAGGTCAGCGATTCAATGGCTGTTTGCAACAGCCGATGACTGACGTCGCCCGCTGCGTGGGCGATCAATCCGAATCCGCAATTGTCGCGGAATTCTTCAGGTCTATACAGGCCTGCGCTCATAGTCAGTCCAGAATTGCAATAAAAAACAGCTAGTTACGGCGGTAAATCCGGCTGCCGTCCCTGGCGGGGACGGCGGGGGCAGACACATTTTACACCGATGGAAGGTGGCTCACAAACGCCGCGGAAGGGCCGCAATGACAAGGGATAAAGACACCGGTCGGCTGCGTCCCTGTAGCGCGAACGCGGCATCCCACCACCGCCGTTACAATCGGCACGAGGGCATTTGTGGACCGCGGCGTCAGTCGGTGGAGGTCAGCAGCCCGGTGAGCTCTTGCGGATCACAGTCATCGACGACGCAGGCCTCGCCGATTGCGCGCAACAGCACCAATCGCAGTTGCCCATCCAGGACCTTTTTGTCGCGGGTCATCAGGGCCAGGAAATCGTCGGGGCTGATCGTCGTGGGCGGGTGCCGCGGCAGGTTCATGCCGGCCAGCAGCCGGTCGAACTGCGCCACTTCGTCATAGGCAAGCCAGCCGCGCCGTGCCGAGAGTCGCATCGCCAGCAACATGCCGGCAGCCACAGCCTCGCCGTGCAGCCAGGTGCCGTAGCCGAGACCGGTTTCGATCGCGTGCCCGAACGTGTGGCCGAGGTTCAGAATGGCGCGCAGGCCACCCTCGCGCTCGTCGATCGCGACCACCCGGGCCTTGTTGGCACAGCTGCGCTCGATAGCCTCCGCGAGTGCCGACTCCTCGCGTGCCAGCAGGTGCGCCATATTGGCCTGCAGCCATCGGTAGAACGGTTCGTCGCCGATCAGGCCGTACTTGACCACCTCCGCAAGCCCGGCGACGAACTCCCGCTCGGGCAGGCTGTGCAGGGTGTTGATGTCGATCAACACCGCGCACGGCTGGTAGAAAGCGCCGATCATATTCTTGCCGAGGGAGTGATTGACCGCGGTCTTGCCGCCCACCGAGGAGTCCACCTGCGCCAGCAGGGTAGTGGGCACCTGGATGAAGGCGACGCCCCGCTGGTAGCAGGCGGCGGCGAACCCGGTGAGGTCGCCGACCACCCCGCCGCCCAGCGCCAGGAAGGTCACTGTCCTGTCATGCCGGGCGGCCAGCACCTCGTCGAAGATGCGCTCCAGGGTCGCCAGCGTCTTGTGCTGCTCCCCGTCGGGAAGTATCACCTCTGTCACCCGGGCCCTGTCACCCAGGGCCGCGCGCACCCGATCCATGTAGAGCGGGGCGATGACATCATTACTGACTATGACCACCTGTGACCCGGCGATGTGCCGGCGCAGCAGGTCGGCGTCCTCGAACAGGTCACGGCCGATGTAAATGGGGTAACTGCGCTCCCCGAGATCGAGGTGCAGGGTGTGCATAAGCAGAGACAAACGGCGGTCCTCGAGTGGCGTACAGGCCGCCATCATACCGCCCGCCAGAGGGGATTGTCTTTACTGCAGCTCGCGGATGAGCTTGCGGGCCACGGTGCGCGGACTGCACCCGTCGGTATCGATGATATGGTCGGCAATCTCCCGGTAGAGGGCATCGCGCTCTATCATCAGGCTGCGCAGCACGGTTTCCGGGTCACCGCTGCTCAGCAGGGGACGGCGTCGATCCCGTTTTGTGCGTCGCACCTGCTCCTCCACGGTCGCATGAAGGTAGATGACAAAGCCGCGCCCGCCCAGCGCCCGCCGGTTCTCGTTGCGGATGACGACACCACCACCGGTCGCCAGCACCGTATTGTCCCACTGGGTCATCTCCTCCACCACCTGTTGCTCGCGATCGCGAAAGCCCTCCTCGCCTTCAACATCGAAAATCCAGGGAATGTCGGCGCCCGTCCGCGACTCGATCTCGGTATCGGTGTCTGCGAATTGCAGCTTCAACTGCTGGGCGAGGTACTTGCCGATGGTCGACTTGCCGGCCCCCATGGGGCCGACAAGAAACACCTTAGTGGGTTGACGCATCATCTCGTTGTGCAGGCGACGTCGCCGGCGTTCAGTCCAGCAGGGTTTCCGCGAGGATCCTCGGGGTGATAAAGATCAGCGTCTCGGTCTTCGTCCTCGAGTTGGCCTCGTTGCGGAAGAAAGCGCCCACGTAGGGAATGTCACCCAGGAACGGTACCTTGGTGATGGTCTCGATATCTTCCGTACGGAACACCCCGCCGAGAACCACGGTCTCGCCGTTGCCCACCAGCACCTGGGTGGTCAGCTCGGTGGTATCGATGGACGGGATGAAGCCACCGCGACCACTGGGCACGAGGTCACCCACCGAATCCTGGTTGATCTGCAGGTCGAGGAGGATGCGATCATCCGGGGTGATATTGGGCGTCACGTCCAGCGAGAGCACGGCCTCCTTGAAGGCGGTGGTGGTTTCACCGCTGGCCGAGGCCTCCTGGTAGGGCACCTCGGTACCGGACTTGATATTCGCCTGCTGCTTGTCGCCGGTGATAACCTTCGGCTGGGATACCACCTCGCCCTTGCCCGCGGCTTCCAGCGCCGAAAGCTCGGCGGTGAGGTAGAGATCCTGGCTGGTGAAGCCCACAGCGAATCCCGAGGTTCGCGAGGCGACGCCGAGATCCACCATCAGTGCACCGGGGTAATCCAGCGTCGGGGTGGTGCCGTTGATGACGGAGTCGTTCAACCCGACCACGTTAGAGGTATCGCCCGACACTGACAGGACATTGCCGTTGGCGTCGTCGTTGAGGTAACCGCCGCCCCACTGGATGCCCAGCTCCTTCTCGAGATCAGACTGTGCGATCACGATGCGGGCCTCGATCATGACCTGGCGTATCGGGATATCCACCAGATCGATCAGGTCGCGGATTTCCAACAGCTTGGCTGAAGTCTCGGTGACGATCAGCGAATTGGTGCGGGGATCGACGATCACCGAGCCGCGCTGCGAGATAAGGCTGCCGCCCTCCTCCGAGCCCGCCTGGAACAGGGTCACGACCTCGGCCGCATTGGCGTAGCGAATGCGAATGAATTCGGACTGCAACGGTGCCAGTTCGGCGATCTGCTTGTTGGCCTCGATCTGCTGGCGCTCCCGCTCGGCGATCTCCTCGGCGGGTGCGACCATCAGTACGTTACCTATCTGGCGCTTATCCAGACCCTTGGTTTTCAGCACCAGCGACAACGCCTGGTCCCAGGGCACATTCTGCAGGCGCAGGGTGATGCGACCGGAGACCGTATCGCTGGCCACGAGGTTGAGTTCGGTGAAGTCCGCGATCAACTGCAGCACCGCCCGCACTTCGATGTCCTGGAAATTCAGGGAGATGCGGTCGCCGACGAAGTCAAACTCGTTGCGGCGCTCCTCGGCCTCCTTGCGGGTCAGCGGCTTGACACTCAGCACATAGCTGTTGTCCGTCTGGTAGGCCAGATAGTCGTACTCGCCCGTAGTCCTCAGGCTGATGGTGGTGCCGCGCTCGGAAGTGCCCACGTCCACTGTGCTGACCGGGGTGGCGAAGTCGGTGACGTCGAACCGTCGCATCAGGCGATCCGGCACACCGGTATCGACAAACTGGACCTTGATCTCGCCACCCTCGGTAAAGACGTTGACGTCCACCGACGGGTTGCTCAGCTCGAGGTTGAGGCGCCCTTCACCGGCCTCGGTACGATGGAACTGCAGGTCGGTGATTTCCGATTCCACCGAGGAGACCTGCTCGACCGAGGTCGCCAGCTGATTCGGGTCGGCGGTGCGCTTCACATAGTCGTCGCCACCGTCCTGGCCAACGATCACGTACAGGCTGTTGCCCTCCACCCGGGTCTCGTAGGGAACGAGCTTGACCATGTTGACAACCATGCGTGTGCGGTCGCCGGATTCGAGAACCACCACGCCGGTGGCGTTGCCGTACGGCAGCGAGTAGCGTTTCTCGGGCAGCGCGCTGCTGGTGCTGGGGAAGTCGATAGCCAGGCGTGCCGGCTTCTCGATGGTGTAGGCCTTGAAGTCCGGGGGCACCTCGTCGAAATCGACGCGGATTTCGAACTTGCTGCCCGGACGGGAACTGAACTCGATGTCCTGGACCGTGGGGTCCGCAGCCGCGCCGGCCACGACACCGAAGCACAACGCCAGGCCCGCGAGCAGACCGCGGGGCGGTCGTCGCAACAGGGCCCCGATACGCGCGACCCCCGCCGCTGCCGCCTCGACGCTACCCGCGCCTGTTTGCACTTCAACCCGGCCACCGCGTTTCAGACCGAGCAACCCCCTGTTACTGATGCTTCCTGTGTTCAAGGCTATCATCCCCAGCTTCACTATATTATTTTTCATGGTCATGGCACCCACTGTTATCGCCGGCTTACAGGCCGCTCAGTTTTAGTTGTCGTGGACGCTCTACCCAGCCATCCTGGGTTCCGTCGGTCACTATCTCCACCACGGCCACATAGTTGTCGGTCATCTCGACTATCTTGCCGTGGTTTCTCCCCAGGAAATTGCCCAGGGTGACGCGGTGGACACCGCCATCGGGATCCCTGATCAGGGTCCAGTTGGTGCCGTCACGGGCGAGCGTGCCGACCATATCCAAGGAGTCGAAGGTGTACTGCTCCAGAAACTCCTTCACTCGCGTGTCATCGGGCTTGACCGTCTTGACCGCCTGCAGCTGTGCGATTTCGCGCACTTCCAGTGGCCGGTCGAAAGGACTGCGCAGCGTGGTGGCACTGTAGGCAAAGGCCTCATAGGCCTTGAAAGTCGGGATCGGGGCAATGATGCCACCGGGCCGGGCCTTCTTCTGTGCCATGAACGCGTCCAGGTCCGCAAAGTCGCCGCCACAGCCTGTCAGCAACAGCGCTGGTGCGAGCAGGGCAGTGGCAGTTCGCAATACCTTGTTCATCGATCAGGCCTCCCCATCTTTGTAGCGATAGGTCTTGGCGATAATGCTCATGTTCAAATCGTTCGAATCCTGTGAAGCGGGCATCCTGATGCTGAAGTCATGCAGGGTCACGATACGCGGCAGGCCGGCCATCCCGGAGATGAATGCACCCAGGTCGTGGTAGGAACCCGACGCCACGATGGAGATCGGCAACTCGATGTAGAATTCCTTGCTCAGCTCGGGCTTGAGATCGATGCTGGCAACCCGCAGGCCGTTGAGCTCACCCTTGTTGGTGATGTCCTCGAGCAAACCGGGGACCTCGGTATCACTGGGCAACTGGCTGATCAGGGCGCCGAAGGACTCCTGCATATCGGCCATCTGCTGCCGGTAGGCCTCCAGGTTGGCCGCCTGGAACGCCTTCTTCTCGAAATCCTCCCGCAGCTTGAGCTCCGTCGCCTCCACACCGGCCAACTGGGTTTGCAGGTCCTTGACGTGGTAGTAGTAGCCGGCGAACAGCACCGCGCAGAGGAGCAGAACCCAGACGACGACCTTGACGGGGGTCGGCCACGACCCCACGTTGTCGAAATCGAGGTCATTGACATTGAACTCGCGCACCGAGCGCATGGTATCTTCGAAAGCCATCCCCTAACCCTCCGCTTCTTCGTCGGTTTCAGGCAGCTGGACCTTGACCGTCAGCTTGAATGTCGTCGCCGAGTCACCGTACTGGGGCGCTGCCCTTACCAGGTCGAGGTTGGGAGCGGCCAGCCAGTCCGATGCATCCAGTCTGCGCATCAGGCTGGAGACACGGTTGTTGGACTCGGCAATACCCTCGATGCTGATCTCCTTGTCGGAGGTCGTGAGCGAGGTATAGAACACGCCGTCGGGCACCGTGCGCACCAGCTGGTCGAGGATTCTGACGATAATCGGGCGGTTGCCCTGCAGTTCCTGAATCACGCGCATCCGCTCGATGAGCTGGTTCCTGCGCTTCTGCAGTTCCTGGATCTCCGCGACTTTCTTGTCCAGCTCCGCGATATTGTCACGGAGGTACTGGTTGCGCGCCTCCTGGTACTCGATCTGGCTGTTGACCACCCGGTCGGCCAGCAGCACCAGGCCCACACCCAGGGCGAATACCAGCGCCAGAATGGTCAGGAACTCTTTTTTCAGCTCCTGGCGTCGTTCTTCGCGCCAGGGCAGGAGGTTAATGCGCGCCATCAGTCAAAGCTCCTCAGTGCCAGCCCGCAGGCGATCATCATCGCCGGGGCATCGCTGCTCAGGGCAACGGCGTTCACCCGCGACGAGATCGCCATGGTGGCGAATGGATTCGCAATCGCCGTCGGCGTTCCGAGCTTCTCCTGAACCAGGTCGACCAGGCCCTCCATGGAGGCGACCCCCCCGGCGAGAATGATGTAATCGACGTCGTTGTACTGACTGGAAGAGAAAAAGAACTGCAATGAACGCGCCACCTGCTGCACCACCGCATCCTTGAACGGCAGCAGCACCTCGGGCTCGTAGTCGTCCGGAAGACCACCCTGCTTCTTGGCCAGTCCCGCCTCTTCCAGCGGCAGCCCGTAGCGACGCATGATTTCGTCGGTGAGCTGCTTGCCGCCAAACAGCTGCTCCCGTGTATAGATCGTCTGGCCGTTGGTGAGCACGCTGAGCGTCGTCATGGTGGCGCCGATATCGACCACCGCCACGGTGCTTTCATCCTCGAGGTCCAGCTGGTGCTGGATCAGGGCATAGGCACGCTCCATCGCGTAGGCCTCGACGTCCATGATGCGCGGGTTGAGTTCCGCCGCCTCGATGGCATCGACCCGTGAGTCGATCGTCTCCCGGCGACAGGCAGCAAGCAGGACCTCGACCTGGGCCTCCTTGTCCTGGGCCGGACCGAGCACCTCGAAATCGATCGCGACCTCCTCCAGCGGGTAGGGAATATACTGGTCCGCCTCCAGGGTCAGCTGGGTTTCCATGTCGTCATCGCTCAGGCCGGCGGGCATGTCGATCATCTTGGTGATGACCGACGAGCCCGCGACCGCGGCGGCGACTGTCTTGAGTTTGGTCCTGGACTGGGTCACGACGCTGCGAATGGCGTTGGCAACACCGTCCATGTCATTGATGTTTTTTTCGATCACCGCGTCCAGTGGCAGTGAACTCACCGCGTAGCTTTCAACGCGATAGCGATCGCCCGAGTAACTCAGCTCCAGCAGTTTCACCGTGGTCGAACTGACGTCCAGACCGAGAACCGGAGTGGTCTTCTTTTTCCCTAGTAGCCCCAGCAATTTTCTTCCCTATTCGTGTCGCGTAATTAGGATATTTTTATGCGGTGTTCGAAATGAATTCTGGGTACCGGCGAGATATAAAACAAGCCCAAATGTATCAAAAGTCCAAAAAAGCATATAATTCGAATCCATTCCGTCCAGCCGTCGACAGGACGCGCTCAAACAGCTGAAATAATAGGATTTTATGGTCTTTTTGCGCTTCTTTTTCCGGCTCGCGTTCTTCGCGGTGTTCGGCGGCCTGTGGCTGCTGGCAGGGGTTTACCTGTACCTCAGTCCCGGCCTGCCCGACGTCGAGACCCTGCGCGAGGTGCAGCTGCACACGCCGATGCGTGTCTACAGCCGCGAGGGAGACCTGATCGGCCAGTTCGGGGAACAGAAGCGGAGCCCACTGTCCTACGAGGAGGTGCCGCCGCAGTTCGTCGAGGCGCTGCTGGCCGCGGAGGACGACAATTTCTTTCACCACCGAGGCATCGACCTGATGGGCCTGATGCGAGCGGTCTCCGAGCTGGTGCTCACCGGGCAAAAAGGCTCGGGCGGCAGCACACTGACCATGCAGGTCGCGCGCAACTACTTCCTGAGCCTGGAACGCACCTTCATGCGGAAATTCAACGAGATTCTGCTGGCGCTGGAGATCGAACGGGCTCTCGACAAGGAGGAAATCTTCGAACTCTATTTCAATCGCGTGTTCCTGGGTCATCGCGCCTACGGCTTCGAGGCGGCGTCACAGGTCTACTACGGCAAGCATATCGACCAACTGACCCTGGCCGAACACGCCATGCTGGCCGGCATACCGAAGGCGCCATCGACCAATAACCCCATCACCGGCCCGCGCACCGGCAAACAGCGGCGCAACTGGATTCTCGGCCGTATGCTGGCACTTGGCTACATAGACCAGATCCAGTACGACACTTCGAGCGCGGCGCCGGTAACCGCCCGCCACCACGGCGCCCAGATCAGCTTCTCGGCTCAACACGCCGCGGAGATGGCGCGCCAGGAGATGCTGAATCGCTACGGTAAAACCGCATATAGCGATGGCTACCATGTCTACACCACGATCAGGCGCCCCCTGCAGGAGTATGCCCAGCAGGCGATCGAAGCCGGCCTGCTGACCTACGATGCGCGCCACGGTTACCGGGGGCCGGAGCGCCAGCTTCCCCTGTCCGATCCGGATGCGGCGCCGCCGTCGGTCGGGGGCGATATACCGGAGGCCTGGTTGCAGGCGCTCGAGGACACGCGGGAAATTGCCGGCCTGACACCGGCAATCGTCAGCGACGTACTCGAAGACGGTTACACACTGGTTCTCCCCGACGGTGGGCAGGACCGGCTGGACTGGAAGGCAGGCCCGGCGCAAGCGAAGCCCTACCTGAACGAGGACGCGGTGGGCAAGCCCGCGGCCGACCCCACAGAGCTGTTCGCGCCGGGCGACATGATCCGGGTAAAGCGCTCCGACGAGGGCGGCTGGCAACTGGGCCAGGTACCGGTAGCACAGGCGGCATTGGTGTCACTGGACCCGAACAACGGCGCAATCCTGAGCATCGTCGGCGGGCTGCAATTCGACCAGAGCAAGTTCAACCGCGCCACCCAGTCGAAGCGACAGCCGGGCTCGAATTTCAAACCGTTCCTGTACGCGGCCGCACTCAATGAGGGATTTACCGCCGCCAGTATCATCAACGATGCGCCGGTGGTGGTCGATGACCGGTCGCTGGAGACCATCTGGCGGCCCGAGAACGACGGCGGCCGATTCTATGGTCCGACCCGCCTGCGCCTGGCACTCACCAAGTCGCGCAACCTGGTATCCATACGGCTGTTGCAGCAACTGGGCGTGCGCAATCTGATCGACTACATCGACGGCCTCGGCTTCGATACCTCCGCCCTGGCGCCGGACCTCTCCCTGGCCCTGGGCACGCTCTCCATCAGCCCGCTGGAACTGGCGACCCGCTACGCTGTGCTGGCCAACGGCGGCTACCAGGTCGAGCCCTACCTGATCGAACGGGTGGTCAATGCCTCGGGCGAGACCGTGTTCGAAGCGCGGCCGGCGACCGTCTGCGGCGAGTGCCCAGACCCGGACGCACTCGAGCTGCCCGGGGCCTTGATCGCGGCTGCGGAAACCGGTGAGACCGCGGGGGGAGCCGAAGATGACCAGGCAAAAGCCGGAGACGAGCAGGTAACACCGGACACCGACGCACTGCCGGTCGCACCCCGCGTTATGGAGGCGCGGGTCAACTTCATCGTCGACAGTATCCTGCAGGACGTAATCACCCGCGGCACCGGGCGTCGGGCGCGGGTCCTGGAGCGCAGTGACCTGGCGGGCAAGACCGGCACCACCAACGGCCCGATGGACGCCTGGTTCTCCGGCTACAACCGGGATGTCGTCACCACGACCTGGGTCGGTTTCGACAACTATACGCCCCTGGGGCGGCGGGAATTCGGTGGCACCGCCGCCCTGCCCATCTGGATCGAGTTCATGCGGGAGGCGCTTCGGGATAGCGAGGACGTGCCCCGGCAAATGCCTGAGGGGATCGTAACTGCGCGCATAGATACCGAGACCGGCCTCCTCGCAGGCTCTCGCCGCAAGAACACGATCTTCGAATTTTTCCGCGAAGAGCACCTGCCGGAACAGGCCAAAACGCTGCTCGGTCGCGACCGCCCCGCGACCGGGAGCGACGACCTGGCGCAGGATATCTTCGACTGAGCCAACCCCGCTGTATCCAAAGGCTGCGCTGACGCCGATCGCCAAGGCGTTCTCCTGCGAGCGGCATCTGGCTGATCAAATCACATCAACCAAGATGAACCCATGCCGGTAGACAATGAGCACGATCACGCTTTCAGGGGGCGTCTGGCGGCAGGGATGCCGCCAGCGAGCCTGCGCATGGACGCGCGCTGTTTGGCGTCCCCCGGAAAGCGTGATCGTGCTTGTTGTCCAAGCACCATCTACCTGGCCGGCCGCACATCGCCGGCAAACTGAGCCCATGACTCGAGGTGAAAAACGTCCGCTACCCGTGCTCCTGGCTACAGCACCGGGTGGTAGTTCTCAGGGTAGGGCAGTCGGGCCACCCCGCTATCTACTGCAGCACGGGCGACCGCGGTGGCAATGCGCTGTAGCAGGCGATTGTCCATGGGCTTGGGAATGATGTAGTCCGGGCCGAAGCTCAGGGAGTCCACCTCACTGACCGCGAGCACCTCGGCCGGGACTTCTTCCCGGGCCAGGTCGCAGAGTGCGCGCACGGCCGCGATCTTCATCGGTTCATTGATACAGCGGGCGCGCACGTCGAGCGCCCCGCGGAAAATAAACGGAAATCCAAGCACATTGTTCACCTGGTTCGGGTAATCCGAACGCCCGGTGGCGATCACCAGGTCATCGCGGGTGGCGCGCGCCAGCTCCGGGGTGATCTCCGGGTCGGGGTTTGAGCAGGCAAATACGACCGGCCGCTCGGCCATCGAGCGCAACATGTCCGCGCTCATCAGGTTGGCCCCCGACAACCCCACAAAAGCATCGGCGCCGCGCAGTGCGTCGCTGAGACTGCGCTTGTCGGTGTGATTGGCGAACTCCTCCTTGTAGGGGTTCAGGCCCTCGCGGCCGGCGTAGATCACCCCGCGCCGGTCGAGCATGTAGATATTCTCGCGTCGCGCTCCCATGCTCACCAGCAGGCGCATGCAGGCAATCGCGGCAGCGCCCGCGCCGAGACAGGTGATAACGGCATCCTCCAGCCGCTTGCCCTGCACAGACAGCGCATTGGTCATACCGGCCGCGGTAACTATTGCGGTGCCGTGCTGGTCGTCGTGGAACACCGGAATGTCGCACCGCTCGATCAATGCCGCCTCGATCTCGAAGCACTCAGGCGCCTTGATGTCTTCCAGGTTGATACCGCCAAAGGTGCCGGCGATATTGGCCACCGTATCGACGAACGCTGCGACCTCGTCCGTGGCCACCTCGATATCAATCGAGTCGATACCGGCAAAACGCTTGAACAACAGCGCCTTGCCCTCCATCACGGGCTTGGAGGCCAGCGGCCCGAGGTTGCCCAGACCCAGTACCGCCGTGCCGTTGCTGATCACGGCCACCAGGTTGCCTTTGGTGGTGTAGCGGTAGGCGTTATCCGGGTCCGCGGCGATTTCACGGCAGGGCTCGGCAACACCGGGGCTGTAGGCGAGTGACAGGTCACGGGGGGTGGCCGCGGGGGTCGAGAGTTCGATGCGGATTTTGCCCGGCGTCGGCCCGGCATGATAATCCAGCGCAGCTTGCTTGGGATCTATGGACATCGGGAAACCCCCGGGGGCGGCCGGTCAAAAAAAGGGCTGTGAGAATATAGAAAAGGATTGCGGCTCACAAGGAAGCACGCAGCGCGGGCTAGTGTTGCGACATCATGGTGGGATGGGTGAGCTGCATCTGCCACCAGCCGTCCCTGGGCTTGATCCAGCCCCTCACCTCAACCTGTTTTCCCTCCAGCGCCTGCAGGCGACTGCGATCAAACAGTGACTGGGCCGCCCTGTCGACACGCACACCCAGCTGGCCGCCCAGCTGAATCCACCAGCCGTTGGCTTTGAAGGACACCCTCGTCACCCGGTCGCGCACGCGAGTGAAGCCTCCCTGGCCCGGCCTCAGCTCCGCCACTGCTACGGCCTGATAGCGCGGGTGCCCCCAGACGCCCCGATCGGCTGCCATCGCCTCCCGTTCAGCCTGCTGCAGACACTCCGCCAGGGCGACATTCGGCGCCACCGCGACGTGGAAGGCCAGACCCGTCCGCAGCAACCGGGCCTCGAGGCTATTGCCCTCGCTGTCGAACAGGTGCGCCAGGCGGCGTCCGTAACGGTCCGAGGCCTCGACGCCATCGAGTACCCGCACACGGCGGTCGTCGACCCAGTCGCGCAGGGTATCCATGGCCTCCCGGGCGAGCGGTTCGGCGGGACGGCCGTCGTGATTCATCTCCGGCGCATTGACGCCGATCAGCCGCACCTTGTCGCCGGAAGCGAAATGCACGGTATCGCCATCGACCACGTGTACGACCCGAGCCTGTGCCAGCCGGTCCGCATCCACGGTGCAGACGGGTGTCTCGGCCTTGGAACAGGCGGCGACCAGCACGCACAACAGCAGCGTGCCGGCGGCGGTCACCCGCGCGGGTAAATGAGATTCAGAGCTTAACAAAAAACGCCGCTCCCTCGCGGGAACGGCGTCCTGTGTTGCTGGCGGGGTGCCAAGGCATTCGCCATGGCGTGGCGATCAGCGCTTGCTGCCGCGGTTGCCAAAACGCTTGTTGAAGCGATCCACCCGGCCGCCGCTGTCGAGAATCTTCTGCTTACCGGTGAAAAAGGGGTGACACTGCGAGCATACGTCGATGTTCAGGTCCTCGCACAGCGTGGACCGCGTCTGTATCTCGTTGCCACAGCTACAGGTGGCGGTGACCGCCTCGTACTTCGGGTGGATGTCGGCTTTCATGGTGGAGCTCCCTGTCAGCGGCGCCGCCACCCGATCTCGGTCAGTCGACCGGTCGGGCACCGCGCCTGGATAATGGGTCTCTCTGGCCGGATGGCATGGCACCCGGTCAAAAAATAGGCGCGCATATTACCAGACGCAGCCCGATAAGCAATAGCTGCCCCTGTCGGGCATGAAGGTTACCGACAGGCAGCTGCCTGGAAATTCCTCGGGCAGGTGTCAGACAGGCACGCTCTGCACGAGGGCGCACAAGGACGCCAGGCCGAATTTCGGTCGTGCATCCTGCCGAATGATGCGTTTTCAGCGGGCGGCTAATGATAGAATTCCGGGCTCGAACTCCTTCACCCGCCCCCAGGGGAGCAATGCCCGTACTTCGCCTGGCTGTGCCGACACCGCTGCGCCGCTATTTCGATTACCTGCCACCGGCCGGGACCGATCAGGCCACGCTCGACGCGCTGGAAACCGGGTGCCGAGTGCAGGTCCCCTTCGGCCGGCGCAATGTCATCGGTTGGGTTGTGGAAACGCCAGCCGCGAGTGAGGTACCAGTCGAGTCGCTGAAACCCGCAACCGCCCTGATCGATGAGCGAACCCTGCTACCGCCCGGCATGATCGCCCTGTGCCGGTGGGCGATTCGCTACTACCAGCAGCCCCCTGGCGATGTCTATGCTGCGGCATTCCCGGCGCGGCTGCGCCAGGGCAGACCGCATGAAGTCCTGGGTGAGCCCGGCTGGCGTTTGAACGACCGCGGGCAGGGGCTCCCGGCGGGCGCACTCCCCCGTGCCCCGCAGCAGGCGCGGGCGCTGGCCCTGCTGCAGGGCAGCGAGGGCAGCGCAGTGGCCAGAGACCGCTTCGCCGAGGAGGGGGTGAGTACCGCCACTCTGCGGCAACTGGTGCAGAAAGGCCTGGCGGAGCGCTGCCACATTCCGCGCGCGCCGAGAGCGCCCGCCAGCCGGCAACCCCTGGTGCTCAACAGCGAGCAGGCGGCGATCATGAAGGCGCTCGAGGGCTGCAGCGGCGCCTTCAGCAGCCACCTGCTGGAGGGCGTGACCGGCAGCGGCAAAACCGAGATCTACCTGCAGTTGATCGACCGCTGCCTGCAGACCGGTGGGCAGGCGCTGGTGTTGATACCGGAAATCGGCCTCACCCCGCAAACCCTGACCCGCTTTCAGGAGCGCTTCGATGCCGACATCGTGGTACTCCACTCCGGGCTGACCGAAGTGGAGCGTGAACGCGCCTGGGAGGCGGCGCGCAGCGGCCTCGCCCATATCGTCATCGGCACCCGGTCGGCCGTGTTCACGCCGCTCAAGGCAACCGGGCTGATCATCGTCGACGAGGAGCACGACCTCTCCTATAAACAGCAGGACGGTTTTCGCTACTCGGCCCGGGACGTGGCGGTCAAGCGGGCGCAACTGGAGGCCTGCCCCGTTTTGCTGGGCAGCGCGACGCCGTCGCTGGAAAGTCTCCATAACGCCCTCTCCGGGCGCTATCGCCATCACCGGCTGTCGCAGCGGGCCGGCACGGCGAGGCTGCCCGAGATCAGCATCATCGATATCCGCCGACAGCCCCTGGAAGGCGGTCTGTCGCCGACGCTGCTGGCGGCGCTGGATGACTGCGGCGCGCGCGGTGAACAGGCCCTGCTGTTTCTCAATCGCCGCGGCTACGCGCCCACCCTGCAGTGCCACGGCTGTGGCTGGATCGCCCAGTGCAGCGACTGCGACGCGCGTCTTACCGTACACCGCCGGCGGCGGCAGCTGAGATGCCACCACTGCGGCGCCACCGCCGCCCTGCCCGATCGCTGCCCGGAATGCAGGGGCACCGCACTGCTCACCGCCGGCCTCGGTACCGAGCAGGCCGAGGACTACCTCCGCCAGCGCTTCCCCGATCGACCGGTGCTGCGGGTTGACAGCGACACCATGCAGGGCCGCCACGCCATGAGCGAGTTGATCGAACGGCTGCAACAGGGCGAGGCCTGCATCGTGCTGGGCACCCAGATGCTCACCAAGGGGCACCACTTTCCCGGGATCGGGCTGGTGGCTGTCATCGATACCGACGGCATGCTGTTCAGCCCGGATTTCCGTGGCGAGGAACGCATGGCGCAACTGCTTACCCAGGTCGCCGGGCGCGCCGGGCGCGCCGAGCTGCCTGGCCGGGTGTTGCTGCAGACCCACTACCCCGACCACCCCGCCGTGCTGTCGATGGTGGAGGAACCCTACACCACCCGCGCGCGCACGCTGCTCAAGCAACGCGTCGCCGCTGCGCTGCCGCCCGCCGGGCAACTGCTGCTGGTGCGCAGCGACTGCCCCGACGCCGCTACCGGCGAACAATTCCTGGCGCGGTTACGCTCGGCACTGGAGATAAGCCTACCAGCCGGTTGCCGCGTGGTCGGCCCGCTGCCTTCCCCCATGCAACGGCGCGCCGGACGGTTCCGTTTCCAGCTGCTGGTCAGCGCGCCCGACCGGCGCAGTGCCCAGCGCGCGGCCGAATGCATTGCCGGCGAGGCCGGGGGAATCCCCGCCCGGCGCGGCCTCAACTGGTCGCTGGACGTCGACCCGCAGGAGGTGGTTTAGCCGCCTGTTCAAAAAAGCCTCAGCCGGCAGTCGCTGAATCAACCAGTGGACGTCAGCGACAACCACTCTCGCTCGACGTCGTGCATTATCGCATCGAAGCGACTGTTGCCTCGAATCGAATCCACCCACTCGTTGTGTTGAGCCCAGAAGGGATAGTTGATATTCCCGATGCGGACGGTGTTTTCGAACCATTCGAGCGCTTCGTCAGTTTCACCGGCCAGGGCCAGGCTGTGGGTAATTTCCCGGGACATCAATTCGCTATTCTTCGCTGCTGCGCGGAGTTCTATGGTTATCGCGTCGCGCGCCGCTGCTGGCTTGCCGCCCACGCCGTGAAGAACCGCAGTCGCCAACTGCGCCAGGACCGAGTCCGGGTAACTGACGTTCAGCTCGGCAATGACTTCTGAAGCTTCATCCACCCTGCGATTCCGAAGCAGAACAGTACCCAAAGCCCAGGCGGCAAAGGGATTGTATGGATCCATTGAGAAAAACTTGCGGTAGTACGGCAACGCGTCCGCATGTCGGCCTTCCATGAGGGCGACGAATCCCGGCATGCATGGGCTGATAGGCGTGAGGGGATCTATAGCCAGCAAGTCGGCAAAAAGCCGTGACGCCTGCTCGTTTCGACCGATCAGGGCATACAGGTATCCCAGCATAAGCAGGTTGTCAGGATCGGCAGGATTGACGCTCAGCGCACGCTCGAGTGGTTCCCGTGCCAGGCGCAGCGCACCGGAATGGAACTGCACCATCCCGAGCAGGGAGTAGCCACGAGAAGAGTTCGCGTTCAGTTCGAAGATCCTGTCCGCACACCCGGCCGCCCTGCGCAATAACTCGCCGTCCGGATCGAGTCCGATTTCACTGTATCTCGCATAGACATGTCCGAGAGTGCTCAGAAGACGGGGGTTTGGACCGACGAGGTCGAGTCCATTTTTCAGGTGTCGTTCGGCCTGCCGCAGTCCGGCCTCGGAGAACCGCCACACTTGATATCTGGCCCGAAGGTAGGATTCGACAGCCCGGGGATCTTCGAGTTTTTCCTTTCTTACCGGGTCGGGCGCAGGGACGTGCTGAGCCAGTTCAGTCGCGACGGCCCGCGCGATTTCATCGTGCAGGTCGAACAGGCCAGCCAGGCTGCTGGTGTACCGTTCGCTCCACTGAGCTTCGTTTGAGTCTATGTGGCTCAGCTGGAGCGTGACACGAAGCTCGTCGGCCCTGCTACGAATCGACCCGTCGAGAATATAGTCGACACCGAGTTCGCGAGCAGTCCCCCGCAGAGCCTCGCCTGCGCCTTTCAGGCGCATGGCGGATGCACGGGAGATCACGCGGAACGATGAAATCTTAGAGAGTTCGACAATGATCTCTTCCGTCAGGCCGTCAGCGATGTAGGCATTGTCGCCTTCAATGCCCTGGTCCTCTATGGGTGCCACGAGGATCGACGTTCGTGTTTCGGCCGCAAGCCCCTCCTTTTGGAAGGCTGCTTCAAGGATATAGCCGCGGCCCGGAACGGTACGGATGAACTTGCGCTCGCAATCGCCGATTGCTGCCCGCACATCCACGAGGCAACTCTTGAGCGAACCTTCCGTGACGATTCTCTCACCCCATACGGCGTCAAGAAGTTCGGCCTTTGTTACGACGCGACGAGGTCTCTGCAGGAGATAAACGAGTACATCGAAAGACATGCGACGAAGGGGGACACTCTCCCCGTCTCGGCAGATCTCGGCACGAAGGGTATCGACGGACGTATCGCCAAATCGATAAATCATCGCAATCGCTCGCCAGGCACCCGGACCGTCCCGGCCGCCACCGCCATGCCTCCTTGCTGATCTCTCTTGACCGAAATTTAACATAAATTTGACGACATTGACTCCTGGTCGGAATAACGTGGATTTGTAGACACCCCTATTGAAATGAGCGGATGCTCCGGGAGGGAAGAATGTCCAAGTTCAAGCTTTCACTCGTATCTATAATTATGACCGCGTTCTGCATGCCTGCCCTTGCTGGTGAGGCGGTTGTGAAGCGCGTTCCAGCGGGCGCTGTGGCCTATCATTTCGTGCTGGACGTAACGTTCGATTCACCGCCGGTGGAATTGGTAGGCTATCTCGCGTTTATTGAGGGCGTCGACGGCCCACTATTCGATGGTATGCCTTCGAAAGACTCCGCCTATTTTACCGTTCGAGTTACGGGGGACCTTCCGGCACCGATACCGCTGCCGGTTGAACCGGATCCTGCGTTGCAAGTGTCTGTGATTCCGCCGGGCGCCCAATTCACGCTGTTCTTCGATTCCACCCCTGGCCCTCGTGACTGGAGCAGCCCGGACACGTTTTCCGAGGGTGTGCCAATTGCTGTATTCGAAGAGTCTGCGCTCATCAACACCGTAGCAGCCGGCGGGTTTCCCGGTGTCAACTTTGTGACATTCTCGAGTAAGTTGATCGACAGCACCTCGATCAAGTTCAATGGCCAGAAACTCAACTTCAAAAAACTCGTGCCGAACGGCGTCACGATCACGAATTTCGGCAATGGGATTCGACCAGACCTCACCGGCTTTTCTGGAGTGGGGACAGCAATAGCGATCGGCGGGAAACCCAGGAATAAGTCAGACGACTGAGTTGCACGACGCGCTCTCGGCCCACGTCATGGCCCCGGCCCTTCAGGTGGGGCCATATCTGTCGCATAGCTTAGGTCTCGCGTCTATCACGAATTCCGGCTAAAGCCGCTTCCTGGCACTGTCGTAGCTCCCGTTTCATCATCTCACCTGAATCCTGGTGAGCGCGAGCGGCTTTTGTATGCTCACAAAAGAGGAGAATGACCTATGAAAAGGTTGAAAATATTTTCACTTGTCGCAGCGTGCTTGTTATTTCCTGTCGCGCTTGCTGAAACTCCCAACAAGGTAGTTGTCTTTGGAGACAGCTTTTCCGATACGGGTAACCTGTTCTTTGCGGTCGGATTTCCTACGCCTCCCTATGCAGACGGCCGCTTTAGCGATGGTCCACTTTGGGTGGAGTACCTTGCGGGAGACATTGGCGCTGCACCTCCCGCACCGAGTCTGCTCGGGGGGACCAATTTCGCCTGGGCCGGAGCGCAGAGCATAAACAACATATCAGCCTCTGGCGCGCCTGGAGTAGGCTTGCAGGTGTCGGAGTATCTTGGCGGTGGAGGCGGGTCTGCCGCCGGAAGTACTTTGCATATCGTTTGGGCCGGGAACCAACGATATCCTTGGGTCCGGTAACTTCGATGGAAAGTCGATCGCAGCTAACGTGGCCGAGGCCGCAACTCGGCTCGCTGCGGGCGGCGCGCAGCACATTCTGGTCGTGAATCAGATGAATTTAGGGCGGGCGCCGGCATTGGCAGACGGAGACCCTTCTTCAACCCGCTGGGGACTACATCCAAGCAGTTCAAGAAAACTGCAAAGACTTTCAATCGTGCGATCAAAAAGATGCTGAAAACGGTGGCGTGCGTCAATCCGGAAGCAAAGATTATGCAGCTCGACGCGGCCGACCTTTTGCGAGACGTCGTGCAGCGCCCCTGGCGATTCGGTTTTCAAGATGTGACGACGCCAGCGATTCTTGGCGGTGATCCTGCAACATCCTTGTGGTGGGACTCGCTACATCCGACGACGGCATTCCATCAAATTCTCGCCGACGAAGCTCTAGCGCTAATTGAAAAAGGCGATGATAACTTTGAGGATGATGACGATTCCGATTATGACAACTGCGAGGACGAAGACTAGACACTCAAGCGCGAATCGATCCTTCAGGGACGACCGGTGGAGCGACCCATTTGCGACCCAGGACACCCACCGCAAATTCAATGGTGCGACCTTGGATACCCATTGCTTATCTCGCTTGACCAAAATTTGACATAAATTTGACGACATTGACTCCTGGTCGGAATAACGTGGATTTGTAGACATCCCTATTGAAATGAGCGAATGCTCTGGGAGGTAAGAATGTCCAAGTTCAAGCTTTCAATAGTATCTACAATGTTGACCCTGTTCTGCTTGCCTGCCCTTGCTGGTGAGGCGGTTGTGAAGCGCGTGCCGGCAGGCCAAATCGCCTACCACTTCGTCATCAATCGAACGGCTAACGTCGGCGCTCCGCCAGACTTGGTCGGGTACCTATCTGCAATCGAAGGAGTCCGTGGTCCCCTATTTCAGGAACAGCCCTGCCCCGCGCTGCCGATTACTACAGGATGCGTTGAGAATGCATTTTTTACCCTGCGTGTTCGGCAATTCAGTGGCACCCCGCCGACCATATTACTTACGGCCGACCCTGATGTCGGCGGAGTGACATTGTCGGACCTCATTTTTGACGTGTATTTGGATCGTACACCCGACCAGACCTGGGACAACCCTGACTCTTTCACGAACGGGGAATTGATTGCAACGTTTAAGGAATCTGATTTACAGGCAGCGACGACTGCCAGCGGAGGGCTGTTCACTTTATTCTCCAGCAAGCTGGTCGACAGCGAGCCAATCATTTTCCATGGTCAGCGAATCGACTTCAAAAGGCTCGTGCCGTTCGGTGTGACGAGCACAAATTTTGGTCAGTCGGACTCCGGCTCCGCCTTCGGGACTGCCATAGCGATTGGGCCGAGCGACTGGTATAAGGGAAAAGACGATTGACTAACTTACGAGAAACGCGATGACAGTTTACTTCGCCGCGGTCACGTAAACTGTACTCGTTCTTAATATCTCAGGTTTCCCGCTAGGTGCGACCCAGGACACCCACTGCAAATTCATTCACATCCAGGCAAATCGCCGACAATCACGATCTGGAGTCCTATGATGCAGTCATGGAATCTACAACGGTATGGATCATGACTTTGCCGCGTCGCGCCCAGGTGGCATTGAGCTGCACACCGTACTATCACTGCATTTCACGCTGCGTACGACGCGCGTTTCTCTGTGGCACCGATGCCTACACCGGTCAGGATTTCGAGCATCGTAAACAGTGGGTCTCGATCGAATCACTGCGACCCAGACACCCACTGCAAATTCATTCACATCCAGGCAAATCGCAGACAATCACGATCTGGAGTCCTATGTGCAGTCATGGAATCTACAGACGGTCATCGATCATGACTTTGCCGCGTCGCGCCCAGGTGGCATTGAGCTGCACACCGTACTATCACTGCATTTCACGCTGCGTACGACGCGCGTTTCTCTGTGGCACCGATGCCTACACTGGTCAGGATTTCGAGCATCGTAAACAGTGGGTGCTGGATCGAATCGCGCAGCAAAGCGCCGCGTTCGGCATTGACGTATGTGCCTACGCGATCATGAGTAACCACTTTCATCTCGTCATTCGGGTCGATCTGTCGAGCGCGAAGACCTGGAGCGATGAGGCGGTGATCCACCGCTGGACCCGGTTGTTCAAAGGGCCGATCCTGGTCCAGCAGTGGCTGGCGGGCGAGACGTCTCCCCAGCGCAATGGGACACGGTGAAAGCCATCGCGGCCGTGTGGCGCCGACGCCTCACCGATATTAGCTGGTACATGCGCTGTCTCAACGAGCAGATTGCCCGGCGAGCCAACGCGGAAGATGACTGCACGGGCCGCTTCTGGGAGGGACGCTTCAAAAGCAAGGCCCTGCTGGATGAGGCTGCGGTGCTAGCGTGCATGGCCTATGTCGACCTGAACCCGATTCGAGCGGGCCTGGCGACCTCGCTGGCCGATTCCGACTTTACGTCGGTGCAACAGCGTGTACACCCGCTTCCACAGGAGGAAGGCGTAGAAGCGACAGGCCATCGCCGGGCTTTTTTGCACATGATACCGCTGGCGCCGTTTACAGGCGACCCAGCCTGTGCCCGGTCGTGCGGACCCGCGCTGCCCATACGGCGTGGCGACTACATTAGGCTGGTGGGGCAACTGGCCGCATAGCAGTACCGGGTAAACGGGGCGTGATACCAAGGACTGTGAACCGATTCTCCAGCGCCTCGTACTCTCGCCCGACCAGTGGCGATTGCTTTCGCTAATTGTACAGGCGGCCGGCCTGTCGGCCGTAGGGAGTCCGGGTCAACTGCGCCATTTCTGCAACGACACCGGGCGAAAGCGGCTGCCCCCGCTGGGGGTGCTGAAGCAAGTGTACCCGCTGTAATCCATTCACTCATGCCCCACGACCCCGTCTGTCTTCAACAGTCACGCGAACCTTTGTTTCAGCGTGCTCGAATGACCCTGCGTACACCTATGCCAGATAGCTCCATTCACTGAGTTTTCGCAAGTACACCACGGAGAAAGATTAGGGTTGTGACGGCGGACGTATCGACGTATGGGCGAGCGTTGGGGTGGGTGTCCAGTGTACTGCTCCTCGAACAATGGCAATGCGCTCAGGCTTTCAGGCAGATTCGCAGTCAAGGCGCCGCTTTGAAGGCAGGCTGGTTGCCTGTCGAAAAGTGGCAACGCCGACTGCGGGTTTGCCTGAAAGCTCCCGTAGGGCGGGCCCTGAAACGTCCAGAGCAAGGGGGCGGCCATCCGTTTGCGTCGCTTGCTAATGACTATGGCCATTACCTGCGCGACGCGCCTTGCTCTGAACGTTTCAGAGCTCCGCTGAGCACGATTGCCGTTATTCAGAGGTGCCTTAGCTATGCGAGCTATACTTGAACGGTGCGAGGAATTCCGGGATTCGGTCATGCACTTGGCTTGAACTCTGTCGTCAGGCCTACGATCGGTCGGTTTCATGGACAATTCCAAGCAGGTTTTAATCAAGTAATCGATAGGTG
The DNA here is from genome assembly GCA_963753815.1 of uncultured Gammaproteobacteria bacterium. GTDB lineage: Bacteria > Pseudomonadota > Gammaproteobacteria > Pseudomonadales > Halieaceae > CAVWDU01. Next base: position 1,001,652 of record CAVWDU010000003.1, read on the forward strand.
CAATTGAAGATGCAGACGTTCGGAGGATTGATTTGGTCAGTCTTGGCGCTTACGTTGCTACAGACTTTGAGTCCTATGAGTTTCGGCGCCAATTGGGAACTGCCCTTCGCGACAACCCGGGTTATTGCCGAAACCTGTATCGGGAAACTGCGGCTTGAGGTCGCCCCCTCCGGCGGTGAACAGATCTATTGGCGGGCGACGCTCAGGTTGCAAAACGGCGCTCCTTTTCCTGGCTACTTTCGGCTCTCGGTCAAACAACCAATGAAGTCAGGGTCGCCTTTCTATCGAAGGTACCCCGGTCACAACGCGGTGCTTTCGCAGGGAGTTAAGGGCGGCTTCAGGTTGAAAAAAGCAGGGCGCCCCGACTGCAAAATCAAAGTCACGGACTACGGTTTGGCGCTGACCCCCTCGGGCGATACAAACGGTATCGGGGGTTTAATCGCGCCATTGTTGCTGGCCTATGACGAGGAGACGAACTCTGAAGACGAATATACCTGGGGACAGGAGTCACCAGAAGTAAGCGATGAAGCGGACTGGGGAGTCTGGGCTGCCTTGATGTACCCCGTAGACCAGTGGAATGCAGCTTTAGAGGTATTGGCCGGAGGTAACGACCCGTCCAACCCTCCCGATGTAGGTGAATCTAAGGATGACGATCTGATCGATGAAGACGGGGACGGCTATGACGATCGGGATCGCAACCGCAATGGTGAAGTCAGCAAGACCGAAATTGAGATGTACGCTTTCCGACACGTAAGGCGGCTGCTGGGTCTGGACTAGCCCGACCCCGGGCGGTACTGAACACAACAGGAGGCCCATTTATCTGCCCGCTGGACAGACCTGGTCCCGGACTGGAGGACACTAAGCAGAGCACTAAGCAGGACACCCACCCCAAAATTTGGCTTACCCGGCATAGCACTAAGCAGGACACCCACCCCAAAATTTGGCTTACCCGGCATTGACGATTACTGGTGGGTGTCCAGCCTAGGCATTAGTGCCGCCAATCGGGCCATGAAATCCACCGGCGGATGGCCGCCCCGCTCGAAGGCCACCTGGGTCGTCCCATGCCCAAAGCATTCGCTGCGCTCATGGGGCAAGCTTTGCCGGTACGGGGTCTTCACGGCATAGAGAACCTTGCCGGTGGAACTGAGGGATAGACGGGGATGGCGACAGCGGAGCGGGCGATGTACCGGCAAAGTCGCTCCCGCTGCCCGCCGTTCGCCATACCCCGTCTCAAAGGCCGCTGTGCCGCGACACTTTTTGGAAACGCGGTACGCGGGTTGTGCAGGCTGGGTTTTCGTTTTCAGGATGCACTTGGGATTGAAGCTTGGAATGCGCTCGACATACCGCCAAAGGCAGAATCCGAGCTGGCGGGCCGATGACCGTCGTGACCGGGATCATGCTGCGGTCAGGAAGGGCTAGCGCCAGTTCGATGGCACCTTCGGGTAAACGACTCAATAAAAATCATCGTGCCTATCCATCCTCGCCCACAGTGCCGGGCACGCAGTCAAAAAAGGGCATGAGGGTTCAGCGCTCCGGTGTAAATCCCAATCACAGGATTGTCGCAATTCCATGTGCACTCCGGAACGCGCTCCAGCATTGACTTAAATCAAGCAAGGGTAGCAGCAGCGGTCTAGAATCCATCGATTAAGATGCCGAATGCGACTGCATCTCGCGTGTCGGAACCTCCGCAAAGGGGGCTGTTCGCATGAAATATATCAAGAAATGGTGGTGGGCCTGGGCGGTGAGTATTCTCGCGCTGGGCACGGTTGTCGTCAGCCTTTACAATCCGAAACCGGGGCCTGCTGTGTTCGATTTCAACGACGGGACGGTGCAGGGGTGGACCTTTGACGGCGTCTACAGTGATGCAGGCAAAAAGTTCAACGGCAAGTATTTCCCAACGACGATCTTGAAGAATTTACAGGGTGAGTTGGTTTTCTTTCCCAATCAACTGGGTTTGGCGCTCAATCAAGCGGGTTTCCCAAAAGACAAGCGCATTCTGGCGTGTCGACCTGATTTCACCAAATCTGGGACCAGCGTGGAACGGCATAAAGTGCATTGAGGTTTCTGTTCGCGATCAAATCGGCTTGGTCGATTCGGTATTGGAAGTACGAACGTTCGTTCGGTATTCCGTCGGTGGTCAAACGTCGGAAGTCCCGGCCGTGTCCTCATTCAACCCCACACTGCTCCATGACAAATGGACGGTGGTGAGCGACAAGACTAACATCCCCTCCGACGCGCAAAAACTGCTCAACATCATCGTGAGAGTAAGAGGGCGGTGGGCCACCCCGGGGTGCGCCAGTCATCCAACTGTATGAGGGGCAGGTCTATCTCAACGATGTCACCAAGATCTACTTGACTTTATTTGACAATGGAAAGGTAAATGCGATGCCCGCTCCCATTATCGATCGACTGAGCCCGACCATACGGCTGGCCCGGCGGGACATCGCCAAGCGGCACCCCATCACGGGACGCTGGTGATCATTCATGGCCGGCACTTTCACCCCACCGCCGAGATGACCCGTAATCGGGTCCGCTTCACCGCCTCCGCTGGCGGGATGGTGCCAGCCACGGTGGAATGGGCTTCGATCAACGAGATCGATTATCAGGCAGACGGTATCATGGTGAGCGACGCGACAGCGCCCGGTGGCCTCGATGGCCCGCGCGGCATCGCGGTCAACAGCGCGACTGGCGACCTCTACATTGCAGACACCGAAAACGACCGCATTCTTCGCCGCACGTCCAGCGGGAGACTGAGCAGTTGGGGAACAGCCGGGGCGGGTGATGGTCAATTCAACCGGCCGACAGGGATAGCGGTGGATGCGAGCGGTCATGTCTATGTCGCCGACACCATGAACCATCGCATCCAAAAGTTCACATCAAGTGGTGGTTTCGTGACGGCATGGGGCACGCACGGCAGCGGGGCCGGCGAGTTTGACGCCCCGACCGATGTGGAGATGCTTGACGGGCAGATCGGCAGTCAGGTCTTCGTGTATGTTGCCGACAGCAACAATCACAGAGTCGCGCGGACGAACGGAACCGGGCACTGGCAACGCAGCTTCTGGCCCCCGCGGACGCCGGACGAATTCTTGGCGTCTGCGCCCGCGCCTACGGTTTCGTGTACGCCACGGATCCGGCCCGGCGGCGCATCTACAAATGGGCATGGCACGGCCCGTTCAACGGCTACTACGGCGACCCGGGCCCGCACAACCTCGCCGTCGTGGATGTCGGCTTTCGCATGGGGATCGAGCAGGACTTCGACGGCTACGTCTACATTTCCGACAATGCGGGGCGGAAGGTTCGGAAATACGATCCGTTCGATCCCACTTTCCGTGAAATCTCGACCTTCGGGCTGACCGTGCCATCCACGCCGGGACCGACCCCGCCCGAGGAGTTCGTCGATCCCGTGGATGTGGCCGTCTCCGACCTCAAGGTAGCTTATATCGTCGACAGGGCGCGCAAGCAGGTGGTGCGCTACACGCCTACGGATTCACAGGAACTGTGGGTGCATGTGCCTGCAGGTGCCGCGAGCGGGAATCTTGAAGCGGCCACCGATGATGGAACCGATACCTGCCACTTCAACGTCCTGGTTATGGGGCAACTCGATCTGGTCAACGCGCACATGACCCAGGGGCTCGTCGAATATCCGCCCGTCGCTGGAAAACGGACCGCGATCCGGTATCAATTCTCGCACCTCCGGTGCGACGTCGTTGGACTATTACTCATGGGGCTCTCCGGTCTACGACAGTGCGGTCTGCCGCGTCCTCAAAAATGGGACAGAAGTGCACCGCATCGACGGCGAAGTCGTGTTCCTGACAATGACAGGCGGCTTCTTGAGCTTCGAAAACTCTTTCGAATCCGCTTCGAGATTCCACCTTGGATCGTCTCCGACGAAGACACCTACCGTTTCAACGTCACGCTGACGCGGACCGGACCTTTCCCGTTCAACGACACGCGGGATTTCCCGGGTGCAGCGGGTGAAGTCTTCCGGCGTCGCGAGCATTACCGCATCATGGCTTCTCCGGTCAGTCACATGCGGCATGACGGAACGCGCGTCGGCGCGGGGAGCATGACGCCCGCACTTTTCTATCTCGGCAGTGACATTGGCCACATGGTCGATTGGCTGGATCACGCGCAGCTGTACGCAGGTTATGCGCATTACAATCGCATATTTCCGGTGCGCCACAGTTTTGGTGACATCTCCGAATGGGGCATCTGGGTGAATAACACCATGCACAACGGCATCAACAGTGACGGCGAGGTCCGGGGGATGCTGGAAATTCTGGAATACACCCGCCGCGACATCAACGAGGGGGGCGGACCGAATTACGATTATATGCTCGGCATTGTTGACCGGCGGGAAGTCGTTGGCGATCAGGATTGGGCCGGCGTCACGAGCGATGCCTGGCGCTCGGCATTGATTTCGGTGGGCAATAACCTGAGCGGGAACCCTGCGCAAGATGTGGGCGCGATCATCGCTCACGAATTGCTCCATCAGCATGGGCTGCACCATCAGAGTACCAACGAATTCTGCAACACGTCCCAGGATGCTTGGAACTCGGTGACCCGTGAGTTCGTGCTGGACCCGGTGACCCTGCGCTATCAGCCGCCTGAGGGTAGCAGTAGAACCTCCGACTTCTCCGACCGGAACGCGTTCGCCGATTGCAGTAGCGGGGGCGTCCCGGGAACTTACGATCAGCTCTATGATGCCCTTGCAAACCCGTATCCGGTGGCGATCCACGCGCGCGAGGCACGAATGACGGTCGGAGAGCGCCCGCGCAACGCGGGCCGGAACTTCACGCTGATCGGACACTATGACCGTAGGAGCGGATTCGTCCGCACTGCATCCTGGGGTGGGCCGCGGAGACACACCGGTAACGCCAGACATGGCCGACGGCGAGGGCACACTCCGGTTCTTGATTCCGGCCGAAACGAGTTCTGCGCTGGCGGGTACGCCTGTCATTTGGCTTACGCACTATGCGTTTGGCAGGTGGATCGACAACGCTGGACAACGAGACCGCCACCGTCAGTGTTACCTGCCCATATCACGATGCCACCGCGTACGTCGTCCTGTTCCTGATGATCAGCCGGTGTGGGAAGCGGCTGTGCCGGTTCAAGGACCGACGGTGAAGCTGCTCTCGCCATCGGGCGGCGAAGAAGTGGAAGCGAGCGACACCCTCCTGGCCGAATGGGAGGCGAAGCATCCGGAGGACCTGCCGATGGACTATCGTGTCTCCGTCAGCACCGACGACGGCAAGACTTTCCGACCGCTCGCCGTTGGCTGCCGGGAGACAAGTTACAATTGGCAGGTTGGACTGGCCGCGCGCAGCGGGCGTGTTCGCTTGCGTGTCGTCGCATCGGACGGGTTCAATCAGGCAGAAGACGTCTCTGACGATATTCTGGTTGGCGACGTCGCCCGCCGCGTAGCAATCGTGCAGCCGAGGTGCGGCGAAGTCATCCCCGAGGGGCAGACCTTGTTGCTGACGGCCATCGCCAACGACCTCGAAACCGGTGCGATCAACCTCACCACCTCCAATACGCGGTGGCGCCTCGATGGCGAGATTATCCTTGGCATGGGCAATGACATCGAGATCGGAGAGATCGAGTCGACGACTCCGCGGGGCACAGTGACGACACCGCCGCCTGTTGGCGAGCACCTTCTCAGTGTGGAAGTAAGTCCGGCTTCGGGCGACCCGGTCACGGATGATATCCCGATCGAGATCGCCGCTGATAGCGACCGTGACGGTGTGCCCGACCGTGTGGAAATTGCCCGCGGCGAAGATCCGAACGATCCCGGCAACCGCGCTAGCGTGGCGCCTGTCTACCCCTTTGGACAGTGGCAGTTCGACCACCAGCGAAAGCATAATTTTGTTCCAGATTGCCCACCTACTTGCCGGCACCGTCTCAGTGGAATTGGGCTTCATCGACGAAACCGGGAGACCACTGTCAGATATCCGATCGTGGTGGACAATGGAACGACCCAAAAGACGGTGCGAACAGACACGAACGGGCGGGCGCGTATGGAAATTGGCGGGCTCGAAAGCATTCAGGTGACGATCAGGGCCAAAGGAAATACCGACCGCGCTTTTGGCATCTGCTACCTCCGCGTTGCGCACGGGTCACCGCTTACCGAAACCGTCATAGAAGCGCATGCGTGGGTGAGTCGACGCCGCGGTTGGTGGCTTTTGAGCAGGGAATCGCAGGGTACGGTGTCCATCAACGCGGCAAGCCGATGAAAATCCGTGGTGCCAAGGCCTGGTCCGGAAGCTCGCCTCAAATGACACTCCCGAAGCTCACCCACCGGTTGCTCGGGCGCATGAAGATGGCTTCGACCCGTCTTCAGGTCATAGAAAACGCGAAGGACACCGATCAATAGACGACGAACAGTCTTTGGCAGAGTATTTAGATGGATTAGTTGTATCAGGCGGCATTGAGATGTGGGCGATCAAAGACAGTCCAAGACGTACGCAAGCGCACCGCCGCTGTGCCGATGCAACAGACTGGCGTGATTTCTGAATGGGGATCGAAGAAGAGACGCAAAACCGGGAACGAGGAGCCACCGGCCACGAAGGCGGTATCCGACAACTGCTATAGGTATAAGGCATATAAATAGCATGTTTAGAGAGATCCCTTCGCTGATTCTATCGACAGGATCTGCTGATCTGTCAAAGTTCCCGGTTATTGACACGAAAATTTTTAACATGCCACTGAGCATGCCATTCAAATCTGTTCATTCCTTAACGGGTGCACGCAACAGCTCACGCCACGCGGTTTTCACTGGCCTCCTTGCTGGTGGTAGTGCTTGTTGTGCTGGAGTCCTTCCCAGCGAAAAGAGGCAATGTACCCAAGGGCACCCTCTCTTGATGCTTTACATGCCCCAGACCAGCTTGTCTACCGCTTCGCGGTCTCACCTTCTCAATTCACCTTGTCTCAGGTGGCACCCTGGTTGGCGGGACCAGGAGGGGCCGGGCAGGTGCATCCTGTTTATTCTCGCAAAGATCAGCCAGGATTTGGTCGATGACGTCCTGGTCTTCGATGCAGGCGAAAGCCCGCCCCGCGAGCGCAGCGAGTGCTTTGGGTACGCCTGGGCCTTCATAATTCGCACAATCCGTCCGCTGGCCACACCTGATCCCGGACTGGAGCGGGTGGCCAAGGCCAACGGCTTTTCTCTCCACGCCGGGGTCAGCTGTGAGGGGAATCAGAAAGACAAGCGTGAGCCCCGGGCGGCGTTCCGCTGTGTACCCGACAAAGCGGGGCAGGCCCTCGGTACATTTAGTTGGCTAGATAGCCAGCTCTTATTTTGTAGCCTTCATCAAAATCAATTTCGTAGCTACGGCTAATTACGTCCCTATACTGTATATGAAGTACGGAAGATACAATCTGTCCACACTTTAGCCCGGTGGCGAGTAGTATGAACCGAATTTCACTTCCTGATCGAAGTTCACCGAATCGGGTAAGTCGGCAATATATTCGCGGCCCTCCAAATTGATGACGATCTCAAATTCAGCTGGATTGAATTCTTCCCAGTCATTGGCGTGGATGATGAGATAGAACTTATCTTCGGCAATGGATTCGGGTGGTTCATCGCTGACCGGGATAGACGCTACGCAGGACACCCACCCCAAAAAATTTTGCTTACCCCGCATTGACGATTACTGGTGGGTGTCCAGCCTAGGCATCCTGATGGGTGTCCAGCCTAGGCATCCTGGTTTGTGTCCAGCCTAGGCACACTGGTGGGTGTCCAGCCTAGGCACACTGGTGGGTGTCCAGCCTAGGCAAGCCTGGGCACGTGCAGGCGTTCAGGGTTTTGACGTCGGTTTGTTCGCTTTTCGTCGCGCTACAAAAGCTGGACAGCTACAAAAGTTCTGGTCGGGTTGCAAGAGGGAGAGCGTAGACGGGTGTGAGACTCCCGCAGTGGCGGTGCTCACAACCCAAAACCCACGGAGACAATTCAAATGGCAGACGCAGGCAACCCCCCTGCTCAACATCGCAATTCTCGGCTCATTCATGGTGGCGGGCATCCGCGAACTCGGTCAGGTCAACCAGACACTGACCCCTGAGATCGACAACGACCAGCGATAGCAAGCTGGCGCTGTACCTACGGCGACAACGCTGCCGTCCGGGCGCAATGCCCGGGCGGCCCTCTCTCCACAGTGCACATGCGACCTGCTCGTATTATGGGTACCGGCGCTGGTGTTCAAATCCACCATCGTTAAGGCCAAGCTCAACGTTTCCAACCGTCATCGCAGCCCGCATGAGACTTTCGCATGGTCTTGGCTAGCCCGGGGCGGACTGGGGAGTGAATTGAAAGACCTGCTTTGAGGGAAACCGACGACTAAGCAGGATTCAATATCAGGCCCACGGCCCTTTTATCTCCGCCCCCTATCACCCGAGCCGGCCTTCTGGCCGGTGGATCGAGTTCGACAACGTATCCGCGACAGGCGCTGGTGCTGACGCGTGCAGTGGTAGCCCGCGACCCGGACGCGGCGGGGTAATGATGGACACGGGCCGGATGTCCGCGATGCTGACAAGTGGTTGTTGACATGGGTTGGGCAACAAGTGGACGACTGTCGTAATAAACAACACGGCCTAACCGCCGAGTGCGTATGACTGTTCACTGGTTACGAATTCATTCAGCGAAACTGATCTTCTATTTTTTTCAAGGCTGCGCATGACTACCGCAATCGCTTTTCTTCTCGCCGCAACCTTCGTTATTTCGGTCGGCGGGCTCGCACTTCTGGTCTGGGCGCTCGCGAACGATCAGTTCACACTCGGGGAGCGCGCTGCCGAACTATCTTCGCCGAAGGCGAGGTCGGCCGCATCGAGGATCCTGCGATGTCCGAGGCCGAGCGGGTGGACATGCAACGCCTGCGCGATGACGACAGGGTGGTCGAGCCCGGCGAGGAAGAAGACAGCAGTTCGGTGGATGAGGCCCTGGCCGCTGGCGGCTGGCTCGCAGGACGCGTCGACTCGCATCCCGGTACTCTGGTGGCTGATGTCCTCGCTGCTATGGCTGGCAGTAGCATCGATTCTCGGCGTGGTTGCCTCCGTGAAATTGCATGTGCCGGAGTGGCTGGTACAGGATGCAGCGCTCACATTCGGGCGCATCCGCCCGGCGCATCTGAACGCAGCCGCCTATGGCTGGTCTTCCATGGCCGGTATTGCGGTTGGTATCTGGCTGATCCCGCGACTGTTCAAGTCACCCCTGGTTGGTGGGGGCTGGGCTACTGCCGGGGCAGTGATGTGGAACCTCGGTGTCCTGGGCGGCATTCTCGCTGTGTTGGCCGGTCGAAGTGACGGGCTGATATGGCCCTTTCCTGTCAAGTGCCGCGCAACAATTTCTCGCGATCGTGCACGTGACAATTCCTACCCCCAGGGGGTGTTTTCTCACACTGGATCAGGAACGCGACGCGCGGAGCATTATGCGACGATCGATCACGCTGATATTCGCGGATTGGTTACCGCATGACAAAGCTGCGTCGCGGGGCTGCCTCCGTCTAGTATCGGGGATCATCACGGTCGTTGACCGTCATGCCCACATAGCCCGGTCGAGGATTCCCCTCACCGTGTCCGCGCATCGCGTTCCCAATGCAGTGTGTACTGCTCTGGCTGTTATCTCATAATGCACCTCCTGACGGCCACTGTGTATCAGGCTCTCGGTGTCACCTGTTGACCAATATCCCAAATGAATCCAGCGAGTTCGCGAGCCGTCGACACGCAGACCGTGTTCTGGTGCAGGCCACGTGCCCGGAGGCGGCGGAAACGGTGACATAAGCGCAGTTGAGCCTGCCAGGCGATGTCGCGGACAGCCGCTGGCTGGCCCTCCTGGCGCACCTGCAGAACGCGACTGATTCGGGGGGTAAACCGGTAGCTCCAGGCCGCCTCAACCAGCATCCGACGCGCGTGGCTGTTACCGGTTTTGGTGATACTCCCCAAACGGCGCGACGAACCGCTGGAGTGTTCGCTGGGCACCAGCCCCAAATACCCCATTAACTCGCGGGGTCGGGCGAAGCGGCGCAGATCCCCGAGTTCGGCGACCAGGGTCGAAGCCGCCACCCGGTCCAGCCCCCGCAGGGTCATCAACGCCGACACCAGCGGCCCCATCCGCCATTGCTCGACCTGCTGCGCCAGGGCCTCGGTCAGGCGGTCGACATGCGCCTGACTCTCCGCCACCGCCTGGCGGTACTCTGTGAAGGCGATATCCTGCGCTGGGTGCTCGAAGGTCAGTGTCGACAGATACCGTTCGTGGGCCGCCGTCCAGGAGGTCTTCCCTGAATACCGAAGGCCGTGGCGCAGTAACAGCGCCTTCAGCTGCTGGCGTGCCTTCAGCCGTGCCCTGACCGCGTCTATCCTTGCCCGCGACAAGTCCCTGATCGCCTCATCGCGTGCGTCTGGAATGACCACCGGGACCAGCACACCGGCTCGGGCGAGACTGGCCAGCTGCAGGGCATCACGCCGGTCCGTCTTCACCCGCTCCCCCGGGCCGCGGGGAATCTTCCCCGGTGCAATCACCTCGCAGTGGTAGCCCGCACCGATGAGGTCGCGCGCCAGCGTATAGCCGCAGGGGCCCGCTTCATAAACAACGACCAGCTCCGCTGGTTTCCCAAGGGACGCCAGGGCTTTGGATAACTGAGGGAGTTTGGAACTGACCGTTCCAACAAAGCGTGGTTTCGACCGTCCGGCTGCGGCGTAGCTGATCGACGTGGATGTCGCGTGGACATCTAATCCAACAAAACCCGTGATAGACTCATTCATGGCCTGCCTCCTGTACATTGCTGCAGCAATCGCCTCAGGGCGTTCTGCATGTGGATAGGCGCACTCCGGTGCGCAACCCACGATCCTGTGGGAGGCAGGCCTCTTTAGCAATCAGTTGGAAGCGACCCGCCTATCCTCACTACGGGCCATTATGTCTAGAATGGCTGGAATTTCCGTGGCAGGTCGACATTATGCTGGTGATCGGCGGCGCGCTCGCCGCCGTGCCGCTGATACTGTCGCTGCTCAAGCGACGCGTGCAGCATCTGTACGTCAGTGCCTGGTACCTGCTTGCCGCGCTGATCTGGTTTCCGATGCTGTTCCTGACCGCCAACATACCCAACCTGTTTTCCGGCGTGGAGCAGGGCATGTTGAACTGGTGGTACGCGCACAACGTGCTCGGCCTGTGGATGACGCCGCTCGGACTGGCCGCGGCGTACTACATGATTCCGAAAATCGTCGGCGCGCCGATCTACTCCTACAGCCTGTCACTGATCGGCTTCTGGGCACTGGCGCTGTTCTACTCGCAGGTCGGGCTGCATCACCTGATCGGCGGCCCGATCCCGACCTGGGCGGTGACGATATCGATCGTTCACAGCGTGATGATGGTCATACCCGGTGGTTGCGGTCGCCGTGAATCATCACATGACGGTGGCGGCGCACTGGCGACTGCTGCTGTACTCGCCGACCCTGCGCTTCGTCACCCTCGGCGCGATCATGTACACGCTGTCGTCGCGTGCAGGGGTCCATCCAGGCGCTGCGTTCCGTCAATGCGGTCACGCATTTCACCCACTACACCGTGGCGCATGCGCACCTCGGGCTGTACGGTTTCTATTCGTTCGTCATGTTCGGCGCGATCTATTTTGTCATGCCGCGACTGACAGGGCGTGAGTGGCCGTATCCCCGAGCGATCGCGGCGCATTTCTGGCTGGTGTTCGTCGGCTTCGCTGTCTATTTCGTGTTCCTGAGCATCGGCGGCTGGCTGCAGGGCCTGGCGATGCTCGATGCCAGCGTGCCGTTTATGGATATCGGTTGCACTGACCGAGCCTTACCTCATCGCGCGCTCGGTCGGTGGCGGCATCATGACGCTTGGCCACCTCGTATTCGTCGCCCACGCCTTCGCTCGCGCTCAAGCGCGGTGGGCCGATGCGCGAGGACGCCGCGTTGTTCAGGCCGGCGCCCTGGCCGGCGCTGGGAGGCTCGCGATGACCCGCGCACTGGGTATTGTCGCGGCAGCCGCCATGATTCTGTTGTTTGCCGCGCTGATGATCGTCGTCATGCCGGCCGTTCAGCTGCAGGCAACCAAGCGGGCGCCCGAGGGCCTGGAGCCCTATTCCGCGGCGGCCGCGAACGGCCGCGAGGTCTACATCAGCCTCGGCTGCGTCTACTGCCACAGCCAGCAACCGCGTGACCCGTCGCTGGGGCCGGACGCGCAGCGCGGCTGGGGCCGCGCGTCGGTGCCGCAGGATTACATCTACGATTCGCCGCACCTGCTGGGCTCGATGCGCACCGGCCCTGACCTGCTGAACATCGGCGCGCGCCAGCCCAGCATCGACTGGCACCTCACGCATCTGTACAACCCGCGCGCCGTGATGCCCGGCAGCATCATGCCGGCCTATCCGTTCCTGTTCGAAATCAAGAGCAGGGCGGCAGACGGCGATACGGTCGTGAAGCTGCCGCCCGATTATGCGCCGCGAAAGGCGTGGTCGTCGCGCGCCGGGACGCGTTGGACCTGGTGCAGTATCTGCTCGAGCTGGATCGCACCTACCCGGTCGACGTGCTGCCAGTCGAGAGGGCGAGCGAATGAGCGACGAAGCGCTCGAGCGGCCGCAGCGCCGTGAACGCGACGAGCCGGAGGAACTGAAGTCACCGATTCCCCGCCGCTTGCGCTGTTTCGGTTGCGCTGCTCGCCTGGGGCACGTGGTATTACTTCCAGAACACCGGCTACCCGGTCGGCGCCGGCGACAGGCGCACGCCCATCGTCGTCGTCGCCACTCGACGGTGGATGGCGCGGCGGTATGCCGGGCAACTGCGTCGCTTGTCACCAGGCGACCGGCTGGGGCTAGCGGCGTGTTCCCGCCGCTGGTCGGCTCGCGCTGGGTGCTAGAAAATGACGCAAGGCTCGTGCAGATCCTGCTGCACGGTATCAACGGCCCGATCGAGGTGCTGGGCGTCGCCTACAACGGCGTCATGCCGGCATTCTGGCGCTCAGCGACGCCGAGCTTGCGGCGGTTATCACCCACATCCGCAGCGAGCTGGGGCAACGACGCCTTGCCCGTCGCCCCCGCGGAAATCGCGGCGGGTCGTGAGCGGGACCAGGGCGCACCGCGCCCTGGGGCGGTGGGGAAGAACTCACCGCCGCATTCGGCGAGGGCTGAGAGCCGTGGGCGCGAACGCGAAGCCTCGCCCGATATCGTCGGCAGCACAGGACCTGTTCATGATCGACGGCATGTTCTGCGGCGCCTGTGCAGCATCGCTGGAGCGGCGCCTCGAAAATCTCCCTGGGGTGGATGAGGCGGCAGTGGACCTGGCGGCCGGCGCCGCGCTGTTGCGCTGGCTGCCGGACCGGGCGGATGCAGATTCGGTCTGGAGGGCGGTGGCCGCACTGGGCTACAGTGTCCGACGGCCGGGTACGCCTGCACCTGCGGCGGGAAGAGGTGACGCCGGCCGGTCGCTGCAGCTCAACCTCGCGATTGCGGTGTTCTTCGGCATGTGGACCATGTTGCCGTCCATTGCCCTGTATCTCGACGCTGCGCCGAACACAGCGATCGCCAACGGGCTGGCATGGGCCGCCGCCATCGCCAGCCTGCCGGTGGTCGCATACGCCGGTCGGCCGTTCTATGGCATGGCTGTTTGACCCTCCGCGGTCGGGCGCCGCGGGCATTGACGCGCTTGTCAGCTTCGGAGTGCTGGGCGCACTGGCGCTGTCGGCGGTGTCCTGCGCTCGGGGCGGCTCGGATGTCTACTTCGAGGTGGCGGTAGCGCTGATCGCGCTGCAACTGCTCGCGCGCCTGGTCGAGTTCAAGGGCGGGCCGGACGCGACGCCGTCGCGCGCCTGCTGGATCTGGCGCCCCCGCGGGTCACGCGCCTGGATACGAGTGGGTGCGCTGAAGTCATCCCGCTCAGTGAGGTCCACGTCGGCGACGTGCTGCTGGCGGAGCCGGGCGAGACCATCGCCGTGGATGGCGTAGTTGATAGCTTAGCGGAGGGCGGTGAGGTACGCCTCGACCGGCGTCTTCTCACGGGTGAGTCACATGCCGTGCGCGTTGCGCCCGGGGAGCCGGTATGTGCCGGTGAAGTCGTTGCCGAAGGGCCTTTGCGACTGCGCGTACCGCGCGGCAGGTAAGCGCCGGATGATACCCTCGCCAGGCAGGTGCGCACGCTGCTGATGCGAAAGCCCGAGTGGCAGCGCGGCGTCAATACGGGTCGCGAGACACTTCCTTCTGCTCGGGACACTGGCCGCGGGCGCAGGTGGCGCTGACTGCCGCGGCCGCAGGGGGTAATTGGTCGATATCGCGGAGCGCGCCCTGGCGGTGCGTGATTGCCTGCCCTGCGCACTCTCGCTGGCGGCACCGCTTGCGGGGATCGGCCGGAGCCACCCGCCGGGCTGCCGATAGCGGGATGTTGTTGCGCGATCTGCGCGTGGTGGCTCGCGCGGGCGGTATCGATACCCTGTTCCTCGACAAGACCGGCACTCTCACTGAAGGCCGTCCGAAAGTGCAGGCGCTGTACCCGGTCGATGGGGTCGGGGCGAGCGAACTGCTTGCCACGGCGGCCTTTATCGAGAGGGAGATCCCGCCACCCCTTCGCCCTCGCCATCGTCAGGGCGGCAAAGGCAGCAGGTGTGGACGTCGGCGCTGGTGAGCGTGTCGCAACGGGCGCTGCTCGCGCGGCGTCGGACCATCATCGGCTGCGGTGTGCGAGTAGACGGCCTGGAGCGCGTATTGCGCGCCGGCAGTGCCCAGTGGTTCGCCAGGGAGGGGCTGATCTGCCCGCCGCTCGGTGGCGATGGGTTTCCCGGTCTGGGTGGCCCGGGGCGAACGGGTTCTCGGCGTCATCGACCTCGACGATCCTCTGCGCGCCGACGCCGCGTCCGTCGTGGAGAGACTGCGGCGGAGGGGTATGACCGTGATCATGCTGAGCGGCGACGCCGCCGAACCGGTGGCGCGCCTGTCCGAGCAGCTGGGCATCGAAGGTATCGCGCGCTGTTCGCCGGAGGACAAGGTGGCGCATGTGGAATCTGCGGCGGCGCAAGGCTGCGTTACGGCCTTCGTTGGCGACGGTACAAACGACGGGCCAGCTATAGCGGCGGCGGATCTCGGCGTCGCCGTGGAGGATGCACTGGACGCGGCGCGGACTGCCTGGCCGCGACCCTGGTTCGGCGGCGGCGTGGAGCGCGTGCCGGAACTCCTCGCACTGGTTGCTTCGCCGGCCGCGTGCTGCGTCAGAACATCGCCTGGGGCAATCTTTTACAACGCATTGGCAGTACCGGCGGCCGTGCTCGGCTGGGTGCATCCGGCAGTAGCGGCAGTCGCCATCGCTGCTGCCTCGCATCAAGATCACCCGTGGTGCTCAATTCGCTGCGCGTGAGCGGCGACGAGGGAGATCGACGCTTTCCAGGCGAGGCGTTGGCAGCGTTGCCGGGGAAACCGGATGTACACGGGCCTGGGCGGCAGGCCGCTGTCTCTCCGGCGCGACGCTCGGACGCCCCCGGCAATGTCGCGCTGACCCTCATCGCCGGCGAGGCGAGGCGATCTCCGCCCCGCCGCGGCCTCAACTGGTCGCTGGACGTCGACCCGTAGGAGATCGGTTAGCAGCGATTCTAAAAAGGACCACTGCTGGCCATCGTGCAGGGATGCGAGGATAATACCCGACCAGCGCACGAAGCAGGCGTGCGTGATCGCGCCAATTCCACCAGGTATTTCCCCCATGAAGCAGGACATCAACGGGCTCATCAAGGCCGCCCTCGACGCGCTGGTAGCGGAGGGCACGCTGCCCGAGGACGTGCAGCCGGAGATCCATGTCGAGCGCACCCGCGATACCAGCCACGGTGACCTGGCCAGCAACATCGCCCTGACCCTGGCGAAACGCGCCGGCATGAAGCCCCGCGACCTGGCGGAGCGACTCTGCGCCGCCCTGCCGGACGCGCCCTTTCTGCTGCGCACGGAGATCGCCGGGCCCGGTTTCATCAACTTCTTCCTCTCCGACAGCAGCAGCCAGGCGGTGATCGCCCGGATTCTCGAGCAGGGACCCGGGTACGGTCGCGGCAACCAGGGTGAGGGGCAGCCGGTGCAGGTGGAGTTCGTCTCCGCCAACCCTACCGGCCCGCTGCACGTGGGCCACGGCCGCGGCGCCGCGGTCGGCGACAGCCTGTGCCGGCTGCTGGCTGCCACCGGCTGGGACGTATCCAGCGAGTTCTACTACAACGACGCCGGTCAACAGATCAATAACCTGGCGCTGTCCGTGCAGGCCCGCTGCCGGGGGCTGGACCCGGAGGACCCCGCCTGGCCCGCAGACGGCTACCGCGGGGAGTACATCCAGGATGTCGCCAGGGCGTTTCTCGCCCGGGAACGCGTAGACGCCGAGGACCGGCACGTCGTGGCCAGTGGCGACGCCGACAAGCTCGAAGACATCACCGACTTCGCCGTCGCCTACCTGCGCCGGGAGCAGGACGAGGACCTGAAAGCGTTCGGCGTCGACTTCGATGTCTACTTCCTGGAGTCTTCGCTGTACGACAACGGCGAGGTCGAAGCGACGGTTGAACGGCTGGTCGCCGGGGGCCACACCTATGAAGAGGCGGGGGCGCTGTGGTTGCGCACAACACGCTTCGGCGATGACAAGGACCGCGTGATGCGCAAGTCCGAGGGCGGGTATACCTATTTCCTGCCCGACGTGGCCTACCACCACAACAAGTGGGAGCGCGGTTTCCGCCGGGTGATCGACGAGCAGGGCGCGGACCATCACAGCACGGTAACCCGGGTGCGGGCCGGCCTGCAGGCGCTGGAACTCGGAATCCCCGAGGGGTGGCCGGAATACGTGCTGCACCAGATGGTGACCGTGATGCGCGAGGGCGAGGAGGTCAAGCTGTCCAAGCGCGCCGGCAGCTACCTCACCCTGCGCGACCTCATCAACGAGGTCGGCCGCGACGCCACCCGCTACTTCCTGGTGGCGCGGGCGCCGAGTTCCCAGCTCACCTTCGATATCGACCTGGCGCTCTCGCGCAGCAACGACAACCCGGTGTATTACATTCAGTACGCCCATGCCCGGGCCTGCAGCGTGGAGCGGAAGCTGGCGGAGCAGGGGTGGACGTGGGACGCGAGCAGCGCGGTGCAGGATCTCGGGCACCTGGGCGAGGAGCAGGAAAAAGCGCTGCTGCGCCGCCTCGACCAGTATCCCGAAGTCGTCGCCAATGCGGCGACGGCCTGCGAACCGCACACCGTCGCCAACTACCTGCGCGAACTGGCGGGAGAATTTCACACCTGGTACAACGCGCACAAGATGCTGGTGGAAGATACCGGACAGCGCAACGCCCGGGTGGCGCTCAGCCAGGCAGTCCGGCAGGTGATCGCCAATGGCCTGGACCTGCTCGGCGTATCCGCCCCGGAGTCGATGTAGCTGATGTCGCGCGATTTCGCCCGCAGCAGCAAGGCGGCACCGCGTCGCAAGCAGGCGCCGGCCTCCCGCCGGTCGGAACCGGCCCCCCGACGCCCCTGGCGCTGGTATTTCAGCGGTCTCTTCTCGGGCGTGATCGCCAGCCTGCTGTTCTACCTGTTCACCCTGCCCGCAGGGCCGGGGCAGACGACGGGACCCGGCGCAGACGGCGAAGGCCAGCCGGAAGCCGCACCCAAACCGCGCTTCGATTTCTACACGATGCTGCCCGAGCAGCGGATCGAGGTGTCGCCGGACGCGTCGGCAGCTGATGCTGCGGCCGGCAGTCCCGCCACCGTCGAACGCGCGGCACCGGCCCCGGCGACGACCGAGCCGGTCAAGCAGGACCGTTACCTGTTACAGGCGGGCTCCTTCCGGCAGCGCGAAGATGCCGACCGCAGACGGGCGGAACTGCTGCTGCTGGGTCTCGAACCCTGGATCGAGGAGGCCAGTGGTGACAATGGCCGCTGGTTCCGGGTATTCCTGGGGCCCTTTGCCAGCCGCGCCCGCATGAGGGAGGTGCAGGGCCTCACCGCGGCCCAGCAGATCGATACCCTGCTGCTAAAGCGCGCGGGGCCCTGACCGCACCACCCCGGGGATCGTGGTAAACTGACTGGCCCAGTCATCGATACCAACAGCCACGTGATCTCCCGGTTCGCCAATCTGCAACAGGCCCGCCCGATCCGGCAGCAGTCGCTGCTGCTGGCAACGCTGCTCGCGTACCTGGTTGCCGGGGCCATCGTACCCCGGGGCCACATGGCCGCGCCGCTATCCAGTGGCACCCCTTTTCACCTCTGTCCCGGTGACCTGCGCAGCGCGCTGATCATCGATACGCTATCTCCGGCCGCAGACCACCAGCACCAGCATCACCACCAGGCAGACGACAGCACCGGCGTCGACAAGACCTCTGCCGATCCGGGGTGTACGTTCGCCGGGTTTGGCTCGGCAGTGTCGCAGGATGCCGGCGCCAGCGACGAACAGGTGACCCCGGGGCTGTTCGTCGCGTCGCGCCCGTTCCAGGGCTATCACACCGCAACCTGGTTGCGCCCCCCGGCGCGTTCACCGCCCGCCTGATCTCCACCCTGCGAATCGTAACGACCTAACCGCGGACACGGTGGCCGACTGCCCCGTGTATTTGTGCGCGAGCGCGCACGTGAGGAGAATCAGGATGCAAGCACGATATTCTATGCGGCGGGCTCACCGCCGCCCTGCTGGTGTCGGTCGCCGAGGCCCAGCAGCTCGAGGAGCTGGTGGTGTCGGCGCGACACGACACACGCACCATCGACGTGGCGGACGCCCTGTCGATCTCGCCGGACGTGGCCGAGTTGCTGCGCGAGGCGCCCGGCGCCAACATCAACACCAATGGCCCGATCACGGGGATACCGCAGTACCGGGGCATGTTCGGCCCGCGAATCGCGGTGGTACTGGACGGTAACCAGCTGGCGCCGGCAGGCCCCAACTGGATGGACCCGCCGCTGTCGTACGCGGTCACCGCGCAACTGGAAACGCTGGAAGTGTATCGCGGCATCGCCCCGGTCAGTGTCGCCCAGGAATCGCTGGGCGGCGCCATCGACGCCCGCAAACGACGGATCGCCTTCGGCACAGACAGCGATTTCACCGTCGATGGGCGGCTTGTAGGCAGCGCACAGTCGGTCAATGCCGGTTACCAGCTGGACGCCGACATCCAGGCGGCGAACGACCACCACCGGGTCAAGATCGGCGCCATGACCCAACACGGGGACGATGCCGAGTTCGACGGCGGTGAGATCCTGCCCACCAGCTACGAGCGCGAGCGCTACGATATCGGCTACGGGTTCAAGCTCGGCGATCACAGCTTCCAGCTGGACTACGGCTACAACGATACCGGCCCCTCGGGCACACCGGCGCTGCCAATGGATATCGACTACTTTACCGGCGACCTCTACGAGTTCAGCTATGCCTACGCGCCCGCTGACGGCCTCTCCGTTGCCGCGACACTGTACGGCAGCGACCTCGATCACGGCATGACCAACTACCACCTGCGGCCGCCGCCGCCAGACGCCAACCGGCGGCAGAATATCGCCGATACCGAAAACCGCGGCTTTACGATACAGGCCAGTCTCGCCGATGACAGCGGCGTCTGGACGGCGGGCGTGGACGGATTCAGCGAGGACCATGACTCCAATATCGACAACCCGCGCAACCCGATGTTCTTTGTCGTCAACTTCAACGGCGCCGAACGCGAGGTGCTGGGCGCCTTTGTCGAGCGGGAGCAGCAATTCAGCGACGACTGGAGCGGCCAGCTCGGTCTGCGCGTCAACCGCGTCAGCGCCGACGCCGGCGAGGTCGATGGTACGCCGGCGATGATGATGCCGCCCGCCAGGATGCTGCGCGATGCGTTCAACGCCGCCGACCGGGAGCAGGAGGACACCAACCTGGATGTCGTGCTGCGACTGGATCACCAGCTGTCATCCACCCTCGGACTCTACGCCGGCGCCGCCCAGAAACAGCGTTCCGCCAGCTACCAGGAACGCTTTCTCTGGCTGCCGCTGGAAGCCACCGGGGGACTGGCGGACGGGCAACTGTATATCGGCAACATCGAACTCGACCCCGAGCAATCGCGGGGTGTGGAACTGGGCCTGGATCTGCTCGGGGCGAATCTAAGTCTGCGGCCGCGGCTGTTCTACAACCGCGTCGACGATTACATCCAGGGCACGCCACTCGCCGACACGCACCCGGCCACGATGATGGTGCGGATGATGAACCGGGCCAACGGCACCAATCGTCCGGACCCGCTGCAGTTCAACAATGTCGATGCCGAGCTTTACGGCTTCGACATGGACTGGCAGTGGCGCCTCGGCGACCACTGGTCGCTTTCTGGACTGGTCAACTACGTCCGTGGCAAACGGCGTGACGACAGCGACGACCTGTTCCGGATCGCACCGCCCAATATGACCACCCGGCTCAACTACGCCAGCCGCGCGCTGGCAGCTCAGCCTGGAGAGCGTTCTGTATGCCTCCCAGGAGAATGTCAGCGCCGCCAGTCGCGAGCAGGCGTCACCGGGCTATGGCATCGTCAACCTGCGCGGCCGCTGGCAGTTGAGCGACAGCCTGGAGCTGGCTGCCGGCGTGGACAACCTGTTCGACAAGGTCTACCAGCCTCATATCAGCGGCCTCAACCGGGTGCGCAATGCGGACCTGGCGGTGGGCGAGCGCCTGCCCGGCTACGGCACCAACCTGTTCGGGCGCGTTACTTACGTGTTCTGAGGCCGGGTTGGCGGGCGACTGCGTCGTTAATCGTGCAATACCGTCCACTCCGCGCGTGCCAGCGGCACACGCGGAGTGGACGCCGGCAGCGAGGGAGTGCTATACTTCGCTTTCCACACACGGAAGTGAGGTGTCCCATGAAAAACCTGCTCATCGCCGCTCTGTCGGCAACACTCTCAATCGCCACGTCTGCGGCGGAAAGCCCCGCTAGCGCCGACCTTACGGCAACCTACCCGAACTGCTTCGACGCACCGGAATCGGTGCTGCTCGACCTGTCGGCGCACGATCTGCTGGGCAGTAAGGAACCGGCCGATCTGCTATTCGCGGCGGCGATGGCAAAATCACAGCGCATGCCGGCGGATCCGCCTGAGCGTGATAAACCCTGCACTGCACGGGCCGGCGGCGTACCGGAATCCACCAGCCGCTACCTGCTGCAATTGATTGACACCTTTCCCGGTTATAAGCCCGGCTACCCCTTGGCGATCGCCTATTGCGACAGCAAACCAATGACCCTGGCGCAGTGCCCACAGGAATCACGGGCGGCCTGCACCATCGACGACGACAAAGAAGCAACAGCGGCCCTGTGTGGAAAGGACCTCGCCCGAACCTGGGCGGAGAAAGACCGGGGGAACGGGCTCGCCTGGCGGGAACTGGCCATGCAGCATTACCGGCAGGGGGAGATAGCCGAGGCCTTTACGACACTTGAGACCGCGCTGAAAGCGTCATTTTTTAATGCTTACTCGAAAGAGCACCTGCAGGCCATGTGGGGCTCAGCGCGCCGCCTCTACCCGCAACCGACACTGGACTACCTGCTGCAGACCGACGCACCCGTGGGCCTGCCCGACATGTGGGGAATGTCCTTCGGCTACGATCTGGCGATGTTCGCCGGGGCCTGCAAAACCGAGTCCGCCCGCGACCCCAGGTGGCTTGAGTTGTGCCTGGCATTGACGGAGCGCATCGAAACGGAATCCGATCAGCTGCTGGAAGCGGCGGTCGCCGGCGGCATCGCGCTGGATTTGCTGGAGGCGAGCGGCCGACCGGAAGCTTCTGCGCGGGCAACTCAGCGGAAACAGGCTCGCGAGGAGCTCGCTAACTGTTTCAGGGGGCGGCTCGATCAATCCAACGTGGCAGAACTTCGGCAGGCTGTCGACCTTATGGCCCGCCTTGGGGAGATCGAGGCGATGCGCCAGATCTGTGAGCGCGGACTCGCCACGGCATATTCAGTGCGGGGAAGAAATTGACACACCGCCAACGCAAGCCCCGGCCGCGGGCCTCGCTTCGTCCGGCCAGACGATCATTGGCGCCTCTCCCGGTGCTGGTCTACACTCCGACGCAGACAATAGGAGATGCTTTATGAATACAGTTACCCGTCTGGTTTGCGGTGCCGTCCTTGCCGGCAGCCTTGTCGCATGTTCTTCAACCCCGAGCTGGGATGACATCCCGCAGCAGGACGTCGCCGCGTGGAAGTCAATGGGCATGGACGCCGAGAGCGCGGCCGCCTGGATAGACAGCGGTTTCTCGGCAGACCAGGCGGCCAGCTGGCGGGCCTCCGGGTTCAAACGCGCCTCCGCCGTGGAGTGGCGACAAGAGGGCTTCAGCGCCGAGGAAGCCGCCGCCTGGAAGGCCAACGGGTTCGACCTCGACGATGCGGTCGACAACCGCAAGAAGGGCCTCTCGCCCACGAGCTGACCGGGCCTTCCGGTACCGGCCCCGCCCGGGGGGTGGGTACCGGACATATCCCCGCTTATCATCCCTACCGCCTGCCCCGATAGGTGCGGGCGGGATTCGACGGCGGCACCCCCGGGGGAATCGCGCTGGACCTGCTGGCGGCGAGCGACCGTCCGGAAGCGGCTGAGCAAGCAAGACAGCATAAACAGGCCCGCCAAGAGCCCACTGACTGCTTCACCGGCCATCTCTCGCCGAAAACCCGACTACAAAAAACCCCAGACTGCTAAGCTTGGAAGCGGGGACGTGCTCGCGGTCAGCCGCGGTCAATTCGAGACAGGGACCAGACGGGAATCGCGGCGATGGACTTACGCACCAAGCTCATATTCGCACTTGTGGTGACCTCGCTGGTCAGCACCCTGCTGCTGGGACTGTTTTCCTACCACGCCTCCGAAACCATGCTGCTGCGACTGACGGCACGGCAGCTCGATTCACTCGCCGGTGCGCGCGCTGACGATTTCGCCATCATCGGCGAGGCCTGGCGGGAGGAGGTCAGCCTGATCCGCAGCCGCACCGAACTGCGCCAGCAACTCGCGCGGCATGCGGAGGCGCCGGAAGAAGTCAGTAGGGTCGTAGGGCGAATACTGGCGGATGCCGAAGCCAGCGTCGACCTGGTCAAGCGGGTCGCCGTGTTCGAACCGGGCGGGAACCAGGTGGCCGTGGCGGGCGAGGCCGGTTTCCCGCCGACTCCCCGCGGTTCAACGGAAGACCGGGACCTGTCCTTTTCACGCTACGAGCGGTCCCCCGACGGTTCGGTCGATGGCGTCCTGCACACGCCGGTAATGCTCGACGGGCAACTGGTCGGCTACATGGAGGTTGTGGTCGATATCGGCGACATCCTCGAACTCACCCATAACTATCGCGGCCTCGGCGACACCGGTGAGACGCTACTGGTGGCTGAAATCGATCCCGGCGTCCTCACCGTACTCAATCCGACGCGGCACGGCGGTACGCCGCTCGTCAACCTGGCGGCCGACCGGGCCACCCCCGCGATGCGCGCCGCCCTCGAAGGCGATACCACCGTGCTCAGGGATGTGGTGGATTACCGGGGAGAGAAAGTATGGGCGGCGACCCGCAAGCTGCAAAACGTCGATACGGGGCTGATCGTCAAGATCGACGCGGCGGAGGAACTCGCGCCCCTGCACGAGCTGCGCGAGCGGATGATGGACGTGGCGCTGTCGGTGGGTGCGCTGGCGATACTCGCCGGCGCGCTGCTGGGTTTCTACCTATCGCGGCCGCTCAGGCAGCTCGATGCTTTGGTGCACCGGATTCGCGAAGGTGAAACCGGGCTGCGGGCAGAGGTGTCGGGAGAGGATGAGGTCAGCTTCCTGGCGGAATCATTCAACGAGCTAATGGACCAGGTCACGGTGAAGCCGTCGCCGAGCGATACCGACGCGGGGGACATTGATAATGGAGTTGCTTGCCGGGCTTAACGTGATCGGCGGGCTGGTCTACCTGGTCATGGGTGGTGACCTGCTGATTCGCGGCAGTATCTCGATTGCCCGCCGATTGAACATTCCCCCCGCCGTCGTCGGTGCAACCATCGTCGCCTTCGGCACATCGCTGCCCGAACTGGTGGTATCCCTGCTCGCCGCGACCACGGGGCACGGCAGTCTCTCGATGGGCAACGTGATCGGCAGCAACCTGGCCAACGTGCTGATCGTGCTGGGTATTCCGGCACTCATCGCGCCGGTAGTCGCGGACCCGGCCATGCGCTCCCACGCCATCTTCATGCTGCTGGCCAGCACTGCGTTCGTCGGGTTGTGCCTGTTTGGCGAGCTGACTGCCGTGCATGGCGTGATCCTGCTGGGCATGCTCGCCGTCGCCATCCTGTTGAGTGTGACCGGGCGGGTACCGCTGCTCGATCTCGAGGGTGAGGAGGCCGTCTACGACCGGGTTCTGGGGCTCCCGGAGAATCCGCGCTTTGCCTGGCTGTTCATCGCGTTTGGCGCCCTGGTGATGCCGCTGGGTGCCAACCTGACCGTTGACGGGGCAACCGAGCTGGCGGACAGCTTCGGTATTTCAGAGGCGGCAATCGGGGCCACCATCGTCGCGCTGGGTACGTCGCTGCCGGAGTTGAGTGTTTCCGTGATGGCGGCGATGCACCGGCAGCTGGGCATGGCCATCGGCAACGCCGTGGGCAGCAATACCCTGAACATCCTGGTGGTGATCGGGATCACCACGCTATTTGCCGATCTTCCCGTGCCACCGCGCGCGCTGTATTTCGACCTGTGGTTGCTGCTGGGCTGTGCCGTGTTTGTGACGGGCGTCATCCTGACCGGCAGGTCCATCGGTCGCAGCCTGGGTATCTGCCTGGTGCTCATCTATGTGGTCTACGTCTGGAAAACACTGCTGTCACTGCCCGCATGAACGCTGATACCCGATTTCTGCGGACCAGGGGCTAGCCGATTTTAACGCCGCGTCGTGCCGGGTGAGTCTTTTTCAACAGGCTGCCAGGTTGGTGTGCTCTACGTGATCGGCGCCGGCTCTGCCTCGTCCCATCCAGGCCTCTCGCTGCGCTCCCGCTTGAAATCCCTGGAATCGCCCCCATGTTTCTGCAAACCCGCGTTCCCGGCGGGCGGGACTTTCGCTGGAGTGAGACATTGGAACAATACAGAGGCACCACGATACTGTGCGTTCGACGCGGTAACAGTGTCGTCATCGGCGGCGACGGCCAGGTATCGATGGGCAATACGGTGATGAAGGGCAACGCCCGCAAGGTCAGGCGCCTGCACAAAGACGAGGTGCTGGCGGGATTCGCCGGCGGCACGGCCGACGCCTTTACCCTGTTCGAGCTGTTCGAGGCAAAACTGGATAAACACCAGGGCAACCTGGTGCGGGCAGCGGTGGAACTGGCCAAGGCCTGGCGCACCGAGCGCTCCCTGCGCCAGCTCGAGGCGTTGCTGGCCGTGGCGGACAAGGACACATCGCTCGTGATCACCGGCAACGGCGATGTCATCGAACCCGAGGACAACCTGATCGCGATTGGCTCCGGCGGGCCGTTTGCCCAGTCGGCGGCCCGTGCGCTGATGGACAACACCGAGCTGGACGCCCGTGAGATCGTCGACAAAGCACTCGGCATTGCCGCGGATATTTGCATCTACACCAACCACAATCGCACCGTCGAACAACTGGATTTCTGATGTCTGACATGACCCCGCGCGAAATCGTCCACGAACTGGACAAGCACATCATCGGACAGGAAACGGCGAAACGGGCGGTCGCCATCGCCCTGCGCAACCGCTGGCGGCGGATGCAGCTCGACGAAGCCTTGCGCGCCGAGATCACGCCGAAGAATATCCTGATGATCGGACCTACCGGCGTGGGCAAGACCGAGATCGCGCGGCGGCTGGCGAAGCTCGCCAACGCACCCTTCGTCAAGGTGGAGGCAACCAAGTTCACCGAAGTGGGCTACGTCGGCCGCGACGTCGAGTCCATCGTCCGCGACCTGGTCGACGTCTCGATGAAGATGTTCCGCGAACAGGAAATGACCCGGGTCCGTTTCCGGGCCGAAGAAGCCGCCGAGGAACGCATCCTCGATGTCCTGCTGCCACCCGCCCGCGATGCAGAGTCCAGCGGTTCGGCCAGCAGCACCCGGCAGTTGCTGCGCAAGAAGCTGCGCGAGGGGGAGCTGGACGACAAGGAGATCGAGGTCGAGGTCAGCAGCCGCAATGCCGGCGTGGAAATCATGGCGCCCCCCGGGATGGAGGAGATGACCAGCCAGCTGCAAAGCATGTTCTCGAATCTCTCGAAATCACAGCAGAAGCGGCAGAAGATGCCGGTCAAGGCGGCTTTCGAGGCGCTCTGCGAGGAAGAGGCCGGCAAGCTGGTCAACGAAGACGACCTCAAGCAGAAGGCGGTGTCCGCCGCGGAACAGAACGGCATCGTGTTCATCGACGAGCTCGACAAGGTGGCGAAGCGCGGCGAGACCGGGGGTGCCGATGTCTCCCGTGAGGGCGTACAGCGTGACCTGCTGCCGCTCATCGAAGGCTCCACCGTGAGCACCAAGCACGGCATGATCAAGACCGATCATATATTGTTCATCGCCTCGGGCGCGTTCCACCTGGCCAAGCCCTCGGATCTCATACCCGAACTGCAGGGCCGCCTGCCGATCCGGGTGGAGCTCTCCGCGCTGACCCCGGAAGACTTCGAACGCATCCTCACCGAGCCGGATGCATCGCTGACCGAGCAGTACCAGGCCCTGCTGCGCACCGAGGGCCTGCAGGTGGAGTTCACCGATGAAGGCCTGCGCCGGATCGCCGAGACCGCCTGGCAGGTGAATGAAAGAACCGAGAACATCGGTGCCCGCAGGCTGCACACGGTGATGGAACGACTGCTCGAGGAGGCCTCCTTCGGCGCCGCCGACGCCGGCCTGACCGGCGATCACCTGTTGGTAGATGCGGACTACGTCGACCAGCAGCTCGCCGAGCTCAGCGCCAACGAGGATCTCTCACGGTTTATTCTCTGAGGAAACAGCCATGGCCACCGGCAACGACGTACCCACCGGCGTGACCCTGCATCGCAAATCTGGCGAGCTGGAGCTGGACTACGCCGATGGCGAAAGCTTCCGGCTCAGCTGCGAGTACCTGCGGGTGTTTTCCCCCTCCGCCGAGGTGCGCGGTCACAGCCCTGACCAGGCGGTGCTGCAGACCGGCAAACGGGGTGTCCACATCACGGCGATAAAACCGGTGGGCAACTACGCACTGCAACTGGTGTTCGACGACGGGCACGACACCGGCCTGTACGCCTGGGACTACCTGTACGCGCTGTGCATCAACCGCGACGCCTGGTGGCAGGGCTATCTCGATCAGCTGGATCGGGCGGGCGCCAGTCGCGATCCGGAGGTCCAGGTGGTGAAGCTGGTGGACCCCGGCCAAACGGGCGAGTAATAAGCCGGCCACGCCGCGGAGAGCGGCGACCGCACCTGACCCGAGCCCGGCTTCGCGCTACAATGCCGCCTCCATAGCATCGGGGTTCGCACACCCATGAGCGACGCAGAAACAGACAAAGACACCACCCACTTTGGTTTCCAGGAGGTGGACCGGCGGGACAAGGCCGGCCTGGTCGCGGGGGTATTCGATTCGGTGGCCGGCCGCTACGACCTCATGAACGACCTTATGTCGGCGGGAATCCACCGCATCTGGAAGCGCTTCACTATCGAGTTGAGCGGTGTGCGCGAGGGCAACAGCGTGCTCGATATCGCCGGCGGCACCGGCGACCTGGCCGCCCGGTTTGCCAGCCTGGTCGGCAACGATGGCCGGGTGGTGCTGGCCGACATCAACGCCTCGATGCTGGAAGTCGGGCGCGACCGGTTGCTGGACACCGGGCGTATCGCCAACATCGAGTTCGTGCAGGCGGACGCCCAGTCCCTGCCCTTTCCCGAAGACAGCTTCGACTGCATCAGTATCGCCTTCGGGCTGCGCAATGTCACCGACAAGGACGCGGCGCTGGCGTCCATGCTGCGCGTCCTCAAACCCGGCGGCCGCCTGTTGATTCTGGAGTTCTCCAAGCCGAGGAACGAGCTGCTCAGCAAGGCCTATGACGCCTACTCGTTCAACGTGCTGCCGGCCATAGGCCGGGTCGTCGCGAACGATGGCGAGAGCTACCAGTACCTGGCCGAGTCGATCCGCGTACATCCCGACCAGGAAACCCTCAAGGAGATGATGGAGGATGCCGGCTTCGTGCGCTGTGAGTACCACGACATGACCGGCGGCATCGTAGCCCTGCACCGGGGCATCAAGGCCTGAGATGGACCGTCTGCTCAGCCCCACGCTGCACACCGCAGGTCTCGCTGCACTGGAAACCGCCATCAACGGCGCCCTGGGCCTGGCGCCTGAGAGCCAGGCCGCCCTCGCCCCTTTGCGAGGCAAGGTATTCGCCCTGCATTGCACGGCACCGCCGCTGGATGCCTACCTGCGCATCGGCGCGGAAGGTATCAGCCTCATGGGCATCTACGAGGGTGAAGTCACCACGAGCGTGCGCGGCGTCGCCTCCGACTTCGCCGAACTCGCCACCGCAGACGACCCCGCGGCGGCGCTGATCAACGGCAGGCTGGAGATCTCCGGCGACAGCAGCCCGCTGGTCGAACTGCAACGCATTATCAGCCAGCTGGACATCGACTGGGAGGCCGCGTTGACCGATCAGTTCGGCGACGTCGCCGGCCACCAGCTGGCCGAATTGGCGCGCGGCGCCGCGGGCTGGGGACGACAGGCCTCGGGCAGCCTGGCACGGCAACTGGGCGAATTCATCCATGAGGAGGCCCGCCTCAGCCCGCCGCGGCTGGAGCTGGAGGACTTCTACCGGGACGTGCAGGAACTGACGCTGCGCACCGAGCGCCTGCAGTCCCGTCTTGAACGCCTGCGCAAACGCCTGCAGCGCCTGACACCGTGACGGCGCCTGTGTCGCGCAGTCTGCGCCTGCTGAGGATTCTGCAGGTCTGCGGCCGCTACCGGCTGGACGAATTTATCGACCGGGAGCGTCTCCCCGCCCTCCCCGGCCTGGTGCTCGCAATGGCGCCCTGGCGCGTCATCCCGGCCCCGGACATGTCGCGCGGTGAGCGTCTGCGTCGCGCGCTGGAGGAGCTGGGCCCCGTGTTCATCAAGTTCGGGCAGATGCTGTCGACCCGGCGCGACCTGCTGCCACTCGATATCGCCGACGAACTCGCCCGCCTGCAGGACGACGTCCCGCCGTTTCCCGAGGAGCAATCGATTGCGATTATCGAACGGCCCTGGGCAAACCGGTTGACGAGCTGTTCGCCACCTTCGATTCCCGGCCCATGGCCTCCGCCTCGGTCGCCCAGGTGCATACCGCCACCCTCCACACTGGCCAGGAGGTGGTGGTCAAGGTAGTCCGGCCCGACATCGAGCCGGTGATACGCCAGGACATCGCCCTCATGTTCAGCCTGGCGAGGCTGATCCAACGCTACCTGCCCGAGGGTCGGCGCCTGCGCCCCGTGGAAGTGGTCGGTGACTACCGCTACACCATTCTCGACGAGCTCGACCTGAGCCGCGAGGCCGCCAACGCCTCCCAGCTCAGGCGCAACTTCCAGGACAGCAAACTGGTCTATATCCCCGAGGTCTTCTGGGACTATACCTGCCACGAGGTGTTCACCATGGAGCGCATCCATGGCCACCCGGTGACGGATATGGACGCCCTGCGGGCCCGCGGCACCGACCTCAAGCTGCTCGCGGAACGCGGGGTCGAGATTTTCTTCACCCAGGTATTCCGGGACAGTTTCTTCCACGCCGACATGCACCCTGGCAATATCTTTGTCGATCTGACCGATCCTGCCGACCCCACCTATATCGCCGTCGACTGCGCCATCATCGGCAGCCTCAGCGATTCCGACCAATACTACCTGGCGCGCAACCTGCTCGGCATTTTCCACCGCGATTACCGCGAGGTCGCCCAGCTGCACGTGGAATGCGGCTGGGTACCGCCGGATACCCGGGTACAGGATTTCGAATCCGCCATGCGTGCGGTCTGTGAGCCCGTATTCGAGCGGCCGATCGGCCAGATATCCTTCGGCCAGCTGCTGGTCTACCTGTTCCGCACCGCCAGCCGGTTCGACATGGAGGTACAGCCGTCTCTCGTGCTGCTGCAAAAAACCCTGCTCAACATCGAGGGGCTGGGCCGGCAGCTTTACCCGCAGCTCAACCTCTGGGATACCGCCCAGCCCTTCCTCGAAAACTGGGTGCAGGAACGCTACTCGCCACAGAGCCTGATCAAGCGCCTGCAGCGCCAGGCCCCCTCGTGGCTGGAGCAACTGCCTCACCTGCCGGACGTGGTGCTGGACAACCTGCAACAACCCAGGGAGGCGGCGAGCAAACCCGTCGCGGCACCGGGCCCGAGGCCGCAGGTTGAGTCACGGCCACCCGAGCGCAGGCCCACGGGGCGCTGGGTACTGGCCGCTCTCGCGGCCACGCTGGCCGTCATCCTGGCATTGCCCGGAGCCTGGGAGCGCCTGGCCGGGGTACCCCTGGCCAGCTGGCTGCTGGGCGGCCTCGCTGTCTTTCTGTTGTTACAGCGAGACCGCTGATGCCGGGCCACCGGGCCTGTGCGATAATAGCGGGCTGAACGGAGTCTGCATGGATCAAGAGGTAATACAGGCAGCGACTGAGCGGGTGCTCTGGAACGAGCAGGGGCTGGTGCCGGCGATTGCCCAGGACTGGCAAAGCGGCGAAGTGCTGATGCTGGCCTGGATGAACGCCGAGGCGCTGAAACTGACCCTCAGCGAGCA
The DNA here is from genome assembly GCA_963753815.1 of uncultured Gammaproteobacteria bacterium. Lineage (GTDB taxonomy): Bacteria > Pseudomonadota > Gammaproteobacteria > Pseudomonadales > Halieaceae > CAVWDU01. The sequence continues at coordinate 1,032,259 of CAVWDU010000003.1, forward strand.
GCGGGCGGTGTACTGGTCGCGCTCCCGGGGCGCGCTCTGGCGCAAGGGCGAAAGCTCCGGACACGTCCAGCAACTGCACGAGCTGCGTATCGACTGCGATGGCGATACCGTATTGATGAAAGTTGAACAGGTGGGCGGTATTGCCTGTCATACAGGTCGGCGACACTGTTTTTACCAGAGGCTGGACGACACAGGCTGGGTGGAGACCGATGCGGTGGTGCGGGATCCCGCAGAGATTTACGGGAGCGACGGGTGAGCGATATCCTCGAACAGTTGACCGCCACGCTTGCCGAGCGCCGGTCCGCAGACCCCGATCAATCGTATGTAGCCGGGCTGCACCAGCGCGGACTCAACCGGATCCTCGAGAAAGTGGGCGAGGAGGCGACCGAGGTGATCCTGGCGGCGAAGGATGCCGAGGTGAGTGGCGACCGCCATGCCCTGATCGGTGAGGTGGCAGACCTTTGGTTCCACTGCATGGTGGTGTTATCCCACCTCGACGGTGACGTGGACGAGGTGATGGAATGCCTGCGACAGCGCTTTGGCCTGTCCGGACTGGAAGAGAAAGCCCGGCGCAGCAGCCGGCAATCAACAGGAGAGTAACATGGGTATAGGCGGAATAAGTATCTGGCAATTGCTGATCATCCTGGCCATTGTGATCATGCTGTTCGGCACCAAGCGGCTGCGCAATCTCGGCAGTGATCTCGGCAGCGCGGTCAAGGGCTTCCGTAAAAGTATCAACGACGATGACGCGGCGAGCAGCACCACAGAGCCGCCGGCGAGCGATGACACCGGCGCGGACGCCGGTGCGGTCGAGGATAAGAAGTAGCTCCCTGAATGTTCGACATCGGGTTTGCTGAACTCCTGATCATCGGCGTCGTTATGTTGCTGGTGATCGGTCCAGAGCGCCTGCCGGAAACCATTCGCACCGGCAGCGCGTGGCTCGCGCGCCTGCGCCGAGGCTTCAACGAGATCAAGCAGGAGGTCAAGCAGGAACTCCACAACGACGAGATCATGCGCGAGTTGCGCGAGGCGGGCGAGCAGATCAAAAAGGACACCGACGCCGTCACCCGCGACCTCAGCGCGACCGGGGAGAGTATCCGCAAGGAGGCGGGGCAACTCACCTCCGGCCTGGTGGGCGACACTTCATCAATACCCGCAGGTGGCACCTCATCAATTCCGGCGGGCGACACCTCATCGGTGCAGCTTGATGATGCCGCATCGGCACCGGCGGGCGACGTTTCACCGGCTCAGCCGGGCGCTACGCCCACCGAGCAGACACCAGCGGCCGACGCCGAGGGCGACGCATCGAGCGAGGTTCGTAAACCCCTGCCATGAGTGCGCCTGAACAACCCAACGACCCGCCGCTGCCGCTGGTCGCACACCTGACCGAGTTGCGGGACCGCCTGTTGCGCGCCATTCTTGCGGTGCTCATCGTGTTCATCGGCCTGTTCCCCTTTGCCAACGACATTTATGCCTTCGTGTCGAAGCCCCTGCGCGCTATCCTGCCTGAGGGGGCGACCATGATCGCCACCGAAGTGGCATCACCCTTCCTCACGCCGTTCAAACTCACCCTGGTCGCTGCGATCTTTATTGCCATACCGTATGTGCTCTACCAGGTCTGGAGCTTTATCGCACCGGGCATGTACCGGCAGGAGAAGCGTCTGGCCGTGCCTCTGCTGGTCTCCAGCGTCATGCTGTTCTACGCCGGTGCCGCGTTTGCCTACTTCGTGGTTTTTCCCCTGATTTTTGCGTTCTTTACCAGCGTGGCCCCCACCGACATCGCGATCATGACGGACATCAACAGCTACCTCGACTTCGTCCTCAAGCTGTTCTTCGCCTTCGGCGTTGCCTTCGAGATTCCGATCGCGGCGGTGTTGATGATCTGGGCCGGCATCACCACCCCGGACGCGCTGGCCCGCAAGCGACCCTTCATCATCGTCGGCTGTTTCATCTTCGGTATGCTACTGACCCCACCGGATATCATTTCCCAGTCGCTGCTGGCCATCCCCATGTGGCTGCTGTTCGAGGTCGGGGTATTTTTCGGTCGCATGATCGTGCGCCGGCGCGAGGCCCGGGATACCGCGGCCGACGCAGAAACCGACAATCCCTGAGGCCCGCATGACGGTATCCCACAACCTCCGGCGCCCACTGGCGTCACTGTCTTCCTGCTTGCTCCTGCTGACCCTGCTGAGTCCGGTGGCGCCCGCCCAGGAAACCCCCGAGCCGGATGTGTCGATGCGGGAACTGATCGAGGTCAACCAGGAGTCCGAAAAGCTGCTGCAGGAAGTCAGCGAATCCGAAGTGAAGGGCGCCCGGGTGGAATCCACGCCGATGCGCGCCATGGCGAAGCTGGATCGCGCCCTGAAGAAAAAGGATTTCCAGGCGGCGGCGGACGCACTGGACCTGCGCTTCCTGCCCGAGGAGATGAAAGAATACAGCGGCGAGCAGTTGTTGCGGGCGCTGAGGCATATCTTCGGGCAACAGAACGTGGTCGGGCTCGGTGCGCTCAGCGACGAGCCGGAGGGCGACCTGGAGGATGGCCTGCCGAGCTACCGCGACCAACTGGGCGAGGTGACACTCGTCAACGAAACCATACCGATCTACCTGCAACGGATTCCCGACGGCAAGGGTGGCCGGGTATGGAAGATATCCAACGCCACGGTAGAGCGGATACCCGAGATGTGGGAGGAACTGGGGCCCGGCCCGCTGGCGCTGTATCTCGCCAGAGTGCTGCCGGATTTCCGCTTTATGGGCCTGGATAACTGGCAGCTGATCCTCACCGTGCTGTTCCTGCTTATCGCCTGGCCGCTGGCGAGCCTTGCCAGCAATATCCTGCTGCGCATCGCGCTTGCGATTTACGACCGTTTCCCCATCGCCACCACGAACTTCTTCCGCCGCCCGTTGCGCTTTTTCCTGTTTGTACTGATCGCCCGGCAGCTGATGGACCAGCTTGGCCTGTCGATGAAGGCGAGGATTCTGCTGCAGTCCAGCGGTGTCGACTACATCGCCTATACCGTACTCCTGCTGGGCTTGCTTTCCTTCATCCGCGACTACCAGATCCGCAAGATGCAGCGCGCGGGCAACATCCAGTACGTCGCCCTGTTGAAGCCGTTCACCACCATCCTCAAGGTGATCGTCATTACCATCATCGGCCTTTTCTGGGCCGAATCCGCGGGTTACAACATGTCGACGGTTCTGGCGGGACTGGGTGTGGGCAGCCTGGCGATTGCGCTGGCCGCGCAGAGAACCCTGGAAAACGTGATCGGCGCCGTGACCCTCTATACCGCGCGACCTGTGCGGGCCGGGGACTTCTGCCGTTTCGGCAACGTGACCGGCACCGTGGAGGAAATCGGCCTGCGCTCCACCACCATCCGCACCCTGGACCGCTCACTGGTGGTGATCCCGAACGCCGTTTTCTCCTCCACCGAAATCGAGAATTTCACCGCCCGCGACCGGATCCGCTATTTCCGCCGCTACCGTGTCGGACTCGCCGGCGCCGACCAGCTGCGCCGCATCCTCGATGACGTGCGCGACCTGTTCAAGGCGCAGCCAGACGTGATCGAAGACAGCGTCAGTGTGCGCTTCGAGTCCATCGAGGACGGTACCGCCTGGCTGCGCCTGGACGCCGGGGTGAACACCACCGACTACCAGGCCTTCCTCGCGGTGGCGGAGGAACTCAATCTCGGGGTGGTCGAGGCGGTGGAGAATGCCGGTGCAACGCTCACCGGCCCCGCAACCACGATACACAGGGCCGACGACAGCGGCCGTCACGGCACGGCGGCCCAACGCGACGGCCTTGCAGTCGCGCCTGCCGGGGACGCACTCGAGGCCCCTGCGTCACCCGCACCGGGCCGGGCCTGAGGGATGAAGGCGCCGAGGCGCAAGCGCATCGCCACCCTGGCGCCAATGCTTCGGTTCCTGGTCCCCTACCGGGCCCGGGTCATCGCCGCCACCCTCGCTCTGGTATTTACCGCCGCGGCAACCCTGTCGCTGGGTCGCGGTATACAGGTCCTGATCGACCAGGGGTTCGGGGGCGACAGCAGCGCCGACCTGAGCGCCGCCATCGGCGTCCTGCTCGCGATTGCCGCGGCGATGGCTGTCGGTACCTTCATCCGCTTCTACCTCGTTTCCTGGCTGGGGGAGCGGGTGAGTGCCGACATGCGAGCCGCCGTCTTCGATAACATCGTGCGCCTGCACCCGGGCTATTTCGAAACCAACCGCAGTGGCGAGATCATGTCACGGCTGACCACCGATACCACCCTGCTGCAGACCATTATCGGTTCGTCCTTGAGTATGGCGTTGCGCAGCAGCATGACCATGACCGGGGCCCTGGTATTGATGTTCGTCACCAACCTCAAACTGAGCCTGATCATCACCGCCGGCGTCCCGCTGGTGCTGCTGCCGATCCTGGTTTTCGGCCGCCGGGTGCGACGGCTGTCGAACCAGAGCCAGGAAAGCATCGCCAGCGTCGGCAGCTACGCCGGTGAAATCATCCAGCATATCCGCGTGGTGCAGAGTTACACCCGGGAAAATTTTGAGCAGGAAGCCTTCCGCAACGAGGTGGAGCGGGCATTCACCATCGCGCGGCGGCGTATCCTGCAGCGCTCGCTGCTGATCTGCGGCGCCATCCTGCTGCTGTTCGCCGGTATGGCAGGGATGATGTGGGAGGGCGGACAGGATGTGATCAGCGGCCGCATGAGCCCGGGTGAGCTGGGTGCCTTCGTGTTCTACGCGTTGATGGTTGGCAGCGGGCTGGCGACGATTTCCGAGGTCTGGGGTGAACTGCAACGCGCGGCCGGGGCCGCCGAGCGGCTGCTGGACCTGATCAACGCCGAGAGCCTGATAAAGGATCCCGGCCCCTCCGACCCCGCGGTGACCGACGTGGAGGGCCGGATGGCGCTCGACGGCGTTACCTTTTTCTATCCCACCCGCCCGGACCAGGCGGCCCTGGCGGATTTTTCCCTGGCGATACCGGCCGGTCGCAGCCTCGCACTGGTGGGACCTTCGGGGGCGGGCAAATCCACCGTGTTCGAACTGTTGCAACGTTTCTATGACCCGCAAGCCGGCGCCATCACGCTCGACGGGCGCGACATTCGCGGCCTGTCGCTGGCCGAGTTGCGCGGCCAGATCGCACTGGTTCCCCAACAGCCGGCCCTGTTCACGGCGGATGTGCGCTACAACATCGCCTACGGCAAGCCCGGTGCCACCGACGACGAGGTGATCGCCGCCGCGACCGCCGCCCACGCGCACGAGTTCATCACCGCGCTTCCCGATGGGTACGCCAGCCACCTCGGCGAGCAGGGTGTGCGCCTGTCGGGGGGACAGCGCCAGCGCATCGCTCTGGCCAGGGCGATTCTCAACGACCCCAGGATTCTGCTGCTGGACGAGGCGACCAGCGCCCTCGACACCGAGAGCGAATACCAGGTGCAACTGGCGTTGCAGACCCTGATGCAGGACCGCACCACCGTGATCATCGCCCACCGGCTGTCCACGATACTGCACGCCGATCGCATCGCCGTGATGGACGGTGGCCGCGTGGTGGCCACCGGTAACCATGAGAGCCTGCTGCGCGAATCGGAGCTCTACGCTCGGCTGGCCAAACTGCAGTTTCGCGATCCCGACGACGAACTCGCCGGGGCGGGCGACACCACCCCTGAACCCGGGCCCGCTAGGGCGACAGGTTCCGCGCCACCCTGAAGCCGGTGACGCTGAAACGGTAGGCGGGGGCATCCCAGAAACGCTCCGCCGAACGCAGCTGAACCGCCGCGCTGTCCCAGGAACCGCCCCGCAGGACGCGCTTGCTGCACTCGGCTGGCTCGTCCGGCGCCCCCCGGTTTTTCTCGCTGTAGTCCTCGCGCCAGCAATCCGCTGACCACTCCCAGACGTTGCCGCTGGTGTCGTGGAGACCGAAGGCGTTCGCCCGCAGGGACCCGACGGGGCTGGTGAACCCGTGCCCGTCATCGCAGCCCGCGACGCGACCGCCGTTAGCGTGTTCGCAGCCCGCCGCTTCACGCTCGCCCCAGGGAAAGCGACTCTGCTCGCCGGCGCGCAGCACGTATTCCTGTTCCGCCTCGCCGGGCAGGCGATATTCGCGCCCCGTTGTGCGGGATAGCCAGGGCAGGTATTCAGCGGTTACGTCTTCCCAGGAGACGTTCATGACCGGCCGGGTGCCCCGCCCCCAGCCCTCGTCGTCCGGGGAGTGGGTGCAGCCCCCGGCTTCGACACAGGCGTCCCACTCGGCAAAAGTCACTTCGAAGCGGCCGATGGCGAAGGGTTCTACCTTCACCGGGTGCCGGGGGCCCTCGTCGGTGGCGCGGCCGCGTTCGTTCGTCGGGCTGCCCATCAGAAAATCACCCCCGGGCACGACCACCAGTTCCGGGCACTGGGGGCAGTCCCGGAACACGTCTCCTGCGACATAGTTGTCGGCCGTGTCGGATTCCACCCCCGCCCCCGCCTCTGCGCTGCCCGCACCGGCGGCGGCCGGCCCGCTGGCCTGCGGCCGCAGTACCCAGTAGCCGGCACCCGCCAATAGAAGCGCCACAGCCGTGATCGCGGCCGCCTGCACCCGCCGGTCCCGCGACCACGCGGTTTCGCCCGCAGCCGTCGCCTGCCGCGATGCGCTTCTTCCCGCCCCGGTTTCGAACATGCGGCGCCACTCACTGATAGATTGCGGCCGGTTTTCCTCTTCAACCGCCAGTGCCCGGTCGATGGCCTGCAGGAAAGCCGGCGAGCCACGTTCGCGGGCCGCTTCGGTCGCCGGCACCAGCGGGTCCACCCGCAGGCGGTCTGTCGCCCCCATCGGCGCATCACCGGTCAGAGCCCGGTAACACACGGCGCCCAGGCCGTAGATATCGGTCCATGGGCCCTGGTTACCACGCGTTGAATACTGTTCGATGGGCGCATAACCCGGGGTGACAATAGAGGTGACGGAGCGGCTTTTCTGGCCCATCGCGTTGCGCGCGGCGCCGAAGTCGATCAGCACCGGCGAGCTGTCTTCGCGGATGATGATGTTGCCCGGCTTGATATCGCGGTGCAGGAAATCGCCCCGGTGCACCTGCTCCAGGCCGTCGAGTATCGGTGTCAGCAACCCCCGCAACGTCGCTTCATCGACATGCCCGACGCGCTCCAGGTAATCGGACAGCGTCTCTCCCTCGACGTATTCCATCACGATGTAACCGGTACCGTGGGCATTGAAGAACCGGTATACCCGGACCAGGCTGGGGTGGGAAAACCGGGCCAGCGCCCGCGCCTCGGCCAGAAATCGGTCGAGGCCCCAGTTGAACTCATCGCGCGCATGCGATGTGCGCGGCCCCACCGAGAAATCGGACTCACGGAAGGCCAGGTCCACCGGCAGGTATTCCTTGATCGCCACCGATATCTCGAGGCTGTGATCCCAGCCCAGGTAGGTCAGACCGAAACCGCCGTGACCGAGCACCCGGCGGAACTCGAACTCCTCGATACGGGTGCCGGGTGGCAGACTGCCCTTGACCTCCATGTCAACGCACTCCCGGACGCTTGCCGAACGCTGGTCAGGCCCGGTCCAGCAACCTGATGCGGTTCTGCCGCTCCCGGTTCACCCGCGCCAGGTCCCCCAGTGTATCCCGGGAGATTTCGGCGACCTCGCTGAGCCAGCGGAAGGTCTGGCGGGTGTTGTTGATGGCAACCTGCACCGGCGCTGTCAGGGGGGAAGTGCGGAACATGTCGACACCGTCGTACCACGCTCCCCGCAGGTGGTCTGAAGTTACGGAACGCGCGGCGTCATTGGCCATGGAAAGGACTTCCAGGGATTCCAGGAAGGCCTCGATACTGATCCACTCCACCATCGTGCCGCGCTCAACACCGCGCCGCATGGTGCGACGCAGCTTACGCGCGAGATTGCGAAAGTCCCGCTGCACACGAGGCCCGAACACCGGGTCCGAGACCGGGCGCAAGCGGTTCTCCCGGGCCAGTTCCAGCCAGTCCTCGGCGCTCAACAGATCTTCTATGCGGGGAAAGACCTCGTTTTCTTCCCGGTTCATGTGCGCGTAGCTGCGCTCGATGTAGTCGCGACCGCTCTCGATCAACGCCTGGCCGCTGATCGTTCCCGCGCGCCACCCCTCGATGCGGGTAAGGACTGCGCGGCCCGAGCGCACCATCTCGTCGTGCTCGCGCTGCAGGTTGGCCACGCTCTCGGCGGCCTCATCACTCAATTCGGCCACCTTGGCATAGACCACATCCTCCCGGGGGTGATGATAGCGGTCCGGCCAGTTCACCATGTAGTCCATGATTTCGTACACCACGTGGGTATCGACGATTTCGCCGGCCTCTATGGTTCGCAACTGCTCCGAAAACAGCTTCATCACCCTGGCCATCTGGCGGTGCTCGGCCCTGAGGGTAGTCATCAGTGGCTGCTCGACAGCGCGCTCCTCCAGTGTTCTGGCAGCAGGTCGCCCGGGACGCACTGGAGCGGTGCCCGCAGACTGACGCTTTTTCGCTGACGCTTTTTTGCGGGGAGCGGACTTACGCCCAGACGCTTTCGCGGCTGAGGTTTTTCCGGGAGCGGACTTGCCCGCGGTCGCCTTGCCAGCACCTGTCTTCGCTTTGGCGGTTACACGGGTACCGGTCTTGCGGGCCGCGGTTTTTTTCGCGGCCTTTTTCGGTGTGGCAGTCGTGCCGCCCGCAGCACTCTTGGCTGCAATTTTGCGGGCAGCGGTTTTTTTCTTCGCTGTGCTTTTTGTGGCTCCGGCCTTGCTGCCGGTCGCCCTCGTGCGGGTCGATGATGCCTTTGTCGCCGCGTTACTGGCCATGGTGAGGTCTCCGCCTGCCGCAGGATCGCCTGCTTCTCTGTACTTTACCCAAACCGACAGCGTAGCGGGTTCACCCCGGAGTGACAATCGCCCCTCGCCGGGAACCGGTTCAGCGGGTCACATTACCGGCACAAAAAAGCCGGCTCGCTGAGCCGGCTTGTTGTGGTCGCCCGGGGGGCGGGGCGGTTAGTCGAACTCCCGTATCAGGCCCCCGATCGACTCCTTGGCGTCGCCGAACAGCATGCGCGTATTGTCCTTGTAGAACAGCGGGTTCTCGATGCCGGCGAAGCCGGAGGCCATTGAGCGCTTGAGCACGAAGACCGTGCGGGCCTTGTCGACGTTGATCACCGGCATGCCATAGATCGGCGAGGACTCGGACTCACGCGCCGCCGGGTTGACCACGTCATTGGCCCCGATCACGATCGCCACGTCGACGTTCTCCATGCGCGGGTTGATGTCGTCCATCTCCAGCAACTGGTCGTAGGGTACATCCGCCTCGGCCAGCAACACGTTCATGTGCCCGGGCATGCGGCCAGCCACCGGGTGGATACCGAAGTTCACTTCAGCACCGTTTTCCTCCATCAGCTCGCACAGCTCCTTGACCACGTGCTGGGCCTGGGCCACGGCCATACCGTAGCCGGGGATGATCGCCACGTTAGTAGCCGCCTCGAGGATGTAGTAGGCATCCTCGACCGAGACCGGCTTGATCTCACCTTCCACTGTCGTCTCATCGGCCTTGCCACTGCCAAAGCCGCTGAACAGGACGTTACCGAGCGAGCGGTTCATCGCCTTGCACATGATCTGGGTGAGAATGATGCCCGATGCCCCGACCAGAGAGCCGGCGACGATGAGGATGTTGTTGTCCACCGCGAAACCGGCGGCACAGGCCGCGAGACCGGAGTAGGAGTTCAACAGTGAAATCACCACCGGCATGTCGGCACCGCCGATCGGGATCACCGCCATGACACCGAACAGCAGCGACAGGCCGATTACGACGAACAGCCACAGGGTGTTGGTCGGTTCGATGCAGAACATCACCGCGCTGCCGGCAATCCCCAGCACGATAAGGCTGTTCACCACCTGCTGGCCACTGAACATCACCGCGCCGCTGCCGATGGTCTCGCTGAGCTTGCCGTAGGCGATCAGGCTGCCGGTAAAGGTCACGCCACCGATGAGGATCGAGAGAACAATCGTCACCAGGGTGAAGGTGCTGGCGTCGGCACTCAGTGCGGCCCAGCCCACCAGGAGGCTTGCCATACCACCGAAACCATTGAACAGTGCGACCATCTCCGGCATCGAGGTCATCTGCACGAGCCGTGCTGCCACGGCGCCAACCAGCCCGCCGACGACAAAGCCGATGCCGATCCACTTGAAGTCGACGATACCCTGGTCGAGCAGCGCGGCAACGATGGCAATGAGCATCCCCACGGCGGAAATGAAGTTACCGCGGCGAGCGGTTGCCGGTGAACCGAGCTGTTTCAGCCCGAAAATGAACAGCGCCGCCGACGCCACGTAAGCAAACTGGATTGCTATCTCCATGGCGTTCAGCTCTCCTTCTTCTTGAACATGGCGAGCATGCGGTCAGTGACCAGGTAACCGCCAACCACGTTGATCGACGCCAGCGCCACAGCGGCCGCACCCAGCCAGTTCGACAGATCCTGCTGTCCGGTACCCGCGAGGCTGATCGCACCGACGACGGTGATACCGGAGATCGCATTGGCCCCCGACATCAGCGGCGTGTGCAGCGTGGCGGGCACCTTGTTGATGAGTTCGAAGCCCAGGAAGATGGACAACATCAGAATAAATGTCAGAAAAACCTCTGCCGGTATCATCTCAGGCACCCCCTTCCCTGAATTGCTTTATGGTTTCGTTCACCACCTCACCGCCGTGGGTGATGATACAGCCCGGCAGGATGTCGTCCTCGAAATCCACCACGAACTGCTTCTGTTCTTCGTCCCAGTTGTCCTCCACCAGATTGAACAGGTTGGAGGAATACATCTGGCTGGCATCACGTGCCACCTCGCCCGCCAGGTTACCGAGGCCGATGATGGTGACGCCCGCAACCTCGACGATCTCATTCGGCGCGGAGCCCTCGACGTTGCCACCGGTCTCCGCGGCCATATCGACGATCACCGATCCAGGCTGCATACCCTCGATCATGTCGCTGGTGACCAGCACCGGCGGCTTGCGGCCGAACACCTGGGCTGTGGTGATCACCACGTCGGAGCCAGCGATCACGTCTTTCTGCGCCTGGCGCTGTATTTCCACCTGCTCCGGGGTCAGTTCGCGGGCATAACCGCCGGCGGTTTCGCCCGTCTCTCCCAGATCGATCTCCAGGAATTTCGCGCCCAGCGACTTCACCTGTTCGGCCACGACGGGGCGAGTGTCGAAGGCGGTCACCCTGGCGCCCAGACGTTTGGCGGTAGCGATTGCCTGCAGGCCGGCCACGCCGGCGCCGAGAACAAAGACGTTGGCCGGCTTCAGCGTGCCGGCCGGGGTCATCATCATCGGCAGTATCCGCGGCAGGTGAGCCGCGGCCTGGATGACCATCACGTATCCGGCGAGGTTCGCCTGGGAGCTCAAGGCATCCATTCTCTGGCTGCGGGTGGTACGGGGAATCATTTCCATGCTGACCGCCGTCACGCCCTGGTCGCAAAGCGCCGAGACGAGTTCGGTCTCGTTGAAGGGATCGAGATAGCTGATATGGACGCAGCCGCTTCGCATCTGCTTGACCTCGTCCAGGGTGGGCTTACGCAACCGCAGCAGCAGGTCGGCCTCGCCGAACAGCGCCGCCCGGTCGCCACTGATTGTGGCGCCTGCTTCCGTGTACTCGTCGTCGGCGAAGCCCGCACCGCCGCCCATGCCGGCTTCGATCACGACTTCAGCGCCCAAGCGACAGAGCTTCTTGACGTGATCGGGTGTCATCGGTACCCGATTCTCGCCCGGGTGTGTTTCCTTGGGTATTGCGATACGCATAGTTGGTTGACCCCGTACCATTATCTGCTTGTTGTCTGTCCGGCCGTGCCGCCCGCAAGCGATACGTCGAACGCGGCGCCCCGGTTCACAAGCGCCTGCTGCAAAAACCAGCGGCGCACTGTAGCACAGCTTGTGCAGACCGGGAATTGGACCCGGGGGGAGGCGCCAGCCGCCATTCCTCTGCGCTATCTGGAATTCCCGGCGGGCATGGGCAGTTGTGACTGCAGTTCGGCGTCGGCGTCGGTGCCGTCGCCAGGGGCACCCTCGGCACCCCTGGCGCCAGCCCAGTGGGTATACGTCCACCATGGCGGTAACAGATTGCGATACTGCGGCTGCGCATAGCGCGCGTCGATCAGCAGGGCGTGACCTTTGTCATCATCCCGTCGCACGACCCGGCCAAGGGCCTGGTCTACCTTCTGCATGCCGGGATACAGATAGGCATAGGCAAAGCCATCCCCGTGCTGCTGCTGATGCCAGGCACGCAGGCGCTCGCTGTCCCGGTTGAACTGCGGCAGACCGACCCCGACCACCACCACGGATGCCAACTGGTCACCCGGCAGGTCGACGGCCTCGCCGAAGACACCGCCCAGGATACAAAAAGCGACGACGTCGCGTCGTTGCTCCAGCAGCGCCAACAGGGAATCACGGTCGGCATCCGGGCGCTGGAACCAGCACTGCCGCGCCGCCGGTAAGCCGCCTGCGGACAGGGTCTCTACCGTGTCGGCCAGGTAGCGATAGGAGGAGAAATACACCAGGCAGTTACCGGGTGTCGTGTCCAGCCACTGACGAATGCGGTTCGCCAGGTTGACCAGCGACGACGCCCGCTCCCGGAAACGGGTATCGATGTCGGTCGCCAGGGATACCTGCAGCTGCGTGGCCGCGAAGGGTGAGGCCTGGCGGACACAGACGGCATCGGGCTCAAGCCCCAGCGCGGGGCGGCTCCACTGCGGTGGCGACAGCGTCGCAGAAAACGCGATCACCGCATGCGCCCGTCGCTGGCGCTCGCCGAGCAGCCGGGCCGGGTCGAGGCAGTTCAGCACCAGTGCCAGACTCTGCTGTCCCGCGCCACGGGTCATTTCGAAACAGAACTCGTCGCCCCAGTTGTCGGCCACGCGCTGGAACTGGAGCACCTCGAAGTAGAAATCACGCAGGGCGCCATGGCGCTGCAGCAACAGTGGCTGCTCGGTGAGTTGCTCGCCCACCCGCTGGGCAAACCGGCTCAGCGCCGCCGACAGTTCAGCCGGCACCTCGGCGCGACTGTCGAAACCGTCCTCCTGCCAGGGCTCTTTCTGCAAATCCAGCAGCACACGGTTGACGGCCTCAAGCGCCGGCCGGACAGACGGCGGCGCCGCACGGCGCGCCGCCATCAGGGACGCCTTGGCCAGCACGCCACGGTACATGGCGCGCGCCCGCTCCGGCAGGTTGTGAGCCTCATCGACGAGAACCGTCCAGCGCCGGCTGTCGTCCGCCAGCAGGTCGCCGAGGCCGGCGGTGAGGCTGTACAGATAGTGCTGGTCGGCGATGACCAGGTCCATCCACGGGGCCAGGTCGAATGCGAGCTGGTAGGGACAGACGCCATACTCCCGGCCCAGCTCCACCAGTGCCTCCCGACCCAACAGCGGTGTATCCAGCGCCGCCGCCATAGCACCGGGCAGTTTGTCATAGTAGCCCCTGGCATAGGAGCAATCGTCCCCGTGGCAGGCCTGTCCCGGCGAGAGGCATACGGCATCTTTCGCATTCAGCGTCAGGCCACCGCCGCGATAGCCGGCCGCCTCCAGCATCTCCAGCGTCTGCTCCGCCGCCCGCCGGCCCACGGTCTTGGCGGTGACATACACCACGACGTCGTGCTTGCCGTGTCCAAAGCCCTTGATCGCAGGGTAGAGCACCGCAGCCGTTTTACCGATACCGGTGGGCGCCTCGAGCAGCAGCTGCCCGCCCCGGGCGAGACAGCGGTAGACCCGCTCGGCAACGTCTCGCTGCCCACTGCGAAAACGCCCGTGGGGAAAGGGCAGCTGGCGGGCGCTGTGGTCCCGCTGCTCCCGACTGGCAGACAACCTCTCCAGCCAGTCTCCAAACCGTTGCAGGGAAGCCGCGAGGAACATCTTCAGTTCCTCGCGCCCGTACTCCTGGTTCAATGACTGCTCCTCGCCGCTGTCGATGTTGAACCACGTCAGGCAGACGGTGACCGAATCGAGGTCCGATTGCTGCACCAGCATCCCGGCGTACAGGCGGGCCTGGGCGAGGTGCCATTGCGACAGCGCCTGCGGAATCCGGGTGAAGGGAATGCGGCAGGTCTTGATCTCCTCCAGCAGGCGCTGCTGCGGATCGTAGCCATCTGCGCGCCCCCGCAGCACCAGCATTCGCTTACCCACGCGATGCCTGTACTCAAGAGCATATTCGCTCTGGTAGGAGGGGGGCCGCCGCCGGTACACACGCTGATGGCCGCGGGTACCCTCGACACCGGTGGGCGAGGCGGTGAAACGGTGGTCGATATCACCGCCGCGGTAGCAGAACCGGGCCAGGTCGCGAACCCGGACCACGATCTCAGTCATCGAGCCACTCCACCTTCAGCACGCGGGCATCGATACCCTGTTCCATAAAAAACCGCAGCCAGCGTTTCTGTTGGTCCTGCAGGGTATCTCCCGGCCCCTTGACCTCTACCAGCCGATACTCCCCGGGCGAGCTGCCCAGCGCGACCAGATCGGGAAAACCCCGGCGATTTTCACCGGGATCGAACAACATCCGCTCCCAGATTGCCAGCAGGTGCACCGCCGGAATCACCGCCAGTGCCTGTGCCAGCATCTCCGGGCTGAGCCGCCGCCAGTTCACCCAGCGGCACTGGTAGGGGTGGTAGCGGCGCCAGGCGGACAGCAGTTCCAGCGGCAGGGCAACCTCGCGCAATACCTGCAGGCGGGCGTCCAGCTGTTCCCGGCGACGGCGGCTGAAATCCGCCGCGTACATATCCGAGGGAATGCTCTGGTAGGGGTTATGGAACACGCCCGGCACCGGGGCGAATATCTGCTCCCAGAAAGCCAGGCCGAACAACCCGTTCATCAGCGTGTTCTCGACGTAGTGAACCGCCGGCCAGGATGCCTGCAACGAGGCGGCAGCCGCCCGTTCGACACCGAGGTCACCACGCGGCAACACCACCGCGTCCACCGGGAAGCGCTCCCGGCGGCAGTCGGTTCGCTGGCCAAGCCGGCGTTGCAGACGCGGCATCATGCGACGTGCGGCATCACGCTCGGCCTCGCAGCGTGGCGCAGCGACGATCTCCCGGCACACGCCCAGGGCGCCTGGCCAGTCCCCGCACCGCTCCAGTACCCGCGCCCGCCGTTCCCGCGAGGGGTGCAACGGGCTGCGCGCGTAGAGCGCGAGCGCCAGGTCTGTTTCGCCGACCCGCTCGAGAGCCCGCCCCACCCGGTTGCACAACCGGTGCCAGCGCTCCCGGGTGGCCGCGCCTGCGGGCTGCAGCCCGACCATCTCGCCGGCCAGCTGCAGCAGGTCATCTCCGGGGGCTTCCGCGTCGACCTGCCAGGCGTCGAAACGGTCGCTGAACGCCGCGTAGAGCAGGTATTCGTCCAGCGCCGCGCGGTCGGGAAACAGGCGCTGTTCGCGGTTGACCGGGTAGGGGTAATAGCAGGCCACGCCCAGGTCGCTGAGCACGAACTCGGTCAGGCCCTGGCGCCGGTTGCCGAAAAACAGCAGTTGGAACAGCGCGACAGTATCTGCGCCCAGCGGCATCACCACCTTCTCACCAACAGGTCCCGCGAGCCGTTCGAGCAGTGCCGTAGGCGAAAGCGCAAGCGCATCGATCGCAGCGAGCAGTGATGACTTGCGCCGGCAGGGAGGTTGCCGCCCGGCGGGTTGCCGCCCAGCGGATGCCGCCCAGAAGTTTCATGCGCCAGCTCGGGAAACGCGCGGCGCAGCTCGGGCACGGTGTACAGCCTGCCGGCATCCTCAGGCGCAAGCCCCCGGCAGAACTCCGACAGGCCGGTAGAGACCAGTTCCTCCAGCGCCCTGTCCACCGAGGGTATTTCCGGGTAGACCAGCGCACTGACCCGGAAACAGGGCCCGACCCGGGAAACCATGCGCACGTAGAGGCACTGTGCCGCCCGGCTGGCGTTCTTCAGCCGGCAAAGAAAACCGGCTTCATCTGCGCTGAGTAAATCGCCGTACTGGTCTCCCACGGTCGCGCACATGCGCAGAAAGTTGTCGCGGTAGTAAAGCGGGTCGAGCGCAACCGGTTCCGGCTTCGGTAGCGCATCCGCGACGGTGGCACCCGTCACGGGACAGCCCGGCGGGGTTGCGACTGCTGCAGCAGCAATCCCGGGACGATCAGGGCGAGACCGACCAGGGTAGCGACCTGGATCGGCTCACCCAGTATCGTCGCGATGAAAACCAGTGAAATCAGCGGCGAGAGAAAGATGAGATTGCCGACGCGGGACACTCCACTGCTCAGGCGCAACGCAACAGACCACAGCACGAACGTGATGCCCATCTCGAACAGGCCGACGTAGGTGGCAGCGAGGAGACCCTGCCAGGGCAGCGGGTACAGCGTCGACTGCAGCACACAGAGCAGCACGGCGACAGGCGCCGCGAGACTGAAGCTTAAGCACAGCGAGACAACCGGGGCACCGGAATCGCCCGCTTTCGCCAGCCAGTACAGCGCCCAGACGACGGTGCTGGCGAGGGCAAAGGCAACACCCTCCACGCTGTCGAATTCCATTGGCAGCAATCGCCCGCGGGTGGCGATGATCACCACGCCGAGGTAGCCCAGGCACACCGCCGCGATATCGCGCCAGCCCAGCCGGTGACCGAGTACCGGTACCGCGAGCACGGCGAGCACCACCGCCCAGGTGTAATTGATCGTCTGCGCCTGCTGCGCCGGCAACAGGTCGTAGGCGCGCAGCACGGCTAGGTAAAACAGCAATGGATTCAACACGCCCATCAACAGGAAATACCCCGGCCTCCGGCACAGTTCGCGCCACGCGCGCCGCCCGGCTCCCTGTACCAGCACGATCAGCCACAGCGTGAGCGTAGAACAGCAGACACTCAGTGCCAGCAACTGGTAGACATCGATGTAGCGCAGTGCCAGCTTGAACGCCGTCGCGGCGGTGGCCCAGAAGAAGACCGCTGCCAACCCGAAACACAGCGCGCGACGATCGTCGTCCATCAGCGGGCGGCTGTCATTGGCTGGCCCCTTTCTCTGCCGAGGATGCTATCGAAGGTGCTGTCGAGAGTGATAGAGGGGAGGCTCACGATACCTGAAACCATGATTATTCGCGCAGTCCCGGAATGGTTTCATCATACGTGATCGCCCTGTGCCTGTCAGACCCGGGCGCCGGGCACAGTCGCCTGCAGGCTACAGGTTGCGACAGTCCACGCGCGCTCAGCTCGCACGTTTCGAAATCGACACCGGGCGATCAGTGCAGCGACAACGGTTGTATTTGGAAGTGGCACCTGCCTCGGCTCGATAACCGACCCACTCGGTAGAGCGACATAGGCCTTCGAACCCGGGACAACGAGTGCGGTGGTGCTCGCCGGGGGACGCCAAAAAGCGTACATCCGTGTACAGGCTCGGCTGGCGGCGTCCCTGCCGCCAGACGCCCCCGTCGAGCACCACCGCACTCGTTGTCCCTCAATACGCTCGCTATTCATCAACGCATACGAAAGCAAGCCAAGCTCGACAAGTAATCAATTCTCCCTGTACCCGGACCGTCAATTCAGGCATTCTGAACCGCATTTCCGGTACACCCCGCAGGCTCGACCGGACCACCGC
This sequence comes from uncultured Gammaproteobacteria bacterium, assembly GCA_963753815.1. GTDB lineage: Bacteria > Pseudomonadota > Gammaproteobacteria > Pseudomonadales > Halieaceae > CAVWDU01. The sequence continues at coordinate 1,049,800 of CAVWDU010000003.1, forward strand.
CCACCGGCAGCGCCGGAGCAATAACCAACGGAGACCGGTTTTCCGTGAGCGTAACCCAGCACACCAACCCGCGTATGACCCTGACACTGGCGTTGACGCCTATCGTGTTACTCGTATCGCTACTGGCCTGTTCGGTCTACCTGTTCGGTGCCGACTCCTCCTACGGCGCCAACCAGATCGCCCTGGTGCTGGCCACACTGGTGGCCGCATTGGTCGGCCAGCGCACCGGGGTGAGGTGGAAAGAGAGCCAGGAAGGCATCATTACGGGCATTACCGTGGGCCTGGGATCGATTCTGATCCTGTTGTCGGTGGGCATGCTCATTGGAACCTGGATCGTCAGCGGCACCGTGCCCTCCATGATCTACTACGGTGTCATGGTCCTCAACCCGTCGATGTTCTACGCCGCGAGTGCCGCATTGTGCGCAATCGTCGCCATCAGCATCGGCAGCTCCTGGACAGTGGCCGGGACGCTGGGTATCGGCCTGATGGGCATCGCCGGCAGTTTCGACCTCTCGCCCGAGATTACTGCCGGCGCGATCATTTCCGGAGCGTACTTCGGCGATAAGCTTTCACCCATGTCGGATACCACCAACCTGGCGTCGGCCTGCACCGGCGTGGATCTGTTCGACCACATCCGGCACATGTTGTGGACGACAGTGCCGAGTTTTGCGATCGCCCTGCTGGTGTTCGCCCTGATCGGCGCCTCGGCTGCCGCCCCGCCCAGCGAGATCGCCGCGCTGCAGACGAGTCTGCGGCAGGAGTTCAGTATCGGTCCGCACCTGCTGCTGCCCCTTCTGCTGATGCTGGTACTCGTCTACCGGCGCTTTCCCGCCTACCCCGCCATCGTCGTCAGCGCGCTGACCGGCGCCGTGTTCGCGTTGCTGTTCCAGCCCGAGGCGGTGACCCGGCTGGCGGGTGACAGCGGTGACATCGGCGGCGGTATGACCTTGATGAAGGGCATCTGGCTTGCCCTGTTCGACGGCTATTCCTCGGACAGCGGCAATGAATTCCTCGACCAGCTGTTGAGCAAGGGTGGCATGAGCAGCATGCTCAACACGGTGTGGCTGATCATCACCGCGCTGGGTTTCGGCGGCATCCTGGAACGCACCGGCATCCTCAACTACCTGCTGACGATGGCCCTGAAAGGCGTGAAAAGCACGGGTTCGCTGATCACCACCACGGTCGCGACCTGCATTGCTACCAACATCCTCGCGGCGGACCAGTTCATCGCCGTGGCATTACCGGGGCGCATGTACAAAGAAGCCTACGAGCGCCGCGGCCTGTCCCCGCTCAACCTGTCGCGCACACTGGAGGATTCGGCCACCATCACCTCGGCCCTCATTCCGTGGAATACCTGTGGTGCCTTCATGGCCGGGACGCTGGCCGTGGATACGCTCAGCTATGCGCCGTATGCCGTGTTCAACCTGGTCTGTCCCTTTATCGCCATCATCTACGGGTTTACCCAGATCGGCCTGAAGCCGCTGGAGCCGGTCGAACCCGCGCCGGGGGCAGTGGCGGGCTGATGGCGGGGTCATCGATCGCCTGGGACCTTCCCGACCCCCACCTGCAGCAACAGACCGTGCGCGAAGGCGACATCGACGGTCTCGGCCACACCAACAACGCGGTCTACGTCAGCTGGTGCGAGCAGGTCGCCTGGTCCCACTCGGAGGCGCTGGGGCTGAACCTCGAGAGCTACCAGCAACTCGACCGCGCCATGGCGGTGATCCATGCCGAGTACGACTACCTGCAGGCGTCGCGGCTGGGTGACACCCTGCTGGCCGCCACCTGGATCACAGAGTGGGATGGCAGGCTGACCATGTTGCGCCATTTCCAGATCGTCCGCACCACAGACCAGGTCACCCTGCTGCGCGGCAAGGTTCGCTTCGCCTGCATCGAAATCAGCACCGGGCGACCCCGCCGCCTGCCGGCCGAGTTCATCGCCGGCTATGGCCCGGCCATCCTTGACGCCGGGCAGCCGTAGCCCGGTTCGTTCATCGCTCTTCGTCTCCCGGATGGCATGGCGGCCGCACCTCGCCGGCCGCACCTCGCCGGCCACACCTCGCCGGCCACAGCAGTCAATCGATGACGGAAGCGGGTTAGCCCGCTTCGCTCACCGATAGTCGTCGCGAGGGTGGTCTGGCACTTGGCTGGCAGGGTGCTCGGACCAGAAGACGTTGAAGGCGTAGTTGACACTACGTCGAAACGTCTGGCGGGAGAACGCACTGTCAGACAAGTGCCAGGACGACCGCAGCAGTCAATCGGTGAGCGAAGCGGGCTAACTCCGCTCCCAGTCGAAGGCCAGCACGCGGCGTATATCCCGCTCGCCGGTGGCGAGCATGAGCAGGCGATCAAGCCCGAGCGCGACGCCGCTGCAGGCGGGCAGACCGCTCGCCACCGCCGCGAGAAGCCGGTCGTCGGCTGCCATTTGCGGTCGTTGCAGGGCAGCCCTGCGGGCGTTATCGGCCTCGAAACGATGGCGTTGCTCGTCGACGTCGGTGAGTTCGAAATACCCGTTCGCCAGTTCGACACCGTCGACGTAAAGCTCAAACCGGTGGGCCACCTCCTGCCCGTTGCTGGTACCCAGGACCGCGAGCGCCGCCTGGGTGGGCGGGTAGTCATAGACGAACACCATGTCGTGACCGGTGAGTTGCGGCTCGATGACATGGCTTATCAGCAGGTCAAGCCACAGGTCCCTGCTCCCGGACATAGCGCCCACCTCTACCCGCGCGCGGGCCAGTGCCTCCACCTCGGCATCGGTGGCTGTCATCGGGTCGATTGCCAGCAGGTCTTCGAAGAGTTCGCGGTAGCTGTACTTGCGAAGGGGGCGTTCACCGGTACAAAAGACCACCAGCTCGGCCACCTCGGTCATTAAGCGGTGGTGATCAAACCCGGGGCGGTACCACTCCAGCATCGAAAACTCGGGGTTATGTCGCGGCCCGGCTTCACCCTGACGAAACGCCCTGGCCACCTGGTAAATCGGTCCAGTGCCGGACGCCAGCAGCCGCTTCATGGCGTATTCCGGCGAAGTCTGCAGGTAGCGTCTGCTGTCTTCGAGACTCAGCGCGAAGCTGTCGATAGACGGATCGGACACACCGTAGGAACACAGCAGCGGCGTTTCCACTTCGAGGATGTCGCGATCCGCAAAAAACCGGCGGATCGCAGTCAACAGTTCGGCGCGGGCCCGAATGACCGCGAGGTCGGCACCCGGACGCCAGACCGGCACGACGGGATCAGGACTTGCCGGCGCGGCCCTGGTATTCGCCGGTACGCGTATCCACCCGGATGATCTCGCCCTGGCTGAGGAAGAGCGGCACCTTGACCACTGCACCGGTGCTGAGCGTTGCCGGCTTGTTGCCGCCGCTGGCTGTGTCGCCCTTCAAACCGGGGTCTGTCTCGACGATCTCCAGTTCGACAAAATTCGGCGGCGCTACCGACAGCGGCGTGCCGTTGTACAGCGTCACCTCACAGGGGTCCTGCTCCTTCAGCCACAGGTTCGCGTCGCCCACCGCCTTGGCGTCGGCCTGGTACTGCTCGAACGTGTCGGGCTCCATGAAGTACCAGAACTCGCCGTCGGTATAGAGATACTCCATGGTGCGATCCATGACGTCGGCAGCCTCGAGACTCTCGCCGGACTTGAAGGTACGCTCCCAGACGCGACCGGTACTGAGATTGCGCAATTTAACCCGGTTGAACGCCTGACCCTTGCCGGGCTTGACGAATTCGTTGTCGAGTATGCTGCACGGCTCGCCATCCAGCATGACCTTGAGTCCGGAGCGAAATTCGTTAGTACTGTAGTTGGCCATACCTGTCTCTCGGTGTTCTTCAACGCGGCGTATCATACCCCAGCCTCGATGCCATTGGCAGTTGTGCTGCCCTTCAAGAGACCGGGATTGAGTGGCTGCACGGCGACAACGCGTGGGGTGATGGTCGCCGGGGTACGCCAAACAGCGCACATCCCTGTGCGGGCCCGACTGACGGCGTCGACCATCGCTGTGATCGCTATTACACAGCGTTTCCGCATTAGCTCCCGGAAAGCGCGAAAACAGTACCCAAAAGGGCCATTACAGTGTTGCTTACCCCGGCACAGCACGTATTATCGACCTGACTATTCACAACAAGAAAAAAAGCACGGCAGGGGTTACAGGGCATGACAGAAAACACGCCGATCCGGCTGCGTATTCCACAGCCCGACCTCGCCGAGTTCACCCGCTTCGAGCTGGACGAGGAGGCCGCCGCAGGTTGGTGCCATAGCCTGCCGATGGCAAACGCCCAGCGCGCCGCCCAGCAACTGCGTTATGTGCTCAGTGATCTCAACCGGGTCGAGTTGCCGCCCGGACTTCGCTTTCGCATCCTCGAGGCGTTGCGACCCAATCTCCGCGTGGCACTGTCCGGCCTCGAGAAACGCTTCCTCAATCAACCATTAATTGTGCCGGAAGAACCCCGCCAGTTGGCGGAACTGGCCGACAGCCTGAATGGCCTGGCCACCACGGCCTACACCATGGTCGCCGTGCACGCCATCCAGCAGCAGGGCTCGATAAAGGGCGTGAGTCCGGCCAGGCTTGTTTGCGAGGCTATTTACCGCGCGCTTCGATTCTGTGGCCAGAGCATGCTGCAGGCCTTGCAGCTCTACCAGCCAGTGGAAGCCGGTCAATGGCTGACGATGCATCAGTTGTTCCGACTGGCGGAGCGCCAGCAGCTTACGCGGCTGCCGGTCACCGACAGCGCAGAAGGCGGCAATACCATCGCCAGCATCTACCTGCGGGCGGTGCTGCTGGCCTGCTGTAAACCCAACCAATTGCGGCAGAGTGACCTCAACGGCATCTACCGCGGACTGCTGCGCTGGTGCAAGTTCGCACACCTGTCCGCTCACTCGGAGTGCGCGGGCCTTTTCGTTGTGGATCTCGGCAGCGATACCCGGCCCGGTTACCGCGCCCTGCAGAGCGAAGAGCCGGGCGAGGAGCACCGCTGCATCCGCACCGAGGCGCTGGTGGAGCACCTGTCCGCACTGCGGCAGCAGGCGCACCGCATGGGCAAGACCGGCATACAGGTTGCGGAAGATACCAGCGTACCCCTGAACATCCTCGACCACGTCATCTGGTCGCTGGGTACCATGAGCCAGCGCGATTTCGCCCGGGTCGCGGGAGAAGGCACCATCAACATGGCCATCGGCCTGAGCAGTGTGCACTACCACGTGGCGGGTGAACGCACGTTCGGGCAATTACTCTACGGCGAGGCCTACCGGCCCGCAGATATCGAACGCCAGGACAACCCCTTCCTGCCCCGCGGCGACCGCGCCGATCACCCGGTGGATGATGCCGACCTGCCCGGTGCCCGGGAGCCGATACAGGGCTACATCGTGGTCGAAGACGCCGGCCTGCAAGCGGCCGATATCGCCGACAGCCAGCAACTGCCGCCGGAACAGCGCTATCCGGTAATGGATGTGCGCGTGGTCAATTCAAGCCCGGGAGGTTACGGCCTGGAATGGCCCAGGGAGGTCGCACCGGACCTGCACGCAGGAGACCTGATCTGTGTTCGCGAGGGCGAGAACGAAGACTGGTCAGTTGGCGCCGTGCGCTGGGTCGACCAGCCCGCGGGCGAACATACCCGCGTCGGTATCGAGCTGCTGAGCCCGTACGCCAAGGCCTACGGTGCCGTTATCCACCACAAAACCGGGCGCGACGCAGAGCCCATGCGGGTTCTGCTGCTGCCGGAGATCAAACTCGTCGGCCAGTCCCACACGATGCTGACCCCTCGGGCCGGATTCAAGGAAAAGCAGAAGGTCACACTGTTGCGCGAAGGCGAGGAGTTCCTGATCCAGCTGCAGCAACCCGTGGCCGTAACCGGCAGTTTCGCGCGCTTCGGGTTCCGCTATATCAAGCAGCTGGAGGAAGTGGTTGCCGAAAATCTGAGCGGCCTGCCGGATTCGGCCTATGACTCCGTCTGGAGCAGCATCTAGCTAATAATAGCAGCCTGTTGAAAAAGTCACAGGCGAGTGCGAGACAAGGCAAAAATCTGCGAAAAACCGCAATGTACACGATAGTACATGAGGATTTTGAGCCGATTTTTAACGCCGTATCGTGCCGGCTGGGGCTTTTTCAACAGGCTGCTAGCCCCCCTGGTGGCGGTCTGAAAAGCCCAATAGATAGAGGATCGCGTCCAGCCCGAGGGTGGAGATCGACTGCTCGGCCGACTGCTTGACCAGGGGTTTGGCGCGAAACGCGATGCCCAGGCCGGCTATGCTCAGCATGGGCAGATCGTTGGCGCCGTCCCCTACCGCAATCACCTGCTGCAGATCGATATCATCGCGAGCCGCCAGTTTGCGCAGTAACTGCGCCTTGCGTTCGCCATCGACGATTTTCCCCACGACCCGGCCGGTGACCTTGCCGTCGACGATCTCCAGTTCGTTGGCGTGGATGTGGTCGATGCCGAGCCGACGCTGCAGGTGGCGGGCGAAGAACGTGAAACCGCCGGAAAGGATGGCCGTCTTGTAGCCCAGCCTGCGCAGGGTCTGCAACAGGTGTTCCGCGCCCTCGGTCGTCTCCAGCCTGTCTGCCACCTGCAGCAGCGCCGCCTCGGGCAGCCCCTTCAGCAGCGCTACCCGTCGTCGGAAACTCTCGGCGAAATCCAGTTCGCCGCGCATCGCGGACTCGGTAATCGCCCGGACCTCGGGACCAACACCGGCGAGATCGGCCAGCTCGTCGATGACCTCGGCCTCGATGAGGGTGGAGTCCATATCGAAGGCAACAAGACGACGATTACGCCGGTAGATACTGTCCTCCTGGAAGGCCAGATCGACGTCCAGTTCGCGGGTGAGTTCCAGCAGGTCGCGACGGAATCTCTCGGCGTCTGCCAGTGGTCCGCGCACCGAGAACTCGACGCAGGACTTGCTGTATTCCGGCAGTGGACCGAGGGGTATGCGGCCGGAAAGCCGGGTGATACCGTCGATATTTACCCCGTGCCGGGCGGTGATTGCTGTGAGACGGGACAGGTGGTTGGCGGTAATCTTGCGGGCGAGCAAGGTGATGATGTAACGCCGCCTGCCCTGTTCGGTTACCCAGGCGGCATAGCTGTCGGCAGTGACCGCAGTGATGCGGCAGCGCAGCCCGCTGTCGCGGGCGAACGTCTCTATAGCTGCGCAGAGAGCGTCCCGATCCGCCGCAGCAGGCACTTCAACCAACACGCCAACAGACAGAGTGGCATGAATCACGGCCTGGCCGATGTCGAGGATGTTGACATCGCGCTCGGCGAGAATGGCGGTAACGCCGGCGGTCAGGCCGGGTTTGTCCTCACCGGAGAACGTCAATAACAGAATGGTATTCACGCGTCTCTCTGGCCCCGGGCTCCGCGATCGCGAGCTGTTGCTGTGGATAACTGGTTATTCTAACGATCGCACCAGACGAGCGAAATGTCGAGCACGCCACAATATGACGGAAAAAATCCCGGCGAGATGCTCGCTGTCTTTGTGACTGGTTTATACTCGCTCGTTTGCCAGACATATCATCACCTGTGACCCGTCGCCTGGATAGAATAAGCATCAGCCAGCAAGCGGCCCTGTTGACGGCAGGCCTTTGCCTGCTGGTCGGCATCGCGCTGGTCGGCCTCGCCGCGGTATCGAGCCGCCACATGCTCTCGACCCAGCAACAGGCGTTCGGGACCGCGCTCGCCGGGCAACTGGCCCACCGCATCAGCGCGACCCTGGAAACCGGCAACCTGCTCGGCGTGAACGCGTCGCTGCAGCGTTTCGTGCGCGCAACCGCCGCCGAACAGGCCGCCATCTACGACATCGAAGGCAAGGTCATCGGCCAATCGGGCGAGGTCCGCGGACAGCACATCGACCGTTTCCGTGCGGACGTGCGCATCGAGGAGGACATCGCCGGCGAAGTCGTCGTCACCCTGAACAGCGACGCGGCCCACGCCGCCCAGCAGCGCCTGCTGCTCAGCCTGGGCGGCCTCGCCGTCGTATTGAGTATCGCGGTGTACGGGCTGACGCATTACCTCAGCCAGCGTCCGGCGCGACGCCTGACCCGCCTTGCGGAGGCCGTCGCGCAGGAAGATACATCGCCCCCGCCCGGGGCACTGAACGAACTCGCAGGACTCGAAGCCCGGATCGAGGCACTGCCGCTGGACCTGTTGCGAACCCGCAGCAGTAGCGACCCCGGCGATGACAGCTATCGCAGCACGGCGGTGCTTTACCTGCACCTGACCAGCCTCGCAAAGTACGTCGACACCCTCGACGAGGCGGCCCTGCAGAACTACATCCAGCGCCTGCACCGGGCGGTGTTCGCGGCCGCCGGCTTCTACGGCGGAGAATTGCAGGTGGTACGGCAGTTCGGGTTGGCCCTGTACTTCTGCGGCGACACCATCCCCGGATCGCCCTCGGCAGGGTCACCCGCGTTCCGGGCCACGGCCTGTGCCTGGCTGATCCAGGCCGTCTGCGCCGGCCTGGAGGAAGACATGTCACTGTCCCTGTCGGTTGCAATGGCGATCGACCAGAGCGAACTGACCGCCGGCAATGCCGATGACATTTATCCCGGCCTGTACGTCCAGCACATTCTCGACCGGCTGCACGCCCTGTGCGGAAGCCAGCCGCCCAAGGTGCTGCTGTCACCGGCGATCTGCGCCGATACGGAGATCGAAAGCCGGGTGGTGCAGCACGCAACCGAACTGCAGGACTACGGCATGCTGGACGAGTTCGTCGCCCCGCACAGCGACCTGCTTGAGCGACAGTTGCAGTTGATTTTGCGGCGCCTGCGGGCCTGACTCACTCCACCCGGATCGCATCCACTTTCTGGAACCCGCGGGGCAACTTGTTGCCACGCCGGCCACGCTCGCCCCGGTAGTGCTCCAGCTCCGAGAACTTCAGCGTCAGGTGACGCTTGCCGGCGTGCACGATCAGTGACTGCTGCTCGGTAAGCACCTGCACCGCGAGCATGAATTCCTCGCGGCTCTGCACCCGGGCGCCGGGGATGTTGATAATCTTGTTACCCTTGCCGCGGGCCAGTTGCGGCAGGTCGGCCAGGGGAAAGACCAGCAGGCGCCCTTCGTTGGACACCGCCGCGACCCAGGCATCATCGATTGATGCCAGCGCGGCCGGCTGCAGCACCCGGCTGCCCTTGGGCAGCGTCAACGCCGCTTTGCCGGAACGGTTCTTGGTCTGCAGGTCATCGAGTCTGGCGACGAAACCATAGCCGGCATCACTCGCCAGCAGGTAGAGGCTTTCCGGCGCACCCATCATCATGCCGTCGAAACCGGCACCCGAGGGCGGATTGATGCGACCGGTGACCGGCTCTCCCTGCCCGCGGGCCGAGGGCAGGTCGTGCGAGCTGATCGTGTAGGCGCGCCCGGTGGAATCGAGGATCACCACCGGCTGGTTACTGCGGCCCAGTGCCGACATCTTGTAAGCGTCGCCGGATTTGTAGCTCAGTGAGGTGGGGTCGATATCGTGGCCCTTGGCGGCACGGATCCAGCCCTTCTCCGACATCACCACGGTGATCGGGTCGGCCGACATCAGCTCCAGCGCACTGAAGGCGCGGGGCTCCTCCCGCTCGACCAGCGGTGACCGGCGGTCGTCACCGAATTTTTCCGCCACCGCGAGCAGCTCCTTGCGAATCAGCGTCTTCAACCGCGCGGCGCTGCCCAGCGTTTTTTCCAGGCCGTCCCGCTCGGCTTCGAGCTCGGCCTGCTCGCCCCGGATTTTCATCTCCTCCAGCTTCGCCAGGTTGCGCAGCTTGAGTTCGAGGATTGCCTCGGCCTGGATGTCGGTAATGTCGAACCGCGCCATCAATGCCGGCTTCGGCTCATCTTCAGTACGGATGATGTGGATGACTTCATCGATGTTGAGATAGGCCACCAGGTAGCCGGCGAGGATGTGCAGGCGCCGGCGCACGCGTTCCAGCCGGTGCTCCAGCCGCCGGCGCACGGTATCGGTGCGGAACGAGAGCCACTCACGCAGAATGTCGCGCAGGCTTTTCACGCCTGGCCGGCCGTCGATGCCGATCACGTTGAGGTTGACCCGGTAACTGCGCTCCAGGTCAGTGGTGGCGAACAGGTGGCTCATCAGGCGCCTCGATGTCCACGCGGTTGGAGCGCGGCACGATGACCAGCCGGGTCGGGTTTTCGTGATCGGACTCGTCGCGCAGGTCCGCCACCATGGGCAGCTTTTTGGCCTGCATCTGCTGGGCGATCTGCTCCAGGACGCGCGAGCCCGAGACCTGGTAGGGCAGTGGCGTTGACCACGATATCGCCGCCCTCCTTCTCCCATACCGCGCGCATCTTCAGCCCGCCCCGGCCGGATTCGTAGAGGGCAACGAGGTCCTCCCGCGGGGTGATGATCTCAGCCTCGGTCGGAAAGTCCGGCCCCAGCACGTGCTCGCACAATTCAGCGGTGGTGACTGCGCGGCGCATCCAGCAAGCGGATCGCCGCGGATACCACCTCGCGCAGGTTGTGCGGCGGGACATCGGTCGCCATGCCGACGGCGATGCCGGTGGTACCGTTGAGCAGCAGGTTCGGCACCTGGGCCGGCAGGACCGACGGTTCGTCCAGGGTGCCGTCGAAGTTGGGTGCCCAGTCCACCGTGCCCTGGCCGAGTTCCGCCAGCAGGACATCGGCATAGGCGGTGAGCCGGGATTCGGTGTAGCGCATGGCGGCAAAGGATTTGGGGTCGTCCGGCGAACCCCAGTTGCCCTGGCCGTCGATCAGCGGATAGCGGTAGCTGAAATTCTGCGCCATCAGCACCATGGCCTCGTAGGCGGCGCTGTCGCCGTGGGGGTGAAATTTGCCGATGACGTCGCCGACGGTGCGCGCCGACTTCTTGAATTTGGCGCTGGCCTTGAGGCCCAGCTCGCTCATGGCGTAGACGATGCGCCGCTGCACCGGCTTCAGGCCGTCGCCCACATGGGGCAGCGCGCGGTCGAGAATGACGTACATCGAGTAGTCGAGATACGCCTTCTCGGTGTACTGTTTCATCGACACCTGTTCGATGCCGTCGTCTTCCCGTTCCAGATTATCGGACATGAATGACTGCTTACCCTGTGGTTGCCGCGTATGCTGCTACATTTGCTGCCGCGTTGCCTGACCGGTGCCCGGAGGCGGCCGCTCAGTGCGGACCGTGGTTGACGCTGATGCCGACCAGTTGCTCGTTGAGGTTGACGATGGAGTTCGCCATGTCGATCAACAGGCTGTGGATCGTTGCGGGATGGCTCTTGATGAGATCGGTGAACTGCTCCTTGGGAACCTTGACCACCGCACAGCGGCTCTTGGCCCGCACCGTGGCGCTGCGGTCGGCGTGGGTCAGCGCCGCCATGGCGCCAAAAATCTCACCCTCGCCGATGCGGCCGACGATCACGTCATCGACCACCACCTCGGCGATGCCTTCGGACATGTTGAACACGTAATCCGCCCGGTCACCCTGGCGGATGATCACCGACCCGGCCTCGAAGACCTCGAACCCCGGGCTGGCCATGTTGTCTTCCTCGGTGCGGGCCGCCGTGATCCGCAGCATGATGCCCGCGTAGGTCACCAACAGTCGGGTCCACAGCTTGATGGCCGTGGGTTCGGAGAATACCCGGGACATGAATTCCAGTGCCGGGTAACTGGAGAGCGTGGCACCGGCCTCGCTGCCATAGTAGACGGCCACCTCCTGGTCGGTGGTGCCGGTGACATCGGGCAACAGCATATCGCCAGGCTCGAGCATGTAGATCGTGCGGCCCTTGTAGCGGGCGGTTATCGAGCCCGCATCGACGCGGTAGAACTGGCCGCCGTCGAAACCCCGGAAGTTGCCTTCTTCCGTGGGCTCGACCTCCACCGTGATCGACGGTACCACGACCACGTCAAGCAGCGCGCCAACCAGCTTCTTGTACTGCTGGTTCAGCAACGCGAAATCCTGCGCGAGATCGGCATTTGCCAACATAGGCGCCCCCTGCCCCTGCAGCGCGCGCTTATCCGACAGACGGCCGACAGCGCGAGCTGGTTGTTGCGCCCATCCCCGAATGGTGGTGGCCGCTGATTTGCGCTCAATAGTAGCAACTAATTGGTCGGCGGAGAACGTTTCCCGGTAACATTTGGCTACCGAGCCAACAGGAGACACCGCGTGAGCGAACAATGGTCCACCTGCCATTTCGACGAACTCGATCCCAGGGCGCTGTACGACATCCTGAAACTGCGCCTGGAGGTGTTCGCGCTGGAACAGGCCTGCCTGTACCAGGACCTCGACGGACTCGACCCGCAGTGCCTGCACATGCAGTGCTGCGACGGCGGCGAACTGCTCGCCTACCAGCGCTGCCTGCCCCCCGGGCTGAGTTACCCGGCGAGTTCGCTGGGGCGGATCGTGGTGGCGCCGGCCGGTCGCGGCCGGCAGTTGGGGCGCGAGCTGGTGCGCCGGGGCATCGAATGCAACCAGAAGCAGTGGCCCGGCAGCGGCATCACCATCGGCGCCCAGGCCTACCTGGAGAAGTTTTACGCAAGCTTCGGCTTTGTATCGGAGGGCGAGCCCTATGACGAGGACGGCATCATGCACATCACCATGCACCTGCGGGAATAGCCGGGTTCGATCAGTCAAACTCCAGCAGAAACGTCACCGGGCCGTCGTTGACCAGCTCCACCTGCATGTCGGCGCCGAAGACGCCGGCGGCCACCGGGTCGTGCAGTTCGCGCAGCCGCTGTAAGGTATATGCGTAAAGCATTTCTGCCTCGGCCGGCGCCATCGCCCTGGAAAATCCGGGTCGCAGGCCCTTGCGGGTCTCCGCCGACAGGGTGAACTGGGACACCAGCAGCACACCACCGCCGGCCTCGACCACGTTGCGGTTCATGCGTCCCTGCTCGTCGCTGAACAGGCGGTAGGCGAGCAGCTTTTCCAGCATCCGCCCGGCTACGGCCGCGTCGTCCGTGCGGTCGAGGCCCAGCAACACCAGCACGCCTGCACCGATTTCACCCACGGACTCGCCGGCGACACTGACCGAGGCGCGGCTGACCCGTTGCAGCAGGGCCGCGCATCAGCCCCGGGCGGCGCGCTTACGCTCGTGTTCGAGCAGGAGTTTCTTGCGCAGGCGGATGCTCTCGGGCGTGACCTCGACCAGCTCGTCGTCCTCGATGAACTCCAGCGCCTGCTCCAGGCTGTGGCGGACCGGCGGCGTGAGGATGAGCGCCTCGTCGGTACCCGACGCCCGCACGTTGGTCAGCTGCTTGCCCTTGGTCGGGTTCACCGCCAGGTCGTTGTTGCGACTGTGCAGGCCGACGATCTGGCCCTCGTAGACATCGACATTGGGGCCGATAAACAGGCGGCCGCGATCCTGCAGGTTGAACAGGGAATAGGCCAGGGTCTTGCCCTTCACCATCGACACCAGCACGCCGTTACTGCGCCGCGACCATCTCGGTGTTTTTCACCGCGCCGTAGTGGTCAAAAACGTGGGTCAGGATGCCGCTGCCGGAGGTCAGGGTCAGGAACAGCGAGCGGAAGCCGATCAGGCCCCGCGCCGGCACGATGAACTCCAGCCGCACCCGCCCCTTGCCGTCGGGCACCATGTTTTCCAGCTCGGCCCGGCGCAGCCCGAGCTCTTCCATCACCGAACCCTGGTGCTGCTCCTCGCAGTCGATAACCAGTTGCTCGTAGGGCTCCTGCAGCTCGCCGTCGACCTCGCGCTGAATCACCTCGGGGCGCGATACGCCCAGCTCGAAACCCTCGCGTCGCATGCTCTCGATCAGCACCGACAGGTGCAGTTCGCCGCGCCCGGAGACCTTGAACTTGTCGGGCCGTATCGCCCGGCTCCACCCGCAGGGCCACGTTGTGGATCAGCTCCCGCTCCAGGCGCTCCTTGATGTTGCGCGAGGTGACGTACTTGCCTTCCTTGCCGGCGAAAGGCGAGTCGTTCACCTGGAAGGTCATGCTCACGGTGGGCTCGTCGACGGTCAGCGGCGGCAGCGCCTCCCGCGCCTGCGGGTCGCACAGGGTGTCGGAAATATTGAGGCCCTCGATGCCGGTGACACAGACGATGTCGCCGGCCTCGGCGCGACTCCACGTCGACCCGCTCCAGGCCCATGATAGCCCATCACCTGCAGCACCTTGCCGTTGCGGCTCTCGCCGTCGCGATCGACCACCGTCACCGGCGTGTTCGGCGCCAGCCGGCCGCGGCTGATGCGACCCACGCCGATCACCCCGACGTAGCTGCTGTAATCCAGAGCGCTGATCTGCAGCTGCAGCGGGCCCTCGGAATTCACCTCTGGCGCCGGCACATGCTCTGACGATGGTCTCGAACAGGGGCTCCATGTCCGGCGCCAGTTCGGCGTGGTCCAGGCCGGCGACGCCCTCGATGGCGGAGGCGAAGATCACCGGGAAATCGAGCTGCTCCTCGGTGGCCCCGAGCCGGTCGAACAGGTCGAAAACCTGGTCCACGACCCAGTCCGGGCGCGCACCCGGGCGGTCGACCTTGTTCACCACCACGATCGGTCGCAGGCCGCGCTCGAAGGCCTTCGCGGTCACGAACCGGGTCTGGGGCATGGGACCATCCACCGCGTCGACCAGCAACAGCACCGAGTCGACCATCGACAGCACCCGCTCCACCTCACCGCCGAAATCAGCGTGGCCGGGGGTATCGACAATATTGATGCGGTAGTCCTGCCAGCGGATGGCGGTGTTCTTGGCCAGGATGGTGATGCCGCGCTCCCGCTCCTGGTCATTGGAGTCCATGATGCGTTCGGCGCCCTCACTGCGGCGGTCGAGCGTCCCCGACTGCTGCAGGAGGCAGTCCACCAGGGTGGTCTTGCCGTGGTCAACGTGGGCGATGATGGCGATGTTGCGGAGCTTGTCGATCACAACGGGTCCTCGCGCGCACCTGCGCGCAGCTATTGCGGGTGCGACCTGCACCGGAGGGAAAGGGCGCGGATTATACCGCGGTGCCGTGGCCGCCGCTTGTGAAATAACACCGACCCTCGGGCCCCGGGGAGGTGTTCAGCGGGGCATCATCTCAGGCAGGCCCGATGCCGACAGTCCGTCTCGCCACAGAATGCTCCAAAACAGGGCGAATATGCTCTATAATGGTGCGCAAATAGCGTAAAGGCTGACGGTGCCGTTAAAATATCGTCGCGATTCAGAGAGTTAGTGCAGGCACCTTTTTGGCACAGCTCTTGCTTTCACCTCCGTGCCATCAGACCGACGGGCACGGTCCGTCGCCAGCGGTGAGCTTGTGCCGCTCACCAGGGCAGCACAACTGGCAGCGCCCGGCGATGCCGGCCCGATTATCTTTCCCATGGAGACCACAAGATGTCAGAGAAGACTCTGGACCTGATCAAAGACAATGACGTACGTTGGGTGGACCTGCGCTTCACCGACAGCCGCGGTAAGGAGCAGCACGTCACTATTCCCGCCTCGGAAGTGGACGACGACTTTTTCGAAGACGGCAAAATGTTCGACGGCTCCTCCATTGCCGGCTGGAAAGGCATCAACGAGTCGGACATGATCCTGATGCCCGACGACGAAGCCTCAGTGCTGGACCCGTTCACTGATGACAACACCGTCATCGTGCGCTGTGACATCGTCGAGCCCACCACCATGCAGGGCTATGAGCGCGATCCGCGCTCCGTTGCCCGCCGCGCCGAGGAGTATTTGAAGTCGACCGGCATCGGCGACACCGCCTACTTCGGCCCCGAGCCCGAGTTTTTCGTGTTCGACGACATCAAGTGGCATTCGGACATGGCCGGCGCCGGCTACTCCATCAGTTCCGACGAGGCGGCCTGGGCGTCCAGCCACAACTTCGAAGAGGGCAACATCGGCCACCGTCCCGGCGTCAAGGGCGGTTACTTTCCGGTACCCCCGGTGGATTCACTGCACGATATCCGCGGCGCCATGTGTTCAGCCATGGAGCAGATGGGCCTGCCGGTAGAGGTCCACCACCATGAAGTAGGTACCGCCGGACAGTGTGAGATCGGCATCAAGTTCAATACGCTTGTGGTCAAGGCCGACGAGGTCCAGATCCTCAAGTACTGCGTTCATAACGTCGCCCACGCCTACGGCAAGACCGCGACCTTCATGCCCAAGCCGCTGGTCGGCGACAACGGGTCCGGCATGCACGTGCACCAGTCCATCTCCAAGGACGGTGACAACATTTTCGCCGGCGAGGGCTACGCGGGCCTCTCCGAGACAGCACTCTTCTACATCGGCGGTATCATCAAGCACGCACGCGCCCTGAACGCGTTCACCAATGCCTCCACCAACAGCTACAAGCGCCTGGTGCCGGGCTTCGAAGCGCCGGTCATGCTGGCGTACTCGGCCCGCAACCGCTCTGCCTCGATCCGGATTCCCTACGAGCCCAGCCCCCGCGGCAAGCGCGTGGAAGTGCGCTTCCCGGACCCCACCGCCAACCCGTACCTGGCCTTCGCGGCCATGCTGATGGCGGGCCTGGACGGGATCCAGAACAAGCTGCACCCGGGAGACGCGGCCGACAAGGACCTCTACGACCTGCCGCCTGAAGAAGGCAAGGCCATCCCGACGGTTGCCTCGAGCCTCACCATGGCGCTGGACGCCCTCGATGCCGATCGCGAGTTCCTGACCACCGGTGGCGTGTTCACCGACGACATGATCGACGGCTACATCGACCTGAAGCGCGGCGAGGTGGAGCGCCTCGACATGACCACGCACCCGGTCGAGTTCGACATGTACTATTCCGTCTGATAAATCATATCAGCCTTCAAAAGCCCGCCATCCCGGCGGGCTTTTTTTTTGCCTGATCGTACGCATTGGCCTTTGGCAGAGCCAAACCGCTTTGCGGCCGGAGAGGCACCGCCTCGAGGGCCTGAATCCCTTCGCCAGAAAAGCACAAAATCTGCCAGGAATATGACCCACCGCACTATCTCGCCTTTCCGGCCAAAGCCGCTCTCACCCCGGGGAGTATTTCTGCTACGGTAAGCCGATACTGACCTATTGAGGTGCTGCCCGGCATGTCCCGTCGCGTTCTATTTTTCCTGCTGCTGCTGATTCCCCTGGCTGCGGCCACCCAACAGATTTTCAAGACCACCGACGAGAACGGCAATGTCGTCTTTACCGACCAGCCACCGGCCGATGCCAAGGGTGTGGAAGAGGTGGAGCTGGCGCCGCTGAACCGGGCGCCGCCGCCCCCGGATATCCCCCGGGCCACCACCGACTCCGAACCGGAACTGGAGGCAGTCGAGTACAACGTAACAATCACCGACCCAGCCAATGAGACCACGATCCCGATGGGGCCCGGTAACTTCTCCGTCTCGGCCAGGGTGGAACCGGGCCTGGAGCCCGGCGCCACCCTGATGCTGAGGATCGATGGCGAACCCTGGGGTGAGCCCGGTACCGCCACCAGCTGGCAGCTGACCAACATCTTTCGTGGCGCCCACGACCTCACCGTGGCCCTGCTCGGGCCGGGCGGCGAACCGCTGGCGATTTCCGAGCCCGTGCGCGTCTATGTGCTGCGACCCTCGGTTAATTTCCGCAATCGCAACTAGTTACAAGGTCCGTGGCAGCGCGGGTAGAAAAGCGAAACCGGCATGAAGCCATTTTGAAGCGCGTGTATCGCCCGCAACCTCGGCAGTATCGCCCCGGTTTCGATAGGCTGACCGCCCTATTTCACCGGTTCGGTCGCCCATTATTCGAGGCATCTGCTCACGCAGTGCCTGACGCCTGATCTCGTTTTTCGTCGGCTCCGGCTTTGAGGCCCCTTCCTGCCACGCTCCGAATCAGGCAGCCGGCCAGGCCCTGATTGCCGATCGCGACTGGCATCAAACACCGACATGCACCATAATAGTGCGCATGCAGAACCCTCGACTGCTGAATTCCACCTGATCCCGACCGGGCGGCCCAGGAACCCGCACACATTGGAAACAATTCTTATCCAAATCAGGAGCTTGTGACCGTTCGGCGAGAATCCCGGGTTTTTTCATGCCGCCGCCCCATCTTGGCTTCATTATTGCTTAACCAATAGCCGTAGCGGCCAGCATGGTCGATTATGGAGCATACATGCCGCAGGATATCGATATCCTCGACACCATCAGTACCGGCGTGGTCGCCTTCGATGCGGATCTGGTGGTCACCACCATCAATGCCGCCGCCCAGGACCTGCTGGCGGTGTCGCGCAGTCGCGGCATGGGGATGCCCGCCGCTGAACTGGTGGTGCGCCCCGAAGAGTGGCTGCATGCGCTGTCACAGGTGCTGGAACAACGCAGTCCGCTGGCGCGGCGGGGCATGCCGCTGGAATTGCACAATGGCCGCGAAATCCATGTCGACCTGATGATCACGCCGGTTCCGGGCAGTGAACAGGCCGACGGCCTGCTGGTGGAACTGCAGCCAGTGGACCGGCTGATGCGGATCAGCCGCGAGGAGGCACTGCTCCACGCCCAGCAGACCACTCACGCCGTGGTGCGCGGCCTGGCCCACGAGATCAAGAACCCGCTGGGTGGCGTACGCGGGGCGGCGCAACTCCTCCAACGGGAGCTGCCCAGCGATGAACTGCGGGAATATACCCAGGTCATCATCCGCGAGGCAGACCGGCTGCGCGACCTGGTAGACCGGCTGATGGGGCCGAAACAGCAGCTGCGCCCGGAACCGCTCAACATCCACGAGGTCACCGAGCACGTGCGCAACCTGATCCTGGCCGAAACCGATAACACGATAAGCATAGAACGCGATTACGACCCCAGCCTGCCGGAAATCACCGCGGACCGCAGCCAGCTCGTCCAGGCCCTGCTCAATATCATGCGCAATGCGCTGCAGGCGGCCGACAGCTCCGCGGAATGCGAGATCTGCCTGCGCACCCGCTCGCGACGCCAGTTCACCATCGGCACCACGCGCCACCGACTGGTGCTGCAACTCGATGTAGAGGACAACGGGCCGGGCATTCCCGTCGACCTGCGGGATGCCATCTTCGCGCCCATGGTCACCGGTCGCGCCGACGGCAGCGGCCTGGGCCTGTCGATCTCGCAGGCGATAGTCAGCCACCACGGCGGCCTGCTGGAGTGCGAGAGCGAACCCGGCTGTACCCGATTCAGTCTGTATTTACCCATGGAAGCGATAAGCGATGAATAGAAAAGCCAGGGTCTGGGTGGTCGACGATGACAGCTCGATCCGCTGGGTCCTCGAACGCGCGCTCACCCAGGCGGGCATCGACAACGAGACTTTCGAGAATGGCGACGCCCTGTTGCGGCGGATCGGCTCTGACCAGCCCGACGTGATCATCAGCGATATCCGCATGCCGGGCACCGACGGCCTGGAACTGCTCTCCCACTTCAGCGAGAACCTGCCGGGCATCCCGATCATCATCACCACCGCTCACTCGGACCTCGAAAGCGCCGTGGCCTCCTACCAGCAGGGAGCGTTCGAATACCTTCCCAAGCCCTTCGACATCGACGAGGTCGTCGCGGTTACCGAACGCGGCATCGCCCAGGCCCGGGAGAAACGCGGCGAGGGCGACACCGACGAGGTCGTGGACCACCCGGAGATCATCGGCGAAGCGCCGGCGATGCAGGAGGTGTTCCGGGCTATCGGCCGGCTCGCCCACAGCAATATCACGGTGTTGATCAACGGCGAGTCGGGTACCGGCAAGGAACTGGTGGCCCGCGCCCTGCACCGCCACAGCCCGCGCGCGCAGGAGCCGTTCATCGCCCTCAACATGGCCGCCATTCCCCGCGACCTGATGGAATCGGAATTGTTCGGCCATGAAAAGGGCGCCTTCACCGGCGCCGCAGGCAAGCGCGAGGGGCGGTTCGAGCAGGCGGACGGCGGCACCCTGTTCCTGGATGAAATCGGCGACATGCCCGCCGAGACCCAGACCCGCCTGCTGCGGGTGCTGGCCGATGGGGAATTCTACCGGGTTGGTGGACATACGCCGGTCAAGGTCGACGTGCGCATCATTGCCGCCACCCACCAGGACCTCGAAGGGCTGGTACAGCGCGGCGAGTTCCGGGAGGACCTGTTTCACCGGCTCAACGTGATCCGCATCCACATTCCGCGGCTTTCAGAGCGCACCCAGGATATCCCGCGGCTCATGCAGTTCTTCTTCCAGCGCGCCGCCAAAGAGCTCGGCGGCGAGACCAAGGTGCTGCTCCCCGAGACGGAGGAGTTTCTCTGTAACCTGGAGTGGCCGGGCAACGTCCGTCAGCTGGAAAACACCTGCCGCTGGATCACGGTGATGGCCTCGGGCCGCGAGATTCACATCAGCGACCTGCCCCCGGAGCTCGGCAAGGCGACGCCGGCCAGCAATGGCGACGCCACCGCCGACTGGCGCGACCAGTTATACCAGTGGGCCCGCAACGAACTGATTCAGGGTAAGCACAACATCCTCGGCCAGGCGACGCCGGCCTTCGAGCGGGTGATGATCGAGGTCGCGCTGCAGCACACCCGCGGCCGCAAACGCGACGCCGCCGACCTGCTGGGCTGGGGCCGCAACACGCTGACCCGCAAGATGAAGGAACTGCATTTGCAGTAGAACCGATTCTCAGGCGCTGCATCAGACACCGAGATGACCCGGCCCAATTCGCTCACCAGGTTTTGCATTGAGGACGATCCAAGGTTGATTGTGCGGCAGCGTCCACGGACCAAAGGCCGACTGAAGAAACTACTAAACATTGAGTCAGTCAGTGAGCGTGGTGGCAAAATCACCGTTGGTCAGCTTGGCACCCTGCCAGTCTGTCGGGATCCGGCAAGCGGCAAGCGGCAAGCGGCAAGCGGCAAGCGGCAAGCGGCAAGCGGCAAGCATTATGCTTGTTGCGAGTATCGTTCAAACCACTCGCTAAGTATTTCCTCGGATACCTTTCCTGCAGCCAGCGCCTCAAAAATCAGTGCGGCTTCAGGCTCCGGCGCAACGATTTCAATTTCGTTAATCTCTAAGAATACCAGCGAAAGCGTCAGCGCCATTCGCTTGTTCCCATCCACAAAGGGGTGATTCTTCGCGAGCCCAAAACTCAGTGTTGCAGCCAGATCAAATAGCGAACTGTCTTCATCATAAGCGAGCTTTTGCTGCGGTCTCGATAACGCAGACTCCAGCAGACTTTGATCCCGGACCCCTTCACTGCCACCGTGTTCTGCTAACAGCATTTTGTGCACACTTAGAGCCACATCCAGCCTCAGCCATTTCGGCTGATTCATTTAGCAAGCTCGTGCAAGGCATTACGGTACCGCTTCATCACTTTCTCGGCGGCATCCATTTGCTCCGCAAAGTCCTGACTGTAGGGTGTAACGGTATACCCATCCGGCCCCTCGACCAGGTAGAGCGGATCACCTTTCCCAGCCTTCATTTTATTGAGGGCCTCTTTCGGCAGGACAATTCCCAGTGAGTTGCCTACCTGCGTTACCTTAACTTTGAGCATAGCCGCACCAATGTTATTACATGTGTTAGAACAGAGTTTAGCGAAGCACCAAATCTACGGCAACCGGGGAGCCCGACGGCAGCGGGCGCCGTTGTAATTGCGCCAGGACCGCGGCGACGGATAATCAGTCTGGCTGTCTCCACGGTGTGCGTTTACCATCGCTGCATGTTGAAAATCGTGCTGTACGAACCAGAGATACCACCCAACACGGGCAACATCATCCGACTGTGCGCCAACACCGGCTGCTCGCTGCACCTGGTGGGCCCGCTGGGCTTCGACCTCGACGATAAGAAGCTCAGGCGAGCGGGGCTGGACTACCGCGAGTTCGCCGAGCTCAACCGCTACGACACGATCGAGGAATTCAGCGCCGTAAACAATGGCCCCCGGCTGCTGGGAATCAGCACCCGCGGGGCGACGCTCTACCACGAGGTTCGCTATCGCGAGGGCGACGCGCTCCTGTTCGGGCCGGAAACCCGCGGCCTGCCTGAAGCGGTGCTGGCCGCCCTCCCCCCCGAGCAGCGAATCCGCCTGCCCATGCGGCCGCAAAGCCGCAGCCTGAACCTCAGCAACGCGGCGGCGATCGTCACCTACGAGGGCCTGCGGCAACTGGGCTTCAACGGATTGGATTGAGAGACCCGGGCTTGAATGCCCGGGCCGTATAACGCGGTGTTAAACGCTAGCCGTCAGTGCGTGGCGGGCTCTTCGCCCTGGGGCTCGCCACCCTGCTGGGCGAGAGCCTGCTGGTACAGCGCGTCGAAGTTTACCGGCGCCAGCATGATCGGGGGGAAGCCGCCCTTCACGCAGATCGCGTCGATGTTCTCACGCGCGTAGGGGAACAGAATATTGGGCGCCGCGGTGCCGATGATGCGCCGCACGTCCTCGTCGCCAAAGCCGGTGATCAGGAAAATCCCAGCCTGCTGCACCTCTACCAGGAATACGTTTTCCTCTTCCAGCTGGGCGGTGATGGTGATAGTCAGCACCACCTCGTAATTGCCCTGCTCGTCGATCTTGTTGCTGCGGGTGTTGAGGTCGACGTTGACCTTGGGCTGCCACTGCTTCTGAAACACGCCGGGCGTGGCCGGTGACTCGAATGACAGATCCTTGGAATAGATCCGCTGCAGTGCGAACTGCTGTTGGGGGGGTTGCTGTCCTGCTGCCTGTTCGTCGGCCATGTCGCCGTCCTCCATCAATCAGTGATCGGCGTTCACGACGCCAGTTGTAGTAATTCGTCCAGTTCGCCGCGCCGTTCCAGCAGGGCGAGGTCGTCGTAGCCGCCGATGTGGCGGTCATCGATCCAGATCTGCGGCACGGTTCTGCGTCCGCTGCGCTGCATCATTTCCCGGCGCAGCGCGGGTTCCGCGTCGACGCCGATATCCGTGTACTCGATATTCTTGCTTTCCAACAGGGTCTTGGCCCGAATGCAGTAGGGACAGAAGCGGGTGGAATACATGACTACCTGGCTTGCCATAAACGCTGTCTCCTCAGCTCACGGTGGGCAGCTGCAGGTTTCCCCACTCCAGCATGCCGCCGCTCATCTTGTAGACCTTCTCGTAGCCGCCGGCCCGCAGCTGCTTGCCCGCCATCCCCGATTGCTGGCCCATCTTGCACACCAGCACCACCGGGCGGTCGCGGTATTTTTCCAGTTCGGCCATTCGCGATTCCAGCTTCGCGGCCGGGATATGCAGGGCGTCGACGATGTGGCCCTTGCTGAAATCGCCGGCATCCCGGAGATCGAGGAAGACACCGTCTTCCGCGTTGACCAGGTTGATGGCCTGCTGCGGCGTAAGCGACGGGCCAGACTTGCGGCCCTCGTGCAACAGCAGCATCACGCAGACCGTGGCCAGTGCGGCCACGAGAATCCATTGCTGGGCCAGGAATTCCAGAAACAACGCCATCTTCGAAATCTACAACCTGTCGCGGGGTTCGGGGGGCTGCGGCTCTTCTGCCGCCCGAGAGGGGCGGTGCATCGGCCTGGTTCCAGCCCCGTAATGGGCCTGCAGCCATGGGCCGGGCCGCAAAAAGGCGGTGATTATACAGCCTGATGCCCGGTTCAACCAGCCCCGCGTGGCGGCCTGCGCGGGGGTCCGCAGGCGCGGCAATTGCCCGGTGCGGGGCGCTTCCGGACACGGTAAACTGCCGGGTTTGATCGTGGCCACCCGCAGGTGGCGCCGGAGTGGGTTGCATGAGCGAACAGACCAGGAAAACGACCGCCCTGATCATCCTGGACGGCTGGGGCCACCGGGAGGACACCCGAGACAACGCCATCGCCAGCGGCGACACACCCACCTGGGACCGGCTCTGGGCCGAGGCGCCTCATACGCTGGTCTCGGGCTCCGGCCGGGACGTGGGACTGCCCGAGGGCCAGATGGGCAACTCCGAGGTGGGCCACATGAGCCTGGGCGCCGGTCGCATCATCTACCAGAACATCACCCGCATCGACCAGGCGATAGAGGACGGCAGCTTCGCCGAGAACCCGGCCTATACCGCCGCCATCGATAGCGCGAAGGCGGCCGGCGGCGCCGTGCACGTGTTCGGCCTGCTCTCGCCCGGCGGCGTGCACAGCCACGAGCGCCAGATCTTCGCCGCGGTGCGTATGGCCGCGGCCCGGGGAGCCCAGCGGGTCTACCTGCACGCCTTTCTGGACGGGCGCGACACCCCGCCGCGCAGCGCGGCGGATTCGCTGGCCCGCGCCGATGCGCTGTTCGAGGAGTTGGGCTGCGGCCGCACCGCCAGCATCGTCGGGCGCTATTACGCAATGGACCGCGACAACCGCTGGGACCGCGTCGAGGCAGCCTACAACCTGCTCACCGCGGGCGAGGCGGATTACCGCGCCGCCACCGCCCCCGAGGGCCTCGAAGCCGCCTACGAGCGCGACGAGAACGACGAGTTCGTCAAGCCCACAGTGATCGCCGCAGACGGTGAAGCGCCCGCCTGTATCGGTGACGGCGACGCCGTGCTGTTCCTCAATTTCCGCGCCGACCGCGCCCGCGAGCTTACCCGGGCCTTCGTCGAGCCGGACTTCGACGGCTTCGAGCGCCGGGTGCGCCCCGCCCTGTCCGACTTCGTGATGACCACGGAGTACGCCGCCGACATTCCGGCGAGCTGCGCCTTCCCGCCGGATCGCCTCAGCAATGTGCTTGGCGACTACCTCGCCCAGCGCGGCGGCACCCAGCTGCGCATCGCCGAGACCGAAAAGTACGCCCACGTGACCTTTTTCTTCAGCGGGGGTCGCGAGGAGCCGTTTCCCGGCGAAGACCGCGACCTGGTGCCCTCGCCGGACGTGGCCACCTACGATTTGCAGCCGGAGATGAGCGCTCCGGAGGTCACCCGGCGCCTGGCGGCGGCGATCACCTCGGGCAAGTACGACCTGGTCGTGTGCAACTACGCCAACGGTGACATGGTCGGCCACACCGGGGTTTTCGACGCGGCCGTGCAGGCGACGGAGGCGATCGATGCGGCGCTGGCGACGATCGAGCGGGCGGTGCGCGCAAGCGGCGGCCAGGCCCTGATCACCGCCGACCACGGCAACTGCGAACAGATGCTGGACCGCGAGAGCGGGCAGCCGCATACCCAGCACACCACCGAGCTGGTGCCGCTTGTGTATATCGGCGACCGGCCCCTGACGTTCAAACCCGGCACCGGCAAGCTGGCCGACATCGCGCCCACCCTGCTGGACCTGATGGACCTGCCGCAACCGCCAGAGATGACCGGCAGCAGCCTGCTCGCAGACGGTTGAAAACGCCTCCCCCGCGCGCCCGTTCCGCTGCGCTCGGGCTCCTCCCTGCGCTCCTCATTGCGCTGACCGTCGCCGCCACCGGCACGGTGGCCTGGTCGCAATCCGACGAAGAAAAGGCCCGCTCGCAGTTAAAGACCCTGCAGCGGGACATCACCCGCATCAACCGCGAGATCAGCGAGGCCAAGGGCCGCCGCAATACCCTGCAGGAGGCAGTGAAGCGCGCCGACCTCGAGCTCGGCCAACTCAAGCGCGACATCGCCGCCAACACGACCGATATCGCCGCCACCCGGGAGGAACTGGGCAAACTGGAGGCGCAGCGGGGGGAACTGGAAACCGCGCGTGACGCACAACAGGCGCGGGTGGCCGATGAGCTGCGCGCCGCCTGGCAGATGGGCGGTGACGCGCCGGTGAAGGTGCTGCTGAACCAGCAGGACCCACACGCCGTATCCCGAATGATGACCTACTACCGCTATTTTCTCGACGCGCGCACCGAGCGCCTGGCGGATTACCGCGCGACCCTCGCACAGCTGGACGAGGTACAGCAGGAGATCGCCAGCAACCGGGAACAACTGGAGGAACAGCAGGCGGCCCTGGCGCAGCAGCAGGAACAAGTGGCCCAGGCGCAGACCGAGCGACGCGCGGCGGTGGCCAGCCTTTCACAAGACATTGCCAGCAAGGGCACCGAGCTTGAGCAGAAGCAACGCGACCGCGCCAAGCTCGAGGCGCTGCTGAAGGCGATCGAGGAGGCGGTGGTCAACCTGCAGGTGCCGGACAACTACCAGGCGTTCGCCGGTGCCAAAGGCAAGATGCCCTGGCCGGTGAAGGGCAAGCCCGCAAACCGCTACGGCAGCTACCGCAACGAGGGCAAGATGCGCTGGCAGGGGCTCTCGATCCCCGCCCGCGAGGGCACCGAGGTGCAGGCGATACACCACGGCCGCGTGGTCTACGCCGACTGGTTCCGCGGCTCCGGGCTGCTGCTGATCATCGACCACGGCGACGGCTACATGAGCCTCTATGCCCACAACCAGAGCCTGCTGCGCGACGTGGGCGAGTGGGTGACCGCGGGCAGCCCGATCAGCACGGTGGGCAGCAGCGGCGGCCTGGACAAGCCGGCGCTGTATTTTGAGGTGCGGCACAAGGGCAAACCCACCGACCCGACGCGCTGGTGCAAGCGCTGACCGGGCAATGTGCCGGACTTGAGGTGATCCCGAGTCCGATAGACTGCTCACGGGTATAAAGTGGGCAGAATCGGTTACACTAGGCGTTTGCAGTAGATCGTGGCGGCAGGCCACGCTGGCGGTAACAATGAAAAACTCGACATCCCTGATCCGGCCCCTGCTGGCCACCCTTGGCGCCACGGCCGCACTGGCGGGCAGCCCCGCGACCCAGGCGGTGGAGGAAGGCGTTCTCCCGCTGGAGGAACTGCGCACATTCGCCGACGTTTTCAACCAGATCCGCATCGGCTACGTCGAGGAGATCGACGACAGCACCCTGCTGGAGTATGCCATCCGCGGCATGCTGGACGGCCTGGACCCGCACTCGGTGTACATGACCCGGGATGCCTTCGAGGACCTGCAGGACAACACCAGCGGCGAGTTCAGCGGGCTCGGCCTGGAAGTGGGCATGGAGGACGGCTTCATCAAGGTGATCTCGCCCATCGACGGTTCCCCCGCCGAAGAAGCGGGCCTGAAAACCGGCGACGTGATCCTGAAGCTGGGTAAGAACCCGGTAAAAGGCATGAGCCTCAACGAATCCATCGAGAAGATGCGCGGGCCCAAGGGCAGTACCGTTGAGCTCACCATCGGCCGCCCGGGTACCAGCCAGCCCTTCACCGTGACCCTCACCCGCGACACCATCCGCATGGCCAGCGTGCGCAAGCGCTGGCTCGAGCCGGGCTACGGTTACATCCGCATCGCCCAGTTCCAGCGCAACACCGGCAGTGACGTGAGCACCAGCCTGGGCAAGCTGCTCGACGAGCAGCCGATGAAAGGCCTGGTGCTGGACCTGCGCAACAACCCCGGCGGCATCCTCGGCGCCAGCGTCGACGTGGCCAGCCTGTTCCTCGACGGCGGCACCGTGGTGTACACCGAAGGCCGCCTCGCCAATGCGGACATCAACTACGAGGCCGAGGCCAACGACGTCACCGATGGCATGCCGATCGTGGTGCTGATCAACCGCGGCTCCGCCAGCGCCTCGGAGATCGTCGCCGGCGCCCTGCAGGACCGGGGCCGCGCGGTGGTAATGGGCACCCGCAGTTTCGGCAAGGGTTCGGTGCAGACCGTGCTGCCCCTCTCGGACGAACGCGCCGTGAAGCTCACCACCGCCCGCTACTTCACCCCCAACGGTCGCTCCATCCAGGCCCAGGGCATCGACCCCGACATCCTCGTGGAACGCGCCAAGGTGACTGCCTACGACAACTCCCGCCGGGTGCGTGAGGCTGACCTCTCCGGCCACCTCGACAACGAGGAACAAGCGGCTGTCGCCGCCAGCAACAAGGCCGCCAGCGAACTGCTGTCCAGCGACAACCAGCTTTACGAGGCACTCACCCTGCTCAAGGGCCTGAATGTGCTCGGGCTGCAGCGCGGGTCGGGAAAGGCGCCTAATCCGGGCTGATTGGCAGCTGCCGGTACTCTGCGTGCGTAACGTATGGACCCGGAATAGATAGATGCTGGTTTAGTAACTATCTTCCCACCGCCGTCGACTGTGGCGACCGGGCGGTTGGCCGGGCGGTTGGCATCGTGGGGATAACGACCGCGATGGTGCCCGTCGGGGGACGTCAAAAAGCATACGTCCCTGTATAGGCGCGGCCGGCCAGGTTCGTCTGGCGGCATCCATGCCGCCAGACGCCCCCGTCGTGCACCATCCCGCCCGTTATCAATCGAGTTCTGTTAGGCGCGCTATCTACCTGGATCGTCGCTTGACTTCGGGGGACACGTACATACACTGTATGCATGATCAAGTTTACTTGGGATTCAGCCAAGGCCAAGTCAAACCTCAAGAAACACAAAATCTCTTTCCAAGAAGCGAAATCCGTTTTCTTCGATGAGTTAGCACTGCAATTTTCTGACATAGATTCCCCGAATGAAGAGCGTTTTCTCATTCTGGGCATGAGCAACCAGTCTCGAATTCTGGTTGTGGTCCATTGCGAGCGGGGCATCAGTGGAGAGGAACTCCGTATAATTTCAGCAAGGAAAGCTACCCCGGCCGAGCGGCGAAACTATCAGGGTGGTTCCAAATGAGAGACGAGTACGATTTTTCCAAGATGAAGGCTCGGAAAAACCCGTATGCCTCAAAGCTCAAGAAATCTGTAACGATTCGCTTGAGTGAAGATGTTATCGACTACTTCAAGCAGATGGCTGAAGAGTCCGGTGTTCCTTACCAGAGCCTGATCAACTTATATCTCAGGGATTGTGCTCATAACGATCGCAAAGTCGATATTCAGTGGAAGCCTTAGCGAACCAGGATGATCATCGGCTTGGCTGCCCAATGCACTGTAAGGCGTTCATCTAAGCGTCAGAGCCGAACCTCGATCCCCTGCTCCGCCATGTAGGCCTTGGCCTCGGCGACGGTGTACTCACCGAAGTGGAAGATGCTGGCGGCGAGTACCGCGTCGGCGCCGCCTTCGAGAATGCCGGCGACGAGGTGGTCGAGGTTGCCGACGCCTCCAGAGGCGATAACGGGGATGTCGACCGCGTCGGTGATGGCGCGGGTGACGCCGAGTTCGAAGCCGTCTCGGGTGCCGTCGCGATCCATGCTGGTGAGCAGGATTTCGCCGGCGCCGCGCGTCGCCATCTCTCGCGCCCAGTCCACGGCATCGATGCCGGTGGGCTTGCGGCCGCCGTGGGTGAAGATTTCGTAGCGCGGTGCGCCGTCGACGTCATCGACCCGCTTGGCGTCGATGGCCACCACGATGCACTGGGAGCCGAAACGGGCGGCGGATTCGCTGACCAGATCCGGGTTGTGGATGGCGGCGGTGTTGATGCTGACCTTGTCGGCACCGGCATTGAGCATGGTGCGGATGTCTTCGAGGCTGCGGATACCGCCGCCAACGGTGAGCGGGATGAACACTTCCTCGGCGATGCGCTCGACGGTGTGTACGGTGGTTTCGCGGCCCTCGTGGCTGGCG
This sequence comes from uncultured Gammaproteobacteria bacterium, assembly GCA_963753815.1. GTDB lineage: Bacteria > Pseudomonadota > Gammaproteobacteria > Pseudomonadales > Halieaceae > CAVWDU01. The sequence continues at coordinate 1,078,978 of CAVWDU010000003.1, forward strand.
GTGATGTCGAGGAAGGTCACCTCGTCGGCGCCCTGTTCGTTGTAGCGGGCGGCGACTTCCACCGGGTCGCCGGCATCGCGGATGTCGACGAAATTAACGCCCTTCACCACCCGGCCGTTTTCAACGTCCAGGCAGGGAATGATGCGCTTGGCGAGGCCCACGGTCAGTCGGCCTTGTCACAGAGGCGCTGCGCCTCGGCGAGGTCCAGGGTGCCCTCGTAGATCGCACGGCCGGTGATGATACCGGTAATACCGACATCGGCGACGGCCTTGAGGGCCGCCACGTCGTCGAGGTTGGTGACACCGCCGGAGGCGAAGATCGGGATGCTGGAGGCCTTGGCCATGGCGACCGTGGCCTCGACGTTGACCCCTTCCATCATGCCGTCGCGGGCGATGTCGGTGTAGACGATAGCGGCCACGCCGTCGGCCTCAAAGCGGCGGGCCAGGTCCACGGCCTCGATGCTTGAGACCTGGGCCCAGCCGTCGGTGGCAACCAGGCCCTCGACCGCGTCCAGCCCAACGATGACCTTGCCGGGAAAGGCCGCACAGGCCTCGGTCACGAATTCCGGCTGCTTCACCGCCAGGGTGCCTATGATGACGTAGCTCACGCCCGCTTTCAGGTAGTGTTCGATGGTCTCCAGCGAGCGGATACCGCCGCCGATCTGGATCGGTAGTTCCGGGTGGGCCGCGGCGATGGCCGAGACCACTTCGCCGTTCACCGGCTCACCGGCAAACGCGCCGTTCAGGTCGACGAGGTGCAGGCGCCGGCAACCGGCCTTGACCCAGCGTTCGGCCATGGCGACCGGGTCGCGGGAGAATACGGTGCTCTCGTCCATCAGGCCCTGGCGCAGGCGAACGCAGTAGCCATCCTTGAGGTCGATGGCGGGGATGATCAGCATGTCGGGCTCCAGTGCAGGAAATTGCGCAGCAGTTGCAGGCCGGCGGTGTGGCTCTTTTCCGGGTGAAACTGCACGGCGAAGAGGTTGTCCACCGCCAGGGCGGCATCGGCGCGCACGCCGTAGTCCACCGCCCCCGCAACCAACTCACGGTCCCGCGCGGCCACGTAGTAGCTGTGCACAAAGTAGAACCGGCTGCGGTCGGGTATTCCTTCCCACAAAGGGTGAGACAGCGTCTGCTCCACCTCGTTCCAACCCATGTGCGGCACCTTCAGGCGGTTGCCCGCGGCATCGCGCTGGGACTGGCCGAAATAGCGCACCTCGCCGGGGATGATATCGAGGCAGTCCACGCCGCCGTTTTCCTCGGAGCGCGTCATCAGCGCCTGCAGGCCCACGCAGATGGCGAGCACCGGCTTGTGCTGGGTGGTGAGTGCGTCCGCCAGCAGCCGGTCGCACTGCAGCCGGCGAATTTCCGCCATGCAGTCGCGAATGGCGCCGACGCCGGGGAACACCACCCGATCCGCCTGGCGAATCTGTTCGGCGTCGTGGGTGACCAGTACCTGCTCGGCGCCCACGTGCTCCAGCGCACTGGCCACGGAGTGCAGATTGCCCATGCCGTAATCGATGACAGCGACCACGCCGCTCATCGCCGCGCGCCTCGCTCAGCTATAGGAATCGTAGGCATTGACCAGTCCGCCCTAGAGCACGCCCTTGGTGGAGGGCGTGGTGCCCGCCATCCGGGCATCGGCTGTGAGCGCCATGCGCAGCGCGCGGCCGAAGGCCTTGAACACCGTCTCCGCCTGGTGATGGGTGTTGTCGCCGCGCAGGTTGTCGATGTGCAGGGTGACCTGGGCGTGGTTGACGAAGCCGTGAAAAACTCGGCGAACAGGTCGACATCGAAGCCGCCCACCGAGGCCCGGGTGTAGGGCACGTGGTAGGTGAGCCCGGGCCGGCCGGAAAAGTCGATCACCACCCGGGACAGCGCTTCATCGAGCGGCACATAGGAATGGCCGTAGCGATAGATACCTTTCTTGTCGCCCACCGCCTTGCGCCACCGCCTGGCCGAGGGTGATGCCGATATCCTCCACCGTGTGGTGGTCGTCGATGTGGAGGTCACCATTGGCCTTGATATCGAGGTCGATCAACCCGTGGCGGGCGATCTGGTCCATCATGTGCTCGAGGAAGGGAATACCGGTGGCGAATTCCGCGTGCCCGCTGCCGTCGAGATTGACGCTGACGGTAATCTGCGTCTCGAGCGTATCGCGGGTGATCGTGGCCTGGCGGTCAGCCATGGATGCCTCCAGTTCGATGGATCGCGGCGCGTTTGGGTGGGCGGTGTCGGTTGTTGATCGAATCCGGCTAGAAACCAGTCCAGCACCAGCTCTACACCACCCCGGCCGAAGAGCGCGCCATTATAGAAGAAAGCCCGCATGAATTCATCGGCGGTTGTGTGGCCAGAATCCGCAGGTATTGAAGTCTTCGCGGCCGAGCTGCCAGCCCGCGGGCGATCCCCGCTATACTGTCGTCCGCCACTGCACCGAAGTAAGGCCGGGACCAGCGGTGGTGACCTATCCGAGCTTCCATCAGCAGCGACCCGACAGAGTGACAGATAAACAGGATTTGGAGTTCTCGCAGCGCGTGCTGGCCTGGTTCGACCGCGCCGGGCGCAAGGACCTGCCCTGGCAGGAGGACATCACCCCCTACCGGGTGTGGGTATCGGAGATCATGCTGCAGCAGACCCAGGTGCAGACGGTGATCCCCTACTTCCAGCGCTTCATGGCCGCCTTCCCCACCGTGGAAGACCTCGCCCGGGCTGATATAGACCAGGTGCTGCACCTGTGGACGGGGCTTGGGTACTACGCCCGCGCCCGCAACCTGCACCGCAGCGCGCAGATCGTGGCGGAGGAGCTGGACGGCGAATTCCCCGCCGACCTGGAGGGGCTGTGCGCCCTGCCGGGCATCGGTCGATCCACGGCGGGCGCGATACTCAGCATCGCGCTGGGCCAGCGCGCGGCCATTCTCGACGGGAACGTAAAGCGGGTGCTGGCGCGCCACGGCGCGGTAGCCGGCTGGCCGGGTACGACCGCGGTGCAGAAAGCCCTGTGGGGACTGGCCGAGCGCTACACCCCGAACGAGCGGAACGCGGACTACAGCCAGGCGATGATGGACCTGGGCGCCACCCTGTGCACTCGCTCCTCGCCGGGCTGCGAGAGCTGCCCGGTGAGCAAGGACTGCCGGGCCCTGGCCGAGGACCGACAGGCCGACTTTCCCGGCAAAAAACCCAAAAAAGCCCTGCCGGTGCGGGCGACGCGCTTCCTGATGCTGCGAACCCCCGGTGGCGAAACCTGGCTGGAGAAGCGCCCCGGCAGCGGCATCTGGGGCGGGCTCTACTGCTTCCCGGAACTCGACGAGGCGGAGACCGGCACGACCTGGTGCCTGGACCGCTTCGGCATCGAGCCCGCGGCGGTAACCGACTGGGCCCCGTTCCGCCATACATTCAGCCATTACCACCTCGACATACAGCCCATCCTGGCGGTACTGCCGGCGCGGCCGGAGATGATCATGGCGGGCGCCGACCGCGTTTGGTATAACCTGCAGCAACCCCCCGCCATCGGCCTGGCGGCCCCGGTCAGCCGCCTGCTGGCGAGACTGAATAACAACGAGGAGTGAACATGAGCCGTACCGTGATGTGCAGGAAGTACCAGCAGGAAATGGAAGGCCTGGACGCACCCCCGTTCCCGGGCGCCCGGGGCCAGGACATCTACGACAACATCTCCAAACAGGCCTGGCAGGACTGGCAAAGCCACCAGACCATGCTGATCAACGAGAAGCAGCTCAGCCTGATCGACCCTGAAACCCGCAAGTATCTGCAGGCGCAGATGGAGAGCTATTTCTCCGGGGAAGACTACGACCGTGCCGAGGGGTATGTGCCACCGGAGTCCTGAGCGGGCCCGACCGCTTGTGGCAGAGATTGGCGACCCGAGGCCCACTCCGCACCCGCGCCATCAGGGACTTGACGAGGCTACCCCCGGGCGGTTTTAATACGCGCCTCCCGCATTTTCTGCAAATGCCCAGATAGCTCAGTCGGTAGAGCAGGGGATTGAAAATCCCCGTGTCGGCAGTTCGATTCTGTCTCTGGGCACCATTTACCTCTTTTGAACCCAACACCCCTTACGCGCTCGGCATCTGCTCGTCAAGACGGCTAGTCTGAGCAGACGCTAAGCCATTTTAGTAGCCTACGCCCGTATTCGGCCAAGCAGAGGATCGCCCAGGCCTGCCACGTGTGGCCCGACAGGATTTTTCGGCCTGTAATTGGGATCAGACTTGTAACGCTCTACCACAGCCTCATGGACACCCTCCATACCATTGGGTGTCTTGCCTATCGGGCGATAGTATCGATCTCTGGTGATACGGTAGAGACCGCCGAGAAACTCTTCGTACGAGTCGATAGCTTTACCCTTGATGTTGCGTTTGGTCACGGCTGGGATGGAATCGGGTTCGAATCCAAGCCCGCAATCTTGTGCCCTTTTCATGAGCCATTCAAGTGCGACATTCGAGAGCGCCCGCGTGCTGTAACCACCGCCGACGTTAGAGTGAGCGCCCGCAAACCATTTTTGTTCGATTACCTGATTGGGCTTTTCCCTTGGGTCCCAAAGTGTCGCCGCGTAATTCTCCCGATGCTCATCGGTGGCCAGTGCATGATAGGCATGCTCAACGATACTGCTTAGCTCCGTATCATGGAATTCGTAGTACCTGCGGTTAAACCACTCAAACGAGCTTATGGGGATACCGAGCGCACCGACAGTGTCCCAGATGCCGAGGAACTTTATTTTCACAGGGCTTGAATACCTGGACCGAAACATCCTGGCGGACGGCGTGTCCGCGCCATCATCCTTGGCGCGGTAGAGTTGGTAAGCTTCGCTGATAATGTCGTCGCGCTGACGCTTGCTTCCGGAGGCACGCTTCACGAGACCGCAGTTTCTCAACATGCCGACTAAACTGCGGGCGGTGTAAGCTCCCCTTGAAAACCCAACAATATAAATGTCATCACCATCCTCGTAGTTGTCGACAATCCAGCTGTACCCTTGCCGAATGTTTTTTGACAAACCGACACCAAACACGCCACCAGAGAGCTTGTTGTACCACTTCGTTCCGACGCCTTTGTCGTACCACTTGAGCTGACTTGTTCCGTCCAGTGCTGTTTTGCTGCAGCCGTCGAAAAATAGTCGGACATTCGTGTTGTTGTTACCACCAATATCGCCATCGTTGTCGGGTGTATTCCAGGTTCCGTCGAAGCAGATTACGAGGTTTCGTTTCATTTTTAGCCCTCCGGCGTAGTGTATAGCGAGTACAAGGGTTCAGTGTTCGGTCACGCAATTTTCCTGCAATTCCACGGGAGCTTTGCAACACGGAGTTCCATGATAAACAAGAACAAGAAGTTTTCTATGAGACAGTAAGTCCTGCCCAGAAGACAGCAGATGCGGGCTTTACTGAGAAACCACCCATCTGCATCGCCGGTTAGACTTCCAGGGGCCCAAAGTACTACTGTCGTCCCTCTACATCCCGCAGATTGTGCCGGTCGAGGACACGGTACAGGTCTTCAAGCGGAATCGCCTTCAAACTGCCACGCTTACTCTCCACCGTGGTCGCCTTGAAAATAGCGTTATAGATGGCCTCTTCGGTGGCTTCTGCGGTCGCGGCAAACAGTGGGGACATTGCCGGGTTGGTCAGCGCCGCGGTGGTTACCGGCTTCATCCCCTCGCGCGGCACACGCGTCGCCTCGTTTGTTGAGAAAGCAATCACGTAGTCCCCGGAGCCATTGCTCGCGAAGGACCCGGTGCGCGCGAGGCCCATGAGCGCTCGGCTGGCCAGCCGTTTCAGTTGGCGTGCATCCAGGGGTGCATTGGTCGCAACCACAATCATTATCGAGCCATCACCGGGGTCGCTGCTTTCGGTACTGCTTGCTACTGCTTCCCGGTAGGCGTAGCGGCCCAGTGACTTGCCCACCGGTGCGCCCCCGATAGTCATCACGCCGCCGTAATTGGTTTGCACCAGCACACCGACCGTGTGACCGCCGACCGATGTCGGCAATACCCGCGAGCTGGTGCCGATGCCGCCCTTCCAGGCGAACGCCTGGGTACCCGTGCCACCACCGACACTACCCTCGGCCACCGGCCCGGGCTTGGCGGCCGCCAACGCGGCATAGACCTCGTCCCGGCCGATCGGATCGGCCCACATATTGTTGACACGGGCATCGTTACACTCGCCGACAATCGGGTTAACCGTGGCCTCCGGCATACCTGGCTGCTCATAGATCCATTCTTTGAGGGCGTTGGCCGCGCTCCACACGCACAGCGTGCAGGTTAGCAATATCGGCGTCTCGATCTGCCCGAGCTCGCGAATCTGACTGAGACCGATAGACTTGCCGTAGCCGTTACCAACATGCACGGCCGCGGATAGCGGGCGCGCAAACAGGTCACCGCCAGCGGGAATGATGGCGGTGACACCGGTGCGGATATCGTCACCCTCGATCCTGGTGGCGTGGCCGACCCGCACACCTGCGACGTCTGTGATCGCGTTGTGGGGCCCCGGCGGGAATACACCGACCACCAACCCGGCATCGCGCGCCCGAGGCCGATCTTCGGCTGCAGTAACCAATGGCAGTAGCAGAAGGAGAAAGAAAAACTGGCGGCAGCGAGAAGCTTGACTCATTGGTGACCACTCCAGCGGTGATGCGAACCAGAATGATAGCTCAGCGAGCCAGACGCCGCTCTGAAGGCCCGGTTATGGGTGTTGAAACAGGCGTGGAGGTTCCGAGGGGGACAGTTTATTATCGGTTCCGGGGACAGTTTACTTATCTCCCATCGATGGCAGTGTTGAGATTATCGGAACGCCTTATCGATCCACAGCCTCCTCTGAGGCTATGCACGGATCCAAGTCAGGATAACCGTCCGGAACACAGGCGTTAAGTAAACAGCCCGGAAACGATCCTGGGATAACAAAAACCCCGCCAGCAAGAGCGCGGGCGGGGTCTTCAAGTGTGATTGACCGGGTGGTCAATCAATCATCATCGTCTTCATCTCGTCGTCGTCGTCATCGTCGTCGTCGTCGTCGTCGTCGTCGTAATCATCCCGCTCATCCGCGTTCAGTTCGAGGAAGACTGTCTCGCCCGGCGCATCGTCGACGCCGTCGTTGTCGGTGACGACGAACTCGCGCCCATCGGTCGTGATCGCGTAGCCTTCCAGCTTCTCTGTGGTCCAGATGCTGTTCTCCTGCAGCAGCGGCAATACGTCGGCGTAGAGCGTCTTGTCGATGGTCACCAGGCCCTGCGGATCATCAAAGGCACGGAACTCGGCGGACGCCAGGTCCACGCTGTACAACGCTTTCAGCTCGGCCACCGGGCCGGTACTCTCGCCCCAGCCCTTGTCGCGCTCGATGACGTTGAAACTGCCGTCCGGCATCGCAGTGAGTTCGGACAGGCCGATCCAGTCACCGGCGCCCTCGGGCTCGAGCGGGTAGTGAACGAAGCCCCACTCACCCGTGCTCACGTCGTAGCGGCCGATCTTGGTGTTCACCTCGTCGGTATCGCCCTCGTCGGGCCAGGCGCGCTGGATAGCGACATAAACGACCTCGGCTCCCGCGGCACCGGTGACCGCTATCCCCTCGATGCCGTTGCCACGGCGTTGATCCACCAGGCCGGCGGGCAGTTCGATCTCATCCAGCACGGCGCCACTGAGCGGGTCCACCTTGAGCACCAGGTTTTCGCGGCCTCCCGGGGTCTGGCCCTCGCTGCCGAGCCAGAAGTTGCCGTCCGGCCCCACCGCTATACCCTCGAGGTCCAGCCCCTGACTGGCGCCGGTGATCTGCACCCGGTCGACGATCGTCGCGGGTTGCTCCGAAACGTCGATAGTGTAGGCGAAGCCCTCCGCGAGAAACGAGTCGCTCACCGCGTACAGGGTGTCCGCGTCCCAGGGGTCGGCCACCATGCCCGACAGGGCCACCCACGGAATCGGCAGACCGTTACCGTCATCCCCGGAGACAATCATCGGGTAGGTGTAGTCACCGCGCTTGGTCCGCTTGTAGATATTGATCATCGTGGGGATGCCGGCGCCCGCTGCTTCAGACTCGGTGGCGGCCACGAACAGTTTCTTGCTGGGTATCGCCTTGAGACCCTCCGGGCCGATACCGGTTGGCAGCACCTGCAAAAGCTTGGGCTTCTTGCCGTCCACTTCATAAACACCGACTGCATTGGAGCGCTCCGAACCCACGAACAGGAGCGTATCGCCGCCGAACCTGCCGGACTCTACCGCCTCGGGTTCGACGCCTTTGTTCTCAGAACGCCCCTCGTTGTAATGGCCGGCGGAAACCAGCAGGTGCTCGAAGGACTCGGCGGATTCGAACACGATATCGCCCTTGCGATCGAACACCGTAAAGCCGCGGCTGCCGCCCTCCTCGCCGTTCTCGTCTTCGTAGTCGCCCTCGTTGGCGGTGGCGAAGTATTTGTTGCCGATCCAGGCCACGGCATCCGGCTCGCGACGCTTGGTGATGTTGCTGTCGAGAATAATCAGGTCGTCCTCGACGGTGTCGACGTTGTGCAGGTCAGCCGTGCCGGCGCTGAACTGCGAAACGGTCTTGCCGGACTTCAGGTCGACAACGGCCAGGTGGTTGTTTTCCTGAAAGGTAACCACGGCCTGGTTTTTTTTGTTGATATCGACGAATTCTGGCTCCAGGTCCGCACCCTCGAAGGCATTGGCTGCGACCGGCGACAGGTCGGCCTCCCGCAAGGTCCAGCCACTGGGGTGGCCGCGGGTGTCCACTATGGTCAGGCCGCCGCTGGGGAACTGGGGCAACAGGCCGCCGTTGAGGTCCTCGTCGCGCTCGTTCTCGATCACCACGGCGGCGTATTTTTTCTTCGGCGCCACGGCGACGGAGTCAGGCTGGCCGGGGAGGTCGAACTGCGCCACCAGGCTGCGTGTCTTGAGGTCGAACACCCGCAATTCGCCGGAAGGCTCGGTGAATGACGGCGAGGTGTTGATGGCCACCAGTACGTACTTGCGCAACACGGCGAGGCTGGTGGGTTCCCCGCCCACGTTGAGAACGCCGCCGGGCTGTGGGTCGTCCTCGTCGCTGATATCGACAAAACCGATCTGGTCATTGTCGGCGTCGGTGTAGATGAGGGTCTTGCCATCGCCCGTTACATCGATGATCTCGGCCACCCCGGAGCCGTTACCGGCAATCACGTCGAAAGTTGCAACCCACCGAAAGCGCTCGTCTTTACCGCGCCTGTCGTTGTCGGCTGTCGCCGGCAGAGTGGCACCCAGCAGCAGTGCCGTGGCGCCGGCGATGGCGTGGTGAAGGATTCGGGTGCGAAATCGTCTCTTCATCGTGAGGATACTCCGTTTCGGGTGGGATGGGCATCTGGGAGTCTCACACCGGGTTGTGACAGAACGTTTTACGCTTTATGACGGATGGATGACGCCAATATGACAGTGGAGATTTCCGGAATGAAACATCCGGAATTGGAGGGACAAGAATAACGGGGACAGTTCACTCAACCGTGAGCAGTAAAATGTAGTCTTGCTCGAATAAAAGTAGAGTCCGGGACAGCGTAACGCCTGGTTGATTACGCCGTTAACGAGCGCTCGGCGTAGTTAACAGAATCAATACCAGTACATGCGAAGTCACCAGCCTTGAAACATGCCTTCTACAACAGATGCTTCATCTTTGAGCTGTTTTTGGAATATATAGGGTTCCTCTCATAACCAGAAAGCGTTCCCGCTGAAACATCGAACATCAATTCTGTTCAGCCACGGGATGGTATCTGTCACCTAAGCCGTTAAAGAGACCGTCCCAGTAAACCTCGGCGCAGAAGCGTTCTTTGGATAAGTGAACTGACCCTGATATCCCATCCAAAGGGCGCCAGCTTACCGACGAAGTTGGGTCAAAATTACTTCGGCGACGGGGTCATTATTACTTCGGCGTTAACCGCCATCCCGGTAAACCTCGGCGCAGAAACGTTCGTAGTTAAGTGAACTGTCCCCGAAACCCGCAGAAACGTTCGTAGTTAAGTGAACTGTCCCCGAAACCCTGCCTCGACGTCAGCTCCGATCAGGCGTCGAAGGAGCCGGTGCGGTGGGAGGCTTCAGCCCCAGTTTCACCGCCGCATACACCGCCTCCGTGCGATTGCGCACCCGCAGGCTCTTATAGGCCGCGGACAGGTGGGCCTTGACCGTGCCCTCGGCGATGTTCAGCTCGCGGGCGATGATCTTGTTGGGCTTGCCCTGGATCGCCTTGAACAGTACGTCAGCCTGTCGGCCCGACAGGTGACCAGCCTCGACCTCAACGGCCACACCGGCGGGTCTTTCCGCCGCAGGCGGCGTGGATACCAGCGCACCCTGGAGCGCCGCTCGGGGCAGGTAAGTTCCCCCAGCGAGGATGAGCCTGAGTCCCGCAATGAGCACCTTGGAACTGGAGGCCTTGCACACAAAGCCCGAGGCGCCGGCGTCGATCGCCCGGCGAATGACCTCGGGGTCGTCGATACCGGACAGCACCGACAATGGAATTCCGGGGTGCGCGAGATGAATGTCATGCAACGCACCCAGGCCGTCGGAGCCAGGCATGTTGAGATCGAGCAGGATCAGGTCAATTGATTCCTCGTCGAGGATGGCGAGTGCCTCCTCGCAGGTCCCAGCCTCGGTGAATCGTACCTTGTCATCAAGGTCAGTCAGTAGAAACTTGATTCCCTGGCGGAACATCTCGTGATCATCGATCAACAGGACATGCACGCGTACAACCTCCCTGATCCCTGGGCGCGTCCTACTACCTTAGTACAGTTGGGTAAGGCTGCATAGATTGCGATGGAGCACAAGCTGCCCGCCCTGACCGGGTTCGGGTTCGGGTTCGGGTTCGGGTTCGGGTTCGGGTTCGGGTTCGGGTTCGGGTTCGGGATAGCATTGCATACTGATGTTTTGCCCGCAGGCCTTGACTCGAATTCTTATGAAGGTTGAGACGCAGCGTCAAAGCCCCTGCAAATCCGACATTAACGAAGCACTTGCATCGATCAACCTGTTTTAGGTACTTATGACGCCTGGATTCTCTACACGCCTTCAAGTCGCCTGCCCTATCGGCGTGATAAGCAATGGGGTGTCGTGCTCGAAAAAATATTCAATAATGGAGTCTCAGCAGCGGGCGAGAAAACCGAAGATGATGCGGCGAGACCGACTCCGGGGCAGATGCAAACCGAGACCCCGCCAGGCATTCTTGAGCGGCTGCGGCATTGCCGTCGGCGTCGGAACCGAACCGGCTATTAGCGCAATGAGTGAGGCTGCGATCGAGGAGGCACTGGGGAAGTTCTGAACCGGAACCCACGGCGATGGGGCATGGATGCTTTCCAACCGGAATGTAAGGTGATTGTGCTTTAAGACGAGCTGTGATCAACACATCGAGGTAAGTATCATTCCATCGAGGCAGGGATTCGAGCATGAATCGAAATGCTAGTAGATGACTATGTTCGCAATACGCCCGAAGGCCGCCGCGAGAGGTTGCTGTCAATCATGGCGCTGATCAGGCGCCTCTACCCTGGCGTCAAGGAATCGATGCAATACAAGATCAACCTACGCATTTGCCGATGGATGGGTGGCGGTTGCAAATCAAAAGAGCTATGTGTTGTTGTATACCTGTTCGCCTGCTCACCTTGAAACGTTCAAGAAGGCACACCCGGGCATCAAAACGGGGAAAGGCTGTATCAACTTTAGCGACAGGGACGACATTCCGCTGGATGATCTGGAGTTGGTGATCCGCAGTGCCATCGAGAGTCGCCGTTAACGCGATCGACTGGCACAAGGCCGACACAGCGGTGGCAGCAAGAGTGACTAGCGCAGACAATGATTCGAACTGGAGTATGAGCAACCTGATTTTCCATTGGCTTATCACTGTCTTTCTGCTGCTATGGGGCTGCGCCTACGCCGGCCTGGTGACATTCAGTTTCTTCCTGGCTTCACCGGAACACTGGTCCAGGCTGGTATCCGAGGGTCGGATATCGGCGGAGTACGCGAGCTATATCGCTGAGATTCCAACGTGGGTTATTGCCGCTTCCTGTGCGGCCGCGCTAACCCGGCTGCTCGGGGCCGTGGCGCTGGTGGGTTTCAGCGCACTTGCTGTCCCGCTCTACAGCCTTTCGCTGGCACTGGTCATGATCATTATGTTCCGGGGATTTATTCTGGCGGATGTCGCGAGTGTGATCAGCAAGGACCAGATAGTGCTGGAAATGGTCTTTCTGCTGCTCAGCGTGCTGGCAGTGCTTTACTCGTTTTATGCAAGGCAGATCGGTTTGCTGAAGTGATGCAGGTATAAACCAGGCCGCTCGATACCCAAACCTGGCTCATCTCACGTAACTCCACACCTTCCGGACTTGATCGAATCCGCTGCGAGTTGGGCGGTTTTGACCGTTGTTCTCGTACCGCATATTTCGCATTCTGACATGGCTGCCAACGTCTCCGCTTCATGCGCGATTCGATGACCAAGTGAGTTCAGCGCTCACGGCAGGGCAAGGAATGCCGAGATGGGATACTGCAGGACATTTTGTTTCTTTGATGGACAGGCGTCTCTGATCGGCCGGGCGATACAGCCGGCTTCATTACTGAAGAGGACTGTTCCTTTTGAAAACGGAAAGTCCGGGAAGGGAGGTATCTTCTCCTCCGTCCGCCCTCTTCCATCTGTAAAAGTTCTGCCGGCAGTGCATTTTATCCAGCCTCTAACAATCTCATCAGGAGTTTTCTCATGCTCAGTAAATCAACAAAGAATAGAAGGATCGTTGCCGTCTCTCTTTTAGCATTCGGCTCCGCGGCAATCGCCAAGACGTGGACGTGGGCGATCCCGGAACCACCCGCAACACTCAATATTCTCCGTGCAGGTCAGGTGGCTCAACACGAGCTGGGCCAGCTGAAAAAACCGAGAGTGCGTGACTCGGTTCGAGCCGCTTTTGCAGGTGTAAATAATCCGACCGGGCTCTATTTGAAAATCTCCGCTCTGAGCTCGATTCGATACGAAGAGATTTCGTTTTCTCAATGCGGAGGCGGAGACGGAGGAGTCATTCAATAGGCGGAGCCGCATTTCGGTGTAGCTCCCTTTTCCATTCCAAGAAGGATGAACATTATGAAAATTTTCTGTATTAAACCCGCTCTGATAACTGCGACTCTGTTTACCGCCGGTTGGAGCATTCCCGGTCAAGCGGCGGGATGCAGTCCCCTACTGGTGGACCTTCTGGGTAACGGCTTTCAACTCGGCAACAGAATGGAATCCGTCTACTTCGATATTCTCGGGTCGGGACAACCACTGAATATACAGTGGGTGGACCAGCACACCGATGATGCGTTCCTGCACATCGATTTGAACGGTAACGGACATGTCGATGACGGCAGTGAACTCTTCGGTGTGGGCACCGACCTGCTCGACGAGAAGGGCAAGGCGGGCAACGGCTATCTTGCACTCCGTCAGTATGATGAGGCCATCAATGGAGGGAACGCCGACGGCGTTATCTCATCCCTGGATTCGGTTTGGTCCCGACTGTCGCTATGGAACGATAGCAACGCCGACGGCATTTCGCAGCCGAGTGAGTTGACCGACCTGGCGGACAGCACCATCCGGGACATTGACCTCGACGTCAAGGTGAACAGGCGCAAGGATGGTGCGGGTAACAGCCTGCCGATCTGGTCCTGGGCGACCTTGGAGAACGAGAGCGGCAAAAAACGGGTCAAAGTCGTCGACGTCTTCTTTGCGGAGCGATAATCCTTTGGATTGAATTCGCAAGAATGCAGGCGGGGTGTTCGCTGAATCGCTCTCAAGAGGCCTCAACAGCCCGCCTCGCTGTCCACTAGCTCACCTCGAGAAGTACAATGATATGATCAGAAACATGAAATCCGCTAGAGGCAAAACGGCTTTGGGCGCGACTCTGTTGCTGGTTGTGGCCGCAGCCATCCCTTTCCTGAACAAGGAAGCGGCTCATCACCCTCCCAAGAGTGTACCAGAGATGGAACCGGACCAAGAGCTAACCGAAGTCGTAGCAGCGTCGCGCACACGACTGACACCGGCGAATCTTCCGATCGTCCAAGAGAGCGGGTCCACGCCTGCGCCGAATTCCACCGAAACCTACACGCATTCACTCGCTTACCGGATACATGCAGAGCCTTCATTAATCTACAACGAGTACATACGTGACGCGGAGCGCGGCGACGCGAGAGCCCAATTCATTGTGGCGCAGGTATTAAGAGCGTGCCCGAGCGGTAAATTGACAGAGGCAGAGGCGCAGGAACTTAAGTACGACCACAACTTCCCGCAGGAATTTAAAGACGCCTTCGCGGAACAGTGGGAACGCTGCAGCGCTCTGTATGATCGATTACCTGGCACTGATAATCGCGAGGCGTATCTGTCCTGGTTGGAGACAGCAAGCGCAAATGGCAGTGCGATAGCTAAACTCGAGAGGGACCTCACCTACAACTCTGACGCTCTCGCAGAGGAGCACTACTTATCTCTAATTCCCCAGGCATTTGAAGAGGCTGGAGATGATGACTACTTGAGATTGCAGGCGTTCTATTCGGTTCTTCAATACTTTTCGCAGTACAGGGATTGGCAGGAAGAACAGAGGGCCGCCTGGGATATTCTCTCGTGCCGGGCTGAGCCGGGTTGTGAAGAGAACGAACTAATGTCGGAGTACTACCCGGGCTATCACCCGCACGAAATTGAGTCCATCAAAGCAAAAGCGGAGAGCTACCTCAAAGCGCTGGAAGATAAGGATTACTACTCACTGGAGCTTGACCTGATCGTCGAAGCTCAGTGAACAAGCGGCAGCGACTCCACATGTGCTGCACGGGCGTTGTCACGCATCGACAATGCCGGCAGGCAAGTGTACGTCTTTGATACTTCAGAGACATTCATCCGCATGCGCCGGGCGATCGTGCTTCCGTCGCTGCGGCCAGGCCAGAAGAAGCTCCCATGCCTCGCAAGCTGTCGGCCTCAGGAAACTCTGTAGCGCGAGCAGTAAGCCAGCCACCGCACATAGCCCTCCGCGAGGGCGCTTGGCATCCGTTCTCCCAGTGGCCGTTGTTAGTCTCGGATTGCCAGGCCCGAACCAGACCGGCCAGCAGTTTCGTATCACTTGGAAAACGTTCACAAATACACTGGATTTCTACAGGCGGGCGGCCGGTTCCCGATTATCATGTCGCGTTTTCTCGGTATACGGACAGGACCGGCTCGTGCATATTGAACTGCTTGGGGTACATGAAAGCGTACACTCGCGACAACCGGGCTGGAGATACGGCCTCGCCATCATCGGCCTAACGCTCCTGCCCACGTCATCACTTGTTGCAGACGAGGGCGCCGACCACGCGCCGGGCTTCTGGATGATAGTCCAGGCCGGCGGCAGGCTCGGTGACGACGTCGACAGCCGCTGGCGCTATGCCGTTGACTCGCAAGGCCGCTACTTCGATATCGGCAGCGGTCTCTCCCAGTGGTTGATCCGGCCAGCCGTCGGCTACGCTGTCGACGACAATACCCGGGCGTGGCTGGGATACGGGCGATTCCGGGTACGGGATCGGGAAGGCAACTCGATTTACGAAAACCGCCTCTGGCAGCAGGTCGACTGGCGCATGCCTGGCGACGTCGCCGGCGGACAACTCCTGTTCCGCACACGCCTGGAGCAGCGCAGCCTGGAAACGGCCGATGATACGCGCTGGGTGATACGGCTGGCGCTGTCTTACCAGCGCCCGGTTTCGTTTCTTGGTGCCGATACCCTGTCCCTCGGCATCGAGCCTTTTTTCGACCTTCACTCCAGCGACTGGGGTGGCAGCGACGGTATCAGTCAGCATCGGCTCGCAGCGAGCCTGACCTGGACACTGAAACCGGGCCTTGCCATCGAGGCGGGCTACATGAACCAGTATTTCCATGCCGAGGAAGGCCTGGACCGGGCCAACCACCTCGGTGTTCTGAGGCTCCGCTTCATTTACTGAACCGTCTGCGGATGGTCAATGACGACCCCGCCTCCAGCGTCGTTGGCGGCAGTAGTCTATCGCGGGCCTCCTGTCCCGCCTGCTGGTTAACACCCATACGCAAACCCTATACTCACGACTCGTCGTTTACTGGAAAGACCGCTATGCGTATCTGCCTTGCCCTCCTGCTGATGGTTCCCCTGCTCGCTCAAGCGGACCTCACCCAGCTCATCGAGCGCCCGACCATCGCCGCGATCGCCCAGGAGGTCAGCGGCGTGGCCGCCAAGCGCAACCTCGATGAGATCACGCTCTACCACCGCACGCGCGCCAGCAGCCAGTTCCGCCAGGCAGCGGATCACGTGCTGGGGCAGCTCAAGTCCTACGGCTTCGACGACGCCCGGATTCGCACCTACCCCGCGGACGGCAAGACGATGTTCGGCACCCAGAAATCGAGACCCGCCTGGGACGTCGAATTCGCCGAGCTCTGGGAACTGGACGCCAGCGGCAAGCGCGTGCAGCGGCACGGAAGCTGGGACGCCATGCCACTGTCCGTGGCCCAGGACTCCGTCTCCGGCAAGGCCGAGGCCGAGCTGGTTGATATCGGTGCCGGCACGTCGCCCGAGGACTACGCCGGGAAGAACGTTAGCGGCAAACTGGTGCTGACCGTGAGCCAGCCCGGCGCCGTTCAGGATCTGGCCGTCGGACAGTACGGTGCGGCAGGCATCGTCAGCTACGCGCCGAACCAGAAATCAGCGTGGTGGCTGGAAGACGACCGCCTGGTGCGATGGGGGCACCTGGACAGCTTCAAGGAGCCGGGCACCTTTGCCTTCATGGTCAACCTGCGCACCGCGAATGCCTGGAAGACGCGGCTGGCAGAGGGTGAGACGATCACCCTGGAGGCCGAGGTCCGAGCTGAGCGCAAGCCCGGAGAGTATGTGCTGGTAGACGCATCGATCCCGGGCACCGGCGCTCGGGCCGAAGACGAGATCATCTTCACCTGCCATCTGGACCACCCGCGGCCCGGGCGCGAACGACAATGCGTCGGGCTGCGTGGCGGAACTGGAGGCGGCGCGGGCACTGAAAACCCTGATCGACAGCGGCCGCCTGCCCCCTCCGGCTCGCACCCTCCGCTTCATCTGGCCGGCGGAAATCGAGGGCTCGCTGATCTACCTGGTGGACCGCGGCGACGTGGAGCGGGTGATGGCCAATATCCACATGGATATGGTTGGCGGGGGCGCGGTGACCAAGAGTGTATTTCGCATCTCCGGCGGGCCTGTCAGCCTGCCCAGCTTCGTCGGGGACGTGGCGCACGAGATCGGGCATTTCGTCAACGCGCAGACACTGGCGCATGCTTCCGGAGAGGCGGCGGACTTTCCGCTGGTCTCCGCCGAGGGCACCCGCAACCCGCAGCTGGCGGTCATGGAAGCGCTGGACCTCGGCAGCGACCACCAGGTGTTCAACGAGGGCAGCTTTCGCATTCCCGGCATCTACCTGCACGACTGGCCGGATCGCTACATCCATACCAACTTCGACATCGCCGCCAACATCGACCCGACCAAGCTGAAACGCGCCGCCTTCATCGCCGCACTGCAGGGGTACTACCTGGCCGCTTTCGGGCCTGAGGATGTGGAGCCGCTGACCCGCCTTCTGAAGGCCAACGCGCTACAGCGTGCCCGGGGCAACAGCCTGCAGCAGCCATCCCTGTCGCCCCTCGATCGGGCGCCGGTCATGGCGATTCACTGGGCTGTGGAGCGCGAGAAGATCGCCAGCATCGAACCGTTTGCGCCCCTGCCCGCGGCAATCAAACAGGCCGTACTCGACGCCTACGCCCAACTGGAACAGCTCACCACGCCGGGGTTGGAAACCGCGATGGCAGAGATCAGGGACGACCGGGTGTTCGCGCGCAATCCCGAAGTCAGGGGTCCGATGTGGGCCTTCGGCTACAGTTATCGCGAGGCGCACTTTACACCCGAGGAGTTGGCAGCCATGGCGCTGACCGGTGACCAGGCCTACGAGGCCCTGAACCTGGTGGACGGGCAGCGCAGCATCAGCGAGATTCGCCGCTGGCTGGTGGCGGAATTCGGCGACCTGCCGCTCGAAGCCGTAAGCCAGTACCTCGAGGCGCTGGAGCGGATCGAGGTGGTGAGGCGGGACGGAAAGCCCTGAAACACAGTTTGTATCACGGCGTTCTGGCCTACGAAGCCGTAACGCCATTGGCAGGCCACAGACCGCAGTGCCCCGCTCCAGCGCCCCACGTCACCTTGTGTTGCGCTCGCCTGCGGTTGCTTCAAGAGGACACACGCGACACGCGGTCAGCCTGAGATGTGTCAGAACTTTCGTACAGGCGAAGTACAACACTTAGAGGATTCTTTAATGATTTCAGGGGTACGACTGCTGATGGCCTGCAGTCTGGTCTGGCTGTTCGGCTGCCAGGCGACACCGTCCCCGCTCGACGCGTTGCTGAAAGGCAATGCCGATGCCCGCGGCGGTGCCGCAGCGATCGAATCGATCGAGTCGATCCGTATCGCGCTGGAAATCACCGAGCCCGCATTTACCCTGCGCGGTGACTACCGGGCAACACGGGACGGTTTCATGCGCATCGACGTGTACGCGGGCGAGGAGCGTGTCTTCACCGAGGCACTGGGCCCGCAAGGCGGCTGGCAGTGGCCGCAGGGCGCGGCGGCAACCCTGCCCCTGTCAGGGGAAGGGCGGCAGGCGTTGGAGCGGGGTCGCGACAGCAACCTGTACGGTTTGCATGAACTGCCGAAGCTCGGTTACCGGCTCGAACTACTCGGCCGGGTAGCGCTGCACGGGGAGGAACGCTGGCTGCTCTCGGTGCAGGCACCTGACGGCTTCCAGCGCTACATCTACCTAGACCCGGAAAGTTCGCTCCAGGTCGCAAGCTCCGAGGTCAGCGCGCTGCACCCCGACGTGGACCCTGGCCGGGAACGCAGCGAGACGTCGTACTCCGATTTCCAGGTCACCGCCGGCGTCCTGTTCCCACGCATGATACATAAGCGGCGAATGGCAGATGGTTTGGAATTACAAAGAACACGTATCACGCGTATCGAGATCAATCCCGTGCTTCGTCCAGAGGCGTTCTCTGAACCCAATGATCCCGGCGTGCCATCACACTTCGATCAGTGAATCTACCCAGCACGGCACCCGTCATCCCGATTGATACGGCCAACATCGCGGTGCAGGTCCAGATGGCGGCTAACCCGAAAGGCGAACCCAAGCGGCGCTCGTCAATCGACAAAGCCCGCCGCGCCGTAATCCGGGCACTGCTCCACCGACTGTATCGGTTCCTCGCCCTCGGGGCGCACACTCGAGCTGTTCCAGCACTCGTCGAAAATCGAGCAGTAACAGTAACTGAGCTGCGCCGCACCGCCATATACCGCTTCCTGCATCTCCAGGGCAAGCCCGGCATCTTGGGTCTGGAAGGCGACGACCGACTGCCCCGGTGCCAGGACCCGGCGGCTGACACTGTTCTTGCCGTAATCCACGCCCACCTCCGCTTCCGAGTCCAGCAGCGCCGCTGTCGGCGCCTGCCAGTTTCGCATTGGCTCGCCATGCGAGTATCAGCTGCATACTGCGCATGCGCGCGGGGCCGACGCCGACATTGTCCAGGGAGAGGGCAAAGTAGGCGGAATCCTCATCGCCGGTGTCGTTGATCATGAGCTGAACGTAGGGCCAGACCGAGGACGCCGTCTGCTGCCTTACGGCCTGCGACTCGTTCAGCGCGGCGTAGAGTGCGACGGCGCCGGTGAACACACCTGCCAGGGACAGCAGCGTCTGCCAGAATGTGAGTCGCAGGAAGGCCTTCTCGATGCCGGCAATGGCACCGGAGCCCGGCCCGGGTTCACCTTCCGGGCGCTCGTCGTTGTCGGGTGAAACATCGCTCACAGGCTCTCCCCATAGCGCGGCTTCTCAATCAAGAACCGATCCCACTCAGGCATGGCATCTGCCTTCACGCAACCATCAGTACCTGCCCGGGCGCAACCGCAACCAGCCCGGTTGATTCCGGGGGGTATGGTCGTCACTGCAGCCATAACCCCGATGTCCGCCAAAACCGTGCCCCATGCTTTCGCAGCGCTGTTAAGGCTTCGATTATAAGGGAAACCGCGACCATCCCGTGAGTGGGTCTGACGCCCGCAAACGCCCCCTTGCCGTCCGCGGGCCGTTTCGGGTGCCAGCGCAGGTAATTTACGCACTCTCCTCCCCGGGAAATACGTAGTAGCAGGTTCTGCCGGTATCGAGCCGAATAAACCGGGTGGCCCGTCGGGGAGCGTTCATCAACCGGCGCCGGAAACCAGATTGGCCAACCGACAAACCCTGGCCTATTCTGAACTTGGCACTTCCGCCGGAAAAGCAAAGGAGATAGACCATGGACCCCACCGGACTTCTGATATTTCTTGCCATCGGCGCTGTCGCCGGCTGGCTGGGCAGCACCATTATGAAAGGAGGTGGTTTCGGCCTGATCGGCAATATCATTGTCGGCATCGTCGGCGCCGTCATCGGCGGGTACGTCTTCGGTTTGCTGGGCATTTCGGCAGGCGGCCTGATCGGGTCCATCGTGACCGCCACCGTGGGCGCGATTATTCTGTTGTTCATCGTCGGGCTGATAAAGAAGGCCTGAGGCCAGCAGCGGTTCGCGGGGAGGTAACTGATGGCACGAAAGAATCCGTTTCGACCGTTTGTCGCCGACCCCGAGATGCAGGCCCTGCGGCCCGACGTCACCGGCAATTCAATAAACGGCCTGGGTGAAGCTGAACCCCGGCGACCCGGGATGGTGTTCTGGGCGCCCGACCCGGATGATATTCCGTTTGGTGAGGTCCAGAAGTGGTTTTATCGTCGCGAACCACCCAACGAGACACTCATGCGGGAGCGGGCCAAGCGCAAGGCCATTCTGGACGCACCACTGCCTCCACTCTCAGAGACTACCGCCCAGCGCACGCCCGAAGAGTGGACGGCGGCGCTGGACGCCTTTATCGACGCCGGCGATTGCGAGCGGGTGGGCGTCGCAGGCATGCGGCCCGAATGGGTTTACCGAGCATCATGAATGCGATTTCACCAAGGTGGTCGTACTCGGCGTTCAGCACAACTACGAACTGCTCAGTACCGCACCCGATCTCGAGGCCGGCGCCGATGTTACCCGCCAGTACGGCCGCGGCGCGGCCGTTGCCAAGAAAGTCGCGGGCTGGTTGCGCCAACAGGGCTGGGACGCCGAACCGGTCACCGGCCCGATGGTCGGTAAAATCCTGCTCATCCCACCCGCTCTGGAATGCGGTTTCGGTGAGCTCGGCAAGCACGGCTCACTGATCAACCCGGAGTTCGGTTCGGCGCTTTCGCCTCGCCGCAGTGCTGACCGACGCCCCATTTGCGGTAACACCGCGGCGTGAGTTCGGTATCGATGATTTCTGTTCGCGTTGCCGAGTCTGCGAGAACGCCTGCCCGCCGATTGCCATCGGTCCCGAGAAGCAGATGGTCCGAGGCGAGGAGAAATGGTACGTCGATTTCGACAAATGCATACCGTTTTTCGCCGAGACCTCGGGTTGCGCCATCTGCATCGCGGTCTGCCCCTGGTCCATGCCGGGGGTGGGGGAAAACCTTGCAGTCAAGCTGGAGCGGCGCTCCCGGCGGATCGCAGCGGACCGCGCTGGCAGCAAAATAGATTAGGGTGCCGGCAGCCTGATGGAGCCGGTCTGCTCGCGACTGCAGCGGATTGAAAGGTATGAGTCACAGACGCTGCCAGATATCAGTGAGGACTGGTGGCTGGACCGGATTACTCCAGTAGGGACCAGGGGAATCGATTAATGCGGGAGAGTCTTTGGTGGCTACCTTAACGCGTTCTGGCGTCCAATCCGCAGATCCGGCCCGCGCGACATACGGGCGGTGAAACCCGGCCGCAGATCGGCCGGTTTTCGGTTTAGCAGGGCTCCTACGATTACTGACGACTCATGGCGCCGCGCATTTTCGCCATGACCGCGTCAATGCTCAGTGAATCACCCATGGAGGGAGGAAACTCCTTGAAGGTCTCCAGGAACTTTCCTACCAGGGCCTGGGCTGGCACGAACATCCACATCTGGTCTGCATAGAACTGGCGGACGTAGAGTGCCGCATCCGGACCCACTTCGAACGGGTCCATCCTCAGGTTGACGATCAGCGGCCAGGCCGGGGTCTTGCGATAGGCCTCGTTGATTGCACCCTCCATGATCGTGAAATGCAGTTTCCAGTCCTTGTAGCGCACCGCGTTCAGATTACCGGCCGCGTCAAAGTAGAAAATTTCATTGCGCTTGCCCGGCCCCTTGCCCGCCAGCAGGTCGGTCTGGTTGTAGCCGTCGAGATGCGCCTTGAACTCCTTGTCGCCCGCGGTATGGCCCTTTAACAGTTTCTCCTTGATATCCGGCTCGCCAACAGCCGCGAGCAGAGTGGGCATCCAGTCCTCGTGCGAGAAGATATCATTGATCACGGTACCCGGCTTAACCGTGCCGGGCCACCGGACCATCATGGGCACCCGGAAACCGCCTTCCCAGGTGGTGCCTTTCTCACCCCGGAACGGGATCGTCCCGCCGTCTGGCCAGGTGAACTTCTCGGCGCCGTTGTCGGTGCTGAACACAACGATGGTATTGTCCGCTATCCCGAGTTCGTCGAGCTTGTCGAGCAGGGCGCCCACACCGTCATCCAGTTCCATCATGCCGTCGGCGTACAGCCCGTAACCGGATTTGCCCTTGTACTTATCACTCAGGTGAGTCCAGACGTGCATGCGCGTCGAGTTGTGCCAGATGAAAAACGGCTTACCTTCCTTGTGTGCGTTTTCGATGAACTTGAGGCTTTCGTTGAGGAACTCGGTGTCAGCCGTTTCCATGCGCTTGCGCGTGAGTGGCCCGGTGTCCTCTATTTTGCCGTCCGCCGAGGAGCGAATGACCCCGCGAGGCCCGAACTTCTTGTGAAATTCCGGGTCCTTCGGGTAGAACTCGCTCTCGGGCTCTTCCTCGGCATTGAGGTGGTAGAGGTTGCCGAAAAACTTGTCGAAACCGTGCGCCGTCGGCAGGTGTTCGTCCCTGTCCCCCAGGTGGTTCTTGCCGAACTGGCCAGAGGTATAGCCGTGGTTTTTCAGCAACTCGGCAATGGTCGGGTCCTTGGGATTGATGCCCTGCTTGGCACCGGGCATGCCGATCGTGAGCAGACCCGTGCGGAACGGGTGCTGGCCCAGAATGAACGATGCCCGCCCGGCGGTGCAGCTCTGCTGCGCGTAGGCATCCGTAAACAGGGCGCCTTCTTTGGCGATGCGATCGATATTCGGAGTGCGGCCACCCATCATGCCGTTGTGATAGGCACTGATGTTCCACATGCCGACATCATCGCCCCAGATGACGAGTATGTTCGGTTTGTCGGTCTTGGCCGCGGCGTGGGCGCCGGTAAGCAGCAATGACACACCGAACAGTATCGCCGCTGTCAGTTTTGCAAAATTCATGATGATTCCTCTGCTATTAAAGTATGGTGCGTGAGCATTGTGATGACCCGACTGCTATGACCCCTTGCAGGCACGTCACAATCAACCAGGGTTCAGTTTATACCACTGTTTGAGGAATACCTACCCGGGGTATCGTTATGCACGCCTTCGGTCACTGACAGTCAAACGGCGGGGCGTAGACGATAGACCGATAGTGACCATCGACAGTGTGAATGCTTACACACTGGCCGCCGTGCTTGTGATGCCAGTTACTGTAAGCGTTCTGCCCCGACTTGGAGCTGTTGGCCAGCACGTAGCCGCGATCGCGCAACTGATCCTCGGCCATTCCCCCACGTGCACCTACCAGGTCCTGCAGGTCGCGCGGTGTATTGCCATATTCGTGGTGGCCGGAGTGATATTTATCACCCGAATGCGAGCCCCCGTCGAACGACACGTGGATGGCGCGCTGGTCCCACTTGTAGACCTGGGTATCGCCCTCCATGCGGCGTTTTACCTTGTGCCCCTTCTGGTCGCGGTAATGGTTGGCCTCGCCATGGGGCGACAGGCTGAACTGCTTGCCATTGCGAAGGCGGATGTCGATATAACCCTGCCTCTGGGAGAACTGGCAGGGACCACTGGCTTCCTTTTTGTGGTCTCCCTTGTGATAGAACTTGCAGGTCGCGCTGGTGGTGTCTGCGGTAACTGACACGCTGGCGCCGACCAGCGTGAACAGGCTGGCTTGAAGCAAACGTTGGCAGGCAGTTTTCATCGGGCAAACTTCTCCTTCAGTTAATGGGTTTGGCGCAAGGTGCACGGCGCAAAGAATGAGCGGGCGCAACGGGCAGGACACACCTGGCCTGGTTCACTGCTACGGGTGCCGCTATGCCAGGACCTAATTTTATCTATGCCTAACCGATCCGATCCGATCCGATCCGATCCGATCCGATCCGATCGATCCGATCCGATCCGGGCACCATGATATAACTTTTCTAAATCCGCGCCACCTCTCCCGCGTGACATAACCACTAACGCGCCAGCGGCAGCTGGCGTGACGCAGCCGAATACCGGGCAACATGCTTTCCCCGTGGCGGGAGTTGCTGCATTATAGACCGCCCTTACACCGAAGAGAGGAGAAACACCGTGTCGGCATCACTCTACGACATCAGCGTCGCCAGCTACCTCCAGGTTCTGGGCGGTGTGCAGAACGTGTTGGCAAAGGCCGAGGAGTACACCCGTGCGTCCGGGCGCGACCCGGACGAGCTGGTGCGGCTGAAGCTGCACGATGACATGCTGCCACTGAGTTTCCAGGTCATCTCGGTCTGGCACCACTCACTGGGAGCGATAGAAGGCATCAAGGCCGGCTTGTTTCAACCTCCACCGAAGCTCAAGGACGTGGACTATGCAAAGTTGAAAGCGCTGGTAGCGGAGGCGATCTCTGGGCTGGAAGGTGTCGGGCGCGAAGAGGTTGACGCGCTTGCGGAAAAGCCAATGCTGTTCAAGCTGGGCGACAGGGAAATCCCATTCAGCACCGACTCGTTCATCCTGTCATTCTCGCTGCCCAACTTTTATTTCCACGCCGCCACCACCTACGACCTGCTGCGTATGCAGGGCGTGCCCCTGGGCAAGATGGACTACCTCGGCCAACTGCGTATCGCGCCATAGTGCCTGGCCCGCTTGTGTGATGCGGGTGAAAAACGATAACGTCGACCAGTCGCCAGATCTCGCCGATTCCCTGGCCAGTAACTCGAGTTATCCGGTATTGCAGTGGTTAACGCCCGCGCCGGTTTCTCGCCGGACTTGGCAGGGTGGCGGGTACGGCTACCGGCGCCGTGCAGGAATGGCGAGGAGACGACTGATCGGGGCAGGTAGCGCTGCGAACAGCGTTTGCGATGCCGCCGATGCCAGGTGGGAACGGGCCAGGCGGCGGCGGTGCAGGTAGTGTTTCAAATTCGTCCTATCGCGGCACATTTTCGGCGAAGTGCTGGAACTCGTCGTCGCTGAACTGCGCGTCACTGTTCTCGATACACTCCACCACCCCGGTGGCCAGTGACTTGGAGCCGCTGCGGGTCCGAGCCACCTTGCCCACGGCAGACCGCTCGGCCTGCTCCTCGGTATCAGCCTGGACCATCACCAGGCCGCCCTTTTTGTTGAGCGTATGCACCTGACAGGAATACTCCCCTGTAGGCAGGCCTGCCCCGGCATGAGCGACCCAAAGGCCAAGCCCCAGCCCCGTGGCGAGTGTGATTAACGGCTTCATTGATGATTCCCCTTTTTTTATTTACAACAGCAGCAGGCCGCCCCGCTTTACAGCGCCGTTGTCTGATCAGGTTCGCGGTGTGGTGCGACCCGATACAGCGGCCCCGGCGGTACCGGCACGCCGGAACTCTTATTATCCCCACCGACAGTCTACAAACTGGCGTGGGGCAGGGAAGGCTTGCACCGTGGGAAACTGGATAAATGTGCGGAAAAAGCCGCCAACGGACCGGTTTGCGCGGTTACGCTGCCGATTTTCACTACAGGGGCGAAATGTTGTGAGTATACCGGCTGGGCGCCCCCGGCCATTTGCGGCCGGCTAAGCGTCCCCGACTGGGCGTCCCCAGCTAGCCGCCCCCCAATATCTGCTCGACAAAAACGACTTCTCAGCCGAAGACCTCGCATTGCTCCCTGTCGGGAGCCTGGTCCTTAATCGCCGACCTGGCTCCGCCACTGTTCGGGCGCCCAGGCCTTGATGTCCTCGGCGTCCTCGGGGAGGATGAATCCCGCCGCCACGGCAGCATCGGTGGCCTCGGCAACCGCTGCCACGTAGCCCGCCTCGTCCACGTACAGGCTGGCCATCTGGTCTGCGGGGAACAGGCTGGTGGTGCCGAAGAGGCGGCAGAAGCCGTCGCCGGTGTTACCGGTGCCGGTCAGTATCGCCGAGGGCGCGTCGGTGAACGGTGTGCGCACACCGCCAGTGCTGTTGCCGTTGTCGTCTTTCAGGTAGTCGCTGCCGTCGTCATTGAGATCCAGCCGGGGGGCGGCGGGCGGCGCATCACCGCCGCGAATCCACTCGTCCATTTCGCGGATGGCGGTCTTGAAAACATAGTGCATCGGCCCCGAGTTCACCGGCAGCCCGCAATCGACGAAACCGGGTACCGAATTGATTTCGCGCACCGCGGCGAAGCGCGGGTCGCCCAGTGAGTCGGCACGGCCAGTGATAATCGTGTACAGGTCGGCGTGCGCAGTGCCAGAGACTTCCCACAACACGAAATTTTCACTGTCGTCCTGGCGGGCGGGCGCATAGCCCAACCCGGTGACATCGGTTTCGGTCTGGAAGGTCATCACCGGCACGTTGATGTCCTCGCGGATTCGCGGCGACGCCGGTGTCTCGATCGGCGTGAGCGGTGCCTGGGCCAGGTCCGAGCTGCCATTGCCACGGCTGTGCACGATGTAACCGTCGTAGGGTCGATACAGCGGCGCCACCGCATTGATGAACGTGGTCAGGCGCGCCGCCGATTGCGACTCACCCACCGCCAGCAGGTAGTCGGCGACCAGGCCGTCCAGCACGTCGATATCCGCGGGTTCGCGCAACACCGCCGACACCTGCGAGAACATGTCGTAGGAAAAGCTGTCGCCGGGGTGATCGAGTTCGCCGTAACGTTCCGGATTCGCCGCTTTCAGGTGCAGCGGCGCAAGCCCGCCCTCGCTGCCCTCGATACCCACTTCCTGCGCCGTCACGCCGACCCAGGCATGCCCGGCGCGATAAATTTCCACGTGGCCGGCGCCCCAGCTCGGCGGTATATCGAAGCCCGAGGTCACGTTGAGCCACTCCACCACGACGGTGCCACTGAAATTGTCGGGATCGACCGGCCGGTGCACCACGATGCGGGTCTTGTAGTCCGCCGCCTCTCCCGGCTCCACCTCCCAGACGCCATCCATCCCCAGCTCGCCCAGATTGGTGAAAGCGACCGCGGAGCCCTCCAGGAAATACTCGACGCCTTCGTAACCGATGTCGGCGAGGTCGAACGTCTGCGCCAGTAGCGACAGCGAACCCGCATCCGGCGGCAGCGACACCGTGGGCCGGCTTATCGGCAGGAATTCGGGCTCTGGCGGTTCGATGGGGGTCTCCGGACGCCGGTCGCTGTCATCGCTGCAGGCCGCCAGCACGGCAACCAAGCCGACCAGTAGAATGTGCTTCATCAGGGTCATGCTGCCACCTTCTTATCAGGTTATCTTTGAAGCGGTCTGTTGAAAAAAACGCGGAATCGGCCGCTAATGTGCCCCAGCGTGCGCGAGGCTGTCAAACGCCGGCACTGCGCCGGCGACCGAAGCGCGGGCGCCAGACGGCGAGCGCGACATTGACCAGGGTGACGGCGAGAATGACCCAGAGCGAGACCCACTCGCCCCTGACCAGCCCGTCCAGCACCGCCGGGTCCAGTTCACCCGCGAGCGCCTGCTGGCTCGCCCTCGCCGCCCGCTTTGCCGGCCCCTGCACGCCCAGCAGGGTGCCCTCGAACATGATCACCCCGAGAGCCAGCTTCGCCAGCACCCAGCCCGCCGAGTGAAACGGCGTATGCCAGGCCATCGAGAGCAGACCGGAGACGATGACCAGCGCCAGCGACGGAAACAGCAGGTAGCCCGCGATCGCGCCGATGGCACCGCGCATCAGGGCGTACTCCTCCAGTGACGCGGGGGTCGGCGTCATCGCCAAGAGGATGATATGCGCGGCCAGCGCCCCGATGACACCGATCGCTCCCAGGCTGTGCAGAAACTTGAGCGCTTTCTTCATGCCATATTATCGCCACGACCAGCGATGCTGTCATGCCCGGCGCCTGAACACTGCGCCAGGCAATCTGAACACAACCGGCTGGCGTACGTTTATCTACCATCGGGCTGTGCGAAACACCTGCGCCCACTTGAGTGTCTGCCACCCGTTCATTGCAGGGAGTGAACATCGAACCCGGTGCAATTACAGAATCCCAACCTCTGGACGATGCTCGGCCTTTTTGTGGCGGCTGCCTTTAGCATGGCGGCCACACCCGCCCCGCATTCCGTGCCCGTCGAAGACAGCATAACCGTTAGCGATGGCAACCCGCTGCCCCTGCGCACCTGGCCCGAAAGTGGCCCGCAACAGGGGATCGTGCTCGCTTTGCACGGCTTTACCGACTACAGCGGGGCGTTCTCCCGGATATGCCCCTGGCTGGCCGCCCGCGGTTACCGCTGCCATGCGATAGACCAACGCGGCTTCGGCGCCGCGCCCGCCCGGGAACACTGGCCAGGCGCGGAGACACTCGCGAGCGACGTCGTCGATGTCATCGGCGCGGTTCGCGATCGAAGCTCTGATAAGGGGCAGCCGCTGTTCCTGCTCGGCGAGAGCATGGGTGGCTCGGTGGCGCTGCTCGCGACCAGCCGCCTGCCAGAGCACGCGCTACCGGCCGGGCTGATACTGGCGGCGCCGGGCGTGCGGGAGGAACTGCCACTGAGGCCGCTGTGGGACGTCCTCCTGTGGACAGCCGGCAGAATCTTCCCGGGCGTGACCGTACCGGTGCACCGGGAGGCAGACCCCTTACTGCTCGACGAGGCCAACGACCGCCTGCTCAATGATCCACTGGTGCAGCGCAGGGTGCGCGCGGACACCTACTACGGGGTCACCCGGCTTGCGGACGCTGCCGGCGAAGCCGCAGCCGAGGTTACACTGCCGGTATTGTTGCTCTATGGCGAGGAAGACGGGCTGATTCACCGGCGCTCGATCTGTGCCGCGAAAGCCGACCTGCGCGGCCCGGTCGAGCTTCAGATCTACGAGGGAGGGCCCCACCTTATCCTGCACTGGCGGCAACAGTCGCGGGTTCTCGAGGATATCGGGCGGTGGCTCGATGCGGGCGGGCAGTCACCCATCGCGAGCGGTGCCTGCCGGGAGTAGCACCGCTTGTCACCGCCGACAGATTTCCTGCATCATGCGCAACGTCGGCACGTCCGCGAGGCGCAATATCACCCGCGGCAGCAACAGCCGCCGCCACTCCCTTGCATGCACCTGACAGGAACGCGACCATGACCCGTATCGGCACACCGCTCTCCCCGGACGCAACCCGCATCATGCTACTCGGCAGCGGCGAACTCGGCAGGGAAGTCACCATCGAACTGATGCGCCTGGGCTGCGAAGTCATCGCCGTGGATCGCTACGCCAACGCACCGGCCATGCAGGTGGCCCATCGCGCCCATGTCATCGACATGTTGGATGCAGCGGCACTGCGCAGCCTGGTCGACGCCGAGCAGCCGCACCTGATCGTACCCGAGATCGAGGCCATTGCCACCGCCGAGCTCGTCAAGCTGGAATCCGAGGGCTGGCGCGTGATACCCACGGCCAGAGCGGCGCAGCTGACCATGAATCGGGAGGGCATCCGCCGGCTGGCGGCGGAGGAACTGGGCCTGCCGACCTCTCCCTACCGCTTCGCGGAAACCCACGCGGCCTACCGGGAGGCTATCGATGCCGTCGGCCTGCCCTGCGTGGTCAAGCCGATCATGTCGTCCTCCGGCAAGGGACAGAGCACGGTCCGGTCGGAAGCGGAGGTGGAATCCGCATGGGCCTATGCCCAGTCAGGAGGCCGCACCGGGGAAGGCGCGGTAATCGTCGAGGGGTTCGTCGATTTCGACTACGAGATCACGCTGCTGACCGTGCGCCATGAATCCGGCACCAGCTTCTGCCCCCCTATCGGCCACCGCCAGGAGAAAGGGGATTACCGCGAGTCCTGGCAGCCCCAGGCCATGTCAGAGGCTGCACTCGCCGGGGCCCGGGAAATCGCCGGCCGGGTCACGGAGGCGCTGGGCGGGCACGGTATTTTCGGCGTCGAGCTGTTCGTCAAGGGCGACGCCGTGTACTTCAGCGAGGTATCACCGCGCCCCCACGATACCGGCATGGTCACACTGATCTCGCAAAATCTCTCGGAGTTCGCGCTGCACGCCCGGGCGATCCTGGGTCTGCCGATACCGGTGATCCGCCAGCAGCGGCCGGCGGCCTCGGCGGTACTGCTGGTGGAAGGTGATTCCACCAACATGGTGTACCGCAACCTCGACAAGGCCCTCGCCGAGCCGGACACGGACCTGCGCCTGTTCGGCAAACCGGAGGTCAGCGGCGCCCGAAGGCTGGGCGTGGCGCTGGCACTGGCCGACTCCACCGAGGAGGCGAAGGCAAAGGCCCTGCGGGTGATCGCGGAAATCGGTGTGGATCTGAAGTAACCCCCTGCAACACACTTCGCGAGACCACAGGCGCGGTGACAGGCTCAGCGTTCCAGCCTACCAGGGAATCTCCTCGCCCTGCCAGTCGAGAAAGCGGCCCGTGGTGGCCGGGGTGCAGCTGCCGATCACCTGTAACAGGTGAGCGGCGCTCTCGGCGGGCTGCAACACCCGGCGCTGGTAGTTGGCAGGCGTGTAGGGTTTCGAGAGACGGGTCGCGACGGTGCCCGGGTGCAGCGCGACCACCGCGGCGTTCCGGTGGCTGAGGCGCCACTCGATGGCCAGGGTTCGCAACAGCATATTGTGCGCGGCCTTGGAGGCGCGATAGCTGTACCACCCACCCATGCCGTTATCACCGATGCTGCCGACCCGGGCAGACAGGGACGCGAGCACCGCGGCGTCGCGGTGTTTCATCAGCGGCGCTACACGTTGCGCCAACAGTGGCAGGAAGGCCGCGTTGACGCGAAACAGCGTTTCGAGTGCGTTTGCGCTGACGTCACGCAGCCTCTTCTCGGGTTCACAGGCCTCGTTGTGCAGCAGGCCCACGGTGTTGATCACCAGGTGCAGGCGGTCACAGGCCTGCCCGACCTCGGCGATCGCCGCATCCAGGCTCGCTTCGCTGGCGGCATCGCAGGCAATTGCGCGGAAACGGATATCGTCACTCAGGGTTGCCGGGTTGCGCTGCAGGCAGAATACCCGATCGACGTTTGGCCGCGACAGCAGGTCGTCCACCAGCGCGGAGCCGATACCGCCGCCTCCGGCCACCAGCACGGTGATGGCCTCACTGTCGAAAACACCTGCAGGCCTGTCGGTCAAGCGCTGTCACCCCGCCGAAGCCAGGCGAGCACACGCGGTGCGGCCATCGCGCAGATCACGAGCGGCGACTCACCAGGCCTGCCAGGGTGGAGACAAATTGCGTCCACCAGGCTCCGGTTTCGCGCCGACGGTGTGCCTCCGGCACCCCGTGGCGGGCATACCACTCCTCCCACTCCCAGGCAGTGAGCGTCGTCGGTGGCGTCTGGCTCCTCGCCCTGCGCAATGACTGCGCCTGCAGCGAGGAATCGCCGCGTTCACCGGATACATCCAACGCGTTATTGATCGCCCGTTCCCGGCTGACGGCCATGGTGATCACCTCCCGATTCTCGATAACGTAACTACGCTACGCCCGCCGTGCGCCGCCGGATTGGCGGGCGGCCGCAGGAAAACCGCGACGGGAGGTGGGCGATGAGCTTAAAACGGGCGTATCGCGAAGGCTTCAGTGTTGTCGGCTGCGATAGCGTTCTTTGTTCTTCCTGCCCCTGGCGGCGAGTCGCGGCCGCAGTCGCCGGCGCAGGCCGGGCGACAGGTAACTCAGGTTGGTGAGACGGCCGCTGACCGCCGGCAGGCAGATCTCGGTGTGCTCACCGGCGGCGACCGACAGTACCGCCTGCGCTACTTCCTCGGCGGTGCTCATCGGCTGCGAGAACACGATGTCCTCGACCTCGTCGATTTCGTCCATGATAAAGCCGGTGTCGATGGGACCCGGTGACACCACCCCCACGTGTAGCGTGCTGTCCTGCAATTCGTCGGCGAGCCCGTGGGTAAAGGCCCGCAGCCCTGCCTTCGTGGCGGCATAGGTGGCAGCACCCTGCACCGGCGTGCGCCCGGCCAGTGAACCGACCATGACCACCGCTCCGCCGCCGGCCCGCTCCAGATAGGGCAGGGCCACCGAGGTCAGTAACAGGGGGGCTCGCAGGTTGACATCGACCATGGTAGTGATGCTGGCAGTGTCCACCGCCCGGACCGGGCCGCGGTGATGCACCCCGGCGTTATTGACCAGCACGTCCACGGAGCCAAACCGCGACTCTGCCTGGGACAGCAGATCGACACAGGCCTGGTCATCGGCGACGTCCATCGGTATCGCCAGTACGTCGGTTGCCGGCGCCAGCTCTGTCGCGATGGCATCGAGAGCCGGGCGACCGCGCGCGGCCAGCACCAGGTTGGCGCCTTCACCGGCAAATGCTCGGGCACAGGCAGCGCCGACGCCGGCCGAGGCGCCGGTGATTATGACAGTTTTTCCGTTGAAGTCCGGCATGGTTGCGGTATCCCTGTGTGATCCCGCAAGGGTGGCAGTACCTGCCGCCGGGTGCAAGAGCGGGCTACGCCGGGCCGGTAGTGCCGGCCCGTTAGCCGTGTTGGCGGAGCGCGGTCCGGCTTACGACGGGTCGTTACCGTGGCATTCCTGGTAAACACCCAGGGCCAGGACCACGGTGTACAGGGATAGGATAATAGCCATGATGTGTACCTCGCTTTGCCGCTGGTTGAGGGCCGAAACTGCCGACCCAGTACCAATATAAGGATGGGGGTCATATTCTTCAAATGACCATATTTCAGTGATAACATGACCTGAATTCATATTGTGTTAAGCCCGGCAGGCGCCTGCCGCCACGAACAGCACTGGCATCGACCACATGGACACCCGATCCCTCGCCAGAATCGACCTCAACCTGCTGCTGGCGCTGCAGGTCCTGCTGGAGGAACGCAGCGTATCCCGTGCCGCGGAGCGGCTGTTCGTCACCCAGTCGGCCATGAGTAAATCCCTCGGGCGACTGCGCGAGCTGTTCGATGACCCGCTGTTCACCCGCAGCGGCGGCCAGATGGTGCCGACACCGCGCACGGAACAGATCGCGACCGAGCTCGGCCGGGTGCTGCGCGGCGTCGAGGGTATCGTCCTGCCCGCCGAGTTCGATCCGCAGCTCTACGAGGGCGAGTTCATCATCGAGATACCGGGCTATCTCGCCCTGTGGGTGTTCCCGATCCTGTTCCGCGATCTCGCCGCCCACGCGCCCGGGATTAGCATCGATACCCTCGCCGGGGATGAGCACCACCTCGACCTGATGGCGGCGGGCAAGCTCGACTTTGCCATCCAGATCGAGCGCGAGACCTACCCGCCCCACTTCCGGGTAATGACCCTGGGGTTCGCCCCGCCCCGGTTGATGGTGCGCCGCGACCACCCGCTGGCCGGTACCCGGCCGGGCTGGGACGACATTCTCGCCTATCCCCAGATTCGCCTGCACATACCCGATATCGCCGAGGCAAAAATGTTTTCCCGCCTGGACGTCGATTTCGTCGGTCACCTGGCAGAGCGCGAGCCTGCCCTGCGCACCCAGCACATTGCGGTAGCGCTGGAAGTGGTACTGGCCACGGACTTCATCTTCCCGGGCCCGCCTTTTTTCATCGAGCAATCGGACCTCAGCGAAGAGGTCGTCGCGCTGCCGATCCCGGGGGACCAGGATATCAGCGTGCGCTTCGTTATCGTCTACCACGAGCGGGTCGCCCAGTCCCCCGCCCACCAATACCTGCTGTCACGCATCACGGGGGCCGTGGAGAGCTACCGGGTGCGCAATGGCCTCCCCGACCTCACCCAGATGCGCGCACTGCGCGATCTCGACGAGTAACGGATTGCCCTCTCAACTGACAACCCCTGCGGAGCCAGCCTATGAACACGTTCACCATCCGCCCGGCCACGGCCGCGGACACGGGACTCATCCTGCACTTCGTGCGCGAGCTCGCCGAATACGAAAAAGCCCTGCACGAGGTGGTCGCCACCCAGGCCGACATCGAGCGTACGCTCTTCGGTGACGGTGCCCGGGGCGCCGACGCCGTCATCTGCCTGCACGCGGGTGAGCCTGTGGGTTTCGCGCTTTACTTTTTCAACTATTCCACCTGGAGGGGCCGCTACGGGCTGTTTCTCGAGGACCTCTACGTCACCCCGGCATCCCGGGGCAGCGGCGCCGGCAAAGCACTGCTCAAACACCTGGCGCAACTGGCCATAGCCCGGGATTGCGCGCGCTTCGAGTGGAACGTGCTGGACTGGAACGAGCCGGCCATCCGCTTCTACGAATCGCTTGGCGCCCGGGCGCAGAGTGAGTGGATCGGCTATCGCCTCAGCGGCGATGCCCTGAAGGCGCTCGCCGAGCAATAAGCACCAGGTAAGCGGCTCATCTTGCGGTGAACTGCAGGCGATCTGCGACCAACGCACGGGAACACGGGCGCAATAGCCGTATACTATCAATTATGAATTTTCTACAACTGATGGAGAACAAGCGGTACCTGTTCTGGACACTCCAGTTGGCGGGGTGGGCCGGCTGGGCCAGCATTTTTTACCTCGGCGTGATGGTGTGGGGGAAGGCGCCGGAGCACTACGCCATCTACCTGCCGATCGTCGCCACCATTGGCATGCTGCTCACCCTCGTGCTGCGTGTGATCTACCTCAGGACGTGGGACATGGAGGTCATCCGCCGCCTGTTGGTGATCCTGTTTGCCTCCTATATCGCCGGGGCGCTGTGGATGACCTGCCGCGCCACCATCTTCCACCAGATGTTTCCGCAGGAGCGCAAGGCCTTCGAAAAAGACGGTATGGAGTTTTTCTCCTACCTGGACGGCACCACCTCGGCCTTCTGGGTGATGCTGGTCTGGAGTGGCCTCTATTTTGGCATCAAGTACTACATGCTGCTGCAGGAAGAGAAACAACGCAGCCTGAAAATGATGTCGATGGCCCACGAGGCGCAGCTCAAGATGCTGCGCTACCAGCTCAACCCGCACTTCCTTTTCAACACGCTGAATGCGATCTCCACCCTGATCCTGGACAAGGACACGGCGCTGGCCAATACCATGGTGACGCGACTGAGCCGCTTCCTGCGCTATACCCTGCACAGCGACCCCATGCAGAAAGTGACGGTAGCCGAGGAGATGGAGGCGCTGCGGCTCTATCTCGATATCGAGAAAGTGCGCTTCGACGAGCGCCTGCGGCTACACTACGATATCGAACAGGAAGCCGAGACCGCGCTGATGCCGAGCCTGTTGCTGCAACCGCTGGTGGAGAACTCGATCAAGTACGCCGTCTCCCAGTCGGTGAACGGCGGCTCCATCGGGCTCGGCGCACGGGTCTTCGGGGGTGAACTGCTGCTGTCGGTGGCCGACGACGGACCCGGCCTGGACCTTCGCAACGGCAAGGCGCCCAAGGGCGGCGGTGTCGGCATCAATAACTCCCGGGAGCGGCTGAAGGAGATCTATGGCGCAGACCAGTCCATGCGCCTGACCAGCACCGAGCCCCACGGGCTGACGATCAATATACGCTTGCCCCTGGAACGGGCCAGCACCCAAGAGTCGGAGCAAGGCACGCTATGAGCGAACCCCTGACGGCGATTATCGTCGACGACGAGAGCCTGGCGCGCCGCGGATTGGCGCTGCGACTGCAGCAGATACCCCAGGTCGACGTGATCGCCGAGTGCAGCAATGGGCCGGAGGCACTGGTCGCCGTCGCGGAACTGTCACCCGACCTGCTGTTCCTCGATATCCAGATGCCGGGCATGGACGGCTTCGAGATGATCAATCAACTGCAGGCGGACAACCTGCCAATGGTCGTCTTCGTGACCGCCTACGATCAGTACGCCATCGACGCCTTCAAGGTGCACGCGGTGGACTACGTGCTGAAGCCGATCGACGACGACCGTCTCCACGAGGCGGTGGACCGGGCAGTCGCCTATCACACCCAGGAAACCTCCCTGCGCAGCAAGGAGCGCCTGGTGGACCTGGTGATGGGCATGACCGGTGCCAGCGCCAGCTCGGTGGAGCAGATGGTCGACCGTTCGGAACCGGTACCGCGCTACCCCGATAAACTCACCATCAAGGATGGCAGCGACATCCAGTTTGTGCGCACCGAGGCGATTTCCTGGGTCGACGCCGCGGGCGACTACATGTGCGTGCACGCCGAGGGCGCCACCCACATCATGCGCATCACCATGAAACAGCTTGAAGCGATGCTCGACCCGGCACGTTTCCTGCGCATCCATCGCTCGACCATCGTGAACGCCAACTGTATCACCGGCGCGCACACCCTCACTAACGGTGAGTACCTGCTCAGCCTCGAGGGAGGCTCCCAGCTCAAGGTCAGCCGCAGCTACCGCGACCGCATCCGGGAGCTGCTCGCGGGCTAGACCCTGACGTACCATCTGCGTTTCATCGCAACCTGCAAACGCCCCGTCGCAGGGGCAGACACAACCCGCCCCGATATTGCTATGTTGCTGTCTCAGCCAACTCCAGGGGAGCAGCGATGTATCTCACCGGGCAATCCCTCAAGAACCCCGCCGGGGTCGCCGTCGCCGTTGCGATGGTGCTGTGCCTCGGCGTGTTCAGTCTCGGCAAACTGCCCATACAGCTGTTCCCGGACATCGAGAACCCGCGCATCAGCATTCAGACCGCCTGGCGGGCGGCCTCCCCACGGGAAATCGAGTCGGAGATCATCGAGCCCATCGAGGCGGTGCTGCGCGGCCTGCCGGGGCTCAAGGAAATGGAGGCACACGCCAACGCCGGCAACGCCTGGGTAAACCTGGAGTTCGGCCTCGACACTGACATGCAGCGCACACTGATGGAAGTGATCGCCCGCATGAACCGGCTCGACCCGCTCCCCCGCGACGCCACCCAGCCGGTGATCATGCTTGGCGGGGGTAACGGCGACAAGCCGGCACTGACCTACTTCTTCCTGCAATTGTTGCCGGGCACCCCCGGCACCATCCATGACTACATCCAGTTCGTGGAGGACGTGGTCCGCCCGGAGATCGAGGCGGTGCCCGGAGTCGCTCGGGTCGGTGTCTCGGAAAATACCCGCGGTGTCGACCGCGAACTGGAGATTCTGTTTGACCCCTACCGGGCAGCGCAACTCGGGATACCCCTGACCGAGACCGCTGCCCGGCTGGGGCAATCCAACGACGTCAGCGGCGGCTTCGTCGACGTGGGAAGGCGGCAGTATACGCTGCGCTTCACCGGCCGTTACGAGCCCAGGGAACTGGAGAGTTTCGTGCTCGAGTGGCGCAACGGCCGGCCCATCCGGCTCGGCGATATCGCGTCGGTGAGCATCACCCGGGGCGACCAGGCGCTGACCAATACCCAGAACGGCAACCCGGCCATCTCGGTGCGGGTCGACAAGGAAAACAGCGCCAACGCCCTGCAGACCCTCAACCGGGTCAAGGCGGTGGTGGAGGAATTGAACGCAGCCCAGGTCGGCGAGCGCGGCCTGGTGCTGGTGCAGTCATTCGACGCATCGGTCTTCATCAACCGGGCCATCAGCCTGGTCACCGGCAACATCGCGCTCGGCGTGTTGCTGGCGGTCGGCGTTCTCTGGTGGTTTCTCCGCCGCTTCCGGGCCACGCTGGTGGTCGCCGTCGCCATCCCCATCTCATTGCTGTCGACATTCGTATTCCTGCAACTCGGCGGGCGCACCCTCAACGTGATTTCCCTGGCCGGCCTCGCCTTCGCGGTCGGCATGGTACTGGATGCCGCCATCGTCGTGCTCGAGAACATCGTTCGCCTGCGAGCGGGTGGCGCGTCGCCCGACGAGGCCTCGATGCAGGCCACGCAGCAGGTATGGGGTGCGCTGCTGGCCTCGACCGCGACCACGGTGGCCATCTTCCTGCCGGTGTTCTTCATGCGTGAAGTGGAAGGGCAATTGTTCGGTGACCTCGCCCTGACCATTGCCATCGCCGTGGTCGTATCGCTGGTCGTGGCGGTGACCGTGCTGCCCCTGGCGGCGAAGATCTGGCTTCCCGACGACGCCGCCCCGGACCCCCATGCCGGCGTCTGGCGGCGCATCGCCGGGGCGATCATGCGCCTCACCAGCACGCCGGCAAAACGCTGGACCCTCGCAGCAGCGCTGGTCATCACGCCCATCGTCGCGGGCTACGCCCTGCTGCCGGAGCTTGACTACCTGCCACCGGTGAAGCGCGATGCGGTGGATGCCTACTTCGAAATCCCACCCGGAACCAGCAACCGGGTGGTGGCCGAGGAATATGTGCGGGTCATCGACGAGCGCATGGGACCCTTCATGCGCGGCGAACGCGAACCGGCGCTGAAGAATTACTACATTCTCACCTGGCCGGGTGGCGGCACCATGGGCGCGCGGGTCAAAGACCAGGACCAGGTGAAAGCGATGGAGCAGATCATCAACCAGGAGATTTTCGCCGACCTGCCGGACCTGCGGCACTTCGCCGCCCAGGGCAACCTGTTCGGCGGCTTCGGTGGCGACCGCCAGGTCAACATTCACCTGCAGTCCCGGGACCGCGAGGCCCTGGCCGCAGCCGCCCGCCTCGGGGAGGAACTGCTGGCCGAGGCACTGCCGGGCGCCATGGTGCGCGTCAACCCGGGCATCGAACTCGCCGAGCCGGAACTGCAGTTGCGCCCTGATGACCGGCGTATTGCCGAAGCCGGTTGGGCACGCAGCGATGTCGGCCTGCTGGTACGGGCATTGGGAGACGGCCTCTACGTGGGTGAGCACTTCGATGGCGAAAAGCGGATGAACATCATCCTGCGTGCGAACCCCTGGGGTTCGCCGGAAGAGCTGGCGTCGATGCCCGTGGCCACCCCGTCGGGTGCCGTGCTGCCACTGGCGGAACTGGTTGAAATAGAACGCACGGTAGGACCCAGCCGGTTGTCACGCCTGAACAGCAGGCGCACAGTCAGCCTGGGTATACGCCCGCCGGAGGCCATGTCCCTGGAACACATCATGGCCACGCTGGAGCGCGAGGTAGAGCCGCGACTGCGCGAGATCATGCCCGCGGACGGCAACATAATCTACGGCGGCAGCGCCAACGCGCTGACCCGGGCGATAAAGTCGATGGGCACCAACTTCGCCCTCGCGCTGGTGGTGTTGTTCCTGCTGATGGCCGCGCTGTTCCGTTCGCTGCGGGACGCGGGGCTGGTCGTGCTGGCCATGCCATTGGCGATGGTCGGCGGCATTGTCGCGCTGCGACTGGTCAACCTGATCGCCTTCCAGCCACTGGACCTGCTGACCATGATCGGCTTCGTCATCCTGCTGGGGCTGGTCGTCAACAATGCGATTCTGCTGGTGCACCAGACCCGCAGCGCCGAACGCGGGGGCACCAGTCGCCACCAGGCGGTCGAGGAGGCGCTGCTGACCCGACTGCGCCCGATCTTCATGAGCACGCTGACCAGTATCTTCGGCATGTTGCCGTTACTGCTGATGCCGGGTGCCGGCAGTGTCATCTACCGCGGCCTGGCGGCGGTGATCGTCGGCGGCATGAGTGTCAGCGCCGTGTTCACCCTGCTGCTGCTGCCCTGCTTCCTGCGCATGGGCGAGACCCACAGCGGCGTGATCGAGGGCTCCGGTCCCGAGCGCGCTGCCCCGACACTGAAATCGGTCGCGTGAGCACCCGAACCACCAGGAGAACAACCATGACCACACCGGCCCGTTATCTTGCCTGCCTGACCACCGCGTTGCTGGCGACAGCGACTGCCGTCGCCCAGCCGCCGCCTGCCCCGGTGGAGGTCGCCACCGTGAGCGAGAGCCGCAGCAGCCCGCTGATCCGGCTGCCCGGCTCGGTATTGAGCCTGCGCGACGCCCGTATCGCCGCCGAGATCGAGGGGCGGCTGACCTGGGTAGCCGAGGTCGGCAACCGGATCCGCCGGGGAGAGCCGGTGGCGACCATCGATACCCACCTGCTCACACTACAGCTCCGGGACAACGAAGCGCAGATTGCGCGTATTCAGGCCGATATCGCCTACAACCAGCGCCAGCAGGAGCGCCTGCAGCGACTGGCCCGGCAGAATAATACGGCGCGGTCGGAGCTGGACCAGGTGGAGTCCGGCCTGGCCATGCTGACCCAGGAACTGCGCATCGCGGAAGTCGCGCGTGACCGCAGCCGCTACGAACTGGAGCGCAGCGAGGTGCGCGCGCCGTTCGACGGCGTGGTCGCGGGTCGCGAGGTGAGCGCTGGCGAATACACCACCACCGGCGCCACCCTTGTGCGGTTGGTGGATACCGGTGCACTCGAGATCAGCGTGGCCGCGCCGCTGCGGGTAGCGCGCTTCAACCTGCCGGGCGCAACCGCGCGGGTGGAGGTCGAGGGATACGAGTTCACCAGCACCATCCGCGGCGCCGTGCCGGTAGGCGACCGACAGTCACGGATGATGGAGCTGCGGCTGCAGGCCGATTCCGACCAACTGTTCATCGGCGAGGCTGTGACCGTCTCACTGGCTGAAGCCGACCCGAAGCGGATGCTGAGTGTGCCGCGCGATGCGCTGGTACTGCGTAACCGCGAGACCTATATCTATACCGTGACCGACGACGAGACCGCCGTTCGGGTCCCGGTCACCACGCGCGCCGGCAGCGGCGACCAGATCGCGGTGACGGGGAACATCAGCGCTGGTACCACGGTGGTCGTTCGCGGCGCCGAGCGCCTGCGGGAAGGACAGAAAGTCAAGGTCGTGCGCCCGCACCTGGCCAGTAACTGAGGGGGTTATCGTTTGGCGCGGCGATGTGAAAATAGATTTGCCTGAGCTACGGCGTCCTCGCGAGCAGGACGCCGTTCAACACACATTTCGGCAATAAGCCTCCCGGCTGTTAAGACAGTATCTATCTCCAGGCTAGGCTACAACGCCCCCTCAAATTCCCGGTGCTTTCCGCAGCGAACAGTTGTCGCGTATTGCCGACGCAGCCAACAGGATTGGTCTATCCTGATACGGGGGAGAGTGATCACGTGCTGACCTGGCCGGCGGGTCGGGGCGGGTACGGGTAACTATCAGTGAGGAGGTACGGTTGAGGATGTTAAGGATGAAATCCAGATTGACCGCACTGTTATGGGCCGCGGTGATGATCGGCAGCCAGCAAACCAGCGTTGCGGCAGAAACCGGCAGGGCGACGCTTGCGCGTGGCGAGACGACTTATGAATTCGTCGTCATCCAGTGCCTGCGCAACATCCCCGCTGCCTTCGGCGACACGGTCATCGAGTTTCAGCTCGACGGCGTGCCGCCAGCCACACCGCCGGACCAGATCACGGCCCTGCGGGGTCTGGTCGGGGACAGTAACAACCTGCAGCAGGCGCTGATGCAGGTGGTCGCTCACGGGCCGGTGCTCAGCATCACCCGGATCGAGAACGGCGGTGAAATGATTGCCGTGACCGATATGGCGGACATCCTTTGGGCCAGCGATGGAAACCCGGGCCAGGAGAGTTCACGCACCCTGAGCATCGAGCAAACGTCGGCAGGAACCCGGGTGCGCGGCACCACCCACATGGACGGCGATCCCGTGACTATAGAAGCCAGCTGTCCTGACTGATCGATCGAGCCCGACACTGGAGTGAGACGACCGGAAACGGTTTCCGACGACCACGCGGCTATCGTGACGGCAACCGATTGCGGAGGAGAGTGATGGATGCGGCGATACGTAAACTCGAGGATCGCGAGGAATACTACTTTGCCGAGGGCTGCTTCATCACCGAGCTGTCCACGGGCAGCGAGGACGCTCTACTCTCCATCGCAAGGGCCCGGGTAACCGCCGGTAAAACCACGCGCTGGCACAGCCTGGTCGACACCGCCGAACGCTACGTGATCATCGAGGGGACCGGACGGGTTGAGGTAGGGGACCTGCCGCCAACAGTTGTGGGCGCCGGTGACGTGGTGTTGATACCGGCTGGGGTACGCCAGCGCATCTCCAACATCGCCGCGGTGGACCTCGTGTTCCTGGCTCTGTGCACGCCACCGTTCAGGGAGTCAGCCTACCGGGACCTGGAGTCCTGAATCAGGGGCCAATCGCAGCGGGGCTACCAGTATGACGGGTCGCCGAAGGCGTTGACACAGTGGGTAGGGCCCTCGATGGGCTGCAAGGGTAGCCCGGTGAGTGACTGCGCGAGCCAACCCTCCGGTCGGCTGAGCGTGTAGGGTGCCCTGATAAAGTTTTCGCTGATGGGCTGAAAACCGACCTTGCCGTAGAACGCGGGGTCGCCATAGGTGAACGACAGCTCCGCGCCGCGGTCACGCAAAGCCTCGATACCGTGCCGGATCAACTGCTGGCCGACGCCGCGACCGTGCAGGTCGGTAGCGACCGCGACCGGCGACAACAGGAACGCCGGCTGGTCATTCGGCAGGGTGAGCCGGGAAAAGAAAATGCATCCCGCCAGGCTGCCTTCGTCGGCAGCCACGGTTTCACGGTCGGCTGCCAACTCCGGCACGGCTGCGTATCCAAAGAGGTCGGCGTCAGCCGTGGTAGCGATCAGCTCACCGACCAAGCGCCCGATCACCGCTCCCTCTTCCGTACCTTCCGCGGCGGCGAAGACCGACGTGAACAGGCTGATCGCCGCGTCTGTTTGTGCGGGTGTGAACTCGACACACTTCATGCGTTGATACCGGGAATAGCCGGCCACCGCTCGAGGTGAACCTGCAGCAATTCGATCAGGGTGCCGTCGGGATCGACACAGGTGGCAACCTCCGCCATGCGCTGGTGACAGGTCCGGGGTGGGGAAAGGAAAGGCACCTCTGCAGCAACGAGTTCCCGATAGTCTGCGTCCAGGTCCTGGGAGACCAGGCAGAGGCGAACCATACCGAGGTCCTTGTTCTGCAGCGGCTGGCGCTGGTCCTGGTCTGCCAGCTCGGTGAGATCGATTTTGGGGAAGCCGTCGTCGAGCTGCATGATGCAGGCGCGGCCGCGTGCCTCCCGGGGCAGCCCGAGCGCAGCGGCGCTCGCTGCGTCCATAGTGGCACCGTCGCCCTGCTCCAGGTTTAGGTAAGGTATGCCCGGCAGGAACAGTTCAAAACCCAGTTTCTGGTAAAACGCGATCGACTGGTCGAGATTTCCGACATTGATGTTGATGTGGCCCCACCCAAACTTCCCGCTCATGGCAATCTCTCCGCGAAAAACACCAGCATGCCCTGTCCTCGCAGCCAAAGTCCAGTTGCCGCCCCGGGCGCTGAAAGGCTGTTCTTACACTGTGGCCGAGCCGTTGTGAATCAAACCGACTCCACACCTCGTCACACAGGGCTTTTTACTCAGGCGTGGCCGAAACAGCGAGACAGGGCGGCCACGCCTGCGGCAACCTGGCGGCGCATCAGGGCGGACAGCCCGGTCGTTCAATCGTCCCGGGCGGGACCACCCCGCAAGCGAGGGGAGAGAACAAACCAGGCCAGCGGGGCCGCCACGGCGGCGACAGCCAGTCCCGGTGCGATATGAAACAACAGGATATGCTGCGGAATGTACATACAGGCCAGCTGCATGTAGAGCGCCGGCAGCAGGCCGGCTGTGAGCCCGAGCCAGACACCGGCCCGGACGGGCTCCAGCGGGTACCAGCGCCGCGCCAGCAGCAGGCCCACCAGCAGCGGCGGCAGCGCGAAGAGGAAGGTTTCCACCACGCAGTGAGGCCGCTTGCCCAGCATCGAGGGCTCGAGCGCCGGGCTGATCAGCCCGAACACGTAGCACCCGACCCAGGTGCCTACCAGTAACACACCGGTTAACGCCATCCGCCGCGTCAGTGCGCCGGGTACAGACGCCTTGAAGCCGATCAGCGCGGCCACAGCCAGCGCTGCTGCACCCAGCAGGGTCTCGGCGAGGAACCGTGGCTGTGTTGCCAATTGCTCGAGTGCGGTTGGCCGCAGCGGGCCGAAAAGGTGAGTGATGCCAACCACGTAAAATGCACTGAGCAATGCCCAGGCAAGCGCCGGCCCCGCGACCGACGCGACCGGCTTCACCGGTGCGAGGTCATGGCTCAG
This sequence comes from uncultured Gammaproteobacteria bacterium, assembly GCA_963753815.1. Classification (GTDB taxonomy): domain Bacteria; phylum Pseudomonadota; class Gammaproteobacteria; order Pseudomonadales; family Halieaceae; genus CAVWDU01. The sequence continues at coordinate 1,123,052 of CAVWDU010000003.1, forward strand.
GCCCGCGATAAGCTGCTGCCGGTCGCTCACGGCGCGTCTCGCTCGAGCAGCCCCTTGAGCCTGGCGATGGCACGGTGAACCCGCACCTTCACCGCGCTCTCGGAAATGCTCAATCGGGCCGCCGTCTCCGCGGTACTCAGGCCCACTATCCTGGTCAGGGTAATTACCTCCCGGTGTTGTTTCGGCAGCGCTTCCAGCAGGCGACCGCCTACCAGCGCCGCCTCGGGGGCGTCACCATGACTGCTGCCGGCTTCAGTCTGCGCCCATTCGCTCTGCTGGGCTATCTGTTGCTGGTGACGCTGCCGACGCAGCGTATCAATGGCCTTGTGCCGCACGATGGCGAACATCCAGGGCCGAAAGGGCCTACCGGTGGCATAAGTATGACGGGCCTGGTGAATCGCCAGCAAGGATTCCTGGACGCAGTCCTCGATAAAGTGCTGGCGCCCGAACCGGCTGCACAGGTACCGCTCAATCGCCGTACCCAGTTCGTCAAGTAACAGGCGATAGTCGGCCTCGCAGCCACTCTGGGCACTGGCCATCAGCCACGCCCATCGCTGCTCGTCATCGATTTTGCCGGTATCGTCGCTCGCCGCCATCCGCACCCGTCGTCGCGCCCCGGTGGGCGCGACCCAGGGGGAACGCGCGCATCCGTTAGTGAACGATTTTGACCCTGACCATGGCCACGGGGTTCCGCCAATCGTACGCGGTGGGCCCGATTATCTGGAAACCGTCCTCGTCGGTCTCACCGAGGTCATGGATACCGTTGCCGACATGAACGTGCCCCTCGCCACCATCCACGGATACGCCCTCGCCACCGCACAGGGGCCCCGGAATGTTCCGACAGTTCTGGTCGTTGACCTCGGTACCGGCATCGTAGGCCAGCGCCATCACCCGCTTGGAGCCGCTGCTGGGTACCCGGATGCCGTTCAGTGCCACGAAGTTGTCGTTGGTAGGCAATAGCATACCGGCAATGCTGAGGCGCGTGCGCCGAACGGGGCCCTCGACGGTTACCGTGGCCGATTCCCCGGGCCCCAGCAGGGCGCCGTTGGTCTGGATGTCGGTGGCGTCGTCGCCGGCCTGGGACTGGATCATCGAGGTGTCACCGCCCTCCGCCATGGATTCCAGCGCCTCGTCGGCGGGGGTACCCAGCTCGAACATGCTATAGCGCTTGTGGTGGGCGATCACCACCAGTGGGGTGAACGTCTGCGACGCGGTGATATTGGTAATCGTGACCTCCCAGGTAGCGGCGCTCACGGGCAGCGCGGCGCCGATGGCGGCCGCACCAAGGAGAGATGCTGTGATTTTACGCATGGTAATGTCCTCTGTGTTTAGGGGGCTTGCAGAGGCGTATTCGTCTGGAAAGAGGAAAAGGTTACAGCGAGCAGAAAATTTTTTCGGAGCGGCCGGCGAGGTGCGGCCGGCTAGGTGCGGCCGGCTAGGTGCGGCCGGCGAGTGTCGATCGCCGGGAACTGCAGGTCAGGTGATTCGTTGGACAGAAATGGTTTCCGTACAACGAGCACGGTAACGCTTCCCGGGGGACGCCAAACAACGCACGTCCCTGTGCAAGCTCGCTAGCGGCATCCATGCCGCTAGACGCCCCCGGAAAGCGTTACCGTGCTCATTGCCAGGCGGCTTGGGTTCAGAGGGTTCAGAGGGTTCAGAGGGTTCAGAGGGTTCAGAGGGTTCAGAGGGTTCAGAGGGTTCAGAGGGTTCAGAGGGTTCAGAGGGTTCAGAGGGTTCAGAGGGTTCAGATTGGCGAGGTGGGGTCGGCGATGCAAGCCGGCCCGGCCTCGCCGCGTGTTCAGCCGGCGACTGGCTCTGGTCCCGAACCCATCGCGTTGATCATGTCGAGTATCGTCTCCAGCCGCTGCGGGGCGCTGGTCATCTCGAGCAGCGCCTGGGAGGTCTCCGGCGGCATGCCCAGCAGACCCGCGACCCCGAAACTGAACGTCTGCGCCGGCATCTGCTGCCAATGCTCGCTTTGCAGTAATTCCTGTGCAGACTCGTTGCCGTGGGTAATGGCTAGCAGGCGCTTGAGTATCTTCGCTTTGCTCTGCTCCAACAGCTGTTGTGTTGCCTCGTCGCCCGCTTCGTCCAGCAGTTCTTCGCAGCGCCAGATGTTGAATGGCAGCACCTGTTTTTCCTCCACCAGCTGCAGGCGCAGCTGGTTTTCAACCTGGATCAGCATGCGGCCGTCCTCCAGCTCCTCGATCAGCCGGACCGGCCCTGCGGAAAATACCCGCAGCGGCTTGTAAGTCGCCTGGTTGCTGCTGAGGGCCTCCTCGAGGGTTTGCTCACGCTCATTCCGGTGCACCACTTTTTCCACATGGCACACGCCCATCAGCATCTCTTCGTCAAGGCAATGTCTGACCATCTGCCGGTAGCGCGGCTCGAAAACGTGCAGCGGGCATGGCACCCCGGGAAAGTTGACCGCATTGGGAATGGGGAAAAGCGCAACGTCGTACATGGTAACCAGCAGTTTTGGCGGAGTTCTGTGAATTTTACGTTGCGCTGACGGGAACAGATTTTTACGGTAACTCCTCTGCCAGCGGCTGGGAAGATGCGGCTTGGGAGGGCAACTGGCAATGAAAACACACGGAACCGAGGTACATCCGGATGAAGTTGAAGCACTGGGCGGCGCTCTGGGCCGCTGTCACCGTGGCCGCTAACACCACCGCGGGTGCGGACCCCGCCCTGGCGGCGGCGATCAACGACCTCGCTGCGCGCGTAAACGTCAACCCGGACGCGGTCAGGGTTGAGAGCCGGCAGGCGGTTACCTGGCCGGATAGCAGTGCCGCGTTATTCGACCAACAACAGTGCTTGCCCGGGATCGCCGCTCTCCAATACCTCACCGATGATCGCTGCCTGCTCATAGCCCGCCGCACGCAGTGCGGAACAGAGTGAGGCTGCCGCGCGGGCATCAACGCCGATGACTAGCCCTCCCGCGGTCTGCGGGTCAAACAGGATATCGAGCCGGGAACGATCGAGCTGTGCCGACAGCGTCATCCGCGCTTCAACCTCGGCGTTGGCCGCATGCATGGAGCTGTGAATGCCGGCGGCGAGACTCGCGGCCGCCCCCGGGAGCAGAGGGATAGCGGCGAGGTCGATGCGAGCGGCCTGACCCTCGTCGAGCATCTCCAGAAGGTGGCCGGCGAGCCCGAAGCCCGTGATATCGGTGCAGGCGGAAGCGCGGTGGGCCACGGCTGTACGCGCGGCCTCCCCATTGCTGCGCAACATACCCCGGATCGCGTGGGCAATATGGCGCCCGTCAGCGAGCAGGCGCATGTGCGCGGCAAACAGCGTACCGGTGCCCAGGGCCCGGGTGAGCACCAGCTTATCGCCCACACGCAGGCCCCGTTTTGGCAACAGGCCGACCGTCTCGTCGATGGCTACGCCATTGACCGTGAAGCCGACTGTCATTTCCGCCCCCTGCAGGCTGTGACCGCCGGTGAGGCGGCAATCCGCCGCGCTGAACTCGTGCAGGGAACCAGCCAACAGTTGTTCCAACTCGCGCTCCAGCAGCGCCGCGCCGGCAAACGGTAGAGAGATAGACGCCAGGGCGGACACCGGACGCGCGCCGCTGGCAAAGAGGTCACTCATGGCATGGTTGGCGGCAATACGCCCCATGATCCAGGGGTCGTCCACCAGTGCGCGCAGCACATCGACACTCTGGGCAATGCCGGCCGCCGGGGCGGGCTCGCCCTGCCCGCTCACGCCGGCGGGAATGATACTGACGTCATCGCCGAGGTCCTCGCGCCGGCAATGCGCCGGATAGCGCAGCGACAGGCGGCCGAGCACACGGCCCAGCGTATCCGCGCCCACTTTGGCACCACAACCGCCACAGGGCGGTTGACTCGCCTCCGCCGAAGGGTCGGGGAGCCGGTCCAGTTTCGCCGCCATGACTTCAGGCATGTCGTCGAAGCGAGCCATGAACTCGCGGTCGATGCGATCCTTCCAGCGCCACACCCAGGCCCCGCTGGCGGTGAGTGGGCCCCGGTCTGCCGCTGCCCGCCGGCCGCCAAGCGACACCAGCGACAGGAATCGACGCTGCGGTCGGTGGCTGCGCAACGGCCTGCCGAGCAGCCGGTTGCGCAGGTTCGCCGCCAGCGTCGGCGCCTGGCGCACCGCGTAGACACCCGCCTTGGGCCGCGGGTGATTGACCTGGGTGGCGATATCGCCGGCGCCGAACACACGCGCGTCACCCACGCACTGCAGGGTGTCGTGTACCGCGAGAAAGCCGCGCTCGTCGGTCTGCAGGCCGCTCGACGCCACCCAGCGGGCAGCGCTGGCGCCGGTGCACCAGAACAGCTGGTCGTAGCCGGCCCGGCGTCCATTCTGCAGGTGCAGGTGATCGGCATCGACACGCTCGACGCGGCTGTCGGGGTGCAATGAAACACCGAGCTCACGCAGAGCTCGCTCCACCGTCCGGCGGGTGCGGGAGTGGTATTCGGCCAGCAGCGTCGGGCCCGACCAGTAAAGCTGTATGCGGACCGGTCGCCGCCGCAGCGTGTGGGCGAACGCCATGGCGAGTTCGACCCCGCCGGCACCGCCGCCCACCACCGCGATCTCGCGCTCACCGGGACCGGGGTCGCGCTCAAGTTCAGCCAGCAGCCCCTGCCAGCGCTGCCAGAAACCGGCAACCGGCTTCACCGGGGTCGCATACTTCCGGGCGCCGGGCACCGGGTCGAGTTCCGGCTGGGAGCCGATGTCGATGCTGAGCAGGTCATAACCGATCGGTGGGCGGCCGGGGACGGTCACGGTCTGAGCGGCGGGGTCCAGCGCCGTCACCTCGGCAGCGACAAACCGCACGCCCGCCCACTGGCACAGCCGCGCCAGGTCGATGTGCGTCTCGGCAAACGTGTAATGGCCGGCCACCAGCCCGGGGAGCATACCGGAATAGGGCGTATGGCTGGCGGGTGAGATGAGCGTGGTACGCAGGCCCACGATGGGCTGCATGGCGAGCGCACGCAACACCAGAGCGTGGGTATGGCCGCCGCCGATGAACACCAGGTCCTGGCTCAGCGTATCGACGTCACGCACGTTTTAAGGGTGCTCCCGGGCCCAGTCGATCACCGCGTCCCGCGTGCCGCGGAACAGTCGACGCCCCTTGCGCTGACCCAGCTGGTAATCGTACATGGGGTCATAGTACTGCTCCAGCAGGGCGGCGATCCAATCACAATGGCCCGCGATATCGCCACGCTGCCACTGGGCTTCGAAGGCGCGCGTCATCATCGCACTGAGCAATGCGTGCCGCTCGCCCCCCAGTCGCTTGCGAATCCGCTGCAGACCGGCCAACAGATGATCGCGGTGTCGCTCGAGGCCGGCCTCGCCGTAGCGGAGACGGTACCGCTCGCCCAGGTCGGTGACGTAGTCATCGAGCACCGTCGCCACCCGCGATGCCAGCGTCTCCTCCACGACCACCATGGGAGCGTCACGCATCCTGTCCCGCAACACCGCCGGCAACGACAGCCGGCCAATCAAATGGCCCTCGTCCTCCGCGTACAGGCGGGTACTGCCGCCTTCGAGGCGCTTCAGCAGGGCGATGGCAAGCTGGTTTTCAAAGTCGATCTGGCCGGGCTGCGGCTCCAGCAGCCCGCCGAAGCTCGAGCCGCGGTGGCGGGCCAGGCCCTCCAGGTCGATGCTCGTATCCAGCGCCTCGATAACGCGGGTCTTGCCGGAGCCGGTCTTGCCGGCAATGAGCACCAGGTCGCTGCAACTCAGCGAGCGCTCCAGCGAGTCGATCAGGTAACGGCGCATTGCCTTGTATCCGCCGGTGACCAGCGGGTAGTCGATGCCCTCGTCCCGCAGCCATTGCTGAACCGTCTGCGAGCGCAATCCACCGCGGAAGCAGTAGAGGTAACCATTATCGTGGCGGCGGGCGAACGCCTTCCAGCCGTCCAGGCGCTGCCGGCGAATGTCGCCGGAGACCAGCTCGTGCCCGAGCGCAATGGCCGCCTGCTGCCCGTGTTCCTTGTAGCAGATACCCACCCGCGCCCGCTCGCTGTCGCTCATCAGCGGCAGGTTGCGCGCCGACGGAAATGCGCCCCGGGAGAACTCCCCCGGCGACCGCAGGTCAAGCATCGGCGCGTCATCGAGGAACAGCGCTGCGAAGTCCTGTGTGTCCGGCCTGCTCACCCGATCGCACTCTCCCCGGACTCGCCACCGAACAGGGCCAGCAGCCGCTGCTGCAGTTCGACCAGCGCAGTCGACATCAGGGCGAAGTCGGCATCGAGGCGGGCGGCCGGATCGTCATCGGGAAAATCATCGTTCTCGCTGACCAGTGCCTCGGCAAATCGCAACCGGCGCAGACAGAGGTCCTCTCCCAATACCAGTGATAGCCGCTCTTCCCAGTCCAGGGACAGCTTCACCACCTGCTTGCCCGCCTGCAGGTGCGACTCCACCTCCTCGCTGAGCAGGTCGACGCCGCGACAGCGGACCACGCCGCCCTCCTCGCCGGGCTCACGGAGCTCACACTCCTCACCGAGGGCGAAATCGTTGGGCAGATTGCGGTGTACCAGCCAATCGGTCATCACTGCGGCCGGCGCCCTGGCGACCTGGGGCAGCACCGCAGGGAAACTGCCGAGACTGTCGCGCAGCATGCTGAGCAACTCTTCGGCCCGGATGGCACTGGCCGTATCCACGAAGCACCAGTGGGCACGCGTATCGATGAACGCATAGACCCCGCTGGAGCGTGTGAATGCGCGGGGCAGGCAGTCCTGGATGATCTCGTCCTTCAGGTTCAAGCGCTCCTTGCGGTAGACCTTGCGGGCCTCCTCAGCTTCGATATGGACGACTTTCTCCTCGAGCAACTCTCGCACCACCGTGGACGGCAGCAGCTTCTCCTCGCGCTTCAGACGCAGGAGATAACGCCCCCCGGCGGCATGCACCAGCGCCTCGGTCTGCTCGCCAAGCGGCGCCACCCAGCCGAGGGACTGGGGCTGCGACTTGCCACAGGGTGCAAAGGCCTGCCCGCGCAGGCGCTGGTCCAGTTCTTCCGCCGGCAGATCGAAGGCCTGGGTGAGGCGGTAGGCGCGAAGGTTCTTGAACCACATGGCGAATCGGTATCCTGGCAAAAGCGACGGATTGTACCTCATAATAGCGGTGCCTGGATGGATACATTGGCCCGGTCCGGGGCTTCGACTCACGGTTCGCAGGAGATAGCATTGCAATGAAATATCTGCACACGATGGTGCGCGCGCACAACCTCGACGAGACCCTGGACTTCTACTGCAACAAGCTCGGCCTGGTGGAAGTCAACCGCTATGACAGCGAAGCCGGGCGGTTCACCCTCGTCTTTCTCGCCGCACCTGATGATGTGGAAAACGCGGAGGCCCGCAAGAGTCCACTGCTCGAGATCACCTGGAACTGGGACCCGGAAGACTACGACTCCGGCCGCAACTTCGGCCACCTCGCCTACAGGGTGGAGAACATCTACGAGACCTGTGAACGCCTCGCAGCGGGCGGCGTCACGATCAACCGCCCACCCCGCGATGGTCACATGGCCTTCGTGCGCTCACCCGACGGCATATCGATCGAACTGCTGCAGGCGGGCGATGCGCTGCCCCCCGCCGAGCCCTGGGCGTCGATGGAAAATACCGGCAGCTGGTAGCCGCCGGGCGCCGCCGCGGTATGTCCATCGCCACGCGGCTGGTGATCCTGGTCACGCTGAGTTCCATGTGCATGCTCGGCGCCGCCCTCTGGCTGGATTACCGACTGTCACGGGATACCGTCCTCGAACGCCTGGAGCAGCATTCCCGGGACACGATGGCCGCCGCCACCGGCGACCTCGAAACCCTGCTCGAAAGCCTGCGCGGGTCCGCACTGCTGCTTGGGCGGTTGCTGTCGCGAGTGGACTACTCGGAAACACAAATGCGCCAGTTGGTGCGCGACATGGTGGAGCACAACAGCGCCGTCTACGGCGCGACCATCGCGCTGAGCCCGGCAGAAACCGCCGACGGGCAGGGATTCGCACCGTATTTCTACCGCCATGCAGACACCCTGCAAGAGGTCGACCTGGCTCGCGACAACGCCGCCTACAGCCGTGAGAGCTGGTACCTGGAGACGGTCGCGGCCGGCCAGCCGCTGTGGGTCGAGCCCTATTTCGACCGCTACGGGGCCCGGGTACTGATGACCACTTTCAGCGTGCCGGTGTACCGCAGGGGGGCGGCGGGCGCCGACAACCTGTACGCGGTCGTTACCGCTGACCTGACCCTCGAAGACATCCAGGGCTACCTCGACCGCCTGCCACTGGGGGAGCACGGGCGTTCACTGCTGCTCAGCCGCAGGGGCACGGTCATTGCCCACCCCGATGCTTCGCGCCTGCTAGCCCACTACAGCGACCTGCCGGCCCACCCTGACTTCTTCAGCAGTTTCGACGTTATGCTGCAATCGGCGCTTGGGGGAACACCGGGTACCGCCGAGATCCCTTGCCCCGAGAGGCCCGGCACCTGCACCCTGCAGACCGCCCAGCTGCAATCTACCGGGTGGCCGCTGGTAACGCTCCACGCGCAGGCGGATATTCTGGCTCCGTTGCACCGTTTCCTCCTGCGCACCCTGCTGATAGGCCTCGCCTGCGCCACTGCAGGCGCCCTCGTGCTGACGTTCGTCACCCGGCGGCTGACCCGCCCGCTCACCGCGCTGGCGACGGCCAGCGACCGCATTGCGCAAGGGGAACTGGATACCCCCCTGCCAGAGACAAACGGCACCGACGAGGTCTCCCGGCTGGTCGCGTCATTCAACGCCATGACCGGTGACCTCAAGCGCTACATCGACGACCTCGAGGCCGCGACCGCGAAGAGAAGCCGGCTGGAGGGGGAGCTGGCCGCCGCGCGCGCCATCCAGATGTCCATGCTTCCGGGACAGGGCCAGGCTATGGAGGAGACCGCAGACTACACCCTGTGGGCAACCGTGCGCTCGGCACGAACGGTGGGCGGCGACCTCTATACCTATGCAGCTTCCCGCGGCAGGCTGATTCTGGCGGTGGGTGACGTGTCCGATAAGGGCGTACCGGCGGCTTTGTTCATGGCGAAGGCGATCAGCCAGTTGCAGCAAGCCTGCCGCCTGGAGGACCCAGCGGACATCGTCGGGGAGCTCAACGAGCAACTGGTCGAGGGCAACGAAAACTGCATGTTCGTAACCCTGTTCGTCGGCGCTCTCGACCTGCAGACCCGGCAACTGGCATTCGCCAGCGCCGGACACACTGCACCGGTGGTGCTGCGCCGCCAGCAGGCGCTTACGCTCGCCCAGGAAACAGGGCCGGCGTTGGGCCTGGCGACGGGCCAGTACTATCCGACCAACCACTACCGATTGCAGCCCGGCGACCGGCTCGCGGTTTACTCCGACGGCGTCGACGAGGCGTTCAACGGCCGCGGCGAGATGTTCGAAGAGCATCGGCTACGCGAGCAATTGGAGAACGGCCACGCGCTCTCCACGACGGAGGCGGGGACTTCCGTCATGTCGGCGATCGACACCTTCGCGGCGGGCACACCGCAGTCCGACGACATCACGCTGCTGGTGCTGGATGTGATGCCCCGTGAGCGCGAGGTGGCACCGGGCGGACAGGCGGCATTCACCACCGACCCGGGTCTGGTCAGCCGGGTGATCAGCTGGCTCGACACCGCCCTGGAGGACCTGCTGGTCAATGCGGGGGCCCGGCGGGAACTGGCGCTGGTCGCCGAGGAAGTCGTCAGCAACATCGACAAGTACGCAGGCCTGGGGGCGGGCGAGCACATCGAGCTGGCCGTGTCCCGTCATGGCAGCGTTGTCGAACTCACCATCAACGACCCGGGCCGGCCTTTCAATCCTCTGACCGAAGCCCGTCGCGCATCCCTGGGAGACCAATCCGACGACGCCGAAATCGGCCGCCTTGGTGTACACTTGATCGCCGCATACAGCGATGAGCAGCGCTACGCCTACCAGGAGGGTTATAACTGCCTGCACATCATCCGCGACGTATCCCGCGCGGTATCGGGTGACCGCGTACCATACGGGACTGGCGCCCCCCCCTTAACGAGGCTGGAGATTATGGAACTGACCACTACCGTCAGCACGGAGCCCGCGCACCAGATGGCGCGGGTTCGCCTGGCCGGCGGGCTCAATACGGATACCGCCCCCGCGTTCGAAGAGCGACTGCAAAAGGTTATCGCGGACGGCCACAAGCTGATCGTGCTCGATATGAAAGACCTCGACTACATCAGCTCGGCGGGCCTCAGGGTCATCTTCAAGGCTGCCAAGGAAGCGGGCAACGCCGGTCAGCGCCTGGCAGCAGCCAACCGCAAGCCGCAAATCGACAAGGTATTCGAAATCCTCAAGGCACTTCCCGACATGGCCATCTTCGCCAACGACGAGGAGCTGGACGGCTACCTGGCGGAAATACAGGAGCGGGTCAAAAGCGAATCCTGACCACGGTGTCTCACCGGTATTCGGCATGCGCGGCGAGACACAAAATCAGGTTTCAGACGCTGCAATAGCGGCTAAGGTGAATTACAGGCCAATGAATCGGTGAGTTCTGGCTTCTGGCCCGACCCGGCGGCCAGACCGCTGGCAGTTGCCGCCGACCGGCTCAGCTCGCCAAAAACGCGTTGATCCAGCGCGCCACCCGGTCACCCTCCGGCGACACGTCCAGCGATGCCATGCCGGACTCGTACAGCGGCTCGCCGATCTGCTCGCGCCGGAACTGCATGATCTCCCGGGAATACTCCGGGACGAATTCAGGATGCCCCTGAAAGGTCAGCATGGTATCGCCAATCTGACACACGGCATTCTCACAGAAGTCACTGCTGGCCAGCACCCGGGCGCCCTCGGCATTGGCGACGACCTGGTCCTGGTGACTGACCAGGATGGCGAAATCCGGGTCGCGACCATCGTGCCACTCGGGCAGGTCGCTGAAGTGATAAGCGTGCAGACCGACGCCCCAGCCCTTGCTGGACTTTTCGGTTTTCCCACCCAGTGCCTCGGCGATGAGCTGGTGGCCGAAACAGATCCCGACGGTTTTTTTACCGCGCCGGTGCAGTTCCTGTACAAAGGCGATCAACGGCGGAATCCACGGCTTGTCGTCGTAGACGCTGGACTTGCTCCCGGTGATCAGGTACGCATCGACCTCGTCGATGTCGTACGGATACTCACCCGCCTCGACATCGTAAACGACGAATTCCAGGTCGGGGTTGGCACGTCCGAGCAGCGCGATGAACATGTCGGGGTACTCGCCGAAGCGGCCGACCCATTCCGGGCGCACCGTATCGGTCTTCAATATGCCGAGTTTCATTAGCGTCTGCTCTGCTCCGTACACTGGCGGCCCGCCGGCCCGTTGATCAGACCGCAGCCAGCGCGCATGATAGCAGGCCGCCGGACAACTATCAGCGTGCCGTTCGCACTCGTCGCGCCCACGTTGCATGTCGCACACGAAGCATTTCTACGCCAACCGGGCAGGCACTGCCCACTCTAGCGGCCGGAGACGTGGGCTGCCAGCCCATCAGCCCGACGACGACGCTTTTAACACGCCTGGGTATCGGCTATCGTGTCCCCTGATCCACATTTCCGCCGGTGAACACTTGCGAAACACCCTCGCCCTGCTACTCCCCCTTATCTTCATTCTGCCGACACCGATTCTGGCGGCCGGGTTTACCGGCTCCGAGGTCTGCAAAGACTGCCATGCGGAGGCCTACGAGCAATGGCGCGGATCCCACCACGATCTCGCCATGCAGTTGCCAACGGCGGAGACCGTGCTGGGTGATTTCGATAACCGGACCTTCGACTACAACGGGATAACCACACGTTTTACCCGCGAGGGCGTGAACTATTTCGTCCACACAGACGGCGAGGACGGCAAGTTACAGACCTTTCCGGTGAAATATGTGTTCGGCGTCTACCCGCTGCAGCAATACCTCCTGCCGCTGGACCGCGGTCGCCTGCAGGCACTCAGCATTGCCTGGGATGCGAGGCCGGCGGCCGAAGGGGGGCAGCGCTGGTATCATCTGTACCCGGACGAAACCGTAGACTATCGCGACCCCCTGCACTGGACCGGCCCCTACCAGAACTGGAACACCCGCTGTGCGGAGTGCCACAGTACCGACGTGCAGAAGAACTACACCCCGGATACACACAGCTTCGACACCCGCTATGCCGAGATCAATGTCGGCTGCGAAGGCTGCCACGGGCCGGGTGAGACCCATGTCGGGCTCGCCCGTGCAGGGAAGCTGGCCGCGGGGGCTGGCGATAGCGGATTGCCCACCCAGCTCAGTCAGCATGGACAGTGGCAGTTCTCCGAATCCGACCCCATCGCGCGACGCACGCAGCCGCTGGCGTCGCAGCAGCAGATCGAGGGTTGCGCACGTTGCCATGCGCGACGCGGAACCCTCGGCGACTACCACTACGGCGCGGACTTTCTGGATACGCACCGCCTCGCCCTGCCCCAGGCGCCCCTGTACTACTACGATGGGCAGATCAGGGATGAAGTCTACGTCTACGGCTCTTTCCTGCAGAGCAAGATGCACCAGGCCGGGGTGGTCTGCAGCAATTGCCACGAGCCACACAGCCAGGCGTTGCGAGCGCCCGGCAACGCGGTCTGCACCCAGTGCCACCGCGCTGACGTCTTCGATACCCAGGCCCATCACCACCATCCTGCCGGATCAGACGGCGCGCTCTGCGCCAACTGCCACATGCCTGAGACCACCTATATGGGGGTCGATCCGCGGCGCGACCACAGTTTCCGTATCCCGCGGCCGGACCTGAGCATGGTGATGCAGACGCCCAACGCCTGCACGATGTGTCACGCTGACCAGAAACCGCAGTGGGCGCTCGACGCACTGCGCGAATGGGGCGTGAATTTCACGGACACCAGCACCCACCGCGCCCGCGTATTCGAGCGCGCCGGGCAGGGCGACGCAAGAAGCACGGTAAGGCTTTCGGAGCTGGCGATGGACGGGTCAGAGCCGCTCATCTGGCGCGCAACGGCGATGGAAACCCTGGGGCAGTTCGGCGGCCGCGACGCGCTGCAGACAGCGACGCAGCTGTTGTACTCGGATGAACCCCTGCTGCGGGTAAGCACTATCCGCGCCCTGAGTTTCCTGTCGCTGCCGCAGCGACTGCAGCTTTTCGCGCCACTGTTCGACGACGAGGTGAGCCTGGTCAGGATGGAGGTGGCCAACGCACTTGCCGGAGTCCCCCTGGACCAGATTCCTCCGGAACAGGCCGCTGCCCTGGAAAACCTGTTCCGGGAGTATGTCAGCATCCAGCGCCAGCACGCCGATATGCCCAGCGTGCAGATGCAACTCGGCCTGTTCTACCTCAACCGCGGCGACACGCCGATGGCCGAGGCCGCCTACCGCGAGGCGCTGAATATCAACCCACAGCTGATCACCGCCCGCCTCAATTTTGCCGACCTGCTGCGCTCGCAGGGTCGGGAAGACGAGGCCAGGGAACAGCTGCAACAGGCGCTGGCTGTCGCACCCGAGCACGGCGCCGCCCTGCATGCCCTCGGGCTGCTGGAAACCCGGTCGGGTAACGATGAACGCGCCCTCGACCTGCTGAGTCGCGCGGCTGCGCTGGAGACCCAGGGCACCCGTCACCGTTTCGTCTACGCGATTGCCCTGCACGACCTGGGGCAGCCGGAAAATGCCATCAAACAGCTGCAGTCACTGCTGCGCGATGCGCCCGCGGACCAGCAGGTGATGCTCGCACTGGCGAACTACAACCTCGAGTTGGGACGTAAAGCCGAGGCGCAGCGCTACGCCAGGCAACTGCTGGACCTCGCGCCGCGCAATGCCGCCTATCAGGCGCTGTACCGCGAGACCGGCGGCGGCTGACCACCCGTGGAGGGGAACGGGCACTGCCCCTGGCCTGATACGGGAAAGTTCGACTTTTCCGCGAAAACCAGTCATCCCGGGCGCCGCAACGCGTTATAACGCTATAAGGCCTCTGCGTTGTTGGGGAGGTCCGGGCTGACTCGCGTAGCCAGACCAGCGACCCGGCCAGCTTCAATCCCAGGCACAGCGACGACGCCGCATGACCAGCTTCAGATCATGGTTGACCTTTGCACTACTTTGCTTGACTGGAATCTCAGCCTCGATCTGGCTGGCTGGCGGAACCAGCACCGGTCTCTTCCCGGCGCTCCAGTCCACGACCAGCCGGGAAAGGCCTGTAATCCTGCACGAACCTGCCAGGAACATGGATTCCCCGCGGGCAATCCCGGTTTCCCCCGCGCGAGACGCTGCACCACCCGCTCACCAGACATGGACAGGCCATAGCGGCGACGATCGCGCCGCCTGCCACCGCCCTCCGACACGATCACGGACCGAAACATCGCGCGCCCTGGTGTACCGGTGGGTCGATGAAGCAGGTCAGACTCACATGGCAGACACAGCCCCCCACGGCCAGATCGCCGCTGTGGTCGACTTATCGAATACAAAGCAGGATTTCACCTACGAAATCGACGATGACGGGGCCAAGCTCGCCCTGAATTTCGAGGGCCAGCTTGCCGCGGGCGCCAAGCGCATCTACGACACCTGGCACTTCCTGCTCGGGGAGGACAAACTCCGTCAGACCCACATCAAGGTTCGGGTCATCGGCGGCCCGTCCCGCTACGACGCCTTCAGAAAGCAAGCGTGGCCTGACAGCAAACCCAATAACGGTTTCTATAGCGCCAGAACAAACGAGGCGTATGTCAGGCACGACCCGCAGAACCCGGGATATACGCTAAAAACAGCGTTTCACGAAGTCTCACACCTGATCACGGCTGGTCACCTGGGACCGACACCCCCCTGGCTGACTGAGGGCCTGGCGGAGTATTTCGAGACCATGCAGGTTCGTGGTCAGGGGAGAACCATTACCCCCAACCAGTCGCACATCATCCGGCTGAAGCATTCGCAACTGCCGGGTCTGGAGGCTTTCCTCAACCTGGACCGGGAACAATGGAATGGCCAGCAGCGAGATCTGAACTATGCAGTCGCGTGGTCGCTGATGCATTACCTGATCGAAGGCGGGCGCGGCTTGTATGCCCTGCAGGAAACAGTGCAACACGCCCACGAGAGTTTCTGCCGGCCATTCTCGATGACATCGGCGCTGGATGACGCATACCCCGGAGGCCTATCGCAACTGGAGTCCGACTGGCGGCACTGGTTGTCCAGGGTTCACGGTAGCTGAAGCCTGGCGGTGACAACATCGCCGGAGGGTGGTTCTGTCAGCGACCTGCCGGTTCAGGCGGCAGGCGGCGCAGTCAGTTACACAGCGATATCGGCCATGTCGCCCTTCTTCTCCAGCCACGCCTTGCGGTCGCCGGCACGCTTCTTGGCCAACAGCATGTCGAGCATGCTGTTGGTGTCATCACCGGCGTCCAGTACCAGGCGCACCAGGCGCCGGGTATCCGGGTCCATGGTGGTTTCACGCAGCTGCAGCGGATTCATCTCGCCGAGGCCCTTGAAGCGCTGGACATTGACCTTGCCACGCTTTTTCTCGGCCTCGATCCGGTCGAGTACGCCCTGTTTCTCCGACTCGTCGAGGGCGTAGAAAACCTCTTTGCCGACGTCGATTCTGTACAGGGGCGGCATGGCGACATGCACGTGGCCGGCGGACACCAGGGCCCGGAAATGGCGCACGAACAGCGCACAGATCAGGGTGGCGATGTGCAGTCCGTCGGAGTCGGCATCGGCGAGGATACAGATCTTGCCGTAACGCAGCCCCGAGAGGTCATCACTGCCGGGGTCGATACCCAGCGCCACCGAAATGTTGTGCACTTCCTGCGAGGCCAGTATCTCCTGGGAGTCCACTTCCCAGGTATTGAGGATCTTGCCCCGCAGGGGCAGGATCGCCTGGAACTCACGGTCCCGTGCCTGCTTGGCCGAACCGCCCGCGGAGTCGCCCTCGACCAGGAACAGCTCGCTGCGGGCGGAATCCTCGCCGGAACAGTCGGCCAGTTTGCCGGGCAGGGCGGGGCCGGCCGTCACCCGCTTGCGGGTGACCTTCCTGGCCGAACGCAGCCTTCCCTGGGCATTGGATATACACATCTCCGCCAGTTTTTCCGCTTCACCGGTGTGCTGGTTGAGCCACAGGCTGAACGCGTCCTTGGCGACGCCAGAGACGAAGGCAGCCGCCTCCCGGGAGGACAGTCTCTCCTTGGTCTGCCCTGAGAACTGGGGGTCTTCCAGCTTCGAGGACAACACGTAACAACACCGGTCCCAGATATCGTCCGGGGCGAGCTTGATTCCCCGGGGCAGCAGGCTGCGCAACTCGCAGAAGTCGCGCATGGCGTCCAGCAGCCCGGTGCGCAGGCCGTTGACGTGGGTACCGCCCTGGACGGTGGGGATGAGATTAACGTAGGACTCCGCCACCACGTCACCGCCCTCAGGCAGCCATTGTACCGCCCAGTCCACCGCCTCGTTGCTGCCGGAAAAGGAGCCGACGAAGGGTTCCTCAGGCAGGCAGGGAAAGTCGATGGTGGCGTCGGCAAGGTAGTCGGTGAGACCATCTTCGTAGTACCACTCCTCGCTTTCGGCCCGCTTTTCGTCCTTGAAGCGTACCCGCAGTCCAGGACACAGCACCGCCTTCGCACGCAGCACGTGCTTCAGGCGGGAGACCGAAAAGTTGACGGAATCGAAGTAACGGGGGTCGGGCGTGAAGCGAATGGACGTACCTGTGTTGCGCAGGCCGCACTTATCGATAACCTCCAGCTCGGCGGCTTTTTCACCGCCCTCGAACCGCATGCGATGCACCTTGCCCTCGCGCCGGATGACAATTTCGAGTTCACTGGAGAGCGCGTTGACCACCGACACACCGACGCCGTGGAGACCGCCGCTGAACTGGTAATTCTTGCTGGAAAACTTCCCGCCGGCATGCAGGGTGGAGAGGATGACCTCGACCCCCGGCCGACCCTGCTCCGGGTGGATATCAACCGGCATGCCCCTGCCATCGTCGGTCACCGTGACCGAACCATCTGCGTGCAGGCACACATCGATGAGGCCAGCGTGACCGGCAAGCGCCTCGTCGACGCTGTTGTCGATGACTTCCTGGGCAAGGTGGTTGGGGCGTGTCGTATCGGTGTACATGCCTGGCCGCTTGCGTACCGGCTCAAGACCGGTCAGGACTTCGATATCTTCGGCGTTATATTGGCTCATACCCGAAACAGGTTCCCGCTTGCTGAGAGTGAGATGACGGCGCCAGATTGTACACCGGCGTGATCCCGGCGACACGCAATTAGGCCAGAGATTGCGTTGCGGACGCTGGGCCGCAAAGCAAATCAGTCGAGGTAGCCTTCCGAGTCCAGGTCCACCTCGAAATGCATCCCCTCCACGCGAGTCACACCGGTGGCGATGCGCCCGTCGGGGTGCAATTCCAGCCAGCGGTAACCGGGGGCGAGATCATCGGCCCGGAAACGCTCGCTGCCCGGCGCGAACTGGACGCAGGTAGAGGGCGATGCCATCAGCCTGACGCCATTGCGCTCGCGGTCTATCTCCTGGTGGACATGCCCCCAGATAACGCCGCGCACACCGGAAAAGCAGTCCAGTTCGGTGAAAAACCGCTCTCGATCCGTGACGATCTGTTCATCGAGCCAGGCCGAGCCGATGGGTACCGGGTGATGATGCAGGCAGACCAGGGTGAACAGGCCCTCAGCATTCGCCCGGGCCAGGCATTGCCCCAGGCGCTTGAGTTCGGTGGCGCCCAGCGTACCACCGACCTGCCCGGGCACCTGGGAATCCAGCAGCAAAACCTGCCAGTTGGCAATTCGTACCTCGGCGGCCAGCCACGGGAAAGCACCGAGCGCCTCGACCATCAGCTGCCGGTCATCGTGATTGCCGGGCAGACAGAAACAGTTTTCGCTCAGTTGACTGAAATAACCGTGCAGGCGCTGATAGGCGTTGAGAGTGCCGCCATCGGCGAGATCGCCCGTTCCAAGCACGAGGTCAACGGGTTGCGTCCGGCTGCGGACCAGGTCGACGACTGCCTGCAGGGATCGGTCGGTGTCCATGGATAACAGTGTACTGCCCGGTTCCCTGCCAAGATGGGTATCCGTCAACTGGGCGACGTGCACGACACCACCGCTGTGATCGACGACCCGTGTGTCCGTTGTCGGATTGGGCATGAGCGGAGAGCGCCTGCAGGAATCAGGAGTCCGCCAGAGAGGCGAGCACGTCCTTGGGTGTGCGACCGTTCAGCAGGCAGTGTTCGAGCCAGTCGGCGAGGAAACGATTCTGCTGGGCTTTCTCGTCCTGCTGGTACATGCAGTCATTGGGATACTGGTAGCTAGCGCGGATGCGGCGGTGAGACTGAAACGCACCGACCTCCAGCATTCCCGCATCGTGGTAGGCACGCACCTCCACCTGTAGCTGGCCGAGCCAGCGACCACCGCCCCCGGACTGGTAGAGCTGGAACACCGTGGTGTAGTTCCAGCGTTCGCGAACCTCAAACCGAACCCGCGCCGTACCCACAACAAGTTCACGCTGGTTGCTGGTCTCGTAATCAGGGAACAGGCGCATCAACCGCGCATAGTTCGCGTCGCAGACGGCGTGCATATCCACCAGGTC
The DNA here is from genome assembly GCA_963753815.1 of uncultured Gammaproteobacteria bacterium. GTDB lineage: Bacteria > Pseudomonadota > Gammaproteobacteria > Pseudomonadales > Halieaceae > CAVWDU01. The sequence continues at coordinate 1,141,564 of CAVWDU010000003.1, forward strand.
AACCTTGAACCTTTGTTTCTTGGCCCTTTGCAAAATTCCCCCTGTAGAGCCCTGCCGGCCATTGCGGATGAACCGCATTGACGACAGATGTCGGTAACGTTCAAATCGCCCCTGAGTGTAGCACTGAAGCCGATCAGCACACCAACCGGCCCGCCAATCGGGTATGCAGTAATCTCGACAGACTGCTAGAATTCACCCCATCTGGGAATTTCCCCACACTTTGCACCACAATTTTTGGAGTCATCAATGTTGAGAAGGCTGGTAACGCCGCTGTGGCTGGCCGTTGTCCTGGGCTCTGCTGCTGCTCACGGCGAGTCACTGCGGGATATCTATGAACTTGCCCTGGCGAACGACGCCCAGCTGAAAGCCGAGGAGGCCCAGTACCTCGCCAACCTGGAACAGGAAAAACTCACCCGGTCGGCGCTGCTGCCCCAGGTCAATGCCAATGCCAGCTACACCGATGTCGACCGGACCCAGCAAGGCCTGAGCCGGGACTTCCAGGTTCCCGGCCTCCCCATTATCGACACTCGCACCAATGTCGACACGCAAACCGACGGCTGGGAGGTCTCGCTCAACCAGGCGCTGTTCGACCTGCCCGCCTGGTTCACCTTCAAGTCCGGCAAGGAGTTCACCAAGCAGGCGGAAGCCACCTTCGCGGCAAACCAGCAGAACCTGATTGTGCGGGTGGTGGAGGCCTATCTGCTGGTCCTGCGGGCGCAGGATAACCTTGAGGCCTCCAAGGCCAGCGAACGGGCGTTCGAACGCCAGCTGGAGCAGTCCCAGCAGCGTTTCGAGGTCGGGCTGATCGCGATCACCGATGTCTACGAGGCGCAGGCCGCCTACGACCTTGCCGGGGTGAATCGCATCGTCGATGAGAACAATGTCCAGGTAGCACTGGAAAGGCTGTCAGTATTGACCGGCCAGCAGCACGGCAACCTGCACGTGCTGGACAAGAATTTCAAGATCAACCTGCCCCAGCCGGCAGATCGGGCCGCCTGGGTCGATTTTGCGCTGGAAAACAACTTCAACCTGCAGGCCGCCATGCACGGCGAGGAAGTGGCACGCCAGCTGGCCAGAGCCAACAAGATGCAGCACGCACCGCGGGTCAGCGGCAACTACCTGTACTCGGAGACTGACACCGAAGGCGATCTCAGCCGGTTCCCCGAGACCGGCCTCGAAGTACCGCCGGATGGCAGTGTGGACCTCGATCAATGGCAGATCCGCCTCGATGTACCCCTCTACACGGGCGGAGCCATCAGTTCCAACCGGCGACGGGCAGCCCAGGAGTTCAACGCGGCGCGAGAGAATCGCATCAACCTTACCCGCAACACGGTGACCAGTGCACGCTCGCTCTATATGACCGTGGTCAGCGATGCATCGCGGGTCGCCGCCCGCCGCCAGGCAGTCATCTCTTCCAACAGCGCACTCGACGCCACCCAGGCGGGCTACGAGGTCGGCACCCGCAACGTGGTGGACGTGCTGAATGCCCAGAATACGCTGTTCGCCGCGCAGCGGGATTACTACAACAGCCGCTACGACTACATCATCAATCTGCTCCGCCTCAAGGAACAGGCCGGCCTGCTCAGCCCGGAAGACGTGATCGCGCTCGATTCCTACCTCAATCCACCGCCACCGCCGACGGCATCGGCGAGCAAGTAACGCCCGCCCGGACCGACATCTAGTCGGCTCCCTCTCCACCCGCCGGGGGCGTGCCGACCGCCTCGGCGACCAGCGCGAGCAATCGCTCGCGGGCGCCGCGGTTCGCTGCTACCGCCTCCAGCCCCACCCTGCCCATCGCCTCGCACTGCTCCGGGTCGCCCAACAGCCGGGTAAGGGCGTCGGCGAGTTCTACAGGCTCGGCGAGCATGATCATCGCGCCCGCCCGCGTGAGCAGCTCGCTGATCTCAGTAAAGTTGAACATGTGCGGGCCCGTAACGACAGGCACGCCCCAGGCCGCGGCCTCGAGCGCATTGTGGCCACCGTGCTCGACCAGGCTGCCGCCGATCACGGCGACCGTGGCCGTGCCCAGAATCATCACCAGTTCCCCCATGGTGTCGCCCAGCAGGATATCGTCGCCGCGGCCCGGGATCTCACCGAGGGATCGCCGGCAGGTGGACCAGCCTGCATCCAGGCACTGCTGGTAGACGGTGTCGAAGCGCTCGGGGTGCCTGGGCACGATCACCAGCAGGCAATCGTCGTGTACCCGACGGAGTTCGGCGAATGCCGCGAGGATTTGCTCGTCCTCGCCCGGATGCGTACTCGCAGCCACGACGATCGGCCGCCGGCCGGCACCGAGGCTTGCACCCAGTTCATCCACACTGCGGCGCAGCGCCGGGTCCAGCTCCAGGTCGAACTTGATACTGCCGGTGATATGCAGCCTGGCGGGGTCCAGCCCGAGTTCGACCAGGCGTTCGCCGTCGGCCGCGGATTGGGCCGCGACGATGTCCAGGTCGGAGAGCATCCCGCGGGTAAGTCCCGGTACCCGGGCGTAGCCGCGGGCGGAACGCGCCGACATCCTGGCATTCGCCAGCAGCGAGCGGCAGCCCGCAGCGCGGGTATAGTGCAGCAGGTTTGGCCATAGCTCGGTCTCCATGATCAGCAGCAGCCGAGGCCGAGTGACGCGCAGGAAACGGCGCACCGCACCCGGCAGGTCCCAGGGACAGTAGACGTGGAACACGCGCTCGCCGAACAGGCTTCGTACGCGTTCTGAGCCGGTCGGTGTCGTCGTGGTAACGACCACGCGGTGGTCCGGGTAATCCTCCACCAGCGCTTCGATGACCGGCACGGCGGCGAGGGTTTCGCCAACGGACACCGCGTGGACCCAGATCGCGGGGCGACCGCCGGCGAGGGGATCGGGTGCAAACAAACCGAAACGCTCGGCGAGCCGCTCGCGGTATGCAGGCGCCTTACGCGAGCGCCACAACATGCGCAGCAGAATCACCGGGACCAGACAATAGTAAAGTGCGCTGTATATCAGACGCATGCAACATCCCGTTTGCTCAACAATGTCGTGGAACTGCCATCCGCGAACTGGCGTTCTGTCGCGGATCTTCTGACCATGAGCATGGCCATAGCTATGGCTGCGGATGCAAGGTCGTTTACAGCGTGCCAGAGCCGGAGATAATCCAGGCAGGCGCAGGACACTGCCATAAAATGCATTTCAATGGGGAGACCGTCGGAGGCCATCAGTCAGGAAAATAGGGCTCTCCGTGCAGGGCACGCACGGTAAGCGTCGCCACGGCGCCGCTCTCGGTGAGCTTGAAGACCTGGTAGCCCTGGTCCGGCCGGTTCGCCCTGCTGACCTCGGCCTGCGACTCATCCGATCCGGTACCCAGTTCTGCAGAACCCTCGTAGTGCACCCCGCCTTCGATCATACGATCAACCAGGGAGGGGTCCTCGAAAAAAATGACGAGCTTGTATTTCTGCGCACCGAGACCACTGCCGACTTCAATCTGTGTCACCTTCGTATAGGCGCGTTGCCGATTGCGGTTGTCCACGATAACGCCGTAGCCCTGCCCGGCACCCACACCCGGAAGCTTGGCCGCGGACATCGCAATGACTGCATACCCCGGCAGATCGTCCAGTTTCGCGGAGAGGTCCGGTTGCTGATCGAGCAGGGCCGACACCGCTGCATCAGCCATCGCGTCCAACGCGTCACTCTCGGGCTCACTCTCCGTGGCAAACGCAGGCAGGTGACTGGCAAGCAGCCCCAGAGCGCAAAGCGCACTAACCAGAATCAGTCTTATATAAGTTAGCAACTTCAATCTCCGGCGGACGACCCCATGAACCGACACCATATTCCCAGTCTAGCAGTCTCCAGGGCTCCGCCACCATCGCGCATCGATGTCTGGAATTCTCGGCGAGAAAACAGGACCGGTGCACCGCAACTCAGGGGAGCCGCACCAACTGTTCAACCACGATGCGTCGACCGCGGTCCGGTGTGTAACGGAATTTACCCTGCACCTGGATACGCGCTCCCACGAGCTCGAGCAGGCCATCTGCCGGCTCCAGTTCCACCCGGTTGAACGCGTCATCCTCTATCCAGTAATGCCTGGGCAGAGCGTGCGTTCGCAGGACGCCCTGTGCACTGACCCGGCGCCCATCATAGTCCACCTGCTGGCGGGACAGCTGGACCAGTGTCACCTCGGTCGGCTCGCCGCCGCAGCCCGTGATCGCACAGATGACTGCAGCCAAGAGGAAAATACCGATACGCAGTCGCATTTCTGCTACTTTACCGGGTTTTATCTAATGCGCCACCGTCAACGGCAAGGACCGTATGGAAGAGCACACTGGCACCGTTGGCCATATCTTCGGCGGATGTAAATTCCTGTGGCGAATGACTGATACCGTCAACGCTGGGAACGAAGATCATTCCTGTGGGCGCGATCAGCGTCATATCCTGTGCATCATGCCCTGCACCGGAGGGCATGCGCCGATTCGACAGCCCGAGCCTGTCCGCGGCCAGCGCGATAATGTCGCGCATGGTTTCATCCGTCGGTGCAGGCGGTGAGGCCGCGTCAACCTCGTCGAAAGTGATTCCGGTGGATGTTCGGCGGGCAATTCCTTCGGCTTCCTGTTCTATCCGATCAAACACCTGTTGCATTTTTTCCGCATCGAGGTCCCGAATCTCCAGGCTTAAACCTACCTTGCCGGGGATCACGTTCGGTGCGCCGGGATAGGCCTGGATGCGGCCTACGGTTGCGACCTGGCGGCCTTCCAGGTCATTGGCGATGCGATTGATGGCGAGCGTCAGCTGCGCTGCGGTTACCAGGGCGTCCCGCCGCCTGTTCATCGGCGTCGTACCCGCGTGATTGGCCATGCCGTCGATGGTGATATCCCACCAGCGAATACCGACAATTTGTCTCCAGGATCGCGTTGCTGCAGCGTAACACAGCCAAGGGCCGTGTATCTGGAACGTGAGGCGGATGCAGCACACGGAATGATCCGTGGTGGCGGCGCAGTTGAAGGCTAATCCTCGCGAGTCAGTTCGGCGATCGCGACCAGGCCGATATCCGCGCGCGCCAGCACCTTGTCGGCGCCGACGACGACGTAACACTCATAGCTGTGATCCGGGAACCCGGGCCCCGCTCGCCGTACCAGCAGGTTCAGGCGATCGTTGCTGCGAAGTTCCCTTGCCGTCTGTCGGTGAACGCTGATGTGGTGCCAGCTGTAGACCATCGGGTCGTTTTCGAAATCGTGGCCGCTGCGCCGCACACACTCCAGCAGCGCACAGGATATCAGTGAACAGGGATACATCTCGGGAAACACAACTTTGTCACTGATCTCATCGATATAATCCGACTGTTCGACCTGGGAGCCACAGAGAAAGTTCTTGGCATTGCTCGTGGTGGCAAACTTGCGCTTGAGGAAAAAACCACTTTCGCTGAACGTTGTCCGGTCGGTTGCCGCGTCAATGTTTCCAAGCTCGGTGGGATCAAACGCGGGTCGCACGGTGGCCTCGCGGGACTCTCGTTTGTAGCCGGTAAGCGCGAGTTTCCCGTCGGCAGTCAGGCTTACCCGATTACTGAGGACCGTCTGCTCGCCGCCACCGAGCCGCGACTTGCGGACATTTATCTCGACGGACTGGCCCGCTGTCACGGCGTTGGCAAACCTGAATTCATAATTGCTGTAGCCGAGTCCATGCTCTGCAATAACGGCAGTATCCGCAGAAGCGTCACGATGGACACGCATCTGGTTCTCTATCAGGGCTTCCAGCTGAAACCCCAGCACTATCGGGCCGGGAAACGGGTTGTTCCTGATGTTCCGCCAGCGCAACTTATCGTGGAACGGATTGAAATCGTCCGTGGCATTGCGCGCCACATCGATATGCAGCTGCTGGAAGGACCGGCTCGCGAGTTCTTCCGCTCGCTGTCGTTCGCCAGTGTCATCCGCAGCGCGGTCACTCGGGGCGGGGATAGGCTGTGCATCCCGCACCTCTCCCCCGTCGGGCAGCGACCGCAAGCTTTCCGTCGTCAACGCTTTCATGCCTTTAATCTGCATCGAATTGCGGACTCGGGAAAGGAAAAACTGCACGAATTGCTATTTTTCCAATTCGCTCGCGAGTGAATTATCGTGGCTATCGGGGCAGTGCGGTGGCGGCTTCGAACCAGTCTGCGATCAGGCGGAGATCGGCGGGATGGGTCCTTCCGTACTTGAACGGTTCCAGCGTCTGGATCTCCAGGCTGCGCCGGTCTACGCTCATGGTGTACTGGTGCTTGCCATCGATCGCGTACAAATCGATGTGGCGCATCATAATCCCGCTGATGATACCGATGCTCCAGACGCAGTTTTTCGCTCTGGTAGCATGCCCGCGCAATTTCTTCAGTGTATCCAGCGCACGCACCTGATCGTTGCCCCCGACGACCGGGGCCGGAATGTCATCGTCAGTGAGAAATCGGGCGTACGTGTCAACCGAATCCCGCTCCTCGCCGGTTTCGCTGAGGCAGTTCCGGAGCCTGCTGGCGAGCTGCAGCGAGAGCATCTGCTCGTGTCTCGCGATATAACGCGCGCGACTGCGCGCAATCATGGACATATAGTCCTTCGCATTCCCCACATCCAGGAGCAATGTCCTGACACTGGAAATGACTTCAGGTTCATTGCCATTGAAGGTATCCATCAGGTAGGAGAAGTCGTCGATTTCCAGGTCCTCCCGCTGCATGAGCGCCCGGGCGAAATTCATTCCCTTGACCGTCCACTGCTGCTGGTGTGCGAATAGCTTGAAGAGCCTGAGCGGGTGGCGGTTTTCACCCGACATCCTGTCACAGGCAGGCACGCGCAACAGGGACGCCTCGAGGCTGTCCGCAACCACCCTGGGCTGATCCGCGCCTGGGCGGACCTTCTTCAACCAGTTTATGTGGAAACTGCGAATCAGGTCAGACCCGGTAAGCGCACGCACCAGACTGACCCGGTCCATACGATTGGCGAGCAATGCACGAGCCCTGTCGGGGCGGGCGATAAGCAGTACCAGAATACCCGGGTTATCGACGTACTCTGCCAATTCAGGGCGACTTGCGACCGCAGCGAGATAGCCGAGACTGTCCAGGCCCAGGGCCTCGTAGTCTCGCGCGCCGAACCCGCCGGGCAGCGGGATATTGTCAAATCTCTCCCTGGTCCGGCAATCCCTCAGCCTGATATGCCAGAGCGAGTCCTCGTGCTCGGGCGTGTACTTGCCCCGCGCACGGTCGAATTGGAAGGAATGGAAGCCAAACAGGTCAAGGGTAACCAGCACGGACTGAGGCGTGCCCTTGCGAACCCCACGGAACAACAGTGAAAGCGGCGCAGAGCGCAGCGGATCGACGCGACGGCCTAGCAGCGCGGACATACAGAGAACCCTCGTTTCGTACAGGCGCAGGCAGGGTAGGCGCATGTTCCCAGCCCTTGACACCCACAGCCGGGCGCGGTGATCGAAACGGGTTTGCCTGTCCCAGGGCCTGTATACCCTACCGGAGTTGACCCTGCCCGGGTAGGGTAAGCGGAGGCTGGATGGTGAATCTGTCTGCGTTTTGTCGCAAAGCGCGACAGGAGCCGTGACAAAACCCTCGGGGATGGCCAGGCAGCGACTGAGAAGCTCGCAGTTTTCCGGCTATACTCCGGGGAATCATTCAGGCAGGGTTTCATGACCACACCCAAGCTCCACATCGACGTCGCCATTATCGGCGGTGGTATTGCCGGGCTCTGGACGCTCAACCAACTCCGGAACAGGGGTTACGGCGCTGTATTGTTCGAGGCGCGGGCACTGGGCAGTGACCAGACGATGGGTTCCCAGGGCATGATTCACGGCGGTATCAAGTATGCCCTGGGTGGCGCCCTGAGCGGCGGCTCGGAGGCCATCGCCTCCATGCCAGGGGTGTGGCGCGCCTGCCTGCGCGGAGAGGGCAAGGTCGACCTGCGGGGCTGCCGCGTTCTGAGCGAGGACTTCTTCCTGTGGTCAAGCGGCGGTTTGCAGTCACGACTGACCTCGTTCCTCGCGAGCAAGATGCTCCGGGGGCGGGTGGAGAAGCTATCGACGCATGACTATCCGGCGCCCTTTCGCCACCCGGATTTTCGCGGCCAGGTCTACCGGCTGGTAGACCTGGTGCTGGATATGCCCTCGCTGGTGTCGACGCTGGCCGGGCGCCACCGCGACCGCATCTTCCTGATCGACTGGAACACCGCCCAGTTACACAACGACAACCGCGAGGCGACCCTGGAACTCCCCGGGTGCACCGTCGTCCCCCGCCGCCTGCTGCTGACGGCGGGCACCGGCAACGAGTCGCTGATCACCCGTCTAGACGGCAGCAAACCGGAAATGCAGCGGCGTCCGCTGCAACAGGTCCTGGTCAAGCATCATTACCCCGAGCGGCTCTACGCCCATTGCATGGGTGGCAATCCGTCTCCGCGACTGACGATCTCAAGCCACCGGGCCGAAGACGGGCAACCCGTGTGGTACCTGGGGGGTGATCTGGCGACAGAGGGCCAGGAGGAAACGGCTGACGGCCTCATCCGCAGGGCCAAAGCGGAACTGGACGACCTCCTGCCCTGGATCGAATTCGGCCACTGTGAGTGGCGTACCCTCAAACTGGATCGGGCCGAACCGAAACAGTCGGTGCTGACCCGCCCCGACCGGGCCTACGTGGGCGAGGTCGACTCGGTCGACAATGCCCTCGCCGCCTGGCCCACCAAACTCACTCTCAGTCCGGACCTGGCCGACGAAATCGAACTCATTCTGGAAAAGCAGCGGATTCTACCGGAACTGGACCCGGAACTGTCCCAGCTCGGGGACCTCGCCGAGCCCCCGATCGCGCCCACCTGCTGGGATACCCTGTTTTCATGAACTGGCTCAGGCCACTGGGGCGCACCGGGCTGGACGTCAGCGCCATCGGCCTGGGCACCGTCAAGCTCGGTCGCGCCCGTGGTGTGAAGTACCCGCAGAGGTTTACCATTCCCGACGATGCCACCGCGGCCCGGCTGATCGACAGGGCCCGCGGGCTGGGTATCAACCTGATCGATACGGCCCCGGCCTATGGGTGCAGTGAGTCTCGCCTGGGGGAGCTGCTCGCCGGGCAGCGCAACAACTGGGTGATCTGCAGCAAGGTGGGCGAGGAATTCGACGACGGCGAGTCGAGGTTTGACTTTTCGCCGGAGCATATTCGCACCTCGGTCGAGCGCAGCCTGCGCCGCCTGGCAACTGATGAGATCGATATCGTGCTGATTCATTCAGACGGTAACGATCTCGATATCATCCGGCGAATGGGCTCCCTGGACGCTCTGGCCGTACTCAAGCAACGCGGTCTGATCCGGGCGATCGGTATGTCGACCAAGACCGTTGAGGGGGGCCTGGCGGCAGCACAACAGGCAGACGTGGTGATGTTGACCTACAACCCGGGGCACCGCGACGAGGAGCCCGTGCTGGCCGAATGCGAGCGCCTTAAAACGGGCGCGCTGATCAAGAAGGCCCTGGCGAGCGGCCACCTGGCCGCAGATTCTGCGAAAAAGGAGGTCGATAGCGTGCAGGCCAGCCTGGACCTGATATTCGCACACCCGGGCACCAGCGCCGCCATCATCGGCACCATTTCTGAGTCACACCTCGAATCCAACGTCCTCGCTGCGCGGCGGGCGCTGGCAAAAGCCTGAGACCTCTGCCGGCTGCAGCGGTCACCGGCTCTGGCCGCAACCGCGGCCACTGCTCCTGGCGCCCATGGCCCGCGGCTGTCAGACAGCCGGTCAGGCCGGGTCGTTGTCGCGGATTTTCTCGACGATCGAGGTCGTCGATACGCTGTCGATGAAGGCCAGTACCCTGACCTCACCGCCGTACTCCTCGACGATTTCCCAGCCCACCACGCCGGTCTTGTCCCGATAATCGCCGCCCTTCACCAGCACATCCGGTTGCAGGGCACGCAGCAACGGTTTCGGCGTGTCGTCGTCGAAGCTCAGCACCCAATCAACCGCTTCCAGCCCGGCGAGAACAGCCATGCGTCGCTCCTGAGGGTTGATGGGGCGGCCCTTCCCTTTCAGCCGGCGCACCGAATCGTCGCTGTTTACCGCGACGATGAGTCTGTCGCCCTGCTCCCTCGCCTGCTCCAGGTAGGTGACATGGCCGGCGTGAATGATATCGAAACAGCCGTTGGTGAAGACCACGCGCTCGCCCTGGCTGCGGGCGTCCGAGACCAGTACCTGCAGCTGATCCAGGGTCACCACACCACGCTCTGAACCCTGGTCGGAGAGCACCGCCCGGCGAAGTTCCGGCGCGCTGACGGTGGCCGTACCGAGCTTGCCCACCACGATACTGGCGGCAATATTGGCGAGTGCCACCGCCCGGGGCAGTTCGGCGCCCGCCGCCACCGCCGCACCGAGCACGGCGATGACCGTGTCACCGGCACCGGTTACGTCGTATACCTCCCGCGCGCGCGCCGGCAGGTGCAATTCGGTCTCGCCCGGCCGCAACAGGGTCATCCCGCTCTCGCCACGGGTGACGAGCAGGGCTTGCAGGTCGAGGTCGGCCATGAGTCGCTTGCCTTTCTCGACCAGTTCATCCTCACTGGCGCAGGGGCCGACTACCGTCTCGAACTCGGTGAGGTTGGGCGTCAGCAGGGTGGCGCCCCGATAACGTCCGAAATCTGACCCTTTGGGATCCACCAGGACCGGGACACCCGCTCTTCGTGCCGCCTGAATCAGTGGCTGCGGAGACGCCAGTGCGCCCTTGGCGTAATCGGAGAGAATCACCGCGCCGGCCGTGGCCAGATGTCGACCCATGGTCTCCTCCAGGCGGCCTGTCATGTCGGCGAGCGCCGGTTCCTCGAAATCCAGGCGGATCAACTGCTGGTGACGACTGAGCACCCGCAGCTTGGTAATCGTGGGGTGGCCGCTGTTGCGGCTGAAGTTACAAGCGACGCCCGCACCGCGGAGCATGTCCTCGAGGGAGTCGGCCATTTCGTCGTCACCGGTAAAACCCTGGAGATCGACCGCGGCCCCCAGGGCGGCGATGTTGAGCGCCACGTTTCCTGCGCCACCCGGGCGGTCGGTGATCTGATCCACTTTCACCACCGGTACCGGTGCCTCGGGGGAGATGCGGGACGTCGGCCCCTCCCAGTAGCGGTCCAGCATGATGTCGCCGAGGACCAGCACGCGGGCGACGTCAAAGGGCGGCATATCAAATTTCATGTGCTGCACTCTCTCTACTGCGGTAGTCTGCGCGGTCGCAATGGTATCACGGTACCTACCCGTCCCCGCTCATCACCGCTTGCCAGTCCCGGGCAAACCCGCTAGCTTCGCTCACTGGACGCGAGGGCTGATTCATTTGCTGTGAACAGGCCCCAGGAGCTCACCGCGATGATCCCGGATCTGCCGACCGACATGACCACGATAAAGGGCTTCCTGGCCGAGGCCGAGGCGCAGGCGCTGTATTCGCAGGCGCTGGCTGCCAGCCGCAACGGACCGGTACTGGAGGTCGGCAGTTACTGTGGCAAATCCACGATTTACCTGGGTCTCGCCTGCCGCCAGCAGGGCGCCACGCTCTTCGCACTGGACCACCACCGCGGCTCCGAGGAACACCAGCGCGGTGAGGTTTTTCACGACCCGGAGCTCTACGACTCCGCTGACGGGCAATTTGATAGTTTCGGGGAATTCCGCCGCAACATAGGCCGCGCAGGGCTTAACGACACCGTGGTTCCGCTGGTCAGCGATTCAGCCACCACCGCCCGACAGTGGCAGACGCCGCTGGCGATGGTGTTCATCGACGGCGGTCACAGCCTTGACGCGGCGCTGACGGATTACCGCTGCTGGTCGACGCAGCTGCTACCCGGAGGGATTCTCGCCATACACGATGTCTTCGACGACGTGGAGGCCGGTGGACAGGCACCGCGGGCGATCGCCACGCTGGCGCTTGCGTCGGGACTGTTCGAGCAGATCGAGCGGGTCGAAACCCTGATCGTGCTGCGCCGGTTTTAGTTCACTCAGGCCGGGGAGGTGCGGCCGGCGAGGTGCGTGTTAACGGTGCTGGGACAACGAGCGGGATCACGCTGCCCGGGGGACGCCAAAAAGCGCGCGTCCATGCGCAGGCTTGGCTGGCGGCGTCCCTGCCGCCAGACACCCCCGGACAACGTGATCCCGCTCATTGTCTATCAGCATGGGTCCATCCCGTTGAGGTGCGGAGGCGAGGTGGGGCCGCAGATAGGAATGTGCGCGGATGATGGGTGGCAGCACCCGTGCCGGGGGCGTCTGGCGGCATGGATGCCGCCAGCGAGCTCGTACAGGGATGTACGCTTTTTGGCGTCCCCCGGCACGGGTGCTGCCACTCATTATTCGCCAGGGCAGCCTGACCGGGATCGCCCTGGTACTGCAGCATTCGAGTCCGCAAGCACGGGGTGTGGCCAACGAGGGCTAACAGCGAGAGGCGGCCAGCGAGTTCAGGGTTTGGCTGTAGACCGGCGCAACTGACTGCCGGCGACCGTCACCAGCTCTACACGGGTGAAAAGACCCGACGCCGCGGTTTTCCCGGTCAATGCATCCGCGGCCAACAGGATCGCGCCCGCCGTCCAGGTGGGCTTCTCCGCCGGCCACAGCAGATCCTCGACCATCTGGTAGCCGGTCCAGTAGGAACCATCGGCCAGCCGCCACTGGTGCAGCCAGCTGTAAACCTCGACCGCGCGGGCGTGGTCACCTGCAGCCAGCAACGCCATCACCAGTTCACAGGATTCGGCGATGGTCACCCAGGGCTCCTCCTGGACACAGCGACAGCCCAGTCCCTCCTCCACGAAGTCGTGCCAGCGCGCGGACAGCCGGGCGCCGGCGTCGGCGCCGGTGAAAACACCCGTCAGCACCGGGTAGAACCAGTCCATGGAATAGCGCGACTTACTCTCCCAGGTGCGATCAAAGCGTTCCGGACGCAGGCGCAGCGCCTGGCCCAGCGCCTCGCGCGCGTGCAGCCAGTCGAGCCGTTCCTCGCCAAGTGTCGCCGCGATATTGAGCGCGCACTCCAGGCTCTTGTAAATCGAGCTGCAGCCCGTGACCAGTGCATCCTGCTTCGGCTTGCCAGTACCATCCACGGCCCAGTGAATATCGCCGTGGGGAGTTTGCAGGTTGAGCACGAAGTGGATAGCCCGTTCGACCGCGGGCCAGGCATCGGCGAGAAACCGGCGATCGCGGGTCACCAGGAAATGATGCCAGACCCCCGTGGCCACGTAAGCGACGAAGTTCGACTCCCGGCGCTCCCGGTTGTCCACCTCATCACCCCGGTACGCCGCCCACCAGCTGCCATCCGGGAGTTGCTGTTCCAGCAGCCACTGATAGGCCTGTCGGGCGGCCCCGTGCTCGCCACCGATCGACAACCCCATGGCCGCCTCGGCATGGTCCCAGGGGTCAGTATAGCCGCCCTCGAACCAGGGGATTTCGCCGGAGGGCCGCTGGCAATCGCGGATAAACTCGACTGTCGGCCGCAGGAATTCCTCCGGAAACAGGCCGGGACTGAGGTAGAGACCGCTCACAGCTCCACGCCCTTGCGGAAATACATCACCACGCTCTTGCCCATCAACGGATCCATCGATTTTTCCAGCAGGCGCGTGATCGCAGGCCGCTCCATCAGGTCCCAGACCAGCAGGCGATGATAAGCCGCGATCAGCGGGTTGTCGTCCTGGGTGTTCCAGAACAGGCACTTGAGCCACCAGAAAGGCACGTGCAGGGCGTGGGCCCAGTGCCGGTGGTAGCGCCTGAAGCCCAGCTTCTCGACCTCCGCGCGCAGTTCGTCGGCACGGAAAATCCGCACATGGCCCCCGGGCACGTTGTAGTACTCTTCACTCAGGGCCCAGCAAATTTTCTCCGGCCAGCGGCGGGGAACGCTGGCACAGAGCAGGCCCCCAGGTTTCAGGACGCGCTCGATCTCGCTCAGTGCCGCACGGTAATCGGGAATGTGCTCAAGCACCTCGCTACAGATCACCTTGTCAAAGCAATTGTCGGCAAAAGGCAGTTGCAGCGCACTGGCGGCGGCCAGCCCGAATGCGCCACCGGCATCATCGACCGCGGAAACCTCTTCCACGGGATCGCCCGCCGCGGGATCGCCCGCCGCGGGATCGCCCGCCGCGGGATCGCCCGCCACGGGATCGCCCGCCGCAACAAATTCGTCGTATTTGGCGCGGGTCGTCTGCAGGTCGGCCAGCGACAGGTCCACACCAATGGCGTGGACGTCGCCCTCGAGATAGGCGGCAATGGCATGACGACCCTCGCCGCAGCCCAGGTCGAGCACGCGGTCTCCCGCTGCCAATGGGAAATGCTCAAAATCAACCGTTTGCATCGGCGAGCACCCGCAGGTAGTAGTCACTCATGCGGCGTGCGCAGACCCGCCAGCAGAACTTGTTGAGGATGCGTTGCCGGCCAGCTTCGGCAAGCTGTTCACGCCGCGCCGGTGCCTCCAGCAGTTCTGCAATGCCTTCGGCGAGCGCATCGGCGTCGCCGGCGGGCACCACCACACCGGCATTGCCGACCACCTCCGGAAGGGCACCGCCATCACTGGACACCACGGGCACACCGCAGGCCATCGCCTCCCCGGCGGGGAGGCCGAATCCCTCGTAGATCGAGGGCACCACGGCGATGGTCGCTTCCGCGTAGTAACGCACCATCTCCGCTGTGCTGATACCATTCACGAACCGGACCCTGTCCTGCAGATGCAGGCGACGCACGAGCCGCTCGGTCCTGCCGCCCGGTTGCGGTTTGCTCACCAGCAGCAGCTCCAGGTCCGGGTAGCGGCGAAGCAATCTGGCGTAGGCCAGCAGGAGGTAGCGCACGCCCTTGAGCGGCGCATCCGCCGAGGCTGTGGCCATCAGTCGCCGCGGACGACGCCCGACCGTCGGCTGCGGGCGGAACACGTCGGTATCGATGCCGTTGTAGACCAGGCCGATACCGGCGGGCTGGAGCCCGAAATCCCTGGCGATGTCCTGCCGTGAGCAATCGGAAACCGTGACCACGTGGCGCAGCTGACGTACGACTTTCTTCTGCATGCCCAGGAAGCTGTGCCAGCGGCGTATCAGCAACCGCTCCCAGGGAGAGCGGGCCGCCTCCAAGGCGATGCGCAGATCCGAGGTGATCGGGTGATGAACCGTGGTGACCAGCGGCAATCCCATTGCCTGGATCTGTAGCATCCCGTAACTGAGACTCTGGTTGTCGTGGACCAGGTCATACTCGTCACCGTGGCGCTCGAGATAGGCAACAGCGCGACGCCCGAAGGTATACGGCTCGGCGAAACCACCGGTGAGTTTGCTGAACCATTCGATCATATCGGTGGCCGAGCGCAGGTGGCGGGGGCGCAGCGACCGCAGCCCGTTCTCGAACAGGTCGAGACTGGGAAGTTTGACCAGCCGCACCCTGTCATCGAGGTGGGGGTATGGCGGTCCCGAGATCACATCGACGCTGTGGCCCTCTTCGACGAGTGCCTTGCTGAGATAGCGCAGATAGACACCCTGGCCACCGCCATAGGGTTGACTGCGGTACCCGAGCAAAGCGATACGCAGGCGCCGCCCGGTAATTGGCGCAGCTCCCACCGGTGCCCGCACGGTAGAATCCACATCGTGCTGAATTATGTCTAGATGCCTGATGAAGCTGCCTGCTACGCTTATTTACGCTTATAAGTGTTCAGTGATGGGGAAGCCGGGACGCGCCAGCCCTGGGAGGACGCGCATACCACGCCGGGCTAAAGGCCTCACAGCGTGCGCGCGCGAGCAAATTCTAACCAGCGACCGGACAAAAAACCAGCCCCGTTGCCCACTGCGCCGCCCGGCAGGACATTACACGGGGCAGCGCCGACGACCGGTCCGCTTTCGGCGTATAATCCGCCGCACCAACCCGGCGCTCAGGTCGAACAGTATGGTCAGCAGCAACTACAAGGGCATCATCCTCGCAGGCGGCTCCGGCACCCGCCTGCACCCCCTCACCAGTACTGTCAGCAAGCAACTGATGCCCGTCTACGACAAGCCGATGATCTACTACCCGCTGGCAACCCTGATGCTCGCCGGTATCCGCGACATACTGATCATCACCACGCCCCGCGACCAGGCGGCATTCACGGAGCTCCTCGGCGACGGCACGAACTGGGGAGTCAACCTGCAATACACCGTGCAGCCAAGCCCGGACGGACTGGCGCAGGCATTCATACTGGGGGCATCATTCATCGGCAATTCGTCGGCGAGCCTGGTTCTGGGGGATAACATCTTCTACGGGGGTGGCTTCAGCCAGCGACTGAAAAGCGCTGCAAGCCGGCAGCACGGCGCCTCGGTTTTCGCCTACTACGTCCACGATCCGGAACGCTACGGCGTGGTCAGCTTTGATGCCAATGGTAAAGCACTGGATATCGAGGAGAAACCGGCCAGCCCCCGCTCGCACTACGCGGTGACGGGCTTGTATTTCTATGACAACGACGTTGTGGATATCGCCCGCCAGATTCGACCATCCCATCGCGGCGAGCTGGAAATCACTGACGTGAACAAGTGCTACCTGGAGCGTGGCGACCTGCGCGTAGAGGTGATGAGCCGGGGAACAGCCTGGCTGGATACCGGCACCCACAACAGCCTGCTCGACGCGGCGAACTTCATCCGCGTGGTGGAGGAGCGCCAGGGGTTGAAGATCGCCTGCCCGGAAGAGGTGGCATACAGGATGGGCTACATCACCGCCGATGATCTGCTCAAGCTGGCGGCGCCGCTGGAGAAAAGCGGCTATGGCGCCTATCTGAAGAATCTGCTCAATGATGACGGGGTGGTCTTCGATGAAGTTTGAACCGACGCCGTTGCCCGATCTGCTCCTGATCGAGCCCACCGTGTTCGGTGACGCGCGGGGGTTTTTCATGGAAACCTGGAATACCGAAAGCTTCCGCAACGCGGGTTTCGACCTGCATTTTGTTCAGGATAACCACAGCCGTTCAGGTCGCGGCATTCTCCGCGGGCTGCATTACCAGACCCGTCATCCCCAGGGCAAGCTGGTGCGGGTTACCGCCGGCGAAGTGTTCGACGTGGCGGTGGACCTGCGGCGCAGTTCACCGACACTGGGACGCTGGTACGGGGTGAATCTCAGCGAGGACAATCACCGGATGCTGTGGGTCCCGCCGGGGTTTGCCCACGGTTTCCTGGTGCTGTCAGAGCAGGCGGACTTCCTCTACAAATGCAGTGATCGCTACGATCCCGAGAGCGAGGTCTCCCTCGCCTGGGATGACCCGACGCTTGCGATCGAATGGCCGCTGGCGCCTGAACAGCTACCCCGGCTGTCTGCCAAGGACGCTGCCGGGCTGGCATGGGCAGAGGCGCCCCTGTTCGACTGAGCGGGACTGCCGCTCGCAGTCGCCGCGACGCTCAGAGCAGCGGCCGCCACCACGCCTCGTGACTGAGATACCACTCCAGCGTGCGTTCCAGGCCGGTTTCAAAAGTCTCCTGCGGCTGGTAACCCAGTTCCGCGGTGATTCTGGACGCGTCGATGGCATAACGCCAATCGTGGCCCGCGCGATCGGTTACGAACCGGATCAGGCTGCGCGCTCCCACGCCGCTGCCACAGGGCGAGGCGGGAAACCGCTGGGCGAGCGTCTCATCGGCGGCAAAACGGTCGTCCAGGCGATCGCATAGCAGCTGCACGATATCGATGTTGTTCCACTCGTTGTTGCCCCCGATGTTATAGGTCTCACCCACCCCGCCGCGCTCGAGCACCTGTTCGATCCCGCGGCAGTGATCCTCGACGTAGAGCCAATCGCGGATATTGCTGCCATCGCCGTAAACCGGCAGAGGCTGGCCAAGCAGAATTCGCGTGAGGCACAGGGGAATCAGTTTTTCCGGAAAGTGATAGGGTCCGTAATTGTTAGAACAATTGCTCGTGGTCACCTGTAAGCCGTAGGTGTGGTGGTAGGCACGTACCAGGTGATCAGAGCCCGCCTTGCTTGCCGAGTAGGGTGAGTTGGGTTGGTACTGCATGGTTTCATTGAAGCCTGGATCCGCCTTGCCCAGTGAGCCATAGACCTCGTCCGTCGACACGTGGTGGAATCGATGCGGTGGCTGCTCCGTGCCGTTCAGCCAGACCGCCCTCGCCGCCTCCAGCAGGGTATAGGTGCCGACGAAGTTGGTCTCGATGAACGCATCGGGGCCAGTAATAGAGCGGTCGACATGACTCTCGGCGGCAAAGTGCACGATGGTGTCGATGCGGTGATCCCGCAGAGCTGCGAGCACGGCTTCCCGGTCGCAGATATCCGCGTGACAAAAGTGGAAGTTGCCGTTGCCGGATTGCGGCTCGAGATTAGCGCGATTGCCGGCATAGGTCAGCTTGTCATAGCCGACAATGGTGTCGTCCGGATGGCGCGCGGCCCAGTAATGTACGAAGTTGGCGCCGATGAAGCCGGCAGCTCCCGTTACCAGTAATGCCCGTGTCATCGCCAGTCCTCTTTCGCATTTTCCAGCATGGCCCGCAACTGGCAGCGCCAGTGTACCGGTTCCAGTTCAAGATCCCGCCAGGTACTCGTCTTATCGAGCACGCTGTACGCCGGCCGGCGCGCCGCGGTTGGATAATCACTGCCGGGGATGGGAGTGATGCGGGTGGGCTGCTCCAGCAGGCCCAGCGCGCGGGCTTCTTCCTCTATCGCCACCGCGAAGTCGTACCAGCTGCACACCCCGGCATCGCTCCAATGGTAGATACCCGAGACGGACGCGCGCCCGGCACAGCGCCATAAGGCCATCGCCAGGCCCCGGGCCCAGGTCGGCGTCCCGACCTGGTCGCAGACGACGCTCAGGGTGTCGCGCTCGGACATCAGGCGCAACATGGTGAGTACGAAGTTACCGCCGTAGCGTGAATAGACCCAGCCGGTCCGCAGAATCAGCGCCTCCGGCAGCAACCGGGCCACAGCCTCTTCACCACCGAGCTTGCTGCGACCATACTCTCCCAGCGGGGCAGTGGCAGCGTCGGGCGGGTATGGGCGTCCGCTGCGCCCGTCAAAGACGAAATCTGTGGACACATGGAGAAGCCGAGACCCGGCGTCGCGGCATGCGCTCGCCAGGTGCGCAGGGGCCAGGGTGTTGGCGCGCTCGGCCAGACCGGGTTCAGACTCGGCCAGATCAACCGCGGTATACGCGGCGGCGTTGATGACGACCGCCGGCTGATGATTCGCCACGCAGCGCGCGACTGCCTCGGCATCTGCAATATCCAGCGCGTCCCGCGATAACGCGACGCAGTCGATTTCCGGGGGAACCGTGTGCAGCAGTTCCCTGCCGAGCTGTCCGCCCGCCCCTGTCAGAATGACTTTTATCGTCGTCGCCTGTTCCACCGCACCGGTATCCATTCACCCGGTATCCATTCACGTTGACCGAGCCGCCCGTCTGTCACCACAGTTGCGACCACGGCCAGGCCCTGCTGGTCGTGGGCGTTCGCGAGTGAAGCTGGCGCGGCCCCTGCCGTGCCGCTAGACTAGCGCCGTGTTTCCCCAACCACCCACCATCGACGACCGAGCGGTTCCCACCCGCGTGGTGATCGCATTGAGCCTGTTGCTATCCGCCTGGCTGATTGCCATCGACCCTATCGTCACCCGCGATGCAATCATTTACCTGCGCGCTGCGCAAGCTTACTTGCAGGACGGTTTTTTTGCCAGCCAGCAGGTGTTCGGCAGACCCTTCCTGTCCGTGCTCGTGGCGGTAGTGCACCAGCTCAGCGGCCTGTCGCTGCTGCAAGCCGGACTGCTGGTCACTTCACTCTTCTATGCCCTGCTCTGCGGGGCCTTTGTGGATATCGCGCGCACGATGGACGGGTCCCGGCGGGTCCAGATCTTCGCCATCGTGGTCATACTGTCGCAGCCGGTGATCGGGGACTATCGCAGTTCTATCATGCGCGATCCCGCGTTCTGGGCCTGCATGCTGATGGCCTTCCGGGCGTTACTGCTGTACACCCGCGGCTTCGCGCTGAGCCATCAGGTCCAGTGGTTGGCCTGGATTCTGGGCGCCGCGCTGTTCCGCTTCGAGGGGCTTTTCTTTGCTGCCCTCGCACCGCTGGCGCTGTTGTTTACCGGTGATCGCATCACACGCCGGCAAGCCTGCGTGCGCTTGCTGGTGCCGCAGCTGCTACTGATCATTACACTGCTATTGGGCGTCTGGGCTTACCAGCAGGTTGTCGACCCGGGAGCGCGCCTTTTCCCCGCCATCGAAAAATACCTGCGGAGCCTGATCTCCTTCCCGGACCGATTCACGGAACTGGCCAGCGACACCGGCGAAGTGCTGCTCCGGTTCACCGCGCGGGAGGACGCCGCGGTCGCGACGCTGGCGGGTCTTTTTGCGATCCTGCTGATCAATATCTGTCGCGCAATATGCTGGCCGTGGGTGCTGGTCCTGCTCTGGGGCTGGCACCGCAACCTGTGCTCGAGGGTGCGCACCGGCGATGCCGTTCTCATCAACGCTCACCTGCTGATCAGTCTACTCTACCTGTCCCTGTACCTCGTGCTACGACAATTCGTGCTGGAGCGCTACGTCAGTATCTTCGCCCTTTTCGCCCTGCTGTATCTACCGTTCATTCTCGACGCACTCTGGTCAGGCGCCCGCGGCAAACTCACCCGCGTCGCCGTCATTGCGTTGCTGGTCGGCATGTCGGCGGACATGCTCCACAACCACGACTACCGCAAGGCATACATTCACGATGCCGCCGAGTGGCTGGCAGAGAACACCCCGGACAATGCCACGCTGCTGACCAACGATCGCTATATCGCCTATTTCAGCAACAAACAGCTGGAGTGGAAGCGCGGTAAACCGGTGCAGTATCAATTCGACGTGAACACGCTGGCGCAGCAGCCCGATCTGTGGCGTAGCGTTGATTACCTGGCGGTGTCTGTTTCCCGGCGGCAGGTCGGGCAGTGGCAAATATTCATGAGCCAGGAGGGTCTCACCGAGGTCGCGGTTTTCGACGGCGGCCGCCTGGGCCTGGTCGCCGTGGTGAAAACGTCTCAGAAGTCGTAGCCGAAGGCCTCGATGTCCTCTGCAAAACGGTCAGCAACCAGGGCCTTCGAGGCGGCGTCATAATAATCGCGGTAGCTGCCACGACCCGAGGGCTTGGCATGCCCGAGTTGCGCATCCAGGCCCAGGTGCGTGCAGACCCGGCCGAAGTCCTCCCCCAGCTGCTCAAAACGACCGATGAATTCAACCAGCATGTCGCCCTGCTCGTCGACCAGCCATTGGCGTTGTGGCATGAACATCCGCGGTTGGTCGTAATACCGTGGATCGCGATCGACGTAGCAGGCCTGCAGCCAGTCACTGAATGCGAGCGGCTGTTGGCCCAACCCGGTCTGGTTGGTCTTCACGCGATAATAGTAGTGGCTAACGACTTTGTCCCAGGGATTACGCACGAAGCTGAAAATGAATTTGCGCTGCCACGCCCGCTCCCCCAGCTGGTGGTACTTTTCCAGGGCAGTGCTGTGATCCAGACCAATGCCAAGCGCCTTCTCGACGCTGCTGCCACCGGTCTTGTTGATGTGAATAAAGACGTAGGGCCGCAGGTAGCGCTGCCTTAGTGTTCGATGCCACTGCCTGAAGCGTCTGGCGCTGTCCCGGGCGGCGGTCATGGCGTCTCCTGCTGGTGCGTTCGGGCGGTGGCTGTTCGACGGGGTGAAAACGGTCAAGGTACTACAGACGGGCCCCGGCCGAGAGCGTAGAATATCATGGGAAGTCCGGCATCGGGGTACCCATACCATCACTGAAGCCAATCACCCTCAGGTCGCGAGGCCCGGAATCTGTTCGAGCCCGGAGCAGCTGGAAGCCACAGCGCTGACACTCGCGAAAGGCCAGCTCCCGCCGGGATGGGAGTGGATTGCCAGTTCGACCAGCGCCCGGGTGGCCCGGCAGGGACAACAGGGAATCTTCTACAAGGAGTTTCTCCCGCGCAGCAGCATGGAGAGAATCAAGACCCGGCTGCGGGGCAGTCGCGCGGCGCGTGCCCGCCACAACAGCGAAGCGCTGCTGCGCGCTGGTTTCAACGCACCTCGGAGTCTGGCCTGGGGCAAACTGGCTGGCGGCCGGTACTACCTCCTCAGTGCAGCCGTTCCCGGTGAGGGCGTCACCACCTGGCTGCGTGCGCGCATGACCAGCCGCAGCCGCGAAGCGTTACGCTACCGGCGCCGGCTGCTGGACGAACTCGGCCACTTCGTCGGCAAGCTGCATCGCGCCGGGTTTGTTCACGGAGACCTTCGACCCAGCAACCTGCTCGCCGTCGATACCGGCGAGCGGTTCGAATTCGCCCTTATCGACAACGAACGCAACAGGCGACGGCGACCGCCCGGCCTGCGAGGCATGCGGAAGAACCTGATGCAGCTCAACATGCTGCTGCCCTCAGACCTGACCCGTACGGATCGCTGGCGTTTTTTCAGGGCCTGGCGCGAGGAGATGCCCGTGTTGGCCCGTGCCGAAGCCGATTCGCTGGCCATCGCTGGTTATCGCTGGGCGATGCGCAGGCTCAACGCGAAAGGGAAGCTGTGACCCGCCTGCACATCGTCGGCTGCCCGCGCAGCGGCACGACCCTGTTGATGGAACTGGTGTCTACCTGCTTCGGAAATTCCGGCTTCTGCGCGCACGAGCTGAGTATATTCGAACCATTGCATGACCCCGGCCCGCTCTACTTCTCAAAGCAGCCCAATGACATCAAGCAAATCGGTCATATCTTCCACCGGGACCCCAACCTTAACATCATTTACCTCGGCCGCGATCCGCGCGCTGTGATCACCAGCAAACACCGCGCCAACCCCGATGAGTATTTCTGCAACTACCGGGTGTGGAGCGAATGCGACAAGGCAGCGCAGCGCTACTGGACCCACCCGCGCTTCATGCCGCTGCGCTACGAGGACCTGGTCAGGGCACCGGACGACGTGCAACGCAGGATCGCCGAGTGTTTCGACTTCATGCACCCGCGTCACCCTTTCACCGAATACCACCTCCACGCCGAGCCCTCGGGCGACGCCAGCAGGGCCATGAACGGGTTGCGGGAAATCGACCTGGACAGTCTCGACAAGTGGCGCGGTCACCTGCCCCGGGTGGCCGAACAACTGAAGCGTCGCCCCGGCCTCGCCGACGACCTGGTGAGACTGGGCTACGAGCCGGACAACCGCTGGCTCGAGCTGCTCGAGGGCGTGACGCCCGTGGTCTACCCCTGCCGCTATCCCGAGCGGCGCCCGTACCTCAAGGAATGGGAGAAGTCGCTGCGGGTTTACCTCAAGTCGCGACGCTACCTGCAGCGGCTGACGCATTAAGCAGCGTCGTCCAGGGTTCGGCGATTGCCCTTGTGAATATCTGCCAGGTCCCCAGCACGTGCCCGCTTTCTCACTCGCTCAGTCCGCTTCCAGCAGCCGGTGGCCGCGTGCGCCGTAGCGTGCAAGGTGGCGGGCGCGCATGGCGTCCAGCAGGGGCAGCACCGCGGCCCTGATGCGCGCACCCGGCTGGCCGCTCTCCGCAAGGTAGCGCTCGAGGAATAACCGGTACAGGTCGGGCGGCAACGCCAGGTCCTCGGCGTTGAGCGTGAACCGGGCGAGATCCCGCAGCGCCGGGGCGCTTGTGGGCGGTGCCTGTTTAACGGCCTCGAGATCGGCGAAATACAGGCGCCCATCACAGTGGATCAGGTTGCTCCACTTGCAATCACCGTGGGCAAACTCCGCCCGGTGCATCGATCCCAGCGCATTCCCCGCTGCCTCCATCAGGGCGGCGCTCTCGGCCGGGCCGGGCTTCGCGAGCCACAGCGCCTTGAGATCCCTGCCCCGCAGCGCTTCGGTCAGCAGCAGGACACAACCGGATACAGTGACACAGGCTTCGGCGATCGGGACATCGATACCCGCTCGCTCCAGGCTCTGGGCCGCGTCGAACGCCGCGATACCCCGACCGCGGCCCAACCGGAAACCCCAGCGCTGCCAGGTCGTTTTCGGCCGGAAGAGCTTGAGGTAGTGCTCCTCCCCGTCGAGCGGTAACAGCGCCACCGTACTGTGAGTATCAGACTTGAGCAGCGTCCCATGGCTGGCCAGCCAGTCATGCAGGGATTCCGGCGGCTTCGCCAGTTCCCCTTGCAGCCGCTGCGCAAAACCGGCGTCGCGCAACACCCTGACCGCACCCCGGTTCACCGGCCGGCCGGACCCGCGAAGGCGGGCGGCTGCCGGCCATGCTCCGCCTGATAGAGGCGTCGGGCACGGTCGTCGACCTCACGCCACAGCGCTGCGTCGGTGCCTAGCGCACGTCGCAGCCCACCCGGCGTGTACAGGCGCATGAAGCGCAACAGGTCCCGCTGGCTGATACCACAGTCCATCGCGGAAAAGTACAGGCCGGCGAGGTCCTTGACCAGCCAGCGACGGGGCGTAATGGCGCGCAGCTGGGCCCGGTGAAGATCGATCAGGTAACAGCGCAACGAAGTCCCGGTGAGTGTCGCCGGGTCCAGGTGGAAATGGCAGAGGTAGAAATCCCGGTGGTTGATACCAGCGCCGTGCATGCGCAGGGCTGTATCCGCCAGTTTCGCGGTCAGGCGCAGGCGCACGGCGAAGGTGGGCGGGTGGCGGGCCCAGTCGGCGCAGAAATCCTCGAGACTGACGGTGCCCACCAGGTCATCGGTGACCAGCAGGGAGTGCATGGCGGCGGGATCGCGACCCTCGCTGGCAAAGGCGGCTATGGAGAGCGTATCCACACCGGCGGCTTGCAGCGCCTTCACCGCCGCGAATTCATTGTGGGCGCTGATCACCGGCAGGCGCAGCTGCAGCAGGTTCTTGACAATCTCCCCCCAGCCCACGCCGCTGTGCAGCTTGAGGAAGTAATCCCTGCCGGCGAGGGTAAAACGCAGGGTCTTGCGGCCCTCCTTGTTGCGGAAAATGTCCTTCGGGGCGGCGCGGTCGGCCAGCTCCGAGGCCCAGGACAGCAGAGCGCGGGCCGACGCCACCGGCGGCTCGAGATCGCGGGCGAAATCGTCTCTCAGGAACAAGTCAGTCAATGGGCAGACCCTGTTTTGCCCGCACGAACCGTTCTATCAACGCAGCCCCGGTGCTGTGCATGGAATAGAGATCCTCGCTATCGGCATAGGCCAGGGCCCGGGTCTTACACTCCCGCAGAAAATCCGGATCCATGCTCTTGAGCACGGCTGCATTGAGCTCGCCCTGCTGGAACGGCGAGGGCAACACGACGCCGCAACCGGCCGCCTCGATGTGGTGAGCGTAGCCGCAGACCGCCGTGACCAGCACCGGCAGCCCGGCCACCAGGGCCTCCAGCAGGACGATCCCGGCGGCCTCATCCAATGCCGGATGAATCAACGCATCGGCCGCCAGCATCAGGTCCGGGACGTCATCGCGGCCGCCGAGAAACTCCACGGCATCGTCCACCGCGAGTTTCTTCGCCAGCCGGCGAAAACGCGCCTCCCGGTCCTGTCCGGCAATGAACAACCTGACGTCGCCTCCCGGCCGCAGCTTGCGCTGGGCGGCGATGGCCCTGATTGCACGTCCGAGGCCCTTCTTCCGGAATCCGGAGCCCACGAAAAGGAGCATGTGGGTGTCGCTCTCGACGCCCAGAGACTGGCGAGTGCTGGCGCGCCGAACGGGGGCGTCGGGGCCGGCGCGCCGGTCCGGTGAGATACCGGGGGGCAACATGTGCAAACGCTCCGGTTCGGTGTGGTAACAGCGCTGGAACTTCTGCCGTTCAGTCTCCGAAATCAGCAGAATCTCGGTGCGCCTCCCGACTTCAAATACCGCGCTTTCCGAGGCGGCAAAATGGCGGTAACGCCGGGTCAGGCGATACCACTGGCCTCGCTGCGCGTCGACCCATGCCACGTAGCAGGAATCGGCGGCATAATAGACATCGAGGCCCGGCATCTTGTTGAAGCCGACCACGCCGTCCACGGGATCGGTCGCCAGGTCACGTCGGACCCAGGACAGGAAACGCTCATTGCGCACCGGGTTGGTGAGTGCGCTGACCGGCACCTCTCGCAGATCAGCGCCGGGCAGCCGCTCACCCTGCCAAGAATGGTAGTACACACGGCACTGATGGCCGCGCAGCTGGCACTCCTCGACGAACCGGCGAAAATCCCGCTGCATGCCGCCGTAGGGAAAGTACTTGTAGAGAAGGAACGCCAGGTTCACGACGGCGAGCTAGCGGGCAGGAGTGGGGTCAACGCCGCCCAGACCACCGGTGCCTCGATCGATCGCATCATGGCGTCCGGGTCCGCAGTCTCAGCGTCGTTGACGGGGGACTGGATATGGCGCTGGTTGGCCCCGTAGGCGCCGATCAGGTCGACCCGGGTCGGACCGTACAGGGACACCGTGGGCACGTCGAGGGCCGCCGCGAGGTGCCCGAGACCCGTGTCCACCGCAACCGCACCGTCGACCTCCAGCAGCAGACCGGCGAGACTCAGCAGATTCAGTCTCGGCAGCACCTCGGCGGCCGGGGCAGCAACGGCGATCTGTTCTGCACGCGCCTTCTCCTGCGCGTTGCCCCAGGGCAACCAGACCTTGTAGCCGGCAGCGCCGGCAAGATTGGCGAGCTCGACCCAACGGGCCAGCGGCCAGAGTTTCTCGGCCCGGGCGGTGCCGTGGAAAAACAGCAGGCTTCGCTGCGGCGTCTCGACCGCCGCCTTGAGGTTGGCGCGCACGCCATAGTCGCCGCGGGCGTCCGGGAGCGGGTAGTTGAGTGCGGCGGCGAACAACACCCGGATGCGCTCCACCGCATGCAGGTCGCGTGCAACGGCGACAGGGTGATTGTACGCCCGACTGGCCAGTGGCTCGCGCGCCGACTGCCGGTCAAAGCCGTAGCGCGGCGCGTCCACCAGCCGGGTCACTATTGCACTCTTGATCAGCCCCTGCGCATCGATGACCGCATCGTAATGCCGTCGCCGCAGCGAACCCTTGAACTGCTTCCATTCATCGCGGGTCGATTCCCGCCACAGATGCTTGCGCCAGCGGCGCAGGGCGACGGGCAGGACAAGTTCCACCGCGGGATGCCAGCCGGGGATCTCGGTGAACGCCTCCTCGACCACCCAGTCAAAGCGGATACCCGGCAGGGCGCTGGCCGCGTCGGTGACCGCCGGCAGGGTATGAATGACATCGCCCAGCGAGGAGGTCTTGACGATCAGTACATGCACGTGTCCGCGCCACTCCCTTGCAGAAGGCTGTCCAGTGTAGCAGCAACGTCGCTGGCGCTGAGTTCCCGCATGCAGCGGTGATGCCCGAGCGGGCATTCGCGCTCGAAGCAGGGTGCGCAATCAATGTCGCTGGCGATCACCCGTGCATTGGGGTCCAGCGGCGGTGTAAATTCCGCTGAGGTGGGACCGTAGACCGCGACCATGGGCCGTCCCAGCGCAGCGGCGATGTGCATCAGTCCCGAGTCGTTGCTGACCACCGCCGTCGATAGCGACAGCAGGTCGACAGCCTCAGCCAGGCGTGTGCGCCCGGCGAGATCGATGCAGGTGGCTGCGGGGGCACACAGGGCGGCAATCTCAGCCGTCACCGGCTGGTCGTTCGCCGACCCGTGCAGCACTACCTGCCAGCCCGCCTGCTGGTAGTGCCGGGCGAGGTCGGCGTAATGCCCTGCCGGCCAGCGCTTGGCGCCACCAAACTCCGCGCCCGGGCACAGCGCCAGGATCGGCCGGTCCGGCAGCAGGCCGAAGTGGTCACTGCAACGCCGCGCGGTCCGGGAATCGACTACCAGCCGCGGCGGGGGAATCTCCGCTGGCAGCGGTGCCGCAGGCTCCAGGCCCAGGGCGACAAACCGCTGCACCATCAGCGGCAGGCGGCCCGGCTGCAGGCGACGGATATCGTTGAGCAGGCCGAGGCGCTGTTCACCGCGCCAACCGGTCCGCCGCGGGATACGCGCAAAAAACGGTACAAGTGCTGATTTCAGCGAGTTGGGCAGTAGAATCGCCTGATCGTAACCGGTGCGGCGTAGCCTGCGGCCCACACGCCGACGCCGGCCAATCGCCAGCTCCCCGTGTCTGACGGGTAGTTCCAGCGTGTGCCTGACCTCGGGCATGCGCGCCAGAATAGGCTCGCTCCAGGCAGGTGCGAGCACATCGATCTCCACACCCGGGCGGGTCTGTTTCAGCACACGGTACAGCGACTGTGACATGACCATATCACCCACCCAGGAAGGCCCGACGACCAGTACCTGCTCCGTGGGGACACTCACCGCGCTTGCAACGGAGCCGCTGAAGCCATGCTGGCGATCATCAAGGCGCCGGCTCCGCCAGGGCGCCGGTATCGTCGGGAAACAGCTGACGCCATTTTGCCGTTACCGCCTGCCGGGGTTGGAGAAACCGTTCGACTGCCACCTCGTCCGGCTGCTGTTGCAGCGCGAGCCGGTGCGCCTCGCTGCGGTAGGCCAGGTACGCCTCTGTCAGGGCCTCGCATTCGGACGAAGAAAACAGCCCCTCGCGGTCAAGGGTTTCGAGCAGGCGTACGTTATCCGTCCAGTCAGCAAGCGCCGGATGGCCGTTTGACCAGACGAGGACGGCGTACTGCACCATGAACTCGATATCGACGATGCCGCCCCTGCCCTGCTTGAGGTGGAACACCCCGGGTTCGGTGAGCTCGTTGGGCAGCAGGTGGTCGCGCATCCGGTTGCGCATCTTGACCACTTCTGCAGCGAGGGCTTCGGTATCGCGGGCCTGGCACAGGATATCCCGCCGTATCGCCGCCAACTCCCCACCCACCGCCGGGTCTCCGGCAACCTGCCGCGCTCGCACCAGCGCCTGGTGCTCCCAGGTCCATGCCGATTCCTGCTGGTAGGCCCTGAACCCTTCCAGGCCACTGACCAGCATCCCCGAATCCCCGGAAGGTCGCAGTCGCATATCCACCTCATACAACTGGCCCAGCGTTATCCGCGTCTCGAGGATATGTATCATGCGCTGACCGAGCCGGGTGTAGAACACCGCGTTATTGATGCACCGGTCGCCCTGCGTGCTGCCCTGCAGGGGAGCGTCCCAGACAAACACCAGGTCCAGGTCGGAGCCGTAGCCCAGTTCGATGCCTCCGAGTTTGCCGTAACCGAATACGGCAAATCCGTAGCCGTCGCCGACCCGCTCCGGCTCACCGTACTTGCGTACCAGGTCGGCCCAGGCTACTGCCAGCACCTGCTCGAGAATCACTTCCGCAATCCAGGTCAGGTTGTCGCTGACCTTCATCACCGGCAGGCGGCCGTCGAGTTCACTGGCCGCGACGCGCAGCACCTGGGAGGCTTTGAAGTAGCGCAATGCATCCATATGCGCCTCCAGGTCCCCCTCTGCGAGGTGCGCCAGCTGCTGCGCCAGCTCCTCCTCCAGTTGGTGTTTGTCGGGCGCGTTGTAAAGCGTCGCGCGATCCAGGAACTCATCCAACAGCACAGGTTGGCGGGCGAGCTGTTCCGCGATCCATGGGCTGGCAGCGCACAGCACTGCCAGGTCCTTGAGCGCCAGCGGATTCTCCAGCAGCAGCGCCAGGTAGGCGCTGCGCCGCAACACCGCCGCGACCAGGGGCAACAGGCGCGCGAGCGCAAGGTCAGGCTGCCCTGTCTCTCCGCAGGTTGCCAGCAGCAAGGGCATGAACTGTTCGAGTCGATCACGACCCTCTGGCTGCAAAACGGCAACCCGGCTGCTGTCGCGAAAATCGGAGACCGCCTGCACGCCGCGCTCCGGATCGGTAAAACCCAGCACGCCGAGATGCCCTGGCGACAGTGATTCGTCCCAGGGTGGCAGCGCCTCCGGATCATGCTCCTGCTCCTCCGCGGGCGGCGCGATCAGGTCGACGAAGTGCGTGGCCACAACGCGGCGGTGCGCTTCGAGTTCAACTTCGAAAGCACTGTAACTGTCGAACCCCATTACCAGCGCCATTGCCTGGCGGTGATGTTCATCGGTCGGCAGCGTCTGGCTCTGGCGATCCCGGTAGCCCTGGATCGCGTGCTCGCTGTCGCGCAGGAACAGATAGGCCTCGGTGAGCTCTGCCACCGCGGGCGCGGGCAGGCAACCAAGCTTCGCGCACTCCTGCAGCACCACCAGCAATTCTCGCCGCTGCAGGCCCCGGTCCCGTCCTCCGCGTATCAACTGGAAACACTGGGCGATGAACTCCACCTCGCGAATGCCGCCATGGCCCAGCTTGACGTTGTCCTGCAAGCCGCGCCTGCTGACCTCTGCGTTGATCATCTGCTTCATGCTGCGCAGGCTCTCTATCACCCCGAAGTCGATGTAGCGGCGATAGACAAAGGGTTGCAGGGCGCGCATCAGCATGACCGCCTTGCGGGGTGAGCCGGTGAGCGGGCGCGCCTTGATCATGGCGTATCGTTCCCAGTCCCGGCCCTGTTCCTGGTAGTACGCTTCCAGGGCGGCGAAGTTATGCACCAGCGCCCCGCTCTCCCCATACGGGCGCAGGCGCATATCCACCCTGAACACGAAGCCCTCTGCCGTCACCTCGTCCAGCATGCCGATCAACATCTGGCCCAACTTGACGAAAAACTGCTCGTTGCTGATGGGTTTGCGCTCACCGTCCGTGTAGCCCGGTTCCGGGTAGGCGAAGATCAGGTCGATATCCGAAGACACGTTGAGCTCACGGGCACCGAGCTTGCCCATGCCGAGTACGATCAACTGCTGGGGTTCTCCGGTCACCCCACCCAGCGGCTGGCCGAATCGCTCTGTGAGTCGCGCATGACAGCGGTCCAGCGCCTCGATAATACAGGCCTCCGCGAGCAGCGACGTGTCGCGAATCGTCTCCCGCGTGTCGGCCAGCCGACAGAAGTCGCGCCATACAATGCGCAGCATGTGCCATTGCCGAAAACGCCGCAGGACGACAGCCATATCGGCACCGGGCTCGTCCAGCCGACGAGCGAGTGCTTCGCGAAAACGGCTCTCTGGCAGGGTTGACTGCAGTTCGCCGCTTTCGAGCAGGGCGCACAGGAGCTCAGGGCGACGCCGGGAAAGTTCAGCCGCAAAGGGGCTGCAGGCCAGTATGCGGAGCAGTTGCCGCCGGATGGCTTCCGGTGACACAGCGTGCTCAAGCCGCGCCACCAGGTCGTCGTCAGCTCTCTCCAGTACCTGCGTCCAGGCGGCGGCAGCAACCTCGGCAAGGGATTCGGGCAGCGGTGGGGGTGTCGGCTGTTCGCTCACGCGCCGCGACTCCTCAACCGTCCAGCAGCGGGGCCACCCGCATGACTTCCTCTACCGTGGTCTCGCCGCGAGCCACCCGCGACGCACCACTGAGGCGCAGCGTTCGCATACCTTCGCGCATGGCAGCCTCGCGAATCTTCACGGTATCGATCTGGGGCTGGATCAACGCCTGCACCGCGCCGCTGTTGACCAGCACTTCATAGATCCCCTGGCGGCCGGCATAGCCGGTCTGGCGGCACTGCTTGCAACCGACGGGCCGCATCAACTGCTCGGGCGCGTTCACCGACCACGGCGCAGTCAACTGCTGCCAGGCTTCCTCGTCGACCGGGGCGGCCTGCTTGCAGGCAGCGCAGAGGATCCTGACCAGGCGCTGAGACATGATCCCACGCAGCGTGGCCTTGATCAGATAGGGCGGCACGCCCAGTTCCAACAGGCGGGAAATTGATGCCGGTGAATCATTGGTGTGCAGCGTGGAGACGACCAGGTGACCGGTGAGCGCTGCCTGCACCGCCATCTCCGCGGTCTCCAGATCACGGATCTCGCCAATCATGATGATGTCCGGGTCCTGTCGCATCAATGCCCGCACACCCGAAGAGAAATCGAGGTCTATACCGTGGTTCACCTGCATCTGGTTGAAGGCTCCCTCGACCATCTCGATGGGATCCTCGATCGTGCAGACGTTTACCTCGGCGGTGGCCAGCCTGCGCAGGGTCGAATACAGCGTCGTGGTCTTGCCGGAACCGGTCGGCCCCGTCACCAGGACGATACCATTGCCGGCTTCGGTCATCCGGTTCCAACGCGCCAGATCGTCCGCGGCGAGGCCCAGTTCGGCAAAGCTCTTCTGCAGAACATCGGGGTCGAAAATACGCATCACCAGCTTTTCGCCAAAGGCAGTAGGCAGCGTCGCGAGGCGCAATTCGACCTCGTTGCCCTCGGGGGTGCGAGTCTTCAGCCGCCCGTCCTGCGGCCGCCGCTTCTCCGCCACGTCCATGCGCCCCAGAATCTTGATCCGGCTGGTCACCGCAGCACCGACCTGCTGGGGGAGCTCGTACACCGAGTGCAGTACCCCGTCGATGCGGAACCGCACATTACTCACATCACGCCTGGGTTCCACATGAATGTCGCTGGCGCGTTGTTCGAAGGCGTATTGCAGTAACCAGTCAACAATGCGTACGATGTGCTGGTCATTGGCATCAGGCTCTTTTATCGAGCCGATTTCGAGCATCTGCTCGAGGTTGGTCACGCCGGCCCCCGCCGGCGCGGAGCCCGTCGCGCGGGCACCGCGAACCGACCCCGCCATGCTGTAGAATTCGCCGGTGTGGCGGGCTATGTCGCGGGGGTCCGCCAGGACCCGCTTGATCCGCTTGCGCAGAACATGTTCGAGGTTGTGTTCCCAACCGCTGACGTAGGGTTCGGCACTGGCAATCACCACTTCATCGGCAGAGACTTCGACCGCGAGTATGCGGTGGCGCTCGGCAAACGCCTGCGACATGACCTCGGCGACCGCCGTGACATTGATCTTCAGCGGGTCGATCTGGTACACCGGCTGCCCCGACCGCTCGGCCAGCCACGCCAGCAGCCGATCCATTCCGAGCACGGCACCGGGGCTGCGTGCATCGGCCAGCTTGAGTTCCGCGAGGTAGACCAGCGGATGGACCCGAACCGAGACCGCGGCCGCCACCGCCGGGAGTTTCCCGCGCGGGAGCAGACCGTCCACCTGCAATGCCTGCAACAGCCCGGGCAGATTGAGCGGTTGCTCCATCGCGAGCTCGCCGATGCTGGTGGCCATCTACCCTCTCCTGCTCAACCCGGTTCACGTACCGGATGAATGCTAGCGCCTGCCCGGGCGATTATCCAACGCTTTCGGGCACTTCGCCGCAGTTGCGGTAGCCGATAAAATCGCCTCGGAATCGAGGACAGTCGCGGCATTTACGCCTACACTGTGCAACCCTGCCTACTCCGGAGTTCCCACATGGCCGGCAAAAACCCGCTGAGCAGTCTCCTGGGGCGCTCTCCCATCGGTCCAATTCAGGAACACATGCAATGTGTGAACACAGCGGCCCAACTCTTGCGGGAGCTGTTTGCTGCCGCCAATGAGGCGAACTGGACCTCCGCCAAGGAGATCGAGCGACAGATTATCGCGGCGGAGGCAGATGCGACCAAGCTCGAGAAATCCATTCGCAAGCACCTTCCCAAGAGCCTGTTCTTGCCTGTACCACGCACCGACCTGCTCGAGCTGGTGGCGCGGCAGGAGAAGGTCGCGACAGCGGCCCGGAATATCAGTGATACCGTCGTCTGGCGCAGGATGCGCTACCCTGAAAAAATGCGGGGCGGCGTGGATGAACTGGTAGCGGCGAGCGCCGCTGCGTCGCAGCAGGCCCTGGTCGCGATCCAGGAGCTCGATGAGCTGCTTGAGGTAGGATTCACCGGCATCGAGGTCAAGCGTGTCGAAGCGATGCTCAAGGAACTGAACAAGCAGGAACGCCGAACCCGGCGGCTGACCCGTTCCCTGCACACGACACTGCTGCCGATGGAGTCGGAACTGTCCCCGGTCGACGTCATCTTCTACTACCGGACGCTGGCCAAGGTCGGCAAGCTCGCCGACAGCGCCAGGGCGGTTGGGGACCGCCTGCAGACTCTGATGGCACGGTAACGGCATGGAAATCATCGCCGAGTACGGTTTCATATTCCTGGCCATGGCTTGCCTGTTCGGGTTTTTCATGGCCTGGGGCATTGGCGCCAACGACGTCGCCAATGCCATGGGCACGTCGGTGGGTTCCAAGGCGCTGACGATCAAGCAGGCGATCCTGATTGCCATGGTATTCGAGTTCCTCGGCGCCTACCTCGCGGGCGGGGAAGTCACCTCCACCATCCGCAAGGGCATCATCGATGCGGATATCATGGAGAGCGAGCCCCAGTTGATGGTCTTCGGGATGCTGTCGGCGCTGCTCGCGGCCGGCACCTGGCTGCTGATTGCCAGCATCCGCGGCTGGCCCGTGTCCACGACCCACTCCATCGTCGGTTCTATCGTCGGTTTTGCCGCCGTGGGAATATCGGTTGACGCGATCTATTGGGACAAGGTGGCGAGCATCGTCGCCAGCTGGGTAGTCTCGCCGCTTCTGGCCGGCACACTGTCCTTCATTCTCTTCGTAAGTGTACGCAACCTCATCCTCGACACGGACGACCCCTTCACCCGCGCCAAGCGCTATATCCCGATCTACATGTGGATGGTCGGTTTCATGATCGCCATGGTAACGCTGCTCAAGGGGCTGAAACACATCGGGCTCGATCTCGACCTCGGTCTGGGCAGCAAGTTCGCCAACGCCCTGCCCATAGCCTTCGTGGCCGGGTTGCTCGTGGCGGGTCTCGGCGCCCTGCTGCTGCGCAGGATCGATGACGTCGAGGTCGAGGGAGACCGGTTCGCCAGCGTCGAACGTGTGTTCGCGGTGCTGATGGTATTCACTGCCTGCTCCATGGCCTTCGCCCACGGCTCCAATGACGTCGCCAACGCAGTGGGACCGCTGGCGGCAGTGGCGAGCACAGTGCAGTCCGGCGGCCAGATCGCAGCCAAGTCCGCGATGCCCTGGTGGATTTTACTGGTCGGTGCAGCCGGCATCGTTGTCGGGCTGGCAACCTACGGCTGGCGGGTGATCACGACCGTCGGCAAAAAGATCACCGAGCTCACCCCCAGTCGCGGGTTTGCGGCAGAGCTGGGTGCGGCCGGAACGGTGGTCATCGCCTCCGCCACCGGTCTGCCCATTTCCACCACTCACACCCTGGTCGGCGCGGTACTGGGAGTGGGTTTCGCGCGGGGCATCGGCGCAATCAATCTCGGGACCGTCGGCGCGATTTTCGCGTCCTGGCTGATTACCTTGCCTGCCGGCGCGGGACTCGCCGTGATTTTCTTCTTCATTTTCAGGGCCATTTTCGTGGTTTGAGCTGGCCCGGGCCACTCACCGGTATCTGCTGCGGTCGTTACCAACACCGGTGAGCCAACCTGTCCATCTCTCTGCTGGTGCCTTGCCGGCCGGTCGGCCGCTGTCTAGACTACATGGGCCACGCCGGCGGGCCGGGCCTGCCGCCCGGCTTCCCGTTTACCCGCCATTGCGACCCAGGAGCCGGCATGACCGAGCACAAACGCATCGTCGAACAGCTCGGCCAGCTGGTGGGCACCCCATCCGTCAGTTCCACCGACCCGCACTGGGACCAGAGCAATCGCGCGGTCATCGACCTGCTGGCCGACTGGGCCGAGCACCTGGGTTTCGCGGTCGAAATCATGCCCGTGGGCAGCAGCGGTAAAGCCAACCTGATTGCCACCCTCGGCAGCGGCCCCGGCGGCCTGGTACTGGCGGGCCATACCGATACCGTCCCCTTCGACGAGGGTCGCTGGCAGAGTGACCCGCTGACCCTCACGCCCCGCGATGACCGTTTCTACGGCCTTGGGACGACGGATATGAAGGGGTTTTTTCCCCTAGCCCTGGCGGCGGCATCCCGCCACGCGGGCGAACCGCTACAGCAGCCGCTGATCCTGCTGGCCACCGCCGACGAGGAAAGCTCGATGAGTGGGGCCAGGGCGCTGGCTGCCGCCGGCCGACCCCGCGCGAGGGCGGCCATCATCGGCGAACCGACCGGCTTGCAGCCGGTCAACATGCACAAGGGCATCATGATGCAGGGCATCAGGGTCGTGGGGCGCTCGGGCCACTCCTCCGACCCATCGCTGGGCAACAACGCCCTCGATGCCATGCACGGTGTCATCGGCGAACTGTTCAACTTCCGCCGTGAACTCGCCCGGCAGTACAGCAACGAGAAATTCGCCGTGGCCGCTCCCACGCTCAACCTGGGTTGTCTACATGGAGGCGATAACCCCAACAGGATCTGTGGCACTGCCGAGCTGCATTTCGACCTGCGCATGACCCCCAACGGCGACAATGCTGCAGTGCGTGAAGCGCTGCGGGAGCGCCTCGCCGGCATCGCCGCCGCGCTGGATATCGATATCCAGCTGCTCGACCTGATCGATCACGTGCCCCCTTTCGAACAGCCGGCCGACTGCGAGCTGATACGCACCATGGAACGACTTACCGGTCACGCATCCCGACCGGTTGGCTTCGCCACCGAAGCGCCCTTCCTGCAACAACTGGGTATGGAGACCGTGGTGATGGGCCCGGGCTCGATCGACCGGGCCCACCAGCCCGACGAGTACCTCGAGACGAGCCAGATAGGCCCCTGTATCGAGCTGCTGGACCGGTGTATCCGCCACTATTGTCGGTGAGGGCGAAGGCGGCAGGGCCTCAGGTCTCAAGCGACGTGAATTGCTCTGAGCGCTGCAGAGATCCGCTGAGCGCGATTATGAAGTGGTACGCTAATTCGTGGCCGGCAATCAACCCAGTAAAATACTTTCCAAACCGGGCTCTTCACACCCCCAGCTTGTTTGGAATATCCAGGTTGCTGTTCATAACCGAAAAGCGTTCCCGCAGGAACATCGATCATCAATTCCGCTCAGGGATGGTGCGGACTTCTTGAACCGTGTCGAGCATCACTCTTCATTTACGAGTCAGGAATGCGGACGGCCTCCGAACGATCATGGGCTAGGTACGTTGTCTAACTATAAGTTGTAGCCTTGCTCATTCGGCAGGAGAAGCGGCCTGGCAGGTACCTGCAATTTCTTCAACGAAGGCATGGGTGAACATACGCAGACTCTGTGCCAAGACTACCTTGTTGGGTTCGCTATACGAGATCTCGTCAACCGGCCGGAACCGCCCATCCTCGAAGGGTTGGTCCAGAATCCATCTGATGACCGCCTTCGCCCAGGAAGTGTCTATCGATCACTGCCATCATCTATAATGCTTTCGGCACACGAATCCCGTGAAGGGGCGAATTCGGTTTTTAAGCGGCAGTGTCTGTAAATCTACATTCTGTTTATAAAGCTGTTATAGGCCCTGATTAATGGCTTTCAGTGAGTTTGAATCAAAGCGCTCCGAAAAGCTCATATCAGAGTATATCGAGAGCCGCAGACCACCGGCTCATCTCAGGTCGGAACTGGATCTCGGATATCGAGCGACGAATCAAAGCGTAGAGATTTTCGAAATACGACCAGTTTGGCGTGGAGAACCCGACGAGGTCAGGGAGCACTCGATAGCGAAAACCACTTTCATTAAAACTCGTGGTGTCTCGCGAATATACTGGCAAAGAGCAGATCTCAAATGGCACGCATACGAACCGCTACCCGAAGTAAAAGATCTTAAGGAATTCGTTGAGGCTGTGGACGCTGATCCATATGGGTGTTTCTATGGTTGAGCAACGGGCCGGCCGCACCAGCCCAAGGCGGACTATGCTACCGCGCCGGGTTTCGGTAACCTGATGGCCAACTGATCCCACTCTGGACTCAACGTGAGCAATCCCGGCAGCGCGCCCATTCGCTGGTTCCGAAGTACCGCGCCCTACATCAACGCCCACCGCGGCAGGACCTTCGTCCTGGCCATCGCCGGCGAGGTGGTGTCGGCAGCAACCTTTGCCGGCTTGATTCACGACATTGCCCTGCTCAACAGTCTCGGCGTGCGGCTGGTAATCGTCCATGGGTCGCGGCGGCAGATCGATGAGCAACTGAACGATGCCGGCGTCGCATCACGGTTTCACCGCTATTTGCGGGTCACCGACGGCGCGATACTGCCCCACGTCAAGGCCGCCGCGAGCGCCGTGCGCACGCAGATCGAAGCGCAGCTCTCGATGGGACTGCCCAATTCGCCCATGCAGGGCGCGCAGATTCGTGTGTGTTCCGGCAACTATGTGACTGCCCGGCCCATCGGCGTGGTCGATGGCGTAGACCACGAATTCACCGGCGTGGTCAGGCGAATCGACAGCGCGGGTGTTCGCCAGCAGCTGGACCACGGGACCATCGTGCTGCTTTCGCCCCTGGGTTACTCCCCCACGGGCGAGGTGTTCAATCTCGCAATGGAAGATGTCGCTGTACGCTGCGCCGCCGAACTCGAGGCCGACAAGCTCATCCTGTTCGGCGAGGCGCAGGGGCTGTTGAATGCGCACGGCGAGCTGCTGCGCCAGGTTGCCATCGGTGACACCCACCGGATAGAGTCGACGCTGGAGGCCGACCAACGGCGCCTGCTGCACACCGCCTGTATGGCCTGCGAGGCCGGTGTACCGCGGGTTCACATTATCAGCTACCTGGAGGACGGCGCACTGCTGGAAGAGTTGTTCACCCACGATGGCAGCGGCACGCTCGTCACCATGCAGGATTACGAACGTTCGCGGCGGGCAACCATCGACGATGTGGGCGGCATACTCGAGCTGATTGAGCCGCTGGAACAGACGGGCGTGCTGGTCAAGCGCTCACGTGAACTGCTGGAAACCGAGATCGGGCGTTTCCGGCTGCTGGAGCGCGATGGGCGTATTCTCGCCTGCGCCGCCCTGTACCCGTTTCCGGACGAGACCTGCGGGGAGATTGCCTGCATCGTATCGCACCCGCAATACCGGGGTGCCCAGCGCGGGGAAAAACTGCTGCGGGAACTGGAAAACGAGGCGCGGCAGCAACAGCTCGACCGGGTATTCGTCCTCACGACCCAGACGTCGCACTGGTTCCAGGAGCAGGGGTTCGAGGAAACCGACCGGGAAGCGCTGCCGGCGCAGAGACAGCTGTTGTACAACCTGCAGCGCAATTCCAAGGTACTGTTCAAGCCCTTGGGCGGCGCGGGTAAATGACCATGGATCTCGCTGCGGGTTCGGCCTGGCGGCCACCGGATGACTGGACACGCATCATTGCCATCGACGCCCATACCGGTGGTGAGCCACTGCGAATCTTTATCGGCGGCTACCCGGAGCCCGAGGGAGCCACCATCCTGGATCGCCGCCGCTATTGCGCGGCGCAACTTGACTCAGTGCGCACGGCCACCGTCTGGGAACCGCGGGGACACCGCGACATGTACGGTTGCCTCATTACGCCCCCGGAGCGCCGGGACAGCCATTTCGGCGTTATCTTCACCCACAACGAAGGCTACAGCAGCATGTGTGGTCACGGGATCATCGCCGTGACGACCGTCGCCCTGGAAACGGGCATGCTGCCCCGGCGGGAGGGGGAAAACGAGATCCGCATCGACTCCCCCGCGGGCCTGATCGTCGCCTGGGCCGAGGTTGCGGAAGGGCGTGTCGGCCAGGTCCGATTTCACTGCGTGCCGTCCTTCCCGACGCTGCTCGACGGCCGCGTGACGGTACCAGGACTGGGGGAGGTGGTTTTCGACCTCGCCTATGGCGGCGCCTTTTACGCGTTCGTCGATGCCGAGCGGCTGGACCTTCAGACCACCGCAGCCAACGCCACGGCACTGGTCGAGGCCGGCAGCAGGATCAAGGCCGCACTGCGGGACCACCCCGCGATCGCCCACCCGGAGGACCCGGAGCTGGCATTCCTCTACGGTACCATCTTCACCGGCCCGCCACACTGCAGCGACAGCGACACGCGCAATGTATGCGTGTTCGCGGATGGCGAACTCGATCGCAGCCCCACCGGCACCGGCGTGTCCGCGCGGCTGGCGATCGCGGCGGCCCGGGGCGAACTCGAGGTTGGCGAGCAGCGGATTTACGAAAGCATCATAGGCACCCGGTTCCGCGGCCGCATCAGCCGCGAGATCAGCTACGGCGGCACCACCGCGGTGATTCCGGAGGTTTCCGGGGAGGCCTATATCTGCGGTCGCCAGGAGTTGCTGCTCGACCCCGCCGACCCGCTGTGCCACGGTTTCCTGCTCGGGAAGTGAGCGATTCTTCTGTCTCGTCAGTCCGTGTCCTGGGCCAGTGCCTGCAGGTCGTCGCGCAGGTTTCCCAGTCGCTTGCGCAGGCGCTCATCCTGCCTTCCCGTCCGCGAATCGAGCAGCGTTACCAGCCACTGCTGAATAACCGCCGTGTTGTGGGCGACGGTTTCGGTGTACTCGGGCGCGACAGTGTCGTCGCGCGCGGCCAGGCTGTCGCGGACCGCCTGTTGCCAGCCGGGCTCGCGCCGTAGCAACTGACGCAGTCGCTCTATCCAGGTCACGCGTTCGCGCAACCATGCCCTGTCGGTGCGCAGCATGTCGGCGGCGGCATCGGCTGTCAGTTTCTTCTGTTCCCGGCTCAACCGACCCAGGTAATCCTGGGCGTTGTCCAACAGGTTGTCGTAGGCATCTTCCGCGTACTCCTCTTCGTCACGCTTCAGGTACTTTTTTTCGTATTTTTCCTGGTCTTTCTGCAGGCGGTCGAGGAATTCCTGCATCTGGCTGTCATCGAGTTCGGCACCGAGGGTGAGCATACGTTCGACGGCCTCACTTTCCAGCCGAAACCAGGCGCTTTCTATGCGTCGGGAGAATCCGTTTATCGTATCGACCGTCATCGGCTCATCGAGGCTGCGGATGATGTCATCCATCAGCTCGACGTAGCGGGGCAATTCCTCTCGACGATGCCATTCGAGCAGGGGCAACAGCAGCTCGTCGAGCCTGCTGCTCTGCTGCTTGTCGAGATCGACATAGCCGTCTACGTACCAGGGGATGAGAAAATCCAGCCGGTTGTAGACGAACGTGGTACTGCTGCAGGAACCCAGCAGGAGCAGAGACAGCAGCAACCAAAACCTTAGCGCGGTCACCAGGGCAGATCGTCCAGATCGACATTGCCGCCCGACATCAGCACACCCACCCTGCGACCTCGAAACCGCTCCGGGTGATCTAGCACACCGGCCAGGCTGACCGCCCCCGACGGTTCGACGACCGTCTTCAACCGGGTCCATTGTAACTTCATCGCCTCTACGATGACGCTGTCCTCGACCGTCAGAATGGTGTCGACATGGCGCCTGATGATCTCGAAATTCAGTTCGCCCAGGCTGGTTCGGAGCCCGTCTGCGATGGTATCGGGGGCCGTCTGGATCACCCG
The DNA here is from genome assembly GCA_963753815.1 of uncultured Gammaproteobacteria bacterium. Taxonomy (GTDB): domain Bacteria; phylum Pseudomonadota; class Gammaproteobacteria; order Pseudomonadales; family Halieaceae; genus CAVWDU01. Next base: position 1,182,499 of record CAVWDU010000003.1, read on the forward strand.
GCGGCCGAGGCCGAAAGAGCGGAAAGCGTCGTCGGCCCCGGCCGGCTCCACCGCCAGCACCTCGACTCGCGGAGCGATCGACTTCACCGCGATCGCCACGCCAGCCAGCAGGCCGCCGCCACCTACCGGGACGACCACGACATCGAGGTCTGCCACCTGGTCGAGCAACTCCAGAGCAACCGTACCCTGCCCCGCGATCACCCGGTGATCATCGTAGGGAGGCACAACAGAGGCGCCCGTCGCCGCCACCACCTGTTCGAGTGTGGTCTCGCGGGCCTCGAGGTTGGGTTCACATTCGGTGATCAGTGCGCCATAGGCCGCCACGGCCGCCTTCTTTACGGCGGGCGCATTGCGCGGCATCACGACGTGGGCCGGAATACCGCGCTCGGCAGCGGCGAGCGCCAGCGCCGCGCCGTGGTTTCCCGACGAGTGGGTGGCCACGCCCGCAGCGGCCGCGTCTTCACTCAGGCTTTGTACCGCATTGCTGGCCCCCCGGGCCTTGAAAGCGCCGCATTTCTGCAGATTTTCCGCTTTGAAAAACAGGCTGCAGCCACAGTGTTGATCCAGCAGCCGGCTGGTCAGCACCGGCGTACGATGAACGAACGGCGCAATGCGCGCCGCCGCCTGCCTGAGCTCGGCCAGAGCCGGCTCCGCGGCCGGCGCATTCACGAACCGTCCCCGTTCGCGAGCCTCACGGCTGCACCCATCTCAATCAACCTGCCCATGTCTCACCTCCAGACTCCAGCCCGCGCTCCGCCAGACAAAGTATCCCAGCAGAAAGTTCGCCTGCAACAACAAGCTTAGCACCCACTCAAACGCATCCTCGACAGTCTCGTAATAAGCCTCGTCCCAGGCGTCGATGACCACCGTCAGCAACCCTGCGGCCAGCAGTATGGCGCAGACGAACAGCATCAATGCCAGCAGGCGCGGCACCAGCGGCGGCAATTGCGCACGCAACAGCAGCAGTTGCCGCGCCAGCAACAGCTGGGCGAGGTAGGTGAATGAAAAGAACAGCACCGTGCCCACCCGACGCTGCAAGGCCCAGGCGTCACCCCGCTCGCCGAGTACGGTTACATAGAGGATCAGACCAACACAGGCCAGAATCCCGAGGCATAGCATCCAGCGCGCTCCGCCCACCGAACGGTAACCAGCCGGACGGTCACCGTGATCCCGCCAGAGGGCGCGCAACCAGGCAAAATTCAGCCACCAGTAGGCCATCATGACAACGGCCGCCGGCAGCATGGTCGCCCGGAAGAGGTAGCTGGCCGGCGGCTTGCGGCCTGTGGCACTGATTGACGTGCAGCTATCGTAGTAGGGATTGCACCAGTCGACCAGCCCATGGCTCGCCGCCACCAGGTAGGTGGCGTGCACGGCGATGAAGGGTAACAGCGCCGCTGTCAGCGCCACCGGTCGAACATTCATGGCAGCAGTTTATCGGGGTATCCGGCCGACGCCTATGGTACTGTCGCGCAGCAATCCATCACAACGCGTCAGAAGGCGGTCAAAACACCATGGAGTTACTGGAGACATTCTCCCTGTGGTTCGTCAATGTCGTGTGGGGCACACCGCTGGTGATGTTGCTGCTCGGCGGTGGCCTGTTTTTCGCCATCTACTCCCGGCTGCTCCCCTACCGTCACTTCGGTCACGCCATCGGTATCATGCTGGGCCGGCACGATACACCCGACGAACCCGGTGAACTCAGTCATGGCCAGGCGCTCGCGGCAGCACTGTCCGGCACCATGGGCCTGGGCAATATCTCCGGCGTGGCCCTGGCCATCGTCGCCGGTGGGCCCGGCGCTGTATTCTGGATGTGGGTATCGGCGCTGGTGGGCGTGGCGACCAAGTTTTTCACCTGCACGCTGGGCGTGATGTACCGGGGGCACGACAGTGAGGGCAGGCTGCAGGGCGGCCCCATGTACATCATCAGGGAGGCACTGCCGCGGCCCTTCTACCCGCTGGCCATCCTGTTTTCACTGGCTGGCCTGATCGGCACCCTGCCCATCTTCCAGGCGAACCAGCTGACCGCGCTGATCCGCGAAAACGTCTTCCCGGAGGCCGATCCCCTTCTCACCAGTTTCGCCATCGGGTGCTCGATGGCCGTTATCGTCGGCGCGGTGATCTTCGGCGGCCTGGCGCGGGTCGCCCGTGTCGCCGTGGCGCTGCTGCCGACGATGGTGGTGCTCTACCTGTCGATGACCCTGTTCCTGCTGATACGCAACGCGCCGCAGGTGCCGTCACTGTTCGCCGCCATCGTCGGCGACGCCTTCAACCCGCAGGCGGTCGGTGGCGGCATACTGGGGGTCATGCTGGTCGGCATCAGCCGGGGGGCGTTTTCCAACGAGGCGGGTGTCGGTACCGAGGTGATGGCGCACGGGGCGGCGCGCACCAGCGAACCGATCCGGGAGGGTCTCGTCGCCATGTTGGGGCCGGTTGCGGACACGCTGATCGTGTGCACCTGCACCGCGCTGGTCGTGCTACTGGCCGGCAACTGGCAGGACCCGGACGGACTGTCCGGCATCACCCTGACCGCCGATGCGTTCCGCGAGGGGATGGGGCCGATGGGGCTGGTGCTGCTGTCGATCGTGACCCTGATCCTGAGTACCACCACGATGTTCAGCATGTGGTACTACGGCGCCAAGTGTTTTGGATTCCTGTTCGGCGCCCACATCCAGCATCACTACCGTTGGTTTTTCGTGGGCACCGTGGTATTCGGCGCGACGGTCAGCATCGACGTTGTCTTCAACCTGATTTCGGCATCCTACGGTTTGATGGCCATCCCCACCATGGTGGCGACGCTGTACCTGTCATCGCGGGTCATGGCAGCGGCCCGGGATTACTTCCACCGCCACCCATACTGAAGCCGGCTCAGGCGGCAGCGTGCGCAGCTGATGGATTGGCCCGGTTGATCGCCCCGAGGATGCCGGCCAGGGATGCCTGGATGATGTCGTGGCTGCGCCCGACACCGCAGTAACGTTCGCCATCGATGTTGAGCTGGATGTAGCAGACCGCCTCCGCATCAGCACTTTGGCTGAGCGCGTGTTCACTGTATTCGACCAGCACGATCTGCTTGCCGGTGACCGCCTCCATGGCATTGACGAAGGCGGCGACCACGCCATTGCCCGACCCGCTGATCTGGTGGCTGCCGCCGTTGCAGAGCTCAAGCTTGAGCGTGTCGACACCGTCCTGGCGGCTCACCTGGTAATTGCCCAGCCGCCAGTGGCCCTGCCCGTGCAGGTAGGTCTGCTCGAACAATCGATATATCGCCGCTGATTCCACCTCCGCCTCGCTCTGTTCGGCGTAGGCCTGAACGGTAGGGCTGAAATCGATCTGCAGCCAGCGCGGAAGCTCGAATCCGTGATCGCGGGCCAGCACGTAGGCGACACCACCCTTGCCGGACTGGCTGTTGATCCGGATAACTTCCTGGTACGACCGGCCGATGTCAGCCGGGTCGATCGGCAGGTAAGCCACCTCCCAGGCCTCGCGCTCCTCGCGCTGGGAAAGACACTTCTTGATCGCATCCTGGTGGCTGCCGGAAAAGGCGGTGAATACCAGTTCGCCAGCGTAGGGATGGCGCGGATGCACCGGCAGACGGGTGCACTCTTTCACCGTCTGGATGATCTCATCCATGTTGCTCAGGTCCAGCTCCGGATCGATGCCCTGGCTGTACAGGTTCATCGCCATGGTGATCACATCCATGTTGCCGGTGCGCTCGCCGTTACCCATGAGCGTGCCTTCCACCCGGTCCGCCCCCGCCAGCACGCCCAGCTCGGCAGCGGCCACCGCGCAGCCGCGGTCATTGTGGGTGTGCAGCGAGATCAGCAGGCTGTCACGATTCGCCACCCGGTCGCAGAACCACTCGATCTGGTCGGCATAGATGTTGGGGGTGCTCATCTCCACGGTCGCCGGAAGATTGATGATAACCGGGCATTCGGGGGTCGGCTTCCACTCCGCGGTCACGGCGTCACAGACCTCCACCGCGAAATCCAGCTCGGTGCCGGTAAAGCTCTCGGGGGAGTACTCAAACGTCCATTCGGTGTCGGGATAGCGCGCGGCGCAGTCCTTGACCAGCCGGGCGCCTCTTACGGCGATATCGACGATACCGGCGCGATCGAGCCCGAACACCTGCTCGCGCTGCACGGTGGAGGTGGAATTGTAGACGTGTACGATTGCCCGGCGCACACCTTCAAGCGCCTTGAAGGTCTTCTCTATCAGCTCGGGGCGCGCCTGGGTGAGCACCTGGATCGTGACATCCTCCGGAATCCGGCCGTTGTCGATCAGGTCCCTGACGAAATCGTAATCGTGACTGGAGGCAGACGGGAAGCCTACCTCGATCTCCTTGAAGCCGACCTTGACCAACTGGTCCCACAAGCGGGATTTCTGGGCGGCGGTCATCGGCTCTATCAACGCCTGGTTCCCGTCCCGGAGATCGACGCTGCACCAGCGCGGTGCGCGCTGCAGCGTGTTCGAGGGCCAGCGTCTGTCGGGCAGCTCGATGGGCTGGAAAGCCCGGTACTTGCGGTGATCAAAATTGTCCATGAGACATTCCTGCAGGCGCCGTCGAAAAACGAAAGAAAGGCTGTCACCTGTCCGGCGAACCGGGGCACGACCCTCGTGAGGTGATGTGCGAGCCACCCGCCGAACGGTAATCCGGCGTGTGGCTGTTACTGCCAGGTGAGCTCCCAGCCAGTTCACAGAGTGTACGCGGCCCCGGTGAGCGAATGATCGCGAACATTGCCTCATTTTGCGTATAATTCGCAACAACTCACTAAATTTGACTATAATTGGGCCTCAAGTCTCTAATATTTCAAAAACCTTGAGTTAGAGAAAAACCATGGGCAAATCCATCAGTCTCGATCGCACCGATCGACGCATACTCGATCAGATGCAACGCAATGGCAGAATCAGCAACCTGGAGCTGGCGGAGGCCGTCGGGCTTTCCCCCACCCCCTGCTCGCGACGGGTCAAGCGTTTGCAGGACGAAGGGCTGATTCGAGAGCACGTGACCCTGCTCGATCAATCGATGCTGGGCCTGAAGCTCACGGCCTACATTGGTATCAGCATGGACCGGCACACCCCCGAGCGTTTCGAGACCTTCGAACGCGAGGTGCGCAGCTACCCCGAGGTTATGTCCTGCTGCGTTGTGACCGGCCAGTCATCCGACTACCTGCTGCGGGCGGTGGTACCGGACATGGAATACTATGAGCGCTTCCTGCTGGGCCGCCTCACCCGCATACCGGGCGTGACCGGCGTGCACTCCAGCTTCGAACTGCGGCGGGTCATCGAGAAAACCGCCCTGCCGCTGGATCACATTGCAGCCGGCTAGGTGCGATAGACTAGTTAACACTAATATTGTTCGGACAATGAGTGCGGTCACGCGTATCGGGGGCGTCTGGCGGCAGGGACGCCGCCAGCCGAGCTTGCACACGGACGTGCGCTTTTTGGCGTCCCCCGGTACGCGTGACCGCGCTCGTTGTCTGTCCCCATGGCTCCTAGTTGTGGACCGAGAAGTGCGGCCGGCCAGGTGCGGCCAGTGAGTCGCGCAGCGCCAAACGGATGATCCGGCATGCAGCGTAGGTTGAAACCCGACTCGACAGGACTCCTGCTGCTGCTGGCCGCGCTGGTGGCCCTGGGGCCCCTTAGCGTCGACATGTATCTCCCTGCCATGCCGGCAATGACAGAGGCGCTGGGCGCCGACGTCAGCGCCATGCCGCTGACATTGAGCAGCTACCTGGCCGGATTCGCCATATTCCACCTCGCCTGCGGCCCCCTGGCGGATCGCTACGGTCGTCGGCCCATCCTGCTCGCCGGGACCGGTCTGTTCGTCGTCTCCTGCATCGGCTGCAGTTTGTCGGTCTCCGTCGAACAGCTGCTCGGCTTCCGCTTTTTGCAGGGTATAGGCGCCTGCGTCGGGCCCACTCTCGCCCGGGCCGTGACCCGCGATGTCTTCGGCCCGGTGCGGGCGGCGCGAGCACTGTCATTGATCGCGATGATGATGGCCCTGGCTCCCGCCGTCGCGCCGTCGCTCGGCGGCGTCATGCTGCTGGCCTTCCCCTGGCCCAGCATTTTCCTGTTCCTCGCTGCCTACGGCGGCCTGATGATCTTTCTCGTCGCCCGCCTGCTGGAGGAGTCACTCCCACAACGCCAGAGCCTGCATCCACTGGCGATCCTGCGAAATTACCGCGAGCTCGTTGCAGACCCGGTGTTTATCACCGTGACCGCGGCCAGCGGCCTGACCTACGCCGCCCTGATGACCTACCTTGCCTCCTCGGGCTTCATTTATATCACCCTGCTCGGTGTGCCGGTGGAGTTATTCGGGCTTATCTTCCTGAGCGGTGTCATCGGCTACGTTGCCGGTAGCGGCATCAGTGCGCGCCTGAGCCTCCGACACGACTCAGAACGCGTTATGGCCCTTGGCATTTGCCTGGGCCTGCTGGCAGCGATCGCCCTGTGGTTTTTCGGCAGCCTGTTCCCCCACAGCGTGACAGCACTGGTGCTGCCGATGACCATCTACACGACCTCGATAGGTCTTTCCCTGCCCCACGCGATGGCAATCGCGCTGCGGCCGTTCCCGCACATCGCCGGCACGGCCTCCGCCCTGCTCGGCTTCATCCAGATGTCGCTGTCGGCGCTGGCGAGTGCGGTGGTCGCGCTGTTCCTCTCGGACTCGGCACAACCCCTGCTGATGAGCATGGTGATAATCTCACTGCTGGCCGTCCTGCTCACGGCGCTGGCCTGGCGGCACTACGCGCCGTCATGTCCCTGAACGGGTCCGGCGCCTGTGGCATACTTGCGCCTTATTTGTACTCCTGGAATTCGCCGTGCAGACTGCCGCTGACGTCGCCCAACTGATTGGTAACACCCCCCTGCTGCACCTCAGGCGGGTTTCCGAAGAGACAGGCTGCACCATTCTCGGCAAGGCGGAGTTCCTGAATCCCGGCGGCTCGGTCAAGGACCGCACGGCGCTGGGTATCATTCGTGCGGCCGAGGAATCCGGCGGGCTCAAACCCGGCGGCACGATCGTCGAGGGGACGGCGGGCAACACCGGCATCGGTCTCACCCTCCTCGCCAATGCCCTGGGATACCGGAGCGTGGTGGTCATGCCGATCACCCAGAGCCGGGAAAAGATCGATTCACTGGAATTGCTGGGAGCCGAGCTTCACCTGGTGGGAGCGACCTCCTACGACGACCCCTCACACTATGTGCACACCGCGGCACGCCTCGCGGAAAAACTCGCTGAACGGGAAGCCCGGGGAGCGATCTGGGCGCGTCAGTTCGACAACCCCGCGAACATGGCCATGCACAGGGACACGACCGGTGCCGAGATCTGGGAACAGACCGACGGGCAGGTGGACGGCTTCGTCTGCGCCGTCGGCACCGGTGGAACGCTGGCAGGCGTATCCTCGGCGCTCAAGGCGCGTAATCCGGCGGTAACGATCGGTATCGCGGATCCGCTGGGTGCGTCGTTGTTTCACCACTTCGACTCGGGCGAGCTCAGACCCACGGAGGGCACCTCCATCATGGAGGGCATCGGCATCAATCACATCACCGATAACGTGGCACTCGCCCAGGTGGATCGCGCCTACGCCATCAGCGACGGCGAGGCCCTGCCCTACATCTTTGATTTGTTGAAAACTGAGGGACTGTGCCTGGGAGGCTCAGCGGGAATCAATATCGCGGGTGCGGTGCGGCTGGCCCGCGACCTGGGACCCGGCCACACAATCGTGACTATTCTGTGCGATTACGGTAATCGCTACCAGAGCAAGTTGTTCAACCCGGTATTCCTGCAGAACAAGGGACTGCCTGTACCATCCTGGCTGGCGATCTGATGACCCGGCAAGATACGTTATCTCCCCTCGGCCCCCGCGGGCTTAACGCTCTTTTTCGACCAGAAACTCGGCGATCTTGAGCATGTCGGCCTGACTGCCGGCCTTGCGGGTGGTTATCCGGTACTTGCCATTGACCATCAGTTCCGGGGTACCGGTAATCTTCGCTGATTTGGCCCGGGCACCGGCCTGACTGACCTGGCTGGTGACACCAAAGGAATTAAAGGCCTTGCTGAAGTCGTCGGCATCGACACCGTGCTGCGCAAACAGGTTGGCAATTTCCTCCTCCGAGCCCAACCGCTTGCGGTCGACGTTCATCGCCTGAAAAATCGGCAGGTGCAGCTTGTCCAAGACGCCGAGCGCCTGGGCCGTGTAAAAGGCACGCGCGTGTAATTCCATGGGCTTGTTCCACATCGCCGGTGACCCGCGGAATTCGACGTCGTCGCCCAGGGTTTTCTTCCACTGGCTGATCATGGGCTCGAAAGTGTAGCAGTGGCCACAGCCGTACCAGAAGAATTCCACGACCTCGACCTTGTCCGGGCTGGCCGTGCGGATGGGTGGGCTGATCATGTCGTAGTGAGTTCCGGCGACGTACTGCTCGCCCCCATCCTGGGCCTGGCTCGCAATACCGCCCAGCGTCAGCATTGCCACGACTGCCATTCCACACGACAACAACCACCCTCTGCCCATATTAAACTCCATTATTTTCAAAGACATTCCGATAGTGGGACAGCGACAACCTGCCCGGGTTCAGTGCACACCGCAGGAACGGTCAGCCGAAGCCCCGCGAATGCACCTGCAACCGGCCTCGCCCCGCTACTTTTGCAGCCCCTGGACGTAACTGGCAACGGCATCGATTTCCTTGTCGCTGAGGCCAAAGGCGATGGTTCGCATGATCTTGGCCTGGCCGCCGTTGGTCCTGCCGGCCGGATCTTCGTAACCCAGCCTGTACGCGCGCAATTGGGCGGCAATATAGTCTGCATGCTGGCCAGCCAGTGCCGGGTATCCCGCCGGACCATTACCTTTACCCGCCGGCGAATGACAGGCGGTACAGGCAGCCACGTTGCGCTCGGCAATGCCACTGCGGTACACCTTCTCGCCGAGCGCCCGCAATTCGGGGTCGGTCTTGCCACGGGATCGATCCTGGGCGTTGTAGTAGGCCGCCATGTCGGCGAGATCCTGGTCAGACTTCCCATCGACCTGGCCGGCCATGCTGGCGACCACCCTGCGCCCGTCGCGTATATCCGTCAGCTGCTTGTAGAGATACCTCTCTCCCAGCCCGGCAAGCTTCGGAAAAGTTGGCGCCACGCTGTTCCCATCCGCACCGTGGCAGGCGGCACAGGTGGCAACTTTCGACTCGCCGGCAGCGGCGTCGCCCTTAGGCCCCACCGCTGCTGAACATATGTAAGGACTCCAGGCCGCAAGCAACCCGAGGGTTAAGACGACTTTGTTCATTTCAGTTCCCGATAAATTGGTTGGATGCAACCGCCTGCTATTTGGCGGTCGCCATGTAAGTGATCAGTTCCTTGTACTCATCGTCGGTACAGTCGAAGCACATGCCCTTGGGCGGCATGGCGTTCAGTCCGTTATTGACGGATTGCAGCAGTGCTTCCATACCCTTGGCCAACCTGGGCTCCCAGGCGGCTGCGTCACCGGTCTTGGGTGCGTTGGCGGCACCCGTGTTGTGACAAACGGCACAGCTCTTGTTGTACTTGTCCATGTTGGGCTCAGCCAGCGCGCCTGCCGCGCCCAGGCACAGGGCGACCGCGAGTATATTCCTCATTTCAGACCTCTCAGAGTGAATCCGACGACGCCGCCAGCTGATCGACGGCGGGCCCAGATCGGCAAAGGTGTGGCATTATATACGAGTTATCCACAGCAAAAAAGGCGACCCTGACCATGCCTGAGGGCGTGACAGAAGACGGGCCGGACCGTCCGGATTACCGGCAGGCGACATTCCTCATCAGTGCCGCGAAACTGCATCAATGCCCATTGGATGAAGGCTGGGAAGTCGCTTTCGCCGGCCGCTCCAACGCGGGAAAATCGAGTGCCATCAACAGCCTGACCAACAACAGGAAGCTGGCCAGGACATCGAAAACGCCGGGGCGTACCCAGCTGCTAAACTTCTTCAGCCTCTCGCCACAACAGCGCCTCGTCGACCTGCCCGGGTACGGTTACGCCAAGGTGCCGGTGGCCGTCAAGCGCGAGTGGACACGGCAACTCGAAAACTACCTGTCGAAACGGCAGAGCCTCCGCGGCTTGATCCTGCTGGTCGACGCCCGTCACCCGCTGCAACCCTTCGACCAGCAGATTCTCGACTGGTCGATTGCCGCACAAATGCCGGTACACATCCTGCTGACCAAGTCAGACAAGTTGAAAAAAGGCCCCGCCAAAAGCGCTCTTCTTGGGACTCGCAGGGCGCTGGAGCCCCACCGTGACCTGGTGTCCGTTCAGCTTTTCTCGGCGCTGAAAAACCAGGGGCTTGATGAATTGCGCGAGACCCTGGACCACTGGCTGACCGACACCTCGGTAGTCGATGAACCGGACCAGGCCTGAGCCACAAAAAAACCCGGCTGTCTCAGGGGGGCGACAACCGGGTTAGTGGAGTCTCAGGGAAGAGACAATGCCGGGCTGGGGCAGCCGCCCCGGCGCTGTCTTGGGCTACCGGAGACTTCGATGTCGACGGCGGCGGAAAGTTCCCCGCACCCGGGACCGGCCATCAGTGCGCCTGATCCCAGTTGTCCCCCACGCCGGTCTCCACAACCAGCGGAATGTGCAGGCTGGCGGCACTGGCCATCCGTTCACGCAGTTCTGCCGCAACCTCCTCGACTGCAGTCTCGCTCACCTCGAGAACCAGTTCGTCGTGGACCTGCATGATCATTCGCGCCTCGACCGGGCTGGCTTCCAGCCAGGCATCGACCGCCAGCATCGCTCTCTTGATGATATCAGCCGCGGTTCCCTGCATGGGCGCGTTGATCGCGGTGCGCTCGGCCGCCTGGGCCCGCATCTTGTTGCGTGCATTGATCTCGGGAAGGTACAGCCGGCGACCGAACAGGGTCTCCACATAGCCCTGATCCCGGGCGAGCTGCCGGGTGCGATCCATGTAATCCCGCACCCCGGGATAACGCTGGAAGTACCGGTCGATATACGCCTGCGCCTCGTTCCGGCCAAGCTGCAACTGCTTGGCGAGGCCGAAAGCGGACATCCCGTAGATGAGCCCGAAATTGATCGCTTTGGCCTTGCGACGCTGGTCCGCCGACACCGCGTCCAGGCTCACGTCGAACACCTCGGCAGCCGTGGCCCGGTGCACATCCAGCCCCTGCTCGAACGCGTCGAGCAGGCCGCGATCGCCGGACAGGTGGGCCATGATCCGCAGCTCAATCTGAGAATAATCCGCCGCCAGGATGCAGTGCCCCTGCGGCGCGATGAAGGCCTGGCGAATGCGCCGACCCTCTTCGGTGCGAATAGGGATATTCTGCAGGTTGGGGTCGGACGAGGACAGGCGCCCGGTGGCCGCCACCGCCTGATGGTAGGACGTATGAATCCTGCCCGTCCCCGGATCGATCATCTCCGGCAGCTTGTCCGTATAGGTCGATTTGAGCTTGCTGAGACTCCGGTAGGTCAGCAGTACCTTGGGCAGGGGGTAATCCAGCGCCAGTTCGACCAGCACCTCCTCAGCAGTGGAGGGTGCCCCCTTGGGCGTTTTCTTGATGACCGGTAGTTCTAGGCGCTGGAACAGGACTTCTCCCAATTGCTTCGGCGAGCCCAGGTTGAACTCCTCTCCCGCGAGGTCCCAGGCCTCGGCCTGCAATTGTTCCAACCGCTCCCCCAGCTCCTCGCTTTGCGCCTTGAGCAATTCGCTGGACACCAATGCACCCCGGCGTTCGATGCGCGACAGCACCGGCACCAGCGGCACCTCGATGTCGGTAAACACGGAACTCAGACCTGGTTCCTGCTGCAGTTTCGGCCACAGGTGCTCGTGCAGGCGGAGGCATATATCCGCGTCCTCAGCCGCGTAAGGGCCGGCGCTCTCCAGCGGTACCTGGTTGAAGGTCACTTGCTTTGCGCCCTTACCGGCGACATCCTCGTAGTGGATGGTCTTCCGGCCCAGGTACTTCAACGCCAGACTGTCCATGTCGTGACGCGTCGCAGTGGAATCCATTACGTAGGACTCCAGCATGGTATCGAAGCGGATGCCGCGCAGGGCAATGTCGTGATTGGCGAGCACGTTGGCATCGTATTTGAGGTTCTGCCCTACCTTGGCGAGGTCCGGGTCCTCGAGCAGGGGCCTGAGCCGGTCGAGTACGGCATCGCGATCCAGTTGCTCGGGGGCGCCCTCATAGTCATGCGCCAGAGGGACGTAGGCGGCTTCGCCGGTCTCCACCGCGAACGAAACGCCCACGATCTCCGCCTGCATGTAGTCCAGGCTGGTCGTTTCGGTGTCGAACGCAAACAGCGACGCCGTTGCAATGCGCTCCAGCCAGGCATCCAGGGTCGCCTGTTCAGTGATCACCTCGTAGTGCGACGGGGTCGAATCCGTCGCTGTGGCAGCGGGCGCGCCCGGGTCGAGCAGCTCCTCCAGCCAGGACTTGAATTCCAGCGCCGTATACAGCTCGACCAGGGTTTCGCGGTCAGGGGCTCCGTTGCGCAGCTCCCCCGGGGTGAGCGCCAGCGGCACGTCGGTCTTTATCGTCGCCAGGGCATGGGAGAGGTAGGCGTTGTCGCGCTCGGCCGCCAGCTTCTCCGGCATCGATTTGGCGCCGCGGAAGCCCAGTTCGGCCACCCGGTCCAGTGATGCATAAATACTGTCGACACCACCCAGGCCCTGCAGCAGTGCCAGCGCCGTCTTGTCACCCACGCCGGCGACGCCGGGGATGTTGTCGACCTTGTCACCGGTCAAAGCCAGGTAGTCGATAATCAACTCCGGCCCGACGCCGAATTTGTCCCTCACACCGTCCACGTCCAGCACGGTGCCGGTCATCGTGTTGACCAGCGTGGTGTGGGTGTCGACGAGCTGGGCCATGTCCTTGTCACCCGTCGATATCACCGTGTCCCTGCCCTCCTCACTCGCCTTTCGCGCGAGCGTCCCGATCACATCGTCGGCCTCCACGCCGGGCTCGCAGATCAACGGCAGGCCCAGCGCCTCCACGATGGCGTGGATCGGGGCAAGCTGTTCCCTCAGGTCATCGGGCATCGGTGGCCGGTTGGCCTTGTAAGCCTCGAACATGTCGTCGCGAAAGGTCTTGCCGGGCGCATCGAAGATAACAGCCACCGGCGAGTCCGGGTAATCAGCGCAAAGTTTTTTCAGCATGCTGATGACACCCTTCACGGCACCGGTCGCCTGCCCCCGGGAGTTGGTGAGCGGCGGCAGGGCGTGAAAGGCCCGGTACACGTAGGAGGAACCGTCGACGAGAACCAGAGGAGCGGATTTAGCGGCCATAGGCTTATCTCTCAAATGGCTCGACGGTTTGTGAGCGCTTACTTATAAAAGCCATACTACTACCTGTCCCACAATGCCCGGGCTGAGCGATAGGTCAACTTCATCTTGGCGAGATCCAGAGGCGCCTTGAAAAACCCGTGGAAGTCACCGCGGGGGTTTATCAGTGCCACATTGGAACCATGGTCGATGAGATAGTCCTGGTTCTCCGAGACCGTCTTGCGAAAAGGCGTGTTCAACGCCGTCGCGAAGCGGTGTATGTCGAGGAACTCACCGGTCACGCCGGTGAATGCCGGGTTGAAAAACGGCACGTACGCCGCCAGGGCCTCAACGGTGTCCCTGGCCGGGTCCACCGTGACCATGAACACCCGGGTCGCCGCCGCCTCAGTCCCCTCCAGCTCGCGCAGAAAACGATCCAGAAACGCCATCGTGGTCGGACAGATATCCGGGCAGTGCGTGAAGCCGAAAAAGATCAGCGACCACTCTCCGCGCAGTGTTGCCGGCGCGAACGGTTCACCGCGGTGGGTTTCCAGGCTGAACTCCCCAATGGCCCGCGGCGTTTCAAACAGGTAGGCGCCATTGGCCTTCATCTCGGCAGCGGTGAGTATCCGAGGCTGTTGCACCCGGTGGATAAAGCCGGCGACGAAGACGCCGATCAGGACCAGCAGCGCGAGGACGGTAATTTTGATGCCCCGAGCCTGGTTGCCTCGGCGACCGTTGTCGCGGCGACCGTCTTCACGGCGACCGTCTTCACGGCGACCGTCTTCACGGCGGCCTTCGTCGATAGATTCCGTCACAATGTGCTCACCGGGTAGAGATAGTGGTCCACCAGCATGACGACGAACAGCGCCATCAGGTAGATGATCGAATACTTGAACGTCTCTATGGGTGCCCTGGTATTCCTGTCTCGCAACAGCTCGATTGCCCAGTACAGAAACGCTCCACCCAGCACCACCGCCCCCAGCAGGTACAAGGGGCCACTCATCCGGGTGGCATAGGGCAACAGCGTGATCAAGAACATGATCAACGTGTAGAGGAAGATGTGCAGCTTGGTGAACGCTACGCCGTGGGTCACCGGCAGCATCGGGATATCGACCGCCGCGTACTCCTCCCGACGGTGAATCGCCAGCGCCCAGAAGTGCGGAGGCGTCCAGGCGAAAATTATGAGCACCAGCAGCAATGCGTGACCATGAATTTCGCCCGTGACCGCCGTCCATCCCAGCAGGGGAGGGGCCGCACCGGCAAGCCCGCCGATCACGATGTTCTGCGGCGTTGCGCGCTTGAGAAACATCGTGTAGACAAACGCATAGCCCACCAGCGACGCCAGTGTCAGCCACGCCGTAAGGGGGTTGATGAATACCAGCAGGATGTACATACCGAGACCGCCCAGCACGGCGGCGAACAACGCCGCGTTTGCAGGGCTGATACGGCCGCGCGCCAGCGGCCGGTTGTGGGTTCGCGCCATGCGCTGGTCGATGCGCTGATCGACCAGGTGGTTGACGGCGGCGGCGGCCCCGGCACAAAGAGCAATCCCGAGATTGCCCCAGAACAGCACGCGCAGAGGCACCATGCCCGGAACCGCCATGAACATGCCGATAACCGATGTCAGGATCATGAGTGCGACAACGGTGGGCTTGGTCAACTCCCAGTAGTCGCGCCAGCTGGCGCGCGCCTGAGGCTCCGCCATAACCTGGTCAGTCATTGGAATTCTTGAGCAGAAACTTGAGGTCGGCCATGACATCCTTGTAATGAATGTCAGCATCATACGTCATCATAATCCAACCCGCAGGGTCGACCAAATACCAGGTGGAGGGCTCATCGATACGCTCGGGGAAAAGTGCGGTCAGATCCTCGGCCGCGACCTGCAGCGCGCGAAGACCCCGATGTTCATCGGCGAGATACGCGCTGAAGTCGGCAGGCATTGGGTGGTCATCGCTCAGGGCTGTGACCGTGAGCCGCATCGCCGCCGGCGGTTTGGGGCCGACCAGCACTCGCCGAATGCGCTTGAATTCGCGGCCCATCGCCAGGTGAATCTGGCGCGTCTCGTACAGTACCTGCTCGCAGGTGCTGTCGCACTCGCCGCCGGTGACCGGCACCACCATGGTCCAGTGATGCTGGAAGATCTCGGGATCAACCGGTCGGCTCTCGTCATCGCGGAGGCTCACCGGCAATAAAGAGCGCGGCGGTTGCACCAGGGTGCCGCGGTTTGCCGTACCCAGCATCCCGACGATATCGAGTTCGCCGCGGACCACGAAATACCACAGCCAGGTAGCCGCCAGGATCATGGTCAGGGGGATGCCGACGATCATAAGCAGCACCAGCCGGTTGTTGAGCGCTTGCTTGTGTGTCTCCATAAGGGCCTAGTTCCCACCTCGGCCGGTTATCACCGACCATAAATTGCTGCTTCTGAACAGAAATACCAGCCCCAGGGCGAGGGCCATGGCGAACCACTGCACCGAATAACCCAGATGTTTCGCCGGACTCACGTTCACGACCTTCCAGTCCACCGCCAGCGCCCCCGGCTCGCCGGCGCCAATACGCACGGTATACGGGAAAAGGCGCGGCGCGGGTTCATCGGCCGCCGCCAGGGCCTCAGCCAGCAGCGGTATTTGCACGGCCTGGATGCGTTTCGGCCAGCCCTCGGCCAGCACCTGGTCGGACAGCAGGTACGGGTCCCCTGGCGGCACATAAACGTGCCCCTCGATCGTCACCGGGCCGGCCGGTGGCGAAACTTGCGGTAGTGCCCGGCGGGCCGGGTCGGCGGCCACCCAGCCCCGATTGATGAGCACCAGCCCTTCACCGTCCCCCAGGCGCAGCAAGCTGAGCACCTCGTTGCCATAACGTCCCCCCTTTATCCGGTTGTCGAGCAGGAACTGCCGGCCGCGCAGGTACTCACCGCTCACACGCACGGGCCGGTACGCCAATGCATCGGTAGAGGCACCCGCGAGATCCGGCAACGGTGACGGTGCGAGCTGCTGGCGCTGTTCCCAGCGTTCTGCCAGAACAAGCTTCTCAGCCGCTCGCTCACGTTGCCAGAAGCCCAGACTGACGAAGAGGGGTACCAGCAGCGCAGTCGCCAGCGTCAACCGCCACTCGAAATCAAAGCGCAGGCCGGTGTCAGTTGCGGTCATCTCGTCATACCCGGGGTCGCACCCCTCGCGGCGAAAAGCCCAACTGGCCACGGCGGTCGTTTATACTGCACTGTATTCTTACGGGAGACATCCATTGCTAAAAACTGCGATCGTAATACTGATGCTGGCACTCGTAGCCAGCCTGGGAAGCGGATTCTACTTTCTGATGGTTGACCAGGGCGACAAGACCAAGCGCCGGACGATGCACTCACTGGGTGTCCGCCTGACAATCGCCTGTGGTCTCGCGGGGTTGATAGTCTACGGCGTCGCCACCGGACAGCTGGGCCATCGCAACCCCTGGGATGTCGGTCCCCGGGCCGAGGCAACCGGGGAACAAGCCGGGGAGTAGGGCAGTGGAGCCGCTACTCCCGCCATCGACTTACAGGATATAGACAAACAGGAAGAGAAATACCCAGACCACGTCGACAAAGTGCCAATACCAGCTGGAGCCCTCAAAGCCGAAATGGTCCTCTGCCGTGAAGTGACCACCGCGCAGCGAGCGCAACAGCTGAATCGCCAGCATGGTCATCCCCATGAACACGTGGAAGCCGTGGAAGCCGGTGAGCATGAAAAACGTCGACCCATAGATGCCCGAGTTGAGAGTCAGCCCGAATTGCGCATAGGCCTCGTGATACTCCATATACTGCAGAAACAGGAAGAATATACCGAGCGCGACGGTGATACCCAGCCACTTGTTAAACTTCTTGCGGTCACCATCCAGGATGCCTACGTGCGCTATGTGCACGGTGACACTCGACGACAGCAGCACCAGGGTGTTCCACATGGGCAGCCATTGCCACCAGTGGTGGGCGTCGCCAAACGCCATGCTGGTTTCAGGGCTGGTGAAGGTACCGTTGTTGGCTATGGGCTGGGCCGCCGCACCACCCACGGCTTCCTGGGGAGTCTGCATCATCGGCCAGGCGAACTCGAAACCCTCCCACAACAGGTAGTTCATTCTGCCGCCATCACCTTCACCGGCCAGCCACGGCCCTGCCAGGTTGCGAACGTAGAAAAGCGCGCCAAAGAAGGCAAAGAAAAACATCACTTCCGAGAAAATGAACCAGAACATCCCCAGCACATAAGACTTCTTCAGCTGCGCGCTGTTCATGCCCGCGATGTTTTCCTTGATCGCAATGCGGAACCAGGAAAACAGGGTGACGCCGAAGACAATAAGCCCGGTCCAGAGGATGCCCCAGGAGCTCTTGGGCTGCTCCGGATCGCCAAACGTCATGTCGTTCATGATACTGGCGGCGCCGTAGATGCTCAGGACCAGGCCAAGGGTAGCGAATACCGCCATTTTACTCTTATCAGGTACGTAGTACTTGTCGTACCCGGGGACAGTTTCAGTGGTCATTATCAGTCTCCATGGGGCGCTCGCGCGGCCCGACAGCCTTCTCAGCGTGCCGCGACCTTGGCATCGGCCATCTCAGTCACGTCAAAAATGGTATAGGACAGGGTGATCGTACGGATATCCCGCGGCAGATCCTGGTCCACAATAAACTGTAGCGGCATATCTGCGGCGCCGCGCCCGGGCAGGGGTTGCTGGTTAAAGCAGAAACACTCTGTCTTGTGAAAGTACTCAGCAGCCCGTGCCGGTGAAATACTCGGTATCGCCTGTGCGACCATAGCGCGCGGTTCGGGATTGCGGGCATAAAAAATCGTATCGTTGATGGCGCCCGGATGAACCTTCATGACCGTCGTACCCGGCTTGAACTCCCAGGGCATGCCCTGGTTGTTGGTCGCGACAAACTGGATCGTGACCAGCCGGGACTCGTCGACGGCCACGGGTACGGCCGTGTAGGCCTCCCCGGAGGTCTTGCCGTTGATGCCGAGCACGTCGCAGAGCACGTTGTACAGCGGCACCATCACCACGAATACGAAAGCAAACATAGCCACCGCCGTCACCACCAGCTTCAATACGGTGTCGGCGACGGGGCTGTTACTGAGACGCAGCACGGATGCTCCTTTACTTGACCAGCGGCGGGGTCTCGAAGGTGTGATAGGGCGCCGGTGTGGCGACGGTCCACTCGAGGCCTTCGGCACCATCCCAGACTTTTTCGTCTGACGTGGGCTTACCCGCTACGATAGTCGCGATCACGTTGTACAGGAACAGGATCTGCGAGGCACCATAGATGAACGCGCCGATGCTGGACATCATGTTGAAATCAGCGAACTGCAATGCGTAGTCGGGAATTCGGCGCGGCATACCGGCCAGGCCCACGAAATGCTGCGGGAAGAAGGTGAGGTTGAATCCGACAAACGAAATCCAGAAGTGAACCTTCCCCATTTTCTCGTTGTACATCTTGCCGCACCACTTGGGCAGCCAGAAGTAGACCGCAGCGGTCATGCTGAACACGGCCCCGGCCACCATCACGTAGTGAAAGTGAGCCACAACGAAGTAACTGTCATGGTACTGAAAATCGGCGGGGGCGATAGACAACATAAGCCCGGTAAAACCGCCGATGGTGAACAGGATCAGGAATCCGATGCAAAACAACATCGGCGTCTCGAAGGTCATCGCCCCGCGCCACATGGTCGTCACCCAGTTGAACACCTTCACGCCGGTAGGGACGGCGATGAGCATCGTCGCATACATGAAGAACAGTTCGCCGGCGACGGGCATGCCAACGGTGTACATGTGGTGAGCCCAGACGATGAACGACAGGAACGCAATAGAAGCGGTGGCGTATACCATCGAGTCGTAGCCGAACAGTGGCTTGCGTGCAAACGCGGGAATGATCTGCGAAACCACACCGAAGGCCGGCAGGATGATGATATAAACCTCGGGGTGACCGAAGAACCAGAACACGTGCTGGAACAGCACCGGATCACCGCCCCCGGCTGCGGAGAAGAAGCTGGTACCGAAATGAATATCCATCAGCATCATGGTCACGGCGCCAGCCAGCACCGGCATTACGGCCACCAACAGGAAAGCGGTGATCAGCCAGGTCCAGACGAACAGCGGCATCTTCATATAGGTCATGCCGGGTGCCCGCATATTCATCACCGTGGCGATGATATTGATCGAACCCATGATGGAGGAGAGCCCGAGCACGTGCACCGAAAAGATGAAGAAGGTAACCGACGGCGGCGCGTAGGTCGTCGACAACGGCGCGTAGAACGTCCAGCCGAAAGCGGGTGCACCGCCTTCAGCAAACAGGGTAGAGGCGAGCAACAGGAAGGTTGGGGGTAAAATCCAGAAGCTCCAGTTATTCATACGCGGCAGCGCCATGTCCGGAGCGCCGATCATCATCGGGATCATCCAGTTGGCGAGGCCCACGAACGAGGGCATGATTGCGCCGAACACCATGATGAGACCATGCAGGGTGGTCATCTGGTTAAAAAATGCGGGCTCGACAAGCTGCATACCCGGCTGGAACAACTCCGCCCGGATGACCATGGCAAAAGCGCCACC
This sequence comes from uncultured Gammaproteobacteria bacterium, assembly GCA_963753815.1. Taxonomy (GTDB): domain Bacteria; phylum Pseudomonadota; class Gammaproteobacteria; order Pseudomonadales; family Halieaceae; genus CAVWDU01. The sequence continues at coordinate 1,202,305 of CAVWDU010000003.1, forward strand.
GAGTATGAACATCGCGAACGAGAACCACAGGTACATGGTGCCGATGTCCTTGTGATTGGTGGTGAACAACCACCGGCCCAGGCCCTTGGCGGGACCGTGATGATGATCTCCCATCGAGAATACCTCCAATTAGCCTTTCTTGCGGTTGAACACGTCGATCGGCTGCACCAGATCGCCCATGTTGTTACCGAATGCGTTGCGCTGATAGGTGACGACGGCCGACAGGTCGACGTCGTTCAACTGCTTTCCGAAGGCCTGCATGGCCGCGTTATTCTGACTGCCGTTGAGCACGATATTGAGGTGGTCATCCAGATCGCCGGTGGCGATACTGCTGCCGGCAATAGCCGTACCGACGCCGCCCTCACCCTTGGCGCCGTGACACGCCAGGCAGTTGCGCTGGTAGACATCCTTGCCGCGCTCCATCAACTCATCGAGGGTAAAGGTCTGCGCCATCAATGCCTTGATCTCGTCAGCCTCGGCCTGCTTGGCGCCGATCCACTCGGCGTACTCGTCTTTGCTGACCACGTTGACCACGATGGGCATGAAGCCGTGATCCTTGCCACAGAGCTCGGCGCACTGACCGCGGTAGATGCCCTCCTCGCTGGTCTTGGTCCAGGCCTCATTAATGAATCCGGGAACGGCGTCCTTCTTGACCGCAAGCTCGGGGACCCACCAGGAGTGAATCACGTCATTGGCCGTCACCAGGAACCGAACCTTGGTGTCAGCGGGAATCACCAGCGGCTCGTCGACCTCCAGCAGATAGTTTTCGCCCTTGCCCTCGAGGTTGTAGATTTCGCTCTGGGGCGTGCGCAGGTTACTGAAAAAACTGACGCCCTCGCTGCCATCATCATTGATATATTCGTACTTCCACTTCCACTGGTAGCCGGTGATCAGGACATCCAGCTCGGCCTCATCATAGTCGTAGATCTCCAGCAGCGTGGACGTGGCTGGCACCGCCATGCCGATCAGTATGAAGAAAGGGACCACCGTCCAGGCGATCTCCACCTTGGTGCTCTCGTGGAATGTGGCGGGAGTCACACCGCGTGACTTCCTGTGGTAGTAAATCGAGTAAAACATGACGCCGAAAACCCCAGCGCCGATAATCGTGCAAATCCAGAAGATCGTCATGTGCAGGCTATAAACACTGCGACTGACGTCAGTCACGCCTTGCGGCATGTTGATCTCGTTCGCGTTCCCGTTTGCCAGGGCAGCGACGCTCAGCAGCATCAGCAAAGGAACCAGCGCGAGCCGATACAGCCGCTTCGCTTCAACACACATACCCCGTGTCTCCGTATTCGTAACAATAAAGGCAACCGCCCGAGTGTTCAGGCGCGTCTGCCGGGGCGGGGCTTGCAGTCCGTGCAGCGCTCGGTGCTGCTATGGTCGTCCGAGCAAGCCGCTACCCCGTCAACTTTCACCAGCCCGCCGTCTACGCACGTGGCGCGGATTGGATCACTGGCAAAGCGCCGGGATTATAGCGAAACTTGTCTGTAAAGCATACCAGACACCTGTGCCTGCCGAGCCCGGGGGCATGCCGCCGCCGCCCACCATCTTCCCCGCCGGAACCCCAGCACAACATATGGATAAGAGCTCCAGTCTAGACCACAAAATATGGCGAATTGCCTGGCCTGCAATTCTGTCCAATATCTCTATACCCACCCTGGGCCTGGTCGATGCGGCCATCCTCGGCCACCTCGATGACAGCCGCTACCTCGGTGCCGTGGCGATCGGCAGTGCCGTTCTGACATTCGCTTACTGGGGCTTCGGCTTCCTGAGAATGGGCACAACCGGGCTGGTGGCACGCGCCATGGGCGCAGGCGATGCGTCAGCGGCAAACCGGGTGCTGGCACAATCGGCGGCGCTGGCAGGTGTCATCGCGGTGTCGGTAATCCTCCTGCACCCGCTGTGGTTGCCCCTGGGCCTGGCGCTGATGGCGCCCCAGGCCGAACTCTTGCCGCTGGCACAGAGTTACGTGACCACCCGCATCACCGCGGCGCCCGCCGTGCTGATAACCTATGCCGTGGTCGGCTGGTTTATCGGCAGGCAGAACACCCGCTGGCCGATGTTGATCGTGGTCGCTACGAACCTGGTAAATATCGTCCTCGATGCCGTGTTCATCGTCGGCCTGGGGCTGGCCAGCGACGGAGCGGCTCTGGCGACGGCCACGGCCGAGTATGGCGGCTGCATGCTGGCACTCTGGGCCGCTTGGCGATCGCGCGCGTTTCGTTACAGTGCTGACTGGGCCGCAGTCCTCCGGGATTGGCCCGCGTACCGCGACCTGCTTCGCAACAATGGTCAGCTGTTCGTGCGCACCGTGTGCCTGCTGGCGAGTTTCGCCTTTTTCACCGCCCAGAGTGAGAAGCTGGGGACGCATACCCTGGCGGCCAATACTCTCCTGCTGCACCTGTTGATGCTGGCGGCGTACGCAATGGATGGGTTCGCCTATGCCGTGGAAGGCCTGGCGGGACATCACCTGGGGGCAGGGGACCTGCGGGGCTTTTACCGGAGCGTGCGCCGCTGCGCACTCTGGAGTGGTATTTGCGCGCTGGCTACCACCGGACTGTTCGCCCTGCTGCATACGCCAATATTCAACCTGTTGACCTCGATCGAAGCGGTCCGGATCGCCCTGCAATCCGCGCTGGGGTGGCTGCTTCTACTGCCCCTGCTCGCGGCGCCCAGCTATCTCCTCGACGGGGTGTTCGTAGGCAGCGCGAAGACCCGCTATATGATGACCACGATGCTTTTCAGCGCTGTAGTAATCTACCTGCCCGCCTGGTACCTGCTGCGGGGTTGGGGCAACCACGGCCTGTGGCTTGCTTTCACGCTGTTCAATGCCTCGCGCGGTGTGGGGCTCGCTGTCAGTTTCCTCCAGTTGAGCCGCCGGGGCGGATGGACACTCACTCAGCCGACTACGGTCGCGCGGGCTGGCGCCTGACGCCGGCGATTTCCCCTAATCGCGATCTGCGCCGGGATCGAGGATGGTGACGGTCTCTGCCGGCGTTTCCACCCGCCGCGCCGCGGGCCGGTTAACCCGGGTTGGCAACTCGGCACCGGTTGCGGGCCCGGATGGACGGCTTTCGGTGAATCCGCAGGCGAAACAGTGCCGGGTGTCGGTGTCCAGGTCGACGAAGATCTTGTCCATCGCCTGGCACTCGGGACAGGTTGCCCCGGCGATGAACCGCCTGCGCGTTGTGGTCTTCGAATTCATACGCCCCTCTCGATCGTGTTCAGTCGTGCATCTGCAACCGGCGATACATCCCCGGCAGGTACGCCGGCACAGACCGCCACGGCCAGCCAGTCGATTACGATTGGTCAAACTGCCCTGGCGCCGCTATTGTAGCAGTTTGAAACAGGCTCCAACGCTGAGGAAACATAGAGTATGGACGGCAACAGTACAGCCCGGCTGCGACAACTGGGGGACACACGGCCGGAACTCGGTGAGCGGGTCTATGTGGACTCCAGCGCGGTCGTGGTGGGCGACGTCACCCTCGGTGACGACGTCTCCGTATGGCCGCAAGTGTCCATTCGCGGCGACATGCATTCAATACGCGTGGGTGCGCGCACCAGCGTGCAGGACGGCTGCGTGCTCCACATCACGCACGCCGGCCCGTTCAATCCCGACGGCTGGCCACTCACCATCGGAGAGGATGTCACTATCGGCCACAATGCTACCCTGCACGGCTGCACCGTTGGCGACCGGGTACTGGTCGGAATGGGTGCCACCGTGATGGACGGGGCAGTGGTGGAGAACGACGTGGTGATCGCTGCCGGGGCACTCGTCACCCCGGGCAAGACCCTGCGCTCCGGCTACCTGTATGCCGGCAGCCCGGCGAGGGAAATGCGGCCGTTGAACGAGCGCGAATTCGAGTATTTCAAGTACAGTGCCGCCAACTACGTCGGCCTGAAAGACCGCTATCTCGCCGAGAACGGCGCTTAGTCACGGGAAAACCGCGGCCAGGCCCGCACTAACAGACGCTGCCGGCCAGGTGTGGCCGGCCGGGTGCGTGTGAACGATTCTGGGACAACAAGCGGGATCACGCTGCCCGGGGGACGCCGAAAAACGCGCGTCCGTGCGCAGGCTTGGCTGGCGGGGGCGTCTGGCGGCAGGACGCCGCCAGCCGAGCCTATACACGGATGTATGCTTTTTGGCGTACCCCGGCAGGCGTGATCGTATTCGTTGTCCGCCGGCGGGACCGGTCAGGCCGCGGCGAGCACCGCGCGGAGCTGGTGAATAACCGGTGCGGTATCCGGTCGAATCTTGCGCCAGAGGTAGAACGACTGCGCGGCCTGCTCGACCAGCATGCCCAGGCCGTCAGAGACAGCCCACGCCGCCTGGTGCGCCGCCCAGCGCATGAAAGTAGTGGGCTCGGGGCCATACACAAGGTCGTAGCAGCAACTGTGCTCGGACAACAGCCCATCGGGTAGCGGCGGCATTTCTCCACTGAGGCCCGCACTGGTGGCATTGACTACCAGGTCGAAGCGATGCCCCTGCAGGCGCTCGTAACCACCGCCTGCTACCGTACCGAGATCGCTGAACTCCTCGGCAAGCCGGGAGGCGCGCGCGCTGGTCCGGTTGACGATCATCAGATCACGCGGACTCTCCAGCAGCAATGGCTCCAGGATGCCGCGGGCAGCCCCGCCCGCGCCGAGTACCAGCACGCTGGCGCCGGCGACAGACCAGCCCTGGTTGTTCACCACATCGCGCAAAAATCCGACCCCGTCGGTGTTATCGCCATAAATCGCGCCATCCGGGGTGCGGGTGAGGGTGTTAACCGCACAGGCGCGCAAGGCCCGCCCGGAGAGGCGGTCGGCAAAGCGAAACGCCTGCTCCTTGAACGGTACGGTGACATTGAGACCGGCACCTCCCGCGGCAAAGAAATCGCGCGCCGCACGCTCGAAATCATCCAGCTCAACCCGCACCGCGCGGTAGCACATCTGCTGCCCGGTCTGTTCGGCGAAAGCCGCGTGGATAACCGGCGAGCGGCTGTGTTTGATCGGGTTGCCGAAGACGGCGTAATTGTTGCTTTCCTGTATCGGTGTAATCATTGCTTCTCGGTTTCAGTTATCCCATCGGCCGGCTCAGGCCTCAGCCAGCCAGTCGCGGTCGCGCAGGTAGTAGTCGGTCAACTCCGCCTCCGGCGACCCCGGTTCAGGTACGTAGTCGTATTCCCAGCGCACCAGGGGCGGCAGGGACATGAGAATTGCCTCGGTTCGCCCACCCGATTGCAGGCCGAACAGGGTGCCGCGGTCAAACACCAGGTTGAACTCGACGTAGCGACCGCGGCGGTAAAGCTGGAACTGGCGCTCCCTATCGCCCCAGGGCAGATCCTTGCGCCTGCCGACGATCGGCCGGTAGGCGCGGACATAGGAATCACCCACTGAGCGCATAAAGGCGAAGCAGGTGTCAAAATCCCATTCGTTCAAATCGTCGAAAAACAGGCCGCCGATACCCCGCGGCTCGCCGCGGTGCTTGAGGTGGAAGTAGTCGTCGCACCAGCGCTTGAATCGGGGGTAGACCGCCTCGCCAAAGGGCAGGCAGGCATCGCGGGCCGCGCGATGCCAGCTCAGGCAATCTTCCCGGTTACCGTAGTAAGGAGTGAGGTCATAGCCCCCGCCAAACCACCAGACCGGCTCTTCGCCCGGCTTCTCCGCGACAAACAGGCGGACGTTGGCATGAGAGGTCGGTACATAGGGGTTGCGCGGATGAATGACCAGCGAAACACCCATCGCCTGGAAGCTGCGCCCGGCGAGCTCAGGTCGCGCCGCCGTGGCTGATGGCGGCAGGGCGTCGCCCTGCACATGGGAAAAATTGACCCCGGCCTTCTCGAACACTGCGCCTTCGTTGAGCACCCGGCTGCGTCCACCGCCGCCTTCAGCCCGCTGCCATTCGTCGACGATAAAGTCGGCGGCTCCGTCCTCTTCCGCCAGCTCACCGCAGATGTTCTGCTGGAGTTCCAGGAGGTAAGTCTTGACCTGGTCAAACTGCATAAGCGTTTCCAGCCTGCTGCCCCGGCGAGCCATTATACGCGTAGCGCGCGCTGTTTTGCTGCCTCAAGGTGGTTAAATCCCCAGTTCAGGCCCTGATAACGTGATCTGTTGCAAGGTCCCTGATCACAGACGGGCGGCTTAAGCCGCCCACGGCGCCCGGCAGAATATGGTCGAGCCGGTCACCAAAGTACCGCCGCACCTGGAATGCGCCTGTCGGCGGACGACGTCCGGACGGATTTGCGGACGTGGAGACCAGCGGGCCGCCCCAGGCCCGACAGAGGCTCACCATCAGAGGGTGCGCGGTCACTCTCAGCGCAACGCTGTCATGCTCACCACAGATCCAGTCGGGGACGCGACCGCGGTGAGGCACCAGCCAGGTATTCGGGCCCGGCCACGACATATCCAGCTTCTTCCTCTGACCCGTCGGCAGGTCCGCCAGCAGCCTGTCGAACTGGTGAACATCTCCGGCAACGAGTATCAGTCCCTTCTCCCGCTGTCTATCCTTTAGAGCCAGCAGGTAACCCACCGCCTCCTCGTTGTAGGGATCACAACTCAGGCCCCATACCGACTCGGTAGGACAGGCGATCACCCCGCCCGCGTAAAGGGCCGCCAGTGCGCGGCGCAGGCGCCAGTCGCGCGCGCCGCCGCTGTGTTCGCGGGTCATGGCCTCAGCCTTTGCGATAAAAAAACGGCTGCACCCTACCCAACTGCAGCGGTGAGCGCAAGCGCTGCGCGCGTCAGCAAAGGCTGTAACCGGCCTGCCGGCTGACGACCCGTCCGCTGAGTTCAAGTGACGACAGCACGGCGAGAATCCGGGGTACGGGCCACCCGCTGCGCAGCGCCAGCTCGTCGACACTGACCGGCTCCGCACCCAACAGGGCCAGCAGTGTCTCCTGTCCGGGCGCTGGATCGCCTGCCGCAGGGGTGCCTGCCACAGAGATCGCCTGCCGCAGAATCGCCTGCCGCAGGGGTGCCTGTAGCCGGTTCGCCGGCATACGGGCTGCCGGGAGCCAAAGCAAGCAGCCCCAGCTCTGCCAGTATGTCATCTGCCGATTGCACCAGCGTGGCGCCGTCGCGAATCAGTTGCAGACAACCGGCGCCCCCCGGGTGTTCGGGAGACCAGGGCACCGCGAACACATCGCGGCCCTGGTCGGCCGCCGTACCGGCGGTGATCAGTGAGCCACTGGGCAACGCCGCCTCGACTACCAGCACACCCAGTGCGAGGCCACTGATGATCCGGTTGCGCCGTGGAAACTGATAACGAGCCGGCGCCGTGCCTGGCGGCAGTTCGGTCACCAGGCAGCCATCGGTCAACAGCGCTTCGGCGATGCCTCGATGCCGCCGTGGGTATACCTGTTCGATTCCGGTTGCCATGACAGCCACACCCGGCGCGCCAACGTCCAGGCATCCGCACAGCGCAGCACCGTCGATCCCAAGTGCAAGGCCGCTGCAGATCACCAGCCCGGCGGCGGCCGCCTCGGCGCTGAAACGCTCCGCAATTCGCATTCCCTGGGCACTGGCACGGCGACTGCCCACCACCGCCAGCGCCGCCTCCTGCAATACCGCTGCCCGGCCCCGCACGAAGAGCACCGCGGGCGGGTCTGCCAGTGTGCGCAACAGAGGCGGGTAACAATCATCGATGATGGGAATGACGCTGGCACCAATCCGGTCCAGCTGATCGAGCCGGGCCGCGACGGCATCGCCGCAGGCAGGCCTGCACGCCTCTCGTTGAAGCCGCCCCAGGTCGCCGGCGGACAGCGTGGCCAAACCGAGTTGCGGCCAGCGCGCCCAGTCGGAGTTCCACAGCGCTCCGACATCGTGGTAGTGAAGCAGCAGTCGGCTCAATGAGCGATCGTTGGGGGGCAGCAGATATTGCAAAGACAGCAACAGCTGCCTGGCCTTCGGGTCCATCCTTGATCCCTGAGTTCTGGCCCGCCGCGGGTAGCGCCGGGCCCGGTGACGTCAGTTCCTTTGACGCCGCCTCAGGACACTACGGATTCTTCACCTTGTCAAGAATCTTAAGCGGCCGATTGGCCTTGAGGACGATGGCGTAACTGGCCTTCTCAAACGACTCGAACACCATGGCCAGCCCCGCGCGAACATCCGGCAGGCGCACGTTCTCACGCGCGACCTCGTCGAAAACCTGTTCACCCGTCTGGTAGATGGCCAGCACATTGCCGATCTCCAGCCCGTCGCGCTGGCCCTTGTTCAGGACCACGATATCCATGGTTCCGATCTGGCTGACGCCACCGTCTACGGCGATCATGAAGCCGTCTTCGACAGGTCCGGCGGGCGCACGCGGGTGGAAGCTCGAGTCGAGGATGCGCTCTTCCATAGGCATCAGCCGGTCGCTTATGCGAACCTCCTCGGTAACCCGGGTCACCTCCAGTTCCTTGACTTCCTCGCGGCCGCCACTGAGTAACTGGGCGTTGCCGATATCCTGCGCCTGGTAGCCCAGCAGCTCGTTGGTGACCGGGTCGCGATAGGTATCACCCGGGCGATAGATGCCGAATGCCCGCTCGCCGTCCGCAAACGGGCCGCGACCGAAGATGCGATCGCCCGGTGCGCTGATCAGGTGCCCCTGGGCGCCGGCCACCACGTAGGCGGAATCGTTGATCGCATCCGGCCCGAGGATGCGGTGACGCAGCAGGAAAGCCCCGATTTCATCGAGGGGGATGATAGGAATTGCCCGGTCAAGCTCGGCGACCCGCATTCCCGGGCTCAGTTTGACGTTCCTGCCCCGGTTCATGCGCAGCTTCGGCGCGCCGTCGACCCAGACGAGATACAGTTCATCCCCCGGGTAGATAAGATTCGGATTTTCTATTTGCGGGTTGGCCTCCCACAGCTCCGGCCACAGCCAGGGCTGTTGCAGGTACATATCCGAGATATCCCAGAGGGTATCGCCCTTTTTGACCGTGTAGGTCTTTGGTGCGCCTTCGTTGAGTTGTACCGCCGCCGCAAGCCAGCCGCTGAACAGCAGCAAAACAGCCATCAAGCCGGCGTGGAGAGATCTGAATTTCATGGTGCTACTGCCCCTGCTCAACCTTATTGTTATCGGTGTTGCGATGTGGTCGCCAATAAACCATCGCAAGTTGTATACTGCGCCCAGTTTGCGGCGGCCCCAGACGACTGGCAAGCCAAAATGTGACTTATTCGAAGATACCGCCAGGTGCGGTCGCGGTGTTCCCCGTGACCATTGCGGCGATGATAAACAATGGCCCTACTCGACATACTTGAATTCCCCGATCCGAGACTGCGCACCCATGCCAGCCCGGTGGCAACCGTTACTGACGACACCCGGCAGCTGATCGACGACATGCTGGAAACCATGTACGACGCCCCCGGTATCGGGCTCGCAGCCACCCAGGTCAACGTCCACCAGCGGATTCTGGTTATCGACGTTTCCAGCGACGCCAGCGATCCCCAGGTGTTCATCAATCCCGAAGTCACCGTGCTCGACCCCGAACTGGGAGAGTATGATGAAGGCTGCCTGTCGGTGCCCGGCTTCTATGAGACGGTCAATCGCCCCAGGCGGGTAAAAGTGACGGCACTGGACCGTCAGGGAGAACCCTTCGAGCGTGAAATCGACGGCCTGCTGGCCATCTGCCTGCAACATGAAATCGATCATCTCGATGGCAAGCTGTTCGTCGATTACCTCTCGCCGCTGAAACGACAGCGAATCCGCAAGAAACTGGAAAAACAACAGCGGCGCCGCGCCTGAGTGCCATGGGCACCACGTCGCTGAACATCGTCTTTGCGGGCACGCCCGATTTCGCGGCCACGCATCTCGCCGCCCTGATCGACAGCCCCCACCGGCTGATTGCGGTTTATACGCAGCCGGACCGTCCAGCCGGGCGCGGCAAGCGGCTCCAGGCCAGCCCCGTCAAGGCGCTCGCGTTGCGTGAGGGTCTGAGCGTTCATCAACCACACAGCCTCAAAGACCCTGCGGAGCAGGAGCGACTCGCGGTACTTGCCCCGGACGTGCTGGTGGTGGTGGCTTACGGGCTTATCCTGCCACCGGCCATACTTGCGGCGCCGCGCCGGGGTTGCATCAACGTCCACGCCTCGCTGCTGCCGCGGTGGCGCGGTGCTGCCCCTATCCAGCGGGCGATTGAGGCTGGCGACGCCCGGACCGGGACTACCATCATGCAGATGGACGCGGGCCTGGATACCGGCGACATGCTGGCCCAGGCAGAATGCCCTATCGGGCCCGAGACGACGGCGGCATCTCTCCACGACGCCCTCGCCGACCTCGGCGCGCCGCTGCTCATCGATGTCCTCGGCGACCTGGAGGCCTTCCAGCGCGATGCCAGGAAACAGCCCGATGCCGGCGTCACCTATGCAGAAAAAATCAAAAAGAGCGAGGCCCTGCTCGACTGGAGCCGAAGCGCGGAAGCACTCGACCGGCAGATTCGCGCCTTCAATCCTTCGCCGGTCTGCTACACGGAGCTACACGGCGAACGCCTGCGGGTCTGGGCCTGCACCGCCGTCAGTGAGGCGGCTTCAGGCCACGACCCCGGCACGGTGATCGCGGCCAGCGAGGCGGGACTCCTGGTGCAGTGCGGCGACGGCCAGCTGGCGATCACCCGCCTGCAGCTCCCCGGCGGTCGGCCGCTGGAGGTAGCCCAGGTGCTGCACTCGAAACGGGAAAGCCTCGCGCCAGGCGTGCGGTTCGGGCCCGTGAGCGAGGGCGGGTGACCACTCGGGATACCCGCGCCGCCGCCGGCACGGTAGTGGGAGAGGTCCTGTCAGGGCAATCACTGAACAGCGCGCTGCCGCCTATGAGCGAGCAGGTGGCCGCGCGGGACCGACCGCTACTGCAGCAACTCTGCTATGGCTGCCTGCGCTTCATCCCCCGCCTGGAAGCACTGTTGGCGGAGCTGCTTAGCAAACCACTGCGCGACCGGGATAACGACCTGCGAGGGCTGCTTCTGGTGGGGCTCTACCAGCTCGATGAAACCCGGATTCCGGACCACGCTGCAGTTGCGGCAACCGTGGCGGCGACGCGCGCGCTCGGCAAAGGTTGGGCCAAAGGGCTGGTGAACGCCGTGCTTCGTCGCTACCTCCGTGAACGCCGGCAGCTCAACGACAAGCTGAGCCCGGCCGCTGCGGCGGCCCACCCGCCATGGCTGCACCAGGCGGTACTCACAGAGTGGCCGGACGCTGCCACCGGGATCATCGAGGCCAACAATCAACAACCGCCGATGACGCTGCGGGTCAATACCCGAATGACCACCCGCGACGAGTTGTTGCAGGCCATCGCGGCGGCGGGATTGGAGGCGGTGCCAGGCCGCCTGGGCCCCGATGCGATCTACCTGGGCGAACCCTGCGACGTCCACCGCCTGCCCGGCTTCGACGCCGGCTCTATGAGTGTCCAGGATGAAGCCGCGCAACTCGCGGTTCCGCTGCTGGGAGCGGCAGCGGGAGAGCGCATTCTGGATGCCTGCGCCGCCCCCGGCGGCAAAGCCTGCCATGTGCTCGAAAACCAGCCCCTGCTCGCCGAACTCGTGGCGCTGGACATCGCCGCGCCCCGGCTGCAACGGGTCAGAGACAACCTGCACCGCCTGGGCCTGCAGGCTACCGTGCTGGAAGCGGACGCCGCCTCGCCTCCGGATTATCTCGCTCCCGGCAGCTTCGACCGGGTCGTTGTCGATGCACCCTGCTCCGCTACCGGCGTGATCCGCCGCCATCCCGACATCAAGGTACTGCGCCGGGCGGCAGATCTCGGCACACTGTCCCGCCAGCAACGAGCGATCCTCGATGGCGTCTGGCCACTGCTCAAGGCCGGGGGCACGCTGCTCTACATCACCTGCTCGATCATGGACGCCGAAAACTCTGCCGTGGTAGCCGGGTTCCTCGATGCGCACCCCGACGCACAGCTGTCGATTCCAGACGCAGGCTGGGGTGTGGCAATGACCCACGGCCGCCAACTGCTGCCTGCGGTCGGGGGTCCGGACGGCCTGTTCTTCAGCCTGCTGGGGAAAGCCGGGTAGCCGCGATGCCCGGCGGCGTGCGGTCGCCAGTCATCCCGAGCGCGGCTTACGGCCCGCGCCGCCCTCAAAGACTGGCAGGGGATCGCCCCGCCGGGCGGACACCAAGGCTGTAAATTGGTCAACGCAGCGCTTACAATCACCACCGCCCCCCTGGCACCACCCGGTAAAGCGGCGGGGCCACGGGAACAGATTCGCACACAACCCAGGCACGCTGGTGCCGACAGGCAACCCGCCCTGCCATGAAGATCATCATTCTAGGAGCCGGCCAGGTCGGCGGGACCCTCGCAGAACACCTGGCCATCGAGCAGAACGATATCATCGTTGTCGACTCCGACGTCGAGAAACTGCGCCTGCTGCAGGACCGCCTCGATATCGGCACGGTCGCCGGAGAAGCGTCCCATCCCGGCACGCTGTACAAAGCCGGGGCCGATGATGCCGATATGCTGATCGCAGTGACCAACTCCGACGAAATCAACATGATGGCGTGCCAGGTGGCGCATACGCTGTTCAATACGCCGACCAAGATCTCCAGGGTCAGGTCACCCAACTACCTCGCTCACCAGGAACAGCTGTTTACGCCCGACCACATCCCGGTCGATGTGATCATCGGCCCCGAGCAACTGGTGACCAAGAGCATCCAGCAGCTGATCGCCAACCCGGGGGCATTGCAGGTCCTGGATTTCGCCAACGGAAAGCTTCAGCTGGTGGCGGTAAGGGCGATCGCGGGAGGCCCGATTGTAGGCCACCAGATCCAGGAAATTCGCCACCACATGCCCAAGGTGGATACCCGGGTAGCCGCCATTTTCCGCCAGGACCGCCCCATCATTCCCGAGGGCAGCACGGTGGTGGAGGAGGGCGATGAAGTGTTCTTCATTGCCGCGCGCCAGCATATCCGCGATGTGATGTCAGAGCTGCGCAAGGTCGACCAGCCGTACAAGCGCGTCATGATCGCAGGGGGCGGCAACATCGGCGCCACGCTGGCACAGAATATTGAACGCGACTACCAGGTCAAGGTCATCGAGCGCTCCTACAGCCGCTGCCGCGTACTGTCGGAGCGATTGAAAAAAAGCATCGTGCTCAACGGCAGCGCCTCGGAACCCCAGCTGCTCTCCGCCGAGAATATCGAGTCCACCGATGTCTTCTGTGCCCTGACCAACAACGATGAATCCAATATCATGATGTCGATGCTGGCCAAGCGGATGGGGGCCAAGAAAGTCATCACCCTCATCGCAAATGCGGCCTACGCCGACCTCGTCGGGGATGAAATCGACATCGCGATCTCACCGCAACAGATCACCATCGGCAGCTTGCTCACACATGTACGGCGCGGTGATATCAGCAACGTTCACTCTCTGCGCCGCGGAGCGGCCGAGGCGATCGAGGTCATCGCCCATGGCGACAACCAGTCCTCGAAAGTCGTCGGCCGCCGGCTCGATGAGATCACCCTGCCAGACGGGGTGACCATCGGTGCCATAGTCCGCGGTGAAGCGGTCCTGATAGCCCACAGCCACGTGGTGGTGGAAAGCGACGACCACGTTATCCTGTTCCTGGTCGATCGCCACGAGATTTCTGCCGTGGAGAAACTGTTCGCTGTCGGTTTCGGTTTTTTCTAGTGCATATCTCAGTATCCCTGCGCATCCTCGGCGTCCTGTTGATGATGTTCAGCTCGGCGATGCTGGTCCCGCTGGGGTTCGCCCTGGTAGCCTGGGATGACACGATTGCCGGATTTGCCGGCGCATTCGGCATTACCTTCGCCTGCGGCCTCTGCCTGTGGCTGCCGGTGCGCAGGGCGAGTCACGAGCTGCGCATTCGCGACGGCTTTCTGATCACCTCGCTGTTCTGGACAGTGCTGGGCCTTTTCGGGGCCCTGCCCCTGGCACTCTCCGACGCCCTGGACCTGACGCCGACCGAGGCCGTATTCGAATCGATCTCCGGACTGACCACCACCGGCGCGACCGTGATCGTAGGGCTGGATGAGCTGCCGTCTTCGCTGCTCTTCTACCGCCAGCTGCTGCAGTGGCTGGGCGGTATCGGCATCATCGTGGTGGCGGTTGCCGTACTCCCGATGTTGGGTATCGGCGGCATGCAGCTATACAAGGCGGAGACACCCGGCCCGTCCAAGGACAGCAAATTGACACCCCGGATCACCGAAACTGCCAAGGCGCTGGCACTCGTGTATCTCCTGCTCACCGCGGCCTGTGCGGCGTCCTACTACCTGGCGGGGATGTCGGGCTTCGACGCGATCAGCCACTCCCTGTCAACCGTGGCCATCGGCGGGTTTTCCACCCACGACGCCAGCATGGGTTACTTCGAGAACGAACAGGTGCTGCTGGTCTGCAGCCTGTTCATGTGCATCTCGGCCATCAACTTCGGATTGCACTTTCTCGCCTGGCGCCGGCGCAGCCCCTTCGTATACCGCAAGGATTCAGAGACCCGGTTTTTCCTCGGTGTCCTGTCGGTCTGTATTGCAGTGACCTGCCTCTACCTCATCGCCACCCATACGCTGGCCCCCGGCCAGAGCCTGGTACACGGGGTATTCCAGGCCATCTCCATTACCACGACCACCGGTTTCACCACCCAGGATTTCTCGGCCTGGCCATCTTTTCTGCCGGTGATGCTGCTGTTTTTTTCCTTCATGGGGGGCTGTGTCGGCTCTACCGGCGGGGGTATCAAGGCCATGCGCCTGATGCTGATCTACAAGCAGGGCATCCGTGAGCTCAAGCAACTCGTTCACCCCCAGGCCATCATCCCGCTGAAAGTAGGCAATCGCCGGGTGGAGGCCTCCGTGGTCAGCGCAGTGTGGAGTTTCTTCGCAGTTTATATGTTTGTGTTTATCGTGATCATGCTACTGCTCATGGCCACCGGGCTCGACTTCACCACCGCGTTCTCCGCCGTTGCCGCCTCGCTGAACAACCTCGGGCCGGGGCTGGGCGAGGTCGCGGCCAACTATGCGGGAATCAGCGAACTGGCCAAGGGCATCCTGTGCTTCGCCATGTTACTGGGCCGACTGGAGGTCTTCACCCTGCTGGTCCTGTTTACACCGATGTTCTGGCGTCTGTAGCGCGACGCTGAGCGCGCTTGCCATTATTCAGAGGTGCCCTAGAGATCATCGTAAACCCCGGGCCCCTGCTTCGGCCTGACCCGGAATCGCTTGTATTCCCACTGGTACTGCTCCGGGCAGATCTGTACACAGGCCTCGACACCCCGATTCATGGCTGCGAGCGACACCGCAGTGTCCTCATCGTAGATTGCCTCCTCGGCAGGCAGGTAATGCAGAATGAAGCCGCCGGGGACTCGCTGCGCGAAGCCGAACACCGCCAGGGCGCCGGTGCGGCGAAGCATATTGCAGGCCAGCGTCGGCGTGAAGGCATCGCGGCCCATGAACGGGCTGTTCTGTCCCGAGACAAGATCGCCCGGAGCCTGGTCGGGAAGAATCGCGGAGATGCCGCCCTGCTTGACGCTGCGCATCAACTGCACGAGCCCGCGGCTGTCCGTGGGTACGAGCGTTGCGCCGCTGCGCTCCCGGGCCCGATGTATAAGCGGCCCCAATGCCGCCAGGTTGGGGGGCTCGAACAGGGCCACGACCGGGCCCAGGGATGGCAGGTGCAAGCCGACCATTTCCCAGTTACCGAGGTGCGGCCCCAGCAAGATGACTCCGCGGCCGGCGGCCAGCGCCTCATGTAGATGCTCCGCACCCCGGACCTCCACATAAAGGCCTTTCACATAGTCCCAGCGGCGCAGCCAGATATGGCCCATTTCGCCAATCAGCTCCCCGGTTGCGAGCAGGCTACGTCGGGCGAGTTCGCGTTGCTCCCCGGCGTTGAGCGAAGGATAGGCCAGGGCGATGTTACGTTCTGTCACCCGGCGGCTGCGTCCGCCAAACGGCCAGTAAAGGTGCACGAACCCCCGCCCGAGAGACCTCGCCAGCCACAGCGGCAGGAGTGAACTGACGCGTAGAATCAGCTTGAGCAGAGCCGCTTTCAGATCGGCCATGGACAGGTCCCCTGACTGATGGTCGAAAAAGTCCTGCTGACTTTCTCAGAATTCGCTACAGGAAAATGCGATCTTCCCGTCACTCCCGGAATCGTCAAGCTGCAGTCGTTGACCCCGCCTGCACAGGGCTGTGCAGGTTGCAGTCCGCCGACCCGCTTCGCTCAGCGATTGCATGAGTCGGTGAGCGAGGCGGGCTAATTCCATCAGGCGCGTATTATGCCGTCAAAAGAGGCGCTATAATACCCGGCTTTTTGCGGCTCCCCGGCAGGTATCCCGTGTCACCCAGACCCAACGAACTACTTACTTTTCAACAACTTATATTCAACCTGCAGCAGTTCTGGGCAGAGCGCGGCTGCGTCGTCCTGCAGCCGCTGGACATGGAGGTTGGTGCCGGCACGTTCCATCCAGCCACCTTCCTTCGCGCTATCGGACCCGAAACCTGGAATGCCGCCTACGTGCAACCCAGCCGCCGGCCGACAGACGGGCGCTACGGCGAGAATCCCAACCGATTGCAACACTACTACCAGTTTCAGGTGGTGATGAAGCCATCGCCGGATGATTTTCAGCAACTCTACCTCGACTCCCTGTCGTCTTTGGGGATCGACTCGGCGGTCCATGATATCCGCTTCGTCGAAGATAACTGGGAGTCACCCACCCTGGGTGCGTGGGGCCTGGGCTGGGAAGTGTGGCTGAACGGGATGGAAGTCACGCAGTTCACCTATTTCCAGCAGGCCGGCGGCCTCGAGTGCTTTCCGGTGACCGGCGAGATTACCTATGGGCTGGAGCGGATCGCCATGTACCTGCAGGGGTGTGACAGCGTTTACGACCTGGTGTGGACGGATGGGCCGGGCGGCAAGGTCACCTACGGCGACGTTTTTCACCAGAACGAGGTCGAGATGTCGCGCTACAACTTCGAAGAAGCCGATACCGACGCGCTGTTCGCCCAATTCGACCACTTCGAGGCCGAGGCGCTGCGCCTGGTGGGCCTGCAGCTGCCGCTACCCGCTTACGAAATGGTCATGAAGGCCTCTCACACCTTTAACCTGCTCGATGCCCGCCGCGCCATCTCCGTGACCGAGCGACAGCGCTTCATTCTCCGGGTCCGCACACTCGCCCGCGGTGTCGCGCGGGCGTACTTCGAGGCTCGCCAGGCCCTGGGCTTCCCGTTGGCCGGCGCTGACGTATTGCAGGCAATGCAGGACGAAGATCAGTCCGGGGAGGCTGCAGCGTGACCACCGAAACACTGCTGCTGGAAATCGGGACCGAAGAACTGCCACCGAAATCGCTGCAGGCGCTCGGGGAAGGCCTGCGTGACGGCCTGCTCGCGGCCCTGCAACAACATGGCCTCACCTGTAACGGCGCCCGCTGGTTTGCCGCGCCGAGACGCCTCGCTGTTCTGGTTGACGCCCTCTCGCTTAACGCCGCTGACGAGGAGGTGGAAATGCTGGGGCCGCCGGCCGAACGCGCCCGGGACGCTGCCGGCGAATGGACCCCGGCCGCCCTCGGCTTCGCCCGCAGCCAGGGTCTCGACCCGAGTGACCTGCAGGTCGTGGAAACGCCCAAAGGCGCACGGCTCGGAGCAAGGAAAATAGTGCCCGGCGCGACCGCGAAGGGCTGCCTGAACGATGTCATTCATGCCGCTGTCCACCAGCTGCCGATTGCCAAGCGGATGCGCTGGGGCAGCCGCCGTGAGGAATTCGTGCGCCCCGTACACTGGGTGGTGGCCATGCTGGGAACTGATGCAGACCACGGCGAAGTGCTGGGCCTGCCTACCGGCAACACCACTTACGGACACCGGTTCCACAGCCCCGGCCCCATCGTGCTCGAGCGGCCCGAGGACTATCCCGTCAGGCTGGCTGAGGCCAAGGTGATGGCCGACTTCCGGGAACGCCGTGCGATGATCCGCGAGCAGGTGCTGGTGGAAGCGAGCGCCCTCAAGGCTGAAGCGGTCATCGATGACGCGCTCCTCGACGAGGTGACCGGACTGGTGGAATGGCCGGTGGCTCTTACCGGAGCCTTCGATGAACAGTTTCTCGAGGTACCGTCCGAAGCACTGGTTTCCTCCATGAAAACACACCAGAAATATTTCCACCTTGTTGACGACCGCGGCGAGCTGCTGCCCAGTTTCATCACGATCAGCAACATCGAGAGCACCGACCCGATCCAGGTCATCCAGGGCAACGAGCGAGTCATCAGGCCCCGGCTTGCCGACGCGGCGTTTTTCTATGCCGAAGACCGCAAGACGACGCTGGAGCAGCGTTTGCCCCGCCTGGACGGGATCGTCTTTCAGCAGCAGTTAGGCAGCCTCGGGGACCGCACCCGCAGGCTGGTCCGGCTGGCCGGGATCATCGCGGGAATGATCGATGCCGAGACCGCGCTGGCTGAGCGGGCCGCCCTGTTATGCAAAACCGACCTGCTGACGGAGATGGTCCAGGAATTCGCAGACCTGCAGGGCGTGGCGGGCTCCTATTACGCGCGCAACGACGGCGAGGACCCGGCTGTTGCGCAGGCCATAGCACAACATTACTGGCCGCGGTTTGCCGGGGATGCGCTGCCCGAATCGCCGACGGCCTGCAGCCTGGCGCTGGCCGACCGGCTCGATACGCTGGTGGGGATCTTCGGGATCGGCCAGCCGCCGACCGGCTCGAAAGATCCGTTCGCGTTGCGCCGGGCGTCACTGGCAGTGTTGCGAATCCTGGTTGAGAAGCGCCTGGATGTAGACCTCAGGGATTGCCTGCTGGCGGCCAGCGCGGGATATCCCGCGGGCCTGCTAGCCGAGGATACGCCGGAACAGGTGCTGGAATACATGCTGGAGCGATTCAGGGCCTGGTACGAAGAGGAACAAATCAGTGCCCAGGTATTTCAGGCAGTAAGTGCTAACAAACCCAGCAAGCCACTGGATATAGACCGCCGGGTGCATGCCGTGCATGCTTTCGCGGCCCTGCCACAAGCCTCGGCGCTGGCCGCGGCCAACAAGCGGGTTGCCAACATACTCGGCAAGCTGGACGCGGGCCATCGCTTCTCCGAGGTCAGTACCGACCTGCTGGTGGAGCCGGCGGAGCAGGCGCTGGCAGAATGCGTGGGTCAGCTGCAGCCCCGCTGCGAGCAGTTATTGGAGAGTGGGGCCTACACCGATGCGCTGAGGTGCCTGGCGGACCTGCGCGAGCCGGTCGATGCGTTTTTCGATACCGTAATGGTGAACGCTGATGACGCGGCACTGCGCGCTAACCGCCTCAACCTGCTCAAGGGGTTGCGGGATCTTTTCCTGCAGGTGGCGGACATCTCGCAACTCGCCATCGGCCGCTAGGCCAAGGTCCCGTGCGAGCCGGTGTGAAATAGCATGGCGCTCGTGATTCTCGACCGCGATGGGGTCATCAATGAAGACAGCGATGACTATATACGGACGCTCGAGCAGTGGCGACCCATTCCGGGGAGCCTGCAGGCGATCGCGGACCTGTCTCGCGCGGGGTTTCGGGTTGCTATCGCGACCAACCAGTCGGGGCTGGCGCGCGGCTACTTCGATCTCGACACCCTCGAGGCCATTCACGACCGGCTGTGCGAACAGGTAGAGGCAAAGGGGGGTGAAATCGCCGGCATCTTCTACTGCCCGCACCACCCGGGTGACGGGTGTAACTGCAGGAAGCCCGGCGCCGGGCTGCTGGACGCCATCGAACGGGAGCTCGGTGAACCGGTGCGGGGCGCCTGTTTCGTCGGTGACAGTCTCAAGGACCTGCAGGCGGCCCGAGCCCGCGAGTGCCGTCCCGTTCTGGTACTGACCGGCAAGGGCCGGGTCACCGCACGCAGCCTTCGAGCTGACCAGCCATCGATCGCCAACCCCGGCGATATCGACATCTACCCGGATCTTGCGGCCGCGGCTGAGGCAATTCTAGGCGGCGGCTGAGTCAGCAAAGGCGGGACAGCGGGCCCGGACCAACGGACGCCACCGGGTCGTGCCAATCGCAAAAGTCTACGTGTATGATAATGCGACAGGTGGGGGCGGGTCGCGTCGATTCCACCGCTCAATGCTTTAGACTGCCGGGATGGCATTCGACAGCATTGCATGGCTGGCACTGGCCGCCGGCTCAGGGCTCGTGCTGGGACTCGCCGTGGGCTCGTCCGCCGGGCACCACCGGGTACGCACCCTGCGCGATCGCCTGGAGCATTACCACAGCGCGCTGATGCAGGCGCGCCAACAGCACGGTCTTCTCGACGAGCGCAGCCGGGCAGGGGAACTGCATGCCGGCGTTCTGGCCACACGGGTCGAAAACCTGGAGCGCCAGCTGGTCGACCGGGAGCGCCGGGCGGTCGCCCACCGCGATGAAAACGGCAAACTGCAGCGCGATCTCATTGAGACACGTACCGCATTGAAAGAACGGGAAGAACAACACACGCGTCAGTTGCAGTTGATGGCTGAAGGCCGCGATGCCCTCAAACGCGAATTCGAGAATCTCGCCAATAGAATCTTCGAGGAACGCGGGCGGCAGCTCACCAGCGCCAACAACCAGTCCCTCGAAGCACTGCTGAAGCCTTTCAGGGAGCAGATCGACGGGTTTCGAAGCCGCGTAGACCAGTTGCACTCTGAATCGCTGCGCGGGCAGGGTCTGCTGGAGGCCGAAATCAGGAAAGTGCTTGAGATCGGACTGCAGATGAGCCACGAGGCGACCAACCTCAGCCTCGCGCTGAAAGGCGACAAGAAAACCACCGGCAACTGGGGAGAGGTGCAGCTGGAGCGCAGTCTGCAGCTGGCGGGGCTCGAGCCCGGGGCACACTACGAGGCGCAAACGGCCTTGCGCGACGCCGCCGGCCGGCAACGCTACCCGGACTTTGTCATCAGGTTGCCGGACGACAAGCATCTGGTGATAGACAGCAAGGTTTCCCTGGTCGACTACGACAGGGCGATTGCCGCCGGTACCAGCGAGGAACGCGAGAGCGCCCTGGACGCGCACGCTACCGCCGTACTGAACCATGTCAAAGATCTTGCATCAAAGAACTATGCCAATCTGCCGGGCGTCGACAGCCCCGATTTCGTGCTGATGTTCATGCCGGTGGAGCCCGCCTACATAGAGGCACTCCGCCACAATCGGGACCTGTACAATCACGGTTACGAGCGCGGGGTCATTCTCGTCTCCCACACCACGCTGATGCCGATCTTGCGCACGGTGGCCAACCTCTGGATGATTGCCCGGAGCAATACCGAAGCGCGTGAGATCAGTCACCGGGCCGGTGACCTGTACAACCAGGTCTGCCGGATGGCACGGCGCTTGCAGCGACTGGGCCAGAGCCTGAACACCGCCAATGGCCACTACAACGATGCCGTTCGATCGCTGGTCGGAAAGCAGGGCCTTCAGGGTAAGGTGGAGCGCTTCCGCCAGATCTCGCCTACGGCGAACCGCTCACTGCCCACCGTGCGTGCGGTGACATCGGAGGCGGATCATCACGCCCTCAAAGCCGTGCCAGGCATTCTGGAACCGGCCGCGGATGCAACGCAGGAATCAGCTCCGGAGGCGCATCATGTAGCGGCCGAAACCGACGTCGGCGAGCCACCGACGTGAACGTGAGTCTAGTCACACTTTATCCGACGTAGCCTGCGATTAGTGACCAGCAGGGTGCGTCTTTTCACCTTTTCGCTGATTTTCGGTTGCCCAATCACAGTGCATTTTGCCAAGCTGGCTCTCCGATACCGCTGGCCGTGCACGGACCGTGATGAAACAGAAACTTCTCGCACTGACGCTCTCGCTTGGACTTGGACTCCCCGTTTCCGGGCTCTCCGCCGCTGAGGAGAACATGCAGATGGTCGGTCTCGCCATGCACCAGGAGACGGGGCGCAATATATTCCTCGGCGCGCTTTACTCCGATGACCCCGCAGCCCGAATCGCCACCCTGCAACGCGGCGATAGCACCGGGGTACTGGAACACCGGGTAGTGGCTCGCCGAACCAGTATCCGGAGCCTGCTAGGCAAGCTGCTGCTACAGGGCGAGGTGGCAACCGGCAGGCCACCGACGGCTGAGACCATCCAGTTCGCCGATGACATCATGTCACTGGTTCGCGGCAGCCTGTATGCGGGTGATTCGTTGACCATCGAACTCACCCCGGATGCGACTACCCGGGCAACCTTGAACGGCCACAATCTGGCGGCGTCGGCGCACCAGGGTGTGTTCTACTATTTTCTCAGCGCCTGGATCGGCGAAAAGGGCCCGTCCACGGCTTTTCGTAGCGCTATCCTGAGTCCCAGCATCGATAGCGGCCTCATGTCCGTGTACTCCGCCAATGACACATCCGCAAACCGGGAGCGCGAGGTCGCCGCCTGGTTGCAGCAACTGGAGACAGACGAGGTCGACGACGCGCCACCCCCTGAGCCGGCGAAAATCTCCGCTCAGGCAAAGCCCCACACAGTCGCAGCGGCGACGTCTACAGTAGCGAACAAACAGTTGGTGACCAGGCAGCAGCCGAAGGCCGCGCCAGCGGCGGCAGATACAGTATCGCCCGAGCTTGACCCGGGCGGGGCGCTGGCAGAAGTAGAGACAAAGACCCCGGACGCGGAGGTTGAACGTTTCGTGCGGGAGCCAGTGCGTGAAACAGTGGCAACAGTGGGTGCGGCGACTGCACCGGAGAGCGGGGCAGGGGTGCAGCTTGCCATGGCCGTGCAGCCGGATATTGGCGTGCCGGCCGTCGAGGAGATCGATACCTTCGATGCCATGGACTATTCACGACAGCTCGACCTTTTCAACAACGACATCCTCCGCCAGGTCTATGCCGAAATACGCTATCCCCGAGCAGCCGTGCGGCGCAATCTCCAGGGGAATCTGGAACTGGACCTGACCCTGGACCGGTCGGGCAAGCTGGTCGGCATCGAGGTTGGCCGGTCTTCGGGTTACGCGATGCTGGATAAATCCGCTGTCACAGCGGCGGAGCGCGCGTTCAAGAAGTCGGGCGCGGGCTCGATCAGTGAGGTGGCCATCGCGGAATACGGCGATGGCGACAACCTGGTCGTGGTCCCCGTGCCGGTTTCTTTTATCCTCACGAACTAAGACACCTCTGAACACGGGCGATGCGCTCAGGCTTTCAGGCCAATTCGTGCCAACGCTATGCGTAGCGACCAAACGGTAGGCGAACAGGCTATAATTCTGCGCATTCACAATGCTAAAGGTGGCGCCCGTCACCTCCAGTATGGTTCAATTTTCTCCCCAGTGCACCGTGTCGGAGCGGGTCGATGACAGAGTTTCAACTTAGCCATGTCGCGCTTGTAGCAGCGCGCATCTCCGCTTTCGAACCCCTCGGATTCAACAACCGGAGTGAGCTCGCCATGCGCCGGGTAGTTCCCCTTCCGACGGGGACAACCCTCGCTGCCATGGACGACGAGACCCGGCATAAGGCCCTGAGCGAGCAACTACCGATCTGGGTGCACAACATCCTCGTGGACCCCGAGTTCCCTCGCCGCGATCGCCTGTTACTGCCATTGCGCAGGTTCGAGGGCGAGCTGCGCGATAACAAGGACGACGAGGTGATTTCCTCGGTGCTGAGCCACGGTTTTCGTAACCAGACCTTCGATCCGCTGGATCTTCCCGGGACGCTGTCGATGCGTGAGCGCTGCGCCATCCTCGCCCACGTAAAGACGTGGGAGGAAGCATTCCTGCCACTGCGACAGGCACTGGTGGATGACTTGAGTGCGAACGCCGGGGCGCTGGACAGGTGGTGTGAATACGCTCGCCACCCCGATTACCAGGAAGTCGGCTGAACGCGAACCGAGGAGCAACTACTCCGCAGGCACGGAGTGCGTGATCAGTCAGTGGTGTTGGAAACTACAGGCTGGTGATGGAAAAGTGGCTCGGGATAACGCAAATCCGCCCGTCACGACGCAGGCAAATAAGCGACACTACCAATATCCCGAGCCCGAAAGATCATTATTTTTATGCTTGAGGGGTTTTCCTGCCAAATTTTAGCATTGCTCAGCAGGGCGACGCGCACCCTTGCAGGCGACCATGCGGACAGTACGCTGACAGGTGTCGAGCCAGGGCACGTTGGAATCGGTCTTTAGCGCCCTCACGTAACCACGTTCAGTCTTGCAGGAAATGCTGGTTTTGTTGGGCGTCCAGTCCCCTTCCTTGAGGCGTGGCTTGCGTGAGCTGTAGAACCAGAGTCCTCTCCGGTCCTGCATGACGTAGGTGGCCTCCGTCGGAAGGTACACTTTCTTGCCATCGATTACGGCGTAGACTTCGAGTTCGTCACTTGAGTCTTTTTCCAGCATCGCAGTTGGTGTGATAGTCAACATGGATCGTCCCCTTGCACTCTGTTGTTGTTTTAGTGTCGCCACCCGTTTTTTCGGGCCTGTCACCGGTGTTTCCCGGTGTTGCAGGTTATTTATATGCCTCATGGAATGAGTTGACAATGCCTGTGGCGCCAAATTTTGGCCCAATTCACGTAACGCGCTTTTTTTTGCCATTTTTTTAATTCTGGCCGATATCCAGGCAATCTCTCTGCCGAACAAGTGCCAAAAATTTCACTGCTGACACGATTGGACTCAGCTGACGCGGGCGCTGGGAAGGGCATACGCGGCCTGATTTCCGACTATCAGCCGGCCGCACCTCGCCGGCCACACCTCGCCGGCCGCACTCAGCAGGACAGACCCGTGCCGATAGGCAATGAGCGGGATCACGCTTTCAGGGGGCGTCTGGCGGCATGGATGCCGCCAGCGAGTCTATACACGGATGTATGCTTTTTGGCGTCCCCCGGAAAGCGTGATCCCGCTCATTGCCTACTCGAAAGTCACACCAAGGACCGGACCTCGCCGGCCACACCTCGCCGGCCGCACCTCAGCAGGACAGACCCATGCCGATAGACAATGAGCGGGATCACGCTTTCAGGGGGCGTCTGGCGGCATGGATGCCGCCAGCGAGTCTATACACGGATGTATGCTTTTTGGCGTCCCCCGGAAAGCGTGATCCCGCTCGTTGTCTACTCGAAAGTCACACTAGGGACCGCACCTCGCCGGCCGCACCTCGCCGGGCACGCGCCCGGCGACGCGGGCCATGAACGCAGTGGCGTTAGCGTCGGGGATGAACGGGAATTCTGCGGTCGTGCGTCAGGATGCGCGGACAATAGGCAGGCGAGTCACGATGAGAACAGTGCCAGCCGGGGGCGCGGGACGAGGAAGAGGTGGGCGTCAGCCGCGAACCAGTTCCATGTGCGGAGGTGAGCCGGGGTCGGGCTGCAGGCTGTTGAGGCGGCTCTCAGACACCTCCAGGGCCAGCTCGTCGGCCTGCTCTACGGAGGACATCAGCATGTGCAATGAGAGCAGGGACCTGCCCTCTACCGAGGAGGCGATATCCTTGTAGGTGGCCATGCGCTGCTCGGACACGAAGCCCAACAAAACGGCATTGGTCAGGTAATCGCGGATGATCTGCCGGCTGATCTGGTCCTGGAGGTAAGCCTGGAACCCGTTGTTCCCGAATACCCGGCTCAGCGCGGCCTTGTCGGCATCGCTGAGCCTGCCTTCCACGAAAGGCTCCTCAGGACCGAAGGCGACTTCTATGTCGTCGACGAGCTTATCCAGTCGCAGCTGATCCACATTGCCTCCAAAACCGTTGCCGGGTGCGGTCGCACCCGTGTGCGACCGGATTTCAGGCCGTCTCGTGATCGGCCGTTATCGCTCGCTGCAGGGCGAGCAGGTCGGGTATCTGGTAAACGCTGCCGGACAACCGGAAAGCGCCGACAGAGCGATCACCGGCCAGTTGGGGTGTATCCTCCACCTCCTCGCCAGCAATATCCCTCATCCCGAGACCCCGCCCCCGCAGAGCGACGCCCCAGTAGTCACAGCCCTCACCCTGCAGGCCAAGAACCACGGCGATCAAGCCACTGCTCTCGGACCACGGTACCTCGTCGTCCGGGTCGACATCGATGACCGGGACCACCTGCCGACGCCAGTTGATCTGGCTCGGAGGTCGCTCTCCCTCCGCGGACACCGTCACAATCTCTGCCACACAGTTCTGGGGCAGGGCCCAAAGTTCGTCAGCAGAGCAGGGCAGAAATACGCACCACTGACCAAAGTTATCTGACATCATACCTCCTTACGCCATTTGTAGCTCGCGATTTGTCAGCTCAGCGATCATTTCAACCAGCACCGGGAAATTGAATGGTTTACCCATGTAGCCATTACAGCCGGCATCCTCCGCCAGTTTCCGGTGCTTGACCCCTGTTCGGGAAGTGACCATGATCACCGGCAGGTCCCGCAGGCGGGCCGACATGCGGATATCCCGGAGCGTCTGAATCCCGTCTTTCACCGGCATTTCCACGTCCAGCAGTACTACGTCCGGCAAACGGTGGGTCGAGTTGAGGAATTCCATGGCGACCATGCCATTCTCGGCGGTGACGGTCTCCACGCCCAGCGTGTCGAACCGGCTGGTAGCCACCAGGCGCTGGGTTCTCGAGTCATCGACAACCAGCACCAGCATATTTTCGTCAGACTTGTGTTCGACGGAAATCGTGGAGCGCTCATCCAACTCGAGACTGGCAACCAGGGCGTTGAGATCAAGCGCGACAATCGCCTGTCCGTCCGCCGTAGTCGCCGCGCCGGTGACACCGGGCACCATCGAAAACTGGACGCCCAGGGAACGGATGACCAGCTCCAGCGCCTCCTTGACGTCATCAATGGCCACCGCCATATAGCGCTCTTCCGATCCGGCCACGATCACCGGCAGGGTAGAGCCCCAGGTGCCGCGCTCCGGCAGCCCCTCGCCGTGGCACAGGGTGGCAAGGTAGGAAGGCTCGCACTCCATGCCGAATATCTCCAGCGACCGTTTGTTTTCCACCGCATCGTAGAACGCGTCCGTGCCGACATGCTCCACGGCGATCAGGCCGTCCAGCGGCACGGCGTATGATGCCCGGCCGGCGCTGACCAGCAGCGCACCATTCAGGATCAGGTTCGACGGGATTCTCACCCGAAACGTGGTGCCTTCTCCCACGACAGACTCGATATCGATATCGCCACCGATCTGCTGCAGTTCACTGATCACGATATCCATGCCCACGCCGCGCCCCGAGATCTCGCTCAGGGTCTCGGCTGTCGAGAAACCCTTGTGGAAGATCAGGTGCTGGGCCTCACTATCGCTCAGCGCATCAACATCAACATCGAGGCCCTTGTCGAAGGCCGTCTCACGCATGACATCCGGGTCGATACCGCGACCGTCATCGTTAAGCTCGATCACGTAATCGCTGCCGTGCTTGTTGACATCGATCGTAATCCGTCCCGCAGTCGGCTTGCCTGCGGCAATCCGTTCGGCCGGGGTTTCGATCCCGTGGTCCAGCGCGTTCCTGACCATATGCTCGAGGATGACCTGGCAGCGCGCATGGTTGTCGCGGTCGAGGCTGCCAACCTCATTGAGCACCCGGAACTGCACTGCCTTGCCGAGATCGGTACTAACGGTCCGCACGATTCGTCGCAGGCCAGGCATCAGGCGCGAAACCGGGACGACCCGGGCGGCCTGGATCGAAGAGCCGAGCAGCGAGATGACCGATGCCTGCTGCTTAAGCAGCGCCTCGACCTGTGCGTTCTGGCGACTCGAGTGATTGATCAGGTCGTCGAGATCCTCAACGCCCTCCCTGAGTATGTTGGCGGCTTCCTGCAGCTCGGAATACTGGTCCATCTCCAGGGCGTCTAGCTCCGTGCTCTGGCTGCCCTTGGAGGTCACGTTGCGCAGCGCGCGGTCAGCAATTTTGGCTATATGCGCCCGCACCGAGGATAGCCGGCCCTGCAGTTCAGCAGCGGCACCCTTGTTGCGCAACGTTGCCTGTGAGGAACGCACTCCCAGCTGCTGCGCCTGACTGGTCAGGTTGAGCAGGTGATCGAGGGACTCCGGCGTCATGCGGATGCTTTGCTTGGCCGCCAGGACTTTCGCGCCCTCATCCGCGAGCTGCATGTCTTTCTGGCGCGCGCCCGCATTGCGTCCTCCAGCTTCCTCGATCGGGACGACGTTGGCCGGCAGGGATGGCGCATCGGCCTCGGAGCCGGTGGTGTCGGATTCCATCGTGGACTGGTCGCCAACCGCGATGGCGTCCTCTGCGGGTTCCTCGATACCTGCTATCGGCACGCCGGCCCCGCGGGTCGGGAACTCACTGGCGATGTCGCTGCGTTCGGCCTGGATATGCTCGAAACCGCTGACGGCCGCGTCCAGCCAGACATTGAGGATGCGGAAATAGTCCACCTCCGCACCGGCCGCTGGCCGCGCCAGCCCCTCCAGCAGGGTTTCGTAATTGTGGATCAACGTCCCGTAGCGTTGCAGTCCCACACCCTTGGCAATCCCCTTGAGGGTGTGCAGGATGCGCGGAATCGGCGCGAAGGCGGCGTCGCTGTCAATCGCCTCTTCCCACGCTGCCATGGCATCTTCGAGCTGCTCGAGGCCGGATGCCGCTTCCTCGATGAATGCGTCGAGGAAGTCTGCAAATATCTCTCCCTGGCTCTGGCTGCTGCGATCAAACTTTATGTGAGAGGGAATACACCACGACATCCCGCTATCGTCCGGCGCCGACACCGTCTCTTGCTCAGTCACCGCCATCTCCACGCCCGCGGCGGTATCGAATTCGTCGACCGCAATACCGCAGATGTCGTCGCTCTCCTTCTCATTCTCGGCCAATCCGCTCAACAGGAAATCGACATCGGTTGACGAGTCCGATGCAACCGGCTCGAACTCGTCGGCAAAATCCGGGCCAAAAATATCCTCTTCTACAACTTCTGCGGCGAGGTTCATGTCATCCTCGACAGCAGGCGCCACAGTCTCTCCATGGTCTTCGGCCATTGGGCTTTCCGCCTCATCGGCCGCCTCGTCGGTTGCCGGCTCGGTCGCCGCGCCGGCAAGCACTTCGACACCGGTTGCTGTCGACTCTTCCACGCCCCCCGCGTCGACCTCCGCAAGCCCCCAGCCACTGTCGATCAACTCGTCTTCGATAGCGGTCGGCGGCACAGTAGCATCGGCATCGGCCGTGTTATCTGCAGAGAAGCCACTCAGAGAGGTCATCGCCTCTTCGAGCAGGTCATCGTCACTCAGCTCGTCATCAAAGCCCTCTATCACGAGGTCGCCCAATTCTTCAGCGAAGCCCGAGTCATCCTCGAGCTCACCCGATTCGGCTTCGTCCAGGCCTGCAGAGGCGGACCACGGTATCATTTCGGCGATGTCGCCCACTGCGTTCGTCGTCTCTTCAAGATGCCCCGAAAACGACTCGTCGAACAGGTTGTTCCAGGCCTCTCCTGACGCCACATTGAGCAGGCGCACATAAACGGCATCACGCTCGGTCTGCCCAAGTGCCTCCAGTCCCGGAACTTCCTCATCGCTGATCGTTGCGATACGGACATAGCCCTGGGCGAGACAGCAGGCTACGGATTCGGCATCGGCTCCAAGCATCAACTCGACCTCGACGGTCGCCACCGGCAATCCCAGCACCTCAAGCCGCTCACGGACCCGTGCCGACAGCCCTTCCATGGCGTTGTCTATTACCCGACTGATAGCCGCAATCGAGCTTCCATCCAGGCCCGCCTCGACGTCAAAGTCATCTTCGTAGTCAATCGGGCACACAGGCGACGGATCCACCGAGGCTACGCCGTCGGTGTCCTCTACCTTGAGTTCTTCGATCTGCAGCTGGTCGCCGGCGAGGTGTTCGCCATCGAGCAAGTACTGGTCAAAGGCCGCGTCATCAGTAGGCGGCTCAGTCTGGCTTACATACTCCACGACATCCGGTGCGGCCTGACTGCGGTCAGTTTCTGACTTATCGATGGCAGAAACCGCAAACGCGTCCAGCTGTGTGTCTTCTCCTCCCGTCTGAAAATCTGCAACCGCTTCACTGACGATGTCGGTTTCGGCGTCGAGATTGAACGCACCAGGAGCGTTATCCGTCGCCTCTTGTGCTGCCTCGGGAATGCCCTCCAGCCCCGGCTGCAAGTCATTCACGAGCGCCTCGGGCCCCGCAAGCCCGGCGGCCATCTCGGCCAGTGATCCCGTTCCGGCCTGAGCCTCGTGGACGGTATCCGCTGCCGAACCGGTCACGGCAGATGTTGCATCCACAGCGCCGGAGACGATATCTCCCGCTGCGCCGGCAAACGGGAGACCGGGAACCGTATCCTCCGGGGCATGGGTATCCTGCTGCTCAGGATGGTCATCACCGCCAACAATCTGGATTGATGATTGCTCGACAGATTCCCGGGCGGTGGCGGCCTCCGCCTGTCCCTTTTTGATGACGAGGAACTGCTCGCCGATATCGTCCTCTTCCGCCAACCCGAGAATATCCACGCCATCGTCGATCACGGCGGTGATCGACTCCTCATCGCCCGACCGCGACTTGGAATGATCAATGGCCATGGGCACGTCGTGGCTGACCTCGCCTGGATCGCCGGTGGCGTCGCTCTTGGCGTAAATATCACTGCCTGTATCGCCACTGCCGAGAACAATTTCTTCGCGCACATAGGTGGAGAGATCGTCCAGATTGCGATCACCGCTCATCATCGGACGGGCTGCGATTTCCGCCTCGAGCGGCGATAGCGAGCAATCCAGTTCCTCTTCAAGCAATGCGAAGAGTTTTTCCGGCTCCTCGGCATATTCCTGTTCGATCAGCCATTCCAGGTCCGCATTTTCAGAGGACTCTGATCCGTCGCCACTGGTGTTCCGCTCCACGGCATTATCATCGTTGTTACGCTGCACGCGATTCTCCTCGTTTCAGATTGAGGTCAGCGGCTTAACCGTTGACGGCGGGGGAGGTGTTTTCCAGCCCGGCGGGATTCGTGTCACCACCTTCCAACTGGGACAGATCCAGCGCCAGGTCATCCTCGCTCGACTGCGCCAGCTCAAAGCATCGATTGGTCAGGTTACGTACCCGGTCAGTATCAAGCCCATCTGCCTGCTTGTACGACTGCACAAGTTCCGGCAGCTCATCCACAACCTCGGCAACCAGTGTCTGCAGGCGCTCTTCGACAGTGTTTTCTCCCTCGAGTACCCGGTCGAGCATGTCCTGTGCCGCCCAGCCGAGCTCGCCCAGAACGTTGGCGCCTACCGCGCGGCCGTTGCCCTTGAACGTATGGAAATGACGGCGCATATCGCGCAGGACCTGGTTTAGCGATGGCTCCTGCTTCCATACACCGTGAAGGCGAGTGAGCTCTGCCACGATCTCTTCGGATTCCTCGATAAAGACCTCCCTGAACTCGATCGGGATTTCACCGTCCTGTACATAGTTGTGAATAGCCGGAACGGCGGCATTCAGTGAATCAGTCACATCCGGCCCACTGGGCAGTTCGCTCATCTGTGCGAGCAATTCCGCGGAGCGCTGCTCCGCAAAAGCGAGCATATGCGAGGTATCGTCAAGGGGGTCAAGGACCGACCGCTGCAGATGCAGTTCCAGCTGTGCAAACACATCGGCAAAGCAGCGGAAGGCGTCGTCTTCCCGCACACTGCCCGCTTCACTCGCCGCTTCCAGCCACTGCCGGCAACGGTCGATTATCTCGCCTTCCTCGGCCATCGCGGCAAAATTCAACGCGCCGGAAATTTCACTCAGCAACTGCAGCGACAGTCGAATCGCCTGCCGATCGGGAATATCGTCAAGACTGTTGAAATAATTCGTCGCCAGCTCGAACAGCAGATCGATGTCCGGCTCGCCGTTGTCCGCCTCCCGAACGGCCTGACGCAGCTCCTCGTGTCCCTCCTCTGATTTATTGAGGTATCGGTGCAATGCGAACGTCAACTGCATCACGCTCTCAGGGCACAGCGGTTTCCTGGCTATCGCCGATGCCAGTGCCTTGCGGCGCAGGATGGTGTGAAGGTGGTTTTCCACCAGCGACATCTGTCCGAACGTGGCGGAGATCACGCTCTCACGCAGTTCAAACTCGCGGCTGGAAAACGAGCTGCACACACCGTGTTCCAGCTTGTGCTCGATATCCAGCTTGACGTCCACGATGCCGCGAACGATTTCCGAGATGACACGCTCAGCCCGGTCCGGGCTGTCACCGAACTTACCAGAGAACAGCGCGCCAAGGTGATCGTAAACCTGCTGCAGCGAGTCAGCATGTGCCATCTGTCCGGCGGCGAGCAGCCGTTGCTGCGCTGCCTCGATACCTTCGAGGGCAACGGTGGCGTCCAGCTCACCATTATTGGCCGCGAGGGCTTTCAAATCATGCGCTGTAATGTGTTCTACCGCACCGTCAAGCTTGTCCAATGCACCGCTGAGCGCAGTAACCAGCGCGTCGAGGTGAATAAGACCGCTTCGTGAAATTTCGATCGTTTCGTCGTTGATGCCGAACGCCTCGCGGATTGCGTTGATGTGCACCGGTCGCGCTTTGCAGGACGCCACGTAGAACAGCATCTGCTGCAGGTAGCCATCGTAATCCATTGACGGATCAATCTCGGAGCCCTTTTCACGGGCGTGCTTGATCATGAAGGCGCCGGATTTGAAAATCTGGGCAATGCATTCGTCCGGGACGATAAGACCTCCGGCAATGCCCTCACAGATACCGATGAGCGTGAACCAGAATCGCTCCGGCTCGCTGCCCGCAAACAGTTGTTGCATCTTGCGCGAGATCCTGGCTACCGTCTTCATGCTCTCGCGGGTGTTGCGTTTGCGCAGTGCCGACTTGGCCATTTCGAGGTATAGCGCCAGCATCACGTTGGCCCGGCTGCGTATTTCATCATTGGAGGCAGGCTGCCCGTCCGTCGTGATGCCCGCTTCGGGTGCGATCTCCATATGGAAGAAAAACGCCTGCGGTCGGGGGCGTTCGCCTACCCAACGGCGCAGGTCATTGACATACTGCTCCAACCCGCGACCGGTGTCTTCCCGCACGCTCTGCACATGTGCCAGGTAGGCGGGAAGCACTTTCAGTGCCTGCATCAAACCGCCCATAGTGAGTTTGCGGCGTTCACCGACCACCCGGTCCTTGTACAGGAAGTTGAGGCCACGTTCCATTTCGATTGCGAGTATCTCGGCTTTCTTGATTCCCAGTGCACGCAACGTCGATGTGATCTGGTGAACTGCCCACATACACTGCAGAAGCTGTTTCTTCTGCGAGGTATCCTGGCTGTACTCGACCAGCGCCGATTCGGCGTTCTCGGCCTGTTTGTTCATCAGGCCGATTACCCATTTGAGGGAAACGATATCCGTCTTGCTAGCCACTGATTAAACCTCCACCTTTCGATAAGCACAGACGCCCGGCCATGACTGCCGACGCATCTCAGGGTTTTTCCACCAGGCGTCTTCGCCGGCGCCAAGCACAAGCAGGCCTCCGGCCGTAAGTCGATCCGCCAGCTGATCGATGATCCAGAGCTGCACGTCGTGTTCAAAATAGATCAGAACGTTCTGGCAAAAAATGATGTCAAATTCCGCATAGGGCGCACTGTTAACGTGCAACAGATTGCTCTGGAAAAAATGAGTCCGCGATTGGATACTCTCGGATACCTGCCACTCGTCGTCGCCCACCCGCTCGATGAACGCATCGCGATACGGGCCGGGAATGCCTGCCACCGACGACTCGGGATAGCGTCCACGCTGGCACCGGCTGACTGCCTCGAAACTGATATCGGTCCCGATGCCATACCAGTCCATTGCAGGTGCGTCGGTTGGCTTCAGGGATTCGATAACCATACCTACCGAGTACAACTCCTGCCCTGTAGAGCAGCCCGCACTCCACACTGTCAGCGGACGCTTCTGCCCGCGCTTGATTCGCGCCTGCACGTCGCTGGCCACGGCCTCCATCGCCGCCGGCTGACGAAAGAAACGTGTCTCCTTGACAGACAGCAGATCAATCAGCGCCAGCCATTCCGCCCGAGCATCCAGGCTGTCTTCAAGCAGATTGAAGTACTCACCCGGGTTACCGAGACCGAGCGCCTCGATGCGGTCATGCACGTTGCGCTCGATAATCCGCTGCGGGGTTTCGATCTTTATTCCCGCTTTAGATCGCAGCTGGCGCATTAGCGTCAGCATCTGGGAAACGCTGATAGGCTCCGGTTGACGTGCGGACGCGACAGTCATACTGAAACGTTGGTCTTGGCAGGCTGGTCTTCCAGCTCCGTCATCTCGGCCTCGTCATAGACCTGGGCGGCTACCGGCACGGCGGCGACTTGTTCAGGCTCGGCAACCCCGTGCGATTCGGCCGTGTTGCTATCGCCGATCTTGAACTGGCTCAGGTTTTCGGCCACTTCACGCATGGACTTCTGCAACCCGCTCACGCCGATCTGGGTAAACTCACTGAACTCACTGATCTCCAGGTTGCGGTCCCTGATCCGGGCCATCGAACTGTTCATGTGTTGTGCACTGTCAGCCGACTGCCCGGCAGCATCGTCCACCGATGTAATGATCGAGGTAATCGCGTCCGATCCGGCGTTGATATCCTCCAGCGAGCTGTCGAGCCTGTCGATATACTCGAGAATGGTCACGACCGTACCCACAGTATTTTCCATACTGCTCAGGTTTTCGGCAGACATATCCTGAAGCATGCGAACTTCAGAGATGATCTTGCGACCCTCCTCCTCGGCCTCGCGCAACAGGTCACCGATGGCTTCGGCAATTCCCAGGAAAGGGCGGCCGTATTCACCCGCTTTCTCCGCCTCGATCCGGGTATTGATCGCAACTACCGAAATCTTGGTGTTCAATGCCTGGATGTATTCCGCGGCAGTCGTGACCGACTGGATCAATTCGCCCTGGCGCTTCGCCGACTTGGATGTCTTCTGCACAGATTCCCGCACATCGGCAGATGCCTTCGACATGTCTTTGGTCAGTTCGTAACCACGCGCTACCTTTTCACGGTTCTGTTCCGAGGTGCGTGCGGCCTTCATTGTCGAGCTCTTGATCTCCTCACTGGTGCGTACCATTTCGGTCGCAGCGGTGGTGGACTCCACCACCGAACGGGTCAGTTCCTTGCCCTTGGTCACCTGGCCACGGGCCGACTTACCGATCTTGTTGATCTCTTCAACCGAAACCACAAACGGATTGCGGATATTGCGGATCAGCTCACGCTGGCGCTGGGTAGAAGCGTTGATTTCCCTGGCGATATCCTGGGTGACAGAATTATTTTCCGGCACCTGCACGGTCAGGTCACCTTCTGCGATCTTGACCAGTGCGCCGTTAATTTCCGATACACCCTGTTCCGTATACAGGACTCGTCCGCGCTGGGAACGGTACATAACAACCAGCAGTCCGACCGCAAGCAGTGCGGGCGCGCCGAACAGGTACATCAGAGTGCGGCGATCATAGAGCCGGGCGTTGGTGAGCCGGTCTATGGCCGGTCCCAGATCGGAGATCGGTCCCGCCAGCCGGGCGCTGTCGCCGATCACCGCTTGCCGCGCGACTGCCGCCTCGCGCAGGCCTTCCGATGCACCCGCAATCTGGTCTATCGAGGTCGAGACGACCGAGAACATGTCATCCGCCGCGGTCACCGATTCCAGGACGTCTGCGTCTGTGATCTTTTCCACGCCCATCACACGATTGCCGTTCTTGAGCGCGTCTATCACCTGCAGGAAGTTGGCTGCGTCAGTGCGGAACTCGTCTGCGGCCAGCTGGGACTCACTGCCGCCCGCCAGAATCTTGTCGATGTTGCGGCCGATGCGCTCGGTAAGCCAGAGTGTTTTCTGTGCCGCAGCGATGGTTCCCGCGCCCACTTCTTCGTCGCGCATGAAATCCACAACGGCGGCGAACTCACTCTGGATCGGCTTGATATTCTCTTCCAGCTCCGCGGAGACGCCATTGATGAATGCAATCCCGGGTCCCGCCTCGACCAGGGTCTTTGCCGCTCCCTCGACGGGAGCCCAGTTCTTCCTGATCGCGGCTATCTCGCGGTCTATGCCTAGTGGCTGCAGCTGATTCAACAAGTCGTTGAACTTGTTGAGCTGCGCCTGTAACTGGGTGAATGTTCGTTCATTGCCCAGCTGCGTCTCCCGCGCCTTGACGGCCACCTCCTGGGAAACCAGGCGGAGGTCATTGGCAATGAGGCGGTACTCGCCTTCCTGCCCGGCCTCCTCCTGGCTCAGGAAGAAGGTGTAGGCTACTCCACCCAGACACGCAATTATGCCCAGGGTTATGACGCTCACCCAAAAAGTAGAGCTGCCGCTCTTGTTCGTTCTTATCATCGCTCAGGTCCCTCGGTTGAATCCGCTTCCACGGCCGATGCATTCGCAAAGTCCGAGTCCGCTATAAGTTTGTCTATGTCAAGCACCGCCAAAAACCTGTCCCCGTGGCAAAAACCACCGAGACAAAAATCAGCTATATCAGGGTCGATCAGGTGTTCCATATCGCGTTCTTCGATAGGGAAGCGAAGGCTTCGCTCTATATCGCTCAGTGTTATCCCAAAATAAAAGCCGGATCGTTTAACCACCATGCAGTGGTCACGGATACGGCCGGCATAGGGCACTTTTCTCAGCAACACATCGCCGCTGATAATCGGAAGTAACACGCCGCGATGTGCGCCGACGCCCAATACCCACGGTTTGGTACCCGGTACATAGGTGGTCGCCGGTGTCTCGATAATTTCTTCAACCTCACCTTCTCCGACCAGCAGCGCAATTCCGGCGATGCTCAGCGAGGTTCCCGCCCAGTGCATGACAGAATCGGCGAACTCCGGTGAAGAAACCGCCTCGTGTCTGTAGTGTCGCTCCAGCAGCTGTAGCGACTGTAATGCGGTAACGGCCATGCTCAGGCCGCTTTCCTGGCCTGGGTATAGTTGTGGATCAGCTCACGTAAAACAGATTCGGGAGGAATTTTGGTGACATGCGCGGTCGCGCCACGAGCCTGCCCTTTTGCGATATCGAAGATACCGTCAGAGGAGGACAGCATGACCACGGGCGTGTTACGGGTATCTTCCGCGTTCCTGATCAGAGTACAGGTCTGGTAGCCGTCCAGTTCCGGCATGGTGATATCGAGAAAAATAAGATCGGGCTTGAAGCGACGCAACATTCCCAAAGCCTTGTATCCATCTTCGGCACATTCCACTTCACAGCCCATGCCCCTGAGGGTATGGGACATCATCATGCGAATGGTCTTGGCGTCATCAATAATTGCCACCTTCACGCCTGCGATGTTGAGTTCCTCGGTTTGCTCCGTCATTTTCGATCCTCGATGTTGCCATTGCCGATGTCGGCATACAGGTGCATTCAGGTGGACAGTATTTTCTTTGGGGCTGCTCAGCGGCAAGTTAAAACTGGAGTTTTCTGGAGAAAGAAAATCCTGCTTCGACGAAACGAGATAATGGTCACGCATAGGTGCGTACCAGGTGCGTGGTCGGAAAGTTTCTGGTGGTGTCAGTGGCCCGCGAGAATTGCCGCCGCGAGACCCGCCGGACAGGATACGTACTCGACCAGGCCGGTTTCGATAGCCGCCTGGGGCATGGCGCCGCAGACGGCGGATGCGGGGTCCTGTGCCCAGATGCGTACGCCGAGCCCGGAAAGCCGCTGCAGGGAACGGACGCCATCCTCACCCATTCCGCTAAGGAAGATAACGCCCCGTGTCGGTAGGCTGGCGTTAGAGTAGGTGCTGAGCAGCTCATCGATGTGAGGCGAATAGCGGTTTCGCCACCCCAGTGCGCCGGGAGAGACACAGCCGTTATCCGCAAACCTGACCCGGTTGCGTGGCGGCACGACAAGGATTTTGCCGCTGGCAAGGCACGAGTGTTCGTCGATCAGTGAAAGCCCGAATGCCGGATTCTCCAGGGTGAGTTCGCGCAGGTGTTCCTGTAGCGATGGGTCGTAGTGCTGTGCGTACAGAAAAGCTGCAGGGGGTGGCTTATGAAAGCCATTGAGGAAAGTCTGCAGCGCTTCGCCGGCTCCGGTTGAGCCGACCAGTAGCCACACCGCATCAACACCCAACCGAGGATCACAATCGTCAGTCAAACGCTCTCCGGGCTGGTCATCCGGCGTGGTGCTTTCGCGGTCCGGGACACCCTGCTTCACGCGATCGCGCTTATCCGGCCACAACCGCAGCGACGAATTCATCGTCGTTTCCGCGCGTATCCATACGCGCTGGGGCGGGCGGGACGCTGGCTCATTCGCTTGGGAACATATAGTTCTTGAACGGCTCCATGTGCCCGGGCTGAAAATCCTGCAGCTCGTAGATGTTCAGCTTGTGCATGAAGGTCAGGCAGCGTTGAAAGACCTTGTCGGCCTGGTAGGCGGATGGCGGAATTTCATACTTGTCGGTGATCTGCGCGAATATCATGGTGGCAATATTCCTCCGGCTCTGGTCTTCACGATACATCGCGTGATTCACCGGTGACGCCACCACAGGTGAGCCATACACAAGAAACGCCTCCCAGTGTCGGGGATCCTGGCTCCCTTCCAGTTGATCGACGAGAAAGCGCACGATGTTACGCAGTTCGAGTGGCGGTGGCAGGATGTCTTTCTGCAGCCACTTGCGAATATCGGTCTCTCGCCAGTCACTATTGATCGCCATGATGCTGGTGACCCGACCCTCGGTCTGCGGCGGTGCCGCGCCGGAGAGATCCCACAGCATGTTGAGCCGTGCCGAAAAGCCAAGTGCCGGTGGCAATTCATCGACCGCCATGCGGCGATAGTCGGACTGGTAATCCTGTACATTCTTGGTCTTTTCGATGCCCAGTTCACTCGCCACCGGCAGTGTCCTCCATTTGCTTCAGCCGCTTCTGGTAGGTCGGCACCGATACCGCCATGATCTGCGCCCTGGTCTTGATACTGACCGAACTGGCGTGGCTCTCGAGGTGGGCCAGCAAGAGCCCGGTCGCCTGGTCCAGTGG
The DNA here is from genome assembly GCA_963753815.1 of uncultured Gammaproteobacteria bacterium. Classification (GTDB taxonomy): domain Bacteria; phylum Pseudomonadota; class Gammaproteobacteria; order Pseudomonadales; family Halieaceae; genus CAVWDU01. Next base: position 1,240,997 of record CAVWDU010000003.1, read on the forward strand.
CGAGGTATCAGGCATCGCCAGGCCTCGAATCCACTCACCCGCCAATCGACGGCACTCGCGCCACCTCGGTTCAACCCGTCGCTGCTCACCTCGCTGCTCGATACGGGGTAACCACCGGCTTACGTTGCGCGACCGGGTGTGCAGAAAACTGGCTACGGCGGGCATGTCGTCACGATAGCGCTCGACGACGGCCAGAACGATCTCGTCAGCCACCCAGTCACCCAGCGGCAGCGCGTCTTCCGCGAGAACAGCTGCCCGAACCGCATCTGCCAGGGCGATATCCAATTCTTCGAACGCCGTGGGTATGTACTCTTCCTCCGGGCCGGTATCATCCTCTACCTCAGTCAGGAATGGCTTGAGTTCAGCGACGGCCAGCGCTCCGGGCGCTTTCTCATCGCGATAGATTCCCAGGTCGACGGGGGTCAGCCATTCCTTGTTGCTGCTGTCCAGCGCGGCGACAATCCGCTGGCGCATCTCGGTGATATTGCCCGGCCAGTCGTAGGACAGCATGGCTTTTTCAGCGTCGGGGGTGAAGCCGCGCATCGCCCGGGCGCGATCGCTACACTCCTGGCCGAGAATCTTGTGCGCCCAGCGCAGTACTGCCTGCTTCCGGTCCTTGATGGGAGGAACATGAATCGGGTAGCCGGCAAACACGCTGGCCAATTTTCCGGTCAGTCCACCGTGCTCCATCAGGTGTTCGATGCTGTCGCCGAACAGACCCACAAACTTGGCCCTGGGCAGGTAGCGCGGAGGACTGCTGTCGGCAAGAATGCGGGTGCTGAGCTGGCGCGCGAGTTTATTCTGGGCATCCGGGTTCATCAGGTCGGGAGATTTGAACACCAGCGTATCGCCTTCGGCAGACGCCAGCGCCCGGCCGATACGAGTGATCGCTTCATCCCGGTTGCGAAATTCCCGGCAATTTATAACGACAATTTCGCCGGTGCCCCGGCGGTTTTCCTGGTGGACGATCTTTGCGATGTACATCTTGCCGGTGCCGCGGGCGCCGATGACGGCAATCGGAATATCCGTTCCCGACAGGAAGCGGGCCTGGTCGACCGCACCCTCCATGTTGTCGATCACGTAACCCTTGATCGTCGCGTCATCCGGGAACTCTTCCTGGAGGAGGCGCAGCTGCGGGTCGTAGAGTGGCTGATACATGGATTAGTCTTTTACCGAATGTCGGGTTTGCCGCGAGGTTTCTCCGGCACGCTAAAATTATCTCAGCCTATCGCCGTTTGGAAGTAGGCCCAGACTCCGAACGGCGAGATATCTCGGGATATTTACATTTAGTTCACGAATTACCACCACGGCAGGCGCCATGGGGCCAAACCCGTGCCCTTTTGCACTGAGCCTCGCCCTGGCGGGCCACTGCCACACTCAGAGCACCGACCTGCAAAGCCTTCGCGCAGGAAACGCCTGTTGCCCGGCGCCTGCACAACTATAGTGACCAGGCGCAACCCGCTGACTCACCACGTGGCGGCTGCGGTCGACCGGGTTTTGGTCATTACCAGATCACGTCGAGCCGGTGATAGCTGAGTTGCAGTCAGCCGGAGGCAATCCAATTATCCATCCGCGGCAGGTGTTCCGTTCGAGGTGACATTGATGCCCTTCAGCGCCTGCAGGCTCCCGGCGGAATCAGAAGGTCGATCCAGAGTGCCGACATCAAGCACCGGCGAGGCATCGATATGCTCTGCATCCATCATATGGGCCACCCGCTGCAGCGCGGCAATGATCATCGTCTGCTCCCAGTCCTGCAGATCGTTGAACTGCCGGGCAAATTGTTCCTGCAGCGGCGTAGGCGCATTGATGATGACTTCATCGCCATGCCCGGTGAGACGGACATGCACCTTGCGCTTGTCGACAGTGGAACGCTCCCGCCTCACCAGCTCCCGCTTTTCAAGACGATCGAGGATGTTGGTGACGGTAGCCTGACTGAGGCTGACTTCCCTGGCCAGCTGGCCGATGGTGCTGGGCTCCAGTTTGCGGATTGCCTGCAACAACAGGATTTGGGGCGCGGTCAGGCCGGACGTCTTGGCAAGGTGCCTCGAGTGGAGGTCCGTCGCCCGGATGACGCGGCGCAGGGACGTGAGCACCTGTTCCAATTGATCCACTATCTGCTCCGGCCTGCTGGTCGCCCGCACTGACACGACATTAGGGACTATCGTTGCTCATGGCAAGGCTTTGGGTGCGATCGCTTTCAGCCCTGGCTGACTCGCGGACGTTGGCGTTCAATCCCTTGTACAGACTCACGCAAACCAGCAACAGCACGAGCGTGAACGGGATCCCGGCGGCCACTGTCCCCGCCTGCAGAGCGCCCAGCGCCTCGCGGCCACCGCCGTAGAGCAGCGCGCCAGCCAGCAGTCCACCCATAGAGGCCCAGAAAATTCGCTGCGGCACCGGTGGATCGTGCTTGCCCCCCGCCGTGATGCCGTCAATGACCAGCGAGCCGGAATCGGAAGAGGTGATAAAAAACACCAGCACCAGCACCACGCCAACCACGGTCGTGACAGCGCTGAAGGGCAGGTTCTCGAGCATCTGAAAAGTGGCAAGGCTCATGGAACTCATGCCATTGGCGAGACTGCCTATGCCATTCTGCGCCTGGTAAAGCGCGTTCATGCCGAACACGCTCATCCACAGCAGGGTCACGAGGGTGGGGACGATGAGTACCACGACGATAAACTCCCGCACTGTGCGCCCCTTCGAGACCCGGGCAATGAACATGCCGACGAAGGGTGACCAACTCACCCACCAGGCCCAGTAAAACACGGTCCAGTCCTGCATCCACTGCCGGTCGTCACGGCCCACCCAGTTACTGAGCGGTACGATTTGTTCGAAGTAGTGGCTGCCTGTATCCAGTAGAGCCGTGAACACGTTGATATTCCCGCCAACAATGGCGATGAAGAGCAGCAACATGGCCGCCATGGCGATATTGAGGTTACTCAGGACCTTGACTCCGCCTTCCAGGCCGCGCACCACCGAAAGAATGGCGACGAATGTCACAAATACAATCACCGACAGCTTGGTGTTCAAGGCATCTTCCAGCCCGAACAGCATGGTCAGGCCGGCATTGACCTGCGCCGCCCCCAGCCCGAGTGAGGTCGCCAGCCCGAATATGGTTGCCAGCACGGCGAAAGTATCGATGACGTGCCCCGGCCACCCCCAGCAGCGCTCTCCCAGCAGGGGATAAAAAGCGGAACGCAGCGTCAGGGGCAGCTTGCAGTTGTAGCTGAAGAACGCCAGCGCCAGGGCAACAACAGCGTAGATCGCCCAGGCGTGAAAGCCCCAGTGATACATCGTGGCCGCCATGGCCATATCCGCGGCCAACGCTGTCTGGGGCTCTACACCCAGGGGCGTGCCACTACTGCCGGAATAGTACGTCATCGGTTCGGCCACACCCCAGAACATCAGGCCGATGCCCATGCCGGCTGCGAACAGCATCGAAAACCAGCTGGCGCGGGTGAATTCGGGCCTGGCGTCCGCTCCGCCAATCCGCACTCTGGCCACGGGAAGTACGGTCAGCGCCAGGCAGAACAGCAGCACAAGGCTGACTGAGATCATCATGAAACTGTCGAACGTGGCCAGGCACCAGCCGCGTACATCGGCGAGCATCTCGTTGGCGGGCTCCGGGAACTGTATGGTGGCCATCACGAACAAGACGATCAGGCTGGCACTGACAAAGAACACCGGGTTGTGGATGTCCATGCCCCAGATTTCGATATTGTCTTCCCCGATCGTGTAGTCAGACTGGTATTTGCTCGTCATATATCGCTCATGCGCTGCACTTCACGGCCCCAATACTTAGAATACTACGCTATGCTCACCTATTTCCGGCCATCTTTCATCCTTTATGATGGAGGCTCATGGGGGCACATTGTCGGGATATCGGATATCAGGAGCGGAAAATCGGTCATTTTGCAGCGATTTCAGCCAAATTATCCCACAAATTTTGCTGAGCCTTGAGAACGCCACTTCATGGTGGGTAGAATATCTATCGAGTAGAAAACATTCGTATTCGAACAAAACCCTGCCCGTTTTCGCAAGCTGACTGTAAGGATGTCCATGTTCAGAAGAAAGGCCCTGTATGGTGCCATGGTGGCGGCTACTGCCGTCAGCCAGGCCCAAGCCCAGCTGGAAGAGGTCATCGTCACCGCGACCAAAAAGGAATCCAGTGCCCAGGATATCCCCATCGCCATCACCGCTCTGGGCGAGGACTCCCTGCAACAGCTGGGTGTCACCAACTTCGCCGACTACCTGGTGCAACTGCCGGGCGTTACCGCCGGCGGTGGCGGGCCGGGCACCAACACGATCTACATCCGTGGCGTGGCGTCGACCACACCGAACCTGTCCACGTCCGGCGTGGCTGGACTGGCACCCAACGTCGCGTTCTACCTGGACGAGCAACCGTTGACCCAGCCTGGCAGGAACCTCGATGTGTACGCGGCGGACCTGAGTCGGGTGGAGGTGCTGAAGGGCCCCCAGGGCACCCTGTTCGGAGCCAGCTCCCAGGCGGGCACCGTGCGCCTGATCACCAACAAGCCGGACCCCTCCGGCTTCTCCGGCAAATTGAAGATGGGTACTGCCTACACGCAGGAAGGCGAGCCCAGCTACAACGCGGAAGCCGCCGTCAATATCCCGGTGACCGACGACTTCGCCCTGCGCGGCGTGGTCTACGTCGACGAGAAGGGGGGCTTTATAGACAACGTGGCCGGGACTGTCACCGCGCGGGAAAGCGCGCGATTCCAGTCCGGTGGCTTCCAGGGCAGCGACGACCTCTCAGGGGTCGACTTCCTGGAGGTCAGCAATGCCACCCGGGACGAGGATGATTTCAATGAGGTGACCTATGCCGGCGCCCGCCTGGCAGGCTTGTGGTACTTCGCCGATGACTGGAGCCTGCTGGTTGGTGCGGCCCAGCAGAGCATTGACTCCGAGGGCGTGTTCTACCAGGACCCGGAGCTGGATGACCTGGAGATCAACCGGTATGAGCAGGATACGCTTGAGGACGATTTTGAAAACTACAACTGGACCCTGAGCGGGCGAATCGGCGCACTGGACCTGCTCTACACCGGCGCCTATACCGAGCGGGAGGCAGAATCCCGGGTGGACTACACCGACTATCTCTTCGTCGGCCAGTATATTCCTTACTATATCTGCGATTATTCGGTGTCCTACCCGACCGGCGCGCCCAGTGGCACCTGCCAGCCCCCCAACCTGTTCGTCAAGAGTTACGTCAAATCCGAAGTCCAGACCCACGAATTCCGCATCACCACGGACCAGAGCCGCGCTATCCGCGCGATCGGCGGCGTATTCTACAGCGACATGGAGCTGCGAGAGGACAACCAGTTCACTTACCCGGGATCGACCCAGGTAATAGCGGCAGATGGCGAAAGCATCGGTTTCGGGCCTAACTTCTCGGCTCAGGGCGCCTCCGTGCGCGACCGCAGCCAGTGGGCGCCCGGCGTCATCTTCCGCAACGACGTCCTGCGCAAGGACGAGCAACTGGGTGTGTTCGGTGAGGTCAACTTCGACCTCACCGACACGTTTACGGCCACCCTGGGCGCCCGCTGGTACGATATCGAGGTCGACCTGCTCGGCAGCGCGGCGGGCTCCTTCGGCAATCTCGGTGCCGATGAGGACAACAACGCCGGCAACAACCTCGACGAGATATTCAGCGGTGACAACGACAAGGCCGAAACCGACGGCGTGATAGGCAAGGTCAGCCTGCAGTGGATGCCCACGGTGGATCAGCTCTACTACGTGACCTGGTCCGAGGGCTATCGCCCCGGCTTCCTCAACCGGCCCGGTGGCGCGGTATCGCAGGACGGGTCCTACACCGTACCTTTCGCCATGGACACGGACGAGGTCACCAACTACGAACTCGGCTGGAAACTCGACCTGCTGGACAACACCCTGCGCTTCAACGGCGATGTTTTCTTCGTGGAGATCGAAAACCTGCAGGTGGGCATCTTCGATACCAGTATCACCAACCTCTTCTTCGCCGACAACGCTGCGGATGCGGAAGTCACCGGCCTGGAGGGGGACATCACCTGGGTGCCCGCCTCGGTGCTCGGCCTCACGCTGACCGGCGGGTTTTCATTCCTCGATACGGAAATCACCGATAGTTTCGTGACCAACTTCGTCCGCGAGGGTGATGAACTGGCCTTTGCACCGGAGTTCCAGGCCACCATCAATGCCCGCTACGAGTGGGACCTGGCCTCGGGCAAGATCGCGCATGTGATGCTCAACGGCAGCTACTCGGATGAGGTCAACACGGATATCGTCGCAGACAACAGCATTACCCTGGACAGTTGGTCCTTGTGGAATTTCACCACCGGGGTATCAACCGATGCGTGGACGGCGGAGCTGTACGTGGAAAACCTGGCGGACGAGCGGGCAGAAATTTCAGGTAACGCGATTTTCAACCGCTCCCGTATCACCGTGGCCCGGCCCCGCACCGTGGGCCTGCGCTTCGCGTACGACTTCTAGCCCGGTTCGGTCAGCGTTCCGGCGACCGATCCAGGTCGCGCCGCTCACCGAGGACGACGGCCATTGCCTGCGCGACGCGCCTTGCTCAGCACGCATCAGAGCTCCGCTGATTGCGATTGCCACTATTCAGAGTTGCCCTGGCAACTCTCGCAAGGTCAGTGCCCAGGCGGTACCATGCCCGGGCGTTGATTTTCTGGTCCCGTTAGCCGATATGACAGAGTCTTCCAGCGAGTTGCAACCCGCCGCCATCCAGAAGAAGATCGCGGCCGGTCATTTTGATTCTGCGCTGCAGGACGTCGATCGACTGCTTGCTGTTGATCCCCGTGACAGCGAAGCGCTCTACATGGCTGCGGTATGCTACCGCTATCTGGCTCGCTTCGAGGAGGCCCAGGCCTGCCTGGATTCTCTCAAGGCCCTGTCGTCAGACCGCGGTCGCGTCTACCAGGAGCAGGGCCATCTCAACCTGGCCCGAAACCGACCCCAACAGGCACTGGCGGCATTCGCCAACGCCTGCCAGCTGAACCCGGCGCTGCTGGCCAGCTGGCGCAGCCAGGCCCGGATTCTGGAGGCGATGAAACGCCCGCAAGAGGCCCGCCTCGCCGAAGCGCAGGTACAGCGCCTGCAGTCCCTGCCCAAGGTGCTGGTCGCGGTGACCGACCTGCTGTCCCAGGGGAGGTTAGCCAAGGCGGAGACCCTTTGCAGGAAGTTCCTGCGCGCACATCCAACCCACGTGGAGGCCATGCGCCTGCTGGCAGAGATTGCGGTGCAATTCGGCGTACTGGACGACGCCGAATACCTGCTGGAGAGCGCGGCGGAGTTCGAGCCCGGCAACGTCCAGGTGCGGATAGACCTGGTGGGAGTACTGCGCAAACGACAGAAGGTTGCGCAGGCGCTCCGCGTCGCCGCAGGACTGCACGATGAGCAGCCCGAAAACCCGCAGCTCACGTCGCTGTTTGCGATCGAAACAATGCAGGTGGGTGATTACGAGGAAGCCATCGAGCTCTTCGACCAGGTGCTCCGCGCCCTGCCGGAAGACGCGGTCACCCTGACTTCCCGCGGTCACGCCCTGAAGACACTGGGCCGGCAACAGGACGCCATCGAGAGCTATCGCGCGGCCATTGCCTCCGACCCCTGGCACGGCGACGCCTACTATGCAATGTCCAATCTCAAGACCTATCGCTTCAGTGCCGACGAAGTCCAACAGATGCGGGCATACGAGCAGCGCGAGGAACTGGGACCTGCGAGCCGTGTGCACTTCTGCTTCGCCCTCGGCAAGGCATTCGAGGACGCGGAGGATTTTGCCAGATCCTTCGAATTCTATGCGCGGGGCAATCGGCTCAAGCGTGAGCAGAGCCGCTATGACGCAGATCAGATGACGGAAGACCTGCGCGCGCAACGCGAGTACTTTACCCGCGACGTCTTTACCCAAAGGCGAGGAGCAGGATGCGACGCCCCCGACCCGATCTTTATCGTCGGTCTTCCGCGCGCGGGATCGACACTGTTGGAGCAGATCCTCGCTTCACACAGCCAGGTGGACGGCACCCTGGAGCTACCCAACATCCTGTCCATGGCGCAAAAGTTGCGACGCCGGGGCCGGGACGAGGACAACAAACCCTATCCTGAACTGCTGGAGGACCTTGCGGACGAGGAACTCGAAGCTTTGGGGGGGCAATACGTCGAGGAAACCCGCATACACCGCCAGGGGGCACCGTTTTTCATAGACAAGATGCCGAACAACTTCCGCCACATCGGCCTGATCAGGCTGATACTGCCCAAAGTCGAGGATCATCGACGCCCGCAGGCACCCCATCGCCTGCTGTTTCAGTGGCTTCAAACAGTTGTTCGCCGAGGGCCAGGAATTCAGCTACGACCTGACCGATATCGGCCGCTACTACAATGACTACGTCGCGCTGATGGACCACTGGGACGCGGTGTCACCTGGCAGTATCCTGCATGTCTACTACGAACAGGTGATCGCGGACCTTGAAACACAAGTGCGACGAATCCTGGATTACTGCGGTCTACCTTTTGAAGCCGGCTGCCTCAATTATTATGAAACAGAGCGCGCGGTGCGGACCGCCAGCTCCGAGCAGGTGCGACAGCCGATCTACAGCAGTGGTGTCGAACAATGGACGAAGTTCCGCCCCCACCTGGGCAAGCTGGAGCAGGTTCTCGCCCCCAGTCTCAAGAGTTACCGTGAGGCTCTCTCTAAAAGCACTACCGATAACCTGACTCAATTCCCGGATTCAACCCAACTTAACTGACGATCCGGGCGTGCATCCGCAGGTTCAAGGACACAGCCAGGCCAGCAACGCTTCCTCCTCGAGCATGTCCGGAGTGTCTCCGCCAATAGTAAAGGCCCGCTACCTTTCCCGGGCTTGATCGACAAATTCCGGGGACGAGCCCCCCCCGGAGCTGAGCTATTTATCGCAAGAGGTTTGCAAATAGCGCAAAACCAACACAGTTGTTGGATCTCAACAGAGATGGATTTGATGAGGTTTTAAGTCCTTGTTTTAACGACTGCTTTACCAAACAGCGGTGGGAGACAAAATCGGCGAATTTCTCATTATGTTTGTGCCAACCGGGAAATTCTCAGGCTATTTGGTAAAACAATCTTCATTCAAGGATATAGCTCAAACCGAGCTCTCAACGCCAACGTCTACCAGCAGCCCCTTTCATGTTCCCGTTCTCTCAAGTTTTCTAAAGCGGCCTGGCGTCATGCCCGTCCAACTCCTGAACGCACGGTTGAATGCACTTTGATCAGAGTAACCCAGCAAAAGAGGTATTTCAGACAGCATCAGGGAAGTGCGAGATAAATACCGACGTGCGAGCTGTTCTCGAACAGCATCATGCAGCACCTGATGCGAGAGCCTATAGTCGGCCAGCCTGCGTTGTAATGTCCTGGTGGACAGATTCATTCCCTGCGCCACTTTCGGCAGAGTTGCTCCACCGTCTGGAATCGCCTTCAACAACACTGATTGCAGACTTTTCAGGAAAGGGTCGTCGGTACCAGCTACAGCAGAAAACGCGCTGTACTGTTGCTGGCGCATCGCCTGAAAATTTTCCGGGAGTGCCCCTACGCTGGACCGGTGAATCGTTTCACCATCGAAAGTTAGCCCTGGATAGTGCGATTCAAACGTGACCGGGCAGCCGAAAAACTGCTCAAAAGGAACGATGTCTTCCGGCTTATCACCGGTCAAGGAGACTGACAGCAGGTCACAATCCCCGGGAAATCGGTGACGCAGAAAAGTTACGAGTGCAGTCAGGCCAACTTGAACAAACACAGCATTGTCATTCCCAAGCTGGTCAGGCCAGGCAAGCATCCAGCCCGACTCATCTCGTGATAGCTCGGCAAAATTGACACCATAAAAGTGTCTTTCACAGAGCAGGTACGTCTCCAATGCGTCTGCAAGGTTATCACTATTGAGCAGCAGATAACCCAACACACCGGCATGTGTGATCTGCACTTCAGACCCAATCTGCAGCCCCACAGGCTCACCGGGACAAAGCTCTTCCGCCTCCCTTAAAAATTCCCGCCAGTCCTCAACACTCACCGTCTCTTGTCGCGAGGCCAGCGCCAGCCTTGTCTCCAGCGGCTCGCAGACAATTCCTCTGCGAACCATCCACAGGCGGAATATCTGGCTAAAACTGCCCGATATTCTAATTACCATGAGAATAACCCTGTTGGCGCTATATGTATAAATGATGGCGCAGTATGTCAATCATCTCTAGTACGATCTACCTATCATTCAACTAAGGGTAGGAGCAAAGGATCAGGAATATGACAATTACGGTAACACCCAGTGGCGAGGCCTGTGGCGCTAAGGTATCCGGCGTTGATTTAAGCAAGGACCTTGGGGAGAGTCTTGTCGCCAACATTCGCGCAGTTTGGATTGAACACGGTGTTCTCGCCTTCCCTGATCAGTCTCTCAGCGATGATGACCTGGAGCGGTTCACTGGTTATTTTGGCGATTTTGGTCAGGATCCTTTCGTACAACCCATACCCGGGCGCGAGCATATCATCGCTATTCAACGTAACGCAGATGAGACCTCCTCCATATTCGCGGAGGCATGGCACACAGACTGGAGCTTTCAACGTAATCCACCCGCTGGTACCTGCCTTTACGGGATCACGATCCCTGAATCCGGCGGAGACACACTGTTTGCCAATCAGTACAAGGCACTTGAGGAAATGCCAGCGGCCCTGAGGGGCAGAATCGAGGGTCGCCGTGCAATTCATTCGGCCGCGGGGGCTTATGCACCCGAGGGACTGTACGGCAAAGTCGATGAGGCATCCGGTCGCAGTATGCGGGTACAGGCCTCAGAAGCTGCGAGGGACTCTCTTTTGCACCCGCTGATAAAGGTACACCCGGAAAGCGGCAGGGAAAGCCTATTCGGTTGTCTCGGCTATGTCACCGGGATAGAAGGCATGGAGCGGGAAGCGGCCTCAGACCTACTGCTGGAGCTTCACCAATGGCAAACCAGCGAACAGTTCCATTACCGCCATAAGTGGTCGAGCAACATGCTAGTCATGTGGGACAACCGCTGCGTACTGCACCGGGCAACCGGCGATTACGAAGGCTATAACCGTCTCTTGCACCGCACGACCATCGCGAGCCAACCATGATTTCGGAGCAATTCGCAGATATAACGTTGGCTGTTCAGCATTTAGTCGCTGCTTTACCAGCCAGTCAAATGTTAACCCTGTCGACACTGCCCATAATTCTCCTGCTCACAACCGTGGAATGGTTCCATTTCCGGCGAACTGACATCTTCGAAGTTCGTGATTCAGCGGCCAGTATCGTGATGGGGGCTGTTTACGTTCTGTTTGCCGAAGGCGTCATGGTTGTGGTCTTGGTTTTGCCGGTCTACGAGTGGCTTTATCAGTTCCGATTGTTTTCTCTCGAACTGACGCCGTCCAACCTGTTGGTACTGTTCCTGTTGATGGACTTTTGTTTCTACCTGTTCCACCTGGCCGCACACCGTGTGCGTTTCTTATGGGGAGTACATGAGGTGCACCATGCGTCGGAGCACTTCAACTATACAGTCGCTTTCCGCCAGAGCGTTCTTTATGCCTTCGTGGGTGTCTATATCTTTTTTATTCCAGCAGTGATGCTGGGGTTTACACCTGAATCCGTATTGCTGATGTTGGCCGCAAACCTGGTATTCCAGATCTTTCCGCACACCCAATGGTTTGGAAGATTTCCAAAACCGATCGAATGGGTATTCAACACACCGTCCAATCACCGCGTACATCACGGCAGGAACCCTGGCTATGTGGATCGCAATATGGGTGGTGTGCTCATGATCTGGGACCATCTGTTCGGGACCTATGCCGCGGAGTCACCCGATGAGAAGGTTGAATATGGCGTGGTTAGCCTGATTGACTCAACTCCAGGATTTAACCCAATCAAACTGACATTCCGGGAGTTCACCCGCATGTTCAGGGACATAGCCAGGCCAGGTCCGCTACGCTTCCGCCTGAAGCATGTCTGGGGTCCGCCCGAGTGGGAACGGCCTGCTACCGTTCGCGGGCTTGACCCACAAAATCCGGGGACGGCCCCCCGGTTATGGAGTCATTTGTCGTAAGGTAATTCTCAGATAGCGTCAAAATCAGCACAGTGCCGGGCTAAACATCCAGGTTCGCAACGGAAAGCGCATTGTCCTCGATAAAATCCCGGCGCGGTTCGACGTGGTCGCCCATGAGCGTGGTGAATATCTGGTCGGCGGCGATCGCGTCTTCAACGGTGACCCTCAGCATTCGCCGCGCTTCGGGATCCATGGTCGTCTCCCAGAGCTGGTCCGGATTCATTTCACCAAGGCCCTTGTAGCGCTGAATGGAATAACCCTTGCGCGCCTCGTCCATCAACCAGTTCAACCCTTCGGCGAACCGACGGGTATGGAGCTGTTTTTCGCCCCGCTGAAAATACCCCTCTTCATCGATGAGATGGTTGATGGTATCACCGAGCTGCACGATGCTTCGGTATTCGCCCGATGCAAAGAAATCGTGGGCGTACTCAGCCTCTGTTTCTGTCCCGTGGGCCTGGTACTTTACCACCGGATAGAAAATCTGGCGCTCCTGATCCTTTCGCACGGCGAGGGAATAGCTGCCATTCTTGCCGTAATGGGTATGTAAGTACTCACTTACATCCTCACAGAATGCGACCACCGCTGATTCACTGGCCATAGTCTCAATAGTCAGCGCATTGCTATTCACCATCGCCCACATCACGTCACTGGAATACAAACGGCTCAGTCGGTCTATTGTCGCGCCAACACGCCGATACTGATCCACCAGTTCTTCAAGGGCATGACCTGTTATTGGCGGCGCATCGGGATTGACGTAAATGGCCGCCTTATCGAGTGCGGATTGCGTCAGGTACGCATTGAGCGCCTCGTCGTCCTTGAGGTACTGACTTTGCTTGCCACGGGTAATTTTGTAGAGGGGTGGTTGGGCGATGAACACGTGACCCCGATCGATCAACTCGCGCATCTGCCTGAAGAAAAACGTCAGCAGAAGCGTGCGGATATGCGACCCATCCACGTCAGCGTCAGTCATGATGATAATGCTGTGATAGCGCAACTTATCCGGGGAGAATTCGTCCTTACCGATCCCACAGCCGAGAGCTGTTACAATGGTACCGACTTCCGCCGAACCCAACATCTTATCGAAGCGAGCCTTTTCCACATTGAGTATTTTGCCTTTCAGGGGAAGAATCGCCTGAAACTTCCGATTGCGACCCTGTTTGGCAGAGCCGCCGGCCGAATCTCCCTCGACCAGATATAGCTCGGAAAGAGCCGGATCCTTCTCCTGGCAGTCGGCCAACTTCCCGGGCAGGCCGGCGATATCCAGGGCGCCCTTGCGCCGGGTCATTTCCCGAGCTTTTCGCGCAGCCTCACGAGCACGCGCAGCGTCCAGCATCTTACCGACAACCAGCTTCGCCTCCTGGGGATTCTCCAGAAGATAGTCACTGAAGTGGGCATTCATTGCCTGTTCCACCGCTGTTTTCACTTCTGACGAAACCAGCTTGTCCTTGGTCTGTGAAGAGAACTTGGGGTCAGGCACCTTGACGGAAATGATCGCTGTCAGACCCTCTCGAGCATCGTCCCCGGTCGTATTCACTTTGGCTTTTTTAGCAAGACCCTCACGCTCGATGTAGGCATTCAAATTTCGCGTCAAGGCGGCCCTGAAACCGGCGAGGTGCGTCCCACCATCACGCTGTGGAATATTGTTGGTGTAACAGAACAGATTCTCCTGAAATGAGTCATTCCACTGCAGCGCCACTTCAACACTGACACCGTCCTGGGCATCCGCCTTGAAATAGAACGGGTTGTTGACGGTCGTTTTGTTCTTGTTGAGAAAATCGACAAACGCCGCGAGTCCACCTTCGTATTCATAGACTTCCTGCTTACCCGAGCGCTCATCACGCAACACAATCCTGACGCCCGAATTGAGGAATGCCAGTTCACGCAAGCGCTTGGCCAGGAGCTCGAAGTGATATTCAATATTGGTGAAAGTATCGGGTGAGGGCTTGAAGCGAACTGATGTACCGGAGGTTTCAGTCGTGCCAATCTCTTTCAGCGGATGTTCCGGCACACCATGATGATACGTCTGCTCGTAGAGCCGTCCTTCACGGCGTATGGTCAGCGTCAATACTTCTGACAGGGCATTTACCACCGAGACACCTACACCGTGCAATCCGCCAGAGACCTTATACGTGTTGTCATCAAATTTTCCGCCGGCATGGAGAACCGTCATGATCACTTCTGCCGCAGACACCCCTTCATCGTGCATTTCTGTGGGTATACCGCGCCCATCATCACTCACCGAGACGGATTCGTCTGGATGGATGACCACCTCGACTTCCTTGCAGTGTCCCGCGAGCGCTTCGTCAATAGAGTTATCAACGAGTTCAAACACCATGTGGTGCAAGCCACTCCCATCGTCGGTGTCGCCGATGTACATACCCGGACGTTTTCGCACCGCATCCAGGCCTTTGAGTACCTTGATACTGGAGGAATCGTAGTTTATTTCGTTGTCACTCATACGTTTTTCTCTTCCCAAAACGGGACTCTGGACGCAAAGACAAGGCGCCCAAACTCCGTCGTGATGATGCCTTGCGGCAGTTAGCGTCTTCGGCGCCAGGCGCGTTATTGCTGACGCACAGTGCCATGTTCCACGTGGAACATGGACAATTTATCGTTATCAGGCCAAATATCTATGACTTCTGAGCCCTGCACACACGTTATGAACACTTGTGCATCTATGGACGACAACATATCGCACACATAATGGCAGTGGTCCCGATCAAGCTCCGCAGGCAAATCATCTACCAGGTACAGAAAATTGCCCATGGGCGCCCTCTCTGTCAGTAACTGGCCCTGGGCAAGCTTAAGAGCACAGGCCACAAGTTTCTGCTGGCCTCGGGACAGTATCTCAGCGGCCTGCCTGCCGCTGATGTGTACCTTCAAATCCGCGCGCTGTGGCCCTATTCGCGTATAACCTTGCTGGTGGTCTCCATCAACGGCATCCTGCAACGCCTCCCTGAAAGTAGCGCCACTGTCCCAACCCTGGAGGTAGCGCAGTTCCAGTTCGTCCGACAGCTCAGGCAACAGGCTTGCCACGGTTGCACTGAAGTAGGGCATGAGTGCCGTAACGTAGCGTTCCCGATATTGACCAACAGCACTCCCGTAATCGGCCAGCTTCTCAGTCCATGCGTTTATTTCTTCAGTATGTATTTTATCACGGCGCAGCAGTTGATTGCGCTGCTTTAGATATCTCTGAAAATGTTGCCAGGCCGCATAGAACCCATGTTCCACGTGGAACACACCCCAGTCGAGGTACTGTCGTCTGGTACTGGGTGCGCCGCACAACAAATCAAAGCTCTGAGCCGATATCACCTGTACCGGCAACATCTGAACCAGGTCTGCGGTTCTTGCCAGGGTTTCGCCAGCGGCTTTGATCTGTACATCACCTGCCTTATGTCGCTGCACACCAATAGAAATCGGGGATGCCGTCTTTCTGCCACCCCACAGCAAGGTTCCGAATACTGTACAGCTGTCCTCTCCGTGCGAAATCAGGCTGTTCACGTTACCGCGACGAAATGATCGCGCCATCGCGAGCATGTGCAGCGACTCTAATACCGATGTTTTACCGCTGCCGTTGGGCCCGTAGAATACATTCACCGCGCCCAGGTCAGAGAGCCTCGCCTCGGAAATATTGCGCACATTCTGGATATTCAGCCGAGTCAGCACCGGTAAAGCTCAAGCTCGTAGATTTCACTGCCCGGTCCTCGTTGCGCAGGGCAGTTTAAGATGTGTGTCGAGACCGACCCCGAAAAGAAGAGCGCCCGTGCGGGCGGAAGCTTCAGCTACAACCTCATTGGCATGACGACGTACAGCGCGTCGCCACCATCCAGGGCTTCGATCAACGCGCTGCTGTTTGGGTCAGACAAGGAAAGCTTGATCTGCTCAGAGGACAGCACGGCAAGCACATCAAGCAGGTAACTGACATTGAAGCCAATCTCTACGGTGTCTCCCTGGTACTCTACCCCGAGCTCCTCGACAGCCTCCTCCTGCTCCGGATTATTGGCAACGATCTCGAGGTTATTGTCTGTCAGCTTCAACCTGACGCCACGATACTTCTCATTCGAGAGTATCGCCGTGCGGGCAAAAGCCTGTCGTAGATCAGACCGCGGCGCAAGTACCTCTTTGTTCGTATTCTTGGGCAAGACCCGCTGGTAATCAGGAAACTTGCCGTCAACCAACTTGGATGTAAAGGTGGCATTCTCTGTTGTTGCTCGCAGGTGATTGCTGCCGATCACCAGTACCACATCCTGGCTCTCATCGATGAGCAGCCGCGACAATTCCAGAATGCCTTTGCGCGGCACAATGACTTTGACATCTCCCGCGACTTCCACGGGTTCACTCAGAGTACACATGGCCAGCCGGTGCCCGTCAGTGGCCACGGCCCGGAGTACTTTTTCCTTCACCTCCAGGAGCATACCGTTAAGGTAATACCGCACATCCTGTTGCGCCATGGCAAAGGCCGTGCTGTCGATCAACCGCTTCAGCTGGCCCTGGCGCAATACCACCTGATGGGTTCCCATGCTGTCTTCCACCCGGGGGAAGTCTCTCGCAGGTAAAGTAGACAGGCTGAAACGACTGCGACCAGAGCGTACTTGTAGCTTATTATCCGTCAGCGTGAAGGAGAGGGTACTCCCTTCTGGCAAAGACTTGCAGATGTCTACCAGCTTGCGCGCAGGTACCGTAATTTCACCAGACTCGCCAGATTCCTCCAGCTTCACCCGACCCACAAGCTCGACTTCCAGGTCCGTACCCGTAAGGGACAATCGGTCGCCGTCCAGATTGATAAGAACGTTCGCCAATACCGCCAGGGTCTGACGTCGTTCTACAGCCCCGGCAACCAGGTTGAGTGGACCTAATAGCGCATCCCGGGAAATGGAAAACTTCATAACTGTGCTGATTCCTTAGGGCAAGACCACCCTTGTGTCCGAGGACTACCCGCGCCGGATTATCGAGCGAGAGAGCAACTGCAAAATTTACCCATTCAATGGCCTGGTGACACCGGGATCGCACGTCCAACAGAAACTGAAGCGCTCACCTCTCCATAGACCAAAATTCGCCAGCAATAGATTCCACAGTCTAATGCAAAACGAGGTTTTGTTTTTACCCATCCGATCAGGTTGTCAAAGATCGTAACAGATTTTTGTAATCGTCCTGAATATCCGAATTCGTGCTGCGAAGTTCCTCGATTTTACGACAAGCATGGATAACTGTCGTGTGATCTCTTCCCCCAAAACTATCACCGATTTCGGGGAGACTATGGCTGGTCAACTCCTTGGAGAGCGCCATAGCCACCTGCCTGGGTCGGGCAACCGACCGGTTTCTCCGCCGTGACATCAAATCCGCGACCTTGATTTTATAGTAATCGGCAACGGTCCGCTGAATATTGTCAAGACTGACCTGCTTATCCTGCAGCGCGAGAAGGTCCTTGAGGCTATCCTTAACCAGTGGAACGTCAATCGGCGCTCCAGTGAATTTTGCATTGGCCATAACACGCCGCAGTGCGCCTTCCAGCTCACGCACATTTGAGCGGATTCGTTGGGCAATGAAGAACGCTGCATCCCGGGGCAGGTCGATATCCGACTCCTCTGCTTTTTTCATCAGGATAGCGGCACGTGTCTCCAGCTCCGGCGGCTCCACCGCAACAGTGAGACCCCACCCGAAACGGCTCTTGAGACGCTCCTCAAGGCCATCGATCTGCTTCGGGTACCGATCACAGGTCAGGATCATCTGCTGCCCCCCCTCCAGCAATGCATTGAAGGTGTGAAAGAACTCCTCCTGGGACCGTTCCTTCTTTGCAAAGAACTGGATATCGTCGATAAGCAAGGCGTCGACCGAGCGATAAAAACGCTTGAACTCGCTGATGGCGTTGAGTTGCAGCGCTTTCACCATATCGCCGACGAATGTTTCTGAGTGGAGATAGACGATCTTGGCGCCCGGGTTTTCCTTGCGCAAGGCATTGCCTACCGCATGCATCAGGTGCGTCTTGCCCAGACCCACCCCCCCATATAGGAACAGGGGGTTGTACGATTGCCCGGGATTCTCCGCCACCTGTCGCGCGGCCGCAACCGCCAGCTGGTTGGACTTTCCCTCGACGAAGCTCTGAAAGGTATAGTTGGCTACCAGCTTGTGCTGATGATCCGGAGCGCTGCCTGCCGAACGGCCAGAACGTACTTTTGCAGGCCTTGCCGTTGCGACAGGTCCACCGCCCGCGGGCCCCCTCACGACCGCCAAACCGGAGTGCGCTGGCATCGCCGCCGTCGGGCTCCGCTCCCCGGACTGGGCGTCGCGTGTGAAAGCATCACCCGACAACGACGGGCTATCAGACTCTATCAACGCGCTCGTCGACGCTACATCGGCCTTCTGATGAGTGCCGTTCAGGTTCATGCCCGGCGTCATAGTGCCGGGCCGATCGACTTCAACCACCACACCCACGGACTTCCCGGGATTCAGCTCTACCAGCAGTTCGGCGATTCTGGGCGCAAATCGCTCACTGACGAAGTCGCGGATGAACCGGTTGGGAGCAACTAACCGCATGCACTCACCCGTGCGGGCCGCATGCAGGGGTCGTATCCAGGTATTGAACTGCTTGGCGGGAATCTCGTGTTGCAATCGGTCGATACACTGCTCCCACATTACTTCAGGCAAAATCGTCTCCCCAAGGCCTCCACGCCGGGATGGCCCGCTCCAACTATTATTGAAATGTAACTTCTATGGCTCGGACGGTGATGCCGCCCAGAGCCGCAATCATACGCCGACAAGGCGCCCTTATCCACATAAATATCCGAGCCTGATGAAACGTATTTTTTCATAAATAACAGATACTTGGAATATTATTGATTACTATTTAGCCACCTCCAGAAAAACTTTCCCGGATTACCGCGGGCTGTGGATAACCTGTGAATTAATTGGTATCACAATGTTAATCGATGGCGCGAGACCGCGTCGGCCCTTGGCCCGAAGCCAGTTCCACACCGGCCCGATACAGGCCACAGCCGGTCGACTCCCCGCCAGTTCGCAAATCCGCTCTGACGCCCGCAATGCCCCGAAAAATTTACTGCTCTCTCTGATTGAATTAGCACCCGCATTTACATAGAATGGCCGCCCTTTTATCTCAGCCGCCTGCAGTAACAACGCGACGCCCCTCGGGACCAGCATCAGGCGGACAGATCAGTTACCGGACCAGAGACATGAAAAGAACATTTCAGCCGAGCGTACTCAAGCGCAAGCGCACCCACGGGTTCCGTTCTCGCATGGCCACGAAGAGCGGGCGTCAGGTGCTAAACCGTCGCCGCGCTCGCGGCCGCAAGCGCCTCTCTGCCTGACGCCAGGGGCATCCGTGGATGGGCGGGACAAGCCGACGCTGTCCCGGGCAACGTTTGGTCGCTCCAAACGCCTGCTGAACGCTGCCGACTACAGTCGGGTGTTCGATTCCGCCAGCGCCAGGGCTTCACATCGATACGTCCTGCTGCTCGCCTCACCCAACGATGGCAATGAAAACCGCCTGGGCCTGGTCATTGCCAAGAAACATGTCCGCAAAGCCACCATGCGCAACCGGGTCAAACGCATCGCCAGAGAAGTATTTCGCCGTCAAGCTGACAACGAACTGCCGATGGACGTGATTGTGCTCGCGAGGGCAGGCATCGACGGGCTTGGTAAAAAAGACCTGGCTCGACTGCTTGATCGGCAGTTCCAGAAGCTTCGAGTAAATACTCAATGACCCGGCCAGGGAAAACCACTAACTCCGCATCGGGCAAAGCACTCGTCATGCTGATCTATTGCTACCGCGTCTGCCTGAGTCCTTTCCTGGGTCAGCATTGCCGCTTTCATCCCAGCTGCTCCGCCTACGCGATCGAGTCGATAGAGACATACGGGGCAATTCACGGCGCATGGCTGGCCATTCGCCGACTGGGGAAATGCCATCCCTGGCACGCGGGTGGCAACGACCCTGTTCCGCCCTCAAGGCATTAAAACGAATCAAAAGAAACGATTACTATGGACCTGCAACGCTCTCTGCTCATCGGTGCCATCGCCGTTCTCACGTTCATGTTGCTCACCGAGTGGGTGAGCTTCAGTGAGAGCCAGAGCGCCGGGTCGAATGCCACCGAACGGCTGACGCAGGTCGAAGGCTCAGCGACACCTCTCGCCACCGCAAACGACATCCCGATGAGCGACGAATCGGCCGCAGAGGATATTCCCCCGGCACCTGACGCCGCTGCAGTGGATGCCAGCCCTGAGGGAAACGCTATTGCCGCGCCCACCTCCGGGCGAGTGGTGCTCGTCAATACCGACGTACTGCAACTGGCGATAGACCTCGAGGGCGGTGACATCATAGAACTGGCTCTGCCAGAGTTCCTGGCCGAGATCGACAATCCGGACGTTCCCTTTGTACTACTGGAGAAGAACTCCAGGAGAACCTATATCGCACAGAGCGGCCTGATCGGTCCCGATGGCATCGACGCCGGCTCCAGGCCCATGTTCACAGCATCATCCGACACTTACTCACTGGCTGATGGTGAGGACTCACTTACGATAGACCTCAAGTGGCAGAACGATTCGGGCATCTCCATCACCAAGCGCTTCAGCTTTCAGCGCGGTGAGTACGTGATGCGGGTTGACTACCGGGTGGAAAACAACAGCGACCAGCGCTGGCAGGCTAATCTTTTCGGCCAGATCAAGCGCGACAGCACGCCCGCCCCGTCAGCTGGCGACAGCGGTGCCATGGGCCTGCACCCTTTCCTCGGCGCCGCGGTGACCCAGCCTGACAAGCGCTTCACCAAATTCAGCTTCGAGGACATGCAGGAAGAGCCTTTCAAGCGTCAGCTCCCGGGTGGATGGATCGCCATGATCCAGCACTATTTCCTCTCCGCCTGGATACCGAACCCGGACCAGTCGCACACTTACAGCACTCGTGTCACCAGCAACGGGTTCAACATCGCCGGATTCACCAGCCCGGCCATCGTGGTGGATCCAGGGCAACAGGGCACTACCGGTGCACGGTTTTATGCCGGTCCCAAGGACCAGTATCGGCTCGAAGAAATTTCTCCCTACCTCGATCTCAGCGTCGACTACGGGTGGCTGTGGTGGATTGCACAGCCTCTGTTCTGGCTGCTGACCAAAATCCATGCGTTGGTAGGAAACTGGGGCGTGGCCATCATCTTGCTTACCGTCCTGATTAAGGCGGCCTTCTTCAAACTGTCGGCGACCAGTTACAAATCGATGGCGAACATGCGCCGCGTACAGCCCAAGATGGCCGATATTCGCGAGCAATACGCCGATGACAAACAGAAGCAGTCCCATGCCATGATGGAGTTGTATAAGAAGGAAAAGATCAACCCCATGGGGGGCTGTCTCCCTATCCTGGTACAGATGCCCGTATTCATCGCGCTGTACTGGACGCTGATGGAAAGCGTAGAACTCCGGCACGCCCCCTTTATTCTTTGGATCAAGGACCTGTCGGTCATGGATCCCTATTTCGTACTGCCGATATTGATGGGTGCCAGCATGTGGTTCATGCAGAAACTCAACCCGCCACCACCGGATCCCATGCAGGCGAAAATCATGCAGTGGCTACCCATAGTATTCACGTTTTTCTTCCTCTGGTTTCCCGCCGGACTGGTCCTCTACTGGGTCGTGAACAACCTGCTGTCGATGGCGCAGCAGTATGTCATTACCCGACAGATCGAATCGGCCCACGCCTGACTGGCTGTCTGACGGGCTCAGGCTGGTACTGCGGCGGCGGGCAACCCGCCCGCTGCGCGGGTATCACTCGCCAGCGTTCGTACCGCGCGGCAGCGCGGTGCTGTGGCAGGGCCCGGGGACGGACCGCTATACTCCCGCCATGACCGACAACCAACCGTTGGACAACGACACGATTGCAGCGATCGCCACACCGCCAGGGCGCGGTGGTGTGGGGATCATTCGCTTGTCAGGCGGCGAAGCCGCCCTCCTCGGAAAGACTATCTGCGCCCGGCCGCTGAGCGCCAGATTCGCGCACTACGTCAGTTTCCAGGATGCAGATGGCACCGTCCTCGACACCGGTCTCGCCCTGCTTTTTCCCGGACCCGCCTCGTTCACCGGTGAAACCGTGGTCGAATTCCACGCCCACGGCGGCCCTGTCATCCTGGACCTGCTACTCCGCCGTTGCCTCGCCCTTGGCGCGCGTATGGCAAGGCCCGGTGAGTTTTCGGAACGCGCCTTCCTCAATGGCAAGATGGACCTCGTTCAGGCGGAGGCCATTGCCGATCTGATCAACAGCTCAACAGAACAGGCCGCCATGAACGCCAGCCGTTCTTTGCAGGGGGCGTTTTCGCGTGAGGTGGACGCGCTCATGGACGCGGTAACCCGGTTGCGGGTCTTTGTCGAGGCGGCCATCGACTTCCCGGAGGAGGAGATCGATTTCCTCACCGATGGCCGTGTGCGCGATCAGCTGGTCGCATTGATCGGGCAGGCAGAAGGGGTGCTGCAGGTCGCGAAACAGGGCCGATTGATACAGGAAGGTATGAAGCTGGTGATCGCGGGCCGTCCCAACGCGGGGAAGTCCAGTCTCCTTAACGCCCTCTCCGGGCGCGACAGCGCTATCGTCACCGCGATAGCCGGTACCACACGAGATGTCCTGCGCGAGCACATCCAGATCGACGGGATGCCGCTGCATATCGTCGATACCGCCGGGCTCAGACACGCAACCGACGCCATCGAACAGGAAGGTATCCGCCGTGCCTGGGAGGAGATTGAGAGCGCTGACCGCCTCCTCCTTGTCGTTGATGGAGGTACCGACTCCCAGGCGGTCCTGAGTCAGGAGAGGCCTGTTTCTATTGGCGGCCGCGCGGTCCCCGATCAAATCCCTGTCACCGTGGTCATCAACAAGTGTGACCTCAGCTCGCTACCGGCCACCGTTTCCGAGACCGGGGTGACACCGATGATCCGGCTCTCAGCCAGAACGGGTGAGGGGCTCGATCTGCTCTGCACGCACCTCAAACAGTGTATGGGCTTTAACCCGGGTGGCGATGGCAACTTCAGCGCGCGCAGGCGGCACCTGGAAGCACTCGAAGGAGCACACGCCCTGATGCAACATGGACTCGACGAACTCGATGCCACCGGCGCCGGCGAACTCCTGGCAGAGGACCTGCGCGAATCCCAGAACCGCCTCGGCGAGATCACCGGTGCCGTCAGCAGCGATCAGCTCCTGGGGAAGATTTTTTCCAATTTCTGTATCGGTAAGTAATCCCCATACTGCTCACAGCTTCTCAACCGCAAGCCCACGACTGCTGCACGGCTGTTGATTGCTGTGTAAGGTTTCGTCAGTTGCTTGTGGGCAACGTAAAGACAGATTGTGGACACACCCTACCGGTGCCTCAGCGGGCCATTTTGTCCACGGATTTTCACCGGCTACCCAGTGCCTGTACCCCGGTATCAGGTACAGTTCTTACCGTGTTTATCATGCCTGCAAGCTTGTTGATATTTAAGCATTTAATGGCCTTGCGCACAGTACAGGGCACTCCCAATATCTATAACAATAACTATTCTATATATATCAATAATCTATACTTCTATATATAAATAAAGTTATAACAAACGACTTCCACCGGAGACATACGTTCGCATGGGTTTCTATCACGAGCACCTCCTGCCCCGGCTACTGGACCTTGCCTGCGGTACCGGGCCTATTGATCACCAACGTCGTAAAGTCGTGCCGCATGCAGAGGGTCATATACTCGAAGTCGGTATGGGGTCAGGGTTGAATCTGGCCCATTACGATCCTGCCAAGGTGAAGAAACTATGGGGCCTGGAACCGTCCCGGGGTATGCGGGAGCGTGCCGCACAGCGCGTCAATGACCTCCCGTTTGAACTGGAATGGCTGGACCTTCCTGGCGAAGAAATTCCACTGGAGAACGACAGCGTCGATACTGTCGTGCTGACTTATGCCCTGTGCACGATCCCGGATTGGCTGAAGGCGCTCCAGCAGATGCGCCGCGTGCTCAAACCTGGCGGCAGGCTGTTGTTCAGTGAGCACGGGCGGGCCCCGGATGCCGCGGTGCAGGACTGGCAGCAGCGACTGAATCCCTTGTGGATGAAGATTGCCGGGGGGTGTCACCTCAACCGGGATATACCCGACTTACTGCGGCAGGGGGGATTCAACGTGCGCGACATGGAAACGCTGTACGTTCCCTCGACACCCCGATTTGCCGGGTTTACCTACTGGGGGCATGCCAGTTGATACACGGCCGTGGTGTTCTCGTGGCAGCTGTGGCGCCGATCTGGTGTGGTTTAAAGTTTGGCCGTGCAGGGAGGAAAATCGCGCCCTGGCGGGCGCGATGATTGCCTGGATGCTTACCTAGAGTAGTGGCGCAATAACCAGGCTGACGATGGCCATAACGTTGATCAGAATGTTCATGGACGGACCAGACGTGTCTTTGAACGGGTCGCCGACCGTGTCACCGACCACCGTGGCTGCGTGGGTGTCAGACCCCTTGCCACCGTGATTACCCTTCTCGACGTACTTCTTAGCGTTGTCCCATGCGCCGCCGGCATTGGCCATCATCAGTGCCATCAGCACGCAGCCGAGCAGCGCACCACCCAGCATACCGCCCAGGGAAGCCGGCCCTAACAGGAACCCCACCAGGGCGGGTGTGGCAACAGCGATAGCACCGGGCAGGATCATCCGGCGCAGGGCGGCGGTGGTGGCAATGTCAACGCAGCGGGCGGTGTCGGGCTCTGCCTTACCTTCCAGCAGGCCTGGAATCTCCCTGAACTGACGCCGGATTTCATTGATCATGTCAAACGCCGCGTCACCGACTGCAGTCATCGTGATCGAGGCAATCAGGAAAGGTATGGTGCCGCCAATGAACATGCCGACCAGCACGGTCGGGTCCGAGAGCTCCAGCGCGAAATCGGCATTGTGTACCTGCACGGTCTCTACGTAGGCGGCGATGATCGCCAGCGCTGCGAGCGCCGCTGCGCCGATCGCGAAACCTTTACCGATGGCCGCCGTCGTGTTGCCGACCTCGTCGAGGCCGTCGGTGATCCTGCGGGTGTCTTCGCCCATGCCGGCCATTTCCGCTATGCCACCGGCGTTATCCGCGACCGGCCCGTAAGCGTCGATGGCCATGGTGATACCCACCGTCGCCAACATACCTACCGCTGCGATCCCCACGCCGTAGAGACCGGCGAGGAACGTCGAGATAAAAATGATTGCCGCCAGGCACAAGATCGGCAGGACAACCGACTGCATGCCAACGGCGAGGCCGGTGATCATTACGGTCGCCGCTCCTGTTTCACCGGATTTTGCGATTTTCCTGACCGGGGCGCCGCCGGTGTAGTACTCGGTAATCAGCCCGATGGCAACGCCGCCGACCGCGCCGGATACGACCGCCCACCAGACGTTGCTGTCGAGCCCCATCGCTGAGATTAAAAACCATGCCATCGCGACGAAGATGACTGGAGCGAGCAGGGTACCCGCCCGCAGCGCCGCCTCGGGCGCTGCGCCGGAGCGGGCACGCACGATCAGGATACCCGCCAACGAGGAGATAAGCCCGATGCTTGCCAGCGCGAGCGGCAGGAACATCATGCCGTCACGAACGCCGATTGCCATCGTGGAGGCAATCGCGATGCAGGCAATCATAGAGCCGCAGTAGGATTCGAAGATATCCGAGCCCATGCCGGCGATATCGCCCACGTTGTCCCCGACGTTATCGGCGATTACCCCGGGGTTTCTCG
Source organism: uncultured Gammaproteobacteria bacterium (assembly GCA_963753815.1). Lineage (GTDB taxonomy): Bacteria > Pseudomonadota > Gammaproteobacteria > Pseudomonadales > Halieaceae > CAVWDU01. The sequence continues at coordinate 1,266,782 of CAVWDU010000003.1, forward strand.
GGTCATCTTCGGGAATGCCGGCTTCTACCTTGCCCACCAGGTCCGCTCCCACGTCGGCGCTCTTGGTAAAAATGCCGCCGCCGACCCTGGAAAACAGGGCCACTGTGGATGCCCCCATCCCAAAACCGTGAATCGCATGGGCTGTATCCGGATCGCCGCCGAAATACCAGTAGAGACTGCCCAGGCCGATCAGGCCGAGTGAAGCAACGCAGAGGCCCATGACCGAGCCACCGTAAAACGAGATCGACAACGCCTGGGAGGCACCATGCTCATGGGCGGCGACCGCCGTGCGCACGTTCGCCTTGGTTGCAGCGAACATGCCAAGGTACCCGGCAGTGGCCGAGGAAACGGCGCCTACGAAGAATGCGAGCGCGGTACTTGAGCCCAACGGGGAGAGGAAAATCACAACCAGGAGAACCGCCGCGAACATTGCCAGCATTTTGTATTCACGATGCATGAAAACCATGGCGCCGAGGTGAATCTGGTCACCGATCTTGCTGACCAGGCCATCACCGGGGTTGTGCCGGGTCATGATGAGGTAGATGACAAAGGCAATACCCAGTCCGAGAAGACCGAGCAGGGGTGGTAGGGCAAAGTAGTCGGACATACGCTGATTCCGCGGTTATGATGTTAGGGTGGAGGCACGCTAACAAACTTCCCCCTCGGCACACAAGTAGCCGGCATGAGATTTTGACCAACGCGTTTACCGGCATCGATCAGTAACAGTGAATCGAAAGCCAGGGCCGCAGACGAGGTAACGACGCTTGCCTCTGTTTCTCAGTGTTCAGGGGCCGGCAGGATCTCCGCCCGCGGTTTGAGGAGGTGTGTAGCGATTGTCGGTGATGATTGAGGAGAGCGGTATGAAACATTCCGAGGGTACATTCACGGTGAATGGCTGCTCGATTTACTTTCAGTATTGGGTACCTGAATCGGATCCTCGCGCGGTGATGCTGGTGGTGCACGGTGCAGGTGAACACAGCGGACGTTACGACCGCCTCGCCGAGTACTGCGCAGCTCGGGGCTATGCAGTAGCAGCCCTGGATCACCCGGGTCACGGCCGTTCGGAAGGACAGCGGGTTCACGTGCAACGGTTTGATGATTACCTGCGCGCGCTGGAGCACTTTCACGCGCGCGTCAAATCGGATTTCCAGGGGGTCCCGCAGTTTCTGTTAGGGCATTCCCTGGGAGGATTGATCTCCAGCCATTATCTGCTCGCTCATCAACAGGACTTTGTCGGTTGCGTCCTCTCCGGTCCGGCGATCAAGACGGATATCGAGCCGGGCCTGGTGCAGACCTGGCTGATAAGGACGCTTTCACTGGTTTATCCGACAGCCGGAGTGCTGCAACTGGACGCCAGCGGGGTGAGCCGGGACGAGGCTGAGGTGGAGCGCTATCTCAACGACCCGCTCGTTTACAATGGCAAATTGTCGGCCCGTCTGGTCAGCGAACTGTTCGGCGCCATGGGTGAGATTCATACCTTGGCAGCCGGCATTCAACTGCCGTTGCTCCTGCTGCATGGCGGGGACGATGCGATGGCCTCGCCCGAGGGCTCGCGATTACTGCATGACAGGGTCAGCTCCCAGGACAAGTCGCTGAAAATATACCCGGGCCTCTATCACGAGATATTCAACGAGCCCGAGCACCCCGAAATCTTCAAGGAGCTTCTCGACTGGTGTGATGCGCGGTTGACTGCTCGCGAGGGTGCTGCATGAGCGGGGGTTGTTATAGTGATGATGCGCGGTAGAATCCTCTCTCCCCGCCCCCTCCGGTAATACAGTGCCATGGCCTTGTGGCGTCCCAGATCCGTATTGCAGCTGCTTCTGCTCGGGTTTTTCGTTGCCCTGGCACCGCTGTCGCTGGCGATTCTGTTTACCGTGAAAACCATGGGAGACCTGGCGCGTGACAACCAGGAGGTGACCCGGGCGGTGGTGGACCTGACCCGGCTCGGCGAGGAAATCCAGGATTCCGTGCTGGAGCTGGAGCGTCGGGCGGGGCAGTATCTGGCGCTCGGCGAGGAGGAATTGGGTGAGCTTTACTCAAGGGAACGGGCGGCCCTTCTCGACCGTCTTGCGCAGCTGCCCGAGGCCATGCCCAAGTTGGCGCGGTTACCGGCAGCCATACCCACGACCAGCCCTGATGTCGAGGGACTGAAGGCATCCCTGGAGCGATTGAGTCTGGAGGCAGTCGACGGGGCAAGAGCCCAGTTGAACGACCTCGAGGAGGTACCGGTGGGGCGGGCGCTGGAACAGCCTTTCGAGCTGATCAGCGGGCAGCGGGAGGCAATTGAAAAGTGGTTGTTGGCTTCCGTGGACCAGATTCTGGAGAACAGGGCGACCAACGCCCAGGCGATCATCGATGCCCTGGTCCTCCAGGTAGCTGCGCTGGCGCTGGCAACACTGGCCCTGTTCCTGTTCTTCGCTTACTGGATCAACAAGCCGGTGCGGGACCTTACGCAGGAGATACACCAATTGGGCACCGGCGGGCTTGGCCACAAGATAGAGATCTCGGGTCCGCAGGAAGTGCAGTTGCTGGGCAGCAAGCTTGACTGGATGCGCAGTCGTTTGCATGAAAGTGACCAACAGAAGCAGCAGTTCCTGCGCCACATCTCACACGAGCTGAAAACTCCGCTGTCCAGTTTGAGAGAGGGAACCGATCTGCTGGCGGAGCGGGTTACCGGGGGCCTCTCCCGCCAACAACAGGAAATTGTGGATATTGTGCGCCAGAACGCGATCGAACTGCAGCGACTCATAGAGAACCTGCTCGATTATAATCAGGTGCCCGACCAGGAACTGCGACTGACCGAGATAGACCTCCAGGAACTGGTTGAGGAACTGCTGGCGAGCTACAGCATCAGCATTCGCAAAAAAGGGTTGCGACTCAAGCTTGGCGGTACGGTCAGCAGCTGGATGGCAGACGCAAGCAAGTTGAGCACATCCATCGACAACCTGTTATCAAATGCGGTTGTCTACACGCCAGCCGGGGGATTGATCGATGTGGCCTGGCGGGTCGAAAATGCTAGTCTGGTACTGGATGTATCGAATACTGGCGAGCCTATTCCCGAGGCCGAAGCCAGTCGCCTGTTCGAGCCATTTTTCCAGGGAGCCAGCCGGCGATCCGGTCCTATCAAGGGGTCCGGAATCGGCCTGAGCGTCGCCCGAGAATGTATAGAAGCACAAGGAGGGAGTCTGGAACTTGTTGCCCATAAGAGGTTTCCCATTTGTTTTCGACTGATTTGTCCCGCACCGCAGCCCTGATCCTTTCCGGGATCCTGTTCGCGGGCTGCGCGTTGGTACCGACCTCGCCGTCGCAGACCATGCCGCACCCGGCCAACACGTCGCCGGTTCCACCTCCTGCCGTTGTGAGGTGGCTTGATCTGCAACAGGATGTGCTGGCGATGCAGGCGGCTGAGGTGCTTTTGGAACTCGAGAAAATAGAGGGTGTGCCCGACAACGGCGATGCTCTCTATTATTACGGCCTCCTGCACCAGCAGCTCAAGGAATACGACCATTGGATCACGGCCCGGGACGCATTTCGCCAGGTGCGTCAGGACCCCGAGCTGGACCTGGATCAACGCCAGCTTGCCGGTATCTTCGAGCGCTATAACCAGAGCCGTATCAACTGGTACTCCCAGCAGACAGACCTGTTGCAGCGCTACGGGGATCTTGAGCGCGAGCTGGACACACTCGATGAAGAAAAAGAGCTGCTGCAGCAAAAAATACAGGCGCTGACCGACCTCGAGGCGGTGATGAGCAACCGTAAGGAGCAATAAGCGCATGTCCAGCCGGCTATTATTGGTCGATGACGATGCCAACCTGCTGCGGTTGCTGACTATCCGGCTCGAGGCAGAGGGGTTTTCGGTGACTGCCGCGGCCTCGGCTGAAGAAGCCCTGCAGTTGCTGCGCAATGAGCAGGTCGACGTGCTGGTGACTGATCTGCGGATGGACGGTGCCAGCGGGCTTGAGCTTTTCGAGCAGGTACGTCATTTCTATCCGGGGCTGCCCGTGGTCATTATGTCTGCACAGGGCACTATTCCCGAAGCCGTGTCGGCCACCCAGAAAGGGGTGTTCGAATTCCTTACCAAGCCGATCGATAAAACAACCCTGCTGGAGACGATTAATTCAGCGATAGCACAGTCCGGTGGAGCCCAGGCTGAAGTCGTGGAGTCATGGCGTGAGCATATTGTCACTCACAGTCCGGCGATGGAGCGCATCCTGAATCAGGTCAGGCAGGTGGCCGACTCAGATGTCACGGTGTTGATTACAGGAGACAGTGGGACCGGTAAGGAGTTGTTGGCGAGAGCCTTGCACGAGGCAAATCCGCAGCGCCGCGGGCCGATGGTGGCGGTCAACTGCGGTGCGCTGCCGGAGCAGCTATTGGAGTCGGAACTGTTTGGTCATGTCAAAGGTTCGTTCACTGGTGCGATCAGCGACCACGCCGGCCTGTTTCGAGCCGCTGACGGTGGCACTCTGTTTCTTGATGAGATTGGTGATATACCCCAGCCGCTGCAGGTGAAGCTGTTGCGCGCGCTGCAGGAGCGCAGCATCCGGCCGATAGGCAGCACCCAGTCGATCCCCGTGGATGTACGCATAATTTCCGCCACCAACCGGGACCTTGAACAGGATATGCGCGATGGCGTGTTCCGGGAGGATCTTTACTACCGCCTGAATGTGGTGAACTTTCACCTGCCTGCCCTGGGTGAGAGGGTTGAAGATATTCCCCTGCTGGCCAACCATTTCCTGCGCCTCACTGGAGCCTATGAATCCGGCAGTGTCACGAGTTTCGCACCCTCCGCCGTGGAAGTACTGATCAATGCGCCGTGGCCAGGCAATGTTCGACAGCTGGAAAATGTGGTTCAGCGCACGGCCGCGCTGTCAACGAGCCCGGTGATAACGGATGCTCTGGTGCGCGAGGCTCTCACCGTGGAAGACCAGTATCTTCCCTCCCTGAGCCAGGCGCGGCAGCAGTTCGAGCACGATTACCTGGTCAAGGTACTGCGCCTCACCAGCGGGTCAGTGGCGGATGCGGCCCTGCTCGCCCAGCGTAATAGGACCGATTTCTACAAGTTGCTCAAGCGGCACAACATCACCCCCGACCGCTTTAAAAGCCAGAACTGAGAACTGCGTCGCAGTTTCGCGACATTCTAACCCCCTGATATTCTTTAAAAAACTATTCTTCACTACCAAATTGTCGCCAACTAGCGACAGATTCTTCCATGAGCACGTGTCCAATCTGCCGCTTGTTTAAATAAGTAATTGATTTGCATATTTTTATTCAGATTGGCATGGAAATTGTTAGGGAGAGTTGCGGGTCCCCGATGGGAACCCAGGGTTTGATGCAATTGTGTGAAGGGAGACATACCTGATGCCAATCATTTTTGAATTGAGTAAAAATCCGTCTCTGCTGCAGCAGTATTACGCGCTGCGCGAAACCGCTTTCAGGGAAGAAATTGGTATTGACACCTTCGACGGTTCTGAAGAACCGGCCGATCGTGAAGGGCATATCCTGATTGCCCACAAAGATGGTAAGTGTGTGGGCGGCGCCAGGATTGCGCCCCGACGGGTCAAGGCTACCGAGTGTGACGAGTTGGCGCTGACATCGACACGATGTTGCGCGTGGGAACGCGCAGTGCTGGACCCGGAGATCCGGACTATCCGGCTCGCCAGAGATTTCTTCAGTCACCTCATCGACATGTCGAAAGCGCTGGGCTACGACCACTCGATCATGGTCAGCTCACTGCGTAATGCACGCTACTATCGGGCCTGCCACACTGCTCTAGGATTTGAATTCAAGATTCATCGGCCCGCACCGGAGTACGCCAGCGGCAAATTTGAGGGTCTTGAACATTATCTTTCAGTATCTCATTTGACCGGAGCACAAATCGCCCGCAGGGCAGCCTGACGGGCTGCGGTTACGCCCGCGTCCATCTTCCAGACCGATTACCCGCCCTCCGGGGGCCCTGGTCAGTATTCCAAAGGTAAACTGGCCCGGGCTTCCGGTTTCTCTTCTCGCTGCAAATGCGACGTTTTGCTCCTTTGCTCAACTGTGCGCCGAACCTTATAATCTCGCGCCGGCGCCGCGCGGCCACCTCGTTCATCTTTAACCTGGCCTGGCGCAACTGTGGCAGTATGCCCGGAGCGGTCGGTAAACCAGGCGGTGACTCCAGCGCGAGGAAGGTCACGGCAGAAAACAGGTGAGCGAACGGGGCCGGTCGCCGATAGCGTAAAGACGAGGTATAACGCGGTGGAGCATGGAGAACGGTTTGATGTAATCGTCGTCGGAGGCGGTCACGCCGGCACCGAGGCGAGCCTGGCGTCTGCGCGCCTGGGCTGTCGTACCCTGCTGCTCACACACAGCATCGACACGCTGGGACAGATGTCGTGCAACCCGGCAATCGGCGGCATCGGCAAGAGTCATCTGGTGAAAGAGATCGATGCACTGGGTGGTGCTATGGCCCGCGCCACGGACCGGGCCGGCATCCAGTTTAGGGTGCTGAATGCACGTAAAGGGCCCGCTGTGCGCGCCACCCGCGCCCAGGCTGACCGTGCTCTCTACCGCAGCGCTATACGTGAAACCCTCGAGGGCCAGGAGAATCTTTCGATCGTGCAGCTTGGCGTCGATGACCTGCTGGTCGAGGCGGGCCGTGTAGCCGGCGCCGTCACCCAGATCGGCGTGATTTTCCGCGCTCCCTGCGTGGTGCTTGCTACCGGCACGTTTCTCGGTGGAAAAATGCACATCGGCCTTGAGAGCAGCAGCGGTGGTCGGGCGGGAGATCAGCCATCGACGGCATTGGCGAGGCGGCTGCGGGAATTACCTTTTCGGGTGGAGCGGTTGAAGACGGGCACGCCGCCGCGCATCGACGCCCGCAGCGTCGACTTCGGCAAACTTTCCGAACAATGGGGCGATCAACCCGAGCCCGTCATGTCCTTCCTCGGTAGCGTGGAACAGCACCCGACCCAGCGCTGCTGCTGGATCGCACAGACCAACGAGCTCACCCACGATATCATCAGGGCCGCGCTGGACCGGTCGCCGATGTTTTCAGGCGTGATCGAGGGTGTCGGGCCGCGTTACTGTCCCAGCGTCGAAGACAAGATATACCGTTTCGCCGACAAGCCGTCACACCAGATTTTCCTGGAGCCTGAGGGCCTCACCACGAATGAATTGTATCCGAACGGCATCTCCACCAGCCTCCCGTTTGATGTGCAGTACGACCTCGTACGCTCTGTAGAAGGATTTGAGAGCGCCCACATCACCCGGCCGGGCTACGCGATCGAGTACGATTTTTTTGATCCCCGAGACCTGCACCACTCCCTCGAAACGCGGCCACTCCCGGGACTGTATTTTGCCGGCCAGATCAATGGTACGACAGGCTACGAGGAAGCGGCTGCCCAGGGGCTGCTGGCGGGCACCAACGCCGCCCTTGCAGTAAGCGGGCGTGAGCCGTGGTGTCCCGGGCGGGATGAGGCCTACATCGGGGTACTGGTTGACGACCTGATCACCATGGGCACGACAGAGCCCTATCGGATGTTCACTTCGCGGGCGGAGTACCGTCTACTGCTCAGGGAGGATAACGCAGACCTTCGGTTGACTGAGCGCGGTCGCGATCTCGGGCTTGTTGGTGACGCCCGCTGGGCGGCATTTGCGAAAAAACGCGATGCCATCGAGACCGAGACCCGTCGACTGGCGACAACCTGGGTCCAGCCCGGGTCCGAGGCAGCGGACAGTCTCGAACACAAGTCCGGTAAGCGGGTCACCCGGGAGTACAGTCTCGCAGACCTGCTCAAGCGTCCGGAACTCGATTATGCCGACGTGGTGTCATTGACCGGCGAGGTGGCATGCGACCCGGCCGTGGCCGAGCAGGTGGCGATAGCTGCGAAGTATGCGGGGTATATCGACCGTCAGCAGACCGAGATCGAGCGTCTCCGCCGCCACGAGGAATCACGCTTGCCTCCCGATCTCGACTATCACGGGGTGGAGGGACTGTCGAATGAGCTCAAGCAAAAATTGAGCGAGGCCCGGCCGCAGACACTGGCCCGGGCCGGCAGGTTGCCGGGTATGACTCCCGCGGCGCTTTCACTTCTGCTTATACACCTTAAAAAGCGCGACGGCGGTATGCAGCGCAGACTCGCCTGATATGTCGGGTGAGGCGGGTGATCTGCTACTGACCGGCTGCCGTCAGCTGCAGGTGTCGCTCTCTGGGGAGCAACTCGATCATTACCTGCGCTACCTGGCGCTGCTGCAAAAGTGGAATCAGGCCTACAACCTGACAGCGGTGCGTGATACAACATCAATGGTGACCCGTCACCTGCTGGACAGTCTCAGCATCGCCCGATTCGTCACTGGCGCAAGCGTGGCGGACGTGGGGACGGGTGCCGGACTCCCGGGAATCGTGCTTGCAATTCTGTACCCGGAAAAGCGCTTCGACCTCATTGATAGCAATGGCAAGAAGACGCGGTTCCTGTTCCAGGTGAAAACCAGTCTCGGGCTCGAAAATACTGCGATTTACAATGAACGCGTCGAGGGGTTCCGTCCCGATCGTGCCTATGATCAGGTCGTGTCGCGCGCATTTGCCTCCCTGAGTGATATGGTAATGCGGTGTCGGCACCTGTTGCGGCCGGGAGGAGAGCTTCTTGCCATGAAGGGCGCACGGCCGGATGACGAGATCGCCACGATCGAGCGGGTCTGTAACGTGGCCGCCGTCGATGCCGTGACCGTGCCCGGGCTGAAGGAGCGGCGACACGTCGTCAGACTGACGCTGACATAAATGATTAAATCCACGAAAACAGGGGTATAGCGGTGTCCGCCAGGATTATTGCAGTTGCGAACCAGAAAGGCGGAGTCGGTAAAACCACCACCTGCGTCAATCTCGCGGCCTCGCTGGCCGCGATGCGCAAGCGGGTCCTGTTGGTGGACCTTGATCCGCAGGGCAATGCCACCATGGGCTGCGGCGTCGACAAGCACAATCTCGACACGACGGTGTACGATATCCTGACCCAGGGTGCCACGGTCGGTGAGGTCAGACATACCTCGGAGGCCGGGGGATTCGACCTGCTGCCGGCCAACGGTGATCTCACCGCAGCCGAGGTCGAACTCCTCGAGGTGGAGCACCGCGAGCGACGGCTGCGCGAGGCGCTGACGCCCGCCGCGGCCGACTACGGGTATATTCTTATCGACTGTCCGCCATCATTGAATATGTTGACGCTTAACGGCCTCGTGGCGGCCGAGGGCGTGTTGATAGCGATGCAATGCGAGTACTTTGCACTCGAGGGCCTTTCGGCACTGATCAGCACCATCAGCAGTGTCGCCGACCGCGTCAATCCCGGGTTGCAGATCGAGGGTATCCTGCGCACGATGTACGATCCCCGCAACAGCCTGACCAATGAGGTATCGGATCAGTTGCACAGTCATTTCGGCGAAAAGGTCTATAGGACGGTGGTACCGCGTAATATACGCCTTGCCGAAGCGCCGAGCCACGGGGTGCCCGCTATGCAATACGATCGCTACTCCCGCGGCTCCAAGGCTTACATGGCCCTCGCCGGTGAATTGGTTCGGCGGGAAGAGTTGCAGCGAGAATCTGTCGACAGCAATCCCTGTCCGGCGCCAGTCGGCGGTCAAGGAGAATCTCCATGACAAGCAAGAAACGTGGACTCGGGCGGGGCCTCGATGCGTTGCTCGGGGCAAATACCGGGACCGGGGCAAGTGCGGTTCAGCCGGGGCAACCCGCCATATCGGGGGCCGATACGGTGACCGCGGAGCGCAGCGAGCTCAAGCAACTTCCGGTTGACCTGATTCAGCGGGGCAAGTATCAGCCGCGCAGGGACATCGAGCCCGAGGGTGTGGCCGAGCTTGCCGACAGCATCCGTGCCCAGGGTGTGATGCAACCCATCGTCGTGCGTCCTGTCCCCGGGGACCGCTACGAAATCATTGCCGGAGAAAGGCGCTGGCGCGCCACCCAATTGGCGGGGCTGGATGTCATACCCGCGGTTATCAGGGATGTGCCGGATGAGGCCGCGATCGCGATGTCGCTGATCGAGAACATCCAGCGAGAGGACCTCAACCCGATCGAGGAAGCGATGGCGCTGCAGCGCCTGCAGCAGGAATTTGAGCTCACGCAGCAGGAGGTGGCGGCGGCGGTGGGCAAGAGCCGGTCTACCGTGACCAATCTGCTTCGTCTGATGACCCTGCACGAGGATGTTCGTCGCCTGCTCGAACACGGCGATCTCGAGATGGGCCATGCGAGGGCCCTGCTGGGGTTGCCTGCTGCGGAGCAGTCCGAAGCCGCTCGCACCGTGGTGGCCCGTGGTCTGTCCGTGCGGCAAACGGAGGCGCTGGTGCGGCGTCTGCAGTCTGCCGGAGACAAGCCCGCTGTACCGGTCGATGTCGACCCGAATATCCGTCGCCTGCAGGACGATCTCTCCGAGCGGCTGGGAACTCGTGTTGCGATCACCGATAACGGGCGGGGCAAGGGCAAACTGGTACTTTCATACAACAGTCTTGATGAGCTGGACGGGATATTGAGCCACATTAAGTAAAGCGGACCCGGGACGGCGCGCCGCCTTGAACCGACCCGGGTTCCCCTCTATAATGCGCGCGCCTGAATGAAGGATTAAGCGCCGTGCGGCATTGGAGCGGGGATGGCGAGGAGCCGGTAAAAGGCGCCGAAGTACCCCGGCCACCTGTCCACAGGATTACCCTGGCTCAGCTTGCAGCTCTTGCACTGCTCTCTCTGATTGCGCTGGCTTTCAGCTCGGTCGGGGCATATTCACTGTTCTGCGGTGGTCTGATCGCAATAGTTCCACAGGCCTATTTCGCCGGCCTGGTTTTTCGGCGGCGCGGCGCGGGCTCGGCCAGGGCGATTGCCCGGGCGGGTTATGTTGGGGAGGTCGGCAAGTTCGTACTCAGTGTCACAGGCTTCGTTGTGGTTTTTGTCACGATCAGGCCGATTAATGGCCCCCTGGTGTTCGGCGGGTACATGGCGATGCTGGCCCTACAAGTGATCGGCGGGTGGTTGATACTAAGGCAGCCCTCCCACCGGGATGACAGTTACAAGAGCGTTGAATAATGGCAGGCGACACCCAGACCGTTTCAGAATACATTGTCCACCACCTGACCAATCTCACCTATGGGAAGTTGCCCGGCGGGTTCGAGCGGGTGGACGGTAGCCGGGTGAGCGAGGGCGGTGAATGGGTCATGGCCCACGGCGCCGAAGAAGCGGCCGCGATGGGCTTTAAAGCCATCCATATCGACAGCATGTTTTGGTCTGTCGGCCTCGGCCTGGTGTTTTGCTGGATCTTTTACCGGGTCGCCCGCAAGGCTGAGTCCGGTGTGCCCAGCGGCATGGTGAACGCCCTGGAAATGATCGTCGGCTTTGTCGATAACACGGTACGCGACACGTTCCACGGCCACAACAAGCTCATTGCACCCCTGGCGCTGACCATATTTGTCTGGGTCTTCCTGATGAACCTGATGGACCTGATCCCCGTGGACCTCATCCCCATGGCGCTGAGTCTGGCGGGTGTGGAATACCAGAAGGTAGTCCCCTCTACCGACCCCAACATCACCATGGGGATGGCGCTGGGCGTCTTCGTCCTGATGCTGTACTACTCGATCAAGGTCAAGGGGATTGGTTTTGTCAAAGAGCTGACGCTCAACCCTTTCAACCACTGGATTTTTATACCGATCAACCTGTTCATGGAGGTGGTCGGGCTGCTGGCCAAGCCCTTTTCCCTGGGGCTGCGACTGTTCGGCAACATGTACGCGGGGGAGATGATCTTTATCCTCATCGCCGCCCTTTTCAGCGCCGGTATAGCGTGGATGGCGCCAGCGGGGCTGCTGCAGGTTGGCTGGGCAATCTTTCATATCCTGGTGATTACTCTGCAGGCTTTCATCTTCATGGTGCTGACGATTGTCTATCTCAGCATGGCCCACGAAGATCACTAACCGATTTTTTTGTAAACCAACGACATACCCTAGGAGAACAACATGCCTGAATTAATCTACGTAGCTGCCGCTATCATGATGGGTCTCGGCGGCCTGGGTGCCGCCATTGGTGTAGGCCTGCTTGGCGGCAAGCTGATCGAGGGATCCGCCCGCCAGCCGGAGCTGGCGCCGAAGCTGCAGGTCACCTTCTTCCTCGGTGCCGGCCTTGTTGACGCTATTCCCATCATCGGCGTTGGTATCGCCATGTACCTTATCTTCGTTGTCGCCGGCTAGCGTCGTACAGTTCATCCAGGGGCCGGCCCGCCGGCCCTGCGAGCATGAGAGGAGCAAGGCGTGAACATTAACCTTACGCTGATCGGACAGATGATTGCATTCGTCTGTTTCGTGGTGTTCTGCATGAAATACGTGTGGCCGCCGATAATGGCTGCGATGGCAGAGCGCGAGAAGAAAATCGCCGACGGCCTGGCGGCAGCGGACCGCGCCAATCACGATCTGGAACTCGCTCAGCAGAACGCCGTGGCGCAGATGACAAAGGCCAAGGAAGAGGCGAGCGGCATCATCGAATCCGCCAACAAGCGCGCTAACCAGATCGTCGAAGAGGCGAAGGACGCTGCGGTGGTCGAGGCGGAGCGGGTCAAGGCCTCTGCGTACGCTGAAATCGAGCAGGAGAAGAACCGCGCCAGGGAGCAACTCAGGGAACAGGTCGCGGCTCTCTCTGTTGCCGGCGCCGAGAAAATTCTGTCGGCAACCATCGACCGGGAGGCGCATGCCGAGATGGTCGAAAAGCTTGCCGCAGAACTTTGATACGGAGCTTCCATGGCTGAGTTGAGCACACTGGCACGTCCCTATGCACGAGCGGCCTTCGAGTATGCGCGAGAACACGATGTGCTGGCGGGTTGGTCCAGCCAGCTCGCAACCGCCGCCAAGGTGACCCGGCACGCGTCTGTGGCGGAGGCACTCAACAACCCTTCGCTCGCTGGAGAGCGGCGTGCACAGATTGTCGCTGACATTTGTGGCGACGAGATCGACCAGGCCGGGCGAGGGTTTCTCGCCGTCCTGGCCGATAATGACCGTCTGGAGCTGTTGCCGCAGATCAGTGCGCAGTTCGATCAGCTCAAAGCGCAGCTGGAGCGATCGGTAGACGTCGAGGTGATCTCGGCGTTCGATCTCGCCGAGTCGACACGCGACAAGCTCGCGAGCGTGCTGAGTAAGAAATTTGAGCGGGACGTCAACGTCAGCACGTCTACCGACAGCGACCTTATCGGTGGGGTATTAATCAGGGCCGGCGATCTGGTGATCGATGGGTCCGTGCGCGGCAGGCTGAACAAGCTTGCCGATGCAATGAATTCGTAGGATTGAGGAACAGAGCATGCAGCAACTGAATCCATCTGAAATAAGCGATCTCATCAAGCAGCGTATCGAGCAGCTTGACGTCAGCTCTGAAGCCCGTAACGAAGGGACGGTGGTATCCGTCACCGACGGCATCATCAGGATACATGGCCTCGCAGAGGTGATGTACGGGGAGATGATCGAGTTCGAGGGCGGCGTTTTCGGGATGGCGCTGAACCTCGAGCGTGACTCCGTCGGCGCGGTCGTCCTGGGTGACTACAAGACCCTGGCCGAGGGCCAGTCCTGCACCTGCACCGGTCGGATCCTGGAAGTTCCCGTCGGTCCTGAACTTCAGGGCCGGGTAGTGGACGCCCTGGGCGTGCCCATCGACGGCAAGGGCCCGATAGACGCGAAAATGACCGATGCGCTGGAAAAGGTGGCGCCGGGCGTAATCGCCCGCCAGTCGGTCGATCAGCCCGTTCAGATCGGTCTCAAGGCGATCGATGCCATGGTCCCGATCGGTCGCGGCCAGCGCGAGCTGATCATCGGTGACCGCCAGATCGGCAAGACTGCCATCGCGGTGGATGCGATCATCAACCAGAAGGGCACCGGCATCAAGTGTATCTATGTTGCCGTCGGCCAGAAGGCATCGTCGGTTGCGGCAGTGGTGCGCAAGCTGGAAGAACACGGAGCGATGGAGCACACGATCGTCGTTGCGGCAACAGCCTCCGATCCCGCCGCCATGCAGTTCCTGGCGCCGTTTGCCGGTTGTACCATGGGCGAGTACTACCGCGACCGCGGCGAAGACGCGCTGATAATCTATGACGACCTGACCAAGCAGGCCTGGGCCTACCGCCAGATCTCGCTGCTGCTGCGCCGACCCCCGGGTCGTGAAGCCTACCCGGGCGATGTTTTTTACCTGCACTCGCGCCTGCTGGAACGGGCTGCGCGGGTCAACGCGGAATATGTCGAGAAATTCACCAATGGCGAGGTCACCGGGCAGACAGGTTCATTGACCGCGTTACCGGTTATCGAAACCCAGGCCGGTGACGTTTCGGCATTCGTACCGACGAACGTGATCTCGATTACCGACGGCCAGATTTTCCTCGAGGCGGATATGTTCAATGCCGGCATCCGGCCGGCAATGAATGCGGGTATCTCCGTGTCGCGGGTCGGCGGCGCCGCACAGACCAAGATCATGAAAAAGCTGTCCGGCGGTGTGCGGACGGCGCTTGCGCAGTACCGGGAACTGGCGGCTTTCTCCCAGTTTGCGTCCGATCTCGACGATGCCACAAAGGCCCAGCTGGACCACGGCGAGCGGGTCACGGAATTGATGAAGCAGAAGCAGTACTCCCCCAAGAGCATCGCGGAGATGGGCATCATGCTCTACGCGGCCAACGAGGGCCACCTTTCCGATATCGAGGTCGGCGAGATCGGAGCCTTCGAGGATGCCCTGCTGTCGTACATGCACGCAGAGCACGGTGAACTCATGGGCGAGCTGGTGCAGTCGGGCGACTACAACGACGAGATCGAAGCGGCGTTCAAGTCTGCGATAGAGACTTTCAAAGCTACCCAGAGCTGGTAGAGCAGAGGGCCGGACGATGGCAGTCGGAAAAGAGATTCGCACCAAGATCGCCAGCATCGGCAGCACGCAGAAGATTACCAGTGCCATGGAGATGGTGGCTGCGAGCAAGATGCGCAAGGCCCAGGACAGGATGGAGCTGGGCAAGCCGTATGCGCGGCGTATCCGGTCGGTGGTAGGTCACCTGGCCAACTCCGCACCGGAGTATCGCCACATCTACATGACGGAGCGTGACATAAAGCGGGTGGGGTTCATCGTGGTGTCCACTGACCGCGGGTTGTGCGGCGGGCTCAACATCAACCTGTTCAAGAGCACCATACGGGCGATGAAAGAGTGGAGTGACCAGGACATCGAGATAGACCTGTCACTTGTCGGCGCCAAAGCGGCGGCTTTTTTTGGCAGCTACGGCGGCAATGTGGTTGCCGCGGTGCGCGATATCGGCGAGGAGCCGGTCCTGGCAGACCTCATCGGTGGCGTGAAAAGTATGCTGGATGCCTACGAGCAGGGGAAAATCGACCGCTTGTACCTGGTGTCCAACCAGTTCGTCAACACCATGACCCAGGAGCCCACGGTAGAGCAGGTGCTGCCTCTCGTGGCTGATGACGACGAAGGCATGCAGCACCACTGGGACTACATTTATGAGCCCGACGCCAAAGACCTCCTCGAGGGCCTGCTGACCCGCTACATCGAGTCCCAGGTTTACCAGGCGGTGGTGGAGAATGGTGCCTGTGAGCAGGCATCACGCATGCTGGCCATGAAGAACGCCACGGAAAATGCCGGAGAGCTGATCGACGACCTGCAGCTGATTTATAACAAGGCGCGTCAGGCGGCAATTACCCAGGAGCTGTCGGAGATCGTCAGCGGCGCCGCGGCCATCAGCTAGCGGGCTGACAGCGTTACCGGCTTCGGGGCTGGCGCGGCGGGACCAATAACCGCGCAAACCCGGCAGCATTACAGAATTTTGAGGCAGAGGATCCGAACATGAGCAGCGGACGAATCGTACAAATCATCGGTGCCGTCATCGACGTAGAATTCCCGCGGGAGGAGGTGCCACGGGTTTACGATGCACTGACGGTCCCCGAGAAAGAACTGACACTCGAAGTGCAACAACAGCTGGGTGACGGTGTGGTCAGGGCTATCGCCATGGGGTCGTCCGAAGGTGTGAGCCGCGGGCTGGCTGTGGAAAACACCGGCAAACCGATATCGGTGCCCGTCGGCCTGGAGACACTGGGTCGAATTATGGATGTCCTCGGCAACCCCATTGACGAGTGCGGACCCATCGGCGAGCAGGAGCGCGCCTCGATTCACCGCAAGGCGCCGGCATACGACGAGCTGGCGGCGTCCGAGGAACTGCTGGAAACCGGCATCAAGGTGATCGACCTGGTCTGTCCGTTTGCGAAGGGCGGCAAGGTAGGTCTGTTCGGCGGCGCCGGCGTGGGCAAGACCGTCAACATGATGGAGCTCATCAACAATATCGCCACCGAGCACTCGGGGCTGTCGGTATTTGCCGGCGTCGGGGAGCGTACCCGTGAGGGTAACGATTTCTACTACGAAATGCAGGAGTCCAACGTCGTCGACGTCGAGAACTTCAGCAACTCGAAGGTGGCGATGGTCTACGGTCAGATGAATGAGCCGCCGGGTAACCGTCTGCGTGTCGCCCTGACCGGGCTCACCATGGCGGAGAAGTTCAGAGATGAGGGTCGTGACGTACTGCTGTTCATCGACAACATCTACCGGTACACGCTGGCGGGCACCGAGGTGTCGGCGCTACTGGGCCGGATGCCGTCCGCGGTGGGTTACCAGCCAACGCTGGCCGAGGAAATGGGTGTGCTGCAGGAGCGCATCACCTCGACCAAAGTAGGTTCCATCACTTCGATCCAGGCGGTTTATGTACCCGCAGACGACCTGACAGACCCGTCTCCCGCCACCACGTTCGCACACCTGGACTCCACCGTCGTACTGTCCCGGGATATTGCCGCCAAGGGTATCTATCCCGCGGTTGACCCGCTGGACTCGACGTCGCGCCAGCTCGACCCGCTGCTGATCGGAAATGATCATTACGAGGCCGCTCGTGGCGTGCAGTCAGTGTTGCAGCGCTACAAGGAACTCAAGGACATCATCGCGATCCTGGGTATGGATGAGTTGTCAGAAGAAGACAAGCAGATCGTGAACCGGGCGCGTAAGATCGAGCGGTTCCTGTCCCAGCCCTTCCACGTGGCGGAAGTCTTCACCGGCTCTCCCGGCAAATATGTTTCGCTCAAGGATACGATTGCCGGGTTCAAGGCCATTCTCGCTGGCGAATATGACCACCTGCCGGAGCAGGCCTTTTACATGGTTGGCGGCATCGAAGAAGCAGTAGAGAAAGCGAAGAGCCTGTAATCCGACAGGCGTTTTCCCGGGAGTACTGACATGGCCATGACAATCCACTGCGACATCGTGAGCGCCGAGGAAGAAATTTTCTCCGGGCTCGTCGAGATGCTGGTGGCCACCGGCGAGGTGGGTGAACTGGGCGTGAGCTATGGCCACGCTCCCCTGCTGACCTCGCTGGTGCCGGGCCCCGTCAGAATCTTAACGCAGAACGGAGACGAGCACGTTTACTATGTCTCCGGCGGATTTCTCGAGATCCAGCCCGGGGTGGTTTCGATTCTCGCCGATACCGCCCTGCGCGCGAAAGACGTGGACGAGGCGGCTGCGGAGGCGGCGCAGCGCGAAGCCGAGCATGCGCTTGCCAACCAGAGTGGTGATTTCGATTACGGCCGCGCGTCGGCGCAGCTGGCGGAAGCCGCCGCGCAGCTGGCGACCCTGCGAAAAATGCGCAATCGGGCCGGTAGAGGCTAGCAGCCTGTTGAAACGCCTCAGCCGGCACGATGCGGCGTTAAAAACCGGCTCAAAATCCTCATGTACTGCCGTGTACACTGCGGTTTTTCGCCGATTTTTGCCTTGCCTCGCACTCGTCTGTGGCGTTTCAACAGGCTGCTAGTCAGCCTGCGCCGCCTCCGCGCCTCGTCCCTCATCCTGACCAGCGAGGGTATAAACCGCGCAGGGGAAGCCTCTCTGGGTTAGTGATCACTCACTGCTTGCGAGTGGTAACCACCGCAATCCGCGGCTGAGAGGCCCTGCCTACGCAATCGGGGTGGTCTGTCCCCCCGTTTTCCAGCGCGAGCGTCGCTCGCAGATCCCGCTCGGCGGATGAATACGCCGGGTTATTGCCCTGCCCGGCACTCGCACCCGATGTGCAAATCGTGATCTGGTCCGCTATTTCGGCATTGTTGCGCTTTACTCCACCGGTGACCGCGGAATAATGTGGAACGCTGTCCTCATCTGGTTGACAGCATGACCATGAGCCGACCGCTATGAACCTCGAAGTCATCATTCTCGCCGCCGGACAGGGCACCCGCATGAAGTCTGGCCTGCCCAAGGTCCTGCACCCTGTCGCCGGCAGGCCAATGCTGCAGCACGTCATCGATACGGCCCAGGACTTGCAGCCGGTCGCCGTGCACATCGTCGTCGGTCACGGTGCCGATCGGGTGCGCGAGTCTGTTCAGGCGCCCGATGCACACTGGGTGGTGCAGGAGGAACGCCTCGGAACCGGGCATGCCGTGTTGCAGGCAATGCCGGCGGTGCAGCCGGAAAGCACGGTGCTGGTGCTTTACGGCGACGTACCGCTGATCCGCACCCCGATGCTGAAACAGCTCGCTGACCGGGCCGCGGCAGCGCCCGCCCTGCTCACCGCCACGGTGGCTGACCCCACGGGCTACGGCAGGGTTCTTCGCAACGACAGCGGCGCTGTCGAGGGGGTCGTCGAGGAAAAGGACGCGAATGGCGAGCAGAGAGCCATCCGGGAAATCAATACCGGGGTACTTGCGGCGCCTGCCAACGACCTCAACCAGTACCTGCCACGGGTGGGTAATGACAATCGGCAGGGTGAGTATTACCTGCCGGATATCCTCGCGCTGGCGGTTGCTGACGGCAAGTCGGTCGGCAGCAGCCACACCACCGACGAATTGGACATCCTCGGAGTCAATGATCGCCTGCAGCTCAACGCGGTCGAGCGCGAGTTCCAGCGCCGACAGGCAGCCGCCCTGCTGCAGCAAGGGGTCTACCTGGCCGACCTGGCGCGAGTGGATATCCGGGGTGAGTTAGTCTGCGGTGAAGACGTGGCAATCGACGTGAACGTGGTTTTCGAGGGTAATGTGCGCCTGGGTAACGGGGTTTCCATCGGTCCTAACTGTGTATTGTCCGATGTCACGATTGGCGACAACTGTCGTGTAGAGGCAATGAGCCATCTTCAGGGCGTCACCGTTGGTGCCGGCTGCAGCATAGGCCCGTTTGCGCGTTTACGGCCCGGTACCGAGCTGCGGGACGGCGCCCGGGTCGGAAACTTCGTGGAGACGAAAAAATCGGTGATCGGGCCGGGCAGCAAGGTCAACCACCTGAGCTATATCGGTGACTGCCAGATGGGCGCGGGGGTCAATATTGGCGCCGGCACGATCACCTGCAATTACGATGGTGTCGACAAGCATGCCACTGTGATCGGCGATGCCAGTTTCGTCGGCTCCAACAGTACCCTGGTTGCACCGCTTCAGATCGCCGGTGGGGCGTTCGTGGCAGCCGGGTCGACGGTGACGCGCCGGGTGGGTGAAAAGGAGCTTGCCGTCGGACGCGGTAAGCAGCGCAACATCAGCGGCTGGAAGCGCCCCGGCGAAACGGCAGGAGAATAGCAGGTATGTGTGGAATTGTTGCAGCAACTGCCCGTAGAGAGGTCTCGGGTATCCTTCTGGAGGGTCTGCGCAGACTCGAATACCGCGGCTATGATTCAGCGGGAATGGCCCTGATCGACAACGAAGCCAACCTGCAGCTGCACAAACAGCAGGGTAAAGTGGCGGAGCTGGAAAAATCCCAGGCTCTCAGGCCGTACCTGGGCTGCGCCGGCATCGCCCACACGCGGTGGGCAACACACGGCGAGCCTTCCGCGGCAAATGCCCACCCGCATGTGTCGGGTGACAGGGTGGCGCTGGTTCACAATGGCATTATCGAAAACCACGCGAGCCTGCGCCAGGAGTTGCAGGCCGCCGGTTACGAGTTTCAGTCCGCCACGGACACCGAGGTCATTATTCACCTCCTGCATCAACGCCTGGTCGATGGCGACAGCCTGTGGACCGCGATGCAGAATGTCGTGGTCAGGCTGAAGGGGGCCTACGCCATTGCCGCCATCGATGTGGCATGCCCGGACGAAATTGTCGCCGCGCGGGAGGGCAGCCCCCTGGTCATCGGTGTTGGTATCGGGGAAAACTTTCTCGCCTCGGACCAGATTGCCCTGCGCCAGGTGACTGACCGCTTTGTCTATCTGGAAGAGGGCGACCTCGCCCGGGTCACACCTTCACGCATTGAGGTCATCGACCGTTCCGGCAGGTCGGTCGAGCGCGACCAGACCCGAATCTCCGAAGCGGTAGAAGTCGCCGAGCTGGGCCATTTCGATCATTTCATGCTCAAGGAAATCTACGAGCAGCCCGCCGCGCTGGCCGCCACCTTTGCCGTCGCGCGCGGTGAACGTGTTGACGACTCCCTGTTCGGTGCCAACGCGGCCGCAGTGTTCGACAAGGTCAAAAATGTACAGATTGTTGCCTGCGGCACGAGCTACCATGCGGGCATGGTCGGGCGCTACTGGCTCGAGGAGCTCGCCGGTGTGCCGTGCGAGGTCGAAGTGGCCTCTGAATTCCGATACCGCAAGCGGATTCAGCACGAAGGGACGTTACTTGTCACTCTTTCCCAGTCCGGGGAGACCGCCGATACCCTGGCAGCACTGCGCAATGCCAGGGATTCGGAATTCGTCGGCAGCCTGGTGATCGCCAATGTCGATAACAGCACCCTGGTTCGGGAAAGTGACCTCGTGTTCCTCACCCGCGCCGGGATTGAGATCGGCGTCGCCTCCACCAAGGCTTTCACCACCCAGTTGGTGGCCATGCTGATGCTTACCATGGTCCTGGGACGCCGATCCTCTCTCAGTGAGGCACAGGAGCGGGAGCTGATCGCAGCCCTGCGCACGCTGCCGGAACTGGTTCAGGAGACCCTTTCCCTCGATCCGAAAATAGAGACCCTGTCCGAGCGCTTCATTCCCAAGCACCATGCGCTCTTCCTGGGCCGGGGCATTCAGTACCCGATCGCCATGGAGGGCGCGCTGAAGCTCAAGGAGATCTCCTACATCCATGCCGAGGCGTACCCGGCCGGCGAGCTGAAACACGGCCCGCTGGCATTGGTGGATGCGGACATGCCGGTCGTTGCCGTGGCACCGAACGATGACCTGCTGGAGAAGCTTAAATCCAACCTCGAGGAAGTGCGCTCCCGCGGGGGTGAACTCTTCGTGTTTGCCGATCGCGAGTCGGGATTTGCCAATGAGCCCAGGGTGACGGTGCTCTCCATGCCCAGCTGCCCCGAGCCGCTGATGCCGATTATCTACACCGTGGCCCTGCAGTTGCTGTCGTATCACGTGGCCGTGCAGAAAGGCACCGACGTGGACAAGCCGCGCAACCTGGCCAAATCCGTGACCGTGGAGTAGGCTGTAGCCTGGCCGCGCCGCGCGCCGCCCGGTAACAGTAAAGTATCGGCATCAGGGGTATGGGGAGGACAGCGGTGATGGAATACCACGGAGGCTGCCACTGCGGGGCGGTTCAGTTTGTTGTCGAAGCGCCTGAGTCAGTGGAGGTCGAGGACTGTAACTGCTCCATCTGCAGCATGAGCGGCTATCTTCACCTCATCGTGCCCAGTGCGAAGTTTCGGCTTCTCGCCGGTGAGGAGATGCTCACGACGTACCGCTTCAACAGCGGAGTGGCCCGGCACTATTTCTGCAAAAAATGCGGTATCAAGCCATTCTACCGGGCGCGGTCGAACCCGGACGGCGTTGATGTGAACTTGAACTGCCTGCGGGAACGCCCGGCCGAGGTCACCATCGTGCCGTTCGATGGCCAGAACTGGGAGGCCAACGCGGCAACCCTGGCCCACAAGAGCCGCGACGCCTGAGCGGAACTACTTGGGATTGGCTTCCTTGTAGGCGCGAATCTCGGTATTGAACTGCCCGGCCACCGACTCCTCACGGGAAACGGCGGTGTTGTAGGCTTCAAGGGCATTGGCGTATTCGGCCTGCGCAGCCGCGCGCTCGTCCTCGGTGCCCTCTTTAGCCCTGGCCTCTGCGTCCATGAACTGTTTTTCCAGGCAGTTCATATACTCGATGTTGGCCGACTGGAATGCCTTGACGGCTTTCTGACCGTCCAGCATTTGCTCCATGCTTGCCTTTGCGCCCTTGGGCAGGGACGGTGCTTCCGGATTGATGCACTCGGCTGCGAGCAGCGGGCCGCTCGCTGTGAGCACGAGTACCATTACAGCGGAGAGTTTCATGATCAAGGCCTTATTCAGCGGGTAATTCTGGAAGATTAGCAGCCCCCCGGGGGACTGCCAAGTCGGTCCCGGGGCGCCCTGGCTCACCGATGCCTGGTAACCCCGGCCAGCGATGGCGTCTAATCAGTGCCCACCCAGAGGCCGGAAAGCTTGTGCTCCCGTTCCAGTTGCCGCGCAACCTGGCTGGCCGCGGCCTTGCTCTCGAGATCGACTACACGGACGCGGTAGTAGGTCCTGTTGTTGCGCACGCCTGGCACCACGGTGACCCTGCCACTTTCTGGCGTAAGTCGATCTGCCCAGGACTGGGCGTTGGCACGCTGACTGTAGGAGCTGAAATTGACGAACCAGGTGTCGTTTGCGCCGGCGTTAGCCGGTGAAGACGGACCAGCTACGGCGGTGTCGGTGATGGGTTCAACGGGTATCGTGTTTGCAGGTTCCGCAGCGGCGACCAGCGCCACCGGGTTGGTCACGGGTTCCTGCGTTTTGAGGTTGCCGGCCGTCGAGTCCGTCATCTCAGCCGCGGCCGATTGCTGTTCAGCAAGGGAAGCCTGTAAGCGCTGATTTTCCTGCTTGAGCGTCGCTATCGTCGCCCGCAATTCGTCGTTGCGCTGTTCAATTCGCCGCAGTGCCAGGCGGGTCTCGGCGTTGCCGGCAGAGGGCCGCACGGGGACGGCCAATTCTGCCTGCAGACGGGTGATTTCCTCACGCAATTCGCTGCGCTCCTTGACGATACCGTAGCCACCAAAGCTGAGCAGAACTATTGCAGCGACAGCCGCTATCAGCAGGCCAGGTGGAATGCGTCCATCGTCCCCATCGATGCTGTCGACCGGATCGTCCGGGTTCCATTGCGGCGCATTGGTTGGGCGTTTTGCCGCCTGAGCGTCCTCACCCTCTGCGATTGCTCGCTGGCGCTCGGTGGCCTGCTGTTTCGCCACCGTCTCAAGGCTCTGGTCGGCAAAGGCGCTCAGTATCGACGTGGCTTCCCCGTCATGAGGTTGCCTGCCAGGGGTAGATTCGTCGGCCATCGGGAAAACCTGCTCCACTGCTCGGGACACCCGGATGTTATCAGAGCGTAATCCGCATTACCCGCCGTGTTATTGTGTCTTTTTTTGCACGCTCAGGGGATACTCGCGCGTCCCGTATCCGGCGTGGGGGTGATTGCAGCACACTGGACGACGCGCTGTATGGCGCCGGCGGAATCCCTTAGAATGCCGCGATGGACGTATCCGATATTCTCTCCCCACTCAATACTGCGCAGCGCGAGGCGGTCGCCGCTGAGAGCCAGAACATGCTGGTTCTGGCCGGTGCCGGAAGCGGCAAGACACGCGTATTGGTGCATCGTATCGCCTGGCTGGTGCGTGCCCTGGACATGTCTCCCTACTCGATTCTCGCGGTCACTTTCACCAACAAGGCAGCCCGCGAAATGCGATCACGGGTCGAGGAGATGTTGCAGATTCCCGGCCATGGCATGTGGATGGGAACCTTTCACGGTCTGGCGCACCGATTATTGAAGGCACACTGGAAGGAAGCGGGGTTACCACAGAACTTCCAGATCCTGGACAGCGACGACCAGCTCAGGGTGATCAAGCGCATTTGCCGCGAACAGCAATTGGATGAATCGAGGTGGCCACCTCGACAGGCGCAGTGGTACATCAACGGCCAGAAGGACGAGGGATTACGCGCCCGACATATAGAAGCACCCGAGGGCGACCTGTTTCTGACCACCATGCTGGCGATTTATCACGCCTATGAAGACGCCTGCGAGCGCGCCGGCATGGTCGATTTTGCCGAACTGCTGTTGCGGGCACATGAATTGTGGCTGAACGCACCCGACGTGCTCGCCCACTACCAAGGGCGATTCCGGCAGATTCTGGTGGATGAGTTCCAGGATACCAACACCATTCAGTATGCCTGGTTGCGCGTGCTGGCCGGGGAGACAATCCCGGTCGTGGCGGTGGGTGATGACGATCAGTCGATCTACGGGTGGCGCGGTGCCAGGATCGAGAATATCCAGCGTTTCAGCGAAGACTTCGCGCCGGTGCAGACGGTCAGGCTGGAACAGAACTACCGCTCCACGGAGACGATATTGCGGGCGGCCAACAGCGTCATCGCCAACAATTTCGGCCGTCTCGGCAAGGAGTTGTGGACCGCGGGTGACACGGGCGAGCCGATCACCTTGTATGCCGGCTTCAATGAGCAGGACGAGGCAAGGTTTATCGTTGAACAGACCGAACGGTGGCTGGAAACCGGCAGGTTGAGGGAATCGGTTGCCGTACTCTACCGCTCCAATGCGCAGAGCCGGGTGCTGGAAGAGGCGCTATTGCGTGAGAATGTGCCCTACAGAATCTACGGGGGACAGCGTTTTTATGAACGCATGGAGATTCGCAACGCGCTGGCATACCTCAGGCTCCTGCTGAATCGCGGTGATGACGCGGCCATAGAGCGGGTGATCAATACCCCGCCGCGTGGCATCGGCGGCAAAACGCTGGACGCGGTCAGGGCGTGTGCCAGGGAGCGGGGACTGTCGATGTGGCAGTCCATCGCCGTCGCCGGGGAAGAAAAGCTGCTCCCCGCAAGGGCGCTGAGCGCACTCGAGGCCTTCACGGTGCTTATCGACGAGCTCGATGCCGGAACGCTGGAACTGACGCTGCCCGAAATCGTCGAGCAGGTTATCGACGCGGCCGGGCTTATCGAATACCACAAAAAGGAAAAGGGGGAAAAAGGCCAGGCAAGAGTGGAAAACCTCGAGGAACTGGTAAACGCCGCCCGGCAGTTCAGTGCCGAAGGGGAGGAACTCTCCCCGTTGCAACAGTTCCTGGACAACGCGGCATTGGATGCCGGTGACGGCCAGGCGGACGAACATGAAGACAGTGTACAGCTGATGACGCTTCACTCCGCCAAGGGACTGGAATTCCCGCTGGTGTTTCTCGCCGGCATGGAGGAGAACCTGTTTCCGCACCGCATGTCCCTGGAAGAGCCCGGTCGCCTGGAGGAGGAGCGACGCCTCTGCTATGTGGGCATAACCCGGGCGATGGAAAAGCTGGTGATTTCTTTCGCCGAGACCCGTCGCATGCACGGCACAGAGACCTACAACACCCCCTCGCGATTCGTGCGCGAGATACCGAACTCCCTGATCGAAGAAGTCCGCCTGCAGACCAGGACGGTGCGTCCTGTCAGCATGACCCAGGCGCAGGTTCCGGATACTGGGCTCAGTCTCGGTCAGCGTGTGTATCATCAGATTTTTGGCGAGGGCATCGTGCTAAACTTCGAGGGGCGCGGATCGAGTGCCCGGGTCGAGGTCAATTTTGACGCCGAAGGAAGTAAATGGCTGGTACTGCAGTACGCCAATCTTCAATTGATGTGATAATCGCCCCGACACACCCGCCGATGGAGTCCTCATGGAACAACGCCTGATGCCCGCCGTGGTGCTCGCGCTGGTCGCGGCCCTGGTTCTGGTCATCGGCCTGTGGGCTTCGGATCATGCGACCAACCGGGAGCGTTCGGGTGTCACTCTGGCCGATGGTTCACAGCAGGTTTTTCAGTGGAAACTGGTCCAGACCTGGCCCAAGAACCTCCCCGGCCTGGGTAGCGGTCCCGCGTATTTTGCACGCGAAATCGAGCGGGTCAGCAACGGCCGCCTCAAGGTTCATGTTTATGGCGCCGGCGAGATGGTCCCGGCCTTCGAGGTGTTCGACGCCGTTTCCCAGGGCGTTGCGGAGATGGGTCACGGCGCTGCCTATTACTGGAAAGGAAAAATCCCAGCGTCGGTCTTCTTTACCGCGGTGCCCTTCGGGCTGACGGCTCAGGAGATCAACGGCTGGCTGCATTTCGGCGGCGGCCTCGAGCTCTGGCGCGAGGCCTACGCGCCCGCCGGTATCATCCCGTTCGCGGGCGGCAACAGCGGCGTGCAGATGGCGGGATGGTTCAACCGGGAGATTCGCTCGGTCGACGATATCAGAGGTCTGAAGATGCGGATTCCGGGGCTGGCCGGGGAAGTATTCGCAGCGGTCGGCGGTACGGCAGTCCGAATCCCCGGTGGGGAAATCTACACCTCGCTCCAGACCGGGGTGATCGACGCGACCGAATGGGTGGGGCCCTACAATGACCTGGCGCTCGGCCTGCACCAGGTCGCCAAGTACTATTACTATCCGGGATGGCATGAGCCAGGTGCCATGCTTGAATTCATTGTCAACGAGCAGGCCTTCGAGTCACTGCCTGAAGACCTGCAGGCAATGGTGACCGTTACCGCGCGGGCGGCGAACCAGAACATGCTCGATGAATTCACCGCCCGTAACAATGCGGCATTGAGGGAGCTGGTTGAAACCCACGGCGTGGAATTACGTCGCCTTCCGGATGACGTGCTCGCCGCGCTGGGGCGCGAGAGCGAAAGGGTCATGCAGAAACTGGTCGAGACCGACCCGATGGCGGCAAAAGTACACGCGTCCTATAAAGCCTTCCGAGAAGGGGTGAAGTCCTACCACGCTATTTCCGAGCAGGCATACATCAACGCACGGGAGAAGGTGGACCTGCTGCTGTCCGAGGGTCGCTAGCCCCGTTTGTTCACTGATTCGGTGGCCTGGAATCCGATGTATCCATCATTTTAGCCGTAAACGGCTGATTTGGTGTCTGGCCGGCCCTGGATCAACTTCCCCCTCGTGAAAATGGTTTGATTCGCGTGGTCAGCGCCTGATGGCCCGCGTACGGCCGTGTTGATCGATGGCGACGAAGACGAATTCGCCCTCGGTGACCTTGATCGGCTCGCCGTCGTGCTGGGAGTTGATCCACACTTCGACGACGATGCGCACGGAGCTGCGGCCGATTTCCAATACGTCGCAAAAACAGGTTACCACTGCGCCGACGTGTACCGGTGTCAGGAACACCATGCCGTCGATCGCCACCGTGGCGACCTTGCCCCCGGCAACCTCTGCTGCGGTGATGCCGCCGGCCAGGTCCATCTGCGACAGCAGCCAGCCGCCGAAGATATCGCCATTGGCATTGGTATCCTTGGGCATGGCGATGGTTTGCAGGGCCAGGTCCCCCTGGGGAACCGGTGCAGAGTCAATATCACTCATTGCTTTCCTTCCCTCCTGCGTTACATGCGGCGAATTTATGTTGTTATAGCCATCCTGCTGCTCAGCTTCGGCATTTTTTCGAGAACCCGAATGACCTTGAGCATCGGCGGTGTGCCACCCGTTCAAAAAAGCCTCAGCTGGCAGGGTACGGCTCCAATACCCCGTTCACCAGCTTGTCGCGGGTGGTTTTCAGCCGATTTCGCCATATTTCGAAATCGCCTGTGACGTTTTGAGCCGGCTGCTAGCCACCGATCTGGCCCGGTAGCCACGTGGCAAGCGCCGGCCAATGCCAGAGGGCGACCATGGCCAGGAGCTGGATCAGTATAAAGGGGATGACACCGCGATAGATAGCGCCCGTGGTAAGCGTATCGGGCGCCACGCCGCGCAGATAAAACAGTGCAAAACCGAATGGTGGTGTCAGGAAGGAGGTTTGCAGGTTCAACGCGATCATGATGCCAAGCCAGACCGGGTCTACGCCCATGGCCAGTAGCACGGGGCCGACAATCGGCACCACCACGAACGTAATTTCGATGAAGTCGAGGATGAAGCCGAGCAGAAAAATCACCAACATGACAGTGAGGGTGGCCGCGGTGACGCCCCCGGGCAGTGATTGGAAAAAATGGTGGATCAATTCTTCGCCGCCAAAGCCCCTGAATACGAGGGAAAAAACGGCGGCCCCAATGAGTATCATGAAGACCATCGCCGTGACTTGCAGGGTACTGACAAGCACCTCGTGCAGACGCATGAGGCCCATTTCACCCTTGACCCACGCCAGTAGCAGAGCCCCTACTGCACCCACACCGGCGGCTTCTGTGGGCGTTGCAGCGCCGCTCAGAATAGAACCCAGTACCACGAAAATCAGCAGCAGAGGGGGAATAAGGCCTCGCAGCAGGTCGGCGGCTGTCGGTTTTTCCGTCTGGGCCGAAGGCGCGGCCTGCGGCCGGAAGCCCGCGTAAATCAGGATATACAGCACGTAGAGTCCGACCAACAGCAGTCCCGGCAGGAGCGCGCCGACGAACAGGTCACCGACAGAGACGGTTTCAGGGTTGAAAATGTCCAGAGACAGCTGTGCCTGCTGGTAGGCGTTGGAGAGAATGTCGCCGAGCAGTACCAGTGCGATAGACGGCGGGATGATCTGGCCCAGTGTGCCGGTTGCGCAGATCGTCCCGGCTGCCAGGGAGGGGCTGTAACCGGTGCGGAGCATGCTCGGCAATGACAATAGCCCCATAGTGACGACCGTGGCGCCGACGATGCCCGTGCTGGCGGCGAGCAGCATACCGACCACTACTACCGAGATACCGAGTCCACCGCGTAGACTGCCGAACAGATTGGCCATGTTGTCGAGCAGTTGCTCGGCCACCCGGGATTTTTCGAGCACCACGCCCATCAATATAAACAGGGGTACGGCGATCAGTGTCATGTTGGTGATGGTCCCGAACAGCCGACCCGGCAGGGCGGCAAGAAAGGACGGATCGAATGTGCCGGCAATGATGCCCGCGGCAGCAAACGCTAGCGCGGTGCCTGCCAGCGTGAAAGCCACCGGGTAGCCGAACATGAGCAGCAGGCAGACCGCGAGGAACATGTAGAGGGCGATGTAGCTCTCCATCAGGGCGGGTCAACGAGGACGAGCGCATTGCGAAGCAGTTCCGCGACCCCCTGCAGCAGGAGATTGATGGCCATCAGGGGCAACAGGCTTTTCAACAGAAATACCAACGGCAGCCCGCCTGGCTCGGGTGAGCCCTCCAGGATCGTCCAGGATTCAGCGACATAACCCCAGCTGACGAAAAGTATGAAAATGCACAGCGGCATCAGGAAAATAACCGTGCCGAGGCTGTTGACCCAGGCCCTGGCCCGCTTGCTGAAATCGCGATAAAAGATATCGACCCGGACGTGGCTGTCGCGCTTCAGGGTCAGCGAAGTACCCAGCATGAACAGACACCCGTGCATGTACACGACGGACTCCTGTGCGGCGATACTGCCGATGTCAAAACCGTAGCGCAATACGACCACCAGGGTTGTGACCAGAGCCATGCCCAGCGCCAGCCAGGCCAGCAGGTTGCCGCTGCGCTCCGTGAAGGCGTCGATAGTTTGAACCAATACGCGGACCGGTGGCATCAGGGATAGTTCTTTTTGATTGCCCTTGTGCGGCGTATCATAGCGGTTCACCAGACCAATTTATAGCGCTTGCAACCGGGCCCTCTAGCGATGCTGACTCTCATTTCTCCCGCCAAAACGCTGGACTTCGACACCATTCCGCCCTCCAGGAAATCGACCCAGCCCCAGTTCCTTGAGTCCGCTGCCACGCTGGTCGATGAGGCCCGGCGTCTTGAGCCTGGAGACATCCGGGAGTTGATGGGCGTCAGTGAGAACCTCGCCGAGTTGAATCACCGCCGGTTTATGAACTGGTCCGCACCGTTTTCGCTGGAGAATGCCAAACAGGCTGTTTTTGCCTTCCAGGGCGACGTTTACACCGGTCTGGACGCGGCTACGCTGGATACCCGCCAGCTCGCGTTTGCGCAAAAGCACCTGCGGATTTTGTCAGGGCTGTACGGATTGCTGCGACCGATGGACCTGATCCAGCCTTACCGACTGGAGATGGGCCTGCCGTTCGCCAATTCGGGGGGGCGTAATCTGTACGAGTTCTGGGGAAGCGATATCGCCACGGCGCTGAATGCACAGGTGCGCAGATCGGGCAGTGGTCTGTTGATCAACCTGGCGTCCAACGAATATTTCAAGGCAGCGCGGGCCAGTGAAATCTCGGCCGAGGTCGTTACTCCAGTGTTCAAGGATCTGCGGGGTGACAAGTACAAGGTGATCAGCTTCTTTGCCAAGAAAGCCAGGGGTCAGATGGCGCGCTTCATCATCGAGCGTGAAATCAATGATGCGGCCGGACTGAAGAAATTCAGGGCCGGTGGCTACCGCTACAACCGGGCCGAGTCACAGGCACACGAGATGGTCTTTACCCGCGATGCGGCCCCGTGAGAGGCGCTTTACCAGCCGGTTATGGTATTTCCCGCGCCAGTGACCGGCCCTCAGGAATCGCAGCCCCGGCGCTTTGACCCGGAAACCCACTATGAATGAGCTGCCTTTTTCCCAGGCCTGCGAAAATAACAAAAGGCCGATCCTGAGCGAATTGAGCCGCCTGTTTGCGAAGACAGGGTCGGTGCTCGAGATCGGTGCGGGAACCGGACAGCACGCGGCTTTTTTCGCCGCGTCCATGCCGTGGCTGGAGTGGCGGCCCACCGAGCTCGCCGCCAACCTGCCGATCCTGCGCCCGCGCTGCGACGCCTTCGCAGGCAGCAATCTGGGCCCGCCGCTGGCGCTCGATGCGTGCTCAAAGCCATGGCCGGTCGCCTGCCGCGGGGATGCGTTGTTCACTGCGAACACCCTCCACATCATGGCGTGGCCGGCGGTAGAGTCGTTGTTCGCGGCGCTCGAAGAGCACAATGACAGCTTCGCCAGGCTTGCCGTGTATGGCCCGTTCAATTATGACGGCCGCTACACCAGTGAAAGCAATGCCGACTTTGACCGGTGGCTGGCACAGCGCGATCCCGGCAGTGCCATTCGTGACTTCGAGGCCGTGGATGGACTCGCCAGTGCATCGGGGTATCAGCTGCTGGAAGACCTCGCGATGCCTGCGAACAATCGCCTGCTGGTCTGGTACCGGGCTACCCGGACCTGAATGGCAGCAGGGTGTTGGCCTGCTCCAGGTAAGACTCACTGTGGATCCGCTCACGCTCGGTAAAGTCGGCCACCGCCTGTGACAGACGCGGATCAGCGATCCAGTGATTCGACAGAGTGTGCACCGGGCGGAAGCCGCGTTGTATCTTGTGTTCGCCCTGGGCGCCGGGGTCGAAGCGCTTGAGACCATTCTCGATACAGAAATCTATACCGCGGTAGTAGCAGGCCTCGAAATGCAGGCAGTCGAACTCCTGCTCACACCCCCAGTAGCGCCCGTAGAGAGTTTCGGCAGACCGGAAGTACAGTGCTGCCGCCACCGCGCGCCCCGCCGACCGGGCGACAACCATGATGACCTGGTCGCCCATCGCGGCGGCCACATCGGTAAAAAATTCACGGTTGAGATAGCCACCGTGACCGCTGCGTTTGGCATAGGTCAATTGGTAAAAATGGTGGAAGCGCTGCCAATCTTCCGCGCTGATCTGCTCGCCCACCAATGTCGTCAGCTCCAGTTCCTGCTCCTCTATACGGCGGCGCTCCCGGCGGATGCTCTTTCGCTTGCGGCTACTGAGGGCACTCAGGAAATCATCGAAGCTGGAATAGCCTTCATTCTGCCAGTGAAACTGGGTCGCGACGCGACAGTGCATTCCGAGTCGTTGCAGGTAGTCGGTGTCTGTCTGGTCGGTGAACAGCACGTGCCACGAAGACAGGGAATTGCGATCGGCGAAGGCTTTGACGGCCGCCAGGGCGGATGACCAGGCCTCGTCCTGCGCGATATCCGGTATGCTGCAGAGTCGCGGTCCGGTCGCCGGTGTAAAAGGAATTGCCGTGACCAGCTTGGGGTAATAGGCCTGTCCGCTGCGCTCCCAGGCCTCTGCCCAGGACCAGTCGAAGACGTATTCACCGTAGGAATGTGACTTCAGATAAAGAGGCATGACCGCGATGATTGTCCCGGATGCTTCGGACTCCAGCACCAGGTGGCAGGGCTGCCAGCCGGTTTCGGCGGAGATACATCCACTCGTTTCGAGCCCCATCAAAAACCGATGTTGCATGAAGGGGTAGTCGCCGCCGGTGACATTGTCCCAGTCCGCTGCGGAGATTTCGTGGAGGCCGGAGAGAAACCGGGCCCTGTGATTCGCTGGCATCCTTGACACGGGTTTCAGGCGGAAGCGCCGCCCGCGAGATAGTGACCTATGATGCCGAGGAACACCGCGAGTCCGACCCAGTTGTTGTTGAGGAAGGCCCGGAAACATGCCTTCGCCGCCCGCTCCCGTATGAGGTGCTGCTGGTAGATGAACAGGAGGGCGACAACCAGCAGGGAGAGGAAGTAAGGCAGGTCCAGTCCGAAACTGACGCCCGCGAGGTATAGCGCCAGCAGGCTGCTGCCCTGGAAAACGCCGATCATCAGCCGGTCGCTGGTGCTGAACAGAATGGCCGTGGACTTGATCCCGATCCGGATATCGTCTTCCCGGTCGACCATGGCGTACTCGGTATCGTAGGCGATAGTCCACAGGAGGTTACCCAGGTACAGCAGCCACAGCTGTGGTGGGAGCTCGTTACACTGGGCCGCAAATGCCATCGGTATACCCCAGGAAAACGCCGCCCCGAGGACCACCTGCGGCAGGTGTGTGTGGCGTTTCATGTACGGATAGCTGCTGGCAAGCAGCACCGCGATCACGGACAGCGCCACAGTGAGCCGATTGGTTAACGTCACCAGTACGAAAGCTGCCAGAGAGAGGGCCAGCGCAAGCGCCCAGGCGTGGCGGATATTCACCGCCCCTGTGACCAGGGGGCGGTGGCGGGTTCTCGCAACACTGCCATCGAAGCGGTGGTCGGCGATATCGTTGACGATACAACCCGCAGAGCGCATCAGGAAGGTGCCGAGGACAAAGATCGAAAGGAGCCAGGGGTCGGGATAACCCTCGCTGGCAATCCAGAGTGCCCAGAGTGTAGGCCACAGCAACAGCAGTGTGCCGATGGGCTTGTCAAAGCGGATGAGCTGCAAAAGCGCCCTGGTCGTACCGGTCGACATCGTTTGGCTGGTTTTCCCGCTCCAGGTGTCCAGTGGGGGCCGAAATTTTACCCTATTGGTCAGGTGAGTGCGCGCATCCGCTATCGGTTCCCGAAAGTGATACGGTGACACGTCCCGGCCGGACTTGTACTGCGGTTGGCACTCAGCTCGGGGCGCCGACCGCAACAGTCGCGGTTGGGCCGCACCCGGCTGGGCCGCACCCGGCTGGGCCGCACCCGGCTGGGCCGCACCCGGCCGGACGGCTCTCGACCGGACCACTACGGGGGGGTGATCCTGCCGCGCAGGCTGCGATGCAGGCTCGATGACGTCGGCCAGGGTTTGAAGCGCTGCAGGAAGATCTCGCTGACCATGAGGCTCCTGTCCTCAACGGTGAACCGCGAACGCCGGCCCCAGGCTCCCCCGGTTTGTCTCAGTGTCGCGGGTAGGTAATCGCTGCCGCCTTCCAGCCAGGCGAGTTCGAAAGGGCTGCGTCGCATGGCGGGGTCACTGAACAGGATAGCGCCCAGTGACTGGTTCTCGAGGCGGCGCAGGTGCGCCAGCCTCCCTGTCAGGCTGGAATGCGGGAACACGCTGCGCGCGAAAACCACGGGTATGCCGTCCAGTAACAACACGACCTCACGGATCAGCGCCAGTTGACGTACCGGTTGATTGAGCAGACGGCGTTCGCTGGGCAGCGGCAACTGCCAGTCCTGGTAAAGGCGCTGCACCTCGAAATCGCCGAGATCGCTTAAGCGCTCTGTCAGCGAACCGTCATCCAGCAGCCACTCCCGCTCGCCCTGCGAGAGTCGTCGCTGCGACAGCTGTTGCAGCGGTCGCCACAGGGGTTCGCTGCCAATTTGACGAGAGTTGGAATGCAGTGACAATCGACTATCCCGGTGGCCGTAAGGGCTCTGCTCTGCCCGTCCCGGCAGCAGGTTTTCTCCGCCCGAATGTTAGCAGATGCAGGGCGGAGAAATCTCTTGCACAATACGACCACGACCCTATAGTGACGGGTTTTGTGTTATTCGCCTGCATATAGGGTGGAAATCGTCGTCACGGCGGGTCGGGAACCAGGGAGCGAGGGTCGGCATGAGCAAGTGGGAGTGTATCGTCTGTGGTTTGGTGTACGACGAAAAGGAGGGTTGGCCCGATGACGGGATTGCCCCCGGCACCCGCTGGGAAGACGTGCCCGCCGACTGGCTGTGTCCCGATTGCGGCGTCGGCAAAGAGGACTTCGAGCTGCTGGAAGAGGCGGAGATCGATGCGACGCCGCATCACGAAGAGCCTGTGGCCGACGCTGTGCACCCGCCGGTCGTCATTATCGGCACCGGCCTGGCGGGATACGGCCTGGCCAAGGAATTCCGCAAGCATGACTCTGAAACACCGCTGATACTGATCACGGCTGACGACGGACGTTCCTACTCCAAGCCGATGCTGTCGACGGGCTTTACCAAGAGCCACGAGGCCGACGATCTCGCCCAGCTCGATGCCGGGGGAATGGGTAAGCTCCTCAAGGCCAGTGTCTGGACGATGACGGCGGTCAGCGAGATCGATACCGCTGCCCAGACGGTGAAGGTCGGCGATTCCAGGACCGCCATCCACTACGGCAAACTGGTGCTGGCGCTGGGCGCTGAGGTTATCCGGCCCCCGATTGCCGGCGATGGCCTGGAACGGGTTTACGCGGTCAACGATCTTCTCGATTACGATGACTTCCGCAAGGCCGTGGCCAAGAACAATGTCCGCAAGGTCTGCATTATCGGTGGCGGACTGATCGGCTGTGAATTTACCAACGACCTCCTGAATGGAGGCCTGGAGGTCGAGGCGGTCGACCCGCTGGACCACTGTCTCCCGACCTTGCTACCCGAACCCGCCGGTAAAGCCGTACAGGAGGCGCTGACGGAAAAAGGCGCGACATTTCACTTCGGGCCACTGGTGACGGAGGTCAACCTGGCGGGGGACGGCGTGGCCGTGACGCTCGACAATGGAGAGACGATTGCAGCCGATCTGGTGGTGTCAGCGGTGGGTGTGCGGCCGAGGGTGGCATTGGCGCAGGCCTCCGGTATAAGCACGAATCGTGGCATCGTAACCGACCGCCTGCTGCAGACCAGCGCGCCCAACGTGTATGCCATGGGTGATTGCGCCGAAGTTGATGGCCAGGTACTGGTCTACGTTGCCCCGCTCATGGCGGCCGCCCGGGCGCTGGGGCAGACGTTGGCCGGCAGCCCGACGCCGGTCAGTTACCCGGCGATGCCGGTAACGATAAAGACGCCGGCCTGCCCGGTAGTGGTGTCGCCACCACCGGCAGGGGCTGCCGGTGAATGGCAGGTCGATGCCCGTGGCCGCAACGTCAAGGCCGAGTTCCGGGATGGAGAGGGCAAGCTGCTCGGGTTTGCTCTCACCGGTGAGGCAGTGCGGGAGAAAATCAGCCTGCAGAAACTGTTGCCGCCGATACTTGCCTGAGTCGCCGGCGAGGGTTACCGCGGCCGAGGTCGAAAAGGCGACCCGGCGCTGGTGCGAGGAATTCGTTATCGGACTGGGGCTGTGTCCTTTCGCGCGCGCGCCCTTCGAGGCCGGGACGCTTCGCATCGCAGTCTGCGCCGGCAGTGAGCCCGATGAACTGCGCATAGCTGTACTCGAGGAGCTGGAGCGGCTGCAAGTCGCTGCAGAGTCCTCGATAGCAACCACACTGCTCGTATTCAGCCAGGCGCTGAGCCGGTTCGAAGACTACCTGGATATGGTCGGCGAAGCCGAAGAGCTGGTGAAACAGTCCGGTCTCCAGGGTCTGGTGCAGGTTGCGAGCTTCCATCCTGATTATTGCTTTGCCGGCGAGCGGCCGGATGCGCCCGGTCAGTACAGCAATCGCTCACCGTTTCCCTGCATCCACCTTTTGCGCGAGGCGATGGTCACCCGCAGCGTTGAATCTCATCCTGCGCCCGAGCGCATCCCGGCCGATAACATCAGGCACCTGGAATCGATCGGACAGCGCGAGCTGGCCAGGCGCTGGCGGCGCCTGTTGCCCGTCGCCGGGGCTGCTGGCGGCGCTTCAGTGGTTGAAAATGGGTATGAGCGCGGTGGGGATGACCCGAGTCGGGCTCGCTGAACCATTATTGTGTGACTTTGTCGACAGTTTTCGACCGAAAAAACGCCATTGTCACATTGTGCGTCTATGCTTATGGGTCCCTCTGGCACGAAAAGGATTTTTTGGGTATGAAAACCACCGTAGACGGATTCGATGAACCAGTCGTCGAAAGGCCGTCGCCGACCAGAAGGAATTGGTCCGTGGGCAGTGCCGGTAAAGTATTGGCGGGCGCCGTTGTGCTGAGCTTGGTCTATTTCCTCGCCAGCTGGATTCCGGCTGATTCTCCCGCCGACGGCGGCCTCTCCGTTCTTCACTTTGCTGCGTTCTGGATCGGTGGCGGGTTGTTCACCGTCCTGGTCCTGGCGATTTCTGACCTCAGGAGCTAGCCCGCTTCACTCAGACGTGTCCGAAACGCTGGACTGATCCGGTCCAGCGATCGATAAGCTGTTGTTCGGTCTCCGGGTCCTGCTGTATTCGCTGCGCCAGCGCTTCGACCCGCGGCAACAGGCCGTCATGCAGTGGCAGTTGAGCCACTCTGAAGTTCATCAAGCCTGTCTGCCGCGTGCCGAGCACCTCTCCCGGGCCTCGCAGCGCCAGGTCCTGCTCGGCGATCCTGAACCCGTCCGTGCTTTCCCTCAGAGCCTGGAGTCGCTGGCGTCCACCCGCCGACAGCGGTGACTGGTACAGGAGCACGCAGTGACTCGACTGTCCGCCGCGACCGATGCGTCCGCGCAACTGGTGGAGCTGGGCGAGCCCCAGCCGTTCGGGATTTTCGATGACCATCAGGCTGGCATTGGGAACGTCGACACCGACCTCGATCACGGTGGTGGCCACCAGCAGTGACAGCTCGCCCTGCTTGAAGGCAGCCATGACCGCATCCTTTTCCACAGGTTTCATCCGCCCATGGATCAGCCCGATGTTAAGGTGCGGAAGCGCTTCCCGCAGATCGTGGGCAGCGGCCTCCGCAGCCTGGGCCTGAAGCTGGTCGCTCTCTTCAACCAGGGTGCAGACCCAGTATGCCTGCTGGCCCGTCTCACAGGCGTGCGCGACCCGCTGCACGACTCGTTCCCGCTTGGTATTTTCCACCAGCAGCGTATTGACCGGCTGGCGTCCGGGGGGAAGTTCATCAATAACGGAACTGTCGAGGTCTGCGTAGGCGACCATCGCGAGGGTTCTCGGAATCGGGGTCGCCGTCATCACGAGCTGATGCGGCAGGCCACCCGCAGAGGCCGCTTTCTCGGTCAGGCTGAGGCGTTGGTGAACACCGAACCGGTGTTGTTCATCCACGATGACGAGTCCCAGGCGGGCGAAAATCACGTCTGACTGGAACAGGGCATGGG
Source organism: uncultured Gammaproteobacteria bacterium (assembly GCA_963753815.1). Lineage (GTDB taxonomy): Bacteria > Pseudomonadota > Gammaproteobacteria > Pseudomonadales > Halieaceae > CAVWDU01. Next base: position 1,304,202 of record CAVWDU010000003.1, read on the forward strand.
TGCCGACGGCGATGGCCGCCGAGCCGGCGGCGAGGGCGTCGAGCGCGTCCGCGCGCGCCCTGCCCTTGCGCCGTCCGCTCAGCCAGGTGAGGGTGATGCCGAGCGGTTCGAACCAGTTTCTGAAACTCTGCCAATGCTGTTCTGCAAGAATTTCCGTGGGCGCCATGATGGCCACCTGGTAACCGTGACTCACCGCCTGCATGGCGGCGGCCGCGGCGACCAGTGTTTTCCCGGAGCCGACATCGCCCTGTACCAGCCTTAACATCGGGGAGCCCTGTTCCAGGTCTGCGGAGATTTCCCCGATGACCCGCCGCTGGGCGGCGGTGGGTTCGAAGGGCAGCCGCTCGAGAAAACGTGCCATGGCCTGGGGCACCGGCGCGAGCGGAGGCGCCGAGCGCTGCCGTTGTTTCCGCCGCAGCCGCTGCAGTGTCAGGTGGTGGGCGACGAGTTCTTCCAGCGCCAGCCTCAGCTGTGCCGGGTGTGTGTTCTGTTGCAGCGTCTCGAACGGGGTGTCGGGCGCCGGGGCGTGTAGAAATTGCAGTGCCTCGCAGAGACTGAAATGCGTGCGGCCACCCGGGAGCAGTTCCCTCGGCGGGTGTTGAGCAATTTCCGCGATAGCCTGTCCGCACAGTTTGCGCCACTGCTGCTGACTGATGCCGGCGGTACCCGGATACACGGGCGTCATGGCGGATTCAACCGGCACCGGTGTATCCCCTATGACACTGTATTCGGGGTGGTAGAGTTCCGGGCCCGCACTGCCTCGCCGCACCTGGCCGAAACAGCGAAGGCGGGTGCCGGCGGTCAGCCGACGTTTCTGGGCAGCTGAGAAATGAAAAAAGCGACAGGTGATCGCACCACTGCCGTCCCGGAGCCTGACGACCAGGCTGCGGCGTCGCCCCATGGCGATATCAGCGAGTTGCACCTCGCCATCGATCAATACTTCCTGGCCTTCGCGGCAGGCCCCAATAGGTGTGAGGCGGGTCCTGTCCTGGTACCGCATCGGCAGGTGAAACAGGAGGTCCTCTACTTCATGTATGCCGAGTTCGGAGAGCTTGTCCGCCAGTTTCGGCCCCACCCCGCGCAGCTGGGTGACGGGGCGTGCCGCGATCCCGGACACGGGTGCGCCTGGTGTGCCTGCGGCTCAGAGTGCCAGGATCGCCTCCACTTCGATCGCGACGCCGCGCGGCAGGGCCGCAACCTGGACACAGGCACGTGCCGGGTACGGTTCGCTGAAAACGTCGGCCATTACCGCGTTGACCGCGGCGAAGTCATTCATGTCGGTCAGCGATATGTTGATCTTGACAGCCTGGTCGATGCTGGCACCGGCTGCGCTCGCCACCGCCTCCAGGTTCGCAAATACCCGGCTCGCCTGCTCGGTGATGTCGCCGTCGACGACATCCATGGTGGCCGGGTCCAGCGGGATCTGGCCGGAAATCCAGACTGTATTGGCTACCTTGACCGCCTGTGAGTAGGGCCCAATCGCCTGGGGTGCATCGCCGGTTTGGATAACAGCTCGATTACTCAAGGTTTGCTCCTCAGCGCCCGCTGGCGCCTTTGTGTCAGGTACCAGAGGTGCCCTAGTTCTTGATTCGGGTGACGCGCCTGACCGAATCGATCGTGCGCAGGCGTTTCATGATCCGGGCGAGATGAATGCGGCTCTCGACCATCAGCTCGAGGTCGACGAAGGTGAACTGGTGGTCCTTGTCCTCCGTCGAGATCTTTTCGATATTGACGCCCATGCTGTTGATACGGGTGGCCAGCACGGCGATCATGCCGCGCCGGTTTTCGACCTCGATGCGCAGGTCCACGGCATACTCACCGGTCACGTTCTCGTCCCAGCGCAGGGCAACCAGGCGTTCGCGGTTGTCCCTGCGCTCAGCCAGATTATGGCATTGGTCGCGATGGACAACGACGCCTTTTTCCGCGCTCAGGTAACCCTCGATAGCATCGCCGGGAATTGGATGGCAGCAGCGTGCGTAGCTCAGCATGAAGCCCTCGGTACCCCTGATGGCAACCGGCTGTGCGTCTCCCTGTCCGGGGAGGAGTTGGCCGTCGTGCGGCTCACCCAGCAGTTGCTGCGCGGTGATTGCCGGCAATCGGTTACCCCGTGCTGTATCTTCCAGCAGGTCGTCGAGGCAGGCGAGACCGTGTTGTTGCAGGTATTCTGCAATGCGTTCCTGTCCGAGCTCCTCGAGACTGGTATCGAGCTGTAGCAGGGCTTTGTCGAGCAGGCGGCGCCCCAGCTGGACAGAATCTTCCCGCGTCTGGTGCTTGAGAAAGTGCCGAATATTGCTACGGGCCTTTGCCGTTACCGCGTAGTTGAACCAGGAGGGGTTGGGCCGGGCACCCGGCGCCGTCAGTATTTCCAGCGTTTGGCCGCTTTGCAGGGGCTCCGACAGAGGAGCAATGCGCCGGTTGATGCGGCAGGCGACACAGCTGTTGCCGACGTCCGTGTGGACTGCGTAGGCAAAGTCCACCGCCGTGGCGCCCCTGGGCAGTTCGAGAATCCGTCCTTTCGGCGTGAATACATAAATCTCGTCTGGAAACAGGTCGATCTTAACGTTCTCGATAAATTCCAGGGAATTCCCCGCGCGCTGCTGCATCTCGAGCAGACCCCTGACCCATTCCCGCGCCCGGGCGTGACTGCCACTGGCACTCTGTCCATCGCTTTTATAGAGCCAGTGGGCCGCGATCCCGTTATTGGCCATTTCTTCCATTTCCCGGGTTCGTATCTGGATTTCAATCGGCACCCCGTGCATGCCCATCAACACGGTGTGCAGGGACTGGTAGCCGTTAGCCTTGGGGATGGCGATATAGTCCTTGAACTCGCCCGGTACGGGTTTGTACAGGCTGTGGATGCAGCCCAATACCCGGTAGCAGGTGTCCACCGAGTCGACGATGATACGAAACGCGTAGATGTCCATGATTTCAGAGAACGACTTGCGCTTCGACTTCATTTTCCGGTAGATGCTGTACAGGTGCTTCTCGCGCCCGATGACCTCGACTTCGTGGCCTTCCTGCTCGAGTGTTCCTTGTATCTGCTGGCCGATTTTTTCCACCAGCTCCTTGCGATTGCCGCGGGCCTTTCGCATCGCGGCGGCGATGCGCCTGGCGCGCATCGGATAGAGGGCGCTGAATCCGAGGTCCTCAAACTCCATGCGCACGTCGTTCATTCCCAGACGCATGGCGATCGGCGCGTAGATATCCAGTGTTTCGCGGGCAATGCGCCGGACCTTGTCAGGTTTGAGTACCCCCAGGGTGCGCATGTTGTGAAGCCTGTCGGCCAGCTTGACCAGGATGACCCGGATGTCGCGAGCCATCGCCAGGGCCATTTTCTGGAAGTTTTCGGCCTGTTTTTCCTCCAGGGACTTGAATTCCATCTGGGTGAGTTTGCTCACCCCGTCAACAAGCTCGGCGACTGTTTCACCAAACTGGCCGCCAATTGCGGATTTTTCTATTCCCGTATCCTCGATCACATCGTGAAGCATCGCGGCCATCAGGCTCTGGTGGTCCATGTGCATGTCGGCGAGAATGCCCGCCACCGCGAGCGGGTGGGTGATATAGGGCTCACCGCTGCGCCGCGACTGGCCCATGTGGGCCTGTTCGGCAAAATAATAGGCCCGCTTGACAGAGCGTGTCTGCTCCGGGTCCAGGTAGCTCCGGAGCGTGCGCTCTAGCGTACTGAGTGAGTGGGCATTGAACTGATCCATGACTGTCAGCCCGGTGGGTGTGGCGTTATGCCAGTATCCGGGGCTGTCGCGGGGCGGGCGTTGGCAGGCTGTGCCGGGAGAGAGTTGCCCTGCCCGCGGAGCAGGGTCATCCGGCCAACTGGCAATACGTGGATCGGATTACTCATTGAGTGCCTGAGCTTCGCTCCCTCCCGACCTTTGCCTTAAATTTGCTCTAGAGTTGTTCGGTGCTGTTTTCCATCGCTTCAGCCAGTTCTTCCTCGGCCTCGATTTCTTCCTCGCGGGCCAGGATATCGGGTGTAATCATCCCGTCGGCGATTTCGCGCAGCGCGATGACCGTTGGCTTGTCGGATTCCTCGTGGACCATCGGGTCTTTGCCCCCGGTGGCGAGCTGTCGCGCCCGCTTGCTGGCGACCATCACCAGCTCGAAGCGATTGGAAACATTTTCAAGACAATCTTCTACCGTTACGCGTGCCATCTATGGGTGTTCCTGTAATGAGTGAAAGTTTAGTGATACGTCGGACGACCCCACCGGGCTCGGCCTGGTCGGTGCGAACGGGTTCCAGCGGCTGTTGCACCATCTAAAGGCAACTCTTGATTATAATAGGAAGGGCGGGAATGATGCTACCGTATTGGCGCTGAAATGCGCCTGTCGCGGTGTGAATTTTACCGGTGGGGGACCGCGCTGGCAGCCAGGTGTCAGGACGGCCGCAGCAGACTATCGGCGGGCGGGCCGGGTCAGCGCAGCAGGTCGGCCAGTAAATCGGCCAGTGCTTTTTGCTGGTGCGAGGTCCGCAGCCTGAGGCTGGTGATGATCGCGCGCAGCTGGGAATGTGCTGTCTCGAAATCGTCGTTGACGATCACGAAGTCGGATTCGATGTAGTGACTCATCTCAGCCACTGCTTCCCTGGTCCGGGTTGCGATGACGCTGTCATCATCCTGTCCTCGTCCCCGGAGTCGGTCCAGCAGTGTGTTCCGTGATGGTGGCAGGATAAAAATTGCGCAGCTGTCCGGCAGCAGTCGCTTGACCTGCGTTGCGCCCTGCCAGTCGATTTCAAGAATAACGTCAAGGCCCGCCGCGAGCTGTTCCTCCACCCACACCTGCGAGGTTCCGTAGAGATTGCCGAACACACGCGCGTGCTCAAGGAATTGGTTTTCCGCCAACATCCCGGAAAACACTTCCTCTGTTACGAAGTGGTAGTTGACGCCATCCTGCTCGCCGGGTCGCATCTGGCGAGTTGTGTGGGATACCGAAACCCGCAGGGCTGGCAGGGCGGCGACCAGCGCATTGACCAGGCTGGTCTTGCCTGCCCCCGAGGGTGCCGAGATAGTGTAGAGAATGCCCGGGCTGTTCATAGGTTAATCCGTGGCTGATGGTTACGGGCGCTCACCTGTACTACTGGATATTCTGGACCTGCTCGCGCATCTGCTCGATCAGTACTTTCAGGTCGACCGCGGTGCCTGTGGTGTCGCTGGTAAAGGCTTTCGAGGACAGGGTGTTGGCCTCCCGATTCAATTCCTGCATCAGGAAATCCAGCCGTCGGCCACAGGGCCCGCCCTTCTGCAGCACACGCCTTACCTCGGCGACATGAACATCGAGTCGATCCAGTTCCTCTTCGACGTCTGCTTTCTGGGCCATGTGCACCAGTTCCTGTTCCAGGCGATTATTGTCCAGGTCTATGTCCAGCTCCTGGATACGCGCGATCACCCGTTGCCGCTGGTGCTGCACCATGCCCGGCAGGCGCGAGCGCAGGTCGGCGACGGCTGCGCTCACGGCGACCAGTCGCTCCTCGATGATGGCGGCGAGCTTGCCGCCCTCACGTGTGCGCGTATCGGCCAGCGACGTCAGCGCCTTATCGAACAGTGCGAGGGTGCTGCCCTTGAGCTGCTCTTCATTGTTCTCGGGGGCGCTGCAGATGCCGGGAAACTGGAGAATTTCCAGCGCGCTCAGCGGCCTTGAGGCGGTCAATTGCCCTTCGATCTCGGCGGTTACCGCCAGTAGGCTTTGCAGTCGGGCCTGATCGACGGAGAGCGAAGTATGCTGATACTCTCCCGGGTGCCAGCGGGCAAGGCAGTCGAGTTTGCCTCTGGCCAGTGACTGGCCCGCCCTATCCCGCAGCTGCGGCTCCAGCGCCTTCAGCGTATCGGGCAATTTGAATGAACAGTCCAGGTAGCGGTGATTCACGCTGCGCAATTCCACGGTCAGCGTGCCACCTGCGGTCTCGGTATTTTCCCGGGCGAAGGCGGTCATACTCTGGATCATGGGCAGGCAGGCATTCCGGTGTAAAGAGACTTTGTGGATGCCAGTGTACCATATGCACGGTTGCCAACAGTGGACCGGGTGGCCTGTGCTATGGTGCGTGTTTTGGAAGGAGTCAACGAATGCAGCGACCCAGCGGCCGCGGGCCGGAGCAACTGCGCGACATAGGGATTCACCGTCATTTCACCTGCCATGCCGAGGGCTCGGTACTGGTGAGTTTTGGCAATACCAAGGTTATCTGCACTGCCAGCGCTGAGCCAGGCGTGCCCCGCTTCATGCGGGGTGAAGGGCGCGGCTGGGTCACCGCCGAGTACGGCATGCTGCCACGGTCCACCGGAACCCGTATGGGCCGGGAGGCGAGTCGCGGCAAGCAGGGCGGGCGTACCGTCGAGATACAGCGGCTGATCGGGCGGTCTTTGCGGGCCGCTCTGGACCTTCGCAAACTCGGCGAGAACACAATCACTATCGATTGCGATGTCATACAGGCCGATGGTGGCACCCGCACTGCGGCGATCACCGGCGCCTGCGTCGCGCTCGTCGACGCCCTGAACGCCCTGCAGCGCGACAAGCAGATCACCACGGACCCGCTACTGCAGATGATCGCATCAGTGTCAGTGGGAATTTACCGGGGGGTGCCGGTGCTGGACCTGGACTACCCCGAGGACTCAGGCGCCGACACCGACATGAATGTGGTCATGGGCGAGCACGGCGGCTTCATCGAAGTGCAGGGAACGGCAGAGGGGGAACCGTTTTCCCGTGACCAGCTGACCGAGCTTCTGGACCTCGCGCGTGATGGCATCGACCAGCTGGTAGCCCACCAGAAAGCGGCGCTGGCGGAGGGGTGAGTCGCCTCGGTGGATGCTCCTACAGCTCGATGTCGTAATCCATGATCACCGGTGCGTGGGACGAGAACACCTTGCTCTTGTAGATCGCACCATAGTCGACCGCGTACTTCAGGCCTTTCGAAATCAGGTGGAAGTCGCTGCGCCATCCCGAGCGCTCGCGGTCGCCGTCGGGCCACCAGCTGAACTCGTCGCTGTCTGAATTGATTTCGCGGAAAGCATCGACATAGCCGGAATCGAACAGTTCATCGAGCCATTGGCGTTCCTCCGGCAGGAAACCGGGCAGGCTGGCGGCACTGTCCGAGTCCTGGACGTCGGCTGCGGTATGCGCCATCTGCCAGTTTCCGCAGATGATGTATTCCCTTCGCTTGTTGCGAACCTTCTGCAAGTGTCCACCCAGCAACTGGTAGAAGTGGCTCTTGCGCGCCAGTTCTTCCGCATTGTCGGCACGGGCCTGGGGAGCCAGCAGGCAGCCGACACTGATGTTGCCGTAATCCGCCTGGATGTATCGGCCCTCCATGTCAAAATCGGCAAACCCGAGCCCGGTCATGATCGCCTTGGGTAGCTGCCGGCAGTAAAGAGCGACCCCATTGGCCCTGCCGTTGATGTCGTCGAAAAAGTAGGCGTTGTAGTCGCTCGGAAAGTAGCGATCGTGTTGCAGCTCCGTCTCGGCGCAGCGCAGATCCTGGATGCAGACGAAGTCCGCGTCCTGGTCTGCCAGCCATTCGTAGAAACCCTTTTCGGCGGCGCTTTGCAGGCCGTCCGCGCTGAAGCTGATGATCCTCATTATGGCCTCGTGTTATCGGCACGTGTGTCGATGTGTTGTAGTTATATGTACGCGTTCTGTTCACGCCAGATTGCCAATGCCGGACGCAAAGTCGGCGGTACAGGACAGATCACAAGCGTTCCACCGGGTCTTCCGACCCCAAGCGGATTGCATGTAACTGCGGGTATTTGCTGGCAAGTGAACGTAAAGCCTGAGAGAGTATAGTACAAGTTCCGACGCATTTACGCTGCGCCAGGGAAGGGTCGGGTTCTGTCCACGTGGGAAAGTGCCCGGCACGTAACCTGTGGGTGTCACCGCGCCCGGAATCAACGCGATCGCGGCGTGGCAATTACTTTCAACGGGTCGGTCGCGGCAACAAACGGGGTTAACAGGCGTCGCATGCAGGCTTACCAACAGCGGTTTATCGAACTTGCTATCGAGCACAATGTGCTCAATTTCGGCGAATTTACGCTCAAATCAGGCCGCCAAAGCCCGTATTTCTTCAATGCCGGTGCTTTCGCGAGCGGCCGGGCGCTCGCCGCGCTGGGCCGCTGCTATGCCGATGCGATCATGGCCTCTGGTATCGAATTCGATGTTCTTCTGGGGCCCGCCTACAAGGGTATTCCCCTGGCGACCTCCACCGCCATTGCGCTGGCGGAGGCGCTCACGGAGGAGGTGCCCTTCGCGTACAACCGCAAGGAGGCCAAGGGCCACGGTGAAGGAGGCGTGCTGGTGGGAGCCCCGATCGACCGACGCGTGCTGGTTATCGACGACGTGATCACCGCCGGCACCGCGGTCCGTGAGGTGATCGGTATGGTGGAGGCCGCCGGAGGTACGCTCGCTGGCGTAGCGATCGGCCTGGACCGGCAGGAGCGCGGTGAGACAGCGCTCTCCGCAATCCAGGAGCTCGAGAGGGCACACGGTATCACGGTCGTCAGCATTGTTGACGTGGGGCATATCATTGCCTATCTGGAATCGAGCGGGGCTGCGATGGCCGCGGAGCTTGCCGCAATGCAGAAATACCGAGATCGTTACGGTGTCTGACTTGTCTGTGTGCAGGGCAGAACCTATATTGGGCGCATGATGCACAAGCACATAGCCAACTCATCGTTCCTCGCCCTGGTTGCCGTCCTGGTGTTCGCCCCGGGTGCCAGCGCGCGTGAGATGTATCGCTATACCAACGACAAGGGTAACACGGTCATCGACTACCAGGTGCCGCCCGAATATGTCGCGAACGGGTATGAGGTACTGAATGAGGAGGGCGTCGTCCTGCGGGTTGTACCCCGTGAGCTCTCCTTGGAAGAGCAGGCCCTGCTTACTAATCGTGAACGACAGGCGGAGGCCGCCAAAGCGGAAAAAGACCGCCTGCGGAAGTGGGACGAGTCGCTGCTGCTGCGTTACAGCTCAGTGGCCGATATCGAGGCCGCAAGGGAGCGGGCACTGCGCGACCTGCGTATCCGCCTGAGCATTCTCAAGGGTAACAAGCGAACGCTGAAACAACAGGTCCAGACCTACCAGGCACAGGCTGCCGATCAGGAGCGAGCGGGCCGGGCGGTGGATATGGCGCTGTTGAACGCCATAGAGGACCTGCAACAGCAGATTGCCTCGACCGATCGGTCGATAGCAGACCGGAACCGGGAGATAGAGCGGGTAGCGCAACAGTATCAGCGTGATATCGATCGCTTCGGTCAGCTGCTCGAGGTGGTGGAACTGCGCCGCAATCCCCCGCCGCGATGAGTGTCCGTCGCGGCCGGGCTGAGTAAATTCAACCGGCGAGGGACCCGGTTTGGCTGTCCACACCTCGGCTCACCGCATCCCGGAACAGACGCTCGTCAATAAACGCCCACTGGTCTGGCCAATGGTGGGTGGGGAGCTGTCTGAACCCGCTGCGCACGAACTGGGCAATCCGTCCCTCCACCAGCGCCATCATCAGGTTAGCCGCGGCTGGCAATGGCAGTCGCGGGCGCAGACCCTCACGCAATTCGGCTTCCCGCAGAACCTGTCGCAACTGGGTTTCGATGCGTTCGAACAGCTGGACGACACGTTGGTGCAGCCGGTCCGTCTCGCCTGAGAGGGCGTCACCTGTGAGTATGCGGCTGATGCCCGGGTTGCGCTCGGAGAAGGCGAGCAGTAACAGCAGGATCTTTTCGCAGCGCCGCGATGCGGTGTCTTCTTCCGCGACGATAGTGCCGACCCGGGTGAACAGGGTTTCTTCGATAAACTCGATCAAGCCCTCGAACATCTTGGTTTTGCTGGGAAAGTGACGGTATAGCGCCGCCTCCGATACACCCACCTGCCGGGCGAGACCGGCGGTGGTGATGCGTTCACCCGGGCTGGCCTCCAGCATCCGGGCGAGTGCCTCCAGGATCTGCTGCTTGCGCTGGGATTTCTTGGGAGGCATGAGTTTCCGTGCTCATCGTTTGTCGATCCATGCTAGCGATTACCTGCAGTCCCTGCAATAAGTGTGCAGGGCCCGGTGGGCTGCTAGGGCTTGCGCCGGCGGTTATCGATCAGGGTACCGATGCCGCTGTCGGTGAAAATCTCAAGCAGGACGGCGTGCGGTATCCTGCCGTCGATGATATGGGCGCTGGCGACACCTGACTTGACTGCATCCAGCGCGCAGCGAATCTTTGGCAGCATACCGCCGCTTATGGTCCCATCCTCGATCAGTTCGTCGACTTCCAACGTGCTCAGGCCGGTCAGGATATTCCCCTTTGCATCGAGCAGGCCCGCGACATTGGTCAGCAGCATAAGTTTTTCCGCCGCCAGGACCTGGGCGATCTTGCCGGCCACCAGATCGGCGTTGATGTTATAGGTCCTGCCGTCGGCATCGGTGCCGATCGGTGCGATGACCGGAATAAAGTGGCTGTCGAGTATGACCTTCAAAACCTCGGTGTCGATCTGGTCAACCTCCCCTACGTGGCCGATGTCCACGATCTCAGAGGCACCGAGCTCCGGGCTGTAGCGGCTGACCACAAGCTGCCGGGCACGGATCAGCTGGCCATCTTTGCCGGTTACACCGATCGCCTTGCCGCCATTGCGATTGATGGAACTGACGATCTCCTGGTTGACGCTGCCACCCAGCACCATCTCGACGACGTCCATGGTTTCCGCATCGGTAACCCGCATTCCGTCGACGAAATCGGAGCTGATGTTCAGCTTGGCGAGCAGATTGCCGATCTGTGGCCCGCCGCCGTGTACCACGATCGGGTTCATGCCCACCAGCTTCATCAGCACCACGTCCCGGGCGAAGCTGTCATGCAGTTGCGGGTCGACCATGGCATTGCCGCCGAACTTGACCACGATGGGGCGGCCGGTAAACCGCTGAATGTAGGGTAGCGCCTCCGTGAGCACGTGGGCGACGTTGAGTGCGGCATCGCGGGTGAGTGACATCGGTGGTTCTCTCGGCTGTGACGGCGGGCTGATCAATCTAGCTGAGCAGCCACCGACAAGTCCAGTGCAACTACCCCTGAACGCCACGTCTGACCGGTCTATCTATCTATCCGCGAGACAGTGAGGGTTGATCACCGATCGCCTGCTACCGGTCAGCGGGCCCGGCTGGCTCAGAATGGCAGCTGCAGTTCGGGCTCGGCACTTTCAATCTGTGACTTGAAGCTGGCCATGACTTCCCTGAGACCCTCTTCCGTGGAGGCCTCGAAGCGTGCAGTGAGCGCGGGGCTGGTGTTGGAGGCTCTCACCAGGCCCCAGCCATCGGCGAAGTCGACCCGCAGTCCATCGAGTGTGTTGGTTTTACCGGTCGGGAAATCGGCGCTGCTGACGATATTCTCGATGGCGTGAAACTTGTCCTGCTCGAGTATCGGGATCAGTATTTCGGGGGTATTGACGCTTGCAGGCAATGCCGCAATCGTCTCGTCGATACTGGCGTCGCGTGTGCTCAGTATCTCCGCAAGCCGGCCGGCCGCGTACATGCCGTCATCGAACCCGTACCAGCGCTCGCCGAAGAATATATGGCCTGAAAATTCGCCGCCCAGCAGCGCCCCGGTCTCGGCCATTTTTTCCTTCATGAAGGCGTGTCCCGTCTTCCACAGTACCGGACGGCCCCCGTGCTGGGTAATCAGCTGAGTCAGGTTGCGGCTGCACTTGACATCGAAGACGACGTCGGCGCCCGGATTGCGGGAAACGACATCTTCCGCATAGATCATCAACAGCACATCGGAGCGGACGATCGCGCCACTTCCCGACACCACGGCCAGGCGGTCTCCGTCGCCGTCGAATGCGACACCGAGATCGGCCCCGTGGGTCCGCACCGCCTCGACAAGGTCCTGGAGATTGGCTTCATTGCTGGTGTCCGGTGGGTGGTTCGGGAAACTGCCGTCCAGTTCGCAGTGCAACGGCACGACCTCGCAACCCAGCTCCTCGAACAGCAGCGGGGCGATTTCGCTGGTGGCCCCGTTCCCTGCGTCGACCACAATTTTCAGCGGCACCGCGATAGCGATATCAGCGACCACCTCGTCGATGTAGGCGGACACAATGTCTTCGCGCATCGTACGCCCCTGGCCGGAGCTGAACTTTCCGCTCCTGATCGTTTCCAGGATTTCCTGGATGCCGCCCGCCGCGATCGTCTGCTGGTCTATCACGATCTTGAAGCCGTTGAACTCGGCCGGGTTATGGCTCCCGGTTATCATCACGCCGGAGTTGCATGCCAGGTGTCTGGTCGCATAGTACAGTAGAGGTGTTGGCACCGTGCCGATGTCGATAACGTCGCGGCCGCTCTCCATAAGTGCGCGGATCAATGCCGACTTGATCCGGCTGCTGGATGCCCGGCCGTCGCAGCCTACGATCAGCGACTGCTGTTCCCGCTCCCCGGCCAGGGTTCCGATGGCCTTGCCAATACCGGTCACCAGTTCATCCGTGAGCTCTGTATCGGCCAGTCCGCGGATATCGTAGGCGCGGAAGATATGCGCAGGCAGCCCGTCCGGTTCGCTGTTGCCGGCGAGGTCCAGCGCCAGCTCATCCGCGAGATCCAGCTCCAGTGACGCGCCGCCAGGCTCCTGTTCGCTGCCTGCGGCCGGTTTCGCTGTGGCTGCTGCCCCGTTTCCATTGTGGGTCGCAGCAGTAACCTGCGATCCTGTTGCCACGGTACGCGGGCGCGAGCTCCTCTGCGTCACCCGGCGCAACTGTTTGGCGAGCGGCACCAGCTCCGGCAGTTCGAGTTCGAGCGCGCTTTTCTGGTCGGCCGCAGCCAGCACCTTTGCCGCCTCTCCCGACAACGCCGACGAGAAGCGCGACATCAGTAAGTAAAGACCGACAATTGCGGCAACCAGTGCCGCGATGAGCACCACGATAACCGGTATCGGGCTGATGGTGACCGCGTTGACGAGCGCGGACGACGGGGTGAACACGACGCGCCAGGTGGTGTCGGGTACCTCGGCGTTACGCTGGAAACGCTCTTCTTCACCGGCGCCGGTTGAGGCGATGATGACTCCCTGACCGGCGCGGCCACCCGGCGCAAACACCTGCTCGAGATCGAAGCGGCCTGAGCTGGACGCCGCTGCGGTTAACTGTTCAACGAAGCGCTGGTTGTCGATGGTCACCAGCATCACTGCTTTCTGCCCCTCTGCGGGCTTACCGTCTATGCGCTGGGCAAAAGAGGTAAGCCAGCGCTGTTCGTACTTGAAGGATTCGGGGAGTGTCTCCTGGCCTTCGCTGGCCCGGCGCACCAGGTCGAGCTCAATGTGGTTACGCAAACCCCGGTCGCCCTCGCTGAGTGGCGCGGTACCCATCTCTCCGATTGGCAGGATATGGAGGCTGACGGCGTCGGGAAAGAATTGCGCGAGTGCCTGTTCACGGTTGGCCAGGCTTTCTGGCCCGGTTGCCTCGAGTACCCCGCGAGCTTCGCCAGAGCCCGCCGCTGACTGGATACGCTCCCTGAAACGCTGCTGAAACTGGCCGATGCCCGCGGCCTGGCGCTCGGCGAAGGCGATACTGATGCGGTCTGCCTGGGTCGCCTGCAGCGCTGGTTCCCGCAGTAGCAGCAGGTACGCGAATCCCACGCACAGGGGGACTATGACGATGCCCAGCGCCTGTATGGCGAGCCGGCGCAAAATGCTGCGGCCGCCCGTTATACCCTGGGCGGGGCCGCCGTTGGTTCCATTGTTAGCGGATTGTTTGTTATTGTTATCTTTACGCTTGATTGTCAGCATAGTGCAAACACGGGTGATCGCCGGACACCTAGTCTATTACGCCCGGGGAAGCCCGGGAAACCGGCAGGGGGACGATTTGTTTACAAATCTCCGGAAATATGGGCTGCCACGAGATCGACGATTTCTGCGGCCAGACTGGACTTGCTGGCCCGGGGCAGCGCTCGCTGACCGGATTCCCAGAATACGGTGACCGCGTTTTCGTCACTGTTGAAGCCTATGCCCTTCGCCGCGACGTCATTGGCGACAATCATGTCGAGGCCTTTGCGGACGCGTTTCTCCCGGGCATAGTCTTCAACGGCCTGGGTTTCGGCGGCAAAACCCACGGTGAACGGGGCGTCGGGCAGGGCTGCGATGGTCGCCACGATATCCGGGTTGCGCTCCAGGGTCATCGTGATCGTCTCGGCTCCTTTCTTTATCTTCTGGTCGGCCATGGTCGCCGGTCGATAGTCAGCCACCGCGGCGCAGGCGATAAAGATGTCACAATCCGGGGCGAGTTCCAGGCAGGTTTCCAACATTTCCCGCGCGCTCCCCACATCGTACCGTCGCACGTGATCCGGTGTCGGCAGGGTTGCCGGCCCGCTCACCAGGCTGGTCACGGCGCCGGCATCGACCGCGGCGCGGGCCAGCGCGAATCCCATCTTGCCGGAACTGTGATTCGACAGGTAACGCACCGGGTCGATCGGCTCCCGGGTCGGCCCCGCAGTCACCACTACCCGCCGCCCTGCCAGACGGCCGCTGGCAAACAGGGCCCGGGTGGCCTCGGCGATAACCTGCGGTTCCTCCATTCTGCCCGGCCCCGTGTCACCACAGGCCTGGACGCCCTCGGCCGGCCCGATCATGCGCATCCCGCGGCTCTCGAGGGTAGTGATGTTGGCGCCCGTCGCGGGGTCCCGCCACATCTGCTGGTTCATTGCGGGGGCCAGCAACAGGGGCGCCGGCGTCGCCAGGGCCACGGTGGTGAGCAGGTCGTCGGCCCTGCCGGCGGCCAGTCGGGCGATGAGGTCGGCTGTCGCCGGTGCGATCACCAGCAGGTCGGCCCAGCGCGCCAGCTCGATGTGCCCCATCCCCATCTCGGCTTCGGTGTCGAGCAGCTCACTGTGCACCGGGTGGCCGGAGAGTGCCTGCAGCGTTAGCGGCGTGATGAATTCGGTGGCGCCACGGGTCATGATAACCCTGACCTCGCCGCCCATCTGTTGCAATTGTCGAACCAGTTCGGCGGACTTGTAAGCGGCTATGCCGCCACTGATGCCGAGCAGAATATTGCGATTAAAAAGATGTGCCATTTCGCTGCCGGAGCTGCAAGACTGGTTTCGAGCATCGACGATAACACCCACGCAGGGTTTTTGACACTGTGGGGTCAGACTCCACGGGGGGGCGCAATGGGCATTGGTGAGTGGGCGGCTGGAGAGAGCCCGCGAGACAAGCTTTTGCAGGCCGGGGCACACGCACTGTCCGACGCCGAGTTGCTGTGCGTGCTGTCTTTCCGGGGTCACGGCCGAGACAGCGCCGAGCTGCCTGCGCGGGCACTGTTGCGGCGCTTCGGTGGTCTCGGGGATCTGCTCTTTGCCCGGTACGAGGAGGTAATAGCCTGTGCCGGAGTCGGGCCGGCCACCTATGCGCAGCTTCAGGCCGCCCTCGAGCTCGCGCGGCGTGGCGCGCTGTGTACGCTGCGCGATGGCGATACCCTGTCCAACCCGGACCAGACCAGGACCTTTTTGCAGCTGCATCTCGGTGGCCGTCGGCGCGAGGTGTTCAGCTGTCTGTTCCTTGACAGCCAGCACCGGGTGTTGCGCTGCGAGGACCTGTTCTTCGGCACCCTCGATGGCGCCGCGGTGTATCCCCGTGAAGTCGCTGTGCGGGCCTTGCAGTACGACGCCGCCGCAGTGATCTTCGCCCACAACCACCCTTCCGGCGTTGCCGAGCCCAGCAGCGCTGACCGGCGTATCACCGAGAGGCTGAAGTCAGCCCTTTCGCTGCTGGATATCCGCGTGCTGGACCATTTCATCGTCGGGCGTGGGCGGGAGTTCTCATTCGCCGAGCAGGGGCTGCTGTGAGGGTCGCAGTCGCGCGCAGCTGCAATCCGGTGCTGCCCGGCCGTTCTGCACTGCGCCTGATATCTGCACCGCGCCTAATAATGGTCAATCCTGGCATGATGCAGCGGGCGCCGGTGAGGCTAACCCGCTGCGGCATCCCGGCGACCGCGCCCCTGCTTCGTGGGCGCTGACGGGGCGCGAGGGGGTCCTGTCTTTTTGGTTGTCAGGCTGGTGGAGTTCTGGTATAAAGTCGCGCTCCGCGAGACAGGGGGGTGCCCGGTCGGCAGTATCCGGTACCTGGAGCGGCCCCGATCTCGACAACACATACCCAACTTCGTGCTTGGGAGCGACGAATTATGGCCAGAGTCTGTCAGGTTACCGGAAAGCGCCCGGTAACCGGAAACAACGTTTCACACGCGAAGAATCGCACCCGCCGGCGATTTCTGCCCAATCTCCACCAGCACCGTTTCTGGGTTGAATCCGAGAAGCGATTCGTCACGCTGCGAGTGTCCAGCAAGGGTATGCGCATCATCGACAAGAAAGGCATCGAGCAGGTCATGGCCGACATCCGTGCGGCCGGTGGCAAGGTCTGAGTCAGGCGAGCAGGAGAGCGAATATGAGAGAAAAAATCAGGATGGTATCGTCTGCCGGGACCGGTCACTTCTACACGACGGACAAGAACAAGCGAACGACCCCGGACAAGCTGGAAATGAAAAAATACGATCCGGTGGCGCGCAAGCACGTCATGTATAAGGAAGGCAAGATCAAATAGCCTTGGCTGGCCCCAGCGTGAACACAGGAACCCCGGCAGTGTCCGGGGTTTTTTTCGTCTGCATTATGACCTTGTGTGATCTGAAAAGTCGTGCCTGAGCTGCCGGAAGTCGAAACCACGCGCCGTGGTGTGGAGCCGTACAGCAGAGGCTTCACGGTGACGTCGGTGACAGTCCGCGAGCCACGGTTGCGTTGGCCGGTACCGCCGGATCTGGGCCGGCAACTGCAAGGCCGCAGGGTCGAAAATATTCGTCGGCGCGGCAAATATCTGCTGTTCGACACCCAGGCGGGAACACTCCTCGTGCACCTGGGTATGTCGGGCTCGTTGCGGGTGGTCTCACCCCGGGAGACACCGGCAACCCACGATCACATCGACATCGCTTTCGACAACGGGTCCCTGCTGCGTTACAACGACCCACGTCGTTTCGGTGCCATGCTCTGGGTGGAGCGTGACCAGATCCATCCCCTGCTGGCCCACCTGGGACCCGAGCCGCTCGCCGAGGAGTTTGATGGCGCTCTGTTATACCGGCTGTCACGCGGCCGGCGCGCACCAGTGAAAAGCTTCATCATGGATGCCCGGATTGTGGTCGGCGTGGGCAATATCTACGCCAACGAGGCGCTTTTCCAGGCGGGCATCCGTCCTCTGCGCGGTGCAGGACGCATCTCCCTGCATCGCTATGAGCGGCTTGCGTTAGAAGTTAAGCGAGTACTTACTTCGGCCATAGAGCAGGGCGGCACTACTCTGCGGGACTTTGTCGGCGGAGACGGCAAGCCGGGCTATTTCGCCCAGCAGTTGTTTGTCTATGGCAGAGGGGGCGAGCCCTGCAAGCGTTGTGGCAGAAATCTGCGAGAAAGTAGAGTTAGTCAGCGGAATACCGTGTATTGCGTGGCCTGCCAACGTTGAACCCTATACACTGATTTTAGCGTTTGTGGCCCGCGTGGCGTCGCACACGCGGGACGTGTTTCAGGGAGCAATAAAATGACAAAAAACCGAATAGGGCGGCCGCTGGCCGCTGCGACGCTGGTCGGGGCACTCGCCCTGCCAGCAGGCGTTCAGGCGCAAACGGCCGTCGATGACAGCCCCAGTTGGGGTGCCATGGTTGCGGATCTGCTGGTGGCGAGGCCGGCGGGGCTGGTCATGACCGTTGGCGGCACGGCGGCGTACATCGTCAGCCTCCCCTTTACCCTGCTGGCCGGTGCGGCTGGCGAGGCCGCGGAGACCCTGGTCATCGGACCGGGAGCGGCGACCTTTATGCGCTGTCTGGGTTGCCGGGAATCCGGTTACACCTACAAGGATTCCAGCGGGGACAGGACAGACGATGAACTGTCGAGCATGGAAAATCCTTAGCCGGCTGCCGAACCAGGCGGGTTTTCGGTAGCATGCCGCCGACCCGTGGCCGCCCTGCCCGTTAAAAATTGGCGAATGTAATTCCCTGATTTCGAGGGTAAACACCAGGATACCTCCGGGCGGTTTCAGCGCCTGGAGCGTTCCTGTTACGCCAGTCGTATGTCGGTGGCAGGGAGTTATCCGAACCGGTCCTCCAGTGCCTGCGCCACCGGCGCGGGGACGAACGGCCTGATGTCGCCCTTCAGGGAGGCGATCTCCCTGACCAGGGAAGACGAGATATAAGAAAGATGTTCCGACGGCGTCAGGAAGATACTCTCGAACTCCGGGAAAATGGCCCGGTTCATGTTCGCCAGCTGGAATTCGTATTCGAAGTCAGCAACAGCCCTCAGGCCGCGCAACACGCAACTTGAGCCCTGGCTCTTGGCGAATTCGGTCAGGAGGTTGCTGAATCCCACGACCTCGACGTTGCCGAGGTGAGCCAGAGACTCCTGGCACAGCGCCACGCGTTCTTCCAGGGAAAACAGCGGTGTTTTCTTGGCGCTGTAGGCGATGGCAACGACAATTCGGTCAAACAGCCTTGCTGCGCGCTCGGTGAGGTCGACGTGTCCGTTGGTAATTGGGTCGAAGGTGCCCGGGTAAATGACGGTCTGGGTGCTCATGATCCGGGTCCCGGTGGTCGCTGGCTGCCGGTGGATGGTAAACAATTTGCCTGGCAGCGACAATTTTTCGACCCGGGGTGCCGGGCTACCCCGGCAACGGCGCCCGCTCTACTGACTCTTTGTGGTGGCAAGCGCGTAGAGTCGGCAGGTTACGCCGCCCATGGTTTTTTCCCTGTGCAGCTGCCAACTGGCGGCAATACCCGATGACCCGGCCTCCCTGGCGCCGGATTCGGTGTACACCATGGCGTCGGTAGCGAGCCTCCCCTCCTCTTCGAGTTGCCTGCAGGTGACATCCACGAGGCCCTCGCCGAAGGGCGGGTCGATGAATACAATGTCGAACTGGTGGCTTGTATCCCGCAGGAAACGCTGGGCAGTAGTCGGGAATACCTGCGCGCGATCACCCGCATTCAACGTAAGTAAGTGCTTGCTTATAGCCTGGCATACCGTCTCCGAGCGATCGATGAAGTCACAGTGAGCGGCTCCCCGGGAGAGCGCTTCCAGGCCCAGCGCCCCGCTGCCGGCAAACAGGTCGGCGCAGCGCGCACCGCGAAGCGCGGGCGCGAGCCAGTTGAACAGGGTTTCACGGACCCGGTCCGTGGTCGGTCGCAGGCCCGCGATGGCGGGGAAGCCGAGCCGCCGGCTCCCCCATTCTCCGCCGATGATCCGCAGTTGTCCGGTGCTGTTTCCGCGTCTGCCAGCGCCCATTACTTCTTAGCTTCCGTCAGGAGTGTTAACATGGCGGTGTCCGCAGACACCGCCCCTATCCGAGTGTACCTTACCGTACAGACCGCATGCCAAGTGGGGTTTCCCGTGTCCGCAATGCACACCCCGGAGAGATCAACAGAGCGGTCAGCCATGAAATTCTTCAAGCGTAAAAAGTCCAGCGATCCTGCCGAATCAGCGGCTGTTCCACCCGAGCCGTCGGAGCTGCGCCCGGAACCGGCGTCCCGGCCGGTTGAGTCTGCGGACCCGGCGCCTGCCGATACAGCGAACCGTCCTCCAGCCGAGCAGGGCCGCTCCCGGGAAACAGGCGGCTCAGCAAGCGTCGCAGCGGCCGATCCGTCGGTGCCGCCTGAGGCCGCTGCGGCGGCGAAAGCCGGGGATGCCGCCACGGGGGCTGCAATGGCGGATACTGCCGATGAGGGGTTCTTCACCCGCCTGCGACGGGGCCTGGGGAGAACCAGCAATACGTTAGTCGAGGGGCTCGGCAACCTGTTTCTGGGGCGCAAGACCATCGACGATGACCTGCTTGAGGAGCTGGAATCGCGCTTGCTGATGGCCGACGTGGGCATCGAAGCGACTACAGACATCATTGAGGGCCTGACCCGGCGGGTTTCGCGTAAGGAATTGACTTCACCGGAGGCACTGCGCAGCGCCCTGCAACAAAGTCTCCTGGAGTTGCTGCAACCGGTTGAACAGCCGCTATCGGTCACCGGTAAGCTACCCTACGTTATTCTCATGGTAGGCGTAAACGGCGTCGGCAAGACCACCACGATAGGCAAGTTGGCGCAGCGCTATCTCGGTGAGGGCCAGTCGGTCATGCTGGCGGCGGGTGATACTTTCCGTGCGGCGGCTGTCGAGCAACTGCAGGTTTGGGGAGAGCGCAACGGGGTGCCGGTCATTGCGCAGCACACGGGCGCGGACAGCGCCTCGGTCGTGTTCGACGCGCTTCAGGCAGCCCGCGCTCGCGGCGTGGATGTGCTGATCGCCGACACGGCCGGCCGCCTGCACAATAAGGACAACCTGATGGACGAGTTGAAGAAGATCGTCCGGGTGATGGGCAAACTGGACCCCGAGGCGCCCCACGAAGTCATGCTCGTACTGGATGCCGGTACTGGCCAGAATGCGCTCGCCCAGGCGGCGCATTTCCAGCAGGCAGTGGGGGTTTCCGGCATCACTCTCACCAAGCTGGACGGCACTGCCAAGGGCGGCATCATCTTCGCCATTGCGAAAAAGCTGGGTCTTCCCATTCGTTACGTCGGGGTCGGCGAGACGGCGACGGATTTGCGCCCTTTCGTAGCGGGTGAGTTCGTCGAGGCGCTGTTTGCCGGAGATGATCGCGCTTGATGATCAGCTTCGAGCGCGTCACCAAGCGCTACGAAGACGGCTACCAGGCGTTGCGCGAGGTGACGCTGGAGATCGGCCGGGACGAGCTTGTCTTTCTCACCGGCCACTCCGGCGCAGGCAAGAGCACCCTGATGCGCCTGATAATGCTGATCGAACGCCCCACACGGGGGCGGGTTATCGTCAATGGGGCAGACCTCGCCAACGTCGGGTCCGGGGGCATTGCAGCCCATCGCCGCAAAATAGGGGTGGTCTTCCAAAATCACCAGTTGCTGTTCGATCGGCCGGTATTCGACAACGTCGCGCTGCCACTCACTATCTCGGGGTATGACTACCGCGAAATCGGGAAGCGGGTGCGTGCTGCGCTGGACAAGGTGGGCCTGCTCGATCGCGAGCGCGCCATGCCGATTGCACTGTCCGGCGGTGAGCAGCAGCGGGTGGGTATCGCGAGAGCGGTGGTTGGCAGGCCGGCCATACTGCTGGCGGACGAGCCCACGGGTAACCTCGATCCCGCGCTGTCGGCGGAGATCATGCAGCTGTTCGAAGCCTTCAATCGGGTTGGGGTTACCGTCTTGATCGCGAGTCACGACCTGGCGCTGATTTCCCGCCTCCGGCACCGCATCATTACGCTCCGTGAGGGGCGCCTCGTGACCGGGACCGGGCCGTGAAGGCCCCGGGGGGTGCGAGTCGAGCCGGCGGCGCCAGTCAAAGCCGCGCCGGCTGGCGCGAGCGCCTGGCAGCCTGGGTCCGGCATCACCGGCTCTCCGCGGCAGACAGCCTCTACCGGGTAGTGGACAATCCTGGCGCCAGCCTGTTGACATGGTTGTCCATCGGCGTGGCGCTGGCTTTACCGATCAGTCTCTCGGTGCTGCTCGACAGCGTCCGGGCCATGAGTGCCGGGGTGGAGAACCCGACCCAGATTTCGGTGTTCCTGGATCGTGGCCTCGATGCCGGCGCCGGCCGGGCGCTGGCTGAATCCCTGATGTCGGTGGAGGGTGTCCGACAGACGCAATTCGTGTCGGCTGCGGAGGCACTCGCCGAGTTCAGGGAGCTGTCGGGATTCGATGATGTGGTCGACACTCTGGAGGAAAACCCGCTTCCCGCGGTAATCCTGGTCGAGCCTGTGGCGGATATCACCGAGTCGGCCGCTGCTCAACTGCAGGTGCGACTGGAGGGGCAGAGCGGCGTGGCACAGGCTGTGCTGGACCTGCAGTGGCTGGAGCGCCTCAACCGCCTGATGGCACTGGGCGAGCGGTTTGTGATCGCCGTGGCCGCCCTGCTGGTCACCGGGGTGGTATTGATCCTGGGCAACACATTGCGGCTGGCGGTCGAGAGCCGGCGAGACGAGATTGTCGTCATCAAGCTGGTGGGTGGCAGCGATGCTTTCGTCCGTCGACCCTTTCTTTACACGGGCCTCTGGTTCGGCGTCGGCGGCGGCGTTTGCGCCGCGATACTGATCGCGCTCGGCCTGTTTTACCTGCGCTCGCCCATCGAGGAACTTGCCGCGCTCTATGGAAGCCCGTATCGCCTTCGTATGCCCGGGCTCATGGGGGCCCTGAATGTCATTATCACAGGGGGCCTGCTGGGCCTTGTCGGCGCCTGGCTTTCCGTTTCTCGCCACCTGAGCCGAATCCAGCCCACCTGACGTATACCCCGGAAAAGGGCCGGCAGAGTGTGTTCTGGCAGCATCGGCGTGTGCAGGTTGCGGCCGTTTTTGCTTGCTGCTAGTCCAAATAATTGTTTTGTAACGATTATTTTTTTGAAAATGGGGCTTTTTCTGGAACTTTTCCAGGATTAGCACTCTAATATCAAGAGTGCTAAAATCGTCGGCCGAAAGGCCCGGGAGTAAGGAGAAACAATGAATCAGAGTCTGTTGCCAGTTGACCAGATGGTACCCGGCGCCAACCTGGCCGCCTACGTCCAGGCCGTCGGTAGTGTTCCTGTACTGAGCCCTGAGCGGGAGCGGGAGCTGGCGGAGGATCTTTACTACAACAATAACCTGGAGGCGGCCCGGCAGTTGGTGATGTCGCACCTGCGTTTTGTGGTTCACATCGCCCGCAGCTATTCCGGTTATGGTCTCGCTGAGGCGGATCTCATCCAGGAAGGTAATGTGGGTCTGATGAAAGCGGTCAAGCGCTTCAACCCCGAGAAAGGGGTCCGACTGGTGTCGTTTGCGGTGCACTGGATCAAGGCCGAGATGCACGAGTACATCCTGCGCAACTGGCGCATCGTCAAGGTGGCGACAACCAAGGCGCAGCGGAAGCTGTTTTTCAACCTGCGCAGCGCCAAGAAGAGCCTGGCGTGGCTCTCTGCCGATGAAGCGCAGGCTGTCGCGGATGATCTCGGTGTCGACCTGCACGAGGTGCAGCGCATGGAAGGGCGCCTCACCAGCCGCGACGTCGCCTTCGATGCCCCGCTGGATACCGACGACGAAGATGGCTGGCAGGCTCCGCAGTATTACCTCGAGGACCAGCGCTCTGACCCTGCCCTGGAAGTCGAGTCGAGCGACTGGCGGGACAACAGCGAGCAGCAGCTCCATGCCGCGCTCGCGGAGCTGGATGAGCGCAGCCGCGATATCCTTGCCCAGCGCTGGCTTGCCCAGAGCAAGGCCACGCTGCACGAACTGGCAGAACAATACGGCGTGTCCGCCGAGCGCATCCGCCAGCTCGAACAGAATGCGATGAAAAAGCTCAGGGGCGCCATCGCCGCCTGAATGATTGGGGGCGCCGCGGCGCCCCGGTTTACGTTACACTCCCTCCATGGCAAACACTTTCCTCACCCTGGCGGCCGCAAGCGGTCTGCTGGCCGTCGCCTTCGGGGCTTTCGGCGCCCACGCCCTGCGTAATCGGCTCGATACCTATGCAATGGATATCTTCGAGACTGCCGTGCAGTACCAGTTCTACCACAGTCTCGCCCTGCTTTGCGTGGGTTTGCTGGCCCTCCACCAGCCGGGCATGGCACTGCTGAAGAGCAGTGGCTGGCTGTTCGTGGTGGGTATCGTGATTTTTTCCGGCAGTCTTTACCTGCTGAGCCTGTCCGGGCTGCGCTGGCTGGGTGCCGTAACGCCTGTGGGCGGCCTCGCGCTGATCGCCGGCTGGGCCTGCCTGGCGGCTGCGGGCTGGAAATATTAGCCGCCTGGCCGGGCGAGCCACTGCCAGGTAGCCGCAAGATTTCAACGGTGAACAATACCCCCGACAACACCTCCCCACGGCGCCATATCCGCAGCTACGTGCTGCGCACCGGGCGCATGACAGCCGCCCAGTCGAGGGCATTCGAGCGGGGCTGGCAGCGGTGGGGGCTCGATTACGACGACGGCCCGGTGATGTTCGAGCGGGTGTTTGGCAGGCGGGCACCACTGGTCCTCGAGATCGGCTTCGGGATGGGTCATTCATTGCTGGCGATGGCCCGCGCGACGCCCGAGGCTGATTTTATCGGTATCGAGGTCCATACGCCCGGTGTTGGCCGCCTGTTCCGCGCGCTCGAGGACGAGGGACTGAGTAACATCCGCGTTTTCCGGCACGATGCGGTGGAAGTGATCAGGGATTGTATTCCCGGACAATGCCTTGACCGGGTGCAGATTTTTTTTCCCGACCCCTGGCATAAGAAGCGCCATCACAAGCGGCGACTGATCCAGCCCGCATTCGTGGCCGCCCTGGCTGACCGGCTGAAGCCGGGTGGCCTGCTGCATCTCGCCACCGACTGGGAACCCTATGCCGGGCAGATGATGGAGGTGCTGTCCGCGAGCGCCGACTTCGTCAACAGTATCGGCGCTGGTGAGTATGCACCGAGGCCGGAGACACGACCGCTCACGCGATTCGAGCAGCGCGGTCAGCGCCTCGGGCACGGTGTATGGGACCTGATGTTTACTCGTCGCTGAGCCCGTCGTCCGCGGCGTCGGGGAGGAAGCGGCCGATGACGGTATCGAGGAACCGCGCACCGGTAGCCGTGGTGTGGATGCGGTTTCCGTCCTGTTGCAGCAGGCCCTCTTCCACCAGGCACCCCAGCTCGGGCTGGAGGTCGGCGAGCGAAAGTCCGGTCGTGCGCCACAGCTGTGACGTCGTGAACCCGCGCTGCAGACGCAGCGCATACAGCATGAACTCGGCGCGCAGCTCCTCCCCGCTCACCCGCCACCAGCGCGCCCCGTGGCCGCGAGGCGGCGCCATGTAACGATCGGGCTGACGCCGTTTGCGGAAGCGGCGCACGGCGCCGTCCAGGCCGGTCACCTTGCCGTGAGCGCCCGCACCGATGGCGAGATAATCACCGAATTGCCAGTAGTTCAGGTTGTGCCTGCACTCTCGCCCCGGCGCACTGAAGGCGGATACTTCATAATGCTGCAGGCCGGCGTCGGCCAGCAGGCACTCGCCCGCGTCCTGGATCGCGGCCAGCTGGTCTTCCTCCGGTAGCGATGGCGGGCGTTTGTAATACGCTGTATTGGGTTCGATCGTGAGCTGGTACCAGGACAGGTGTGGCGGGTCGAATGCCAGCGCCTGCTCCAGGTCCCGCGCCGCCTGCTCAGCGGTCTGCCCCGGCAGGCCGTGCATCAGGTCGATATTGAAATTGATGAAGCCGGCTTCGTGGATCATTGCGAGGGCATCGAGCGCCTGGCGGCTGTCGTGCACCCGCCCCAGTGCCTGCAGTGCGCTATCGCGGAAGCTTTGCACGCCCAGTGAAATTCGGTTGATGCCGGCATCCCGGTAGGCGGCGAAACGCTGCGACTCTGCGCTGCCGGGGTTGGCCTCCATGGTGGCTTCCAGGCTCGGGGCAAGCGTCACCCGGTCTGCAATTCCGCCCATCAGCCTGGCGATCGCCGCGGTCGAGAACAGGCTGGGCGTGCCGCCACCGATAAACAGGGTATCGACGACGCGTCCGCCCAACCAGCGAGCCTGTGATGCCAGGTCGTCCAGCAAACAGTCGACATAGGCGGCTTCGGGCAGCGCACGGGCTTCGTGTGAGTTGAAGTCACAGTAGGGGCACTTGCGCTCACACCATGGCAGGTGAACATACAGGCCCAGTGGTGGCAACACCGCGTTCAGCGGGCTGCTAGCCGCGCCGACGGAGTGCATCGAGCAGCTGGGCGCTGGCCCGCGCCCGGTGGCTGATGCGGTTCTTGACCTCGGGGTCCAGCTCGGCGGCGCTGCACTGCTGCTCGGCCAGGAAAAACAGCGGGTCATAGCCGAAGCCCCCCTCGCCGCGCGGCTCGGTCAGGATCAGGCCCTCCCATTGCGCGTGGCAGATCAGTGGTACGGGGTCCTCGGCATGCCTGAGGTAGACCAGCACGCATTGGTAGCGGGCGCTGCGCTGTGGGCCCGGCAGGTCGCCGAGCTCCTGCAGCAGGCGCTCATTGTTGCCGGCGTCGCCGCGGCCCGAGTAGCGTGCCGAGTGGATACCGGGCCGCCCCTGCAGGTAATCGACCTCCAGCCCCGAATCGTCAGCGATGCTGGGCAAGCCGGTATGGGCCGCGGCGGCGCGGGCCTTGATCAGCGCGTTCTCCACGAAGGTCAGCCCGGTCTCCGCCACTTCAGGCACGGCGAAATCACCCTGGCATCTCAGTTCGACGTCCAGTGGCGACAGCACCCGCTGCAATTCTCGCAACTTGCCCTGGTTGCCGCTGGCGAGCACCACGGTCTGCTGCTCCGGCAGCGCGCTCAATTGATGTACACCTGGTGGTTGAACTTGAAGCGGTAGGAGCGCCTGGCTCCCTCCGGTTTGAAATCAATTTCAAAAAAGCGCCACTCCTCGTCGATAAATTTGAACTCGGCGATGTAGTAGATCGCGGGGCCCTCGCGTATTTCCCTGAACACCAGCGGCTGGTTCTGTATCAGGTCCCAGGTCTTGCCCTCGAGCTCCATTGCCAGAGGCGGTGTGGCGGCACCCGAAGCGTCTGTGCCCTCCCCGTGTTCGCGTACCGCAAGGTTGAGAATGGCGCGTTTCTTGCCGCGGGTGATATTGTAGGCTGCGGCGGTCTCCGGTTGCAGAAAGGTCGTGTTGACGACGCTGTAGTGAAGCTCATACGGTCCGAAGCGTTCTGATTGCTGGGCCTGTGTGGCGGTGGCACAGAGCAGACAGGCCATGTAGAGGAACGATCGCCATAGCTCACCGATGCCTGGAATCCCCGGCGATAAAACGCGGCGCACGCGACGGTTCAGGAGGCCTTTGAGCGGACCTCTTCTGCCATACCGGGCCGGCCGGGGTATTTTCAACAGGTTGCTGAAGGTCATGCTGACTCCCGCTGCGGTGCTCTCGTGATCAAATAAATGGCGGTGGAGGCGAAAAGGTTGGGCCACAGTCCGGCCAGGGTGGTCCGGCCGCCATCGTTGCCGACCACGTCCCGTTCCAGGATCTGAATCTTCCGCTCGGCGCAGAGTGCCTCGAAGTCCCGCACGGTACAGAAGTGGATGTTGGGCGTATCGTACCAGTGGTAGGGCATGAACCGTGACACCGGCATGCGCCCACGCGCACCCAGGTAAAAGCGACACCGCCAGTGCCCGAAGTTCGGGAACGTTACAATACACTGTCGGCCGATGCGGAGCATTTCTTCGAGTACTTTGTCGGGATAGTGAACAGCCTGTAGTGCGTGTGCCATCACCACGGTGTCGAAGCTCTGGCCCCGAAAGTTGGCGAGCCCGCGGTCCATGTCCTGCTCGACGATGTCGAGCCCGCGGGATATGGCCCGCGTGATCTGCTCCGGGTCGATTTCCAGTCCGATACCACGTACCTGCCGATTTTCGCGCAGTTGCTGCAGAAATTCGCCGTCACCGCAGCCGAGGTCCAGCACCCGGCTGGCCGGGGAAATCCAGCGCTGGATATGAGTGAGATCGGTACGCATCAGGCCCCGTGCACCCGCTGCATATAGGCGGACAATACATCCAGGTAGCGGGGGATGGGCAACAGGAATGCGTCGTGTCCCTCATCGGCCTTGATTTCCGCATAGGTGACCGGGCGGTCGGCCGCCAGCAGCGCGTCGACGATCTCCCGGGATCTCGCCGGTGAGAAGCGCCAGTCTGTAGAGAATGACAACACCAGGAACTGGCACTGGCTGCGGCGGAAGGCCAGCACTGGATCGTTGTCGTGTTCGCGTGCCAGGTCGAAGTAGTCCAGGGCGCGAGTCATCAGTATGTAGGTGTTGGCGTCGAAGTTTCCGGAAAACTGGCTGCCCTGGTAGCGCAGATAACTTTCGACCTGGAACTCGACGCTACCGATCGCCCCCTGCTCAAGTGAACCAGAGCGAAGATTGCGCCCGAACCGGTTCGCCATGGCGTCGTCGGAAAGATAGGTGATGTGACCCACCATCCTCGCCAGTGCCAGGCCATCGTCTGGATTCCGGCCCTGTTCCTGGTACCGGCCGTCGGCAAAGCTCGGGTCGGACATAATGGCCTTTCTGGCGATCTCGTTGAAGGCGATATTCTGGGCACTCAGCTTCATTGCCGCCGCGATCACCACGCAGTGGCGTACGCGTTCCGGGTAGAGTAGCGACCACCGCATTGCCTGCATCCCGCCGAGGCTGCCACCGATAACGGCGGCCCAGCACGCCACCCCCAGGTAGTCGGCGAGCCGCGCCTGGCAGTTGACCCAATCCTGTACCCGCATCACCGGGAAGTCCGGTCCCCAGGGCCGACCGGTTTCAGGATTGATGGATTTGGGTCCGGTGGATCCGTGGCAGCCCCCCAGGTTGTTCAGGCTGACGATGAAAAAGCGATCGCTGTCTATCGGCTTGCCCGGACCGATGCATTCGTTCCACCAACCCGGCCGTTTGTCATCCGGGCTGTGATAGCCGGCCGCGTGATGATGGCCGCTGAGTGCGTGGCAGACGAGAATCGCATTGGTCCGCTGGTCATTGAGTGTGCCGTAGGTTTCGTACACCAGCTCGTAGCCCGCCAGCTCCCGGCCGCACGCCAGTGGCAGTGGTTCTTCGAAGACCGCGCGCTGCGGCGATACCAGCCCGATGGAATCGGTTTGCACGGGTGCCGTGACCGCCGAGGATTCAGATACCGATGACCAGTGCGGGGTGCAGGCCCACCGACGCGCTCATGTGGCGCAGCGCGATCTGGACGATATTGATCAGGATGAAGACGAGAATGGGCGAAAAATCCAGACCTCCCATGGCCGGCAGGATCTGTCTCACCGGCGCCATCACCGGTTCGGTGATCTGATGGAGCAGGTAGAGTGCGGGATGAGAACTGCCCGGGGCTACCCAGCTCAGGATGATGGTCGCCAGCAAGGCGAAGAAGTAAATATTGACCAGCAGCCCGACGACGCCCAACACGCCCCAGATAAAAAGGGTCACGATGTTGGGCGGGGTGAGTCCATTGAGCAGCATCAGGACGGCAATGGCCAACATCTGGAGGACGAGTGCGATCACCAGCGCGGCGATATCCAGGCCGCCGAAGCCGGGTATTATGCGTCGCAGAGGCAGCAATACCGGGTTGGTTATCTTCACCAGGAACTGGCTGATGGGGTTGTAGAAATCAGCGCGGACCAGCTGCAGGAGAAAGCGCAGCAGCATGGCTACCAGATAAAGACTCAGCACGGTCTGCAACAGGTAGACGAAGATCTCGTTGATAGCACTCATTCGGGTTCCTATCGGTAACGGTTTGACGGTTTGACGGTTTGACGGTTGATGGTTGCGCTGGAATGGGTGGGCGGCGCTGTCTGCCACAGTCATCCGAATTCACGTGCCATTTCAGCCGCCCGTCGTGCCGCCGCGCGCATCGCGCGGTCGACGACTTCGGGCAGTTGATCCTGCTCGAAACTCTGCAGTGCACGTTCGGTAGTGCCGCCGGGACTGGTCACGCGGCGGCGCAACTCGGGGAGCTCAACACCGCTTTCGGCTGCCATCCTCGCCGCCCCCATCGCTGTCTGCAGGGTCATCGAACGGGCGGTTTCCGGGTCCAGGCCGAGCGCGCAACCCGCCGCGATCATCGATTCCATGAAACGGAAAAAGTAGGCTGGGCCGCTGCCTGACAACGCGGTGACGGCATCGAGTGCCGCCTCGGTATCAACCCAGCAGCAGATGCCGACCGCGGACAGAATCGCCTCTGCCTCGTCGCGCTGGGCTGCTGTAACCTCGGGGCTGGCAAACAACGCACTGGCACCGCATCCGAGTAGTGCCGGCGTGTTGGGCATGCAGCGTACGACGGCCGTGCCCGCCGGCAGGCGGGACTGGATGCTATCGATAGTCAGTCCGGCGGCGATGGACAGGATGAGGGTCTCGCCCGGGATGACGGTGTCACAGATACTCTCCAGCGCCGCTGTCATAACCTGGGGTTTCACGGCGAGCACCACCACGCCGGCACCTGCCGCCGCCGCCACGTTGTCCTCGTAAACCGCGACGGGCGCCATGGATGTCAGTTTTTCACGGCTCGCCAGGTGTGGGTCTGCGGCAGCGATGGCTGTCGCCGGGTGCCCGCTGGCAACCAGTCCGCCTATGATGCTGCCCGCCATGTTGCCGGCGCCGATGAATGCAATCTGAGGAGTTGTCACCTGCGGCTTCCCTGTTATCGCCCTGCGTCTGTCGCCTCCAGGCGGCGCCCTGCCCCGCCCTGCGGATGCCAGTGCCCGCGGGGCGCGGAGTGTGCGGCCAGTATACACGGCGGTCTATGCTAAAAGCACCCGTCCGGGCGCTTGGCCCCGGGCTGCTGTGATCGCTCGTCGCCGGCCATCGCTTGGGAATCTCGTCCCCGGTGGATTGCGGTCAGACAGCGGCGGGTGAACCGGCTACTGTCGCTTTCCGAACAGGTCCGTGCCTACCCGCACCAGTGTCGAACCTTCGATAATGGCCGCCTCGAGATCACCGGACATGCCCATCGACAGCGTGTCGAGCGCCTGCCCCGCGGCGGCAGGCGGAAGGTGTGCATTCAACTCGTCGAGCAGTTCCCGCAGCGCTGCAAATGCGCGACGTTGCTCACGTTCGTCGGTCGCGGCCGCGGGAATGGCCATCAGGCCGCGCAGCTGCAGGCGCGGCAACGACAGTACCGCCTCCGCGAGTGCTTGGAGCTGTTTCGGCTCGACGCCTGACTTGCTGTCTTCACCCGAGATATTGACCTGCAGACAGACCTGCAGGGGGGGCATTTCCGGCGGCCGCTGCTCGCTCAGCCGGCGGGCGATTTTCTGCCTGTCGATGCTGTGAACCCAGTGAAAGTGAGTGGCAATGGCCTGCGTCTTGTTGGATTGTATGGGCCCGATGAAATGCCAGCTCAGGTCGAGGTCAGCCAGCGCCGATATCTTTTCCAACGCCTCCTGCACGTAGTTCTCGCCGAAGGCCGTCAGCCCGCATGCGTGTGCGATGCGGATGTCTTCCGCGGGCCGGGTTTTGCTGACGGCTAAAACTGTGATTTCCTCGGGTCTTTTCTGGATTTTTTCTGCGGCCAGACTTACCCTCCGGTGAAGTTTGGCGATGTTTGCGGGAATGTCGGCTTGGTTCATGGCCCCGCATGTTAGCCGTTACTGACCGTAAGGGCGAGCCCGCTCGAATGCGACCGAGCAGGGGCCACGGCACAGCTCGGCGTCCCGCAGGTTTAACCGCGGTGGCTGATTGAGCGCCGCGAGTGCGTCACGCAGGCCGGTGGCCGGAATGAGCGGCGCTCGATAACAGTTTGATGATATCGGCCGTAGAAGCCGAACAGGGGAGTGAGAGATGGATATCACAGAGTTGCTGGCCTTCAGTGCCAAGCAGGGCGCCTCGGACCTGCACCTTTCCTCGGGGCTGCCACCCATGATCCGTGTCGACGGGGATATTCGGCGTATCAACCTGCCGCCGATGGAACACAAGCAGGTGCACGAGCTTATCTACGACATCATGAACGATAAGCAGCGCAAGGACTACGAGGAATTCCTGGAGACAGATTTCTCCTTCGAGGTCCCGGGCGTGGCGCGTTTTCGGGTGAATGCGTTCAACCAGAACCGCGGTGCCGGCGGCGTTTTTCGAACCATTCCGTCGAAAGTGCTGAGCATGGATGATCTCGGGATGGGTCAGGTATTTCGCGATATCTCCATGATGCCCAGGGGGCTGGTGCTGGTTACCGGACCCACCGGTTCCGGCAAATCGACGACCCTGGCGGCGATGATGGATTTCGTCAATGACAACAAATACGAACACATATTGACCATCGAGGACCCGATCGAATTCGTTCACGAGAGCAAGAAGTGTCTCGTCAACCAGCGCGAGGTTCACCGCGACACACACGGGTTTGCAGAGGCGCTGCGTTCGGCACTGCGGGAGGACCCGGACATCATCCTGGTGGGCGAAATGCGCGATCTCGAAACCATTCGCCTGGCATTGACCGCGGCCGAGACCGGGCACCTCGTATTCGGCACGCTGCACACGACATCGGCGGCGAAAACCATCGACCGGGTTGTCGATGTCTTTCCCGCTGCTGAAAAAGCCATGGTGCGATCGATGTTGTCTGAATCGTTGCAGGCTGTGGTGTCCCAGACCCTGATGAAACGCGCGAACGGGGGCCGGGTTGCGGCCCACGAGATCATGCGGGGCACGCCTGCGATCCGCAACCTGATTCGCGAAGACAAGGTCGCGCAGATGTATTCGGCCATCCAGACCGGGCAGGCCGTAGGTATGCAGACGATGGACCAGTGCCTGCAGGAACTGGTGGAGAAGCGGACCATCACCCGGGATGTGGCCAAGGAAAAAGCCCGGGCGCCGGAGAATTTCTAGCATTGCCGGCCAGCTTTATCCGCGGGCCTATCTGCCCGGCCGGGGCTGCGCGGTCAACAATAACAACAGCGGCAGCGGCCGCGGGGACGAAGCCAACATGAAAATCGAAGAATTGCTGCAGCGCGTGGTCAAGGAGGGGGCGTCCGATGGTTTCATCTCTGCGGACGTTGCCCCCAGTATCAAGGTCGATGGTGAGATTTTCCCGGTCAGTGACCATGCACTTTCGGACGAAGAGGCGGAGGCGCTGGTGCTGTCGACCATGACCGCGGCACAGCGGGAAGAGTTTCTGGCACACAACGAGTGCAACTTTGCGCTCGCCCACGAAGGTCTCGGTCGCTTCCGGGTGAGTGCGTTTATCCAGCGCGGTAAATGCGGGCTGGTATTGCGTCGGATCGAATCGCAAATTCCGCGGGTGGAGGACCTCGACCTGCCGCCGATCATCAACGAGCTGGCGATGACCAAGCGAGGCCTGATTATCTTCGTCGGAGCCACCGGCACCGGTAAGTCGACCTCGCTGGCCGCGATGGTGGGTCACCGCAACCGCAACAGTCGCGGACACATCATCAGTATCGAGGACCCGATCGAATTTATTCACGATCACGCCGGTTGCATCGTTACCCAGCGCGAGGTCGGAATGGATACGGAGTCGTTCGACGTCGCGCTGAAAAACACGCTGCGCCAGGCCCCGGACGTCATACTTATCGGTGAGGTGCGCTCGGCCGACAACATGGCCCAGGCGCTGACTTTTGCCGAGACCGGCCACCTGTGCCTGTGTACCCTGCACGCCAACAATGCCAACCAGGCGCTGGATCGTATTCAGAGTTTCTTTCCGGCCAATCAGCATTCTCAGATCTGGATGGACCTGTCCCTGAACCTCAAGGCCATGATCGCGCAGCAACTCCTGCCCACCCGCGATGGCAAGGGTCGTACGCCGGTTGTCGAAATTCTGCTGAACTCGCCGCTGGTCGCTGATTACATCCGCAAAGGTGAAGTGCACCTGATAAAGGAGTTGATGGCGAAGTCCACCGAGTTGGGGATGCAGACCCTGGACCAGGCGCTGTTCAAGGCCTACGAGGCCGGCAAGATAAGCGAGGAGGAGGCGATTCGTCACGCCGACTCCGCTAACGATGTGCGCCTGATGATCAAGATGCGTAACAAGGGCAGCTTCACCATGGACGACGGCATGGCTCTGAGCTACGACAAACCGGACGAGACCGGGCGCTGGGTGCGTCGGTGACCGGGGCCGGCTAGCCGCGGCCGGTTTCGCGCAACCAGGTCTGCAGAATCAGTTGCGCGGCGAGACTGTCCACCGGGCGAGCCCGGTAGTCGCCGCGATGCCCCAGTTCACGTTGCTGCTGCTTGGCATCGAAACTGCTGAGCCGCTCGTCGGTCAGGGCTGTTGCGATACCGAGACGCCCTTCCAGTCGGCGGGCGAACTTGCGGGCGCGGCGACAGAGTTCGCCTGCGGAACCGTCCATGTTCAGAGGATCGCCCACTACCAGCAGGTCGGGCTGCCATTCGCGAACCAGCGCCTCTACGGCAGACCAGTCGGGGACGCCGTCACGGGCTTTGAGAATCGGTAGCGGGGTGCTTGTGCCGAGATCGCAGTTGCCGACGGCAACGCCGATCTGTCGCAATCCATAGTCAAATGCCATCACCGTCCGCGTCGCCGGCGGTGTCATTCAGTGTGCGGCGATCCGGGCACCCATCAGGCGTGGCCCGCCTGGCCCGAGATCAGGTTCATGTCCACACCCAGCAATTCAGCTGCCCGGCTGAGCCTGTGTTGGTAGGGGGTCGCGAAAATGATATCCGAATCCGCCGGCAGCGTGAGCCAGCTGTTTTCTACCAGTTCCTGCTCCAGTTGACCGGCGCTCCAGCCGGCGTATCCCAGCGCGATGAGATGTTCCCGCGGTCCCGACCCGGCCCCGATAGAGCGCAGGATGTCACGGGAGGTCGTCAGTGTGATGTGATCGGTCACGTGCAGGCTCGCGTCCCAGCTCTCCTCGCAATTGCGGTGGAGAACGAAACCGTGATCGATCTGAACGGGACCGCCCGCCATCACCGGTTGCTCGGAGAAGTCTGCTGCCGTCTCGATCTCCAGGTGCTCGAAGATTTCCGCCACGGAGAGTTCCAGCGGTTGGTTTATCACAATGCCCATCGCACCGCTTTCCCCATGTTCGCAGATGTAGGTGATGCTGTGGGAGAACAAACCTTCACCGAGGCTGGGCATGGCCAGCAGGAAGTGATCCCGCAGGCAGTCGCTGCTTTTTGACGTCTGCGTTTTTGGTGACTTAGGCATGATCGTGGTAATGGATTTTCCGGAATTTGCGGCAGCCCTGGGCGTGAGTCTGCGCCGGTCTGGTTCCCCCGAACACGGCGTTCACTCTACCCCGAGCTTAGCCGATTCTCCTCGAATTGCCACGTGCGGATGATTTCCACCCGGTCGGCTATGGCGCGTAACTCCTGCGGAAAGGGTGAAAATGGGGCGGCCATGCGGACGATTTTCTGGGCGGCCTCATCGAGCACTGCGAAGCCTGAGGATGACAGGACCCGGATGTCTTCGAGTCGGCCGTCGTGTCGAATCACCACCAGCAGGCGCAGGCTGCCATAGATGCCATAACGCACCGAGGCCTCAGGGTAGTACTTGTTGCCGACGGCTTCGACCCGCTGGCGCCATTGCTGCAGGTAAGCGGCGTCTGCCGACTGCCGGGCTGCAACCGAGGTGAGACGCCGGACCCGTGGCAGGTCGGAAATGGCCTGGTTTTGCTGATCGAGCTGGGCCTCCAATTCGCTGAGCTTGCGGCTCAACTCGTCGACTTCGGGACTGATGCCCTCGAGGTCGTTCGATGCGGTTGGGTCCCCGGATTCGCGGGATGTTTCCGCTCGTGTCGTCGGCGTGGCGTCGCGACCGGCGCTGGCGGCCGATGCCCGCGAGCGCTGTTGCGTCGGGGTTGCTTGTGGCGGAAACTCCGCCCGCTCGGCGTCACCGCGCTGATTGGCCTGGGCCACATGTCGGGCGTTGTCGGGTTTCGAACGGCTGGGCTGCATCGCCAGGGTGACATCGATCTGGGGCGCATGACCCTGCGGCTCGGCCGGGTCGAAGCGCACGCCGATGATGAGGGCGAGGTGCACGACGCACGCGACGGTCAGGGCCATCTTCATCGCCCTGTCCCCGGTCTGGTCTGGATTCAGATATACCATCTCGCTGTCGCTTGCCTCGGCCCGGGGGGGGGTTATGCCCCGCCCTGAACCTTGCGCTCTATGCAGTCCATCAACTTGCCGCCGATATCCTGGTCGAAGGCAGCGTCGATTTCGCGAATGCAGGTGGGGCTGGTCACGTTGATTTCCGTCAGGAAATCTCCGATCACGTCGAGGCCGGCGAACAGCAGCCCCTTCTCACGCAAAGCCGGTGCGACCTGCTCGACGAGCCAGCGGTCCCGGTCGGTGAGCGGCTGGGCGCGGGAGTCACCGCCGGCAGCGAGATTGCCGCGGGTTTCCCCGGCCACCGGTATTCGCGCCAGGCAATAGGGTACCGGTTCGCCGTCGATCACCAGAATGCGCTTGTCTCCCTCGGCAATGGCCGGGAGGAAGGCCTGGGCCATGATTGTGACAGTGCCATGATGGGTGAGCATTTCGAGAATGACATTGATATTGGGGTCGTCTTCGCGCACGCGGAAAACACCAGTGCCACCCATGCCGTCGAGCGGCTTGAATATCACATCCCGATGCTGGCGGTGAAAATCCTTGAGGAGCTCGGCGCTGGCGCTCACGAGTACTGGCGGGCAACACTGGGGGAAGTGGGTGGCGAACACCTTTTCGTTGCAATCCCGCAGGCTCTGGCAGCGATTGACTACCAGCGTACCCCGGCGCTCCGCTTCCTCCAGAATATAAGTCGAGTAGACGTACTCGTTGTCGAACGGCGGGTCCTTGCGCATCAGTACCACGTCCAGGCTCGCCAGTTCGCTGTGTTCCGGCTCGGCCAGTGCATACCAGTTTGAGGGGTCGCGATAGACGTCGAGACCGGTCATCCTCGCCATGGCCACCCCCTGGTCGAGGTAGAGGTCGGCCTGTTCCATGTAGAATAGCTGCCAGCCCCGCTCGCTCGCCGCCCACAGCATCGCCAGCGTACTGTCTTTCTTGTAGTTGACGCTGGCGATGGAATCCATCACCACGCCGAGCTTGATCGTCATCGGGTTCACCCGGGCAGATACGTTGTTCCTAACGTACGCAATGCCTCGCCGGGGTGCAAGCGACGACCGTCGATTGCTGCAGATTGTGGCTACATGTCTCCCCAGCGCGCCTGAAGAATGGCGATGGCAGCCACAGGCGCCGTTTCTGTGCGCAGGATGCGCGGTCCGAGCGCCAGCGGCTGCCACCCGCGCTGCTCGGCGGCGGCGACTTCGTCGGGGCTGAGGCCGCCCTCGGGGCCTACCAGGAGGGTGGTCGATGCCGGTGCCCTCGCAGGCAAACCCGCCCCGGCGCGATGATGCAGAACCAGGCGCAGGCCGGTCGCATCGGTATCCAGCCAATCGCCCAGCTCTTCCGGCTGGCTGATATGCGGTACCCGGTTGCGACCGCACTGCTCGCAGGCGCTGATCGCGACCTGCTGCCAGTGCTGCACCTTCTTTCCGCCCCGGTCCCCCGCGAGGCGCACACCCCCCCGGGCGCTGTAGAGTGGCGAGATCGAGGTCACCCCGAGTTCGGTCGACTTCTGAACCGCCCAGTCCATGCGTTCCCCGCGGGAGATGACAATCCCGAGGTGAATAGCCAGGGGTGATTCGAGGTCGGTATTCTCCCGTGCCGTGACCCTGGCAGTCACCTGGCGACGTCCGACCCGGACCACTTCCGCGGGGTAGACGTTACCGTCACCGTTGAACAGCGTGATAGCGTCGCCGGCTGCCTTGCGCAGCGCGCGGGCGAGGTGCTGGCTGGGCCCGGATTCCAGGTCGATCACGGCCCCGGGCTGTAGCGGTTGGGCGCAGAAGATACGCGGGGGTGCCATAGTTTCAACGGGCGGCTAAAGCCCAAGGTTGAGATAGATTTCCCGCGTGGGGTCGATGTGGTTCATGGTATAGAAGTGAATACCGGGCGCGCCGTTCTCGATCAGGGTCTGGCACAGCTGGGTCACGACTTCGATCCCGAACTTCATCTGGCTCTCCGCGTCGTCAAAGTCCTCCATGCGCTGACCGATCCAGCGTGGAATCTCGGCACCGCAGTTGGCCGAGAAACGCTGCAGGTTACTGAAGTTGGCTATCGGCATGATGCCGGCGTGGATCGGCTTGTCGATGCCGAGCGCGGCACAGCGGTCGAGAAAGTAAAAGTAGGCCTCAACGTTAAAGAAATACTGGGTGATGGCGCTGTCGGCACCGGCGTCGAACTTGCCTTTCAGGAACTTGATATCGCTGTCGTA
This sequence comes from uncultured Gammaproteobacteria bacterium, assembly GCA_963753815.1. GTDB lineage: Bacteria > Pseudomonadota > Gammaproteobacteria > Pseudomonadales > Halieaceae > CAVWDU01. Next base: position 1,341,876 of record CAVWDU010000003.1, read on the forward strand.
GCTAGGGGATTCCGGATGAATTTCGGGGTAGGCTGCGACTTTTATATCGAAGTGGTCGCCACTGCGTTCACGGATGAATGCCACCAGCTCATTGGCGTGAACCAGCTGGGTCGGCCCGCCCAGGCCCGAGGGTTTGTCACCCCTCAGGGCGACCAGCCGACATATGCCCTGTCTCGCGATAGGTATCCAGCAGGGCCCCGATGATCGTCTCGTCGTCTCCGCCGAAACTGATGTGTGGCGCAACGTCGATACCGGCGTCGTGCATCGCCGACACGACCCCCGAAGTGGACTCGCGGGTGGTGCCCCCCGCGCCGTAGGTGACTGAGAAAAACGCCGGGTTGAGCTCATTGAGGGCCGGCGTGGTTTCGTAGAGCAGCTTCTCCTTACCCGCCGGTGTTCGCGGCGGGTAGTACTCGAAGCTGATTTGCGTGCGCTCGCTCATCTCACCCGCCGCTCAGTACTTGTAGCTGTCCGGCTTGAACGGGCCCTCGGCATTGACGCCGATGTAGTCCGCCTGTTCCGGGGTCAGTCTGGTGAGCACCGCGCCGAAGCCGGAGATCATGTGCGCGGCAACCTCTTCGTCGAGCTTCTTCGGCAGCACCTCGACCTTGAGGGCGGCGGGTTTCAGCGCGGGCTCGAGATCCGCGAAGCGGCGCTCGTAGAGGTAGATCTGGGCCAGGACCTGGTTGGCGAACGAGCCGTCCATGATCCGCGAGGGGTGCCCGGTGGCATTACCGAGGTTGACGAGCCGACCCTCGGACAGCAGCAGCAGGTGGTCGTTGGTGCCGCGGTCGCGATAGACCTTGTGCACCTGCGGCTTCACCTCATCCCATTCCCAGTTGCGGCGCATGAAGGCGGTGTCGATTTCGTTGTCGAAGTGGCCGATGTTACACACGACCGCCCCACTCTTGAGCGACTTCAGCATGTTGGCGTCACAGACGTTGAAATTGCCGGTCGTGGTGACCAGCAGGTCCACCGCACCCATCACGCCCCGATCAATGCTGTTCTCGGTGCCGTCGTTGACGCCGTCGATGAAGGGTGAAACCACCTCGAAACCGTCCATGCACGCCTGCATGGCGCAGATCGGGTCGACTTCGGAGATGCGCACGATCATGCCCTCCTGCCGCAGTGATTGCGCGGAGCCCTTGCCGACGTCGCCGTAGCCGATCACCAGCGCGCGCTTGCCGGCCAGCAGGTGGTCGATGCCGCGCTTGATGGCATCGTTGAGGCTGTGGCGGCAGCCGTACTTGTTGTCGTTCTTCGACTTGGTGACCGAGTCATTGACGTTGACCGCGGGGACCTTGAGTGTGCCTTCGGCCAGCATGTCCTGCAGCCGGTGGACGCCGGTCGTGGTCTCCTCGGTGATGCCGTGGATCTTATCCAGCATCTGGGGATATTTCTCGTGCAGCATGGCAGTCAGGTCCCCGCCGTCGTCCAGCACCATGTTGGCGTCCCAGGGTTCGCCGTCCTTCAATATGGTCTGCTCCAGGCACCAGTCGTACTCCTCCTCAGTCTCACCCTTCCAGGCGAAGACCGGTACCCCCGCCGCAGCGACAGCGGCCGCGGCGTGGTCCTGCGTCGAGAAAATATTGCAGGAAGACCAGCGCACTTCGGCACCCAGGTGGATCAGCGTTTCGATCAGCACACCGGTCTGGATGGTCATGTGGATACAGCCCAGGATGCGGGCTCCCGCGAGCGGCTTGCTGTCCCCGTACTGCGAGCGCAGCGCCATCAATGCGGGCATTTCGCCTTCGGCGATTTCCAGTTCCCTGCGTCCCCATTCGGCGAGCGCGATATCGGCAACCTTGTAGTCGGCCTTTTCCAGTATTTTTTCTGCGGTGGTCATGGCAATGTCCTTTGGTTTAATTGCATGTGCTTCGGTTAAATGGTGTCGGGGCGAGCGCGCAGGCCGCGCGCAAGCCCCTGGTCTGTAAAAGTACCCGTTTCAGACTGACGCGCGCAGCGCCTCTGCCTTGTCGGTTTTCTCCCAGGTGAAATCATCGAGTTCACGGCCAAAATGACCGTAGGCTGCTGTCTGTCGGTAGATCGGTCGCTTCAGGTTCAGCATTTCCACCAGCCCTTTCGGACGCAGCTCAAAATGCTCGCGCACCAACTCCGAGAGCAGCTGGTCGGATACCTGGCCGGTGCCGAAGGTGTTGACGGATATCGAGGTCGGTTCGGCGACGCCGATGGCATAGGACACCTGGATTTCGCAGCGCTCTGCGAGGCCGGCAGCGACGATGTTCTTGGCCACGTAACGCCCGGCGTAGGCCGCAGAACGGTCTACCTTGGAGGGGTCCTTGCCGGAGAAGGCGCCCCCGCCGTGGCGCGCGGCGCCGCCATAGGTGTCGACGATGATCTTGCGTCCGGTAAGGCCGCAATCGCCAACCGGGCCGCCGATAATGAACTGGCCTGTCGGGTTGATATGGAAGCGGGTATCTGCGTGCAACCACTTTTCCGGTAAGACTTCCTTGATGATCAGGTCCATCACTGCGTCGCGGATATCGCCCTGGCTGATGTGCTCATCATGCTGGGTGGACAGGACCACGGCATCGATGGCCACCGGCTTGCCGTCTTCGTAACGCAGGGTGATCTGGCTTTTGGCGTCCGGACGCAGCCATGGCAGCGTGCCGTGCTTGCGCAGCTCCGCCTGTCGTTCGACCAGCCGGTGTGAATAGTAGATCGGTGCCGGCATCAGTACGTCGGTCTCGTTGGTGGCGTAGCCAAACATCAGGCCCTGGTCGCCGGCGCCCTGCTCCTTTTCGTCGCCCTCGTCCACGCCCATGGCAATATCGGGAGACTGCTTGCCGATGGCATTGAGAACGGCACAGGATGCGCCATCGAACCCCACTGTGGATGAGTTGTAGCCGATGTCGAGAACGACGTCCCGGACGACGTCCTCGAGATCCACGTAGGTATCAGTCGTGACCTCACCGGCCACAACGACCATCCCTGTTTTTACCAGCGTTTCCACGGCGACCCGTGCCTCGCAGTCGTCGGCGAGGATGGAATCGAGAATCGCGTCGGAGATCTGGTCCGCCATTTTATCGGGGTGGCCTTCTGAGACGGATTCGGAGGTGAAGGTTGCGTATTCGCTCATGTGTGTTTTCCTTTATGGTGTCAGGGTCGGCTGAACAACCGAACCTGTATTTGAAATCCGTTGCGTTGTGCCAGATACACGCTGGCTATGTCCTCGAGCCCGGCGTTTCCGGCCCAGGCGGTCAACACCTGTGGGTCGAAGCCCAGCCATAGGTCGCCGCAATTTTCCCGCGCCCACGCCTGGTCGTGCCGACAGAGATCGGTGATGATGACCACGCCACCCGACCTGAGGCAGCCGGCGATGTCGCGCAGCACCTGCTCCGGGGCCGGCGTGTGGTGCAGCACCATGTTCACTACCACACAGTCCGCCTGCAGATCCTGCAATTGGCTTGCGCCAGTGTCGCCAAGAATCAACGCCACGTTATCGAGGTCCGCTCCTGCCACGGTGGCCTGCGCGCGCTCGAGCATTTTCTCGGCATTGTCGAGCGCGACGACCCGGTCGAAGGTCGCTGCCAGCACGGGCAGAAATGCACCGTCGCCGGGTCCTACCTCGAGTGCGGTCTGCGTGGCTGGCAGCGGGGCGTCGCGAAGCACCGCCGCTACGGTTTCCCCGTATTGCTCATAGCTTGCGATCAGGTCTCGCTGTTGTTCGAATTTTTCGGCGTTGTGCCGGAAAAAATCGCGCGAGTTCTGCTCGCGCTGTTGATAGAGTGCCTGCACGCGCGACTCGATGTCCGGCGGCAGCGCCAGATTGTCGAGACTGAGGAACAGCTGCTGCTGAAGAGGTTCGAGCTCGGGGCGCTGGCCGAGGGTACTGCGGCGGTAGAATATCGAGTTGCCCTCGCGACGGGTGGCCACCAGCCCCGCCTGTGCCAACACCTTCAGGTGATGACTGAGGGCCGGCTGTCGGGTGTCGAGAATGGAGCACAGCTCAGACACGCCGAAAGAGTCGTGGCTGAGTACCCGCAACGCTTGCAGGCGCAGCGGATCGGCCGTCGCCTTGCAGAGAGCCAGCAGCTCGTCGAAGGGGGCACCGGTAGCCGCATTATCCGCAGTGCCCGAGCACGGCACTGGGTGCCCGGGCGCGAGACTATCGCGGAGTTCATGGGATTCTCCGGGCGAAGTGACGCGGTCCGCGAGGGAGGTGGCTGTGTGAGACTTGACCGTCATAGCGCGGTAGACTAGCAGGCTTGGCCGGCTATATCAAAATATGTTGATATAGTTTTGTGAGGTATTTTACAGGATAACCGGCGCCCGATCGGACCGTATTCGATTGCTGTCGGCCAGCCGTTACGCGAAAATGGCCGCCCTGGTCGCCCGGCCGGGCCCGGATTCCTCGCTGGAGATGCACATGCCCACCCGCACCGAACTCGCCAATGCCATCCGTGCGCTCAGCATGGATGCCGTCCAACAAGCCAACAGCGGCCATCCCGGGGCGCCGATGGGCATGGCCGATATTGCCGAGGTGTTGTGGAACGACTTCTATCGACACAACCCCGGCAACCCGGGCTGGCCCAACCGCGATCGGTTCGTGCTGTCCAACGGGCACGCGTCCATGCTGCTTTATTCGCTGTTGCACCTGAGCGGTTACGACATGCCCCTGGAGGAACTGCAGAATTTCAGGCAGTTGCACAGCAAGACTCCGGGGCACCCGGAGTATGGCTACGCGCCCGGTATCGAAACCACGACCGGTCCGCTGGGCCAGGGGCTCGCCAATGCCATTGGCATGGCGCTGGCAGAGAAAGTGCTCGCCGCGCATTTCAACCGCCCGGGATTTGACATCGTTGATCACCGTACCTATGTGTTCGTCGGAGATGGCTGCCTCATGGAGGGGATCTCCCACGAGGTATGCTCGCTGGCCGGGACACTGGGACTGGGGAAACTGATCGCCTTCTATGACGACAACGGAATTTCTATCGACGGCGAGGTGGCGGGATGGTTTAGCGATGACACCGCGAAACGCTTCGAGGCTTACCGCTGGCAGGTCATCGCGGACGTCGACGGTCATGACCCGGAGGCCATCCGGGCGGCTGTCGATGCCGCGCGCGCCGATACGGCGCGACCTACCCTGATCTGCTGCCGTACCATTATCGGCAGGGGCTCGCCGGGCAAACAGGGCAAGGAGTCCTGCCACGGAGCGCCGCTGGGGGCGGAGGAAGTCGCCGCCACCCGGGAAGCGCTGGGCTGGGGATACCCGCCCTTCGCGGTGCCCGACGAGATCTACAGCGCCTGGGACGCCAGGCAGTCCGGTGCGGAGCTGGAGCGCGACTGGGAAGCGCTGTTCGAGGGGTATGCCGAGCAGCATCCCGAACTGGCGGCGCAACTGCAGCGGCGCCTGGCAGGGGAGTTGCCCGCCGGGTTCGCCGCCGATGCGGACGCCTACATCGCAGCCTGCCAGGAGGCCGGCGAAAGTATCGCCAGCCGCAAGGCCTCGCAGAACTGCCTCAATGCCTACGGCCCGCTGCTGCCTGAGTTGATGGGCGGGTCGGCTGACCTCGCCGGGTCCAACCTGACGCTGTGGGATGGGTCCAGGGCCATCTCCGCAGAGGACGCGGCGGGCAACTACATCTATTACGGAGTGCGCGAATTCGGCATGTCCGCGATGATGAACGGGATAGCGCTGCATGGCGGCTTCGTGAACTACGGCGCGACATTTCTGATGTTCATGGAGTACGCCCGCAACGCGGTGCGGATGGCGGCATTGATGGGTGTGCAGTCGATCTTTGTTTACACCCATGACTCGATCGGCCTGGGCGAGGACGGGCCGACCCACCAGCCTGTGGAGCAGCTCACCGCATTGCGCGCGACCCCTAACCTGCAGACCTGGCGCCCCTGCGATACGGTGGAATCCGCCGTCGCCTGGAAGTCCGCCATCCAGCGCCGTGACGGGCCGTCGGCACTGGTGTTTTCACGCCAGGGACTGCCGCATCAGCAGCGCACGGCCGGGGCGGTAGCGGCGATCAGCCGGGGTGGCTACATCCTGTGGGAGCCGGACGGCCCGGTAGAAGCCATCGTCATCGCCACCGGTTCCGAGGTGGAGCTGGCCGTGCAGGCGGCGCAGCGTCTGGGCGAGTCGGGGCGGCGGGTCCGCGTGGTGTCGTTGCCCTGCGCCGAGCTGTTCGACCAGCAGGACGCGGACTACCGCCAGGCGGTGCTGCCGATCGAGGTCAGCGCCAGGGTCGCGGTCGAGGCCGCCCACGCTGACTACTGGCACAAATACGTGGGGCTCTCAGGTCGCATCGTCGCCATGACGGGCTTCGGTGAATCCGCCCCCGGCGGCGAGCTGATGCGCCACTTCGGCTTCACCGTCGATGCCGTGGTCGAAGCGCTGAACGGGTTGCTGGCGGGTTAGGGGCTATGAACCTTAGCCAGCGGCACCTGCCGCTGCCACGGACGGGCAGGAGTTAGCGTGCTGCATCTGGCGATCAATGGTTATGGCCGCATCGGCCGCAGTGTCTTCCGCGCGCTCTATGAAAGCCATCGGCGGGAGCAGCTGCGGGTGGTCGCCATCAATGAACTGGCGGACGCGCGCACGGTCCTGCATCTCAGCCGGTACGATTCAACCCACGGCCGTTTTCCGCTCGCGATCGAGGGCGACCGCGGGCGTCTGCTGGTCGGTGGCGACGAGATCAACCTGCTTCGCCACCCGGATATACATGACCTGCACTGGGGTGATCTCGGTGTCGACATGGTGCTGGAGTGCACTGGCGCTTTCTCCGACCGGGCGACGGCAGAGCAGCACCTCAACCGGGGCGCCTCAAGGGTGCTGTTTTCCCAACCGGCCGAGGCCGATGTCGATGCTACCGTCGTGTACGGTATCAATCACACTACCCTGAGCTCGAATGACCGGATCGTCTCCAATGCCTCCTGCACGACCAATGCCATCGTGCCTGTCATCAAGGCACTCGACGAAGGGCTGGGCATCGATTGCGGTACGATAACCACTATTCACTCGGCCATGAACGACCAGCCGGTGCTCGACGCGTATCACCATACGGATCTGCGCAAGACCCGTTCCGCGTCACAGTCGATCATCCCCGTCGACACCGGCCTGGCCCGGGGCGTCGAGCGGATTTTACCGGCTATGGAAGGGTGCTTCACGGCCCAGGCACTGCGGGTGCCCACCCTGAATGTCTCTGCCCTTGACCTGACGGTGATCGTGAGGAGCGACTGTGATGACGCCGGGGTCAACGACCTGTTGCGCGAGGCTGCCACCCGGCGATTCGAGGGCGTGCTGGGCTATACTGATGAACCGCTGGCGTCCTGTGATTTCAATCACGACGCGCGGTCCGGCGTCGTTGACGCCAGCCAGACGCGCGTCAGTGGTGGCCGCCTGGTCAAGGTGCTGACCTGGTTTGACAATGAGTGGGCCTACGCCAATCGCATGCTGGACGTGGCGGCTTACTGGAACAGTCTCTGACTGGGAGGAGAAAAATGTCCGTGAATGTGGATCTCATGCTCGACCAGGCGCTCGCCGGCCAGCGGGTGCTGATCAGGGAGGACCTGAACGTGCCGCTGAAAGACGGCGCGGTCAGCAGCGATGCACGCATCCGGGCTGCTCTCCCGACGATAAAGGCTGCTCGCGACGCGGGTGCCCGGGTGCTGCTGATGTCCCATCTGGGCAGGCCCACTGAGGGCGAGTTCGACCCGGCGCTGTCGCTGGCGCCGGTGGCCCGGCATCTGGGTGACCTGCTCGGGTCACCGGTACGCCTGGTGCAGGCGTGGCGTGAGGGTGTCGACCTGGCTGACGGGGAGGTCGTGCTGCTGGAGAACGTGCGCTTCAACACCGGTGAGAAAAAGGATGACGACGACCTCGCGCAGGCCTATGCCGCGTTGTGCGATGTGTTTGTCATGGATGCCTTCGGCACTGCACACCGTGCCCAGGCGTCCACCCATGGCGTGGCGAAATACGCACCGCTGGTCTGTGCGGGGCCGCTGTTGCAGGGGGAACTGGAAGCGCTGGAGCGCGCGCTTGCCGAGCCCGCGAGGCCCCTTGTTGCCATTGTCGGCGGCTCCAAGGTCTCCACCAAGTTGCAGGTACTGGAAACACTTGCCGACAAGGTCGATCAAATGATCGTAGGCGGGGGCATCGCCAACACCTTTCTGGCCGCTGCCGGCCAACCGGTCGGTAAGTCTCTCTGTGAGCACGACCTGGTACCGGCGGCGAAATCACTGCTGGACAAGGTCGCGATACCCCTGCCCGAGGACGTAGTTACCGCTACCGAACTGAGTGAATCCGCGACCGCGACGGTGAAACCCGCCGGGGAGGTCACCGCAGAAGAGATGATCCTGGACATCGGCCCCCGCGCTGCGGAGCATATTGCCGGGCTCCTGTCCAACGCGGGCACTATCCTCTGGAACGGGCCCGTCGGCGTGTTTGAGATCGACGCCTTCGCCGGGGGCACCGAGACACTGGCCCGGGCTATTGCTGCGAGTCCGGGGTTCTCGCTGGCGGGTGGCGGCGATACGCTGGCCGCCATCGACAAGTTCGGTATCAGAGACAAGGTCTCCTACATATCCACGGGCGGCGGCGCGTTCCTCGAATACGTCGAGGGCAAGCGACTGCCCGCGGTCGCGGTGCTCGAACAGCGTGCCAGCCTCCGCCGACAGTAGCCGGTCACTCTGCCGGGCCGGCACACAACAGAAGGCGAAAATCCGTGGCATCGACCGGAAAGCGCCACAGGCCAGCCCGACGATCGCATGATGGAACCCGCTGAGGCTCCGGGACAGAACCCCTCGCCGGTGCAGCTCGCCGCCGGGATTCGCAGTAGTCTTTCACCGCTTGCGGATGCCCGCGTGGCAGCGCCGGCGGCTCTCGGGTTCTGGTCGGATTACGGTCTCGCCGCGAAAACCCTTTCGCCGGATGTGCATTACCGGGCAGGTACGGTGACCTCTGCCGACTTCACCCTGGTGGCCCACAGCTGGGAGCAGCCGGGAGCTACCTGCAACCTCCTGATCGTCCACGGGTACTTCGATCACAGCGGTCTCTACGGCCGGCTGATCGAGAACGGCCTGGCGCGGGGTTGTAACGTACTCGCGTTCGACCTGCCGGGCCACGGACTCTCCTCCGGCGACCGCGGTGTGATCGGCAATTTCCGAGAGTATGGCGATGCCATCGCCGCCGTGATGGCCGCGGCCGGGCTGCCGCACCTGCCCTGGTGGGTGATGGCGCAGAGCATGGGCGCCGCCGCGCTGATCGAATACGCCCGGGGCTATGAGTGGCCGTTTCGGGCCGCGGTCCTGCTGGCGCCCCTGGTGCGCCCCGCGGGGTGGTTCGGAATCGTGGCGGCTCACCGGCTGATCGGGCGGGTGGTCAGCAGCGTGCGGCGGGAGTTCGCGGAGAATTCGTCCGATGCTGATTTCCTCGACCTGGTGAAGGCGGACCCGCTGCAGAGCCGGCGGGTGCCGGTGGCGTGGGTCAGCGCCCTGCGTCACTGGGTGCGCTCACTGCCCCGCGACGGACTCGGAGTCGGGCCCGCACTGGTGATTCAGGGCGATGATGACGGAACCGTCGACTGGCGCTATAACCTGCCTGTCATCGAGCGCCTGTTCCCGGGCAGCCGAATCGAGCGGGTACCGGGCGGCGGTCACCACCTGGCCAACGAAGCCAGCGGGCTGCGCGACCGGTACCTGCAGGTCGCCAACGCCTACGTAGCCCGGAGGCTGGGCAGCGGGTAACAAGCCGGTGAGCGCGTCGCTGCCCAGGTGTTGTCGGTGAGTGTGTACCGCCGACCGCAGCAACCCTGCATTTCGTGGTGCTATACTCCGGGGGAGGGGCCAGGCGACAGCGTCGAGAGTCGGCGGTGTGGCCAATTGCCGGTGTCCCCCGGAGGTTGGTATGTGGAGATGGGTCCGGTCGCACTGCGGCCTGTTGTTGATTGTCCTCACTCTTGCGGCATGTGCCGGGCAGGTGGCGGGGCCATCGGGCGCGAATGACACACCGACACTCAGTCGCGCGGAACTGCTGGATGGCGCCATCGTTGGCCTCGGTCCCGATGATCGGCTCGAGCCGGTAGAGCTGCTCGCCATCAACGACGACATGCGCACGTTCCTCGATGTCCACGTGCCGGCAAACCTCGGGTCCAAGCAGAAGGTGGAATTGATCCTGGCCGCCATCCTCGATGATGGCCTGCGCCTCGACTACAACCTCTTCGAGACCCACACCGCCGAAGAGGCGTTTTATTCACGCCAGGGCAACTGCATGTCGTTTACCAATCTCTTCGTCGCCCTGGCACGCGCCACGGGCGTATCGGCGCGATTCCAGGAAGTCGAGGTACCGCCGACCTGGGAGGCCCGGGGCGATACCTGGCTGTTCAACAAGCATGTCAATGCCGTGGTCGATCTGCCGGCGGCAAGTATATCGGTGGATTTCGCGCTGGATTCCTATGATTCCGAGTACCGCCGACGGATGCTGAGCGATACCGATATCGAGGCCCGCTATCACAACAATATGGGTGTGCACTTCATGGCCTCGGACGACTACACCGAGTCGTTCCGCCATTTTCAGCGCGCCCTGGATATCGACCCCGACGTGGCCTATTTCTGGACCAACCTCGGCACCCTTTACCGGCGCCTGGCCGAAGACGAGGCGGCTGAGTCGAGCTTCCTGACGGCGTTGTCGATCGTCCCTGAGCCTGCGGCAATGAGCAACCTCGCGCGCCTCTATGAGGCCCGCGACGACAGCGACCTGGCTGACTATTATGCCTCCAAGGTGCAACTGTTCCGGCGCAAGAATCCGTTCTACCTGTATGAGTTGGCGCAGCGGGCCTACGACAAAGGCGACTATGAAGGCGCCGCGCGTGAGGCTCGCGCCGCGATCAGGCTGCACGAGGGAGAACACAGTTTCCACCGCCTGCTGGGTCTCTCCTATATCCAGCTGGGTGAGGTCGACAAGGCCGGAGGCCAGTTCAAACTGGCGGCCGAGTTTGCCGCCAGCGAAGAACAGCGCGAAAGCTACAACCGCAAACTGGAGTACCTGGCCAGGCACTGATCGGCCCGGTCGTCGTCGGGCGACCGTTAAGCGCCCTTGTCCTCTGGTATCATGGCGGCCGGAAGCCCGCCGATGCCGGCGGGTTGGTTGGAGTTTCGGCGGCAGGGCGGATAATGGCTGAAGACATCGAACGACTGAAGCGCGAGGGACTCGCCGCTCTGAAGGGCGGCGATGCCGTCGGCGCGCGAGACCGGCTGACCCGGGTCACCGACTCGGGTGCCGCGGATGCCTCAACGTGGCTTGCGCTCGCCTTTTCCTGTATCCGGCTGGAGGAGTTCGACGCGGCAATGCAAGCCGTGGACGGCGCCCTGGCACTGGACCCGCGCAACCTGCGTGCGCTCCTGTTCAAGGCCGACCACCTCGATCGGGTGGGTCAACCGCGAGCGGCGCTTGGCTTCTATCGGGGCGCGCTGCAGGTCGCCTCGAACCTCGACCAGGTGCCGCCTGATGTCGAGCAGGGCCTGCACCGGGCCGCCCGGTTCAGCGAAAGCCACGCCAACGACTACCGGGAGTACCTGCTGGACGCGTTGGGCGCGCAGGGCTATTCGGCGGCCGCCAGCGAGCGGTTTGCTGAGTCGCTGGACCTGACGTTCGGCCAGAAGCGGGTTCACCTCCAGCAGCCCACCCGTTACTACTTTCCCGGTCTGGCCCAGCGTGCCTTTTTTCCGCGGGAGGACTTCCCCTGGATCGAGGGGCTGGAAGCGGAAACCGACCGGATTCGCGCTGAATTACAGTCAGTACTGGCAGCCGAGGGCAGCTTCAGCCCCTACCTGGAAGCGGGAAGCGGGCCGCAGCTGAACGACCGCAGCAACGTGGACAGCATGGATTGGAGTGCCTGCTACCTGTGGCGCGAGGGCGAACGGGTGGAGGAAAATGCCGCCCGCTGTCCTGTTACGTTTGCGGCGCTGGAACAGGTTCCGCTGTGCAAGGTGCCCGGCCAGATGCCGTCGGCGCTGTTTTCCCGGCTGGCCCCCGGGGCCCGGATCGTCCCCCACCACGGCGCGGTCAATACGCGACTCATCTGTCATCTGCCCCTGATCGTTCCCCCGGATTGCGGTGCCCTGCGGGTGGGTAACTATGAGCGCGCCTGGCGTGAAGGTGAGGCATTCGTGTTCGATGACAGTATGGAGCACGAGGCCTGGAACCCCTCTGCCCGCGAGCGTGTGGTGCTGTTGTTTGATATCTGGCGCCCGGAACTGACCGATGAGGAGCGGCACTGGGTGTCGCGTATGCTGCAGGCCGTGGACGCGTATAACAGTGCCTGAGCAGCGGACGCCCCCCGTGACTTCGGGCTCGACGCCTGCGGGGATGCGCGCCGGTGACTGGGACGTCTACTGGCGCGGCACCGAGGCCAATGCCGCCCATCGCGAAGGCGGGCCCCAGGAGCCGGTTCTGGCTCGCTTCTGGGCCGGGTTCTTCGAGTCCCGACTGGACGATGATGCCGGTGGCGAACTGTTGGACCTCGCCTGTGGCAACGGCGCCGTCACCGGGTATGCGAGGGCGGCGCGTCCGGGTCTGATCTCCTGGTGCAGCGATTATTCAGGGAGTGCCCTGCGAGAGCTGCAGAAGCGGCATCCGGGCAGCCACTGTGTGGTCGCCGATGCGCTGCGGCCACCGTTTGCCGATCACAGCTTCGCTATCGTGGCCAGTCAGTTCGGGGTCGAGTACGCGGGCCCGGACGCCATCGTCACCGCGGGCCGGCTGGTTGCCACCGATGGCTGGCTGGTGCTGGTATTACACCTGCGCGATGGCGAAATCTACCGGGAGTGCGCGGCGAACCGCGGCGCCGCCGAGGCGATCAGGGAATCCGCTGTCCTGACCCACGCCAGGGCGGCGTTCGCCGCGGGCTTTGCCCTCAACGCCGGTACCGGCACGGTCGAGTCTTTCAAGGAAGCAGAGCGCGCTTTTACCCCGGCGGTGCGGCGACTGGAGGAGATACTCCGGGAGTGGGGCCCCTCGGCAGCAGACGGACTGCCGCGGCAGCTCTACCAGGATATCGCCCACATGTACCAACGCATGTCGGCGTATGAGCCCGGCGAGGTCATGGCGTGGTTGCAGGGCATGACCGCCGAACTCGATGCCTATGTCGGCCGGATGACGTCGATGCTGGGTGCCGCGCTCGACGAGACAGTACTGGCGGCGCAGTGCAGTGCTCTGAAGCAATTGGGCTTTGACACGATCGAGACCGGAACGCTCGCCATGGGTGAGAATAATGCGTCTGCCGCGCTAAGGCTGGTGGCGCGGCGCATTGCGGTTTGACAGGGCGTGAGAATCGGGGCGATCCCGTTACGCTCGGGCCCGACAGGCTCCTACTGGGGCCCTGGCCCTTGCTTGGACTGGGTTTGGATGTCGTACGCAGCGTTGCGGCCGTCGATTGCCTGCTGATCCCAGGCGCTGTTGGTCTTGCACACCCTCGTGCCGATGCGGGTACCCGTTTTCACGACGGTTTTGCAGGTCACCGCGTCAGGGTCGGGCGCCTCGCCGACAGCAACCATGTCGCTGCCTTTGTAGTCAGCACTGCCACAGGCAGCGTTAAGTGCGGCCGCCGCAAGCAGCGCGGCAAGTGGAAAGGGTTTTGACATCATGGGCACCTCAAGTTCAAACGGTTCAGTCTGAGCCCACGGCGGCGTCCCGTCAAGGGCGCGTGGCTTGCAAAGAAGTCGCGCAGCCGCGGGCACAAGCAGCGCGCAGGCGGCCGTCAACCGCGGGTCGAGGCCGCGGTTTGGTATTAAATCTGCTACCCTGAAGAGTGCGTAACTAGAAACCGTGTGAAGTGTTGCACAGGAGAAATGTATGCGTCGCCCGACCGCACTGAGTGGCGTTCTGGCTGCGACAGGAATGCTTTGGTTTGCAGCCGGCGCCTACGGCCAGCATCCCAACGATTCCATCGCTCCCGAGAAGCCCAAGCCTACGCCCTACGGTCTGCAGATATCGCGCAGCGACGACCAACTGGCGGCACCTGCCGTCAGCGACGACCTCGCGGCCATGCCGGAGCTGGCACCCTACCTGGACGAATTCGAGGCGGCGGAGAATGACGGCGGCCCCTACGATTTCCGGCTGACCGAACCGCTGTACGACCTCGCCAGGGCGCAGATCGCCGCCGGGCGGCCCACGGGCGCCATCAAGCAACTCCAGCGCGCCCTGCACGTGGAGCGCATCAACCAGGGCCTGTATACGCCCAGTCAGCTGCCGATCCTTGGCGACCTCATCGACACCTATATCGCCGTTGGCGACCTCGGCAAGGCGGACAAGCTGCACCGGGTGCGCTACGACCTCGAGCGCCGGGCCTATCCTTTGGGAACACCCGAGCGTGACCGGGCGACGCGAACCTACGTCGAGTGGCAGCGCCAGGCGTACCTGCAGAGCATCGGTGACGATTCTTTCAAGCGCCTGCTTGACATGCACGACGTGCATTCCGGGGACATAGACCGGCTCGAAGAGGAAAACCCGGATGATCCGGCGCTGGTACGGCACCTCTACGACCGCTTGCTGGTCGAATACCTGATCTCCCAGTACAACGGCGAGAAGCAGGCATCCCTGCAGATCAATGTGTCCGGCCCCGTGGAGTCCAACCCGGTCATGACCGGTCAGCTGGCGGGGGAGCGATTCCGGCAACTGCGCGAATTCAATTTCCGCAACGGCCTGCGAACGCTGGACAAGATCGAACGCATAGAACAGGGCCAGGAAGAACTGGACGCGATGGCGATCGCCCGTGCCAAGCTTGCCAAAGGCGACTGGTACCTGTGGTGGCAGAGGTCATCGAGGGCCCTGCAGAACTATGAGCAGGCCTGGGCCGTGCTTTCGGAGGACGGCTCCAGCCAGACTGACCCCGACGCACTGTTCCCCCACCCCGTCGAACTGCCGGATACCAAGGTGTTTCACGCCAATGGCACCAAGCCTTCCGATGACCTTCACGCGAAAGCCAGGGTCTCCCTGGGAATCACCCGGGACGGGCGCGCGCGGGAGATTGAAATTCTCGAACAGCAGCCTCCTGAAAACATGGGTGCCAGGGTGGTGTTGTATCGTCTGCTCAAGGAGGTGCGTTTCCGCCCGGTTGTGCGCGGAGGCAGTGCCGTCCCCTACGCCAGCCTCGAGCGGGAATACCGCTACCAGTATTGAGCGCGACTTCCAATCCAGACCAGGACCTGCAGCGGGCAGTCGGGCTCTACGAGGCGCGGCGGTTCACAGAGGCGGATGCGGTCCTCACACGGCTGCTGGCGGCTGAGCCGACCCGCCGCGAGGCACTCGAACTCGCCGTCATGCTGGCGCTGCAGCGCGGTGATGCCGACACCGCAATCGCCCACCTGCAAGGTCTGAACTCGGCTTATCCCGACGAACCCGTTTACTGTGATCGCCTGGCGAGCCTGCTCGAACGCCGCGACCGCCGCGACGAGGCGCTCGGCTGTTACCGCCGCATCCTCGCGTCCAGCCCCGGGCTCGTCGTCAGCCGTTGCAATTACGCGGGCCTGCTGCGGCGCTGCGGCGAGGACGAAGCGGCTCTGACCCAGTACCGCCGTTGTCTCGCTGACGATATCGATCGAGCGGAAGAGGTGCTGAGCAACATCGGCAGTATTCTCGCCGACCTGCACCGGCAGGAGGAAGCCGAAGAGGCGCTGACCCGGGCACTCGACCTGCGCCCCGGTTTCGTACCGGCACTGTACAACCTTGCGCTGTTGCGCCAGGAACGAGGGGACGCGACGGCGGCGGGTGAGTTGCTGCAGCACGTGTTGGCGGTACAACCGGCACACGCGGAGGCGTTGGCGCGACTGGCGGAAATCGGCGGCGACGAGGCCCAGTCCCGAAAGCTGCTGGGACAGATGGCCCCACTGTGGGACGACCCGCGGTTGCCTGCCGCGTCGCGGGAGAGCCTCGGTTACGCGCGCGGCAAGCTGCTGGATGATCTCGGTGAGTATCCCGCCGCTTTCGCGAGCTACGCCCAAGCCAATCGCTTGTCGCGGGCCCGGGTCGGGACCTACCCGCGCGAGCAGCACGCGGCACTGATCGACCGCCTGGTCGCCGGGTTCGACCGCGTTGCGCGCGACGGCGCCGAAACGGTATCGGACGCACCGCTGATTTTTATCTGCGGCATGTTCCGCTCCGGCTCAACCCTGCTGGAGCAGATGCTGGGGTCGCATCCCGGGCTCACAGCCGGCGGCGAGATCGACTTTTTTCAGCGGCGGTTGCCGTTGAGCCAGGTCGCGGACGATGCCGGGGCGGCGGAGCGCCGGACGTTGGGCACTGACTACCTGGCCCATATCGACGCCGCATTCGGCACTCAGGCAATCACCAATAAACGACCCGACAATGACCTGTACCTCGGGTTCCTCCACACGCTTTATCCCAATGCGCGCTTCATCTACACGCAGCGTCAACCGGCGGACAACGGGCTGTCGGTGTTTTTCCAGCAACTTGATGCCCGCTTCCCGTACGCCAACGACCTGTCGGATATCGCCCACTACATGAACCAGCAGCAGCGCCTGATGACGGCCTGGCGTGACCGTTTTGGCGACAGGATCACGGCGGTACAATACGAGGCGCTGGTGACCCGGCCGCGGGAGACGCTGGAGCCCGTGCTGGGCTTCCTCGGGCTCCCCTGGGCAGAGAGCTGCCTTGACTATACCCGCCTTGAGAATCGGGTGCGCACTGCCAGTGTCGCCCAGGTTCGCCGGCCGCTGTACCGCAGCGCCTGTGACCGCTGGCGCAACTACGAACGTGAACTGCGACCCCTGCTCGACGGTATGAACCCGGTCGCTGCTGACTGAACGTCGCTGGCCGGCATTCGCGGCCTTTCGCCGGTCAGCGCTGCAGCCAGCCGAGATAACTGGTGCGGGCGTGGCCCGCGAACGGGGCTACCAGTTGCACGGCATGCGCCCGGGGTATGCTGAAAATATTCAGGGTGTTGTAGCTGGGCTTGAATGCCGCCTCGATGTTACCCGCGTCATCGTAAAACGCCAGGTGCCCGCCCCAGTTCTGGTTCCAGTCCCGGGTCATACTGATGACATACGCCGCGACCCGATCGTGGCTGGCATGACGGTCGTCGTGACAGGTGAGGAAATGGCCAGGGCCGTACCAGCTCGCGTAGCTGTCGGATTTTGCGATGTCGGGGCTGCCGGTTAGGGTGCGCATGAAGTCAAGGAAGCCGGCACCGTTGACGAAATTGTGGTACCGGTGCATCGGGTGGCCCGGGTTCTCACCCAGCTCCACGGCCTGGCTGATGTAGTACTGACGGAACAGATATTGGAAGCCGGTCTGCGCCCGTCGGTAGATATTGGCCATGAACTGCTGCCGGTGCACCGGCGACAAAGCCTCGAACTCGGCGAGGCTGCTCTCGTAGTTCTCGCTGCCCTCGTTATAGCTCACGTACCAGTGCGTATTCTCGCCCAGCAGCCGGTATAGGTAGTCGGCGCTTTCCGGCGTGAGAAAATCCGGCACCTGCAGCTTGCCCTCGTCGGCAAAGCGCCGGGCCAGCGCTTCGGGTGCGTGGTCGGGATTGATGGCTAATGTTGGCGACATGGGGATATCCGGCTGAGCCAGGTGAGATTGTCTCACTGACCCCGCGTGGCATACAAATGCGCGGCCGGCGAGGTGCGTGTTAACAGTTCTGGGACAATGAGCGGTATCACGTTGTCCGGGGGACGCCAAAAAGCGCGCGTCCATGCGCAGGCTTGGCTGGCGGCGTCCCTGCCGCCAGACACCCCCGGACAACGTGATACCGCTCATCGTCTATCGGCTTGGGTTCGTCCTGTTGAGGTGGGGCCGCCCAGGTGGGGCCGCCCAGGTGGGGCCGCCCAGGTGGGGCCAGACAGTAGCTTCTGAGATCGAAATCTAGCATACGAACGCATGTAATCGGCACTAGTGGAGCACGATCGTGAACCCGTCTGCAGGGGGCGTCCGGCGGCAGGGACGCCGCCGGCCGAGCCTATACATGGATGTATGCTTTTTGGCGTCCCCCGGAAGATGGGATCGCGATTGTGCTCCACGTTCTATGGACAGGGAAAACAAGCTTTCCGTTGTTGACTTATCTGTCTGTGCTGTTGAAGAGGCTTTACCTACCAGGTGCGGCCGATCAGGTGCGGCTCTTGATGGGATCATCGAGCAGGCAATGAGCGCGATAACGCTGCCCGGGGGGCGCCAAACAGCGCACGTCCCTGTGCAGGCTCGCTGGCGGCGTCCCTGCCGCCAGACGCCCCCGGACAGCGTTATCGCGCTCATTGTCCATCGACATGGATGCAGCCGTTTGGCCACGGACAGGGTGTGGCCGGCGAGGTGCGGCCGGCTAGGTGCGGCCGGCGAGGTGCGGCCGGCGAGCGATTTCGTTCTGAGTTGTTTGCGGGGGAGAAAACCCGGGCAAAAAAAAGGCCGACTTGCGTCGGCCTTTAAATTTCCCGGTGTTACCGACTGGCAGCCGCGAGGGCTGCCAGTGGGTTCAGGCTTAGAAGCCTACGGTCACACCCAGGTAGTAGTAGCGACCCAGAGCGTCGTACATGCCCGGGAAGACGTTACCGTTACCGTTGATAGACGGTCCGGCAGCGTTACCCGCGATCGGCGGCTCTTCGTCGGTGATGTTGTTGACACCTACACGCAGAGACACGGTCTCGTCGAACAGGTCCCAGACACCGGCCAGGTCGAGGTAGTCCATCGCTTCGAGGTCAAGGTTTTGGTTCAGGTCCTTGACTTCGCTGGTGTGACGCCACAGGGCGCTCGCCGTGATGTTCCAGGGCGTGAGCCAGGTGACCCGCAGGTTGTTACGCAAGTCAGGCGTCGGGTAGCCACAGCTGGCGCCCCAGTTGCCGGCACAGTCAATCTTCGGTGCGCCTTTCAGCTCCTGCTGGTCCCAGCTGTCGATGAGGGACATGTTGTTGTTGAAGCCCAGGCTACCCCAGCTACCGAGATCCAGTGAGTAGTCGACGATGATGTCCCAGCCTTCCACTTCCTCAATTGCGAGGTTGTCCTGCAGCGCTGCAACCCGGCCACTGCGCTCGGTGTCGGAGCCGATCCACAGGTCGCCGGAGTTACCGCGGCGAACGTTGGCGCAGGAGGCGTCGTCACCATCCAGACACTGATTGAGGATGAACTCAGGTGTCAGGTTGCTGATGCCTTCGGTGATCTCGATAGAGAACCAGTCCACGCTCAGGCTCAGGCCGTCGATGAACTCAGGCGTCCAGACGAAGCCCAGCGAGTAGGTGTCAGCCTCTTCCGGCTCCAGGTTGGGGTTACCACCCTGCAGGAAGTTGTACTGGCCGGCCGGCGAGTTGGCGATGTTGCCGTACTGGGCGGCAGTCACACCGGATCGCTGGCAATCAGAAAGGCTACGCGCGGGGGTGGGGCCACCACAGGGGTCAGCCGCCATGTCGAACAGGTTGAAGCCCTGGGGCAGGAACAGTTCCCGGACGTTGGCAGCTCGAACCGCACGCTGGTAGCTGCCGCGCAACTTGAAGCCGTTGGTAACGGCCCAGCCGCCGCGGATACCGTAGGTGTCCGTGGTAATGTCGGTGGAGTAGTCTGAGTAACGATAGCCCAGGTCCAGGGTGACTTCTTCAGCGAAGGCCATGCCGGTGACCAGCGGAATGCTGGCTTCGATGAAGAAATCCGTTACGTCGTACTCGCCATCGACTGGGTTGGTTGCACCACCCTGTCCGGCGCCTTCGCCGTTACGGAACCCGTTGTCCGGGTTGAAGGTCAGCGTCTCCTTGCGATACTCCGCACCGAATACAACTTCGACGCCGGTATCGGCGGTCGGCAATTGGATGCCGTAGTCGCCAAGGCTGGCCGCCAGGTAACCGGTGATGACCTTCTGGGTCGTCTCACCGCGGGCGAACAGCGGCAGCACCATGTAGTCGATGGCCGCCTGGTCCACGCCGCCTTCCTCGAAGACGTTCCAGGGCACACAGTCGGGGTCGGAGCCGTCCACCACGGACTGGCAGACGATGTTGCCGTCTTCGTCTTCCACGGCATTCAGGGCGCGGATGATGTTGGTAGTGGAGAGGTCGTTCTGGTAGGTGTTCTCCATGCTGACTTCAGAGTACTGACCGAAGAGGTCATAGCGCCAGGTGTCGTTGATGTCGCCACGCACGCCGAATACGCCGCGGAAGGAGGTATGGCGCAGGTCCTGCGCACGCGGACCTCCCTCGACGTTACGACGGCCGAGGTAGACCTGCTGAATGTCATCTTCGGTCTTGCCGAACTGGCCGCAGAGGGCTTCGAACTGCTGCTCAGACAGGAAGGGGTTGCCGCAGGCGAGCTGGTTGGTGACGAAGAACGCGCCGGAGGGGGCGATCTGTGCCACCGTGCGGTTGTCCATGAACATCAGCTCGGTGTAGGCCTCGACGTGCTCGTTGATCGCGAAGCGGGCAAATGCACCGGCGGTGTAGCGCTCGTCGGGGCGCTGGTAGTAGTTCAGCGGGCCGTAGTTGTAGACGTTACCGTCCCGGGGTACGAACTCGTTGCCCTGGACCTTGAAGTCGAAGCCGTCGCTGACCCCGAAATCGCTGAAGGTGCCCTGGGGCGTGGTGGCCGAGCCGGCACAGGCGTCGCCGGTGTTGTTCAGGGCGCAGGAGCTGTAGTCACGCTCGTCCTGCAGCACGGCATCGACGTCACGATAGGTGGCGTAGGCGGTGGCGTTACCACGGCCGTTGTCGAAGTTGCCACCGATGATGACGGAGAAGTCCGAGATGTCACCGCCGCTCTCGCTGCCGTCGGGGGCCGGGAAGCCGTTGGACTCGTTCAGGCGCTGCAGGAAGCCGTTGTCGTTGTCGTGCTGGTACTGGCTCCACTGGTAGTCGATCTGAATACCTTCGAAATCGTCCTGCATGATGAAGTTGACCACGCCCGCGACCGCGTCGGCGCCATAGGTGGCAGACGAGCCACCGGTCAGTACTTCAACCCGCCGGATTAGTGCGGCAGGAATCTGGTTGATGTCCGCACCGACACCACCACCCAGCGGCGAGCCGGCGGGCAGACGACGGCCGTTGACGAGCACCAGGGTGCGTTCGTCACCGAGGTTACGCAGGTTCAGGGTGGCGGTACCGGTTGCGCCGTTGGACTGGCTGCTGTTCTGGTTTGACCACACCTGCGGCATGTTGCGCATCAGGTCCTCGACGCGAGTCGTGCCCTGGAACCTGAATTCCTCGGCATCGACCTGGGTGACCGGGCTGGAGCTGACGAGGTTGGCCTTCTGGATACGGGAACCGGTGACCACGACTTCCTCGACCAGTTGCTCCTGGGCGTTGGCTACCGTCGGCACGGCAGCCGCGGCGGTCATACCCAGAGCAGCCGAGACGGCGGTACTCAGATAATTTTTCCTAAACATAGTGAAACCCCTGTGAAGTGAGAGCATGCTGTTATCGGGGTGGCGCGATGCCACCTGACACAGAATATAAACGAATAGCCGGAGGCAAACCTCAAGCCCGCCGGGGGATTTGTGAACTATTCACACAATGCGCGGGGAACTTGTAAAATTACCATAAATCATTGCCCGAAGAGGCGGCGGCAAGTTGCTGAATAGCAATGAATTTCAGTGCACCAATTTAACGCCCACCGACTTGCCGGTGGCGAGATGCGTCATCCGGTAGAAGCCAAACATGTTCTTTTTGATGATTACCCGGGTATCGTCGCCGGAGTAGACGTGCCGCCCCCGCAGCCGTTGCCGCCAGACCTGTCCGTTATCGAGGTAGAACACGGTTTCGCCCGACCAGCCCTCGAACGGCGGATTGATGCTCGCCTCGATTTCGTGTGACTGCTCGACCTCCTTGACCGTCTCGCTGTCGCGGAGCATGGCGGGCGCCTCGACGGCGGTGTAGGTGATCAGCCACTGGTTCAATGCGGCCCGCTCCGCCGGGCTTAACTTGCCGAGCCCCGCGGCCCGGTATTCCTCGGCGCTCATCAGGTTCTCGATGCCCGGAAAATCTTCCTCGGCGGGGGCTGCGGTGGCGACTAAAAACAGGCATGCAGTCAGTATCCAGGTTCGCACGGCGTGATTCCTCGGGTGATTTGCCACTTAAAAGCGCTGGCTGAGTTTGGTATACCAGAAGCGGCCTTTCAACTCGTGGGTGCGGCCGTCGATATTGTCATTGAAGGCCGATGCCGCCAGTGGGGCGTCCGCATCCAGTGCGTTGTCCAGTCCGAGGGTCCAGCGCAACCCCTCGAACAGGTCGAACTTGTAGCTCAGTTGCAGGTCGTGCACGGTCCAGGGCTCTATGCTGCGCGTCGTGCCGCCGGAGAGTGTCTCGCGCATCTGGCCGACGTAATGAATCTGGTAGTTGCCGCGCCAGCGCTGGCGGTTCCAGCTCACGCCAAAATTCGCCTTCCACTCGGGAATTCCGCCCAGCCCCTCCGAAGCCTCGTCGCGGAACGTGCCGGCCAGGTCGATTTCGGGCGCCGCGGGTTCAAGCCGCGCGCGGTACTGCTCTATCCACGTCGCCCTGCCGGTGAGGGTGAGTTGTCCCCACCATCGTTGCGGGAGACTGAAGTCGAACGCGAGGTCGACACCACTCACCCGACGCTCTCCCAGGTTGATATTGCGGGCTGATACCTGGGTGAGGTTGCCGGCTTCATCCCGGGTTACCTGCTCCCCGAAGCGGCCCTCGCGCGCGTTCTGGTCGACGATGAACTGGGCGCTGGCGGCGACCACGTCCTCCCCTTCGATCAGGAAATAGTCGGCCGATAGCACCATGCCGGGAAAGGCTGTCGGGGTCCAGACCAGGCCTGCGCCGTAGGTGTCGGTCGATTCCGATTTCAGCGCCACGTTACCGCCCGAGATCACCAGGAACTGGTTGCGAGCGGGGTCGGCCAGCTGCGCACAGCCGGGCAGCACGCCGACGTTTTCCGGTTGCTGGCAGGGGTCCTGGATGAAGGCCTGCTCCTCGGTCGCGCCCGCGTAGAGTTCGTTGAGGCTGGGCGCGCGAAAGCTCTGAGCGTAGGTGCCTCGTAGCAGAACTGACGGTCCGGCCTGCAGGCGCAGCCCCAGCTTCGGGCTGGTGCTGGTGCCGAAATCGCTGTAATTCGAGTAGCGTATGGCGGCTTCCGCGTCCAGCCGGTAGCGATCGCCCGGGCTTTTCCATGCAGGAAACACGGTCTCCGCGTACAGCTCCGTGATGTGCCGGTCTCCCCGGGTCGGCTGCAGGTTGATTGCCCCGAGGGTGCCGGCAGCGGCGAGCAGCGCGTCCGGTTGTTTGCTGGTCGATTCCTGCCTGTGTTCGAAGCCGAAGGCGACGTCGCCGCGACCGAAGGGCAGGTTGAGCAGCGCGTTGCTGATACTGATCTGCAGGCTGGACAGTTCGGAATGCCCGGAGACATTGCCGTCGGTGCGGATGAAATCCAGCTGCTGTTGGTCGATACTGCCGGCAGGGCCGAGCAGGTTCACGGGTACACAGCCATCGATGGTCAGTCCGCGGCATCCGCTGGCCGGGCCGAGACCCCGGCGGAGGTTTTCCGCATTGACCAGGTTGGAGGTTCTTTCCTCGGCGTCACTGCGGCTGTGGCTGTAGGCGAGTTCCCAGTTCCACTGGTCGTAGAGCCCCTCGAGCACCGCGCTGAAGCGGGTGACCTCTGAGCGATTGCGCCGCGTCCTGGGGGGCATTTCGACCAGCCGCCGGCGGGCATCGAGGATATCAGTGCCGAAGACGTTGTACCGATTCCCGGCATCGATCGTCAGTGGGTGCTGTTCAAACGCGGTGAAAACGGGCGTTGGCGCCAGCGTTGCCGTGCTGTCCGTCTCGGTGTAACCGAAGTCGAGCCTGCTGGTCACCTGTTCGGAAAAGTCATAGCTGAGCGTGCCGTATACGGTGTCGCGCTCCAGCGACGTCACCGCGGAGGTGAACTGCTGGTAGTTGAACAGGTCATCGGGGCCGGTGGGGCGGTAGCCGCCGCGCGTGGCGATCAGGGTTGTGCCGTCAGGCAGCGCAAGGCGGGCGTTGGGGGTGGCGCTGGAGCGGTTGTCGGTGCCGCCGCGGCTGCGGGTATCGGCGTTGGCGGAGACCCTGCGATCCCTACTGTAAATGGGCTCCTGCCGGTAGGCCGAAGCGCTTACAAAGAAAGAGCCGTTGGGCAGCCCGGTACCGTATTGCACGGTGTGGGTCTGGGTTTCGAGGTCGCCGCGCTCGGCAGCACCGTAATAGGTCTCCGCGAGGACGCCATAGAAGTCCTTTTTCATGATGACGTTGACCACGCCGGCCACAGCGTCCGACCCGTAGATAGGCGAGGCGCCGTCCTTGAGTATCTCGATACGCTCCACGGCCGCCGGCGGCAGGCTGTTCAGGTCGACCGACTCCCCCGCCAGGCCGTCGTTGGCGACGCGGCGGCCGTTGATCAGTACCAGGGTGTTGCTCGCCGGCAGGCCGCGAAGTGTCACTGTCGCGGTGCCATTGCCGCCATTGGAAATGGCGGTGCTCAGTGCGTTCCCGGATACCGCCGGTACGAACTTCAGCAACTCGCCGACGGTCTGGGCCCCGCTGAGCTCGATATCGGGGGCGGAGAGAATGTCTACCGGGGCGACCCCCTTGTAGTCGATGCGCCGGATTCGCGAGCCGGTCAGCCGGGTGCCGTAGATGTAGGTTTCCTCGATGCCGGGAGCGTAGACGGGGTAGCGGCTCAGCGCCTCCTCGGGCGTCGCGCAGTCGGGCCCCGGCGCATATTGCTTGGCGCAGTCGGTGTCATAGACGGCAATCACCCGGTTGTTGACCAGCTCCCAGTCGAGCCGGGTATCAGCCAGCAGCTGGTCCAGAGCTTCTGCGCTGGTCATGGTGCCGATAACAGCGGGCGCGGCGAGGTCGCGGGTCAGGCGGTCGGAAAAGGCGATCGACAGGCCGCTCTGCCGACTGAACTGGATCAGAGCGGGCGACAACTGGCGGGCGTCGATCGCGAACTGGATATTGTCGTCCACGACCGCGTGTCCCGCGGCCGGGAGCAGCAGCCACAGGGTGAGCAGCAGCGCCCGGGTGAGCACCGCCGAAGACCGGTTGTCTGACAAACTGGCGAAAACTAACGACCTCCTCCCGCTCCGGCGATTTGCCGCAGGCCAGTGGCCGGGGCGCTACCGCCCAGCGGGGGAAAAGAATCCCGGTCTCGTTATAGCTTACCGGGCACGCTTCAGCAACTGGACAGTGCCATCGTCCAGTGGTCGCGCTTCGAGGTCCAGACTGAGTTCCAGCGCCCTCAACAGGGCTTCGGGGGACTGGTCGAGCACGAACACGCCCGATACGGTCATCGCCGCCACGTCGGCGTCGGCGATCAGTATGTCGATGTCGTGGTAGCGCTCCAGTTCGCGCGCGAGCACCGGCAGGCGCATCTCGTCGGCCACCAGTTCACCCCGCTGCCACGCCAATTGCCTGTCGCGGACAGCGCTACTGCTGCTGTACGCCCGGAAGCCGGCGCTGGACGCCAGCAGTGACTCGTTGGCCCGCAACACCTCGACAGCGGGCGCCCGGTTGCCGCTACCGTCGGTTTCCTCGACGCGAACGACCCCCTCGGTGACGAGGATTTCCACGCTGTCCGGCCGACGATGAATGTTGAAAGCGGTGCCGATCGCGGTTGCCCTGGCGCTGCCGGTATCGACATGGAAGGGGCGCTTCGGGTCGGATGCTACCTCGAAATACACTTCTCCGCGCAGCAGCGAAAGACTGCGCTGGCCTGACTCGAAATGCACACGGATCCTGCTGCTGGTATTAAGTAGCAGCCTGGAGTCGTCGGGCAGTATCACCGTCCGCCGTTCGCCCAGTGCAGTGGTGTAAACCCTGGCATCCGCGTCGCCGTCTACTGTCGGCCAGAGCAGGATGGCGGCGAACAGGCAGGCGGCCACGGCGGCGGCTCTGGGCCACCAGGAGGCGGCATTGGCGGCCTCGCGCGGGCGCTCGCCGGCTGCTTCGGATTGCGCGGCGGCAGCGTCATCGACCGTCTCGGGCAGTACGCGGACGACTCCGAGGTCATCCCACAGCTCCAGCGCCGCGTCCATGGCTGGCGGGTGGCTGCTGTCGGCCCCGAGCCACAGGGCGAATGCATCGATGTCGTCATTGCTGACGGAGTCCGACTGCAGGCGTGCCACCCAGGTGAGTGCCTCGTCGCTCTCGGGTGTGCGAGGCTCCGCGTCACGCTGTGGGTATTGATTGCGACCCATATCGCCGTGTCCCTGTTATCCGGCCCCGTCAATCCGTCACGTCGGGCCGTCTTCTAATGGGTGAGAATATAGACGGTATACCTAGTTTGACGTACAGCATGACGGTTCCCTCATCGGATTTTCAGCTTTTCCTGTCTTTTTCCCCAACCGGGTCAGAGTGCGGGGTCGGGTCGTTGAGCCGGTCCCGGCATTGTTTAAGCGCCTGCAGTATGTATTTCTCCACGCTGGAGACCGAAACGCCGAGTTGCTCCGCGATCTCGCTGTACGAAAGGCCAGAGCGACGGTGCAGCAGGAAGGCCTGCTTGACCTTGAAGGGTAATTCATCCACCGCCTGGTAGATTGCCGCGAGTCGTTCACGGGCGCTGACGATCTGCTCGGGCGATGCCGCGGTGCCGATCGAGTCGGCGGGCTCACCGGACTCCATCTGGTCTTTCTCTCCCGAGAGAAAGCGGTGATGCAGCTGGCGCTTGCGTAACTGGTCAACAGCGAGGTTGGTGGCGACCTGGAACAGAAAGGCGCGGGCGTTGTCCAGCTGTTCGGGCTGGGCCATGCGGTGCAGGCGCAGGAACGCCTCCTGGGTGATTTCCGCGGCATCTTCCGGGCTGTCCAGCTTGCGAGCGAGGTACTTTTCGAGCCTGGCACCGTGCTCGGACACCAGTTCCGCAAGGAATCGTTGCTTGTCGCTGTTCACAGGGTCGATGGGGTGATTCTCCGGTGCAGGGAAATCGCGAGGCGTCCCCGTCGGTCAGAAAAGTACCCGGCAGCGGATGGTCCCGTCGATCGCCGCGAGCTTCTCGAGGGCCAGGTCGCTGTAGTCGGCGTCGACGTCGATGACGACGTAGCCGATGTCCTCCGTGGTTTGCAGATACTGCGCCGCAACATTGACATCATTGGCCGAAAACACGCTGTTGATTGCACTCATTACGCCGGGCACGTTGTGGTGGATGTGCAGTAGCCGATGGCTGCCCTCGTGCTCAGGCAGGGCGACCTCCGGGAAGTTCACCGACGAGGTGGTGGTGCCATTGTCGCTGTAGCGCGCCAGTTTTTCGGCGACTTCCATGCCGATGTTTTCCTGCGCTTCCACGGTGGAGCCGCCGATATGCGGGGTGAGAAAAACGTTGTCGAAACTCTCTCAGTGGAGAGGCGAAGACCTCCTCGTTGCTGCGCGGTTCGACCGGGAAGACGTCGATACCGGCGCCGCCGAGATGCTCCCGGCGCAGTGCCGCCGCCAGCGCTTCGATGTCGACTACGGTGCCCCGGGAGGCATTGATCAGGATACTGCCGGGGCGCATACTCGCCAGCTCGGCGGCGCCTATCATCATGCGGGTGGACGGCGATTCGGGAACGTGGAGGCTGACTACGTCCGCGCTTGAAAACAGTTCGTCCTGGCTGGCGACCTGGCGCGCATTGCCCAGGGGGAGCTTGTTGACCACGTCGAAGAAAAGGACCCGCATCCCCAGGCTCTCGGCGATGACGCCCAGTTGCATGCCGATGTTGCCGTAGCCAATGATGCCCAGTGTCTTGCCACGGATTTCAAACGCACTGGCCGCTGATTTACGCCACTCACCGCGGTGCGCCGCGGCGTTTTTGTCTGCAATCCGGCGCAACAACAGAATCGCTTCGGCAATGACCAGCTCGGCGACGCTGCGGGTGTTGGAAAACGGCGCATTGAAAACCGCGACCCCCCGGCGGCTGGCCGCCGCCAGGTCCACCTGGTTGGTACCGATACAGAAACAGCCGACCGCCACCAGCTTGCGGGCCTGCTCGAAAACCTCCGCGGTCAGCTGGGTGCGCGAACGTATGCCCACGAAGTGAGCATCCGCAATGGCGTCTCGCAGATCCTCGGGGGGCAGCGAGCCGGTCTGCAGCTGCACGTTATCGTAACCGGACCTGGCCAGCGCGGTGACGGCCGACCCATGGATGCCCTCGAGCAGCAGGAACTTGATCTTGTGCTTTTCCAGCGACTGTCGCGCCATGCCGGGATGATCCCTTGTTGAGGAGGCGCGTATGGTACCATAAGGCTCTGTCCGGGCGCGGCTGTAAACGCCCCCGGGGCCGTGGCGGGAGGTGCTCCCTCGCGCCGTTTCCGCAGCCGTGGGAGGACATCTGTGCCCGACCTTGGGGAACCCCTGAAATCAGAACTCGAGCGCATTGTCGGTGCCGACAAGGTGCTTCTTGATCGCGAATCGCTGCTCCGGTTCGGGTGCGACTGGACCCGTGTCTACGACCCCGATCCGGTGGCCGTGGTCCTGCCGGGCTCGGTGCCGGAGATTCAGGCCATCGTCCGGCTGGCGGCGGCCAATGCGCTGGCGATCGTGCCATCCGGCGGTCGCACCGGCCTGAGTGGCGGTGCCGTCGCCTGTCGCGGGGAGCTGGTTCTGGCGCTCGACCGGCTCAACGGGATCAGCGATTTCAGTGCGATCGATCGTACGGTGCGCTGTGAAGCGGGGGTCCTGACCGCGGAGCTGCAGGCCTACGCGCAGGATCAGGGGCTCTTCTACCCGGTCGATTTTGCCTCCAGCGGGTCGAGCCAGATCGGTGGCAACATCTCGACCAACGCCGGCGGTATCAAGGTGATCCGGTATGGCATGACCCGGGATTGGGTAGCGGGTCTGCGGCTGGTGACAGGCACCGGCGAGCTGCTTGACCTCAATCGCGGCCTGGTCAAGAACAACGCGGGGTATGATTTGCGGCACCTGGTCATTGGTGCCGAGGGCACGCTGGGTATCGTCGTGGATGCGACGATACGTCTCTGTCGCCCGCCTCGCGACCCGGCGGTGCTGGTGCTGGGAGCGCCATCGATGCCGGCAGTCATGGACATTCTCCATGCCTACCAGGCCGAGCTGGACCTGTCTGCTTTCGAGTTTTTTTCGCGCGCAGCGCTGGAGAAGGTGGTGGAGCACCAGGGGTTGCCTCTCCCGTTTGAGACCCAGGCGGATTTCTACGTCCTGCTCGAGCTCGAGCAGGAGGGCGAAGCCACCATGGCTGCGGCCCTTGAGCTGTTTGAGCGCTGTGTCGAGGCGGGCACTGCGCTTGATGGCACTGTCAGCCAGAGCCTCGCCCAGGCGCGGGCGCTGTGGCGCCTGCGCGAGGATATCTCTGAGACCATCGCCCGCTGGACACCTTACAAGAACGATATTTCCACGATTGTTTCCCGTGTGCCGGCCTGCCTGGCCGAGGTGCAAGCGACGGTCAACCGGGAGTACCCCGACCTGGACGTGTTGTGGTACGGCCACATCGGCGACGGCAACCTGCACCTGAACATTCTGAAGCCGGATGCGTTGCCGGCGGCGGAGTTCCAGCGTCGCTGTGCCGGCGTCAGCGAGCAGGTGTTTGCCATCGTGCAGGCGCACGGCGGCAGCATCTCGGCCGAACACGGGGTCGGGCTGTTGAAAAAGGACTATCTGCACTTCAACTGCTCGGCGCTTGAACTGCAGCTTATGCGGCAGATCAAGTCCGCCTTCGATCCGCACGGCATCATGAACCCCGGCAAGATCTTCGACTGAGCGGTCCGCGCGGCCCTGTGCGACTGCAGCGGATATCAGTCCGGCAGAATGGTTTTTGCCCGATCCGCATTGCCGAGTATCAGCCGGTCTGCGGCGCGGTGCGCGAACAGGCCATTGGTGACCACGCCCACGATGCCGTTGATCATGGACTCCGTCGCCAGTGGCTGTGGCACCGGGTAATTGTAGACGTCGAGGATGATATTGCCGTTGTCGGTCAGGACGCCCTCGCGGTAAACCGGGTCGCCGCCGGCTTTCACCAGTTCGCGTGCGACGTGACTGCGGGCCATGGGTATCACTTCCACCGGCAGCGGAAAGCTGCCCAGCGTGTGCACCAGTTTGCTTTCGTCGGCAATGCAGATGAATTCCCCGGCCACCGCTGCCAGGATTTTCTCCCGGGTGAGCGCGCCGCCGCCGCCCTTGATCAATTGCAGCGCGGCGTTGCTCTCGTCCGCCCCGTCGATGTAATAATCCACCCGGTCGACGGTATTGAGATCGTAAACGGGTATGCCGTGGCTGCGCAGCCGCTCCGCGGTCGCTTCGGAACTGGCCACGGTGCCCTCGAAGAGACCGCTGACGGCTGCCAGTGCATCGATGAACAGATTGGTCGTAGAGCCGGTGCCGATGCCCAGGATGGTGTCGTCCTCCAGCAGGGGTTGCAGGTAATCCAGGGCCGCTTGCGCGGCTGTGGCCTTCGATTGATCCTGCGCTGTCTCGCCGGGCATGCTGCAATCCTTTGTGGTGTCGGTCGGCCCGCATTATAGGTCGACCCGCAATAATACCGAAATCCCGGTCCCGAGCGGCTGTAAAACGGGTTCGGCTCCATTACCATGTGGGCTCTTTTTTACCGTCCCTGTCAAAGCCCATGCCGCAGTCCTACATCAAGCGTATCCTCGATGCCCGGGTCTATGATGTCGCCCGTGAGACGCCGGTGGAGGAAGCCATCCGCATGTCGCGCGCGGCTGGACAACCGGGTCTGGCTCAAGCGGGAAGATCTGCAACCGGTATTTTCCTTCAAGCTGCGCGGCGCCTACAACAAGATGAGTCGCCTGCGGGAAGACGAGCGGGTGCGCGGGGTGGTCACCGCGTCCGCGGGCAACCATGCCCAGGGGCTGGCGATGGCGGCGAGTCGAATGGGTATCCGGGCGACGATCGTTATGCCCTGTACGACACCGCAGATCAAGGTCGAGGCGGTGCGCGACCTCGGCGGCAAGGTCGTGTTGCACGGCGACTCCTACGACGAGGCCGCGACGCACGCAAGCCGCCTGGTGGAAGAGAAAGGCATGGTCTACGTGCACCCCTTCGATGACCCGGACGTCATCGCGGGCCAGGGGACTATCGGCATGGAGATCGTCCGCCAGCACCAGCAGCCACTGGATGCGCTGTTTGTTCCGGTGGGCGGCGGTGGCTTGCTGGCGGGTGTCGCTGCGTACGTGAAGTACGTCTGGCCGCACACCCGGGTGATCGGGGTGGAACCGGAAGATGCGGCCTGCCTGAAGCTGGCCCTGGCGCGTGGACGGCGGGCACGACTCAAGGAAGTGGGCCTGTTCGCAGACGGGTGTGCCGTCGCCCAGGTGGGGAAAGAAACATTCCGGGTCATACGCGGACTGGTTGATGATGTCATCACGGTGTCCACCGATGAAATGTGTGCCGCGATCAAGGATATCTTCGAGGATACCCGCAGTATCGCCGAGCCCGCGGGCGCGCTCGCACTGGCGGGACTCAAGTTGTATGTCGAGGAAACAGGCGCCACAAGCCAGCACTTGATGGCAATTGTCAGCGGTGCCAATACGAATTTCGACCGCTTGCGGTACATTTCGGAACGCACCGAGATCGGCGAGCAGCGGGAAGCGGTTATCAGCGTGCGGCTACCCGAAAACCCGGGTGCATTCCGGACCTTCTGCAGCGCGCTCGGACGTCGCAACATCACCGAGTTCAATTATCGCTATGCCGACGACGAGGTCGCCCAGGTTTTTGTGGGTCTCACGGTCATCCCCGGGGGTGACGACCTCGATGACCTGCTGGCCAAACTCCGCACACTCGGCTACGTGGCCGATGATATGACCCACAATGAGGTGGCCAAGCTGCACATCCGCTACATGGTGGGTGGTCACGCGCCGGGAACGGTGAACAACGAGCACGTATACCGGGTGGAGTTCCCGGAGCGCCCCGGCGCCCTGCTCAAGTTCCTGACGGGGCTGGGGCAGCGTTGGAATATCTCGCTGTTCCACTATCGCAACCACGGGGCTGCTTACGGGCGCATTCTTGTCGGGGTGCAGGTGCCCGATGGGGAGCGGGCGGCGTTCGCGGCGGTGCTCGATCGCATCGACTACCGCTACTGGGAAGAAACCGGGAATCCTGCCTACCGCCAGTATCTGGGAAATCTGCCGAAAACGTGAGCTAACACTTGTCCTGTGCCAGCGCCCTGGAGTAGACTCACGCTGTTTGTGACATAATGCCAAAATGCGGCGGCGCCGCGACAAACAACTGGGGCATAAAGGTTCCTTAGAGAATTCAGCCTGACGGGGGAAAACCAGTGAAAAACAAGCCAGATGTGCTATTGGTACTACTCGCCGCTTTCGGGGTGGGTGTGCTGGTGACCATGATGTTGCCAGTAACAACCAGTGATAGCATCGCGGCACCGGCTTCGGAACTGCAGGCCGGTATCATCATCCAATAACAGCTGCAGCGGGCACGGCCCCGCCGCCGCTGCAACGGGTTCAGGATGACGGCGAGCGGTCGTCGTCAGGGTCACTTGGCCCGCAGCGGTAGAGCCCGTTTTCAGTCATGACGAAGTCCATTGCGATGTCCCACGGCTCCCGGGGCAGCGTTTCCAGTCTCTGATTCGCATAGGCCAGCCCGACCAGCAGGGGCGTTGCATCCGCTGTGGCCAGGCTGCGGTCGTAGAATCCACCGCCCATGCCCAGCCGGGTGCCCTGGCGGTCCCAGCCGACGACCGGCAATAGCAGCACGTCAACTTCCGACAGCCCGACGCGGCCAGCATTCGCCGGCGGTTCCGGAATACCGAAACGGTTCCGGGCCAGCGAGTCTTCGCTCCTCCATGGCGCGAAGGCGAGGCTGTTGTCATCCAGTACGACTGGAAGGCAGACCTGCTTGTCACTGCGACGGCAGGCTTCGGCCACGGGCAGGGTGTCCATTTCCCCGTCGGCGGGAAGGTACAGGGCGATGCAGCGAGCCTCGCGCCAGCCCGGAATCTCACCCAGCCGGCCGGCGATAGCCCGACCTGCCTGACGGGCCGCCCCGGCAGGCACTGCGCGGCGTCCAGCGCGCAGTGCGCGGCGCAAGCGGGATTTTGTGGCGGTGGCTGCTTCGGGGTCGGGCGTAGAGTCAGGCATTACTGTGCCTGCGGGGTGAGAAAATGATGGGATTCCCGGCATACCGCTGACAGTGCTGCCCTTGAACCCGATGGTTCAAGGTGGTGGTCCCTGTATCACTTCAGGCTTTCCGGTACAGGCCGGACATGCACACCAGCAATATCTTGGAACCCCCGGGTGAAGATTATCGGCTCGAGGACTGTCTGCCTGGCGCATATGCCAGGGATCCATGCGTAGTATAACGCAGCCCGGGACGATTTCGCTCGAAAATACTTGTCCAGAAGCGTGACGGAGTTCGTACCGGGGCAAGTGCCCTGCGTCGGTCTCAGGGGTCTGTGGCGAGGCGAGTGCGACGGCGAGACCGGTTTCCATCGGCTTGAGTCGCGCGGCAGTGCCGCCGTAACGAATGATGGGCCCGATTGATTAACAGGCCCAGTGTGTCTACTGCAGCTGTAGCTGGCGGAGTTGGTAGAGGGCGTCGTCGAGCTTTCGATTGAGGTTCAGCACGCCTTCCTCGCTCACGGATGCCGGCGCCGGTGCGCGTTCTGGGCCCTGCAACAGCTCGTAGCTGATATTGAGAGCGGCCATCACGGCGATCCTTTCCAGCCCGACCACCTTGCCGCTCTCGCGAATACCACGCATCTGCTTGTCGAGATACTTGGCAGAGATAATCAGTGCGGCTTCCTGTTCTTCCGGGCAGGCGACCTGGTAGTCCTTGCCCAGTATCGTGACGTTCACCTTGTTGGCTTGACTCACAGACTCTACTCCATGCCCCTGAGGCGGTCGATCATCGCGCTGATCTTGGAACTCGCGAGCTCATTTTTTTTGATCAGCGACTCCCGCTCCAGTTGCCAGTTCTGGCTCTCGGACTTCAGTTGCTGATTCTCACGGTTCAACTCGTTGCATAGAGCAATCAGCTCGTCGAGCTTGCTCTCGAGAATCTTGAGTTGGGTATCTGCCATTGGGTTATACTTGGAGCGCGCGACAACCGCCTTACTATAGGGCCGGTGGTCAGCGAGGTCAACGACACGACAGCCATAGCAATCAACAGCCTGCCCGCAAGTATCCCGGCCCGGCGGCCGGCCAGATAGAGAGGACACCATGCGCGACCCCGACACTGGATCAAACCCGACGACCGGGTTTGACGAGCTCGCCGACGCCCTGCTGGAACAGGGCCTTGCGGTGTGTCCGTCGAGGCTGCAGGGGTGTCTGTGCGGACTGCTGGCCGGGGGCGCACCGGCCGAGGCGGATTGGGGCCTCGCCGCCGCGATGCGGGTCCTGGATGTCACCCTGCACGGTGACCTCGCGGGGCAGGTATTGGCACTCTACACCGCCAGCGGGGCCGCCCTGGACTCCGAAATGCTGGATTTCTACCCGCTATTGCCGACGGACGATGAAGACATCGCCCGCCGTGCGGACGCGCTGGCTGCCTGGTGTAGTGGTTTTCTCGCCGGCTACGCCGAGGCGACCGCAGGTGGTTCGCAAGCGGCCGCTGCCGCGGGCGACAGTGCCGAGATTCTGCGGGATTTTGCCGCCATCAGCGAGGCAACGGCAGACGCTGAGTCCACCCCGGAAGAGCAGGAGAGCAGTTACGCAGAGCTGGTCGAGTACGTGCGGGTTGCGGCGTTGAACGCTGCGCTGGACGCGCGCGGCGACGATGAGGCCGCTCGCGCGCATACGGATTCTGCAGATCCGGGGCTGGTGCATTAATGGCCGGTGTGACGCAACCCCGGCTGCGGTAGCGCGTGCTGTGGCGACCGAGACGCGCGCCCTCGCAAGCGCGAACAGCGAGGGTGGACGGATGACCCGGGCGATGGCGTTGTCGGGCGCGGAATTCGCCCGGCGGCGGCAACGACTGATGGCCCTGATGGAGCCAGACAGCATCGCCATCCTGCCCTCGGCGGGGGAACAGCCGCGCAGCCGCGATACGATGTTCCCCTTTTGTCAGGACAAGGACTTCCACTACCTGTCAGGTTTCGATGAGCCGGCCTCGTTGCTGGTACTGATGCCCGGCCGCGAGCAGGGCGAGTTCGTGCTGTTCTGCCAGGAGCGAGACCCCGCGCACGAGCTGTGGCACGGCCGCCGGGCGGGACCGGAAGATGCCTGCAAGCGGTTCGGTGCCGACGACAGTTTTCCAATCGGCGATGTCGACGACATCCTCCCCGGTTTGATCGAGGGTCGGCGACGCGTCTACTGCGCCATGGGTCGCAACCCGGGCTTTGACCGCCGGCTGATGAACTGGGTGAACAGCATTCGCGTCCGGGAGAACCTGGGTGCGGCGCCGCCGGGCGAATTCACTGACCTCGACCACATCCTGCACGAGTTGCGGCTCCGTAAGTCGGCGGCGGAACTGCGGCTGATGCGCCGGGCCGCGGAGATCACCGCCACCGCCCATACCCGGGTGATGCGCGCCTGTCGACCCGGCTTGTTCGAATATCAGCTGGAGGCCGAGCTTAACCACGAGTTTGCCAACTCGGGCGCTCGCGAACCGGCGTATCCTGCCATCGTGGGCAGTGGCGAGAATGCCTGTGTGCTCCACTATCTGGAGAACCGCGACAAACTTCGCGCCGGTAAGCTGGTGCTGGTCGATGCGGGCTGTGAATATGCGGGCTATGCCGCCGATGTGACCCGCACATTTCCCGTCAACGGCCGTTTCAGCCGTGCGCAGCGGGCACTCTACGAACTGGTACTGGAAGCCCAGGCTGCAGCGATTGCCGCAGTCGGGCCGGGTGTGCACTGGAACGAACCGCACGAGGTGTCTGTGCGGGTGATCACCGAGGGCCTGGTGACGCTGGGGTTGCTCAAGGGCCGTGTCGAGACGTTGATTCGGCGGCAGGCGTACCGCGATTTCTATATGCACCGGGTCGGCCACTGGCTGGGCCTTGATGTGCACGACGTCGGCGATTACCGGGTGGGCGGCGCCTGGCGCACCCTCGAACCCGGCATGGTGATGACGGTGGAGCCCGGCGTCTACGTGGCGCCCGACAACAGCAAGGTGGCCAAAAAATGGCGCGGTATCGGCATCAGGATCGAGGACGATGTTGTCGTGACCCGTCGGGGCTGCGAGGTGCTTACCGACAGCGCACCCAAGTCAGTGCAGGCGATCGAAGACCTGGTGGGCAGCGGCTTATGAACGGCACCGGGCAGCGGGATGTCGTTATTGCCGGCGGTGGGATGGTCGGTCTCAGCCTTGCACTGCAACTGGGTGAGCGCGCCCCATCCGACACCTCGATCACATTGGTGGAAGGGTTTGCCTTGCAACCAGAGGGGAGCGGCGACTACCACCCCTCCTTTGATGCACGCTCTACCGCACTCAGTTACAGCTCGCGGCTGATTTATGAAGACATGGGCCTGTGGCCGGGGCTCGAACAATGGCTCAGCCCTATTGAGACCATTCATGTCTCCATGAAGGACCGGTTCGGCAGCAGCGTGATGTCGGCCGTCGACTATGGCTGGCCCGCGCTCGGCTATGTGGTCGAAAACGCCTGGCTGGGTCAGGCCCTGCTCCGCGCCGTGCAACAACAGGGACGCGTGGAACTGGTCAGCCCGGCCCGGGTGACGTCCGCCCGCCCGTTGCCGGACGGGTTCCAGCTGCGGCTGGAGGGCGCGGTCGCCTGTGAGCTCGACGCCCGACTGCTGGTGGTTGCCGACGGCGCCGGCTCCTCCCTGCGCGACGAACTCGGCATTGCCATGGCGGAGAAACCCTACCGGCAGAGCGCAGTGATCGCCAACGTGGTCACTGCCCAACCGCATCGCGGCTGTGCCTTCGAGCGCTTCACCGACCAGGGCCCACTCGCCCTGTTGCCGCTGGTGCCTGCTGCCGGTGGTGAACATCGCTCGGCGCTGGTGTGGACGCAGCCCCCCGAGCGGGCGGACGAGCTGATCCGGTGCCCTGATGCCGACTTTGTCGACGAACTGCAACGGCGCTTCGGTTACCGGCTCGGGCGCCTGACCCAGGTCGGTGAGCGGCTGAGTTATCCGCTGTCGCTGGTGCAATCCGCAGAGCAGGTCAGGCGGGGCCTGGTGGTCATGGGTAACGCGGCACACGCGCTGCATCCGGTCGCGGGCCAGGGCTTCAACCTGGCGCTGCGGGATGTCGACGCGCTGACGGGGGAGATCGCCCCGCTGCTGTCCCGGGGCGGTTCCCCGGGCGAATTGGAAAACCTCCAGCGCTACCAGCGGCGGGCGCGGCCTGACCAACAGCAGACTATCGCCTTCAGCGACCGGGTTCCGGGGGTTTTCATGCGTGCCGACCCCGCATTTTCCCTGGCCCGTGATCTCGCTCTCGCCGGGTTGGACCTGCTGCCGCCGGCCAAGCGCGAGTTCGTGCGCCGCGCTGCGGGGGTGAGCGCGCATGGCTGACCCGCAGCGCTTCGACGTGGTGATCGTGGGCGCCGGCATCGCCGGGTGTGCGCTGGCAGCCTCGCTGTCCGGCTGCGGGGCCCGCATTGCGCTGGTAGAGCCCCGGGAGCTGAAAGCGGAAAACCCGCAGGCGGCGCCCGCGAACGAATATGACCCCAGGGTCAGCGCGCTGACCCTGCGCTCCCGGGCACAACTCGAGCAGCTGGGGGCATGGCAGTCCATCGTTGACTACCGCTACTGTCCCTACCACCACATGTCCGTCTGGGAGGCTGACGGCACCGCAGCTATCGACTTCGACAGCGATGAAGTCAACGCGGCCGCGCTCGGCTACATCGTGGAAAATCGCGCGATTACCGGCGCCCTCCTCCGCTGTGTTAATGCCGCGCCGGATGTCACGGTCATCAATCCCGCTGCCCTGGACGATTGCCAGCGCCTCGAGTCCGGCGATCTGCGACTGCAGCTTGACGATGGCCGCACCCTGGAGACGGGGCTGGCGGTTGCGGCCGACGGTGCACGTTCCCGGCTTCGCGAACTGATGGGGTTTGCGGTGCGTGAATGGGGCTACGGCCAGCGTGCCATCGTTACCACCGTGCGCGTGTCGAAATCCCACCAGCGCACGGCCTGGCAGCGTTTCCTTCCCACGGGTCCACTTGCGTTTCTGCCGTTGGCCGGCGACCCCGGCGGTGACCACTTCTGCTCGATTGTCTGGTCCCTCGATGAAGCGCTGGTGGATGACCTGCTGGGTTTGGATGACGCCGCGTTCTGTGCGGCCCTGGGTGAGGCCATCGAGTGGCGGCTGGGGGACGTCGCCGGTTGTGCCAGGCGCTTCGCGTTTCCGCTGCGCCAGTCCCATGCGGTCGACTACGTGCAGCCCGGGGTGGCACTGGTAGCGGATGCCGCGCACACCATTCACCCGCTGGCCGGCCAGGGCATAAACCTCGGTCTGCACGATGTCGCGGTACTGGCGGAGGAAATCCGACGCGCGTTCGATCGCGGCGCTGCACCCGGAGCTCTGTCGGCGTTACAGCGCTACCAGCGCCGCAGGAAGGGTGAGAACCTGCTGATGATGGCGGCGATGGAGGGGTTCAAGCGCCTGTTTGAGCAGGAGGCACTGCCCCTGCGCTGGCTACGTAATGCCGGTATGCGGCGGGTAGCGGCCATGGGTCCGCTGAAGCGGGAAATCATTCGCAGGGCAATGGGGCTCGACACACCCTGAACATTGTTTTTCATCCGCCGCCCGTTAGAATGGAGGGCGCGGCGGATGACGCCGCGAGCCCAGCCACTCGACTGCCGTAGAGGAACGACCATGAGCCAAGTCCCCGGTGAATTGAAATATGCCAGCAGCCACGAGTGGGCTCGCCTGGAGGAGGATGGCGCGGTGACGATCGGCATCAGCGACCACGCACAGGAAGCGCTGGGCGATGTCGTTTTCGTCGAGCTTCCGGAGGTCGGGCAGACGCTCGCCGCGGGTGATGACGCCGGGGTTGTCGAGTCCGTCAAGGCGGCTTCGGACATTTATGCGCCCGTCGGCGGTGAGGTGATCGCCGTCAATGAACAGCTCGAGGACGAGCCCGAGGTGGTCAACAGCGATCCCTATAACGATGGCTGGTTCTTCAAGGTTCAGCCTGCAGATACCGGCGAACTCGAGAAACTGCTCTCCGCCGACGACTACACCCGAGTCTGCGCCGAGGACGGCTGAATCTCGCGGCCCGGTCGCCGGGCGCTCCGGTCGCCGGCACCCCGCCGGTCACCGCCTGATGTCTCTCCCCGACCTGTTTCTGCGCCGCGGTCACGACCGTCGCCTGCGCGGCGGCCACCTCTGGATTTATGCCAATGAAGTCGACAGCGAGCGCAATCCGGTAGCCGCCTTCGGGCCCGGCGACCCGGTGTGTGTGCGGGCGGCCGACGGCACCGTGCTGGGCTCTGCTTACATGGAGCCGAACGCGCTTATCTGCGCGCGCCTGTTTGCCCCCGGGGTGGAGCAGCGTCCCGACGAGGCGTTCTTCGCGCACGCTGTCGAGCGCGCACTCGCCGCCCGCGACGCCGTGTTCGAGCGACCCTGTTATCGCCTGATTTACGGCGACAGTGACGGCCTGCCGGGGCTGGTTGTCGACCGTTTTTTCGATATCCTCGTGGTGCAACTCAACAATCCCGGTGTGGAGCGCTGGCAGGCAGAGATTCTTGCGGCGCTGGTCGCGGTGCTGGCTCCAGCCGGGGTGCTGTTGCGACTGGACAGCCGGGCACGGCGGGAACGGGCGCTGGACGACCGGGTTGCGGTGGTATACGGCCGGGTCCCGGAAGCGGTGGAGCTCGAGGAGAACGGGGTGCGGTTTCTCGCGCCTGTCCACGCCGGACAGAAAACCGGATGGTTCTACGACCATCGGCTGTCGCGAGCGCGGCTGGGCACCTACGCGTCGGGCGCGCGGGTACTGGACGTGTACAGTTATGTCGGCGGCTGGGGCATCACGGCCGCCGCCGGTGGTGCGCAGCAGGTGAACTGTCTGGACAGTTCAGCCCCGGCTCTCGAGGGGGTGGTCCGCAATGCCGCGCTCAACGGGGTGCAAGACCGCGTATCGGTGATCCAGGGGCCTGCCGTGGAGAGCATGTCCGACCTGTTGCAGTGCGGACAGCGCTTCGACCTCGTCGTTCTCGACCCTCCCGCTTTTATCCAGCGGCGCAAGGATTTCAAGAAGGGCCTGGCCGCCTACCGGCGCATCAATGAACTGGGCCTGCGCCTGTTGGAGCCCGGCGGGATACTGGTTACCGCCTCTTGCTCGATGCAGTTGTCACGGGAAGACCTGATGCGGGCGGTACAGGGTGCCGCAGTGCGTTCAGGCTGCGATGTCCGGGTACTCGAACAGGGCGGCCAGGGCCCCGACCACCCGATTCACCCCGCCATTCCTGAGACCGGGTACCTGAAGGCACTGTTCTGCCGGCGGAGCTGACCCGCGGCCGTGGGACTCAGGTGCGCAGTGAAAGGATCGGCCAACCCGCCGCCAGCGCGCGAGCGTGCAACGTCGGGTCCGGGTCTACGGCAACGGGGTTGTCCACTCGTTCCAACAGCGGCAGGTCGTTGCGGGAATCACTGTAGAACCACGCGCCATCCAGGGACAGGCCCCGTTCCGCGCGCCACGTCTCCAGCCGGATGACTTTTCCCGCCGCGAACGAGGGCGTGCCGCTGGGTTCGCCGGTGTAGCGGCCGTCGACGATTTCGCCCTCGCAGGCGATCAACTCGTCGATGCCCAGCGCCTTGACGATCGGCTCGGTGATGAAGCGGTTGGTAGCGGTGATCACCAGTAGCTCGTCGCCGGCCGCCCGGTGTTTTTCGATCAGTGTCGTCGCCGCCGGCAGCATGATGGGGGCGATTTTGCGTGCCATGAAGTCCCGGTGCCAGGCCGACAGGGTGTCGGCGGGCCGTCCCACCAGCGACGACAGGGCAAAGCGAAGATAGGCGTCGATATCTAAAGTTCCATTTTGATACGCAGCGTAAAACTCCCGGTTGCGCGGGCCGAATTCGGCGGCATCGACGATGCCGAGCTCGCAGACGAACTCCCCCCACAGGTGGTCGCTGTCACCGGCAATCAGGGTGTTGTCGAGATCGAAAATCGCCAGGGCCATTCTCTCAGTCCTCACAGTGTGTAGCGCGATACCCCGCCCCGTAGCTCTGCCGCTGCATTGCCCTGATTGCGGCAGGCCGGCCGTGGAGCCGACACCCGCCAGGCTTCTCGGGGGGATGCCCTGGGGCGCCGCTGTGCCGAGCCATCAAAGCTGTCGCCGCGGCGCACAGGTCGGCGAATGTCGCCCCGTACGTGCTTCGGGAGCCGGGATCGGCGCACGAGCTTAGCCCGCCATAGCCCCGGAGTAAATTTCTCAGCCACCGCAAATTATGGAACAATGCCTCGTTGGTTTCATCGGTTAACTGGGCTCGAGTTGATAGACGCAGACGGATTTCGTGCCAATGTCGGCATCATCGTGGCCAATGACCGCGGCCGGTTGCTGTGGGCGCGCCGAGTGGGCGGGCGCGATGCCTGGCAGTTTCCCCAGGGTGGCATCAACGTCGGCGAGTCTGCCGAGGAGGCTCTCTACCGGGAACTCGAGGAGGAGATCGGCCTGCCCGAGGACGCGGTCGAGGTGCTCGGGGTCACCCGCGGCTGGCTGCATTACCGGCTGCCCCGCCGGTATATCCGCAAGGGCCAGTCACCGCTGTGCATCGGCCAGAAGCAGAAATGGTATTTGCTGCGCATGCTCGCGGATGATAACCGCGTGCGCTTCGATCTCAATGACAAGCCGGAGTTTGATCACTGGCAATGGGTGAGTTACTGGTACCCGCTCAACCAGGTGATCGCGTTCAAGCGCGAGGTTTACCGGCGGGCGCTGAAGGAGCTTTCAGGCCCCCTCTCCCGCCACACGGAACGGTACCTCGAGGAATGACCATAGATGCTTGAGACGCTGCGCCAGATCGTCCAGGAGGTCAACGCCGTTGAAGACCTCAGCGAGGCGCTGGAAGTCATCGTCCGGCGGGTGAAAGTCGCCATGAACACTGAGGTCTGCAGCGTTTACATGCGCGACCCGGGCTCCGGGCGTTACGTGTTCCGGGCCACCCGCGGCCTCAATCGCGAGCAACTGGACGAGGTCAGCCTGGCCCCCGGCGAGGGCCTGGTCGGACTGGTGGCCGAGCGCGAGGAGCCGGTCAACCTGGAGAACGCCGAAGTGCACCCCGCGTTTCACTTCTTTCCCGGGATTGGCGAGGAGTCGTTCCATGCCTTCCTGGGTGTGCCGATCATCCACCAGCGGGAAGTGTTGGGTGTGTTGGTCGTGCAGCAGGCGCGTCAGCGGCGGTTCGACGAGAGCGACGAGGCCTTCCTGGTGACCATGTCGGCGCAGCTCGCCGGCGTCATCGCACACGCGCAGGTGACCGGCGCGGTTCCCAGCGA
This sequence comes from uncultured Gammaproteobacteria bacterium, assembly GCA_963753815.1. Lineage (GTDB taxonomy): Bacteria > Pseudomonadota > Gammaproteobacteria > Pseudomonadales > Halieaceae > CAVWDU01. Next base: position 1,384,148 of record CAVWDU010000003.1, read on the forward strand.
CGACAGCGCGGTGGCCGCGGCCCGCTTCACGGGTGTTGCCGGCGCGCCGGGAATCGCGATCGGCACCGTGGTCGTGGCCTCGCCCGGCGCCGACCTGTACGCGGTACCGCGACGCCAGGCAAAGGATCGCCGCGCCGAACTCCGGGCCTTCAAGCAGGCCCTGGCCTGCGTGCGCGAGGACATCCAGGTGGTCGCGGACAACCTGCGGGGCGAGCTCAGTGCCGAAGACCACGCATTGTTTGATGTCTACCTGGGGATTCTCGCCGACTCCGCGATCGGTGCCGAAGTCGCGGCGCGCATCAAGGCGGGGGAGTGGGCCCAGGGTGCGCTGAGCCAGGTCATGATCGAACACATCAGGCATTTCGAGCGCATGGAACACAGCTACCTCAAGGAGCGCGCCGTCGACGTCAAGGACCTGGGTACACGGGTGCTCGGATACCTCCAGGCCTCCGACCAGCAGGAGCGCGAGTACCCGGACGATACCATCCTCATCGGTGAAGAGTTGTCCGCCTCCTCACTGGGCGAGGTGCCGCGCGACAAGCTGGCCGGGCTGATCTCGGTGCGTGGCTCCGGTAATTCGCACGTCGCGATCCTGGCCCGTGCCATGGGTATTCCCACGGTGATGGGTGCGGTGGACCTTCCCTACACCCGGTTGCAGGACCGCCAGATAATCATCGACGGTTACAACGGCATCGTGCACTTGAACCCGCTGCCGGAAATACGCGAGCAATTCCAGAAACTGCGTGATGAAGACCAGGCGCTGAGCCGCGACCTCGAGTCGCTGCGCGAACTGCCGTGCGAAACGCTGGACGGGAAGCGCCTGCCACTGTGGGTCAATACCGGGCTGATGGTCGAGGCCACGCGCTCGCTGGAGCAGGGCGCCGATGGTGTCGGCCTGTATCGCACCGAGGTGCCCTTCCTGCTGCGGGACCGCTTCCCCAGCGAGGAAGAGCAGCGGCGGATTTATCGCGAACAGCTCGAGGCGTTCGCGCCCCGGCCAGTCACCATGCGGACGCTGGACATCGGGGGTGACAAGGCGCTGCCTTACTTCCCCATCGAGGAGGACAACCCGTTCCTGGGCTGGCGTGGTATCCGTGTGACGCTCGATCATCCGGAGATTTTCCTGGCCCAGGTCCGGGCGATGCTCAAGGCCAACGAAGGGCTCGGCAACCTGCGTATCATGCTGCCGATGATCTGTAACACGGCGGAGCTGGATGAAGCCCTCAAGCTTATCAGGCGCAGTCGCCGGGAGCTGCAGCAGGAGGGTCTGCGGGGTGCCCTGCCACCCATCGGTGTGATGGTGGAAGTACCCGCTGCGGTTTACCAGGCCCGGGCGCTTGCGCGACGGGTCGACTTCCTGTCAGTGGGCAGCAACGACCTCACCCAGTACCTGCTCGCGGTCGATCGCAACAACGCCCGGGTTGCCGATCTCTACCACTCGTTTCATCCCGCTGTGCTGCAGGCGCTGGCGGCCGTCGCCGCAGCGGCCCGGGAGGAGGGCAAGCCGGTCAGCATCTGCGGCGAGCTGGCGGGTGAACCCTCGGCCGCCGTGCTGCTGCTGGCAATGGGTTACGACGGGCTGTCGATGAATGCCCCCAGCGTGCCCCGGGTGAAACGCGCGCTGCGCAACCTGCGGGTGCGAGAGGCCACCGACGTGCTGAACGAGGTGATGAAAATGGAAGATTCTGCCAGCGTGCATGCACGGCTGGACAGGTTTCTCGTCGAGCACGGGATGGAGCAGTTCATTCACAACCCGGTATTCTGACCGGCCTGGACTGTGGTGGAAATCCGGAATCTCTCTTCCGTGCACTCGACTGCCTGCCCGCCGGCATCGTAGGTGAGTTCACGCCAGTGGGCTTCGCCGTCGGCCGCAAGCCAGAAGGTGGTCGACGAGCGGGTGCCGTAGCCGAGCGCTTCGCCGACGATGAATTGTGACGAGAGCAATCGATCCATGTCCTGGTTCAGCCCCAGGCCGCGCAGTTCCTCGGGATCGGAGAGGTGCCTGTCGGCCGTGACGGGGTGCAAGCGGTCATGGTCAAGCGGAGCTGCGGCAAGGGCGCCGGCAAGGCGCTGTTTGCCCAGGGTAACCTTGGGCCACGGCGTATCCAGCAGCGCGTTGCTGAGGCCATAGACCCCCGGTGCGAGAGGGCGCCGGGTGAGCGCCTCACCCGCGCTGTTGGTGGCGTACCAGAGCTCCCCGCTGTCGCCCAGCAACAGGTTGAAGCCGGCATAGTCCGCCGCTCTGGGCGCCAGTCTCTCGAGCCACGGTTCAGGCCCCTCGTCGACAAGCAGGTAGTCCAGCGTGAGTTCGCCCCGTGAGCGCGGGGCGGTGGCCGTTTGTGCCGGGTCGCGGAAATTGGTGATCGCGGCGAACCGCCCCGAGCGTGTGACACCCATCCAGGTGCCCCCCATTTCGAGATCGCGACCGGCGAGCAGTGTCGGGTGCTGTGGCCAGAAGGTGGCGGGGGCGGTACCCCGGCGAAAAAACTCGTCGCGATTGGCTGCTACCACCAGCGGGTAATCGGGGTGGCTGCTCAACGCCAGAATCACCAGGCACATGGCGGCGGTCTCACAGGGAATGAATTGTGCATTGTAACCGGCTGCATAATAATAGCGGCTTTTCGCCCGGCCGGCGTTCCCCGATAGACCGACGAAGACCCACCTTATGCTCACCTACCCCGAGATTGATCCCGTCGCTGTCGCCATCGGGCCGCTGAAGGTGCACTGGTACGGACTCGCCTATCTTGCCGGGCTCGGGTTCGCCTGGTGGCTGGGGATACGCCGCAGCCGGCGGCCGGATTCGCCGGTTAGCCGCGACCAGGTCGACGACCTCATCTTCTACGCGGCGCTGGGTGTCGTGCTGGGCGGCCGCCTGGGATACGCGCTGTTTTACGGCGGTGACCGATTGGCGGAGGATCCGGGCTGGCTGTTCCGTGTCTGGCAGGGCGGGATGTCGTTTCACGGAGGTTTTCTTGGCGTGCTGCTGGCGATGTACCTGTATGCGCGTCGTCACAGTATCCGTTTCGGTGCGTTGATGGACTTCGTTGCGCCACTGGTGCCCATCGGCCTGGGCCTGGGCCGCCTCGGCAATTTTATCGGCCAGGAGCTGTGGGGCAGGCCCGCCGATGTGCCCTGGGCGATGGTCTTCCCCAACGACCCGCTGCAGTTGCCCCGCCACCCGTCCCAGCTATACCAGTTCGCACTCGAGGGTGTGGTGTTGTTCGCTATCATGCTGTGGTTTGCCCGGCGCCCGCGGCCCGACTGGGCGGTGGCTGGCGCGTTCTCTCTCAGCTACGGTTGTCTGCGGTTTTTCGTCGAATTTTTTCGCGAGCCCGATCCGCATCTCGGCATTCAGGCCCTGGGGTGGATGACCCGCGGCCAGATGCTCTGTATTCCGATGGTCCTGCTAGGCCTGTTCCTGTTGCATCATGCCTATCGGGGCGGTGCCGATGGCGTCGCCGGCAGGCCGCAGAGGTAGGCCCCGGCTCGTCGCGGTCGTTGGTGTACACCCGGAAATTTTTAGGGAAGACCTGATGAAAACATACCTGGAGTTGCTCAGGGACGTTCTGGATAACGGTATCGAGAAGGGGGACCGCACCGGTGTCGGCACCCTCTCGGTGTTCGGGCGGCAGCTGCGCTTCGACCTCGCCCAGGGCTTTCCGCTGCTGACGACCAAAAGCGTGCACTTTCCCTCCGTCTTTCACGAGTGGAAGTGGTTCTGTTCCGGGAGCACCAATATCAACGACCTCAAGGCGACGATCTGGGACGAGTGGGCTACCCCGAGCGGTGATCTCGGGCCGATTTACGGGCGGCAGTGGACGGCCTGGCCCACCCGTGAAGGCAATACCATCAACCAGATCGACTACGTGGTCGATACGCTGAGATCCAATCCCGACAGTCGCCGGATCCTCTTCCATGGCTGGAATGTCGAATACCTGCCGGATGAGCGCCTCTCGCCGCAGCAGAATGTCGCGGCCGGAAAGATGGCCCTGCCCCCGTGCCACCTGCTCTACCAGTTTTACGTGGCCGAGGGCCGCCTCAGCCTGATGATGACTATCCGCTCCAACGACCTGTTTCTGGGGTGTCCGTTCAATATCGCCCAGGCCGCCCTGTGGGTGCACGTCCTTGCCCAGCAGTGCGACCTCGAGATCGGCGAACTCGTGGTCTCCATCGGCGATGCGCACATCTATCTCAATCACCTCGAGCAGGTGCAGACGCAGCTGGCCCGCACACCGGGCCCGCTCCCCCGGTTGGAGATAACGCGCAGGCCCGCCAGTATCTACGACTATGAGTTCGAAGACTTCGAGCTGGTGGGATACCGTCCCCAGCCGGCCATCAAGGCACCCGTCGCCGTATGATGCTGTCTCTTATCGTCGCCGCCGCGGAAAATGGTGTGATCGGCCGTGACAACGCGCTCCCCTGGCACCTCCCCGACGATCTCCGATACTTCCAGCGGACGACGCTGGGCAAGCCCGTTATCATGGGCCGGCGCACCTTCGAATCCATCGGCAAGGCGTTGCCGGAGCGCGTAAATATTGTGGTTTCGCGGTCTGGCCAGGTGCGCGCACCCGGCGTCACGGTCGTGTCGTCGCTGGACGAGGCCGTTACGACGGCGCAGTCGACGGCGACAGCAGACGCCGCAGAGGTACTGGTGATAGGGGGTGCCCGGCTCTACAGCACGGCCCTGCCGCTTGCCCGGCGCATCTACCTGACCGAGGTGCACGCGTGTATCGAGGGCGATACGTTCCTGCCGTCCATCGATTGGGAGGAATGGCATGAAGTACGCCGGGAGAAGCATCCCGTCGACCATCGGCATGCCTATGCATTCAGTTTTGTGGTCTATGAACGCGTTGCCGGCTAATGCTACGTTACTGTGTTACCTATCGTTACACGGCGTAACAATATTACACGAGCAAATAGCATCATGCCGGTTACGTGCGGCGATTTGTTTGAAAAACATGGCCTGCGGAGGTTAAATTTCGCAGCTCGGTTTACCGACCCGGGATTTTCCACTATATACATTAGGACCGGATTTTTATTTGATCTGAATCACTCCGTTTGACAATTAGGAAGCGCGACCCCCATGACTATGCATCGATTGAAAACTGTGTTGATCGCTGCGCTCGCCGCCACTGCCACCCTCGCCGGTGCCGTGGCCACAGTGCAGGCCGCCACACTGGACTCCGTCCTCAAGGTGGGTGAGAGGAAGCATGCGGCAGCCCGCAAATCCCAGGCCAAGATAGACCGGCTGGCGGATGAAACCCGCGATCTGCTTACTGACTACAAGACGGTGATGAAGCAGGTAGACGGTCTGATCGTTTACAACGAGCGCCTGCAGCGCCAGGTCGACAATCAGGAAATTCGCCTCGGCGAGATCGATGAAGCCATTTCCCAGACCACGATCATCCAGCGGCAGATGACGCCGTTGGTGATTCGTATGATCGACGGGTTGGAAAAGTTTGTCGAACTGGATGTGCCTTTCCATATGGAAGAACGGCAGCAGCGATTGGCTTTCCTGCGCTCCAACCTCGATCGTTCCGATGTCAGCGTCGCGGAGAAATTCCGCCAGGTGCTGGAGGCCTACAAAATCGAGAGCGAGTACGGCCGCAAGATCGACGCCTACAAGGGCAGCGTTGAAATCGACGGTGTCGAGCGCGACGTTAACTTTTTCCGGGTGGGCCGCATTGCCCTGCTGTACCAGACTACCGATACCGAAATGTCCGGCGCCTGGGACCAGCAGAACCGAACCTGGGTACCGCTGGAACGCGGTGAGTACCGCAACGCAATCATGAAAGGCTTGCGGATCGCGCGCAAAGAAGCCTCCATCGACCTGCTTAACCTGCCAATTCCTGCACCGGAGGCCTCCTAATGAGCATCAGAAACACCATCGCGGCAACGTCTGTCGCACTGGCAGGGGCATTACTGCTGGCGCCGGGCGCTGTTTTAGCGCAGGAAGCCAAGACGCTTGATGAGCTGCTCAATTACGTCAAGCGCGGTCAGGTCGCCGAAGCCAAGGAAAACCGGGCCCGCGAGCAGCGCTTCGCCCAGGACAAGGCCAACCAGGCGGCCGAGCTGCAGAAGGCCGAGGCCGAGCGCACACGGCAGGAGGAGATCTCACTCCAGCTTGAGGACGAGTTTGAGGCTAACGAACTACTGATCGCCGACAAGCAGGAACAGCTGAAAGAGCGGCTGGGTACCCTGGCCGAGCTGTTCGGGCACCTCACCTCCACCGCCGGCGACATGACCTCCAACATGGAGACATCGCTGATCAGCGCCCAGTATCCCAACCGCGAGGAGTTTCTCGAGGAGCTTATCAAGAAAATGAGCGGCAGCGACAGACTGCCAAGCATCGAGGAGATCGAGCGCGTCTGGTATGAGCTGCAACGGGAGATGGTCGAATCCGGCAAGGTGACCGCATTCAATGCCGAAGTCACCAAGCCCAATGGTGACAAGGTGGAGCAGAAGGTGGTGCGGGTCGGCACTTTCAACGTGGTGTCAGACGAAGGCCTGTACCTCCAGTACGTTCCGGGCAAGAACACCCTGGAAGAACTCGCCCGACAGCCCACCGGACCCTACATCGGGTGGGCGAGGTCCCTGGCAGCCGCCACCGACGGTATGCACAAGTTCGGCGTCGATCCCACCGGGCCTACCGGCGGCTCCTATCTCGCCGCACTGATCAACAGCCCGAGCATCGAGGAGCGCTGGCACCAGGGCGGTTACGTCGGCTACGCCATCACCGCGGTCGGTGTGTTCGCCTTCCTGCTGGCGATCTGGCGCCTGATTGTACTCACGGGTGTCGCTTCGAAAGTCAAAAAGCAGCTCAAGAGCGATACTGCCAACGAAAACAACCCTCTCGGGCGAGTGCTGAAGATCCACGAAGACAACCCGACGATGGATTCGGAAACTCTGGAGCTCAAGCTCTCCGAGGGTATTCTCAAGGAGACACCGAAGCTGGAGAGCGGGCTTACCCTGCTGAAGATTATCTCGGCAGTGGCGCCGTTGATGGGACTGCTCGGTACCGTGGTCGGCATGATCATTACCTTCCAGGCCATTACCATCTTCGGTGCGGGCGACCCGAAAGCCATGGCCGGCGGTATCTCGGGCGCGCTGGTGACAACCGTGCTTGGTCTGTTGGTGGCTATTCCCACCGTACTGCTTTACACGGTCGTGAACGGGCGTGCACAGCGCATCATCCACATCCTCAACGAGCAGACCACCGGTATCATCGCGGAGCACACCGAAGCCAACCAGAGGAAGTAGCATGTATTGGTTCGATAGTGCATATGAGGCCGTTGCCCGCTTCATGGACATGGGTGGCAACGTCCTCTGGTTGATCGCGGCACTGCTGTTTGTGATGTGGATGCTGATTTTCGAGCGGATCTGGTATTTCAAGATCGGCTGGAAGCAAGACGTATCCTCGATCATCAATACCTGGGAATCACGACCGGAGCGGAAGTCCTGGGAGGCCCACCAGATTCGTGACAAACTGGTGTCCCAGGCGCGACTGCAGATCAACCAGTACCTGCCTGTGATCAAGACCCTGGTAGCGTTGTGTCCACTGCTGGGTCTGCTGGGCACCGTGACGGGCATGATCGAGGTGTTCAATATCATGGCCGTCACCGGTGGTGGTGATGCCAAGTCCATGGCCGGTGGTGTGTCGCGGGCGACGATTCCGACAATGGCGGGCATGGTTGCCGCCCTGTCGGGTGTGTTTGGGAATACGTACGTCACGCGGACTGCGGCACGCGAAAGCGCGTTCCTGGCCGACAACCTGACGACCGATCACTGAGAGAGAATTTGCAATGCGCAGGAACAACCAGGCCGTAGCCGCAGAGGAAGAAGCACAGATCGACCTGACGCCCATGCTGGACGTGGTGTTCATCATGTTGATTTTCTTCATCGTAACGGCGTCGTTCATCAAGGAGGCCGGTGTCGAAGTGAATCGGCCCGAGGCTTCTACCTCCAACCCGGTGGATAACGTCAATATTCTGGTGGCGATCAACGCCAACAACGAGATCTGGATGGATCAGCGGCGCATCGATGTCCGCGCGGTACGCGCCAATATCGAACGCCTGCATGCCGAAAACCCCAAGGGCGCGGTGGTCATCCAGGCCGATAACCAGTCAAATACCGAGACGGTTGCCGCAGTGCTCGATGCCGCGCGCGAGGCGGGTGTCTACGATGTTTCGCTGGCGACTGAAGACAAGTAACCGATTATGAATGGCAATTTTTTCAGATTGTTCCTTGGGGCGTTGCTGGCCATTCCGGTCGCGGGTGGCCTGTTCTTCCTGATGCAGTACCTGATTGCCTCCGCGGACCCGGACATCGATGACAAGGGAACGCGCAAGCTGGCCGACATTCATATGCCGGAGCGGGAGATCGAGACCAATCTCAAGGAGCAGAAACCCGAGAAGGTCGACGATCCGGAAGAGCCCCCACCTGACTTGAGCACGCCCGATATTGATATGGACATGGACGTGGACATCGTCAACACCGCCCCGCAGGCATCGGTGGAGGTGGAAATTTCCAGCAGTGGCATGGCATCCGGTGATGGCGAATACCTGCCGATTGTGAAAGTTGCGCCTATCTACCCGCGCCGCGCGCAGACGCGAGGCATCACCGGCTACTGCATTGTCGAGTACACAGTGACCAAATCGGGTTCAATACGTGATCCGAAGCCTGTGGATTGCCAGCCGTCCGGCGTTTTCGAGAGTGCTTCGGTGAAAGCGGCCACCAAGTTCAAGTACAAGCCACGCGTGGTGGACGGCGAGGCGATTGAGGTAGCCGGTGTGCAGAACAAGTTCACCTACGAACTGGAACAGTAGCTAAACACTAGCAAGGTTTGCGGTTATGAAACGCTTTACATCCCGAACATGGCTCAGGGCCGGTGCTCTCTCACTGCCAGTGCTGCTCTTACAACCTGTGTTCACACAGGTTCAGCAGGAGGCGGGTTTCGTCGCCTGGTCTTCTGCCAGTGCCCAGGAGCAGAAAAAGGATACCCGTGAGACCCGCAAGACGCCCGCATTGCGCAACAAGGTTTATGAAAAACTGGCTGAAGCGCAGGCGCTCGCGGAAGAGAAAGACATGGCCGGCGCCGCGAAGATCCTCGACGGCATGATCAGTGCCGGCGGCAAACGGGAGCTCAACAGCTACGAGCTCGCCAATGTCTACAACCTCTACGCGTTCATTCACTATTCGCGGGAAGATTACAACAAGGCCCTGCGGGCCTACGAAGAGGTGGTTGCCCAGCCCGATATCCCGTTGGCGATGGAGATCAACACCCGCTATACCATCGCCCAGCTGTATTTCGTGCAGGAACAATGGCAGAAGGGTATCGACGCGCTGCTGAAATGGTTCGACATGACTGAAACCCCCAACGCCAATGCCTATGTGTTGCTGGCCCAGGGGTATTACCAGACCAAGGATTACAACAAGGCCCTTGCCAATGTCGAGAAGGCTATCTCGATGTACAAGGAGAAGGGCAAACTGCCCAAGGAGCAGTGGTACAACCTGGCACGATTCCTTTACTTCGAAAAAGGCGACATCAACAAGACGGTAGACGTGCTCGAGGAGCTGCTGAACTATTACCCCAAGAAGCAGTACTGGGTGCAGCTCTCCCACATGTACGGCGAGCAGCAGAAAGATGCCAGGCAGCTCGCGGCGATGGATACCGCTTACACCCAGGGTATGCTCGACAAGGGCACCGAACAGGTCACCATGGCCTACCTGTACCTCAATGGCGAGATACCTTACCAGGCCGCCAAAGTACTGGATAAGGGCATCAAGGACGGGTCCGTCGACGACACCTCCAAAAACTATGAAATCCTGGGGAATGCCTTCCGGCAATCACAGGAAATCAAGAAAGCGATTCCGGCAATGGAGGCCGCGGCGGCCCGGGCCGAAACCGGCGAGCTTTACGCGCGGCTCGGTAACGTCTATCTCGATGGCGACCAGAACAAAAAGGCAATTTCTGCCATCAACAAGGGACTCAAGCGCGGTGGTGTGAAGCGTCCGGACACCGCCCGTCTGGTCCTGGGCATGGCCTACTTCAACGACAAGCAGTACGACAAGGCCCGCAGTGCGTTCGAGGCGGCCGGCCGTGATGAGCGCTCGGAGACCTATGCCAAGCAATGGCTGAAGTACCTGGATTCGGAACTGGACCGGCAGAAGAAGCTGCAGGAAGAATAGAGCACGGGGAAGCGTCGACGGATTTACGAGTCGCCACCCTCGTTGCAACGGGCTGCCAGGGCGAGGGTAAATGACAGGCTGGAAACGGTTACCGCCAACGCCTGCTCAAAGGGTCAAGGTACCCAGTGGAACCGTTATACGATAGGGTTTCTCATGCTGGTGCGAAGCGCAAAACCGGGTATAAGAAACCGTGCATAGAAAGCCAGGGATGAAAAGCCAGGCATGAAAAAAGGGAGCTGCGAGGCTCCCTTTTTTGTGACCGGCGAGGGTCAGACTGCTACGACGTTCTCGGCCTGAGGGCCTTTCTGGCCGTCGGTGACATCGAATTCAACCTTCTGGCCATCGGCCAGGGTTTTGAATCCATCACCCTTGATGGCGCTGAAGTGAACGAAAACATCAGGACCATCTTCCCGCTCAATGAAGCCAAAACCCTTGGTTTCATTGAACCATTTTACGGTGCCAGTTGTACTTGCCATATGTATTACCTGTTGTGCAATTGGGCACCCGGGGGTGCCTCGATTAATCTCTATTTATGGGTTACGTACCGAGGAACTGAAGGGACCGTCGACCGTGATCATAAACGCCGCTGATTATCAGCAAGAGGAAGTGTAGCACCACATAGGCGAGTGTGCAGGCGCACGCAAAAAAAAATTGTGATGCCGGGAATCGCCCTGCTCCGGTTCGAGAGGGCCGGACCGCTTCGACGGCCAACGTTTCGCATATTGGCGAGATAACGAAGCGGGTTAGAGGCCTTGACGGTCAAGGTCTCGAATTCCGGCGCACCGGGTCGGGACGGGCCAGGTCAGGTGACCGGCAATATTTTCATGATGTTGGTAGAGCCGGAGCGCCCCATTACCGCACCCTTGGTCAGCAGGATGGAATCGCCCTTTTGTAGAAACCGGCCGTCCAGAAGGAACTCGATCGCCCGCGCTTCGACGCTTTCCTGATCGAAGGCTTCCGAGTCGAAGTACAGCGGCACCACGCCCCGACACATACACAATTTCTGCAGCGTATTACTGCGCTTGCTGAGCCCGAAGATCGGCAATCCGGAGCTGAGTCGGGACATCAGCAGCGGTGTGGTACCGGACTCCGTCAGGCAGGCGATACCGCGCACATTGCGATAATGGTTGGCGGCGTACATAGCCGCCATCGCCACGGCCTCCTGCGCACTGTCGAACTGTTTGTCGACCCGGTAACCGGAGTGGCGCGTCTTCGGTTGCCGCTCGGCGCCCAGTGCGGAATCCGCCATAGCTGCCACGACCTCAACGGGATACCTGCCCACGGCGGTCTCGGCTGAGAGCATGACCGCGTCCGTGCCGTCGAGCACCGCGTTGGCGACATCGAAGACTTCGGCTCGTGTGGGCATGGAACTACTGATCATCGACTCCATCATCTGGGTGGCGGTGATGACCACCCGGTCCATCTTGCGGGCCCTGGATATGAGGTCTTTCTGAATACCGATGAGCTGGGCATCACCGACTTCGACACCGAGATCGCCGCGGGCCACCATGACGCCGAAGGAGGCCTGCAAAATATCATTGAGGGTGCTCTCGTCCGCGACGACTTCGGCGCGCTCGATCTTGGCGATGATGGCGGATTCAACCGAGTTTGCGAGCAGCAGTTCCCGCGCCTGGTGAATGTCATCGGCACTGGAAACGAACGAGACTGCGACGAAGTCAGGTTGTACGTCGGCAAGGCTTTCGATATCGTCGATATCCTTCTGTGTCAGCGCCGGAGCCGCCAGCCCGCCGCCAAGGCGGTTGATTCCCTTGCGCGAGCCGAGCCGACCACCTACCAGTACCGAGCACTCCACGGCCCTCTCTTCGACGTCATCCACGCGCAGGCGGATACGACCATCGTCCAGCAGCAGGGTATCGCCGCGGCCTACACTCTCGCACAGCTGCGGATAGTCGAGCCCGACACTGCGTTGGTTGCCCTCTCCGTCGCCCAGCCCGAGGTCGAGTCGGAAACGGTCACCGCTGGCCAGCTCGACGCCATCGGATCGGAAACTGCCGATGCGAATCTTGGGGCCCTGCAGATCGGCGAGTATGCCGACGTAGCGCCCTGCAATCGCGGCCTGCTTGCGGATAACCCTGGCGACCGCGGCGTGGTGCGCGGCGGTACCGTGGCTGAAATTGAGGCGAAATACATCCACACCCGCAGTGATCAGGCGGGCGATCATATCGCCAGACTCGCTGGCCGGGCCGATGGTGGCGACAATTTTGGTGCGTCGTTGTACGGTGGGTGGCACGTTTACTTCCCCCTGCCAGGCCGGTGGCGCCGACGCGTTGCCCGTGCACTGACCGTGGCGCAATGTTGTTTGATAATGCCTCGCACCGGCTCCTGGCGCCAGTCGGCGCTTTCAGAAATCAGTGCCTGCCCAGGTAGTCCTTCACCCGATCCGGGAAATCCGTAAACAGGCCGTCCACGTGCTGATGGTCGATAAAGAGATCCAGCAGCGTCTCGAAACTGTCGACACCGGGCGGAAGTTCGTCGGCCCTGAATGTGTAGGGGTGTACCTTCAGTCCTCGCGCCCTGGCCTCGGGGACGAGGTCGGTGAACAGGGCCGTGCCGTCCTCCGCGCGCCCGGTGTAGATCTGCATCAGCCAGGGCCCTATCCCGTCGGCATAGCGAGCCACGGCATCGAGGCCCGCGGGGGTTCGCATGTGGTCGTAATCGATGTCGCCGTCCTCATGCCAGCCGTTATCGGCGATCAGCTGAATCAGCGGCAGCGGTGTCTTCAGCGTATTCCGCAGATAGCGCAGCGTCTGGTCATCGAAGCACTGTAGAAAAACATCCTCCGCGCGCTCTGCGTAACCTTTATCGGAAAGCACGGCGAGCACCGCGGTGGCAATGTCCTGGCCCTGGCGCTTGTGCCACCGGGGCGCCTTGAGCTCGATATAGAGCCCTGCCCGTCGACCACGGCTGTGGTTGAGGCCGTCGATGAAATCAATTTCTTCGGCCAGTGTGGGAACCCCCGCCCAACCCTCACCGAGAGGAAATCGCCCGGGATACACCGCGCGTTCAGTGCCGTCGACGCCTATGGCACTGCGTTCGTGTACACGCAGCTGGCGAATTTCCGCCAGATCAAAGTCGATGGCGTAGAAGCGACCGTCATCGCGCTCACGTCCCGGGAACCGTCTCGCCACGTCGGTGGTAGGCCCAAGGTAGATGTCGTGGAGCACAAGGGGTACCCCATCTCGGCTCAATACCACGTCCTGTTCCAGATAGTCGGCATCCATGGCGTGCGCCAGGGCCTTGGCGGCGAGCGTGTGTTCCGGCAGGTATCCGCTCGCTCCCCGGTGCGCGATAACCAGGGTCTCAGCGAGGGCGGGCGCCGCCATCACACAGGCCGACAGCAGGGTGAACAGGACCCTGCGCGCGGTGTTACCTGCCCCCCGCACCGCTCGTCGTTTCGGGAAGCTCGGCGATCCAGGCCTTCTCCTCCAGCCACTTCTTGCGCAGTTTGGTCAGCACACCGATCTTCGCATAGGCGTCGAGGTAGTTTTCCACCAGGTTGAGAAACTGCATATCGTCCTTGCTGATCGCGATGCCCTGGGGTTCTACGGTCAGTGGTTGATCCAGCGTGACCAACCCGGCATCCGGGTAACGCAGTACAGACAGCACGCAGATGGGCAGGTCGGCGACCAGGGCATCGGCTTTGCCTTCGATAATCAGTTGCACCGCCTCGTTGTAGTGGGTGACCTCGGTCAGGCTGGCTTCCGGCGCGACCTCGCGGATAAAGGTGGTGCTGGTCGAATTTTTCAGCGACAGCAACCTGAGGTCGGCGCGGTTGAATTCACCGGCCTCGGAGACTTCGGCCAGCACTGCATCGCGGGTGAGGATGGATTTACCCGACATCATGTAGGGGCCCACGAAAGAAACTTTTTCGGTCCGGGCCGGTGTGATGGCCATACCGGAGATGATCATGTCGATCTCATCGCGCTCAAGTGCTTCCATCAGGTCGCCGAAAGGCATCACCTTGATTTCAAGCTTGACCCGCATCGCCGCCGCCATGGCCCGGGCGAGGTCAACATCGAATCCCATCAGGCCGCCCTGGCGGTTGCGCGTGTTCATGGGCGGCTGATCTGCGGACATGCCGACGTTGAGCGTATTGAAGTCGATGATCCGGCGCAGGGTATCGCCGGCCTGGGCCACGGTGGACAGCGCGCTCGAGGTGACAAAGAGCATTGCGACGATTGCGAATCGGCGAAAGAAACTGGGCATGGGGTGTCTCTCCCTGGTTGGGGGTGGTGTGGGGATCAGCCTGCCAGTGTAGTGCTGAATGCTCGTTCAGGCCAGCGGTTCCCGGACGACCCCGGCGCTGGTGCCCCCGCGAGGTGTGCGTGGTACTGTATTACGGCGACGCCTGTGATCTAATGACACCATCAATGAAAGGAGATTCCTGGTGCGGTTGACTCACGTAATGGGGGCACTGTTGTGTGGCCCGCTGTTGCTGGCCTGCAGTGCGCAGCAGTACAACCTGCCCGCCGTCACGGCGGCCGCTACCGGTGTGCGTTTGCCCGGCAAGATCATCTGGCACGATCTGCTGACCAGCACACCTTCGCGAACCCAGGCTTTCTACGGCGGACTGTTCGGCTGGACGTTCGAGCCGATGGCCGCCAACATCAACTACACGCTCATCCGTCACGGTGGCGACCTGATCGGTGGCCTGGTCGACAGCACGCGGCTGCCCCGGCAGCCCGAGCGCTCGCAGTGGGTCGTGGGCCTGTCGGTGACCGATATCGAAGACCAGGTGGAGACCGTACGAGCGGCTGGCGGCGAGGTGTTCACGGAACCCACATCCCTGGGCGATCGGGGCCGCATTGCTGTCGTGGCCGATCCCGGCAGGGCGCTGCTCGCCCTGATGGAGACCGGCGCTGGCGACCCTGTCGATCGGGAACGGGCGCCGGCCACGGGTGATTTCCTGTGGCACGAATTGTGGACGGTCGACGTCGAACAGATCAGTCGCTTTTACCGGGGCATCGCACCGCTCGTTGAAGAGACGTTCGCGGACGAGGGCGAAGGCGTGGAGGTTGACTACCGGTTGCTGAGCGCCCAGGGCAGCCCGCGTTTCGGTGTTCGTTCCGTGCCGGTGGCGGATATGACCGCAGCCTGGGTCAGCTACCTTCGCGTCGCCGATGAGGCCGAACTGGAGGCGATTCTGGCGCGCGTGGAGTCTCTCGGGGGCGGGGTGTTGGTGCCCGCCACGCCACGAGCCCGGGGAGGTAGCCTGGCGGTCATTGCGGGGCCCTCGGGCGCCGGCATTGCCCTGCAAACCTGGCCCGATGAGGGCGTACAGGACGAGGAGGAGGCAGAGTGAACAGGATGAAATCAACCGTGAGAGCGGTCCTGGTGGTCGCGCTGGTGGCATCGCTCGCGGGCTGCGATGATCCCCAGGTGTATGGCAGCGTCGGGGTATCGACGGGCTTCGGTGGCTATCATGGCGGCTATGGCCCGCGCGTGAATACCAACATCTCGATCGGCGGCCGCATTCGCTAGCGAGAGCAGCACGATGAGTACCGATGGCTTCACAGACGAGGTGGATACCCGGACGCCGTCGCCACCTTTCGGCTACTCGCGACCCTGCCACCATACCCGCGAGCAGCAGCTGCACATAGTGGCCGAGTTCCACGCGCACAAGATAAGGCCCAGCCGCATCGCCTACCGTGTGGGGATAGATATCGCCTTCATCGAAGCGCTGATTGCCGGCGAGCTTGAGCCGGAGCGGTTCCCCCGGCTGGTAGCGCATTACCGGCGCCAACGCTATCATGAACGACTGCGGAGCTCCCGGCGCAAGTCCGGTATCGCGCAGTATGAACTGCAGCAGCGGATCGAACGGGAGTTCGGCCAGGAGACCGATCTCTGATGAGACCAGCCAGTCACCCTTCGGAACGGATCCCGGGGCCGACATGGCCCTGAAGCCCACGCCAGCGATCATCGGTTTCGGTGTGCGTGAGGGTGCGCTGTCACTCTACGATACCCTGACACGGAAACCGTCGCGCCCGCAACGCCTGCTGAACTATCTGCGTACCCAAATAGCGCCCGACGACCCTTCGGAAGTCCTGCGCGCAATGGATGCCTTCGCCCGCGAACAGCGATTCCTGATGAACGTCGGCGATATCAAGGGCAGGATACTGGTCGATGCCCTGGCGCGTTCCGGCGCGGGTAACGTGCTGGAATTGGGCACCTACTGTGGCTATTCCGCCATCCTGATGGCGCAGCACCTCGAGCGTGGCGGGCACGTGGACTCACTGGAGCTCAACCCCGCGTACGCGGCGGTGGCCCGCGCGATCATCGAGCATGCCGGGCTGGGCGATCGCATCACCGTGCACGAAGGCGCGGCCGGGGCGATCATTCCGGGCCTGGAAAAGCGCTATGAGCTGGTGTTTATCGACCACGGCAAGAACATGTACCTCGCCGACCTCAAACGTATCGAGGCGGCGTCACTGATCGGCGGTGGCAGCTATGTCGTCGCCGACAATATCGGCATCTTCGACGCCACCGGGTACCTGGATTACGTTCGCGACTGTGGGCGCTATGACAACACCAACCATGAAGCGCACATGGAATACAACGACACCATCTTCGATGCGGTGGAAGTCTCCATCAGGCGGCCCTAGCCGCGCCATCACAGCGATAGCGACGTTGCAAAGCCTCACCAACCCGCTTTAATGGCCGGCCAGGTGCGGCCGGCGATGCGGCCGGCGAGGTGCGGCCGGCGAGGTGCGGCCGGCTGAGTGCGGCCCCTGATTTGACTTTCGAGTGGACAACGAGTGGGATCACGCTGACCGGGGGACGCCAAAAAGCGTACGTCCTTGTACAAGCTCGCTGGCGGCATCCATGCCGCCAGACGCCCCCGGACAGCGTGATCCCGCTCATTGTCTGTCGTCGTGGGTGCAACCCTTTTGCATGGGCCAGGTGCGGCCGGCCAGGTGCGGCCGGCGAGGTGCGGCCGGCGAGGTGCGGCCGGCGAGGTGCGGCCGCGGGGACTCCGTGGCAACCCCTGTGGAGAAAGGCCCCAAAAGAGTAACCGCGATAAGACGGAACCGGACTAACCCTTGCGCCGCGCGCTCTTGCGTTTCGCCAGGGCCCCGAACTGGGCCACCGAGACACGCATGGAGTAGATGTAGTCGAGGTACCCCAGTTTGTGCAGCTCGAGGATGTCCTGCTCGGGCAACTCGCGCAGGCGGGTTTCATTGATGGTATGCAGGCCTTCGAAGCGCCGGGTGCTGCCGTCGCCGAGGCGCACGCCCATCTGCAGCGGTTCGATGAGTTCCATCACGTCCAGCTTGCGGATGAATTCCCGTCCCAGCTCCGAGCCGCGAAGTAAATTTGCCAGCAGCTTGTTCATTCCCCTGAACCACTCGGTGGCCTCGCCCTCCTCGGTGAACATCGCCTCGCCATCGGTCTCGCTGACGCGGGGGCTGTCCATGTCGATGGCCAGTATCGGGACAGTGCTGGTGGTGCCGTCTTCCTCCTTGACCTGCTGTGATTGCAGGAGGAAGGGCTGGCGACGGAGAGACAGCGGGATGTAGCCCGCGTCCCAGCTGTTGCCCTCGAGGAACAGGTTCTCGCCCGGCTCCATGCCCAGCACCGCGACCAGATTATAGCCGCGGGCATCGGGGCTGCCGGCGAAGAGCACCGGGTAGAATGCCGATAGATGGAAAAACTCCGTGGGTACAACCTCGGCGACGTGTACCTTGTCGCCATATTCCTCGCCGCGCGCGGTAATGATGCGCTTCCCCCGCAGGGTCTTGTCCACGATCTGGTGGTTCGCCATTGTCAGTATCCTTGCCAGAAAATGTGCGGTAAGTGCGAGCTTACAGAAAACGCCACGGCCCGGCGTGGTCTGCGGGCAATAGCGGCTATATTGCCAAAGATTGCGCTGCTGCGTCAGGGCTTTCTGCATACTCCCGCGGAGCGGTTCGTCCGCGACTGACAGCCATGCGATACACACTGTGCCGCCTGTTCAGCCGGCATGGACGCGCTGCCCGGCACGCGGTAGGCTTGTCAGCCACCTGTGCTGGTGGATTTGCGATTGACTGAGAGTACGGATCGAATGAAAACCCTTCAGCTGTGGCACGACATCGTCAGTACCGGTGCCGCGGACCGCCTGGATGAAGTGCTGGCCGAGGACTGTGTGTTCCATTCTCCCGTCGTGCACACGCCTCAGCGCGGGCGAGCGCTGACCCGTCTCTACCTCACGGGCGCCATGGGCGTGTTCAATGACAGTTTCCACTACACCAGGGAACTCGTCGATGGCGATCACGTGGTTCTGGAGTTCGAATGCACGGTGGAAGGCATCGTCATTAACGGCGTTGATATCATGACCCTGGATGCGGAGGGCCTTATCACCGAGTTCAAGGTGATGGTGCGTCCGCTGCAAGCGGTGAACATGCTGCATCAGAAGATGCGCGCGATGCTGGAGCAATTGGCATGATGAAACACTGGTTGTTGGCGGTGGTGCTCGGCCTGT
Organism: uncultured Gammaproteobacteria bacterium; assembly: GCA_963753815.1. Taxonomy (GTDB): domain Bacteria; phylum Pseudomonadota; class Gammaproteobacteria; order Pseudomonadales; family Halieaceae; genus CAVWDU01. The sequence continues at coordinate 1,402,815 of CAVWDU010000003.1, forward strand.
CAGCCTGTGGTGGCGATAACGGCGAGAGAACATCCCGGCCCGCCGCATCGGTGACTGACGCTGCCGGGTCGGGAAGCACGGATGAGACGGAGAAAGCGATGGCGACACTGGAGGGCACACTATTTTATCGGGAGCGCATGATGTTGCGCCCCGGTTCCGAATTGCACGTGCAATTGGAAGATGTCTCCCGCGCCGATGCACCGGCCACCGTGCTCGCCTCGCAGGTGTGGCCCGCCGAAGGCGCTCCGCCGTATTCGTTCACGTTGAGCTACGAGGCTGACCAGATTCAGGCCGGGAACCGCTACGCGATCCGCGGCCGTATCACCAACGGCGACAGGCTTCTCTTTACCACCACCCGCTACATCGACCCGTTTGCGGGCTCGTCGGTGCAGGTGCTGGTGGAGGGCGTACCGGCGCGAGCGGCGCCGGCGGGGCCGGGGCTGGAGGATGTGCGCTGGGTGCTTGCCACGCTGGACGGTGCGCCCGCAGGCACTGGCGCCGGTGGCAAGGCGCCGGATATCACGTTCGATGCCGATGAGGGCAGGGCGGCAGGTTTTTCCGGCTGCAACCGCTTTTCCGGCAGCTACTCACGCGAGGGCGCGTCGGAGCACGGCGCCGCGCTGGCCTTCGGCAACATGATGAGCACGATGATGGCCTGCCGAGAGGGTATGGAACTGGAGCAGCGTTTCCTGAAAACCTTGCCTGGCGTCGATAACTTTGTCCTCGACGACGGCAGTCTGGTGCTGAAAACAGGCGCCAGGGAGCTGGCAACGTTCGAGCCCGCCGATGAGTAAATCGGCAGGGTTCAGCGTGCCCGGCCCCACGAGACTTGCGGATCGCGGCCTTTGGTGCGCAAACCGCCCCGGCGTGCTCCCTCGCGCGAGCGGCGCGATGATCGGGGTATTCGTGTGACCAGGCGCATCGTGGTGGGCATCAGCGGCGCCTCGGGCATCGTTTACGGGGTGCGCGCCCTCCAGTATCTGCGTGACTGTGAGGTGGAGACCCATCTGGTGGTCAGCAAGTCGGCGGAGCTGACCCTGCACCACGAACTCGACATGTCGGTCGCCGAACTCAAGGCCCTGGCGGCGGAGGTGCACCCGGTCAAGAACGTCGGGGCGACCATCGCCAGCGGCTCGTTCATCACCAGTGGCATGCTGATCGCGCCCTGCTCGGTACGCACGATGTCTGAGATTGCGACCGGGGTGACCTCCAGTCTACTGACCCGCGCCGCCGATGTGGTGTTGAAAGAACGTCGCCGCCTGGTGCTGATGGTGCGCGAGACGCCACTGCATACCGGACACCTGCGCACGATGACACAATTGTCCGAGATGGGGGCCGTGATTGCCCCGCCGGTCCCGGCTCTCTACACCCGGCCGCGGCGCGTGGACGACGTGATCGATCAGAGCGTCTGCCGCGTGCTCGACCTTTTCGGGATCGACGCGCCGGCCACCCGCCGCTGGGACGGCGGCTGAGCGGGTGGCGGGCCGGCCGCGTTCCGGCATAGCGATCCTGTTTGGTGTGATCCTGCTGGACCTCATCGGGTTTGGCGTCGTTATTCCCATCCTGCCGTTTCTCTCGCCGCAACTGGGCGCCGACAAGTTTGATATTGCGCTGATCGTCGTCACCTTCGCGGCCTGCGCCGGATTGGCCGCGCCGTTGTGGGGCCGCCTTTCTGACGGTATCGGTCGCAAGCCGGTGATCATGATCTGTCTCGCCGGCGGTGCGCTGTCTTACCTTTCTCTGGCCTATGCTTCCAGTCTGTGGATGATCTTCGCGGCCCGCGGCTTTGCCGGGCTCATGGCCGGCAATGCCGGTGTCGCATCAGCGATGATGGCGGATATCACGCCGCCTGAGGAGCGCGCCCGCGGCATGGGTATCATCGGTGCTGCTTTCGGCCTCGGCCTGGTCATGGGGCCTTTTCTCGGTGGCCTGCTATCCGGTGATTCGGGCAACTTCACATTGCCCTGTCTCGCCGCGTGTTGCCTGTCGTTGCTGGCAATAGCGGCCGCCGCCGTGTTCCTGCCGGAATCGCTCACCGCCGAACGGCGAGCAGCACAGGATGCAATGCACGAGGCGGCTGGCGGCGAATCGACCCTCGCCATGCTCAAGCGTACCGGCAACCGGCTGCTGGTCAGCCAGTATGTCGTGCACACAAGCTGTGTCAGTTCCATCACCTATATGGTGCCGCTGTGGATGGGTGACCTGTTAGGCTGGGGTGCCCGGGATATCGGCATTCTCTTCGGTGTACAGGGCGGTATCATGGCCATAGTGCAGGGCCTGCTCATCGGTCGCCTGACGGCGGCCCTGGGTGAACTGCCCCTGTTGCGCGTTGGCATCAGTTGCCTGTGCGCAGGGCTGCTGGTGGCCCTGGTCGCCCGCAGCGCACCGGTCATGGTCGGGGCGACGTTCCTGGCGATTTCCGGCGCGACCCTGTGCATGCCCCTTCTCAATGCCATCGTCAGCCAACGCACACCGGGTGCATTCCGGGGCCGTGTACTGGGCACCACCAGCGCCGCCGCAGCCTGGGGCCGGGTCGCGGGTCCGCTGATCACCGGCTTCACGTTGTCGATGCTGGGCTACACGGCGGCGTGGACCGGCTGCCTGCTCATGGCGGGGGCGTACCTGTGGTGGGCGTTTCTGGAGTCGGACGCCGGATAGCGGTTTCAGCGCGTACCGCACCTTGGCTCCTGTCTCTCCGTCCTGATGAATTATTGATGAAATCAGCAACTAACGCTTTTTCCCGCAGGGCTTTTTGCCTATCCTCGAATTATGGGGTCGGTGATGGAGTAAGCGCCACGTGGACGCGGCTCAGCTGCCAGAGCAATTACTGAACGACTGCCACCGGCTGGGCAACCTGCCGGCAACAATCGTTTTGTTGAACCGTAATGCGTTGCTGCCCTGGTTCATCCTGGTGCCCGATGCGCTGCTGAACGATGTACTCGACCTGCCAGACGAGCATCGCCACGCGGTGATCGACGATTGTGCGATGGTATCGGCGTTTATCAAGCAGGTGCTGGGCTTTGACAAAGTCAATTTTGCCGGCCTGGGCAACGTCGTTCCCGCTATGCACCTTCACGTGATCGGGCGTCGCCACGACGACCCCTGCTGGCCCCGGCCTGTATGGGGCAATCTGGGAGGGTTCAGAGCCTATGAGCCTGAGCTCTTGCGCGAATACCAGCGCGAGCTGGAAACCATGGCCGGCCTGGTGCCTGCCAGCCTTTAGAAGGTGAGTAGGCGCATCACGTCACCAACGGCCATGATGCGCCACCTGATGAGAGCACGATGACCAAGAGAGTGCTGGTGACACACCAGTTGCCCGGTGAGCGTATTTTTTCACTCGGGCAGCGCTGTGCAATGAATGTCTGGATGGGCCCCGGGTTGCTTTCGGCCCAATGCCTGCGGGAAGAGCTGGCGGATTGCCAGGGCGTGGTCTGTCTGCTCACCGACCGCCTGGACCGCTCGCTGCTGGATGAGATGCCCGGCCTGGAGTTCGTTTCCAGCATGTCGGTGGGAGTCGACCATATCGACGTCGACGCGCTGAGCGAACGCGGCATACCCCTGGGTAACACCCCGGGTGTTCTCGTCGATACCACCGCGGATACCGCCTTCGCCCTGTTGCTGGCAGCGGCCCGCCGGGTGCGCGAGGCGGACTGCTTTATCCGTCACGGTAACTGGACGGAGGAAAACGCGTGGTCACCGGACTTTTTCGTCGGCAAGGATGTGTCCGGCGCGACACTGGGCATCATCGGGCTCGGTGCTATCGGCGAGGCAATGGCGCGTCGGGCCGCTGGCTTCGGCATGGATGTGGTTGCCTGGAACCGCACCCCGAGAGAGGTGCCCGGCGTGCGCAGTGCCAGCCTTGACGAGGTGTTGGCCACGGCTGATTTTATCTCGGTGCACGTCGCCCTCACCGAGGACACCCGCAACCTGCTGGATACTGCTCGCATCGCGCAGATGAAACCCGGCGCCGTGCTGGTTAACACGGCCCGGGGAGGTATCGTGGACGAGGAAGCTCTGGCCGAGGCGTTGCACCGCGGGCACCTGTACGCGGCGGCCTTCGATGTCTTCGAGCAGGAGCCGGTGCCGCGTGACAACCCGCTGCTGGCTCTGCCCAATGTGCTGGTGGCGCCACACATCGGCAGTGCCACGGCCAAGACGCGGGCGCGGATGGCGGACCTTGCGGTCGAGAATGCGCTGGCCGCGATCGAGGGGCGGCCGATGCCCCACTGTGCCAATCCCCAGGTGTATGGAGCCGCGGTCTCCTGATTGGCGGGGCTGTACGTAACCGGCACCGTTCGGTGAGGCCGGTAGCTGAACTCAGCGGTTTTTTCGAAGCGGTACCGACAGCCGCCGGCTTCGGGGCAGGCGCCAGAATCAGGAGACCGGCGGTACCGTGCTGAGCCCCTTGTTGATCGCCTGGGTGACAACCCGCCGCAGGCGCGCGGTATCGGCCATGTTGGCGTCTTCGACGATCTTGGTAATCACCACGCTCCACAGTTCCTGGTTGCCGGGAATCTCGCTGAAGGCCAGCCGGATGTTTTCGGTGTCCCGTACGCCTGCCAGGGCCTGAGCGTTGTCGATGGTCGCCTGGTCCACCTGGCGGTTGATTGCCTGTGGCCTGGTGTTGATGTTGGTGACTTCCTCGCTGCCGATGCCCTGCAGCGAGCCCGGGGCGTTGACGAAGTGGATGTCGAACTGCGCGCGGGCCGGATCCCTGCGGTAGCCGAGTTCTTCCATCCGCGCATCCACTGCCTGGCGCACCATGCCGTCCAGCACGTAGATGCTGTCCCGCGATTTGCTGGTGTTTTCCAGTGGCGGCGTCCGCCACGTGTAATAGCGGTAGTCGCGCGCCGCGAAGTCGCTGACGTCCTCAGGTTGGGTATTAATCCCGGCGCAGCCGCCGCAGACCAGCGCGATCAGCGCGAGCACGGCAAAAACCAGTCGGGTGTTGAGGTGCAGGGCGGACATGCGGCGTCTCCGGTGGCGTCCTGGGCATGTTAGCAGTCAATGTGGAGGCGAACCACCGCGCCATAGACTGGACGAAGGTACTAATATGGGGTGCGTAGCAATAGTACCTTTGCTAGCATCGGTATTATAACAAGAAGTTATTACTGACGGGCAAAGCATGATTTCGCGCAAACTGATCCGTACCGACCTGAACCTGCTGGTGGCGTTGCAGATTCTCATCGAAGAGCGCAATGTCACCCGCGCCGCAGAGCGGCTTTCCGTGTCCCAGCCGGCGCTCAGCAAAACCCTGCAACGGTTGCGTGAGTCTTTTGAGGATGAACTGTTCACCCGCACCGCCCACGGTCTGGTGCCCACGCCGCGGGCGGAGGCGCTGGCCAGGTGCCTGCCTGCCGTGCTGGAAAACGTTGAGGATTTACTGGGGAACGAGGAATTTTCGCCCGAGCGCTACGACGGCAGCTTCAAGCTGTTGCTGCCACCCATCCTCAGCGAGGCCCTGCTTCCCGGGCTGATGGCCGAACTGCACGCCACCGCGCCCAACGTACAGATCATCACCGCTGAGGTCTCGCCGAACTACCAGGACCAGCTGAAAAAAGGCGAGGCGGATTTCGCCGCCTTCGTTGCAATCGACATCGACCGTGACATTCTTGCCGAGCCGATCGCCGCGATCGCGCCGCGCTGTTACATGCGCGTTGATCATCCGCTGGTGGGGCGTTCCTTTCGCCTGCAGGAGTTCCTCGAGTATCCCCACCTGCGGCTTTACGTGCCAGGGCTGACCCGTGAAAACACCAGCATGGTTGACGATGTGCTGGGGCAGTACGGGGTCCACCGCACGATCACACTGGAAACCACCCAGTTTGCTTCGGCCGTCGGTGTGCTCACCCGGACTGACTCCCTGCTGGTAGCCAACGCCGGTTTCGAGGAGGGTGGCCTCTACAAGGAACTCATCGTCGGCCGTGAGCTGCCGGCGGAGCTGCAGCGCATGGTGCGAAACACCCACAGTACCAACCGCGGCAAGATGTCCCTGATGCGCCATACCCGCACTTCCCGCAGCACACCTCACCAGTGGCTGCGCGGGTTGCTGATGAGTCATCTCACCCGGGCCCAGCCCGCGGCCGCCGTCGACGCTGCAGAATCGGCATAAGAGCCGGCAAAATGGCAGCGATAGTGAAGGCGGTGAGAGCGGGAACAGTCAGGCCCGCGCGGCGCTGCGGTAGGCCCGCGGAGAGATTCCCATGGTCTTGGTGAAGAGGCGGGAGAAGTACAGCGGGTCGCCGTAACCCAGCTCCACCGCGATGGCTTTGATGCTCAGCTCGGTAGAGTCAAGCAGCTGGCAGGCGTACTCGATCTTCAGGTGAAGGAAGTGACGAATCGGCGGATAGCCGGTGAGCGCCTTGTAGCGCACCGCGAAATGGTACTTCGACAGGTGGGCAACCGCGGCGAGTGAGTCCAGGTCCAGTTGCTGGTGGATGTTTTCCAGCATGTAGGTGCGCAGCGCCTCGAGGTCCAGGCTCGCTTGTTGCTCACCCTCGTGGCGGCTGGTTTCGCTGGCGAAGAGGGTCATCAGGTGGCGCAGCTGGTTGGCCGCATTGATGAAAGCGCGGCTACTGTACCCTGTCTTGCGCACCGACAGCAGGCTGTTGAAAGCCCCCAGCAGCGCCGGAGAGACGCCGACCCTCGCCAGCAGCCGGTCCTCCCGGTAGCCGAGATGCTCGAGGAAAGTGCGCGAGCTGTCGCCCCGGAAGTGCACCCAGTACACGCTCCACGGCTGGCAGGGCGAGGCGGCATAGTCGTGGCCGATGCCCTGGGGCAGCAGTATCAGGTCGCCCGCCGCCACCTCGGCGCGCCGCTCGCCGGCAGTCAGCATGCCGCTGCCATCAACACAATAAATGATCAGGTTGTCGTCGTGCCGGGCCCTGTGCATGCGGTGGCCACTGGCTTTCGGGTAGTAGCCCATGGCCGTGGGATAGCAATCGCGCGTCAGCGGGTGTTCCTGCAACTTCTTCAGCATGAAGGCGGGTGTCAGGAAGCGGATGCCACGACCGGGCAGTGGCCATTTCGAGGGGCTGCTCACGCGCGGCGGTCTCCTGATGGTCGCAATCTGGTGGCACTGTATATCCGCAATATAGTCCATAAACTGCGCAATTTCGTCAATATGCAGGGCGCCGCTACGGTGCTATCGTGGCCGTTCGCATCACAACGAAAGCACAGGTGACACCCATGACGCGTCAAGTTCCGCTGTTTATCGACGGCGAGTTCGTAGAGAGCACCAGCAGCCGGAGGCTGCCGGTCACCAACCCCGCAACCCAGTCACTGCTGGCTGAGGTGCCCATGGCCACCCGGGACGAGGTCGACACCGCCGTCGCCAGTGCCCGGCGGGCTTTTGAAACCTGGAAGGAAGTCCCCGTGTCGGAGCGGGCGCGGCTGATGATGCGCTACTGCAACCTGCTGAAGTCGCACCTCGACGAGCTGGGCGAACTGTTGGCGGGCGACACCGGCAAGACCTTTGAAGACGCCAAGGGTGACGTCTGGCGCGGCATCGAAGTGGTGGAGCAGGCGGCCAACGTACCCTCCAACATGATGGGGGAGACGGTCAACAACGTGGCCGGCGGCATCGACACTTACAGCTATATCCAGCCGATCGGTGTCTGTGCGGGCATTACCCCATTCAATTTCCCGGCGATGATTCCGCTGTGGATGTATCCGCTGGCTATTGCCAGCGGCAACACATTTGTGCTCAAGCCCTCGGAACAGGTGCCCCTGACTCCGGTGCGGCTGGTGGAACTGTTCGTCGAGGCGGGCGCGCCCGCCGGTGTATTGAACCTGGTGCATGGCGGCGCCGAGCAGGTCGATCAGATACTCAACCACCCCGATATCAAGGCGGTCTCGTTTGTCGGCTCCACCCGGGTGGGCGAGCACATCTACACCACCGGTACTGCCGCCGGCAAACGGGTTCAGTGCATGATGGGTGCCAAGAACCACATGGTGATCATGCCCGACGCCGATCGCAACGCGACCCTCAATGCCCTGGTGGGCGCCTCCGTCGGCGCGGCGGGGCAGCGCTGCATGGCGATCTCTGTCGCCGTGTTTGTCGGTGAGTCCGCCGAGTGGGTGGGTGATCTTGCGGAGCGCATGGCCGCGGTCAAGCCCGGCGCCTGGGATGACAGCGGCGCCGGTTACGGCCCGCAGATTTCGAAAAACGCACACCAGCGGGTGATCGACCTGATCGGGAAGGGTATCGAGGAAGGCGCCGAGTGCCTGCTGGACGGGCGGGGCTGCACTGTGGACGGCTTCCCGGAAGGCAACTGGGTGGGCCCGACGCTGTTTAATGGCGTCAAAGCCGACATGGCTATCTACCGCGAGGAGATTTTCGGGCCGGTGCTTTGCTGTATGCAGGTGGGCTCGCTTGACGAGGCCATCCAATTGATCAATAGCCTGGAAGTGGGTAACGGAACCTCGATCTTTACCGCCTCCGGGGGCGCGGCACGCAAGTTCCAGCACGAGGTGCTGGTCGGTCAGGTCGGTATCAATATTCCCATTCCCGTGCCTTTGCCGATGTTCTCGTTCACCGGCTGGCGCGGGTCGTTCCGTGGCGACCTGCATGCCTTCGGCAAGCAGGCGGTGCGTTTCTACACCGAGACCAAGACCATCACCGCGCGCTGGACGCACACGGAGTCCACCGGCAAGGCGCCGAACATGAGTATAAACCTGCGCTGAGCCGCAGGCCCCAGGAGCAAACGGCATGGACTTTTCCCTGAACGAGGAACAGCAGGCTTACGTGCAGAGCGCCCGGGCGTTTTCCGACGGGGTGTTGGCACCGAATGCCGCGCGCTGGGACGAGGAGGCCATATTCGCCCGCGATGCGCTGGCGCAAGCCGGTGAGCTGGGGTTCATGGGGCTCTACACGCCCGAGTCCGCCGGCGGTCTGGCGATGTCGCGACTGGACGCCAGCCTGATCGTCGAGGAACTCGCCCGGGGTTGTACCGCGACCGCGGCGTTTCTCACGATCCACAACATGGCCACCAGCATGATCGGCAAGTACTGCCAGGGGGCGGTGATCGAGCAGTGGTGCCCCGAGCTTGTGGCGGGCCGAAAGCTGGCCTCCTACTGCCTGACCGAGCCGGGTGCCGGCTCCGATGCCGCCGCCCTGCGCACCAGCGCCGAGCGCGACGGCGATGATTACGTCGTCAACGGCAGCAAGGTGTTCATTTCCGGAGCGGGCGACACTGAGGTGTTGGTGGTGATGCTGCGCACCGGCGGTGCAGGGCCCAAGGGTGTTTCCGCCCTGTTGATTCCCGCCGACGCCGAGGGGATTACCTACGGCAAGAAAGAGCAGAAGATGGGCTGGAACGCTCAGCCGACGCGCATGGTTACCTTCGACCAGGTCCGGGTGCCGGTGGGCAACCGTCTCGGCACGGAAGGTCAGGGCTTCGCCATCGCCATGGAGGGGCTCGACGGCGGGCGCATCAATATCGCCACCTGCTCTATTGGCACAGCCCAGCAGGCACTGGAGGAGGCCGCCGCTTACGTGCAGGACCGTCGCCAGTTCGACCGCGCGATAGCCGAGTTCCAGTCCATCCAGTTCAAGCTGGCCGACATGCTCACCGAGTTGGTGGCCGCTCGCCAGATGGTGCGCCTGGCCGCCAGCAAACTGGACGAGGGTGATCCCCAGGCGACCACCTATTGCGCGATGGCCAAGCGCTTCGCCACCGACGTGGGGTTTACCGTGTGCAACGAGGCGCTGCAGCTGCACGGGGGCTACGGTTATATTCGCGAGTACCCGATGGAGCGCCATGTGCGCGACACGCGGGTGCACCAGATCCTGGAAGGTACCAACGAGATTATGCGGGTGATCATCGCTCGTCGATTGTTAATGGAAGGCGCCCTGGAGGTGATCAAATGAGCCAGAGTCATTCGCCGAAACTGCATGTGCAGTTGCGCGGCAACACCGCCGTTGTCACCGTGGACAACCCGGCGGCCAACACCTGGGATACCGAGAGTCTGCCGGCGCTGCGGCAACTGGTCGAGGCGCTCAACGAGAACAGCGACGTCTACGCGCTGGTGCTGACGGGCGCGGGAGAGAAGTTCTTTTCCGCCGGCGCGGACCTCAAGCTGTTCGCCGACGGCGACCCTGAAACGGCGCGCGCGATGGCGCAGTTGTTTGGTGAGGCCTTTGAGGCCCTCGCCGACTTCCGCGGCGTGTCCATCGCCGCCATCAACGGCTTCGCCATGGGTGGTGGCCTGGAAGTTGCGCTGGCCTGTGACCTGCGCGTAGCCGAGGAGCAGGCGCAGATGGCGCTTCCAGAGGCGACGGTCGGTCTGTTGCCCTGTGCCGGTGGCACCCAGCGCCTGTCCTGGCTGGTCGGTGAGGGTTGGGCCAAGCGCATGATATTGTGTGGCGAGCGCCTGGATGCAGCGACTGCTATGCGTATCGGTTTGGTAGAAGAGGTGGTGCCCCGGGGCGAGGCCCTGGAGCGAGCGGTTGCGCTGGCCGCGCAGGCGGCGCGGCAGAGCCCGACTTCAGTGTCCTTCTGCAAGCGGCTCGTCCATAGCGCCCGCGACAAGGCTATCGGCGATGGCCTCCAGGGCGAGCGGGACCTGTTCGTGGAGTTGTTTTCGACCGAGGACCAGCGCGAAGGCGTCAATGCCTTCCTGGAAAAGCGCAAGCCTGAGTGGAAGAACCGGTAACCAGGCTAACAACGCATACAGGGCGCGATTATATGGCCGATACACCGATCGAGTTCAGCGAGCTACCGGCGCTCGCCGGTAAAGTAGGGCGGGTCACACTCAATGTCCCCGCAACGCTCAACTCCCTGACCCTGGAAATGGTCGACCTGTTGCAACAACAGCTCGATCGCTGGCTTGGCGACCCCGCGCTGGCGATGATTCTGATCGACGGTGCGGGCAGCAAGGCATTTTGCGCAGGCGGCGACGTGCAGGCACTTTATCAGTCCGCTGTCGATGTGCCGGGCGGCCCCTGCGAATACGCCGAGACGTTTTTCGCCCGGGAATACCGGATGAATTACAGCCTCCATACCTATCCCAAGCCCATTCTCTGCTGGGGCCACGGCATCGTCATGGGCGGCGGCCTGGGCGTGATGGCGGGTTGCTCGGAGCGGGTAGTCACCGAAACCACCCGCATTGCGATGCCGGAAGTTACCATCGCGCTGTTCCCTGACGTCGGGGGGTCCTGGTTTCTCAATCACATGCCCGGTAAGTGCGGTCAGTTCCTCGCGCTCACCGGCGCCTCGATCAACGCTGCCGACGCCATCTACACCGGCCTCGCTGACCGGTTCATTGGCCACGATCATAAGGATGCAGTCGTGGCTGGCTTGCTGCAGACAGAATGGTCCGACGCCCCTGACCTCAACCGTGGTCTGCTGCGTCATGTGCTGCGGCCGTTTACCGAGCGCAGTGTCGATGTTATCCCGGCTGGCCAGGTTCAGGCCCACCTCGCCACTATCGCACGGCTCTGCGATGGCGATGACGTCCATCAGGTGATCGATACTATCACCACATTGGAGACAGACGACCGCTGGCTGGCGAAAGCCGCTGGCAGCCTGAGGCACGGTTCCAAACTGGCGGCACTGTGGATCTCTCGGCAGCTCTGGGAAACACGGCATGCATCGCTGCGTGAGGTGTTCCAGGCGGAGATCAAGCTGGTCACCAACATTGTCCGTCACCCGGAGTTTGCCGAGGGCGTCAGGGCCCTTTTGATCGACAAGGACCAGCAGCCCGCGTGGCAATACGATAGCTCGAGGGCGGTACCGGACGACGTCATTGACAGCTTTTTCAACGCGCCCTGGGATGACAATCCCCTGGCAGACCTGTAATCCCGACCCGGAGGTAGTCATCGATGGCAACAGTGGCGTTTATCGGCCTTGGCAATATGGGCGGCCCCATGGCCACCAACCTGCTGCAGGCGGGGCATACCGTGACCGTGTTCGACCTCGCCGAGGCTGCCTGCGAGGCGCTGCGCGCCGCCGGCGCCGGGGTTGCGGCTTCGGCAACGGCGGCTGCCGAGGGGGTGGATTACGTCATTACCATGCTGCCGGCCGGCAAGCACGTGGCGGCGACCTACCTCGGCGAGAATGGCCTGCTCGCCCAGGTGGCACCCGGCACCACGCTGCTGGATTGCAGCACCATCGACGCGGCCACTGCCCGTGAAGTCGGTACCGCGGCTGCCGAGCGTGGCCTGGGTTTCATGGATTCGCCCGTGTCTGGGGGAGTAGCCGCAGCGGCGGCGGGCACGCTGGCTTTCATGTGTGGAGGAGATGCCGATACCTTCGCGCTCGCCCGGGTGATTCTCGCCGACATGGGCCGCAATATCTTTCACGCCGGGCCGGCAGGTGCCGGACAGGTGGCCAAGGCCTGCAACAACATGTTGCTGGCCATCCATATGATCGGCACCTGCGAAGCACTGGAAATGGGCGTACGCAATGGCCTCGATCCCGCGACCCTGTCGGAGATCATGCTTGCCAGTTCGGGCCGCAACTGGTCACTCGAGGTGTACAACCCGTATCCCGGTGTCATGGAGGCGGCCCCCGCCAGTAACGACTATCAACCCGGGTTCATGGTGGACCTGATGTGCAAGGATCTCGGCCTGGCGATGGAGATCGCCGACCAGAGTGAGTGCGAGAGCGCCCTCGGCAGGCTGGCTCAGCGGTTATATAAGGAGCACCAGCAGAACGGAGAGGGTGCGATGGATTTCTCCGGTATCCTGAAGCTGGTCAGCGCTCGCGGGAGCTGACCGGTTTGGCGGACGTCGCGCTGGCGGCGGGATCGCTCGCTGGCTGCGCACCCATAATCCGCTCGGGGTCGATACTTACCAGCTTCTGGTACTCGTAATCACTGAGCACGAAAAACGGCACGAAGCGGCTGCTGTGCACGTAATGGGCGCCTTCTAGGGAATACAGCTCGAGCGATTGCGCGCCACTCAGGCTCTCCGCGTGCAGGGTCAGGTCGGGGTCCAGCGCGGCGAGGTCGCGCTGCAGGTCCTCGTTCGCCACGCCGGCAACCTGCAGGTTTTCCAGGCAATCCAGCAGTGCCAGCAACTCACGCTGGTCAGGGACCTGCTCCCAACCCGAAATCCAGCCTTCACCCTCGCGCCGGATGTCATAGGTCTCCGTCGCGATGCTCACCGGCACCCGCAGCTGCAGCAGCCCGCGATCCAGCCAGGGATCCGGGATCGCCGGGGCATCGAAGTTGTTGAAGTCGATAGTGTACACCGCCTGCTGCCGGTCGGCGCGGGCGTGGACCTTGCGAAAGCCGGGTGATGTCCCCAGGTACAGGGTGCCCAGCAGCTGATCGTTGCCGATCAGTATGATCCGCCGCTGGAAATGATAGTCCGCAACCTGGAAGCGCTGCCTGGCAGCGGCGGTCTTGCCGACCGGCCAGTCCGGCCTTGGCCGATTCAGGCCATTGAGCAGCTCGGCAACTTTCTCGCCGTCCACGGGGAGTTCGTCTGACTCGGCCAGGGCCCACCGGCCGCCGGAGCGGTGCAGCACGACCTCGTTGCCGCGGTCATCGGCGATGTGAATCTCATCGACATCGGCGGGCTGCATGTGCACCAGCGGGCCGACGGCATTTTCAGTCGCATTGTCGCCGCGTGGCCAGTAGACGTAGGCGGTAACGGCGCACTGGATCACTAATAGCGCCAGCAGGATACCGCGCGGCGTCATCACAGGCCGAGCTCGCGCGCGTAGGCACGCCGGCGCAGCTTGCGTGCAATCACGCAGATGATCACCAGCAGCCCCAGCCAGGCGATTGCCAGGCCGTAGTTGAGGTACTCGAGGGTCTGTTGCGACTGGCGCTCCATGGGTGGCAGTGTGCGGTTGACCTGGCTGCGGGAGCGGATGCGCAGTGAATCCGCGTCGTGCAGCGCCCAGTCCAGGGTATTGAGGAAAAGCTCCAGCGCACCCAGGTAGCGCTCGCCACTGCCGCTCGCTGTCGTCGCCAGCATCTGGTCATCGAGGAAGTCGTTGGACCCGAACACGATCAGGCGCGCCGACTCCGGAGACCTGCGGATGACTCTTGCGGGCACACCGGTGTCGACCGCCCCGGGGCGGTCCGGTGCTTCCCGGTCGCCGAAGGCGGATTGGAAACGGCCCTCCAACACCACGGTCAGCGGTTGTGAAGACAGCGCGCTGGTGGGCTGGAAATCGGCCCTGCCGTCGGCGTCGAGGCGGGGTGTGATGTCCGGGTCTGAGGAGAGCCATGACTCTGGCGACGAGCGCAACAGATTCACGGCACGCCGCCCGCGTGGCTGGGTCTGGACGGTGATCGGTGACGCCCACACCATGGTGACCTGGGGCAGGGACTCCGTGGCGGGGTGCTCCCTGGCGATGCCCTCGTCACGGATGTCGATGAAATAGGGGTAGTCGATCATCTGCACGTCGCGGAACGCGTATCCCGCGGCCTGGCGTTGAACCGGGGCGGGAATAGCGGCGTTGCGCCGGTCGAGTACCAGCGCGTCGCCGATGCCTATACCGTGGTGAGAGAGCCACTGCTCGAGGCCGCTGGGCCAGTCCTGGCGGCGCAGCTCGCCGTCGGCGAGTTCCACCGTATAGGGCGAACTGGCGATCAGTACCGTACCCCCGCGCATCAGGAACTGATCGATGGCATAGACCGCCGCCTCCGACAGGCGGTGGGGTGCCAGCACGGCGAGAACATCGGCCTCCGGAGCGATGCTGCCATCGGCGAGATCCTCCATGATCAGGCTATAGTCCCGGGCGAGAGCGTTCTCTACCCGGTTAAACGTCGGCCCGCCCAGGCGGAAGCGGGCCATATCCGGGTGCACATCCGGCACCGATAGGGCGACGGTGCGCGTGATCCCGGCGGCGAACCGCCGGATACCCGCCATCAGAACCTCCGGGAACTGTTTACTATCGAACGCTGCCGTGGGAAGCGCGATGGCCTGTTCCCGGTCCCGGAGGATCAGGGAAAAGAAGAAAGGCTCGTCGCCCTGCAGAGGGGACACCATGGGTGTCAGCCCCCATTGCTCCTGTATCTGCGTCGCAATCCGGCCGTCACCGGCGGTCGGGTCGACGAAACGCGCCGTGAATTTTCCGCCCGCCGCGGCGGTGATGGAGTCGAGGTGCGCGGCGATCGTCTGCCGATAGTCCCGCAGCAGCCCGGGAAGCGCCGCATCGGCCGAGACATAGGCAATGAGCTCAAGGGGCGCGTCGATGGTGGCCCAGACGTCTCCACCGGACCGGTACTCCCGCAACACCTCGCGCACGGCGCGGGTGATATCCGCCTCGGGACTGCGCAGCCCGACGTAAGGCGGCGAGGCGGCACCACCCCCGGCCCCGGCTGCCGATGGTTTTATCTCGACCAGCTCGCGGAAGCCGAGAGTCTGGTAGGCGTCGCCGTACTGGACCAGCAGGTGGAAATAGGCATTCACCAGTGAAGACTGGTAGCGGTCTGCCACCTGGAACGGTGTCGCCCGGATTCCGTAGCGCTCGTGCGCTTCCCGCTCCAGCTCAGGCGACCGGGCGGGATCGACCCACTCGACGCGAACCCGGTCGCCGCCGGCGATTGCATACTCCTGCAGCAGGTCGCGCAACTGCGGCACCAGGGGCGACAGCAACGGGTGTGACTTGGCGCTGAAATAGCCGCGTAGCAACAGCGGTTCGGCGAGTTGCTCCAGCACCTCCTCGGTGGCGTCCGAGATGGAGTAGATGCGGCCCTGGGTCACGTCCATGCGTAACGCCTTCAGTGGGTACAGCCAGATATTGATGACCAGTAGGTTGAGCAACAACAGGATCAGGACGCCGCGCCAGCGCCGGTGACGGGAGGTGCGCGCCGATAGCGCCCAGCGCTCGCGCTCGAGCGTATAGGTGTTGAGCGCCAGAAACCCGATGGTCAGACTCAGGTAGTAGACGAGATCGCGCAGGTCGATCACACCCCGGGTGATGCTGTCGAAGCGGGCGCTGGTGCTGAACATGCGCAGCACGTCGCCGACGTTGTCGTCGAAGAACCCGGTAAGGGTGACGCGCCCCGACAGGTAGAGTAACCCGCACAACAGTACAGTGCCGATCAGGCTGACGATGGGGTTGTCGGTGCGCGACGACACGAACAGGCCGGCGCTGAGGTAGGCGGCGCCGAGCAAGGTGCTGGCGACGTAGCCAGCCGCCACCGGGCCCCAGTCCAGCTCGCCGATGGCCGCAACCGTGACCGGCAGGGGCAGGGTGCCGGTGAGGGCGACCAGCAACAGGCCGAAACAGGCCAGGAACTTGCCGAGTACGAAGCGCCACAGACTTGCCGGCTGGGTCATCACGTGTTCCAGGGTGCCGGACCGCCGCTCCTCGCTCCACATGCGCATGGTGACAGCCGCGCTGAGAAAGATCAGCAACAGGGGCATCCACTCAAACAGGGGCCTCAGGTCGGCGATATTGCGGGCGAAGAAGGCCTCTACCCAGAAAAACACGAACAGCGTGGTCGCCGCGAAGACGGAGAGAAACAGCCAGGCAACCGGGGAGGCAAAAAACAGCCGCAGCTCTTTTTGCGCGACCCGCCGGCTGACGGCTTCAATCCTCATCGCCGTCCCCCTGGTCATCCGCCGCCGGTTGCCCGCCGTGCCCTGTTGCACTCATGGCATCGCGAAATACCTCGCCGAGATTCCGTTCGATCGGGTTGAGCTGATGCAATCGGGCGCCGTTGTTGATGACGCAACGGGCGATAGCATCCGCCGCCTCGTCCATGTCGATGCCGGGTGCGAGGTCGATCACGAAATCGAAGCTGGCCGGTGCATGGTGTACGCGCGCGATGACCGGCAGGTGAACCAGTGACTCGGGCAGGTCAGGGGCGCTGTCACAGGTTTTCAGTCGCAGCTTGCCGCTCTCGCGCAGGGCTTTCAGGGGCTCGTCGAGCACCAGGACACCGTTGCGCAGGACCAGTACCCGATCGCACACGGCCTCGACCTCCTGCATGATGTGGGTAGAGAGGATCACGGTGGCCCGCCGGGAGATCTGCCGGATCAGTTCGCGGATATGGTCAGCGTGCTGGACATCGAGACCGTTGGCGGGTTCGTCCAGGATCAGCAGGCGGGGCGTACCGAGTATCGCCTGGGCGACGCCTACCCGCTGCTTGAGGCCCCGCGATAGTGTATCGATCCTGTCCAGTGCACGCGCTTCCAGGTCGGTGGACACTATTGCGGTCCGGATCGCATGCATGCGCTCGTCAGCCGGGATCCCCTTGAGGGTAGCGACGTAGTCGAGATAGTCCGCCACGATCATCTCCGGGTACAGTGGCAGGTTCTCCGGCAGATAGCCAAGTTCCCGCTGCAGTTCGTGGGCGCCGGCATCCAGCGGCTTACCCGCGACCCGGATTTCGCCGGCGGAGGGCTCGAGGTAGCCGCTCAGCATCTTCATGATAGTGGTCTTGCCGGCGCCGTTATGCCCCAGCAGGCCGACGACCCCGTGATCGTCGATCTGGAACGAAACGTCGTCAACCGCGGTGTGGGTACCGTAGCGACGGGTGATGGAGTCAACGGCAATCATCGCGTCGGGCCTAGCCAAACAACAGTTTGATGATAAAGGCAATGAGTACCAGGTTGAGCACGGAGCGGATCAGTTTTTCGCCGCGGCTGACCGTGAAGTGGGCCCCCAGGTAACCGCCCAGTGCCATGCCCAGGGCCAGCGCCGCGCCCATCGTCCAGAGCACCGATAGCTGGCTGGCGAATATCGCCAGAGCCACCACCGTGTAGCCGGCGACGATGACAACCTTGTGCATATTGGTGCGTACGAGGTCAAAGCCCATCACCCGGTTGAGTATCGGCATCAGGATAAAGCCGACACCGATCTGGATAAAGCCGCCCCAGAACCCTGCCGCCACCATCAGCAGGTGGCCCCGCAGCAATTGCCGACGATCGGGGCGGTGGTCGCTGGCGTGCTCCCGCGCTCCTGGGTCGAAATGCATGATCAGCATCACCGCCACCATCACTACGGCCAAGATCCGGTTGAACCAGGGCCCGTCGAGGCGCACGCCCAGCAGTGCACCCGCTATGGCTCCTGGTATCGCGCACGCGGTCAGCGTGAGGCTCAGGCGCAGGTCGGTGTAGCCGCGGCGCATGAAAGTCAATGTCGCCGATATATTCTGCGCCAGAATCGCCACGCGGTTGGTACCGTTTGCCACCGCGCCGGGGACGCCCATGAATACCATGACAGGAATGGTGACGAGTGAGCCGCCGCCCGCCATGACGTTGAGGAAGCCGGCAAGTATCCCGACCAGCGCGAGCGCCGCCCCTTGCCAGACGGTGAAATCCATCGGCCGGGCTCAGTCCTCGGTCCAGGGTTCGCGCATGGTGACAAATTCTTCCGCGGCCGTGGGGTGGATGCCGATGGTGGCATCGAACTGGGCTTTGGTGGCCCCGGTGCGCAGCGCGACGGCAAAGCCCTGGACAATCTCCCCCGCATCCGGACCCATCATGTGCAGACCGACCACCCGGTCACTGGCCTTGTCGACGATCAGTTTCATGAACGTCTTTTCGTCCCGGCCACTGATCGTGTGTTTCATCGGCCTGAAGGTCGATTTGAACAGTCGAATGTGACCAAACTTCGCCCTGGCCTCCTCCTCGGTAAAGCCGACCGTGCCGATATTCGGCTGGCAAAAAACCGCGGAGGGTATGAACTCGTAACCGACCTCCCCCTCGCCGCCGCCGAATTGGGTGCGGGCGAAGGCCATACCCTCCGCCAGGGCGACCGGTGTCAGTTCGGTACCGCCGGTGACGTCGCCCAGCGCGAAGATGCTGGGTTCGCTGGTCTGAAAGTGTTCGTCGACGTTGATCGCGCCGAATTCGCTGAGCTCGACATTGACGTTTTCGAGACCGAGTCCATCGAGGTGGGGTTTGCGCCCGGTGGCGTATAGCACCTGATCGGTAGTCAGGTTGCTGCCGTCGGTCAGCCGCAGTTGCAGGCCCTCCGCCGAGCGTTCGATGGTCTCCACGTTGACCTCGAAGCGAAGATCGACCCCGGTCTTGGTGATCTCCTGGGCCGCATGGGCGCGGATATCGGCATCGAATCCTCGCAGAAACAGTGGGCCACGGTAGAGCTGTGACACCCTTGCGCCCAGACCTTTGAAAATACCGGCAAACTCCACGGCGATGTAGCCGCCGCCGACGATGGTAATGTGTTCCGGGAACTGTTCGAGATCGAAGATTTCGTTGGAGGTAAGGGCGAGGTCACTGCCGGGAAAGTCGGGCACGAAGGGCCAGCCGCCGGTGGCAATCAGAATCTTCTCGGCACTGAAGTTCCGCTCGCCGACGGCCACCGTGTGGGCGTCGATGAGCCGTGCCCGCCCGTCCAGCAGGTCCGCGCCGGCGCCTTCGAGCAGGCGCTGGTACACCGCATTCAACCGGGCGATTTCCGTCTTCTTGTTGTCGCGTAGCGTTGCCCACTCGAATGGCGCGGGCTGCGTGCCCCAGCCGAAGCCCTGCGCGTCCTCCAGTGCCTTGCCGAACTCCGAGGCATAGACGTACAGTTTCTTGGGGACGCAGCCGACATTGACACAGGTACCGCCGAGATAGCGGTCCTCAGCGATTGCCACTCGAGCGCCAAACCCGGCTGCCATGCGGGCGGCCCGGACCCCTCCGGACCCCGCCCCGATAACGAAAAGATCGTAGTCCCTGTCACTCATTGTCGCTGTCTCCATCTCCGAGGACCGGCAAGTTTATCAGTGTTGATGGTCTCGATCATGTGGCATTGGTCTGCGATGCCCGCCGGACCTACCCCGGGCGGGCTTGGGGGCGGCGTCAGATTCCGGTATTGTCCGGCGCTTTCCCGAAAACTGTTCGCCTGCGGGGAAATAGCCCGTCCGCGCCGTATCCCTGTCGGGGTCGGCACCAGCTGTGCCCCCCGCTTCGACCATCCCGGTGACCCACTATGAAAATCACGCTATACCTCATCTTTCTCCTGTCGGCCCTGGCACTGAGCCCGGCGATCAGCGCCGATGATGAACCTGAACCCTCCCCGGATATCATCGTTCTGCAGAACGGTTCACGCATCCTCGGTACGGTCACCGGTGCGCGGGACAGTGTGGTGCGTGTGGACACCGAATTTGCAGGCGAACTGTCTATCGAGTTCGAACACATCGCCTCGATCAAGACCAATCAGCCGGTGCCGCTGCAATTGCAGGACAGGACGGTGATCGAACCGCAGGAACTGCGCCTCGAGGGTGAGCAGTTCGCGGTTTCCAGAGCCGACGGCACTGAGCGGAATTACGCGCTGGATGAACTGAGGGTGCTCAACCCTGAGCCCTGGGAGCTGGGCGAGGGCTACGGATGGACCGGCCGGATGAGCTTCGCGACCTCCATGCAGCGCGGCAACACCGAAGTGGACGAACTGGACTACCTGCTCGACAGCAAATGGCGCAGTGACAAAGACCGCTATACCTTGCAGATGCTCGCCAATATCGTCGAGACCAACGGCGTGGAGAACACCAACAACTGGACTGTCATCGGCAAGTACGATTATTTCCTTAGCGACATTTCATACTGGGGCGTCAACGCCTACGCGCAACACGACGAGTTTGCCGATATTGACCTGCGCTGGTACGCCGGCCCCTACCTGGGCCGCGATCTGTTTACTAAACCGATTTTCTCCATGTCTGCCGAGGTTGGCGCTTCGTACGTCAGCGAGGATCGGGTCGTCGCCGAGGACCAGGAGTACCTGGCGGCTAACTGGAGCCTGGACATGTCGAGCAATTACCTCGGCGGTGAATCGCGGATGTACTTCAGGCAGATCGGTATATGGAATCTCGAAGAAACATCGGATGTGGTGATCAATACCTGGACAGGCATCAGCTTTCCGCTGCTCTGGAGCCTCGAGGCGGCGGTTGAAGTTGTCCTGAATTATAACTCCGGAGTGCAGGGCGATACCGAGAAGCTGGATGAGACCTACCGGGTCAGGCTCGGGTACACGTGGTGAAATCGCACTGATTCCGCTGAATTCCGGCTAGCCGACAGGCCGCGAGCTTCCCAGAAGAGCCAGGTTCCTGGCTCTGACCCCCGTCGTCCACTGCTGACTATCGGCAATGAGTGCGGGCGTTCCTCCTATCCCATCCGAGTGTCCATCGATGGCATCGTGGATCAAGTGGATTGAACGGGGCCCCCGGCCGCTTGCAGCCCGACCGAACGCGGCCCGACCGAACGCGGCCCGACCGAACGCGGCCCGACCGAACGCGGCCCGACCGAACGCGGCCCGACCGTAATCAGGTGGGGCGCTTGCCCTTGACCAGCCGCCGGAACCAGTCGGCCCAGGTCTCGTGCTTGTAGTCGCTGAATTCGCCCGCGTCCATGAACATGCCGTGCTCGTCGCATTCCTCAAACCAGATATGCGGTTGCGCGGGGTCAGATGATTTGCGCATATCCTTGCCACAGCGTGGGCACGCGATGTCCTCCACGGAATCCCATTTTTTCCCGCCCTTGGGGCTACCGGTGTCCAGGGCGTCGCCCATCCACTTGCCTTTCAGGTGTTCGGCCTCACCGGCGTCGAACCAGATCCCGCTGCAATGCGTGCAGCGATCGATGACAACATCGCCGCCGTAGGTTATTTCGTCCATGCCATGACCACATTTCGGGCATTTGATGCTGTGCTTGGCCTCGTCGTATTCCATCGGTTTCCCCTGTCGCTGGCTAATCAAGCCTTGATTATAGTCTGCGATGGCGTTTGGCAACAGGTGTCGCGATCAGCACCAGCTGGTCTCCCCCCCGCCCCGGGTCAGCAGTTCTTCGATGTTGGCGCTGAGAATGCGGTAGCCCACGTTGCCGTACAGCATCTGGCGGCCCTCATTCAGTACCCAGGTCGGGCTGCCTTTCACTCCCAGGTTATGCGCCATGCGCTGGTCGCCGCTGAGTGCGGCCAGGGCAGAGCCGTCGCTGAGGCTTTGGCGCAGGGCCACCTCTTCGATCCCGGCCTCGTGCGCAAGCGCAAGCAGTCGGTCGATATCACTGATATCTTCGCCGTGCGCAAAGAACGCGCGGCGGGTCGATAGCGCGAGTGTTTCCAGTTGCGACGCGCTGCCAACGAGTTCCGTGGCTTTGAGCACCAGGTGCGCCTGCAGCGAAGAGTAAGGTCTGCATAATCGCCAGGTGTCGTCATGTATGCTTGCGCCATCGAAACCAGCGGCGGCATCGACGATGTGTTGGTGAAACATCGCGTAGCCGTTTTCTTCACCGTACTTGCTGGTGATTTTTTGCCGGGCATCACCGAAGACATCGACGAAGCGATGGCGCAGTTCAATACTTTTCCCCCACTGTTTTTGCAGTTCTTCGACACGCGGTTGCGCAATCCACGCCCACACGCAAAGCACATCCGAGAAATAATCTACCGTGATTTTTTCGTTACCGCTCGACATAACTCCGCTCCGTTGAAAACATCGCGTTACCGATGCCAGTGTTCGCAAAAACCTTCACGTTGAATTGGTTCACGCATTCAAGCGCACACACTCTCCGTTAGATTAAAAAATAGGCGTTACATCTTTGCAAATAACGCCTACACTAGTCACGCGGTAAATCCTGAAGATGGAGTGCAATAATATGTTGGAAAAGGAGCTCGCCCAAGCCAGCAAACTGGCAGAGCAGGCAAATAAAAAAGTGCTGCAATTGAAAAAGCAGCTGTTGGCCGAGACCGAACGCTCACAGGCGCGAGCCAAAAGAGAGCTCGCCTCGACGCGAAAAAAACACGCCGCCCTCAGTGCGAGACTTAAGAAAGCCAAAGCCGCCAATCGCAAAAGCCGGACGGGAACCAACCCGGATAAGATTGAGTCCTTGATGTCGCAGCTCGAGGGTCTGGGTGAAAGCCTCGGTGACCTCAGCAAAGCTGCATACGAGTACACCGAGAAACTTCTACCGCTGAAAGCGGACCTCCTGCTCGAAGAGCGGATGACGCGAGCCGCAGAAAAAGCTGCCGCTGCTGTGAAAAAAGCAGCGGACAAGAAAGCGGCGGCCAAAGCCAAAAAAGCCAAGACCAAGACCAAGCGCAAGAAGACACCCGCGAAGAAAAAGGCAGCAGCGAAGAAAAAAGCGGTAACCAGGAAAAAGGCAGCGACAAAGAAGAAGGCAGCAGCGAAAAAGAAAGCAGTAGTGAAAAAGAAAGCAGCACCAAAACGAAAGGCGGCCGCGAAAAAGAAAGCGGCGACAAAAAAGAAGGCGGCGACAAAGCGGAAATCCGCAGCTAAAAAGCGGGCCACACCGAAGAAAAAAAGAGCGGGAAGGAAGAAAGCCGCAGTGAAAGCCAAGGCCGCGGTTAAAAAGAAAGCAGCCGCCAGGAAGAAGGCGGCGCCCAAGAAGCGATAGGCGGCAAGCTGGCGGCTGATCCACGGCGCGGGCCACCGCGCCATTTCAGCAGTCTACTCACGCCGGGTCCTGATTCTTATTGGGTGGCTGGCGCAAGGCAACAACGTCACTCCCGGCGCGCGGTTCTCCTCACTCCTCTGATGTGGTCTCCGGCTCGATCCCGACACGGGCGCGCGCAGCCTGTCGATAGCGCTCCTGTTCAAGTGACAGGCGGTATGAAATATAGTATTTGAATATGTTCGAGACGTATTGAACCGTCTCCTGGCCGATGTCCCTGGCCGCAACCACCTCGACATTGTCAAACCACCGGTTCGGGTCGTAGCCCAGCTTTTCCGCCTTGTTGCGCAGGTTGATCATTCGACGCGGCCCGGCGTTGTAGGCGGCGAGGGCCAGCCAGTTCCTGTCCTGTTCCTCAATCGCCGGCTCGGAAAAGTAACGACTGCGCAGGAAATCCATGTATTTGGTACCTGCGTGAATGTTGCTGTCCACTTCGCTGATATCGTCGATGCCCACATTCGGGTCGCGGGCAGTGCTGGGCAGGACTTGCATCACCCCGACGGCACCGGCACGGCTGCGCACACTCTGGTCAAGGCGGGATTCCTGGTATCCCTGTGCCGCCAACATCAGGTGATCGAATTCATACCGTTCGGCGTAGGCGCGAAAGATGACTTCCAGCTCTTCGAAACGCTCATAGTCGGCCCTCTCGAGTGCATTAGCTGCCCAGTCGAAGTCGCGAATGTAGCGATTGGCCAACACGTTGCCCGTCAGCGTGCCCTCGCGGTGCTTCTTGAGAAACTGGTTGCAAAGTTGCAGCAGTTCCGGGCTGCCCTGCCGAATGGCCCAGGCCAGTTCGGTTCCGGAATTGAAGACGATGTCGTCGCGCACCACGAGGTTGTCGAATACACCCTCCCAGAGCTGCGGCTTGTAGCTGTCGACGATCGCCCAGGGCAGGAGGCCGCCGGCGACCATTTCGATAAGGTCGTCGTCCTCCAGCAATTCCGAGACCAGTTCTATCGTCACAGGCGGCTGGCCGGCGTCGGCGAGACGCTGGTTGAGCTGCTCCACGCTCTCCCTGTAGCTGCTGGAGTGGCGGACATACAGCGTCTCGCCCGACAGGTCGTCGATCGTCTCGAGGGGGGGAGCCGTTGGCCCGGTGACCAGGATTTCTTCCAGGGGTTTGCTGACGGGCATGGTGAAATCCACCTGTTCGCGCCGCTCCGGCGTAATCGAGAGCCCCGCGGAAATAATATCCCCACGACCGTCCAGCAGCGCGGGGATCAGCTGGTTGCGTGCCACGGGCACAAAGACGATGTTGACCTCGAGGTGCCCCCGCCCCTGCTTGTTGTTGACGAAGCGCTCGAACAGTTTCATGAGTTCGTAAGTGAAGCCTTTTTCCTGTCCGTCGTGCAGATAGTAGCGGCCGACACTGTATACCGTGAGAACCCGAATCAGCCTGCGACTGCTCAACGCCTCCAGGTCACCCGTCCACGTCTCGCCGAATATGTTGGTCTCCGGGAGATCGGCGACCTGCAGCCACGGGTCTTCCGTTTGTGGAGGCGTCGCTGCGTCCTTCGCTGCCGGCTGCGCGGTTTGGGTGATGATAGCGGGAGCGGCGGCGGGTGAATCCGCCGCCGTGGAATCCTGCGCGTCATCGCCACAGGCAGTGGTAATCACGGCGAGGCAAATAACTATCACGAGTCGGGCTGTAGCAAGCATGGCGTTCCGCGTGTGGTCGTTATTGCGTGTATTGAATGCGCCCCGGCGTCCGCCGTCAACCGGGAGGACGCGGCGTGGGGTTGCGGCGACGCTGTCGATGCCTTTGTCTGTGATGTGCCCGTCGGTCAGTGCAGCCGTCGCCGCTCGCGGTCCTCGATCGCCCCGGGCAGACTCCGCAGCGAGGGAATCGCAACCTGGAAATCTATCGGGAAGTCGAGGTTGTCCCGGTCTGTATCCAGCGTGATCGTAATGGGTTGATCCAGGCTCAGCCAAGCCCCGCAGGCCTCACCATTGTCGCAGATGAGCAGGTCGTTGTCGCTGTCGGTACCGGCATAGAGGTTGTAGCGACCGGGTGGAACGTCGGCGAAATCGAAGCGGTAATCGCCGTTCTCTCCGCGGGCCCCGAATTGTGCCACGGGCTCATCGGTGTCGGCGTCGTAGAGCAGGACATACGCGATGCCGACACCGGAGACCGACTGGTCGGACTGCACTGTCATCAATACGCGCACGGTGACCGTATTCGCCGTAGATACGGCGGTGATCAGGGCGCGGTAGGTACCGGGTTCCAGGCCATCACGTGTCGCGTCCAGCCGATAGCTACCCAGTCCGCCGGTATCCGTTGATAGCGGTGTGATATCCAGCCAGTCGCTGTCGCTGCGCAGTGACAGCAGGGTGAGCGCATCGCTGCCGGCATTGCTGAATTCCAGGCGCAGTGACTCCAGTCCGGCACTGAACGACAGCGAGGACGCCGATGCGGTGAGCCGGGGCGTCTGTGCCGGTTGCAACCCGTCGCTGGCCAATGCTGCTGTGACTGCGCGCTGGGCATTGATCAGCCCGTGTCCATAGTGATCATCCCGTCCTGTTGCTCCCAGGTCGTCTGTCAGCTCACCGCTGGCCAGCAGGGCGGTGATATCGCTGGCCTGCAGTTCCGGGTTGACACTCTTCATCAACGCAATCACACCGGCGACGTGGGGTGCCGCCATCGATGTGCCGCTGAGGAACGTATAGGCGAACCCTGCGCTGGTCTCCGTCAGGGTCGCCCCGGTACTGAGGACGCCGTCCGGGTAGCCGTCGCCGTTGAGATCGACCCCGTTGTCTCCGCCGGGGGCGGCAACGTCGATGGTCGGGCCGGTATTGGAATAACCGGTCAACTGCCGCTGTGCATCCACGGCGCTCACCGAAATCACCCGGGAATAGGCTGCCGGGTAGCTGGGAGCGCGGCTGCTCTCGTTGCCGGCCGCCGCCACCACGGTAATCCCGGCCGAATACAGTTGTTCGAACAAGGCCTGATCGGCCTGGCTGGGTGGAGCACCGCCGAGGCTCAGGTTGATGATATCGGCGGGCGCGGGCGGCAGGCGTCCGGAGTCGTTCGCCAACCCGGCGGCGTAGCGCACCGCCTGGCGAATATCGTAGGTGGTGCCAGCGCCGCCGCGGCCAAGGGCGCGCAGTGGCATGACCCGCGAGGTGTAAGCGACTCCTGCAACACCGATACCGTTGTTGCCGCTGGCTGCAACTGTGCCGCTCACGTGGGTACCGTGGAAACTGTTGCTGCCCGGGTCGCTCCCGCCCGGATCGGTGGGGTCGGGGTCGATGCCGTCACCGTCGAGGGCCGAGC
The DNA here is from genome assembly GCA_963753815.1 of uncultured Gammaproteobacteria bacterium. Taxonomy (GTDB): domain Bacteria; phylum Pseudomonadota; class Gammaproteobacteria; order Pseudomonadales; family Halieaceae; genus CAVWDU01. The sequence continues at coordinate 1,429,406 of CAVWDU010000003.1, forward strand.
CCGGGTCGCGGACGAAGTCGTAACCGTCCACGAACTGGCCGGCGAGGTCCGGGTGTGAAGGCAGCACGCCGGAGTCTACTACTGCGACCACGACATTGGCCGCGCCGGTGCTGACCTCCCATGCCGCCGGCAGCTCGATCAGTGGCAGGTGCCACTGGAAGCCGTAGGCGCTGTCGTCGGGTTCTGCCAGGGCCCGCACCCGGTAGTTGGGCTCGGCGAGGGCTACCCTCGGGTCCCGGCTCAGTGACTTTATCGATAGCAGGGTTTCCCAGCGCGCCCGCAGCGCGGGGTCGGGAATCAGGTCACGCTTGCCGATGGCCCCCTGCAGCCGGCTGGACTGTTGACCGGGCGCCAGCCCGTCGCGGGACAGCTGCAGTAATTCCCCTCGTCGTCGGTCGCCGGCCTGTTTGACCATCCCCATGGAATAGGCGAGGTCCTCCGCCGTCAGGTCGGGGCCGCCAGCGGGTGCCCGGTAGACGACGTAGGCCTGCCAAGGGATGATCTCAGCGGCCACGCCCTGCGCGTCGGCCTGGTCGCCGATCGCGAGGATGTAGTTCGTCGCACCGCTGAATATCGACGGGTTGATGAAATAGGTGTCACTGGCAGCGATGCGGATGGTTTCGAGTTGTCCGGTTTCGACGGAGAAATCGACGATTTCGCCAGCCGAGTTGTACAGGTACAGGTCGGCGTCGGCGCGTTCGAAGTCTGCGACCAGCATGGTGACGGACTGCCCCGCCAGCAGATCCACCCGAAAGAAGTCCTCCTCGTCCCCCGCTTCCTGCGATCGCCCCGACTCGCCCTCGCCGGGGCGGTTGAGATAACCGCCGAGCGTAATCGGGTTGCTTAGGCGCTGCGCCGCGCCCGGCGTATCGTTGTTGCGGGAGGCGATGTCGGGGTTGTTGGTATCGGAATCGAGTGCCTGGCTTGCCGACGGCACCAGTCGGCCACTGAGGCGATATCCGGCGGCGGGAGGCTCGATAGTGATGCGAACGGTATCTGTGGAGGACGCCCCGGCGTCGTCGGTAGCAGTGAGCGAGAACAGCAGAGCGGTGGTCGTCGCGACGTCCGGGGCAGTGAAGCTGGTCTGCGCGGCTGTGGGAGCATCCAACTCGACCGGTGGACCTTCCAGTTGTTCCCATGCCAGCGCCGTAATCGTGCCGTCCGGGTCGTCGCTGCCGGAGCCATCAAGGATCACGGCGGTGCCGGCCATCACCGTTGCCGGGGGTCCCGCCTCCGCGTTGGGCGCGAGGTTGGGTGTCTCCCCGCTGCCGCCGCTACTGCTGCTGCCACCACCGCAGGCTGCGAGGGACAGCAGCAGTGCCGCGGCGACGGTGCGGAGCAGTGTGGACGGCAGCGGCGCCCATGCAAAACGGCCACTCATGGCTGTTGGCTGATCAGTAGCGGCCTTCACGCCGGTTGCCGCGCTGCTGGCTGTAATCATGTTGCGGTCGCTTTCCATGGGCTTGCCGAGAGCCGCAGTTTGCGGCATGTTCCAGTAATCTCCATCGGTTAGGTACGGGAGGCCCGCACACCCGGATGAAGCACCTCTACCTCCTGCGGCATGCAAAGTCCAGTTGGAAGCACCCAAATCTGGCCGACCACGATCGCCCGCTGAACCGTCGGGGCTCCCGGGACGCGCCGCGCATGGGGGCTGCGCTGGGCGGATTCATGCCACCGATGGTGGTCGTCACGAGCACGGCGAGGCGCGCACGGCTGACCCTCGCCGGTATCTGCGAGGGCTGGCCGCAACTGGCCAGGCTCCCCCACCGCAGTGACCCGGCAATCTACACGTTCTCTGCAGATGATCTGTATCACTGGCTGCGGGCCACCGATGACAGGGTTCCTGCCCGGTTTCTGATCGGACATAACCCCGCCCTGGCCGACCTGCTGGCGCTGCTGGCTCCCGGCGACACCTTCGACAAACTGCCGACAGCGGGTTTTGCAGCATTGCTGCTGCAGGCAGACCGCTGGCACGATCTCAGCCCCGGTTGCGGACGTATCGAGAAACTGCTGTTCCCCAAACAACTTTGACCCGGGGTAGCCCCAGGGTTCCGCCGCGCATGGCGATCATCGCCGTGTCGGGGGCATCCCGCCGGAAACGCACTGGCGGCGCTTTAGGCGACGCGTCTCAGCCTGTATACTGGCGGCCGCGCGTTTCCAGCCTGGAGAAAAAATGCCTACATCGAGGGTGCTGTTCATGTTGACCCTGTGCCTTTCCGGCTGCGTCCTGCGCGATGAGGCTGCCTTCACCCCGTGCACGGAGCCGCGTCCAACCGTGTGCACGCGCGAGTACTATCCTGTCTGTGGTGAATTGGACTCGGGTGAACGCGAGACTTACTCCTCGCCCTGTAACGCCTGTGCGCACGACCGCGTCATCGCCTATGCGCCGGGAGCCTGTCCGGATCAGCCGTAATCCGGCGGTATCACACCTAATGACGATGGGACCTCCCTGGCTATGAGCCTTACCAATCGCATCCTGATCGCTATGGCAGCCGGAATCCTGCTGGGTTCTGTCCTCAACCTCTTGCTGCATGGTCCAATCGTAGGCCCCATAGGCCAGTGGGTGGATCAGTACCTCGTGCAGGGGCTGCTCGATGTTATCGGGCGCGTCTTTGTGGCCTCCCTGAAGTTGCTGGTGGTGCCGCTGGTGCTGGTCTCGCTCATCTGCGGTTCGAGTTCGCTCGGCGACAGCGCCCGGATGGGGCCTATCGCCGCCAAGACGCTTGGCTTCTACCTCACAACGACAGCCATCGCGATCAGCCTGGCGCTGTTTTTTGCCGTGTTGGTGGGGCCGGGCACCGGGGTGGACCTCTCCGCAGATGTCGATTACGAAGCGGTCGCGGCGCCGCCACTCAAGGAAGTGATCGTCAATATTTTCCCCACCAACCCGTTCAAGGCACTGGCTGACGGCAGTATGCTGCAGATTATCGTCTTCGCCCTCCTGGTGGGCTACGCCATTTCCCTGGCCGGGGAACCCGGACGCCGCATCGCGGGTTTTTTCCGCGACATGGAGGCGGTGGTAATGAAGATGGTGCTGGTGCTCATGGAGCTGGCGCCCTGGGGTGTTTTCGCGCTGTTGACGAAGTTGTTCGCCGGGCTGGGCCTGGGCGCGATTCTCGATCTTGCCGCCTATTTTTTCACCGTCGTAGCGGTGTTGCTGGTGCACGCCCTGGTGATTTACAGCCTGCTGCTGCGCGGGCTGGCCGGCGTGTCACCGCGGGTCATGCTGTCCAAGATGCGGCCGGTCTGGGCTTTTGCCTTCAGTACCGCCTCTTCCGGTGCGACCCTGCCGATTACCCTGCGCACGGTTGAGAAACGCCTCGGTGTCCACCAGTCGGTGGCCGGCTTCACCGTCCCCCTTGGCGCTACCATCAATATGGATGGCACGGCAATCATGCAGGGTGTCGCCACGGTCTTCATCGCCCAGGTCTACGGCATCGACCTCGCGTTGGCCGATTACCTGACCGTGATACTGACCGCCACACTGGCTTCGATCGGTACCGCCGCGGTGCCGGGCGTCGGCCTCATCACCCTGGCGATGGTGCTGAGCCAGGCCGGTTTGCCGGTGGAGGGTATCGCGCTGATCATCGGCGTCGACCGCCTCCTGGACATGGTCCGCACCGCGGTCAATGTGACCGGTGACGCCACTGCCTCGGTCGTGGTTGGTAGCAGCGAGGGCCAGCTGGATCGGGACATATTCAACGACCCGCTGGCCGATCAGAACCACGAACGGCGGGACCCGGACGCTATCACCACGGACTGATCCGGGCCGGCCGGCCAAAGCCCGGGATTATGCGATCGGGCGGCTTACGACCACAGGAGAATGCAGGGCAACCCATGTCGATTCAGTGCACGATCGTACCCGTCACCCCCTACCAGCAGAACTGCTCCATCATCAAATGCCTGAGCTCTGGCAAGGGCGCTATCGTCGATCCCGGCGGCGAGACCGAGCGCCTGCTGGCCGCTGCCCTGCAGATGGATGCCGAGATCGAAAAAGTGATATTGACCCACGGCCATATGGACCACTGTGCCGCATCGGATGTGCTGCGTCGGGAGCTGGGAGTCCCGATCGAGGGTCCGCACCGTGATGATGCATTCTGGATCGACAAGCTGCCTGAATGGTGCCGGAAGTCCGGCTTCCCCCACGCCGATGCATTCGTGCCCGACCGCTGGCTGGACGAAGGCGACACGGTAACCGTGGGCGAACTGTCATTGCAGGTGCGCCATTGTCCGGGCCACACCCCGGGCCACGTGGTCTTTTACTATGCCCCGCAGAAAGTTGCCTGGGTCGGCGATGTGCTGTTCCAGGGCTCGATCGGCCGCACCGATTTCCCCCGGGGCAACCACCAGCAGTTGCTCGACAGCATCAGGGAAAAATTGTTTCCGCTCGGCGATGACATCACATTCATTCCAGGTCACGGGCCGACCTCGACGTTCGGACAGGAACGGCGCAGCAATCCCTTCGTCTCCGATCCCCGCTATGGCTGAAGACACCGATCGCGAGAGCCTGCTTCGCCGGGAGTTTCACCGCCAGACCGCGCGCATCCGCTGGCACGAACTACAGACTGCCTACGCCCGGGGCAGCCTGGTGCAGGTGGCCCCGGGCCTTGACCTGGTGGAGGTCGCGGTGCAGCTGGGCCTGGATAATACCGCCCAGTTCAGCCGCTGGATCGAGGCCGGCGAGGTGGTCGCGGTGAGCGACGAACAGGCGCAACGGTGGTTTGACGACAACCCCGCTGTGTGGGCGGTTGTGGCGCCACCCTGGGTGCTGGTGCAACTGCGGGACTGAGGCGTCGGAATGTCTGCCCTGGTGGTGATCAGCGAATCATCTTGATCCAGTCGCCGGTGCGGGGCTCACCGCGCGGGTAAAGCCCGTTGATGAGGCGAAGCTGGGCCTCGGCATCGGGTATGCGCAGGCCCGCCGCCAGGGTGGCCATGGTGGCACCACGGGGTACCTGAACGTAGTGAATCGACTGCGGTTTGCCCGTCTGCCGCTCGCGTGGCGCCATGGGGCGGAAGCTCTCTATGATGCCGACCAGGTCGGGGTCGGAGGCCGCGAAATTCGCCGCTTTGCCCTCGAAGCGATAGGTGAGTCGATTGAAATCCAGGGTGGCCAGCCGGCGCGATTCGGACCCGTTGCTGGCCACGGCGGTGTAACCCTTGAGCCCGGCCTGTTCCAACTCCTCGCCAATGCTGAGTGCACCGGTGGCACCCGCCTCGAGCACCTCCCGTGGTGTTTTCGAGGCATCCTGGCGCTGGATGCCGAGGGTGAGCGACGCGCTACCGTCCGGGGCGGTGGCAACGATGGCACTGCTGCCAGTCTGCACCGTCCAGCCCTCCGGATGGGCGAAAGTGAATCCCAGCTTGTTGTGGAAATAACGGTTCTTGGCCCGCTGGCTGCTCGCACCCCAGGCCAGCCCCTGGATCTGGCGGCGGAATTCACCGGGTATCGCCGGGTCCTCGGCCTGCTCTCCTTCATCCAGCTCTCCGGCCTTGCCGATCACGGTTTTAAGTCGCTGATCGTTGCGCGGGTGGGTGGCGTAGAGCCCGTGGTAGGTGCCAGTGGGTTTGCCGCTGGTCTTGGCTCTTCACTCGCTGGTACTGCTCCTGGTCCTTGAGAACCCCGATGACCTCGAGCAGGGCGTCAGTCTCGTAACCGGCCTTGTGCATGTACTCCGCGCCCAGGCCATCCGCTTCCAGTTCGTGTTCGCGCCCGTAGCCGCGCAGCAGCTCGGTGCCGTACATGTTTGATGCCTCGGCCAGGTCACCACTGCCGGTGAGTATGTAGGCAGTGGTGGCGAGCACCTGGTTGGTGATGCTCGCGGTCTGCTGGCGCGCCGAGTGGCGGGCGGTGACGTGACCGATCTCGTGGGACATCACCCCGGCAAGCTCTGCCTCATTGTCCAGGTAGGCCAACAGCCCGCGATTCACGTAGACGAAACCGCCAGGGGTGGCGAAGGCATTGATATCGGGGCTGTCGATCACGGTAAACGTGAACTCCCGGTCGGGCCAGTCGCTGTTTTTCACCAGGCGCTGACCGATCCGGTTGATGTAGGCCTGCAGCTCCGGATCGTCGTAAGCGGCGCCTTCCGCCATCATCTTGTCGTACATCTCCTGGCCGACGGAGATTTCCTTGCCCTGGCTCATCACCACCACGCTGGGCCCGCCCGTTGCCGGGTTGCTGGCGCACCCTGGGAGCAGGCAGAGCCCCAGTAACAGGCAGGCCAGTAGCGTCAGTCGGTCAGTATTCACTGCTCAGGAACTCCAGCAGCTGATCGCCGATACCGTCACAAGCGGTACCCTGGACAGGCGCGATGATGGGGATGGGCACCACCACGGCCGGCATGTAGGACTGGCCGCTGGTGCTGGTGTTGATGCGTCCGACTTCGGTGCGGTCGGTGAAATCCCAGATCGTGGCCTCGTAATCCGAGGCGTTGCCCCAGGTGCCGAAACCGAAGCAACCCGCCCCCCCGGGGCCGATGCCGCAGGTCATCGAGCCTGCGGAGTCGGTGCGAATAGTATTGCCGTCGATCCAGATCATATACTCGGTGCGCAGATCCGCCATTTTCCGGGCAACGGGTTCCTGCGTCAGCAGCCGGTCGATATCCTGTGGTCTCAGGGGCGCGGTACGTGGCTCGAACCAGGGGTAGAGCGCGTTCAGGAAATCGAGTTCGCCGATCACCTCGATCGACTTATCGCGGGAAGTGATATGTTTGCCCACGCAGCGGATAAAGTCGGGTTCGGTTTCGTAGTCGCTGGCATGGCGTCGCCCCAGTATCACCACGGTCGACTCACCGATGCCTTCTATCGGCTCATTGAATACCATTTCATCGACGGTCGATGTGACGCAGCCGGTCAACAGGACAGATGCTATCACCGTCGGTATCAGCAGGAGTCTCACGGTTGCTCTTCCTCCGTTTCTCCCCATTTCTCGTTCAACCAGTCCTGCACCCCGGGTATCCGGGTGAAGTTGGCGGCAAAATTGGCGCCGGCATCGCGAAGCGCGACGACAGCCGCCAGGTTGACCGCCGCTGAGTCGCTCTGCAGGAAGGCAGTGGGTGTCTTGCCGTAGGCGGTCATCGTCCATTCCGCTATCGGTTCTCCTTCCACCGTCACCAGGTCGAAGGCGTAGCGCATCCAGATTTCGTAGACCTTGACGTTGGTGTGGGCGGGAATCGTGTACTGTAATTCGTCGACCCTGGGTACGAGCACGGCGTCAACGAGCTGGTTCATCTGTCCCGGAGCCGGCTTACCTTTCATATGGACCAATTCGGTGAACATGCCGCCGAACAGGGTGTCCCACATGGTTACCTGTGCCTCCCCGGTGCGCACGATCCAGCCCGATTCCGCGCGCCCCTTTGCCTCGTCGAAAAACTCGTGGTTGGCGAACTCTTCCGGGTACCAGACCCCGATGGTGAGGGGTAATTTGCTCATCAGCGGCTCGGGAAATTGCCCTTTAACCATGACCTCGTTGGGCCCGCAGGCGGTTACCGCGGCGAGCATCGCCACCAGCGCAAGCGTGCGCGGTAGACCGAGTCTACGGTTACTGGCGAAAATCGTTGAGCCCGACAAAGGTGCCTCCATTGCGATAGGTCAGCTCTCTCATGAGTGTAGCAAACCGGATGCCCGTAGTTTGCAGGTGCGGTGCGCGAATAAACTGTACGGGAAAGCCGACCGCGTGGATTCGTACGCGGCGGTTGCCCTCCGCATCCTCGCGGTTGATCCGGTCCACGGTATCGACCACCCTGGCGATCGAGTCGCCGGTAAATTCGTCGCCGAAGACGTACACGCTGATCTTCTTGCCCGGGTCGTAGAAGGTCCTGATTGCCTGGGTGATGCCTTCCACCGGGCTCGAATTGCTGAACACATTCCAGTTGCGCAGGTTCTGGATGATGACCTTGCGGCGGCCGGGTGTGTCCGGAATCCACTGGCCACGATAACGACTGAACATATAGTTGCCCATATCGTTCATCACCTGTATGCCCTTCACCTCCGGGTAAATGCTTAGCGTTGCCTCCAATTCCTGCAGCATTCTCTCCCAGCTGTAGGAAAACATGGACCCGGAGGTATCGATCACGAAGATAATGTACTCGCTGTCCACTGGTATCCCGCCGATCAGGTTGTTCTTGGACTGGTACTGGGAACCGAGCAGGCGCTGCATTTCCGCGGTGAGTGATTGCCGGGCGATGGCCAACTCCTTGGTAATGACATCATTGCTGTTGTCCTCGACCAGGATACTGTCGTGTCGCGAGCGAGCGCGCGCCAGTGTACCCTGCAGGATGGCGATTTTTTCCTCATATTCAGACAACTGTTCGTGCTTGGCGTTCAGGTCACGATTGAGGACGGTGGTTTCCCCGCGGATCTCGAACAGCTCCTCTTGTAGCGCGGCCAGTTTGCCCTCCAGGTTCACGGTGGAGGCCTCGATGATCTGTGGCTGTACCGTCTTGGTAATCATCAGCAGCAAAATGATAGCGCCAAAGCCACAGCAGATGACGTCCAGAAACGAGAGGCCGAATTCTTCCGGTCCGCGGCGTTGTCGCCTCATGGCCAGTCCCTCGAAGGACTCATAAACGAGCCCCTGCTGACCTGGGCGAGTTGCCAGAATTCCGAGGCGGCCATCGGGTCGCCCTCCATCGGTGCCAGTATGATGTTCACCGGGACATTGCGCGGGAGCTGCTTGATCGCGTCCCGATAGAGCTTCTGCCGTTCACGGCCCGACACCTTGCTGCCCCGGGGGGGCGACTTGCCCTGGGTCGGCAGTCCGTCGGTGATCAGGAAGATATTATCCGGAGGCGGGCTCAGTGCCTGCAGGCTGGTGAAGGCGTTGATCAGGCTGGTGCCGCCCTTCGGGACCACCTTGCGCAACGCGGTAGAGATCTGTTCGAGGCGGGCCTGGTCGGCGACCTCCAGCCACTTGCCTGCCGTGTCAGGCAGGGCTGGTTGCGCCTCGGTGTTGAACGTGATGACCTGGAAGTGGCTGGCGATGGGTAACTGTGCGGTCAGCCAGTCAACGGTATTCAGCGACCGGCTCCACTTTTCGGCCTGGCGCTGCACCCTGGGGTCCATGTTGCGCAGCCGGATGATGTTGACCAGCCGGTCTGCCAGCATGCTCGACGATACATCCAGCAGGATGGCGATGTGGCTGCCCCCGAGGTTGAGCCCGGTCAGGTATTGGCGGTTACCTTCCCCGACGAACGTGCGAGCGCTGTCGCCACTTTTTTCCTCCGCGGCCTGGCGTAGTTTTTTTACCTCGTCCTCCAGGGAACGTATCTCCGCCTTCAGTGATTCGATGTCGTCGCGCTCGGTGAAGCCGTCGCGCTTGAGATCCTCTATCAGGGCCTCGTAGCGGTCGATTTCCTCGGTGATGCGGGTCGCCCGGCCCTGCGCTTCAACCATCTTCATATCGACGTCGGACAGGGTGTTACGCAACGCCACCAGTCCCTCCTGTCCTTCCTTGACGTCCGTTTCCAACAAGTCGACTTCCGACCGCAGGTCGACCGTGAGCTCCATGGATTGCACTTCGATGGAGTGATCGATGATCAGGAATACCAGCACGACCGCGCCGAAGCCGCAGGACATGATATCGAGAAAGCTGAGGTTGAACGTTGTAAAACTTCGCTTGCGTCTGGCCATGATCGCCTAGGTAAGCACCTCGATCAGGGTTGCATGAGTATCGTTCACACGGATGTCATCGCCCGGGTTCAGGGCCTGCCCGGCCCGGTATGGACGGCCGTTGACCATTGCAGCCGCTGCGGCCTCTCCGCGCAGCCGCCAGCTGCCTTCCTCGCGGTACAGTTCACAGCCAGCGCTCATTGCCACGCCGTCTGGCCGCAGCGGGCTGGCGCTGGACCCGGTGAGCAGGTGCGTGGGGGCGGCGGCCTCCGCCAGCGCTCGTGCCTGGGCGGCACCGCCCGCAGACTTGTTTTCCGGGGTCTCCGCGGCCGTTTCTGCAGCCGCTTCTGCTGCGGGCATCGCCGTGGCCGCGTTATCGGCGGTGGTGCCCGCAGTGGGCAGGGCGGTTACGAAATTCAGGGCCTGTCCCCGTTGCACCAGGTGCTCGCGGTGGCCGCTTACGGCCTGCCAGAGCGCTTCGTTGGGAAGCGCCTCACAGCCCGGAAGCCGCTCACCGAGACCGGGCAAGAGGGTGGCGATAGGATCGACCAGGACCCGGTCGCCGTCCTGCGGTGAACCCATAGCGGCGGCCACAGCCGTGAACAGCCGGTCGCCGCACTTCAACAGTTCGCTGCGATCGATGCGGGCCCTGTAGCCCCCGACCTCGATGTTGCTCTCGCTGCCGTTCTCCAGCGCCCGCAACGCCTCGGGCAGCTTGTCGTAGAGATCCTGTTCGGTGTCCGCCTTGCGACGCGGGTCGAAGCGTGTCTGGCGGATGAACCCACTGGCAATGGCCTCGATCAGCCGCTCCTGCAGCTGCAGCAGTCCGCAGCCCGGTAGCGGCGTGCTGCGCAGCAGCGTGGTCTGGCCGTCAGCCTGGCTGAGCTCGGTGAGGACGCCCTGGTGAAGTTGCACTTCGAGATGGAACAGGCGGCCACGGCTGCCGTACAGGCTGGCGACGCCCACGCTGCGGCTGACCAGGCCCACGGCAGTGAACGGGCTCTCCTGGACGATGCCCAGCAACAGTGCCAGTTGTTCTCGCTGCATGCTGTCGGGTACCGCCAGGACCAGTTCGGTGCAATCCTCCGCCTGCCGGTGAATATCCAGGAGGTGCGCGTGCACGAGGTCGGCACTGTGGCGCGCGGGGCCCAGTGCAGGTTGCAGCGGCTCGGTATTGAGCTGCCACCAGAAGCGGGTGTTGATATCCCGGGGTCGCAGCCGCGCGGCCGACCGGGCCGCATTGCCAAACAGGTATTGCGTACCATCGAGCAATGCGTAGCCGGGACTGCGCAGGCTCTGCTCTCCGCGCCAGAGCTGCAGGTTGCTGTCGTTGATGTCCAGGAGGGCGATGGCCATTGTCATTGCGCTACCAGGTGGCGCAGCAGGTTGCGGTCGGCGTAACGCTGGCTGTCCAGCACCAGCCGCTCCTGGGAGAGCTGCAATTGGTGCAGGCAGAACATGATGATGATACTCAACACGAGGGCGACGAAGGTGCTGTTGAACGCCACACCCAGGCTGGCGGTGACGCCGGAGATATCCCCTTCGACCGCCTTGTAGGCCTGTCCCAGAGCGTCGCCGATCCCGCGCACGGTGCCGATAAACCCGATGGACGGAATCGCCCAGGCGATATAGCGGACCATCGACATCTCGGAGTCCAGGCGATCGGACTCGACGTCGCAGTTCTCCTTGATCGTGTCGGACACCGCCTGGATGCTGCCTGTCGTCGCGAAGCGTTGGAGGGCACTGAGCAGCGTCCTCGGAAGCAGGTAGTCCTGCTGCCTCGCCGGCAGGGCCTCAATGGCGCGGCTGTACTCGCGCGCATCCTCGGGGAGCACGCTGGTGCCCTCGGGGATGGCCAGCAGGGATTGATCGAGCAGCTGCTGCTCCTTCATGGTCTGAAGTGCCTTGTACGCCATGATTGCCAGCGCCCAGATCAGCAAAATGAAACACGCTTCCTGCTCGAAGTCGCGGATCACGACCGCCAGCGTTCGTTCCGGGACGAAATCCTCGCCGGCGGCCTGTCGCTCCAGCTGCTCGCGCATGTCGGCATCGGCACTCGGCCGCACCAGGCCCACGTAGAGCGCGTGCACCACGATGATGGCGATCAGCAGGGCGAACAACTGGAAGATGAATTCTGACGACATCCTCTGCTTCATGGGCTAGGGGTCCTGTATGTCCACCGGGAACGAAACCGAAAGATCTTCCGAGATCTGCTCGGATGATTCGTATTCAAAGGGTGATTGCCCGGGCTGTGGCTGGGCCTGGCTGCCGGAGCCCGACGCATCGGCGGGTTCGGGTGTCGTCGCGGTATCGGGCGCCGCTTCACCGCTGTCCTCGCGGGGCTCTTCCTGTTGTGTCCATGCGGGGCCGGAACCGACCGCAAACAGCAGCACGGTAACCGCAACCCGAATCCATTTACTGTGCATAGCGTGCCACCCTGAATCCGACGTCGTCACGGCCTGCCTGGCCGTAATCGCGGTATGACAGACGCAGCTCCGACAGCTTGCTGTGCGACCAGCTGGCACCGCGAATCACGAAGTTGTCGCCGGTCTGCGGGCCTGCCGGGTCGGTCTCCCGCGCGGCATTCGCAGAGGGAATCCGGTAAACGTCGTGCACCCACTCTGCCACGTTGCCACCGAGGTCGTATAGTCCTTTATGGTTGGCCGAAAAGCTCGCCACGGAGGCGCTGACCACGTGGCCGTCGGTATAGCCATTGAGAATGCGGCCGGTCACATGGGCAGAAGTGTTGTCGGCGTAGTTCTCCACGGGTGTGGAGGGGGGAACTGTTCGCCCCAGGTGAACTTCATCATGGCCTCGCCGTCGACGCGCGATGCCCAGGCCCACTCCGCCTCGGTCGGCAGCCGATAGCCCGTTGCCGCCGGGTCGAAGCCAACGACGATGCCGTCGCGCTGCCTGTAGAAGGGGGGCAGGCCCTCGCGCCGGCTGAGCCAGTTGCAGAACTGCGCCGCCTGCTGCCAGCTCACCTGGACTGCAGGCTGGTGTTCCCGGTTGAGGCTGCTCCCGTCCACCTGGCCGGAGTCGTGACCGGGCTGGAACAGGCGGAACTGGGCGTTGGTCACCTCGGTAGTCTGCAGGTAGAACATGCGTCGCAGCGAGACCGGTCGCAGCACCTCGTTGGAGCGACGGCCCGGCTCCCGGCGTGACGCGCCCATGGTGAAGTCGCTGCCCGGGGAATCCTCCGGAGTGAACAGCAGCAGGGTCTGGCCCAGCGCTGTCGTGACCTCGGGCTTGATTCGCGCCATCAGCGCTTCCTGCTCGGTCTGCAGGCTGACTTCGACGACCTGCTCGAGCCCGGGGCGGGGAGTCACCCTTCGCCGCACCGTGCTGTAGCCGGGCAGGGAGACTTCCACGGATTGCTCGAAGGCGGGCAGTGACAGGGTCTGGCTACCCTTTCCCCGTGGCTTGCCCGCCACTTTCAGCACTGCGCCCGGCGGTTCGATGCGGAACTGGACTTCGCCCAGCATCGCCGGAAGTTTGATCGAGCGGCTCTCGGTGGCACCCGCCGCGAGTTCGATGCGGGCGTTCACCCGTCGGTAGCCGGGCCGGGACAGGACGACACGGTGAGTGCGCCCCGGTTCGAGCTCGAGCTCCAGCGGTGTCTGGCCGCTGAATTCGCCATTGACGGTGACATTGGCGCCGCTCGGGGCACTGGTAAGTGCCAGCACGCCGTTGGCCGGATCCAGTGTGACCTGGCCCAGGTCGATCGGTGTTCCGGCGACCACCTCGAGGGTCTGTTCCCAGCCCGCGAAGCGGTCTTTTTGCAGCATGATCTGGTGCTCACCCTGCAAGATTTCCACCCTGGCGGGGGTAGTACCAGCGGGCTCCCCATCCACCAAAACGGTGGCGCCCGCGGGATCGCTGGCGATGGAGACCTCGGCCCAGGCGGGGTCCAGGGCGACGGTAACCTGTTGGCGGATTTCCCTGCCGGTCACTTCGAGCAGGCTTTCGGCGGTGAGATAACGCTCTGCCTCCAGCCGCAGCTGGTGCTCTCCCGCTTCCACGGGCAGGCCGTCTACCGGCGTGGTGCCCGTCGATTCACCGTCGATGAAAATCTCTGCCCCGGGCGGATCGCTCGTGATAGTCAACACGCCCGGGAGGGGCCGCAACAAAAGCTCCGCAAGCTGGCTGTCGTCCCGGTTGACCAGCAGCTCACTGCTCAGCGGATGGTAACCGGGGGCGGTGGCGGTCAGTTGGTAAGCTCCCGGTCGCATGAGATAGCGATCGCCGAAAGGCAGTGCTATCCCGCCCGCGATATCGAGGCTGGTTTCGCCCTCCGCGATCACCCTGATCTCCACCGAGCGTGCGCTCAGCAGGAAGGCCATGACCAGGGCGAAGACAACAGCCGTAGCGATCAGCAGCCAGCGCAAGGTATCCAGGCGGCGGGGCTTCTTCTCGGGTGCATCCCCCAGTGGCTTGAAAGCGGACGGTTCGATGACCGCGCCGGGCACATCACCGCTCATCAGATCGGCTCCGTGCAGGCGATAACGACAGGCTCGGACACCTTGTCGTGACTGACCACAAAGGTGCGCCGTACGTCGCGGTAACCGATCCGGCTGCCGACAGCCGTATATTTGCCGGGTCGCAACGACAACTGTTCCTGCTCGAAGCGTCCCAGCCGGGCCACCTTGTACACCACCACCTCGGTCTCTGAATCGGACCTCAGGGTCACGGAGACCGGGGTGTTCGCCTTGGCCAGCAGCGAGTCGAGCGCTTCGATCTGGCGCCTGAGCCGGGGTGTCGCCGGTGTGATGCTGCGGGACTTGGCGAGCAGGATCGCCGTAGCCTTGGCCACGCTGGGATCCGAGAGCCGCTCCGGCTCGTCGATCGCCGACTGGAACTGTTTGTCCAGCCGGGCGCGGCTGCGGCTCCGTTCCAGCCCCTCCCTGGCGAAGACCACATTTGCGTCCAGGGCGATGGCCTGTTCATAGGCCTTTACCGCTGCGGACCAGTTTTCGCTCTGTTCGCTGCGTGCCCCGGAACGCTTCAGGCCGGCCAGCCTGGAGGCGGTCTCCGCCGCTCGGACCTCGGCCAGTGCGCTGTCTGCCTCCGCTGAGCCCGGTTGCAGGCGCCCCGCCCGGTTGAACGCGGAGCGCGCATTGTCGAAGCGGGATTCGTCCAGCGCCACGTAGCCGTCGCTCATGGCGTCGTTGAATTGCTGCTCCACCAACGCCGTCGATACCCGCTGTAATTCGCGGCTGCTGCGCTGGTGTGCCGGGTCGAGCTCGGCCGCGCGTTTCAGGGCCGCCTCGGCGGCAGCGAGATCACCCCTGGCTTCGGCGGCGCGAGCTTCCTCCCACAATGGCAGGATTTCCGGTAGCAGGCCCGCTCGGCGCTCGAGCTCCGCCAGTGCCGCGTTGTCAGGCGCCATGATCGCGGCCAGTTCCACTGCTGCCGCGGCCGCCTCCGGATCACCCGCGGCGATTGCCTCCCTGGCGCGCTGCAGCTGCGCTTCGGTTGCTGCCGGCAGTTCATCGAGCAGGGTGTTCATCGCGTCCCGGCCGGTCTCGTAGTGTTCGCGGGCGGCGACGAATTCGCGCTGGCGGTACAGCTCGTCCCCGGCGGTGGCTTCGGCGGTCGCGGCGGCGAAGGCTTCGCCCGCCCATTGTTCCACCGCACGCTCCTGAAGCTGGAACTGCGCATCGAGGAGCTCCGCAAGAACGTCCTGCGCCTCTTTGCGAAGTTTGGCGAGCTGGGCGTCCGACCAGGGCGAGTTTTCCGGCCCGGGCTCGGTGGCGCGGGAGGCGCCGACAGGGGCCGCCGCGGTCGCGGCCGGCGCATCGGGGTTGGCGGTCGCGCTATCCGCGGCGTCCCGGGGTGGCGTCGTCACCCTGGAGGGCAGCCAGAACACCACCATGGCGGCCAACACCAGCAGTGCCAGCAGCCCGGGCAGCACCCAGCGAGGCCGGGACTGCTGTTGCGCGGGTGCCGGGGAGTTGTCATCTGTGGCGATGCCCGCGGGCTTGAAGGGCGCGGGGTCGACGGGCTGGTTGTGGTTGGGCATACCGATGCGGTGGTCGTGTTTGCGGGCTGGCGCGATCAGGGCGTGTCGGCGCCCGCCTGACTTGCGGCGGGCAGTTCAAGGGCTCCGATTTCAGCTCGATAGATATCGGCCAGCAGCTCCCGCCACTGGTTGTACTGATCTTCCACATTGCCGGACAACATGACCGTCCGATCCTCGAGTTCGATCACCTGCGGCGTGATTTCCGCTTCCAGTGACATACCGAGTTCTTCCAGTGCCTGGACGTGAATCTGTGCCTCGTTGCGCTTTTCCAGGCCGCTTTTCAACAGGTATCCACCGCCGATGACGGCGACATTGGCCGCGGCGCGGCTGGAGGCATCGTTACTGCCGGAGGCAGCGATGCCCGCGAGAATGGCGACGCCCCCGGCGATCAGCCGTCGACGTGCCTCGGCCCTGACCTCCTGCATGGCCATCGCTTCCTCGTAACTGAGTTTGCGCCACTCCTGGTAGGGGCCGGACATCTCTACCGCGAAGCTGCCGTAATATTCCTGCAGGGTGTCGACGAACATGTGGTCGCGTTCCCGTATGCTCCTCACCCGCTCCAGCATCGGGTCATCCTCTGCCGGCAGCCTCACCACCATGTAGCTGCCGCGCTGGCTGGTGTCGAGGTAGCCACCGAAAGCCTCTACCGAAAAGCTCTGCGCGAACAGCAGCTCGCTGACCAGGCGTATGTTTTCCCGGGTGGCGGTGTCCAGCGCTTCCTGCGCCCTCAGCAGGTCATTGGCGATGTTGTTATACACCGCCTGGAAAGGGTCCTGGGGCGAGCGCGTGGTCATCTCGTAGGCATAGCGACTGGCGTTGCCCTGGTAGTCCTTGTCCAGCCAAACGACACCACGGGAGTCGGAAGCGGTCACGTGGACCCTGAGTTCCTCGCCATCGGAGTGGAGGATTTCGCCCTCGACGAGCAGGTCGCTGATGCGTGGCTCCGGCACCACCCGGACGGCACCCCAGGCGCCGCTCTCCTGCAGGGCAAGCGCCAATTGGTTGGGTATAAAGCGAGCTTCTGCCTTACGCACCTCCGGGTAGACCTGCTGATCCTCGTCGTAGTCGTCGAGGCCCGGGTTGAAGGTGACGACATTGACATCGAGCAGCAGGTTGTCGGCGACCACCTCGCCGGCAGTTTCGATGGGGGGAACAGAGGTGCTTTTTACTGTCTGGCTGACGCAACCGCCCAGTGCCAGGCAAAACAGCAGGGTTCCGAGTACGCGACCCGTGATCATTGGGCAATTCCCTTGTACTTGCGGTATTCATCCCAGAGCCGTTCCCGAACGGCGGGGTCGGGCTCCCGCATGGCCGCTTCCCGCAGCTGACGGGCGACGACATCATCGTCGTTACCGCTGGGTATGTCGGCCGGAGGCGGGTATTTTGCGGTATTCTGCGGGATCGTGCCACCACCCTGGGAGGCGCCGCCCATCCCACCGCCGGTGCTGTAGCCGCCGCCGGCGCCGTATTCGCCGGCATCGGCCATGCCGCCGCCGGAGGCCTGGCTGCCACCGCCGCCCGAGGCGGGATCCGCGGGCGGCGTGGTCGACTGGCGTGCCCTCGCGGCGCTGCGCTGGTCCGCCTGCTCCTCGAGAATCATCGAGTCGAACTCGCCGGTGCCCCGTTCCAGCTGTGCGTCGAGGATCGCGACCTGTTCCGCCGGGGTCAGGGGGCCGCCTGAGCCGCTGCCGTAGGGAGGTTGCTGCCCCTGTCGGCCGTCACCACCCGCCTGCGAACCGCCACCGGGTTGCATGCCGCCGCCGGACGAAGTGCCACCACCAGTCTGCTGGCCGTCGCCGGCCTGGCTGCCGCCGCTCGAGCCGTCCTGCCCATCGCTGCCGCCAGCACGACCCTCGCCCATGGCTGCTTCCATCGCGGCGAGCACTTCTTCCATCGATTGTTCATCCAGCAGGTCGGGAATGTCCTCACCGCCCGCCGCTGACCCGGAATCGCCCCAGCCGGGCTCGCTGCCCGAACCCTGGGTGCCGGCAGGATCCCCCGTTGCGACCTGGCCGTCGCCACCGCCCTGGGTGTCACCGGCGTCGCGGCCGGGAGCCTGCCCCTCAGGAAACTCACCCATCTCCCGGCCACCCTCTCCTGCACCCGATTGGCCGGGGCTGCCGGCATCTGCGGTCGTTTCATTTCCCGCCTCTCCCTGGGAGCTGCTGGGTTCCCCGCCCGCGCCGGACTGCCCACTGCCGGGGGGCGGTGGCGAGCCGGGCGAAGAGGAGGGCGGACTGTTGGATGCTGTCGACTCTGCGGACGAACTGGATTCAGACGACGAAGGCGACGACGGTGAAGAAGGTGACGACGGTGAAGAAGGCTGCGACGGTGAAGAAGGCGAGCTGGGGGACGGCGGCTGTGAGCTCGGTGATGAGGCGCTCGGCGGCGTCGCGCTGGGCATGCTGGGTGGCTGCGGCATGGTCGGATTGCTGGCGCTGGGGCAGCCGGCGAGTAACAGGCAGGCACAGGCGAGGCCCGCAAACGCGCTGGAATGAACTGATTTCCTAGCCACTGACAACATAGGCTCTTACCACCTTGGCCGTATCGACCGGTTCGCCGCCCTCGAATCGGGGTCGGAACGGCGTTTTGCGCAACTGGCGCATGAGGCGATTGACTTTACCGCTATTGCCCTCAGTGTCGTCTACGCGCTCAAGATTGACAACCCGGCCACGCCGGGTAACGCTGAATTCCAGCAGCACGTTAGCCGCCTCGGCGGGCACGGACTCGGGCAGGGGCCTCACGCCATCCAGGCTCGGCAGCGCCACGGGCTCGCCAAAAATTGCCGCCGCCTGTTGTTGGGCATCTTCAAGCTCGACAAGTTCCCCCAGCGCCTGGCGGTAGGCCTCCTCGGCCATATCGTGTTCCTCGTGCAACAGGTACCAGTCCCCCAGTTGAGCGGTGACACGGGCACTGGCGAGGGGATCCGGTTGGGGTTGCTGCTGCTCGATTTCGTGGATGGCGCGTATTACCGCGCTTCCTTTCTCGAAGCTGCGTGCCTTGTAGGCGTTGAAGCGATTGTAATCCTGGCGGTTGAGGTAATCGCTTTCGCTGCCGGGACCGGCACCCGTGGAGTCCATCCGGTAGCTGGCGATCAGGTACTGGGCCCGCAGCATGCCGTAGAGGGGCTCGAGCAGCTGCGGCGATGTTTCGCCGTCCCTGGCGGCCATGTCGGTCAGGGCCAGTCGGTAGAGGTCCCACATATTCATCAAGCGACTGAACCCGGGGCCCCCGAGGCCGGCCTGGTAGGCGTCCAGTTGCCAGCCGGCCTGCTGCATCAGCGCCTGGGCGCGTTGCTCACCGGCACCTAAACTGCGAATCTGTACGCGGTACAGATTTTGCTGTCGTTCATCGGCCTCGCTGAGCTGTCCCAGGGCGATATGGCTGGAGATTTCACCGCGCAGCAGGGGAATCTGCTGGCGGCTGTACAGGCCGTCGTTGATCCGGGCGATATGCACGCCGCGCTTGAAAACCGCGACGGCTTCCTCATGGCGCTGCTGACGCTGCAATTCCTTGCCCAGCCCCAGCAATTGCTCGGCGAGGGCCGGGTCATAAGCGCCGAAATCTCTCTCGGCTCGACGCACGGCCTCTCGGTAGGCCCGCAGGTCGGCGGACTCGCCGATGGACTCGAGACCGCCGCCCGGGCCGCCAGGCCCGCTCTGTGCATGTGCTACCGAGCAACATAAAAAAATCAGCAGTCGCGTTACCCACGCTGACATTGTGTGTACAGTCATTACCGATACCGAAACATGAATAATCTGACGCGGCGGTGGCTGCACCGTCCACCACCGTCAGTATATACGCATTCGCCCGCGAATCGGGATCAGGCTACCAGGGTGTAGATGGGGCGCTGCTTTGCCTGTCGCCGCGGCGGGGCCATACTGGCGCCGGGTGATTGGTTGTGCGCCGGGGCGCGCGCGAGGAAGTGCTGTGTGAATGAACTGAAGACTGAGATCGAGCGGCGTTGGCGGGAGCTCTTCGCCCGTCTGGCTGGCGGTGAAGACGCATCGCCCGGCATGCGCCTGCGCACAGAAGGAATGATGGAAGCGGCGGTTGTTGTCGGCTCTGCCAGCCGCGACGCCCTGCAGACGCGGATGGCGGAAGTGTACAGTGAGGTGTTCGATCGCGCGCTCAGTGACGATTTCGGGGCCGATTGGCGTGAGTTTTTCCCGTTTCCTCAGATACCGGCCATGGGGCGCCGGGCGCCCGTCTATCCAAGCACCCGCGAACCAGTATAATACGCCGCAGTCGACCGGAGAGCAGACGATGAAGAGTGCATTACGACAGAGTTCCGCCATGGCGCTTGTGTGCCTGCTGGTGGCAGCATGCAGTTCTACCTCCTTCGAGGCGGTAACCGATTTCGATGGGGGATTCGATTTTTCCGGTGTCAGGAGCGTGGCTATACAGCCGATCGACCGCACCAAACTGAACAATGCCCGGATCAGCGATATGCAGGTCCAGCGCATCAATGACGCTCTCGCTGCTGAACTGCAGCGCCGCGGATACCGTGTAGTCGCCGATAACGCCGGTGCCGACATGTACCTCACCTGGCACCTCGTCACCGACGAGCGGGTAGACGTGCGCAGCTACAACAGCATGAGTTATTACAACTGCTGGATGTGCGGCCCGCCCGTGTCCGATGTCAGCGTCAGGCAGTATACCCAGGGCACGTTTATCGTCGACATGATAGACCCCGAGCGCAATCAGTCCGTATGGCGCTCGACGATTGAGTCGCGGCTCGAGCCCAATCCCAAGCCCGACGAAAGTGCGCAGCGCCGGCAAGAGGCAGCCCGGGCGATTTTCGCCGAGTTCCCCCCGGCCTGAGGGCGCCGCGTGCGGTGGGCGCGGGTGGCGTCCACCGCCCCCGGGCGGCCGGTGAGTGGTCCATCGTGACGCTTTGCCTCCGCGGTCGTCGGCGGCTACCATGACATCCGGACAGCACGCGGTAACGACTTTGCAATACGAAAATTTCAGAAGGGAATACCTCGCCGGTGGTCTCAGTCGGGACATGCTTGCCGACTGTCCGGTTGAGCAGTTCGAGCGCTGGCTGAAGCAGGCCGTGGACGCCGGTCTGCGCGACCCGACGGCGATGGTGCTCGGCACCCTGGATCCCGAGGGGCAGCCAGCACAGCGCATGGTATTGATGAAAGGCGTGTCGGCCCGCGGTTTCGTATTCTATACCAATTACGGGAGTAACAAGGCGCGGGATATTGCTGCCGAGTCCAGGGTATCGCTGCTGTTTCCGTGGAATGAACTCGAGCGGCAGGTCATCATCGGGGGACGCGCCGAGAAGATGTCGCTGGCGGAGTCCGCGCGGTATTTCCTGAGCCGGCCGCGCGAGAGTCAGCTTGCGGCCTGGGCCTCACAACAGAGCCGGGGGCTGTCGGCGCGGGCGATGCTGGAGAAAGAAATGCAGGTAATGCGGGAGAAGTTCAGCAAGGGCGAGGTGCCGATGCCGGATTTCTGGGGTGGCTATCGAGTGGCACACCACCGTGTTGAGTTCTGGCAGGGCAGGGCCAACCGGCTCCACGACCGGTTTCTCTATCGACTCGGCGATACCGGGGACTGGTCTGTAGATAGGCTGCAGCCTTGAGTTGGGGAGGCGATGAATGATCACCACTGAAGACCTGGTCGGTACCTGGCAGCTGGAGTCCTGGACCACAGGCTACTCCGACCGGGATGAACTGACCTATCCGTTCGGCGAGGACCCCCAGGGCCTGCTGATGTACACCAATGACGGCTGGATGAGTGCTGCGATTGCGCGCAGCGGCAGAGCACCGTTTCCCGCCGGCGAGAGTCCGCGCACAGCCTCTGCTGAGCAGCAGGCCCGCGCCTACCGCTCCTACTTTCATTACGCCGGGCGTTTTCACATAGAGGATGGCGATGTCATCCACCGTGTCGTTCTCGGCCTGAACCCGGATTTTCCGGGCACGGAACAGCTGCGACACGCCGAGCTGGATGGTCACACCCTGGCGCTGACCGGCAAGGACGAGGTGGGAGGCGTGACGCGCTTTCACGCGCTGGTCTGGCACCGCATTGCCGCTGACAGGCCGTCCGATTGAACCTGTAGCCTGCTTCCTTGACCGATTGTCTGCCGCGGTCGTCCTGACGCCCGCCCGACGGCGCGTTCTCCCCCTCAACCGCCAGCGGACGCAGCGACCCGGCGCTGGTCGAAATACCGGGGCTGACTGTCGATACCCAGCAACAGGCGGCGGATCATGTCGAGTCCGGCGGCGGCGACCATGGTCTGGAACAGGGTGCGCTCCACCGGCCAGCACAGGCAGCAGGTCTGCAGATTGCTTCTCGAACCCCAGGCCAGCCACACGGTGCCGACGGGTTTTGCTTCGGTGCCACCGTCCGGGCCGGCGATGCCGGATACCGCGATCGCGTAATCGGCGCCGGAGCGGTCCAGCGCTCCGGCGGCCATTTGCCTCACCACCTCCTCGCTGACGGCGCCCGCCGCGGCCAGATCGGCCTGGTTGACACCCAGGACCGCCTGCTTGATGCGGTCTGCGTAGGTGACGAAACCGGCTTCAAAGGCGCGCGAGGAGCCCGGTATGCGGGTGAGCATACTGGCGATCAGACCCCCGGTGCAGGACTCGGCGGTGGTGAGTGACTGGCCGCGCTCGACGAGCAGTTCGATGACTCGCCCTGCCAGCGAGGTATCCCCCTCACCGATGATGTGATCGCCGAACAGGCGGTACAGCTCATCACGGCAGCGTTGTTGCGCCGCCTGCGCCGCGGCGTTCCTGATCGTGAGTTTTACCTCCATTTGCGGAGCGCCGGCGCGAAAGCCCAGCTCGACGTCCGCCGGCCAGTCAGCGCAGTTGTCGGCGATAAGCTGCTGGGCAGTCGATTCGCCGAGCCCGAAAGTCTGCAGGCGGAGAATGGGGCGATCGCCCTGCAACTGCATCCGGCGGGCCAGGTCATCCACAATGTGGTCCAGCATTCCCGCCAGCTCCCCCGGGACACCGGGCGTGCAGATTACCCGACATGCGTTGACATCGAGTTCGAACCCCACCGCGCTGCCGGTCCGGTTGGGCACAATCGTTGCCCCGTCGGGCAGCCTGGCCTGCTTGCGGTTGGCGGGGTTGACGGGAAGATTGCGGCGGGCGCACCAGCGCTCGAGGTGCTCCATCGCCAGTGGGTGCTCCGTAACCGGAACGCCAGCGACGGCTGCGAGGACCTCCGCGGTGAGGTCATCGACAGTCGGGCCCAGGCCGCCGTTGACGATCACCAGGTCGGCCTCATGCGTCATCGCCTTCAACTCGCGCTGCAGCAGGGCGAAGTCGTCCCCCACCGCCACTTTACGTGCAACCGGCAGTGTCAGCGCCGCCAGGCGCCTGGCGATCAACGCCGAGTTGGAGTCGAGCGTGTCACCGCTCATGATCTCGTTTCCGGTCAGCAGCAGCTGGACAGTGGGCGTGCGGTCTCCCATGTGGGAATCTCCCAGGGTACGGATGCCGTCAAGGATAGCCAAAGCGCCGTGCCCGGCAAAGCGTCCACTGCATCGGGCGCATCAGAATCCACCGTGTTGCGCAAGAAAGGCGAGCTCTTCGGCTGAGGAGTTGCGGCCGAGGACGGCGTTGCGGTGCGGAAAGCGACCGAAGCGGGCGATAACGTCGCGGTGCGCGATCGCGTACCTGCGGAAGTCGGCGATCCGGTGGTCGCCGGCGTCGGCGACCAGCTGGTCGAACAGGCGCACGCAGCGTTCCTGTAATGCCAGCTCCTCGCTGTGCTCCAGAGGCAAATAGACGAATACCCGGTGAATCGTGGGCAGGCGGTGTTCGCGACCGCTATCGATGCAGTCGAGAGCAGCCCGCAATGCCCGCTGGTCTCCGCTGAAGGCCCCGGGCTCGCCGCGGAAAATATTGCGGGTGAACTGATCGAGCAGGACGATGAGCGCCACCAGTCCGTCATCGGTGTCGGCCCAGTGATCCAGGGAGCCGGCGACGGCCCGTCCCACGGCATCGCCAAATTGCTGCGCGCAGTCGCGGTCGGTCTCGGGGTCGTATCCGAACCACAGGCGATGTCTGCCCGGGTCGGGCATGCCCTGACGGTCGAGCGCCCCGAACCAGTAGTCGAGGACGTCCCCGGCGGCGTCTTCGTCTGCCGTCGTCATGCCGCCGGGGCGCCGGCCGCGGGAGCGCCCGCCGCGGGAACGCCCGCCGCCGGAAAGCCCGCCGACCCTACGTCGCGGGGGCCCCTGTGGTACAGTGGATCACCCCCACGTGTTGCGAGCGCATACTTCCTATGGCATTGACACCTGAAATAACCTTGACCAGTGATGAGCAGAAGGTCAGCTATGGTTTTGGTCTCCAATTTGGCGAACAATTGCGGCGCAATGATTTCGAGGGCCTCGATCTCGACGCCGTCATCGCCGGCGTCCAGCATTGGTACCAGCAGCGGCAGGCGCTGCTGACCGACGAGGAACTGAACCCCAGCTACAAGGTAATCCAGGACCGGCAAAAAGCAAAGGCGGCTGAACTTGACGGCAAGCGACAGCAGCTTACCGACCAGTTCCTGGCGGCGAATGCAGCCCGAGAGGGCGTCAGTACGACGGAGAGCGGGCTCCAATACGAAGTCCTGGAGGCCGGGGAGGGCGACAGCCCCGGTCCGGCCAGTACCGTGGTCACCCACTATCACGGGACGCTGGTCGATGGCACCGTTTTCGACAGCTCGGTGGACCGCGGGGTCCCTGCCGAATTCGGGGTCAACCAGGTTATCCCGGGCTGGACGGAAGCGTTGCAGATGATGTCGGTAGGGGACAAGTGGCGTATCGCCTGTCCCCCGCGCCTGGCCTATGGCGAGCGCGGCGCCGGCGACGCCATTCCGCCCAATACTCCCCTCGTCTTCGAGATTCACCTTATCGAAATCAAGGATTGACGGGGCGACGCGGATGCCTGCGCGGTCGGTAGAGGGTTCAGGGAACAGCGTGCAGTCCTGGACTGTCAGGCCGGCCATTCGGCGCGCGCTACTCGGAAGGTAAAAAAGACCCTCGAAATTCGCCGCTCCGGCTTACATTGCGCCCTGCCATTGATTAAACTTTAGGCATGCCCCCGATCGCTCTCGCGACCGCTGATCAGCGGTTCGTGGCGTCGGTATTTCGGGGCCTGATACCTTACGTGCCGGGTGGTTTATCGTTATGAAGCGAGTCGTTTTCAATCAGAAGGGTGGCGTTGGCAAAACGAGTATTACCTGTAATCTCGCCGCCATCGGCGCCTCCATGGGTTACCGTACGCTGGTCATTGATCTCGACGTGCAGGGTAACAGCACGCACTACCTGGTGGGAGAGATCGACGCCGAGGCCTTCCCCGCTGAGGCGCAGGGAGTGGCAGGGCTGTTCAAGCAGACCGTGGGCTCGCGCAAGATGCGCCAGAACCCCGACTCCTTTGTCTGGGAGACGCCCTACGAAAATCTCTACCTGATGCCCTCGAGCCCGGTGCTCTCCGACCTTGAGAAAGAGCTCGAGTCCCGCTACAAAATCTACAAGTTACGGGATGCGCTGGGCAAGCTGGATGCAGAGTACGACCGGATCTACATCGATACGCCGCCCAATTTCAACTTCTACTCGAAGTCTGCGCTTATCGCTGCCGATTCGGTACTGGTACCGTTCGACTGCGACAGCTTCGCGCGACAGAGCCTTTATTCACTGATGGACAACATTGCTGAACTCCAGGAAGACCACAACCCCGAGTTGGCAGTCGAGGGTATCGTAATCAACCAGTTCAATTCCCAGGCCCGCCTGCCCGGCGAACTGGTCGCTGAGCTCGAGGAAGAGGGCTATCCGGTCTTCGAGACCTGCCTGAGTACGTCGATCAAGATGAAGGAGTCACATCGCGACCACCGGCCGTTGATCGATCTCGCCCCGAGTCACAAGCTGACGCTGCAGTTCGTCGGCCTGCACGATGAACTGGAGGCGACTCTCTCGAAAGCTGCGTGAGGCCACCGCTCGCAAGCGCGGGGGCGTGTGAACCGCCGGCAGCGCGGTAATTGCCGCGTCCGCGGCAGAATAACCATATAAATGTTAGTTATTTGTCATGGTTTTTCTAATTCATTAGAGTTTGATGCCGTTTACCCGATCGGTGCGTTGAGAGTGTTGGAAGTCGAATTCGACCGAGTGAATGCCGAGCTGCGTCACGCATCTGCCGAGGACACCCTGCGCTGGACACTGGATACCGGTGAGAAAATGATCGCCACGACCAGTATGGGTCGAAATGCGGCGGTATTGCTGCATCTGATCAGCCGGCTGGACGATTCGATTCCGGTGATCTGGGTAGATACCGGTTACAACCTGCGCGATACCTACGTTGTCGCCGAGCGCCTGATCCGCGATCTCGACCTGGACATACACGTCTATGCGCCGCAGATGACCTCGGAGCGCCGTAACGCCATCATGGGCGGCATACCGACGGTCGATGAGACCGAGCGCCACGAGGAATTTACGCGGCAGGTAAAACTGGAGCCGTTCTCGCGGGCACTCGAGGACTTCCAGCCGGAAATCTGGCTGACCGGCCTGCGTCGCGAGGAAACCGAACACCGCAAAACCCTCGACGTGGTTTCCGTGGACAACCGGGGAATCGTCAAGGTTGCGCCCCTGTTTTACTGGTCAGACGATGAAATGGACGCCTACATGGAAGCCCATAACCTGCCGACCTGCCGGCATTACTTCGACCCCACCAAGGTGCACGACGGCAGGGAGTGCGGCCTTCATACGGCCGCCTGAGGCGGTTCAGCCCATAATGGCGCCGACCGCGACGGCCATCACCGCCGTGGCGACGACGAATCCGGCAATTACAGCGCCCAGACGCCTCAGAGTGCGCTGGTCTTCGAGTTCCTGCTCATGCATAAGATGCTGTGTCATGGTACATCCCCCTCACTGACAAGTAGGCCCGCGGGCACGACGCCACACGGGGAGGCAGTATCCCCTAGGCTGGCGCAGGCGCCGCCCGCGTGCAATGATCCACATCAATGGCGGCAACACCGTCCTGTTTCATCGAGAATCGCCCATGAATGTGTCTGAGCCCGCCGCGAACCTGGAAGACCTCAGGCTGCAGCTGGGTGGGTTGATGGGCGGTGAGCCGGACCTGGTGGCCAACGCCGCCAATTTCACCGCCCTGGTGGCCGGCCACCTGGACCGGATCAACTGGCTGGGGTTTTACTTCCTCAAGGGTGATGAACTGGTGCTGGGTCCGTTTCAGGGCGGCCCCGCCTGCGTGCGAATTGCTCCTGGCAGAGGTGTTTGCGGTACCGCTTTCGCGAGTGGCGAAACCCTGGTCGTGGCTGATGTGCTGGAATTCCCCGGGCATATCGCCTGCGACCCGCGCTCGCGATCCGAGGTTGTCGTACCGCTGCATGCAGGTGAGAAAGTCATCGGTGTGCTGGATGTGGACAGCCCGATCAAGGATAGATTCGGCCCTGGCGATGTCCAAGCACTGGAGGTGCTGGCGGGTGACTTCTGTCGGCTGCAGTTCGGCTGACTCGACGTATCGCGGTCGCGGCGCGGTCGACCGGGTCGCCAGAGTACGACCGTAGTGGGGCCGGTTAGCCAGTAGCCCAGTGAAAGCCGACGAGCGGGAGGGTTTGATGCCGGGCGCTGGCAGTGGCGACAAACACATCCGGGATCGTGGCGTTTGGGCCGCGATGATGGTGATCTTGGTGTTGTGCGGCGTGGCGGGCTGTGCCGGTATTGCCGGCCGCAAGCCACCACTGCCCGTTATCGCCCCGCTGAACCTGCCTGAGGGCAGCCTGACTGTGGCAGATGCTGCTGCCCGTGTCAGCACGCCAGACCTGCTCGCCCTCGATGACGAGATGAGGGAGTTTGTCAGCCGTTATACCGGAGATCTGCGGGTGGAACGACAGCGGCTGCAGGTGCTTCACCGGGCGCTCAAAAGCCCCGCATTGCTGAATCTCGACTACGACCCCGCCGCGGACGGCACGGCCGAGGAGGTTTTCCGGCGCGGCAGTGCTAACTGCCTGTCCTATGCCAGCCTTTTCGTCGCCCTTGCCCGTGAGGCGGGCCTCGACGCCGACTACCAGTGGCTGGAGGTGCGACCCCAGTGGAGCAGGCTGGGCGAGCGTGTCGCCGTTCGCCTGCATGTCAACGTCGTCGTCGATACGCGCCGCGGTGACAAGTTCATGGTGGACATCGATCCCCTGGAGTCGCGCGACATCGCCCGTACCCGGCGCCTCGCAGACAACGAGGCAACCGCACTCTACCACAACAACCTGGCGATGAAGGCGCTGGGCGAGCGTCGCCTCGACGAGGCCTGGTTACAGTTGGTCCGGGGTTTGCACCTGGCGCCGGACATGACGCCGTTGTGGGTCAATCTCGGCGCCGTCTACCGGACGGTTGGGCAACATGCGGATGCGGAAAGCAGCTACCTGCACGCACTGGAACTGGATGAGGACGACCGCTCGGCCATGACCAACCTGATGGTCCTCTATCGCCTCGATGGGCGCACGGCAGAGCAGGATCGATGGGCCGAACGCGTGGAGCGATATCGGCGTTCCAATCCCTACTATCACGCCTGGCTGGGTGAGCAGGCGGAATCAGAGGAGAACTGGGCGAGTGCGGTTGCGCATTACGAGCGGGCACTGTCACTGGCGCCACAGGAGAGCCACTTGCTCTACACAACCGGCGTTCTCCACTACCGGTTGGGCAACTACCGCGCTGCCGCCGAGCACCTGTCCCGGGCGGTTGAGACGGCGACCCTGCTCACCGACCGCGAACGCTACCAGGCCGAACTCGAGCGGGTGCGGCAGGATCAGCTGGCAGGGGTCTAGCAGGCTGCCAGGGCACCCGCACGTGCGATGCAGAGCAGCGAGCATGGCAGTCGCCGCCCGCGAGTCGGATTTGGGCGATTAAAGCCAGAAACCGCTTGCGCGACAAGCGCAGTGTGCAAAACTGGTAGCAACAGCGCGGGGCGCCTGAAGATGCCGGGCCACTGGAGTTCCGGCCCGGTCGCTGCAGTGCGCCAGTCGCGAAATGTGCAGGAGACGCTCGATGACCTTCAATTGGCTGCTGGCAGCAGTGGCTTCACTAGCGCTGCTTTGCGCGGCGGGCCCCGCAACGTCTGACCCCGGTCCCGAGATCGAGAGCAAGGGCCGCAAGGCGCTGGCCGACCTGGTGGCGCACGATCAGCGAACCCGCGCCCTGGTCGAGCGTGCGGCTGGCATCCTGGTCATGCCCGATATGGTGGAAATGGCGTTCGGTGTCGGTGGTGAGTACGGCGAGGGTGTGCTGCTGGTCGACGACCAGGCAGTCGCTTATTACGCCCTGGCGGCATCACCTTTCAGGCTCGAGCCGCGGCCCAGGAACAAGGCCCACGTGCTGGTGTTTCTCACCCGGCAGGCCCTGATCGATTTTCGCAATACCCAGGGCTGGGAGGTCGGCATTCACGGCAACGTGCCTCTCCTGGACCACACGGTCGATTTACCCGTCGAGACGACCGGAAGCGCCGATACCATGGTCGGGTTTCTGTTCACCGAAGAAGGCATCCTGTCGGGTTTTGATCTCTCTGGCGGGCGCTTCAGTCGCATCGCGCGCTAGGGTTGTTGGCAGCCCCAGGGCTTTTCGGTATCCTCCGGCGCTTGTCGCCACCCCGATCCGAGGCTCCCGATGTCCAAACCGAGTAGCGTAAACCCACTGTTACAGGGAGCGGTTGAGCTCGGGCAGGAAGTGACAGTGCGTGGCTGGTTGCGCAGCAAACGTGACTCCAAGGCCGGAATCTCGTTCCTGGCGATTCACGACGGCTCCGCTTTCGATGCGATCCAGGCTGTGGTACCCGCGGCGTTGCCCAATTACGAAAGCGAAGTCCTCGGACTTTCCACCGGGTGTGCGGTGGTTGTCACCGGCACCCTGGTGGAGTCGCAGGGCAAGGGGCAGCAGGTGGAAATACAGGCGACAGCGGTGGAGCTCGTGGGCGCGGTCGACGATCCAGAGAGCTACCCGATCGCCAAGAAGCGGCACAGCTTCGAATACCTCCGCACTCAGGCGCACCTGCGACCCAGGACCAATACCTTCGGAGCGGTGACGCGGGTGCGCACGACACTGGCGAACGCCATCCACAATTTTTTCTTCGATCGGGGCTTTCACTGGATCAACACGCCAATCATCACCGGCAGTGATTGCGAAGGCGCCGGTGAGTTATTCCGCGTCAGCACGCTGGATCACGCCAATCGGCCCGCCACCGACAGTGCCGACCCCGATTTCAGTGCCGATTTCTTCGGCCGGGAGACCTTCCTCACGGTGTCCGGGCAACTGGAGGTAGAGGCCTATTGCCTGGCGATGAGCAAGGTCTACACCTTCGGGCCCACTTTCAGGGCGGAGAACTCGAACACCAGCCGCCACCTTGCCGAGTTCTGGATGGTGGAGCCGGAAGTGGCGTTCGCCGACCTCGGGGACAGCGCCGATCTCGCCGAGGAGCTGCTGAAGCACCTGTTCAGCAGGGTGCTTGACGAATGCGAGGACGACATGGCGTTCTTTCAACAGCGCATCGACGATAGCGTCATCACGCGCCTGCGGAGTGTTATCGACAACCCGTTTGAGCGTATCGAGTACGGTGAGGCGATCGCATTGCTGGAGCGAAGTGGCAGGACGTTTGAGTTTCCGGTCGGCTGGGGAATCGACCTCGCGTCAGAGCACGAGCGGTATCTGTCAGAAGTCCATGTCGGCGGCCCGGTGGTGGTGATGAACTACCCGAAGGACATCAAGGCTTTCTACATGCGGCTCAACGACGACGGTCGCACCGTCGCGGCCATGGACGTCCTGGCCCCCGGGATTGGCGAGATTATCGGTGGTGCGCAGCGGGAGGAGCGTCTCGACATCCTGGATGCACGCATGGACGACAAATTGCGCGATGAGTTGTGGTGGTATCGGGACCTGAGACGCTATGGAACGGTACCCCATGCCGGGTTCGGACTCGGTTTCGAGCGCCTGCTCAGTTACGTCACCGGCATGGAAAACGTGCGCGACGTGATTCCTTTCCCGCGTACGCCGGGCAACGCGGCGTTCTGATCGGTGCTGCGCGCGTGATCCGCACGCCGTACTTAACCTGGCTGCTCCGCCCCGGTCTCGCTCGTCGCCTTCAGCCCACAACCCGGCGCCAGGCGGAAGAGCGCCCGGTGGCGACTTTCGCGCTCGATGCCCTGCAACTGAACCTCCACTGACTGTTCCAGTTGGAAGCGTCGGGTCGTGCTGGTGAGCGATGAGGTCCACTTGTCGTAGCTGAATTTCTCCGGGTCCTTGCGCAGGTCGACGAACCCTTCCAGCCCGTTGGCGTCGAGGCGGACACTGAAGCCACTGCTGTTGATATGCACGATATTGGCGGGGAAGATGAGATCCTCGCCGCTGCTCTCCTTGTGCTCCCGGGCAATCCTGCTCAGGTAATTGGCCGCCAGCCAGCGCTCGGCATCCTGGCTGGCGAGCCGCGCATTGGCCAGCCGCTCCGCCAGTGCGGTGAGCGATTCCGCGTCGACGAGGTTGCCGCTGTCACCGTGAAGGATCGCCTTGATCTGGGTGTGCGCGAGAAAATCGACATACTTGCGCAGCGGCGAAGTGCAATTGGTATAGCACTCGAGTGACATGCCCATGTGGGCTGATGGCTCGGTGGACAGCTCGGCCCGGGTCAGAAAGCGATTGATCATGGCCCGCAGTGGCAGGGACTGCGAGGGCGCAGAAAGGTGCAGCATTATCCGTCGGTAGCCGGCACGGTCGCCGGGTTCCGGTGCCTCGAGTTCAGGGCAATGGGTGGCGAGGAACTGCTTCAGTTCTTGCAGCCGGTCCGGGCGGAAACCGGGGTGGCTGATGAAAGGCCCACTGGCATGGTGCGTGGCAAGAAACCGCGCCGCGCAGCGATTGGCCGCGACCATGCATTCCTCGACCAGGCGCTGTGACAGCAGTTTTTCGTAGGGTTCGATATGCTCGATCTGCTTGTCATCATTGAGAATCCAGCGAAATTCACGCCGGTCATCCATGACCAGCTCGTGCCCTTCGCGATGCCCGCGCAGCGCCTGGTAAACTTTATACAGTGCCTCCAGTGGTGTCGCATGGCTCATCAGCTCATCGGCATGGCCGGTCAGGTACCGGTCGACACCGTAATAGGACAGCTTGGCCCGCGAACGTATCGTCGCTTCGATGAACTCGAAGTCCCCGACCGCACCGTTGTCGTTGACCGCCAGCTTGCACACCAGGGCCGGGCGGTCACTGCCCTCTGAGAGGGCACAGCTGTCCTGTGACAACTGCTCCGGCATCATCGGTAACTGGTCGCCGTGGAAGTACACCGAGGTTGCCCGCCGGGCTATTTCGGTCCGCAGCGGCGAATCGGGCGGGACATAGGCGACGGGGTCTGCGATGGCAACGTAGAGGGTCCAGCCATCAGTGGTGATGTCCGCATAGAGGGCATCGTCGATATCCTGGGTCTTGGCGGCGTCGATGGAGATGAACTCCAGGTCGGTCAGGTCGCGCCTGAACTCTTCTTCGAGGGGCCGGCAGGTCTCCAATTGCTGATCCAGGACTTTCTGTGCGGGTGCGCTCCATTCCACCGGCAGCCGGTGCTTGGCAATACTGTAGAGATTTTCTATGCCCGGCGTGGACTCGGTGCCGATAATGGAGAGCACTTTGGCCTGGGGCCTGCCATCCCGGATCGGGTGGCGGAGGATGGCGCAGCGTAACAGGTCACCTTCCTTGACCCCGTTGCGCGCATGGGGCGGGATGAACAGCCAGCGACTGATGTGGGGCAGGTCGGGTTGCACGAACATCGCCTTGCCCTTGCGCACGCAGCGCCCGCTGAACTCCCCGAGCGGACTGTCCCGCAGCGACTCTACGTCCGCAATGGTCTTGTTCCCCGGCGCCGGCCTGATGCACACGCGTACCCGGTCTCCCGGGAAGACTTTCAGCATTTCATCCGGGGGAATGAAGACTTCCCTGCCGTCGTCGAGGACGGCGAAGCCATAGCGTGACTGCGTGCCCTTGACGACGGCTTCCGCACGTTCTTTCTCTGCCTCCAGCTGCTGCTTCAGGCCTTTCAGTTGCGACAGGGCATTAGGGTCGAGCATGCTAAAGAGGTTTTCGTCGAGGCTTGTATAGCGAGCTATCGTAGCGGAAAACCGGTGGCCTGTCAGCGCGGTTCCGGGTGCGTGTGCCGAACGACGCAGATTCCTGACGGCGTCGTTGACAGCGGTGACGACAGCGCCTGATAATCGATGAAACATTGCCGCTGCCGGGAATCGCCTTTGAAGAACGTCCCGACGCCGGCGGGGTCGGATTCCCCGCCCCGGCGTCGAATCGCCAGCAATGCACGCCCGGGCCCGGTGTCCGGCGTCAATCCGACCGTCGCCAATATTTCCACCAGGCGCCCGCCCCGGGCCCGGTTTTCATTTTCCCAGCTGCACCCTACCACCACCTGTCGAGGATCGTCCTATGGATTCAGGCTCCACGCTGCGCGTAGAGAAAACCGCCCGGTTGCAACCCGTGGTCAAGAAGACCTATGTGCTGGACACGAACGTGTTGCTGCACGACCCCACCGCGGTAACCGCTTTCAACGAACATCACGTGGTCATTCCGATGACGGTGCTCGAGGAGCTGGACCATATCAAGGATCGTCGGGACAAGACGGTCAGCAGTGAGGCGCGCATTGCCATCGGCATTATCGACCGGGTAGTCGATGCCGCCAGTCCCCAGCAGATCCAGGAGGGCGTCGAGGTGCCGGGGTCAGGGCTGGAGGGGCGCCTGGGCACGCTGGCGATCTTTCCCGACCAGCTGCTGATCGACGATGCCGATATACCCTTCCTCGATGTCACCCAGGACCAGGCCAACGACAACCGCATCATCAATGTCGCCTTGCGGCTGCAGGCCGAGAATCCTGAGGATTTCGTCTGCCTTGTTACCAAGGACATCAACATGCGGATCAAGGCCAAGGGCTCCGGTCTGCTGCATGTCGAGGATTACCGGCGTGACCGGGTGCTGGACGATATCGACCTGCTGGCCAGGGGATATGAGCACGTGGCGGGCGACTTCTGGTCGGGTATAGCAGAAGTCGATACGCTGCGCGAAGGCGACTGCACGTTGCACCGTATCCCGCGCAAGTCGCTGCCCGGGGTTTATCCCAATATGTTCCTGTACGACGACCAGGACTTCATCGCGTTCGTCAAGCGGGTGGAGAAGGAGTATGTGTTCCTGCGCTGCGACAGCCGGGACAACCTCATGCATCGACGCTTCTGGGGCCTGCAGCCGAGGAACCTGGAGCAGGCGATGGCCATGTCCCTGCTGGCAGACGACAATGTCGATATGACCGTACTGACCGGACCTGCCGGTTCGGGCAAAACCCTGATGGCGCTCGCTTACGGCCTGCACGCGATCCTGGAACAGAAAAAGTTCAGCAAGCTGATCGTTGCCCGCTCAACCCCGCCCATCGCCGAGGAAATCGGGTTCCTGCCGGGTACGGAGGAGGAAAAAATGGCGCCCTGGCTGGCCGCATTCGACGACAACCTGGAAATTCTGCACGGCGCCGACGAGTCCTGCAACGGCAGCATCGACTACGTCAAGGAGCGGGCCAACATCCAGTTCAAGTCGCTGAACTTCATGCGCGGCCGTTCCTTCAACAACGCCTATATCATCATCGATGAAGCGCAGGGCCTGACCCAGTTCCAGCTCAAGTCAGTCATCAGCCGGGTGGGCGCGGACTCCAAAATCGTCGTCCTGGGCAATCTTGCCCAGATTGACAACAAGTACATATCACCACTGACTTCGGGGCTGACCTACCTGGTCGAGAAGAGTAAGTCTTACCCGCATGCAGGCATCATGCACGTCAACGGGATCGTCAGGTCGCGGCTGGCTGCCTTTGCGGAGGAGCACCTCTAGCAGAGTCAGCCCCGGGCGTGGTCAGTCCGGGGTCGCGTTCACTGCAACCGGTCGCTCGGCGGCGTTGTTCACCGGCGCCGGCGGTTCGGCGTCGGGTTTCGATCTATTCTCGTTGCGCCGCCGTGACCGGCGACGCAGGTCGCGTTCCAGTGCAATTTCCAGCCTGGCCATGATCGACCAGTACTCGCCCCGCCCTTCGTCCAGGTTGCGGCGCCGGAAATTGATAGCCGGTTCTATCTCCAGGAACAGGAAGTCGCGATAGACGCGCCTGCGCATGGTCACGCCGAGCCGATAGTTCTTGACGAAACTGTCGGGCTGGGTAACGCCCCGCACGGCGGCGTAATAACTCAGGGCCAGTGGCCGGCCGGTCGCCGCTGCAAGCCGGTGCCGCACCGAGGCCCTGGTGCGCCATTCGACACCGTCGGTGTGCTGGCCCCAGATAGCGCGGTTCACCCAGCGCGCCTGGGTGTCTTCGTCCAGCAAGCGGTTCATCTCGAGCTGGGACGTCGCGTAGAAATTTTCGCCGTCTTCGTACTGTAGCCGTTGTGTGAAGCGGTAGTTCGAGGCGGTACCGAAGGTGTCCTCCAGGCGGTAGCGCGCGCCCGGCTTCAGGTGTCCGGAGGAAAAGCCCAGCGTCGCGTCAAAGCGTGACCGTTTCCCTTCGCGCACGTTGTAACGCACGCCAATCTGGTCCTCGAGTGAGTTGCGCTCATCCGGGTCGACGTCTTCCAGGTCTTCCGCGTCTTCCTCGCCGGAAAAAACCAGGTCGATGCGTGAGGAAATTCTCGGCAGTTGCACCTTGCCGCGCAGCCGGACGCCGAAGTCGGTACCATCTTCCTGGTCCCAATCGAACTCGGTGATCAGCCGCAGGAAAGACTCCGCCTGGTCGAGGTCGTCCTCGGGGTTGCCAAAAAAGTTGTCCATCCACTGGGTGAGCGCCTGCGCCTGGTCAGTCGCATAGGCGTGACTCTCATCCACCCAGTTGACCGGGGGCTCGTCTGGCGTCGGCTCGGCGGGCGTTTCTGCCCTGAGGACTCCCGCCCATGCCAATACCGGCAGCATGACTGTCAGGAAAGGGCCGGTTTTCACGGTGCTTAACTACTTACCTCTTACCTCGCGGGGAAATCAGGCTACACTAGCCGCCCATGAATTCCCTGTTTATTGCACTTCAGCATATCCTGCCGCAACACGCGGTGTCACGCTGTACCGGCTGGTTAGCGGGATTAAGTCACCCTATTTGGCTGAAAAACCGGGTAATTACCTGGTTCATTGCCCGTTATGGTGTCGACATGTCGGAGGCGGCAGAACCCAGCCCGGCGGCGTACGATAGCTTCAACCATTTTTTCACGCGTCCGCTGCGCGACGGAGCGAGGCCGCTTGCTGCAGCCGATATTGTCTGCCCTGCCGACGGCGCCATCAGCCAGATCGGTGAGATCGCGGCGGGACGCATACTGCAGGCAAAGGGCCGGTCGTTCTCCGTGACGGAGTTGCTCGGCGGGGACGACGAGCGCGCAGCCGGCTTCGCGGACGGCTCCTTTGCGACCATCTACCTGTCACCTCGCGATTACCATCGCGTACACATGCCGATGAGTGCCCGCCTTTCGGCAACCTGTTACGTGCCGGGTGATCTGTTTTCCGTCAATGCGGTCACTGCGGATAACGTCGACCGGTTGTTCGCGCGCAATGAAAGGCTGGTGTGTCATTTCGCAGCAGGCGCGGTCCCCCTGGTCATGGTGCTCGTGGGGGCCATGGTGGTCGCAGGCATCGAAACGGTCTGGTCGGGGCGGGTCACACCACCGCGGCGGCGCCGGACCGTGCTCACCGACCACCGGGCGCTCACCGATTCCATCGACCTCTCTCGCGGAGAGGAAATGGGCCGCTTCCTGCTCGGTTCGACGGTTATCCTGTTGTTTCCGCCGGAGTCCATGCGTTGGCGCGAATCGCTTGCCGCCGGCAGCAAGATCCGCCTGGGAGAGGAGCTCGGAACGCTGGTTCCGTGACCGCCAGCCGCGCGGCGGGCGCCGCTCGGGGTACTGGCTCAGCGAGGTAAGGCCATCAGCTTTGAACTGACCAAATTACTGGGTTTGCTGGCTTATCCCCTGACCCAGGTATTCCTGCTGCAGCTGGCGGCACTCGCCGCCCTGCTGGGTGCCTCGCGCAGGCTTGGGATTGGCTTGTTGACCGCCGCGGTCGTCTGGTTGTATCTGACCTCCACGCCCTGGCTGGCTGAGCGCCTGTTGACCGTGCTGGAGCAGCCCTATCCCCCGGTGGCGGCGGCTGCGCTGCCGCAGGCGGATGCCATCATCCTCCTCGGCGGGGGTGTACATGAGCGCAGAGCCCCTGAAGTCATGGGTGACCTGAATCGCTGGTCAGACCGCCTGCTGTTCGCGGCCACCCTGTACCAGCAGGGGAAAGCACCGCTTATCGTGCTCAGTGGCGGTGGGCCCGAGGGTCGCGACACCGATGCGGCCATGGCGCAGGAGATTCTGGAGGTCATGGGGGTCCCGCCCGCGGCGACAGTGCTGGAGGAGCGCAGCCGCAACACCCGCGGCAATGCGCTGTACAGCGCGGATATCGTGCGCGAGCGGGGCTGGCAGGACGTGCTGCTGGTCACCAGTGCGTTCCACATGCGGCGAGCGACCGCGCTGTTCGAAAAACAGGGTGTCAACACGATACCGGCACCCACCGATCACCGGCTGGGTGGTTCGGTGGAGGGCTTTGTGTGGCAGTCGTTCGTGCCCACACTCGCCGGCCTGGCCGACACCCATTACGCCATGCATGAACTGGTGGGGTACGTGGTCTACAGCTGGTTGGGGTGGCTCTAGCGGCCTGATGAAAAAACCTCGGCCGGCTCGATACGGCGTTAAAAATCGGCTCAAATCGTCAGCAGATAACCGGTGAGCGAACCGGCCTAGGGCTGCGCGCCGGCTACGATCTGGCGATAGCTGTCCAGTCGCTGCTCGCTGATTTCACCGGCGGCGGTGGCGGCGAGTATGGCGCAACCGGGTTCCTGCTCGTGGCGACAGTCCCTGAATCGACAGTGGCCCAGCCATGGCCGAAATTCGATAAAACCGGCCTCAATCTCCTCGCGTTGCATATGCCACAGCCCGAACTCCCGAATACCGGGTGAATCGATCAGGCTGCCGCCGCCGGGCAGGTGGAAAAGCTGCGCTGCGGTGGTGGTGTGGGTGCCGGACTGGCGGTTGTCGGAGAGGGCGCCAACCCGCGCGGCGGCGTCGGGCAGCAGGGCGTTGACCAGTGAGGATTTGCCTACACCCGACTGGCCCACCAGCACGCTGACATTACCGGCCAGGGCGTCGCGTAACTCGCGCAGACCGGGGTCGTGGTTGCTGGTTCGCACCAGGCGGTAACCGAGGGTGACGTAGACGGCCAGCAATTCCCCCATGGTGCAGGCCAGCGCTTTGTCCTGCTGCAGGAGGTCGTCCTTGTTGACCAGAATAAGCGGGCGCGCCTGCATGGACTCGATAGCAACGAGGTAGCGGTCGATGAGATTGGCGTGGGGACGGGGCACCGGCGCCACCACGACCAGCACCTGGTCGATATTGGCGGCCACGGGTTTGAGTTTGCCGTAGGGGTCGGGCCGACAGAGCGCGTTTGCGCGCCGCTTGCGAGCGACGACCACGCCGGTCGGCTCGCCGGCACACCAGACCACGGCGTCCCCGGTGACCAGTCCATCGAGATGCGTCCGCAGGTGACAGCGCTGGCGTTCACCGGTCGCGCCCTCGATCTCCGCCTGGGTGCCGAAGTGTGCAGTGACGACGCCGTCCTGCTCCGGCCCCAACTCCCCCGCGGCGAGGGCTGCTTCGGCATCGAACGCCCGGCGCTGGGTTCGCTGTTCGCGCTCGCGCTGGATTTTTTCGACCCGCCAGGCCTGCTTGCGGGTCAGTTTGCGCTTGCTCATTCAGGCATTATTGGGCGGGGAGCTTTGCCTGTCGAGGCATTTTGCTACACTGGCCAACGGCGATGGCTGCGTCCTCCCGACGAGCCCGACGGAGCGCCGCCCGACGGAGCGCCGTCCGACAGTTCGCCTTCGCTAGGCTCGCCGCTGCGTTTGGCGCTGAGCTGTTCCTGAATCCCGCAAGCGAATGCCTGGAGTTTCCACGCGATGGCAGAGTCTGAAGAAAGGGCCGACCGGCTGATCTGGGTCGACATGGAGATGACGGGCCTGAACCCGGATACCGACCGGGTGATCGAAATTGCCACGGTGGTGACCGATACCGAGCTCAACACCCTGGCTGAGGGGCCGGTAATCGCTGTGCACCAGAGCGATGCCACGCTGGCAGCGATGGACGAATGGAACACCACTCACCATACTCGCTCAGGGCTGGTCGAGCGCGTTCGCCGGAGTGTTATCGACGAGCAGCAGGCGGCCAGCCAGACCCTCGAGTTCCTGGCATTGTGGACCGATTGCAATGCATCGCCCATGTGCGGCAACTCGATCTGCCAGGATCGCCGATTCATGGCTCGACACCTGCCCGCGCTCGAGCGCTGGTTTCACTACCGCAATCTCGATGTCAGTACGCTGAAGATTCTCGCCGGTCTCTGGCGGCCGGAGGTGGCGGCGGGGGTCGGTAAGAGTGCCACCCACCTGGCCCTGGATGATATTCGCGAGTCGATCGAGGAACTTCGCCACTACCGCAACGCGTGGCTGCACCCGACCAGCGTTCTGTCGGACTCGGGCTGACTCCGCCGGCGCAGCGACTGGGATATGATGCCCGGCTGTGGTACAACGGGGCGCGTTGGGCGGGTCCGGCGCGGCAGCTGCGGAACCTGAAAAATGCGCAGCTACAGAATGCCTGCGGCGGTCGGATACTGGGGGAGAGAAAGTGGGTTCG
Organism: uncultured Gammaproteobacteria bacterium; assembly: GCA_963753815.1. Classification (GTDB taxonomy): domain Bacteria; phylum Pseudomonadota; class Gammaproteobacteria; order Pseudomonadales; family Halieaceae; genus CAVWDU01. Next base: position 1,468,758 of record CAVWDU010000003.1, read on the forward strand.
ACACGCTCATTCCTGCGGGAGTTGCGGCGGCGCAAGGTGATTCGCACCTGCGTGTTGTACAGCATTATCTGCTGGGTGTTGCTGCAACTCGGTGAATTTGTCTACCCGGCGATCGGACTGGACGAGGACCGGGCCTCGGCGATGTTCCTGGCCGTGGCACTGGCAGGGTTTCCGCTGACGTTCCTGGTGGCCTGGTTCTTCCAGATCACATCCGAGGGCGTGGTCAGGACCAACCCGTTCGTTGAGCGTCGGGTGCTGAATAATATTCCCCCGATCAACGACCGGCGACGCGAGGGCGTCTCGTCACTGGTTCGCCAGGAGGCGGAAGACGACTGCAGTTGGATAATCGAGGCCGAGACAGGGCCGCTGGCGGGGCTCAGTTTTGCTGTCAGGCGTCCGCTGGTGCTGGGTCGAGCGTTGGAGTGTGACCTCGCCATCGTCAGCCCTCATGTGTCGCGTCAGCACGCGCGACTGGAACTGGAGGGTGAGCACCTCAGTGTGGAGGACCTGGGTTCTTCCAACGGTACTCTTGTCAACGACGAGCGACTGGTGGGGCGTCGCCTGCTGCGCCACGACGATGAGCTGCGCTTCCACGACATCATTTTCCGGATCCGGGAGAATTTTTCCCGCCCGCGCCGTGAGATCGCGTCGATGAACAAGACGACATTTATCGAGCCGGGTGGTGAGCAGTGAGCGGCGCGCGGTTCAGGCGAAGAGGACAATCGCAATCGCGATCACCCCGGCAATCAGCGCGCCCGTGAGCAGCCAGCGCAGGGCACGTGGGTTCTCAGCTCTTCCGGAAGCGGGGCTTGCTGCCGGGAGCCTCGGACCGTTTTCCTGATTTTCCGGTGTGTCGGCGCCGTCGGCTTCCACCGATTCCGGCTCGCGCAAGCCCACGATGATCACGGTGACGTTGTCGCGGCCCCCGGCCGCCAGTGCTGCTGATATCAGCGCATCGACCTGAGCTTCCGGCGCAGCGTGAGCAGCGAGATGGCTTGCGATCACGGCATCAGACAACTCGTCATTGAGGCCGTCGCTGCAGAGCAACAGTCTCTGGCGGCCGCTGAGGCGACCGCTGGTCACCTCGGGGAAAATGCGCATCTGCTCGGAAATGCCCAGGCATTGCGTGAGCACGTGACGTTCGGGGTGGTTCGTGGCCTCTTCGCTGGTAATGAGGCCACGCAGCAGCAGTTCGCTCACCGGATTGTGGTCGCGGGAGAGGAGTGTCAGTCGGTCATCCCAGAGGTAGGCCCGACTGTCACCGACCCAGCCGAGCTGGAAGTCCCGGCCCCGCAGTGACATCGCCACCACGGTCGAGCCCATGTCCGTGCGTTCGCGTCGTTCCGCGGCCTGCGCCAACACCGCGCGATGGGCCGCGTAAATCGCCCGTTCGAGACTCTCGCCACGGGCTATGCAGTCACGCACCGTCGCAGCCACTATCGCGCTGGCAACTTCGCCCCCGGCGTGGCCACCGACACCGTCGGCGACCAGCCAGAGGCCGAGTTCGGGATCGGCGACGAAGCTGTCCTCGTTGTTTTTTCGATGATGCCCGGGATGGGTTCCCGCGCCGAACTCTACCATTCCCGGCCCCGTTGCTCGTTCGTCCCGCGCAGTTCCTGCGCGGCCCCTCCAGCCCGCCGTCACTATACGCCAGCGTATCGGTAGCGTCAGGTGTTTCCCCCGCTATTTGCCATTCTTCGGCGGTCGTGCCGTGGTTGATTCAGCAGTAGCCCTGCCCGCTGTGTTGCGCCAGCGCCCACTGCACATGTTCGCGGACCAGTGCGGAGCCGTGGTGGAGGCGACAACGCAGGGCGCGCACGACCAGCGGGGAGCAGGTCGCGTTGCCCAGCGCGATCGCGACATTCCGCAGCCAGCAGTCGTGTCCGATGCGGCGCAGGGCCATCCCCTCGGTTCGCTGGAGATACGTCGCCTCGTCCCACAGCAGCAGGTCGACGAGAGACGGATCTGACAGGCCGTGTCGGGGCTGGAAGTCGGGCTCCGGGGAGTGGCGGGCGAACTTGTTCCACGGACAGACCAGCTGGCAGTCGTCACAGCCGAAGATGCGATTGCCGATCAGCGGGCGCAACTCAGGATCGATGCTTCCGCGGTGCTCGATCGTCAGGTAGGAAATACAGCGCCTGGCGTCCAGCTGGAAGGGGCCGGTGAACGCATTGGTGGGGCACACATCGAGACAGGCGGTGCAGCTGCCGCAATGTTTCGTGGCTTGTGGCGGGTCGGGCGGCAGCGGCAGGTCGGTGTAAATCTCGCCGAGGAAGAACCACGAACCCGCCTCGGCGTTGATCAGCATCGTATTCTTGGCGATCCAGCCCAGGCCCCCGCGTTCGGCGATGGCCCTTTCCAGCACGGGCGCGCTGTCGACGAAGGCGCGGTAGCAACCACCACCCACTTCTTCTTCGATTCGGCGGGCCAGGGTCGCCAATCGCCTGCGCAGGACCTTGTGGTAATCCCGGCCCAGGGCATAGCGGGCGATGTAGCCGCGGTCCGGCGAACCGAGGGTGGTCCAGGGCCGGGTGTTGCCCGGCAGGTAGTCCATCCGCAACGTCAGCACCCGGCAGGTGCCGGGCACCAGCTCCTGCGGCCGCGCGCGCAGCGCGCCATGGCGCGCCATGTAGGACATGGAGCCGTGATAGCCCGCGTCCAGCCATTTCTGGAGGTAGGCTTCGTGCTCGTCGAGATTGATATCCGCGACCCCCAGCTGTGCAAACCCGAGTTCCCGTGCCCACAGCCTGATCTGCGCCAGTAGCGCATCGGGGTCATCGGGAAGTGGCGGAGACGACATAATGTTCCTGGCATTGAATCCGGCAAGTCTGCCAGAATTGACGCACCGATACACAGGATACGCTTGCAATGGACAGTTCCGGGATGACCCCACTTTACACCGCGCAGCAGACTCGGGAGCTGGATCGCTGCGCGATCGAGGAGCACGGCATTGCGGGTATCCGGTTGATGCGCCGGGCCGCGGAAGCCGCGTTTCGCGCCCTGATGCAGCGGTGGCCAAGGCCCGAACGGGTGCAGGTGCTCTGCGGGACCGGCAATAACGGCGGCGACGGTTTCCTGGTAGCGTGGATGGCGCAGCGACAGGGCATCCCGGCGACGGTGCTGCAACTCGGCGATCCGGCGAAAATCGGCGGCGATGCGTTGCGGGCGAGGGAGCAAGCGCTGGCCGACGGGGTGCCGGTGGAGGACTTTCGTCCGGAGGCAGTCGCGGAGGGTGGGATAATCGTCGACGCGATGCTCGGTACCGGCCTCGGTGGCGAGGTCAGGGGCGTCTACCGCGAGGCCGTCGATGCGGTGAATGCCAGTGGGGCGCCGGTGCTGGCGATCGATATTCCCTCCGGGCTCTGCGCGGATACAGGGCGGGAGTTGGGCCGGGCTGTGCGCGCCGACGTGACGGTGACCTTCATCGCCCGTAAGCGGGGTTTCTATACCCTGGCGGGGCCCGATCTCGCGGGAGAACTTGTATTCGATGACCTCGGCGTGCCGGAGAGCATCTACGAGCAGTGTCCGGCAGGTTGTTTCGCGCCCACTCTGGAGCATGCGCTGTCGGCCCTGACGCCGCGGCCATCGTCCGCCCACAAGGGACTGTTTGGAACGGTGCTGGTCGTCGGCGGTGACTATGGCATGGCTGGCGCGGCGGTGCTCGCGGCGGAGGCCGCCTTGCGTTCGGGTGCCGGGCTGGTGCGGGCGGCAACCCGCCCGGAGCACGTCGCCGCGATGGTGGGCCGGCGCCCGGAAATCATGGCGGTAGGAGTGGAGTCCGGGCCGCAGTTCGCGCCCTGGGTGGACAGTGCGGACGTGCTGGTCGTGGGCCCCGGGCTCGGTCGCTCGTCCTGGTCCGAGCAACTGCTGCAGGTCGCGGCGGACTCGGGCAAGCCAATGGTGCTCGATGCGGATGGCCTCAACCTGTTGGCGAGTGGAGCACCGTTTGCGGAGCAAACGGTGGGGAACAGGGTGTTGACCCCGCACCCGGGCGAAGCGGGGCGCCTGCTGGGCCGTGACAGTGCGGCTGTGCAGCAGGACCGCTTCGCGGCCGTGCGAGAGCTTCAGCAGCAGTACGGCGGGGTGGTACTGCTCAAGGGAAACGGCACGCTGGTCGCCGATGAGAACCGTTGCTGGCTGAGCACCTCAGGCAACCCGGGTATGGCCAGCGGCGGCATGGGTGACGTGCTTTCCGGGGTGATCGGCGCGCTCATTGCGCAGGGGTTGCCGCTTATGGAAGCAACCACGCTCGGGGCCTGTGTGCACGGCGCGGCGGCCGACCGGGCGATGACCGGAGGCCAGCGGGGTCTCATCGCCACCGACCTTCTGCCTGAGCTCAGGTCCCTGCTGGGATGACACACCTGGTCCATACTCTGGCGGCGGCGGACGAGTCTGCCATGATTGCACTCGGCGGCAATATTGCGCAGGCGCTCGAGCCGGGTATGGTGGTTTACCTGGAGGGTGACCTGGGGCTCGGTAAGACCACCCTTTGCCGTGGAATCATCCAGGGCCTCGGACATGCCGGCGCGGTGAAAAGCCCGACCTATACCCTGGTCGAGCCCTACCAGCTGCCCGCGGTCACCGTCTATCATTTTGATCTGTACCGGCTGGCCGATCCCGAAGAACTGGAGTTTCTCGGAATCCGCGATTATTTCGCTGCCCCGGTAATCTGTCTCGTCGAGTGGCCCGGGCGTGGCAGGGGCCATCTGCCCGCTGCGGATTGGCTGATCGGGATAGAGGTGGCGGGGGCGGGCCGTCAGCTGCGGATTACGGCACACAGTGACGCCGGCGATGCCGCCCTGAGGGCGTTAATGGCAATAGTGCCGGGGGCGTAACGCCTGGCCTATAGCTGTGGTAAAATTGAGTAAAAACAGAGCGTCGGTGACTGTCGACGCGACAGGTGGCACCCGGGGATGGTGCTTCGAGGCGGGAGAGCAATGAGCGGGTTACGCTGGATTCTGGCGATCCTTGTGGCGTGGTCGGCGGCCAGGGGCATGGCGGCGGAGGTGCACGACGTGCGCCTGTGGCGAGCGCCCGATCACACCCGTCTGGTGCTGGATCTCAATGGTCCGGTGGAACACAAGCTGATCACCCTGGAAAACCCCCGCCGCATCGTGCTCGACCTGGAGAACACCCGCCTCAAGGCTGCGTTTGACGACCTCGAACTCGCCACAACACCGATCAGAAGCATCCGCTCGGGTGTGCGTGACGGGCACGATCTGAGGATGGTGCTCGATATGGGTGCCGCGGTTGACCCCAGAAGCTTTGCGCTCCGCGCCAATGCCAAGGTGGGCGATCGCCTGGTGCTGGACCTCTATGACAGAGACAAGCGCAGTACTGCGGTCAGGAAGAGCGTAACCCAGTCGTCCCGGCGCGACGTGGTCGTCGCGATTGATGCCGGTCACGGTGGCGACGATCCGGGCGCGCTCGGCCCCGGGAAGCTGAGGGAAAAGGATGTCGTCCTGGCTATCGCCAGGGAACTGCACAAACTGTTGCAGTCAGAGTCGGGTTTTTCGCCGACCCTGATCCGCAGTGGTGACTACTACATCAGCCTCAAGGGCCGCCGCGATCTCGCACGTAAGAAGCAGGCAGACCTGTTCGTCTCCATCCACGCGGACGCTTTCAAACGCAAGGCCGCGCACGGCGCCTCGGTTTATGCGCTCTCCACCAGCGGGGCCACCAGCACCGCGGCCGGTTACCTCGCGAAACGGGAAAACGCGGCGGATCTCGTCGGCGGTGTGCGCCTGTCCGACAAAGACGGGATCCTGGCCGGTGTGCTGGCAGACCTGTCGATGACGTCGACGCTGGATACCAGCCTGAAGCTCGGCGACGGTGTACTGCGCAAGGTGGCGCAGGTGACTGACCTGCACAAGAACAGGGTGGAGCAGGCGGGTTTCGCCGTGCTGAAATCACCCGACATCCCCTCCATACTCGTCGAGACGGGCTTTATTTCGAATCCGACGGAATCCAGGAAACTGGCCAACAAAAGCCACCAGAAGAAAATCGCCCGCGCTATCCATGCCGGCATTACGTCCTGGTTCATGGATCACCCGCCCTCGGGCACCCTCCTCGCCTGGCGGAAGCAGCACGGCGAGCAGCAGCAATATGTTATCGCCCGCGGTGATACGCTGTCGGGTATCGCGCAGCGGTTTAACGTATCGGTCTCTTCACTGCAGCAGCTCAATCGTATCAACGGCAGCCGGATCCTGGTCGGTCAGCGGCTGCGCATACCGACTACCTGAGCTTCCTTGCGACCCCGATGTCCCCTATTCAGCGCCTGAGCCCCAGGCTGGCCAACCAGATTGCCGCCGGGGAGGTGGTCGAGCGCCCGGCCTCCGTGGTCAAGGAGCTGCTGGAGAACAGCCTGGATGCCGGTGCGTCCCGAATCGATGTCGATATCGAGGCCGGCGGTAGCAAGTTGATCCGGGTGCGCGACGACGGCGGCGGGATCGGCCCGGGTGACCTCGAGCTCGCCCTCGCGCGGCACGCCACCAGCAAAATCAGTACCCTGGAAGACCTGGAGCAGGTGGGCAGCCTGGGCTTTCGCGGTGAGGCGCTGGCAAGTGTCGGGTCGGTATCCAGGCTGCGACTGACCAGCAATACCGCTGAGTCGCCGGTGGCCGGTAACAGCGCCGCCTCGGAGGGTCGCGACATGGCGGTGACGGTGAGCCCGGCGCCCCACCCGCGTGGGACCACCGTGGAAGTCCGGGACCTGTTCTTCAATACGCCGGCCCGTCGGAAGTTTTTGCGTACCGAGAAAACGGAATTCAATCACATCGAAGAGGTGATCAAGCGGCTGGCGCTGTCGCGCTTTGACGTGAGCTTTTCACTGCGTCACAACCAGCGCGTGATTCACACGCTGCGTGGGGCACAGGGCGAGGCCGAGCGCCAGCGTCGCGTAGCCTCCGTGTGCGGGCCTGCCTTCATGGAGCAGGCGCTTTATGTCGAGCACCAGGCGGGCGATTTCCGCCTGTGGGGCTGGGTGGGTTTGCCGACCTTCTCCCGCAGCCAGGCGGATTTGCAGTATTTTTTCGTAAACGGGCGGGTCATCCGCGACCGGCTGGTCAGTCACGCGATCAAGCAGGCCTACCGCGACGTGCTTTATCACGGCCGCCACCCGGTGTTTGCGCTGTATCTTGAACTTCCCTGTGCGGGTGTGGACGTGAATGTACACCCTACCAAGCATGAGGTGCGGTTTCGCGATGGCCGCGCCGTACACGGGTTTATTTTCAGCAGCCTGCACCGTGCGCTGGCGGAGACCACCCCCGGTGACAGGATCGAAAAACAGGACGGGTCGGCGGGGGCATCGGTGGATACCCGCACCGGCGAGGTGCTGCAGCCCGGTCTTGCCCTGGCTGCCGAGCGGCCCGCGCAGCCGGGTGACCGCGCAGTCTGGGAAGGATTGCGGGCGGACTCAGCGGCGGCACGGACTGGTTTTTCAGCTCGGCCCCGGGGCGAGCGAGCGCCCGGACTGGGGGCCGCGCAGATGGCGGGCTACGCCGCCCTGCATGGCGATGCAGAGGGCGTAGGCGAGCCCCGCGATGGCGAGGTGCCGCCACTGGGCTACGCCCTGGCGCAGCTGAAGGGCATCTACATTCTGGCCGAGAACGCGCAGGGGCTGATCCTGGTCGACATGCATGCCGCCCATGAGCGGGTGACGTACGAGCGCCTGAAAACGGCGCGCGATGCCGAGGGCATTCGCAGCCAGCCGCTGCTGGTACCGCAGGCAGTCGCCGTCAGCCAGCGGGAAGTTGCGGTGGCAACGGACCGTCTGGAGCTGTTCAATGAGCTTGGCCTGGCGGTGGAGGTGGCCGGTGAGGAGTCCCTGGTAATCCGGCAGGTGCCGACGCTGCTGCGCCACACCGATATCGAGCAATTGCTTCGCGACGTACTGGCCGACCTCGTCGAGTTTGGCAGCACCGACCGCATCGCGGCACACGAGGACGACATACTCTCGACCATGGCCTGTCATGGCTCTGTGCGCGCGAATCGCCGCCTGACCCTGCCGGAGATGAACGCACTGCTGCGCGACATGGAGGCCACGGAGCGCTCCGGGCAGTGTAACCACGGCCGGCCGACCTGGACCGCTGTTTCCCTGGAGGAGCTCGACCGGTTGTTCCTGCGAGGGCGTTGATGGCGCGCACGGAGGTACTGACGCCGTTGATCTGCGTGCTCGGCCCCACGGCCTCCGGCAAGACAGAGCTGGCGGAGGGGCTCGCCCGCAGCCGGGGCTGTGAGCTGGTGAGCGTGGATTCGACGCTGGTTTACCGCGGTCTGGATATCGGCAGCGCGAAACCGGATTATCCGCATCATCTCGTCGATATCTGCGATCCGGCTGAGGCCTACTCGGCGGCCCGCTTTGCAGCCGATGCCCGCCGGGTCATCGAAGACATCGCGCTTCGCGGCCATACGCCGTTGCTGGTTGGCGGCACGATGTTGTATTTCAGGGCCCTGCTGGCCGGTCTCTCCGCCATGCCGGAGGTGGACCCTTCCGTGCGCCTGGCTATCGAGGATGAGGCGTCACGCCGCGGCTGGCCGGCGATGCACGAGGAGCTCTCGAAGGTGGATCCCGCGGCAGCTCTGCGGATCCACCCCAATCACTCACAGCGCCTGTGTCGCGCACTGGAAGTTTTTCGTGCCAGCGGCGTGCCCATCAGCGAGTGGCAGCACAGGGCGCCCGTGGATCCCCCGCTGTCGGAGCGCTTCGATATTGTCCAGATAGCCCTCGCCCCGGCCCGGCGAGCGGTGCTGCATGAGCGCATTGCGCAGCGGTTCCACGCGATGATGGGTTCGGGCTTCGTGGATGAGGTGCGCAAGCTCCACGCGCGGGGCGATCTCCACGCTGACCTGCCGGCGCTGCGGGCGGTGGGCTATCGCCAGTTGTGGCAGTACCTGGAAGGACTGTGCAGCCTCGAGGAGGCCACTGAGCGCGGTATCGCGGCGACGCGACAACTCGCCAAGCGGCAGTTAACCTGGCTGCGCAAATGGCCAGACCTCGCCTGGATTACCACCGACGACAAGGGCGGGGCGCGGGCAATGTCCAGGAGCCCTGCGGGTGCCGCTGCCAGCACCCCGGACGGGGCAATGGATGAGGGTGAACCTGCGGAATCTTCGCTTAAACTGGCCTTGAGATATCTCGAGGGCGGCCCCATATAGTATGCTGTCGAGCCACTGCGCGGGGTCTCCGGCATTTGTCGCCCCGCCAGTGTTGTATACTGTGGGCGTCGCAGGCGTATTCATAGCTCCCCATCCGGGCGGGGCTCTCTCGATTTATCGAGCGTGTTCCGGCGGGGGAGAAGTGGATGCGGGTTCAGTCATCTTATGGTCCGACGTGGACCGACCGAGGAGAAAGACATGTCAAAAGGGCATACTCTACAAGACCCTTACCTGAATATTTTACGTAAGGAGCGCGTGCCGGTCTCGATATACCTGGTGAATGGCATCAAACTACAGGGACAGATCGAGTCCTTCGACCAGTTCGTGGTCCTGCTCAAAAACACCGTCAGCCAGATGGTCTACAAGCATGCGATTTCCACCGTTGTCCCGTCCCGGGTTGTTCGCATACCCATGCAAAACCCCCCGGAAGACGATGGCGGCAGCTGATCCCATCCGTCCCCGCCCCGCCCGGGCGCTCACTCGCCGAGGTTACATTGTTCTTTGAACGCCCCGAGGTGGGTGAGCGAGCCGTTCTCGTTCACCTCCACCTTTCCAGTGAAGTCGAACGGGAAGACCCTCGCGAGTTCGAGGAACTGGTGATTTCGGCCGGAGGCGACCCGGTGTCCTACATTATGGGACAGCGGGATGCGCCCCATCCCGGCACTTTTGTCGGCTCGGGCAAGCTTGACGAAATCGCCGCTCAGGTCAGCCAGCACGAGGCCGAGATCGTTATGTTCAATCACGCGCTCTCGCCCAGTCAGGAGCGTAATCTCGAGCGGGTGCTCCAGTGCCGGGTGCTGGACAGGACCGGACTCATCCTGGACATTTTTGCGCAGCGGGCGAGAACGCACGAGGGCAAGTTGCAGGTAGAGCTCGCCCAGCTCCAGCATATGAGCACCCGTCTGGTGCGGGGCTGGACCCACCTCGAGCGCCAGAAGGGCGGCATCGGCCTGCGTGGCCCCGGTGAAACCCAGCTGGAGACCGACCGTCGCCTCCTGCGGGCGCGGATTCGCTCTATCACCGGCCGACTCGACAAGGTGCGACGACAGCGCGAGCAGGGGCGGCGGTCCCGGCGGCGGGCGGAGGTGCCCGCGATTTCACTGGTGGGTTATACCAATGCGGGCAAGTCGACGCTGTTCAACCAGATGACCAACGCCGGCGTCTACGCCGCTGACCAGCTCTTTGCCACACTGGACCCGACCCTGCGGCGTCTGGAGTTACCGCAGCTGGGGCCGGTAGTGCTGGCGGATACCGTGGGCTTCATCGCTCACCTCCCCCACAAACTGGTCGAAGCGTTTAAAGCGACGCTGGAAGAGACCCTGGCCGCAGACCTGCTACTGCACGTCGTCGACTGCGCCAGTGAGGACCGTGACGACAACATCGCCCAGGTAGCCGATGTGCTCTCCGAGATCGGTGCCGGGGATATTCCCCAGCTCCAGGTTTGCAATAAACTTGATCTCACCGGGCGCTTGCCCCGTATCGATCGGGACAGTGAAGGCAGGCCCTGGCGGGTTTGGGTCAGTGCGGCGACGGGCGCGGGAACAGACCTGCTGCGCGAGGCGATCATCGAGCGCCTGGGCGAGGACATGGTGGACGAGGAACTTCGCCTGTCACCTGCGCAGGGCAAGTTGCGGGCAGAACTGCATCGCCTGGGTGCCGTGGCAACCGAAAAATTTGCCGACGACGGGGGCTTTTGCATCAATGTCCGCCTGCCGCGTGCAGACTGGAACCGGTTGATGAAGGTGGCACCGGAGGCAGTGCACTGATGGCAAAGCGCCGCGCTGCTGTCCCTGGCGTTTACTGACCGACATGAATCAAGCCGGGCAATCACGCCCGGCCGGACTGTCCGCCCAACGGCGGATTTTGATAGACTTTCGCGATTATTGAGTAGGAGTCGACTATGGCCTGGAATGAACCGGGTGGCGGGAACAAGGGCCCCAAGGATCCCTGGGGCGGCGGTGACCAGGGGCCCCCTGACCTGGACGAGGCGCTGAAAAACCTGCAGGACAAACTCGGCGGAATTTTCGGTGGCAAGGGCGGGTCCGGCAGTTCCGGTAGCAAGCGCGGCCGCGGCCCGGGCGTGTCCGGCACCATGCTCGGTGTGCTGGCAGCAGGTGCACTGCTGGTGTGGGCGCTCTCGGGCTTTTACCAGATTGACCAGCAGGAGCGCGCCGTGGTGATGCGTTTCGGCAAGTATCTCGAAACCGTTCAGCCGGGCCTGCAGTGGAACCCTCCGGGCATTGACCAGGTGATCAAGGTCAATACCACCCGGGTACGTTCGGCCGGCTTGCGCGAGATCATGCTGACCCAGGACGAGAATATCGTCGAGGTGAAGCTGTCGGTGCAGTACGTCATCAACGATCCGAAAAATTTCGTGCTCGAGGTGAAAGATCCCGAGAAGTCACTGCAGCACGCCGCGCAGAGTGCCCTGCGTCACGTGGTCGGTGGCACCAGCATGGATCTCGTGCTCACCGAGGGCCGCGCCCAGATCGGCCTGGAGGTCGAGCAGCGCCTGCAGAGTTATCTGAATCTTTACGAGACGGGGATCCTGGTTTCCAAGGTGAACGTCGACGAATCCAAGCCGCCCACCCAGGTGCAGGCTGCATTCGACGACGTCATCAAGGCACGTGAGGACGAGGAGCGGGTGAAAAACGAGGCCCAGGCTTACGCCAACGGCATCGTGCCGGAAGCGCGCGGTCGCGCCCAGCGCCAATTGGAAGAGGCCAACGCGTACCGGGAACAGGTCATTGCCAACGCCGAGGGTGAGGCAGAACGTTTCAATCGCCTGCTGACCGAGTACCGCAAGGCGCCTGAAGTGACCCGTGAGCGCCTGTACCTCGAGGCGATACAAAACGTGTACGCCAACAGCAGCAAGGTGATGGTCGACGTAGAGGGTGGTAATAACATGATGTACCTGCCACTCGACAAGCTGGCGAGTCAGCCGGCGGGTAACTCGAGATCCCGCGGCGTGACCATAGACAGTTCCAATATTCGCGAGCTGACCAACGCCGTGACCGAACAATTACGGCGCGACGCCGCTGCCGCCAGCGAGCGCCGGGGAGGACGCTGATATGCCCAATCGCAATATGCTGATCATCATCGCCATCGCGGTGGTGGCACTGATCGCCCGCAACTCGATATACATCATCAACGAAATGGAACGTGGGGTGTTGCTGAAATTCGGAGAGGTGGTCAATCCCAACATCCAGCCGGGCCTTCATTTCAAGGTTCCCTTCGTTAACAGTTTGCGCCGATTCGACGCGCGTCTGCTCACCGTCGATTCGCAACCGGAGCGATTCTTCACCCAGGAAAAGAAAGCGGTGATCGTGGATTCCTACGCCAAGTTTCGGGTGGCTGACACGGCGACGTTTTACACCGCCACCAACGGTGATGAGTCACGTGCCATGGCGCTGCTGGCGCAGCGCATCAACAACGGCCTGCGCAACCAGATCGCTGTGCGCACGATACAGGAGGTGGTTTCAGGTGAGCGCGATGAACTGACCCAGAACCTGACCGATGAGCTCACCACGGTGGCACAGCAGAACCTGGGTGTCGAGTTGCTGGATTTACGGGTCAAGCAGATCGACCTGCCCCCGGATGTGTCCGAGTCGGTGTACCGGCGGATGAACGCGGAGCGGGAAAAAGAGGCGCGGGAGCATCGCTCCCAGGGTAAGGAGCTGGCGGAGGGTATTCGCGCTGCTGCCGACCGCGAGGTCACGGTGATCGAGGCCAACGCCTACCGCGACGCTGAGCTCATCCGCGGTGAGGGCGATGCGGATGCAACCCGGATCTATGCCGACGCATTCAACAAGGATAGCGAGTTTTACTCCTTCACCCGCAGCCTCCGCGCCTACCAGGACGCGTTTCAGGGTAGCGGTGACATCCTTTTACTGCAGCCGGACAGCGAGTTTTTCCGCTATCTCAAGGACTCTCGAGGCCAGGCGCCGGGCAGCGCGGAGTAGCCAGCCGCACACGGGTGCCCGGGGCCGGGCCTTGTGATAACATGCCGCAGCCGTGGAGCCGTCATTTGAATACAGGTGATGGTCCGCGGCTTTTTTGTGTCCGCGCGGTCCCAGCGCGATTGGGTGGCATTAGCCTGCGAGCGCGTTGCGCTGACTGCAGCGGGGAGTGAAACTTGGATTTCTGGCAGGTGTTGCCGGTGGCGGTGGCGCTGGTTTTTATCATCGAAGGCATGATCCCCTTCGTCAGCCCGGGGCGGTGGCGCAACTTGCTGGCGCTGGTCGATCAGCTGGATGATCGCGTGATCCGCAATCTCGGCCTCGGTAGCATGTTGTTCGGACTGGCGATCTTGTACCTGGTGAACTGATGACGTCGATCGATCGCTGGCAGCTGCCGGACGGAGTAGAAGAAGTCCTGCCCGTTGAGGCTGCGATGGTTGAGACGCTTCGCCGGCGGCTGCTGGATCTCTACCGCGGTTGGGGCTACCAGCAGGTGATCCCGCCCCTGGTCGAGTTTACCGAGTCGCTGCTGATCGGCCTTGGCCAGGATCTCGACCTGTTGACCTTCAAGGTCACGGATCAGTTGAGTGGTCGTACCCTCGGAATCCGGGCGGATATCACGCCGCAGGTCGCGCGCATCGATGCACACAGCCTGGCGGAAACCGGCGTGTCAAGACTCTGCTACGCGGGCTCGACCCTGCATACCCGCCCCCAGTCGCTGCTGGCGTCGCGTTCGCCGATCCAGCTGGGGGCGGAGCTTTACGGTGAGGCTGGACTGGCGGCGGATATCGAGATCATCCAGCTGATGATGGCCACACTGGACGTGGCGGGTATCGAAGGAATCACACTGGACCTCGGTCACGTGGGTGTTTGCGAGGCTGTCCTCGCCGCGGCGGGTCTGCAGGGCGAGCGGGAGTCGGAGGTATTCGACGCCCTGCAGCGGAAGTCCCTGCCGGACCTGCAGGTAGCGTTGGACGGGGTCGACCCCTCCGCGGCGGCACTGGTCACCGCATTGCTCGATCTGCACGGCGACGCGTCCGTGCTGGCGAGAGCGCGCGAACTGTATCACCGGGTCGCGCCGGCGGCGGTAACCGCCGTCGAGGTGCTGGCGGATGTGTCCGGTGCGCTGGCCGACCGCCTGCCCGGGCTCAGCCTGTACTTCGATCTCGCGGAATTACGGGGTTATCATTACCATACCGGGATTGTCTTTGCCGCCTACGCACCCGGGCACGGCCGCGCCCTGGCCAACGGTGGTCGCTACGATCATGTCGGTGCCGTATTCGGTCGTTCACGCCCGGCAACCGGCTTTGCCACCGATCTGAAAGCGCTGCTGGGCCAGCGGGCAAAAGCAGATAGTGACCGCGAGGCCATCAGTGCCCCTGACAGCCCCGACCCGGCCCTGGCGGCGCGCGTCGAGGCGCTTCGCCGCGAGGGCGAGGTCGTGATTAATCGTCTTTCGGGAGCGGCTGATAGCCGCTGCTCCCGGGAGCTGGTCCACAAGGATGGCGAATGGCAACTTCAGCCGCTGTCCGGCGAAGAGCCACTATAGAGATTCAGCCGATGAGTAAAAACGTCGTGGTGCTCGGAACCCAATGGGGCGACGAGGGCAAGGGCAAGATCGTTGACCTGCTCACCGATCGGGCACAGGCCGTGGCCCGGTTCCAGGGTGGTCACAACGCCGGGCACACCCTGGTGATCGATGGCGAGAAAACCGTACTCCACCTGATCCCCTCGGGCATTCTGCGTGAGGGCGTTCAGTGCCTGATCGGCAATGGCGTGGTGCTGGCGCCCGACGCGTTGATCCGGGAGATCGGCGAGCTGGAGGCCAGCGGTATTCCGGTGCGCGAGCGCCTTACCCTGTCGCCTGCCTGCCCCCTGATACTTCCCTATCACGTGGCGCTGGACCAGGCGCGGGAGGCGAAACGCGGCAACGAGAAGATCGGAACGACCGGCCGGGGTATCGGCCCCGCCTACGAGGACAAGGTCGCCCGCCGCGGCCTTCGGCTGGGTGACCTGGCCTCTGAGAACCGGTTTGCCAGGAAGCTCAAGGAGGTCATGGAGTACCACAATTTCGCGCTGCGCCACTACTATCAGGTGGAGCCCTTGAGTTACGAAGCGGTGCTCGACGCGTCGCTGGAGCTCGGGGCCCAGTTGATGCCGATGATGGCCGACGTGGCGATGATCCTGCACCAGCGCCGGGAGGCGGGAGACAACATCCTCTTCGAGGGGGCCCAGGGTACGCTGCTCGATATCGATCACGGCACCTATCCCTTCGTGACCAGCTCCAACACCACGGCGGGCGGGACCGCTACCGGCACCGGCTTCGGCCCGCTTCACCTGGACTACGTCCTGGGTATTACCAAGGCCTACACCACCCGGGTGGGGTCCGGCCCGTTTCCGACGGAGCTGTTTGACGCCGCGGGCCAGCACCTGGCCGAGAAAGGCCATGAATTCGGGGCCACCACCGGTCGCCCGCGCCGCTGCGGCTGGTTCGACGCGGTGGCGTTGCGTCATGCCGTGAATATCAATTCAATTTCGGGTCTCTGTCTCACCAAGCTGGACGTTCTTGACGGTCTCGAATCGATTCGTTTGTGCATCGGCTATACCGATGGCGGGGGCGAGCCGGTCCCCAACCCGTTGGATGCGGAGGATTACGCGAACCTGGTGCCCATCTACGAGGAAGTTGCGGGCTGGGACGAGTCCACCCTGGGCGCCCGGACCCTGGAGGACCTGCCGGCTGCCGCCAGGTCCTATATCGGTCGTATCGAGGCGGTCGCCGGGGCGCCTATCGACATCATCTCCACCGGCCCCGACCGGGTCGAAACCATCGTGTTGCGTCACCCCTTCGGCGAATGACGTGCGCGGGGTGCCGCGACCGCGATGGCTTCGAGGTCATGCCAGCGAGCCGTGAATGCATCCGGCCTTCCGGAAATATCTGGAGATTTGGTGGATTTTTGCTGCGTCGACCCGGCAGTCTTTGCCTATAATAGGGAGCCCAGCCCAGGCTGAACCAGCTTCTGGGCCTTGCAAGGCTGCGTCAGGGATGAGTACAGGGCGAGTTTTCCGCCTTCGGCGATCCGGCTTTGCTGCACTGTTGTTGCTGTTTGCGACTGCGGTCGCGGCAGGCGTGACCGTGTCTTCCGGGGCAGCGGCCGCCGAATCAGGCGCCGTGCGCCTGGACGCACTGACCCCCAAGCACAGCCTCACCGGCGGATGGCGCTTCCAGCCTGGTGATGACCCGGGCTGGGCGGCACCCGATTACGACGACAGCCACTGGCGGGAGAAGCCCGTGCCGGAGCGGTGGCCCGAGGGTGGATTTCCCACTGCCGGGCAGATGGCCTGGTATCGCACGACCGTCTACCTCGATGTCGGTGCCAGCGGTATTCCGGGGTCGGTGCCGGTGCTCGGGATACGGACCGGCCAGGTGATGAGTGCTTTCGAGCTCTACGCCGGTGGGAGGCTGGTAGGCGCCGTCGGTGAACTGCCACCGTCGCCCCGGATACAGTACGATCGCATGCGGGTCTTCCCGGTGCCCGCGGAAGCCCTCGATGAGAATGGGCGGCTGGTGCTGGCCCTGCGGGTGTGGGGCGGTCCGCAGCCGATGATCGATGGCTGGTACGCGGGCCCCTATCAGGGTGCGTTTCTCATCGGTCATTATACCCCCCTCATCCAGAACCTGGTCCTCGGCGAACTGCCCGGTCTGATCGCGGTTGTTCTATTCCTGGCCTTCGGTCTGTACCTGTTGTACCTCTACCGCCGCAATCGCCAACTGGTGAGTTACTTCTGGTTCGGGATGCTGGCGATCAATATCGGGATTTACAGTCTCTGCCTGGCGCAGTGGAAGTACCTGCTGGGCTGGGAGTTCATGACCTACCAGAAACTCGAGTATGCCTCGATCCAGATCATGCCCGCGGTGGCGCTGCAACTGGTCTGGGTGGTGCTGCAGAAGCCGATAGGCCCGCTACTGCGCTGCTATCAGCTGAGCTTCCTGGCTTTTGCGTTGATCGGTACGGTAGTCCCGGGCCTGCGGTTTCAGTATGTGACGCTGGATATCTGGCAGCTCTGGGTGGTACCGGCGATGCTATACGGCTGCTGGATTCTGCTGCAGGGTGCGCGCTCGGGCAACCGGGAGGCGGGGTTCCTTGTTCCCGGGGTAATGGTCTTCTGCCTGTCCGGGTTGGCGGATATTGTCGTTCACCACCTCGCGTTGCAGACAGTGCCGCTGATACCTATCGGGTTTGCGGCGATAGCCGTTTCCATGGGGCTGTCACTGGCAGACAGTTTCACCACGATGCTCAATACCCTCGAGGTGGAGGTGGCCCGGCGCACGGCAGACCTGAGTGAGGCCAACCTGCAGTTGGCGGAAGTCGCCCGGGCCGATCCGTTGACCGGCCTGCTGAACCGGCGCGGCTTTATCGAGGAGGCGGAGACCGAGGTGCAGCGATTCCAGCGCAGCGGTCGCCCGTTCTCGATCGTGCTCTGTGATGTCGACCATTTCAAGCGCGTCAACGACACCTACGGCCACGCCTGCGGTGACTACGTGTTGCGGCGGGTGGGCGACCTCATCAGCGAGCGCTTGCGGGATGTGGACCGGGCCGGTCGCTGGGGTGGCGAGGAGTTCATACTGCTGCTGCCCGAGACGGAAACCCAGGGCGCGGCTTTTCTCGCCGATAAGCTGCGCAACATCGTCGCCGAGAGCAGTTTCCAGTTCGAGGGCGAGAGTGTCGGAATCACCATGACATTCGGCGTGGCCAGTTATCGCCGCACCGAGAATCTCGATGGCTGTATTGCCCGGGCCGACACTGCGATGTATCACGGCAAGAAGGCCGGGCGTAACAAGGTCATGCTGGGCGGGTACAAGGGGCTCACCCTGGTGAACTGAATCGCAGGCAGGTGTTCACACCCGGTACCGCGGACTCGCGTCCATGGCGTGCCTGCCGTTACATTAATCGCAGCTTGTATTCGCTGTAGGTTATTCCGGTCCAGCGGCGAAACGCCCTGTAGAAACTGTTCACCTCCAGATAGCCGAGTTCGTCCGCCATGCATTTGCCTGGCCGCCACACCCGCTGCAGTTGTTGCTCGCAGCGATACTGGCGCGCCCGATCCAGCAGAAACTGGTAACTGGTGTGGTCGGCGCGCAGGCGCCGGCGCAGGGTGGTGCCACTCATACCCAGTTCGCTGGCGACGGAGTCGGCCCGCAGGCGGTAGAGGTCACCTTCGAGCAGGATCTGCAGCACGCGATCAGTGGTGCGGGAAAGGGGCAGGTAGGGGTGTTTGTCGGCGATGGTGGCGGCGGTTGTTACCCCCACCGGCCCGCTGAGGCAGTGTTCCATGGTATCGACCTCCCTGTCGATTTGTGGCGCATTCTGGTCATCACTCCGCGGCGTTTGGGTCGGGGCAGTTCCGTTGCCGCCAACCCGTTACACGGGATTCCGCGGAGGCTGTTTCAGCCTAGCATACCGTCGATCGCGGGAGAGCAGCGGCGCCCAACTTGAACGTATTTGATAGAGCCGGCGGCGCGTTTATGCGGCCGCCGCCCTCTCGCCAGTCGCCGCGTCGCGGCCTGCAACGCGGCCCGGCCCATCCTCCGCCTGGTCGCGCAGGGTGTCCCCGCCGTGTTGACACCACCCGGTGGTTTGATCGTTTCGCGACCTGGTGTACGCTCGAATTCTTCGGTCCCATCTATGCAAGGTTTAAGCGATGAGCCAGTATTTTGAACGCCACCGGGAAACGCTGGAAAAGGCCCTTGATGCATGCCGGCACCGCTATTCCTGGACCGCTTACCCGGAAAGTCCCAGTAGCAAGATTCATGGTGAGGAAAAGCCCAGAGCTGGTAAGGCCCGCTTTGAAGCGATGCTGGGTGCAGACTACCCACTCGAGCTGCCGGGGGAGTGCGGACGCATCGGCGCGGAGATGTCGCCTTACACTGGCGAGGCCCTGGGAGTGACCTATCCACGGGTGCGGGTGGAGCCGCTCTATGCCGCGATGGCGAACGCCATGCCCGCATGGTCTCGGGCCACCGTGCAAACCCGGGTCGGTGTTTGCCTGGAGATACTCGATCGCTGCGCCGGACAGCTGTTCGAGAATGCGCACGCGACCATGCACACCTCGGGACAGAGCTACATCATGGCCTTCGCCGGCAGCGGCGCCAACGCGCTGGACCGCGGCCTGGAAGCTCTGGCTTACGCCTGGAAAGCCATGGCCGACGTGCCGACAGGCGCCGAGTGGCAGCGTCGGTTCGGACGCGGCGGCGACGCCCGCCTGCAGAAGCAGTACCGTTTGGTGCCGCGTGGCATCAGCGTGGCGATCTGCTGCGCGACGTTCCCCCTGTGGAACGGCTACCCTGCGCTCTGCGCCAGCCTGGCGACGGGTAACCCGGTGGTGCTCAAGCCGCATCCCAGCGCGATCCTGCCGGTAGCCATGCTGGTCAGCACCTGCCGCGAGGTCCTCGCCGAGGCGGGCTTTGATCCGAACCTGGTCACCCTGGCCGCGGATACCCGGGATGAGCCCATTGCGCTCGAGCTGCTGCGGGATGAGCGTACGGCGATTATCGACTTTACCGGTAGCCCCGCATTTGGCAGCTGGATCGAAGAACACTGCGCCGACCGCCTGGTGTACACTGAGACCGCCGGCTGCAATTCGGTGGTGGTGGAATCCTGCGAAGATCTCACGGCAATGGCGGATGCCATCGCTCATTCGCTGTGCCAGGCGTCGGCGCAGATGTGTACCAGCGTCCAGAACATTCACGTGCCGGCCGGCGGCATCCTCGCCGGCGGGAAGCCGGTGAGTTTCGAGGCCATTACAGACGAGCTAGTGGCAGCGGTTGAGCGGCACCTCGACAATCCCCAGGTGCTTTGCGGTACCCTGGTTGACAGCAGTATCCTGGAGACGGTGGCGCGCTACCGTGAATTCGCGCCGCGATACGGCCGCCTGCTCAGGGATTCAGGCCCCCTGGAATACCCCGACTACCCCGGCGCGCGCACGGCCTCACCGCTGATGCTGGAGGTCAACGAGTCTGCCCGCGACATCTATCGCGAGGAGATTTTCGGGCCGGTGTCGTTCGTTGTCCGCGGGGAGAGCGCCGATGCCTGCCTCCGCGAGGCGACGGCGAATGCCAGGGAACGGGGCGCGATCACGTCGCACGTCTACTCGGTTGATGAGGCCTTCCTGGACCGGGCCGTCGAGGCCTACCACGACGCGGGCGCGTCAGTGGCCTGTAACCTGACCGGCATGCCGATCAATTTCGCCGCCGCCTATTCGGACTACCACGTTACCGGGCTCAACCCGGCTGGCAATGCCTGCCTCACCGACCTGGCCTTCGTTGCCAGTCGGTTCCGTATCGTCCAGAGCAAGCGCATGGCGGGTTGACGTGCGAGGCGGGTCTGCCCGCTGCGGCGGCGGTGCCGAGAGCCACAGCGGCGCGGTCAAGGCACCAGTGGTCAGCGCACGATGTCAACCGGGTGCACGGCGGCAAGCTGCCCGCCCGGATTGAGCCGGCGCATCTCGGGCGCCACCTCGGCCAGCGCAGCCTCCCGGTTGGCGGGCGCCGGGTGAGTGCTCATGAACTCGGGCGGCCCACTACCGCCGACTTTCGCCATTTTCTGCCACAGCGTCGCCGCCGCGTCCGGGTCGTAGCCGGCGCGGGTGGCCAGCTCGATGCCTATACGATCCGCCTCTGACTCCGCCGTGCGGCTATTGGGCAGTTCCAGGGCGAGCTTGGCAGCCCCCGCCGCGCCCATCATCGCCACCCCCGTGTTGTCGGACGCTGCGCCCACCGCGATGACCCCCAGGGTTGTCGCCATGGCGCGTGACATGCGCTCGGCAGTGTGGTTGGCGAGGGCATGGGAGATTTCGTGGCCCATGATCTGCGCAAATTCATCGTCAGTCAGTCCCAGTTTTTCGAACAGGCCGGTATAGACCGCCATCCGGCCCCCCGCCATGCACCAGGCGTTGACTGTTTCGGGGTCATCGATGATGGCGACGCTCCATTCCCAGCCCCTGGAGTTCGGGTACATTTCGATGGCCTCGGTCACCAGGCGCCCGGTGATGGTCTGCACCTTGTCGGCCAGCCGAGGATCATCCACCAGCTTGTTTTCGCGATCGAGTTCGCTCACCGTGCTGAGATAGGCCTTCTTCGATTCCACAATGGCCGAATCCGGGTCGATCAGCATCAGTTGCCGGCGACCCGTGGGGCTCGTCGCGCAGGCGACAACCAACGAGGCGGTGACGAGGATGAGCAGCAATCGTTTCATAACCTGATACCTGACTGGAATAAGGCCCGCTATGTCGGTCCGGCAAATAGCCGCAACGGGCCGGGATTCTCCCTCTGATTATACCGTATGCGGAGCAGAGCCGCAGATCGGCAGCCCCCGCTGGGTAAGGTGCCATGTTGCGCTGGAGCGCCTATGTCGGGGGCTGGGGTCGATCCTTTCTGTGGTCATTACTCGTGGATACTAATGCGGTGGCAGCGCCGCGCCTCGCGCCGGTGTTCTCGACCCAGGTTGCCGGAAGAGACGTCGGTTTGGCCGCAAGGGCCAGACTACGGGCCGGGCCCGGCGCCGGGGTTCCCGGTGAGGATCTGTGCCGCGCCGTCTTCCGGGGTGTCCATGCGGTTGAACTGTCGGCCGAGATAGATGCCAACAGCGGCCCAGATGGCGGCTATCGCGGCGCCCACGGCAGCGACGGCAGCCAGGCCCAGGCCGAGGCCCTGGGTGAGCGCGGTAAATGCCCAGGCATTCAGCATGTCGCCACCCCGGTAGATGACGATGTCGATCACCGGCTTGGCCTTGAAGCGGGTCTCGCGGTCAACTGCGGTAAACAGCATCTCGCGCGCCGGCCGCGACAGTGCATAATTACCTGCCCGTCGTACCACCTGGATGGCGATGACCACGGATACCATCGGCGCCGCCGCCAGCAGCAACATCCCGCCCGCGATCACCACCGGCACGGATGCCAGGGTGAACGGCAGGCCGAGGCGGGACGCGATGCGGCCAGTGGCGAATGTGGCGATCAGCACGGTGAGGACATTCACCACGAGGTCCATCGAAGCCCAGATCTGCGAGCGGGTTTCGCGGTCATAGTCGGCGAGCAGGTTTTTCAGCTCGAAGTAAACGAACGAGCTGATGGCGGTATAGAAGAAGATGAACAGCCCGATGCCGAGCAGGAAAGGGGACTTGAAAAACTCACTGAAGCCCGCCAGCGGGTTGCCGCCGATGGCTTCTATTCTCCCGGTGTCGGCGGTTACGGACTCATTGCCGAGCTCGGAAGACTTCAGCCCCTGCAACAGGCGGATGAGCGGAACGGTGAGCACCAGCATGAAGCTGGCCAGCAGCAGCAGCGAGTCCGTGCCGACTTTGTCTACCAGCAGGGTGGTCACTGCGGGGCCGGCGATTCCGCCGATACTGGCGCCGGCGCCAATGAAACCGAACAGGCGCGTCGCCTGGTTGCGCGCGAACGTGTCGGCCATGAATGTCCAGAACACTGATATGTGGAACAGGCTGAAGACGCTGATCCAGACATAGAAGGATTTGTCCAGCAGCACCCGTTCGCTGAGTAACTCGGTGCCGATGTAAAACAGGATAAAGCTCGCCGCGAAAAAACCGTAGACAGCGGGTACCAGTTGCCGCAGCGGGATCGCGGACACGGCCTTGCCGTAGAGCGAGACCGCCACGGTGCTGAGCAGGAAGGTCAGGGTCCACAGCCAGCTGACTTCGGCATCGCTCCAGTCGCTGGCCATGGCATCCCGAAGGGGCCGCAGCGTGTAGTACGCGGCCATGAGGATGAGCACCAGCAGGAAAGATGCCAGCGTGGCGCGGACCTCGTTCGGGTGGATATCGCAGGCGCGGTCCAGCGCACGTTGCAGCCCGGAGGGCCGGGTGGGTTGCACGGGGTGGCCTAGAGTGCCTGATACAGGCGCAGCATCTCCGCGCGCTGGTCGGCGTCGGGGACGGGGCCAAAGTTGGCGCCCATGTTGTCGCGGGTGTGTTTGACTTTCGATGACGCCGGAATGATGCAGGTGACGGCGGGGTGGGCCAGAATGAATTTCAGGTAGAACTGCCCCCAGCTCTCACACCCCAGGTCACTCGCCAGTTCGGGAAGGGGCGCGTTGCGTGAGCGGGCGAACAGGCCGCCGCGCTGATAGGGGCGGTTGATCATGGTGGCAATGCCCCGGTCCCGGGCCAGTGGCAACAGCGTTTCTTCGGCCAGCCGGTCGTCGATGTTGTAGGAGAACTGGACGAAATCCAGCGGCTCTTCACGCATGACCTTGATGAACTCCTCGTGGTCGCGACCGTGGGACGTGGTGATACCGATGTAGCGAACCTTGCCCTCGGATTTCCAGTCCTTGAGTGTTGCCAGGTGAGTGCGCCAGTCCTTGAGATTGTGTACGGCGATCAGGTCGAACTGATCCACCGCCATGCGCCTCGCCGACTCCTGCATCTGCGCAATACCCGCCTCCCGGCCGGTGGTCCATACCTTGGTCGCGGCGAACAGCGGCGGTCGTTCCGGCATTGCCCGCAACAGATCGCCGACCCGGGACTCCGCGTTGCCGTACATCGGTGACGAGTCGATAACCGTACCGCCGCCGTCGAGGAATGCACGCATGACTTCCGAGAGCCCGGACACGGCATCGTCACCGACATCGAAGGTGCGGGAGGTGCCCATGCCAATGACGGGTATCTGCTCACCGGAACTGGGTATGGGGCGCTGGATCAGGTCTGACGCTGCCGCGGTTGCGCCGACAGCGTGGCCGCTCAGGCCCAGGGAGTGTGCCGCCAGCCCGCTCGCTGCCCACTGTAACGCTTGCCTGCGGTTGATCATTCGGTTTCTCTCAACTTGCCACTGCGAGGACGCAGTGTTTCAGCCCCGGCGGTCCCGGTCAAGACGCCCGGGCAGTTGCACGTCGCTGGGGGCTCAGCTGTTCGCCTGCAGCCACCGGCGGAGTCGGTTGGAGTCACCGAATGGTGTAAGCTTGCCGTAGGCGTTGAGCAGCACGATCGAGACATCCTGGCCCATGATCTTTGCCTGCATGACCAGGCATCGGCCTGCGGCGTGCAGATAGCCGGTCTTGCTGAGTTCGATGTCCCAACTGGCGTTCTGCAACAGTCGATTGGTGTTGCCGAACGTCAGCGGGCCGCGGTCGGTGAACGGGCGCACCGCGAGTCGTCGTGTGGTCGTGGCCTGGGTGATAAGCGGATAGTCGTCCGCTGCGGCGATCATCAGGGCGAGGTCGCGGGCGGTTGCGACGTTTTCCGCGCGCAAGCCGGAGGGACCGGCAAAATGGCTGTGGTCCATGCCGAGGTCGTGGGCTTTCTTGTTCATGGCATCGACGAAGCGCTCCATGCCGCCCGGGTAGGTTCTTCCCAGGGCGGTCGCCGCCCGGTTCTCGGAGGACATCAACGCCAGCAGAATGAGTTCGCGACGGGTCAGCGTGGCGCCGTAGTTCAGGCGCGAACCGGTGCGTCGGATGTTATCGCGGTCGGCCTCGGTAATAGTTATCTTCTCATCGAGGTCGAGCCCGGCGTCCAGTACCACCATGGCGGTCATCAGCTTGGTGATGGAGGCAATAGGCCGCGGGGTATCGGCGTCCTTCCCGTAGATCACGTTGCCGTCAGCATCGGTGATGTAGGCCGATGCCGAGCGCAGGCCGGGATTTCCCGGTAGTGCCGCGTATTCCGCGGTGGCGGCGATGGCGCCTGTAGTGTTGCCGAGCAGGGCGAGGGCGAAAACGGGCGAGAGCAGCGGGCGACAGCGTGGCATGTTTTTCCTCCAGTGGCTCGGAATTCGGGTCTGGCGTGGCAATGCGCCCGTCACTGATTGTGCCGCAAGCGCCGGCAAATAACATCAGAAAACAAACATTTACTGCATTGTTCTATCATTGTTTCTCTTAAACAGCTGCCACAGCACAGCGCTACTTCAACAAACTTCCCACAACTCGAATACGGTTCAACCCGGATCTGACTCGGCTCCGGCGCTCACCCGCACCAGGCCCCGGTACGCCAGTTTGGCATCGCTCTCGCCCGAGAGTACACGTGATACATCCCCGGCGATGGGCATCTCCACCTGGTACTCCTCGGCCAACGCCATTACCGCGGGCGCGCTCTTGGCGCCCTCCGCCACCATGACCATTTCGGCGACGATGTCCGGCATCTTTCTGCCCTTGCCGAGTTCGAGGCCCACGTGCCGGTTGCGGCTCTGGGGGCTGGTGCAGGTCGCGATCATGTCACCCATTCCGGTCAGCCCGGCGAAGGTCTCCGCCTGACCGCCCATGGCCACGCCCAGGCGCGTTACTTCAGCCAGGCCGCGAGTAATCAGCGCGGCACGCGTGTTGTCTCCGGCACCCATTCCGTCGCCCATTCCCACAGCGATAGCGATGATATTTTTGAGTACGCCGCCCAGTTCACAGCCGATCACATCGGTATTGGTGTAGACACGGAACAGGCCACTCTTGAAGAGCTTTTGCAGTTCCTGCACGATGATGTCGTCCTCCATGGCGATCACGCCGGCCGCGGCCTGCCCGGCCATGATCTCCCGCGCCAGGTTGGGCCCTGTCAGTACACCCGTAGGGTGTCCCGGCAGCACCTCCTCGACGATCTGCGTCATTCGTAACCGGGTGTCGAGTTCCAGCCCCTTGGTCAGGCTGATCACTGGCACCCAGGCCCTGATGTGATCTTTCACCTCGTTGAGCACACCGCGAAAATTCTGCGAAGGAATACCCATGACCAGGACGTCGGCATCCCTGACGGCGGCGCCGATATCGTTGGTGGCTATCAGTTTTTCCGGGAGCTCCGCACCGGGCAGGTATTTGCTGTTGGTGTGCCTGTCGTTGATCTCGGCCACCGTATCCGGGTTTCTGGCCCATAACTGTACGGGTGCGTTGCGCGTGACCAGCGAGGCGACAGTCGTCCCCCATGAACCGCCACCGAGTACCGAGACCTTCAGTTGTGACATCTTTTTATTCTCCCTGTGCGTTGGACCTGTTGGAGGCCGCTATGGCCTGGATGATACCCAGTCGCTGCAGCACTTCGCGAAGCTGTCGTGACTGTTGCAGGCGTCTTTCACCCAGCGGAAGTCGGTCCGGGTCGGGTGTCTCCGCCGGTGCCGTCAGTTCTCGGCTGTTGAGCATCTTGAATCCGTTCTTGAACAGAATCTTGCCGATCGATGATTCACTGCTGATGCGCCGCTGCAGGTAGAGCTGACGACCGTAGGCCAGTGCCTGGTCCACACACTCCTGCTCCTCCAGCGTTGCATCGGGGCCGGAACGGGCAGCCAGACCCGCCACGACCGAGTACGCCTCGGCATAGGTCTGCAGGGTGACATGGGCGACCAGCGGTTGCATTTTCTCCAGCAGCTGGCCGAAGCCTGCCGGCCCCTGGGACACCGCTGCTTCCCAGTCATCGCTGTAACGTTCGAGTTCGTCGCGGATCTGCTGGTGAAATTCTTCGCGCGGTGCATAGAAAAACTCGAATTTGAACAGATCACGCAATTCGTCGACCTCGCGCCAGAAAGTGCTCAATGCACTGTCGCCCTCGATCTCGCTGGCCTTGAGCAGGGCGAGTTCGATGATGGCCTTGTTGACGAAGAAATGGATAATCGTGTTGCGGTAATAGCTGGCCACAGGATGTTGTTCGAGGGCAATACCGTAGACAACTTCCGGGCCCTCGTCGTAGCGAGTGACGATGCCCTCGTCGATCATGATCGCCAGCAAGCCATCGAGATTTTCGGCGAACGCGCGGTTGAAGTCGGGCGAGATTCTCAGCTGGCGGCTCTCGGCCCAGC
This sequence comes from uncultured Gammaproteobacteria bacterium, assembly GCA_963753815.1. Classification (GTDB taxonomy): domain Bacteria; phylum Pseudomonadota; class Gammaproteobacteria; order Pseudomonadales; family Halieaceae; genus CAVWDU01. Next base: position 1,495,649 of record CAVWDU010000003.1, read on the forward strand.
CCAGCAGCAGGTTGAGATCGGCGATCAGCTCGTTTTCCGTCAGCGCCTTCGGAGCCACGCCCAGCAGGCTCATGCTAACCAGGGATGGAAACGTGATCGGCGTGACCTCGTTGGCCTGCACCGCCACCTCGAATGCGATTTTTGACAGCGCCAGGCTGTCGCCCGGGTCTGGCGCCCGGTCGAGGACAACCGGTTCGCCGATATCCATGTACACCTTGCCCATCGGCCTCGCCAGGCTGCGAACGTAGCCGACGAACCAGCGCAGGGATTCTGCGCCCTTGCCGCGGCCGGTCTGTTCGTTGGCGTATTCCTCGACGTCGCGAATCAGGTCGTAGCTGATCGAGATCGGGATGATATGAATGTTGCGGGCGTCGCTGCTATGGCAGGCCTCGAGTACGTACTTCAATAATCCGTAGCGCGGAGGCATCAGTTTGCCCAGCCGGGAGCGGGTACCCTCGAAGGCCCAGTTCATGGGGAAGCGCTTTTCCATCAGGTAGCCGATGTACTGGCGCAGGGTGATCTTGTACAGCTCGTTGTCCTGGAAACTGCGCTTGATAAAGATGGTACCCGCCCGACCCAGCAGGAATCCCAGGCCAGGGAAATTCATGTTGGCGCCACCGAACATGTGCGGCATCGGAAAATCATTGTCATAGAGGACTTTGGGCACGACCATGCCATCCAGGTAGGTTTTGTGCGTCCACAGCAGCAGGGATGGGTAATCCCTGACGATCGCGCGCAGCTCTTCCACGGCCTGCTGGTCGTACACGATCGCCTCCTCGTAGCCGAGACCGAGACAGAAATTGTTGAAGCGGGCGAAAAAGTCCAGCCAGAACGTGCTTGGCACGGACACCATCTCGTCCATGTATTCCCGCGCCTCTGACATGAGCTCGGTTTTGTCGCGTCCGCTGTCTTCGGCGATGGCCTCCACGGCCTCGTTGAAGCTGCTGCTCGCCAGCAGGCTGGCGGCGACGTGCCGTGGTACCTTGTAGCGTCCGCCCTGTAAACGTCGCTCGGCAATATCCAGCACCAGCGCCGCCTGTCGGGCGACAAAATCTGCGAAATCCTGCTGCTGGGCCTCACCCTCATCGATATTGTGGTGGCGCTCGAAGCGCTGTTGCAGGTTGGCGATAGAATCGGCGGCACCACTGATGAACTGCACCCGCCCGGGTGATTGGCGAAGGATTTTTTTGGCCGCGCCAGCAGCGGGGTGGCGGGGGTCTCCAAACAGCAGGTGCCGCAGTCGTGGGCCGGGGTTGACGTCATTGGAGGGCGGCAGCCAGGCGACCCGCAGCGGCGTGATCAGGGTATCGTCGGCCAGCGCCAGCGACATCACCAGCTGGCTGCTATCGATGGCCTTGCGATCATCGGCGAGGTTGAGGCAGATTTGCGGGGCGTGAAACTCGTCGCTGCCGCTGGGCATGTGATGATGAATCCACTGCTTGAGCAGGTCGGTCTCGAAGCTGTTGCGTGCATCGAGGATGAACAGCACCGGTTGTTGCCCGTGCCGCTCCGGCCACGGATTGCGCTCTTCAAATTTGCTGACCAGATCCACGCGTCAGATTCCCTCCAGCTGTTGCGCACGGCTTACCCGGCCCGCCCCGCACAGGGGAATGTGTGCGGTCGGCCGGATTGCTTCCGGGCCCTCTTTGCGAGGCCAGTCGTTGCCAGCCCGGGCGCGCGGGCGCAGTTTGGGACGCGGCGGCACTACTTGGCGCGCGCCCTGCTCTTGTTTTTTGGTTTAGCCTTTGTTTTCGTCCGGGTATTGGCCTTCGCGGCGGGTTTTGCCTTTGCCTTTGCCTTTGCCTTTGCCTTTGCCTTGGGCTTTGCTTTTCGGCTTCGGCTTCGGCTTCGGCTTCGGCTTCGGCTTCGGCTTCGGCTTTGCTTTTGCCCTGGTTTTGGCCGGTGTCGCCTTCTTTGCAGCGCTTCCGGTCTTCCTCCGCGGCGAGCCTGTTGCCTTGGCCTTGGCCCTGGTTTTAGTCTTGGTCTTAGCCTTGGTGTCTTCGTCTTCGTCTTCGTCTTCGCCTTAGATCGCGTCGTCGTCTTGTCGCCAGACTTCGACCGGGGCTTCGATTCCGGCAGCGGCAGTTCGGGCTGTCCCAGCGTGCGCGCGAACATATTGCGCACCTCGATGACGTGTCGGTCGATGTCCTCGCGGCGCCAGGCGCTGGTGTCCACCGGTGGCAGTACCTCGACTTCGACAGCCGCCTGTCGCAGTACGAAGTCGCCTTTCGGCGCCACGTCGCCGGCATTGTGGATCACTATGGGTACCATGGGCACACCCGCCTGCATGGCGATATGAAAGGCGCCCTTCTTAAAAGGTGCGAGCTTAGGCGACACCGTGCGTGTGCCCTCCGGTGCCAGCGCGACTGATTTACCCTCGTTGCGCATGACATCAACTAATGGCGCCATGGCTTCGATGGCGTTCCTGGCATTCGCCCGGTCGATGAAAACCGTGCCCCCCAGGTGCAGCACCAGGCCGACCAGTGGATTTTCCTTGCGGATCTCCTTCTTGCCCACACCGGCGAGGTCGCGCCGCAGCAGTTTGGCGAGAATCATCACGTCCGCCTTGCTCTGGTGGTTGAACACGAATACGGCGGGCCGGTGAGACCAGAGGTTTTCTTCCCCCTTGACGTTGATATCCATGCCGATCAGTGCGCTGGCTGTATCGGCAAAAAGCGACAGGGAAAAATTGTTTGCCTGTCGTCGGGAGCCGGTGAGCGCATAGATCGGCAGCCCCGCGATGAAGGATGTGACCAGGCTGCTGGTCGCCGCTACCGATCGCGCATACTGGGTAAGGCTCGGCCGTCCGCGGCTGGCAAAGCGCGTCACGGGCCACCCCTCGCGGTGGGCCAACGCCGCCAGTTTGCGGCTGGGGTTGAGTACCCTTGGATTGCCGACCCGCTCGAGTAGCTGGAGGTCATCCTGGCTGTCGGAATAGAAGAAGCTGCGGTCGAGATCGGCCCCGGTTTCGGCGGCCAGCGTCTCCGCCGCATCGACCTTGCCCTGGCCAAAGCATGTGGGGCGGATGACACTGCCGGTGAATTTGCCTCTCTTCACCTCCAACTGCGTGCAAAGCACGTGTGGTATATCGAGGTCTCTTGCGGCAGAGCTGACCTGGTAGGGCGTTGCGGACGAAATAACGGCCACCGTATGACCCTTGGCCAGGTGCGCATTGACCAGGGCGCGTGACTCGGGGTACACCAGGCGTGCGATCTGTTCCCGATAGAGCTTTTCGGCAACCTCGGCATAGGTGTTTTCCTCTATACCGCGCATGAACTGGGCGGTGACCGCCATCATGGCCGAAAAATCCAGATTGCCCAGCCCGAAGCCGGTCATCGCATTGACCAGTGCCAGCAATTCCTTGGGAGACAGGTCACCGCGCCGCACCTGTTCGCGGATGAAGGCGAAGGCTGAGTAGCCGGCTATGAGGGTGCCGTCGAAATCAAAGATAGCGGCGATCTCCGGACCGTCGGGCGAGTTCTCGACGTCCTGGAGAAGTTGCTGGGCGCTGGTCATGCTGTCTCCTTCCTGCGATCAGGACAGTAGCATAGCCTATTCTGAGACGGGGCATGCGAGAAAGCACGCTGGGGTGTGCGCCTGGCAGGGGTATGGCGAGTTCGAGTGGCGAAGAATTTTACGGGCATAAAAAAACGCCGTCATTACTAAGGCAATGACGGCGTTTTCGGGGCAAAGCCTGAAAAAAGGCTTATTATATTTTGTTGTAGAACCAAGCTTGAAATTACCGGCCCGCAACCGGAAGTCGTCCCCTTGGCGACATACTGCCTCGAAAGAAAGTCTGTCTCGTTCCCCGAAGGTTTGACGGTACCGCAGATCTCCCGCACCCCATGACCGCGTTCGATCAACCGTCAGGTGAAAGACTACTGCGGAAAGGGCGTCGGGCACAAGATATTCCTCTATGATATTTTATTATTTCTGTGAATAACATTTGGTTATATCATGAACGTGCACAGTGAGGCCTATGGGAAGAGGCGGGTCAGGTGCGGCCGGCGAGGTGCGGCCGGCGAGGTGCGGCCGGCGAGGTGCGGCCGGCCAGGTGCGGTTCTTGATGTGACTTTCGAGTAGACAACGAGCGCGACCACGCTTTCCGGGGGACGCCAAACAGCATACATCCCTGTATAAGCTCGCTGGCGGCATCCATGCCGCCAGACGCCCCCGGAAAGCGTGGTCGCGCTCATTGTCTGTCGGCATGGGTTCATGTTGGTGCGGCCGGCCGTGCACGGTGGTTGTGAGTCGGCGACAGAATTCAATTACACTGCTGCCGGGCAACGGGAGGCAAGGGCATGGCAACGGGATTGCAGCGCAGGCAGGTGTTACAGGTGATGGCGGGAACGGCGCTGGTGTCGGGCGTCGCCGGGTGCGGGCGCGAGACATCTGATGTCAGCATCGATACGGACCTCCCTGTCGGGCCGGGTTGTGCGGAGACCCCCGCCGACGACGTCGTTGCCGGCGTCGACCTGAGCGGCCGGGTCGCGCTTGTCACCGGCTGCAATTCCGGCCTCGGGTTCGAAACCCTGCGGGTGCTGGCGGCGCGTGGCGCGCATGTACTCGGCACCGGGCGCACGTTAGAGAAGGCCAGTACGGCCTGCGCTGCGGTCGATGGCAAGACCACCCCACTGGCGTTGGAACTCACGGATTTCGATTCTGTCGTCGAGTGCGCGCGGCAGGTGAACGCGATGGACCTGGTGCCGGATGTGCTGGTGCTCAATGCGGGCATCAACACCTTCGGCGAACTGGAGCTGGTGAACGGAATCGAGAAAATCTTTGTGGTCAATTTTCTCGGTCATTTCCTGCTGGTGCATCATCTCCTGCCCGCGATGCTGGACGCCGGTCACGGGCGCATCGTCCACGTCAGCTCGCGCAGCGCCTACCGCCAGGCGCCGGCCATGGGCATCGATTTCGACAACCTGCGTGGCGAGAAGACCTTCGATGCCGGAGAGGCCTATGGCCGGTCCAAGTTGGCCAACGCGTTGTTTTCACTGGAACTCTCGAAACGGCTGGCGGAGACCGGCGTTACCTCGGTCGCCCTGCATCCAGGCCTGGTGCAGACCAACATCGCCCGCACCGCTCCGGCCCCGCTGCGGACGGCTTTCGAGTGGTTCGGCGGCCTGATCGCGCGCTCGCCGGCAGTCGGCGCCGCCACCCAGGTTTACGCCGCCGCGCACCCCCGACTCGAGGGCGTGACCGGCGCCTTCCTGCAGGACTGCAACCCGGTCAGCGTCGCCGGTGCGGATCACCTGTTTGACGAAGCAATGGCGGCACGCCTCTGGGTCGTTGCCGAAGCGATGACGGCGGACTATCTCTAGCCCGGTTCTGGCAACCGGGCTAGTCGGCCCGTTGGAACAGGAGCGTCATTCGGTCGGATTCGCCTATCGCTTCCATGGCCGCGCGCTGTTCCGGCTTGTCCTTGCTGCCCGACAGCGAGGGTGGCAGGCGCCAGACGATGTCTTCCGGGCCGGGCTGGTCCTTCGGGTTGGCATTGATCTCGCTTTTTTCGAGCAGCTTGAAGCCGGCCTTCTCGAACGCCGCAACGACGTATGATTCCTTGAGGTAACCTCGACTGCCATCCGCACCGGCATCATCGGCGGACTCCGGCAGGCGGTGCTGAACCACGCCCACCAGGCCATCCGGCTTCAACATAGCCCTCACGCCGGTCAGGGCCTGGCTCAGGGTTCCCCCCTTCTCTTCGAACCGCGCAAGGTTGTGAAGCGCGCGGATCATCAACACCCGATCGACCTTGCCCACCGCGGCCGGTGGCACCGAGCTGAAGGTGAATCCCTTCGTCCTCGGTGTGAAGTCACTGCTGTTGCCACCGATCGCCTCTGCGTGCTCGGCTGCCATGCGGCGGGCCATGTCGGGGAATTTTCCGGTAGCAGCGATGCGCTTCTCGATCATTTCCTCGGTGGCCCAGCTGAACATCGGCCACATCCGGTCGGAGTAGTTGACACCGTACAGGGTGCCCTTGCCGCCGAGATAGGGTGCCAGGATGCGGGTGTACCAGCCCCCGCCCGGCAGTGCCTCGGCCACCTTCATGCCCGGGGCTACCTGGAAGAACGCGAGAGTCTCGGCGGGGTGTCGGGCCGGGTCACGGGCGCGGTCTTCGGCGCTGCGCTTTTCCAGTACGGCGGCCAGTTGCTCGCCGGGCTGGTGCGCATCGGCCAGGGTGACGGGGGCTGTGGTGGCGAGCAGGGCCGTGGCCAGCGCCAGGCAGGAGGTGATCGATTTCATGGATGACTCCGTTGGTGTTCGGGTGTGCATCTTCGCCCCGCCACAGCGAAACTGCAAGCCGGCAGAGCGGTTTGATTAAAGCTGGCCGCGGTCCCGTAACGCCTGGCGCAGCGCTGTGGAACTGTGGGTCTTTTCGTCGCCCACAAACTCGATCCGGCCGCCGCATTCCGCCACCGCAAAGCGCTCGGGCATCTGTTCCAACGTGTAGTCGGTGCCCTTGGCCTGGATATGCGGCCGGTAGAGTTCGATCAACGGGGTTGGCACTGAGGCTTCCAGTGGTATCACGTAATCGACCGCCTGCAGTCCCGCGATAACTTCCATACGCTTTTCGCAGGGATTGATCGGCGCTTCCCGGTTGGGATTGCTGCGGATGGAGGCCTCGGTATTGACGGCGATGACGAGGAGGTCGCCCAGCGCTCTGGCGGCGTCGAGGTAGCGCACATGACCCACGTGCAGCAGGTCGAAGCAGCCGTTCCCGAATACGATGATAGCACCCTGTTCCCGGTGCCGCTCCAGCGTCGGCAGCAGGGCTTCAGGGTCGGCAAATATCTTGTCAAAAGTGCTCAAGCGCGATACCCCGCGGGTGGTAGGAGCCGCAACGCGTCAGTGTAGCGGGGATCGCTGGTCGAATATATACTCGCGCTCGTCGAACCACGCCGTGCAGGGAGGCGATCGTGTCCGCAGGTCCGCCGCCGAAGCCCATCGAATTGCAGCCGGAGCCCGCGTCCGTGCTGTTGGTGCTACCCACCTGGGTGGGCGATGTCGTCATGGCAACGCCGTTTATCGAGGCGATGTTCGCGCGCTTCCCCCGCGCCGAGATTCACCTCATGATGAACCGTCACCTTTTCCCCTTGCTGGAAGGCAGCCCGTGGGTGGAGCATTGTCATTTCTGGCCTCCGCGCAAGCGCAGCGCCGAGTCCAGGTCGGAGCATCGCGAGTTGCTGGCCGCCCTGCGCGGCGTCGGCTTCGATCTCGCCATCATGTTGCCCAACTCCATGCGCAGTGCCTGGTTGTGCTGGCGCTGCGGTGCCCGCCGGCGGGTGGGCTACAACCGCGACGGGCGTGGCCTGTTACTGACCGACCCGGTTGACGTGCCCAACCGCGAGGGCAAGGGTTACCGGCCCCTGCCGCTGGTGGACTACTACGGCCACCTGGCGCAGGTGCTGGGTTGCCCGCATCCCGGCGATGACCTGCGACTGTTCACGACGCCTGACTGCGACAGCGAGGTGGCGAGGCGGCTGCTCGAAAGTGGTGTAGCGGGTGATACCGCGAAGTACCCGGGCCCACTGGTGGTCCTCTGCCCCGGCGCCAATTTCGGGGCCTCGAAGTGCTGGGACCCACAACGGTTTGCTGCCGTGGCCGATCACCTGGTTCGCCGGCGGGGTGCCGAGGTCGTGATCAGTCCAGGGCCTGGTGAAGAACCACTTGCCGAGGCGATCCAGACTGCAATGCACTGCCCCTCCCATCTGCTGACGCAGCCCTGCCTGACCCTGGGGGAGCTCAAGTCCCTGATCGCGCGCAGTGATCTGTTGTTGGGTAACGATACCGGGCCCCGACACTTCGCGCGGGCCTTCTCCGTACCCCGGGTCACCGTGTTCGGGCCGACTGAACCGCGGTGGACCGATACCAGCCACGGCTCGGAAACTATCGTGCGCGTCGAGGTGCCCTGTGGCCCCTGCCACAAGAAGCGCTGCCCGCTGGAAGAGCAGATCTGCATGACCAGGGTGACCGTGGATGCCGTGGCAGAGGCCTGCGAGGAGCAACTGCGGGCGGGTGCGGCGCCGGCCTGATTTGAGGGCTCTGATCTGCGACGGAGGTTAGGTGTCCGTGGTGATATCAGGCGGGGTCAGGCTCGCCGGGGGACGCCAAAAAGCGTACGTCCATGTACAGTCTCGCTGGCGGCGTCCTTGCCGCCAGACGCCCCCGGCGAGCCTGACCCCGCCCGATATCCCCTCGATCGCGTCTCGGTCGAGCTGGCCGGCGGGTGTTCGCGCTGAGTTCGAGGCCGCAGGGCTTATGGCGCTACAGGAAGTAGTCGGGTTCCGGCGTGTCGTTGACAGGCAGCTTCTCCAGCGCCGCCGGGTTGTCGATCAGGCTCTCGATCCACCAGTTGACGTCGTTGTACAGGCAGGTGACCTTCTCGCAGGTGGTGGTGGCGTTGAAGCTGCTCACCAGCGCTGCGGTGGCGCCTCGGGTCGCATCGTAGCCGAGTTCATCTGCCACCGCGTTCTTGTCGCCGAGGCGGCCGTGATCCTGGTTGCGGTACACCGGGCAGTTGTACAGGCCGAGCGGGCTCAGAACCTGCCGGAAAAACTGCATGTGGCACTGCTGGGGCTGTTTGGCCAGGGTCTGGGTGCGGCCCTGCAGCATGGCTTTCAGCCCGGTGCTGCGATGCACGCGAAATGTATCGCTTTCGAGTTTCACGGCCTCATCGATCTGTGCCTGTATCCGTTCCACCGTGGCGCCGAGGTTCTGCTGCTGGCGGATGTCGATGACCTCGGCGTTGTTGAGTTCGTCGCGGGTCAGGAACGGCTTGAAGCTGATGTAATCGAACTGGGAATCCCGGGCCAGCCGGGTCGCCATGGCGATTTCGTGCAGGTTCTCGACGATGTCGGTGTCATTGATGAAGGCGCCGCGCCAGGTGACGATATAGGAAAACCCCACGACCACATCCGGGTTGGCGGCCTTGATGTCGGGGACCCGCGCGCAGATGTCGAGCAGGCTGATGCCCTTCTTCGGTTTGTGCATGGGCTGGAAGGTCTCGTCGCTGCCGGAGTCGAGTGAGAGCCGCACCCAGTCGCTGCCGTCCATGCAGTCGGCGACCTTGGCGATCTTGGCATTGCCGGTGCCGTTGGAGACGATGGAGACCTGCAGCTTGAGCTGCTTCATGAACCGGATGACTTCCTCGAACTTGGGGTAGAGCGTCGGCTCGCCGCCCCCGATCACGATGACGGAACGCAGGCCGCGGCCCGCCATCAGTTCCAGCGATGACATCAGCTTGTCGTGGTCGAAGCGGATGCCGGTATTGAGGATGTCGAGGTCGACACAGTGATCGCAGGCATAGTTGCAGGCGGTGGTCAAATCCAGGTTGATAGAGACCGGGGCGAAATCGGGCACCTTGTCCGGGTCCATGTCGACGGCGTCGGTATCGACGGCGCTGCGCCTTGCAACCTGCCAGCGCACGTAGTGTTCCAGTGCGGACCTGGCGCCCGGTTGGGTCAGCTTGGTCGCGAAGTCGTGGATACTGTCCAGTTCCAGCTGCTCGTTGCCGTCTGCAGCCGGTCCCGCTGCGGCCGCATCGAGGTCGGTCAGGGGAATAGTGTCGCTCATAGTCGTCTCCGGGGCCGCGGGCGGCCTGGTGCCAGGAAACCGACCATTTTACGGGGTGGCCGGGGCGACAACAACCGACGTCACGTGAGGCTATTGGGCAGCGCTTTCGCCAGCTGCAGCAGGTTCTGGTGGGCATTGCGCAGGCTGTCACCGTTGCTGCGTCCGGTACCGATCGCGGCGATGAAGCCGCGGGCAACCCCCTCTAGCGGGTCCGGCAGGGCCACCCGACGCGCGTTGGCGACCAGGAACTGTTGATAGTCAGGCAGCGCTATCTCGCGGTCGGCCCGCCTGCCGTTGATCTCGTACCAGGCCGGGCGTGGCGGCTCGGGGCAGGTCACCAGCGAGAGAGTGCTGTGGCAGTTGCCGGTCGCGTGCCCATAGGTGCAGTCCAGCGTCAGGTGATCGGGCCGGGGGCCGTCGCCGATGTCCACCTCGACGCGGGTGAAGCTGCCCGGCCCCAACAGCGCCTGTAACATACTGATGAAGTGCGGCGCGGCGTCGGTAATCATGTCAGCGCCGATGGAAATCGGGCTCAGGCCCATGGCAAACGTATTGACGCCTTCCGCCGGCGTTGCATGCAATTGGTGGAAGGCCGGCAGCGTCAGCGGCCACTGGGTCACCATCTGCAGCACCCGGCCGCTCGCCTCGAAGTGCCCGATCAGTGTATCGACGGTCGCCATATCGGCAGGCCAGGCCAGCGGCTTCTCCACCAGGCAGTGACAGCCGGCGGCGGCAACGTGCTCGAGCTGTGCCTCGTGGAAGCGCCAGGGCGAACACAGGGCCACCGCGGTCGGCTGTTCGGTCGCGAGGGCTGCGGGCAGATCGGTATAACCGTTACAGTCGATGTGCAGGCGCTGGCTCAGCTCCGCCTTCGCCGCGTCCACGCTGGCGTCGCTGGTGCCAACGATGGCGCACACGTCGGCACCGGCCTCGAGCAGGGCGGCGGCGAGAAATGGCCCGGTTCCCTGACGGGCACGGCGAGCGCCGACGACCAGTGCTCTCACCCTGCAGCCCGCGGCCGTGGCGGGCGCGTTACGTTGTTGCGTCATGGCGGCTGGGTCAAGCACGCCGGCTCCTGCCGGTGAGTGCAGGCGGGACTACGGTGGTGCCGGTGTTCATGAACAGCCGGTATCCAGTTACAAAAAGTTTGGCGCGGGATTTCGTCGCCGGGAGCGCCGTCCCCGCGTACAATCCGGTGTTTTCGCCCAGTCGGGAAAGTCGATGACGGAATACGGTGCATTGAGTTTGGTGCCCACGGTGGTGGTGTTGGCGCTGGCCGTCTGGAGCCATCGTACCATTGAATCGGTAATCGCCGGCGCGCTGGTTGCGTTCCTGATCACGTCGGGTACAGGCTTCCTGAGTGAGTTTTCCGAGGCGATGATACGGGTGATGCAGGACCGTGATGTCGCCTGGGTGCTGCTGGTCTGCGCCCTTTACGGCGCCTTCATAGCGCTGGTGGTGAAGGGCGGGGGCGCCCAGGCTTTCGGTGAGCTGGTGACCCGCTACGTGCACGGCAAGCGCGGCAGCCTGTTGTGCACCTGGGGCCTGGGGCTGGCCATCTTCCTGGACGATTACCTCAACTCTCTCACCGTCAGTTCGTCGATGAAGAATGTCACCGACCGCTTCCGGGTCTCGCGGGAGATGTTGTCATACGTGGTGGACTCCACCGCTGCGCCCATCTGCCTGATCATACCCATCTCGACCTGGGCGGTTTACTTCGCCGGGCTGCTGGAGAAGAACGGCGTGGCCGCCGACGGCGCAGGAATCGACGTTTTCATCCAGTCGATTCCCTACATGTTCTACCCGTTCATCGCCGTGCTGATCGTGCCGCTGGTGATTGTCGGCGTGGTGCCGCTGCTGGGCCGCATGCGTGGCGCCGAGCAGCGGGCCGAGGAGACCGGGCAGGTGATTCCCCCGGGTTCCGAGCATATCGAGATGCCCGATATCTACGAGGGCTCCGACAAGTCCTCCACCAGCCCGGCCCTGTTTTTCGTGCCCATCGGCGCCCTGATCTTCTTTACGGTCTGGTTCGACATCGACGTGTTGATGGGGGTGATCGCCGGCATCTTCGTGACCCTGGTCCAGTACGCCTTCCTGCGGGTTCTCAAGCCCGTGGACATGTTTGACACCCTGATCGAGGGCCTCAAGGTGATGGTGCCGGTGCTCACCATCCTGGTCGCCGTGTTCACCTTCATCGAGGGCAACAATGCCATCGGCATGACGGACTACGTGATTACCCGGGTTGCGCCGTACATGACTGCCGAATTGCTGCCGGTGCTGGCCTTCGTCACCATGGCCTTCGTCTCCTTCACCACGGGCTCCAACTGGGGCGTGTTCGCGATTGCCATGCCGGTCGTGTTCCCGCTGGCCGAGCAGGTGGGCGTGAGCGTGCCCCTGATGGCGGGGGCCCTGTTCTCCGCCAGCGGCTTTGGCAGCCATGCCTGTTTTTACTCCGACTCCACGGTGCTCACTGCCCAGGGTGCGGGCTGCGCGCCCTTCGATCACGCCATCACCCAGCTGCCCTATGCGCTGATTGCCGCCGGCATCGCCGCGGTGGGCTATGTGCTGATTGGACTGTGACCGAATTGAATATCACTATCCTCTGTAACCAGGACCTCGCCAGCAACGTTACGCTCAACGCCCTGGTGCCCGCGCTCGCCGGCCAGCATCGTTTGCGGGTGTTTTACTCCAGCCGCGTGGGTGGCGGCCCGGGCCCTATACAGGCGCTGGAACTGCTGCGGTTTTTCGAGCAGTCTTTGTTCAATGAGCTGCTGTTTCCGGCACTGTCTACCGCTGCTGCCCGTGGCGAGCTGCTCGGGTTTGCCGACCTCGGTGAGCGCTGGCAGGTACCCATCGAGCCGCTCAACGGTGTCAACAGTGATGCTGCCCGGCGCACGCTCGCAGACGGCGCCCCCGACCTGTTCGTGAGTATCCGCTACGGTGGCATCCTTCGCGAAGCGGTTATCGCTTTGCCCCGCCTCGGGGTGATCAACCTGCACTCGGGCCTGCTGCCGCAGTACCGCGGCGTCATGGCGACCTTTCGAGCGATGCTGGCGGGCGACGAGGAAATCGGGACAACGCTGCACACGATCACCGATGCGGGGATCGACACCGGTGGCATCATCGGCACCCGTCGCCAACCGGTGGATTACCAGCACTCCTACCTGTGGAACGTGCTCAAGCTCTATCCCGCTGGTGTCGAGATGCTGTTGTCGGCGATCGAATCACTGGCGTCGGGTGAGCCATTGACGGTGGCGCCCCAGCCTGCGGGTGGCAACTACTACAGCTTTCCCGACGCCGGCGAGATCGACGAATTTCACCGGCGCGGACTCACACTATATGATGTCGGGGAAATCATCGACATCGCCCGAGCCTACCTGAGACCTGATCCATGAAAAGACTGATCTGCGCCGGCCTGCTGGCCTGCCTCGCCGGCCCCTCGTATGCCGCCACGCTGGTGCACAATGTGCGCGGCTATACCATGAACGACGGCGCACTGCTGCGCTTTGCCGCGCTGGAGTACGAGGCGGGCAAGGTGACCCGGCTGTACCCGGACGCGGCCACCGCGAAAGCCAGTGGCGCCGATGAGCGCATCGACGGCGGGGGCGCGACGCTGCTGCCGGGCCTGATCGATGCCCACGGCCATGTCAGCAGCCTTGGCCTGGCCCTGAAGAAGGTCGACCTGGTCGGCGCAGCCAGCGAGCAGGATGCCCTCGAGCGGGTGGCCGAGTTCGCGCAGCGACAGGGCGAAGGCTGGTTGCTCGGCCGCGGGTGGAACCAGGTGCTCTGGCCGGGCAAGGCCTTCCCCTCGCGGACCGCCCTGGATAGGGTCACCGGAGACCGACCCGCTGCCTTCAACCGGGTCGACGGGCACGCCCTGTGGGTCAATACGGCGGCACTGCGGGCGGCGGGTATCGACGACAGTACACCGGACCCGGAGGGTGGCCAGATCGTGCGCGACGCGCAGGGGCGTGCGACCGGGGTGTTGATCGATAACGCCATGGGTAGCGTGTTTAAGGCGATTCCGGCTGCGTCGGATGAGGAGACGGCATCGCTGCTGGTGCATGCGATGGAGGCTCTGGCGGCCGAAGGGCTGACATCGGTGCACGACGCGCGTACATCGGCCCAGGAGGTGCGGGTGTTGCAGGCCCTGCGCAAGGAAGGCCGGTTGCCAGTGCGGTTCTACGCCATGCTCGACGTGCTCAACCCCGACAACAACCAGTACCTGTCGCAGGGCCCCATGATCGATCCCGAGCACCTGCTCGATATCCGCGCGGTAAAGATTTCCGCAGACGGGGCGCTCGGTTCCCGGGGTGCCGCCCTGTTCGAGGATTACAGTGATGCACCGGGCCAGCGCGGGCTGCTGTTGTTGAACGACCAGGAACTGCAGCATCACATTCTGCGGGCCATGCGGGCCGGTTACCAGGTCAACACCCATGCCATTGGTGATCGCGCCAACGATCGGGTGCTGACCTTCTACGAGAACCTGATCAAGCGCGAGGACAGCCGCGCGTTGCGCCACCGCATCGAGCACGCACAGATCCTGCGGGTGGCGGATATTCCCAGGCTGGCGGCCAGCGGTATCATTGCCTCGATTCAGCCGACGCACGCGACCAGTGACATGAACATGGCAGGCGACCGCCTCGGTGAAGCGCGCCTCGCCGGGGCCTATGCGTGGAGACAGTTGCTCGACAGTGGCGCCCACATGGCGGGGGGGTCGGACTTCCCGGTCGAACCGGCGAACCCGTTTTTCGGCCTGCACGCGGCGATCACCCGCCAGAGCCACGCCAACGCCCCGCCCGAGGGCTGGCTGCCCCGTGAAAAGCTGTCGCGACGTGTCGCGCTCAGCCTCTTCACCGAATTCGCCGCCTACGCCGCCCACCAGGAAGCTGCGATCGGGCGCCTGCTGCCCGGGTATTACGCCGATTTCATCCTGGTGCGGGACGACTACTTCGAGGTGCCGGAAGAGGGCATCTGGAAGAACGTGGTGCTGGGCACCTGGGTGGCGGGCCGGCAGGTCTATGCGGCCGATGCCGTCGCGAGCGGCGATCAGCCCTAGCTGATTCCGGTCAGCGAGGTCAGGCGATTCCGTCCGGCAACGTCAGCTGGCCTCGGCCAGCAGCGCATCGACCATGCTCCGGGCCTGCCCCTGGTAGCCGCCTCCGAACAGGTTGAAGTGATTGAGCACGTGGTAGAGGTTGTAGAGCGTTCTGCGTAACGGGTAGCCCGGCTCCAGCGGCCACTCCTCGTCGTAGGCCGCGTAGACGCGCTGGTTGAAGCCGCCAAATAGCTCGGTCATGGCGAGGTCGGCCTCGCGGTCGCCGTAATAGACGGCGGGGTCGAATAATACCGGGTTGCCGTCGCTGTCGGCATTGCAGTTGCCCGACCACAGGTCGCCGTGCAGCAGCGAGGGCGCCGGGTCGTGGTCGCCGAAAAGCACCGGTAGGGATTCCTGCAGCTTTGCACCCTTATCCAGTAACCCGGCATCGGCGCCGTTTGCCGCCGCCAGTTCGAGTTGGAATTGCAGCCTGTTTTCGGCGAAGAATGCCGGCCAGCTCGGGTTCCAGGGGTTGGGCTGTGGCGTCGAGCCGATGGTGTTGTCGCGTTCCCAGCCGAATTGCTCCGCGCCCGCCCGGTGCATGCGGGCCAGCTGGTGCCCCAGCGCTTCGCTGGTAGCGTGCGTTATTGCACCAAATTCGATGTATTCCAGCACCAGGAAGCTGCGGGTGCCGGCCTCGCCCAGCGCCACGGTCCGCGGCACCCGGATCGCGCCGCTTGCGTGCAGGGCCTGCAGCCCGGCGGCCTCGGCCTCGAACATCGGCAGCCGCGCGGCTTCGTTCAGTTTCACAAAAATCGGGCCACCCGGACCCGCCAGCCGCCAGGCTTCATTGATGGACCCGCCGTGTACCGGAGACAGTGATTCGGCCGTGAATCCGCTTCCCGTCGCTTCCCGAATCGCCTGCTCGATAACATCCCACATAGTGACCAGTATGACCCATTTCACCCTTTCGGGCAGTTTGCTCACCCAGATATTGAGCTCCGCGGACTCCCCGCCTATAATGCGCGTTCTCCAGGACCATAGCTCAGTTGGTTAGAGCGCTACCTTGACATGGTAGAGGTCGGCAGTTCGAATCTGCCTGGTCCTACCAAACAAAAAGGCCACCCATCGGGTGGCTTTTTTGTTTGGTGTCCCGGTGGGTGAGAACTGCCGCCAGTTCGACAAACTCTCCCCACGGGAGAGTTTGCAACGAGGCGCGCAGCGCCGAAGCCCGCAGGGTCAGAACGGCCCCGAGGCCGGTCTGATTCATCTGCCTGGTCCTACCACCTCCTGTCAGGAACAAAGGCCAGCGCCAAGGTGGCGTTTTTGTTTGGTGTCCCGGTGGGTGAGAACTGCCGCCAGTTCGACAAACTCTCCCCACGGGAGAGTTTGCAACGAGGCGCGCAGCGCCGAAGCCCGCAGGGTCAGAACGGCCCCGAGGCCGGTCTGATTCATCTGCCTGGTCCTACCACCTCCTGTCAGGAACAAAGGCCAGCGCCAAGGTGGCGTTTTTGTTTGGTGTCCCGGTGGGTGAGAACTGCCGCCAGTTCGACAAACTCTCCCCACGGGAGAGTTTGCAACGAGGCGCGCAGCGCCGAAGCCCGCAGGGTCAGAACGGCCCCGAGGCCGGTCTGATTCATCTGCCTGGTCCTACCACCTCCTGTCAGGAACAAAGGCCAGCGCCAAGGTGGCGTTTTTGTTTGGTGTCCCGGTGGGTGAGAACTGCCGCCAGTTCGACAGACTCTCCCCACGGGAGAGTTGGCAACGAGGCGCGCAGCGCCGAAGCCCGCAGGGTCAGAACGGCCCCGAGGCGTCACGGCCCGCGATTTGCCACGAAAGCCGTGTCCCAGCATGATGCTGCAGACCCGTTTGTCTGGAGTGATTCAATCGTGCAGAAAAAAAACGCCCGCAAGGTGTGTTGGGTGGCGTTGATCGCGAGCCTCATGGCCTGCGAGACACCGGACTCCCAGATAACAGACGAGACATTCCAGGCCAGGGCAGCCGTTCCCGCCTACGAGTTTGGCGAGGGCCCGACTGTCCTGGTCGATGCCGGCCACAACAACTTTCATACGGCTGAGGGTCGCTATCGACCGTTCGCCGAGCTGTTGCGCAGTGACGGTTACGTGGTCCGGTCACTGGCAGCAAAAGTCAGCGCCGAAGCCTTGGATCAAGGGAAAATATTCGTGGTTGCCAACGCCCTCTCGGAGAGGAATGTGGATGTCTGGTCGCTGCCTAATTATCCGGCGTTTACCCCGGGGGAGGTCGCAGTCGTCGAGCAATGGGTCAGTGAGGGTGGTTCGCTTTTGCTGATTGCTGACCATATGCCCATGCCAGCTGCCACAGCCGGGTTGGCATCCGCATTCGGGGTGCGCTTCGAGAATGGCTACGCAATCAGAAAGGGATTCGAATCACCGCGTCCGCCCATAGTTTTTGATCGCGAGAACGGCCAGTTGGTCGACCATCCCATTACCAATGGGCGCCTTGATCGTGAGCGAATTGACTCTGTCGCAACCTTCACCGGTCAGGCATTTCAAGCAGAAGGGGACTTCTCTCCGCTACTCGTGTTCGGGCCCGCAACAGAGATGCTTTTCCCGGAGACACCGGCGGTATTTACCGAAGCTACCCGTCGAATCAATATTGAGGGCTGGTATCAAGGCCTGGCTTTAGAGCACGGGAAAGGTCGAGTTGCAGTATTCGGCGAGGCCGCCATGTTCAGCGCCCAGACCTTGGGCCCGGATCGTCGGCCAATGGGAATGAATTCGCCGGTAGCCAAACAAAATGCACAGTTCGCACTGAACCTGCTCCACTGGTTGTCAGGGGGTCTTGATTGAAGGGCGTTCCATAGGGGACAACAAGCCACCCTTTATCGTGCGTGGAGTGCTGAAAGGCTATCCATGTCGCCCGAACCGAACCCAGGTCTTCATACGTGTGCAGCCGCGAACTACCAAACAGTCTCGCATTGTTTTTTCAACGGAAATCCTGGTCAGGAATGCTCCCGCTATATGCTATGCTATTGATTCGTATGAAGTTACTGCTTTCTAACGGGTGCATGCGGTGACCGCAAATGATGAATCGTTTCTTCGAAGACTTCTCGCTATTTACTCTGTGCCGCACTCAGCCGTGATAACCGGCTGTAAACACGAGCGTTATTCAAGGGAACAATCGAGACACTCGAAGTTATACGGAATGCTGATCAACGGCCCCGTCCGTAGATATAGCTGTTATAGCGCCGGAGCGATCTCGTGCCAGATCACGGTGAGTCTATGAGCACCGTCGTATACACAGCCATTTTGGCCCCGAGAAGAGAATCAGCGATTGGCGCTACGCCAGTTCATCCAGCGTACCGAGCTCCGATCTATCTTCCAGGCGCTCTCCTTACTCCTGACATCTCTGGCTCTATACGTGAACTAGGGCTTCCGCATTCGCTCCAGCAACGCTCGCCATCCGATCGCCTGGCATGCCGCGCAATAACAAGTGCGGTCAGTTCGCTCCCTTCGGTCGCCGGACGCGCTCACAGCGCGCTCGCTGCCGCCCAGCGTTAGGCAATACTATGAATACATCTCGGCGTGAATTTTTGGTTTGGATGGCTCTGATTGGTATAACCTCGAACGTGCATGGGGAATCCGCAATGAAAGAAGAAAAAATGTATGGCATCGTCGGAAAAATGATTGCCGTTCCATGTAAGCGTGACGAACTGGCAAAGATCTTAATAGCCGGTGTGGCAGGTATGCCTGGATGTCTCAGTTATGTCGTTGCTAAGGATAGCAGCAATAATGATGCGCTATGGATTACCGAAGTTTGGGAAAACCAAGTAATGCATCAAGCATCACTAAAACTTGAGTCCGTCCAAAACGCAATTGCTAAAGGTAGACCTCTAATATCTCGCTTCGGAGAGCGTTTTGAAACACAACCCTTGGGTGGATTTGGAATATAAATGCCTAACAAGCAGCAGCATCTCCGGCCTTCGGCCTGGACCTCCTTACGCGTCGCTTCAGTCGGCCGGTGTGCTGGGCGTTAATGGGCGCTCTTAGAGATTTGCAGAATCGACTCAAATACATCGCCGAGTATGAACTCCGGAAAACGCCAACGGGGCCGGGTTCCTGGTATCACCGGCATGGTGGGAATAACCAGGGTGCCGTTCATAATCAAAATACGTTCCCGCGGGAACGTCGGGTATCAATTGCGTTCAGCCCTGGCCAGGATTCCGTGAATCGTCTCGAGCAACGCGGTCCATTAACAAGTCAGGGTTGCGGACGGCCTGACAACGGCCGAAACCCGAAGCGTCAGGCGCTCAATTAGAGCCGTGTGATTTGATGGATGTTCATGTCAACGAATGTACGTGATCCAAAGCTAGTTCAAGTGGAGTCGCCTCGCCAATGGATCCGCATAGTTGCGGTGTATCTTTTCATATCAGTGGTTCTCTTTGCCTGCGCAGGCGATATCGGTTGGGGGCAGGCGTGGCTCTATTCGTTGTTGAACTTTGCCGCAGGTACGGTGTAGGAGGCATATTTGGGCGAAACGGCGACATCCCGGATTGATGGCCGAAAGGCAGAATGCTGAAAGTATCCGAAACGCAAAAGCCTGGGACAGAGTGCTCGCCCCGCTGATGGCGGTAAGTGTCAGTTTCCCATTGGTGACCGCAGCGGGGCTGGACTTCCGTTATGGCTGGTCCCCCGAATTTCCGTTACAGCGTCCCTTCTTGAGGCGTTAACGTGCTAGGCAGACTCGCGACTTTGCTTTACGTCTTCAGCAAGCCAAGCTTTTATTAACGATTGGTAGGGCATATCGCGCTTGTTTGCTTCGATCTTGATGCTGTCAAGCAGCATTTCCGGAAGACGTAAAGAGATAGTTTTGGTCGAGGGTTTCAGATTTGGCATAGACACACGGTCTGCGCGCGCCCAGTCGACATATTCACTGGAATCGTTTGCCTCCCAAAACGATCTTTCTTGGGTTTCGTTTTTGAATTTTGGTGGCCGCTTAGTTTTCTTGCTCATAAATCAATCTCTCTCTGCGATGCATTGGCCTTACCGATATCACTTTGATCAACGCGCCTTGTTTGCGCTGCGTGAAGGTCGCATGCAGCAAAGCTCCGTCGTCAGCTTTGCCAAGTGCATGAAATCGAGGTTCATCTGCGCTGTGCTTTGGATCTGGTGCCAGCAGAACTGGCTCGTTGAAAAACAACTGCTCCGCCTCCGCCTTGCTCACATCGTGCTTATTGAGGCTTTTGCGGCCGTTCCCAGCATCCCAGTCGAAACCTGTAATTTGGCCCCAATCGATCATTGACGTATATTATCATCATATACATTTAGTGCAGCACACGTTAACAATCCCAAGCAGGGGGGCGTGGGTGCCGCGCGCCCCTATTGGCGGCGTTAATGGGCGCTCATTGAGAAATGCAGAAACGAATCCAGTACATGGCCGGCTATGAAATCAGTAAAATCCTGCCCAGACCGAGCGCCTGGCATCTCCGGTACGCTCGGAATATCCCGGCTGCTTGTCATAACCAAAATACGTTCCCGCGGGAACGTCGAGTATCAATTGCGTTCAGCCTTGGCGCGGTGTTCGTGAACCGTCCCGAGCAACGCGCTCCGTTAACAAGCCAGTATTATTACATCAACACCCAAGAAGGCACCGCGGGCCGTTACACCGAATCTACCATGAGTCCGTCACCGACGAGAATTTGGACGACAAGGGTGACGACAAGGGTATTGAAAAGGTTTTGGAAAACTATGCCTCACTGCTCGGGCATTGAGCCTCTTAACAAGACGAAGCGGCGGGACGCGCGTACCGCGCGCCCTTGTTGGCTGGGTTATGTGACCGTCGAAAGTTGACCAGCTTTTCTCTCTCCCCATACAGGCCGTCCCCATGTTATCTCGACCTAGGAAAACTCTCAGCCGCCATCCAAAGAAGGTAGTCGCTTATCACGATCGGTTCACTAATACCGACCGGTGGAATTCATTCGTCGCCCGAGATGACGATATATTCATATGTACACTCCCCCAGGTGCGGCACTACATGGACTCAGGCGATATGTGCGTTTTTGATACTTGAGACCAATGAGTTACCAGTCCGGCTTGCGGAGATCTCTCCGTGGATAAATAGTGAATTAGACCCGCTTAGCGTGTGCCTGAATAATCTCGACGCACAGAAACATCGGCGATTCATTAAAAGTCGTACGCCCCTTGATGGCATTCCATTTTACGAGAAAAGTATCTACTTCGTCGTTTATAGACACCCCGTAGATGCTTTTTTCTCCAGGCGAAAGCAGGGCCTGAACATGAAGCAGAAACGGGATTTGCCCATCATCGATCCGGATCCGCGGAAAGCGTTTGCTGCCTGGCTCGACGAACCGTTTACCGCTGGCGCAGCAGAATCCCGATCGCTGGAGGCGTTTGTTTACCACTATTACACCCTCGACGCCTACCGCCATCTAGATCAACTAAATTTTTTCCATTTCGCTGATATGAAGAGAGATTTACCTGGCACTGTTAGACGCATCGCCGAGACACTAGGCATAACTGCATCCGATGCTCGCGTCGACAAGATTTGTGAGTTAGTGAGTTTTTCTTCGATGAAGAAAAAGGCAAGTACATTTTCGCTTGGGTGCAGGTAAATCCGTACTAAAGAACGATGACGGCTTTTTCAGCAGTGGTGCAAACAATCAACGCCAAAATTTCCTCACAGAAGCCGACGGGCGCCAATATAAGGAAAAGCTTGCGGGTCTATTGAGTTCCAAGCAGGCAAATTGGATCGAAAATAGAGGACAAATCCCTCATCGAGCATGTCCATAGAATCCAAATTTGTGTATTTTATATGCACCGCGTTTTGGAGAGTTTCTAATGTCCAGCCCCGTATATCTAATTGCTCAGATCGATGTAAAGGACTATGAATCCTACCTTTCGGAATATGGGTACCCGTTACTTGAGCAACTTACGGAGATCGGTGCTGAGGTGCTAGCAGCAGACGCCAATATAGATCTTCTTGAAGGCAGTTGGCCCGGTAACTGGGTTGCGATCATAAAATTTCCGAGTTCGGAAGTGATGTCAGGATTCTACAATTCGAAAAAATACGCTCCTCTGAAAGCACTGCGAGTCGAAAAGCTGAGCAATGAAGGAACAGTCGTCGCAGTGCATGGTCTCGGTAATGGAGAGTAAAGGCGCTCATAACAATTCAAGCAATAAAGACACGCTTACAGCGCGCCTTTCCTTGAAGCGTTATGTCTTTTGAGTGTCGATAATGATTTCTAAGGCCAAGCTGTATTCACGGTTGGACCAAATGGAGACTGAGCTGCGTGAACGGCTTATTCCTCACTTGGAAGACGCAGCGGCCGGAAAAAATGATCTTGTATTCTGCGTGCCCGATTTTAACCCGTTTCAGCAGCTACGCTTCAAAACTGACACTACGACAGGAGAGCTCGTTAAATTGGGGCGACAGATACTGGGTCTCAGAGGGAAGCTGGGTGAACCGTCCGATGGAACTATTGCTGAGCGAATTTGCTGGTACTGTCGCAAGTGGGGCGACACCTCAGACAGCCAGGAAAATGCCGCGCAAGGTTTGGCTAAAGAGTTTCTGGAGGAGGTGTTACATGTTGAGCCATAACAAGACGGTGCTGTCGCCTTTTTGCTGTGACCGCTCCCTGCATGTGAGACGGATTTCTGGAATCACGAGGACTGGGGTGGATTCTGGGTTCCTTATGCAGGCAATGAGGAAGCTGAAGATGGAATGCGCACTAAGTTTCTGAAAGGATCACACAGGGAAATCCAGGTATTGCGCAAGAAATTCAGAGGTAGCACCTGGAATATGATGATTGGATTTCTTTTACCCTGAAAATTCAGTCGATAACGATGAGTCGACCTTCGGGAAATTTTCATTTTCAGCGTATAGAGGCGTCAAGGACTGATCCTCCAGCCTGACAAACGCGTTAAATTGGACGTTCACAAGCTCGCGCCTATAGCGCGGGCCTTAACGAGCGCTCCTAGATAATTGAAGAAACGAATCCATTACATGGCCGGCCGTCAACCCCGGGAAATCCATGTTACACCAAGTATTCCATATCTCAGTTCTATTCGGAATATCCAGATTGCTGTTCATAACCAAGAAACGTTCCCGCGGGAACGTCCAGTATCAATTCCGTTCAGCCATGGTCTGGTAGTTGTTTACTATCCCGACCACCATTATCCATTAGTCAGTCAGAGTTGCGGGCGGCATGATGGCTGTCTCAACCTTAATCGCCAGGGCCAAGCCAGGAGAGATCGATTGGCGACCAATTACGTATTGATTGATTTTGAGAACGTCAAACCGGGTAACCTGGAGGTTCTTGAGCAATACCTCTTCAAAGTCTTTGTGTTCGTGGGTGCGAACCAAACCAGGATACCGTTTGACCTGGCCGCTGCGATGCAGTCGCTCGGAGGGGATGCTAAGTACATCAAAATCGCAGGCTCCGGGAAAAACGCTCTCGACTTCCACATTACTTATTACATCGGCGAGCTCGTTGCCCAGGATAATAGGGCCTGCTTTCACATCGTCTCTTGTGACACCGGTTTCGATACTCTGGTCAAGCCTCTGAAAGCACGTGGTATCAAAATCCAGCGTGAACGTGATCTGGCGGAGATTCCCGTGGTGAGAATGTCTACTGCGGCATCAATCGACGACAAGGTGGCTGCGATTGTGAAAAATCTCGCAGGGCGCGGCCAATCCAGGCCACGAAAAATCAAGACCGTGTCGAACACCACCAACTCTCCGTTCACAGAACAGTTATCGGAACAGCAGCTCGATTTTATCGTCAAAGACTTGGAACGCCGCGAATTCATCAAGGTTAGTAATGGAAATGTTTCTTACCAGACTAGCGCCCGCGATTCAGGCCTGCGACACCCCACGCTGCCGCAGCCTGCAGCGATGTGGGCCCCTGGGGGATTGCGTTGTGTGCCGGCTCGTGACCCGAACCGGACGTTTTATTGCTGAACTGAGCAATGTAGCTGCCCTGGGCCGCGGAGTGATATCGGTTCAGCTCGGTAACATCGGTGCAATTCGGCGTACGGTGCATCAACTGGAGGCAAAATGACCAAATGGTTAGTTACCGCTGGTCTTGGCGGTTTCGTTTCCGGCCGGCGTGAGGATATTCGTAATTATGTAACGATACTTGCCGGGCAGGGGTTCACGGTAGTCAATGTCGACTACACAATCGCTCCGGATGCGGTTTATCCAACTCCGGTGCGACAAGTAAACAATGCGCTTACCTACCTTGTTCGCAACGCCGGCCAGCTCGGCATCAATGTGAACCAGATCGTGCTCGCGGGCGACAGTGCAGGGACGCAGACCGCCGCACAGACGACGGCAAGCATTGTCGACCCCGACCATGGCGAAAGTATCGGCGTCAAGAATCAGGTTGAGGCCGAGAGCATAGCGGGTTTGCTTCTTTATTGCGGTGTTTACGATATCAGCGCAATGGGGTCTGGAGGCGGTCTATTAAGCTGGTTCGTGCAAACGGCGGCATGGGCGTATACCGGCGAGCGGGATTGGCGACAGGTAGAAATATTTGATAAGTTTTCGATTATTTCGAACATTCCCCGAGATTTCCCTTCCGTATTCATCAGCGCAGGTAATGCCGATCGACTCGGGCCCCAGTCAGTTGCACTGGCGGCAGCTCTGAAATCCAACGGTGTTGATGTCGCGCGTCTATTCTTTCCCGCCGATTACACACCAGCGTTGGGTCACGACTATCAGTTCAATCTTGATACTGAAGCAGGCCGAATGGCGCTCGCGAAATCGGTAGAGTGGCTAAATGAATTGTAAAACGTGGACCCTATGGCACTGTCGGTTGTATTCGGGGCCGCGCTCTGCCGATAGCCGTCCATCCAGCAATCCCTCGTTGAACAAATACCCGTGTAGTTGTCAGTTGTAGAATCTTGACCTATAGAAGAAAGTGCAGCTGGTGGTTGGTGCTATCTCTGATGGGGCTGTCGCCACGCCCCCTTAAGTCTTCATCGTTGCTGAATATCTGCTTTATTCATAAAACGTCAACACAAGAACAGTAGGGCGGTCGAAAAATGCAAAACGCAATGAACAAAGTGATTCGACTACTACCCATACTTGCCGTTGCTGTCGTCGAAAGCGTCAGCGGGCAGGATCTTCCCGTAGCGACCTACATCAAGATTGGGAATGATCAAACTATCGTGCATCCGCTGACGGAAGATCTGCTAGCTGAGTACGATCATCGCCTGACGATGGAAGACGGCGTAGAGATTTCGATGAATATCTATCGTCCCAAAACGCAGGAAATAGTCCCCGTCATCATGGCTTTTACAAGCTATAACAAGGACATGTGGCCGAATCTATGGGTGACACTCACCCGTGGGGATCCCTTCCGGGCTCTGGGCGCAGACCTTGGGTCAATGACCGTGAGTGACGAGGCAAACTGGGAAGCACCCGACCCGGGTTATTGGGTGCCACATGGTTATGCGCTCATCCTGGTTGATGCGCGGGGTACCGGTAAGTCGACCGGCAAAAATGACCCATTCAGCCGAAGGGTTCACCAGGATTTTGCGAATACCGTTGAATGGGCCAGCGAGCAGCCATGGTCCAATGGCAAAGTCGGGACCGTGGGCACGTCTTATTTGGGTATTACCCAGTGGTACGTCAATGCACGGCAACCCAGAGGCCTGGCGGCAATGGCCGTCTGGGAAGGTCTGACGGATCTCGTCAGGGATGCCGCTTTTCATGGCGGTATTCCGGAAACCGCATTCGTTCCGTGGTGGATGGCGGGGCACGGCAGTGAAATTGATCCGCAGCAGCCAACACAGTTCGGGATGACAGACCTGCCAGAACTCCCAAGCATGTCTTTTTACACAGACTACGAGATCCCGCCGACGGATGTCGGCAACATTAACGTTCCAGCGCTGGTAATATCCACGTGGAGCAACCAGGGGCTGCATTCACGCGGGGGTTTCGAAGGCTACAAGCGACTTAAAAGCGAAAAGTACCTTTACACGCATGGAAGGCACGAATGGACAACCTCCAATTCTAATGAAGCAAAAGAATACGAGAGGGCATTCTTTGACCTTTACCTCAAAGGAGACGAGGCCGCCAGAAGTAGACTGATGCCGGTAAGGCTCGAAGTAGACAAGGGTGATGGCGAGTACTACGCCCGGGAGGAGAGTGCCTGGCCGCTTGCCGACACACAGTACAAGAAATTCTATGTCGATGGGTACAACCACACGCTAACGACCGAACCGCTGCCGATCAATACGATGACTCAATACACGTCGGTTAACGTTAACGATGAGATAGCCTTTCGCCATAAGTTTGACAGGGACACTGAAATTGTTGGCTACTCAAAGTTAAAGCTTTGGGTATCAACCACTGATGGCAATGACATGGATATCTTTGTTGCCATAAGAAAACTCGATGAAAATGGCGACGTAAAGCTGTTTATGAATGCGTTGAAAATGCGCAAGGTTGCAACGCGCGGCTGGCTGAGGGTGAGCCTGAGAAAGCTCGATGAAGAACTGGCGAGCGATATTCAGCCGGTCCTCGCGCTGGATGAATATCAGCCGATCGAGCCAGGTCAAATTATACCGGTTGAGATCGAGATCCTTCCTTTTGCTGTTCTATTTGAGAAAGGAACGACCTTGGAACTGGTGGTGAAAGGCTCAGATATAGCCCGGGAGGCAACAGTGCAGCATGACAAACTTGTCAACCAGGGCTTTCACAAAATCTACGCCGGAAAAGATCACGATTCCCACCTGGTTCTTCCAGTTATAGAAAAACCTTAAGTTCACAGTGAATGGTGAGAACCTACTTTCCCTTGATAACTTGAAAGCGACTACCCGGAATGAAAAATCAGCTACGGTCCATTGCTGTCGATGAGGTAAGCTTGATAGGCAAGGTGCCGACGGAAGGGTGAGTGTCTAGTGTCTAATAAGTCATCCTGGCTTCAAAGCTAATCGACGTTACGGGAGTTAGTGCATGAAACATGGCCTTTCCACCTTTCTCGCCTGCGGGCTAATGTTACCGGTGGTAATCGTTCAGGACGTTGCTGCCGAAATCCTGGTGGGTGACCTCAGTGTGAGCTGTGCCGATGATGCGGCCTGCATAAACCGCCTCCATCCCGACATACCGATGGTGGCCAGAGCTGATCCCGGCGAGCGCATCGTGTTCCTCGGTCGCGATGCGTTCGACCTCACCCTTGACCCGGGCAAATTCTCGAGTGCGAAGACCAACCCACGAGAGGGGGTCGGCATTGTCCATGCATTGACCGGGCCAGTCCATATCAATACCGCCAAGGCAGGTGATGTGCTGGCGGTTACCATCGAGTCCCTGGAGCCCGCCGATGTCGGTTGGACCGAGGCTGGGCCGTTTGGATTTGCCGGTGACCGGTTCGGAACCGATGAACGGTTCATCGTATGGCGTATCAATGACGATTTTGCCGTTAGCGATGCGCTACCGGGCGTGCGTATCCCGAACGCGAGTTTTCCTGGCGTCGTGACAACCTTGCCCGGTCCGGATTTGCTCGCTGACGTCCTCGCGCGAGAGACACAGCTGCTCGAATCCGGCGGCGCCGTGATGAGCCCGGATCCCGTCGAAGCGAAGCCGGCGGCGCTGTGTGGCGCGGGAGGCACGAAGCCATCGGAGTGCCTGCGCACCATACCGCCGCGAGAGCACGGCGGTAACATGGACATCCGGTACATCACCACCGGAACCACCGTGTATCTGCCCTGTTTCGTCGATGGCTGCGGTCTGGCGGTTGGCGATTTCCACTACGCACAGGGCGACGGAGAGGTAGCGGGCACGGCGATCGAAATGGGCGGCAAAATGGCGGTTACCGCCCGTATTGTTGAGGACCCGCCGAATCTTTCTCGCGGTCCTCACTACGAGGGGCCCGCATCAGTGCTGAGGATACCCTCCGAGCGCTTCTATGCGGTAACCGGCTTCCCGCTGAAGGATAAAAAGAGCGTGCCCGCTAACCTTGCTTACCTGGAATCCCCGAAAATCGCCGGCCTCAGCAACCTGTCGGGCGATATCAATCTTGCGGCCCGAAATGCACTCGCCGCCATGATTGAGTACATCATGGGGGAATATAGCTATGATCAGTGGCAGGCCTACATGATCGCCAGTGTCGCTGTCGATATGCGCATCGGGCAACTGGTCGATGTTCCGAATGTCGGTGTGACTGCGGTACTACCGTTGGATATTTTTGTTCCGAGAGACTAGAGCTTTCTCCCGGTTACCAGACCGGTTGCCACTGCCACGCCTTCCCACGGACGCGTGATGAGGATTCACGCGGGTTGCAAAACCGCGGCGCCGTGCATGGCCAACGCCGAGAGGATTTCAGCTTGTCGAGAGCAGACTGATGAACGACATTCCAGATGGGTTCGAGCCCCTGTTCAGGAGCAGCCCGTTTCTGGACTTACTGGGGCCAATCTACAACAGGCGAATAGGGAGCGAGCTGGTCATAGGCTTCCGAGCGCTGGACAAACACTGCAACGCTCGTGGGCTCGTCCATGGCGGCGTGCTGAGCAGCGTCGCTGACATTGCGCTTGGCTACAGTGCCGCCCTCGCTTCAGGCAAGCAGGTTCCGCTGATCACGGCGAACTTGTCGATAGACTATGCAGGCGCTGCCAGGAAAGGGGACTGGATAGAAATAACAACCGATGTGCAGAAAGTGGGCAGGAAAATGGCCTTCGCGAACTGTTACTTGTCTGTTCAATCGAAACGGATAGCGCGCGCCAGTGCCGTGTTCAGTGTTGCAGGTGAATAGTCAATACAGTCAGTTGGCAGCGAGTGACCGTCGCCTGTTGGCGCCGCTTTGCTGCCGTCCCCTGATTTCAGGCTTTGGTGAGCGCATCGAAACCCGACCTCGCGGCGGGAAGGGTAGTTGAGCTTGAAACTGACTGTCATCAGCGACACACACGGTAAGCACACCCAGCTCGGCCGCCTGCGCGGCGATGTGCTTATTCATTGCGGCGATATGTTCAACATGTTCAGTCAAAGCCACGACGACTTCGACCGCATGGACGCATGGTTCGGCGAGCAGGACTTCGACCTGATTCTGTGCGTGGGGGGCAATCACGATTTCGAGCTGGAGAAACGATCAACCTATGCCCACAGTCCTTTCAAAAACGCTGTCTATCTGGAGGGCTCAGCCTTCGACTTTGACGGTATCAGGTTTTTTGGTGCGCCATGGATACCGGAACTGAGTGGCCAGGCGTACTATGTAGATGACTACGCCCTGCCGGGGAAATGGGCTGAAATTCCGTCCGACGTAGACGTATTGATCACCCACACCCCGCCGGGCGGCATTCTCGATGTCTCGTCCAGGGGGCTGGAGCTGGGTTGTCCTCATCTCCTCTCGGCCATAGAGAGGACCAAACCGACCGTTCACTGTTTCGGCCATGTACACGCGAGTTCCGGAACCCATACGAACGACACCACGACCTTCGTCAATGCCGCATTGGTGAACAGCCGGTACGAGCTGCATCATCCGCCTTACGAGCTGGAGCTCTAGGGCACCTCGCTCACAGAATACCTGACTCAAATCGGTGAGCGAAGCAGGCGACCGGCCCAGGGTATTCCATCGATTTCGGCCTTTTAGTTGAGTAGACCACTGTCGGGACGTCTAATGGCGTTTCCGGGCCGGGAGTTCGGCCTACGCCACTGATCGGCCCCGCGCGTCCGTAACGGGGCTGGCCGTCAATTCGCAAATCAAGGAAGAGCCTGTGAAAGTAAAGCCCCTTTACCTGTCCTTTTTCCTGGGATTGCATCACCTCGATGCTTACCCTGAAGATAGATCTCTGGACGACTGCCGCAAAATTCAGCAGAAAATTGAACACTATACCGAGCTGCGCAGGGGCGGTGGCTCGATAGCACAAATGGAGAGCTGGAAACGGAAGCGGCAGGAGTACAAGGATCGTTTTCGCCAGGGTAACTGTAAACGACATGGTCCCGGCGTCAGGTGAGCTGGGGGCTGCGGTAAGTGGCTCTAATTTGTTCGCAACCAGCACTGTGTCATACCCCGGAACACGGGGATGGCGGCCATTGCGTAGCCGCGGTCACTGAAGGCGAGATTCGGAAACCGTTGCACCAGTCGTAGAATCGCCTCCGCCCCCTCCAGTCGTGCCAGGGAGGCCCCCAGGCAGTGATGGCGTCCACCGCCGAAGGCCTGGTGCGGTATGTGTTCCCGCTCGATGTCGAAGGTGTCCGGGTCGGTATAAACAGCCGGGTCCCGGTTGGCCCCCGCGAGCGACACGTTGAGCGACTCACCCCTGCGCACCGGGCAGCCGGCGATGTGCACATCGTCATGGGTAATGCGCCCGGAGTTGGTGACCGGTGAATCGAAGCGCAGGATTTCCTCGACAGCGGCGTCGATCAATCCCGGCCTGGCCCGCAGCTTCGCCAGTTGCCCCGGGTGCTGTAACAGGGCCTTGATGCCATTGCCTATCATGTCCGTGGTGGTCACGTTACCCGCCACCAGCAGCAGGTTGCACTGCATGATGATGTCAAAGTCGCTGAGCACCTTGCCGTCCACCTCCGCCTGCACCATCTGTGAAATCAGGTCGCGCCCGGGGTTGCGGCGCCTGTCCGCGATCTGTTCCCCGAAAAACGCATTGAGTGCATCCCGGGCAAGCAGCCCCTGTTCGGTCTGCTCCGGTTCCGGGGCGGGGTTGAAGCTGATCGCCACCACGGTATCGGACCAGCGCTTGAAGTCACCGTGGCGTTCCGCGGGTATACCCATCATCTCGGCGATGACGACGGTGGGGATGGGGCCGGCGTAGTCGGCGATAAGATCGAACTCCGGCCCTTCGATGGCATCCAGCCGGGCTCCGATGACCTCGACAATGCGGTCTCGCCAGGCGCCTACCGCCCTGGGCGTGAAGAGGTCGTTGACGAGACCACGTAGCCGCTTGTGCTCGGGTTCATCGGCCAGCAGCATACTGACTTCCTCCTCCGGGTCACGGATCAGGAAGCGGGCGAAGCTGTCCTCGCGGGACTTGCGCGGATCGGTGAAGTAGTCCGGGTCTCGCAGGATTTTCTTCACCTGGTCATACCCGGTATAAAACCAGCGATTCAGCGTGGTATCGTGGTGGGCCGGGTCGTTCTCACGAAGACGATTGAGCACCGGGTACGGGTCCTCCCGGAACGTCTCGTCCAGCGTGGTCAGCTGCAGGCCGGTAGGGATGTCGTCCTGTGCCATTGCGTTTTCCCGTTTGCGTCGTCGATTGATGAACTCTGCACTATACAATCAAACCCGGCCTCGCAGGGGAAGCGTAAGCTTTGTAATCAGGCGATCAGGCGATCAGGCGATCAGGCGATCAGGCGATCAGGCGATCAGGCGATCAGGCGATCAGGCGATCAGGCGATCAGGCGGCCCGGAGTTCTGCTGCCGTCGTCGATCGCGAAACGCAGCAGTTTTTCCGCCTCGGGCCACTCGAGGGGCTGTCGATCAGTAGACAGAGACTGTTACGCTTGCCGGGAGTGGTTGGTAATGAGCCTGCGACGACCCTGTCGTTTTCAATAGCTACCCCGAACCCGGGAGGAGAGCACCATGGCTACGAGACTGGAAACAGATTCGCTGGGCGAGGTAGAGGTGCCTGAACAGGCGCTCTACGGGGCCCAGACCCAGCGCGCGGTAGAGAACTTCCGTGGTATGCACAGGCCCATGCCGGCCGTGTTCCTGCACTGCCTGGCAACGGTCAAGTCCGCAGCCGCCCGGGCGAATGTCCGTTGTAACGCCCTGACGGAGGCCCAGGCAGAGGCACTGGAGGCCGCCGCAGCTGAAGTGGCGGCGGGACGCCACGATGCCGAGTTTCCGGTATCTGTGTTCCAGACCGGGTCGGGAACCAGCACCAACATGAACATGAACGAGGTGCTGGCCCGGTTGGCGGGAAAAGGCATACATCCCAATGACCACGTCAACTGCAGCCAGAGCAGCAATGATGTGATTCCCACGACGCTGCAGGTGATGGTGGCCACGGAGCTGGTCAATTCACTTTTGCCGGCGCTGGACTCCGCCGGCGTCGGCATCGAGGCACGGGCGTCGGAGCTGGCCGGAATCTGCAAGACAGGACGCACCCACCTGATGGATGCCATGCCGCTGACCTTTGGCCAGGAGATGGGCGCATGGGCCGCCCAGCTCCGGGAATGCCGCGAGCGGCTGACAGATCTGCTGCCGCGCGTCTGTGCGCTGCCGATCGGTGGCTCCGCCATCGGAACCGGGGTCAACGTGCCTGAGGGCTACCCGGAAGCGGTCGTGAGCCGTCTTTCCGAACTCACCGGCGTCCCGTTCACGACCGCGGAAAACCGGTTTGCGAGGATGGCCTCGCAGGACGTTGCCGTGGAAGCCTCCGCCTGTTTGCGCGGGCTGGCGATCGCGCTGACCAAGATCAATAACGACCTGCGCTGGATGGGCTCCGGGCCGCTGGCCGGGCTGGCGGAAGTCACGCTGGAGCCGCTGCAGCCCGGGTCCTCTATCATGCCCGGCAAGGTCAACCCGGTGCTGCCGGAGGCCGTGTTGATGGTGTGCGCGGAGGTTTTCGGCAACGACGTCACCATAGCCCAGGCCGGCGCTTCCGGGAACTTCCAACTCAACGTGATGCTGCCCCTGGTAGCCGACAAGCTGAGCAGCGGCATCAGTCTGCTCGTTGGCGCGCTGGGGGCGACTGCGCGCACGGTGGCAGGGTTACAGGGTGAATCGCGAGGTCCTGGAACGCACACTGTCTCGCAACCCTGTGCTCGCGACAGCGCTGAATACGCGGATCGGCTACGAGGCGGCGGCGGAGATTGCCAAGCGCAGTTATGCCGAGGGGCGGCCGGTGCTGGAAGTCGCCCTGGAATGTACCGATATCCCGGAGGCCGAGTTGCGCGAGTTGCTGGACCCGGTCCGCCTTACCGGCACCGCGTGAAACAGCTCCCGAACATTCTCACAACACTGCGCCTGCTGCTGGCTTTACCGCTGTGCTGGATGATCGTGCACCGGCAATACGAGCTCGTCCTGTGGCTGGCGCTGGTGGCAGGTATCAGTGATGGCCTCGACGGCTGGCTCGCCCGGCGGCTCGACGCCACGACGCGCTACGGCGCCGTTATGGACCCCCTGGCCGACAAGCTGATGCTCAGCGGTGCCTACCCGAGCATGGCGGCAGTCTGGTTGATTCCCTGGTGGCTGGCCATTCTTGTGCTGGGCAGGGACCTGGTGATCGTCGCGGGTGCCCTGGTCTACCACAGCCTGTACGGCGCCTACGACATGGAGCCCACGCAGCTCGGTAAATTCAGTACTTTCCTGCAGATCATTTTCGCGCTGGCCCTGCTGATGCAGCAGGTAATTCCGGTATTTCCTCCGCAGGCCTTGACCGGCCTGATGTACACGGTGGCGGCCGTGACTCTGGCGAGCGGGATGCACTACGTGTACATCTGGGGGGCGAGGGCGATGGAGCAGCGCCGCTAGTCATTGCCTGCAGATGGCGGCAGGTGCTGCGGACCGTGACTGGGCAGGCAGTCATACTGCGTCAGTCGGCTGGACCCCCCGGCCTTGCTTGCCTATGCTGAAACAAGGCGAGTGAGGAGAAACAGCCATGGCAACCTTCCGCGAAGACCCGTACGCCGACTTCAACTTCCTGGTGGAGATCGACGGGTTTGACAGTGGCAGCATACAGGCGGGTTTTACCGAGGTGAGCGGTCTGGGGGTCACCATCGACGCCGTCGAGTACCGCAACGGGAACGAGGAGATCGCGGTCAGGAAGCTGCCCGGCCTGCGCAAGTACAGCAACATCACCCTGAAGCGCGGCGTAATCGGCGACCTGTCATTTTGGGAGTGGGTCAAGAGCGCACTGGATGGCAAGGTGGACCGGCGCTCAGTCGTTATCAAGTTACTGGACGAGCAGAGGGAGACGGTGCTGCAGTGGTCCGTGCGCCGGGCCTGGCCCTGTGCTTACGACGGCCCGCATCTCCGGGCGGGCGACAGTCGCGTGGCGATCGAGTCCGTGGAGCTCTGCCACGAGGGGCTGGAACTGGCATAGGGGCACCCGCGATATGCCAAACCGCCCTCCCGACCCGCGGCCGCCCGGCCCTGGAGACCCCGAGGTTCTGCTGGATGTGGAGCTGGAGAATGAACGTTTCTACCTCGTCCTGGCCAATATCGGTCAGGCGGTGGCGTTCGATGTGTCGGTGGCGTTCAAAAAGCCGCTGCTCGGCGTGGGTGGGGACGTGGTCGTCTCCGATATGCAGGTTTTCCGCCATCTGCCCATGCTCCGCCCCGGCAGGGAACTGCGCATTTTCGTCGACACCCGTCGGGAGCTGCTCAGCCGGCGCCAGGGCAAGATCGTCGTGGCCCGGGTAGTTTATCGATCGCGCACCGAGCGCTGGCTGGGAGAGAGCTTCCGGCACGACCTGCGGATCTGGGCTGATTGGGGCGAGGCGCATTAGCAGCCTAAGGCGCCGACGCCGGGGCATCAGGTGGGAAACAGTTCCTCGAGAAAGTTCTCGATGGCCCGGCTCGCGCGGGTGTCTGCGGTGGCGTTGTACATGGTACCCATGTCTGGGTCGTTGGCCTGGGGGTTGGTGAACGCATGCAGCGTACCGCCGTAGGCGTGCAGCTGCCAGTCGGCGCCCGCGGCGGAGAGCTCCGCTGCCAGGTCTAGGACGCTCTGCGGCTGGGCCATGGGGTCATCCCAGCCGTGCAGGCAGAGAACGCGTGCGCTGATCGCCTGACCCTCCGTGTTACCAGGGGGCATGAACAGCCCGTGGATGGAAATCACGCCCGCCACATCGGTGCCGGTTCGCGCCAGATCGAGCACACAGAGTCCACCGAAGCAGTAACCCATCGCGCCCACCTTGCCCGCGTCGACTTCATCCTGCGATCTGGCCACGTCGAGGGCGGCCGCGATGCGCGCCTGCAGCTCCGGACGGTTTTCCAGCAGCGGCGTCATCAGCGCCGCGTTTTCCTCCGGCGAGTTGCCGCGAATGCCCTTGCCATACACATCCAGCGCAAAACCCACGTACCCGAGTGAAGCCAGCCAGCGGGCCTTGTCTTCCTCAAATTCCGATCTCCCGCCCCAGGCGTGCGAAACCAGTACCACCGGGCGTGCGCCGGCGGCGTTGTCATCCCAGGCCATGAATGCCTCGTGGGTGTTGCCATTGATCGGGTATTCGATAGTCCTTTCCTGGATTGGCATGGATTATTCCTCCAAAAAATCAATCATAGTTTGCGAAGGGTTTGCGTGGGAATCCCGGTTGGCAGGAAACTGGTTTTTCCATCCGCCTGCCCACTGCGCGGAGCTGAGAGGGGCGCTGGCGCGCTGGGTCTGGAAGAGCACACTCCGGTCATTCCAGATAGCACTGTGATAGTCAGAACGAGTACGTCAGCTGCAGGGTCGGCCCCTGGATTTCAAGCTCGTAGCTGTTCTCGCCGTTGCTCTTATCCTCGGTGAGGTCGATACTGGTGAACTGATACCCGGCCGAAAGGCCGATGCCCGAGCCGAAGGCGTAGTGCAGGCGGCCATGGGCATAAACGAACTCACCGTCAAAATCGTCGTAATTCGCGCTGAGCCAGCCAGCGGTCGCCAGAACGGAGAGTTTCGGGGACAGGGCATAGAACCACTGACCACGCAGGTTGGGCAGTGGTGCGAGTACAGAGTCGCCGGCAGCGCGCCCCGAGCGCTCCTCTTCACCGATGAATACGCGGGCGGACAGGTCGGCACTCAGGTCGAAGGCGTGGAGCCCGCCGCCTAACAGGATCGCGCTGCGCTGTCCCTGGTAGACGTTGTACATCAGGTCGATCATATAGGTATCGACCCCGAGATCGGTGTCGAGGGAGGCGCCGGCCTCGAATTCGACACCATCGAAATTGAAGTCCCGGGCCACTTCCCGGCTGCCGTCGACTTCAAAGGTAAAAGCGCCGACGCTGAGTGACCAGCGGTCATTGATGCGGTAACGGTACTCGGCCATCCAGCTGGTGTAGTTGTTGTCCAGGCCCAGGTCGCTCAGGGTGAGCTTCGCTCCCGGGAGCCTGCCCCGGGTCGCGGACAGCTCGACGTCGGCGTCCTGCCAGGTCGCTCCCACCATCAACACGTGCTTGTTTTCGCCCCTAAAGTAGGGGTGCGACACGTCCTGCGCGGGTGCGAAGACAGGAAACGAGACAAGAATGACTGCAAAGGCAATTTTCACGTGAAGTTGTGGTCTCACTGTGGTCGTATTCTTCTGATGGTACTCCCTGCGGTGTTGTCGATAAAGGGGTGTGTTCATTGAACGGGTTGGTTGGTGGCGCATGGCCAGACGCTTACCGTTAACCGGTATGTGTTAGGTGCGCATCGCACCATGACGCGCCGGGGTTTATATGCTTGTGTCCGGGACGATGAATTGAAAGGGTTGTCGAGACTTTCCTGCCACGCGCTGCTGTGGGTTCTCTGCGCGGTATTCGGCGGTGCGGCGGCAGCGGAAGAACCGTTCTCCGTCAGCATCAATTCGAGCGACCCGGACGACATCGCGCTGGAAGCGAGGAATGAGCAGCCTTTCCCGGTCACCGCGCGCATTACCCTGCGCAACTGCCGCTCTAAGGCCCACGGTACCCGAAAAAACGTGACTGCCGTGGTGGGTGCGAACTACACGGGCAGGTTGCTGAGTCTCGAGCCCATCGACAGCGGACAACGCTACGGCTACAGCCTGGATTACCACCCGGGGGACTATCGAATCTACCGGGAAAGCGGGGATTCTGCGCCCCCCTATTTTTTTCCGTTCGAGCATGGGCGTAAGTACAAACTCGGCCAGGGGTTTTTCGGCCGTTTTTCTCACAGTGAGCCGGGGCTCGAGCATGCTGTCGACTTTCAGCTGGCCGAGGGTGACCCGGTTCACGCCGCAGCCGATGGCATCGTGCTACGCGTGCAGGATGGCTACAAGTCGGGCGGCCTCGATGCCCATTTCAGGAGCAGGGCCAACGTGATAGAAATCTACCACGATGATCGCGGAACGATCAGCCTGTATTCTCACCTGGCCCACGACAGCGCGGTGGTAGGCGCCGGCGAGCGGGTGAGGGGCGGCCAGTTGATTGCGCGGGGCGGGGCGACGGGGTACGTCAGCGGCCCCCACCTGCATTTTGCGATTTCCGCGCCGCTCGCCAACGGCAAGTCCGCCACGGTGCCTTACCGTTTTCGGGACACCGATGGCAGGGCCGTAGAACCTGTTGAGGGCCGCTATTATTACGCCAACCACCTTGAACGGGCCGACTTCAACGTGGAATACGGCAGGGACCTCGAGCCCGGGCACTTTGCGGCAGCCACACCCCTGGCTCGCCGGGGCGGGGAGCTCAAAGTTGTGTCTGAGTCGCTGGACGACACCGGGATTCTCTACATCGAGAACCCTATGAGGCTTGACCAGGAGGTCGAGATCACGCTTACTCTCAGGGGATACGAGTCATCCGCGGGATCACGCTTCACGAAAACTGTGCCGGGTCGTTCCCGGTCATTTGCGACGCTGTTGCGACCACTGCGCAGCGCCGGTGATCTCGAATACAACGTATCGTATACCTGGCGCGCGGCTGGACAGGGGCGTGGTGGTGACGCGTCGCGTTGAACCGATGCTGCACGACAGTCGCTGCGATGCTTGAGTAACGCTCCGCTTTGGTCGACACGTCGCCGTTTTTAGTCTGATGGATTGCCGTCGTCGGTATGACGGGTCAGCGTGCAGCTTGGTACCGCCGAATTATTCCGACGGTTTCCTCAGTGAGCGAAACCTGGCCTTGCCCGCGGTGACGAGCCTTCGCGCTCGATCGGTGACGCCTTTTCTAGCGTCCGCGCCAGCCGAGCGGTCTTCCGCGTGGATTTGCTCGAGCGCTTCCGCCTTGATCCGTGCATCCTCTTCGAGGCGGGCGCGAAGCTGCTGGCGAACGGCCGGGCTGACCTCGACCTGCACCAGCGCGGGTTCTTCCCGCAGCAGAACCCTGCCGAGACGCTCCAGCCGATGGTGGTCGAGCTGCTCCGGGCTGAAGCGATAGCGACGCACGGGCTC
The DNA here is from genome assembly GCA_963753815.1 of uncultured Gammaproteobacteria bacterium. Lineage (GTDB taxonomy): Bacteria > Pseudomonadota > Gammaproteobacteria > Pseudomonadales > Halieaceae > CAVWDU01. Next base: position 1,533,252 of record CAVWDU010000003.1, read on the forward strand.
GGTTTCAATGTTGCGCAACAGCACGTGAATGCAGCGATCATCGGGGTCGGCGAGGATGCGTATCTGAACACGCATCGGACCTTCCAGCGTGAACCTTGCGCCGACCACTTCATGCCGTGCATCACGCCTTTCGTACCGGTGGTAAAAGAACTTGTACCGGTCGAGCAGGGCCGTATGCTGTTCCGCCGCCTTCTGGCCGTTCAACTCGAACTCCACCAGCGAATCCAGCGCGCACTGGCAGAGGATGTCGAGCTGGCGCGGTTGTTTCGGGTCGTCGTATTCGAAGCGGTAGTCAGACTGGAGCAGGCGGGTGCCCTCCGGCTGCAGGGGGTTGAGCGGGTAGGTGGCGTGAATTTCCGGCCTGACGACGTGGAGGTGATTGACCAGCTCCGACAGGTACCGGTAGGCTTCCAGCATCGCCGGTTTCAGGGAGGTCTGGTAGTAATTTTCCAGGGCTCGCTGGCTTTCCTGCTGTGCCAGCTCCTCGGCCTTTATCTGCTCGGCTTTTTCCCTGAGTTCATCCAGTAATGACATGCTTTTGCCCTGACCCGTGTGAAGACAGGCCCGGTAGGGTTGTCGTCACCGACCCGTCCGGTGACAGAATTGTGGGTGACAGCCTGCTTGCGGTCAAACGCCCAAACGCATCCCGCAAGTGGTACGTTGAGTCGGGTCGTTACCTTGTCTGGAAAGCACCGGGTCGTGATGAGCTTAACACAGCGATCGAGTCGCCGGTGAGGCGGTCTGGCGAATCAATAGCGGGCTAGAGCTCGGACTCCAGCGGCACCAGGCTCATCACCCAGTCTTCGAGTTGAATAAGGGTGGAATCGGAGGGTTGGTGGTAGAGGGTCTCGTCATCTGACCGCCAGCTGATCCGGCCGTCTTCTTCGAGCATGACCTGCCAGGCGTTGCGCAGTAAAAAGTCCGGTGTTAGGTGCTCGCGCAGTTTGCGGTTGAGTTCCGGGCTTTCGATCAGCAGGCCCATCTCGGTATTGATATGAAGTGAACGCGGGTCGAGATTGGCGCTGCCGACGTAGGCGCTGTGATCATCGAAGACCAGCAGCTTGGCGTGCAGCCCCAGGCCCTTGTCTTCAACGGGGGATGCCATATAGCGTTGTCGGTCCTCGGCATCTGCACGCACTTCGTAGATATCCGCGCCCGCGCTCAACAGCTCCCTGAGGTGGTTGCGGTAGGCGCTGTGTGCGCTTAAGTGGTTGTTGGAGCCGATCGAGTTGGTGAGGATGCGCACGTCGGTGCCGCGCGTTTCCGCCCGCGCGACTGCGTCTTCGAGCTCGGGTGTGGGTATCAGGTAGGCGGATATCAGCCAGACTTCATCGGTCGCCCCGTCGATGGCCGCGATGAGGCTGTTGCCGACCTGCACTGGCGCCCCGGCCTTGTCGTTCGGGTCTCTGCCGGGCGGGTCATCCAACAGCAGCCGCCCGTTGCCCGAAAACGCATTGGTGGCCAGCTCCACCCACTGTGCCTGAAGGCCCGCCTCATCGAGTTCCCGGTGCCAATGGTCGCGGGCGTCGTCCTCGGGTTCGATGGTGATGTCGCGACCCTGCGCCGGCCGCTGCGCGGCCAGGACCTCGATGGGGAAGGACCACGGGTTGTTCCAGTAGCGGTCGAAGCCCTCGGCCAGGCCCAGGACAATGCCGCCCCCCACCACAACCTCCATGTCGCGGAAGTTGCCTGTTGGATGGTAGCCGAAGTACTCGCGGGCGAGATTGCGCCCGCCTACCACGGCGACCTGGTTGTCCACGACCATCGCCTTGTTGTGCATGCGGTGGTCGAGCCGGTAAAACTCGCCTGCGTTGAGTATTTCGCGCAGTGCTGCCTGGCTCGCGCGGCGCTTGTACGGGTTGAAGACTTTCAGTTCGATGCCGGCGTGTCGGTCCAGCTCAAGCAGCGCCTGGTCGGCGTTGAGGATAAACGAGTCATCCAGCAGTATCCGCACCTGGACGCCGCGGTCGGCAGCGGCGAGTATGTGTTGCAGGATCAGGTGGCCGACCGCGTCCAGGTCCCAGAGAAAGGTCTGTAGCTCGATACTGTCAGTGGCCGCGTCGATCGCTCGCAAGCGCCAGTCCAGTGCGTCCGAGCCGCGGTTGAGCGGCGCGAACCAGTCTTTTTCCTGGGCGTCGGCGACTGCCTGCCAGAGCGGCGACTCCGCCGGGGGCGGGGTGAATTCAGCCGTCGTTGCGACGGGCTCCAGGCCACTGGCGCAGCCCGTCAGCCAGAGAGACGCGGCCAATGCCACGGCCACGGATTTGCGCGATCGCCTGCTTTGTTTCATTGCTTTGAACTTGGTCCAGGGTAATGCAGTTATCGTGCACGGAGTAAAGAGTGGACGCAAGCTGTCCGCGCCTGCGCTGGAGGCGGTCTTTTTAGCAGCGAACCGGAGATTGGTCTATGCTCATGCAGTCACCGGTCGTTTACGCCAGAGGAGATCACCATGCCCCGTATTCAATCGCTCACCGTCTTTTGCCTGCTGGGCCTCGCCCTGTTGGTCCCGCCGGGGGCCGCCGCCTATGAAATCGGGGAGCGATTCACCGACAGCCTGCGCTCCGGGGGCAAGGGTCCGGAGATGGTCGTCATTCCCTCCGGCCGCTTTACGCTCGGGGGGGGTACCCCGGGCCAGCAGAACATGGGTGTGGTCGATATCGAGTACCGCCTGGCGTTCGCCACCACCGAAGTCACGCTGGGACAGTACCGGCAGTTTCTCGAGGCGGTGAAATCGCCGCAGCTTGAAGAGATGGCCAAAGGCAACGACCAGCTCCCGGTGTCGGGCATCAGCTGGGATGAGGCCGAATCCTATGTGATCTGGCTGAGCCGTGAATCCGGTAACCACTACCGCCTACCCAGCGCGTCTGAGTGGGAGTACGCGGCACGCGCCGGCACTTCCAGCATGTACTTCTGGGGTGATGAGGTGGGCGATAACAAGGCAAACTGCCTCAATTGCAACTCCAAGTACAACGGTGAACTGGCCCCGGTAGGTTCTTTTCCCGCCAACGCCTGGGGCCTGCACGACATGCACGGTAACGTCTGGGAGTGGGTGAAAGACTGCATCGATTCCAACAGCGCGCCACCGGCTAATGGTATGCCCAAACTGTTCGGCAACTGCGACCTGCGGGAGCTGCGCGGCGGTTCGGCGAGTTCTGACGGCTGGTCGGTTCGTGCCGGTGCCCGCGCCTCGGCCCAGCGCAAAACCAGCATCCCCGACGTCGGCATGCGGGTGGTCATGGAGATTCCCCGGGAAGAGGACTAGTTCTCAGCGGCTGCCCCTGGGCCAATGGTGTCATCGGCAGGGCCGTTGTCATTTTGATCTCCTCCATCACGAAGCTGGCGCTGACATCGAACAGGTCTGCGCGGATCAGTTCCTGGTAGAGCCTGTCGTAGTCGGGCATGTCCCTGACGACGGCTTTCAACAGGTAGTCGACGTCACCGCCCAGCCGGTAGGCCTCCAGGATTCCAGGTATGCCCTCGACGACCGCGCGGAAGTTATCCGCCCAGGCAGCGTTGTGCTGGTTGGTGCGCACGGTGATGAACGCGGTCAGCGAGAGACCCAGCAGGCCGGCATCGAGCAAGGTCACCCGCTCACGGATGATACCGTCTTCCTCCAGCCGTCTAATCCGCCGCCAGCAGGCGGACTTGGAGATACCAACGGTGTCCGCCAGCGCGCCCACAGACAGCCCGGCATCACGCTGTAACTGGTCGAGGATGGCCCGGTCGTACCGGTCCAGTTGCTGTGCCATTGCGGCCTCCCCGCGCGAGCATCCGGCGGTCCGGGCTGCCGGCGCTAATAGAAGTAATGGAATGACATTAGCAGAAAATAGCTATAACTGACATGAATGTTCCACATATGCCAGAATTAGTGGGAAGAAAGAAACAATGTTTCTCGGGGGCCGCGCTATCATCTAATGCAAAGCCAGCCTGGAAGGTCCTGCCCGTGAGTGCACTCATCGACGCCATTCGCCACGCCGTCATCGGCGACAAATGCCCGATTTCCACCCCTTTCGGTGTGCGGCCACTGGTCTATGCCGATTACACGGCTTCCGGGCGCGGGCTGACATTTATCGAGGACTACATCCGCGAGCAGGTGCTCCCGTATTACGCCAACACCCACAGCGAGTCTTCGTTTACCGGGGCCCAGACCAACGCCCTGCGGGAGCAGGCGCGTGACGAGGTCCGGCGCGGTGTAAACGCCGGCTCCGATGACCGGGTTATTTTTTGTGGTGCCGGGGCCACGGCGGCGATTGACCGGCTGATCGGTATCATGAACCTCAGGCTGCCGCGGGATCTGGCGGATCGTTTTGCACTGGATGCGCAGATTCCGGCGAATGATCGCCCGGTCGTGTTTATCGGACCCTATGAACATCACTCCAATGAATTACCCTGGCGGGAGAGCATCGCCGAGGTGGTGCGCATCCCGCTGACGGCGGGCGGCCAGATCGATCTCGATGTGTTGGCGAAGCAACTGGACGCATACCGCGAGCGACCCATGCTGATCGGCAGCTTTTCCGCGGCCTCCAACGTCACCGGTATCCGCAGCGACGTCCCGGCGGTAACCGCATTGCTGAAACGCCATGGCGCCCTGGCTTTCTGGGATTACGCCGCCGCCGCACCTTATGTCCGTATCGATATGCAGGGTGATGGCGTGAACGCCCCCGACGCGGTTTTTATCTCTCCGCACAAGTTCGTCGGCGGGCCGGGCACGCCGGGTGTGCTGGTGGTCAAGCGGTCACTGTTGACCAATTCGGTGCCAGTGGTGGTCGGGGGCGGGACGGTGGTCTACGTGACGCCGGAGGACCACCGGTTTACCGACGACAGTGAGCGCCGGGAGGAGGGCGGTACGCCGGCGATTGTCGAAACCATTCGCGCGGGCCTGGTGTTCAAGTTGCAGCGCGAGGTGGGGATAGACGAGATCGAGCGCCGGGAGCGCGACTTCCTGGGGCGGGCACGGCGACGGTTTGCCGCCTGCCCGGGCCTCGAGATACTCGGCGATTGCGACGCCCAGCGGCTTTCCATTGTCTCCCTGCGTTTCAAGCACGGCACCCGTGACCTGCACTACGGGTTCGTGGTGGCTTTGCTCAATGACCTGTTCGGAATCCAGGTTCGTGGCGGCTGTTCCTGCGCTGGACCCTACGGCCACAGCCTGTTGGGCATGGATATGGATTACAGCAGGGCGATGGAAAAACAGATTCGCGCGGGCGCCATGGTGTTGCGACCCGGTTGGGTGCGACTCAACTTCAACTACTTTCTCGCCGAGGCCGACTTCGAGTATATCCTCGCCGCCGTGGAGCGGGTCGCCATGGAGGGTTGGCGGCTGTTACCCAGCTACCACTTCGATGAACAATCAGGTGTCTGGCGTTACCGGGGTGAGGCGACGCCGCTGGCGGCGTCACTGGCCTCGCTGTCGTTGGCCCGGCTCTGTATAGAAGGCCGTGAGGCCCCGCCGGCCCCGTTGGCGCTGGATGGCATGCTGGAGGCGGCGGATGAGATTTTCGCCGCGCCACTCGACCCGGGCGATGCTTCTGTGCTTTCTCTCGAGCCCGAGGCCGAGCGTCTGCGCTGGTTCGTGTTGCCCCAGGAGATAAGCGCGGAACTGGCGGCGACGGGGGTCGCCGAGGCCGCCAGTGGGTCTCGTTCCTAGAAAAAACCCAACGGGTTGGTGTCGTAACTCACCAGCAGGTTTTTGGTCTGCTGATAGTGCTCCAGCGCCTGCTTGTGCGTCTCGCGGCCGATACCCGACTTCTTGTAGCCGCCGAAGGCCGCGTGCGCGGGATAGGCGTGGTAGCAATTGGTCCACACGCGTCCCGCCTTGATACCCCGGCCCATGCGGAAGGCCCGGTTGATATCCCGGGTCCATACGCCGGCCCCGAGCCCGTACTCGGTTGCATTGGCAATCGCCAGCGCCTCCGCTCGTCCTTGAAGGTCGTGATTCCCAGTGTCGGACCGAAGATCTCCTCCTGGAATATCCGCATGTCGTTGCTGCCCTTGATCAGGGTGGGCTGTATATAGAATCCGCCCTCGAGGTCGCTGCCTACGGCAGCCTTTTCGCCGCCCAGGAGGAACTCCGCTCCTTCGCCGCGAGCGACATCCATATAACCCATGATCCGGTCAAACTGCTCGCGGGAGACCTGGGAGCCGACCATGGTATCGGTGTCCAGCGGGTTGCCCTGGACGATATTGGCCGCGCGCTCGAGAACGCGTTCGATGAAGGCATCGTAGATGCTTTCCTGCACCAGGGCCCGGGAGGGGCAGGTGCAGACTTCGCCCTGGTTGAAGAAGCCGAGCAGCAGGCCTTCGATGCACTTGCTGACGTAGTCGTCCTCCTGGGCCATGACGTCCTCGAAATAAATGTTCGGCGATTTGCCGCCCAGCTCGACCGTGGAGGGAATCAGCGTTTTTGCGGCATTGGCGAGAATCAGGTGACCCACCGCGGTAGAGCCGGTGAAGGCGATTTTGGCGATGCGGTCGGAGCTCGCCAGGGCCTGGCCGATCTCCTCGCCGTAGCCATTGAGAATATTGACCGTGCCCGGTGGCAGCAGGTCGGCAATCATCTCCATCAGCACCAGTATCGAGGCCGGCGTCTGTTCGGCGGGCTTGAGGACAACACAGTTCCCCGCGGCCAGTGCCGGGGCCAGTTTCCAGCCCGCCATCAGCAACGGAAAGTTCCATGGAATGATCTGTCCCACTACACCTAGCGGTTCGTGGAAGTGGTAGGCGACGGTCTTGCTGTCGATATCGGCGGCAGTTCCCTCCTGGGCGCGGAGACAACCCGCGAAGTAACGGAAGTGGTCGACCAGCAGGGGAATGTCGGCGTTCAGTGTTTCCCGGACACCTTTGCCGTTCTCCCAGGTTTCCGCCACGGCGAGTATTTCGAGATTCTCCTCGATCCGGTCGGCGATTTTCAGCAGCACATTGGAGCGCTCGGCGGCCGCTGTCTGCCCCCACGCCTCGGCCGCGCCATGGGCCGCATCCAGCGCGATTTTGAGGTCGGCCGGGGTAGACCGCGGCACCTCGCAGAAGCCCTCGCCGGTAACCGGGGTGACGTTCTCGAAGTAACCCCCCTCCAGCGGCGGCACCCACTCGCCACCGATGAAATTTTCGTAGCGTTGCTTGAAGGAGAACAGCGCGTCCGCTGTTCCGGGCCTGGCATAGATCATGATGGTTTCTCCCTATCTGGCCAACGGCGAAAGCGGGCCGCCGGCTCGGCAGCCCTAACAATAGTAGAAGGGATCGGGGTGTGCCACCAGGCGATGGCGCTGCCGCGAGCCCCTCCGGGAAGCCGGCGCGTGGGCGGTGCTCAGCCCAGGCCGGTGAGGAACGGTCCGTCGACACAGAGACGGCGGCCGTCGGGGGTGGCGCAGGCGCCACAGATGCCGACGCCGCACTTGGTCATGTAGTCGATGGCGCTGAAGACCTGGTCATCGCGGCAGAACTCGCGCTCCACTGCCACCGCCGCGTGGACCATGGGCTCCGGGCCGCAATTGTAGAACACGAGGTTGTCCAGCTCGGTGCGTGTCATCCCGGCCAGGCGCTCGCGCAGGCGTTCTGTGACCAGGCCGTGGTAACCGGCGCTGCCGTCGTCGGTGGCGACGTGGACAGTGGCGATTTTTTCGCACTCCTGGGTGAAGTACAGCCGCTCGGCGCTGCGGGCGCCGGTGAATATTTCCGCGTTGCCGAAATCCCTGGCGAGCTGGTACACAGCCGCCAGACCGGTGCCTCCCGCCACTGCCATGATCCTCGCGCCCTCGGGCGGCGCCGCCGGGATACCGTGGGGTCCGCGCACGTAGGCCTCGGTGCCTGCAGGCAGGTCCATCAGTGCGTGGGTGAACTGCCCCACGTCGATGACAACCAGGGAGAACGGATCGTCGGTGAGCGCGGAGAAGGGTTTCTCGCCCAGCCCGGGAAGCCACAGGTACACGAACTCACCGGCCTGGACGTTGATCTTGCGGTCGAAGGTCAGCAACGCAATATCGCCGCAGACACGCTCGTTGGCGACCAGTGTCACCGGCTCGAAGTGCATGTCGATGTCGTAGCGGATCCGGGTTTCGGCCCGGTTGCCGCCGCCGTCGAGATCGCGGGCGAGCTGCTGGAAGTAGGCCGCGGTTTCATCCGTGGTCAGGCCGGTGAGCGCAGACCCTATGCCGACCACCGAGGCGCCGGCATCGAAGTAGGCGCGCACGTCGTCGGCGCTGCTGGCGCCGCCGCAGCCGAGAATCGGCAGGTCGCTGACCGCTGCGATCTCGCGGACGCACTTGAGCCCGATCGGGAGCACACCCTTGCCCGATATGCCCCCCGCGCCATTGCTCAGCACCGGCTTTCCGTGCGCCGAGGTATAGCCCGGCCCCACGGTGTTGATTGCGCAGAAAGCGTCCGCGCCGCCGGCCTCGGCGGCGCGGGCGATGAGGCCGATATCAGGGGTGTTGGGCGTCAGCTTGGGAACGATGGGGATGTTCACCGCCGCCTTTACCGCCGCGACAACCTCCTGCACCATCTCCGGGTCCTGGCCCATGGCCATGCCGTAGCCCTTGGCGTGCGGGCAGGAGAGGTTGAGTTCCAATCCGTCCGAATGCGGCGCCATGATCCTGGCGACGTCCACAAACTCGGCGATGCTGCCGCCGAAGATCGAGGTCAGGATAAACCGGTCAGCGGGAACCCGCAGCTGCGCCATCGCCTCGGCCGACTGGTAGGCGCCCGGATTGGTGAGCCCCACCGCGTTCACGAAACACCCGGGAGCGTATTGGCTGAAAATGGGCTCCCGATTGCCCGCCCTCGGCTCCGGCCCGATGCTCTTGGTGGTGATAACGCCGACTTCCGGCATGTGGTCGAGAACATACTGGATGATCGGCACCGCGGTGGTGACGATGCCCGAGGGAATGGTGAAGGGGCCGGAGAGGGTTTTGCCTAGGAAGTCTGTGGTCACGTTCGCGCGCTCTGAGCCTGGAGTGGGTCGTCACTGCAGGGCGATTATACGCGAGTTAACCCGGTGCGGCACGGCGGGCATGCAGGGAGCACGCCCCTGATCAGCTCGCGCGCGACAACTCGCTGTGAGCGATCCGGTTCACGACCTTGTCGTCGGCGACTGATTCGAGCACGACATCGAATCCCCACAGTTGCTGCAGGTGGCGCACCACTTCGGCCGCATTGTCGTCGTCCAGCGGCCGGCCCTGGTGCATGTCGTGGCGCAGGGTGAGGGAGCGGTCGCCGCGAACGTTGACGTTGTACACCTGGATGCTGGGTTCCAGGTTGCCGAGATTGTAGTTCCCGGACAGTTCCTCACGTATGGCCTGGTAGCCGCGCTCGTTGTGAATGGCGCTGACCTCCAGGTAATCCTGTGCCGAGTCGTCCAGCACACAGAACAGCTTCAGGTCGCGGATCAGTCGCGGCGACAGGAACTGCAGGATGAAGCTCTCGTCCTTGAAGTCGCGCATGGCGAATTCGAGTGTTTCGCGCCAGGGTGTGCCGGCGATGTCCGGGAACCAGCTCCGGTCCTCCTCGGTGGGCGACTGACAGATGCGCTTGAGATCCTGCATCATGGCATAGCCCAGCGTGTACGGATTGATGCCGCTGTAGTAGGGCGAATTGAACGCCGGCTGGTAGATCACGCCGGTGTGGTATTGCAGGAACTCGAGCATGAAACCGTCGGTGACCAGGCCCTCGTCGTGCATCTGCTGCAGGATGTGAAAGTGCCAGAAGCAGGCCCAGCCCTCGTTCATCACCTTGGTCTGGCGCTGAGGGTACAGATACTGGGATATCTTGCGTACGATGCGGATGATTTCCCGCTGCCACGGCTCCAGTAAGGGCGCATTCTTCTCGATAAAATAGAGCAGGTTTTCCTGGGGCTCTTCCGGGAAGCGCTGTTCCTCATGGCGGGCGAGCGCCTCCGGGGTCACTGGAATGGTTCGCCAGAGCTCGTTCACCTGCTTCTGCAGCAAGCGCTCGCGTTCGAGCTGGCGGCGTTTTTCTTCCTCGAGGCTCAGCGGGTACGGGCGCTTGTAGCGGTCGACGCCCTGGTTCATCAGCGCGTGGCAGGCGTCCAGCACCCGCTCCACCTCGTCGATGCCGTGGCGGCGCTCGCAATCGGCAATGAACTTGCGGGCGAACACCATGTAGTCGATGATCGACTCGGCGTCGGTCCAGGTTTTGAACAGGTAGTTGTTTTTGAAAAAGGAGTTGTGCCCATAGCTCGCATGGGCGATGACCAGCGCCTGCATGGTCAGCGTGTTCTCCTCCATCAGATAGGCGATGCAGGGGTTGGAGTTGAATACGATCTCGTAGGCCAGACCCATGCGGCCGCGCCGGTAGTTGTTCTCGACATTCAGGAACTGTTTGCCGAATGACCAGTGGTGATAGTTGATCGGCATGGCCGAGGACGCGTAGGCGTCCATCATCTGCTCCGAGTTGATGATCTCTATCTGGTTCGGGTAGGTGTCGAGCTCGTATTCACCGGCGATCCTGCTGATCTCGCGCTCGAAATCCTGCAGCAGCTCAAAGGTCCAGTCGGACTCGGTCGACAGGGGTTGCCGGCTCATGCTGATTGTTTCCTGAACAGTTCTTGGAATACCGGGTAGATATCCGCGGGCCCCGTGATGTGCTGCATGGCGAAGGTGTCGGGCCAGGATTGCGACAGGTGCGCGTAGGTCTGCCACAGCGGCTTGTCACCGGCGTCGGTGATCTCGATGTAGGCGTAGTACTGGCACTGCGGCAGCAGCGCGTTGATCGATTCCACGCAACGCTCCGCGTCGTCGGGCCAGTTGTCCCCGTCCGATGCCTGGGCGCCGTAGATGTTCCACTCATTGGGCGGGAAACGCTCATCGATGATCTTTTTCATCAGCTCGAGGGCACTCGATACCACCGTGCCACCGGTCTCCCGGGAGTAGAAGAACTCCTCCTCGTCGACCTCCCGTGCGCTGGTGTGGTGGCGGATGAATACGACCTCGGTCTTGTCGTAATTGCGCGACAGGAACAGGTACAGGAGGATATAGAACCGCTTGGCCAGGTCCTTGGTCGCCTGGTCCATGGAGCCCGACACGTCCATCAGGCAGAACATGACCGCCTTGGAATGCGGAATGGGCTCTTTGTTGTTGCGATGATAGCGGATGTCCACATCGTCGATGAACGGGATGCGGCCGAGGGCGTCGCGCAGCTGCTGCATGCGCTCCTCAAGCAGCTGCCTGGCGTGGCTGTTTTCGGGCGAATCCTCCAGTGCTTCCAGCTCCGCTTCCAGCTCGCGCAATTCCCGCCGTCGACTGGCACCGAGGGCAACACGCCGGGCCGTGGCCGAGCGCATCGAGCGAATGACGCTGAAATTGGCTGGCGCGCCATCGCTGGTAAAACCGCCGCGAACGCGCTTGAATTCTTCCAGGCCGGACAGCTGCCGCTTGGTCAGGTTGGGCAGCTCCATGTCGTCGAACAGCACCTCCAGGAATTCCTGCTGGCTGATCTGGAACACGAATTCATCCATGCCCTCGCCCTGGTCGCTGGCGTCGCCACCACCGCCACCACCGCCGCCGCCGGGGGGACGCTGAATCCGGTCACCGGCGGTGTACTCCTCGTTGCCCGGTATGACATGGGTAACCCTGCCGCCGCGGCCGTGCCTGAACATGGGCTCACGGGTATCCCGGGTCGGGATGGAGATTTTTTCCCCACTGTCCTGGTCGGTAATGGTGCGGCCGCGCAGGTTTTCAGCGACCGCCCGCTGAATCTGGGCGCGGTACCGGCGCAGGAAGCGCTGGCGATTCACCGCGCTCTTGTGCTTCGGATTACTGCGGCGATCGATCAGAAAACCCACGAATCTTTCTCCTGGCGCGACTCCAGCCCGGGCCGGATAGCGCTACTGTGATTTCCTGACGCGCAGGTACCATTCCGACAGCAACCGCACCTGCTTTTCGGTGTAGCCCCGCTCAACCATGCGGTCCACGAAGTCCGAGTGCTTCTTCTGGTCGTCGGCCGAGGCCTTGGCATTGAACGAGATGACCGGCAGCAGGTCTTCGGTGCTGGCGAACATTTTCTTCTCGATAACGCCGCGCAGTTTCTCGTAGCTGGTCCACTTGGGGTTGCGGCCCTCGTTGCTCGCCCGGGAGCGCAGCACGAAGTTGACGATCTCGCTGCGGAAGTCCTTGGGGTTGCTGATGCCGGCGGGTTTTTCGATCTTTTCCAGCTCGTCGTTGAGCGAGGAGCGACTCAGGATCTCGCCGGTTTCCGGATCGCGGTACTCCTGGTCCTGCACCCAGAAATCTGCGTAGGTGACGTAGCGGTCGAACAGGTTCTGGCCGTACTCGGAATAGGATTCGAGGTAGGCAGTCTGGATCTCCTTACCGATAAACTCGACATAGTTGGGCGCCAGGAATTCCTTGATGTACGTGAGGTAGCGGTCGTGGGTCTCCTGGGGGAACTGTTCCTGCTCGATGGCACTCTCCAGCACATAAAGCAGGTGCACCGGGTTGGCGGCCACCTCCGCCGGGTCGAAGTTGAACACCTTGGACAGCACCTTGAAGGCAAACCGGGTCGACAGGCCGTCCATCCCCTCATTGACACCCGCATTGTCCCGGTATTCCTGGATGGACTTGGCTTTCGGGTCGGTATCCTTGAGGCTCTCGCCGTCGTAGATGCGCATCTTGGAGTAGATGCTCGAGTTTTCCGGCTCCATGATGCGCGACAGTACGCTGAACTGGGCCAGCATTTTCAGCGTGTCGGGCGCGCACGGCGCCGCGTTCAATGAGCTGTGCTGCAGCAGTTTGCGGTAGATCCCGATCTCCTCGGTCACGCGCAGACAGTAGGGGACCTTGACGATGTAAACCCGGTCAATAAACGCCTCGTTGTTTTTATTGGTCTTGAACGCCTGCCACTCCGATTCATTGGAGTGGGCGAGGACGACTCCCTCGAAGGGGATGCCACCGATGCTCTCGGTGCCGTTGTAGTTGCCCTCCTGGGTGGCGGTAAGCAGCGGGTGCAGCACCTTGATCGGTGCCTTGAACATCTCGACGAACTCCATCAGGCCCTGGTTGGCGCGGCACATGCCGCCGGAGTAACTGTACGCGTCGGGATCGTTCTGGGCGTAGTGTTCGAGCTTGCGGATATCGATCTTGCCGACCAGGGCTGAGATGTCCTGGTTGTTCTCGTCGCCGGGCTCGGTCTTGGAAACGGCCACCTGGTCGAGGATGGAGGGATAGACTTTGACGACCCGGAACTGGCTGATGTCACCGCCGTACTCGCGCAGACGCTTGGCCGCCCACGGCGACATCACGGCCTTCAGGTACCGTGTCGGGATATTGTACTCCTCCTCCAGGATTGCACCGTCTTCCTGGCTGTCGAACAGCCCCAGCGGCGATTCGAATACGGGGGAGTCCTTTATGCAATAAATGGGTTGTTTTTCCATCAGTTGCTTCAGGCGCTCGGCCAGTGAGGATTTGCCGCCGCCGACCGGGCCCAGCAGGTAGAGAATCTGCTTGCGTTCTTCCAGCCCCTGGGCGGCGTGGCGGAAGAAGCTCACGATCTGCTCGATGCACTCCTCCATGCCGTAGAACTCAGCGAACGCCTCGTAGCGGCGAATGAGCTTGTTGGCGAAGATGCGGCTCAGCCGCGGGTCTTCAGCAGTGTTCACCACCTCGGGCTCGCCGATGGCAAGCAGCATCCGCTCCGCGGCCGATGCGTAGACGCTGGGATCGTCCCTGCAGAGATCCAGGTATTCATGCAGGCTGTACTCCTCCTCCTGCGTGGATTCGTAACGTCCCTGGTAGTGGTTGAAGATGGTCATACAGAATTTCCTCCCGCTCTGTTAGACACAAAAACAGCGCTATGTCTCCCAAACAGAATACAGGAATTTAGGGGTAAAAGATGAGTGTGGGGTCACCTAACGCCAAAAAAATTCTGCGCAACCTTGTCAGCTGCGAGGACCGTGTCTCGTGCGTGCGGTGCCGGGGCGCCGCAGATGCGGGGCGGGGGCGCAGTGTGCGCCCCTTGAGCCGGGATAGTCGGTCAGCTGGCGATAGCGACCAACCCCGGTGGTCGATCAGGACTGGGTCAGGTCGCGGATATCGGTGTTCGAGCCGGCGCTCTTGACCGCCGCGATGCCCGCGTCGCGGCTTTCCTCGGAGCTGTACATCTGGCTCTGGCCGATCACCTGGTGATTGCCGGCCTTGAGCACGAAGTAGGGCTTGCCGTTCTCGGCCTGCTTGCGCTCGTAGCGGTCATCGTTCCCGCAGTTGCTCTGGACTGACGCGATACCGTTTTCAGCACCCTCGCGCGCCTGGTACATTTCGCTGGTGAGTATGATCTCGCCGTTGCCCGCCACCAGTCGAAAGTGGAATTGCCCGTTTTTCGCCAGTGTGAGTTCGTAGTGTCCTGCCATTTCAGACCTCCTGAATTGCGTCGTTTGTCGACCACATGGCCGACGGCGATTCTAGTCCAAGCGGGGCGGCCTGTCGCCTGCGGCGCAGTTGTGCCGTGACTCCCGGCCCACCGGGCCCTGCCGCGCGCTCGCCCGGATCGCCCGCGCGACGCGCGCTCAGGTGCCGCAAAACGTCTGTTCGACGGCCTCCTCCGGCTTCGCCGGCAGGGCGTAGCGGGCGTCTGCCGGGTCGAACTCGAACGGGCTGTAGAGCCGCGCGAGCAACGCCGAGAACGGCTCGAAGTCGCCGTTTTCGCGGGCGGCGTCGATGACCGCCTGCACCTGGTGGTTGCGGGGAATGAACACCGGGTTGGCCCGGCACATGGAGCGGTAGCGTACCTCGGGGTCGTCGGCGGCGGCAGCGAGTAGCGACTGCCATCGTTCGACCCAGGACATAAGGCTCTCGGGCACCGGCTGGTGGTCGCTGACATTGTGCCCGCGCACTCCGGGCGGACGGGCGAGGTCGGTCAGCTGGCGGAAAGTGAGGGTGAAGTCCGCGCCCTGTTCCGCCATCAGCCGGAACAGGTCTTCGACCAGCGCCTGCTCCAGTGGTGTGTCATCGCCCAGGCCCAGTTTGCGCCGCAGGCCGTTCTCGTGAGCATGCAGAAACTGTGGCTGGAAGCCGTCTATCGCCTCCTGCGCCATGGCGACAGCCCGGTCCGGGTCGGCGTCCAGCAGCGGCAGCAGTGACTGCGCCAGGGCGGCCAGGTTCCACTGGGCGATACCGGGTTGATTGCGGTAGGCGTAACGGCCGCCGTGGTCGATGCTGCTGAAAACCCGGGCCGGGTCGAAGGCCTCCATGAAGGCACAGGGACCGTAGTCCACCGTTTCCCCGCTGAGCAGCATGTTGTCGGTATTCATGACGCCGTGGATGAAGCCCAGTAACTGCCACCTGGCCACCAGGGCGGCCTGCCTGGCGACAACACCCTGTAACAGGCTGAGCGTGGGATTGGCGGATCCCGCCGCGTCGGGGTAGTGGCGGGCAATGACGTGATCTCGCAGGGTGGCGAGGCTGGCCGTGTCACCGCGGGCGGCGAAAAACTGGAAGGTGCCGA
Source organism: uncultured Gammaproteobacteria bacterium (assembly GCA_963753815.1). GTDB lineage: Bacteria > Pseudomonadota > Gammaproteobacteria > Pseudomonadales > Halieaceae > CAVWDU01. Next base: position 1,548,699 of record CAVWDU010000003.1, read on the forward strand.
TCCGGATGTGGCTGCTCGCCACCCGCGCGAGGACCGCGCCGGGCTGAAAGGTTTCCCGGGTGACGGTATCGCCGGTGGTCACCGCCGCCAGGGCGCGCGTGGTGGGCACGCCCAAAGTGTGCATCCACTCGCTTACCAGGTATTCGCGCAGCACCGGCCCCAGTGGCGATCTGCCGTCTCCGCCGCGGGAATACGGGGTCCGCCCCGCGCCCTTCAGCTGCAGGTCGTAGCGCTGTCCGTCTTTGCCGATGAGCTCGCCAAGGAGAATGGCGCGGCCATCACCCAGCTGCGGATTGTAGCTGCCGAACTGGTGGCCGGCGTAGACGGTGGCGATGGGTTCGGAGCCCGCAGGTAGTTGATTGCCTGCCAGGATGTTGGTCCCCTCGGGGCTCGCCAGCCAGGCGGCGTCCAGTCCCAGGAACCCGGCGAGGTCGCGATTGACGTGGATCGGGCCGGGACAGCTGACCGGGGTGGGGTCGATGCGGGTAAAAAACGGCTCGGGCAGTCGTGCGTAGCTGTTGTCAAAGGGGAGCGGCCGGGTCATTGCCTGTTGCCTCTCTGCGCTGTCATTCGGCATGTCACTCTAGCATGCGCAGTGCCGTCTCGCAGAGGCGGCGCCGCCAGGGAGACCCGCCCAGCCGCGCTGATCAGTCCATCAGTGGGTAGAGGCCATCGAACACCAGCTCCTTGTAACCGACGATGCCGATTACCCGCCCGTCTTCCACCACCGGCGCGTTGGATAGCCCGAAGCGATCATACAGTCGGGCGCAGTAGCGAACATCCATCTCCGGGTCCAGCTGGATCACCGGCTTGGACATGATTTCGTACACGTTGGTGCGCTTCGCCGAACGGTCACGGGCGAGGACTTTCTTGGCGATGTCCGCAAGCACGACGATGCCGAAGGCGTCGTTCTCGTGTCGTTTCTTGACCACGACCAGGTGGGACCTTTCGCTGCGCATCGCCTCCAGCGCCTCGCCCACGGTGGCCATGCCGTCCAGCTCGAGGTAGTTCTCGTGCATGATATCCCGGGCCTTGATGATTCGCCTGTCCATTACAATCGCTCCTCCACGTCGCTGGTCATTTCCCTGGCCTGGTGGACGATGCCCACCGCGTCCTCGACGTCCAGTTGCAGCGCGATGCCGGTGCCGGGTTCGTCGTCGAAGTGCCCCGCGTCGCTGATCGTTTCCAGGATGTGACGGCTGCGGTGCTCCTCGACCAGGAACAGCAGAACGTCGCGCTGGGTGGACAGGGTCAGGCCGAGAAAGGTCTTGCTCACTTCCAGTCCCTCGCCCCGGGCATTATTGATGACCGTCGCCCCGGTCGCGCCGGCCTTGCGCGCGGCCTCCATCACGGTGTCGGTCTTGGCGTCATCTACGAACGCGATGATCATTTTGAAATGCATGCTGGTGTCCTGCCCGGCCCGCCGGGCCTGTTGATGGTGAATACACATCCCGGGGTGACTGGTGTCACCCCAGGCCCCGGCTTTCGCCGCCCTTTTGCCAGCCGTCCGCTAATCTCGTTCATCTGCAGGACCGTCACCGGCCTCGTCCTGCATGGGCTGTGAGCGTCCCCGCCTGGCCGCGATCTCCGACAGCTGGGCGTAAGCCAGTACCGACAGAATGGGGAACAGGCTGGCAAAGGCGATCAGCCCGAACCCGTCGATCAACGGGTTGCGCCCCGGCACGGTTTCCGACAGCCCGAGACCCAGCGCGGCCACCAGCGGTACGGTGACCGTGGAAGTGGTGACCCCGCCGGAATCGTACGCGAGCGGAATGATCAGCTTCGGCGCAAAACCGGTTTGAATCACCACCAGCAGGTAGCCGGCGATAATGTACCAGTGGATCGGATCGCCGACCACGATACGGTAGCAGCCCAGGGAGATGCCGATGGCGACACCGATGGCCACTGCACAGCGCAGCCCCCAGACTCCAATCGAGCCAGCGGATACCTGGTTGGCCTTGATGGCGACGGCGATCAGCGAGGGTTCCGCAATCGTGGTACTGAAACCGATCAGGAACGCGAAAATATAGACCCAGTAGTAGGCGCGCCAGTCGGGGTCGGCGGCCAGGGTCGCGCCATTCGCCGCCGCTATGAAGGCGGGGTCGGTGAGCTGCGCCGCCATCAGTCGGCCGAGGGGAAACAGCGCCCACTCCAGCCCGATCAGGAACAGGGCCAGACCCACCAGCACCCAGAAGAAGCCGAGCAGGATAGCGCCGAGGTTGGGCGGCTTGCGACGCAGCACCCCGAGCTGAAATGCCAGCAGAATCGCAGCGATGGGGAGGACGTCGGTGATTGTGCCGAGAAACATCTCCAGCACTTCGGCCAGCATGGCGGTCATACCAGCATTCCATAGGCCATCACGAAGATGATCGGTGTCAGCGAGGCGAGTGCGATGAGGCCGAAGCCGTCGATCATCGGGCTTCGTCCCCGGATAGAGGTGGCGAGCCCCACACCGAGCGCCGTCACCAGCGGCACGGTGATGGTGGACGTCGTCACCCCGCCTGAGTCGTAGGCGATACCGATGATTTCCCGCGGCGCGAACGCCGTCATTATCATCACCAGCAGGTAGCCGCCGATAATGATCCACTGGATGGGCCAGCCTTTCAGAATTCTCAGCACGCCGATAACGATGGCCAGCCCGACCGCCAGCGCCACCGTGAAGCGCAGCCCGTCGGCGTACTCGGATCTGGCCGCTTCGTCGGGGGCTATCATGAGACCGTTGGCCGCGACCTCGGCCGCTTCGTTGGCGACGGCGATCAGCGCCGGCTCGGCAATCGTGGTGCCGAAGCCGAGTGCGAAGGCAAACGTGAGCAGCCAGCCCAGGCTGCCCTTGCGGGCGAAAGCATGGGCCATGGACTCGCCGATCGGGAACAGGCCCTGCTCGAGGCCGTAGATGAAGAAGGTGAGGCCGAGCACCACGAACACCACGCCGACGGCCAGCTGGGCGACATTGGGCAGGGGCTGCTGCAGGACCGCAAACTGGAAGAAGCATATCACCAGCAGGATCGGCGACAGGTCGCGCAGACTGCCCAGCATGGATATGGCAAACTCTCGCAGTATCCGGGTCATCGACGGGACTCCAGCGATCGCCCGGGCCTCGGAGCACGCGCCCGTGGCAGGCTTATCTGGGTGGCTGGCAACATGCGGCAATCAATCCGGGATGATCTTGTCCAGCCACCGGCCGGCTTCTTTCTTCAATTTTCTCTGCAATTCGTCGGTGGCGAGGTCGCTGAGGATTTCCTCGCTGTCGACAGCGCACCAGCTGCCCGGGTCACCGGTGAGTTGTCCCTTGCACTCCACCGGCCAATCGATAGCGGTCAGGCGTTCGTTGACCCGGCACGCCGGGTCCAGCCGCGACAGCTCGGGTGAGAGTCGGGCAGCGAACCTGGCCCGGAAATTCTCCTCCAGCAGATACAGCCGGCCCTCGCCACTGAGACTGACGTAGGGCAGCTTGACGTCCAGGGGCGAGAGGCGCAGCTTGCCGTCACGCAAATCAAGCCGTGCCGACAGGGTCTCGAAACGGCTGCTTGCCGGAAATTCGGCGCTCAGTTGTTCCCCGTTGATCAGGGCTACAACCTGGCACAGCATGCCCTCCACACTGATATCCTTGAGCTCGGCCTTTTCGGCGTCGATATCGATAGGGCCGGCGAGCTCTTCGATGAGCTCGGTGCGGGTACGGCCGCGGCTTTCCAGCTCCCACTCGATGTCCGCCATTCCCGTCAGCAGCGGCCGTGCCTCGGCCGCCCGCAGCGCACTTGCCATGTCCAGCGCGGTCAGGGTGCCCTGGGTTTCAAGCCGGGCCCTGCGGTGTTTGCCGTCGAACGTGGCCTTCGCCTTCAATTTACCGCCGTGCAGTTCGCCGGTGAGTGACCGGAGTTTGATCACGCCCTCCCGAGCGCGCACCTGGACGCGGAGATCATTGATGTCGTGTGCGCCTATCACGGCCTTGTCGACGGCCAGCCTCACCCGGCCGTCGACGCCGCGAATGGCATCCAGGGGCAATGGTTCTTCGGCTCGCTCATCAGTCTCGGCTGGTGTCGTTTTTCCCCTCTTCGCGGCGGCGGATGCATCCGATGCTGCGGCGCGGGACGCTTCCGGTGCAGCGGCGGCGCCGACCAGGCCCAGAGCGGCCGGGTCGAGCAGGTTGAACACAAGGTCTGCGTCCACCTGCGGGCTTTCGAAGCTGGCGTAGCGCAGGGTGCCTTTCCCCGCCGTTTCGCCGCTGTTGATCTGCAGGGCCAGGTCCGCGATCTGTGCCGACAGCAGGACCTCACCCCTGGCGCTGAGCTCCAGCGGGCTCGGAGTCGGCCCCTCGATGGTGACCGCCAGCGGTTCCAGCACGACCGACTGGTTCGCCTGGTCTATGCGCAGGCTGCCGTCGAGGGTGACCTGTACTGCTGGTTCGTCGTCTCCGGCGGGCAGGGTCAGGCGGGCCTCCAGCGCCATGGGCCCGGCGTCGAGATTGAGATCGGTAGCGGTGAGGCGGTTGAGTATGACCGTGTCGACCGCGTCGGTATCGGGCTCGATCAGCCGGATGGTAGCGTCGGTGACGGTCAGTTTATCCACTTTGAGCGCCAGCGGTGCGGCCAGGACCCGGGTGGTGGCGTCCGGGCCCGCGGCGGCGATCACCTCGCGTCTTTTGCGATAGAAGTCGTCGAGCTCAGCGTCGCTGAATCCCGACGTATCCAGTTCGGGAGTCGCCCGCCGATGCAGCTCGGCCAACAGGCCGTCCACCGCGATCTGGTCGATTTCCAGCTGCCGCTTCAGCAGGGGTATGAAGCGGACGCCCACGATGAGTGTGCGCACCGATACCATTCCGGGCTGCGCTTCCGGCAGCTGCAGTTGCGCATCCTCCAGTGATACCCCCAGCGTGGGAAACAGTGACAGGGACGTGGCTCCCTCCACCCTGAGTTCGGCGCCGGTCTGATTGCGGATTGTGTCGCTGGCCAGTGCCACCAGCTTTTCCTTGTCCAGTACCAGCGCCGCGGTGATGCCGAGCAGCAGTACCGCCAATAGCAGGATGGCGACAGTCCATAGCAGAATGCGCGGCATTTCGACTCCTCAGGGTACGAGTTCAAGCTCGGCAGCCAGGGCGTCGGCCGCATAGATTTTCCGCATACTCTCCAGCATCAGGCCCGCGTGCACCGCGACGGTGCGATTGATCGACTTGTCGAACCAGTAGGCGCCGGCAATCGAGTGAATATTGCCATCGAACACCAGGCCGACGATGCGCCCCCGGGCGTCGATCATCGGGCTGCCTGAATTACCGCCCACAATGTCGGTCGTCGCCGCCAGGTTGAAGGCTTGCTGCGGGTCGAGCGCGTCGCGTTTTTCCTGCCAGCGTGGTGGCAGCTGGAAGGGCGGTTGCCCGGTGGCGCGGGCATAGAGTCCGCTCACCCGGGTGAAGGGCTCTACCTCGTTACCGCGTTCGTTCCACCCGGCCACGCTGCCGAAACTCACTCGCAGGGTGAAGGTGGCATCCGGGTAGACGGACTCGCCGCCCACGGCAAAGCGGGCGCGGGCGATTTTTTCGGCTGCGGCGTCGAGCGTGGCCTCGACCTCGTCTTCGTACCGGCGACGCAGGGCGCGCGCCTCATCGTCGATGCGCCGAGCGAGCGCCAGCATGGGGTCTTTCGACGCGGTTACCGCGGTTTTTCCACCCTCCCAGAGCTTGCGGCGTCGCGCCGGGTCGGCGAGCGCGGATTCAGAGACGACACGACGCGCCAGGGCCTCCGGTGATTCCCTTCCCAGCACCGCTTTCACCGTCGGGTCATCTGGACCCAGCCATTCCCGCAGTTTTTCCAGCGAAAAGGTGAGCTGCAATATCTCGTACTCCGGGTAGACCGGCACCTCGGCAAACAGCCGCTGTTCCACGCGGGGAAGGGCGGTATCGCGGTACTCCCGCAGTCGCTCGGTGTTGGGTTTGCCCACTTCCGCGGTGCCGCGCAGCAGTGTCCTCGCATAGCCGAACAGCGCGCCCCTGAACCCGTAAGCGCCCTCGATAAACCGGTACCGGTCTTCAAACTGCCGGTATGCGTCGAGCGCCGTATCGATCTCTGCCCAGGCGCCCGCGTAGCGCGCTTTCAGCTCGGGGTCGGCCTCGATAGCGGCGCGCAGCCCGGACTGAGCGGCGGACTTACGCCGCATCTGGGCCGGGTCGGACAGCGCGGCCAGTTGGTTGCGCCAGACCTTGATGGCGTTTTCGAAGTTCAATATGCGCTGCTGGACGATTCTCGCCGGCTCCTCACCGGTCCGGGCCCAGGCCAGCATGCGGCCGCGGAGCTCGGCGTACAGCAACAGGCGCTGTGGCAGCGTGCTCGCCCGCAGATGCTCGAGCTGGCTCACGGTGAGCAGGCGCTGGGTGGTGCCGGGGTGCCCGGCGACGAAGACCGGCTCGCCGGGTGCGACGCTTTCTTTGCGCCAGGGCAGGTAGTTCTCGATGCTGGCGGGCTTGCCATCCTCGTATACCCGGAGCATGGCCATGTCGAGACACCAGCGGGGGAAATTGAAGTTGTCGGGGTCGCCGCCAAATGCGGCAATGGCGAGCTCAGGGGCGAATGCCAAGCGGACATCGTCGTAACGCTTATAGCGGTAGAGGAAATACTGCCCGCCGCGATAGAGATTGACGGACTCACAGGCCAGGGCGCCGTCGGTTTTCGCTTCACAGGCCTTCTCGAGCCGGGTCAGCGCTGCCTTGCGGGCATCGTTGGCTTCGCTGTCGGGCTTGCCGCGGGTTGCGGCCTCCACCTGCTCCGTAATCTCTTCGGTGTCTACCAGCACCGAGATACGGGCGCCCGGGCACTGCCGTTCTTCGTCGCGGCCGCGGGCGAGGAAGCCCGTCTCAGACAGGTTCTCGTCCGCGCTTGACAGGTTGCGCACACAACTCCAGACACAATGATTGTTGGTCAGCACCAGGCCTTCGGGCGAGACGAAAGAACCCGTACAGCCGCCATCGAGGCGGGCGATAGAGGCCTGGACACGATCCAGCCAGGGCTTGTCGATAGTTACCCCGAAGCGGGCCTCGACTGTGGCGGTGGGGAAATTGTCGAGCGTCCACATGCCTTCGTCCGCAGGCGCGGTGGCGCTGATGCCAAGCAGCAGGGCCAGTGCGGTGCTCGCGGTGGCTCGACCGGGTCCGGAAGGTGCCACGCGGGCATGGATTCCCCGGAGAACGGCCATTACCGGTCTTCTCAACTTCACGTCAGTGTTCCTCCAATGCCTGTCGGCGCCACCGGTTGCCGCCTGTGCGGGTGCGGGACCCGCCCGCGTCCGCCCGCCAGGGCCATCAGTTTAACAGCTTCGTTTCCCGACCGGACAATCCTGGCTAGAGCGGATTGGGAACGAGGATTCGGGTGGCGACACGCCAGCTCTGCGCACCCTTACCGGCCGGGTCACTTACCTGGCTGGCGGAGGCGTCGGCGGGAGTGCTCCATCAAGGCCCAGAGCACGTTGCTCGAACTGACCTGGCCGACCAGTTTGCTGTCGACGACGACCGGCCGTCGCCGCTGCCGGGTCTTCAGCATGGCCTGGGCGACGTCGATAATACTGTCGCCGGGGCCGCAGGTCAGTACGTCGGCGGTCATGGCTTCATTGACACGCAGATGGTCGGGGTCGCCATCGTTATAGATGGCTCCCAGGATGGCCTCTATGCAGTCGATCTCAGACAGCACGCCGACGACCTTGCCCGCCTCGTCGGTGACGGTGAGCCCGGTGAGTTTGTACTCCGAAATGAGGTCGATCGCCGCGACCAGGCTGTCATTCTCCCTGACGGTCAGCGGCTTGCGCCGCATGCAATCCTTTATCGTGGTTGGGTAGGGCATGTTTTCAGATCCTTATTAGGTGAGTCTGGCCGCCATGTCTCATCGATTCGACGGCGCAAAATTCCGACAGACTGCTGGTGATGCCGGATGTAGCGCAGTTGATACGCGCGGGGTGGCGCGGTCGGGCCACCTCACCGGCTACGAATTCACCGGGGCGGTCTGCAGCATTGCCGCCAGCTCCATAACATGGGCATCATCGTCGCCCAGTTCGCGCAGTGCCGCGGCCAGCTGCAGCAGGTAATCGGCGTTGCTGCCGCTGGGCCCGCGGGCACTGGCGATATGGTCCGCCAGGGCCGCAGGCTCTGCCGGGCCGAGGTAGGCGGGGTTGTCGGCGGTGGCGATGTAGACCACGCCCTGTTCCACCGTTCCCCGGTCGCGGAGGTTGATGAGGCAGTGGTGTCGCTCGTAACCGTTTTTTTCGCGATGGTCCAGTTGCTCCAGCACGGGGTGCTCCACCCGGTAGGCCATGCCGAGGCAGACCGTTCCCGGGCTCGGGATCAGCGTGACAACCCGGCCCGGCGACCCCGGTGTGCCGCGGTGGTCGTGTGATCCCTGCCAGAAGCGCCTTTCCCAGCCGGAGATGCTCGCCTCCGCCTGTTCCAGGAAAGGAAAGTCAACTTTGTAGATCAGCGAGCCGTAACCGAAAATCCACTGCGTGGTGGCGGCTGCGGGTTCCCGGGCGGCCATTACCAGATCAGGTCGTCGGGAATCTGGTAGTCGGCGTAGGGGTCATCCGCGGCGGGTGTGTCGTCGGAACGCGTGTTCAGCAGCACGATGGTGTGATCGCAGCGCTCGCGGATCTTCTCCGCGACAGTCGCGGGCACCAGCTCATAGCCATCGTCCAGGCGAGCTACCGCCAGCTGGCCGGCGCTCAATTGCTGCTGCTGGCGCGCCGATACGTAGAGTTTCTTGATCTTCTTGTCATCCACGAACTGGTAGCCGATCTCGCCTGACTCCCGGGCCACGTGGTTGTTTCTGACCAGCTGCACCACCTGGGCGCGCACGGCCCTGCGCTCCGCCTCTGCCTGCCGGACCCGGTTTGCCTCGCGGTCACGTTCGGCTTTTTCGGCCAGCTGACGCCTGGCCTGCTCCCGGGTGTCGTCGACCGGTGGCTTTCCTTTCGGCTGCTGACGCGCCTGTTTGCGCTTCTCCTGCTTGAGCTGTTTGGCCTTTTTCTTGTCGACGACGCCGGCTTGCAACAGCTGGTCCTGCAGGGATGCCATGGTGATACCCATTCGCTCAATGATGATGGCATTATCGTCCTTCATCCCGGCGCGGTAAAGCCGGCGCCCAGCGCAGTGTGATTGCGGCCGCGTTGCAATTCGGGGCGAATTGATCGATAGTCGCGGCCGTCTCCGGCTGGCGGCTTCGCTTCGGGACGCTCGATGCAACGCCGGCGCGGCGCGGGTAGGGACGCATGACCAAGGCCTTGATTTTGCCGGTGAGTGCCGGACGTTTCTGGTGGTACGCCGCGGGCTGGTGCCTGCTGCTGGTGGTGACGCGGATCTATCTCGCGTGGGCGCTCGACCTGTTTGGCGACGAGGCCTTCTACCGCTGGGAATCCCGTAATCTGGCCTGGTCCTACAGTGATCTGCCGCCGCTTACGGCGTTCGCAATGTACCTCGGGCGAACGTTGTTCGGCGAGTCGGACCTCGCCCTGCGCAGCCTGTTTCTGCTCTCCGGGCTGGCACTGCCGCTGGCGGTGTACTGGCTGGCGATACCCTTTACCGGCCCCCGCCGGGCCGCGGCCAGCGCCCTGTTGAGCCTGTTGTTGCCCGCCACCGCGACGATCGGGGTACTGGCTGTGCCGGACGCCCTGCTGTTGACGCTCTGCACACTCTGCCTCGGTTCGGTGGTCCGGGCCGTCCGCTCCGGGGCGACCGCGTGGTGGCTTGCGGCCGGCGGCATTGCCTGCCTCGGGTTTCTCACCCATTACCGGTTCGTGTTCCTGCCGCTGCCGCTCGGGCTGGCTTTTCTCTGTTACCCCGGCCTGCGCCGGCACCTGTCGACGCCCGGGCCCTGGCTGGCCCTCGGGCTCGGCCTCCTGGGCCTGCTGCCGGCCCTGTGGTTCAATCTGGCCAACGACTTCGAAGCGGTCGGCTTTCATTTTTCCCGGCGCCATCCCTGGCGCTTCCACGAGGCGGGTCTGCGCTATCCGCTGCAGCAGTCAGCCGCGGCGTCACCGCTGATCTATGTATTGCTGCTGATCGCGCTGCTCGGAAGTGTTCGGCAGTCGCTGCGGGGCGACGTCGGCCAGGCCATCCTGTCGTCGGTATCATTGTTCTACCTGGTCGGGCTCAGCCTGCTGGCACCCTGGGTCGACCAGACGAGCACTACCATTCACTGGGCGTGGTTCGGGTATATCCCGATGCTGGTATTGTTGCCTGCTTTGATCGTCAGTGCGTGGCGGCCGGGTGGCTGGCGACGGGGTCTCGTCGGCCTCGCGCTGGTCGTCGGCGGGGCATCGGTACTGCTGTCCCTGGGCATGATGCTGGCATCGCTGCACGTCGACGCGCTGCCCCGCGCGCTGCAAAGCCGGGTTTCCGTAAAAATGGTGGGCTGGGATGCGCTGCGGGAGGCCGTGGCCGCGCAGTATGTCGGCGGGGAGAGACTGTACACCTCCGAGTACTACCTGGCGGCCCAGTTGCGACAGCCACCCTTCCTTGCCAGCGACGTCATTGTGCTGGATCACGAAAAGATCCATCGCGACGGCAGGGCCAGGCAACTGTACCTGTGGGGCGCCAGTGAACCGTTCATGCCGGCCGACGGCGGCAGCGGACTCATCGTGTTTGACCACGAAACCGGCAACCGCCAGGAAATCTATCGCCAGGTCGACCTGCTGTGCCGGCGTTTCCAGTCGATCGAAACGCTGGACGAGTTCTCGCTGTTTGCAGGCAGGCGACGCTTCGGGCTGTACAGGGGACGGGGCGCCACCCTCGACTCCGGCTACGAGCGGGCGCGCACCGCGGGCTTCTGCACGCCACCGCTGCAGGGGCGGGTGGATAACATGCGCGAGTTCGGGCGCCCGCGCCAGGGGGTGGTCTCTTTTTATGGCTGGGCCCTGGCCCAGCCGGAGGGTATTGCGCGGGTATCGGTGCGGGTCGATGGCCGCGAGTTGGCCACCACCTACGGTCGGCGGCGGGGTGATGTGAAGCGGGTCCTTGGCCGGCTGGTCGCCGACCCCTCTTACCCGAATGTGGGTTTCGAGGGCGAGATCGATACCCGCACGTTTGCCAACGGCACCTACGAACTGGCTTTCGTGGGCGTGACCCACTGGGGGCGGGAGCAGGTGTTACGTCGCCTGTCGCTGGTGGTGGACAACCCGGTCAGCCCGGCGGGGCGCTGAGCACCCACGCACAGGCGCAGACCCAGGCCGCGATGGTCGCCAGCAGCTGCCAGTCGGAGAGCAGGGCCTCGGTGGGCGAGTCGCCGCCCTGGCGCAACTCCGCCAGGAACCAGAAGCGGAAGATACCGTAGAGCACGAAGGGAATGGTGAAAATCATGTCGGGGTGCTCGCCGAGCACGTAGAGGCTGTAAAAAAGCAGCGCACCGGTGGCCGCCATCGAGGCGTAGCGGTCGATCAGTGACACCGAGTACAGCTTCAGCACCTCACGCGCATCGCTGCCCCAGATAACCAGCTCCTGCCGCCGCTTCATCGCCGCCAGGTAGAGTGCCAGGCAAAGCGTGGTGACGAACATCCACGAGGACACCTCGACCTCGATGGCAGCGGCACCGGCGTAGACTCGCAGTACGAACAGGAAGGCGATGGTGAACAGGTCGATCACAGGCCGGCGTTTCAGCCACAGTGTGTAGCAAAGGCTGATAAGCACATAGGCGAGGATCACCGGGACGAGCGCGGGGAGGCTCAGCAGCCCCGCTGCGATGAGTACGACCAGCGCCGCCAGCACGGCGACCGCCGCCCGGGGCGTTACCTGGCCGGCGGCGAGGGGGCGACTCCGGGATTTTACCGGGTGCAGGCGGTCGGTTTCGATGTCACGCAAATCATTGACGATGTAGGTGGCGGATGCCACCAGGCTGAAAATCCCGGCAGCGAGCAGGGCGTCGGCGACGGCTTCGGGGTCGGTGAATCTACCGGAGAACAGCAGCGGGGCCAGTACGAAACTGCTCTTGATCCACTGCCTGGGCCTGAGCAGTCGCAGCAGTGGCACCGTCGAGGTCGCCAAGGTCAGTTGGCTACCGGTTTGCTGTCGCGCTGCAGTATCATGGGCGGCTTGGGAGTGACCTCCGGGGTCGATGGATGAGTCTGGTCGCGAAATACGTGATTCTCGCGTTGCTGGCGACGGTGGTCAACATCGCCTGTCAGGATATCGTGGTGCGCAGCCTGACCGGAAAATGGGCGCTCTGGCTTTCTGTCCTCGCGGGTACCGCGGCGGGACTGCTGTTCAAGTATTACATGGACAAGCGTTATATCTTCGACTTTGTCGCGGATGGGTTCGGGCACGATACGCGGACGTTCGCGGTTTATACCCTGATGGGTCTGGTCACCACACTGATTTTCTGGGGATTCGAGTTTGGTTTCGAATGGTTGTTCAATGACAGGCTGTTGCGCTACCTGGGCGCCGTTATCGGGTCTCGCCATCGGGTATTATCATGAAGTATCACCTCGATAAACGATTTGTGTTTGCCAGGGCGGAGTCCTGAATGCAGGCCAGTGGCTGGGGTAACTATCCGCGTATCGAGGCGCAGTGGCTGGAGCCGGCCAGCGAGCGCGCGTTGATGGAGCAACTCGACAGGCTGGCGGCGGTAGGCAGCGGAGTCGGAGCCATCGCCCGGGGCCTGGGCCGCAGCTATGGGGACAGCGCCCTGGCACCACAGCTCATCAGCACCCGCTATCTGGACCGGGTGCTGGAATTCGATGCCGATACCGGTTTGCTGCGCTGCGGCGCCGGCGTCAGTCTGGATCAGTTGATCGCCCTGTTGTTGCCGCGGGGGTGGTTTCCGGTCGTGGTGCCGGGCACCCGCTATGTTACCGTGGGCGGTGCCGTGGCCAGTGATATTCACGGCAAGAACCACCACCGTGATGGCAGTTTCAGTCGTCACGTACTGGGTATGCGTGTCGCGACCGCAGGCCACGGCATTATCGAGTGCTCACCCACGCAGCATGCAGAGCTATTCCACGCGACCTGCGGGGGTATGGGGCTCACCGGTGTCATCCTCGATGTCACGCTGCGCCTGCGGCGGGTCGACAGCGCGTTCATCGACTCGACATCCTGGCGGGCCGCGAACCTGGACGAGGCGCTCGAGCTGATGCGGCAGCAGGCGAGCGCGCACTACTCGGTCGCCTGGATTGACTGCGCCGGTACCGGCCGACACCTGGGCAGGGCGGTGCTGACGACAGGCGAACACAGTGGCGAGGGCGAGCTCTCGCCGCCCGCGAGGAGTCGCTGGTCGATACCCTTCGAGTTGCCCGCACAGTTGCTGAACCGGCACAGCATCCGCTTGTTCAACGGCGCCTACTATCACGCCGCAGACCGTTCCGGTGTGTGTAAGCGGGTTCACCTGGGCCCTTATTTTTTCCCCCTGGACGGTATCCGGCACTGGAATCGGCTGTACGGATCCCATGGCTTTCTTCAGTACCAGGCGGTGCTTCCCTATGCAAACGGCGAGGCCGGGTTGCGCCGGATTCTGGCCAAAGTGGGTGAGAGCGGGCGGGGTTCGCCGCTCGCCGTGCTCAAGGCAATGGGCGAAGGCAATGGCAATCCTCTGTCGTTTCCCCGCGCCGGCTACACGCTGGCCCTGGATTTCAAGCGTGAGAGATCGCTGGATGTCTTCCTCAACCAGTTGGACCAGATCGTGCTGGATCACGGTGGCCGCATCTACCTGAGTAAAGACGCGCGCATGTCTGGCGCCGTGTTCAAGCGCAGCTACCCGCGGTGGGAGTCATTTGTGGCGACACGTAGGGAATACGGGGCCGACCGCCTGTTCAACTCCTTGCAATCGACGCGGCTGGGTCTGTGATGCGAACCCGGTTGATCGTCGGGGCCCAGTCGGCCATCGCGGTGGCGACTGCCCGCCTGTGGGCGACGCGCGGCGATCGCCTGTTTCTGCTCGGGCGGGATCAGCAGCGGCTCACCGCGGAGGCGGCAGACCTGCGCATTCGCGGGGCGGCGACTGGTCGAGACCGCGGTTCTGGATATCACCGATCACGCGCAACAGCCGGTGGTGCTGGCCGGGGCTTTCACCGCCCTGGGAACCGTGGATACCGTGCTCGTCGCCCACGGCAGCCTCCCGGACCAGCGCGCCTGCGAGCATGATATGGTACTGGCAGAGCGGCAGTTCGACATCAATGGCCTGGGCACCGTTACCCTGCTCGGCCACGTCGCCAACCACATGGAGGCCCAGTCATCGGGTTGTATCGCAGTGATAACCAGCGTCGCCGGTGAGCGTGGACGGCAGTCCAATTATGTCTACGGCGCCGCCAAGGCCATGGTATCGACGTTTCTGCAGGGGCTGCGCAACCGCCTCTACCGCGCGGGCGTGGATGTGCTGGATATTCGCCCGGGTTTTGTCGACACGCCGATGACGGCAGATTTTGACAAGGGTCTGCTCTGGGCGTCGCCGGACACGGTCGCCGCGGCCATTGCCAGGTCGGTAGATCGATCCCGCAGCCTGGTCTACACGCCTTTCTTCTGGCGCTACCTGATGTGGGTTATCAGGCTGATTCCCGAGCCGCTGTTCAAGCGGATGCGGCTGTAGCGATCGCCATGCGTCCCCAGGAATCTCCCGTCGATCCCGCAACCCCCATCAACTGGCGCATCATCCGGCACCTGCTCCCCTACCTGCGCGAGTCCCGGCCCCGCGTCGCGCTCGCCCTGTTCTGTTTGCTGCTGGCCAAGGGTGCGGTGCTGGTCATCCCCTTTCTGCTCAAGTTCCTGGTGGATTCGCTGGACGGCCGGAACGTGAGTGCTATCGCGCCGACGCTGTTATTGGGTGCGGTGCTGGCCTACGGCGGCGCCCGTTTTGCCAACGTTTTTTTCGGGGAGCTGCGGGATACGATATTCGGCCGCGTTACCGAGGATGCAATGCGCCGTATCGGGCTGCAGGTATTCCGCCACGTGCACAGCCTCGACATGGAGTTTCACCTCAACCGGCGCACGGGCGGGCTGGCGCGGGACATCGAGCGCGGGACCACGGGCATCAGTTTCCTGATGCGCTTTTTTGTCTTCAATATTGCCCCGACCCTGTTCGAGATAGTCATGGTGGCGGTGATTCTGTTGTGGAATTACGGCGCCAGTTTCGCCGTGGTAACCCTGGTCTCCGTGATCGTTTACGGCTGGTTCTCGCTGCGGGCCACGGAGTGGCGTACCCGCTTCGTGCGGGAAGTCAACGAGGCCGACTCCGCCAGTAACACCCGGGCGGTGGACAGCCTGTTGAACTTCGAGACGGTCAAGTACTTTACCAACGAGGCATTCGAAGCCGAGCGGTACGATGAGGGATTGCGGCGCTGGGAAGCCGCCCGTCGCAATAATCGCCTGTCCCTGTTCGGGCTCAACGGTGGCCAGGCGCTGATCATAGCGGTCGCCCAGACGGTGATGATCGGCCTGGCCGCCTGGCAGGTCAGGGACGGCGCGATGACCCTGGGTGACTTCATCCTGGTGAACCAGTTCATGATCCAGCTGTTCATGCCGCTGGGTTTCCTGGGTTTTGTGTTTCGTGAGATCAAGGGCTCACTGGCCAACATCGAGAAGATGTTCGAATTGATGGCCGTGAAGCCGAGCGTGGTCGACGCCCCTGATGCGCGGCCGCTGCAGTTCTCCCGGGGACTGATCCGTTTCGAGGCGGTGTCGTTCGGGTACAGCCCTGAGCGGCAGATTCTCAAGGGAGTGACGTTTGCCGTGCAGCCCGGACAGAAAGTGGCGGTGGTGGGCCCCAGCGGCTCCGGCAAATCGACGCTGGTGAAACTCCTGTTCCGGTTCTACGACCCGGACAGCGGCTGTATCACGGTCGATGGGCAGGACATTCGCGAGGTGACCCAGGCCTCGCTGCGTCGCGAGATCGGAATCGTGCCCCAGGACACGGTGCTGTTCAACGACAGCATTTTCGAGAACGTGCGTTACGGGGACCCGACGGCGGGGGACGACCGGGTCTGGGAGGCGATCCGGCTGGCGCATCTCGACGCGTTTATCGCCGACCTTCCCAAGGGCGCGGAGACGCTGGTCGGTGAGCGCGGGCTGAAACTATCGGGTGGTGAAAAACAGCGGGTGTCGATTGCCCGCACGATACTCAAGCGTCCGCCCGTGCTGGTTTTTGACGAGGCGACGTCCTCGCTGGACAGCCACTCTGAACAGGCCATACTGGCGGCCCTGCGGGAAATCGCCGAAGGCCACACGAGTCTGGTGATTGCCCATCGGCTGTCGACCGTGGTCGACGCCGATCTCATCTGCGTGCTGCGCAAGGGTGAGATCGTGGAGACCGGCACCCACCAGTCCCTGTTGGCGGCTGGCGGCCACTACGCGGCGCTGTGGAACGCACAGCAGGAACGCGAGGACCGGGCTGAAACTGTTGATGTGAAAGACTTTGATTCAACGCCCGCTAGTCGTCCACCGGGCTGATCACTCCCAGGGCGACGACGGCCTTCACGTGCTGCCAGCTTTTCTTTTAATACCATGGGCAACAGCGTGGCGCGATCCTTGTCACCTTTGCCATGCCGCACGGTGATGGTATTGAGTTCAAAATCGATATCCTTGATCCGTAGCGTCAGGCACTCCTGTAATCGCAGGCCGCTTCCATAAAGTATTTCGACCATCAGCTTAGGCGTGCCGGACATACAGGCCAGCACCGCCTTGGCCTCGTCGTGGGTGAGCACCGTAGGCAGCCTGCGGGTGGGTTTGGCGTACTTGAAGCTCAGCGTTTCAGGGTCTCGCCCCAGGTGCCTGGTGTACAGGTACATCACTGCATTCAATGCCGTGCGCTGGGTAGCAGGCGAGACGTTGGCGACAGCGGCGAGGTGATTGAGGAATGCCTCGATCTCCGGTTTACCCATCTCCCGTGGATGACGCCGGCTATTGAACAGGATGAAGCGGCGCACCCAGTGCAGGTAGGTGCGCTCGGTGGCATAGGCATAGCCTCGTGCCCGCATGTCGGCTCGGAGCTGATCCATAAAGCGAGCGGGGTTGGCCTCAACCAATGGTGGAATGTCGTCCATGACGGGCCGGGAATCGTGACTGGGAACCGCGTAGAGGACACCACGGTGCTGCCGGCGTAGCAAGCGCCTGACCGTTTTTCATTGGAAATGCTCGAATGTGACGAACCAGGGGGAGTGAATCCGCTGTTGTACACGTGCCTGAAGAGAATGCGATAGAAATACTTTGCATGGGATAATATTGCGCACACTGAAAAAGCCAAGTGGTTCCGATGGGGGACTCGGCTCATGGTTGATAGTATATTGATCGTTATCCGGTTTTGGGGCGCAGAAGAAATGCTATTGTTTTTGTATGGGCAGATGTCTCGTCGAGATTTTTTAAAAGTAAGTAGCTGTTAGGCAAAAGACCGCGCTCAGTATATATCCGCAACCCCTAAAGCAGTGATATCCGCGTGAGCTATAGCCCCTACCGAGAAGTATGGACAATTGTCTGGAATTGAATCGTGAAAATCTTTTTATCCTTCTCGTCAACAGATAGAGATATCGCAGAACAGGTTTATCTAGCTCTCGCCGCATCGAATCATGATGTCTTCTTTGATCAGGATCGGCTACCGCCGTCTGGTGATTACAACGCCAAAATTAGGCAGGCTATATCAGTTTCTAGTCTATTTGTTTTTTTAATTAGCCCAAATTCTATTAGAGCATCTTCATATGCATTATCGGAGATGCAACTTGCGAAAGAAAAGTGGAAGCATCCAAAAGGGCGTGTGCTGCCGGTAGTTATTAAAGAGACAAAAATTGATGACATTCCTAATTATCTAAAGGCTGTGACACTGTTGGAGCCGAAAGGGAACATTCCCGCAGAAGTAGCGCATGAAGTCGAAAAGATGGGCAAAGGATGGAGGCGTCTTGGTTCCACAAAAGCCGTCTTACTTATTTTATTTCTTGCTTTCGCTTCATTATCCATATTTGTAAAGCGACCGGATATCGTAGAAAAACAACCCAAACAGAATCTATCGAGATTGGAAGCAGAACAGATCCTTCAGTCCAATCGCGGAAATATTGAATATTGCATAAGAAATATCGATGAGCCAAGATACCTGAATTTCTTTTTCGCTCCATCCGCCACCGGTTCGGTTAATGTTGACATCCTTCTGGGCGAAGGAAAAGAAATAACAACGGCGAATTTTTGGCACACTCCACTTCCTGGCGGCGTGTACAACTGGAATAATCTGGTATCGATGCTGGAAAAAACGAAAATGCGGCAGCCAATTTCAAGCCCGCCGGAAGATGTGGATGTGTCGAGACGTCTGTATTTCGCTTCCAAGAACAATCCTGCTATTGCAGGTGACCAGCATGGTCATGTGACGGTGATGGAGTACGGGGCGAGGCTTAGCGTTCAATACCCCGAAGCCAATCGATGTATCATAGATGCCGTAAAGGATCAACTATACAAGTATGAAATCCAAAGTCCCGAGAGTTCTTTTCTTCACAAGATGATCGTCGACAAGAGCGATAAATAGCGTATTTGGTAGATGATGCCTAACAATCACGTAAACGCGGACCCCGAAAACTGTCGCACTTTTTGTGGCAGCGCTACGCGCGATTTTGCCAAAAAAAGCACACCAGTTTTCGGCGTCGGTTACGTACGGCGTTAGGCATCGCATAGGAACTTGCTATGGCTGAGGCATATGTATTTATAAGCTATTCTCGACAGGATCTACCATTCGTCGAGAGGCTTGGTACTGATCTGAGAGCGGCAGGGGTGAGAATCTGGCGTGATACCGAGCAACTACGACCGGGAGAGCAATGGCAAGGCGCAATTGAGAATGCTCTTACTGCCGCTGAAGCCCTTCTCTATGTAGCAAGTAAATATTCTCGCGGATCGGGATGGATCGATGCGGAACTCAGAGGAGGATTGCTCTCACGTAGGACCATTGTCCCGATCATCCTTGATGACGCTGGTGAAAACGAGCTACCTACGTTCCTCAGGCAGTACCAATGGGTGGATTTTCGTGGCGATTACGCGCAAGCGCTAAATAATTTGGTGCAGGCTCTTCCTTCTACAGCGCGATCTACTACCCCTGTCGCGCAGCTTCAAGACAAGTCAAAGGGCTACGTGTTCATCAGTTATTCAACCAATGATGGCGATTTTGTTGATAATCTACGCCGCTTTCTGTTGGAGCATGGTTACGGTTATTGGGATTACGCACAGAGCGACAGGAACTACCACACACAGTTCGTCCGAGAACTGGAGGGGGTTATTTCAGCAGCGTCGGCGACCTTGTCGATCCTTTCAGAGGCCTGGAAGGACTCGACTTGGGCTTTGAGGGAGTACATCTTCTCAGAGGAGGTTGGCACCCCGGTCTTTTTACTGAAGGCCAAGGAGATGGGGCCATCGCTGGCGGTTGCGGGTACCCCATACATTGACTTCACTGAGGATCAGCAGACTGCGTACCAGCGGTTAGATGATGAACTCAAAAGAAAGGGACTTTGATGTGGCTAGAGGCAACACTAATGCCTAACAAGCGTAGGCAATCGGATTGCCTGCAGTTGGCTCGGCCGCTTTCCAGCAACCGCTGCTACGGGCGTCAGGCATGAAGGACACGCAATGAGGATCATTCGCCGCGTTGAGATTAAGTATTTTCGGTCGATCTATTCTGTAGTACTGAAGCAGTGCGGTTCTCTAAATATCCTGTCAGGGCGAAACGATGTTGGTAAATCAAACGTCCTCCGCGCCCTAAATCTATTCTATAACGGGCAAACGGATTGGAAGGCCCCCCTGGATTTTAGTCGAGACTTTTCGTTGTCTCGGTTAGAACAGGTACGCAAGGAATCCGTAAAGGGCAAACAATTCGTTCAGGTGGCAGTGGAATTTGAAAGGCCAAGCAATTTTAAAGGAAGTCTGCCAGAAAAGTTTGTGGTTAAACGAAGCTGGTATCGAGATCAGAATCAGTATGGTCAGTCCGACAATCTTGTAGCTTTAGAAAAAGCTGGCAAGTGTCCTTCTACGCTGGCTACGGCACAAAGGATGCTTCCCGTGTTTCTGAATCGGGTTCATTTTGAGTATGTTCCAGCCGTAAAAGATAGGGCCTTCTTCGACCACATTCTTTCGCGATTACAGCATTCATTACTAGGCGGAGCGCTTGAAGCAGAGAATCCAATATCTCAGCTTTCGGGCCAGCTCGCTGACCATATTGGCCAGCAGGTCGGTGATTTGCGGCAAGATTTTTCAAGAGCCACAAGCTTGGATACCGCAATTGAGCCGCCCAAACAACTCTCGAGTTTGTTTCAAGCTTTTCAGGTTTCAGTACCATCTGGCGACAACCAAGTATCACTCAACTTGCGTGGCGATGGAATGCAAGCTCGATACATACCTTCAGTCCTTCACTACATCGCCTCAAAGAGCCCGTCATTCTTTATTTGGGGTTTTGAAGAACCAGAGAACTCGCTTGAGTTTGCGAGTGCGGACTCACTCGCAGACGATCTTGAAACTCGCTACGCAAAGGATGCTCAGATATTTGTCACAACTCATTCACCGGCAATGGTATCTAGAAGTGGCCCTAGTGTCTCCTGCTATCGGGTTTGGCAACCGGAAACTCAAACAGAGGTTGAACGGCTGGAGTTCCCTCTCGATAAATCGGTTTCAGGCGCCCAGCTACAGGAAGAGATCGGATTACTGAGAATACAGCAGGAAATCCATGCCGAGTACAAGGCTAAACTAACGCAGTTAGAATCTCTTTCTCAACGAATTATTGAGTTGGAGGGAGAGATAGAAGTTAAGCAGCTTCCGTTGGTGCTTGTGGAAGGTATTACTGACGTGGCCATCCTCGAGGAAGCGTGGGCTAAGCTCCGCCCTTGGGAAGCCATGCCCTTTATTGTTCGTTCAGCAGATCCGTTAGCGAATGTGCCTGGTGGCGGCGGAGCGGGCGCTAGCTCTTTGGCCAAAGCAATTGAAAGTATCCACCCCGCCGATAGCCGCCATGTAGCCGCAGTTTTTGATTACGACCAAGAAGGCATTAAGGCATTTGATGGGCTGAGCAAGAGTTTCAAAGCCCCGAACGGAATTTTGCACGAAAAAAGGCACGCAAATGGATATGCTGCTGCTCTCACCCTTGCAGTTGTTGGCGAAAACCTACCCGCCGTTGATGCAAAGAATCTTTGCTTGGAATATCTATTTGATAACGATGTCCATCAGATCAAAGACACAAATGGGCATAGACTTGAGTTCAAAGAGCAGAAACTGTCTGTAGCAGTAGCAGGGAAGAATGTCGAACTTCCTGAGGACCAGCAGCAACTATTTGCGGGCGCGCTTGGTGATTTGTCGCCCTATCGAACTATATCTGGTGGTAAGAGGGTGTTTGCGGAAAACATCGTGCCGAGCTTAGAAGTCGAAAAGTTCGCCCGTTTTGACCCCCTGTTTTCACGAATCATTGCAGCTCTACAGAACGGTGCCTAACAATCACATTAAGTTCGCTCCCTGCGGTCGCCGGACCTCGCTATCGCTCGGCCGCTTATGTGGGCGTTAAGCTGCCGGAGTACCTGCCAGATGAGTAAAGTTGTCGGAGAACATGAGAAGGTTTCTCTGCTTATTTACAAAAAGCAGATTGATCTTATTCTCGAACATACTTTCGCTGAAGACGATCTTCTGCAAGCATTGAGTATCGCTGAAGTGTCAGGGTCCAAAAGAAAGGCTCTACTCAGTCTTCATGATCTCGAAGACCTCAATGGACATGTAGCGGCAGCAGCCAACCATTGCGGAGATAGGAAGCTCGAACGCGAGCTTGATGGTATATACGATCTCATCGAGAAAGTGGAACGGAAATATGTCTTACGTGACTGATCTCGTAATGCAGCATAACAAGGCGGTGTTGGGCGCCGCTTTGCGGCTGGGACCAGCTAACGCTGGCCCCAAACCTTGGCGTTAGGTGGCCACAATCCTTTACTCGGTTTTTCTCGGCTCGATGCTGGTCTTGGCGCAGACTGCGGAGAGCCGAGTAGCGGAGGTTGGAGACTATGTCGTTGTTTTTTCGGAGATAGCTGGTTGTCCGGATTTTCCGGGAATTATTGCAGCGCCTAGGATTGACGAGGATGGTGCTTTCCGATTACCTCATCTCAGTCCAGTGCGAGTCGAAGGAAACACCGAAATTGAGGTTTCGAAGCAAGTTTCTCGCGCAATAGCCACTAAGAGGTCCAGCCGAAAAGCTCTTCCGTCGCTCAGGGTTGATGTCCTGACCGAGGATGAGTTCGCCGACATTAGAGAGCTATACTTCGTGAGCTTGCGTTATCTTGTGAGCGGCCGTTGCGACAGGCCAGCGACGAATAATTGGAGGCTTTGGCGTGACCAGTGGAACAAAGAGTGGCAGCACATGGAGCATTTGGAGCGGCTAGAGCGTGATCGAACAGCAGCTTTGCCACCTAACAAATCAGGGCAGCGGACGGCGTACCGCCGCCCCTGCCTGAAGCGTTATGAGTCCTGCTCCGAGCACACATGAAGCTCAGTGACTTTCATATAGGATTGGAGTTTTGGTCTGGCGATAAAACATGGCGCTGTACTGATATTGGCACTAGGGCAGTTTTGGCTATATGCGTTTCGGACCACGAAACTGATCGGTCGTGGCTTAACGGTCCGCCCTATGCCTGTGCAGAAAGCGTGTTCGATGAGTACGATCAGGAAGGTTGCGTACTTACAGAGGAGGAGCTTTGAATCGGTCTCATAACAAGCACGGGCAGTGCGCTCCCTCCGGTCGCCGGACGCGCGCACCGCGCGCCCGCTGCCGTGAGCGTTATGTGTAATCGGTCATGCCATCATATCTAGAACGTCAGGAAGCGTATGAACGGCACCAGAAACTCGCATTCCTCGTCATGGCGGTATTTTCGTTCGCAGCGGTAGCGTTTTTCCCGCTCGGTATCGTTGCTCTTATATCATTACTTTACTATTGGTACTGTACCTACAGAATAGTCACAGCCAAGTGTCCGTCCTGCGGGAATAATGTTGGGCGCGTTAGCGCTACATTTAATAATAGGTGTCGGGGTTGCGACATGCAGTTTGTGAAACCCCCGCCGAGCGAAGGAGGTAAGAATCAACATCTATGGTAGTCAATACACATAACAAGAACCGGCAGTGCGCCCCTACGGGGCCGGACGGTCAAACCGCTGCGCGGTTCGCCCGCCGCTGCGGTAGGCGTTATTAGGCACTAAATAGCATGAGGCCATTCAGTGAAAGAAGACGAACGAACGCTCGAGTCTCTGAAGCTTTTACGCGAGTCAAGCGCATGGATGGTTGGTGTTCAAACTGCAATCTTTGGTTTCCTTATTGCTCTTCTTAATGCAGGTCAACTCAAGCTCGGTAGTTTGCTAATTAAAGGAGCAGTCACGGCTTTCGGGCTATCCATTGTATGTGCAGCAGTTGTACTAGGTGCTATACCATGGACACTAAATCGAAAACCTGTGATAACTTCAATTCGAAGTACCCCAATTGCCAACTGGCCATTGATTAATAGAATATCCATAGGCTGGGCTAGTGGGTTGCAATATTTGTCATTTGTTGTCGGATTAGTTTGCCTTGTTTCTGCAGTGATATTGAAGCAGATTGGATAAACGTGCCTTATAACAAGTCGCTGCAATCGGACTCCGTAAGTTGTCGCGGTTTTTGCAAAAACCGCAAAAATCGCGCCAACTTACTCCGCCGGTGAGCGTGGCGTTATGGAGCTATCGAGAGAGCCTTCGGCGCAAAACGCGTGCTGTACATCAGGGTTTCAATTGAGACTCACTAGTTACGCAGCGGCAGTGGTAGCTTCAGTATTTATAGCTGCATGCGGTACAAGAGCCCTTGACGCTTACTTCGACCTGGAAGTGGATGAGGTGAATGCTGCCGATTTCGATGACTTTCTCAAAGGCTGGGACTATGACTGGAGCGGTGGTAATGGGACTTACAGCGTTGGTTATGTCGGCGAACCAGCGAGAGCCGGTGGAATGTTGATAGCCGATTTCTATGAACACATGAATCTCCCCGCCTCAGCGGGCGATTGGTATCATAAAGAAGGTGTGATTAGGTGCTGTAATTTACCTAGAAGCCGTGAGGCGTACTTTAGGCTTAGGTTTGGTGAAAGCATATATTCTGTTATTGCTGTTGAATTGCGGGGGGTTCTTTCGTCTCATTCCTTATTTTTGAAGTACTCTTCTTACTTTGACAGCGCTCAGTTAGAAGGCGACGAGTTTTCAGTCATATACTCATCAACCACTCCCGGTGCATTACGAACTGAGCTCAATGCGCTGATTCTTACATCGACTAACAGACACATTACCCTATTGGATGTTTTAGTGGGTGCGCTATCCAGCAATCTTTTGGGGCTATCATCATGGAAAGACTTTATTGCTCATAGGATTATACTTTCTTTCGACGGATAGATGCCTGCTTCCTGCAAGAATGGATCAAGAGGGTGGAGCAATGCACCATAACAAGGCCAGGCACGCCGCTTCGCTGGACTCGCCACCTGCGGTCGCTCGCCCGTGCTGGCGGCGTTAGAAGGCACCATCACTATCATCATGAGTGTTAACCACAGTTGACAACAATAGTTCTGTTAACTATAGTTTACAAATGATAGAAGTCCGTAAAACCAAAATTTTCGCTAAATGGTTTAACGGTCTAAAAGACCCTAAAGCCAAGGCGCGAATTCAAGTTCGTATAGACCGCATGGAGTTGGGTAACTTTGGTGACGTAGCCCCAGTGGGAGAAGGAGTAAGCGAGCTACGAATATTCTACGGCCCTGGGTATCGAGTGTATTTCGTTCAAGAACCCGCGGTTGTGGTAATTCTTCTATCTGGCGGCGATAAAAGTTCGCAAAAGTCCGACATAGCAAAGGCGAAAGACCTCGCCAAGCAACTGGAGAAATGAATTATGGCTATTAAGACTACTCGCTGGGATTCAGCTGAATACCTAGAAACTGAAGAAGATATAAAATTATATTTGGAAGCTTGCCTCGAAGAGGGAAGCGAGGACCCAGCATTTCTTGTGCATGCTTTGGGCGTAGTAGCGCGGGCCAAAAATATGAGTCAACTGGCTAGAGACACTGGTCTAACCCGTGAAGGCTTATATAAAGCACTATCGCCAGAGGGAAACCCAACTTTTGCCACCGTAGCTAAGGTAGCAAAAGCATTGGGCTACCAACTCACTGTCCAACCTGCTGCCTAGATGCCTTCTAACAAGAGCAAGCAAGCGACGCTATCGCGCGCATGTTGCGAGCGTTAATGCGATGGACAAGATCCAGCTAATTGAGCAGTTGAGGAAAAAGCGGGGAAGGCTTTTGAAGGCCTATATTTTTCATGTCTGCTGGTTCTCCTCAACATGTGCGTCAGCAGCAACTGATGCAATGCAGTTTTCCTTTCCGACTCTATTGCTGCTTACTCTGGTCACTGTCCCGCCGGTGCTTTTCTACACTGTGGTGGTTCATAGAGCGTGCCGCTCCGTAGATCCCAACTCTCGCACAGTCGGTGTTGTACCAGTGGTGCTGTTTACCATTTTTTTGACTCCACTAGAGTCCGGGCTTGTTTTGCCTCTTAAGAATCTATGGGTATCTCGGTGTATTATTCGTGCATGGGAAATCGCATTAACAAGTCAAGGTTGCAAGGCGCCTTCGGCGCGGGACGCCGTAACCGGCGCCCCAACTTGAAGCGTTAATGGGCACTCTTAGAGAATTGCAGAATCGAATCCAATACATGACCGGGTATCAACTCAGGAAAATGGCGCACAGATCAGGACGCACGGTATCACCGGCATGCTCGGAATATCCAGGGTGCTTTTCATAACCAAAATACGTTCCCGCGGGAACGTCCAGTATCAATTTCGTTCAGCCATTGGCCGTTTTTCGTGGACCGTCCCGAGCAACGCGCTCCATTAACAAGTCAGGGTTGTGGACGGCCTAACGGCCGCCTCAACCTGAAGCGTTAATGGGCGCTCTTGGAGATTTGCAGAATCGACTCAAATACATCGCCGAGTATGAACTCCGGAAAACGCCAACGGGACCGGGTTCCTGGTATCACCGGCATGGTGGGAATAACCAGGGTGCCGTTCATAACCAAAATACGTTCCCGCGGGAACGTCGGGTATCAATTGCGTTCAGCCCTGGCCAGGATTCCGTGAATCTTCTCGAGCAACGCGCTCCATTAACAAGTCAGGTTTGTGGACGGCCTAACGGCCGCCTCAACCTGAATCGTTAATGGCGCTCTTAGAGATTGCAGAATCGAATCAATACATGACCGAGTATGAACTCAGAAATCGCGACGATCGCGATCCGGCTAATCAGCGTGCATGGTCGGAATAATTTCCGTGCTGTTATAGCCAAAAAACGTTTCCGCGGGAACGTATTCATACTTTGAATTTGATTTCAGCTTTGGCCGTTTTTTGGACTGTATCGAGCAACGCGCTCCATTAACAAGTCAGGGTTGTGCCCTGCCTAACTGTCCGCCGTATCAATATGCTGTGTAAGTTTCGCGGACGCAGTTATGCGTGCGCGCGAGTTTCAAGCCAGCTTTTTGCCCATCGGCATTGAAACAGCTCTTCGAATAGCGCCTATATTGTTGAATATTTCTTGCAGTTGTGATGTACGAAATGTTTCCCAGGTACCCTTACGTGTCATTCGGTAAATTTCGGGGTATTCATCGTGGCGAATATTCTCAATATAACTGTAGGCTATTTTCTAGTTTCAATGGTGCTGCTTCCATGCTTGGGTATATCGCCGATGTCGGCACATTCCGTTACGCGTCGTTACTATGATCGGCTTTGGAATCATCATGGCATGAGATGGAGTGGCAATTACAGGAATAGAAGTCCAAGTCTATTGGACAGTCTATTCCATTCGTTGCGGGGATATTCGTCCATTCTGTTAGCTGGATGGATTGTAAGTAAGCTCCATGCGGCCACATAACTGAAGAACCGGCAGTTCGGCCTGCGGGCACGAGACACCTTTAAAGCCGCTGCGGAGTATTAGGCCGCCTTGCGGTTGGCGTTAATGGGCGTTCTTGGAGATATTACGGAATCGACTCAAATACATAGCCGAGTATTGAACTCCGGGAAACGCCAACGGGACCGGGTTCCTGGTATCACGGGCATGGTGGGAATAAGGGTGCCGTTAATAACCAAAATACGTTCCCGCGGGAACGTCGGGTATCAATTTCGTTCAGCGCATGGGCCGTTTTCGTGAACCGTCCCGAGCAACGCGCTCCATTAACAAGTCAGCGTTTTGGTCGGCCTGACTGCCGCCGCAACCTGAAGCGTTATGTTTCCTAGCATCGCTCTCTGCATTTGACAAAGTTATCATATATGATAACCTTCCTCAATGTCATGGAAGATCACCTTCTTTAATCAAAAAGTTGAAGCCGAAACACTAGCTCTCCCTGCTGGCATCTTGGCCAACTTCTTACATGTCCTTGAGATGATTGAAGAATTTGGCCCCGCCCTCGGAAAACCTCACACCGCTCCGATGGGCGCTGGATTGTTCGAGATTCGGGCCAAAGGTAGGGAAGGAATCGGGCGTGCGCTCTTTTGTACCGTTAAAGGCCAAGAGATCGTTATTCTTCATTCCTTCATCAAGAAGACACAGCGAACGCCCAAAAAGGAAATTGAGAAAGCTCGTCGCAGAATAAAGGAGTTAGAGTAATGGCAAGGCCAGGTTTTAACGGTTTCAAAAAGAAAGCTCTGGGTCGTTCCGACGTTGCGAGAGAGTATGAACGCCTATCTCCTGCGTATGAATTGCGCCGCAAGCTTGTCGCACTCCGCCAAAGCGCTGGTCTTACACAAGAGGAAGCCGCCGAGCGCCTCAATACTAAGAAGAGCAACATCTCGCGACTCGAAAGCGTCAATTCTGAAATTTCGCCGAAGCTATCTACCATTTCGGATTATGCCGAGGCAATGGGCTACAGCATCAAGATAGACTTCGTGCCCATGGAGTCACGGAAACATAACAAGAGCTTGCAACGGACGCCTGAAAAGCGGCGCCGCTGAAGCAGGCGTTAATGGGCACTCTTGGAGATTTGCAGAATCGACTCAAATACATCGCCGAGTATGAACTCCGAAAAACACCAACGGGACCGGATTTCTGGTATCACCTTCATGGTGGGAATAACTAGGGTAACGTTCATAATCAAAATACGTTCCCGCGGGAACGTCGGGTATCAATTTCGTTCAGCCATGGGCCGGTTTTCGTGAACCGTCCCGAGCAACGCGCTCCATTAACAAGTCAGGGTTGCGGACCGCCTGACTGCCGCCGCAACCTGAAGCGTTAATGGGCACTCTTGGAGATTTGCAGAATCGACTCAAATACATCGCCGAGTATGAACTCCGGAAAACGCCAACGGGACCAGGCACCTGGTATCACCGGCATGGTCGGAATAACCAGGGTGCCGTTCATAACCAAAATACGTTCCCGCGGGAACGTCGGGTATCAATTGCGTTCAGTCAGGGCCCGATTCTCGTGAACCGTCCCGAGCAACGCGCTCCATTAACAAGTCAGGGTTATGGACGGCGTAACGGCCGCCTCAACCTGAAGCGTTATATGCCCAAAGGAAATAAATGAAATTTAATCATTTAGGCATACCAACCAAAGGTAGGTTCGAAGGTGAAATTGATCTTCCTCATTTAAAGATGACGGTATCGGATCATGAAAATAATCCTTACGGAATTCAATGGCAACGGTACTGGGAAGGTGCACCATATCCAGATCTTGTGAAAACAGTACCGCATGTTGCTTTTGTTGTGGATGACCTAAGAAAGGCAATAAAAGGTAAAAATGTAATTATTGAACCTAACTCACCAAGTAAAGGGCTGGTTGTAGCATTTATCGAAGAGAGCGGTGCTCCAGTAGAACTAATGGAGTATGAGGATGAAAGCATATAACAAGTTACTGCACTCGGAAAAATTACTCGCTGCGCTCCTAATTTTCCGGTGAGCAAGGCGTTACATGACCTCACCCATGGGCGGGCGCTAAGATTTCCGTTCTTTACATTAGTATCAATAATGATACTATAAGTGCATGGCGAGCACTCAAGAAATCCTGGCTCAGATGCGCCGAAACCCCAAAGGAGTCCGCTTCAGCGATCTGTCCAAAGTGTGTGAACACTTTTTTGGCGCTCCCCGACAAACGGGCTCTAGCCATCGAGTCTACAAGACTCCGTGGCGCGGAGACCCTCGAGTGAATATTCAAAATGCCAAGGGTAAGGCGAAGCCTTATCAGGTTAAGCAAGTTCTGCAGGCGATAGATCGCTTGGAGGTGGAAAATGACTAAACTGTATGATCGTTACACCTACCGACTTACGTGGTCAGAAGAAGACCAAGAGCATGTTGGTCTATGCGCGGAGTTTCCAAGCCTTAGTTGGCTTGCGGCGACGCCGGAGAAAGCTCTAGCAGGTATTCGTAAGCTTGTGAAAGAAGCGCTATCCGATATGGCTTCAAACGGTGAATCTGAACCAGAGCCTATCGCTTTGAAGAACTACAGCGGCAAGTTCATGGTCCGCGTTCCTCCTGAAACGCACAGGATGCTCGCTGTGAAAGCCGCAGAGTCGGGCGTTAGCTTGAATCGCCTTGTATCAAGCAAGTTGGTTCAGTGACGGCACATGTAACAAGTACAAGCTGGCGGACGGCCTGTGGCCGCCGCAGTTGTAAGCGTTAGGTACCTAAAATGGATCGCCTGTAGATGACGTCAGCTACACTAAAACTCTTTTTGATTTACGGTGACTCAAAGCGGCTGCGTACCGCGGAGTTGTCGAACTGGAGTGGTAAGGCGGTTGGCGCTCCACGTACAGAGTTGGACAAACTGCTAGCGCGCGAGGAACTGCTTCAATCGGGCGTCTACATTCTTACTGGCTATGATCCGGCGTCCGGTGCGCCGCTTGCGTACATAGGTGAAGCCGAGATTCTTAAAGACCGCTTGAAAGCTCATAAAAGCAAAGATTTTTGGGTCCAGGCCATTGTGTTTATCAGCAAAGATGAGAACCTAACCAAATCTCATATTCGCTACCTCGAAGGGCGGCTCATTGAAGAGGCAAAGACGGTCGCACGGTACGACCTCGACAACGGCCAATCCAGTGGTTCCCGACTACCTGAGTCGGATCGTGAGGATATGGAGATATTCCTCAGTAAAATTCGGCAGCTGCTGCCAGTGCTGGGTTCGGAATTACTTACGCCGGTAGTAAACCGCACAGCTGAGCTATCAGAAAGTCATGAGCAGCTTGTCTGTGCCATCAAAGGTATCGAAGCTCATGGGGAGCAGACGTCTAGCGGCTTCGTCATTTTCAAAGGTTCTCGGGCGGTGCTGGCGGACCGCCCATCGGCTGCAGTTCAGCATCCGTTTGTTGTTACACTGCGGAGGAAACTGGTTGAGGAAGGAGTCATGGTTGAAGACGGCGGCAGCTACCTGTTTACTAAAGATACCGAGTTCACAAGCCCAAGTTCTGCCGCGGCTGTGGTGCACGGTGGTGGGGCTAATGGCCTTACTGCCTGGAAAAACTCTCTAGGGAAAACGCTGAAAGCTTTGGGGGCGTAGGTGCCTAACAAGTCGGTGAACCGGACGCTTGACAGTCACCGTCTTTCGCTGCCGCTCCAGTCGCCGATTATCAAGCGCCGGTTACCGAAGCGTTATGTGCCTCAACCTAGCTGAATCAAGAATAACTAGAAGATCGAGCATCAATTGAAACTTCAGGAATATGCCCTAGTAGCAGAAATCACGAGTGCGATTGCAGTAGTGGTATCGCTATTGTTTGTTGGCTATCAACTAAATGAGAACACCGAAGAGATTCGGGCGTCTAATCGCCAAGAAGTAACGGTCATGGCTATGTCGGCAACACTTTCTGTATCTACAAACCCAGCACTCGCTCTCGCCATTTCAAAATCCAACGCTGGCGAGGAGCTAAGTACTACCGAAATGTCACAATACAGCTACTTTATTCGAGCGATGCTCCTCGACATTCAGAATGCCTATTTGCTCAACGAAGAAGGAAGACTAGATTCCCAGTATTGGGATACAAGATCTGCACTCGTGCTATCTTACCTTGGGCTACCTCTGGCACTCGAAATCTATAAAAGAGATAAGGGACTCGGCACCCTGGATAGTAGGTTTACAGAATGGCTGGATGAGCAACTATAATCTTATAGTCAAGCCCGCACATAAGTAGCTGTTAGGTGGCCTTAGGAGTATCGAATGACACCCGAAGCTGTCGACGAAATCGTGAGGAAGCGTTTCCCCAGTCTGCTGGCTAAGCCACGGACCAATCCGGACGGCTGGTCGTATTATTTCGGCCCGAGTATCAAAACAGGGAAGGACTCGAACAGAATATTTCGAGCGGTGGCCCGTCACAAGCACCAGGACGTTCGAATAAAACTATCGATATCAGCACGTCTCAAGGGCCACGAAGAGTTTGTTTTTACTGGCAGTGAGGAAGAGCTAGTATCCATCATTGCGGAAGAGATAAATTTGTACAATGAAGTGGCCCCATCTTGAATATCAGCCACCTAACAAGTCAGGGCTACGGACGGCTTAACAGCCGCCGCAGCCTGAAGCGTTAATGGGCGCTCTTAGAGATTTGCAGAATCGACTCAAATACATCGTCGAGTATGAACTCCGGAAAACGCCAACGGGACCAGGCACCTGGTATCACCGGCATGGTCGGAATAACCAGGGTGCCGTTCATAACCAAAATACGTTCCCGCGGGAACGTCGGGTATCAATTGCGTTCAGTCAGGGCCCGATTCTCGTGAACCTTCCCGAGCAACGCGCTCCATTAACAAGTCAGGGTTATGGACGGCGTAACGGCCGCCTCAACCTGAAGCGTTAAATGCCCGTGATCGCGAAGTCCAGCGCGGCCAGTATTTCGTCCCTCAAATGGCTTAGAGAGCCGATCGGATTCTTCAGGACTTTTGCAGGGATGGATGCAACCTGGGGCACCAGGAGTAGGAGCTTTTCGCCTTCGTATTCGATGGTTGGGGTGAGCCTTTTCAGTTCTTCGCTCTTGAAATCAGCTTTCCTTCCCAGGGGCACTACGATTCGTGTGGCTATATCAGAGATAATGTCGCTTTGAATATCTACGAGAAATGGGTAGGCCTGACGAGTAGTTTTGCTGGGATTTGCATAGACATCGAACTGCCGCATCAAAACTTCTGGTACTCCGAGCCAAAGCAGCCGTTCTCTTCAACAAACTCGTTATACGCCCTGATAGCTTTGCGATTTTCATTGCGCCAATTATCAGCATTAGCCTGGGCGAGTTTGGCTTGCAGCGCCTGCTCCAGTGTGGCCGAAAGATTAATGTCCAATGCCCGTGATTTACTCAACAAGTCACTGTTTACGCTAAGGTTTGTGGCCTTTTTGGGAGCATCTGTGTCAAACAAAGAGTCCATGGAAACATCCTCTGACGAGCCTAGCTCAAATTATGCGCATAAGAATGCGCACTGTAAAGCATTTAGCGAGTCAGGGCTGCGAGGCGCCTGCGGCGCAGGACGCGCTACCGCGCGCCTCAGCCTGAAGCGTTATGCGGCCAACTCCTCCTCTTGACATACTATATATGGTATACATACTAAGCATGGTATGTGGGAAATTTTCGAGCACAGGCGGGTTAGCAGAACCCTTGGGCGCTTACCCCGGGAAGTCCTTGAGCGGTACGAAAAGTGGAAGGACATTGTCCGCATATCGGGTCCTGAGGGTTTACGGAATATTAGAGGTTTCAACGATGAATCTCTGAGTGATGAGTGGCGTGGATATCGCTCATCCCGATTAAAACTACAGTACCGTGTCATCTACAAAATCGATCGAGAAAAAGTGCTCGTAAATGTTGAAAAAGTCACTCCTCATGACTACAGGAGGAACTGAGATGAACGAGTATCGAAAGGCCCAAACAACACTAGACGTTTCTGTGGGTGATTCCGTCAGAATCATTCGGGAGCTACAAGAACTTAGTCAGAATGATCTGGCTGAGCTGACGAATATTCCTCAATCAACGATATCGGCTATTGAAAATAACAGAGTCAATCTTGGTATTGAGAGAGCCAAGGTCCTTGCTCGAGCGCTCAAATGTCATCCGGCGGTGCTAGTATTTCCCGGTTGGGAAGTTGAAAACTCAGCCGCATAACAAGGTATCTCCACCAGAATATATTCATCGTCGCGATAGATCATTACGCTTATTTGGTACCGTATGTCGAAACCGAGGATGAGGTTTCCCTAAGACTGTGATACCCAGTCGAGAATTCACAAAGCTGTATGAGAGGTGACTCATGAGCAAGGCTAAGCTCTCGAAAGAGGAAAAAGAGCGTCTGGAATCCGTCGAATCGGGCAAGTTCGAATCAATACTGACCGATGCCCGAAAAAAGGAACTGGAGGCTGCTGCGACAAATACTTTCAGGAAAGATAAGCGGATTAATATCCGCATTTCCAATCGCGAACTGGTGGCAGTTCAGTCTCGGGCGTCTGAGGAAGGAATTCCCTATCAGACTCTGGTATCTAGCATAATCCATAAGTATGTATCTGGTTCTTTGCGCGATATCGCAGCGCACAATAAAAGGCAAGGCGACGCGTAAACGCGGGCTTGCTTAAGGCGTTAGGTGGCTAAGCAGTGACCGTCAGTTCCCCAGCGGATACGCGAGTTCGACAACTTACATCCGCTGACGTGTCTCTCATGGAGTCGCTATCGGCTACGCTTGGTGAAGCATTTGATGAAACTGATACGTATATCGGCAAGAGACCGAGCTTCGACTATTTGCAGAAGCTACTGAATAGCGATTATTTCATTGCCTTGGTTGCACTCAAAAACGGAGTGGTGGTCGGCGGGATTGCCGCCTGCGAGCTAATGAAGTTCGAGCTGGCTCGATGTGAAATCTACATCCATGATTTAGCCGTTGCATTGGCACATCGTAGAGAAGGGATTGCAACGGCTCTGATACAAGAACTACAGCACGTGGCAAAGGAGCGCGGAGCATATATGTCCAACCCGGTGTCGGCGATGATCCGGCTATTGAATTGTATACTCGTTTGGGTAGCCGCGCTGAAGTACTTCATTTTGACATCAACGTGGAAACGGATGGTAGCGCCACCTGACAAAAGCAGGCGGTCTGAGCGCGCTAACGCGCGCTGCTGCTTTGGGCTGAATCAACCGCTGGTTGCCGCTAGCCGGACATCAGTTATCAATACCCGCAGTCAGTGACGCAGGTTGTTCAGCATGAAGCGACTGTACCGATAACAGGCTTATTATACGTCGTCAGAGTTTCAACCCCGGATCATGTTTTTCCCGCGGATCTGAAAACTGAATGTATGGTGACATCACACACGGCAGAGGATGGTATAGATGCGACTTCAGTTACAAACCTGGTGCGAGGTTGAGCGATACCTTGAACAAAGCAGCGGCATACTCATCCCAATTGGTTCAACGGAGCAACACGGCCCCAATGGTCTGATTGGAACCGATGCGCTGACCGCCGAAAAGGTGGCGGTGTCGATCGGCGAGGAGCAGGGCGTGCTGGTAGCGCCAACAATCAATGTGGGCATGGCTCAACATCACATGGCCTTCGCGGGCAGTATGACGTTACGACCGAGCACGTTGATAGCGATGATCGAGGATATTGTATTCTCGCTCGTCAAACACGGCTTTACCCGCCTTATGTTTATCAATGGGCATGGCGGAAACGTGGCTTCACTGGACGCCGCTTACTCAGAAATCTACGCGAAATACAGCTTGAGCCACCAGGAGTGCCCTGTGAAGTGCAAAACAGTCAACTGGTATTTGGGTAGGCGAGTCAGCGAGTTATCCCGGGAACTGTATGGTAAGTTTGAGGGCCACCATGCCACTCCTTCGGAGGTCGCTTTTACGTATTTTCTCTACCCCGACCATGTCAAGGACGTAACTTTGTCGCCGGAAGTGGCGCCATACGGGACGATACGGGACGCTTTGGACTACCGGAAGCAATTTCCAGACGGCCGGATTGGGTCAAATCCATCGCTTGCAACTCCCCAGGACGGCGAAAGAGTATGGCGGGCTGCTGTAGATGATGTGTACGAACAGTACCAGGGATTCCTGGTTGGCTAGCGAGCTCGCGAGCGGGAAGACCAATGGCACACCGATACTTTTTATTGCAGCTCCATAGGTATCAATGAAAATATTCGGGTGCTTCTCAACATGGGCATGGCTATTTTGCACATAGAGCTGGACCAATATCCGGAAAAGCATGCCGACGCAATAGCTATCAAAGCTTAAGAAGGCCGTTCATAACGCACGGCAAGCAGCGCCGGGTGCGCAACAAGTTGCGCGCCGTCTGCGGCAGCGTTAACTACCACGCTGTCGGAGTGCCAGTGCCGGTCAGGAATGCGTGAATCGTTCACAGGCGCCGAGAATGGTGTCGACATCGGCCGCGCCGATATCCCGGTGCAGTACCCAGCGGTGGCCCGAAATGCGTATGCCTGCATCGGCCAGGTGAGCCTGCAGCGGCGGCATCTCCACTGAGGCATCCAGCATGACCATGTTGGTCTGTGGGGCCTCTGCCAGCCGGAAACCCGCGATAGCCTGCAGTCCGTCGGCCAGGCGCCGGGCGTGGTCGTGGTCCCGCGCGAGGTCCTCGACGTGGTGTTCGAGCGCGTGCAGTCCCGCGGCGGCGACCACGCCGGCCTGGCGCAGCCCGCCGCCGAGCATCTTGCGCCAGCGGCGAGCACGGGCGATGGTGGCGCGGTCACCGACCAGCAGTGACCCCATGGGGCACCCCAGCCCTTTCGACAGGCAGATCGATACGGTATCAAAGTGCTCGCAGATGTCACCCACCGGCACCCCCAGTGCCACCGCGGCGTTGAACACCCGGGCGCCGTCGAGGTGACGGCGCAGGCCGAGCCCGGTAACCAGGGCGCTGTATTCACGCAGGTAGTCCAGCGCGAGCACCTTGCCTGCCTGTGTGTTCTCCAGGCAGACCAGCCTCGAGATGGCGAAGTGGCTGTCATCGGGTTTGACGGATTCCCGGATGGCCTCCAGCGGCAGCTCGCCGCGCGCGTTGAACGGGATGGGGCAGGGCTGGATTCCTCCCAGCACCGCAGCCCCGCCACCCTCGTAACGGTAGGTGTGCGCGGTGAAACCGACGATGTACTCATGCCCGCGTTCACAGTGGCTTAGCAGGCCCAGCAGGTTGCCCTGGGTGCCGCTGGTGGCAAAGATGGCGGCGTCCTTGCCGGTGAGCTCGGCGGCCACATGCTCCAGTTCGTTGACTGTCGGGTCCTCACCGTAAACGTCGTCGCCGGTCTCGGCCCGGGTCATGGCGGTGAGCATGGCCGGGGTGGGGCGGGTGACGGTATCGCTGCGCAGGTCGATCATATGGCATCCTGTCTCGGGGTGTTGCGGGTATAACAATCCAGGTGTGCAAGGATAAGGCGACGCCTGGCGATTGAACAGGTCATCGCCTGCGGCGCCCGCGGCCCGCCACTGCCCGGTGACGTCCGCGGTGAGCACCGCACTGGCTGTCACTGCACGGGTGATTGCCCGACGTTCGGGGCGCGGCGTTGCAATCACCGGGCATTTCACCGATAGTCCCGGGGCTTTGGTCTGGCTCACCTGGAGGGAAATATGGAGTCCACGTCACTGATTGCGTTCCTGATTATCGGCCTGATCGCCGGTTGGCTGGCAGGGCGCCTGATGAAGAGCCACGGCTCCGGCCTGCTCTTCAACATGTTGCTCGGCATCGTCGGCGCGGTGATCGGTGGCTGGGTGTTTTCATTCCTCGGCGTCGCCGTCGACGGCTTCACCGGCTCGCTCGTGACCGCGGTGATTGGCGCCTGCCTGCTGTTGTTCATCGTCGGCCTGTTCAGGCGTTGACCGTGCGCCGGAAACCATCACCGGCGGCAGCCCACGTGCGGGCTGTGCCCGGACAGGCGAGGCGCCCCTGTGACCCCTGACGAGTTCAGGCGGGCCGGGCACGCGCTGATCGACTGGATCGCGGACTACCGCGAGCGCATTCCCGAGGGTCCGGTGCGCGCCCGGGTGGTGCCGGGCGAGGTCCGCAACGGCTTACCCCGGCAGCCGCCCGGCGAGCCCGGCGACCTGCACTCACTGCTGGCCGAATTGGAGCGCGTGGTGGTGCCCGGCGTGACCCAGGTGCAACACCCGATGCATTTTGGCTGGTTTCCCTCCAATGCCTCCCTGGCATCGGTACTCGGTGATATCGCCTGCTCCGGCCTCGGCACCCTGGGTATCTCCTGGGAGAGTTGCCCGGCACTGACCGAAGTCGAGGAGGTGATGTGCGACTGGATGCGGCAGCTCACCGGCCTCAGCGACGCCTGGCGAGGCACCATACATGACACGGCCTCAACGGCCTGCGTGGCGGCGATGGTCCTGGCCCGCGAGCGCGCCAGTGACTGCAGCAAGAATCGCGGTGGCTTGCAGTCGATGGCGGCGCCGTTGGTCGTCTACACCACCGCCCAGGCCCACTCTTCCGTGGCCAAGGCCGTGCAACTCGCCGGCTTCGGCAACGACAACCTGCGCCTGGTCGACGAGGAGCCGTGGACCCGGGCCATGCAGCCGGCTGCGCTCGCAGCCGCGATTGCCAAAGACAGGGCGGCGGGGCGCATACCTGCAGCCATCGTCTGTTCGGTGGGCACCACGGGCACGACCGCGATGGATCCGGTGGACGAGATCGCCGGGATCGCGACGCGCGAGTCACTGTGGCTGCACGTCGATGCCGCCATGGCCGGCTCGGCGATGCTGTTGCCGGAATGCCGCCACCTGTGGGAGGGCGTCGAGGCGGCGGATTCCATCGCCTGGAACCCCCACAAATGGATGGGAACCATCCTCGACACGTCGCTCTTCTATGTGCGCGACGTGGATCACCTGGTGCGGGTGATGTCGACCAGCCCCAGTTACCTGAAATCCGGCGCGGATGGGGAGGTCACCCAGTACCGGGATTGGGGTATCCCGTTGGGGCGTCGGTTCCGGTCACTGAAGCTGTGGTTTCACCTCTATCTCGATGGGCCCGAGTCAATCCGCGCCCGCCTGCGCCGGGACCTGGACAACGCGCGCTGGCTGGCGGAGCAGATTGAGGGAGCCCCCGACTGGGAACTGCTGGCCCCGGTGACGCTGCAGACCGTCTGTGTGCGCCACCGGGGGCGTGACCCCGAAGGCCGGGCGCTTTGCGCCGAGGCGCTCGATGCACATACCCTCGCCTGGACCGAGCGTCTCAACGCGTCTGGCGCCGCGCTGTTGACACCGTCGCAGCTCGACGGCCGCTGGATGGTGCGCGTCTCCGTGGGTGTCGAGGGTACCGAGCGCGAGCACGTGGAGCGGCTCTGGGAGCTGATGCAGGGCGCGGTGAGGCAGGCTTAAAACCGCTGCCGCTGCCACGTCAGGGCGCCGGCCATCAGTGCGACCGGCAGCAGGCACCCTAACAGCAGGCTCTGCCAGTTCATCGCGCTGATCGCCCAGCCCGCGGTCAGCGCGGCCATCGCCTGGGTGCTGAAGACCACGGTGTCATTGACCGCCTGGGCCCGGTACTGTTCGCCCTCGCGATAAGTGGTCGGCAGCAGTGCGGTGCCGGACACGAACAGGAAATTCCAGCCGATTCCCAGCATCACCAGCTGACCCCAGAATCCCAGCACGGATACGTCATACAGCCCGATGGTGATCGTCAGCGCGTAGCAGCCAAGGCCCGCAATCATCATGCCGCGAATGCCGATGGCGGCGAACAGCCAGGCTGTTACCAGCGACGGCAGGTACATCGCCGCGATATGACTCTGGATCACCCACTTGGTGTCCTGGAGATTGTGCCCATGATGCAAATGCATGCTGATGGGCGTGGCGGTCATGACGAACGACATCACCATGAAAGCAACCGCCCCGCTGGCAACGGCGACGATGAGCAGCGGGTTAGCCAGGATCTCTGCGAGTGACCTCCGGGCCCCGACGCCGCTCGTCGTTCTCGGTGGTGCGGGTGTATAGAATCCAAACAGCGCCGCTGCCAGCAGGAAACACCCGGCCCCCAGCCAGAACGAACCGCGGTACTCCACTGCCGCCAGGTGCCTGCCCAGCAGGGCCAGTTCGGGCCCGAGGACAGCCGCCACGATACCGGCGCACATGATCACGGATGCCGCGGCCGGGCCCCGGTCGAGGTCGACGCACTCCATGGCGGCAAACCGCACCTGCTGCAACGCCGCGTTGGCCACGCCCAGCAACACGGCGCCGAGACAGAACTCGGAGAAACGCCCGTCCACCAGTGCGTCTGCCGCCAGCAGGCAGGCTGTCGCGCCGATCAGCGAGAAACCGATAAAGGTCTTGCGGCGACCCCAGCGAGCCATGGCGCGGGATGCGGGGACCACGCCGGTGGCCGTGCCTATAACCACCAGTGCTATCGGCAGCGTCGCCCAGCGCTCGCTGCCGGCGAGTTCCACACCGATGAGACTGCCGATCAGCACCATCATCGGGAAGACCGACAGGGCAATGGCATTGACCAGGGCCAGCAGCCAGACGCTGGAAAAACCGGGGCCCCTCACGGCGTCGGGCGGTCGCGCAAGCGGCTGCGGATCTCCAGTACTTCCCGCAACAACACCGGCAGCACGATAAGCGTTACCAGGCTTGAAACCAGCAGCCCGCAGAGCACGATGGCGCCCAGCCCACGGTAGAGTTCCGCGCCCGAACCCGGCAGCAGGACCAGCGGCGAGAGGCCGCAGACCGTGGTGATCGTCGACATCATGACCGGCCTCAGGCGCACCTGGATGGCCTCCGCGACCGCGTCGGCGACGTTCATCTGTCGCTCTTCGATATTGTTTATCGTGCGGTCGACCAGCAGGATGGGATTGTTCACCACGGTGCCGATCAGGATCAGAAAACCCAGCATGGTGATCACGTCCAGCGGCTGGATCAGGGGTTCCAGCCCGAACAGCGGCAGCGCCGCGCCGACGCTGTTGAGCGCCCACAGGCCGACCAGCCCGCCGCAGATGCCGATGGGCACGGTCGTCATGATCAGTAACGGGTAGCCCCAGTGCGAGAAAACCGCGACCAGCAGGAAGTAGGCAATGGCCACCGCCAGCAGGAAGTTGCCCCACAGGGCCTCACGGGACTGGTCCAGCTTGCTGCTTGCCCCGGTCACCTGCAGGGAGATGCCGTCGGGAATGGCGCCCTCGCTGCGCATCGCGTCCACCAGTTCGCTGCGCACCCGCGCCGCGCCGGTTTCCAGCGGCACGTCCCGCGGGGCGATGATATTGAGCGTGACCGTGCGCATGCCATTGACCCGCGGAATGCTGGCCGCCCCCGCGCGCTCCTCCACCCGGGCCAGTGCCGCCAGGGGGACCAGCGAGCCACTGTCGGTGTGCAGCATCACCTGTTCCAGGTCCCTGGGCTGGTTCACCGCGCCGCGTCCGGAATACAGGTACATATCCACCTTGTCGTCATCGACGAAGAACTCGTCGACGAAGGCGCCGTCCGAATAGGCCCACAGCGTGTAGCCGAGCTCGGCCTGGGAGACCCGGAGTTCGGCCGCCCGGTCCCAGTCCGGAATCACGAAGGCCATCGGCTGCGACATACTCAGGCTGGTCGGTGAGGGTGTCGAGCGTATCTGGCCATCGGCGAACAGGTCGTCGGCCCGGCGAAAGACCTGCAGCGCCGTGGTGAAAAGTTCTTCCAGGTCCCGCCCGCTTATTTCGACGTTGATGCTGCGCGGGCCGCCCTGGTTGCCCGAGAAGATCGATCCGCGACTCACGAAGGCGCGCATGCCGGGCACCTGCCCGAGGTGTTCGCTGAGTGCACGCGCCAGTGCTTCTGTGTGTGCCGGGTCGGCAGGTTCGGCGACGTAGAGCAAGCGCGACGCGTTGACGAAGCCACCGACGCTGGTCAGAGGGGGAACGTCCGTGGCGCCGGCCTCGAAGGCATCGGGCGTGGCCCCAAGCTGGGATGAGATCGCGGGATCGACCTGCTTGAATACCCCGTGCGTGGTTTCGAGATTGTACCCGGCGGGAGCAAACATGAAGGCGAAAATCTTTGCCTCCTCGCCCTCGGGGAGATAGGCGGTAGCCGGCGTCATGAACTTGAAGACCGCCACGCTCACCAGTGCCGTGACGGCCAGTGTGATGGCGCGAGTGCGATGACTGCGCTGCAGCCAGCCCGACAGGGCGACGATACGTCCGGTAAAGCCGCCCTCGCCGGCCTGGTCCTCATCTGCGGCATTTGCGAGAGAGGGGCCGGCGCCACCTGCCGTGGTCAGGAATCGCCGGCTGGCCGCTGGCACCAGGCCGACCGCGACCAGCATCGACATGACAATCGATGCCGAAATCGCGATGGCGATGTCCGAGTAGAGCTGGCCGGCCTCGTCGTGCAGCAGCGCGATGGGCAGGAAAACCAGCACGGTTGTCAGGGTGGACGCCAGGATCGCCGGCCAGACCTCGCGGATGCCCGCCAGGGTGGCCTCGTAGCGTGACTTGCCCAGGGTCAGGTGGCGGGTGATGTTCTCGAGGGCGACAATGCTGTTGTCCAGGGTCATGCCGATCGCGAAGGCGATGCCGGCGAGAGAAATGACGTTGATTGTGCGCCCTGCCAGCGATAGCCCGAGGAAGGCCGCGAGGGTGCACACGGGGATGCCGATGGCACCAATCAGGGTCGCGGGCACCGACTTCAGGAACAGCATGAGGACCAGGGTGGCCAGGAGCGCGCCAATGCCCAGGTTGGTGACGACCGTACGCACCGACGCCTTGACGTAGCGAACGTCCTCCGAGCTCAGCTTGATGGTCAGTCCGCGCTCCCTTACCAGCCCCGCGTTCAACTCGTCGACCGCGGCGAGGACGCCGTCGAGGACGGCGACCACATTCGAGCCCGATTGTTTGCGGATACTGAACGTCAGCGCCCGCTCTCCGGCGTAGTAGGAATAGAAGCGCGCTTCCTGCTTGCCCATTTCGGCGTAGCCGACATCCTCGAGGCGGATGAAGGCGCCGTTACGCTGGGCCAGGATCAGCCGGTTGAGATCTTCCATGTCCTCGAAGCGGCCGACGGTGCGCACCAGGTAGCGGCGTTTACCGAAATCCATATCGCCGCCGGAGACGTCACGGTTGCGGGCCCGCAGCGCCTCCCTGACTTCGATCAGGGTGAGTCCGCGAGAGGCCAGCGCCGCCGGGTCCAGGTAGATGTTGACCTGGCGCCCGGGGGCACCGCTCAGGTCCACTCCCGAGACGCCCGGTACCCGCTCCAGGCGCCGCTTGATATTGTCTTCCGCCCAGTCGAGTTCCCCGGTGACGTCCACGGCCAGCGGGTTGCCCGGCAGGGGTACGATACGGAAATAGGCGAAGGCATTCTCCGAGAATGAACTGGTGGAAATTCGCGGCTGATCGACGTTTTCCGGGTAGGTGCTCATCTGCGACAGCGCGTTGTTGACCCGGATCAGTGCATCGTTGATGTCCATGCCGAAGGGGAACTCCAGCTCCACTTGGGCACTGCCGAAACCGGCCGTGGACTCCATCCTCACCAGGCCGTTGATCCCGCGCAGAAACTCTTCCTGCTCAATCAGGATAACCTGCTCGACGTCCTGTGGCGTTGCGCCGGGCCAGACAGTGGTGACGTTGATGATGCGCGGGTCCAGGTCCGGGATCATCTGGATCGGTACACGCAGTGCGGAGGCCAGGCCGAACAGGCAGACGATCAACATGCCGGCAAGGACCACACTGGGTCGGTCCAGTGCCAGTTTCAGCACGGTTCAGGCCCCGGCGCGGCTGATGGCAACCGCCTGGCCGGGTCGCAGGCCCTCGTTGCCGCGAACGATCACGCGCGCACCCGGGCCCAGGCCCTCGCCGGTTACCTCCACCCGGTCGCCGGCACGCCGGCCCACCTCGACGTCGAGGGGCGTGGCAATCGGCGTCGTATCTGCACTGCTCTCCTGTACGATCCAGACGCGGGTCCGACCGCCGACGTCGTGGGTGATCGCATCAGCCGGCACCTGCAGTACCGGCTCGTTACCACCCAGCGCGAGTTCCATGCTCAAAGACATGCCGGGCGCCAGCCGCCATTCGGGATTGTCCAGCTCGCAACGCACGAGAAATGTTCTCGAGCCGTCGGTGCTGACCCGCACCAGCGAACTCACCTCGGCAGCCAGCCACTCCCCGCCGCTGTAATCCGGGCTGACGCGCACGGGCGTTCCCACGTCGATTTGGTTCAGGTAGCGTTGCGGCAATTGCACTTCCGCCCACAACGGGTCCATGCGGGCCACCCCGAGTAACGGTGTATCCGCGCTGACCTGGTTTCCCACTTCCACCATGCGTTCCGTGACCATCCCGGGGAAGGGCGCGGTGACGCGGTGATGACCCAGGCGGGTGCGCTGAATCTCGGTTTCTACCCGGAACTGCGCCAGGCGCGCCCGGCGGGCCGCCAGCTCCGCCCGCAGGCTGGCGAGTTCGGATCGCGAGAAGTTGTTGGCTTCGATCAGGTCGGCGGCCTCGCTGACCCGCCGCTGCTGATCGGCCACCAGTGCTTCCGCCTCGCGGAGCACGGCCTCCCGGCGCTTCAGTTCCAGTCCGGCGATCTCGTCATCGAGGGTGAGGAGCAGCTGGCCGGGGACCACCCGGGTTCCAGCCTCCACGGCGAATCCGGTTACGTAGCCGGCAACGCGCGCGGAGATAGCGCTGCTCTGGGGCGAGCGCAGGCTACCGGACAGTGTGACCGTGTGCGCCATGCTGGCGCGGGTGATGCTGGCGACCTCAACCCGGGCGGGCACCTCCTGGGCAGCAACGGCGGGCAGACCGCCCAGCCACCCTGCCAGCAGCAAAAGCAGAGGGAATGCGGGAGCGCGTGAACGTGTCGATCGCGGCACCATCCCGGGTTCAGGCCTGGGCAGGCGCGCTGCCGGCCGAGGCGCGCCACGCGTCCAGCAGGCTCGCCTCCCGGTCGGGCGCGAGGCCCCTCTTGAGGGCCCGCTGGCGTTCCTCCGGCAACGTGTGCCACCAGTCGAGCGTATCCCTCGCGGTTTCCCGCGTGGGTCGATTGCGCAGTCCCGCTGCGACCGCTTTCTCGCCACTGACCAGCGCCACTCCCGCGTACTCGCCGTCGGGGGAGTGCCATATCGGTAGCGGCAGTTCATCCTCCCCGCTATTGGCAGCGAGAAATTCCGCCGACACCCACACCGGCGACAGCGGCTCAGCGGTGAGCTCCCTGCAGTCGGTGAGCAGATCGCCCATGGTGAACTGCCCGGCCGGAGTCACGGTATTGTAAGTACCGACGGTATGGGTTCCGGCGACGTCGAGGGTGAAGCGCGCGAGATCACGGACATCGATGATCTGGATCGGGTCGGAGGGCGTGCCCGGCCACAGCATCTTCCCGCCGCGTTGGGTCCGCACCGGCCAGTAGGTGTACCTGTCGGTGTGGTCACCCG
Organism: uncultured Gammaproteobacteria bacterium; assembly: GCA_963753815.1. Lineage (GTDB taxonomy): Bacteria > Pseudomonadota > Gammaproteobacteria > Pseudomonadales > Halieaceae > CAVWDU01. Next base: position 1,592,965 of record CAVWDU010000003.1, read on the forward strand.
GGCCGCAGATGTAGGTCGGGCGCAGGACGGTCAGCCGGTCTGCCCCGAACTCCGCTGCGGCGCGCTGCTCGCAGAGCGCCTTGAGCGGACCGTAGGTGTCGCCGGTTACCTCCTCCACGCTGGTATCATCCAGCGTGGCGAGCGCTGAATCTTCGTCGACGGGTTCGGCAAGGCTGGCATACACCGAGACGGTGGAGACGTAGATGTAGTGGGCGGCGGCCTTCGACAGCAGTCGGGCGGAGTCGGCGACGTGACGTGGCACGTAACCGGAGTTGTCTATCACCACATCCCAGCGTTTGCCCTCGAGCGCATCCAGCCCGTTGTCACGGTCTCCCTTCAGCGTCACCAGGTCGGGAAAAAGACCGCTGTTGGTGCGCATGCGGTTGAACAGGGTGACTTCGTGGCCGCGCCGCAGCGCCTCCCTTACCATGTGCGGACCGATGAAGCCGGTGCCGCCGAGCAGCAGGATGCGCAACGGCGTCGTCTCGCCCTGGCGGAAGGCCTTGCCGAGTGCGCCGGGCACGATCGCGGACTGGGCCGCCGCGGCGGCGCCCAGGGCGGCGGTCTTCAATATCTGCCTGCGTGGGTAGGTCATGTCGATGGTCCGGTCAAGCTGGAGGGTGGCGGCGGTCAGTCTAGGCCATCTCCCTATGGCTGGCCAGCAGTCTGTCAGTGACCCGCACGCGGGTCTCCGGCCTGTGGATACTACCGGGCGACAGCGGGCCCGCGCGGCTGGCGGCATGGCGCTGGCTGGGCTACTGTAAAGCGCGGAACAGGCGACGGGAAGCACCTATGACGGGACCGGCTGCGATCAAGGGCCCCTGGAGCATGGCAGAGATCGAACACTACCTGCGGGAACAGGTGATGCCCATGCGTCTCTCCTGCGTGGGCTCCGATGGCTACCCACGGGTCGTCTCGGTCTGGTTTCTGTTTCTCGACGGCGACCTGCGATGCGTCTCCCACCGCGATTCCAGCCTGGTCAAGTTGATCGGCCAGAACCCGAAGGTGGGCTTCGAGGTGGCCCCCAACGAGCCATCCCTACTTTGGTGTGCGCGGCCAGGGTGAGGCAGTCTTCGGGCCGTCGCAGTCGGAAGACCAGACGCTGGATGACCTGCTGCAGCGCTACCTGTCAGGACCAGACAATCGGCTGGCCCGCTGGTTGCTGTCCCGGCGGGCCGAGGAACTGCGTATCGATATCCGCCCCCGGCGCTGGTTCAGCTGGGATTACCGCGGCCGCATGGCCGATATTCCCGCGACCGGGAATACCGCCGTAGCGCCGGCCGCGGAGGGGGTGCTATGACTGTTCTTTCAGGCGCGCCTGGTACTCGCCGCCGTGGTGGTCGACCACGGCCTGCAGCGCGCGTTCCATCAGCCAGCGTGCCTGGTTGGTGTAGGCATATATGCAGGAGTGGACTGCTGCGTCCTCCCAGTTCTCCGCCGAGCACTGGGTAGAGTAGTCCTCGAAGTTGTTCAGGGTCGTGATCAACTGGGACAGGTGACCAGGACACTCACAGTCGATTTCGCTGCGCATGGAGCCGGCGGCGGCGAGTTCACGCTCACTGAACTGCCGTGGCTTGGCAGCTGATCAATTCACCGGCGTCGCTGCTGCCCTGGCTGACGGCCTTCTCCGCGATGCTGCGACTCATTTCATAGGCCAGGGCGGCCGGCTCGGGCGGAAACGTGGTCGCGGTCACGTCCATCTTCTTCAGCTGCTCGAGGACGCGCTCGCTGCCGAACTGGTAGATGACCAGCAGGCGTTGCGGCTGGAGTGTTTCCATCAGGCTGCCGAGGTGCTGCAGGCTGGATGCGTTGAGATTCGGATACTCGAGTACCAGGGTGTCGATTTTCTCGGTGCTCAACGAGTCGGTGAGTTCCTCGCGGGTGGCGGAGACCCGCGCCAGAAGGGCGTCGACGCGTGCGATGCACCCCTGATGCCCGTCGAGCCAGCGGCACAATTGCTCACCGACGAACACTACCCGGGGTTTGTCACTCTGCAGAGCGGCAGTGCCCCGCTTGCCGCGTGTGCGCAACATCATCTCCAGTGTTTTGCGCTCGGACGAGGCAATCTCACCGATGCGCGCGCCGGAGTCGACCAGCGCCGACACCATCTGCAGGTGCTCGAGGTCGGTCTGGCTGTATCTGGCGTCGTCCGGTCGCGGACTTGGAGCTGGCGCCGAGGCCATAGCGGCGCTCCCATACGCGGAGCGTATCCGGCTTCAATCCGGTGAGGCGTGCGACGGTACCGATTCCATAAAGGGGTCGTTGTTCCAGTTCAATCGTTTGCATGACGTTTTCCGCTCAGGTTTTGTTCAGAATACGCAGCGTTGACGGAGACGGATGTCAGCCTGCCTTGTCCTGACCAGTATTTGTCGCGAAATTTGCTGAACAAGTGGCGCGTTGTATTGGGTCATCGAGGCATGCGCGAGCGTATATCTGGGTGAAATTGACACAGGAGTAAGACGTTGTCGTCAACCGCACTTGACATTGACGGGCTGGAACGGGAGCAGCTTTTTGACGTGGCCAGGCAGTTTCCCCTGCTCACGGCCGAGGAAGAAAAGACGCTGGACCGCAGCAAATGGCGGGCCGCCGCAGCCATGGAGGCATCCATGCGGGAGGACGAGGCCGCGCGCGCCTATCTCGCCGCCCTCTTGACCGGGTGTCGGGACTTCCCGCCGGACGTGGCCAGTTTGCGACCCAGGGAACACTACTATCTGCTGCGTCGCGAGATGAGCAACTTGCTCGGCGAGAGTGAGTGGGTCGATCGTGTGTTGGCCAATCTCCATCCCCGGGCGACGAGCGACGAACCGCAGGTGTCCCCGGACCTTCCGCCGAGCCTCTGTGCGGGTGTGACCGCGCGCGTGCTGCGCTATGGCGGCCACGTGGTCAGCTGTAACGTGGCCGATGCGCTGGAGGCGTGGGAGCGGCAGTGGCCCCAGGGCGAGGTCATCACCCGATTGGATCTAGAGCACGACACCGCGCGCACCCTGCGCCGGGAGCGCCGTTCATACCTGGAGGCGAGAGATACCCTGGTCTTGCACAACCTGCGGCTGGTGTACACGATCGCCGGGCGTAATAAAGGCAAGGGCGTGGGCTTCACCGACCTCGTGCAGGAGGGTATCTTCGGCCTGATTCGTGCCGCCGAGAAATACGACCATCGCAAGGGCTTCCGCTTCAGTACCTACAGCTTTAACTGGATCACCCAGGCGGTGCGACGGTCGGTAGGGAACCACGGCGGATTGATCCGTTACCCGACGCATATCCAGGAGAAAGTGGGCAAACTCTACCGTGAGAGACTCGAATTCCAGGATCGCACGGGCGCGGAGCCCGGTGACAGCGAGCTGGCCGCAGCCAGCGGCATCTCGCTGGCAGAGACCCGCGAGTTGCTGAAGTTGCGCAACCAGGCCTTCTCACTGGATACCTCGCCGGGCGAAGATACCGGCAGCCTCTACGAGACACTGCCTGCCGCGCCTGCCGACGAGGTCAGCAGGCCCGCCGAAATCCAGTCCCTGCAACGCCTCATCCTGGATGAGCTGGGTGAGTCGCTGGAGCCGGTGGAGCAGGATGTGATCATTGCCCGCTGGGGGCTCGAACAGGGCCGACCGCTGACCCGGGCCGAGATGGCCGACCGCTTGCGGGTGAGCACAGAGCGCGTGCGCCAGCTTGAAAACTCGGCGTTGAGCAAGCTTCAGCACAACCCGGAACTGCGCTCAACGTTCGAGACCTACCAGCCCGGCGTGGCTGACTGATCCGCAGCGGGTGTCGATCGCGCCGCCCGCGACGGCGGGTGCGGTCAGCTCGCCATGCGCAGGGGCTCGGCGTCACCTTCTGCCTCGCCCGCCACGCGTTCGTCGAGCAGCGAGAAGGGATCGGCCTGTAACTGCTGCCACATCGACTGCAGCTTGTCATACAGTCCGCGCGCGGGGTGACCGCCCGGGATATAACCGGTTTCGGGCTCGCCGAAGCGTTTTCGCAGGTGCAGCATCAGGTTGTAGCAGGTGGCGCTCTGTCCCGCACTGATTAGGATGTCCAGCTCCGGCCTTCCCCTGAAGGTGACGTCCGGATCCACCCAGACCGCGGTTTTCATCGATGCTGCCAGGCCGGCGATCTCGCGCATCTCAGCGGTGGGGGCGGGCAGGCTGCTATCAGCTTTGGCGTCGTCCTGGAGCGTGAAAATCTCGTTGGTCATGATTCTCGCCGAAAGTGGGTTGTCGCCGTGGTCGGCGGCGAAGACCGCGCTGTAGCCCAGCTGGCGGATGCGGTGAAGGTAGACCTTCGCAGTGAGTGCGGCCGTCGAACCGACGCGCAGCCTGACCATTCGCGCGACATCCGCGAGGCGCAATTGCCTGAGATAATGCCAGGGGCGATCCCGGAAACGCGGGAGCGCATCGCAGATTGTGCGCTCGGTTTTGCGCAGGAACAGTCGAAACCAGACCATCGCTGCTACTGCCGCGCCGCAGACCACCGCCGGTATCGTAAAGCCGATGATATCGTGGACCAGCGCGAACAGCGGCAGTACCCCGGGCCCGGTCTGATGGTCGATGAGCGTGTACAGGTTTTCCAGGGCACTCAACAACAGCAGCACCGTTACCAACTGTGCCAGCCGATCGTACTGGCCGAGTGTCCGGCGGCCAAAAAACCCGGGTGGCGGTGCGGTTTCCGGTGCCGGCTCGGTGGGGTACAGGGTTTCAGGCCGCAACGGCGTGTCGGAGATGATGAACAGATCCAGCGGTGAGAGATCGATGCCCTGCTCATTGATACCCCCGTCACGGGTATTGTTGCCGGCTTTCAGAATTCGTTTCATCCACTGCCCCCAGCCCTCGGCGGTGACCGGTTCGGTGGCGACCAGGCCTTCCCCGCCGTCGCGGGCGTGATCCCGGCGCAGCATCGCCAGCATCACACTGGAGAGGCCCTGGTTGTCGTAGACGCCGCCGTCCATGATGGCCACGCTGGTTTCGCCGGTCTGCTCCTGCAGGTGCCGCGCTACCGCCGAGCAGGTCGGGCGGGCCGGGTCATCGTCATCGGGCCAGTGAAAGTCCCACGGAAAGAATAGCGGTTCCATCCCCGTGGGGATGCAACAGGAGGCGGCCATGACGTCGCCCATGCGCATCTGCCTGGCCTGTTCGGCAGTGATGGAGACATGGCCATTACCGATGCGGCAGGCGAGCTGGCTTTTCTGGAAGCGGAACGCGGTGCCGGTCTTGAACTCTGTTGCATTGAAGATGATTTCCTTGAGATGGGTATCCGCCGGCTGCCAGAACACACCGAATGCCGTCTCCTCGTAGTACCGGCTGTAGTATTCTTCGTGAAACACGTTGGCCATGGAGGTGATCAGGTCGCGCCTGCCGGATGGGAACGCCGCGCCGTCGCCGGTCAGTTGCCCGAAGATTTGTTCCAGGGTGTTCAGGCGGGGGAGGAAATCGTAGAGGCTGTCGAAGCTGTGCTGGAAATCGCGACCCAGCTGCTGGCTCAGGGCGTAGCTGGTGCCCACCAGGCTGCCACCCGAGACTGTAGACAGTATGTGCACGTGTTCCAGCAGTCCCACCCGATCCAGGCAGTCGAGGGTGCCGAGATGAAAGCCTACGGCCCGGATCCCCCCGCCGGACAGCGAGAGAGCGATATGGGAAAACGGTGTGCTATCAGATTGCATTCTGGATACCTTCGGGGCCGGAATTCGAGGGCGGCGCGCTGTATTCGTTCGGCGGGGATGCGATGTACGTCCCGGATCAATCCCAGTTTCTCGAACAGGCAGATCACCAGGTAGAAAAGATCGATCTCCCACCAGGCCAGGCCCGCGCGCGCAGACCGGGGGAAGCGATGATGGTTGTTGTGCCAGCCCTCGCCAAAGGTCAGTAATGCGGTGGGTGCATGATTGGTGGACCTGTCGCGGGTGTCGAATCGCCGCGAGCCCCGGCGATGGCAGAAGTAATTGACGCCCGAGCTCTGGTGCAGCAGCACGACCGGGCTGAGCATGCCGCCGATGGCCATCATCGAAAATCCGCCGCAGGCGAACAGCAGTGCGCATAAAGTCAGGCAGGGAACTGCCGGGTGGCGGTACAGCCAACGGAGTTCCGGGTAGCGGTGCCAGTGACTTGCCTGGGCGACGATATCCGCCTCCGGGTAGCCGCAATCCATCAGGCTGCCGAACCAGCAATGCCACCAGCCCTGGAGCGGCGAATGTACGTCGCCGGTGGTATCCGAGTGACGGTGATGAAGCTGGTGTTTGCCGGCGAAGTACAATGCGTTACCAAAGGAAAGCGAAGCCATCAGCGCCAGCAGGAACTGGAAGATGCGGCCGGTGACAAAAGCGCGGTGGGCGAAATAACGGTGCATGGCAACCCCGACCCCGATGGCGGCGAGCGGATAGACGACGGCGAGCACCAGCCAGTCGGCGGGGGCGGGGCCTTGCAGCACTGCAATCGCGACGCAGCCGTGCAGGCCCGCGATGCCCAGTCCCGTGCGCAGTGCTTGCGCGTTCATTGTCACCTCAACCCGCCAGTCGCGTGACCACCGGCGCGGCATCGGTCTCGGCGCTGCGACGGCGTTCCGGTTTGGCCATGGCGTCCTCGGCGAGCGCGGGGTTGAGATTACCCATGCTGTCGGTCAGCCAGGTGGGCGTGAAATGGTGCCGATAGCGTTCCGCGACCGGCAGCGTAGGTGTATAAACCGGGTCGAGTACCTCGGTGGTGCTGAGGTGGGTGCGGCGCCGGCCGCGTTTGAATGCGCCCAATGGGTCCATCAATGCCGTCGGTGAGAGCAGCGTGGCAGCGGTGATGGCGTACAGCATTTTCTGGTGGTTGTTTAGTGAATGACGATAGCGCCGCAGGAACCTGAACTGGTGTCGCAGGAACCGTCGGCGGTAGCCCGCGAAGTGCCGGCCGCGGCTGACGAACTGCAACACCTCTTCCTGCGGGTCCAGGGACTTGAGGCTCAGCGTCGAGCCCTCGAGATCGCGGACATGGGTATTCGGCAGCAGCAGGCCCTGATCCACGCAGTCGCGGAAGAACGGGGTTCCCGGGTAGGGCGTGGCGGTGAAGATGAAATTCGGCGTGGGGATCTCGGGGTTCTCGCAGATAATGTCGAGCTCCCTGTGCATCTGTGCCAGCCGCTGCCGGGTGGGGTCGAAAACGAGTCCGTACTGCACCAGCACGCCGCCGTCGATGCTGCGGCGCAGCAGTTCCGCCTGCCGGTAGCGGCTGTTCTGCTTCTTGTTGACGCGCCCCAGCCACTGCTCGTCGTCGAAGGACTCCACGCCGACGAATACGGATATGCAACCCGATTCCCTGGCCAGGCGGATGTTTTCCTCTTCCCAGAAAAAGGTATCGGTGACGAAGCCGCTCCAGTACCGGAACTGCCCGGCTTCCCTTCTGCGTTGTACCCGGCTGATGCGCTCCCGGAAACTCTTCACCCCGGAACCCATGATCTGGTTGTCCTGGAAAAAGCAGATGAGCCGCCTGCCCATGTTTTCCATCTGCGCTTCCAGGTAGTCCCCGGGCGGGACCTGGTACTTGCGGCCCGCGCCAGTGAGACTGCAAAAGTCGCACTGGAAGTTGCAGTTGCGCGACGACTCCAGGTAACCGAGGCGCCCTATCCAGTAAGCGAGGTCATAGCGGGGATTGAATTGGGGCGCGACGTATCCGCTGCCGAACGCCTCGGCAATCACCTCCTGTATCTCGTCGACATCGCCGAGGCAGGTATAGTCGAAGAACTGTCTGGCATACCGGGGCAGTGAGCGCACGCCGTGCCCCCCCGCGACGGTGATCACCTTCGGATTGGCGGTGCGGGCATAGGCGGTGAGGTGCAGCAGGCGGTCGAACGCGGCGGTGAGTCCGGTCAATACGATCATATCGGGCCAGGCCAGCAGTTCTGGTGCAAAGAGCTCAAGGAAACCGCTGCTGACCTCGTTGTACAGTTTGATGTCGCAGGTCGAGGCATCGAAATAGCCGGCCAGCAGCACGGGTGCGACGGCGTTGGGTACCTGGTTCGAGCGTTTGACCGGCCGGCGCTCGTCGGGAAAGTAGCAGTTGACGATCAGTACCTTGCGCCGTGGCTGTCGCCGCGATTGCGCAGCGGAACCGATTCCGTCGCGCGCCTGCGCGGGCATCTGGATGGCCGTCATTGCACTGTCCCCGTACTTTTTTATTATCAAACGGCGAACGCGGTATGCGCCTGATATCCGTTTGTATCGCCGGGAGTGTAGCAAAGCGGCTGCCGGGTCAATATGGCGGGGCGGGCTATAATTCTATATTTCGACGGATTTCCCGGTGCGCGCGCGAGTCAGCGGAACGCACGTGGGCAGGGTTGCAGGCGCAGCCGTGGCTGCTGTCAGTGTGTGGGGAGTCGGTGAAAGGCAGTCAGCCTGGCACGGCCTAACCGCGACCGTCAGTCCGTTGAGGTCAGTCCGAGGCCGTCACTCCGAGGCCGTCACTCCGAGACATGGCCTGTGTGGTAGGGCTGGAGGTCAACAACCTCCAGTTCATCCACGGCCACCGGTTCCGCCGATAACCACATCACCACGCGATAGCCGTCGGTGAAGTACGGGTCGCCGGTGAGGTTGCCGCGCGGTTCCTCATAGGGGGCAGGTCCCACACCACCGACATGACCGACCTTCGCCAGGGTCTGTGAGTAGGCCATGTCCTCCACCAGGAAGGCGCGGGTTTCATCGACATCGGGGTCGATCTTGTGGGTGGTGATGGTGCGCCAGGTGAGGCGGACACCGATATCCCGGCTGATCTGGCCAATCCAGACCGGGGTGCCCTTGTAGCGCAGCGGTGTCAGCCAGATGCGCAGGTGGTTGCGCTCGTGGATACTGTCGCGTGCGCGTTGCAGTGCCGCGTCCTGAGCCCTGCCGAACACGTAGAGCGCGCTGACCGGCGAGTAGCGGTAGCGCCCGCCGGTGATAGCGGAAGCGCCGGTCTTCAGCAATGACGCACCGTAGATGGTTTCGGTCTCGTCCCAGCCGGCCCGCATGAACGCATAGTAAAGGTCCTTGACCTCGCCGATGAAAACGAGGTTGAGCGGATCGCCCCTGTCCTCGCCCTTTGCATCGCGGACACAGCAGGGCATTTTCTCCAGTCGTTCTACCAGTGTGGGCAGGTCGACGTGCTCGATCTCGGATGCGTCGTACAGGCCCTCCACGTCGACCTCGTAGTGGTCCAGCTTCAAGCCGGGCACAGGTACGAAAAAGGTCATCATGTAGGGCTCTTCGCCGCCCATCACGTCCACGTTGAATGACTTGGTGCCCTTATCCACCCGGCTGAAGATGTATCCGGACTGAATGCTGTGGGGGGGCACCGCCAGCCGGGTGATGCCCTTGCTCTCGACCAGCCGGTTGCGTTGTGCATTCACCGCATCGAGGAGCGTGCGATTGACGGTCTCGCGGGGGGAGTAATAGGCCTGGTCGAGGCCCATCGGCGTCAAGGCGAGCCGTTCGTCGCTCAGGTTCTCGACCTGTACCCAGACCGGCTGCACGTTGTTGCGGTAGAGATCCGAGCCGAATATCTCCCGGGTCTCCTCGGCGCTCGGTACAGCCGTGGTCACGCGCAGCTGCTTCTCCTGCCGTACGTGCAGGCGCTCGTTGGGTGGTGGTACCTCGCGGCCGCGGAAGAGCGGTCTCTCTCCCACATTGTCCGCGGCAACGGCCGCGAGCGTCAGCAGGCAGGCGCCGATCAACACCAGGCACTTCTTGGACAAGTCACTCATTGTGCCTCAGCCCTCTCCGTATCCAATCGGTTGTCGTAGATGATTCTGCCCTCGTCGATGGCCACGGGTGTCTCCGAGAGGAACATGACGGCACGTTTGCCGTTGGTGAAAAACGCATCGCCGCGGAAGGTCGCGTGGGGTGCTTCGACAGTGGCGGCGCCGACCCCGTCGACGAGGCCGTAGGCGCTGAGGGACTGGTTGTACCAGAAGTTCTGCAACAGGAAGACCATGGCACTGTCGACATCGGCGGAAACCGACTCGCTGGCAAACTGGGCCAGGAAAGTCGATGCATCGCTCACGTCGCCGCCGGTGAGCGTCCCGATCCATTTCTGGTCCAGAGTCGAGTAATAAACCTGCCCGACCCACACCGGGGCATCGTCGGAGCGCCAGGGTGTCACCCACAGATGCAGAATAATTTGCTCATTGCCATCCTCGCGGCCCAGCTTGAACGTCGCGTCTGCGCGGCGGCCCCGAAAGTGCTGTCGTTGCAGCCCGCGCCGTTCCATCTCCTCGCGCTGGGTCTCGACCCAGTCTCCGCGCAGCAGCGACCGGCGTACCGCAAGCGGAGTTCCGACCAGGGCCACGTTCAGTGGGCCGCCATCCGCCGTCCCGCTATCGTCAGTGACGCAGCAGGGCAGCTCTGTTTCCAGTACCTGCCGGAGTTTTTCCCGGTTGAACGTGCGGATCTCGTCGTCCGCGTACAGGTTGGCGAAATCGACCTCAGTATAGTCTGCGTTAAATCCCGGCATGGGCAATAAAAAGGTAAAGGTGGTCGGTTGGGTACTGCTGAAGAGGTCGAGGTTGAAGCCTTTCGTGCCCGGCTTGAAATGGGTAAAGACAAAGCCGGAGCGGGTTTCACCCGGGGGGACCCGCCGCTCCATAGATTGTCATGGAACCAGCGCTGCATCTCGTCGTAACTGCCGCGGCTGAATTTCTTGCGGTTCCTGTACGCCACTTCGATGGGCGCGAAGTAATCCCGGTCGACGCTCCAGAGCGCGGCACGCAGCGGCTGCCCGGTCTGGTTTTCCACCTCCAGCCAGACCGGCTGTATGCCCTGGTCGTAGAGCGCGATGCCCGTCAGCGCCTCGGATTCCCCGGCGTCCGGCACGGCCGCGGTCACGCGAATACCATTGCGTTCCTGGGTTTGCGCGCGCTGCAGGAAGCCGGCGCCGTCGATGTCGACCGGTTGGTAGGGTTTGAAAGCGCAACCCGTGACGAGCGCGAGGCAGAAAACGTGGAGGACAAGGCGCAGGCATGACTGCACCAGGCCCTGTGCCGCACGGTAGCGGAGGCGCGAGTGTGCAGGCAAACTGAGAGTCGACATGTACGTTGGAGTTCCCGCGGACGTTATAATGATAAGGGACAACTAATAGCAAAGAATCCTGGCGAAAGCCAGCGGAGCGTATTGCGGTGCAATCATGGTCGCGGTTGCGCCCGCTACGGGTGCCGTGTGATCCCGTGCCGGACGTGGTTTACCCGCTCTTTCCTGTCGGGCTGTGAGAGGTCAGTGATGAACGCAAATCTGGATGGGCTACAGGCATTTACGCTCCGTTTTCTCGAGATCAGCGCTTTGCTGATTGCAGCGCTGGTCATCGCCGCGATCGTGGCCGTGGTCTACATGTACGTGGTCGATGTCAACCAGACGCAGCATGCGATTCGCCGGAACTATCCGGTCATCGGCCGGTTCCGTTATTTCTTCGAACACCTGGGTGAGTTTTTCCGCCAGTATTTCTTTGCGCTGGATCGGGAGGAGCTGCCGTTCAACCGCGCCCAGCGAACCTGGGTGTACCGCGCGGCCAAGGACCTCGACGCCACCGTCGCCTTCGGTTCCACCCACCCGCTGACCGAGCCCGGCAGCTTCATCTTTCTGAACGCTGCCTTTCCGCCGCTGGAGCGAGATGAAGAGCCCGGCCACGATCTCGTTTATGGTGAAGGCTATGCCGCTGCACCCTATACCAGCATGGCGTTTTTCAACATCTCGGCGATGAGCTTCGGCGCCCTTTCCGTGCCGGCCATCCAGGCGCTTTCCCGCGGCGCCGCGAAGGGTGGCTGGTGGCTGAATACGGGCGAGGGGGGGTTGTCTCCCTATCACCTCGAAGGGGGCTGCGACATCGTTTTCCAGATCGGCACCGCCAAGTACGGGGTCCGCGACGAGGCCGGTGAACTCTCGGAGCAGCGGCTCGCCGAAATCGCGGCTCATCCCAACGTTCGGATGTTCGAAATCAAGTTGTCCCAGGGCGCGAAGCCGGGCAAGGGCGGCATCCTGCCGGCGGCGAAGGTGACGCCGGTCATCGCCAGCACCCGCGGCATACCGGTGGGTGAAGCGTCGATCAGTCCCAATCGGCACACGGATATCGGCAACACGGACCAACTGCTGGACATGATCATGAGAGTCCGGAGGATTACCGGCAAACCGGTGGGTATCAAGGCCGTCCTCGGCCAGGCGGAATGGCTAGACGATTTCTGTCAGCGCATTCTCGACCGCGGCCTGGAGTACGCGCCGGACTTTTTTACCCTGGACAGCGCAGATGGCGGCACCGGCGCGGCGCCCCAGAGCCTGATCGATTTCATGGGGCTGCCGCTGCGCAGCAGCCTGCCACTGCTGGTGGACAAGCTGTCTGCTTACGGGTTGCGGTCCCGCATCCGTGTCATCTGCTCGGGCAAGATGATCAATCCCGCAGGCGTCGCCGGCGCCCTGTGCCTGGGCGCTGACAGCGTGAACTCGGCCCGGGGCTTCATGTTTGCCCTCGGTTGCGTCCAGGCCCTGCAGTGCAACAGGAACACCTGTCCCACCGGCATTACGACCCACGATGAAGACCTGCAGCGCGGCCTCGATCCGGTGGACAAGGCCCGGCGGGTGGCGAGTTATGGGCGTAACCTCATGCACGAGGTGGAAGTGATCGCCCATTCCTGCGGGGTGGCCAACCCGCGGCTGCTCAACCGGAGTCACGCGCAGATGATCGATGCCGGTGGTTACCCCCGGCCACTGGCCGAAATCTACGGGCCCGACCTCAGCCTGCCAAGCCGATAACCGCGTTTGAAAATCTCCACTTACCGCCGGTCTCTGATTGCCCGCTGCCGGCGGCGCGTGATAGCGTCGAGAGTACAAGAGCCGGGTTTGTAAACGGCTGACAACGACCGCTGCCGTACACCGGCGTAAGGGGCATTGCATCGTGAATACAATCACTGTGCCTCCGGCTATATCCGGGGCCAGGGTAGCCGTGGGCGCATAGCTTGACCGTCGCAGCCCGTATCAACCTGCTCGTACTGTTGCTCCTGCTTGCCGGGGGTAGCCTGCTGCTGGGCTACATTCTGAAGAGTGAGTACCAGTACGAACGCAATCGGCTGCTGGATGGCGCCTCCACGCTCGTCCTCAGTCAGCCACAACTGCAAACGGCGATTTACTACGGTGACTCCGCAGTTCTGGAGGAGACGCTGTCGCGGGTAATTGCGCTCTCCGAGGCCGTGATCTACGCTGCCGTGCAGACGCCGTCCGGGGACACGCTGGCCGCGCGAACCCGCGCCGGTGTGGCGGCGCAGACCATCCCCGGCATCCGCCAGTTACGTCGATCGGGGTCGCCGCTCGATACCGGCCGGGAGCGCCGCGCCAGCGAGGACGTACCGGAGGGCTACGCCTGGCTGGCCGCACTGGCGATGGGAGAAGTCATCGATGACCTCACCCTGCCGGTAGTGTCCCGGGTGAATCCCGTGCGTGAGGGAATCAGCCGCAGTGATTTCGCCGCTGCCCTGGTCAGCCCGGACCCGGTCAGCAGCCTGCACGTGGTGAGCTACGTCCACCTCGGGATCAGCCGGACACTGATGTTGGCGAGCGTACTGCCGTCCCTGACCTTCGCACTGGTGCTGTACCTGGTATTCATGGTGGTCACGCTCTCGGTGACGTTTTTGCTGACACGGCGGATTTCCAGTCCTTTGTCGCGGCTGGCCCGGATTGCTGACGATATCGCCCGAGGCGAAATCGATGAGTCGTTGAACCTGGAGGCGACCGGCGAGGTGCGGGAAGTGGCAATGCTGCTCACCACGATCATCAGCGGCGTCAATGTGCGCAGGAAACAGATGGACGTGGACCACCGGCTCCTGAGCATGAAGGTCGATGAGCGCACGCAGCAACTGTCGCGCCGCAACGAGGAATTGCGCCGCGCGGTCAGCGAGATCAGCCAGACCAAGGAGCGCCTGCGGCAGATGGCGTATTTCGACAGTCTTACCGCGCTGCCGAACCGACGGCTTTTTACCGAACAGCTTTCGTTGCTGCTGCGACTGGCCAGGCGCAATAAGCACACGCTGGCGCTGCTGTTCCTGGATCTCGACAATTTCAAACGCATCAATGACTCACTGGGGCACAATGCCGGTGACAGCCTGTTGCGGGAGGTAGGTCTCCGGCTGGCGAGCTGTGTACGGGAGAGTGACGTGGTCAGTCACTACGTCGAGGACGGCGAGCTCGGCGACGACCCCCGAATCGACGTTTCCCGACTGGGCGGCGACGAGTTCACCGTGGTTCTCAACCAGATCGAGCGTCCCGAAGATGCGGGGCTGGTGGCCAGGCGTCTGCTGGAGACAATGGCGGAGCCTATTATCCTCGACGGTCAGGAAGTCGTTATCACCCCGAGTATCGGTATCGCGATCGCCCCGCGTGACGCCGACACCGTCGATGAACTGCTCAAGGCGGCGGACGCCGCCATGTACCGGGCAAAAGGTCAGGGTCGCAATGATTTCGCCTTCTTCGACCGGGAAATGCACGACGCCGGCGTCGAGCGGCTACGCCTGGAGAGCGACCTGCGCCGCGCCATTGAGCGCGACGAACTGGTTCTGCATTACCAGCCGCAGATCGATACCCGCTCGGGTGACGTGGTCGGGGCGGAGGCGCTATTGCGCTGGCAGCACCCGGAGCAGGGCCTGGTGCCGCCGTTCAAGTTCATTCCGCTCGCCGAGGAGCTCGGCCTGATCGACGAACTGGGTGACTGGGTACTGGAGGCAGCCTGCCGCCGGGTAGTCGAGCTGGATGCGGCGGGTCACCGACTGGAGACGATTGCCGTCAACGTCTCTGCACTGGAATTCACCGACGCGCTCAGCGAGCGCGTTTCCCGAGTCCTGCGGGAGACCGGGCTGGCGCCCTCGCGACTGGTACTCGAACTCACCGAGGGCATCGCGATACAGGACACCGGTGAAATGCTGCGACGCCTGCACAGCCTGAAGGCGCTTGGCGTACGGCTGTCCATAGACGATTTCGGCACGGGCTATTCGTCGCTCAACTACCTCAGTCGTTTCCCCCTGGATGATCTCAAGATAGATCGCAGTTTCGTGATTGAGTTTGATAAGAGTGACGCCGATGCCAGCCTCGTATCCGCGATCATTGCCATGGGCAAGAACCTCAACCTCAAGCTGGTCGCCGAGGGCGTCGAGACCCGGGAACAGTATACGTTCCTGACCAACCAGGGCGCGCGCATCATACAGGGCTACCTGTTCAGCAAGCCGATCGCGGCGGAGGATCTCGTCGTCCTGTTGCGCCCGGCGTACTTCATGCCACTGATTGCCGACCTGGAAGGCAATGGTCTGCGGGCGTTGAGTCAGTAGCCGCAGTCGGGCTGCGCTGGCGCCTCCTGTAACAGGGACAGTGCCCGGGTCCGGCCACCAGGGCCGCTCAGTCCAGGTCGCTGGCGCTGTGACGTTCCCGCAGCCACTCCTCTTCCGGGCCCCAGGTGCGATTGACCCGGCGGCCCCGCTCGACCGCAGGCCGCTCGTGGATCTCTTTGGCCCACCGATTGACGTGGGTATAGGACGCCACGTCCAGGAACGTCTGGGCCTCGTACAGGCTCCCCAGCACCAGCGTGCCATACCACGGATAGGTCGCCATATCGGCTATGCTGTAGTCGTCCCCGCACAGGAAGCGTCGCTCCGCCAGGTTTTTGTCCAGCACGTCGAGCTGGCGCTTCACCTCCATGGTGTAGCGGTTGATGGGGTATTCCATTTTCTCCGGTGCGTAGGCATAGAAATGCCCGAAGCCACCGCCGAGGAACGGTGCGCTGCCCATCTGCCAGAACAGCCAGGACAGGCATTCGGCGCGCTTCGCCGGTTCGACGGGCATAAACGCGCCGAATTTTTCAGCGAGGTAGACGAGGATTGCGCCGGATTCGAACACCCGTACGGGTTCGCTGCCGCTGCGATCCACCATTGCCGGAATCTTCGAATTGGGATTGATGTCGACAAAGCCGCTACCGAACTGTTCGCCCTCGAGGATATCGATGAGGTAGGCGTCGTACTCGGCCTCACTGTGGCCTAGCGCGAGTAATTCCTCCAGCATGACGGTGACCTTCACCCCGTTTGGCGTTGCCATCGAGTACAGCTGCAGCGGGTGCTTGCCGACAGGCAGCGCCTTTTCGTGGGTGGCGCCCGAGACCGGGCGATTGATGGCGGCGAACTTGCCGCCGCTCTCACTGTCCCAGTGCCAGACGTCCGGGGGTGTGTAGGCAGAATTATCGCTCATCAGAGGGCTCCAGATTGGGGTTACGAGGCAGGCGAGCCCCGGGATGTGAATGTGGGCTCCCAGGGTGGATCATACGGCTGTACGCCGGCGATGACCGTTCGGGTCACTGGTCCCGCTTTGCCAATCGTGGCGGCAGGCCCGCTTCAGAGTGGTTCGCTTAAGAACCGTTTAACCGGTCGTGTTCACCCGGGGTATCGACATCGAGCAGTATACCCCGGTCGTCGACCGCAAGGCGGGAGACCCTGTGAGGGTGGCGTTGCAGCAGTTCGGCGCCGCCTCGATCCCCGCCCAGACACTGCAACGCCGCGAAGAAGTGTGCACCGAACCCCACCGGGTGCCCGCGTCGTCCATCGTATTCGGGAACGACTATGCCGTCCCGGGAGAGACAGCGGGCCAGTCGCAGGTAGGTGGTGGGCTTCACCAGCGGCATGTCACCCAGTGCGATCAGTAGGCCGTTCCAGTCGGTCGGCACGGCGGCGACCCCGTCGGCGATGGTATGCCCCATCCCGGCCCCCGCGTTTTCGCAGGGTACAGTTGCCACGCCCCGCCGCGTCAGCTGGTGGGCCAGTGTGTGATCATCCGGACGCAGTGCCACCAGCAGTGGCAGGCCAGCTTTATTAACGGTTTCCACGCTGGCTTCCAGCAGCGACCGCTCGGGACGAAACGGTGCCAGGCGCTTGTCGCTGCCAAAACGGCGTGACTGCCCGGCCGCCAGCATCAGCACCCCGACCATCACGAGCGATTGGACAGCCGGCGCAGCTGGGTCAGTTCAGCCATGATCGCCACGGCGATCTCCAGTGGCGTCTTGCTGCCGATCGGCAGCCCCACCGGGGCATGCAAGCGGCCAAGCTCTTCCTCGGACAGGCCCAGTTGACGAAGCCGTTCGAGCCGTTTTTTCGTGGTTCGAACCGAGCCGAGTGCGCCCACATACCAGGCAGTGGTGGTCAGTGCTTCCATCAGTGCCATGTCGTCGATACGCGGATCATGGGTCAGGGTGATGATCACCGAGTGGGGGTCGGCGGCGCGCCCCCTGACGACATCGTCCGGCATGCCCTGTATCAGCGGGACGGCCGGCCCGGCCCACTGGTCCAGCGCCGCCTGGCGCGGGTCGGTGACCATCACCTCGTAATCCATCGCCAGGGCGAGTTCCGCCAGGCTCTGGGCGAGCTGCCCGGCCCCGACCAGCAGCAGGCGCATCGATGGCCCGAAACACTGGACCAGGCGGGTGTCACCGAATTGCAGTGGCGTGAAATGCGCCACCGGTGCCATGCGCGAGTATCCGGTGGCGAGGTCGAGGTGGCGTTCGACGCAGTAGCGGCCGTCGATCGCGGCCAGCGCCCGGTCTATCCAGTCGCGGTCGCTGCCACCCAGTCGTTGCAGCAGCAGCTGGAGACGGCCGCCGCACGGAAGGCCCAGCCGTTCGTTGTCCTGTGCGCTGACCCCGTACTCCAGCAGCTCGGGACCCGAGTGGGCCAGCATGCCCTCGCGCAGCTTCGCGAGCAGGTCTTCCTCCACACAGCCGCCGGATACCGTACCGACCTGCTCACCGGTGGCGAGCGCGCAGAGCATGGAACCGACCGGCCGCGGTGAAGAGCCGAGGGTTGCGACGATGGTGCATAGCCACGGCCGGCGGCCGGCACCGAGCCATGCGCTCGCCGCCTTCAGTACATGATGATCGAGTGTTTGCATGCGGACCCGCGAAGAAATTCTGGCGTCAGTGTAGCGCAGGTGCGCCCGTTCGCTGAACTGCCAGCGGCAGTCGCAACGGGTGAAGATGGGTGTGGGAAGTGTGATCAGCCGGGCCGAAAGGCCCGGCGGAGTGGTGCGTCAGGTAGCGTTAATGTCAGCCGGCCAGGTTGGCCATGCGGCTCATCAGGTTGTCGAGCGAAGGCTTGATAATCGGTGCAATCGACCTGTCGCCGAGCAGCCGGTCTGCCGCTTCGCTGATGGCCGGCATGGCGCCCTTGACCATGTTGCCAAGGGCGGATTTACCCGCCGGCGTCAGGCCAACGATGGCCTGCTCGATGGTGTCGAGTTGCTGACCGATGCTGTCCAGGTCGGACAGCGCTGCGCGCGCTGAGGTGACGTCGGTAATGCCGGCCAGGGTGTCCCCGAGGTCACCGACCAGGCCCTGGGTCAGGTCGCCAAGGTTGACTCCGCCGACCATGAGGTCCTGGGTGCTGACTGTTGCGGCCCGGTCAGCGGTGCCGGAATCCTTGCCCAGCATGCCGGACAGGAAATACAGCAGGCCGAGGATGACGGCGGCGATGATCACCCACTTCAGCCAGGAAGACGAAGACTCCGCCACGGCGTGGCTGGTATCGGCAGCCGCCTTCACCGCAGTATCGGCGGCCCGTTCGGCGCTGGCAGCTGCCGCGGAGGCGGCTTCGGCTGCACCGTCGCCGAGACTGTCGAGCAGCCCGCCGAATGCGCCCGTGCCCGCCAGCTCTTTGGTGACATCATCGGGAATGGCCTTTGCGATCTGTTCTTTCTGGCCCATCAGGCTACTTACCAGGCCGCCGATGTCCATGCCTTCGGATTTCTTCTTGCCGGCCAGCATGCCCATCAGCATGGGTGCCGCGAGGCCCAGCAGTGAACCGGTGGACTCTTTGGGTGCACCGAGACTGGAGCCCAGCGCGCCCGCCAGCTGGCCCAGGGTGCTGTCACCCAGGAACCCGGATAACAGTTTTGAGCCGGTGGCGATCATCGATGCGCTGCCCCCACCCGACAGCAGTCCGCCGAGGTTGTCCAGCAGGCTGGGGTCGGCGGCATCCAGCGCTTCGCCCAGCATGGCCTGTCCCTCCGGTTTGCTGGCGGAGCCCAGGACGCCCGCCAGTACCGCCGGTATGGCTGCGCCCAGACCCTTGGCGACCAGGTTGTTGTCCATGCCAAGTGCATCAGCCACCGCCCCGATGTTGTCGGGCGTCAGCGCGCCGCTGATCATGTCCATCACGTTAAAAGCCATTATCGATCTCCTTTATATGAGCGTGTGCCCCGGACTCTCCCGCAGCTGCGGGAGACGGGGCATTCTAAACGTGACTGCGTCACAGTTGTCTGGGGCGATCACGGACCGCGCCCGGTTTCAAAGCCTAAGGAGTCTAGTACAAATAGCAGAAACTGCACGTGGCTTCAGAACCCGGGGATTTCGGCCCTATGTCCCTGCGCAGGGTGCGGGTACTGGCCACAAACGGGGCCACGGGTTGATCTGCGTCAACGAGTTCAGGGTTACGGCAGACAGGATTCCCGACACGGGCTATAAAGTACGCAGTAGTGCGTAATGTGTGCCTGGCGGTGATTTGAAGTACTGCCGTAGCAGACACCCACATTACCTCGCCGATTCAGTGACCCCAATCTGGCAGTTGAAGCCAGAACATCCGGGT
The DNA here is from genome assembly GCA_963753815.1 of uncultured Gammaproteobacteria bacterium. Lineage (GTDB taxonomy): Bacteria > Pseudomonadota > Gammaproteobacteria > Pseudomonadales > Halieaceae > CAVWDU01. The sequence continues at coordinate 1,612,543 of CAVWDU010000003.1, forward strand.
CGGGCATGGAGAATCCACCATGAGTTCCCCCGAAACCTTCTACGAGGTCTTCCGCCAGCAGGGCATCAGCCGGCGTTCATTCAACAAGTTCTGTTCCCTGACCGCTGCCTCGCTGGGCCTGAGCCCCGCTTTTGCGCCTACCATCGCCCACGCCATGGAAACCAAGCGCCGCACGCCGGTCATCTGGTTGAACGGCCTGGAATGTACCTGCTGCTCCGAGAGCTTTATCCGTTCGGGTCATCCGCTGGTCTCGGACGTGGTGCTCTCCATGTTGTCGCTGGATTACTCCCACGTGCTGATGGCCGCCGCCGGTCACCAGGCAGAGGCCGCGCTGGAGGAAACGCGACGGGATCATGCCGGCGAGTACATCCTCGCGGTGGAGGGAAACCCGCCGTTGAACGAAGACGGCATGTTCTGCATCGTCGGCGGACGCCCGTTCATCGAGCAGCTGCAGGAAATGGCGGCCGGGGCCAAGGCCGTGGTGGCGTGGGGCTCCTGTGCGTCCAACGGCTGTGTGCAGGCCGCCCGACCTAACCCGACGCAGGCCACCCCGATTCACAAGGTGATCCGCGACAAGCCCGTCATCAAGGTGCCCGGCTGCCCGCCCATCGCCGAGGTGATGACCGGTGTGCTCACCTATATGCTCACCTTTGATCGCGTACCGCCCCTGGACCGGCTCGGTCGTCCCAAGATGTTCTACGGCCAGCGCATCCACGACAAGTGCTACCGCCGGCCCCACTTCGACGCGGGTCAGTTCGCAGAGGCCTGGGACGACGAAAACTCCCGCAAGGGCTATTGCCTGTACAAGATGGGCTGCCGCGGCCCCACGACCTACAACGCCTGTTCAACCGTTCGCTGGAACGAGGGTGTCTCGTTCCCGATCCAGTCGGGTCACGGTTGCATCGGCTGTTCGGAGGAAAACTTCTGGGATAACGGTCCGTTTTACGACCGCCTCGCCACTGTCCACACGCCCCTCGGCGTGGAATCCAACGCCGACAAGGTCGGCCTCGGCGCGCTGGGCGTGGTCGGGGCCGGGGTCGCCGCACACGCGGCCGCGTCGGCGTTGCAGCGGGCGCGATCGGCCGAACCCAGCTCAGCGGATGCCGGAGAATAAATAATGGCCATTCAAACACCCAACGGCTTCACCCTCGACAACTCCGGTCAGCGCATCGTGGTCGACCCGGTCACCCGTATCGAGGGCCACCTGCGCATCGAGGTGAACATCGACGACAGCAACGTGATTCGCAACGCGGTGTCGACCGGCACCATGTGGCGAGGCCTGGAAGTCATCCTCAAGGGGCGTGATCCCCGCGATGCCTGGGCCTTCACCCAGCGAATCTGTGGTGTCTGTACCGGGACTCACGCGCTCACCTCGGTGCGGGCGGTGGAAGACGCCCTCGCTATCGAGATTCCCGAGAATGCCAATATCATCCGCAACATGATGCAGCTGGCACTGCAGGTCCACGATCACCTGGTGCACTTCTACCACCTGCACGCCCTGGACTGGGTCGACGTGGTCTCCGCGTTGTCCGCCGACCCCAAGGCGACCAGCGAGCTGGCCCAGTCTATCTCCGACTGGCCGAAATCCTCGCCGGGTTATTTCCGGGACCTGCAGTCGCGGCTGAAGAAATTCGTCGAGTCGGGGCAGCTTGGCCTGTTCCGCAATGGCTACTGGGGGCACGCCGCGTACAAACTGCCGCCAGAGGCCAACCTCATGGCCACCGCGCACTACCTCGAGGCTCTGGATTTCCAGAAGGAAATCAAGAAGATTCACACGGTGTTTGGCGGCAAGAACCCGCACCCGAACTGGCTGGTCGGGGGTGTGCCCTGCCCGATCAACGTGTCCGATACCGGCGCCGTCGGTGCCATCAATATTGAACGGCTGAGCCTGGTCAAGCGGATCATCGATGAGAGTCGCCAGTTTGTCGAACAGGTGTACGTACCAGACCTGATGGCGATTGCCTCCTTCTACAAGGACTGGACCTACGGCGGCGGGTTGTCCGGTCGCAACGTGATGTCTTACGGCGACATTCCGGATTACGCCAATGACTACAGCGCCGGCAACCTGTTGCTGCCACGCGGCGCCATCGTCGACGGCAACCTCGCCGAGGTGCACGAGGTCGACCTGCGCGACAGCGAGGAAATCCAGGAGTTTGTCTCCCACTCCTGGTACAGCTACGCCGATGAGGACGTCGGCCTGCATCCGTGGGACGGTGTCACCGAACCCAACTTCGAGCTGGGAGAGAACTCCAAGGGCACCAAGACCCGTATCGAGTCCCTGGATGAGAACGCCAAGTACTCGTGGATCAAGAGCCCGCGCTGGAAGGGTCATCCGATGGAAGTGGGTCCGCTGGCGCGCTACATCATCGGCTATGCCAGCAACAACGCGGAATTCAAGGAGCCCACCGAGAAGCTGCTCAAGGACCTCGGCCTCCCCGTTTCAGCGCTGTTCTCGACATTGGGTCGCACCGCCGCCCGTGGCCTCGAGTGCGCGTGGGCGGCGGAGAAACTCCAGTACTTCTATGGCCGCCTGATTGCCAATATCAAAGCCGGCGACACCGCGACCGCCAATACCGAGCGGTGGGACCCGTCCACCTGGCCTGCGGACGTCAAGGGCGTGGGCTTCACCGAGGCCCCGCGCGGCGCGCTGGGTCACTGGGTTCATATCAAGGATACCCGGATAGAAAACTACCAGGCCGTGGTGCCGACGACCTGGAACGCCGGTCCGCGCGATGCCGAGGGCAATATCGGTGCCTACGAGGCCTCCCTGCTGGATACGCCGGTCGACAACGCGGAGCAGCCCCTGGAAATACTCCGCACCATTCATTCATTCGACCCCTGCCTGGCCTGCTCCACGCACGTCATGAGCCCTGAGGGCGAGGAACTCTCCAACGTTACGGTGCGCTAGCGGTACCGCGCATCGGGAGGCGATCAGTGTGAACGAAACCGGATCGAAAAAACGCATCAGTGTGCTGCAGTCACTGGTACACCAGGCCACGGAAGTACAGACACCGGCGGCCAAGATTTATGTCTACCAGGCCCCGGTGCGACTCTGGCACTGGGTCAATGCGCTGTGCATCGTCACGCTGTGCGTGACCGGCTACCTGATCGCCAGCCCGCTGGCATCGGTGCCCGGTGAGGCCTCGTTAAATTATTCATTTGGCTACGTGCGGCTTATCCATTTTGCGGCCGGCCAGATACTGGGCGTCGCGCTGCTGGTGCGGCTGGTGTGGGCGTTCCTGGGCAATCACCACGCGCACCAGTTGTTCGCGCCCCCGGTCTGGAGCGGCAAATGGTGGCGCGAGGTCTGGCACGAGGTGCGCTGGTATGCGTTCCTGGAGAAAACACCGAAGAAATACGTCGGCCACAATCCGCTCGCCCAGTTGGCCATGTTCACGCTATTCCTGTTACCCCTGTTGCTCAGCCTGTTCACCGGCTTTGCGCTGTACGCGGAAGGCGCGGGCATAGAGTCTGCCTGGTACACGGCATTCGGCTGGGTGTTCGCGGTACTCGGCGACAGTTTCTCGGTACACACGATCCACCACCTCAGTATGTGGGTCATCGTCTGTTTCTCCGTGATTCATATCTACGTGGCCGTGCGCGAGGACATCATGAGCCGGCAGAGCCTGGTTTCCACCATGATTTCCGGGTGGCGCTACTTCAAGGACGACAAGGAATGACAGGTGACGGGGGAGCGCTGGTTCTGGGTGTGGGCAACATCCTCTGGGCCGACGAGGGTTTTGGCGTGCGCTGCGTCGAGGCCTTCGCGCGCCGCTTTGAACCGATGGCAGGGCTCACGGTGGCCGACGGCGGCACCCAGGGCCTTTACCTGGTCGACCTGTTACGCGAGTACGACCCCGTGGTGATCTTCGACGCGGTGGATTTCGGCGATGCCCCCGGCACGCTGCGGGTGGTCCACGACGATGACATTCCGGCCTTTGTCGGCGCTCACAAGATGAGCCTTCACCAGGCCGGCCTGCAGGATGTGATTGCCTGCGCGAAGCTGCTGGGCGGTTGCGCCCAACGGATGGTGCTGATCGGCGTACAGCCTGTGGAACTGGAAGATTACGGCGGCAGCCTGCGCCCGGGTGTGAGCGCCGCCATCGCCCCCGCACTGGAGACTGCTGCCCGTTACCTGGGCGAAGCCGGCATTCACCTGAGCGAGCGTGCCGAGCGACCGGAGGTGGTGGACATCATCACACCCGGGCTGGATCTCGATAACTACGAGCGGGGTCGCCCGGACGACCGGGCTGCCTGCCGCTTCGGTGACGAGCGTGTCCTGTCGCGGGGAGCGCGCAGTTGATCGCGCCCGGCTGTCGCGGTAACGGGTGATGTGCATCGGTGTGCCCCTGCAGGTCCTCCATACCTTGCCCTCGGGCGCAGCGATGTGCGCCGACCCGGGCGAGCCTGCCACCGCGCGCCCCGTCGAGACCCTGCTGCTCGATACCGCACCCGCCCCGGGCGACTGGTTGCTCGTGCACGTCGACATGGCGATTCGCCCGATCTCGGCACTGGAAGCCGGCCGCATCGGCGATGCCCTGCGGGCGGTGACCGCGGCGGCGGCGGGCGCACCTTTCGAACACCTGCTCGCAGACCTGATCGATCGGGAGCCGCAGCTGCCGCCGCACTTGCGAGCCGCGCAACCAGCGGAGGTAGACAATGACCAGTACGGCGATTGATGACATGGTGGAGCGGGGTCTCCTGCGCCAGGTGGATGCCGGGTCTATGGACGCGTTCCTGGGCGACGAAAAACTGCGGGTACTGTTCTTCGTCGCCGGCCACAGCCAGCGCGGCGACAACCAGGACGTCGCCGTGGCCCTGCGCGAGATTCTCAAGGACTACCCTGGCCAGGTGCAGGCGGCGCTGGTCGACGCGACCGATGATCAGCCGCTGCAGGCCCGGTTCCGGGTACTGGCGCTGCCCAGCCTGGTACTGACGCTGGCGGGAGAAACGCTGGAAGTCATACCCCGGGTCCGCGACTGGAGCGACTACGTGACGGCGTTCCGCCGCTACCTCGGCAACCCGGGCGCCCCGGCCAACTCCGCGGTGGCCGGTTCGAACGTGCGACCGGCAGTAGACAACAAGGAGGCTCAAGCATGAGCAAGCCCGAGCTGATTCCCAGCCGCGACCTGGGTCAGGAACGCGCCAATCCCATGATCTGGGAGGGCGAGGAGCAGGCCGAGGGCGTATTCCTCGATACCGGTGAGGCGCTTGACCTGCTGGGGGTACCGGCCCTGCAAGTACCGCCGGAGCCCCGGTTGCCGCTCGATTATACGCCGGGCCCGGACCTGCGGGCCGCGCTGGCGCAGTTGCGCCACAGCCTTGCCAGCGCCGCCGCCGGCGAGGTCGACGGGCGGCGAATAGACGTCACCGCTCTGCAGCCACAGTCGCGCCAGGCGGTGCTGGAAATGCTGGGCGAGGGTGAGGTGAGTGGTTTCGTGGTGCTGGACGGGGTTCGCTACACGGTGACCGAGTCGGTGTTGCCCGGCGTCTGGCGCGTGGCGGGCACGGATGACAGCGAGTGGCTGGAGGTGGGGCCGGTGCCAGCGGTGATCACCGAGGCGGCCGGCAGTTTGCGGGCGGCGCCGTTTACCCTGCCCCCGGCCGGCCCCGGCATCATGAACGGGCTCGCCGTACTGGCTGAGATCAGCGAACACGCGGCGGCATGGGACGGCACGGCGGCCGCCAACCGCGTGCTCAACTTCACCCTGTTGCCGATGAGCCCGGAGGACCAGCAACTGCTGATCGACGTGCTCGGTCGCGCGGAGCTGGTGCTGGACTCTGGCGGGTTCGGCAACTGCAGGATCATGGCGACCCACGTGCGCGATGTCTGGGCGGTGCAGTATGTCAACGCCATGGGCAACACGATCCTCGACACGATCGAGGTCGGACGTATACCGGAGGCGGCGGTGGCGGCGAGCCAGGACCTGCAGGATTCCGCGCGCCGGCTCGACGATATCCTGGATACCTACCTGTCATGAACGGCTTCGAGGGGTCTTTCCTGGGTGACAACGATCGCATCGCCGACGCTACCCGGCTGGAATGCGGCGTCTGCTGGTGGGTCTACGACCCGGCCGAAGGTGACAGTGGCGCAGGCGTCCCGGCCGGCACGCCGTTTGCCGCGCTGCCGGAGCAGTGGCGTTGCCCCCGCTGCGACAACGCCCGCAATCAGTTCATGGTGTTGGCGGAGTCGCAGGGCTCGGTCGCGGCCCGTGAGCCCGGCGAAAGCGTACCCGCGGCACAGCAGCCCCTGCTCGAGTGCCGGGCTGCACTGTTGGGCGCCTACACCGCCATCGACGAAAAAATGCGCGGCCTGCCGGTGTACAACGAGACGCTGGATATCCAGTTGATCGGCCTGCGGGAATGGGGAAACGACTGGCTCGGCATCGTCGCCACACCGTGGTGCATGAACATCGTGCTGGTACCGCGAGAGGAAGCCACGCCCCGCCTGGAGGGGACTAAACGCGAGCGGGTGTTTCCCTCGGGTCGCTACGACTTCATCGCCGGGCACCTTGCCGGCGTCGGCCCCATGGAATCCTGCTCGCTGTTTTCACCCATGCACGAGTTCGATACGCCGTCGGTGGTGCGACTGGTGGCGGAGCACGCGCTGTCAGAGCTACTTGCCCCGCCCGGTGAAAGCGAGCCTGCGCAGATGAGCCGACGCGGGTTTCTGCGCGGCGGGAAGCGCGGTGGTGAAATCGCCGTCGGCTGATTTTTCAGCCCCACAGATCCTCATCCGCCACGGCTCCGCGGGCGCGTCCGTGCGCCAGAACCGGCCGGTTGTCTCCTCCGTGCTCGCCGGGATGCGGGTGCGCGAGGCGCTGGCGCTGCTGCCTGCACTGCTGCCCGTATGCGGGGAGGCGCAGGGATTCGCGGCCCGTAACGCGGTAGCCGCAGCCCGCGAGGAGACGGTCGCTGAGGAGGGCGGAGCACCGGCACCGCGACTGTGGCGGGAGCAGGCCTTCGCGGTGGCCTGGCGGCATGGCATCGACTGGTGCGATGAACTCGGCGAGACACGCGACGTCGATGCCCGTGGCGCGCGTCCGCCAGGCGGACGACGACCGCCAGCGATCAACTGCTCTGGCGGCGTTGGCTCCGGGGCTGGAATCGGTGCGCAGCCTCGACCAGTTGCTCGACTGGATGCGGGAGAGCGACTGCACGGCCGCGAGGGTCGCCCGGGAAGCAATGGACAGCGGGCGGCCGCTGGTCGCGGTGCGCTGTCTCGGCGGCGAGCCGTTGGCCCGCGTCGCGGAGACGGTGTTGGAAAGCGAGTCCTATGATCCGCAGGCGCCCTCCGCCGATGCCGTCGACGTCGGCCCGCTGGCGATGCAACGCGACCCGCTGGTGGGCGCGCTGCAGGAAGAGCTGGGATCAACGCTGCTGGCGCGACGACTGGCGCAGGTGCTCGAGCTGCGGGTGATCGCGCGGGCGCTGGCAGGCGGGGAAGCCGCGGCCCCGTGTATGGCCTCGGGCTGGCCCACCGATACGTGCGTGGGTATGGGCCGGGCGGTCACCGCGCGCGGCCCGGTGTTCCACCGGGTGAGGTTGGAGACCGACCGGGATACGGTTGCGGACTGGCGGGTGCTGGCGCCGACCGACTGGCATTTCAGCCCGGCGGGGCCGGTGGCGAAAGCATTGCCGGCGATGACGAACCCGCGTGCGATTCGCAAGCTCGTGGGCGCATTTGATCCCTGTGCGCCCTGGTCCCTGCAGCCGCCAGTGGATGCGGGCTGACGGCATGCACGAGATGGCCCTGTGCAACAGCCTGGTCAACCTGATCAGGGAGCAGCAGCGCGAACGCGGCTTCGCGCGGGTGACCCGGGTGGTGGTGGAGATCGGCGTGCTGGGGCACGTCGACCCCCATGCACTGGCCTTCGCCTTCGAGGTCGAGGCCAACGGCTCGCCGGCGGAGGACGCCGCGCTGGATATTCGCGAGATCGAGGGCCGCGCCTGGTGCATGGACTGCAGCGAACTGGTGAGCATCGGGCGTCGGGGTGACGCCTGTCCGGGCTGTGGTGGTTTCGGTATGATCGTGGAGCAGGGCGACGAACTGCGCCTGAAAGAAATGGAGGTGATGTGATGTGTGGTGTATGCGGTTGCAGTGAGGGCGAGACCCGCCTCGATGGCGTGCCCGATACCCGGGCGGGTGCCGGCTCCAAAACGGCGGGCGTGCACGACCACGCGCATGATCCTGCAGAAGTACCTGCACACGCGCATGGCCATGCACACGATCATGCACATGACCCTGTAAACGAAACGCACACGAGCGCACACGACCAGGCTCAGGGCCATGCACACGACCACCACCACGGTCATAGCCAGAGTCACGATCACGCCTCTACCGGGCCCACGACGCTGCGGGACGACCCGGCCGCGCGCACCCACCTGGTGAAGGTGGAGCAGGACATCCTGCAGAAAAACGATGCCCTCGCCGCCCGCAACCGCGCTCACTTCGGCAGCCACCGGGTGCTGGCGCTCAACCTGGTGTCATCGCCGGGCGCTGGCAAGACCACCCTGCTGGTGGAGACGCTCAATCGCCTGCTGCCGGACACCACTGTCGCGGTGATCGAGGGCGACCAGGAAACCTCCGCCGATGCCGACCGGATTCGGGCCACCGGTGCGCCCGCGGTGCAGGTGAATACCGGCCGGGGGTGCCACCTCGATGCCGAGATGATCGATCGCGCCTTCGGGACACTGCATTTCCACGACGGCATCCTGTTCATCGAGAACGTCGGTAACCTCGTCTGCCCCGCCGGCTTCGACCTGGGTGAGGCGCACAAGGTGGTCATCGCCTCGGTAACCGAGGGCGAGGACAAACCACTGAAATACCCCAACATGTTCGCGGCATCCTCGCTGATGCTGGTTTCCAAGGTGGACCTGCTGCCCCACCTGGAATTCGACGTCGAGCAGCTCATCGCCAATGCGCGGCGGGTCAATCCCGGCATCAATGTGATCCAGGTATCCGCCAGCAACGGGGAGGGCATGGACCGCTGGCTGAGCTGGATTGCCGGGGCTGTCGCCATGGCCGGCGCCAGCGCCTGACCCGTGACCCAAGCGGTCGAAATCTGCCTCGCCGGTCACCGCAGTGAATCCGATGCGACGCATCCGGGTGCGCGGCCTGGTCCAGGGCGTGGGCTTCAGGCCGCATGTGTATCGCTGCGCGCAGCGCTTCGGGATCGAGGGCAGCGTTGCCAACGGTCCCGAAGGGGTGGTGATCGAGGCGCGAGGCCACGACCTCGACGCGTTTGTCGCCGCGGTTCGCGACGAGTTGCCGGCCCTGGCGCGGATCGACAGCCTGGTCGAGATGTCGCTTTCCACGGATTCCTGGTCCGGGACGGCAAACGCTGACCAGCCCGGCTTTCACATCGGCGAGACCCATGCGGGGATCGTCAACGGCGCCGCCATACCGGCGGATACCGCCATCTGCAGCCAATGCCTGCGGGAACTGTTCGACCCGACCGACAGGCGCTATCTGCACCCGTTCATCGCCTGTTGCGACTGTGGCCCGCGTTACTCGATGAGTCGCTGCCTGCCCTATGACCGGGCCACCACCAGCATGGCGGATTTCCCGTTCTGCCCCGCCTGTGAGGTGGAGTACGGCGACCCCGGGTCACGCCGTTTTCACGCCGAGCCGGTCGCTTGCCACGACTGTGGCCCGGTGCTGTCGCGGCCCATCGCAGACGCCGTGCGGGCGGTGGCCGCCGGCGATATCGTCGCGATCAAGGGCATAGGCGGGTACCACCTGGTCTGCGATGCGCGCAATGATGCCGCCGTCAGGCGCCTGCGGCAGCGCAAGCAGCGCGAGGGCAAGCCACTGGCGATCATGATATTGAATGCCGCCAGCGCGCGGCGCCATGTGGATCTTGATAGCGATGGCCTCGCGCTGCTCACCGGCCCGCAACGACCGGTGGTGGTGGCGCCGCGGCGCGGGGGCGTCTCGCCGCTGAGCCCGGCGGTGAGCTGCGGGCTGGATTCACTCGGCCTGCTGCTGCCTTACAGCGGCCTGCACTACCTGTTGTTCCACGCGCTGCTGGGCTCGCCGGCCGGCCACGCCTGGCTGGAACAGTCCAGCGAACTGGCGCTGGTGATGACCAGCGCCAACCTGAGCGGCGACCCGCTGCTCGCCGATCCCACTGAAGCCGGGGCACGGCTTGCGGGAATCGCCGATCTCCTTGTACACCACGACCGGGAGATCGCCCGCCGGGTGGACGACTCCGTCGTGCGCTGTGCGCAGGGTAGACAGCCCGTCATCCGCCGCGCGCGCGGCTTCGCACCTCGGGCCGTTCCCCTGGCGACACAGGGGCCCGCGGTGCTCGCGCTGGGGGCGCACCTGAAATCCACCGTCGCCATGACCCACGGCGACCGCGCTTACCTCTCCGCCCATGTCGGCGACCTCGATACCCCCGCCGCGGTGGCGTTTCATGCCGAGGTGACGAACGCGCTGCAGGCCGAGCTGCAGGTGGAGCCGGATTGCATCGCCTGTGACCTCAGCCGCGACTTTGCGTCGACCCGGCTGGCCGAGCAGCTCAGTAAGCGCTGGTCGGTGCCCCTGGTGCGGGTGCAGCACCACCATGCCCATGCCGCCGCCGTGCTTGCGGAACACGGCATCGAGGGGCCCGCGCTGGCGGTGGTGCTCGACGGCCACGGTGAGGGCCCGGGGCAGCAGGCCTGGGGCGGGGAGCTGTTGCGCATCGACGGCGCTGCCTTTGAACGCCTGGGGCATTTCGCCCCGCTGCCGCTGCCCGGGGGCGACCGCGCCGCGCGCGAGCCCTGGCGGATGGCTGCCGGTGTACTGCACTGGCTGGGGCGCGGTGATCAGATCGCTGCGCGCTTTCCAGGCCAGGCCATGGCGCCGGCCCTGCAACAGTGGCTGCGCGGGGGCGAGTACCCGTTGACGTCCGCCGCGGGGCGCCTGTTCGACGCCGCCGCGGGGCTACTCGGCGTCTGCGAGATCGCGGCCTACGAGGGCGAGGCGCCGATGCTGCTGGAAAGCGCGGTTGACGCGCCGCGGGCACTGCCGGGCGGCTACACGCTTCACGACGGTGAGGTCTCTTTTGCGCCGTTGCTGCAGGCGCTGGTGGAGTGCGGCGACCGCGTCGAAGGCGCGAACTGGTTCCACGGCACGCTGGCCGAGGCGCTCGCGGCCTGGGTGGCGTGGGCGGCCGCCGAGACGGGGCTGGAGACGGTGGTGCTGGGGGGCGGCTGCCTGGTCAACACGCGGCTTGTCTCTGGCGTGCTCGCAGGGCTGGACGGCCGGGGCCTGCAACCGCTGCTGCCGCGGGAGATGCCGCCGGGTGACGGCGCGATCAGCCTGGGACAGGTGTGGGTGGCGCGGCACAGCGCGCTGTAACGACGATGCCGGCCGGGTACCCGGCCATAACGATTGAGCAACCTGAGGTGTGAACGATGTGCCTGGCGATACCCGTACAAATCACTGAACTGCTGGGCGAGAATCGCGCCCGCGCCTCGGCCGGCGGTATCCTGCGGGAGATCGACACCACGCTGGTTGCCGACCTGCAGGTGGGCGACTACGTCATCCTGCACGTGGGGTATGCGCTGTCCCGTCTCGACGAGGCCGAGGCCCTGCGCACCCTGGACGCGATCTCCCAGCTCGACAGCGCTGTTGCAGAGGAGGTCTCGCCGTGAAATACGTGGATGAATTCCGGGACGGCGACCGCGCCCGGACCCTGGCTCGCGCGCTGCGGGCCGAGGCGCAACCCGGTCGCCACTATCGGCTGATGGAGTTTTGTGGCGGCCATACTCACGCCGTCTTCCGCTACGGTATTCCAGACCTGCTGCCGGAAAACGTCGAACTCGTGCACGGGCCGGGGTGCCCGGTGTGCGTGCTGCCCACGGGACGCCTCGACATGGTCATGCGCCTGGTGGAGCAGCACCCGGAGGTCATCCTGGCCAGCTACGGCGATATGCTGCGGGTGCCGGGCAGCGACCGCCGCAGCCTGTTGCAATGCGCCGCCGAGGGTGCGGACGTGCGGATGGTCTACTCGGTCAGCGATGCCCTGGACCTGGCCCGGGCCAACCCGGACCGTCAGGTCGTGTTTTTCGGCATCGGCTTCGAGACCACGACGCCACCGACAGCGCTGGGCATTCTCACCGCCCGGCGCGAGGGGCTCACGAATTTCTCCGTGTTCTGCAACCACGTACTGACGCCCGCCGCTATGGGGGCGATCCTGGACGTCGCCCCCGAGCGGGGCGAGGCTGTCGCCATCGACGGCTTCATCGGCCCCTCCCACGTGAGTGTCGTCATCGGTTCGGACGCCTACCGCTTCTGCGCCGAGCGTTTTGCCAAGCCGGTGGTGATCGCGGGGTTCGAGCCGGTGGATGTTTTGCAGTCGATCCTCATGCTGCTGCGGCAGATCAACGAAAATCGCGCCGATATCGAGAACCAGTACACCCGGGCGGTGACCGAGGATGGCAACGCGGTGGCGCAGCAGGTGATGGGGGAGGTGTTCAGCCGCCGCCCGAGCTTTGAGTGGCGCGGTCTCGGCGAGATTCCCGACTCCGCGCTCGGCATCGCGGAAGACTTCCGCGAATTCGATGCCGAGGCGCGATTCGACATGCACTACCGCCCCGGCAGCGGCACCCGCGGCTGTGAATGCCCGGCCGTGCTGCGCGGCGCGAAGAAGCCCACCGACTGTAAACTCTTCGCCACCGCCTGCACGCCCGAGTCGCCGCTCGGTTCCTGCATGGTGTCGGACGAGGGCGCCTGCGCGGCCTATTTCACGTATGGCCGCTTCCGCGAGGAGGCCCAGCAGCAACAGGCGGCCCGGCGGGAGTCCGTCCGCCAGCGGCGCGAGGCATGAGCGAAGCCACGGCGGGCCGCGAGGTCGGCCGACGGCATTCGCGGACACTCGACATCGAGTCGGGCCGCGTGCAGCTCAATCACGGCGCCGGCGGCCGCGCCATGGCGGACCTGATAGACACGCTGTTCCGGCCCGCCTTCGATAACGCGCTGCTCGATCGCGGCAACGACCAGGCCTGCTTCGAGGTGGACGGCGGGCGCATGGTCATGACCACCGATTCCTTCGTCATCTCACCGCTGTTTTTCCCCGGGGGCAACATCGGCAGCCTGGCGGTGCACGGTACCGTCAACGACCTGGCGATGGGGGGCGCGACGCCCCTCTACCTGACCGCCGGCTTTATCCTCGAGGAAGGGTTTCCGCTGCGCGACCTGGTGCGCATCGTCGATGCCATGGCGGCGGCGGCGCGCGATGCCGGGGTGCAGATCGTGACCGGTGACACCAAGGTGGTCGAACGCGGCAAGGGCGACGGGGTGTTCATCAACACCGCGGGGGTGGGCCGGGTGCTGCCCGGCGTAGAGGTGTCCGGCGAACGCGCCCGGCCCGGTGACGCGGTGCTGGTGTCGGGCACGTTGGGCGACCACGGGGTGGCGATCATGTCGCAGCGCCAGGGTCTTCAGTTCGCCACCACGCTGGAGTCGGACTCCGCGGCGCTGAACGCGATGGTCGCCGGTATGGCCGCGGCGGCGCCAGCCGGCCTGCGGGTGCTGCGCGATCCGACACGTGGCGGCCTCGCCGCCACTCTCAACGAGATTGCCAGCCAGTCGTCGGTGGGTGTCCGCTTGCGGGAATCGGACCTGCCGTTGCGCGACGAGGTGCGCGGCGCCTGCGAGCTGCTGGGCCTGGACCCGCTGAACGTGGCCAACGAGGGCAAGCTGATCGCGATTGTAGCGCCCGAGAGCGCCGAGGCGGTGCTGGCCGCGATGCGTGCGGACAAACACGGCCGGGATGCGCGCATCATCGGCGAGGTCATCGACGACCCCATGCGCCTGGTGCGCATGGTGACCGGCATCGGCGGTGAGCGGGTGATCGACTGGCTGCACGGCGAGCAGTTGCCGCGTATCTGTTAGCTTTTGTGGCTTCAGGGCCAGATTCGCTTCAGGGCTAAGTTCAGGGCGCAGCGGTGCGGGCATCCTGGCCTAGCAGTCTGTCGGACTTAGGGGTCCGTCGCGAGGCGAGTGGGAGAGCGAGACACTTTTCCGCCCTTTTGAGGCGCATAGTGGTGGCTATGTAACGAAAAAGGGCGGGAAAGGGCCGCTATCCCGCCGCCGCAGCAGGATCAGCCTAAGTCCGACAGACTGCCAGGGCGGCGAGAAATCCCTGCCTGTCTTCCGGGGACAGCAGCAGGCGCTTGCCACCGCTGTAGCGGACCTCCAGGCGCTCCAGGGAGAGTGCGGGCGACGACAGCAGCGAATGACTGGGAGTGACCGACTCGATCTCGGCCAGCGGAATGCGCCAGGAGAAGGGGCCCGACTGCACTGTCAGCATGCCATCCGCCACCCTGTAGGCGGTGGTGAACAGCAGCCACAGGGGAACCCCGAGCAGGGCGACGGCGAGCGCGGCGGCTGTCAGCAGGGAGAACTGCCCCGCGAGTATCGTGGGGGTGAGCGCCGCTACCAATGCCGCCGCCAGTAGCGCCAGCAAAGCGTAATACCACCAGTCAACCGCGCTCTTGAACAGCATCACTTCGGATTTGCTTGCAGGGTCCTTGCAGTGAGGTTAGCAACCAGTTTCAGGCCCAGCAAGTAGACGAGAGTGACGGCGATCAACAGGCCGTCATGGCCGAGAAGGCTGCGCAACGGCTCGTAAAGGGAACCGTAGAGAAACAGCCCCGCAAGCGCGACGGCGGTATCGCTCCAGTGGCGCTCGGAGGGTGCGCTGGCCGCCATGATCAGGCCCGCTGCGCGGCGAGCCGCTCTGCAATCAATTTGAAGACCCGGCTGGAAAACCCCATGCCGAGGTGACCATCGCGCACTTCGACGTGCTCCACCGGGTTGTCGGTGGGGTCGATTGCGGCCCGCCAGGCGACGATACCGTCGGCCTTGCTGTAGATGGAGGTCACCGGCACGGTGATGCGGGTCCGCTCCCGCTCGGCAATGCGCCGCTCGATGTGGTCGAAGTCGAAGCCCTGGGCGCTGTAGAAGCGTGCCGCGGCGGTGTAGCGGGGGCCACCGACGACCGGTGTCCCCATGGTGATCACGCTGCGAATCTGCCCGGGCAACTCACGCGCGGCCTCGCGGGCGAGCACGCCCCCCAGGCTCCAGCCGATCAGGTGCAATGATTCGCCCGTGTCAGCGCTGCGTGCGGCAACCAGCTCCGCAACGCGGGGCATGAGTGCCTCCACGTCACCGCGGTTGGTGCCCATGCCCCAGCCCTCGGCGCGGTAGCCAATAGCGTTGAGAAACCCGCGCAGGGGAATGGTCGAGCGATCGCCGGCGCCGAAGCCCGGAAACACGATAACGGTTTCACCGGCGCCTCGCGGGCTGCGCAGCAGGGCCGGGGCCCGGGCGACCGAGCGGGCGATTTCCAGCGGCAGGCCGAACTCGCGCAAGGAATGGAGCGGGGAGGGGGGTGCCAGGGTGTCGGCGCTCATGGGGTACCTCGGCGTGCTATGCGGGGGAGTGTCAGAGATTTGTACAGCATGACGCTCGAGCCGGATCACCGCAAGTGGTCGCCCACATTGGGTGGTTCCCGCCGCTCCCGGGCGCTCCGTCGCTGCAGCCAGGCTCGCCCCGGCACCTGGCCGCGCAGCCGGTGAGCAGTGTGGACACATCCTGCGTATAGTGACGGAAAGGCCCGGTTGGCGGGCCGGCACTGTACAAGGGTAAGTCGATGAAAACTGCCGATCTGTTCGTGAAAGCACTGGAAGCGGAAGGTGTGGAGTACCTGTTTGCCATTCCCGGCGAGGAAAACCTCGACCTGCTCGAATCCCTGCGCAAATCCTCGATCCGGCTGGTGTTGATGCGTCACGAGCAGGCGGCGGGCTTCATGGCGGCCACCTACGGCCGGCTGACCGGCAAGGCCGGGGTGTGTCTTTCGACCCTGGGGCCCGGCGCTACCAACCTCGTCACCGCGGCCGCCTACGCCCAGCTGGGCGCCATGCCCATGTTGATGATTACCGGCCAGAAGCCGATCAAATCCAGCAAGCAGGGGCATTTCCAGATCATTGACGTGTGCGACATGATGCAGCCCATCACCAAGTACACCCGCCAGATCGTCTCCGGCGACATCGTCCCGGCCAGCGTCCGCGAGGCCTTCCGGCTGGCGGAGGAAGAGCGGCCCGGCGCGGCGCATCTCGAACTGCCGGAGGACATCGCCAGCGATGACACCGCCGCCGAGGTGATGCCGGCGAGTGTTCATCGGCGGCCGATCGCCGAGGAGAAGGGTATCAACCGAGCGCTGGAGATGATCCAGGCGGCGCATCGGCCCCTGCTGCTGATTGGCGCCGGGGCCAATCGCAAGCTGACCAGCAAGATGCTGAGCACCTTCGTGGCATCGACCGGTATCCCCTTTGTCACCACCCAGATGGGCAAGGGCGTTGTCGATGAGAACAGCGAACTGTTCCTCGGCAATGCGGCGATCTCGTCGGGAGACTTCGTGCACCGGGTGATCGATGCGGCGGACCTGATCATCAACGTGGGCCACGACGTGGTGGAGAAGCCCCCGTTCTTCATGGACCGGGACATGAAGGTGATTCACGTCAGCTTCAACAGCGCGGTGGTAGACCCGGTCTACTTCCCCCAGGTGGAACTGATCGGCGATATCGCCAACAGCGTGTGGCAGATTCACACCCGCCTCGAACCACAGCCGCACTGGAACTTCGACGAGTTCACGCGCTTCAAGCAGGCCCTGGACGAGCACCTGCTGGAAGGTGTGAACGACGACCGCTACCCGGTGTACCCGCAGCGGGCCGTGGCGGATGTGCGCCGGGCCATGCCCCCGGAAGGCATCATTGCGCTGGACAACGGTGTGTACAAGATCTGGTTCGCGCGCAACTACCGCGCAGCCCTGCCCAACACCGTGCTGCTGGACAACGCGCTGGCCTCGATGGGCGCCGGACTGCCCTCGGCCATGGCCGCGAAGATGGTGTACCCGGAGCGGCCGGTGCTGGCCGTGTGCGGCGACGGCGGCTTCATGATGAACTCACAGGAGCTGGAAACCGCGGTGCGCCTCGGCCTGGACCTCACCGTGCTCATCATCCGGGACGATGCCTACGGCATGATCAAGTGGAAGCAGGCACACATGGGTTTTGATAACTTCGGACTGGACTACGGCAACCCCGACTTCGTCGCCTACGCCCGCAGCTACGGCGCCCTGGGCCACCGCGTTGAAAGCGCGGACGAGCTATTGCCCCTGTTGCAGGCCTGCCAGCAGGAACCGGGCGTGCACGTGATCGACCTGCCGGTGGACTACAGTGAGAACGACTACATTCTCAACGAGCAGCTGCGGGAGCTGAGCCGCAGCCTCTGAGCCCAACGGGTCAGCTGTATCTTTCACCCGCAGCGACAGCAGTTCATTGAACCTCAGCCCGGAGCCGTAGAGTAACTCGACCATGAGTTTATGCTTGCCTCGCAGCTGATCGAGTATCCTCGCCACTTCGTCATGAGTGAGCACCACGGGCAGACGTCGCGCCGGCCGCGCGTGCTCGAAGCTGAGCGGCTCGAGCTCGACCGCCAGGAACTTCCTGTAAAGATAGATCAGTGCGTTGAGGGCAATGCGCTGGGTGGCGGGCGAGCACGAACGCTGGTGCGCAAGATGGCTCAGGAAGCGGCTGATCTCCTCGCTTCCCAACTGTTCAGGGCGTCGCTTACCGTGAAAAACATTGTAGCGTCTCACCCATAACAAATACGTTTTCTCCGTCTGGTAGGCGTAACCCTTCGCGCGGAGATCGAGTCTCAAGCGATCGAGGAAACGCGGCGAATCGAACAGGATTGGTGGTCGAACGTCGTCCATGGCCCCACCTGCCTGCATGTATATATGTACAGTAATGCCGGGATCTCATGCGTCAAGGCCGGTTTTTAAAGCGAATTCCACTGCAACTTTCGCGTGACCTGAGATAGGTTCATGGTAAATAGAGAATTTAACTCGCATCCCGACGGCGTAGCCGAGAACGAATTTGATGTATCGCCAGAGCCCAATTCCGCCTATGTACGAAAAGCCGAAGTTCAAGGCCGCCAAGTGTTTGTTCTGCGAAGGATTATGTAATTAAATGTCGTCATGGTAATTCCGCACACACGACAACTTCTATCTGACCGACTCCGCATACGAAGCTGTTAACTGACTCTATAGGACTCGTTCTATGGGAAAGGCTATTACATTTTGTCTAGTTGTGGTCGGGCTAATAAATTTCGCTCCGGTTTTAGGCGTCATCTCTGCTCAAAGGCTGGAGTCTGCCTATTCCATTGTTATTTCAGGTAATGACCTTGCCATTCTAATGCGCCATAGAGCATTACTTTCTGGCATCTTGGGAGCTTTCATTCTTTACTCCGCATCCGTTCCATCTTACCAATCGGCGGCTATGATAATGGGTGGTGTGAGTATGGTTGGTTTTGCCGCGCTGGTACTATCCGTAGGGGGCTATAACGAGGCCGTTGGCAAGGTACTATTCATTGACATCGTGGGTATCTTTTTCCTTATTGCGGCAGGGGTATTCAAGATCTGGGCACCGCTAGTTAACAAGTACGTGAAAGATGACGCGCTTACAGCGCGCACTTTACGTGAGCGTTATGCGGCGTCACTCCGCCTCTTGTAACCTGTAACGTTATAGGTTACTATTGCCTGCATGATTCGGAGCTTTAAGCACAAGGGACTGCAGCGTTTCTTCCAAACGGGAAAGACCTCAGGAATCCAGTCTGAACACGCTCATAAGATCCGACTAGTTCTGGGTAGGCTCCAGGCTGCCACTGATGTAAACGATATGAATCTTCCCGGACTTCATCTGCATCAGCTTAAGGGCAAGCAAAAGGGGCGCTGGTCCGTTCGCGTAAGTGGAAACTGGCGCGTCACGTTCCGATTCGAGCCTCCAGATGCCATGGATATCGATTACGAGGATTATCACTAGCAATGACTATAAATATGCACAATCCGCCACATCCTGGTGAGGTATTGCGTGAGCTATGCCTGGACCCGTTGGGACTGACTATTACGGATGCTGCTGCTGCACTCGGCGTTAGCCGTAAGACTCTGTCGG
Organism: uncultured Gammaproteobacteria bacterium; assembly: GCA_963753815.1. Lineage (GTDB taxonomy): Bacteria > Pseudomonadota > Gammaproteobacteria > Pseudomonadales > Halieaceae > CAVWDU01. The sequence continues at coordinate 1,631,551 of CAVWDU010000003.1, forward strand.
CAATTTTGAACGGCAGGGCTGGCATCAGTCCCGAAATGGCAATTCGCCTTTCAATTGCTTTTAACACTACTCCAGAGAGTTGGCTCACTCAACAGTCTCAGTACGACCTTTGGGTTGCTCGGCAGGAGTCGCCAAAAATGAAGGTTCAGAAGCTATATGCCGCATAACAAGTAAAAGCAATCGGGACCGCCGTACCGGCGGCCCTTGTTGTAGGCGTTATGCCGCACAGGACACGCTTCCGTCAGCCTCTGCGACACACAAAATTCGGCTCCACGGGAAGTCTGATCCCAATGGCTGCTTTTGACCCATAGCAGACATCTACCTTCGACGAATCATTGGAAGGCTCCTCATCATGGTTCGCAGACTGCTGGTCATTTCTTTATAGTCTGTGATAAGTAGTGCGCGAGCGTCGAGGTGCAGAGTATGTCAATCATCCTCATTGTTTTAGGTCTGATAATTTTTTGGGGTGGAATGAATAGCTGGCGTGAATCGCGCGAACTTTTCTCGCGCGGGCAGAAGACCGAGGCGGTCATTGTGGCGGTCGAGGAAACCACTATTTTCGGGTCAGAAGCATATTCGAAGAAGGGTTACCGCGCGGTCTACGCTTATCGTGACAAGGATGGTAACGAACACCGGATGCGCGGCAGCAGGGCGTCGACGAGAAAAGGGGCTTTTCCAATCGGCCAGCGTAAAACCGTCTTTTACAATCCCGATTTCCCACTGGAAGTACAAGACACGCCAGCCAAGGTGTTTTCGGGCTTGACGGTTGCCATCGTTGTGGGCGCGGGTATGGTTGCGTTCGGCATTACTGCTTTGTTACTCGACTGGGACTTGTAACGTCTTCAGGGAATGAGCGAGTTTCTAAACGGCGCACAACTCGCTGCGAGGAAGTCTTGGTGGCAAACCGGGGTCTTGGACGTCCGCTTCTGGACGAAAGCTGACATTCAAGGGAGTAAACTCGAGGGATGAGCAAAGTGCGGCATAACCAGTCATTGCAGCTGACACTTGACCCTGCCGCCGCCTCAGCTATCGCCGAGCCGTCGTCAGCCTCAAACGCAGCTGAACTCAGGCGTTATGCGTCCGGACATCGAGCATGAGTCCAACAGTCTTTCGTGAACGGGGCTATCGTTTTTATTTCTTCTCCAGAGAGGAATCTCGGAAACATGTCCATGTGCACGGGTCAGATGGCGAAGCGAAATTCTGGTTGGAACCAGAGATTGAACTTGCGAAAAATTATGGGCTATCCGACCAACAATTAGCTAGAATCGAGGGCCTCATTGAGGAGCACTACGATGAACTCACCGGTGCATGGGATTCCTTCTTCGGGGGCTGAGATCACCAACATCTCTAGCCATGGGCTCTGGTTGCTCTCTGACGATAGCGAATACTTCCTGTCCTATGAAGACTTTCCGTGGTTCAAGGATGTCCCGATAGGAAAAATCCTTAATATTCAAGAGCCTAGCCCGGGGCATTTCTACTGGCCCGACCTGGATGTCGATCTTGGTATCGACACTATCGAGCACCCTGACCGATACCCCCTCAAAGCTAGATGACGCATAACAAGTACAAGCTGTCGGACGGCCGTACCGGCCGCCGCAGTTGTAGGCGTTAATGGGCGCTACTAGAGAATTGCAGCCTGGACTCCAGTATATCGCTGACTATGAACTCCGGGAAAGGCCGCGGGGATCGGGCGCCTGGTATCACCGGCATGGTGGGAATAACCAGGGTGCCGTTCATAACCAAAATACGTTCCCGCGGGAACGTCGGGTATCAATTGCGTTCAGCCCTGGCCAGGATTCCGTGAATCGTCTCGAGCAACGCGCTCCATTAACAAGTCAGGGTTGCGGACGGCCTGATAGCCGCCTCAACCTGAAGCGTTATGTTTCAAAATCCAACATCGACGCGGGGCCAAACCATTGAATAGTTCCTGGCGAATTACTGGCACTTTTATCCTGCTTGTGGTTTGCCTGTATCCGTTGGGCGTTTGGTTACTGCTGAGGTTTCAGAGCGCAAGTCCATTGATGCTTACCGTCGGGTTGGCAGCTGTTGGAGCCTGTCTCGTTTGCGGTCGTCAACTCAGCTCCCTTGGTTGGCATTGGGGCGATTGGAAGTATCAGTATCAAAGCTACCTGATCCCACTTGCTTATGCTGCGGTTGCCTATGTCGGCATTTGGTGCTTTTCGCTCGGTGATTGGTATGACAGCAGCGCTGTCGAGCAGATTCGAAGTGGCTACATGCTGGATTCCTGGTCAGATGAATCCATCATTGCATTGCGGTTTGTTCTTACCGCGACTGTGAGCTTCGTACTACTTCTGCCAGGTGTCCTGGGTGAAGAGGTGGGTTGGCGCGGGCTTTTGGTGTCGGCGTTATCCAAGAATCTCAGCTTCTCTCAAGTGGCAATTCTTAGCGGCATACTCTGGTCAATGTTTCATTGGCCACTCATGTTTTTGGGGTTCTATGGTAATTCCGGAACCCCACTGCTGTTCCAGCTCGTAATATTTACGGTTTGCCTTACATCAATGTCAGTTGTAATGGCGTACTTTCGCTACAAAACAAACAGTCTGTGGCCGGCAGTAACGTTTCACATGAGCCACAACGTATTTCTTCAGCAGTTCTTTACACCCTTGACGGAGGCGAATGAATCCACTGTGTGGTTTGCAGATGAATTCGGCGTGGCCGTGCCAATAGTGGCAACCGGTTTTGGTCTTTATTATTGGCGTAAGGGTGTTCGGGAGTTCGGTCGTGTTGAAACATAACAAATCGTTGCAGCGGACGTTTGATCCGCCACGCACTTTTGCTATCGCAAAAGCACGCGTCGCCTCAAACGCCGCTGAACTCAAGCGTTAGAACCAAAAAATGAAAGGTCGAGAATTAATCAAGTCTCAAATTATCGACTCATGGGTCGAGAGCATGAAGGCAGATTACTCTCGCCAAAGAATTAATTCGGAAAGAAGCCTTCAAGCGTCGTTTTGGGCTCAGCTGAATGCTCGTCTCGGGGCCAACCGACGGCTCTTCATAGAACCTTGCGTATCGGCGAAAGAAGGGGGCACTGCAAAAAGGGTTTATCCCGATATCGTGATATGTAATTCCCAAAAGGTTATCGCAGTGATCGAGCTGAAATACCTCCCGCGAGGACGGCCAAGTTACTTGAAAGATCTTCGCAGTCTCGATTTCCTGGCCCAGAAGAGAAAAGGGATCACTATCGCAAATAGCAGGTACAACGGCCCAGCAGTCGATTCAAAAGAATACGGCTTATCCGGAAAAATTCTCTTCGTTTGGGCGGGTGTTCACCGGGTGCAAAACGAAAGCTCGCATCAGCTTTATTCAGATTTGTTTCCAAGTCTTAAAGGGAGCTATCTGGAGCTTCATGCGGCCACCCAAATAAGCAGCTCACCTGAAGTTTACTACTATGAATGAGTTGGGGCGGGCAGAGCTTCTAACAATGCGGTCAAGTCGTTCGCTGCGCTCACTCGGACATTCAGCACTGCGCGCGTGCTCGGGCGTGGCTTCGCCATTTGGCCCGAGCATTCGCTCCATGCTGAATGCCGCTACCTTGGCGTTATGCGCCCGCTCGAGTAGTGATACCTAAGCTGCGCTATAAGTAGGGCGTCGTCTTGGACCTTATACACGATTCGATGCTCATCGTTGATCCGTCTCGACCAGTAGCCGGAAAGGGCGTGCTTCAACGGTTCAGGCTTTCCAATGCCTTCGAAGGGCTCTCGGGTAATATCTTTTATGAGCGTGTTGATGCGTTTAACAATTTTCTTGTCGGTCTTCTGCCAGTACAGGTAGTCTTCCCATGCCTTCTCGGCAAAGACTAGCTTCACTCGGTCAACTCCTTTTCAAGGCCGTTGCCCGCCTCCAACTCCGCAATCGACTCTATAAGCCTTCGTGTGTTCTTCGGACTTCTGAGGAGATAGGCGGTTTCTTCAAGCGCCTGGTAGTCCTCCATAGACATCATTACAACGGCACCCTCCCCTTTGCGAGTAATCGCAATGGGCGCATGATCATCGCAAACTTGCTTCATTTTTTTGGCAAGGTTGCTACGGGCGGCAGTATAGCTTATGCTTTCCATTCTGTTTACCTGTACATGTACGGAAATATGTACATATGCTATCAGCGCATCACAAGTAAGGCAACCGGATGGCTTCGCCGCCGGTTCCTTAGGCGTTACATGACCTCACCCACGGGGTGGCGCTAAGATTTCCGTTCTTTACATTAGTATCAATAATGATACTATAAGTGCATGGCGAGCACTCAAGAAATCCTGGCTCAGATGCGCCGAAACCCCAAAGGAGTCCGCTTCAGCGATCTGTCCAAAGTGTGTGAACACTTTTTTGGCGCTCCCCGACAAACGGGCTCTAGCCATCGAGTCTACAAGACTCCGTGGCGCGGAGACCCTCGAGTGAATATTCAAAATGCCAAGGGTAAGGCGAAGCCTTATCAGGTTAAGCAAGTTCTGCAGGCGATAGATCGCTTGGAGGTAGAAAATGACTAAACTGTATGATCGTTACACCTACCGACTTACGTGGTCAGAAAAAGACCAAGAGCATGTTGGTCTATGCGCGGAGTTTCCAAGCCTTAGTTGGCTTGCGGCGACGCCGGAGAAAGCTCTAGCAGGTATTCGTAAGCTTGTGAAAGAAGCGCTATCCGATATGGCTTCAAACGGTGAATCTGAACCAGAGCCTATCGCTTTAAAGAACTACAGCGGCAAGTTCATGGTCCGCGTTCCTCCTGAAACGCACAGGATGCTCGCTGTGAAAGCCGCAGAGTCGGGCGTTAGCCTGAATCGCCTTGTATCAAGCAAGTTGGTTCAGTGACGGCACATGTAGCAAGTACAAGCTGGCGGACGGCCTGTGGCCGCCGCAGTTGTAAGCGTTATGTTTCCTAGACGACCGTCCGTAACTTCAGATGACTGACGAAAGGCATAAAATCTCTGTCACTGAAAAGTAGCGGCATCCGGTTTTCGATACAAAAGGTCGCAATCACTACATCATTTGTCTTTCGTATCGTTATTCCCTTTTTCCTTAGCACTCGATAGTTTTCAGCACTTTTCAAGGCCATCTGATGGCCGAGCAACTCGTAGATGTCTAGTGTCTCCAGGGTCCTCTTTGCCTTTCCAAAATCCCTATCGTTCCTAAAACCTTGAAGTATCTCCAATAGAATTAAATCGCCTATGGCGACTGTGCCGTCCTCCAAAGCAGAGTCCAACGAATTGGTTTGGGGACTATCAGTGCCATTAAAGAAATCGATCCATACGCTAGTATCGACGAGGATCAAGAAGCATCTCGCATCTCATCCAAGTTGCCTTCCCACTTAAGCTTCCCACGGAGTTTCCGAATTTCCTGTTGTTTGTTTCTCCTTATAAGGAGTCTAAGGCCCTCTTCAACCGCTTCCTTCTTGGTGCTGAATCCCGTTGCCTTTAGAGCATTAGCCATTAGCTCATCATCTATGACAATGTTGGTTCTCATGAATCCACCTATGTGTATATATTCTGCATCTATACACACGGTAACAGCTTCCTGAAAACATAACAAGCCAGGGTTGTGGACGGCGTGCCGCCGCCTCAACCTTAGGCGTTAGGCGGCGAATTCACAAGGCACGGACGCTGAATGAAAACGACAAAGTATTTCGATACACTTTCGACACGACCTGATCGCGTTCTCATAAAAACGAGTGGATTCAGCGAGTCGTAGATTCGCCCGAACGAGAGCATATTCAATCTGATGGACGAATCTGGCGCTGGGCGCCGGTGCCAGAACTGCACGGCAAATACCTTCGTGTTATCCTGCTTCCAGATGGAGAGACGGTCCATAATGCGTTTTTCGACCGAGGCTTCAAGCCATGAAAGTGAAGTACTTTACCGACACCGATACCCTCTACATCGAATTTCGGCCCGGCGATATCGTCGAATCCCGCGACGTGGACGAGAATACCGTTATCGACCTGGATGCGGACGGTAATATCTGCGCCATGACAATGGAGCATGCCAAGGACCGAACTGATGTACCCAACTTCACCTTCGAAGAGATCGCCGCTTAACAAGGTGCAGCAGGGACCCACTACCTGCCGCTCCTCGCCAGCCAGGACGCCGCTGTGCACGGCGTTATGCGTCTATTGGGAGTCACCCATGAAACTGCAAGTGCTTAACCCTTATAAGATCACGATGGAATCGAAAGAAATGGAATTTCGAGATCTAGGCAAGTTCAATGACGGTGGCGCCGGTGTGTTCTGGTCTACTGAAGGCGGCCCATCACCTTGGGAGATGCATCCGAATTGCGATGAATTACTGCATGTCATGGAAGGCGAAATTGACATTGAGGTCCTTCCTAAAGAGGGAGGTGAGGCAAGCATTGCAACAGTTGGCGCGGGCTGCTTTCTGATAGTCCCACGAGGTTGTTGGCACCGACAGTATGTTCGCAAGAAGTCTTCTGAGTTTTACGTTACACCGGGTCAAACTCTTCATTCGCAATCCGAGGACCCGCGTGTCAACGCATAACAAGCGCCGGCACACCGCCAGCTTCGCTGGCTGGGCTCGCTGCTACGCAGCTCGCCTGTGCGGCGGGCGTTATGTGTAATGTATAGACTGAGTGCAATTAGATGAGTCGAAGCTTGTTTATTGGACTGTCTCTTCTATTTGTTGGTTTCGTCTTTCTTGTCATGGAGAATACGTTCTATCAATATCTTGATGAGGAGGGCGTGCTTCATGAGACCTTTTTTATGCCGCTCGGAGTATTAGGCCTTACTCTTGGCATTGTGTTCCTAGCGTATTACGGAGTAGTAAAGCTATTTGCGGCAGCGAAGAATCATGGTAAGCATAAGTGACTTACAAATAACAAGGCCGGGCACGCCGCGCACTTCGTGCGCTGGACTCGCTACACTGCGTTTTGCTCGCCCGTGCCGGCGAGCGTTATGTTTACTGGCACCGCCCTCAGAGCTACCATTAAGCTCATCAATAGATTAGGGTGAAACTGTGTCTGAAGCGACAAAAATACTTATAGATCAAGCGCCTGGACTTCCCGCTTCGGAGCGAGCGGTGGTGGCGGAGCAACTACTTCTCAGCCTGGATAAGCCTGATGCTGAATTGGATGCAGTCTGGGCCGCTGAGGCTGAATCCCGGTTGTCTGCTTACCAAAATGGCCAAGAGTCGGCTATACCCCTTGCTGATGTCTTCAAAAAACCCTAGCCGTGGACGTAAAGTTTCTTCGACTTGCTCAGGTCGAGTTTGAAGAGGCAGTAACTTACTACGAGCCAGAACAAGAAGACCTTGGAGACCGCTTTCGTAGTGAGGTACTGCGTTCCATTTCCCGCACATGTCAGTTTCCCCGCCGCGTACCAAACCTTTAGTCCCAACACGCGACGTTGCCTGATCTCTAAATACCAGTTCGGCATCATTTACCATTGCTCCTCCCAGCAAAATGAATTGGTCATTGTTGCAATTGTTCACCTACACCGCAGACCCGATTACTGGGTATCTCGTGAACCGTAAACATAACAAGTACCGGTAGTTCGCCTCTATGGGGCCAGACACGCGAACGGCTACGCGGTTTCTCCGCCGCTGCATTGAGCGTTATGTGTTCAAATTAAGCTTAGATATACTGTCGATAGTGAAAGTAGTGCCAAACGCAGAGAACTGACTAAAAGGAACCACCATTTTGAATAAGTATGCACCAGCGCTCTGGATACTGGGCGGTGTTTTGCTCATGTTACCGAGCATCCTTGGTAAAGATAGAACCGAGCTGATTCCAATAGGTATAGTGTTTATGATTATCGGCATCGCAGCAAAAAAAAGATGAATGCAGCATCAAGTGACTCCAGAATACAGTGATAAAGAATCAGGAGCGCGGGATCTATATTAACGACACATAACAATGCCAAGCACATTCGTGCAATGTAAAAACGCATTGCACTAGACGGCCTGCGCTGCGTTTCGGCCGACTGTGTTTGTAGCGTTATTGTTCTTTACATTTTCACCATCTTTAAAGTCGACTAATAAGGAAGTGAATGTTTATCAAAAAAGTAACAACCTCCATCTTAATCGTTGTTACCGCAATTGTTGCAGTCTGGTTTGTTCTCCCCAAGCAAACGCAAGTAACAGATAAGAGTGGTGACATCGATGCTTTTGTGCTGGGCGTCATGGAGGCGTAAGCTTCCCCATATCGAAGACAGGTAATTAGTAGAGCTTTGCCGTTAAGGGGCGTTCTCAGAGACTTGCGGAACCAAAATACAATTTCTTGCCGGTATTCAACCCAGGACAATGGATTTCGAACCGGGAGCTTCACATTTCAGGTACATTCGGAATATACAGGTTGCTGTTCATAACCGAAAAACGTTCCCGCGGGAACGTCGAGTATCAATTGCGTTCAGCCTTGGCCAGGTTTTCGTGAACCATCCCGACCAACGCGCTCCGTTAACAGGCCAGTGTTGCGGACGGCCTGACAGCCCACGCAAGCTGAAGCTTTCCAAGGCCATCTTATGATCGTCAATTTGTCAACATTCCTTGCGGCCGAGCCGAGAGAAGTTGAGGCGCATCTTAGAACCTCGCGTTTGCTCATTTATATCGCTTCTCCTCTTGTTAAATTTACGCCCTATGGCGCTACGCAATTGCCGGAAAGATGGGAAGAGGGTACCTACTGGGTGTCTTTGCGATTACTTGGTTTTATCCCTCTCGGGAAACAGGCTGTTGTCATCTCGTATCCCGAATCGCCAGGTAGCTTCTGTCTTCGGGATAACGGTCATGGCACGTTGATAAAGAAGTGGGACCACCAAATTACTGTAGATCCATCAGAAACCGGTACCCTTTATAGAGATCAAGTGACCATTGAAGCTGGAATATTTACCTTTTTTATCTGGGCGTTTGCCCAGTTATTCTACCGTCATCGCCAGCGTCGTTGGCGGAAACTAGTGGCAAGTGGATTTAGCTATGCGGTCACCTGACAACGCCGCGCACAATCGCGCAACGAGTTGCGCTGGACCCGCTACACTGCGTACGTTCGCCTGTGCCGGCGGGGTTATGCTCATAAAGGCATTGAGATGAAGACCAGTATCTGCAGAACGTCCCTCCTGGCCCTTATGCTGTGGACCGGGACGTTTTCTTCTCAAGCTCAGTCTCAGGGTGCCCCGTATGTCTTCAATGACGTTTCCGTTCACGGGTTTGAATCTTCAAGGGGCACGATGCTCGATGTTTATGTGTCCCTACCCGTGGGCTACGATCCCCAGCGGGAACAAGGATATCCCGTTTTATACGTCATGGACGGCTTCTTCCATTTTCAATTCGCACACTGGCTGCAAACCCTCCTTCAAGTTGAGGACGGATTCCCCCCGGTAATAGTGGTAGGAATAGACAATCAGGTATCTTCCTACACTGGATGGGTTAAGGGTCGACGATTTCTACTGACTCCATCAAAACATACTGAATACGAGGCGGCCGAAGGTGAAAAATTGGGCATGCAGGTCAAGACAGGTGGAGGCCCAATCATCCTCGACATAATTGCCGATGAAATTGCCCCATGGATCGAGGATAACCGCAATACTTCGGATGAACGATGGCTAGCCGGGCATTCTCTTGGAGGCCTTTTTGTTGCGAACGCACTTTTTACTCGAAGCGATGCCTTCTCGGTTTTTCTAATTGGCAGTCCTTCTCTTTGGTGGGATGGTGAGTTCATTTTTTCGCTGGAATCCCAGTACGCGACCACACATGATGACTTGGAGGCAACCGTATTTTTGTCAGCTGGCGAGCGAGACAGTATGGAAATCCTGCCTCAGATGCTAGAACTCGCAGGAAAGTTGGAGGCACGGAAGTATCCCTCCCTGAAATTAAAATCTATGGTTTTTGAAAACGAATCTCACAGTACGGCTGTGCCTCCCTTTTTTTCGCAGGGGATGCGATACATCTTTGAGGGATACTGAGGTCTGTATTGAAAGCCTGGCGAATTGAGAGCAGAAAAACACGATTAACCTCGTTCCGCCAGGAAAATGGCTACACCAGGGGCGTGCTGCGTATACTTTGTTTAGCTGAGAGGCTATTTGAATCTGGAGGAGATCTATTGAAATTCAAAATATTCTGTCTATCTCTGTTCTTTTTGCCTGGAGCAACTGCGGAGGCTGATCCGTTTCAACTTCCGGCAATTCAGGTGGTGCCCATTGAGGATAGTGCGACAGGTCGTAATTACGAACTTTACATAAAGTTACCTGGCAACTACGACGCCACTACCAAACAATTGCATCCGGTTGTCTACATTGCGGACGCACGTTGGCATATTGAGGTTATCTCAGGTTCGATGGAGCATCTGGTTCATGATGCCATTTTGGTCGGAATCTCCTGGGAGAAAGGCACGCCTGTACAACAAAGTCGCATGCGTGATTACACTCCCGACAAATACACGGGGGAAAATTACAAGCACCCTACGGGTCAGGCCAGGGAGCACTTTGCTTTCATACGAGATGACGTATTTAAATACGTGGAATCGGAGTACAAGATCGATCATGCTCGACGCACTTATTTTGGTTATTCAGTGAGCGGCACCTTTGGCTGCTACATATTGTTGACCCGTCCGCAAACCTTTCGAAACTACATCATCGGTAGCCCAGCTCCTTTGTTTAAAGGAGAATTTGCCCATGAGTACATGCCAATCTCACAAGCGATTCCCGAGACGTTGGAAGCCAATGTCTTCTTGTCTGTTGGGTCCGATGAAACACCCGAGTACGTAGAGAATGCTTTTAGCTTGATGCGTTTTCTAAAGTCCAGGAAAACCAGCGAGTCCGACGTGGAGTTCAAAGTAATAGAATCGGCTGACCATGGCTTTGCTTTCCCTATGTCCGCCATGCAAGGCCTCTATTGGTTGGCTGGAATGCCCAATTAGTCATGGAAGGACAAGACGCACATTCGGAAAATAACAGGTCGGAAGACTGCGCGCCCAGGGCGTAGGCCAGCCTGAATGCGGCTTGCACCGCAGGCTGCTGGTTACTGAGCCTTTACAGGCCTTCATAAATATCGAGCTATGGCATTAAGCGAATTTGAAAAAAGAAGAGTGGAAAAGCTAGCGACTGAATATACGGAAGTTCATCGTCCACCCGCTCACATTCGAGATCAGCTCGACCTGGGCTTTCGTGTATCCGGCCAGAGTTTGGAGCTTTTCGAAATCCGTCCGCGGTACGATGATCCATCGACCAGGATCGAGCAGTCTGTGGCTAAGACAACGTACTCCAAAAAAACTCGTGCCTGGAAAATCTACTGGAAACGTTCCGACCTCAAATGGCATGGTTATGAGCCAATGCCTGAAGTCTCCACCCTGGAAGAGTTCTTTGAGGTCGTAGAGCAGGATCAATATGGCTGCTTCTGGGGCTAGGCCCAATAACAAGTACCGGAAATTCGCTCCTGTGGGGGCTTACGCTGAAACCGCTGAGGGGAGCGCTAGGTGGCAATTATGAGTCCGGCAGAATACTTCGAACTGATTGGAATGACGGGCGATTCGGCAGGAGCCCATAGCATGAATGCTATATATATCTACTTTGCCTATATAGTCGCAACTTATTTGGTCGGTTCTGAACTGAGTAGGTTTTACTGCCTTGCTCTAACTGTCATGTACAGCGTTTTTCTAACGTTGCCGGTTTTATCATTTCTCTTCCAAATTAGCCTGCTCGAAGTGAATGCCCAGCAGTCCCAGGCAGCTTATCCTGAGCTCATCGAGGCCTACTCCACGCATCGACCAATTGTGCCACCAACGTATTTTTACAATGTGGGGATTGGTATCTGGGTATCTGCCTGGCTTACGAGCTTGGTGTTTATGCTCAGCAAAAGGTATTCCACCCAGGGTTCCACCTAACAAAAACAGTCACGCGGACCCCAAAACATCTGCGCGATTTGTAACCCCGTGCTCGAAGCCTTATGGCTATTGAGATGTCGATAAAGTTCGTACTTTTTTTCTTACGATACGTTCTGTTCCGGCTACTGCATAAAACTGGATGAAGCCTAAAACCAAGGCCTCCACTGATGATGAAATGGGCACTACTCAACTATTGGCAAGTTCGGCAAGTTCTGTGCCAGAATAAAGTTGTTCAAGCACAGGGCGTCAGGCGTAATGACCAATCAATACATCTACACACTTCACCCGGTGCGTCCTGAAATGTTGACAAAGGGTGTTACTGATATCGAGTCACGCGTTCTGGAGGCACACGTGGAATATCTTGAGCTACTCGCTGAAAGGGCTGTCGTCCTGCTTGCTGGCCGAACACAAACAAGCGATGACTCCACCTTCGGCATTGTAATCCTGAAGGCCGACTCTGAATCAGAAGCTCATGACATCATGGAAAATGACCCTGCAGTAATTGATGGAGTTATGACCGCCAGGATCTTCCCCTACAAGATCTCGATTCTATCCGAATCAATAATTTCCGAGTACGGGCACTGACGCCTTTCAAGGAAGACGGTCAGCGCTCCACACATCGCGCCCAGGTTGTAAGCGCTAAACCCCGTCAGGAGGAAGTTATTGTGATTACAGGCAGTTGCCTCTGTGAGAGCCTTTCATACGAGCTTGCTGGTTCTTTGCAAAACGCCAGAGCATGCCACTGCTCGAAGTGCAGGAAAGTGTTTAGCGGCCCGTCTTCAGCCTACGCTGAGCTCGCGCCAGGAAGTGATTTCAGGTGGACCAGCGGAAAAGACGCTCTAGCAACGTTTACCACCGATGGCGAGTGGGCTGTAGGGTTCTGCGGAAATTGCGGCTCAACTCTATGCGGCCTGAGGAATGACGAGGTTCATGGCCTGACTCTTGGTTGTGTGGATGGAGACCCAGGAATAGAAATTGAGATTCACCTTTTTGTAGGCTCAAAGGCACCCTGGGATCACATCGGCGGTACAGCACCACGATATGAAGAAAATACTGACTCAAAAGAAATCAGGTCTTGATTACGCATAAGACGACACACAACAAGGCAAGGCACACGGATGGTGAAATACTTGCCCAGTGATAGAGAGTTTGTGTGATCTTGGACCCCAATCCAACGCCCTGCCTGGTCAAAATAGTACCTATGCAAACTGGTATTCAAAGTGTAAGCGTGGCAGCAATTCATTGGGCCCGGGGAGACCGGTCCATATCGCTGCTCCTGTGGTTGAACAACGGGCCAATACAAGTGGAACCACTTGGGTCTTCTCGGCCGCTGGACGCGCTTACCGTCCTCTTCGCTGCCCCAAGCGGCAACCAAGTCCTGCGGCGTGAGTGCCTGGAGTAGCAGCAGCCACGGCGGAAGCGCCCCGTAGGTTTGTTGAGTCAGCTTTGATCGGCGAACGTACAGGGCGCATCACTTGTATTCTACGGCTGGTACCAGATGGGCGAGGTGTAGGCGCGCTCCTGTGTGCTGGTAGGAGCGCCCTCGGGCAGGTCGATGTCGAAGCGGAAGGCGTCGTAGGTGGACCAGCGCGGCGTCGGAATTTCAAGGATACGCGCGTAGTAAAAAGCGCGCTGCTTCGGGTCGAAGTCCGGGTCGGTCCACACGGTGCCCAGTTCCGGCGCGCCGATGGTGTTGGTCCATGTGGCGCTCTCGACGTCCACCGTGTTGCCCACCGCCGGTAGCCTGCCGTCCTTGCCCGGGGTCCGGTCGCCGGCCCAGGCGACATCGTACACTTTCTCGTGTACTTCCTTGCCGTCATACCAGCCCTTCACCACCTGTATGCGGTCCAGGTTGGCGCCGATCGGATCTTTCAGCGCAATGACCATGAAGCTGGGCGCGCTCGTGGCGCCTTGCGCCGGGAGGACGCTGCCCATGGGCACGCCTTTGCTGTAGCCGGCGAAGGCAGGCTCACGGTTGTTCAGGTCACCCTGGGTGAAATTCCAGCCGCCAAACATGCGCACCATCATGCGGCTGCCGGTGGTGGCGTAAGTCTCGCGTCGCGCCATCGCGTCAAAAATGGCCTCGCGGGTATTTTCACGCGCCCATACCGCTGCCAGACCGGACGCCACCTGTTGCCAACCCATGATGGTGCCGTTGTCGTTGCTCATGAAAGGATGGGTCATGCGTTCCGCCGAAGGCTCGGCGCCGGAGTGCTTGCCGAAGAAATTGTTCTCCTCAACAGCCGCCAGGGAAGTGTGGCTGTCGGTCGAGCCGATCATGCCGAACTGGTAGGGGTTGGTGCCGAATTTCGCCTCCAGCGCCATGCCCTGCTTGAGGGCTTCGCGGGCGTACTCGCCCGCCAGCATTTCATCGGTCTTGGCCTCGGATACGTCGAGATTGCCGATGTCCCAGGTTTCGTAGTCGGCGAATTCGTCATTGGGAGACAGGAACGGATGCGTCTCGCCGTCACCCTTGATCTGGGTGACCTCGTACAGGGGTTCCCATTTAGCGCGGGTCTCCGCCCAGGTTTTATCCAGAGGTTTACCGTCGCTTTGCTCCACCAGCGGAAACATGATGCCGTTGGCGAGGTTGCCGTTGTGGGCGATGGCCAGGACGTCACCGCCGGTCTGTTTCTCGTAGTCTTCCATCCATACCCACAGGTCGCGGGGCGTGGTGCTGCCCTCGGGCGCGACGGTGGTGAACGGCACCGTCTGGCCCCCCTTGTCGCCACCGTCCTTGTAAACCACGACGCGGTGCATGTTGTTGCCGCGCACCAGTGACGTCCACTCATAGCCTATGAACGCGGTGAACTTGCCCGGGTCGTTGTATGTCTCCGCGGCCTCAACGGTACGTGCCCAGGCGTCCTTGTAGGGTTGCGAATCCGGTTTGTAAATCAACGCTTCAGGGAACTGGCCCTGGGAGAACAGGCCGATCAGTTCCAGCGCCACGCCGACCCCCTCGCCTGCCTTGATGCGGTCGTACCAGTCCTTCCCCGTGGGGTCGTCAAGAATGTGCGGCGCACCGCCCAGCATGTCCGGGAAGAAACCCATGTTGTCCGAATGGTCTGCCACCACGAGGAAATCCAGCGGTCGCGAAAGCTTCACCGGGCCTGCATTCGTGGAGTCCACCTGCTCGCCCCGGGCGAACCGGTAGGCCTCGTTGAGGCCCAGGCGATTGCCGAAAGCGCCGGCATCCATGGAAATGTCCGTGTGAAGGTGTGTATCGCCCCAGTACACGCTGTTCGCAAAGTCGCGCTCCGCATAGGGCGAATAAGCTTTGCCCGTGTATTTTGGCGAGAGCAGGGTGCCGTCAGGCGGTGGTGGCACCTGGGATTGTGTGCCGGCACATAGGGTTGCGGCCAGCAGGCCTGTCAGTATTTTGTTGCGATGAAACATACAAAGTCCCCAATAACACGAATGATCATTCATCCTTAGAGTAGACTGTTTGCCGGTGCCAGCAACATAAACCGCCCTGTGGTTCCTGAGCGATTGACATAAGCCAGTTCCCCGCGTCGGTTCCCCTTCCGCTGGGGGGCACCTGTAAGAATAGAGCGCCGCGGAGGCATCGCATTGAGGTTCGGCGCGTTAAAAGGCAGAATTGTTGACCAAAGTTGGTAACGCTACGCAGGCCGCACCCGGTGACGCAGGAGCCCCAGATGGTGACCGGTCCTGACAAGATCACCCCGGTCCGGATTCGCCAGAGCAGTGCGATGTCTTGCGCCCAGATCCCGCAGGCCTCAGAGCCGTATCGGTGGGCATGTGCCTTCTGAGATGGGACCTGGAACCCACTTTCACCGGCAAGCTTGAAAAGCCGATGGGTCAATGGAGTAGGCCGGTCGCTTTACTGGGCGGGGCAAGGAGCCGCCCAAAGCGGCCCGGCTCTGCAGTGTCTATTACTTGAAGCGCTGTGCCTCAATCGATTTTTCTGTAATGACTCGGGAAATCCATCATGAACGTACTAAGAATTCTGCTGGTCGCCATCTTTGTCTCCATTTCCGTTTACACAGCTTTCGTCGTTTCAAAGCATGGTTTGAACTTGCTGCCAATATTTTTTGGTGACATCGCGAAAATGGAGTGGCCAGGACAGTTTAATTTCGACTTTATGTGCTTCCTCGTCCTGTCCGCGGTTTGGGTCGCATGGCGACACCGCTTCAGTCCAAATGGACTTTTGCTGAGTGCGTGCGCGTTGTTTGGTGGCGCATTTTTCCTCAGTGCCTATTTGCTCGCTGAAAGCTATCGGGCAGGTGGCGATATTGAAAGACTGTTTATGGGCGCTCACGTTGACGGCTGACGAGGTCGGGGCGATCTTTGACGGTTCTGGCGAATCGGGGAGGGTTGGCCGGAAACCTCAGTGAGCAGTTAAAGATCGGTGGCCCGAGGCCGGGACTAGCAAGAATCGCCAAAATTACTTTCAGTATTGCTGCAATTCGGGCAGCCAAAGTGGTGGGAGTAGCAGATGGATAGGAAAATGCATCCTGGGCTGGTAGCACTGGTGGAGAGCCTTTACGCGGCGTACAACCAGGAAAGGACCGGAAATGACGGCTAACAGGTTTCTGCGTTGGCCATTTGACTGCGCCACTCGTTTGGCTATGCCGCGCCTCGATACTCCGTCATACCCCGCTGAGGCTATTTGTTATGTCGCCTAGTCCAGAGCTGGCCCTGCGTCCTTTTCAGCTCGAGGATGCGCCTGAAGTGGCGCGGCTGCTTAACGACGAGTCTGTGTCCAAGTGGACGTTGACTATTCCGTTTCCGTACTCTGTGCAAGATGCCAAAGACTGGATTACAGAAACCGCCTCAGGTTCAGACAGGCATCCGTTTGCCGTTGAGCTGAAGGGTAGCCTCGTGGCCTGCGTTTCGTTCTGGCCGCACCAACCCACTGGTGTGGAGGTGGGTTACTGGGTGGGTCGCGAGTACCGGGGGGCGGGTGTTTGCACTGCAGCTCTACTGAGACTCATGGCCAGTGATCATTTTCCGTCCGGACTGGATGTCTACGCTAAAGTGATGGTGGAGAATATTGCCTCAAAGCGGGTGTTGGAGAACTGTGGCTTTTCGTTTCTTGAGAAGGGTTCATGCACAAAGGATGGATGCGATGTGGCGGCGGATGTCTATGTTCGAAGGTCGGCGACATAACACGGCGAGTCAGTCTGTGGTGGGATGCATTGGGGCGCCAGACAGTATCTGACGAATTAGAATTGTTCGTCGATGCCCGGATTACTGGCCTCGCGCCGTCGAACGGCATCTACGATGCGCAGATGAGGTGGGCCAACCCCTAAACCGACGTACATTGCCAGCAAAGAAGATGGAAAACATCATGAATCTGAATCAGGTAACACTGCCAGTGACTGATATGGAACTGGCCACGGCGTTCTACAGGAAAATGGGTTTCCTGCAGATAGTAGACACAGACCACTATGCTCGTTTCGAGTGTCCGGAGGGTAGTTCGACGTTCTCTCTCAGTTTGGAAGAGGGCGAGTTTACCCATCATGGCGTCATCTATTTTGAGCACAAAGCGCTCGATGATCTGGTTTCCGACCTGAAAGAAAAAGGTTTTGAGTTTGATCAGAGCCCGCAAGATATGAGCTACCTATGGCGCGAAGCAGTGTTACATGACCCCTCTGGCAACAAGATCAAGTTGTATTGGGCTGGTGAAAACAGGTTGAACCCGCCCTGGCGAGTAGAGATCAGTGCTTGATTCAGCGCGGGCGAGAACGTGGTGGCAAGGATTGCGCATAGACAGAGGTATGAGCGGTTCCAGCGGGCAGGTCAATTATTGAGCCGGTATTTGGCAAGCCATGTTTGACGTTGAAGTAGAAGACATCGAGCCGGGGCAGGTTAGTCGACATCGCATCACGAGCGATGGTGTAGTCCTCGCTTACTCCACCGTTCTCGATTTGTGGCGAGAGGATGAAAAATTCCGCAGCTTTTTCACCAAAGTGCTTGCGTCGTCGCCGTTCGACGGCTTCCGCTGGGAGACACCGGCGATCAGCAAATCCACCGTCGAGCGTCCGTTCGAGTTTGTCTTGATCAATTCGCCCGGGTTCTGCGCCCGCGAAACGGATACTTATGCCTACGCCCGGTATTTCACTGATAACGATTGCAATGCCGGAATCGTCACATTCGCAAACCTGGGTGGGGACGCAACCCTGGTTGCGCCGTCACCACGCACTTCTAACACGGCATACGGTCACCTCGCCGCATTTGTACGCGACGCGCCAGCACCGCAGCGCGATTCGATTTGGCGCATTCTCAGCGCGCAGGTACACTCAAAACTGGGCCGCAAGCCGATCTGGATAAGCACGGCAGGCGGCGGCGTGGCCTGGTTGCACGTCCGTATTGACTCAAGGCCCAAGTACTATGGATACGAGCCGTACAAGACTCGATAAGGGTTCTACGTCTCGGCCGGCGGGTGTCGCGGGGTGGTGAGGCGGGAGTATAAGAATCAGTGGGTAGTGAACGATCAAATATCTCTGGATAACCGTGTTCGCCGTAGTTCTGATCTGGTCGGGTATCAACCCCAAAGACCCGTTCACCTGGTTGCTTGAGGTCGCCCCGGCCATAATCGGTGCAGCGTTATTGGCTGCTACTTACCACACGTTCAGGCTTACACCGATACTGTATTTCTTTATTCTGCTGCACTGTATGGTGCTGATGATCGGCGGACATTACACCTACGCAGAGGTACCGTTGTTCGACGGCCTGTTCGGGTCGGAAAGAAACAACTACGACAAGGTGGGCCACTTCTTCCAGGGTTTCGTGCCTGCTCTGCTGGCGAGGGAGATACTCATACGCAAGCGCGTCGTCAACGGTGACGCCTGGCGCAATGTTATCGTGGTGTGTATCTGCCTTGCCTTCAGTGCTTTTTATGAACTCATTGAGTGGTGGGTGGCGTTGGCCAGTGGCAAAGGCGCTGAAGCATTTCTCGGGACGCAGGGTTATGTGTGGGACACGCAGTCGGATATGGGTTTGGCGCTACTTGGTGCAGCATGTTCCCTACTCCTGTTATCGGGGGCGCACGACCGCCAGCTCCGGAGTATTATGGGCCCGGGCCGTCTGGTGGCTGCGGCGAGCGGTGACTGAGGTGCCAGGCGTCCAGTTCTCGTTCTCCGGATGATAGACTAGTGAAAATGTGCAACACGCAGGTCCACTGTCTGAAACGTTGGATAAAAAGGAGAGAGACATGCCCAGAGACGTCGGTGATCGCTACGTGTGCGAGAAGTGCGGAGCACAGCTCGTGTATGAAAAGCCCTGCCCCTGCCCCGAGGAGATGCCGCATTCAGAGATATGCTGTGGCGAGCAGATGAAGCGGGTCGGGGAGAAGGGTGCCGCGGGGGCTGACTAGACCGCTTCCTGATCACGGCGACCTGTAGCCCTTCTGCCCAGGTAATGTAGGCCCGGTTGTCCAACTGTATTCATGCGCCGTGGACCCTGGCACAGTAGACTGTGTGCTGGAGGTACCCGGGCGTGGAAATCATACAGAAACTGGCAATTCTCGCTGACGCCGCGAAGTACGACGCATCGTGTGCCTCCAGCGGCTCGGCGCCGCGCAACTCGGTCGATGGCAAGGGTATGGGGTCCACCCGCGGGATGGGTATCTGCCACTCGTATGCGCCGGACGGCCGCTGCATTTCGCTACTCAAAATCCTGCTGACCAATTTCTGCCAGTACGAGTGCCTGTACTGTGTGAACCGCAACTCCTCCGACGTACCCCGGGCGCGGTTCACGGTGGCCGAGGTGGTAAAGCTCACCCTCGATTTCTACCAGCGCAACTACATCGAAGGCCTGTTCCTGAGTTCCGGCGTGATCCGCAGCCCCGACTACACCATGGGGCAACTGGTGGCGGTGGCGCGGGAGCTGCGCGAAACCCACGATTTTCGCGGCTACATCCACCTGAAAACGATCCCGGACGCCGACGGCGAGCTGCTCGCGGAGGCGGGGCGATATGCCGACCGGCTAAGCATCAACATGGAGTTGCCGTCGCCCACCGCGCTGGAGGCCCTGGCACCCGAAAAAGACCACCGCACCATCAAGCTGTCGATGGCCAGAATCAAGCTTCGTCGGGACGAGGTCAGGGCCGAGCGACGCGCCTCGCGCGCGGTGACCAATCTCGGGCCGAAACGGGCGCTGCCGAAGCCCTTCGCATCCGGCGGCCAGTCCACGCAGATGGTTATTGGCGCCGACGATTCGGGCGATGGCCAGATACTGCAGTCGGCCGCGGGCCTGTACGGCAGCTATGGTCTCAGCCGGGTGTATTACTCGGCGTTCAGCCCCATCCCCGATTCATCGGCGCAACTGCCATCGTCACCCGCGCCGCTGCTGCGGGAGCACCGGCTCTACCAGGCGGACTGGCTGATGCGTTTTTACGGGTTTGCGGCGGATGAGCTCACCGAACCCGACAAGCCGATGCTGGAGCTGGACATCGACCCGAAGCTGGCCTGGGCGCTGCGCCACCGGGAGTATTTCCCGGTCGATATCAACCGCGCCGACTGGGAATCGCTGGTCCGGGTGCCCGGGCTCGGTACCCGCACCGTGTCCCGGTTGTTGAAGATGCGGCGCTGGAAGCAGGTGCGGCTCGCCGATCTGCGCGCATTGCGGGCGCGGGTTGCGGTGGCGATGCCTTTCATCGTCTGCGCCGATCATCAACCGGGCAACGATGCGGTAGAGAGCCATCACCTGCGCAAGGCACTCGCTCCCGCTGCGGTGCAGCTGGCGCTGGACGTCTGAGCGCGGCCCGGGTATGGACCAGGAGTCATTGTTCGGCGCGTTCGGTGCTGAGCCGGACGGGCAGACCACGTTCACCTTTCCCGCGCATTTCGCCGGCTGGCGGGCAGCGGCCCGCAAGGCATTGATCAGCGGCCTTGCCCCCGACTCCGTGGGTTGGCAGGCGGTCTTCGACCAGGCGCCGGTCGTCACTGACGCGGGCGAGCGCCTGCCCCGCCAGTTTCGCGTACCCCGTGAATTTCTGGAGCTGGCTCGGGCGGTGAGCTGCCACGACACTGAAGACCGCTGGTCGCTGCTCTATATTGCGCTCTGGCGATGTACTCACGGCGAACCAGCGCTGCTGGACCTGCGCGGTGACCCCGTGGTCAAGGCGCTTCACGACCGCGCGAGCGCGGTACGCAGAGACTGTCACAAGATGCACGCGTTTGTGCGGTTCCGGCGCGTGGTCGACGAGGAGGGTGGCGAGGAGGGTGGCGAGCGTTTCGTCGCCTGGTTCGAGCCCGAGCACCACATTGTGGAGCGCACCGCGGATTTTTTCCGCGAGCGCTTCAGTAACATGCGCTGGTCGATTCTCACCCCACGGCGCAGTGCCCACTGGGAAGCGGAGGGCCGTGTCTGGTTCTCCGAGGGCGTCGATCGGCGGTTGGCGCCGGAGTCGGACGAACTGGAACAGGCGTGGCGGGTCTATTACCGCAGTATCTTCAACCCGGCTCGCGTAAAGCTCGATGCCATGCGCTCCGAGATGCCGCAGAAGTACTGGCGCAACCTGCCGGAGTCGTCCGAGATCACGTCTCTGGTTGCCGCCAGCGACGAGCGGTTGCAGGCGATGCTCTCAACGCGCAAGTCCGTCGACACGCTGCAGTGCGGCCCGCTCCCTCCGGCCTATTCGCAGCAACTGGACGATGCGCTGCGCAATGAGCGGCAACCGCCGTTGACGCAGCTGGCACTGGCGGTGAAGGGCTGTCGCGACTGCCCCCTGTGGGGCCCGGCCACACAGGCTGTGCCGGGATCTGGACCGGCGACGGCGGCCATCATGCTGGTCGGCGAACAGCCGGGCGACCAGGAAGACCTGCGCGGCGAGGTGTTCATCGGGCCCGCAGGTACGGTACTGGACCGGGCGCTGGCGGCGGCCGGACTGGAGCGCGACGGGCTCTATATCACCAACGCGGTGAAACACTTCAAGTTCTCCGCTCGCGGCAAGCGCCGCCTGCACCAGCGGCCCGCGGAGTCGGAGGTGCGCGCCTGCGAGCCCTGGCTGCGACGGGAGATCGAGATCGTCAACCCGATGGTGATCGTATGCCTCGGCGCCACCGCGGCGCGGGCGGTGCTCGGCCGGCCCGTGGCCGTGGGCAGGGAGCGCGGTCGTCCGATTGCGTTAACGACGGGCGCTCACGCTATCGTGACCAACCACCCTGCTGCGGTACTGCGGGCGGGCGCCGGCAACAACGACCCGGGTCGGGCCGCTGCTGGCGATCAGCTGTTTGCAGGCATGGTGGCGGACCTGGAGATGGCGGTTGCGCACGCAACCGCTGCCGCCGCTACGCCGGAGTAAGGGCGCTTCCGGCGCGTTCAGCGCACCGGGACGGGCTCGCCCGCCCAGGGTGTGACGGTTTCCCCGAACGCGGCATTGAAACCCTCGGGCAGTTCCTCGGTCATGTCGAGCAGGGCCGCAAGTCGCCCCATCCCCACGTACAGGGCCAGGTGAAGCAGCAGCTCCATGGTCTGGGCCTCGTCGAAATGTTCCCGCAGCGCCGCGAAGCGGGCGTCGGTGATCGACAGGTGATCGGTGGCAAAGCGGTCAGCGAAGTCCAGCGCCGCGCGTTCCTGCGCCGACAGGGCCTCGGCCTCCTGCGGTCGCTCCAGCGAACAGACCAGGTCCTCGTCGACGCTGTCCGACGCGCTTGAGTAGCGAATGGCCATGCAGCTGCGGCACTGGTTGTGGAAGGCGACCCTGAGCCGTACCAGTTCGATCAGCCGTTCCGGCAGGGTTCTGTTGAGAGTGACGGCGGCGCCGAAGGCGAGTGCGCCCTTCGCCATTTCCGGTGCGTGCGCCAGCATCCGGGTGATGCCCTGTTCGATCTCCGTGGCACTCTCGGCGCCGGCCATTGTCGCCAGTTCCGGGTCCCACTCACTCGCCGGTATCTTGCTGATTCTGCTCATATCGGTCTCCGGTTCCGGGTTAGCCCTGGTAGAAATAGTAGACCAATACGTAGGTGGTCAGCAGCGCGGCGATCCACAGCCCCGTGGTGGTGATACTCCACGAGCGAGCGAGCACGCCGCGGGGGCGGTTCTCGCTCGCCGGGGCGACCCCGCGTGTCAGGCCAGCGCCCAGTTTCTGCACCAGGGCATCGCCTGCGGGTCGCAGGCGCGCGGCGATACGGGCGACCGCGCCGGCCAGCCAATGCCCCAGCGCGGGCAGCAGTCGACGCCAGAGCCAGTCGGTATCGAGGCTGATGGTGTTGGTGCGCCGCATCAACGGCAGCAACAGGAAGAAGGCGAGTCCGGAGAACAGCAACAGCTGCAGGTAAAACAGCACCTTACCCGGCTTGTAGGCGTCGAACTCGACCGGGTAGGGCAGGTGGCGGTAAAGCAGCTCGGGGTAGACGCCGAGCAGGATACAGGCGGCGGCGAACAACACCATCGCCAGGGCCATGTTCCACGGGGCGTCGTCTGGTCGCAGTCCTGAGTCTTTCTGGAAAAACACAAACCACGGGTACTTGATGCCGGCGTGCAGGAATACGCCGGCGGAGGCCGCCGTCAGCAGCATGTAGGTCCAGAACAGCTGGCCGTCCACCGCCGCCTCGGAAATCATGGTCTTGGTCGTGTAACCCGAGGTCAGGGGAAAGCCACTGATGGCCAGCGCACCGATGATGCCGCAGACGGTGGTCAGCGGCATGGTGCGAAACAGCCCGCCCAGGTCGGTGCAGCGAGAAAACCCGGTGCGGTAGAGCACTACGCCGGCGCTCATGAACAGCAGGGCCTTGTAGATGATGTGTGCGAACGCGTGGGCGGCGGCGCCGTTCAGCGCCATCTGGGTGCCGATCCCCACGGCGCACACCATGAACCCGACCTGGTTGACGATCGAATAGGCGAGGATGCGCCGGGCGTCATTCTCCAGCAGGGCGTAGAGGATGCCGTACATGATCATGAACAGGCCGACCGGTATCAGCACCGGTTCCCCGGGAAACAGCAGGATCAGCGCCAGTACCGCCGTCTTGGTGGTGAATGCCGACAGGAACACGGTGCCCGAGGGAGTGGATTCGGGGTAGGCGTCGGCCAGCCAGGCCGATATCGGGGGTGCGGCAGTATTGATCAGGATACCGATGAGAATCATCCAGGTATCGAAGGAGTTCGCCAGCAGGGGGCGTATCTCCAGCGAGCCGGTGTGTATCATCACACCTTCGATACCGACCTTGAGAATAACCCCGCCCAGCAGGTGCATGATGGCATAGCGGATGCCGGCGGCGCGCGCGGCTGCGGTGCCGCCGCACCAGATCAACACGGTCGAGAACAGGGCCATCAACTCCCAGTAGAGGAAGAGGGTGATCAGGTCGCCGGCGAAGCAGACGCCAATGGCGCCTGCGGCGTAGGCATAGGCGGCCGCCAGCTCGTACCAGCGCGCCTGGCGGAATGCGAACAGCGCGCCACCCAGCGCCATCAGGGTAAAGATCGTCGCGAACAATCGCCGCACTGCGCTGCCCTCGACGAGCTGAATCTCGTAGGACAGGAACGTGGTTGTACTCACCACCCCGTCGGGAATCTGCCAGATCGCCCACAACGCGACCAGCGGGGCCGCGAACAGCAGCAGCGGCCGCACGGGCCCACGCAGGGGGCCGAGCAGCGCCGCGGCAGCGAGGAGGTATAGCGCGGGTGACAGGGGTTCAGGCATCATCGTCCCCGCTGTAGTAGTTTTCCGGGCGCTTCAATACCAGCCCCATCAACCTGGCCGCGAGCACCATCAACAGGCAGCTGATGAAACCGAACACGGCGGCAAAACCGGGCCAGTCGTCGAAGCCGAAGTAGCCCTTGTAAGGAACCCACCACTGGGCGAGCACACTCAACGCGAGCACCACCAGGGACAGGCCGGCCAGCCAGCGCAGGGTAGTCGGGCGCACCAGCCAGTGCGTGTCTGTCGATTCATCCGTCATTTGATCCCCCCGACGACCTGGCTCTCGAGCGCCAGCACGGGCCCGTTGAAGACGAAAAACCCGATAGTCAGGGCGGCGGTGCAGGTAAGCGCCGCGACGACCAGCAGCGGCGCCTCGCCGTGGTCAGGGCCGGATTCGCGCTCTTCCTGCGCAAACCAGGCCATGAAGACAATGGGCAGGAAGTAGGCGGCGTTCAGTGCCGTGCTGATCACCAGGGTGCCTATGGCCAGCAGGTTGTCGGATTGAAAGGCCCCGGCGAGGATGTACCACTTGGAGACGAAACCGCCGGTGGGTGGTACGCCGATCATGCTCAGGGCGCCGATGGTGAACGCCGTCATGGTCCAGGGCATGCGGCGGCCGATGCCGCGCAACTGGTGCAGTTCGGTCTTGCGGGAGGCGGTATAGATGGCGCCCGCGGCAAAGAACAGGGTGATCTTGCCGAAGGCGTGGGCGACCATGTGCACCGCGGCGCCAATCTCGGCCAGTGGTTTGAGAATAGCGGCCGCCATCACCACGTAGGAAAGCTGCGAGATGGTGGAATAGGCCAGCATGCGCTTGAGGTTCTGCTGCCGCAGCGCAATCACGCTGGCAGCGATGATGGTAAACGCAGCCAGGTACACCAGCCAGCCACTGCTCGGTTCACCGAAGAGAAAGTCGATCCCGAAGATATACACGATCACCTTGCTTACTGTGAACACACCGGCCTTGACCACCGCGACTGCGTGCAGCAACGCGCTGACCGGCGTCGGCGCCACCATCGCCGCCGGCAACCAGCGATGGACGGGCATCACCGCCGCCTTGCCGATACCGAGCACGAACAGTGCCAGCAGCAGGCCTACGGCCGGCCCGCTGATACTGCCCTCCAGTATTCCGCCGGGGGTGAAGTCACCGTGGCCCGCGACCGCATAGGTCCAGATGATGGCCGGCAGGAACAGCCCGATGGACGTCAGCAGCAGCAGGCCCAGGTACACCCGCGCCGAGCGCACGGTATCGGGGTCGCCCTTGTGTGACACCAGTGGGTAGGTCGAGAGGGTCAGTAGCTCGTAGAAAAGAAACAGCGTGAACAGGTTGGCGGCGAAGGCGATACCCATGGTGGCGGCGAGCGCAATGGCGAAGCAGACGTAAAACCGGGTCTGGTGCGTCTCCGAGTTGGCGCGCATGTAACCGATGGAATAGACCGAATTCACCACCCACAGGCTGGAGGCCAGTGCGCCGAAGAGCATACCCAGCGGCTCGACCCGGAAGGCGATCTCGAGCCCCGGCATGACCTCCGTGACCGCAACACCCGGCCGCTCACCGGCCAGCAGGTGCGGCACCAACTGCCACACCGTAAATGCGAGTGCCACCGCGGTGACCAGTGTCGCCGCCTCCCGCAGGTTGGCGTTGATCCTGCCACACAGCGCGATGGCGACCGCACCTGTGGCGGGCAGGAGCAGGCTTGCCAGAATAGTGTCGGCGGGGCTCATCCGGGCGCGCCTGTCAGCTCGGTGGACGCTTCGAGGGCGAGGGCTGTGGGCAGACCGGCGTCCAGTCCGAAGTAGATGTTGCCGGCGGCCGCGATCACGGCGACAGCCAGCATCGGCGCCGGCGCCTCATTGCGGGGGCCGGTCGCCACCCCGGGTTCAGCGAAATACGCAGTCTCGATGATCCGCCACAGGTAGACCACCGCCAGCAGTGAACCCGCGACGATGACCGCCACCAGGGGCGCGGCCAGCGCGCCCTGTTCGAGCGCGGCCGTCAGCAGCCACCACTTGCTGGTGAAGCCGGCAGTGCCCGGTACGCCGATCAGGCTCAACCCGCCGACGACGAATACCGCCATGGTGATCGGCATGCTGCGCCCGGCGCCGCGGATATCGCTGACCTCGAGCCCTGGCAGGCGCATGGCCAGGGCGGCGACGGCGATGAACAGCGTGCCCTTGGCCAGGGCGTGGTTGAACATGTGCAACAGGGCCGCTGCCATGCCGGTGCCGGTGACGAAGCTGGCCCCCAGCAGGATATAACCGACCTGGGCAATCGAAGAGAACGCCAGCAGGCGTTTCACGCGGGTTTCGAACACGGCGACCCAGGAGGCGACCAGGATAGCGGCGACGGCCAGCGGCATCAGGAAGTAGCCGAACTGCAGGTCGTGCCCGGCGAGGTTGGGTTGGAACACCACGTAATCGAAGCGCAGCAGTACGTAAAGTGCGACCTTGGTACTGCAGGCGGCGAGAAATACGGTGACAGCGTGCGGCGCAAACGTATAGGCGTTGGGCAGCCATACGTGCAGGGGAAACACCGCCGCTTTCAGCGCCATGCCGATAGTGATGAAGCCGGCGGCAACGAGTATCGGTTTCAGCTCGGTGACGCCGGCGACCCGGTCGGCCATGTCGGCCAGGTTGAGTGTTCCGGTCATCATGTAGATCAGGCCGACGCCGATCAGGTAGAACGTCGCGCCGATGGTACCCATGACCAGGTAGGTGAACACCGCCGGCAGCGCCTTGCGCTCGGGCCCGCCGGCGATGAGGACGTAGCTGGCCAAGCTGGAAATTTCCATGAACACGAAGATGTTGAACGCGTCGCCCGACACCGAGATGCCGAGCAGGCCGGCGAGCACCAGCATCCAGGCGGCGTAAAATAGCGGTTGGCGGCCGGCTTCCACTTGCGTATCGATGCTGTGGCGCGCGATCAGCAGTGCGGCCAGCCCGGCTCCGCTGACCAGCAGGACCATCAGGGCGCTGAAGGCATCCACCGCCAACTGGATTCCGTAAGGCGCGCTCCACGAACCCATCGCGTAGACGAGGTGCCCACCGTCGAGGATGATGCCGGTCATCGCCACGGCGATGGCGAAACTCATCGCTGCCGCGGCTGTCGCTGCCAGCCAGGCGAGCCCCCGGGGCGCGAGCAGCATGACCAGCGGCGCGCTCAGCAGGGGCACGATGACCTGCAGCGCAGGTAGATGATCGCTGCTAATCATGCCGGCGCTCAGTCCAGGCCCCGGATTTCGTCTTCCTCGATGGTGCCGTAACTTTCGTAGATGCGAACGACCAGGGCGAGACCGAGTGCTGTGGTGGAGACGCCGACGACGATCGCCGTCAGGATGAGCACCTGGGGCAGGGGGTTGGAATACAGTTGGCCGGCGACCTCAGACTGTATGATGGGCGCCGTGCCGCCCTCCACTTTGTCCATCGTGATGTACATCAGGAACACCGCCGACTGGAACAGGATCAGGCCGAGCAGCTTCTTGATCAGGTTGGTCCGGGCGATGATGGCATAGAAGCCGACCATCAGTACCACCGCGAATACCCAGTAATTGTAGTAACCCAGCAATTCCATCAGGTGGCCTCCCGGGCGGCGAACGCGTGAAAAATCGCCAGCAGCGACCCGCACACGGTCATACCGACGCCGGCCTCGATCAGGATGATGCCGTATTGCTGGCCCTTGACCGGGTCGTCCAGCAATACCGAATAGTCGAGGAAGTTACCACCCAGCAGCATGCCGGCCACGCCCACGAGACCGTACAGCGCGGCGCCGCCGGCGACCAGGGCGAGCTGCGCGGTGCGCGGTACCGCCCGCAGGGCAGCTTTTTCGCCGGCGATGAGCGCGTAAAGGATAAATCCGGAGGCGACGATCGCACCCGCCTGGAAACCGCCGCCCGGACCGTATTCGCCGTGGAACTGCACATACAGGCCGAACAGTACGATGAACGGCACCAGCAGGCGGCCCACGACCTTCGGGATCAGGTGGTGCCGCAGCCCGAGGCTGTCCCGCTCGCTGGCATCAATGGCCGACCCGGTGGGTTGGCCGGTGCCGAGTACGAACAGCACGCCGATGCAGGCGGCGAACACGACGAACACCTCACCGAGGGTATCGTAGGCCCGGAACGTTCCCAGGACCGCCGTGACCACGTTGGGAATGTCGATGAGCTCGGGCGTCTTTTCCAGGTACCACGGTGCCACGTGCTGGTGAACGGGCGCCTCGGGGTCGCCCAGTCGGGGCTTGTCGAAGGTTGCGTACAACAGGACCAGGGTGGTGCTGCTTACCACCAGGATCGCGCCGATGCGACCCGTGCGGCGCTCGTGTTCGGTCTTGGTGGTCAGGGCGAGGCCGGCCAGGAGGATCACCGTGGTCACCCCCGCGCCCACGGCGGCCTCGGTAAGCGCGACGTCCGCCGCGTCGAGGAGGAAGAAGTTCGCCGCCATCAGCAGACTGAAAATCGAGGTCAGCATAACCGCGACGAACAGGTTGCGGGTCTGGACGATCGCGACGGCGGTGATCAGCAGCAGCGTGAGCAGGAACAGGGCAAACAGGACGGTCACGGTGCGCTGCCTTCATCGGCGTCACCGGGTTTGACCCCTGACAACAGTGCAGCGTTGGCCAGCGCATAGCTTGCGGTGGGCCCGGTCAGCAGGAGAAACAGCATGATCGCGAACAGCTTGATGGTCGCCAGTGACAGGCCGGCCTGTAACATGATGCCCGGAAAAATCAGCAGCGTCGCCATGCTTTCGGTGAGGCTGGCAGCGTGCATGCGGGTGTATAGATTGGGCAGACGCAGCGCACCGATGCCACCGATCAGCACGAACGCACCGCCGGCGGTCAGCAGCAGCACGCTCAGCGCATCGATCAGCACTGACCAGGGTTCACTCACCGGGCTCTCCCGGGTTCACGGCGCGGGAAGACGGGTTACGGCTCTGGAAAAACTCCAGTACGGCGAGGATGCCTACCAGGTTGATCATCGCGTAGGCGAGGGCGAGATCGAGAAAATCGGGGCGCCCGAACAGGAAGGCAACCACGGATAACAGCAGCGCGGTCTTGGTACCGAACATGTTGACTGCCAGCACCCGGTCGTAGACGGTCGGGCCACGCAGCGCCCGGATGAGCGCCAGCCCCATGGTGACGAGAATCGCGATGGACACGGTGTAGTACACGGGCTCAGTCAGCTCCCAGGGCCGCGGTGCGTCGAGTGAATTCACCGTCGGCCAGCTCCCGGGCGCCGCTCTGCGTGAGGCTGTGGACCGTCAGACGACCGCGGTAGACATCCAGGGTGACGGTGCCCGGTGCCAGGGTGATGGCGTTGCCCAGCGTCGCCTGGCCCACCTCGCCAAGGGCGCTGGCATCGACCTCGACCACTGTGGGGCTGATCGGCAGGCGCGGTGACAGTACGATGCGGGCCACGTCGATGCTCGAGCGGGTGATCTGCACCAGCAACCAGGCCCAGTAACCCGGCAGGCGGGAGAAGGCGCCGAACCGGATGCGATCGTTGAAAAAACCCACGCGGTCGGCGATGAACACGGTGAGCGCGCAGGAGAAAACGCCCAGGCCGACAACCAGCGGCTTGTAAATGCCCGACCACAGCAGCCATGCGGCCATGAGGACGCAGAAAAGCATCAGCGCCTGAAGCAACTTACGCGTTGTCGGCGTCGCGGGGTTTGCCTGTTTTTGCTTGCCGCTGTCGGTCAAGGCCCTCGCTCCGGATGCAGTGCTCCCATTGGTACGCCGGGCCCGCGCATCGCGATTGCCGTTTACAATGGGTTGCAACGACGAGGGCCGGGGTTCCGCCGGCGGTTCAGTGTTCCCGCGCGGTACCCGCTATGATGGGTAGTCGGCTGCCCCGGCGTCAAGCGCCGGTATCGGCGGTCGGGCGTATTCCCGATCATCCGGTTGTACGCCTATACTGCTCCTGCGGTGGCGGCACCGCCCAGACCGGAGGCCGGAATGCGCATTTTGATTGTGGAAGATCAGCAGGCCATGGGTGAGCGCCTGTCCCGTGGTTTGCGCGAATTGGGCCATACCGTCGACCTGTGCGAAGACGGCCGGCAGGGGCTGCTGATGGCCACGACGGAAGGGTACGACGCCATCGTGCTCGACTGGATGCTGCCGGAAGTGGACGGGCTGGCGGTCCTTACCGCGCTGCGCGCTGCCAAGGTGCACACCCCGGTGCTGATGTTGTCGGCCCGCGACAGCGTCGAGGACAAGGTCAGAGGGCTGCGGGCAGGCGCGGACGATTACCTGCCCAAGCCGTTCGCTTTCGAGGAACTGGTCGCGCGGCTGGAGGTGATCGGCCAGCGCGATCGGCGCGGTGAGGAGCGGGCCACCACCCTGCGCGCTCGGGACCTGAGCATGGACCTGCTGGCCCGCAAGGTGACCCGGGGGGAACAGTCGATCGACCTCAACCCCCGGGAGTTCAAGCTGCTCGAGTACCTGCTACAGCATAAGGGCCAGGTGGTCACCCGGACCATGCTGCTCGAGCACGTCTGGGACTACCATTTCGACCCGCAGACCAACGTTATCGATGTGCATATCAGCCGCCTGCGCCAGAAGGTCGACAAGGGCTTCGACGTCGCCCTGATCGAGACGGTCAGGGGCGCGGGCTACCGCATCTCCGGTGAAGACTGATGCCGGCGATTACCGCCTTTCAGCGCAGTTCGAGTTTTGTGGTGGGCGCGGTGTTTTCCATCCTGCTCAGCGTGGGCATTCTATTCGTCGGCTATTTCCTGGTGGTGGCGAGCGATGACACGCTCCTGCGCGAGTCCGAGGCGGCAGTCCGCGCGGAGATGAGCGGTTTGATCGCGGTGCACGCCGCGGCGGGCCCCGGCGAACTGGAACGAGTGGTCGCGCGACGTGTCGCCGCGGCTGAAAACGGCTTCTTCTACGCCCTGCGCGATGAGGGGACCGGCGCTGTCAGCGGCTCCCTGCCTGCCTGGCCGGACGCGGAGACACAGGTGCTCGACAGCGGCCTGCTGCTGCTGGAGGTGGACCATGAGTTCCTGCAACATCCGTCGCAGAGTGTCCGCCCCGGCAGCGCGCACTACGACGTCATGGCTGCGGTCAGCTCGCTCCCCTCCGGCGGCGAGCTGCTGGTCGGCCGCAATATCGATGACCTCGAGATTGCCCAATGGGTGGCGCGTACCCTGGGCTGGGTAATGATTGCCATCCTGCTCTCTATCTCGGCGCTGAGTTTTTTCGTGGCCTACTACGTGGTGAGTCGCTTTAATCGGATATCGACCACCATGGACGACATTGTCGCCTCCGGCGATCTCGCCCGCCGGCTGCCGGTGGACAGCTCGTGGGACGATATGAGCAAGCTGTCGGCCTCGCTCAACCGGGTGCTCGACGAGCTTGAAAATCTGGTGGGGGGAATCAAGTCGGTCTCCGACAATATCGCCCACGACCTCAAGACACCGCTGGCCCGCCTGCGCGCGGAGATCGAAGCGGCCGAAATTCCGGCGCCGGTCCAGGCCGGGCTGTTGGCCGACGTGGACGATATTCTGTCGGTGTTTCGCGCCCTGTTGCGTATCGCCGAGATCGATTCCGGCAGCCGCAAGCGAGCCTTTGCGGAGGCTCCCTTCGCGGAGATCGTCGAGGATGTGGTCGACCTCTACACGCCGGTCGCCGAGGACCGGTCACTGACCCTGTTGGCGCAGCTGGAGCCGGTGTCGCTGTTCTGTGACCGCGACCTGATTTTCCAGGCCGTTGCCAACGTGGTCGATAACGCCATCAAGTTCACGCCTGCCGGTGGTGAGGTGAGGATTGACCTGAGTGCCGGGGGCGCCGAGGTGAGGCTGGCGATCCGCGACAGCGGCTGTGGCATTCCGGAGTCGGAGCGCGACAAGATCACCCGGCGCTTCTACCGGGTGGAGCAGAGCCGCACGTCTGCTGGGAACGGCCTCGGTCTTGCGATGGTGGCCGCCGTGGTCAAGCTGCACCGTGGCACACTGCGTTTCATGCCGGCCGCCCCGCCGGGCGAGGGCAGCCGAGACGGCGCCGGAGGTACCACCGGAACCTGTTGCATCATGACTTTTCCGGTTAACCGCACGCCGGAAGTCAGCGGCCCAACAGCGGC
Organism: uncultured Gammaproteobacteria bacterium; assembly: GCA_963753815.1. Classification (GTDB taxonomy): domain Bacteria; phylum Pseudomonadota; class Gammaproteobacteria; order Pseudomonadales; family Halieaceae; genus CAVWDU01. The sequence continues at coordinate 1,664,061 of CAVWDU010000003.1, forward strand.
CGGGAGTCCGTCGGGGTCAAGGTGATCCCGCTATGGTGTTGCCCTGGCGGGCCTGCCTCTGCATGAACAGGGTCACCTCGGCGAAGTCGATGCCGAACTTGCTGATGGTGGAGCGGTTGACCAGCGTATCGTCGGTAACTGCCCAGAACCAGTCGTCGAAATTGACCTTGTAGCTGCTGTCGCCGACCGGGAGATCCATCTGGTAGCGCCACTGGAAGGCATTGCCGTACGCAGTGCCTTCGGCGGTCCCGAGGATGTCGCCGGCGCGGCCGGTGTAGCTACCGTCCGCCTGTCGCTCGATCGTCCAGACGCGGTGCTTGACGCCGTCGCCCAGCCGGTAGTCGAAGCTTTCGTCAAGCGTGAGCGTGTCGCCTGAGACGGTGCCGACGATGTCGACCTTGAAGCGCTGCATCATGTTGCCGTCGCGTCCCTGGACGACGCCCCAGGCGATCACGTCCCCGGTGAAGAACTCGAACAGGTCGAGACGCGGCTCGTCACCGAGGTAGCGTCGGCCGTCGATGCCACCGGTGCAGCCCGCCAGTAGCACGCCCGTGAGGCATAACAGCAGTCGATAGTGTCGCATTATTGGTCTCCCAGCAGTCGGCGGCGCAGCCCCGGCTCCGAGGTGGCCTCGGACAGCCAGATACCAAAGAACGCCCGGGTGAATGCCGGGTCCTCGATTTTACCCAGCGGCTCGCCGTTACGCAGGAAAACGGCGTGCTGGTTGGCGTCGGCGATGCCGAGCAGTTTGGTATTGGCATCGACGTCGGGAATGATGTCGCCGATGAGTTCGCGCCAGCGCGCCAGGGTCGCCTCGTCCGCGACGCCCTGTCGGCGAATTTCCTCGATAGAGCGATCGGCGATGGCATCACCGTTGAGTTCGCGCAGATAATCCAGCGACAGGGCGAACGGTCTACCCGGCTCCCACTCGCCGGCGGGGGCGAAGAGGTTGGCATCGTAGACGTCCCAGAACAGCACGCGCATGCGCGCGCTGCCCACGAGGGCCGCCCCGGGTACGTAATCCGCGAGCAGTTCGGGGCGCTCGCTGCCCGGCGCGGTTGCACCGGCGCCGGATGCCAGCGGGAGTAAGAGTGCGGCCAGCAGGCCTCGGATCCAGGGCGCGAACCCCGGGCGGGAACGATTATTCATAACTGAATTCCTCTCTCGGTAGTGACGCTGTACGCAACAGGGTTGGCCCCGGTTTTCGGCAGGTTGTCACAGCGCTGGCAAACCAGGCTGAACAGGGGTAGCAGGATCGCCCAGGTGATGCCGATCACGGTCAGCGTCAGCGGGATTCCGTGGGGGAAGGCCACGGCATCGAGGCGCATCGCCGCGAGGTAGCTCAGCGGCGCGCCGATGGCCCCCGCCGCAGTCAGCAGTCGCGGGCGCCTGGTCAGGTAAGCGAGGCTGTGGCGCAGTGACCCGGCAAAACCCAGCCACAGGCCCAGCAGCCAGAGCGGCGCGGGTAGTTGCCCCGTGGCGTGATTGAACTGGTAGAGGCCGAGGCTGGCGAGCAGGCTGTCCGCCAGGTAACCGGCCGTACCGCAGGCAAGTACGACGATGAACTCCCCGGTGCCGTCTTTGGCCCGCGCCAGGTGCCACGTGAGCAGCATGAAGACCGGAATCTCCGCCGCGGGGCCCAGGGTGATAGCCAGGAACCAGATCGACTGGTACCAGAGCACATTGCGAAGGGTAGAGCCCGGGTGTCTCATTGTTCCACCTCGCCGCGCTGTCGCCAGTGATTGCAAAGCGCTACCTGCAGGGCCGTGGGCAGCGCGGACAACAGGCGGATCAGACCGGAGAACAACGCCGGAAAGTAGCGGGTTCGACCGCGGCCGTTGATGCCGTCCATTACTGCAGTGGCCGCCTCCTCTGCGCTGATGCTCATCGGCATCGCGAAGTCGTTGCGGCCGGTGAGCGGCGTGTCGACAAAGCCCGGTGACAGCGTTTTGACCACGATGCCCCGGTCCCTCAGGTCCACATCCATGCATTTGGCGAGGTAGTACACTGCCGCTTTGCTGGCCCCGTACGCCTGGGAGCGGGTGAACGGCAGCAGCCGTGCCAGGCTGTCCACGAAGACCAGCTGGCTGCCGCGCCGCAGTTCGGGTAACAACACCTCGATACAATTGATGGCGGAGAAGAAGTTGGCGTCGAATACGCGCCGGAACAGGTCGTTTTCCCAATCGTCGACGTCCACGTATTCGCAGGTGCCGGCGTTGAGCAGCACCACGTCGGCGTCCAGACCGGCGAGCTGTTCTCGACAGGCGGCCCGATCGGTGAGATCGAAAGCGCGCGTGCTGATGTTGTCGCTTTCCTGTGCCAACGCCGCGAGGCGGTCGCGATTGCGTCCGCAGGCGATCACGTGCCATCCGTTCGCGGCCGCGTTCAGGGCCGTGGCCCGACCGATGCCAGAGCTGGCGCCGGTGATAACGATGGTTCTGTTTTGCCCGTTTTCGTGAGTCATCACGCCAGCCTCTCCCGCAGTTTCCGCACCAGGCGCCCCAGCAGAGGGACCCGCTCGTAGACCATCTCGCCCATATCGTAGTAGTCGCGCTGAAACACGATCCGGTTCGATCGCAGTTCCATCACACTCACCCCCTCTACGGCGATCCACTCGCCGCGGTTTAGTCGCGGGTGCCGGAAGTTCATGGTCCAGGTGACCCAGCCGTCGGTGTCACTGAATCGCATCTGGTTGATGGTGAATTCGCAGGCGGTGGTGGCCGCCAGCAAGCGGCTGAAGTAACCGCTGAGCGCGGCCAGGCCGCGGTGACTGGTGACGGGGTCGATGAAGGTGACCCCGTCGTCGTAGATGTCCGCCAGGCCCGACAGCGAATCGAGCCCGAGCCCGGTGTAGAACCGGCTGAAGCGCAGTGCGATTTCCATGCTACCCCCCTTTTGTTTATTGCAATGGTGAGCAGTCTGCGGTGTGTGGGATTACCAGACCATGGAGGGAAGATGACAATTTTGTCAGGAAACGTTGTAGCGCCGTCCCGGTCGCCGCGGTATCGACCGCCGCGAGTGTCGACCGCCGAGTGCGACGCCGAAGTGTCGACCCGGCCGCCCGCCGTGCCTGTGAGACCGGTATCAGCGCTTGCGCTGGTAGGGTTTTTTGCTGGGGGATGCCGAGACGTCGTTGCGCTTGAAGCTGTCGAAGGGCCAGAGAGAGCTGCCTTCTTCATCCGCGTCTTGCGACTCCGGGTCCTCCTTCGCAGCATCGGCTGCCGCAGCATCGGCTGCCGCAGCACCGGTCGTGTTTTCGGCAACCCTGTCAGGTTCAACCGCCACCGCATCGGGATAGCGACCCGAAAGCGCTTTCACGCACGCAGCACCCGCGGCCTGCCGGACCAGTGCAGCGGTCTCGGCGTCAAGGGGGGCGCTCGCGCCCGCGCTGATTTCCGCGAGGGTGGAATCGGCAACCGCCTGGCATTCTGCCGCTACCAACTCGCCAGGCACCAGGCAGGCCGAGAACAGGAGGGGAAGGAGTTGCACTCGATAATTGGGCATCTTCAGGTCCGGTAATGGGTGTGAAGGGGGTGGGCCAGTATAGAGCATAGCGGGTGCTGCGTTAACAGCGCGCGGGGTAGAGGGGCTGATCACTGCCGGAAAGACCCGGCCGCGCTCCAGAATGGTGCGTTTAGCGCACCGCAATGCCCCGGCGCACCGCTGGCGGGGCGCGAGGGCGCGTGCTGTGACGTTCTACGAGCCCCCGTTGCGGGCGAAGTGCGATGTTCTTGCAAAGATTTTCGGGCGAATCAGAAAACTGGCCTGCTTTTTGCTATCCCCTCAGGTGGCAGCTGCAGTTGGGCCGTTCACTTGCAGCGTTGCAATGACATCACCTGGAGATAACGATTCAATGAAGATCAGATCAAGTATCGCCGCGGCGGCGGCGCTGGCGGGACTCTGCGCAGGTACCCCGGGGCAGGCGGATACCCTCAGCGCCAACGTATCCGTCACCAACAACTACATCTGGCGAGGGCTCACCCAGACAGAAAACGAAGCTGCGGTACAGGGCGGTATCGACTGGGCCTCCGACAGCGGCTTCTATGTCGGTACGTGGGTTTCCAACGTCAAGTACGGACCCTCGGATGTCTACTCCTACGAGAACGACATCTACGCGGGCTACGCGTTTTCGGCCGGCGGCCTGGATTTCGACATCGGCTACCTGTACTACAACTACGACACAGAAGCCGACTTCGACTTCGGTGAAGTCTATGGCTCGATCGGCTTCGGCGGCTTCAGCTTCGGCCTGTGGGTACTGACCAACACCGAGGCGAGAGAAGGGCCCGGCCAGGACTTCAGTGCCGGTAAGACTTACTATGCTTCAGCGGATTACGGGTTCGAGTTACGTGATGGCCTGGAGCTGGGCTTTCACATCGGTTACCACGACGGCGATTTCGCCGAGGCCTTCAACGGCTCCGACGGGGGCTACTACGACTACAACGTCAGCCTGTCCAAAGGCGGGTTCGGCTTCATGATCACCGACACCAATGTCGATGGCCCCGCGGCCGATGGCGGTTACGACAACGACCAGGTGAAATTCGTGGTCTCCTACTCGGTCGATTTCGACCTGTAGGTTGTTGTTTGAGAGCGCCGAAAGGGCGCTCTCAGCCTGCTGACACGGCAACCGCCGGGTTATCTCCACGCACCACCCGGATTCGACGGTTGTGGAGGGTCCTCTGGCCGGGAGCAACATAAGGGCTTCCCCCGGCGGTCCGCACAACTCATCGAAATCTGTGGCCGGTTGGTTCCGTCGTTTGTTCTGGCGGGCAAGCGAGCCCCGTACTCCACCATCTTGGGTTAAACTGGCGGTTTAAAATCACCAACGCCAGGAAACACCCATGCCCAGCAACCGTCGATCGCGACACATCACCAGCGGTGTCGAGCGAGCCCCCAACCGTTCCATGTTTTATGGCCTCGGCTATCGCGCCGAGGATTTCGACAAGCCCATGATCGGCGTGGCCAACGCGCACTCGACCATAACCCCCTGCAACGCCGGCATCCAGCCGCTCGCCGATGCCGCCGTGGCATCGCTGAAGGGCAGTGGCGCCAATGCTCAACTGTTCGGCACGCCGACGATCAGCGATGGTATGTCCATGGGCACGGAGGGTATGAAGTACAGCCTCGTTTCACGCGAGGTGATCGCGGACTGCATCGAGACCTGTGTCAGCGGCCAGTGGATGGATGGCGTGCTGGTATTCGGGGGCTGCGACAAGAATATGCCCGGGGGGATGATGGGGATGCTGCGCGCCAATGTTCCCGCTATCTTTGTGTACGGGGGGACGATCCTGCCGGGCCGCCTCGAGGGTCGTGATTTGAATATCGTCAGCGTGTTCGAGGCGGTGGGAGAGCACAGCGCCGGGCGTATATCCGACGATGACCTGTTGGCCGTCGAGCGCAACGCCATTCCCGGCAATGGTTCCTGCGGCGGCATGTACACCGCCAACACCATGAGTTCGGCCTTCGAGGCATTGGGCCTGAGCCTGCCCTACTCGAGCACCATGGCGACGGTTGAGGGTGAAAAGCTCACCAGCACCGAGGAGAGTGCGCGGGTGCTGGTCAAGGCGGTGGAGAAAGACCTCAAACCGCGCGACATCGTCACCCGTGAGTCGATCGAGAACGCGATTGCGGTGGTGATGGCCACCGGTGGCTCCACCAATGCCGTGCTGCACTTTCTCGCTATTGCCCACGCGGCGGAGGTGCACTGGACCATCGATGATTTCGAAAGGGTGCGCAAGCGCGTGCCGGTGATCTGCGACCTCAAGCCCAGCGGTCGTTATATGGCGGTAGACCTGCATCGCGCCGGCGGCATCCCCCGGGTGATGAAGCTGTTGCTGGAGGCGGGACTGCTGCACGGCGACTGCATGACGATCACGGGCAAGACGGTGGCGGAAAACCTGGCGGACGTGGATGCGGCCTCGCCTGCGGACCAGGATGTGATCCGTCCGGTCGATACGCCGCTCTATTCCGAGGGGCACCTCGCCATTCTCCGCGGAAACCTCGCCGAAGACGGCGCTGTTGCCAAGATCACCGGCCTGAAGAGTCCTGTAATGACGGGTCCCGCCCGGGTGTTCGACGACGAGCAATCCGCGCTGGATGCCATTCTCGCTGGTCGCATCACAGCTGGAGACGTGGTGGTTATGCGCTATCTCGGCCCACGCGGTGGCCCGGGTATGCCGGAAATGCTGGCGCCTACCAGTGCGCTGGTGGGTCAGGGGCTGGGCGAGTCCGTGGGCCTGATCACCGACGGCCGGTTCTCCGGCGGCACCTGGGGTATGGTGGTCGGTCACGTCGCTCCCGAGGCCTACGCAGGTGGATTGATCGCGTTGATCGAGGAGGGCGACCAGGTCACCATCGACGCCCACCAGTTACTGCTGCACCTCGACGTCGATGATGCGGAACTGCAGCGGCGCCGGGCCGCGTGGCGGCGCCCCGGGCCGCGCTACCGCCGCGGCGTGCTGGCCAAGTTCGCCCGCAATGCGGCCTCGGCGAGCTACGGCGCGGTGCTGGATCTCTACCAGGATGACGACTTCTGAGCAGGGCCCAAGCGGGCTAGCCCCGGGACGCTTGCCTGACGCGCTTCTTGCGGGCGGGCGACGCTTTCGGTGCAGCCTTGGTCTTGGTCTTGGTCTTGGTTTTGGTCTTGGTCTTGGCTTGGTTTTCGCCCCGGTCTTGGCTTTCGGCTTGGTCTTGGCTTTGGCCTTGGGTCTGGCTTTAGCCGTGGGCGTCGACCCGGCTTTCGACTTTGCCCGCCCACCCGCGGCGCGAGATTTCCGGCCGCCGCTGGTCTTGCCGGCGGTAGCCGCATACAGCTCGTCGAAGCTCTCCTGCAGGCACTGCCGGTAGAACTCCGGGTCGGGCATCATGTCCCGGTCGCAGGTGGCGGAAATGGTGAACTCGCCGCAGTAACTCGATATCACGTGAAACAGCCCCACCGCGTCGTTGACCGGGCCGGTGCCGAAATTCGAGAGCATTCTTGCGCCGGTGTTGTACAGCGCGACCTGCGGGCCGGGCACATTGGTGATCACGCAGTTGTAGATCGGCCGGATCTGGTTGAGCAGCCCCCAGCGACTGGCCAGCCGGGCTGCCTGCGCGGTGAGGGTGCTGGGTATGAACTGGGTGTAGTCGGTCATCGCCTTGGCGCCGACGGCATTGTTCAGTGCCTTGGCCTGGCGGGTGCCCTCGTGCACCGCCTGCAGCCGCTCTACCGGGTCTTCGATGTCGCTGCGTACCTCGACGGTCATGGTGGAAACGATATTGCCTCCGCTACCGGTTTCAGACGGGTCCCGCACGTTAACCGGGGCCATCGCGGCAAGGCTCTGCTCCGGTAATTCATCCTTGGCGAGGAGGTAGCGGCGCAGGGAGCCACCGCAGAGTGTGATCGCAACATCGTTGACGGTTGCGCCGGGCACGGCATTCTTGATCGCCTTGATATCTGCCAGGGGGAACCGGACGGCGTCGAAAACCCGGTGTGGCGAGACGGTGCGATTGAAGCGGGTGCGCGGTACTGTGCTGACCCGATGCAGTTCCCCCTTACGCAGGCGGGCGTAGGCGCGGGCGAAGCCGGGGACAGTATTGCGGGCGACGGAGATAAACCGGAACGGCTCCCGAAGGCTGTTGAGCTGTGCCCGCAGGATCAGGTCGAGCTTGCTGGGCGCCATCTCCGTGGCGGGCTCATTCCGTTTCGCCGGTGCCTCGTAATCCGGGGTGAGGTCGTGCAGCGCGGCGGTGATCTCCATCCCGGAGGCGCCATCGACGGCGGCGTGGTGCATCTTGGTGAAGATCGCAAAGCAGCCCGGTGGATAGCCCTCCACCGCATCGAGACCCTCGATGACGTACAGTTCCCACAGCGGCCTGCCTCGATCGAGCGGCCGCGCGTGCAGCCGCGAGATCTGGATGCACAGCTGGCGCCAGTCCCCGGGCTTGGGCAGGGCGATATGGCGGATGTGAAACTCCGGGTCGAAACTGCCGTCCGACACCCACCAGGGGTGATCGAGATTGAGAGGAACCGTCTCCAGGTGGCGCGTCAGGCTGGGCAGGCCGCCGATCCGTGAGGCCGTATTTTCGATGATGTCCTTGAATCGCACCACGCCGCCCGGTGCCGTACTCTGGTCATAGATGGCGAGGCCCGAGATGTGCATCGGCGAGTTGGGTGTTTCCAGGTACAGGAAGGAAGCGTCGAGCCCGGTGAGTTGTTGCATCGCGAATGTCCGTGTGATTGCCGCTGGTGATGGCGCTAAGCATAGCAGTATACCTGCGGCGGGCGAGTGGAGGGTGTGTTTGTGGCGGTGTGGCCCGCGCCGGCTGGCGCCCGGTGGCGACATCGGCTCGCTTCGCGCTACTATCAGCGCAGGAATAAGAGCCCTCAGCGCAGGGGTAAGAGCCCTCAGCCCAGGGGTAAGAGCCCTCAGCCCAGGGGTAAGAGCCCTCAGCCCAGGGATAAGAGCCCCCAGGGCAGGATTGATAGCCCTGCCGGCACGCGCGGCGGGCGCCAAGTGATAACAGGGAGCTACACCGATGGAGTACGTGAGAACACCGGATGACCGCTTTGCCGACCTGGAAGGCTACACATTCGAGCCCAGCTACCTGCAGGTTGACGACACCGAGGGCGGTGAGTTGCGGGTGCATTATCTCGACGAGGGTCCCGCCGACGCGGATCCGGTATTGCTCCTGCACGGCGAGCCCTCGTGGAGCTACCTGTACCGCAAGATGATCCCTCCGCTGGTGACGGCGGGGCACCGCGTGGTAGCGCCGGACCTGCCGGGCTTCGGCCGGTCAGACAAGCCCACCCGGAGGGAGGATTACACGTACCAGCGCCACGTCGACTGGATGCGTTCGGTACTGGAGCAACTGGACCTGCGTAACATCACCCTCGTCTGCCAGGACTGGGGTGGGCTCATCGGCTTGCGCCTGGTGGCGGAACACGGCGATCGATTCGCCCGGGTAGTGGCAGCCAATACCATGTTGCCCACTGGTGACCATTCGCCGCCCGACGCGTTCATGAAGTGGCGCGAGTTTTCCCAGAGCGTGCCGGATTTTCCCACCGGCGCGATCATCCAGGGCGCGACGACGACCGAGCTCGATGATGCCGTGATCGCGGCCTATGACGCGCCCTTTCCCGACGAGACGTATAAAGAGGGTGCGCGCCAGTTTCCCCTGTTGGTGCCCATATCACCAGACGACCCGGCAGCGGAGGCGAACCGGGCGGCATGGGCTGTGCTGGGTGAGTGGCGGAAGCCGTTCCTGACTGCCTTCAGCGATTCGGACCCGGTCACCGCCGGTGCCGATGCCGTGATGCAGAAACTGATCCCGGGCTGTGCTGGCCAGGCCCACACGACCATCGCCAACGGCGGGCACTTCCTGCAGGAGGATCAGGGCGAGTCGCTGGCGGAAGCGGTTAACGGATTCATCGCCGCCAACCCGGGCCAGGCGTAGTCAACGCCCTGCCTCAGGGGCGCAGGGGGTGGCGCTGGCGCCGGCAGCCGATTTTTGGGCGCCAACCCGCGCCCGGCGCAATTAACGTCCGTTATGAACGTCTGCTGTCCACCCGTGCAGGGTGGAATTGGCAGTGGCGTCGATGATGCGAACCTCTGCTATCGTCGCCAAGGCCGGTGCGGTAAAAGTCTCGGTTGTCGCCTCAGTCTCGATTATCGCCTCGGCGCTGCGTGCCTGGGGCGTGGGGATGACGACAAATGAAGCGATAGTGGCGGTGACGGCCAGCATCGTGGCGGTGATGGCGCCGAGAAGCGTGAGGCTGAACTGATGGGTGGATGTCATCGGATGTGCGCTCCACTTTTATTGGCCCCTGCCCCGGGATTGTTCGACCCAAGGGCAAAAGACTAGTGGTTGAAGTGCGGCTGCCGTGCCGGTTATCCCCTCCCTGGAATGTGCGCGTTAAAGCTATATCGGTCACACCGGCGACGTCAACAGGAATCTTTCTCTAAAGGCAGCCGGTGGTGGGCGGTCCGGCAGTCATTGCAGGCCGCCACAAGCAGTTTTCCACACGGTAGCGCGGGTGTTACTGCCGAACCGGCATGGTACGTACGCCGCGCATGACCAGTGTGTCCATATAGTCGTAGCGATCACTGGCGAGCTGCAGGTTCGGCATCGCCTCAATCAGCCGGGCGAGGGCCACCCTGCCCTCAAGCCGCGCCAGGGGAGCGCCCATGCAGAAGTGGGGCCCGAAGTTGAACGTGAGATGCAAATTGGGCTCGCGAAGAACATCAAAGCGCTCGGGGTGATCAAACGCCCTCGGGTCATGGTTGGCCGCGTTGATCATCACGAACACGCGGTCGCCTGCCTTCAGCGTTTTGCCGTGAAACTCGTGCTGTTCACTCACAATCCGCACCGAGGCACCGGTGGGCCCGTCGTAACGGAGGATCTCCTCGATAGCGCGCGGGACAAGTTCGGGTTCCCGCCGCAGGCGTTCCAGTTGCTGTGGATGGCCCAGGAGGGCCCTGACGCCGTTGCCGATGAGGTTGGTGGTAGTCTCGTGGCCCCCGAACAGGAACAGCATCGAGGTACCGATCACCTCGTCCTCGGTGAGCAGATCATCCTCTTCACGGATGGCCAGCAGGCGGGTGATCAGGTCGCTGCCGGGACGGCGTTCCCGTTCACGGATGACGCCGCGGAAATACTCCGCCATGCTGATCGCGCCTTCCTCCGCCAGCGTGTACTTCTGTGGCGAGGTCGTGGCGCTGCCGATGAACATCTGCATCTTGTTCGACCAGTCCTTGAGATCATCCATGTCCTCTTCGGGCAGTCCCAGCATTTCCAGTATCACCATCGCCGGCAGCGGAAAGGCGAATGCCTCGATAAAATCGAAGCTGTTTACCGCCTTGAGCCCGGTGATGAGCCTGTCGACGGCGTTGACGATGAATGGCTCCATCTCCGCGACCGCCGACGGTGACAGGATGGTTCTCATCAGCGTTCGCAGCCGCGTATGCTCGGGCGGGTCCTTGAAGGCCACCCAGGTGTTCAGGTACCGGATCAGTTCGCTGATCGGCTTTTGTCGCTCCGGGCTTAGCGCGTTGTAAAATGGGGAGATTCGATCGGCGGAAAAGTGCTCGCTGCGCAGCACGGTCCGGGCATCTGCGTAGCGGGTTATCACCCAGCCGCGCAGCGGTTTGCACCAGTGCACGGGGTCTGTGTCCTGCAGGTGGCGCAGCGCCGGAATCGGATCGTTGATCGTCGCCGGGTCGCGAGGGTCGTACACCGGGAGGGGAGCGCCCTGGCCGGCGCCGGTGTTAGTCATCACTGAGACTCCGCGTTTGCGCGAGAACGTGATTATGCTAGCATGCGCAGGGAGTGTTACCAAGCGATCATTTGGTTGTTTGAGAGGGGCTATGCAGCAACTGGACGACACCCAGGTCTATCTGCCAGAGGTCTGGGCATCCCACGCGCGGTTCAGGGCGGATAAGCCGGCACTGATCTGCGGGCAGCACACCCTCACCTGGCGGGAACTGAACCAGGGCATGAACCGGGTGGCCAACTCGTTGCTGGCAAGCGGCGCCAGCCCCGGCGAAAAAGTAGCGGTGCTGATGGGCAACTCCGCCGATGCGCTGGTCATCCTGTTCGGCATCGTCAAGGCGGGTGCCTGCGTGGTCCCGATCAGTACCCTGCTGACTGCGGAGCAGGTTGCCACACTGTTGCTGGATTCGGGCGCCCGCTATCTCTTTTGCGGCGACACCAGTCGCGAGTTGGGCGCCGCCGCGGTGGCGCAGGCAGGCGATGCGGTACAGACACTGGTCACCGTGGGTTGGTCGCAGCCGGGAGCGATCAGCTACGACGAGTGGCTGGACTGCGACGCCGATGCGGAGCCGCCCGTGCGCTACCAGCTCAGTGACGATTTCAACATCATCTACTCGTCGGGCACCACCGGCCTGCCCAAGGGTATCGTGCAGACTCACCGGGCACGGCAGCACTGGTCGTATTCCAATGCACTGGAACTGCGCATGGACCACCGCAGCGTCTGCCTCGCGACGACGTCATTGTACTCAAACGGTACCTGGTTCATGTTGCTGCCGCCCATGTTCGTGGGCGCGACCATGGTGGTGATGGAGCAATTCACGCCCGAACACTGGTTGCAGTGCGTCGAGAAGCACCGGGTGACACACACATTCATGGTGCCGGCACAATACATTGCGACCCTGGAATCTCCCGCCCTGGAGCAACACGATCTCGGCAGCCTGGCGTACTTTCTCTCGGCCGGTTCACCGCTGCGCCAGGATACCCGCGAGCAGGTGCTGGACAGGATCGGCCCCGGATTGTTCGAGCTGTACGGTTTCTCCGAGGGTTTTGCGACCATATTGCGGCCGGAACAGATGGACCGGGCGGGGTCGGTCGGTACACCGGTGGTCGGCTTCGACCTGCGCATCATCAATGACGAGGGCAGGGAAGTCGCAGCGGGCGAGCCCGGTGAGATCGTGGGTTACGGGGGTGGGTTGATGCGCGGCTATCACAAGAACGAGGCGGCCACGTCCGAGTCGATCTGGCTGGATGAGCGCGGCCGCACGTTCCTTAAGAGTGGCGACATCGGCAAGCTTGACGAAGAGGGCTTTCTCTACATCCTCGACCGTAAAAAGGACATGATCCTGTCGGGTGGCTTCAACGTGTTCCCCAAGGACATCGAGGCGATTGTCGGCAGGCACCCGGAGGTGTCCGACGTCACCGTGATCGGCGTGCCTCATCCGAGGTGGGGTGAGGCACCGCTGGCATTGATCATCCCCGCTCCCGGTTGCAGCCCGGACGTGGAGGAAGTGATGGCCTGGAGTAATGAGAAGCTGGCCAAGATACAGCGACTCCACGGTGTGGAGCTGAGGGAAGAATTTCCGCGCAATGCGCTGGGCAAGGTGATCAAGCGCGAACTGCGCGCAGCCTACTGGCCGCAATCGTGAGCGACGTCTACATCGTCGGCGTGGCAAGCACCGCGTTCGGCAAGCGTCCCGGCGACAGCATCAAGGACCTGACACGCGAGGCATACCTGGCGGCACTGCAGGATGCCGGTATCGACGGCGGGCGCATCGAGACGGGCTGGTTTGGCAACTGCGGCATGTGGACCGACGGCCAGGGGAGCATTCGCGGCCAGGTAGCGTTCACGCCATTGGTGCGCGAAGGCCTGCTACCCGAGCGGCTGCCGGTCGTGAATGTCGAGGGGGGCTGCGCGACGGCGTCGATGGCGCTCAACGGCGCCTGGAAAGATATCGTCAGTGGGGTCGCGGACATGAGCCTCGCGCTGGGCGTGGAAAAAACCTGCTTTCCGGACGAGCCGGAGAAGTCGATGCGCATTTTCATGGGCGGCATCGACCAGTACGACCCCCAAGAGTGGCAGGATTACTATACGGAGGCGGGGGAGGTCGCGGGCAAGCCCTTCGACCCCGGCCCCGACCGCACCGTGTTCATGGACACCTACGCGATGCAGGCGTGCTATCACATGCGCCGCTACGGGACGACGGTCGAGCAGATTGCCATCGCGGCCGCCAAAAACCACAACTACGGTGCCTTGAACCCGCTGGCTCAATACCGGTTCAGCATGACGCCACAGCAGGTCCTCGACGATCGACCGGTGACGTATCCGCTCACCCGATCCATGTGTGCCCCGATAGGCGACGGTGCCGCCGCTGCGATACTGGTCTCGGGCCGCTTGCTGCGCGAGCTGCCTGCCTCCGCGCAGCGACGGGCCGTGCGTGTGGCCGCGACTTCTCTTGCCGGCGGCAAGTACCGATCCCTCGATGAACCGGGCCTCAGCAGTGTCGCGGCGGCAAAGGCCTACCGTCAGGCAGGTGTGACGCCCCGGGACATCGACGTGGCAGAAGTTCACGACGCCACCGCTTTCTGCGAGATCTACCAGGTCGAAATGCTGGGCCTGTGTGAACCCGGGGAGGGTGGCCCGTTCGTCGCGGCGGGCGAGACCGGTCCCGAGGGTAGCGTGCCGGTCAATACGTCAGGTGGCCTGGTGTCCAAGGGGCATCCGGTCGGTGCCACCGGCCTGTCGATGATCGCGGAACTGTGCAGCCAGTTGCGCGGGGAAGCGGGCGAGCGGCAGGTGGCCGGCGCACGGCTGGCGCTCGCCGAAAACGGCGGCGGCGTGATGGGCTTTGACGAGGCCGCCTGTTCGGTGATTATCCTCGAAGGCGCGTCGTAACCCGCGGATGCCAACCTGGTTGCACTGTCACAGCCGGGCGTGAGTCCACCAGCGGCGGGAAATCGCCGCCAGCGTGCCGGTACACGAGGGCTTCGAGCCGTTTTACTGCTGTATCGCGCTTATCGAGGCGCCGCTTGCAGGCTTCCGGTCGAGCGTCACTCGTACCAGTTTCGGCTTCGCGGCGGGCAGCGAGGAATATGCGGTCCATACATCTCCTGACGCCGGGTCCACTGCCAGGTGGCGCATATACGCCGGTTCAGTGGGTAGCGGGATTCGCAGCACATCGGCGGTGCTCGGATCGAAGCGCAGCAGGCTGCTGTCCAGCGAGCCGGTTACCCAGACCATTCCGGATGAGGGATCGACTTCCACGTCGTAGGCGCCCATGGCGCTATCGCCCAGCGCGAATCGCTCGAACTCCGCCGTCTCCGGGTCGAAGCGGGTGATATAACCGGTGTTGAATTCCGGAATCCACAGGCTCTGGTCCGGCCCCAGGCCAGGCCGCCGCGGGCCACTGTTGGGAAACGGCATCTCGTGCTTGCCCGCTTTGCCGCTGCGGGTGTCGTACACCACCAGGGTGTTGGCAGCGAGCTGTGTGCTGTACAGTCGTCCGCGAGCATCCAGCTGCAGGCCGTAGGGCAATGGCAGGCCTTCGCTGGCCGGGCGGTTGGCCGGCGGTACCTCGATGGTCCTGACCTCGCCATCGGGATTGCTCACCCGGGCGATGCGCTCGCTCGTGGCGAAGTAGTCGTTCACCCAGACGGTGCCGTCGCTGTCGATGTCGAGTGAGTGGGGGTACATGCCGACATCGAAGCTGCGGTAGCTGCCGTCGGCCGGGTCCAGTCTCAGTACCGAGTACGCCCCACCGTTGACGATCCACAGGTAGCCCTGCCGGTCGAACTTCAGCGCCCTGGGCTGTGCGTTGCGGTCGGGGTCGTCGTCAACCGGGTAGCGCTGGACTGCGCCGGTGGCCGGTTCCACCGCCCAGATCTCGTCGTAGAGAAACGCCGTCACCCAGATGCGGTCATCGGGGCCCAGTACGAGGTCATGGGGCAGCGCGTCCCCGATGGGCAGCGGGTATTCGGTAATGGTTATCCCCGACAGGGTGTCGCCGGCATCCGCCGGGGTCGGCGTCAGGCGGTCGATGCTCTCGGCGGTGAGGTGCGTGGCCAGCCAGTCGGCATAGGTCTCGTCATCGAAGTCCGGCGGGATGACCTCGAAGGCATCCATGGCCCGCATCATGGCGATAGCGGCGCGCCACTCGGTCGCGCCGCGCGGTTTACCGTCGTAAAAGACTCTTGCGTGGGTGAGTTCGTGGCAGGTACCGCAGTTGAGGATGAATTCCTGTTTGCGGTCGCCCTCGGGCAGCAGGGACAGCCACTGACTGCTCGGCAGTTGCTCGAGGAATGCGGGGTCGCGCTTGAGTGCAATCGTCGCGCCTGCTGTCGCTTTCGCTGACCGGAAACCGCGGGCATGGACCCTGATCGGGTCTTTCGGAAAGCGGAGGTCGACGCGGCCGTCGGCGCCTGTGAACCGGGTTGTCTCGATACCTCTGGAGGAGGTGGACGTAACCATGGCGCCGGCGACTGGATTGCCCCTGGAATCGACGATCTGCAGGTCCGACAGCTTCGACGCCGATTTCTCCGCCGGGGCGCCGGCCGCCGGGGCGCCGGCCGCCGGAGCGCCGGCCGCCGGAACGCCGGCCGCCGGGGCACCGGTGTTACCAGCCGGCATCTCCGCGCTGCGCGCCAGCGGTGTCGGGACGACGATAAACGAGGCAATGGCCGCCACGATAGCCAGAACCGTGGCCGTAATCGCACCAAAGAGGGTAAGGCTTACCTGGTCGCCGGAAGTCATGGGATTGGCGCTCTGCTGTTGTTGTTCCCGATGCCAGTATATACTAGTTTCAACCAAGCGATTGTTTGTTTGAAGGGGGTGTGCCGTGCCGTCGAGTAATATACTGGAATCTGCCAGACGAACCTATTACGGGGAAATCGAGAACGTCAACAGCAATCTCATCGACTGGGCCCCCGTCGAGGGGCAGCCGGGTAACTACCTGAAGGTACTGGTCATCGACGAGAAGCGGCACCGGGTGGATTTTCTATTCAAACAGGACCCCGGGGCTGAGTTTGCCCGGCACAATCACTGCTGTACGGCGGTCGCCCTGACGCTGGAGGGCTTGTGGGGGTATCGCGAGGGGGAAGAAATGCACTTCCCCGGGACCTACTCCTATGAGCCGCCGGGAAGCGCTCATACGCCCTTTGCCTCGGATCAGGGCATGGTCGTGTATGCCAGCTTCCAGGGCGATAGCCCGAACATGCTGGAAATACTCGATGATGACGACCAGGTCGTGGATGTACTGACCATCGACTTTTTCAAAGACTACCTCAAGGACTGAGCCCGCATTGGCCTCTACAGCGCGGCGACGCGAGGGTCGCAAGGGCGATGGCGGCAACAGGAGCCGCGAGAGCAAGCGCGACCGGGTCATGGACGCCGCCGCCCGCCTGTTTGCCAGTAAGGGCTATGCGGGCACGTCCATCCGCGATATCGCCAACGAGGTGGGCATTTTGTCCGGGTCGCTGTACTACCACTTCGAGTCCAAGGAAGCGATGATGATAGCGGTGCACTCTCGGGGTGTCGCCCAGGTGACGACCGCTGTGCAGCAAGCTCTGGAGGCTGCCGCCGACGCCAGCGCCTGGGAGCGTTTCAGCGCGGCCTGCACGGCCCACCTCGAGACGCTGTTGAGTGACAGCCCCTACAGCCAGGTGGTGACGCCCCAGTTCACGCGGTCGTTCGACGACCCCCTGCGCTCCGAACTGATTCGTCAGCGCGACGACTACGAGGCACTGATCGCGGGGCTGGTTGCAGAATTGCCGTTGCCGAAAGCGGTTGACCGCCGCTATTTCCGGCTGGCTGTGCTCGGCAGTCTCAACTGGACACCCACCTGGTACCACGCCGGACGTCACCAGCCGCGCACGATTGCCCGCAAGATGCTGGATGCTTACCGGCTGCAGTTGGACCCGGCGGCGGTTTAACGCCTCCAGGCGATGACCCCGCGCAGCGGTGGTTCCAGCTGGCCGGGCTCAGTTGCCGAAATTCATCGAGAATTCCAGCCCCCACTCCCGAGGACGGTTGTAGTACGCCTCCACGTAACCCAGCCCCAGTACGCTGACGCCATTGGTGACGTATAACTCGTCGGTGATGTTGGTCACGAAGCCGGCGATGGTCCAGTTGCCCGAGGCCGGTGTCCAGGCGATACGTCCGTTCCAGATCGTGTAGGAATCGGACTTCAGTTCCGGTGTGTTCACTGCGTCACGGTATTGCTCGTCGCGATAGATCATGTCCGCCCGCAGCATGAGGTCGCCACCGGCGATGGGGAAGTTATACTCCCCGGACAGGTTGGCGCTGACCTCCGGTGCGTTGATCAGGTCGTTGTCTTCCGATATGCCGGCACTCTGGGCCGAGTCTCCCACCTCGTCATATTCGGCATCGAGCAACCCGATACCGCCGGCGAGATTGAAGCGCGCCGTCGGCGCCCAGACAAACTCCAGTTCTCCGCCGATGATAGTGGCCTGGCCGGCGTTCTCGATCACCGTCTCAACGTTACCGCCCCCGAGGTCCAGCACGGCGAGCAGCTGGATGTCCTCGTAGTCGTTGTAAAAGATCGCACCGTTCAGGGTGAGGGTATTGTTGAGCCATGTCGATTTCGCGCCCAGTTCATAGGAATTGATGTACTCGGGATCGTAGGCTTTCGGCGCGATGCCGGACAGTGCGCGGGAGTTGTAGCCGCCGGCCTTGTAGCCACGCGACGCGTTGGCATAAATCAGCACGTCGTCGGATTGCTGGAATTCGATACCGAACTTGGGCAGGAACTCGGTCCAGCTCTCGGTCAGTTTTTCCGGCGGCAGCGGGACTTCCCCGGACTCCGGTCGCGTCAAACCGTACACGTACTCCTTGTCGTCGTGCGTCAGGCGGCCTCCGAAGGTCAGGCCGAGCCGATCACTGACGTGGTAGGTGAACTCGGCGTACGCAGCCAGTGAGTAGGCGTCGTATTCGGTTTCGATGAGTGCGGTCAGGTCAGCGCCGGCGACATCATAGAGTCCGGAGAGCAGCGGTGCGAACAGTGTGCTTTCGCCGTCCTCGAGCAGGCCGTACAGGCCGCCGACCCAGTCTATCCGGTCGTCGAGGGCGGTGCCGATGAACTGGAACTCCTGGCTGTACTGGGTGAACTCCTCCGGGTTGTCCACCTGCACGATGTCGAAGGGCGTGTGCTCGGAATCACGGCGGATGTCGATATCGTAGTCTCGCACGGCGGTGATGGACCTGAGCAGAAACCCGCTGAACTCCTTGTCGACCGTCAGCGACATGCCCCAGATGTCAGCGTCGTCGCGGGTCTCCACCGTGCCCCCGGAGTCGTACACGCAGTCGTCGCAGTCATCCAGTGTTTTCACGTAGGCATCGCCGTAGACATCAAACGGCGGTTCCAGCCCCAGTTCCTCCGCGCGCGGGGGCGCCAGGAGATCGTTGATCAGGAAGTTGGTGGTGGGGTCCAGCGGGTCGAAGCGCACCATGGACCCCGCCGGCCCGGCCTGCTCCTGGGTCATGTAATCGGCGGAGAAAATTACGTCGGTCGTGTCGTCGGGCTGCCAGCGCAGGGTGACCCGGGCATCCCACTCGTCGTCTTCACCGAGGTCCTGGCCGATGAAGTTTTCGCCGAGGCCGTCCCGCTGGAAGGTGGCGATGGCGAATTTTGCCGCGACGGTATCCGTCAGCGGCATCTCGTAGTTGGCGAAGGCGTCGAGGCGGTCGTATTCCCCGACGGTGACGCCGATGCGACCGCCGGTCTCACCGGTGGGTTTGCGGGTAACGACCTTGACCGCGCCGCCGATGGTGTTGCGCCCGTACAGGGTGCCCTGGGGTCCGCGCAGAATCTCGATGCGCTCGATATCCATGAAGCCGAAATCCGCCGCGGCGCTGCGTGAAATGTAGACATCGTCGATGTATAAGCCTACACCGGGTTCGTTGGGGAAAGAGTAATCGTCCTGGCCGACCCCGCGGATGAAGATCTGGGTGGCGCTGCCGCCGCCGTTGGGTATCCCGCCGTTAATCTCGATGTTGGGGGCGATCTCGCCGACGCGCTTGAAGTTGGTGATCGATCTGCTCTCCAGCGCCAACTGGCTGAATGCAACCATGGAAACCGGCGTCGATTGCACGGCCTCCTCCCGCTTGCGGGCGGTCACCACGATTTCTTCGAGGCCGGTGTAGGCCGCTTCGGACTGGGCGTGGGCAAGGCCGGAAAGGAGGGCGGATGAGCAGACCGGGACCGCGAGAGCGAGGGATTTGAGTCGGCCGGGAAGGCCGCCGTAGCGGGGGTTTTGCATGGATAGTTCTCCCATCTATTTGTCCGGGGCGGCGTCGCCCGCGTTCGTTAGTCGTTGGGGTTGTATCTATCAGCGTCTCGAATCCTAACACCGAATATCTACATAAACCAAGCAATTGATTGGTAGTTTGGGGCGATGTTCGGGGGCTCGGTAACACCCTTGGCCGGGCTGCCATGGGGGCGTCGTGCACGACGTGGCGCCATGGTCGACGGTTTTCACGACAGGGTATGGGGAGCAAGCCCGGGTCGGCGTCGAATTTGCCGAACGGTTGGGGAACGTCGGTCAGCTAAACAGCTCGAGATTCTCGCCCTCCGGACGCACCTCGACCGGATCGCCGATGGCGATCTCCCCGCCGCGCAGAATCCGGCAGCACAGCCCGCCGTGGCCGATCATCGCCGCCACGCCGCCGCTGCCCAGCGCCGCCTCCATTCGTGAGCAGGGGTGACACAGCGCCCCCGCCTCGAACAGCGCCCCGCCGATGGCGAAGCGCTGGTGCCGCAGCGCGTGCAGGTTGATGCCCGACACCACCAGGTTACGCCGCAGCAGGGCCGGGTCGATGTCGTCGCGCCGGAGGAAGTGGGCGATCTGGCCCATGAATTCGCGCGAGATGACCGTGACCTGCCTGCCGGAGCCGGGCGTTTTCCCCGATCGGTGATCGCCGGCCAGGCCGGTGTTGGCGATTGCCGTGGCGCGTGCGGGTGTATTCATTCCGACCTTGCGGGCCGGCCGCAGGCCTATCCATTCCAGCCTGCCCGGCCGCAGTTGCCGCGCATAGCGGTCCAGCGGATTGGGTCGTTTACTGCGAGGGCGATCCATGGGTCGGTCCGTTCGGGTCAGGCGCACCCGGCCACACTGGCAAATCAGGGTTTGGAGCGCAAGCGGCAGGCTTGTCCGCCCGGCACGGTTACCGGGCGATTTTTCTGATCGGCGGCATGTCGCGACCGCGCGCGGCGTCAGGCCACTCGCGCAATCTATCGTGTTAGGCTACTGTTTTCAGCCAGTGTGCGGCCGGAAACTCGGGCCTGCGTAAACGGCGATAACGGGTCTGCCGGGGGCAAGTTGGGAGTGCCCCGGCGAGCGGCCCTCTCGGGCGGGGGATCGGGTTTATGAATGACATGGCCGAGGCCACGGCGGAGCTGCAGCCGCTTACCGTACACGGCTCCAATATTTCCTACTTCACCGGCAAACTGGAGAACTACTTCCGTGTTCGGGGTATACCGTACACGCTGAAGAGCATGCAGTTCCCCGCGGCGCAGGATGAACTCAAGCGGACGATCGGAGTGATGCAGATGCCCGCGCTTGAGCTGGGCGACGGGCGCTGGATGACCGATACCACGGCGATCATACAGTGGTTCGAGGCCCGCTATCCCGATGCGGGCGTGATACCCCCGGACCCGGTGCAGGCCTACCTCAGCCTGCTGATCGAGGACTGGGCCGACGAGTGGTGGTGGCGACCCGCCATGCATTACCGCTGGTACTATCCCGAGGGTGCGGCGCTGCAATCACGGCACCTGACGGAAGAACTGATGCGCGATGCCAGGGGCCCGGAGTGGGTCAAGCGCGCCGTCTTGCGACGGCGACAGCGACGCGGCTATACCATGGGCGATGGGCTTACCGATCGGGCGATACCGGGCGTGGAGGCTGCCTATCTCTCGCTGCTCGATTGGCTGGAGGACATCTTCAGCCAGCGCCCCTTCCTGTTCGGTGACCGCCCGGGGCTTGCGGATATCGGGCTGTCGGGTCCCTTCTTCCGGCACTTTGCCCTCGACCCGGTGCCGCTGGCGATTCTGCGCCGGCGGGCCCCGGCGGTACTGGAATGGGTGGCGAGGCTGTGGAACTGGCGTCCGGATACCCGCACCGGCGAGTGGCTGGAAGGCGTACCGGCAGATCTCTCGCCGCTGCTGGACAATATCGGCGAGGCCTACCTGCCCTACCTCTGTGCGAATGCCGAGGCAGTCGCGGCGGGCCGCAAGCGCTTT
The DNA here is from genome assembly GCA_963753815.1 of uncultured Gammaproteobacteria bacterium. Lineage (GTDB taxonomy): Bacteria > Pseudomonadota > Gammaproteobacteria > Pseudomonadales > Halieaceae > CAVWDU01. The sequence goes on from CAVWDU010000003.1 coordinate 1,685,558, forward strand.
GACGTGCGCGTGGGTGGTGTCAGCTATTACGGCGCCCGCAGCTCGCGTTACCGGGTCTGGTGCCTGAGCATGCTGCGCAGCTGGTACGAGGGCCTCCCCGGCGATGCGCGGGATGAGACCAGGGAGCACCTCGAACGCCACGGGTGCTGGGAGCCGCTGTGGCGTACGTCCGAATTGCCCCTGCTGCCAGGCCAGGAGTCGGGTTTGCCGTTTCACGCCAGCACCAAGATGTTGTGGGTGAACGAATAGCCCGCCTGGCAGGCGGCCAGCCCTGTCGCTGATGACCCGTCCGCCGCCGTTTCATCCGCTCGTCGCACGCTGGTTCGCCGACAGCTTCGACGGCCCCACGCCGGTGCAGCAGTTGGCCTGGCCACGTATCGCGGCCCGCGAGCATCTGTTGATCAGCGCGCCCACCGGCAGCGGTAAAACCCTCACCGCGTTTCTCTGGGCGCTGAATCGCTTTGCTACCGGTGACCTGGAGACGGGTTCAACCCGGGTGTTGTATATCAGCCCGCTGAAGGCGCTGAACAATGATATCCAGCGCAACCTGATCGCTCCGCTTGACGGGTTGCGCGAGTGCTTTCAGCGGGAAGGGGTGGAGTTCCCCAAAATAACGGTTGCCACCCGCAGCGGCGATACCGATGCCGAAATGCGCCGGCGCATGTTGCGTCACCCGCCGGAGATACTGATCACCACCCCGGAGAGCCTCAATCTCCTGCTTTCTTCGCTGGGCGGGCAGACCCTGTTACACCGCATCGACACCCTCATCCTCGATGAAGTTCACTCTGTGGTCGAGTCCAAGCGCGGCGTCTTCCTGATGTCGGCGGTGGAGCGCCTGGTGCCGTTCTCCGGTGAATTCCAGCGCATCTCGCTCTCGGCCACGGTCAACCCGTTGCAGGAGGTCGCCCGCTTTATCGGCGGCTTCCGGCGCAGCGGCAGTGATTTCGTATCCAGAGATGTGCAGATTATCGAAGCGCCACCGGGCAAGCGTTACAGCATCAGCGTTCGCTACCCGGAGGTGGTGGCGCAGCGACCCGAGGGCGAAAAAGTCTGGGACACCTTGGCCTGCGATCTGCTGGAGCGCATCAGTGGTAACCGCTCCAGCCTCATCTTCGTCAACAGCCGGGCGTTGTGCGAGAAACTTACCTGGAAACTCAACAGTGCAGCCGGTCGCCTGGTGGCTTACGCCCACCACGGGTCCCTGTCGCGCGAGATACGCGCGGACGTGGAAGCCCGCCTCAAAGCCGGTGAGCTCGAGGCCATCGTCGCCACCAGCTCACTGGAAATGGGCATCGACATCGGTGCATTGGACGAGGTGATCCTGGTGCAGTCACCGGATTCCATCGCCAGCAGTATCCAGCGCATCGGACGTGCCGGCCACCAGGTGGGCGCCACCAGTAAGGGCACCCTGTACCCCACCCACCCGCAGGATTTCATCGAGGCGGCGGTACTGGCCCGGGCGATACTCGAGCGGGATATCGAGCCGGTGCGCATGGTTCGCGGCGCACTGGACGTGCTCGCCCAGGTTATCGTGTCGATGACGGGCACCGAGAGCTGGGACATCGACGAACTCTACCTGGAACTGCGCCGCTCCACCGCCTACAACGCGCTCACCCGGCTCGAATTCGACCTGGTGCTGAACATGCTGGTGGGCCGCTACGGGGAACACCACATCCCCGAATTGAAACCGCGGGTGCGGGTCGATCGCATCGACAATCGTATCGAGGCCCGCCGCGGTGCGTTGCTTTCACTGTACAGTTCCGGCGGGGTGATTCCCGACCGCGGTTACTTCCAGTTGCGTCACGAGCGCGATAACGCCCGCATCGGCGAGCTCGATGAGGAGTTCGTCTGGGAGGCCCGTGTAGGCCAGGTGTTTTCGCTGGGTACCCAGGCCTGGCAGGTAAAGAAGATCACCCACAACGACGTGATCGTCGCCCCCGGTAAACCCGGCGCCAGCGCGCCGCCGTTCTGGACCGCGGAATCCCTGTCCCGCAGTTTTCACTACTCGGAACGTATCGGCAGGTTCCTGGAGGCCGCCAACGCGGAGCTGGATGACGAGAACTTCCGGGAGACGCTTCTCGAGACCTACCACACCGAGGCCGGGGTCGCCGACGAGATCATCGCCCTCCTGCAAAGGCAGAAGGCGCATACCGGGGCGGACCTGCCCCATCGCCACCATCTGCTGTTGGAACGGATTCATTCCGGCCCCATGCGCGCCGAGGGCCAGCAACTGGTGCTGCACACCGGCTGGGGTGCGCGGGTCAATCGGCCGCTGGCGATGGCGCTGGAGGCGGGCTGGGAGCGGGCGTTCGGCGAGCGCCCCGAGGTGTTCACCGCCAATGAATCCATCGTCCTGCAGCTGCCCCATGCTCTCGCTGCCCGTGATCTGCTGGCGCTGGTTCCGGTGGAAGAGCTGGATTCCCTGCTGCGGGAAAGGCTCGAGGGTTCGGGTTTTTTCGGGGCGCGCTTCCGCGAGAATGCCGGCCGGGCCCTTTTGCTTTCGCGCGGGCGCTTCAACGAACGCAAACCCTTGTGGATGAGCCGGCTGCAATCCCAGAAGCTGATGGACGCGGTGCTGAAGTATGAGGACTTCCCGGTGCTGCTGGAAACCTGGCGCAGCTGCCTGCAGGACGAGTTCGACCTCGTTCACCTGCGCCAGGTGCTGGCGGAAGTGGAAACCGGCGAGATCCAGGTGAGCGAAATCGAGACCGCTACCCCCAGCCCTTTCGCGGCCGCGGTGGCCTGGGACCAGGTCAACACCTACATGTACCGCCGCGACGACCCGAAGTCCGGGCAGACCTCGAGGCTCCGTGATGACCTGGTGCAGCAGGTGGTGTACTCGCAGTCACAGCGGCCGGCCATTCCCGCCGAGCTGGTCACGGACTTCGAGCGCCGCCGCCAGCGCCTGGCGGAGGGTTACGCGCCGCGGGACCCGGCGGAACTGCTGGAGTGGGTGAAGGAACGTTCCCTGGTGCCGGTGGACGAGTGGCATGCTCTCTGCGAGGGGCTCGACTTCGACACGACCGCAAGCGACGAGCGACTGGCGCGAGTGGGGCAGGGTGATGCTGAAATGATCGTTGCAGCAGAGGATGCGAACCGTTACCGGTCGTACCTGCAACAGCCGGAGGCGAACCTCGACGGTTTCGACGCCCTGCTCGGTAACTGGCTGCAGTATTATGGCCCCGTCTCCGTGCAGGACATCCGGCACCGGCTGGGCCTGGCGGAAGCCGTTGTCACCGTGACGCTCGCCCGCCTGGTGGACAGTGCCGTGCTGGTGTCCGGCCCGCTGGTGCGGGACGACCCGACCCCGCGATGGTGTGACGCCCGCAACTACGAGCACCTGCTGCGGGTGCTGCGCGCCCGTTCGCGCCCCGCGGTGACGGCGGAACCGGTGGAGGCCCTGACCTACTTCCTGTACCGGTGGCAGACGCGATTTTCCGGCAGTGATCCCGTGGACCGGCTGTTCGAAACACTGGAGCGACTGCGGGGCCTGCCCCTGGCCGCCGCTCTCTGGGAGAGTGAGGTCCTGCCCTCGCGCCTCCCCGACTACCGTAGCCGCGACCTCGACCTGCTGTTTGCCGAGGGTGACGTGCAGTGGCTGGGGTTGGGGGAGGGAGTGGTCACCCTGTGCTTCGGCGACGACCTCGAGTTGTTGCAGGACGAAGCCCCCGAGCCGTCCGTGTTGCTCCCGGATGCCCACGCCCGCTACACCTTCGATGCCCTGGTGGAAAAGAGCGGGCGGGGCGCGGCCGATGTCACCGCGCAGCTGTGGCAGGCGGTCTGGCGGGGCGCCATCAGTAACGACACCATGGGCGCCCTGCGCCATGGCATCGAGCACAAGTTCGAGGCCCCGGCGCTTGCGCCTTCCGACATCCGGCGTGGGCGCCGCGGGGCGTTCAACCGCCTGCGCAGGAGCAGGCCCTCGGTCGGTAACTGGTATGCGGTCCCCTCGTCTGTGGAACCGCCGGACAGCCTGGGCCTGCAGGAACTGGACAAGGACCGCGCCCGGGTGATGCTGAACCGCAACGGCATCGTGTTTCGCGAACTCTGCCTGCGTGAATCCGCCGCCTTTGAGTGGCGGCGCATTTTCCGGGCGCTGCGGTTGATGGAATTGAGCGGTGAGGTGGTCGCCGGCCACTTCTTCCAGGGGGTCAGCGGCCCCCAGTACATGACACCCGCCGCGGTGCGCTTCTTCCAGGAAAGCTTCGGCATCGCCCCGCCCGAGCGCGCGGTCTTTCACCTCAACGCGGCCGACCCGGTCAGCCCCTCCGGGCTGGGCCTGGGCGCGCACGGCGAGCACCTGCCGAGGCGCCTGCCATCGAATCACCTGGTCATGCACGGTGCCGAACTGGTGCTGACCGCCCGGCGCAATGGCCGCTCACTGACCATTCACGTTGCCCCCGATTGCCCGGCGCTGGGCGGCTACCTGCAGCTGGTGCATCACCTGTGCTACCGGTCGTTCCAACCGCTGCGGCAGTTGCTTATCGAGGAGATTAACGGCCAGCCGGCCGCACAGAGCCCCTATGTGGCGGCGCTGGAAGATCGCTTCAATGTCGTGCGGGATTACAAGTCGGTGCGGGTGCAGCGGGAGTTGTAGCCCGCTGGCGCTGCGAGCGTCGCCCGCCCGCGCTGCCCGTCACCCTCCCACGGCCGCTTCGTCACAATTCTTTTTATGACGGTCTGTAAACACGTACCATGAACCGGATACCGGCGGTGGAGGGCACCCCAGCTGATTGATAGAGCGGCAAAGATGACGGTACCGGACCTCCGGGGCTTGAGCGCGCCTCCCCACCAGCTCTCCACAGAACAGATACAGGCGGAACTGCGCACCGATGTCGGACAGGGCCTGAGCCAGGCAGAGGTCCAGCGAAGGCTGGCTGCCCACGGCCCCAACCTGTTGCGGGAAAACGGCAGGCAACCCTGGTACCGCCTGCTCCTGCACCAGTTTTCCGACCCGATGATCGCGGTTTTATTTGTTGCGGCGGTGCTGGCCTGGTATCTCGGTGACCTGCGCGGTGCGACCGTATTGCTGGCGATCATCCTGGTTAATGCCGTGATCGGCATCTACCAGGAATTCCATGCCGAGCAGCTTCTGGAACGGTTGAAATCGATGATCCGCGGGCACGCCCGGGTACAGCGAGACGGGAGCGAGTCGGAGGTGGACGCGGCTGACCTGGTTCCCGGCGATATCGTGTATCTGGAGGAAGGCGGCGCCGTGCCGGCCGACCTGCGCCTGCTGACCGCTACCGAGCTGGCCACCAATGACTTCACCCTCACGGGCGAGTCGCTGCCGCAGGAAAAAGCCGCTGACGCCAGGCCAGATTCAGATGCCGGTCTCGCCGACCAGGATAACCTGGTCTTTATGGGAACCACGGTCGCGCGCGGCAGCGGCACCGGCGTGGTGGTGGCCACCGGCATGGACAGCACGATCGGTGAGATCGCCGATATCGGCCAGGGTATCGAACGCGACCGCTCCCCCCTGCAGCAGGAGATGAGCGCACTGGCGGTTGTATTGACCCGCATGGCAGGCGTCATTGCACTGGGCCTGTTCCTGATCAATCTGGCGCTGCGCGGCGACGAGTACGCGGGGTTTGCCGCGACGCTCAACGCCAGCCTGTTGTTCGCCATCGGCGTGGCCGCCGCCTGTGTGCCCCAGGGACTGCCGGCACAAATCACCGTCGCCCTGTCCCTGGGCGTCGGGCGCCTGGCCCGGGAGAACGCCATCGTAAAGCGCCTGTCTTCGGTGGAAACACTGGGCTGCACAACGGTGATCTGCTCGGACAAGACCGGCACCATTACCAGTAACCAGATGACCATCACCGGCGCCTGGGCGGGTGGTGTTGACTACCGGATCACGGGGGATGGTTACGCACCCGACGGAGACATCCATCGCGGAGGCGAAGTCGTCGAGCGGAGCGAGCTGGAACACCTGGTTACGTTCTTTGAGCTGGGGCTGCTGGCCAGCAATGGCCGCGCCCATGCCCCCGACGACGATCATCCAGACTGGTACGCCATGGGTGACCCCACCGGAGCGGCGTTCACGCCGCTGGCGTTCAAGGCGGGCCTGGACCCCGATACCCTGCTAGAGGACTGCCCCGTCCTGGCTGAACTCGCTTTTGACAGCCGGCGCAAGCGCATGACCCTGGTCCGCAAGCGTGGCAACGACGTGATTGCGTATATGAAGGGCGCGACGCCGGCAGTGCTGGACGCCTGCAGTGAGATACAGCGGGGAAGCGACATCGAGTCGCTGGACGACGCCACGCGCCAGGGCATCACCGGGCGTATGCACGCGTTCAGCGCAGATTCCCTGAGGGTGATCGCACTCGCCTACCGACGGCTGCCCGGCGAAGCGAGCGATTATTCCATCGAGAGCACTGAGCGAGAATTCGTGTTTGTCGGCCTGGTGGCTATGCTCGATCCGCCCCGGGACGGGGTCAAGGCAGCGCTTGCCGCCGTGCGCGACGCCCATGTGCGCGTATTCATGCTTACCGGCGACGACCCCACCACCGCCGGCGCTATCGCCCGACTCATCGGGATGCCCGAAGGGCGGGTCATCACCGGTGACGAACTGCGTGAGATGCCCGACGACCTGCTCACCGATGCCCTGGACGCCCGGTCTGTCATCCTGTCGCGCGTGTCGCCCAGGGAAAAGTTCCGCGTGGTCAAGCAGCTCAAGCGTATGGGAGAGGTGGTGGCCGTTACCGGCGACGGTGTCAACGACACGCTGTCGCTGAAACGCGCCGACATCGGCGTGGCGATGGGCATGCAGGGCTCGGACGTAGCCAAGGAAGCCGCTGAAATCGTTCTCACCGACGACGATTTCAGCACACTGGTAATAGCCGTCCGCGAGGGGCGCACTATCTACCAGAACCTGAGTAGCGTCATCCTGTCTTCGATTACCTCCAACATCGGCGAGCTCGCCTGCGTCTGCAGCGGCTTTGTCGGTACGGCCTTCGGCCTGCCGATCCCTATCACCGCGGTACAGATTCTCTCCGTTGATCTGGTCGGGGAAATGCTGCCGCTGATGGCGCTGACCTTCGACCCGCCGGACAAGGCGCTTATGAAACAGCCTCCGCGTAAACTCGGCTCACACATCATCAACCGCGACAGACTGGTGGAGCTGGTTATTTTTGGCGTGTTGATGGGGTTGGGCGGCTATTTCAGTTTCGTCATGGTGCTTCACAGCGGCGGTTCGACCGGCACGGCGCAAGCGGCGGCATTTCTCGGTATCGTACTCATCCAGTACGTCAACATTCTCTCCAGGCGCACCGCCGACAGCCTTTTCAGCCGCTACCTGTTCGCCAACCACCAACTGGGCCTTGCACTGGTAGTCTCCTTCGGCGCGGTTGCCGCTATCACCAGCACCGCCGCCCTGGGCGCCTGGTTCGGATTCGAACCCCTGCGGCTGCAGGACTGGCTCTGGCCCGCAACTGCCGCTCTCGCCTTCCTGGCCTGCTTCGAGGTGCGCAAGCTATTCGGCCGTGTAGGGCACGCCGGTAATTCCGCAACACCTGCGCCAGATTGACAGGCACGCGTACAGTGCGGCACAGGGGAACGACCGATTTGCCTGCCGCCAATGTCGCAAATCACTTTCCATCCCGCGTTCGCCCGATAAGATGGTTCGCCTGCCCTTACGTTATCAACAGACGACAAACGAGCGAATTACCGTTTGAGCGGATGTGGTAGTACAGTGGCTGGCATGGTCTGTTCTGAATCCAAATATATACCGCGGCAGGGTCTCGCATCCATCGTGACCCTCTCGTTGCTTTCCATGTTGTGCGGGTGCGCCGGTCCTGGCATCGATCTTCCCGAAGATAAGCCTGAACTGATCTGCACCTGGGGCATACAGCAGTTCGATCTGTGCCGGTACGGGACCCAGCAGGCGAGAATCACCGCCCTTGTCGCCGAGATGACACTGGATGAGAAGCTTGGCCAGATGACCCAGTCAGTGTGGCATAACGGTGTTTCCCCGGAAGTCATCCGGGAAAACGCCATCGGCTCTATTATCCATACGCAGGGGCCCACACCGGGATCAGGGGCGCTCGACTGGGTGATGACGTTCAATGAGTTCCAGGCCAGTGCGCTACAGACGCGACTCGGCATCCCGCTGCTGATCGCGGTGGATGCGGTGCACGGCCAGAACACGTTCGAGGGGGCGGTCATCTTCCCCCATAACATCGGCATGGCGGCGACGAGAAACCTCGAACTGATCCGGAAGGCCGCGGAAATCACCGCCAGGGAAGTGGCCGGCACCGGTTTCAACTGGACGTTTTCACCCTGCATCGCCATGCCGCAACACGAGCACTGGGGGCGCGTGTATGAGGGCTTCACCGAGGATCGGGATTTCACCAGGGCCGCCGTGGTCCAGTCCGTCATTGGCCACCAGGGCAGCCAGCTCTGGCGTCCGGAGACCATCGCGGCAACCGCAAAACACTATATCGCAGATGGCGCTACCGAGGGCGGCGTCGAAGGTGGAGACGCGATCATTTCAGAGCGGGAACTGCGGGAAAAATACCTGCCACCCTATGCGGCGGCAGTCGATCAGGGCGTGGCGTCGATCATGGTGGGGTTCAATTCCTACAACGGCGTGAATATGCACCAGCACACCTACCTGGTCACTGATGTGTTGAAGGGCGAGTTGGCATTCGATGGCGTGGTGTTGACTGACTGGAACGGAGGGTTACGGTTCGGGCCACCTCACACGGTCATCAACGCCGGTGTCGACATTGCAATGCAACCCGGTAATCACGAAGAGTTCATGGGCGAGCTAAAAAAGTCGGTGCTGGACGGTACGGTACCCATGAGCCGGATAGATGATGCCGTGAGCAGGATACTGAAGCTGAAATTCGACCTGGGGCTGTTTTCCAACCCCTTCGCGAAAAGTGAGTTCTCGGCGAGCGTTGGCTCAGAGGAGCACAGGCGCGTGGCCCGGCAGGCGGTCAGGGAATCTCTGGTGCTGCTGAAGAGCGAAAATGAATCACTGCCATTGGACCCCGAAGAGCCCATCGTCGTGATCGGCGAACATGCGGCCAGCAGTGGCCTGCAGAGCGGCGGCTGGTCGATCAACTGGCAGGGAACAACAGAGAACTACCGTGGAGCGACGAATATCCTGCAGGGAATCGAGGCGGTGGCCAGTAAGGTTGAATACGCCGAGGCCGGTTGTGCGCGAGACATGGCAGCCGATAAAGCGGTCGTGGTGGTCGGAGAGCAACCCTATGCCGAGGGTGCAGGTGACACGGACAAGCTGTACTTAAGCGATGCCCACAAGGCTCTGATCTCGAGCTGCAAGGCGCTCGGTAAGCAGGTCATCGTGGTCCTGATCTCCGGCCGGGTGCTGCTCATCGAAGAGGAATTAGCGCAAAGCGACGCCTTCATCGCGGCCTGGCTGCCGGGCTCGGAAGGGGCTGGCGTGGCTGATTTTCTGTATGGCGTTGATGGATTCAAACCGACCGGTAAATCTCCCTATGCCTGGCCGGCCCGGTTCGAGGATATTCCCATTGCAGCGCACGCAGAGCATGCGCTGTTTGAGTATGGCTTCGGGCTGACAGACTATTAGTCTGCTCCCGCGCAAGGGCATGGCGGACCAGATTGCCGGGCACGAGGTGGAACCCTGCTTTGTGTTCCACCCGATGAACGGCTAAACGGCGAATCTGCCCGAGTTCAGCGTCATGGGCGGCAACAGCAAGTATGACCTCCACGCAGGCACGTCGAAAGTGCACAGCGAGGGTGACGACGGGATTGTTCTCGAGCCGGTGTTCGTGCCGGCGGTGATGCTGTCGGCACTGGCATCAGGCGTTGTATGGGCTGTTTGAGGCCCTCCACCCGCGCTGGCCCATGCGCAACCGGGCCTGTTCCCGGCACAAAGATGAACATAGACGTCGATTTGCGCATACAGAGGATAGCTGAGCATGCCTGCAAAATGGTGCCTGTACTTTTTATTACAAGCCGCGGCTTTAGTGACGGAGCAATCCACCCAGGCGCAGGATAACGCGGCTGACCGACTTCTCACGGCGATTACCCGAGGTGCCGAGTCAAACCGTACCCGGCTCGATTTTGACGGCAAGATATTCTCCGGACTGGCCTGGGGTCAGCTGCTTGCCGAGGGGCGGGATGCGCAGCCGGTTTTCTGGGGCGTGGACTACGAGGTACTGGGGGACAGGCAGCTGATCAAGGCGCTCGAGAATTTGCCTGGGGCAGACGCTGCCAAAGCCGCGCTGGCCGATCCGCGGCCTCACGCGCTCGACGACAAATCGCAACTTACTCCGCACCATCATGGGATACGACATGGTTCTGGTCATGTCAGGGTCGACCGCGTCCGCCACGTTTAGTCACTGAGTCTCGCGGGGCGACCAGTGGTTGCGACCTGGTGTCGGACCATGCCTTCGAAATCTTCGGGCCCGGCAGTTTCAGCCTGAACAACATGCTGACCTGCGCCGATGAGTGGCAGCAGCAGGATCATCCCGGGGCACCGACGCTGGCCTGCGAGAGCAAAGTGGGGTGGCGCCTGCGGTGGCCTGCCTGCGCCACGGAACGTGACGGTAAGCCCTCTTTAGCGCCACAGGAATTCCTAATGATCGCCACGCAGGGATCTGGTCTTACGCCACAGCCACCCGTACTTCCACCGGGTGCTCGCGTTGATCGTCAACCAGGGGAATCGCATGGTCATTCAGTTCGACGCCATCAAGCGCAACGCCCAGTATGCCGCACCGGCCAGTTTCATCGACCCGCGTTTGCGAGACCGCGATGTGGTACACCGTCTCGCGAAAGCGGTAGTGGATTTTCAGGCCCTCCCAGTGGGCGGGCAGGCAGGGCGTGACGTGCAGCCGGTCCACCTCCAGCCGCAGGCCCAGCAGGGATTCCACAAGGAGCCGGTACATCCAGCCGGCTGAGCCGGTATACCAGGTCCAGCCGCCGCGACCGGTGTGGGGTGCCACCGCGTAGACGTCAGCCGCCATGACGTAGGGCTCCACCTTGTAGGTGGCAATGGATTCCGGGGAATTCCCATGGTTGGCCGGGTTGATCATGGTGGTGAGCTCCCAGGCCCGCTTGTTGTCCCCCAGGGCCGCGAACGCCATGGCCGCCCAGATGGCGCCGTGGGTATACTGGCCGCCGTTCTCCCGCACGCCCGGCACATAGCCCTTGATATAGCCGGGATCCAGATCGGATTTATCGAACGGGGGATCGAGCAACTGGATGAGAGCGTCATCGGCCCGCACCAACCGCTCATACATCGACTGCATCGCCGCGCGCGCGCGATCGTGGCCCCCTGCCCCGGACAGCACCGACCAGCTCTGGGAAATCGAGTCGATCTGACACTCGCTGCTTTCTGCTGACCCGAGTGGTGTACCATTGTCGAACCAGGCGCGCCGGTACCAGGCGCCGTCCCAGCCGTGTAGGTCGAGGTTCTCGGCCAGGCGCTCGCCCTGTTCCATACAGAAATCGGCGAACCCGGCATCGTCGTGCCGGCGCGCGAGTGTACCGAACTGGCGCAGTACTTCATGCAGGAAGAAGCCCAGCCAGACACTCTCACCCTTACCCTTGATGCCCACCCGGTCCATGCCATCGTTCCAGTCACCGGAGCCGATCAACGGCAGGCCGTGGGCGCCGACCCCCAGTCCACGCCGGATAGCTCGAACACAGTGCTCGTAGAGGCTCACCACGTCGCCGGATTGGCCGGGCAGATCATAATAGGAATCGTCCTCCGGGCTGAGCGAGCGGCCTTCCAGGAACGCAACGGATTCATCCAATACGCCTGTGTCCCCGCTGCACAATACGTAACGACAGGTCGCCAGGACCAGCCACAAAAAATCATCGGAGCAATGGGTGCGCACCCCTCGGCCAGAGGGTGGATGCCACCAGTGTTGGACATCCCCCTCCGGGAACTGACGGCCCGCGCACAGCAACAGCTGGTTGCGAAGAAGCCCGGGCTCACAGTGCACCAGCGCCATGGCGTCCTGCAACTGGTCGCGAAAACCAAAGGCGCCACCTGATTGGTAGAAGCCGCTGCGTGCCCACATCCGGCAGGCCAGCGTCTGGTAGAGCAGCCAGCCGTTGGCGAGCACGTTGATCGATTGGTCCGGTGTCTCAACCTGCACCGCGCCGAGGGTATGGTTCCAGTACTGCCAGACCGCTTCCAGGGTTCGCAACGCGGTATCGGCGCCACGAAAACGGCGCGCGAGCTGATGGGCACCGGGGTGCGCATCATCACCATCAGCAGTTCCTCCCAGACCCAGGCGGAAGGTGATCTCGCGCTCCTCTCCCGGCGCCAACTCAAAGGCCACCTGAATCGCGGCGCAGGGGTCCAGCCCGCAGCCCAGGCGGCCGGATAGATGGGTGCGCCCCATCCCTGCCGGAGCCCCCAGGCCACCGTTGCGGCCGATGAATTCTGTGCGATCACAGGTGAAGGTCCGTCCGGCGTCGTCGACATCGAAAAAGGCAAATCGATCGGGAAAATCGGTGTTGTACGGGTTGCGTGCATAGAGCGCGCCGCTATGAGGATCTACCTCGGTGGCCACATGCATGGCTGATGCCGGCCGCAGGTCACCCAGCACCCACTCCACGTAGCCCGTGGCTGAAAGGCGCCGCGGTCGGCCGGAGGTATTGCGCACTTTCAGCCTGGAAAATTTGACCGACGCATCCATGGCCACATAGACCCAGAGCTCGGAGCTGATGCCTGCTTCGGTATGCTCGAAAACGCTGTAGCCAAAGCCATGCCGGCTTACGTAGGGCGTGGTGCCGCGCCTGGGCAAGGGCGTGGGCGACCAGAACTGGCCACTTTCTTCGTCGCGCAGGTAGAAAGCCTCACCGCCGCCGTCGGATACCGGGTCATTGTGCCACGGTGTCAACCGGAATTCGTGGGCGTTTTCGCCCCAGGTATAGGCCTGCCCACTCTCAGCAATGACAGTGCCAAAATTGGCATTGGCCAGTACGTTTACCCATGGCGCTGGCGTTGCCTGTGTGGGCGTGGTGGTGATCACGTATTCGCGCCCGTCCGGGGTGAAGCCACCGATACCGTTGGCGAGGATCAGGTCGCGCGGCAGTGGCGCAGGGGTCGCCGGCACCTCATCCTGCCTGGGCCGACCCGGCCTCAGACGCGGCACCCGCACCTGCGGCGGCAAGGGGTGATTGATCTGTTCGGCCAGGGTTCCGCGGCTATCGCTGAGGACGACGCGCGCAACAGTCTGGAACAGCGTGCGATCCTCCTCCGATATCTGGTCTGCCGAGCGGATGAAGATGCCGCCGGGGCGCTCCATTAACTGTGTTTCGAGACCCACCGCCACCAGCCCCAGGATCTGGTCCTGCAAAGCCTGGCGGTAGCCGGCGCGGTCCTCGTTCCAGATCACCAGGTCCACCGCCAATCCCTTCAGCCGCCAGTAGGCATGGGCCTGAATGAGCTGGCGCACCAGTTCGATATTGGCCAGGTCGGCGATGCGCAGCAGCACGATAGGCAAATCACCGGAAATGGCATAGCCCCAGAGGCCGGATTGTCCTCGCCGGTTCTTCATCAACAAGCTGCGATCGGCGCGCAGGGAGCTGTTGGCGTAGATGACCGAGCTGGCCAGACGGCCATACAGCTGTGCATCCGATTCCGCGGCATTGATCTGCCGCAGCACCACCTGTGCGTGGGTCCAGGCGAGTTCGAAGACGCGGTCGGCCAGACGCAGATCCTGATATTTCTCCACCAGCCCCATGGCCACGTCGCGGCTGTCGCCGATGCCGTAAGCCAGGTCCACCTTGGCCGATTGCTCCGGCTCGAGAGTAATCCGACAACGTATGGCCACCACCGGGTCAAGCACAGATCCCTGGCTGCCGGACAGCGCCGCCGCGGTGTCCATCACCTGTGGCTCGGCAAGGGTGCGGCCACGGCCGATGAACCGTGAGCGGTCAGTCTCATAGGACGTCTCGCCGGCAACCGCGTCATGGACGGCCACCAGGTGAAACATCCAGGGTGCCCGCTCGTCGCTTGAGCGGGGCCGGCGGGTACACAGAATCGCGCGCCGCGCGTCGACGATCTCGGTCTGCACAAACAGGTTGCTGAAAGCCGGATGAAGAGCGTCCGCGGCGGGCGGCGCCAGCACCACTTCCGCGTAACTCGTAATCTCGATCGTCCGGCGATTGGGGGAGCAGTTGGCGATGTGAACCCGGCGCAATTCGATGTCATCTTCCGGCGAAACGACGATTTCGGTGTGGGTGTCAATATCGCCGTCGCGGCGCCGAAATTCCGCGCGCCCCTCCGAGAAGATCGCTTCGTAGTTTTTTGAGCGCCGCAGAGTGGGCTGGTGGGTTGTGCTCCAGGTTGCGCCGCTGCTTTTACCGCTCGATACATCGCGCAGGTAACAGAACGTGCCCCAGGCGTCGCGGGTGACATCTTCGCGCCAGCGTGTCACGGCCAGGTCATTGCAGCGGCTGTAGCCTCCACCGGCATTGGTCAGCATCACGTGATAGCTGCCATTTGACAGCAACTGGACTTCCGGGACCGGTGTGTCGGGGTTGCCCAGCACGCGTATCGGCATCTGCGTGCTCTCCTCGCCCGACTCGATTCCGGTCAGCTCGGGGCTGTGGACATAAAATGCGGAGGCTTTGGGGATCCGTTCCTGCAATAGCAACAACGTGGCCTGAAACAGCGGATCGGAACTGAAGCGTTTCTGCATCGGACGATCCAGCAGCAGATAGCTCAGGGCAAGGAGGCTCATGCCCTGGTGGTGCGCCATGTAGGAGCGCAGCACGGCGTGTTTCTCGCCGCGCCTCTGCCGGGCCGGGGTGTAGTCGACGGCCTCATAAAAGCCGAACTGCCCCTCCAACCCTATCGCGGAGAGCCTCTGCAAATTAAGACAGGCTGGCTCTGGTGCCACCATCAGGGCGAGCGCCGACGCATAGGGAGCGACCACCAGGTCCTCGGCGAGCCCGCGTTTCAGCCCCAGACCAGGCACGCCAAAGGCGCGATACTGGTAGTTGAGATGACCATCCACCGTGTTGTATCCGGATTCCGACATGCCCCATGGCAGGTCGCGTTGCTGGCCATACTCGATCTGTCGCATCACCACTGCCCTGGCAGTCTGGTCGAGCAGCGTGTGCTCGTAGTTTGGCATTACCAGTTGCGGCATCAGGTACTCAAACATGGAGCCGCTCCATGACAGGAGGATCGGTTCACCGCCGGGATTGGTCAGCAGGCGCCCGAGGGCGAACCAGCTCTCCTGGGGCAACTGCCCCTGGGCGATACCGACGAACACGCTCAACCGGGCTTCCGAGGCCAGCAGATCGTAACAGCTCGGGTCCAGGCGCCGCTCTTCCACGTTGTAGCCGATGCTGAGCAGGCGCGATTCCTTGTCATACAGGAAGCCGTACTCCATATCAGCGAATTCGCCGGCCTGCAGAGCAAGCCGCTCGATGGCCGCTATACGCAACCGGGCGCGCTCGCTGCCCTCCGTGAGGTACCGACGCAGGAGATCCAGCCATGCTTCCTCCTCAGGCGTCTGCGCGGATCGGCAACCGACCGTGTCGGCCACTGATACATCCAGTCCCGCCAGGACACGCAAGCTTGGCATCGCAGCGATCTCTGGGACGTCACTGACCGCGTTCCCAGGTAGCTCAATCCACGGAGCGAGAAACCGTAAGTCGTCGCTGAAGGTCCGGCACTGGGTGGCCAGTGCTTGTGTCCACCAGGCCGACTTGCCCTGCGGGTCACTGCCCAGGTCTGCGACCGCTGCCTCGGCCAATTGCACCAGGTTGTTCAGCAGTAGCAGGGTTGCAGCGAGCGTCGCCGGCCTTGCTTTGCGCGCGGCTTCGATGACAGCGCGGAATTCAGTCAGCGTCGCCGCTGCCCCTACCTCATCGGCCAGTATTTCCAGGGTATCGCCCAACCCCTCCAACCAGCGCGGCTCCAGGATCGGGCGATCGATCAACGCCAACAGGCCCGGGCGCAAGGTCAGTAGATGGCCTGCCAGGTTGCCACTGTCCACGGTGGAGATATAGGCGGGGTGCAGCGGCAGCAACGATTGCGTGTCATACCAGTTGTAGAAGTGACCCCGGTAACGCTCCAGTCCCGCCATCGTGTCCAGGGTCCGGGTAGTGCGTTCGACCAGTTCCCCGGCGGGGATGTAGCCGAAATCGTGGGCGCTCAAGTTGGCCAGGAGCGCCAAGCCCACGTTGGTGGGCGAAGTGCGATGGGCCAGCGCTTCCTCGCGGGATTCCTGGTAGTTGTCCGGTGGCAGCCAATGGTCATCCGGGCCGACGAAGGTATCGAAAAATGCCCAGGTCCTGCGCGCGACTTTACCGAGAAAACGGTTTTGCTCGGCTGTCAGGCTGGCCTCGCGGCGGACCGTTGGCAGACTGATCCACCAGGAAATGGCCGGGGAACCCAGCCACAGTAACAGGAACAGTCCCGCTACCGGCAGCACGGCTGGGCTGGACACGGCCAGCCAGATGGCCGCGCCGATGGCGAGCGCCGGGGCGAACCACATGGCGCGAACCGAGGCGACAAGGTCGGTCCGGCTCAGGCTTTCCTGATCGCCCGAGGGATTCCATTCCAGCAACTTTTGCTGCGTTACCAACAGGCGCCAGAGGGTGCGCAGTATCGCATCCAGGCTGTAGAACGCCTCATAAGGCAAAGTCACCAGGGCAAAGCCGGCCTGGACGAAGCGCTGCCCGGCCGCGTGGCCCACCGTTGCGAGATGCTGGCCCGGTCGTACATCGTGGGATTTGCGCAACAGATCCAGCAGGCTGGCTAGCGCGGGTTGCAGCAGGAGTACGCCAGGTACCAGCAGAGTCCACAGCCAGGTGGACGAAAGTACCGTCCATCCCAACAACAGCAGCAACGTCAGCGCCGTGGGAACCAGACTGCGACGCAGATTGTCGAACAGCTTCCAGCGCGACAACGCAGAGAGCGGACTCTGCAGGCGCGCGTCGTCAGGGCCCGGCACCTTGCGCCAAATCCAGGGCGCAAGTTGCCAATCGCCTCGAATCCAGCGGTGGCGGCGATTGACGTCGGCACCATAGCGGGCGGGATACTCCTCATACAGCTGCACATCGCTCAGTAGCCCGGAGCGGGCATAGCAGCCCTCGAGCAGATCGTGGCTGAGTATTCGGTTTTCGGGAAAGCGATCCTTAAGTGCCAGCTCGAACGCATCGACCTGGTATATCCCTTTACCGATGAAGGAACCCTCCTGAAACGCATCCTGGTAGACATCGGATACAGCGCGGGTATACGGGTCGATACCGGGTTCGCCGCCGTGCAGCCGAGCATAGCGCGACTGCTTGCCGGCCGGCAGGCTCGCGCTCAGACGGGGCTGCAGAATGCCGTAACCCGAGACCACCCGTTCCCGGGATTCGTCGTAGCTGGGGCGGTTCAAGGGGTGGGCCATCGTGCCGACCAGCTGGCGTGCGGCATCCCGGGGGAGCTGCGTGTCGGTATCCAGGGTGATTACATACTTAACACCGGCCAGAACGGCGATATCTCCGACCACCTGGGAGAAACCATTGCGGTTGCCTTCCCGAAGCAGCAGGTTCAGGTCCGCCAGCTTGCCGCGCTTGCGCTCATAACCCATCCAGATCAGATCATGGCTATTCCAGCGACGCGGGCGGTGAAACAGGAAGAAAATATTGCCACCTTCGCTGGCGTATTGAGCATTCAGAGCTTCGACCCGATGCCGGGCAAGCTCTAACAGCGGTGCGTCCTCGGCCAGATTTTCTTCAGCCGCATCGACAAGGTCAGTTAACAGGCCGAAGCGAAGATTCGCGTCGCGATTGGCCAGAAACCGGACCTCCAGGGCCTCGACCAGGTTCTCGATGTTGCTCATGCTGGTCAGCATGGTAGGGATTACCACCAGCGTCTGGAATTCAGCCGGGATGCCTTCAGAAAAATCTATCCGTGGCAGCGGATGCGGCGACGTCATTAAAGTCACCACCCAGTTCACCAACGTGACGGCCAACTGGCTGGTGGCCAGTAGCGCGAGGATGCCCAGCGGCGGCAATACCCAGTCAGGCGCACCGTTAGCGCGAGCCTCGACCAGCAGGCCCGCAGACAGCAGCACCGTGATCGCGGCCACCGCGCCCAGGTAGAGTCGCAGCGGAAACCGGATTGCCGCTCGCCGCAAGATCGCCGCCGTAGACGGGCGAGCTCGAGTTGCCGCTTCCAATTCGAGCCGGCCCCGGTCGATAAGATAAAAGCCCACATGCCTTGTTCTGTCGCCGCCTTCATCACTCGCATCGGCCATGCGCGCCAGCTCGATCGCGTGGTCTGCTACCGCCGCCTCGGAGAGCTCGCTGGTCCTGGCGACTTCCTCGATAACATGGCGGTAACGGTCTCGGCTGGCAAAGTCCATCGCGGCGTAGGCATTGCCCGGATCCGTGCGCAGTGTTCGCTCAACCACGCTCATGGCCTCGACGAATTTATGCCAGTCGATGCTCCCCAGCAGGCGCAGGCTGCCGATACTGTTACTGACGGACACCTGTTCCGCGGCCTGCTGTTGGTTGCCTGAGCGCACCAGTTGCTCGATGTTAAGCCCTGACTCGGCTAACTGCTGCTCGATCCAGGTCAGCGGCAATGCCAGGGTGGGCCCTCGCCCCTGCAGGCGGCGGGCCAGTTCTGACACGAATGGCGTGCTCATGGGAGGATCTGATCGCGCCATGTCGGCAATGATCAGGACCAGGTTTTTCGGATCCTCGCGGGCGATCTCCGTGAGCTTTTCTGCCCAGGCGACGGCCAGATCCCGATCCACCATGCCGGCGGCGATGCGGACCGCGATGCGGCGCAGATTTTCGATCAGCGCGAGACGCATCATGATGGGAATGGCCCACAACTCACCCAGCCGCAGTGGGGTGAATGTCTGGTAGGCCGAAACGAAACTGCTCAGGCTGTCCGGGTCCACCCGCCCGTCACCGTGGGCGATGGTCTCCAGGGCGATATCGTATACGCGCGGCAACCCGGTGGACGCGCCCTCGGCCAGGCTCGGCAATTCCAGACTGTAGCCCTTGGGAAGATGTCGCCTGGCGGTGCGGATCTGCTCGTCGATGAGATAGAAATTGTCGAGCAGCCACTCGCCGGCGGGCGTGACGCGGTGACTCGCCTCGACCGAAGCCGTCAGTAGCTTGCAGGTCTCGATCAACACACTCTCGTTCGCGACCAGTCGCGATAGCAGCTGGTCCGGCACGCCCACGGGGCTCAGGCGGTGGGCGGTCGCAAGACGCACGCCATGCTGCTGCATCTGATCCGCACTGAACAATTCCGCCCGCAGTGGCGGTTCGTCATTGAAAACATGACCCGGCGCGCCACCGAGGCCTGAAAGTGACCTGGTCATGGCGGTCCTGAGTCGGCGCCACAACATAAAACGGTTTGCTTCACCCACCTTTCCCGCTGGTCTCACGCTATTCTCCCACCCGCTCATTGAGCCGGGAGTTATGCTTCAGGTGACACGAAACCACGAAGACGATGATCGGAGTAACCAGCGTGGCCCGGAGCCCGAGTCCGGGTACGAGGTTCGAGACCTCGGTGAAGTGACAGGGTGCCCTGTTTGCCTTCGCACCTCACTGCAACACAATACGAAGGTTCTGATCGAGTTACGAATCGAGGACTGATTCGCTGAGGCGGGTAGCGCCCGGATAGCCTGGTGCTGCAGAACCAGGGTGAGTCGAGCCGCGCGTCTCTGGCTGCTCTCGACGGCACCGTGCTCTGATGGTAGCAGGTTTGGGCGCTATCAGTGCAAATACTTGGGCGGCACTATCGATCCGCAAGTAAGGGATCTTGAGTTGAACCGGTCATCGCAACCATGGATTCATTCTGAAGGCTGGAGTCTGGAAGCCAAGAGATTTTCGGGGTCGATTGTTGAATTTATTTGCGACACCGTTGAGATCAGCCTGACATTGGTTGATGCACTGGAAGTCGCTTGGCTGAATGTGTTGTTATCAGGGGTGGTAGGGGTGCGCGTCTGACTTTTGGCAGCACGTCTATACTCCATGTTCCGCAGACGACGGCCGCCACGGCCTGACTGGAGTCCAGCGATGAACGCCAATCCCTATCTCAGCGGCAACTTTGCCCCCCTCGATGATGAAATCAGTGCCGATGACCTCGCCGTGACCGGTGAGATTCCCCGGGAGCTGAATGGCCGCCTGCTGCGGATTGGACCCAACCCCATCGACCCCGATCCGGCTACCCACCACTGGTTCCTCGGCAGCGGTATGGTGCATGGATTGCGGCTGCGCGAGGGCAGGGCCGAGTGGTTCCGCAGCCGCTATGTTCGGGATGATCGGGTCGTGGCGGCGAAGAACTGGCCGCCGGTGGCCGGCCCCCGGGGCAGCCTGCAGCTGGGTGAAGGGGTGGCCAATACCAATATCATGGCTCACGCCGGTAAGCTGCTGGCGCTGGTGGAGGCGGGCAACCTGCCGGTTGAACTGGATAAGGACCTGGAAACGGTGGGCCGCACCGACCTGGGTGGCACTCTCCCGGGCGGTCTCTCAGCGCACCCTCACCTGGATGCGGAGACGGGCGAGCTTCACGCCGCCGCCTATTCGCCGCTCTGGCAACATATCCAGTACGTGGTCGTAGGCACCAACGGACGGGTGCGCAAAACAGTCGATGTGCCGGTACCGGGGCAGCCCATGGTGCACGACTGCATGATCACGAAGAACTACTTCATCGTGCTAGACCTGCCCGTCATTCTCGATGAAGCCGCGGCAGTAGCCGGTTACCCGCTGCCGTACAAGTGGCATCCCGAGTACGGCGCCCGCGTGGGCCTGCTTCCGCGTGAAGGCACGGCGGAGCAGGTCACCTGGCACGAGGTGGAGCCCTGTTATGTCTTTCACCCGATGAACGGGTACGAGGATGAGCAGGGCAGGGTCGTGCTGGACGTGGTGCGCCACGGCAAGATGTTCGATGCCGACATGCGCGGACCCGGCGATGGCATTTCCACCCTCGATCGCTGGACCATCGACCCTGAACAAACCCGGGTGCACGAGCAGCGCCTGGATGACAGCCCGCAGGAATTCCCGCGCCTGGATGAGCGGCTGACCGGCAAACCCTACCGCTATGGCTACACCGCGGATCTGCCCGAGTTCAACGTCATGGGCGGCATCAGGAAATATGACCTGCAGGCGGGCACGTCGGAGGTGCATAGCGAAGGGGACGACCGGATTTTTCTTGAACCGGTGTTCGTGCCGCGTTCAGCGGATGCGGGCGAAGATGACGGCTGGGTCATGGCCTACGTGTACGACCGCTGTGAAAACCGCAGCGACGTGGTAATCATCGAGGCGCAGGATTTCGCCGCCGGGCCGGTGGCGACCGTGCACCTGCCGGGACGTGTGCCCTATGGGTTTCACGGGAACTGGGTTGCTGACTGATGCGACCACTCGATGAGTAACTGTACAGGGAATAACCGCTGCTATAGTGGAGTGTCTTTCCCTGATGCGAGACACCTAACTCAATTTTGCCTGGTCGGAAAAGCCGGCAAGGTCACTGACCAATGATGGCAGCGAGTGCGGTGTCCGCGCACCTTAGGCGGGCGAGGGTGAAAGAGGTCAGCAAGGCGGGTAGTACTTTTATCAATCCGCTTTGCTGAAGCGCAACATCTCCACGTCACCTTCCATAAGGCGCAGACCGCGCTCGACAATCTCGTAGCCGTCCACCCGCGCCAGCAGCTGGAGGAACAGAGCCGGCAGCGTCATGTCTGGGCAGGACATTTTTGTCCCCATAGCCGGGCCAAGCCGCAGCTCCCGTTCCCCGAGCGCCTCAAGGCTTCCGCGGAAGGAATTGCATCCGTCGTTGCCCATGTAGCGCCGGTCGCGGACGTGGAACTCGATGTAGGGCCTTTTGTTTGCTGCCGGTATGTCCGTTTCCAGAAGCTCGCGTCCCTCCAGTTCCCGGAGTATCCAGATGTCATTGATGCGAAGCGTCCGGTCCACGTTCTTCTCATCCATTGCGACCAGGCTGTAGCGGATGGAACTCGCGTCGGCGGGAACCTGTGCGGGATCAAGCGGCTCCTCCCGGACCCGGATCCGGTAGATGTAGCCGGGCACGTACTCGAACCCTTCGATCTCCGAGTAAAAGAGTTCCCAGGGCCCGGATTCCTCGCGGCGGATCTGAAGGCAGGCCATCGGGCCCGCCCCGGTGCAGTCGACCCGGTAACTGTTGACCCAGTAAGTGACGCTTTCCATCTCGCCCCTCTTCGGCGTCATGGACATTGCACAGCAAGAGACTGACGCTGTCAGCGCGACCATAATGATTGCATTCCAGTACTTCATCGCCGATGCCTCCTCTAACTCATCTTACCCAGCGATCACTTCCCGGCAACGTTTACGGGAGGTGGCGCATGAACAGGATCTGATACACAGACCGGGCCCTCTGCGCGCGGCTTGTTCGGGCTTTCAGGAAATTGCCGTCTTGCAGATAAGGCCGCCATACCTGACGCTGCCATCGCAATGGCTGAGTATGATCGAATTGAGGGTGGGTGTCCTGTGTGGTTCCTGTGTGGTTCTCATACAGGCCAATCTTCTGTGTGCTTGTCTCCTCCGTCAGCGCGGTACCAGGGGATTGGGTAGTGGCATCATTCGTCGGGTCACGGGGTCCTTTCGCGCTGGTGAATAGTGCTCAATGATGTGCCCCAAATCCTACGATATCTGGTGAAATTCAGTCAGCTAGCTGCGCCTGAGACCTGCCAAGCGGTAAGGAACCACAATTTTCGGACCTATTACTTGCACGCCAGTTCAGTCCATTCACGCACACAATGTGACATGCACTGATCGCAAGGCGTAAAGCTCAATGCCATCTGGGGGCGGCCCGGAAGAACCCATTCCCTACAAGTTTGCCGACCCGGTAACCGGCGAGCAGGCAAAGCTGACCAGCGGGGATCTCACGCTCGATTGTGCGCAAGCGCCCGCTCCGCTGGATGATGCCGTATATATTATAAAGGGCGGCTTCATCAGTGACGAGCGCCTGGTCAATGCCACGCCCTGTGACGACGATGCAGTTCCTCCGGTTGTTGACTGCCAGATGTACCCCAACGACAAAACGGACATGCAGAACGATATCGCGCTCAGTAATGATTACTCGGTGCAATTGAAAGACGATGGCAAGCCGCTATATGGGTGGGGCGGCACCCACAAACGACCAAACGATGTGCGTATGTACGCCCGACTGGCATTACCTGACGAGTGGAAAGCGGAGGGTGCGCCCGATTTTGTTGTCACCAAGGCCCATCTGTACGTCGATCACCTGATCACCAATAACCCCAACGACCAGATCCGGCCAGAGGACCTCGAAAACGAAGCTGCCACCGGCCGCAAGCCCTCCTATCGTAAGGTCGGAGAGGGAGAATCGGAGGTCTGGACCTCGTTGGAAAGCTGCTACGAGGGCGATGGTGACTTTATCGACGGTGAGACACCGGCGACGGAACTTCCAGAAGGAACTTATCTTAAAAACATGCCCTTCGCACTCGACCGGGCTGCCGAGCCGGGCACTGATCTGGTGGACGACCCCTACGCAATCTCGTCAGATCTCTATGGCGCCTTGACCAATGCCTACTACACCACGATCAACCGGGACCCCTTTGAGTGGTCCTATGTGAGTACTGACGCTCCGGATACGGGCATTTACGATTTCGTGGGAACGCCGCTGCCCAAGACGCAGGAGGAGATGGAGAGCGAGGGCCTGATGTTGGTATCGGGGCCTCGCTGGCGGCTCAAGCCAAACAAGTTCGGCCAGGATCTCCCGGGCCTGGAAATTCCGCTGATCGAGTGCAGCCAGCCCCCGTTCCAGAGTGGCAACATAAAATATGAGGTCGGCGAGCGCGTTACAACCGTTATCAACCTGCTGGACTGGGACGATTCCAAGGGCCCCTCTCCCCTCGCTACCAGCAGAGGCTGGGTTGACGTGGAAGCCAACGAGTTTGTCACCATCGCCGGGGAGATTGACGGTATACCTTACACCAGCAATGGCCTGCCGATGACAGAAGATCTGGATATCGCCGTTTATGTGAAGGGAGATCGCAAGTCGACGGCAATCTACAGCATGAAACTGGTGCTCGAGTACGAGGGCGAAGGTCCCCAGCCGCCGCCCACCGAGACCGACATGGAGCTCACCAGTCTGGCGGTACCCTCGAGGACGACACTCAACAGTGATGAGATAGTCGCTGTTGAGATAGCCAACAATGGTCCTGCCGATGACGCCACTGGAACAGTCACCGTCACCGGCCTCTCTTCCAGGGGAGAAGTCGTTGAGTTCAGCGAAGCCTTCGCTGTGTTGGCCTCGGGCGATAGTATGAGCTTTGTGTTTGACTGGACGGCGCCCTCACGACCTGCAACGTTCAATTGGACTGCAACGGTCGTGTCTGACGGTGACATCGACCCCAGCAATAACTCGGCTACGGCGATCACCAGGGTTCGCCGCTAGGATCGCCCTCCGGCATGGAAATCGGTATCGGTGCCTGCACCGATACCGATCCCTGCAAGTCGATTCTGGCCGTGGCAGTGTAGATCATTGTGGCGCGCGGCATCCGTTTCACAAGGAGTGGGCGTCAGTCCACTCCGCACTTCATTGAGATATGGAACTGCCCTCTCCGGCAGAGCTTGCCAAGACAGAAACGTGAAAAATTCCAGGCTTCGACTACTACCGCTCGCAGCGCTGGCGGTCCTCCAGCCGGTGGCTGCCAAAGCAGACATACCGGATTCCGCGACTGTGGTTCACCCTGAGCAACAGGTAGGGGTTCACCCCCAGGTAGAGTCCCAGCCTCAGCCAGAGGCTACGACCCAGGAAGAGGTGCGTTTTCGAAAGGCCCGCGATGGCACGGGCTTCGGGGCCGAGCGGGGTGGAGACAGAGACAACGCTCTGCTCAGGGCAGCAGCCGAGGGGAGGCTTGCGGATACCACTCAACTGCTCCAGCGTGGCGCGGATGCCAACGTGGCCGTCGATGACAGAAACCGGCGTAGTGCGCTGATATTGGCAACAGCCGGTGATCACGCGGAAACGGTCGAGCTGCTCCTGTCTGCGGGAGCCGATATTGAATACCGGGACGCGGCGGGCATGACGGCGCTCAACTGGGGAGCCATGCGGAGCAGGGATTCCGTGGTGACACACCTGCTGGAGGCCGGTGCCGAAGTAAACACCCGCGACAACAATGGCATCACACCACTGCTGTTCGCTGTTGGCAACCACAACCTGGCACTGATCAAAACACTGGCGGCGGCGGGCGCCGATCTTGACGTGGTGTCAAAAGCTAATCTTGTTACGCCCTTGCTTGTGGCTGTGGAAACTCGGAACCGGACAGCAGCCACGACCTTGCTGGAGCTGGGCGCACGCGTTGACGGCACCAATCACCTTCGGTACACGCCCCTGATGGCTGCCGCGGAAGCCGGAGATGTAAACATGGTTGAGCTGCTGCTTGCCCGAGGTGCTGATCGAGATGCGCGGAATAGCAAAGGGATGACCGCCTACGACTTTGCGCGACAATCCGGCCACGCACAGGTCAGCGCATTGTTAAGCCCATCGGCTGCACCCTGATCTCGACTGAGTAGCCCACTGTGGCCGCCAAACCCGGCGTGCGATTGCGAGGTGCGGCCTTATCCAATCCGGTTAATGTCGGTAGGTACCCGGTCCGATTCTTTCCATCCTCGGTGCACCGCCGAAAAGAATCTAACTCATTGCAGACTCTTTATAAACGCCCATGACCTGGGCTCAGCGACTCAAACGAGTATTCAGTATGGACATCGAAGTCTGCAATCGCGGCAGTGGTTGGCGCACATACCGACTGAGGGTCTTGATCCGTTTTACAAGCAATGCGAACGAGCGCGAATTCCTTTTGGCGCTTCTTTCCACTGGGCGCGAAAGCCCGGGAAAAAGTCATCCAAAAAAGTCTTTCTTTTGTTCCGAAAGTTTTTGGAAATAGATGCGGATAAAACGAAGATAGAGAGGGGGTCTGGTTTTTGATATTACCTTAAGATATTGAATATTATATAAATATTGGCCCGCCCGAGAGGATTCGAACCTCTGACCTCTGCCTCCGGAGGGCAGCGCTCTATCCAGCTGAGCTACGGGCGGTCTGAAACTATGTCGCCGTTAAGTCACTCTCGGGTGACTCGATCAAGCTCCGGCACGGGATAGAGCGCGCCGCGCTCCCCCTCCGGGGTCCGGCCCGGCATCAGAGATGCCGGTCGTTCCGCCTGAAGCTGCTGTGCAGCTTCCGAGACGGCTCCACCCAGCTGAGCTACGGGCGGTCTGAAACTATGTCGCCTTTAAGTCACCCGCGGTGACTTCGTCGAGCTCCGGCACGGGATAGAGCGCGCCGCGCTCCCCCTCCGGGGTCCGGCCCGGCATCCTGGATGCCGGTCGTTCCGCCTGAAGCTGCTGTGCAGCTTCCGAGACGGCTCCACCCAGCTGAGCTACGGGCGGTCAAAAACATGCGGCCTACAAATCACGGTCGCGAATAATACCGCCACACGGCGGTAACGTCCATGCCCAGCCAAGTCCAGCCAAGTCCAGCCAAGTCCAGCCAAGTCCAGCCCAGTCCCGCCTCCACCGGAGTCCGCCAGCTTGACTATACTGCCTCCGGTATGAAGGAGGTGACCATGAATAGAACGAGCGGTTGGCGGTTGGTGGTTGTGCTGTGGGTAAGCCTGGCCACACAGGGTGTGCGCGGAGACGCCGCGACCCGTATCGAGCACGACCTGCTGGGAGAGAAGGCTATTCCCGCCGGGGCGCTCTACGGCATTCAAACGGCTCGTGCGCTGGAGAATTTCCCGATATCGGGGCGCACGCTGGCTGATTACCCGGAGCTCATCCGCGGCTATGCCGTCACCAAGATGGCCGCCGCCAGGGCGAATACCGATGTCGGCAAGATGACGGCGTCGGTGCGCGATGCGATCGATGCCGGCGGCGAGGCGATTCTCGCCGGCAAGTACCATGACCAGTTCCCCATCGACCCCTACCAGGGCGGCGCCGGGACCTCGACCAACATGAACGTCAACGAGGTGATGGCCAATGCCGCGTTGCTGGAGACCGGGCACCGGATCGGGCAGTACGAGGTGGTCGAACCGCATGACGACCTCAATATGTCCCAGTCCACCAACGACACCTATCCTACGGCTCTCAAGGTGGCGATACTGGGGAACAATGACCGCATGGTCGAAGAGCTTAAGCGCCTCGTTGCTGCGCTGCGTGCCAAGGGCAATGCCTTCATCGACGTACTGAAGATGGGGCGCACGGAAATGCAGGACGCGGTCCCGATGACGGTGGGGCAGGAGTTCCACGCGTTGGCCGCGGGGCTGGAAGCCGAGATCGCCCTGATCCGCAGCTATGAGGCGCCGCTCTTCAGTATCAACATGGGAGGAACGGCGATCGGTACCGGGCTCAATGCGCCGGCGGGCTACGCGGAAAAAACCAGTGCCCACCTCGCCGAGCTCACCGGCAAGCCCTTTATCCTGGCTGCCGACCTCGTCGCCGCCACCTGGGACCAGTCGGCGTTCCTCTCCGCCTCCAGTGCGACCCGGTCGCTGGCGGTGAAACTCTCAAAGGTGGCCAGTGACCTGATCCTGCTCTCCTCTGGCCCTCGCGCGGGCCTGGGTGAAATCAACCTGCCACCGGTCCAGCCCGGTTCCTCCATCATGCCCGGCAAGGTCAACCCGGTGATGGCCGAGCTGGTGAACCTGGTCGCGTTCCGGGTAATGGGTAATGACACCTCGGTGATGCTGGCAGCGCGTAACGGTCAGCTCCAGCTCAACGCCTATGAGCCGCTGGAGGCCATCGCGATACTCGACTCGCAGAACCTTCTGATCAACACCATGCGCGTGTTCCGCGAAAAGTGCGTGGACGGCATTACGATCAATGAGACGGCCTTGAAAGCCGATATCGAACGCACCGTGGGCATTGTCACCGCGCTCAACCCCATTATCGGCTACGAAAAGGCCACCGAATTGGCGAAGGAGGCTTACGACAGTGGCAAAGGTATTATCCAGGTGATTCGCGAGCAGAACGTGCTGACCCCGGAGCAGATCGAAACGCTGCTGGATCCTGAGGCGTTGACCGGGATGGACAAGTCCCGGTACCCCAAGTGAAGCGTTGCCAGCGGGCCAGTTGTCGCGCAAAACACCGCGACGGGCCGCCGGGCCAATGCGCCTGGTGACACGGTTCACCTGTTTGGCAGATCGCCAGCAATCATTTTTTTCAGTCAATCGCGGAGACTCGAAACATGAAGCACCTGTTCCCACTGCGACGGTACGCACTACTCACAGGTTTGGTGGCGTGCCTGGCCCCAATCGGTGCCCTCGGCCAAACCGGCACCGCTGCGACGCCACTGCAGAGCGCAGCGGCGGAGGAAGCCTCGGCAGCGAAGCCCTCCGCAGAGCAGGCCGCGACCGAAAAGGCCGCAGCGACAAAGGCGGCAGCCGAGGTGCCCACGGCTGAGGCAGCTGTGGCGGAGAAAACTGCTGCGGAAAAAACGACAGCGGATAAGGCTACAGCGGGAGCAGCGGCGGCAGAGCAGCCCATGGCGGAGAAAGCCGCGGTGGTGATACTCGCCACCGGCGGCACCATCGCCGGTTCCGCCGAGAGCCAGACGCAGGCGGGCTACACCTCCGGGCAGGTGGGCGTGGAGACCCTGCTCGCGGCCGTGCCCCAGCTCGATGAGGTCGCCCGCGTGACCGGCGAGCAGGTGGCCAACGTGGGCAGCCAGGACATGAACGATGAGATCTGGCTGCGGCTGGCACAACGCGTCAATGCCCTCGCCGCCTTACCCGATGTCGACGCCATCGTGATCACCCACGGCACCGACACCATCGAGGAGACCAGTTATTTCCTCAACCTGGTGAGCCGGACCAGCAAACCGGTCGTGCTTACCGCGGCGATGCGACCCTCGACGGCGCTGTCGGCCGACGGTCCGCTCAATATCTATAACGCCGTGGCAGTAGCCGCCGACCCGAGCGCCTCGGGCCACGGCGTGCTGGTGGTGATCAATGACGACATCCACGGCGCCCGCGCCATCACCAAGAGCCACACCACTGATGTGCAGACGTTCAAGTCACCCGAGCGCGGCTTGATAGGTACCACCCTGTACGGGGTCAACACGTTCTTTCGAGCACCGTATCGGCAGCACACGGTAGACAGCGAGTTTTCCCTCGAGGGTGTCGAGGCGCTTCCCCGGGTGGACGTGCTGTACATGCATGCGGGCTTTTCTGCCGACCTGATCGACAGCGCGGTCGCCAGCGGTGCGCGGGGGCTGGTCATCGCCGGTGTCGGCAACGGCAACATGACCGGGCCGGCCCGGGAGGCGGTCGCGCGCGCGGTGGCGAAAGGCGTGGCGGTGGTGCGCTCCAGCCGGGTCGCGGCGGGCGCGAGCGGGCGCAATGTGGAAGTGAAAGACGACGAGCTGGGCACCGTTGCGGCGGGCGAGTTGAACCCAGCCAAGGCACGTATCCTGTTAAAACTGGCGCTACTGAAGACCAGTGATGCCGGGGAGATCCAGGACTACTTCAACCGCTACTGATGGCGTGCGGCCCTCGTGGGGCCGCGGGCGCGGTCCTTGCGCGTGACCGCGCCGCGTCACCTCCGCCGGGTGGCGGGACGGTCAGGCTCGGTTGGGCGGGAATGCCGCGAAAATCGAATCTGCCGCCGCATCGTACTGGGCCTGGTCGGCTTTGGACTTTTCCTTGAGTTTTGACTGGATCACGCTGCGCCAGACTGATTGCTTCATCTCCGGGTCGATCAGGTCGACGATAAACGTACCCTCGGTGTAGTTCTGCACCGAGACCTCGGTCTGTGACCCCATGCAGTTCCAGCAGTTGTAACCAGCATAGCGATTGTAGCGGCTATAGCCGTAGTAACCGCCGTAGCTCGGCGTCTCATAGGTACGCACGTCGGTTTTGTCCTGGGTGGCCAGGTGCCAGCTCACCAGCAGGTCGGCCTCGGCCGGGTCGGCCACGAACTGGTAGCCGCGCCGCTCAAGGGCCCCGCGGAGTGCGGTGTCGGCGCGCTCCCGCTGCATGTCGCTGATCCGCAGCGGGTTGTCGCCGGAGACCTGGCCCGACCCCTCGTAAAAGGCAAATTTCCTGACGCCCGCGAAGGAGTAGTCCTGCTTGAAGTCGACGGTGGGCTTGGGTGGCGAACTGGTGCAGGCGACGACCAACAGGCTGAAGGCGACTGTGGTCAGTGCCCGTTGCGCGGCGGTGATTATGGGCATGGTTTTCTCCGGACGAAATCGATGTGAGCGTCAGTCTAGCCAATAGTGAGGTTAATTGCAGGTTTCAGTGCTTTCGGTGTAAGGATGGGGTTCGCGCTGCTCCATGCGTCCAGTGACCTGGCAGGTGTGATGCCCCGGTAGGCATGTCCTGTGCTGCAGTCCCGGGCGGAGCGAAGCTCTGCAAGATTATTCCTCCAACACGTCCCGCAGCGCCTGGATGTTGTGAACGTGGCGCCGCGGTGCGCCCGACCAGTCCGTGAGCGCCCGGTCGCGTTGCGCCTGCCAGGTGCGATACGCCGGCGGCAGTGCGTCGGCCAGCAGGTTCTCCAGCTCCCTCACAGCCGGCAACAGCGACTGGCGCCGGCGGTCTACCGCGGCCAGCCAGGGCTGCAGGTCGCCGATGAAGAAGCGCAGCACCACGTTCTTGAGCACGTCTTTTTCATTCGGGTTGCGAATGAAGCCCTGGTCGCGGTGGTGCTGCAGCCGTGCCGCCAGCACCGCATCGGTCGTCGCCAGCCAGCCCGCCTGCAACGCCTCGGCCTTGAGCAGCGCACCTCCGTCACCCTTCGCCACCTCGCTGAGCAGCAGCTCGAACGCCAGGTTGTCGAACCTGTAGTTGCCATCCAGCCATTGCCGGACTGACCCGTTGACCGCCTCCAGCGCGCTGAGCACGCCGCTGCTCGTCGCCGCCGGGTAGTCGCCGAGGCGAGCCGGGGGTTGCCAGAAATCGCGGTACTCGGTGCCGCCCAGGGTCGCATTGAAGATCAGTGCCGGAACCTGTTCGCGCTTCTGCCGCCAGGCTTCATCGAGCAGCTCCGCCAGTTCTCGGCGGCCTTTCTCCCGCAGCCTCTGCACGCAGGCTGGCGCCAGCTGCAGGTATTCGAGCTCCAGCAACAGGCGCTGGGAAGCGCTGGCCATGCGCCCCAGGCTGCTGTTGCGCTTGCCGATGGTGACCTGCACGGCGCAGCCGCTGAGGGCGAGAAAATCGAGAGCGTCGAGCTTGCTGCCGGCGAGCTCGAGCCGCAGCTGTCCGGTGCGGGGGAGTGTCGGCAGGGAGAACCGGTCGGGCGCCGGGGTGTAATCCCCTCGGCCATCGAGGGCGTGCTCGAGGCGGCCGAGGTAGCGCTCGAAACGCGCATCGGGGCTGTCGTCCGTGCAGCCCGCCAGCAGCATAACGCCAGTCCACACAGCCGCAATGCACCGGATTGTCGATGGCAGTCGCGCCATGCCCTGTCTGTCCCGTTGTGATGGGGCTACAGTTATAGCCGATTTGCGCACCCGCTGCGTGATCCGATGTGTTCTGCCGCCCTGGCAACCCGCCGGGCCGAGGGCGATCCCTGCGAACCCCTGAACCCGGCAGACGGGCAGTCCGCTGTGATCTTGCAATTGCAGCGGCGCGTAGCAATAGCGTGAAAAATGACAGTATGGCGCCAGCGCGAAGAGACGGTCGTGATCCGTCAGCTGCGTCAGGTGTGTGGTGATTTCTATTTATGACGGCTTCAAGCATTGCGCGAGTGAACCAGTATGCGGAAGAAGGCCCGAGGTTCGTCCCCGAGGAGTTCTTTACCGGCGCGCTGACCGCTCACGGGGTGGTAAAGAACAGGTCGGGCAAGGTATTCAGGCGCTTCCAGGCGACGGTCAATGCTAACTGGCAGAACGGGGTGGGTACACTCGACGAGCATTTCGTGTTCTCGGATGGGGAGGTCACCGACCGCATATGGACACTGACGCCGGCCGGCGATCGCCAGTACACGGGCACCGCCGCGGACATCGTCGGGGCGGCGGATCTGCAGGTGGCCGGTAACAGCATGTTTCTCGACTACGTGTTGCGCGTTCCCTACCGCAAGGGCTCCATCGACCTGCGACTGGACGACCGCATGTACCTGGTAAGCCCGAACGTGCTGATCAATGAGTCGCGAATGCAGAAATGGGGGTTTACCGTGGGTCAGGTCGTACTGGTCATGGAGAAGTGCGAGGCGGTGCAATGACCGGGCAGTCTCAGGGCAGGCCGATATACCACGGGCTGGCCGACAAGCTGTGGTTCAACGCCTTATGGTTCCAGTGCTTCTGGTTGTGCGCGGTTCTGGGCCGGGGGCCGATGGTGCCCGTGCTGGCCATACTGCTCGCCGTTCACCTCTGGCTGGTGCCCCACCGCGTGCATGAGCTGCTGTGGACCGTTCCGATCGCACTGCTCGGCATCGCGGTGGACGCCGGGCTCAGCCTCGCTGATGTCTATCGCTTCCCCGGCGATGTGGTGCTGCCGTTGTGGCTCATGGGCCTGTGGCTGGCCTTCGCCACCACGGTGCGCCGCAGTCTCGGGTTTCTCACCCGGCATCCCGCGCTGGTGTGGATCGCGGGGGCGGTCGCGCTGCCTTTCAATTACTGGGCTGGGCAGAGACTGGGGGCGGTCGAATTCGGGTTCCCGCTGCCGCAGACGCTGGCCCTGCTGGCAGTCATCTGGCTGGTCGTTCTCCCGCTGATGTACCGGTTGGCAGCAAGGCACAGCGCGGAGGCACTCAAGCCGTGTTACTGAGGTGCATGCTCCTGGTGTTTGCACTGTCTCCTGCGGCACAGGCGGCGGGGGAAGGCCTCCGGCTGGTCGGTGAAGCGGAGCTAAAGTTCATGTTCTGGTCGGTCTATTATTCCCGGCTGTATACCGCGGACGGGGGTTACCGGGAGGGCCAGTTGCCGCTGCGGATGGAGATGGAGTACCAGCTACCGGTGAAGCGAAAGGCGCTGGTGGAGCGAACGGCCCAGGAGTGGGACCACCTCGGTGTGGAGCAGGCCAGGCAGGAGCCATGGCTAACGGCCCTGCGCGATTTGTGGCCGGACCTCGAGCGCAAGGATACGCTCACGCTGGAGGTCGACGCCGGGGGTGTGAGTACATTCTTCCACAACGGTGAACCGCTCGGCCGCATCGCCGACCAGGCGTTTGCCGACCGGTTTCTCGCTATCTGGCTGTCACCGGATACCAGCCGACCCGAGGTGCGCAAGGCCCTGATCGGCAGTAGCTGAGCTGCCGGCAGCAGTTGAGCCGCCGGCAACAGTTGAGCCGTGGGCTACAGTGAAGCCACCGGCGGTGGGAGCGATGACCCTGTCAGCTGGCGACCCATTCCGGGTAGGGCAGTTTGCGCTCCCACAAGAACTCCGGGTTGAACAGCTTGCTCTGGTAGCGGCTGCCGGAATCGCAGAGGATGGTGACGATAGTATGGCCGGGCCCGAGCTCCCGGGCCAGGGCGACGGCGCCCCCGATGTTGATGCCCGCCGAGCCACCCACCGAAACCCCCTCGTGCTTGAGCAGGTTGTAGACGTAGGGCAGGGCCTCGTCGTCGTCTACCTGGCAGCAGAAATCCGGGGTTACACCGTCGAGGTTGCCCGGCAGGAATGACACCCCGATACCCTCCGCGATCGATGACCCCTCGGCCTTGAGTTCGCCGCTGGTGTAGTGGCTGAACAACGCCGATCCCATCGGGTCGACCAGTCCGATTTTGACATCCGGGTTGCGCTCGCGCAAGGGCCGCGCCGACACCTGCCAGTGTCCCGCCCGTGCCGACCGCGCAGATGAACCCGTCCACCTCGCCCCCGGTCTGCTCCCAGATTTCCAGGCCCGTAGTGTCGTAATGAATCTGCCGGTTGGCGAGGTTGTCGAACTGGCGCGCCCAGACCGCTCCCTGGGGCTCTGTGGCCGCGCGACCGCGGGCAATGTCTCGGCCTGGTGAATGTAGTGCTCCGGATCGCTGTAGGGAACCGCCGGCACCAGCAGCAGCTCGGCGCCCAGCATTTCGAGATGGTTGATCTTTTCCTGGCTGGCTGTCTGGGGCATGACGATCACCGATTCGTAGCCCAGCGCGTTGGCAACCAGTGTCAGGCCGATGCCGGTATTGCCGGCGGTGCCCTCGACGATGACGCCACCGGGTTGCAGTTCGCCCGAGGCCTCCGCGGCACGGATGATGCCAAGGCCGGTCCGATCCTTGACCGAGCCGCCGGGATTCATGAACTCGGCCTTGCCGTAGATGCTGCAGCCGGTGAGTTCCGAGACCTCCCGCAGGTAGACGAGCGGGGTATTGCCGATCAGGTCGGGTAGCTGTCTCTGTGTCGCCATTGGCGGAATCCTCCACGGCAGGCCACGGGTCTGAGTGCCGGGCTGCCGTCTGCGTCTGTGTGTGCTGCTCTCCTGCCAGTATAGTCGCAGCCCGGTATTGGCGGGCCGTTACCCGGGATCAGCTCAGTGCGGCCCGGGCGCGTTCGAGGAAAGCCTGCAGGTGGGTGCACTCCTCCGGCGGCCCCATCTTGACCCAGCCCGCGAATTCCGCGGCGATGAGCAGGTCTATGTCGGCCAAGGTCGGCCCGTCGCCGACGAGCCATTCCCGCCCGGCCAGGGTCCGGTCGAGTTCAGGCCAGGCATGGGCCAGCCGCCGCCTGCCGCGATCGGCGAGTTCCGGTATCTGCGGCAGGTCCAGCGGCCCGGGCAGACCCCGGTTGGCAAAGCGCTCACTGCTGTTCCGCAATACCTCGGCTACCGCGGTTATGATGGTGCTGAACAGGCGGTGGTCCCAGCTCAACACCAGCGCCCGCTGCAGGTGATCGACGCCCAGCAGGGGCTTTGCCGGGTGCAGGCCTTCGAGGTAGGCACAGATACCCACCACCTCGGTCATCACCGTGCCGTCATCCAGTACCAGTGCCGGCAGCGTACCGTCCGGGTTGATGGCGCGGAAGGCATCTCCCAGTTGCTCCTTCGCCATCATGTCGACCTGTTGCGTCGGAATCTCCAGGCCCTTGTAGTGCAGGAACAGGCCCACGCGACGGGGGTTGGGCGCGGGGTCGTAGGTGTACAGTTTCATCGGTATGGCTCCATCATGGCCGCGGGCGTTGTGCGTCCCCGGTGGTTATTTCTGCAGCGATGGTAGAGGTTGTCGTCGCGTCTGGCCAGTGGGTCGTTTGTTACGCTCAGTCAGCCCGGATTCAGGGTTTCGGTGAGGGTGAGGGTACGGCGACAGACTGGTTACTCCCACTCCGCCCCTGTCGTCCGCCATCTTTTCTCTTCCTTGTCCCAGGTGCTCGCGGTCACACAGGGGGTCGGATCAATGCCGCCGCATTGTGACCCATGAACCTCCACGAGCAGGACCTTGTTCGGCCCGAGAACGACGACATCCCATCCCTGGTTCAGAAGGGAGTGAAGCTCTTCATCGACGAGAAAATGAGACATGCATCCCCCCGTTCCGCAGAATAAAGATACGGCCGTTGAGCAGGCGAAACCGCGCTCGTCCAAGACCCAGTCATGAACCCGGTCCCCGTTCAAATCCACCCGGGCAACAGCGCCCCACTCCAGATCGAACTCGCCGTTTTCAATAGCGGCGCAGGTTTTTGCAGCGGCTTCGACTTTCTCCTGCAACCGGGGCGGGAGCTCTGACACATCGGCCGAAACAGCGGGCGAGACCCCAAAAATACAGGACAGGGCGATCGCCCCGAACATCCTGACGATGTCGGGCGACAGGCTTTGCTGCTGCGGGTTACGGCGGAAAATCAATTGCATTTGTCGTACCGGTAGTCGCCAAACTCCAGCCAGTCCTGCCCGCCGTCGCGGAAGACCAGAAATTCCGATCGATCCTCACCGAGAAGCGCGACGACAAATCCCGCGGGGGGCCCGGCTGAACCGAAGAACGAATAGGAGGTCATGGCGCGAAACGGATGCGGTCACATTGCAGCTGCAGCGTCATGTTCCCGGACTGCACGTAGGCCATCGGCGTCGGCTTCCCGCTGAACCCCCACTCCGCGACCACCGGCGTGGCAAGCAGGCCGGCGATTGCGAGACCGGCCACCAGATGCAATTTCATGACATTCCGCCTCCTTTGCTGTGCGCGCCGCAGTGGACGGCGTGGCGGCACGCCGGAAAGACATCGTTCCGCACGCCCGGAACTTCGGCTTACTCCTTGGCCGCTTCAGCGAGTTCCGCCATGACCTTCTCGCAATGTGCTGAAGACCCGAGGATGTCGTCTTCCGGCTCCCGGCCCTGAAGGGCCGCCAGGTCTGATGCGGCTCGCGTCAGGACCTCGTCGACCTGTTCTGCCGAAAGCAATCCTTCGTCCTGAGCGGCTTGAACCGTAGCGCAGATCCCGGCGTTGAGACCCGAGGCGACACCGATTCCCGCAGCGGTCCCCGTCATCATCGCACCGCCAAAGACCGTCCCCAGTACCGCGCCGACGATCAGACCGATGATCCCTACAACTGCCTTGCCCATGTTCCGTCTCCTCCTTGTGCGCGTTGCGTTTGTCGTTGCAGCATGCGCATGTCAACATTCACGCCTTCACGTGACCGCTGTCTCCGGGTCATCGTGTCTGGCGTCCACTACTCTCCTCATAGCCGCAGGCGAAATACCGCTCAAAGCGCGAGTCGTGGCCCTTGTAGTGCCCATGGGCCATGCTCATGCTGCCAGCGCCGGTTCGTCAGGGGCCCATGTAGTGTGTGCACTCGTTACCGCCGAGATCGGATCGTCTACGAGACACTGTTGCGAGCCGGTATTGCGATTCCTACGCTTTTTAGAGCACGCCCAAGATAGCACTTGTCGCCGTTTGCACAAGTCTCGTCGGAATTTGCTCGCCGGTGCAGGGTTCTCCCGTTTTCCATCGGGTTAGGAAGTCGTTATAATGCGCGCCCCCGAATATGAGGACGATGTCGAGATGATGACACGAGTACTGACAGGCGTAATGGCCCTGGTGTTGGGATCTTTCGCGACTGCCCAGGAGTTGAGCGACGCCGAGCGCGCCGCCATCGAGGCCCGCATCCAGCCCTACGGAAAGGTTTGTGTGCAGGGTGACAGCAGCTGCGGCGCGGCCGTCGCGGTCGCCAGCACTTCCGGCCCCCGCAGCGGCGAAGAGGTCTACAACAGCGCGTGTCTCGCCTGCCACAGCAGCGGCGCGGGCGGTGCGCCCAAGTACGGTGACGTCGCCGCCTGGGCCGAGCGTATCGCCAAGGGGCGTGACGTTCTGCATGAGAGCGGCATCAAAGGCATCGCCGGCACTGCCATGATGGCCAAGGGCGGCTGCGGGAATTGCTCCGACGAAGAGATCATGGCGGCTGTGGATTACATGGTGGACGGCAGCCAGTAGTCCGGCCTTAGAGCACCTGCAGCAACACCCGGGCCGCCGTGGTTTTCCACGGCGGCCTTTTTTTTGGCCGACTGGGCCGCCAGGGGCTATGATGAAGGCCGCCCACGGAACCCGCGCGGCGCCCCGTACTCTCGAGGGAGTCACATGACAAAGCTTCGAGCCTTACTGCCGCTGGCTGCGCTGCTGCTCTGCGCAGCCTGCGCCGAACAGGCCCCACCCCCGCGGGTGGCGGAGGTCGTGGTCGACGAGGTGTTCGAAAAACCCTACCAGCCTCGCACAAGCTACGTCGGGCGGCTGCACGCCCGCCACGACGTGACGATCCTGGCGCGGGTCACCGGGTATCTCAGGAGCCGTGACTTCAGGGAGGGCGACATTGTCGAGGAGGGTGACATCCTCTACACCATAGAGAGTTCCGAGTACGAGGCCGACCTGGCCCGGGCCCGGGCGGACCTGGCCGCCGCGGTCGCCAACCAGGCCAATGCCGAACGCAACTACAACCGCGGCCTTGAATTGCTGCCCAAGGGCGCGATCTCCCAGTCGGCGATGGATGACCTCACCGCCAAGAAGCTGGACGCCGATGCCCGCATCGAGTCGGCGAAGGCGCAAATCACCAGCGCGGAGGTGGACCTCGACTTCACGGTGATCCGTGCCCCCTTGAGCGGCAGGATCGGCCGCAGTCGCGTCAGCCCCGGCGACCTGGTCGGGCCCACCTCCGGCCTCCTTACCACGCTGGTCAGCATCGACCCGATCCAGGCATTGTTCCAGATCACCGAGTCCACCTACGTCAGCGCCGTCACCGAGCGCATGACCACGGCCCACGACCTGGACACGGTCAGGAACATCGAGGTCCGTTTGGAACTCACCAATGGCATCACCTATCCGGAAGTCGGCCAGCTGGATTACCTCGCCAACCGGGTGGACGACACCACCGGTACCCTCGAGGCCCGGGCCCTCATACCCAATCCGCAGAGCCTGCTGGTGCCCGGGCAGTACGTGCGGGTGATCCTGCAGAATACCAACACGCTCACCGGCCAGTTCATGCCCCAGGCCGCCGTGCAGGCCGACCAGCAGGGCAGCTTCGTGCTGGTGGTCAACAGCGGGGGCGTGGTCGAGCGCCGCAACGTCGAGCTGGGCGCGCGCTTCGATGATATGGTGCGGGTCCTCCACGGGGTGGAAACGGGCGACCGGGTGATCGTGCGCGGGCTGCAGCAGGTGCGGCCGGGCATGCCCGTGGAGTTCCGCCTGCTCAGCGAAACCGAGGCCTAGCGGGCAACGTGTTCAGCGCTTTTTTCATCGAACGCCCCAAGTTCGCCCTGGTCATCTCCATTGCCCTGACGCTGGCCGGTTCGCTCGCTATCGTCATCCTGCCGGTAAACGAATACCCGGCGATTTCACCGCCCAATATCTCGGTGAATGCCTCCTACCCCGGCGCCTCGGCCGAAGTGGTGGAGCAGACCATCGGTATTCCCATCGAGGACCAGGTCAACGGGGTCGAGGACCTGATCTACCTGTCCTCTTCCAGCGCCAACGATGGCAGCTACTCACTGAACGCCACCTTCAAGGTGGGTGCCGATTCCGACATGGCGCTGGTACGGGTGCAGAACCGGGTCAAGCTGGTGGAGCCGAAGCTGCCCAAGGAGGTCACTGCCATCGGCCTGACGATTGCCGAGCAGTCTCCGGACATTCTAAAGATCATCAGCTTCACGTCCCCCGACGAGTCGCTGGACTACAAGTTCCTCTCCAACTACGTGAAGATCAATCTCGTCGGTGCACTGGCGCGGGTCGAGGGGATCTCCAAGGTCAGTATCCTTGGCCAGGCGGATTACTCCATGCGGCTGTGGCTGGACCCCGAGCGCATGGCCAACCTGGGATTGTCGGTGACCGATATCAACCAGTCGCTGCGGGAACAGAACATCCAGGTGGCCGCGGGCAAGATCGGGGCGCCGCCGTTCGACGGCAACCTGCAGACCGAGTACACGCTGCGCACCCAGGGGCGCCTGGAGGACGTGGAGCAGTTCGAAAACATCGTCCTGCGCGCCCGCGTTGACGGGTCCGCCATCTACCTGCGCGACGTTGCCCGGGTCGAGCTCGGCCAGTCCAACTACAACTTCTACGGTGAGGTCAACGGCAGCCCCGCGGTGAACGTGGCGCTGTACCTCCTGCCGGACGCCAACGCGCTGGCCTCCGGCGAGGCGGTTGACGCAACGGTCGCGAAGCTGGCCGAGGCCTTTCCGGATGGCATGGAGTACCTCAACAGCTACGACACCACCCGCTATATCAGCACTGCCGTGCAGCAGGTGGTGATTTCGCTGCTGCAGGCCGTGGCGCTGGTGATCGGTATCACCTTCATATTCCTCGGCAGCTGGCGCGCCACGCTGGTGCCGTCCGTGGCCATCCCGGTGTCGCTGGTGGCGACCTTCGCGGTGCTGCTCGCCCTCGGGATGTCGATCAACACGGTCACCCTGTTCGGGCTGATCCTGGCGATCGGGATCGTCGTCGACGACGCGATTCTGGTGATCGAAAACTGCGACCGCCACCTGCGCGATGACCCCACCATGACCCCCAAAGAGGCCGCCCTGGTGACCATGCAGGAGGTCAGCGGCGCCATTGTTGCTACCACGCTGGTGCTGCTTGCGGTGTTCATACCGGTTGCCATGCTGCCCGGTATCACCGGGGTGATGTACCGTCAGTTTTCCGTGACCATTTGCGTTGCCGTGGTGTTCTCGTCCCTCAATGCGCTGACCCTGAGCCCGGCGCTGTGCAGCCTGTTGTTGCGCCAGGGTGAGCGCACCGAGGCGGGGTGGTACAGGGCTTTTCTTTCCAGCTTCGGCAAGCTGACCGCCGGCTACGATCGCGGAGTGAGATGGTTGCTGCGCAAGCTGGTCATCATGGGGCTGGTGTTTGTCGCCTGGATGGGGGCGCTGGCATTCGGTGTGATCAATACGCCCGGCGCCTTCGTGCCACCCGAAGACAAGGGCGTCCTGCTGGTCAACGTGCAGCTGCCGGATGCGTCCTCGCTGTCGCGGACCAAGGCGGCGATGGACAAGGTCGCAGCGATCCTCAAGGAAGACCCGGCGGTGGAGATTTACACTGCCATTACCGGCTTCTCCGTGCTGACCGGCGCGATGGCCAGCAATGGCGGCACCGCCTTCGTGGTGCTCAAGCACTGGGATGAGCGCAAGGACCCGGAGAACCTGGTCTTCAACGTGACCTCACGCATCAACGCGCGCGCTTTCCGCGAGGTGCCCGAGGCCCAGGTCTTTGCGCTGGCGCCGCCCGCGGTACCGGGGATGGGTGCGGTTGGCG
This sequence comes from uncultured Gammaproteobacteria bacterium, assembly GCA_963753815.1. Classification (GTDB taxonomy): domain Bacteria; phylum Pseudomonadota; class Gammaproteobacteria; order Pseudomonadales; family Halieaceae; genus CAVWDU01. The sequence goes on from CAVWDU010000003.1 coordinate 1,726,122, forward strand.
GGCTCGAGATGATACTGCAGGACACGCTCAGCCGTCCGCCGTCCGACCTCGCCCAGGTGCTCAACAACCTGGTCGTCGAGGCCAACCAGCTGCCCGAGGTGCAGCGGGTGTTCTCCAGTTACCGCGCCAACGTGCCGCAGTACTACATCGACGTGGACCGGATCAAGGCCAAGAACCTGGGAGTGCCCCTGAGCGAGATATTCCTCACCCTGCAGTCGCAGATGGGCTCGCTCTACATCAATGACTTCAACAAGTTCGGCCAGACCTACCGGGTGATCATGCAAGCGGAATCATCCTACCGGGCCGATCTTTCGGACCTGGACAATTTCTACGTGCGCTCCGAGGCGGGGGAGATGATACCGCTGAGCGCCCTGGTGGCCACCCGGCCGGTGCTGGGGCCGGACCTGGCGTCGCGCTACAACCTGTTCCGTTCGGCGACGGTGCGGGCCGATACCGCGCCCGGCCGCAGTACCGGCGAGGCCATGGCGGCCATGGAAGACCTGGCCTCGCGCATCCTGCCGCCGGGTTACCGGGTGGAGTGGACCGGCATGGCCTACCAGGAACGCGAGGCGGGCAGTGCGGCGGTGATTGCCTTCACGCTGGCGCTCATCTTTATCTACCTGTTCCTGGTCGCCCAGTACGAGAGCTGGTCGATGCCGGTGGCGATCATTTTGGTGGTACCGATGGCGATCGGTGGCGCGATCGCGGCGCTGCTGCTGACCGGCACCGCCCTGAACCTGTACGCCCAGATAGGCCTGGTGCTGCTGATCGGGATGGCGGCCAAGAACGCCATTCTGATCGTCGAGTTCGCCCGCACCCGCCGGGAGGTGCAGGGCGAGGAAATCGTGGCCGCAGCCGAGGAGGCGGCCCGCTTGCGATTCCGCGCGGTGTGCATGACGGCGGTGTCGTTTATTCTCGGCATTCTGCCGCTGGTGATCGCCACCGGGGCCGGCGCCTTCGGGCAGCGCTCCCTCGGCATCACCGTTTTTGGCGGCATGCTGGCCGCACTGCTGGTGGGCACCTTTTTCATTCCCGGATTTTACGTGGTGGTGCAGTCGTTGCGCGAGCGTGTGAAGCGGCGATTCGGTATGAGCGTACCGGACGCCGGTCAGTAGAGCAGCCCTACGAGAGCACCGGTCATGCAGGTTGCCAGCAGCCCCGACCAGATGGACCGGGGAGCCAGCCGCAATATAGCCTGTTTGCGCTCCGGGCAGAGGGCGGTGAGCCCGCCGATCATGATCCCGAGGCTGCCAAAGTTGGCGAAGCCGCAAAGCGCATAGGTCAGGATCAGCCGGCTGTGTTCGCTCAGCGATTCCGCCGGTAACGCCGCCAGCCGGAGGTAGGCGACCAGTTCGTTGACGAATACCTTGGTGGCCAGCAGTTCGCCGGCGCTCGCAGCCTCGTGCCACGGTATGCCGAGCAACCAGGCCAGCGGTGACAGCGCCACGCCGCCGATGCCCGCCAGTGTCAGCGGCGCCCCGTTCGTCGGCACCAGCCCGAGCAGCCGGTTCGCCAGGTACACCAGGGCGACGAACACGATCAGCATGCCGATGATGTTGGCCAGCAGCCGCAGCCCCTCGGCCGTGCCGCTGACCAGTGCATCCAGGCTGCCTGTGTAGGGCGATGCCATCGAGACAGGTGCCGCCGCCGTGCCTGCCTCCGGTGGCACCATGATCGCGCCCATCATGATGGCGGCCGGCGCGCTGAGCAGGGAAGCCACCAGGATGTGGCTGAGGGCGTCCGGAATCACGCTGCCGATGATCCCCGCGTAGAGGCCCATGACGGTACCGGCGACCGTCGCCATGCCACAGCTCATCAGTATGAACAGTTCGCTGGCGGTCATTTTCGCCAGGTACGGCTTGATCAGCAGGGGGCCTTCGACCATGCCCACGAACACCGAACTCGCGCTGCCCACGCTCACGGCGCCGCTGAGTCCCATGGTTTTTGCAAGCAGGCGGGCAAAGCCGTTCACCACCAGCGGTATCACCCGCCAGTGCCACAGCAATGCACTGAGGGCCGCGAAGATGATCACGATGGGCAGGGCGCGGAAGGCCAGCACAAAGGCATGTTCCGGTGCGGTGACCGCGAAGGGTGCTTCCCCGCCGCCGAGATAGCCGAAAACCAGCGCTGTGCCCTCGCCGGTGGCGGCTTCCAGGGCCAGCACCAGGCGGTTGACCAGCAGCAGCAGGTATTGCAGCGGCGGCGCCTTCAGGAACAGCAGGGCCAGCACCAGCTGCGCCAGCAGTCCGGCGACGACCAGGCGGATTGGAAACCGGGTTCTGTCGCTGCTGGTTAACCAGGCCAGCACCAGGAGCAGGGGAATACCGAGCAGGGCCTGCGACACCGTTAGCCCAGCATGGCTTTCAGCGCGGCGAGGGTTTCCTGGCCACGCTTGCGGTTGGCCTCCTCGTCGTCTTCCGTGCCGCCCTGCCACTCGAGGTCATCGGCGGGAAGCTCGTCGAGAAATCGGCTGGGCTGGCAGTCTACGGTATCACCGAACTGGCGTCGTTTGGCCGCCAGGCTCATGGTCAGCGTCTCCCGCGCGCGGGTGATACCCACGTAGGCCAGCCGGCGTTCCTCCTCGACGCTGCCCGCCTCGATGCTGGCCCGGTGGGGCAGCAGTTTTTCTTCCATGCCAATGATGTACACGTGCGGAAACTCGAGTCCCTTGGCGGCGTGCAGGGTCAGCAGCTGCACGCTGTCGGGCCCGGCTTTTTCCTCCTCCTGCTGTTCCAGCAGGTCGCGCAGGACCAGCCGGGAGATCGCCTCTTCCAGCGCCACGTGTTCCTGGCTCATCAGCCGCTGCAGGCTGTCGAGCAGGAAATCGACGTTGGCCATCCGCCGGCGGGCAACGTCCTCGGTCGAGCTGATCTGGTCCAGCCAGCCCGCGTAGTCGATGTCGTCGATCATCTGCCGTACGGCGCCGATACCCGCTGCTGACTCGCAGCGCCGGCGGGTCGCCGCGGCCCAGCCATGAAACTCCCGCAGACGGCGCAGGCTGGCCTCGGGTAACTGGTCGCTGCCCACCCGGCCCGCCGCGGTGTTCAGGCTCAGTTGCTGCCCTTTCGCGAAATGGCCCAGTGCCTCCAGGGTCGATGCCCCCAACTTGCGGCGGGGCACGTTGGCGATGCGCAGGAAGGCGTTGTCGTCGTGCTCATTCACCACCAGGCGCAGGTACGCCATGATGTCCTTGATTTCGTTGCGGGCAAAGAACGAGGTGCCGCCGCTCATCTGGTATGGCACCTGGTGCTGTTGCAGCGCCAGCTCCAGCTGCCGCGACTGGTGGTTACCGCGGTAGAGCACGGCGTAGTCACCCAGCCGTGTGTTCCGTCGCCGCTGGTGATCGAGGATTTCGACCACGACCTGTTCCGCCTCGTGGGTCTCGTCGTCACAGCGCAGTACCCGCAGCAGGTCACCGTAACCCAGCTCGCTCCACAGGCGTTTGTCGAAGACGTGCGGGTTGTTCTCGATCAGCGTATTGGCCGCGCGCAGGATACGCGCGGTCGAGCGGTAGTTCTGCTCCAGTTTGACGATCTTCAGCCCGGGGAAGTCGGTCTGCAGCTGGGCGAGGTTCTCCGGTCGCGCCCCGCGCCAGGCGTAGATCGACTGGTCGTCGTCGCCCACCACGGTCAGGCCGTTGCTGAGCCCGATCAGTTGCTTCACCAGCAGGTACTGGCTGCTGTTGGTGTCCTGGTATTCGTCTACCAGCAGGTAGTGAATGCGGTTCTGCCAGCGCGAAAGCGCCTCCGGCGAATCCTCGAACAGCAGGGTCGGCAGCAGGATAAGATCATCGAAATCCAGGGCGTTGTAAGCTTTCAGTGCGCGGTTGTACCGCAGGTAGGCCTGTGCGCAGAGCGTGTCGGCGGGCCCTTTCGCCGTCGCCACGGCTTCATCCGGCAGCACCCGGTCGTTCTTCCACTGGGAAATGCGAGCGCCGATGACGGCCGCCTTGTCGCCGTCGGCGCCATGCTCCTGCACCAGCAGGTCCCGGATCAGGGTCTGACTGTCCTGGGCATCGAAGATGGAGAAGCCGGGGCCCAGTTCCAGTGCCCGGCGCTCCTCGCGGATGATCCGCAGGCCGAGTTGGTGAAACGTACTGACAGTCAGTCGCTCCGCCGCGTCGCCACTGAGCAGCCGACCGACCCGGGTCTTCATCTCGCGGGCCGCCTTGTTGGTGAAGGTCACCGCGGCAATGCGCTCGGGGCGAATGCCGCAGCGCTCCACCAGGTAGGCGATTTTGCGCGTGATGACACTGGTCTTACCACTGCCGGCGCCGGCCAGCACCAGCAGCGGGCCGTCGATATAGCGCATCGCCTCGCGTTGTCGGGGGTTCAGCTCGTTCACGGGGTAGGCGGCCTGTTTGAGGAGGCCGGCAAGTCTACCAAAGGCCCGGGGTTACGGCGAGAAAGTCCCTACCAGAACGGGCGCATTGCGGCTGGTATGTCGCGTCGATCACCGCGTGGGCTGGCAATCGGTTTCAACGCACCGTGCAGCTCAGGTCCTTCCCGAACCAGGTCAGCTTTGCCTCGCCGTGATGCTCCCAGAAAACCGCATTGGGTCCTTCATACATCGCGCCGCTGGCCGCGCGGACCCGGAACGCAACGACCTGATCCGAGCCCTCGTGCTGGCCCATCGGGGTCAGCACTGCGGTCGGCGGATCGGTCTCCCGGTAGAAGACAACGGCCAGGTCGAAGTCTCCACAGGTGTAACTGACCGGCCCGGGTACTTCCAGGTTGCCGTAGGCGATCTGCAGCTCGGCAATGCGGTGCGTGTATTCGGTCTCGACACACTGGCGCATGTCTTCCGCCTTCCAGCAGTCATTGCGGCCCTTGATCCAGCCGCGCTGGACGGGTCGGGGATCCTCGTAGTTGTCCAGTTCATGTCGCTTCAGCGCCGTGTCGAACGCCTCCGACAGCTTGACGTCGAGTGCGGCGAGCTCGGCGTCACTGCAGATCAGCTCCTCCACCGCACCTTCGGCCCGTGCACAATCGAAGCTCGGTTGCGCGCCCGGTGCACCCGTCGCGGGGATGCAGGCCGTCAGCGCGGCGGCGACCGCCAGTGGCTTGCGCGTGATAAAGAACTTCATGGATATTCACTCCTGATGCGGCGAGGTCAGTGAGCAAGCCCCCGTCCTCATCACACGAGTTAGAGGTCTGCATACAAGGTCCAGAATTATAGGCACAAGCGGCTACCCTGTCGTTCCGACTTCGCGGTAGGCCAGCGCCTCACCCAGGTGTGTCGCTGCGACCGCGTCCTGCCCGGCAAGGTCGGCGATGGTCAGCGCCACCCTCAGCGTGCGATGCAGGCCGCGGCCCGACAGTTGCATAAGGGTGGCCGCCCGGTCCAGTTGGCGGTGTTCGGCAGTGCCCAAACGGCACTGATGCAGTAACTCACGGGCGGGGAGACTGGCGTTGCAGCAACCCTGGCGCTGTTCTTGCAGGGTTCTGGCGCGGTCTACCCGCTTGCGTACAAAAGCCGTTGCCTCCGCCGCCGCGGAGCCTGCCAGCAGCTCGGACGCCGGCAGTCGCGACATCTTCACGTGCAGGTCGATGCGGTCGAGCAGCGGGCCCGAGATACGTTGTCGGTAGCGTTGTATCTGGTCGGCGGTGCAGCGGCAGGCCCGCTCGTTGTCGCCGTCGTAGCCACAGGGGCAGGGGTTCATCGCCGCGACCAGTTGGAATTGCGCCGGGTAGGTGATCTTGTGGCGGGCGCGTGACAGGGTAATACGGCCCGACTCCAGCGGTTCGCGCATTACCTCCAGGGCGTGGCGGCTGAATTCCGGGAGTTCGTCGAGAAACAGCACCCCGCCGTGGGCAAGCGAGATTTCACCCGGTCTGGGTTTGCTGCCGCCACCCACCAGCGCAGCGGCGGTGGCGGAGTGATGCGGACTGCGGAACGGGCGCCGGAAATAGAGCCGGTCGCAGTCGCTGGAGCCGGCGACCTGGTGCAGCGCCAGGGCGGTCAGTGCGTCTTCGGGCGAAGGTGCCGGCAAAATGCCGGGCAGGCGACTGGCCAGCAGGGTCTTGCCGGTACCCGGGGGGCCGTAGAGTAGCAGGTTGTGACCGCCCGCCGCGGCAATTTCCAGTGCCCGTCGCGCCGCCGGCTGCCCGGCCACGTCGCCGAGGTCGGGGTACCGGTGCTCCGGTTTGCCGCTTGCCGCGGTTATTGGGTCGAGGGTGCTGTTGCCGTTCAGGTGAGCGCAGAGGTGCAGCAGGTCGGTCGCGGCAATCACTCGACTGCCCGGCGCCCGGGCCGCCAGTTCGGCGCCGGGCGCCGGCAGGGCCAGTGTCCGGTCCGCGGCCCGGGCAGCGAGGGCCGCTGGTATGACCCCCGGCACCGGGCGCAGGCTGCCGTCCAGTGCGAGTTCGCCCAGGAACTCTGTTTCCGGCCCACGGTCGGGCGGCACCTGCCCGGAGGCGATGAGAATGCCCAGTGCAATCGGGAGGTCAAAGCGTCCACCCTCCTTGGGGAGGTCGGCGGGAGCCAGGTTTACGGTGATATGCCGGTCGGACGGAAACTGGAAGTGAGAGTTGATCAGCGCGCTGCGCACCCGGTCCCGGCTTTCGCGGACGGCCGTTTCCGGCAGCCCGACGATGTGGAACGCCGGCAGCCCACCCGAGAGGTGCGTCTCAACCTGCACCAGGGGGGCCTCGATTCCGCTCAGGGCGCGGCTGTAAAGGGTAGAGAGTTCCACAGCTCGTCCATGAGCGCTCGCAACGGTTGGGTTTCGGGCCTGTGCGGATCAGTCCTGGTTTTCCAGTGCCGCCAGCATCTCGTTCAGTTGTTCCAGCTCGGTTTCCAGCGCCTTGACCCGCTCGCGGGTGCGCTTGAGGATTTCGGTCTGGGCGTCGAACTCGTCGCGGCTGACCACGTCGAGCCTGCCCAGCGCCGACTGCGCGAGGGCGCGGGCGCTGCGGTCGAGCTCACCACCGAGCCCGGAGTTTCCGACCAGTTCGTTGACCTGCTGGAGCACCTGTCCCAGCGGTGGTGGTTTCAATGCCATGTGTGCTGCCGACCCCGTTGCGGAAACGAAGCCGCAGTGTAGAGGAAATCGCCGGGCGGTCACAGCTCAGCGCGGTGCACAGAAAAGGTGCGATGCACGTAAATAGTGCATGCCCGCAGGCCAAAATGCGCCGCCGCGCGCATCACTGCGATCCGTATTCAGCCACAAGTCACTGAAAAACAGCAGAATTGTGCGCTTTGGCACGGTGACTGCTAGTGAAGAGGCGCGGATGCCTCGCAGCCGTCGCCGGCGGGCGGTCACTGTCGGGGCGATGCGAGGTCTTTTTCATCCACAGTGGGTTGACGCACACACGGAGAATACCGAATGGGATACAGCGAACCACGGCGCTCCCGGGCCGTTGTCTTTGCGGTGCGGGGAGGCGCGACCGGGCCCCGCGATCCGGCCGGCGGTGATTCCGCCCCAGGGGCATTCCGGTTGATCAACACAGCCAACCATCAGCAGGGACAAGGTTGAACGGGCTGAAACCCGTTCACGGTGAGGAGTTTTATTTATGAAATTGATAACAGCCATTGTGAAGCCTTTCAAACTGGATGACGTGCGCGAGTCGCTCTCCGAGATCGGCGTGCAGGGGATTACGGTGACCGAGGTCAAGGGCTTTGGCCGTCAGAAAGGCCACACGGAGTTGTACCGGGGCGCCGAGTACGTGGTGGACTTTCTACCCAAGGTCAAGATCGAGGCCGCCGTGGGTGACGATCTTGTCGACCAGACCATCGAGGCCATCACCAAGGCGGCCAATACCGGCAAGATCGGCGACGGCAAGGTCTTTGTCTCTGAGCTTGAGCAGGTGATTCGTATTCGTACCGGTGAGACCGGCGAAGCCGCCCTTTGATGGCGCTCGAACCCGGATCCATAACACAGCAGAGGGTGATCTGAATAAATGGAAAACAATATTTTTGAATTGAAGTACGCGTTGGACACATTCTATTTCCTGGTCTGTGGCGCGCTGGTCATGTGGATGGCGGCGGGCTTCGCGATGCTGGAAGCGGGACTGGTCCGATCCAAAAACACGACGGAGATCCTGCTCAAGAACGTGGCCCTGTTCGCCGTTGCCTGCACCATGTACATGGTGTGCGGTTACATGATCATGTACCAGGGCGACCTGTTCCTTTCCACCATCACCGGCGACGGTGTCGAGGGGGCCGACGAGCCGGCGACCTATGCGCCGTCCGCGGATTTCTTCTTCCAGGTGGTGTTCGTCGCCACCGCGATGTCGATCGTATCCGGCGCCGTGGCCGAGCGGATGAAGCTCTGGGCATTCCTGGCCTTCGCCGTGGTGATGACGGGCGTGATCTATCCCATGGAAGGCGCCTGGACCTGGGGTGGCCAGTCGGTGTTCGGCCTGTACACGCTGGGCGACCTGGGCTTCTCTGACTTCGCCGGTTCCGGCATCGTGCACATGGCAGGCGCCGCCGCCGCGCTTTCCGGTGTAATTCTGCTCGGCGCCCGCGCCGGCAAGTACCGTGCCGACGGATCGATCAACCCGATCCCGGGCGCCAACCTGCCGCTGGCCACGCTGGGCACATTTATCCTGTGGATGGGCTGGTTCGGTTTCAACGGCGGCTCGGTGCTGGCGACCGCCAGCGTCGGCGACGCCAACTCGGTCGCGGTGGTGTTCATGAACACCAACGCGGCAGCGGCCGGCGGGCTGATCGCCTCTCTCATCGTGGCGCGCCTGCTGTTCGGCAAGGCCGATCTCACCATGGCCCTGAACGGCGCCCTGGCGGGCCTGGTGGCCATTACCGCCGAGCCCTCGACCCCGACTGCGCTGCAGGCCACCCTGTTTGGCGCTGCCGGTGGTGTGCTGGTCGTGTTTTCTATCGTCACCCTGGACAAGGTGAAAATCGATGACCCGGTCGGCGCCATTTCGGTACACGGCGTGGTCGGTCTGCTCGGCCTGATGCTGGTCCCGGTGACCAACCCGCTGACCGACGACGGCGGAGCCTCCTTCAGCGGGCAGCTGATCGGCGCGGCGACCATTTTCGGCTGGGTATTCGTAACCAGCTTCGTGGTCTGGCTCGTACTGAAGCTGGTGATCGGAATCCGGGTCGGTGAGGAAGAAGAGTACGAGGGTGTGGACCTTGCCGAGTGCGGCATGGAAGCCTACCCCGAGTTCATGGGTGCCAGTGGCAGCGGCAAGTAGACCAAGCGTTTGCGGGCGCATCGAGAGATGCGTTTTTAAGGGGCCTTCGGGCCCCTTTTTTTGTCTCCTGGCGCCGGTGCCACACGGATACCGCCGGCCCGGTGCTGCCAGCGATCGCCTGCGGTGACCGCGTTGCAGCCCTCGTGTCGGCGCGTTCCGTTACCACGGGGCCTGAAGGACAACGGTTTTTCAGACGCAGCGGGCGTCTGCGCTGATGCCGTCGCAACCCGGGTGCGGGGGGCTGTCGGAACTTAGCCCTTGCGATTCATTTCCGGCGCACCATAATAGACAGTCGTTTCGATTCGGGTGGAGTGCTGCCGCAATGAAGCTGGTTACTGCAATAGTCAAGCCGTTCAAGTTGGATGATGTCCGGGGCGCCCTGTCCGATATCGATATCCAGGGCATCACGGTCACCGAGGTCAAGGGTTTCGGGCGCCAGCGGGGTCACACCGAGCTCTACCGCGGGGCGGAGTATGTCGTCGACTTCCTGCCCAAGGTCAAGCTCGAGATCGCCGCGGCCGACAGCGACGTGGACGCCATCATCGAGGCCGTCTCCAAGGCGGCCAACACCGGCAAGATCGGCGACGGCAAGATTTTCGTTTCCACGCTGGAGCAGGTTATAAGAATCCGCACCGGCGATACCGGGGAGGAAGCGGTATGATGCGCCGCCCCACCAATAAAGAGGACTACACCATGCTCAAACCCGTTTTGCTCGCGTTCACCGTCGCCGCTTCCACGTTGTTTCTGGCCGGCTGCGGCGGTGGTACCACCACCACTGTTCAGCAGACAGAGACCCAGGGCCAGCAGCTGATGGATCTCAAGGAAGCCTACGACAACGGTGTGATCACCGAGAAAGAGTACGAGGCCACCCGCAAGAAAATCCTCAAAGGATAAATCCCTGCCGCGGCCCGGGAGCCGCGCCCGCCGGTCCTCTTTGCTGCCCGGGCCAGAGGTCAGCGATGCCGCAGGTGATCTTCGATCTGTTCAATCGCCGCGGGTAGCTGACGCAGGTTGTTGATCACCTGGTCCGCCGGCGGGCCACCCGGCCAGCTCTGGCCCTGTGAGTTCATCCACACCGTGCGCATGCCCAGGGCGCGCGCCGGGTGAATGTCGTGGTCAGGGTTGTCGCCCACGTGGACAATGTCCGCGGCATCGACGCCCACCAGAGACACCGCGGCCTCGAACATATCCGGCGCCGGCTTGCTGGCGCCTACCTCCTCGGCCAGGAAGGCAAAGTCGAAAAACTCGCCGGCATCGGTTTTGAAAATGTCCGCATTGCCATTGGTGAGGGCGCCCAGGGTGTAGCAGGCCGCCAGCTCGCGCAGCACCTCCAGCGCCTCCGCGTAAAGCGCGACTGCCTGGCGGCGCTCGAGGAATACGGCGAATGCCTGTTCCGCGCCGGTTTTGGATTCCGCCTCCGAATAACCCGCGGCCCGCTGCAACTCGTGCAGCATCCGGATGCGCAGTTGGCTGACGTCGTGAACCAGCTCCGGATGGCGACGCCACAGGTCCTGCTTGAACGTCCACAGTCCTGCGTGATCATACGACTCGATCGATCCGGGGCGATGTTCCAGCAGCCATCGCCGCTGGTCTTCCTCCGCCGCGCGCAGAGCGGGTTCGACGTCCCAGAGGGTATTGTCGAGATCGAAGGTGATGACGCGAAGCGGCACGGTCTTTACTTCCGTTTACGCCTGGCGCGGGGGTGCGCCGCGTCGTAGACCTTCGCCAGGTGCTGGAAATCCAGGTGAGTGTAGATCTGGGTAGTGGCAATATTGGCGTGTCCCAGCAGTTCCTGCACCGCCCGCAGGTCGCCGCTGGATTCCAGCATATGGCTGGCAAAGGAGTGGCGCAGCATGTGGGGGTGAACGTCCTGGGGCATGCCGGCGCGGCGGCCCTGCAGTCGCAGCCGCGCCTGGATGTTGCGCGCGCTGATGCGGCCGCCACGCTGGCTGATGAATACCGCGTCACCGGCGTCCGGCTGCCGCGCCAGCTGCTCGCGGCAGTCGAGCCACGCGTCGAGAGCGGCGAGCGCCACCCCGCCGACCGGCAGGTTGCGCATTCGCTGGCCCTTGCCGGTCACGGTCACCAGCCGCGCGTGGCGGTCGATATCGCCGCGATCCAGCGCCGCCAGTTCCGACAGCCTGAGACCCGATGAATAGAACAGTTCGGCCATGGCGCGGTCGCGCCGGGCCAGCGGTGAGTCGTCGTCGAACTCGAGGTATCTGCCCACCTGGTCGGCATCCAGCGTCCTCGGCAGGCGCCGGCCCTGGCGAGGCGCCTGCACGGCGTTCGCCGGATTGCGTTGCCGGTGGTATTCGCGGTTCAGGTAATTAAAGAATGAACGCACCGCCGACAGTCCACGCTGAATGCTGCTGCCGGCCAGGCCGCGGCGGTGCCGGGCGCTGACCCACTGCCGCACATGGGCTTCGTCGATGGCTTCGGTGGAGCCCACCTCCCGCTCGTCGCAGAATTCGACGAAGGCGTTCAGATCGCGACGATAATTGTCGACCGTGTGGGGCGACAACCGGCGCACCTCGCGCAGGTAGCCGAGAAAGCGCTCAGTTTCCGTGGTCAGTGCGGACTCCGCCATGGTCCCGGTGCTGTCTAGGCTGCATCCCCGGTGCGCAAGCGTGGCAACAGGCGGAGGATCACATCGGCGATATGGCCGAGAAACAGCGTGCCCATATCACCGCTGTAGTGGTTGCCGTCCGAACTGCCCACCGCGATGAGGCCGACCTCCCCGCCGTCGTGCAATGGCATCACGGCGGCCGACCCCAGTGTGCCGGCGTCGGGGAACAGGTAGCTGAATTCCTCTTCCCGCAGCGGCCCGCAGGTCGCCTTGCCGCCGCGCAGCAGGCCAGCGACGACCCCGGCGCCGGCCGGATTTTCGAAGCGACCCTCGGCCATGCGCTCCGGGTGCTCGTCGAACAGGATCATGCTGGCCTGCTCGACATTGAACTCCCGCCGCAGCGTATCCTCGAAACGGCTGAACAGGTCGCCCAGCGATTCCGCCTCCAGCAGTTTCAGCACCAGGTCGCGCGTCTGCTGGTAGATGACTTCGTTATCGCGTGCGTTGGCGGTTAACTTGTTGAGCCGGTGACGCATCTCGACGTTGCGTTCACGCAGTACGCTGACCTGCTTCTCCACCAGCGACACGGCGCTGCCCGAAGGGTGTTCAATGTGCAGGTGGTCCATCAGGTCCGGGTTGCGTTGCAGAAAATCGCCGTTGGCAACCAGGTAGGCGCGGACCTGTTCCTCGCTGATGTCGGGCTCACTGACGGCCGCTTCGTTGCTTGCAGACATGATTGGTATCCCCTCTAGATTCTTATAGTGCCCTCGAACACGATCGCGGTCGGCCCGGTCATGCGTACGGGCTGATTCTCACCTGACCATGAGATCGACAGCTTACCCCCGGGCAGCTGAACTGTCACTGTGTCATCGAGCCAACCGCGCCTGATGCCATAGACCACGGCGGCGCAGGCGCCGGAGCCACAGGCCAGGGTCTCACCCACGCCGCGCTCGAACACCCGCAGCCTGATCGAATCGCGCGACAGCACCTCCATGAACCCGACGTTGGCCCGTTCGGGAAAGCGCTCGTGGGCCTCGATCTCCGGCCCGAGGGTTTCGACCGCCGCCGTATCGACATCCGCGACCCGCAGCACCGCGTGGGGGTTGCCCATCGACAGGGCACCTATCTCCACGGTGTCTCCGCCAGCGGGTAGCCCGTACTGGACCGCCGGCTCACCGGCAACAAAGGGAACATCCGCCGGTGCCAGCCTGGGTTCTCCCATGTCGACCTCGACCTGACGCCGGTCGCGCATGCGCAGCTCCATCACGCCGGACCGCGTCTGTACCCGTATACTGCGCCGGTTGGTGAGGCGTTTCTCGCGGACAAACCGGGCCACGCAGCGGGCGCCGTTGCCGCACTGGCCGACTTCTTCGCCGTCCGCGTTGTAGATCCTGTAGTCGAAATCCACTGTCGGTTCGCGCGGTGGTTCCACCACCAGCACCTGGTCACAACCCACGCCGAAGTGGCGGTCGGCAATGCGGCGCACGTCCCGGCGGCGCAGGTGGAAGCGTTGGGTGACCAGGTCGATGACGACAAAGTCGTTGCCGGCACCGTGCATCTTGGTGAATTTCAGAATCATGCCACCTGACCGCCGGGTGCGGATTGACCGCCGCCCGGCAACCGGCTCTCCAGGCGCAGCAGGTCGTCAACGGCCTCCCGCTGGCGCACGAGGTGGGCGTTCTCGCCATCGACCATGACCTCCGCCGCCCGGCCGCGGCTGTTGTAGTTGGAGCTCATGCTGAACGCATAGGCGCCGGCACCGAAGACGGCCAGCAGGTCTCCGTTCGCGAGGGTCATGGTGCGCTCCTTGCCCAGGAAGTCCGCCGTTTCGCAGACCGGGCCGACGATGTCCCAGGCCGCGCTCTCCCCCCGGGTGTGGGGTGTCACCGGCTGGATATCCAGCCAGGCCTGGTACAGGGCGGGGCGCAGCAGGTCGTTCATGGCCGCATCGACCAGCGCGAAGTGGTGACCGGGGGTCGATTTCAGGTAGGCGACCCGGGTCACCAGCAGCCCCGCATTGGCACAGATGGACCGTCCTGGCTCGAACAGCAGCTTCAGTGGCCGGTCGCCGATCTCCTGGCGTATGGCACCGATGTAGTCAGCGACTGCGGGTGGCGATTCGTCCCGATAGCGCACGCCAAGGCCGCCGCCCAGGTCGAGGTGGCGCACCGCGATACCCGCGTCCTGCAGCTGGTCGACAAGCACCAGCAGACGCTTCAGGGCGGCGATGAAGGGGGCCAGCTCGGTGAGTTGGGAACCGATGTGGCAGTCCAGGCCGATGACTTCGATATTGGGCATACCGGCGGCGCGCTGGTAGACGCGCAACGCCTCATCCATGGTGACGCCGAACTTGTTTTCCCTGAGGCCGGTGGAAATGTAGGGGTGGGTGCGGGCATCGACATCGGGGTTGACCCGCACCGAGACGGGAGCCACGACGCTACGCCTGCCTGCGATCGCGTTGAGCACATCCAGCTCCTGGGCCGACTCCAGGTTGAAACAGGCAATGCCCAGTTCGAGGGCGCGGTCCATTTCCGCTGGTGTTTTCGCGACACCCGAGAAAACAGTCCTGCCGGGATCCCCGCCGGCTGCGACCACCCGCTCCAGTTCACCGCCGGAGACGATATCGAAGCCGGCGCCCAGGCGTGCGAGCACATCCAGCACGGCGATGTTGGAATTTGCCTTGACCGCGTAACAGACCAGGTGGTCACAGCCGGCCAGTGCATCGGTGTAGCGCTTGAATGCGGATTCCAGTGCGGCCCGGGAGTACAGGTAAAGTGGGGTGCCGAACTGCTCGGCGAGCCCGGCGACCGGCTGCTCCTCCGCCCACAGTGTGCCGTCCCGGTAGGGAAACGCCGTCATGACTGTGTCCGGTGGAGTGTCGCCGCGGTACTCGCCGCCGGCCGCCTTATTTCACCGATGCTTGGAATCGCCAGATCAGGCTTGGACGCTGTCATGCAGGGCATCTCGACTCAGAGGCCGCCGAATCGTTGCCAACCGGCAGCGGTTAAAGATTGGTATTGTCCGACCGGTGCACGGGCCCCGACTGTACGTCGGGGCGGGATTCCCCGGACTCTGCCGGATGGTACAGCGGCCCGGTCTGACCACAGCTCGCCAGTGCGGGCAGGAGAATCAGAAGCTGCAGCAGCAGGCGGGGCATGGTCAGGTCCGGCAAGTTAAAGCCGGGAAGTATAACGCTCGCTAGAATCGGGCGCGAGCACCCCTTATCATGGTCGGCCTGTCCCACCTGTACCCCGGAAGCGGCCATGACGGAATCGGCTCCAAGCGCGTATGCGAACGCGGCGCGGCCCACAGCGGCATTGATCGCCCTGCTGCTGTTGCAGGCACCACCGGCGCCCGCCGGTGAGCCACTTTATATGAAGAACCTGAGCCCGGTATCCGGCCTGGTCGGGCTGCCCTCCCAGCGCTCCGCGGACACACCCGGGCCGGGAGCAATCGTGCTGGCAGTCCACGGCAGTCTCGCCAATACCTATGTCAACGAGTTCCGTTCCCCGGAGGCGGTCAATCTCGATGGCGAGGTAGCGCGGGTAGCACTGGAACTGCGTTACGGCATCGGGGAGAACTGGGACCTCTCGGTCGAGCTGCCGTGGCTGCAGCACAGCGGTGGTCACCTCGACAGCCTCATCGACAGCTGGCACGACCTGTTCGGCATGTCGGACGGCGGCCGCGATGCCGTGGACCGGGACCTGCTGGATTACCGTTACGCGGGCCCGGACGCCGGGTTCGAACTCACCGACGATGCCTCCGGGGTCGGCGATGTCAGCGTTGCACTGAACCGCGTGTTTTACCGGCGCGACGAGGCCAGCGCCAGCCTGGTTGCCGGCTACAAGTTCAGCACGGGTGATGCGGAGGATTTCACCGGCAGTGGTAGCGGGGATGCCTACCTCGCGCTGCGCTTTTCCGGGGATCACCTCTCCGGGTTGCCGCTCACCTGGCACGGCCAGCTGGGTTACCTGCGGGCCGGCGAGGCGGACGCACTGGGTGAGCTGCAGAATCGCGATCTGTGGTTTGCGGGACTGGCCCTCGACTGGGCGGTCTGGGAGCGCGTTTCGCTACTGGTTCAGGTCGACGGTCATGCGGGCCCCACGGACAGTCGGCTCACCGGCATCGGCGAGGACGCCTGGATGTTCAGCCTGGGCCTGCGCTGGCAGCCCTCACCGCGCTGGCAACTGGACTTCAGTGTCGTGGAAGACATCCAGGTCGAGACAGCCCCGGATATCATCTTCCAGACCAGCCTGCGCTACCACCCCGGTTGAGCCCGGCGGTTAATCCGGGCAGCCTCTGGTGCGCGCCGCGCTCATTGGTTGACGTCGACCACCAGGCGACCGCGGATCTTGCCGGCCACGATATCGGGGGCCAGCTCCGGCACCCGTGACATGGGTACAACGTCGTAGATTGCCCGCAGGTGCTCCCGGTTTATGGTCTGGTCCAGGGCGTCCCAGGCGCGTTGGCGCCTGGCCTGGCTCGCCATCACCGAGTCGATGCCCCGCAGGGTAACGCCCCTGAGGATGAACGGCATGACGGATGTTGGCAGGTTCATTCCCCCGGCCAGTCCGCAGGCAGTCACCGTGCCTTCGTAGCGCGTTTGCGCCAGTGCGGTGGCAAGCGTTTTATCGCCGACGGTATCGACCACGCCGGCCCAGATTTCCTTTTCCAGTGGTTTGGCGTCGCGGGACAGCTCCGCGCGTGGTACCAGCGTCGACGCCCCGAGGCCGGTCAGGAATTTCCCTTCGGTTTCCAGCCGGCCGGTGCTGGCGTGGACGTCGTAGCCGAGCGTCGCCAGCAGGGAAACCGCGATCGAGCCCACGCCGCCGGCGGCGCCGGTGACCAGGACCGGGCCGTCCCCGGGCTTGACGCCGGCGTCCTGCAGGGCCAGCACGCACAGCATCGACGTGTAGCCCGCGGTGCCGATGGCCATGGTCTCCTCCAGGCTGAGCCCGTCGGGCACCCGGACGATCCACTCCGGCTTGATGCGTTGGCGCTGGCTGTAGCCGCCGTTGAAGACCTCGGACATGCCATAGCCGTTGACCAGTACCCGGTCGCCGGAGTGGTGGTCAGGGCTGTCCGATTCCACCACCGTTCCGGCCAGGTCTATGCCGCAGGTGAGCGGCAGGGTGCGGCAGATCCGGCCCAGTCCGGCGACTGCGAGCCCGTCCTTGTAATTCAGGGTAGAGAAGCTGACATCGACCAGCACCGGTTCCGGTGTCAGGTCGCTGTCTGTCAGCGACTTCAGGGAAGCGACCGGTTTGCCGTCTACCTCTTCGGCGACGATTGCATTGAACGATTCTGCCATGGTGTGTTTCTCCTGCGCGGCCGGGTCTTGAGTAACGGCGAATACCCTAGTCCCGACCCGGATGGGCGTCAAATATTGTGTCAGGCCGGGCGACGCGCCTCCAGACGCCCCCTTGCGCGGCGGGCGGCGGCAGCGACCTGGGCCGGCGCGGTGCCGCCCAGGTGATCACGGGCCGCGATCGAGCCCTCCAGCGTCAGCACGTCGAACACGGTCTCGTCGATAGCCGGGGAGAACCCCTGCAGGGTCGCCAGGTCCATGTCGGCGAGGTCCAGCCCGGCCTCGATACCGTGAGCGACGGCAGTGCCGACCACCTCGTGGGCATCACGAAAGGGCAGTCCGCGCCGCACCAGGTAGTCCGCCAGGTCGGTGGCGGTGGCGAACCCTCGCTGTGCCGCCGCCCGCATCGATGCCGGGCGAGCGCGGATATGGGGCACCATGTCGGCGAAGGCGCGCAGCGAGTCCAGCACCGTGTCGATGGTGTCGAACAGCGGCTCCTTGTCCTCCTGGTTGTCCTTGTTGTAGGCCAGGGGCTGGCTCTTCATCAGCGTCAGCAGGGCGATGAGATGGCCGTTGACGCGACCCACCTTGCCGCGCACCAGCTCGGGCACGTCGGGGTTTTTCTTTTGCGGCATGATGGAGGAGCCGGTGCAGAATCGATCCGGAAGCTCCACGAAATCGAACTGCGCCGAAGCCCAGAGAACGAGCTCCTCGGACATTCTGGACAGGTGGGTCATCAGCAGCGCCGCGAAGGCGCAGAACTCGATGGCGAAATCGCGATCGGACACCGAGTCCAGTGAGTTTTCGGTGGGGCCTTCGAACCCCAGCGCCTGCGCGGTCTGGTCACGGCGGATCGGATAGGTCGTGCCGGCCAGTGCCGCCGCGCCCAGGGGGCACTGGTTGAGCCGCCGGCGGCAGTCGAGCAGCCGGCCGTGGTCGCGTTCCAGCATTTCGTTCCAGGCCAGCAGATGATGCCCGAATGCCACCGGCTGCGCGGTCTGCAGGTGGGTGAAGCCGGGCATGACCGTGTCACAGTGCTGCTCCGCCAGCCCGATGATTCCCGCCTGGAGGCGGGTGATTTCCACGGCTATCCGGTCGCTGGCGGTGCGCAGGTGAAGGCGTATGTCCGTCGCGACCTGGTCGTTGCGTGAGCGACCGGTGTGCAGTTTCTTGCCGGTCACGCCGATCAGTTCGGTCAGCCGCGCCTCGATATTCATATGAACATCCTCGCGCTCGACCGACCACGGAAAGCTGCCCGCCTCGATTTCCTGTTCAATCCGGGCCAGGCCGTCGTGGATGGCGTCCCGTTCCTCGTCGGTCAGAACGCCGGCTGCGCACAGCATATCGGCGTGTGCCCGCGAGCCCTGGATGTCTTCCCCGGCCATGCGCCGGTCGAAGTCGACCGAGGCGGTAAAGCGTTGCACGAACTGGTCCGTCGGCTCGCTGAAACGGCCACCCCAGAGTTCGCTGGTATCTTTTTGATCGCTCATTTTTAAGCAGAAATCCTGTAATCGCGCTTGCCCGGGCCCGGCAGCGGTGAAAGTATATCAGCAAAGCAAGAGCCGACGCCTCGAGGAGGTATACGTTGTCGTCTGGTCCGACAACTGCGGTGCACGCGGGCGGTGCTCCACCTGTCGCGGAATTCTTCATACCCGATCTCTGTGCCACCCGGGCAGTATTCCTGATGGTACTGTTGACGGAATTGATGGTGGTCGTGTACGCCCTGGCGCTGAGTTCGCTGCCCGGATTCGATTGGCAGGCCCTGGCCACCGCATCGCTGTTCGGACAGTGGATTGTGCTGGTCAGCGCCGCGCTGCTTTGCCTGCTGCGCAGCGTGTTCAGCCGGGTCAGCCTGCAGCTGGCTGCGGCCGCGAGCCTGCTGCTGATCATGAGCGTCACTGCACTCACCAGCGCGGTAGCGGTGTTGTATTACCCCCAGCTTTCGGCGTCGGCCGACGGGGGCTGGTGGGTCATGCGCAATACCTTGATCGCGGCGCTGCTGGGCGGCATCCTGCTGCGCTACTTCCACCTGCAACAGCAACTCCAGGCACGTGAAAAGTCAGAGGTACAGGCCCGCCTCGATTCGCTGCGGGCGCGAATCCGGCCGCATTTCCTGTTCAATACACTCAACAGTATTGCCAGTCTTATCGTCTCCCAGCCCGCGGCCGCCGAGCAGGCGGTCGAGGATCTCTCGGAATTGTTCCGCGACAGTCTGCAGGAGGATTCCGGCGAAACCACGGTAGCCGACGAAATCCACCGCTGCGAGCTTTACCTCGATATCGAGCGGCTGCGGCTGGGCCGCCGGCTGACCGTCGACTGGTCCGTGGATGCGGCGGCGAGGCCCTGCTTCATGCCCAGCCTGATTCTGCAGCCGCTGGTCGAGAATGCGGTCTACCACGGGGTGGCCCAGTTGCCCGAGGGCGGGACCATAGGCATCGACGTGCAGCATTGTGAAGACCGCATCCGGGTGGCGGTCGACAACCCGCTGCCGTCGCAGCCGGGGCGCAGTCGTGGCCAGCAGATCGCCCAGCAGAACGTGCGGCAACAGCTGCTCGCCCATTTCGGGGACGGGGCGACGATGACGATCGACCGGGACGTGGCGCGTTACCGGGTTTGTCTGGACTATCCCGCCGGAGCGGCGGCGTGAATGTTCTGGTCGTGGATGACGAGCCGCTGGCCCGGGAGCGGCTGGTGCGATTGATGGCTGAGCTGCGGCCTCAGGATAACTGCCGGCAGGCCGACGGCGGCGCCGATGCCCTCGCGCTCGCTGCCGAGCAGGCTCCGGAACTGGTGTTGCTGGACATCAGGATGCCGGGCATGGACGGGATCGAGGTTGCCGCCGCGCTCGATCAGCTGCCGCGGCCCCCGGCTATCATATTCTGTACGGCCAGTGACGAGTACGGCCTGGAGGCCCTGCGTCTTCACGCGGTCGACTACCTGCTTAAACCCGTGCGCCGCTCCGACCTGGAGCGGGCGCTGCACAGCGCGACACGTCTCAACCGGTTACAGCTGGCGGTGCTGCAGGCGGACAGCGGGCCCGGGCGCTCGGTGACCAGTGCCACACATCGTGGCATGGAAACCCTGCCGGTGAGCGAGGTGCGCTGCTTTATCGCCGAGCAGAAGTATGTGACCGCCTGCAGTCCCGGGCGGGAGCTGGTGCTCCAGGAGAGCCTCAAGGAACTCGAGCAGCGCTACGGTGATGAATTCGTGCGGGTGCATCGCAACGCACTGGTGGCGCTCGCGCATATTGTCCGCCTGCAGCGCAGCAGCAGCGGCTGGCAGGTCGAACTCGCAGGTGTCGAGCAGCGTCCTGCCATCAGTCGGCGCCATCTCGCCGAGGTCAAGCAGCGGCTGCAGCAACACGGGTGAGCTGCACGCGAGCCTTATAACGCACCGCTGAACGGGCGCCTTGTCGCCGTCACCCCCGACCTGCTGCTATAATCGCCGCGCATTTTCGGGGTAACGTTTTATGTCACGCACACTCACCATTGCCACCAGGGAGAGTCCGCTTGCGCTCTGGCAGGCCCGGTTCGTCGAGGCCGAATTGCGGCGCGCGCATCCTCAACTCGATGTGGAACTATTGGGGATGACTTCCCGGGGCGACAAGCTGCTCGAGGTTCCCCTGGCGAAAGTGGGGGGCAAGGGTCTTTTCGTCAAGGAGCTGGAAACGGCGCTGCTGGACGGTTCTGCCGATATCGCGGTGCATTCGATGAAAGACGTTCCCATGGCTTTTCCCGACGGTCTCGAGCTCGGCGTCATCTGCGAGCGGGAAGATCCCAGCGATGCCTTCGTGAGCAATCGCCACCCGTCGCTCGAGGCGCTCCCCGCCGGTGCCGTGGTAGGCACATCCAGTCTGCGTCGGGAGTGTCAGCTGCGTGAGCGCCGCCCCGACCTGGTCGTGCGGTTTCTGCGCGGCAACGTGAATACCCGCCTGCGCAAACTCGATGAGGGCGAGTACGATGCCATCATCCTGGCCAGCGCTGGCCTCATCCGGCTCGGCATGGGGGAGCGCATCCGCCAGCGACTGGCGGTTGAGGATTCCCTGCCCGCGGGCGGCCAGGGTGCCGTCGGTATCGAGCTGCGCAGCGATGACACCGCGACCCGGGCGCTACTGGAGCCGCTGCACCATCACCCCACTGCGTTGCGCGTGACCGCCGAGCGGGCCATGAACGAACACCTCCAGGGCGGCTGCCAGGTCCCCATCGCCTGCTATGCCGAGCTGTCCGACACGGGCGACACCCTCTGGCTGCGCGGCCTCGTCGGCAAACCGGACGGCAGCCAGATACTGCGCGCCGAGGCGCGCGCGGCCCCGCAGGAGGCGCGGGCCCTGGGTGTCGACGTCGCCGGGCAACTGCTGGCCATGGGAGCGGCCGAGATTCTCGCCGAGGTTTATGCCGAGGGTTGAGTCGGTACTGGTCACTCGCCCGGCGGGGCAGGAACAGGCTCTTTGCGAGGGGCTGCGGAGCCTCGGTTACGAGCCACATCACCAGCCGTTGATCGAACTGGAGCCCCTGACCGACCTCGACGCCGGGCAGCGGGCCCTGCTGCTCGACCTCGACCGGTTTCGCCACATCATCTTCATCAGCGGTAACGCGGTGCGTTACGGCATGGAACACATCGGTGATTACTGGCCGCAGCTGCCCGTTGACATCGGCTGGTACGCGGTGGGCGCCGCCACCGCTGCCCGGCTGGGTGATTACGGCGTGAGCGCCCTCTCCCCGAGCGCCGGCGAGATGAGCAGCGAGGGCCTGTTGGCCCTGCCGCCGCTGGCGGAGATCGCGGATGAGCGCGTCCTGATCGTGAAGGGAGAAGGGGGGCGCGATACGCTGCGCGCGGAGCTCCTCGCGCGCGGGGCCCGGGTAGACGAACTGGTGTGCTACCGGCGGTGTTGCCCGGCCTTGGCCCCGGGACAGCTGGGCGCGCGGTTGCGGGAGTGGGATATCGGCCTCATCCTGCTCAGCAGCGGCGATGCCCTGCGCAATATGCTGAGTTTGCTTAGCCCGGATGAAACCCTTAACGTACAGTCCCTGACCCTGCTGTTGCCCTCCCGCCGTGTCGCCGACCTCGCTGCGACTGCCGGGTTCGGGCAACTGCTGATCGCGGACAACGCGTCGGATGCGGCGGTGTTGCGCGCGCTTGCGGACCAGGGGCTACTGGAGAAACTGCGTGAGCGATAAGCAAGACCAGCAACGATCCCCGGACACGCCGGCGTCCGGGGTGGATGCAGCGAAAGATTCCGAGGCGGGCAATAGTCGCGCAGCGGAACCGGTGTCAGCGGATACAGGCAGCCTCGACACGCCGCTGCATGACCCCGTTGCGGACCAGGCCGGTTCCAGTGGTATCGCCTGGCTGGCGTTGCTGCTGGCCCTTGGCCTGGCGGCAGGCGCTGGCTGGTTCTTTGTCCAGGCGCACCAGCGCGAGGCGTCGTTGACCGCGCGCCTGCAGGCGCTGGAAGCGGCGACCTCGGGTGTCGCGGACACCACACGCGAGCTCGAGTCCTCGACGCAGACGCTGAAGTCACGCGTCGACGCGATCGATGACGAGACCGAGGCGTTGAGGAACATGACCGGCCAGCCGGCGCTGGCAGCTTCATCCTCGGGTGAGGCCGGAGCGCCGGCCGCCGGAGCGCCGGCCGACCTCGAGGCGCTGGAAGCGCGCTGGAACGAGCGCCTGCAGACCGCAGTCACCAGTGCGGTCGCAGAGCTGGAGGACGGTGTCGTCAGGCAATCCCGCGAACTGCAGGAGCTGTCTGCGGAGCTGTCCACGGTGGCGGGCGGCTCGGAGGTCGACATCAATCGCAGTAAGTGGCTATTGGCCGAGGTAGAGTACCTGCTGCGTCTGGCCAACCAGCGGCTCATCATGACCGGTGACGTCGCGTCCGCGCAGGCCCTGCTGTCCAGCGCGGACAACATCCTGCGTGATCTCAACGATGTCGGCCTGCTCGAGGTGCGCCGGGCCCTCGCCTCCGATCTCGCCACCCTGCGGGCGATGCCGAGCATCGATATCGAGGGGACCTATGTGCGGCTGGCGGCGCTGATCGAGCAGGTGGACCAGCTGGTGGTGTTCCAGCTCCCGGAGCCCGCCGAGAGGCCGGTGGTCGAACAGGAGGTTGAACAGGGATGGCAGGGGCGGCTGCGCCGCGGGTACGAAGAGGCGCTGGCGAAACTGGCTGCCTACGTGGTGGTGCGTCGTCGGCAGACCCCGGCGGAAGCGCTGATGGACCCGCAGTGGGAGCGCCTGGTGCGCCAGAATCTGCGTATGTTGCTGGAGCAGGCGCAAGTGGCGCTGCTGTCCGGCAACCAGGTGTTGTACCGGGAGAGCCTCGAGCGCTCCCGGCACTGGGTGCAGGAGTTTTTCGAGTCCGATGCGGCGGGAGCCGCGGCGATGAGTCGCGAGATTGCCGAACTTGCGCAACAGACGGTCTCCGTGGAACTGCCCGATATCTCCGCATCCATGCAGGCCCTGGATCAGGCCGTGAGCCAGCGTCTGTCACCACCGGATGCCGGGTAGACCATGCGCAAAATTTACCTGCTGGCCCTTCTCGCCCTCGTGTTCAGCGTCGGGGTGGTGGCGCTGATCGAGCGCGAGCCCGGTTATGTCCTCGTCAGTTACGGCCATTACACGATCGAGAGCAGCCTCTGGGTTGCGCTTGTTGTCGTCTTCCTGGCGCTGTTGCTGGCCTACGCGCTGCTGCGGCTGATTCATGCGCTGTTGCTGAGCCCGTTCACCCTGTCGAACTGGTTCAGTGGGCGCAGGGAAGGGCGTAGCGCGGAGATCACCCAGCGCGGCGTGGTCAAGTTCGTGGAGGGCCATTACGGCAAGGCGCGTTCACTGCTGTTGCGCGGGGCGGAGAACAGCGACGCATCGCTGTTCAACTACCTCGCGGCGGCCGGCGCCAGCGCCCGTCTTGGTGAGCGCGAGGATGCGGCGCAATACCTGGCTGCTGCGGAAGACAGCGACCAGGAAGTGGGCGATGCGGTGATGCTCGCAAGGGCGCGACTGGCCGTCGAGGCGGGGGAATATGCCGCGGCACTGGCAATCCTCGATCAGGGCTCCCGACAGCGCACGCCCGCGGCACTGGAGCTGCAGCGGCAGGCGTTGACGGGCGTGGAGGACTGGCAGGGCCTGGCGCAGCTGTTGCCGGACCTGAAGAAGCATTCGTCGCTGTCCGGGGATGAGCTTCTGCGCCTGCAGCGCGAGGTCTACACGGCGCTGCTGGATGCCTGCGTCGAGCGCGGCCCGACGGCTGCCGAAAATACGCTGCAACAGCAGTGGCAGCGGGTCCCCGCAGAGTTGAAGCGCGACCCGGAACTGTTAAAGGTCTATTGCCGGGCGCTGATCACCATGCGGGATCACCGGACCGCCGACTCGGTGATCGTACGGTCATTGCGGCAGCACTGGGACCCGCAGCTGGTGAGGCTGTTCGCCTTCGTCGAGACCGACGATGCCGCCCGCCAGCTCGCCACGGCCGAAGACTGGCGCGATGACCACGGCGACGAGCCGGAGCTCTACCTGTGCCTCGGCCGGCTGGCCGCACGCAACGAACTGTGGGGCAAGGCCCGCGAGTATTTCGAACAGAGCCTCAAGCTCGGCCCGGGTGCTGAAGTGTGCGGGGAGCTGGCTCGCCTGCTGGCAGCCCAGGGCGAGCACGAGGCCGCCGGCGTCTATTTCCGTGATGCGCTGGCACTGTCGTCGTTCACCTTGCCGGACCTGCCCTTGCCCTCCGGCCCGGCCTAGCCCGCCGGCTCGTCGCCGGCACCGTCCTGGTCAAAACCCGGCTCCATGAAGTGCTCTGCCCGCCATTGCCGCAGGCGCTGCGCCAGGCTGTCCGAGTCGGGGTTGATTTCGAGCGCGATGGCCAGCAGGCGCACGGCGAGTTCAGGGCTGTGCGAGCGGGCCTGCTGGGCGGCGTTGATGAAATACTCCGCACCCAGGTCGCGGAGTTTTTTCGGCGGTTGGCGCCGGGCCTCCCGCAACTGCCTGATGATGAATTGCATGACCGTTCGTGTGTCCGCCCTTGACGGCGGCAGGCGCTCGCTTTCAGCCTGGAGATACTCGATGGCCACCTCGCGCAACAGCGGATGTTCGATATCCCGGATGCTGTCCTCGAGGCAGGCGAGTGTGGCGAAGGACCAGGGTTCTTCAGCGGGCGGCTCGGCGGGCTCCGGGAACACCAGCCCGGTGTTTTCGGCGAACCACTCGCTCTCCCGCCGCGCCGTCTCGGCGACGGCCGGATCATTGCACTCGCGCCAGCTGAACCGCGCTCCGGGGAGGGCATGCAGCGACTGCATGTCGCGGGGCCGGCGCAGGGCGCTCGCCGGGTGGTGGTCGAGGTTGGGGTAGCGCTCGTTGATTGCGCGCATCAGCCGGAACGCTTCCAGCGACGTGCGCGGATTGGCTGTGCCGACGTCGAGATCGGTGAGCGCATTCTCAGCCACTCCGCAGGCGCGATAGAACGAACCTACCAAGCCGAGATCAGACCCCGCACACTCGTCGAAGTTGAGGACCTCCAGGCAGTCGCCGAAGACGCGGTGCAAGCGCAGGTAACGGCGCCGCTCCAGCGCCGCGAGATCACCCGGGTCGGGCAGCTTGCCCCCGCGCACGCGCTGTTGCAGCGTGCTCTCCATGAAGCTCAGCGGGTTGCGTATCAGCGCCAGCACCCGCAGCCGGGAGCAGTGCTCGCCGAGCCGGTCACGCAGGGTCTCCATGTCGGGCCGCTCGAGTACACTGAACAGTTCGCCCGACAGGACCAGTGTCGGGACGTCCGGTTTGTGGAGCATCCGTGCAAGCTGGTCGCGACAGGCCTGCTGGGCCTGGGCGGGGGTGCAGAACAGCTTCTGGCGCCACTCCTCGCCGTACTTGTCCGGGTCGTCGAACACGGCTGCCGCGACGGGGCCGCCGTGGTTGGGCCGCGACTTGCCCTCCAGCCGGAATTCACCGTAGCGAATCCCGTGGGCAAGCAGCAGTTCGCGGTGCCGGAACTCGGCGCAGTTCTGGATGCTGGTCGAACCCGTCTTGTGCAGTCCGACATGCAGGATGATTGTGTCAGGCCCGGTCGTCGCGCCTTCCGGCTGCGGTTTACTCACAGTGCTGCAGCGACCCTATCCAGTCGGCGACCAGCGCCACCGCTTCGGCGTCCACGATCGCACTGCCGATGGGGGGCATGCGGTAGGCATCACGGCGCTGCATCCGCGCCAGTAGAATCGAGTTTGCCGGCTCTCCCGGCTGCAGCAGCCGCGCCTGCGGGTTCCCGAGGGTGTCGACGATGGGACGTGCATTGCACAGGTTCATGGCGGCCAGTGGCGTGTCCCGGCGCAGGTCCATGGTCGACCTGTCTCCGCCACCTCCGGGCCGATGGCAGCCGGCGCAGTTGACGTCGAGGTACGCCCTGGCGCGCGCGGCGACGGATGCGTCTCCGTTGTCCAGCACGGGGTGGTCGAGATTATAGTCCGGCTCGAAGTCCAGCAGGTCGAGTTCGTCGAACATTCGCAGCTGGCTGTACAACGATTCACCGTCGAACTGGTGGGTATTGAGCTGCCGGGTCGTCAGGCCCAGCGACCAGCCGGCGGCCCGGGTGTGGCACTGCAGGCACTCCGACCGGGAGGGATAGCGCCATTGCTGGCCGTCCACATCGCGGACGCTCGCTCCCGGCAGCAGCCAGGCCTCTGTCTCGCTGTCATCCCAGGCGTAGCTGTACCCTGCCCATTGGCCGTCGTCGTGGCGCATGAACAGGCGGGTTTCGATCATGCGGTTGAAGAGCCGGAAGTGCTTGACCAGCACCGTCCCCGGCGGCAACTCGAAATCGCCGGCGGAATCCGGCATCCGGTCGATTCGGGCGCCTCCGGGTAGCGACAGCCAGCGGCCCTTGTCGGCACCGTCCGACCACAGCGGGGATTGCACGGAGTAGGGTATCAGGCCGGGCAGTGCCCGCTCCGGCTCCGCCATGTCGACACAACCGGTCTGCGACAGCCGGCTGGGAAAATCGTCGGCCGGCTGTTCGCTGTTGGGTAGCAGGGCGTGGATGTAACCGGTCTTGAAATCCAGTGCGTACAGCTCGCCCTCGCTGTCCTCGGCGAATGACACCAGGGAGATCGACGCCTGGGCAATGGTCTCGATGGCGTAGGCGCCGCTCCCGTCCGGCCGCAGGGCGAACACCTTTCCCGTGATGTAATCGCCGAAGACGTAGACGCCAGTGAGGTCGGGTATGGACGCGCCGCGGTAGACGTAGCCACCGGTGATCGATTTCCCGGTCTCGCGGTCGTAGTCGATCACCGGCTCGACAAAGCTGTCTGCATCGACCGATACGGTGATCTTTTCCACCTCACAGCGCGGACACGCGATCTGTCCCTCGCGCAACGGCCAGCCGTAATTGCCGCCGGCGACCACGCGGTTGACCTCTTCCCGGCTCACCCAGCCCACGTCGGCCAGCCAGATTTCACCGGTGGCGCGATCAAAGT
The DNA here is from genome assembly GCA_963753815.1 of uncultured Gammaproteobacteria bacterium. GTDB lineage: Bacteria > Pseudomonadota > Gammaproteobacteria > Pseudomonadales > Halieaceae > CAVWDU01. The sequence continues at coordinate 1,753,620 of CAVWDU010000003.1, forward strand.
TCCACTTCCACGGATGCCGGAATCCCCAGGCGTAGATTTCCGGCCTGCCGCCACCGGTGGCAAACGGGTTGTCCCCGGGAATTGTGTAGGGATCGCCATTGTCGACATCGATCCGCAGCATGGACCCCCACAACAGGTCGGTGTCCTGGCTGAACTGGCTGAAGACCCCCGGCTGCGTGCCGTCGCCGAGAGCGGAGTAGAGGTAACCGTCATTGCCGAAGTTGAGCTGTCCACCGGGATGTTCCCCGATACTGGAGTCGGCGTGCGGCAGCTCGACCTGCAGGATGATCCGCTCCGTTGCGGGGTCGAAGGCGTCCAGAGCCTGCGACCAGGTATATTCGCGGATCGTCGTGCCTTCGCGCAGGTCCTTGCCGTTGTGCAGCTGGATGTAGACCCTGCCGTTGTCGGCGAAATCCGGGTGAAATGCGATGCTGCGCAGCCGGCCCTCCAGGGCATTCAGGTCGAGCACCACGTCGGCGTCGGTGGCATCGTCGCGATCGGGGAACCGGTAAATCTTCTTGGCCAGCAGCGAGCTCACATACCAGTGTTGCGGGTCGCCGGGCGCCTGGTCCATGTCGACGGGCGAGGGCAGCGTGATGCCGGGGAAGGCGCGAGTGAGCCTGGCCGGTGAGGTCGAGGGCGGAGGTGGCGGGGCCCGGCATTCGCCGACGTCGGGGGCGGCGTCCAGCCGATAGCGGGTCGATGGCACCTCGACGACCTGGGCGGAATTGACTGCGGTGACCGTGATCGGCAGGCGTTCCTCGTCGCCGCTGTCGCGCGTCACCACCAGTTCGAGCGCCAGCTCTGCTGCAGTCGCCACGGCAGGCACATCTATTACCAGCTGCTGCGCGTCGGGTGTCGACAGCCCGGCCGCGGGCCCGCCCAGCTGGCGCAGCGCCAACGTGTCGCCGGCGCCCGTCGCCACGCCCAGGCTTGCCGGGGAGAGCTCGGTGCGTTGACCCGCGACCAGCGAGCGGTAGACCCTGGGCAGGTCTGTGCTCTCGGCCCGGACGACCGCTTCCGTTGTGCCGCTGCGGTCGCTGCTGCCTCCGCAACCGGCGATCACTAGCGACAGCGTGAGTAAAGCCCACCTGCCCGCCCTCGCCCGCGACGGGGGCGAAGCAGCCTGTGTGTGTGTAATAGGTGGGCGAGTGGGTGTCGATTCGGAACTGGACATACGCTGGTCTGTTGTTGCTGTGAGTCGCAGTGTACCGCTACGGGCTGCATCTGCGTAGTATCACCTGGAGCGAGTTGCCAGGATGGGCGTCCTGGCGCGGCAATTCGCCGCGCCGGGAAACGGGCAGCCCCGGTGTCTGTTCAGAACTTGACTCGCGTGGTGTAGGTCAGGGTTACCGACCCTTCAGCCGGCACCGTCAGCGTCCACTCGGCTGTCCCCGCGGCTACCTTGGTGTGGGGCGCGCTTTCCCGCAACATCGTCCAGTCGCCCGGGATCGGTTCGCGGACGACCACGGATACCGGTTCGCGCTGGGCGTTGCGCAGCTCGATGGCGAAACTGGACTCCATGACATCCCGCCCCAGAATCTGTTCCCGGATCTGGAAATCGGTCTGCTTCCTGTCGGCGGTGACATCGAAGGCCTCGCCAAGCTTCAGGCGCACGGTTTCATTGCGGGCGGTGTGTTCGATAGCGTCCTCGCCGATGAACTGGGCATTGCCCGCGGAATCCCGTTTGTAGACGCGCACCACGCCCTTGGGCAGGGGCATACCGAGATGACTGGCATCCGTATTGTCGAACTCGATGAACACACCCGGCTTCAGTTTCTGGCCGATGTCGCCGTGGCTGGAGCGGTAATAGTAGTTGCTTCCCTCCAGTAGCAGCTGCTTCCTGGCTGGAATAGAGGCGGCAGACAGCAGCGATACCTGTTTGGTCTGCCTGTTCTGGATCGTGGTCGGTCGCTCCAGTGTGTAGAGGTGGTATTCGAACAGGCTCTCCTCGGCCACCTCGGCGGCCATACTCTCCTGCCTGGCCATATCCCGCATCCGATTCGCTCGCGCTGCTGGCCGCACGCGGTTGACGTTGCCCGCCACCAGCTGCAACGAAGCCTCGTTGTAGCTGGTGCCGCTGTCGTTGGTGAGTGTGACCCAGCCGAGCAGGTCCAGCCGGGTGTCGTCGCCGTCGAGCTCGGCGACGTAGTCAGCCCGCCAGCCGAGTCCCCCGGTAAGGTAACTCAACTCCACCTGCTGCGGTGCTGCGGCCTCGTTGCGCAGCGCAATGGAGAGTGTGGGCTCGTCGCGCAGGTTGCCGGGGACGTCACTGAATATGAAGCGACCGCCCGGGTTGGTCTCGATGCGATCGCTGAACTGCACCACAACGCCGCCCTGGTTGGCGAGTACCGTGGCCTCTTCGACGGTTTCGACCCCGGTAGCGGGGTTGGTGCGGGCGATCTGGATTCGCTGGCCCACGTATTTGTCCAGCAGGCTGGCGGGCGACAACAGGTCGAAATCGAAATTCTGCTCCATCACGGTCAGCGTGTCGGGCTCACTGACGTGGCGCAGCATGGCGGTCTCAGGCTGCATTTTTGCGCTCACGCCCCGGAAGGCGAGTTCGCTGTCCCCTTCCGGGAGCTGCAGCGTTCGCCGGTCTTTGACCAGGGCGAGGTCGTCGTTGTAGATGGTGACGGCAACGGCCGTCTGGTCTTTGAGAGTACTGCGCATGTCGGCTCCTTGGCCGTGGCTGGCCAGGCAGAGTGCGGTGATAAACGGTGCGAACAGTAATGGCGATTTCATGGTTTTCTCCGCGCGGTTGCATGGGTTTGCTGCGTGACCGCAGCAGCGCTGCGAATAGTGGCGATTCGCTACTCCGGCCGCATGGTCGCGGCGGTGAGCGAGCCGGGTCGACGCGTGGCCCTGGTGGGCGAGAGGGTATCCCGAGCACGGCATCGATGGCAAAGGGCGGGTCAGCCGATACCCAGCTGGTCCCAGAGCGCGTCGATGCGCTTTTTCACCTCGCTATCCATGGTGATGGGCTGGCCCCACTCCCGCTGCGTTTCGCCCGGCCACTTGTTGGTGGCGTCGAACCCCGCCTTCGACCCGAGACCGGCAACGGGCGATGCGAAATCGAGGTAGTCGATCGGGGTGTTGTCGATGAACACGGTATCGCGCTGGGGGTCCATGCGCGTGGTCATGGCCCAGATCACGTCCTGCCAGTTGCGGGCGTCGATGTCGTCATCAGTCACAATAACGAACTTGGTGTACATGAACTGGCGGAGGAACGACCACACGCCCAGCATTACCCGCTTGGCGTGGCCCGGGTATTCCTTGCGGATGGTCACCACGGCCATGCGATAGGAGCAGCCCTCGGGCGGCAGGTAGAAGTCGATGATCTCGGGAAACTGCTTGCGCAGGATAGGCACGAAGACCTCGTTGAGGGCAACACCGAGGATTGCCGGTTCGTCCGGAGGTCGACCCGTGTAGGTACTGTGGTAGATGGGGGCTTCGCGGTGCGTGATCGCCTCGACGGTGAACACCGGGAATCGCTCGACCTCGTTGTAATAACCGGTGTGGTCGCCGAAGGGCCCTTCATCCGCCTTTTCGCCCGGCGCCAGGTAGCCTTCGAGGATGAACTCTGCGGTCGCCGGTATCTGCAGGCCGTGGTCGCGACAGCACTGCGGTGAAGCATTCCGCGACTTCGGTCTTGCCTCCGCGCAACAGGCCGGCAAACGCATACTCGGAAATGGCATCGGGCACCGGCGTGACCGCGCCCAGCGTCGTGGCGGGGTCAGCACCCAGGGCAATCGCCACCGGGTAGCGGGCGCCGGGATGCTGCAATTGCCAGTCGCGGTAGTCCAGCGCTCCGCCGCGGTGGGACAACCAGCGCATGATCAGCTTGTTGCGGCCCAGCAGCTGCATCCGGTAGATCCCGAGATTCTGCCGTTCCTTACCGGGGCCGCGGGTGATGACCAGGGGCCAGGTAATGAGCGGCCCGGCGTCGCCCGGCCAGCAGGTCTGTATCGGCAGCGTCTCCAGATTGACGGCATCGCCCTCGTGCACGTGGTACTGGCAGGCCGGGTTCCTGGTAAGCTTCGGTGCCATGCTCAGCACCTTTTTCAGCAGCGGCACTTTCTCCCAGGCGTCGCGCATTCCTTTGGGGGGATCGGGCTGGCGCAGGTAGGCGAGGATTTCGCCGATCTCGCGCAGGGCCGTAATCTCCTCTGCGCCCATACCCAGCGCAACCCGCCGCGGCGTACCGAACAGGTTGGCCAGAACTGGCGTCTCGAAACCGCGCGGATTCTCGAACAGCAGTGCAGGACCACCCCGACGCAGGGTTCGATCCGCGATTTCGGTCATCTCCAGCCTTGGGTCGACCTCGATGGCGATTCGCTGCAGCTCGCCGCGCGCTTCCAGGGTAGCGATGAAATCCCGCAGGTCGGCGTACTGCACTTAAGCTCCGTCGCTGCTTTATTTGCGCTTCATGGACATGAAGAACTCGTCGTTGGTCTTGGTGTCCTTCAGGCGGTCGATCAGGAACTCGATGGCGGCGAGATCTTCCATGCTGTGCAGCAGTTTGCGCAGTATCCACATGCGTTGCAGTTCCTCGTCGCCGGTCAGCAGGTCCTCGCGTCGGGTGCCGGAACGCCGGATGTTGATGGCCGGATACACGCGCTTTTCCGCCACCTTGCGGTCGAGGTGCAGCTCCATGTTGCCGGTGCCCTTGAATTCTTCGTAGATGACCTCGTCCATTTTCGAGCCGGTATCGATCAGCGCGGTGGCAATGATCGACAGGCTGCCGCCTTCCTCGATATTTCGCGCTGCGCCAAAAAAGCGTTTCGGCCGCTCGAGGGCGTGGGCGTCCACACCGCCGGTCAGTACCTTGCCGGAGCTCGGTATCACCGTGTTGTAGGCGCGGGCGAGGCGGGTGATGCTATCCAGCAGGATGACGACGTCGCGTTTGTGCTCCACCAGTCGCTTGGCTTTTTCGATCACCATGTCGGCGACCTGCACGTGTCGGGAGGGCGGTTCGTCGAACGTGGAGGCCACGACCTCCGCGCCGCGCGCGCCCACCGAACGCTGCATCTCCGTGACCTCTTCCGGACGCTCGTCGATCAACAGCACGATGATGTCGCACTCGGGATTGTTGGTGATGATCGACTGGGCGATACTCTGCATCATGATCGTCTTGCCCGCCTTGGGCGGGGCGACCAGGAGTCCACGCTGTCCCTTGCCGATCGGTGCGACGAGATCAATGATTCGCCCGGTGAGATCCTCGGTGCTGCCGTTACCCTTCTCCAGGGTGAGACGCTGGTCGGGGAACAGGGGCGTGAGGTTCTCGAACAGTATCTTGCTCTTCGAATCCTCGGGCTTGTTGAAATTGACCTCACCCACCTTGAGCAGGGCGAAGTACCGCTCGCTGTCCTTGGGTGGCCGGATTTTCCCGGAGATCGTGTCGCCGGTGCGGAGGTTGAAACGGCGAATCTGGCTGGGTGAAACATAGATATCGTCGGGGCCGGCGAGGTAGGAACTGTCTGCCGAGCGCAGGAAACCGAATCCGTCCTGCAGTATCTCCAGAACCCCGTCACCGTAGATATCCTCGCCGCTTTTCGCGTGCCGCTTCAGGATAGCGAAGATAATGTCCTGTTTGCGCGATCGAGCCATGTTGTCCAGGCCGACTTCTTTTGCGATGTCGATCAGGTCCTGGGTGGATTTGCTCTTGAGGTCAGTTAGATTCATAGAAGTAGTGAGGTGTGGTGAAGGAATAGGGGTAGCCAGCGTGGCTCAGGTTACGCGTGCCGGTGACAGCCGAGGTCGAGGGCTTCTCAGGAGCGGTGTAACTGGATCGCAGGGCTTTCTTGGAGCACGGGAATGTGCAGCGGGAGAAAATGTAGCACGCCGTGCGGGTAGCGTCTACTGCTTTTTGGTGCGTTGGGAAAGTGTGGCGACAGCCCTGCTCATACGGGCTGCCGCGGTGTCCGGAACAATGAACGCCCGGTTCAGGCAATCATCTCCTGAACGAACTCTGACAGTTGGGTCTTGGACAGTGCGCCTACCTTGGTGGCCTCGGCGTTACCCCCCTTGAACAGGATCAGGGTGGGAATACCGCGAATACCGAACTTCGGCGGAATCTCGGGGTTGGCGTCCACGTCCACTTTGCAGATTTTCAGTTTGCCGTCGAGTTCCGCCGCCAGTTCGTCCAGTACCGGTGCGATCATCTTGCAGGGACCGCACCACTCGGCCCAGAAGTCGACCAGCACCGGCAGATCAGAATTCAGCACTTCGGCATCAAAGGTGGCGTCGGTGACGTGAACAATTTTGTCACTCATGAGTTTCTCCGGTTTGCGGGGCCGCGCCGCTGGCGGCCTCAATATCGTCGGGCCGCAAATGATAACACCGCCTGTCCGCCGGCACAACCGGCGGCTTATAAATTTTCGTGCACAGCTTATTTCCCATCGGTATGCGCCCGTGTGGAACTTGTTATGCTGTGGTGTGGCCCAAGCGTGGACGCAGGCGGGCATTCGACCGGCGCGGACCGCGGCGTCCTGGCCATCCAGACCAAGGAGATCACGTGCAGCAACGCAGCAAGCAACTCGCGGTTATCGCCATCCTGGTACTGGCGATCTGTGCCTGGTGGTACTTCGGTCTCGGTGAGTACCTGCGATTCGAGGTGCTGCAGCAGCGCCTGGGTGAACTCCAGGACTGGAATGCGCAGAATCCACTGCTCGCGGGGGCGCTCTTTTTCCTCGTTTACGTGGCGGTAACCGGGCTGTCGCTCCCGGGTGCCGCCATCATGACCCTGGCGGGCGGGGCGTTGTTCGGGTTCTGGTACGGGCTGGTGCTGGTCTCCTTCGCCAGCACGATGGGTGCGACCATTGCATTCCTCGTCTCGAGGACACTGCTGAGAGACTGGGTGCAGACTCGCTTCGGCCGCCAACTGAAAGCGGTCAATGAAGGTTTCGCCCGGGACGGGGCGTTCTACCTGTTCGCGTTGCGCCTGGTGCCCCTGTTCCCTTTTTTCGTCATCAACCTGCTCATGGGTCTGTTGCCGATCACGACGCGTCGCTACTACTGGGTGTCCCAGCTCGGCATGCTGCCCGCCACCGCGGTCTACGTGAACGCGGGCACTCAGCTCGGCCAGCTGCAGGGCCTTTCCGGGATTCTCTCGCCCGGCCTGCTGCTGTCCTTCGCCCTGCTCGCGGCTTTTCCCACTGATCGCCCGGGTGGTGCTGTCGCGCCTGGAGGCGCGGCGTGCGCTGTCGGGTTTCGAGAAACCCGAACGCTACGACACCAACCTGGTCGTGATCGGGGCGGGGTCCGCGGGACTGGTGTCTGCCCTGATCGCCGCGGCGGTCAAGGCGAAGGTCACGCTGATCGAGCGCCACCGGATGGGCGGGGACTGCCTGAACACCGGCTGCGTGCCGAGCAAGGCGCTGATCCGGTCTGCCCGTATCGCCGATCACCTTCAGCGCGCGCCGGAGTTTGGTCTCGAGGCGGTTCCCGTGAAGGTGGATTTCCGGCGGGTCATGGAGCGGGTGCAGGCGATGATAAAGACCATCGAACCGCATGACTCGGTGGAGCGGTTTACGTCTCTGGGTGTGGACTGCGTCCAGGGCGATGCGCGCATCACCTCCCCCTGGACGGTCGAGGTGGACGGGCGCACCATCAGTGCGCGCAATATCGTCATTGCCAGTGGCGCGCGGGCGCGGGTTCCGGATATCCCGGGCCTCGCCAGTGTGGACTACCTGACCTCGGATACGCTCTGGGACATTCGCGAGAGGCCCGGACGCCTGCTGGTCCTCGGTGCCGGCCCGATCGGCTGTGAGCTGGCACAGGCTTTTGCCCGCTTGGGTTCTGACGTCACGCTGGTGACGCACGCCGACCGCCTGATGCCGCGAGAAGACGAGGAGGTCTCGGAGCACGTGCGCGCGGTGTTCGAGCGGGAGGGAATGACGGTGTTGACCCGCACCGAAGCGCGCCGCTTCGGCGCGGCTGACTCCGCATCCTACGGCGTGTTCGATACCCCTGCCGGGGAGCGCGAGCTGCAGTTCGATCGACTCCTGCTGGCTGTGGGCCGAACGCCCAATGTCGAGGGGCTGGGGCTTGAAGAACTCGGGATCAAGACGCGTCCCGGGGGCACCATCGAAGTCGATGACTACTTGCGTACCGCTGTTCCCACTATCTATGCCTGCGGTGATATCGCCGGCCCCTACCAGTTCACCCACATGGCCAGTCACCAGGCCTGGTATGCCACCGTCAACAGCCTGTTCGGGTTTCTGCGCCGCTTTCGCGTTGATTACTCGGTGGTGCCCTGGGCCACCTTCACCGACCCGGAGGTGGCACGGGTCGGTTTGAATGAGGCGGACGCGCGGGCCGCGGGCGTGGCGTTCGAACTGACCCGCTACGATATCGGTGACCTCGACAGGGCGATTGCCGACGGTGAGGCTCACGGGTTCGTCAAGGTACTGACCGAGCCCGGCAAGGACCGGATTCTGGGTGTGACCATCGTCGGCTATCACGCTGCGGAGCTGCTCGCGGAATTCGTACTGGCGATGAAACACGGTCTCGGCATGAACAAGCTGCTGGGCACTATTCACATCTACCCGACACTCAGCGAGAGCAACAAGTTCGCCGCCGGCGAATGGCGCAAGGCGCATGCACCGGAACGCTTGTTGAGCTGGGTGGAACGGCTGCATCGATCACGGCGCGGCTGAGGTGGGCGGCACCGGCGTGCCCCGGACGGGGGCGTGGTTTGTCTACATCGTGCAGTGCGCGGACGGCAGCCTCTACACGGGGATAGCGCGCGACCTAGGTCAGCGCATGGCCCAGCATAACGGGGAGCGGCCGGGCGGGGCGCGCTTCACTCGCGGCCGTCGCCCGGTGCGCCTGATCTGGTCCGCGGCCGCATCCGATCGCAGTGCGGCCAGCCGCCGCGAGGCCGGGATCAAGAAGCTCAGTCGGACACAGAAACTGGCGCTGGCGCGCAGCGGCCAGGGCTGGAATCACAATGATTCGGGCGGCGCGTAAACGATTTCTAACTGCGCGGTTCTATCGATGTTCGGGACTGTGTACGGCGAGACATTACGGCTGGCTTGTCTATGCCTGCAGTGGCGTGTCACTGCCCTGCTCCAGGTCCTCAAGCGCCTGTTGGTCATTCAGCCAGCGCTCCTCGAGCGTCTCCGCTTCCGCTTTGAGCGATGTCTCCCGTTGCAGCACATCGGCGAGTTCAGCCTTGCGTCCCTCGGTGTAGAGATCGGTGTCCGCCAGCTTCGCCTGGGTCTCCGCCAGCGTGCGTGTTATCGCCTCCAGTTTTTTTTCCGTTTGCTGCAGTTGCTGGCGCAGGGGGCGCAACCTCTCGCGCCGCGCGGCCGCCCGCTGGCGCTGCTGCCGTCGCCCCTCGCCCGGGCTCTCCGAATCCGGACTTTCCCGTCCACCGAGGCCCGCCAGAATCCATTGCTCATAGCCCGCGAGATCATCGGCGTATTCCTCCACCCGACCGTCGCTGACCAGCCAGAGTTCCTCCACCGTGTTGCGCAGCAGGTGCCGGTCGTGACTGACGACGACAAGGGCGCCCTCGTAGCCCTGCAGCGCCACGGTCAGGGCCTGGCGCATGTCCAGGTCAAGGTGATTGGTCGGTTCGTCCAGGACCAGCAGATTGGGTCGCTGCCACACCACCATCGCCAGAGCGAGTCGGGCCTTTTCGCCACCGGAAAAATCGGCGATGGGCTCTCTGGCCCGCTCGCCGCGGAAGTCGAATCCGCCCAGAAAATCGAGCACGTCCTGCTCCCTGGCATCCGGGCGCAGCCGCTGCAGGTGCAGGGCCGGACTCGCCGCAAGGTCCAGTACCTCGAGCTGTTGCTGGTCAAAGTAGCCGACCGAACAGTGTTCGCCCTGGCTGAGCTTCCCCGCCAGCAGCGGCAACCGGCCTACCAGGCTTTTCAGCAGGGTGGACTTGCCGGCGCCGTTGCGCCCCAGTAGTCCGCACCGGCTGCCCGGGCGCAGCACCAGGTTCACGCCCGTCAGCAGCGGATTCTCACCATAGCCCAGGACGGCATCGTCCAGTCGCAGCAGCGGGTCACTGCTGCGCGATGGAGACTCGAAGGAAAACGCGAAGGGGGTGTCGATGTGTGCCGCGGACACGGTTTTCATCCGCTCCAGCTCGCGCAGTCGGCTCTGGGCCTGTCTTGCCTTGGTGGCCTTGTAGCGAAACCGGCGGACGAATTCATCGATCTCGGCGATGCGTCGTTGCTGGCGCTGATAGCTGGCCTGCTGATTGGCCAGCCGCTCCGCCCGCTGCTGCTCGAACTGTGAATAGCTGCCCTTGTAGGCCGTGAGTTGCTGGTCGTGAATATGCAGGACCCGGTTACAGGTGGCGTCGATGAAATCGCGGTCATGGGAGATCATCAGCAGTGTGCCGGCGTAACCCTGCAGCCAGTGCTGCAGCCATAGCGTCGCATCGAGGTCGAGGTGATTGGTCGGTTCGTCCAGCAACAGGAGGTCCGAGGGGGTTATCAGCGCCCGCGCCAGGTTGAGTCGGATACGCCACCCCCCGGAGAAACTGGCGACAGGTCGGCTGCCTGCGTCAGCCGCGAACCCCAGCCCCTCCAGCAGCCTCCCGGCCCGGCGCTCGATGCTGTAGCCGTCGCACTCTTCCAGTTCCGTGTGGATCGCGGCCGCCGCGTCGAAGTCGCCCAGCGCTTCGCAGCGTGCCAATTGCGCGCGCAGCCCGGCCACCTTGGCATCCCCCTGCAACACGTACTCCGCGCAGGGAATTTCCGTGGATGGCGCCTCCTGGGCCATGTGCGCCAGGCGTAATTTGCTGATACCCTCGACAGCGCCACTGTCAGCCGCCAGCTCGCCCAGGAACAGGGCGAACAGGCTGGACTTGCCGCTGCCATTCGCACCGATAAGTGCAAGTCGCTGTCCGGGCTGCAGGGTGGCCTCGGCGTGGCGGAAGAGAACTTTGCTGCCTCGGCGCAGGTCGATATCACGTAAAATGATCATTGGGGCGGGAGTGTACGCCCAGCGGAAAGCAGGAGCCAGCCGGTGTGACTATGCGCAATCCCATCTGGGAATTCTCCCTGGCGGCCTACAGGCGCGAGGGGGTGGCCGAGCAGTGCCTGCGTGCCCAGGATGAATTGAATGCCGATGTCAACCTGCTGCTCTATGGCGCCTGGCTTGCCTCCACTGACCAGCGATTGAGCTTTGCGCACCTCGAAGGCCTGGATAAGGCTATCGGTGAGTGGCGTGCGCGGGTCGTGCAACCGCTGCGGACGCTGCGCCAGTCATGGCGCGACTATGCCGAGGCAGTCGCCATCCGCGATGTGGTCAAGGATCTCGAACTGCAGGCCGAGGAGCAGGAGCAGAACAAAATCTGGCAGTATTACCTGCTGGCACCGGCGCTGACGAACGTGCCGCGACCGCTCGAAGAAAACCTGGCTCTGGTGTTCGAATCCATGGGTTGCGACCGGGATCACTGGAGTCCTCTGGCCCAGGCACTGCTGGCGGTGCTGGCCAACCGGTGAGCCGCCGCGGGGGTGGCGAAACCGTCGCCGGCACAGTATGATTGCCGCCACTGCGAATTTCCTGCTCAAGCCCCCCTAAAGCGTTGAACGCACGGTAGCTTAATGCCGGCTGAATGCCGACTCGGCCGGTGTTGCCGGTCCGGGTGCGAAACCTCGCGGCGATGGATCGCTAGATCCGCTGATTTAACTCCAAGATGGAAGACTGCTATGAACAAGTATGTTGTGCCACTGGCCGTGATCGGAATGTTCGGCCTGCAAGCCTGTAACCAGGAGGCCGCGACCACCCAGGCCGAGCCGACGGCAGCCGCCGCAGCGCCCGCCGAGTCCGCACTCGACAGCAGCGAGCAGCGTCTGAGCTACGGTATCGCCTACGGACTGGGCGCGAGGATGCGGGAGGACGCCGTCCCCCTCGATGTAGACGCGTTCACCGCCGGCCTGCGTGATGCCCTGCAGCAGAAAGAGCCGCAGCTCACCCAGGAAGAAATCCAGGCCGAGATGCAGGCCTACCAGCAGAAGATGATGGCTGAGCAGCAAGCGGCTCAGCAGCAACTGGGTGCGGCCAATGCTGCCGCGGCCGAGGAGTACCTGGCTGCAAACAAGGAACGCGAAGGCGTGATCGTCACCGATTCGGGGCTGCAGTACGAGGTGGTCGAAGCGGGTGACGGACCCAAGCCGGGCCCGGACGACAAGGTAGAAGTGCATTACCGTGGCACCCTGCTGGATGGCACCGTGTTTGATTCGTCCTATGATCGCGGCCAGACCGTGACTTTCGGCGTTGGCCAGGTGATCGCGGGCTGGACCGAGGCCCTGCAGTTGATGCCGGTAGGGTCCAAGTACAAGCTGTACATCCCCTCCGACCTCGCCTACGGCGCAGGCGGTGCCGGTCAAACTATCGGACCCAACGCCACCCTGGTGTTTGACGTTGAACTGGTTTCTATCGTCCCCGCGGACGAGGCAGCCGATGCTGCGGCAGCCGATGCTGCGGCAGCCGACGCTGCTGCAGAGCGGTAGGTAGCTCGACGGCGGCCTGGCCAACCGCTACCCGCTGCGGCTCCCCGCAGCGTGGCGCCTGGGCCTGGTCGTTTGTCGAATGTGCCTCAGGGTGACGCCGCCGCCCCCCGGTGGCGATCATGGAGGCCGGCGATCAGCCGGTCCTCCAGTATGAATCTGGACTCCAGCATTTCCCCCAGTGCAGACAGGTCTCGTTTCAAACCGGGCTGCCTGTCGCCCTGAGCGCCATACTTCTCGTCGTAAGCGAGAATCACTTCTGTGGTATCACCGATGGCCGGCATAACCGTGGTCGCGAGTTCGCCACTGCCATCTGCGAAGGCCTCGGCCTCCTCGATAAGCTGGTGAAACACCTCGAAATGTCCGGCCGAGGTATAGTCCACCAGTACTTCACAGAGCGCTGACTGACAGTGCTGCAGATCCTCACTCTCCGGCCCTCCTTCAAGCAGGCCGGCGAGCTCTGTGTAGCAGCCCAACAGCGTGTTGCGCTCCTCGAGCCAGCGCGCAAGCAGTGCCTCGACGGCCTCGAACTGCCCCTGTGGATCATCGATCGGCCCTGTCATCGCTGTCGTCCTTCACCCGGAATTACGTTGCACGACTATAAGCGCGGCCGCACCTGGCCGCAACTCCCGCTGGCCGCAATGCCCGATGGCTGCAGGCGCATTAGTTCCGGATAAAACGCCGTGAATGCGGTTTCCACCGCGCCTTTGAGCGGGGTCAATTCACGGTCGATATCCAGCAATGGATTGCCGCGGCTGAAGCGTTCTCCAACGCGTTCCGCCGTGGCTACTACCATCGACCAGTCGCGATAACGGATGAGCACATCGTGGCGCTGCAGCACTGCCTGCATGCGACGGGAGCCGCGGCTCAGGTGCTCCCGACGACGCTCCAGCACCGCGTGCACGCCGGTGCTGAAATCCTCCAGTGGAAGTGCGCTGTAGCGGTGCCAGTGCAGGCTCAGGTAGTGGTCGAAGCTCAGGTCGATCAGGATGCCGGCATAGCGCCTGAGGTGTTGCGGAAACCGTTCGCGTAATTGCGCGATAAGGGGGTGGCTGTCGGTGAATGCGTCGATACTGCGATGCAGCCGGATACCTGCCGCCACCCCGGGCTCCATGTCCGCGGTCACTGCGCCCTTGTGGAAATCACCCTCCAGGGCGCCGGCGACAAGGCCTTCATCCGGCCAGGCAAGGTGAAAATGTGCCAGAAAATTCACAGGTCCTGGTACTGGGCGTAGAAACGCCTGAGATACTCCTCGAAGGTGATGGTGTCACCGGCTTCGATCTCGCGCTGGGTCTCGAGCGATTGACGGGTTTCCTGCTCCAGGCGCTCCCGCACTCCCGGCTCGAGGGTGCTGGCACGGAACTGTTCAGCCCACTGTTCGCTGTAACCCATCGCCAGCCGGAAGAAGGGCAGGTCGCGTTCGCGCATTTCGCGGAGAACTCTCGCCGAAGGCGTGAGCTCGGGGTTGTCGACCTTGGCCCGCTGGTCAGCGAGTGCCTCGCCGTAGCTGCGCGAATCATTGGCCTGGTCCAGCAACGCGGCGACCCGGGCCATGCCGTCCAGCAAGTCTGTTGCAACCTCCGTCATCGGCTTCTCCCCGTCGGGCGTGCTCAGTAACAGCCCCGGTTCCCGGCCGCGGTTGACGATTGCGGACAGGTTATCGGCCTGCATGGCCTGGACCTCATCGTCGCAGGCCGGGCTCTCGGCCAGCAGGCAGTACATAAGGAACGTGTCCATGAAGCGAATCTGTTGGGCGTCGATACCAACTGGCGAGAAGGGGCTGACGTCGATGCAGCGTACCTCGATGTATTCGATCCCTCCCCGGCGCAGCGCATTCAGCGGCGTTTCCCCGGAACGGGTCACCCGCTTGGGCCGTATCGGGCTGTAAAATTCGTTTTCGATCTGCAACAGGCTGTCGCTCAGCTGCTGGTATTCGCCGTCCTCGCCGCACTTGAACCCGGCGTAGCCGGGGTGCGGTTGCATGATCGCCGAACGCAGCGTTTCGATGTAGCTGTCCAGGCAGTTGTAGCAGATATCCAGGGCCTTCTGGGCGTCGGAGTTATAGCCGAGATCGCCCATGCGCAGTGACGTCCCCCAGGGTTTGTGAAGGCTGCGGGAGCCCTCGTCGAACGGCTCCAGGCCGTGCAGTTCACGCCCGCGCAGAAAGCTGGCGCACACCGCAGGCGACGCGCCGTAGAGGTAGATCAGCAACCATGAATGGCGGCGAAAGTTACGAATCAGGTCGAGATAGCGCTCCGAAATGTAAGTGTTCATACGGGTGGGTTCACCCGCCTGTGTCCACTCGCGTCGCCAGAAAGCCTCGGGCAGGGAGAAATTGTAATGGATGCCGGCGATGGCCTGCATCAGTCGACCGTAGCGATGACCCAGGCCGTAGCGGTATACCGTTTTCATGCGGGCGACGTTGGAGGAACCGTAGCGCGCAACGGGAATTCCGTCGTCACCCTCGACAATACACGGCATGCTCGCCGCCCAGAGCAGTTCATGGTCGAGTTTCTGGTACACGAAGCGATGCACGTCGGCGAGTGTGTCGAGACTCGCTTCTATGCTGTCGCTCACCGGCGTGATGAACTCCATCAACGCTTCCGAGTAGTCGGTAGTGATCGATGAGTGAGTCAGCGCAGAGCCGAGGGCGACCGGGTGGGGTCGTTGCGACAGGTGCCCGTCGCCATCGATGCGCAGGCTCTCTTTTTCTATGCCGCGGCCGATAGCCCGGAGCTGTGACAGGTGCTCCGGCTGTGACAGGTCCAGCAGGCGTTTCTCCAGGCGGTCGGACAAAACGATGCTCCTTGCGGTCGGCGGGAAAGCGTGCCGTCGGCGTGACCGCTCAGGCCCGCCGGGGCCCCCGGGTCGGGGCTCAGTGTATAGCGGCGGCAACGTCGAGTACAGATGATCACACCCTGCACAGCGACCACCCCGGGTCGATCGCAACCGACCCGTGAGTGCCGCTCGATCTGCTCAGGACCGTTTCCGGACCGGCCTCTGACAGCGGCACCGGCATTTGAGAAGGTCGTCACAACCCGCCGTATCCAACTTGTGACGGCGCCTGAAACTGCTAGAGTGGGCCCGGCATTCGCAGCATTCGGCAGCATAGCCGAGGTTAGATAAAAGGGGCGGCCACAGCGTCGCCGATAAGCGAGGAGCGCAGTAATGAGAATCACCGAATGGCTGAAAACCCTGGCCACCGAGAACGGTTCCGACCTCTACCTGAGCACGGGCGCGCCGCCCTGCGCCAAGTTCCAGGGCCAGTTGAGGCCTATCCACAGCGAAATCATGAAGCCCGGGGAAATCCGGGAGATCGCCTACGAGATTATGGACCCCACCCAACAGGAGGAGTTCGAGCAGGAACTGGAGATGAACCTGGCCACATCGGTCCCGGGCTACGGGCGGTTCCGCGTGAACATTTTCGTGCAGCGTAACGAGGTCGGCATTGTGGCGCGGAACATTGTCGCCGAGATACCCAACTGGCAGGACCTGCGGCTGCCGGAAATCCTGCCCGAAGTGATCATGCGCAAGCGCGGACTGGTGTTGTTCGTCGGCGCCACCGGGTCGGGCAAGTCCACCTCACTGGCGGCGCTGATCGATTACCGCAACAGCAACAGCAGCGGACATATCGTCACCATCGAGGATCCGGTGGAATACGTTCACAATCACAAGAAGTCGATCGTCAACCAGCGCGAGGTCGGCGTCGATACCCGGAATTGGCACAACGCGCTCAAGAACACGCTCCGCCAGGCTCCCGACGTGATTCTTATCGGAGAAATCCGCGACCGCGAGACGATGGAGCATGCGATCGCCTTCGCCGAAACCGGGCATCTCTGTATATCGACGCTGCACGCCAACAATGCCAACCAGGCACTGGACCGGATCATCAACTTCTTCCCGGAAGAGCGCCGCCAGCAGCTGTTGATGGACCTGTCGCTTAATCTGCAGGCCTTTGTGTCCCAGCGACTCATCCCCACCGTGGACGGCAAACGCTGTGCTGCCATCGAGGTGTTACTGGGAACCCCGCTGGTGGCTGACCTGATCCTCAAAGGTGAGATCGAGGGTGTCAAGGAGGCCATGGCGAAGTCGGAAAACCTCGGGATGAAGACCTTCGACAGCGCCCTTTTCGACCTGTTCCAGCAGGGCCTCATCAGCGAGGAAGAAGCACTCAAGAATGCTGACTCGCCCAACAACGTCCGTCTCAAGATAAAGTTCGCGCAGGAGGGCGGCGACGCTGACGACGCCGGGGCCCCGGGGCTGAGCCTGGAGATGGTCGAAGAGGAAGAGGAGCCCGCAGCCTTCGCGCTCTGAACCGGGGTTGCCGGCTGACCACGAGCCAACTTTCGAGAAGTTGTGCTCAAGACCGCGTGCTATACGTGTTCCAGCAGCCGCTGCCAGTCGCGGATGTCGGAATCGCTGGCATTGAGCAACTGAAACCCCGCTGACCAACCGCTGTCGGGTTCCGGACTCTGGCGGCACCACTTCACCTCGGCCGCGAGGTGAAAGGCCTCCGCGGTTCCCGGCAGTTCGGCGCCGATGTGCAGTATCGCAGCGACCGGTACCTCGCGCTCGAGTGCCACCCGCAATCCGTCCTTCGACACGTCAAGAATTTTACATTCGATAATTTCCGCCGGTAGATTGGCGACCACGTCGGCCGATGTCAGTTCGATAAATACCCGGCTGTGCAAATGGATGCGCAGGTTCTTGCGGCTGTCGCCCTTCATGGGTTTCCATCCCTGTTTTTGTTATTGGCTTCACGTGCGCGCCCGACCTCGGCGCGAAAGTTGGTGTTGGTGGTGAGGATGTCCACCAGTTCCCGGTCGACGAGGTCTTCCAGCTCGGCCCGTCTGAGTTGGCGCATCTTGATTCCCTGGCGGTTGACGAAGATGTAAAGATCCAGCTCCGGATCGTGTACCGCGAGCTTCGCCATCAGCGGTGCCTCGCCGTCGTGAAACCCGATCCATGTTCCCATGGGCAGGTTCAGTGCCGCGGGCTGAGGCGCCGGCGTGATTTCTCCGGAGGGCTCGGCAGCGGCCGGTTCACCGCTGTCGTTATCGCCGGATGCCGCTGCTTCGACCGGGGCAGGAGCGGCCGATTCGTCCGCGGCGATCGCGGACTCTCCCAGCAGGGCGGCTTCCTCCTTCAGGCTGAGCTTGCTGTTGTCGATGGTCGCGGCCTGCGCGGGCGGTTCCTCGTCGCTTGTTCCGCTTGCTGCCACGTCCGCGTCGTTCTGCTGCGCCGTGGCGGGGTTCGCTTCGGGAGCGGGAACCGGGGCTTGCGCCGCCGCATCTGCGACCCGCTGGCGCTCGAGCGCATCCGCCTTACTCGCCTGTCGCTCCTGGTATTTCCTTGATAGTTCGCGGGAGGCGTCGATCAGCGCGGTCATTTCCTCATCGGAGTAGATGCCGGCCGACCGGGCGAGCGAGCGGCTGAAGCTGAGACCCTGTTCCAGCCTGACGGCTCGACCCTCGGCAAGCAGGCGGTCAAAACCGTCGAAGTCGAGCTGCAGTGCTTTTATTCCCGCCTGGTTGGCAAACAGCAGCAGTTGTTCCTGGTCCAGTTTCAGCGCCAACTGGGCGCGTACCGGCTCATCAGTCGGTTGCTCTATCCGGAACCATTGACCGGTCTCCAACTGGGCCACCCTGTCCGAGGCGGGCTGCCGAATCTTTTCTTCTTCACCTGCCACCTCCAGCGGTTCGACGAAGACGACGTCCAGCTCGAGCTCCCGCAGGATACGGAGGTGACAGGCCTCGATGGGCTCCACTGCGTCGTCGGCCGCGGCGCTGTCGTGCTGCAGGCTAAGCAACCAGCGCTTGAGGTCTTTTGGGATGCGGGTGACCGCTTCGAACAGGTACTGGCGGCGCTTGTCGTCCCGCGGATTCTCCACCTGCATCGAATCGGCCAGGGCCTCGGTGGCGTCGGAGAGTTCCCGCCATTCCCCCGAGTCGGCGCCGAACTTGAGCCAGACAAGCTGTGCGCTGTCGAACCAGGGCCCTTTCAGAAAGGCGCCGACGACCGCTGGAATCTCGAATCGCGACAGTACGTCATTGATCATATGGGCGGCTTCTTGCCGCGCACTCGTCGCCCGCAGTTTGCCCTGTTCCGTGTCTACCATTCGCTGGGTCATGCGTCGCGCCCGCTGCATGTCCCGCTCGGCGGTCGTCTCGACCGCTTCGCAGATGACTGCGATGTCGATACCCGGATCATCGAACCAGCCCCGGGCGGCCTCGATAGCCGCCTCGAGTTGTTTCTCTACAGTTTTTCCCGCCCGGCCGAGGCTGGGCATCCAGCCGGTTGCATAGTCGTGCAGGCTGTCCAGCAGTGCATGCAGTGGATGCTGCCCGGGCAGCAGGAATTCCGGGTCTTTGACGGCGAGTGCGGCGGCGATGGGCTGCAGCAGTCGAACCCGCTCGGCGAGCGGTGATTCCAGTGGATAGGCGGTTCGCCAGAATTCGAAGCTCGCGGCCAACCACTCGAGCATGGCCGCGTGTTCGGGGGAAGGCCGTGATCCTTCACCGACGGCCTCCGTCTGCAACCTCAGTGCCTCCAGCGGGGGAAGGTCTGGTCGGTCGCTGCGTTGCAGGTACCCGATGAGGTCGTCTACATCCATCACCGGGCTGCCCGGCGCCTGCGCGCTGTCAGCGAAGCGCGCGAGTATCATCTCGCGCACGGGGCAGGGTGGAGGCGCCGTCTCGGTCAGCCTGTCTGTGCCAGTTTCCATGCCACCATGACGATCAATACGGTCCAAAGCCCGGCCAGCAGGGTGACCCGCCACCTGGCGCTTATCAACGGTTCTGTCGCGGTCTGTGCAACACGGCTGCCGCTGACGTTGAAGGAGCCGCAGGCGGGGCAGGCTCCGCCGTCGTCGCTGGCATTCCCGCGATAGCTGCAGGCCTTGCAGAAATAAGGCATCGGGTGTTACCGCGTACTCTTGAGTAGTTGATCGATAATTCGTTCCAGCTGCCTCAGGTTATTGCACTCGGCAACGACGTGGCAGGCACTGGCGTAGCGCAACATTTCTGAATCGCCTGTACCCCAGGCATTGCGTGATTCAGGATTGAGCCATATCACCTGGCTGGCTCGCCGGTAGACGGACTGCAATAAATCCAGCCGCGCGTCGCCCTGATTGTTGCGTGCATCACCCAATATTATCACGGTGGTGCAAGCGTTTACCTCATCGATTGTGAGTTTTGTGAAGTCTGCAAAGCTGGCGCCGTAGTCTGTCGCTCCGCCGTAGTGGCGATTGATAAGCTCTATGGCCTCTTCGACCGGGTAGTCGTCGAAGTAGTCGGTGACTTCTCCCAGGTGGCTGGAGAACGCGAAGCAGCGCACTTTCGGCAGGACATCCTGCAGGCTGTAGAGAAACATCAATAAAAAACGGGTATAGGCGGCAACCGAGCCACTGACGTCGCACACTGCGAGCACCTGGGGCCGATCCTTGCGCACCCGTCGCCACGCCGGATTGAACATGACACCGTCCGTGGCGATCCCCTGACGCAGGGTTTTTGCCATGTCCAGCTGGCCGCGGCGGAATCGCCGTCGCCTGCCGGCGTGGCGGCGGGCCAGTTTCCTCGCCATCTTGCGGATCAGTTCCCTGGCCCGTGCGAGGCGGCGATGGTCGATATTGGTCAGTCGGGTTGTGCTGAGGATTTCGTCCATGAACTGGCGATTTCTGCCCTCGGCATGCAGCAGGAACTCGCGCTCCACGTGATCCCTCACCTCGCTGCGCAAGTAGTCCCGATAACGCTGCAAGGCGGGCAGGGCAGGGTCCTGCTGCTCTTCCATCGCTATCACGGCCTGGCGAATTTTCTCTTCACCGAGCGCATCGAGAATACGCCGGGTAAATTGACCCTTTTGGGTGAAGAGACTGATCTGGCGCAGCCCCACCTGCTCCGCTGCCTGTGCGATGGACAGGCTCAGCTGGTTGCGGTCATTCTCCATCAGGTTGGTCATCAGCGGTGTGGCCAGCAGTTCCGCCAGCTGCGGGTTGTCCGTGGCCGCCTGCTCGAGTGCTACCTGGCCGGCACCGTGACCGCCTTGTTGTTCGGGTGTGGAGGCTGCGGGTGTCTCTCCGGGACCGGTATCCCCGCCCGGTTCGTCGTCGGCTGCCCCGTCGTTGCCGGCAGCGTCGTTGGCTTTTGCCAGCTGGCGACTGAAAAACCTGTCGAAGCACTGCTCGAAGACCGCCGCTTCTTCCGGCGTTTTGGCAAGCGCCATGCCGAGGCCGTTGCGAAGCAGTTCCCGGTCGTCGTAGCCAAGTACCGCTGCGGCCGCCAGCGCGTCCAGGGTCTCTGCAGGGGATATGCGCACGTCGTGACTGCGCAAAACCTGGATAAAGCTGACCAGGTTACCTTGCACGGGTCAGCGGGCCGGGCCGGCGTTCAGCAGATTACGCAGTTCGCCATTGGCGGCTTCGATGTCGTCCTCGAACTTGAGCAGCACGTTCAGTGTGCTGCGCACCAGGTCCTCGTCGAGGTGATCGGCATGTAATAACAGCAGGCTGCGTGCCCAGTCGATGGTTTCGGAGATCGCGGGTGCCTTGCGCAGGTCGAGCTGGCGCAGGGAATGCACGAACCGCACCAGCTGTGTCCGCAACTGGTCCTCCACCTCCGGCGCGCGACTGCGTACGATGCGCGCCTCCAGGTCCTCGGTGGGGAAAGGGATATACAGGTGCAGGCAGCGCCGCTTCAACGCGTCGCTGATTTCCCGGGTGTTGTTGCTGGTGAGGAACACCATCGGCGAGGTGCGGGCCTTGATGGTGCCGATTTCGGGAATTGATACCTGGTAGTCGGACAGGACTTCCAGCAGCAGTGATTCGAACTCGTAATCTGCCTTGTCGACCTCGTCGATCAACAGGATCGCGCCTTTCTCCTGTTGCATGGCTTTCAGCAGCGGGCGTGGTTCGAGGAAGTCGTCCGAGTAGAAGATGTCGCCAAACTGGTGCAGCCGCTCGACGGATTCCGCCAGCCCGGTTGCACCCTGCAGAAGGTCGCCGAGCTTCTCCTTCAGAATCTGTGTATAGAGGAGCTGCTTTCCGTACTTCCATTCGTAGAGCGCCTTGGCTTCATCCAGACCCTCGTAACATTGCAACCTGATCAGCGGGCTGTCGATGAGAGTCGCCGTGGTCTTCGCCAGCTCCGTCTTGCCGACCCCGGGCGGGCCTTCGACCAGTATCGGCTTGCGCAACTGAAAGGCCAGAAAAACTGCGGTGGCGATCTTGCTGCTGCAAATGTAACCGTGGGCCTCAAAGCCGTCGATGATACTGGCCACGGACGCCAGCTGCGGGAAATCTTCCGGTTTCATGTTTACCTCGTGACGGGACGCTGCAGTGTACAACAGTCCTGCCGGGAATCAGCCGCCGGTCATGTTCATAAAGCGGACAATCTGCGGCTCACCTTCGACGCCGAAGGTATGCCGCTCAGGCTTGTTGTCGATCGCCTCCAGTATCGCCCGGTCGAGGTGCTCCGGCTGGAATCCCGGCGCGCGCAGCACTGCGCGTAGGTCGGCGGAGTGTTCGTTACCGAGGCACAGCAGCAGCCTGCCCTCCACGGTGACGCGCACCCGGTTGCAGAGGTGGCAGAAATTGTTGCTGTGGGGTGAAATGAAACCCACCCGTGTTTTGCTGTCGGCCATGCGGTAGAAGCGGGCGGGGCCTGCAGTGGTGGCGGGTTCGCCCAGGGGTTCGAGCGTGAACCGGCGGGAGATCAGTGCGCGCAGCGTCTCGCTGGTGCACAGGCTGAGGTCACGATCGTGCTCTGCGATGACGCCCAGCGGCATTTCCTCGATGAAGGCGATATCCACGCCGCGCTCGCGGGCAAACGCCACCAGGTCGGTCACCTCGTCCTCGTTGCGCCCGTGCATCACCACGGCGTTGAGGCGAATGCGTTCAAAGCCTGCTGCCACGGCGGCATCGATGCCGGCGATGACCTGGGCGAGGTCCCCGTGACGGGTCAGCTCACGAAAACGCCGCGGACTCAGGCTGTCCAGGCTGACGTTGATCCGTTTGACCCCCGCCTGCCGCAGCCGGCGGGCATATTTCTCCAGGCGGGACCCGTTGGTGGTGAGCACCAGTTCATCGAGACCCCGCAGCCGGCCCAGCCGCTCGATCAGCTCCAGCACGTTGTTGCGAACCAGTGGTTCACCACCGGTCAGCCGAATCTTGCGCACTCCCAGCCGGACAAAAGCCGCGGCCACCTGGTGCAACTCCTCCAGACTGAGGATGTCGGCACGGGGCACGAATTGCATGTCCTCGGTCATGCAGTACACGCAGCGGAAGTCACATCGATCAGTCACCGACAGGCGCAGGTAGTTGATGCGGCGGTGAAACGGGTCGCTGAGAACAGGTGGCGTGTGCGCGTTCATGTGCGGGAGTGTAGAAGGTTGGTGGCGGTGACTCCAGCGCAATTTGTCCCCGCACTTTACACCGATACCGGGCTGGGACAGGATGGCAGCTCGCAATACCAGGTAATGAGAGATGGTCGAGGCACAGTCGAGCGGGGCGCTCAGGCGTACGGCACTCTGGCTGGGCCCGGTCCTGGCGGGGCTGACCGCACTGGGGCTGGGTCTCGTCGGGCAGAGTGATCATGTGATGGTGGTCGCCTTCATCGCCGTTTTGTGTGTCATCTGGTGGATTTTCGAGCCGGTTCCCATTCCCGTAACCTCGCTGCTGCCGTTGGCTCTCCTGCCGATGCTCGGTGTACTGACACCGGCCGAAACCGGTGAGGCCTATGGGTCGCCGCTCATTCTGTTGCTGCTCGGTGGGTTCCTGCTGTCCAAGGCGATGGAACACTCCGGCGCCCATCGCCGCCTGGCGCTGGGCATGGTGAATCTGTTCGGCGCGCACAGCGGTCGGCGCCTGGTGCTCGGGTTCATGGTGGCGGCCGCCAGCCTCAGCATGTGGATATCCAATACCGCGACAACCCTGATGCTGTTGCCCGTGGCGCTCGCGGTGCTGGACGCGACGCCAAGTCGCGACCAGCTGGCGGTGCCGCTGTTGCTGGGCATGGCCTATGCGGCGAGCGTGGGGGGGCTAGGCACACCGATCGGCACGCCGCCCAACCTCATCTTCATGCAGGTGTACGCCGAGACGACCGGAGAGACAATCACCTTCACCCAGTGGATGGGCTGGGCCCTGCCTGTGGTACTGATCATGATCCCGCTGATGGCGCTGGTGCTCACCCGGGGTCTGCACGGGCCGCTGTCGGTCACCCTGCCGGAAGCGGGGAGCTGGAGCCCGGCCGAGCGTCGGGTCATCATGGTATTCACCGGCACGGCGCTGGCGTGGATAACCCGCAGTGAGCCTTTCGGGGGTTGGCGGACATGGCTGGACCTGCCACAGGCCAATGACGCCTCTGTCGCCCTGCTGGCGGTCGTGGTGATGTTTCTGGTACCCAATGGTGCCGGTGGACGCCTGCTCACCTGGGAGCGGGCGTCCAGCATACCCTGGGGCGTTCTCCTGTTGTTTTCCGGGGGTATCTGCCTCGCCAAGGGATTCGTCAATTCAGGCCTCAGTGATCTAATGGGTGCGGGCCTCGCGGGACTGACCTCGGTTCACCCGCTGGCTCTGATCCTGATGATCTGCCTGACGGTGACATTCATGACCGAGGCCACCTCCAACACCGCCAGTACGACGCTGCTTATGCCGGTATTGGCGGCAGCGGCGATAGCGGCCGGCGTGGCGCCGGAGCTGACCATGGTACCCGCGGCGATGAGCGCCAGCTGCGCGTTCATGCTGCCCGTGGCCACCGCGCCCAACACTGTCGTGTTTTCCAGCGGCATGGTCAGCACCGCGCAGATGGCGAGGGAAGGCGTGGCTCTGAACCTGCTGGGGGTGCTCGTCATCAGCAGTGTCTGCTACTTTTACTTCGGGATTCAGCCCGGTCGCTGATTTCTGTATCATGCCGGCTTTTCTCAAGGGGTGATCTTATGAGTAAGGGGCGCAGATTGCTGGCGCTGGGGCTGATTGTCGTTGCCCTCGGCCTGCTCTACCCGGGCATCACCCTGCCGGTACTGACCCTCAGCGGCAGCATCGAGAAGGCCGAGATAGCACAGATGGGTATCGGGCTGATGGCCGGCGATGATGTCGATGGACAGGCGCGACAGATGCTCACCGCGATATCCACGATGCTGGGTCTCGACCGCATCGAAGGCCAGTTACAGGTTTACCAGACGACGCGTTCCATCTGGGGTACGGCAACCGAGCTTGCCCATACCGGCAACGTGCTCGTGGCCGCCCTGATTGTTCTGTTCAGTGTCGTGATCCCCACGCTGAAATTGCTGATGCAACTGGCGGCAGTTGTCATACCGCAGCCGGCGGTGCGCGCGAGCCTCTTGTGGCTGAACGCACTGCTGAGCAAGTGGTCGATGGCAGATGTGTTTGTGATGGGCCTGCTGGTCGCCTACATGGCGGGCAGTGCCTCCGGACAGATGGGTGAGATGCTGACCATGGACGCCAGGCTGGAACGGGGGTTTTACTTTTTCCTCGCCTACTGCCTGTTTTCCGTCGCGGTCAGCGGGCTGCTGCGCGAGCCCGCTGCCGAACCGCGACTGAAAGTGGCAGTTACAACAACGCCATCATCGTCTCGGCAGAACTGACGTCGACACCGGCACCTTCCTCCACATTCAGGTGGGTGACGGTTCCATCGTCGACTATCATGGCGAACCGCTGGCTGCGCTTGCCCATGCCGAACCCGGTGCCGTCCAGTTCCAGCCCCAGTTTGCCGGCAAACTCGCCGTTGCCGTCCGCGAGCATCAGCAGTTCCTCGGCATTCTGGGCCTCACCCCAGGCTCCCATGACGAACGCGTCGTTGACGGACATGCAGGCGATGGTGTCGACGCCGGCGGCCTTGATTTTGTCGGCATTGACCACGTAACCGGGGAGGTGCGTTACGCTGCAGCCAGGCGTGAATGCGCCGGGTACGGCGAACATCAGGACTTTCTTGCCAGGGAAAATCTCTGCGGTTGAAATGGTCGTCGGGCCGTCACTGCCCATTGTCATCAGGGTGCACTCGGGAATCTTGTCTCCGGTCTTAATCGTCATGCTATTCTCCTGCCGTGATAGGTGGACCACCAATATAGCAGATGCTGGCGCTGAACGCGAACTGCCCCCTTTGCCGGTCCGGCGGCTCCGTGCTCTTTGGCAGTGACCGGCGCCGGCACTTACCGGCGCTGTCCCCGTTGTTCACTGGTATTCGTGCCGCCGCGGTATTTTCTCGATCCGGCCAGTGAAAAGGCCGAGTACGACCTGCACCGCAACGCGGTCGACGACCCCGGTCACCGGAAGTTTCTGGGGCAGACTTGCAACGCCCTGCTGGAGCGCGTGCAGGCGCCGGTCCACTGGGATGCCGGCACACCGCTGTAGCGCCGGCCGCCGGGATGCCGGCCGCCGGGCTGGACTTCGGTTGCGGCCCCGGCCCTGCGCTGGCGGCTCGATGCTGCGCGAGTCGGGGCTGGAGGTGCAGGTATACGACTGTTTCTACGCGCCGATACGAGCGTGTTGATCAGTCATACGATTTCATCTGCGCGACCGAGGTGGTGGAGCACCTGCATGCGCCGGGTTTTGAACTGGAGCGACTGTGGTCAATGCTGAATCCGGGTGGCTGGTTGGCCATAATGACCAAGCTGGTGCGGGACCGCGAGGCCTTTGCCAGCTGGCACTACAAGAACGACCCTACGCATGTGTGTTTTTTCAGCCGCGCCACCTGGGACTGGTGGGCGGACCAGCATGGTGTCGCGGTCACTTACTGCGGGGCTGACGTCATGTTGATCCGCAAGGGCGACCGCAGCGGCAATCGGTGAGTGAAGCGGCTAGCCCGCCTGGGTCGGCGAGCATGGCGGCGAAGATCGCCTCGCAATCCCGGTAAAAAAGCAGCTGGTCATCGCCGAGATAGGGCGCGACCATCGTCATCAACTGGAACACGCCCTGGTGAATAACCACCTCGGGCTTACGCGATCGTGCAGCAACTGGTCATAGTTGAACCAGAACGTCATGGTCAGGGTCATATTGTCGACCAGCCCCAACAGTTGCTGGCCCGTGCGGCGATGATGTATTGTTCCAGCAGGCCTCGCAGATGGCGAACAGGGCGGTGCGTTGAGCTGCAACAGGCGTTTGAATCTTCGGCGAATATCGGGATAGCGGTGCAGGATGTTGTCGAGATTATGGTACAGGAACCGATACTGGTACATCTCTTCCATCACCACATACAGGTAGTACCAGTTGTCCTCTACCCGGCCGCGGTCTGGCACTAGAGGCTTTTCGATGGGGGCGTTCAGGGTACTCGATAGTGCGACTTCATACTGCTGGAAGAGCTCGCGATAATCTGGTCCTTGCCCTTGAAGTGGTAGTAGAGATTTCCAGGGCTGATGTCCATTTCGTTGGCGATATCGATGGTGGTGGTATCGGCTTCGCCATGCTCATTGAACAGTGCCAGACTGGTGACCAGAATCCGATCACGGGTCTTCATTGGCAGCGACGCGCGTCAACTGCTCTTGCTGCGGCCCGGGCGGCCGCCCTTGCCGCGGCTCGAGGCCTTTTTCGGGGCCGGGGTCCGGGGTTTTGCCTTTGCCTTTTTCTTTTTCGCCGGCGCCTTGCCCGCCGCCGCCTTGCGGCGGCCGGTGCTGCCCGCGGTGGCGGGCACGGAGATCACCCCGGCTTCGGTCAATGCAGTTGCCAACAGGTCGAGCTTGCGGGATACGAGGTCGACCTTGCGATGAAGGTCGGCGATGTCCTCGATGCGGGCCGGCCGCTGGAGGTGGAAGTTCTCGCGTACCCGGTTGATGCGCTCCTCGACGGAGGTGCGGGCCGTTTTCAGGTCGTCGCTGGCGCTGCGCGCCTCCTCCTCGAGTGCGGCACCGGCCTCTACCAGGTCCCGGAACAGTTTCGGGGGCTCGAGCCCCGCCTTCTCCAGCCGCCCCTGGGCCTCATCGACCGCGCGGCCGTAGGCGCCCACGCCCGCCAGCCAGATATTCTTGGCGATTTCGCCTGCCTTGTCTGCCACCTTGCTCTTTTCGTCGCTCATGGTGCCGGCCTCCAGTGACGGCCCGCGGGGACACCCCGGCCGGCCTCCGGTTGATCATTAAACCAGATTCGACGATAAAGGAAAGGTTGCCGCCGGCGCCACTGGCTGCACAGCTTCGCAGGTCTGGCGGCCGCAGAGTGGCGGGCGAGGGCGAGCACAGCGCCTGCCGGGACGCCGAGCCGCGGTATGCGGGGGGTTCGGCTCAGTCTGCTTTTGGTCCGGCACCGACGATGCTGTCGGTAACGTCGAAGTTCTTGATGTTTTCCTGGAACAGCTGCGCCAGCCTTCGGGCCTGCTCGTCGTAGGCGTCGTCGTCGCCCCAGCTTGCACGGGGGTCGACATAGCGGTCCTCCACGCCCGGGATGCGGGTGGGAAAGTCGAGGTTCAGTACGTCGAGATGTGCCGTGGGCACGTCCAGCAATGCACCGCTCTGGGCGGCCGCGACCACCGCCCGGGTCACGGGTATCGGGAAGCGCGCGCCGCTGCCGCCGGGAGCGCCGGAGCCTCCGGTCCAGCCGGTGTTGACCAGGTAGACCTGGCTGCCGAAGTCCTCGATGCGTCGCATCAACAGCTCGGCGTACTCCCTTGCCGGACGCGGCATGAAAGGGGCGCCGAAACAGGTGGAAAACGTGGGGTGAATGCCGGCCTCGGCACCCAGTTCAGTTGATCCCACCCGTGCGGTATAGCCGCTCAGGAAGTGGAAAGCAGCCGCTTCCTTGGAGAGCAGCGCCACCGGCGGCAGGACGCCCGACACATCGCAGGTGAGGAAGATCACGCAATTGGGTTCGCCGCCCGCATTGTGCTCTACCCGCTTTTCGATATGCTCCAGGGGGTAGCAGCAGCGGCCATTCTCGGTGAGGCTGGTGTCGCAGTAGTCGGCCCCGCGGTGTTCGTCGAGGACGACATTCTCAATGATTGCGCCAAAGCGAATGGCGTCCCAGATCAGGGGCTCGTTCTCACGGCTCAGGTTGATCGTCTTGGCGTAGCAGCCGCCCTCCAGATTGAAGACCGAACCTTTGGCCCAACCGTGTTCGTCGTCGCCGATCAGGTAGCGGCCGGGGTCAGCTGACAACGTTGTCTTGCCGGTGCCGGAGAGACCAAAAAACAGCGTGGTCTCGCCGTCGTCGGATACGTTCGCCGAACAGTGCATCGGCATGACGTCTTTTTCCGGTAGCAGGAAGTTCTGCACCGAGAACATGGCTTTTTTCATCTCTCCGGCATACCGCATGCCCGCCAGCAGCACCTTGCGCTGTGCAAAGTTCACGATCACTACCCCGTCTGAGTGGGTGCCGTCGCGTTCCGGGTCGCACACGAATCCGGCGGCATTCAGCACGGTCCACTCGGGCTTGCGGCCGCCGTTGTAGGTGTCGGGGCGGATGAACATATTGCGGCCGAACAGCGCCTGCCACGCGGTCTGGGTGACGACTCGCACCGGGAGGTAGTGATCGCTGTGCTCGCCGACGTGCAGATGGGAGACGAAGTGATCCTGCCCGGCGAGGTAGCTTTCAACGCGCGACCACAGCGCATCGAACTTGTCAGCGTCGAATGGCCGGTTGACGGCTCCCCAGTCTATGGAGTCCTCTGTGCTGGGTTCCCTGACCACAAAGCGGTCGGCGGGGGAGCGCCCCGTACGTTTGCCGGTGGTGACCAGCAGTGCGCCTGTATTCGAGAGAATTCCCTCACCCCGTTTCAGCGCCTCTTCGACGAGCTGGGCGTGGCTCAGGTCGACAAATTCCTGGCTGGATTCCAATTCTTCGGTCATTGCGCTTCCTGTACGGTTGGGGCTGCGGTGTAGGTTACGGGTTCGCTCTCGGGCGACCTTCGGGGGCGCCAATTATGTCAGAATCAGGGTGGCCAAAGAACCCAATTCGTAGCAAAAAACGGCGGTTCTGTGCAGTGGTGCATGGTCCGCCCGGTAATCTGGCAGGCGGTCAGTGCAGTTTGTCCGGTGGTGGTACGGCTGTGCGGGGCAGGTCCTCGGGGAGAAAACTGTAGCGCGTATTGCAGAACTCGCAGTCCATGGTGATGGTGCCGAGTTCTTCGAACAGGCCCCGGACTTCCCCCGCATCGAGGGACAGGAGCGCCTGTAGTGTGCGCTCTCGAGAGCAGCTGCAGCGAAAGCGCACCGGCGTCGGATCGAACAGCCTTACCTCGTCGTCCGCGTACAGCCGGCCCAGCAGCATCGCGGCCGGCAGTGTCAGCAGCTCCGGGGCGCTGATTGTCGCTGCCAGTGTGCAGGCGTGCTCCCAGTCTGCCTGTCTCTGCTCCGGGTCCGCGCCGGCTTCGCCCGGCAGTTGCTGTAGCAGCATGCCGGCGGCACAGTCGCCGTCGCAGGCCAGCCAGAGCCGGGTGGGCAACTGTTCCGAGCGCGCGAAATAGGATTCCAGGCTCGCCGCAAGCGAGTCCGGGAGCAGGGGAACGATACCCTGGTAGCGGTTGCCACGCTCGGGGTCGATGGTAATGACGAGCTGGCCGCCGCCGAGCAGTTCCCCGAATGACTCGGCGGTGGCTTCATCTGCACCACGGGCAATGGCGCGCAGCTCGCGCTGGCTGCTGCACTCGGCCATCAGCAGGGGCAGCTGTCCGTCACTGCGGGCCTGCAGGATCAGCTTGCCGTCAAACTTGAGTGTGGCCGTCAGCAGTGCCGCCGCGGCCTGTGCCTCACCGATCAGCCGGCTGACCCCGGGCGCGTACTGGTGTATATCGATCACCGCGTGGTAGGCCGAGCGCAGGTGCACCAGCTCGCCCCGCACATCGGCCCGCTCGAAAATGAACCGCCTGGCGGTGTCGTGGTCGACGGGCGAGGTCGCTGTGGGCTGTTCCATACTGGCCTCGACGGGTGGCTGCGCGGCTGCAGCTCGCGCAGCGCTGTGAACACAACATGACGTTGGCGGTTATCACTACCGCTACCCTGGGGTGGGTTCTACGCCGGTGAGATAGTTTGCTGGATTACACGGAGGGTGTCGAGGTGCCGCGGGTTTGCGGTTTGCGCGTATAGTGAGGGCAGACTCCTCAATGCCCGCTCCCATGAGTAATTCACTGCTCTACATCCTGACCGTTCTTATCTGGGGGTCTACCTGGATCGCCATCAAGTACCAGTTGGGTGAAGTCTGGCCCATGGTATCCATAGGGCACAGGTTCATCGTCGCCGCCGGCCTGTTGTTCCTCTACCTGCTGTTGCGCCGCCGTCTGCAACCGCTCACCGCCGGTGACCACCTGCGCGTCTTCGCACAGGGGCTGACGCTGTTCTGTATCAACTATGTATTCATTTATACGGCCACGGCGGACCTCGCCAGTGGCCTGGTAGCCGTCGTGTTTTCGACCATGGTGTTTTTCAATATCGTGAACGGCGCACTGTTCCTCGGCCTGCCCGCGAGCCCTGTAGTCGCCGTCGGCGGGCTGGTCGGTATCCTGGGCATGGTCGGCGTGTTCCTGCCCGAGTTGAAGTCCCTGAGCCTGGACGACCGCAGTGTGCGGGCGCTGATGTTCTGTCTTGCGGGTACCTGCTCCGCTTCGCTGGGGAATATCCTGGCGGTGGGCAACCAGCGAGCCGGATTGGAGGTGCTGACCAGCAATGCCTGGGGCATGCTCTACGGTGCGTTGACGCTCTACGCCGCAGCCCTGCTCGCAGGCGAACCGCTGTCGATGGACTGGCGGATCTCTTACCTGGCATCGCTGGCCTACCTCGCCATCATCGGTTCGGTGGTGGCCTTCTGGGCCTACGTGACCCTGATCGGCAGGATCGGGGCCGACCGGGCATCCTACACATCGCTGCTGTTCCCGCTGGTCGCGCTGGCGCTGTCGACGCTGCTGGAGGGCTACACCTGGACCTGGCAGGCGGTGGCGGGGCTTTGCCTGGTGCTGCTGGGTAACTGGATCGCCATGCGCCGCCGCAGTCGGTGACCTATACTGCAGCGGGTGTGAAAGGGGATTTTTATGGCCGGCTTCAAAGTGCAAAGACCGTATACCATGCCCAAGGACGAGGTTCGCGAGGTGGCCGAGGGCCTGGCCAGGAACCTGGAGCGACAGCACGGAGTGAGGGCGAACTGGGAAGGTGATTCTGTGCGTATCCGCGGTGTGGGAGTGAGCGGCAGGATGTCTTTTCACGACGATCTCATCGATATTTCCGTCACCCTCAACCTGCTGGCGATCGCCTTCCAGGATGTACTCAAGCAGGAGGTCAACCGGTACCTCGACCAGCACGTGTACTGAGCAGCAGGACTGTTCGTCGGCGTCGACGCTCAGTTTCGGAGCCGGGCACCGACGTTCTCAGGCCGGCCATGCAGTTCACTCGAATACCGTGACCCCACGCAGCGGGTCGTCGCCCGTGATGAGTGCGTCAAACTCCCGCGCCAACGCCTCGCTGCGGGCCATGCAGTCGCGCCAGTAGGCCACGCGTTCAGAGGCTTCCATGCGGGCGAAATCGCTCCGGTCAGGGATTTTACCGCGGGGCAGCGACGCGGTGAAAGCGGCGGTGGGACACAGCAGGACCAGGTTTTCCGTCTCGCTTACCGGAGCCCGACGCCACGGCAGGAATTTATCGAACCAGCCGGTATAGATCCGGTCGGAAAAATGTGGGTAGAGAATGAGGCCGTCACCTCTGAGTCCGGCGAGGTCGAAATGGTAGTCGATGATGCCGCCGTCCCAGTATTGGCCGGCGGGGGCGCCGGGGATATTCCGTTCCCCGGTCAACACGAAGGGTATCGCTCCACTGGCATGTAACGCGGCGGTCAGGTTGGTCCGGTTCAGCGGGCAGTAGGCGGTATCGAAATCCTCCAGCGTCAACGCGGAATCCGGCCGGTCTCCACTGTGAAAGACCACCCGCTGAAACTGCAGTTTCAGCAGCTCCCGGCTGACCGCGTTACCCAGCGCAGCGGCCCCCATGCCCGTCGCCAGGGGCGCCTTGGATGTGCTGGCGGCAAGTCCGCGGCCGCGGGCCGTCACGATGTGTGTGTGCAGCCGCGGGTGGTCGAGAATATCGTCGATGCCGCTTGCGCCCAGCACCCGCTCCAGCATCTGCAGGGAGGTCGCGCTGACTTCCAGCGGTGTCGGCCTGTCCGGGTAGACCTGGCCGACGTAGTCTTCCTCCAGCCGCTGGATGGTCGCCACCGGACTTCGCGTCGCAAGGCAGGCGTGCCGCCAGGAGCCGATCGATGAGCCGAGCAGGGCGAGTCGTCGCGAGCCCCCGGCGAGAAACTGCGCGGCGATCACCCGATCCAGCTGGCTGAGGATCAGCCACTTGGGCCCACCCGACGCCCCCAGCATGAGGCTGAAGAGGTCCGGGTCCCAGCCCTGGTCGCGGATTTTTCGAGCCGCCCGGCGGCCCATGTAGATGCCCAGTGCTTCAGTCGCCACGCCGCACCGCTCCCGGCGTCTGGCCGGTCCAGCGCCGGTAGGCGCGCCTGAAATTGGAGGGGTCGTTGAAGCCGACCAGGTCGGCGATCGAGGCCAGCGGCAGGCGGGTGGTCTGCAGGTAGCGGGTCGCGTGCTCCGCCCGGACCCGGTCGAGCAGGTCCTGGAATGACTGCCCCTCACCGGCAAGCCGCCGGCGGTAGGTGCGCGGGCTGAGATTGAGCATGCGGGCGATTTTCGGCATCTGCGGATACTGACCCTCGAACTTGCGCAGCAGGCGCAGTGTCTGTTCGGCGGTTGACCCTGCCTCCTCGAGATCCGCCAGCAGTCGGGCGCACTCCTCCTCGTACAGTCGCTTGAGCGCCGGGTTCGACGAGGGCAGGGGCGTCGCGAGCAAGGCCACCGGGAAGGCGACGGCCCCCTGCTGGCAGTCGAACTGCACCCGGTCGCCGAAAACGGCATGATACCTGTCTGCGTGCGCCGGCGCCGGGTAGGGTGCTTCGACAGTGAGGGGCACGTCTGTCGTGTTGAGCAGCCCTCGCAGCGTGTTGAGAATGCTGCCGAACAGCAGTTCGTAGTAGAACACCTGCAGCGACACTTCGGGCGTGCTCAGCACGACCAGCCGACACTGCCGTGCGTCCACCTCCATTTTCAGTTCCAGGTTGGCGGCCAGCAGGTGGTAGTACTTGAGGAACAATTCCATGACCTGGCGCAGGTCGCGGCAGGTCAGGAACGCCTGGCCGAGAATGGCATGCGCGCTGAGATTGAGTCGCGACCCCAGTTCCAGCCCGAGCGCCGGGTCGCCGGTGATGCGGGCGGCATTTTCCACCAGGGTGGTGAAATCGTCCTCACTGACGCGGGCTCCGATACCGCTGATCCCGGTTGCCGCGAGCCTGGTTCCGGCCAGCAGGGTTTCGCGTTGGTGACCGAGGTTCTCGACGAGGTCGATCAGGATCAGGGCATACTGGGCCGGGGTGCTGGCGCTGGGCATGCCTAATTTGGCCACAAATGACCATAAATTGACAACAGGTTACCTTGCCGGTCTGTCGATGTTTGACCATAGTGGATTACACGCTGCGCCCTGAATGAGGATGACACCCGTGAAAATACAATGGACACCGGAAACACCCCGCAAGATTCAGCAATACGCGGATGCCGATTACCCGCGCGAAAACCCTGACCTTGAAGACGTCCTCACCAGTGCCGATGTCGATCACGTCGCCGAGATTTTCCAGACGCCGCTGACCGGCGCCTACAACTGGGATTACCAGGTACAGGACGATCGCATTAAAAAGCTCTATGACCTGGGCAAGCAGTTGAACTGGGACCCCGAAATGGACATCGACTGGGACCGGCCGTGGCCGGACGATGAGCCACAGCCCGGAGCTCATGAACCTGCATGACTACCCGCCCTACCTGGCCATGGACGACGACACCCGGGCTGAATTCTGGCTACATATGAATGCCTGGAGCCTGTCGCAGTTCCTCCACGGCGAGCAGGGCGCACTGCTGGTAGCATCCCAGCTGTGTTCCTGCGCACCGACGTTCAATGCCAAGCTCTACGCGGCGTCACAGACCTTCGACGAGGCACGCCACGTCGAGGTGTTCAACAAGTACCTGCAACAACGCATTGGCGTCATGTACCCGATCAATACTCATCTGAAGAGCATTATCGACAAGATCCTCACCGATCGGCGCTGGGACATGAAGTTCATCGGCATGCAGATCGTCATCGAGGGTCTTGCACTGTCCGCGTTCAACACTACCCGCGAAACCACGCCCGACCCGGTGCTCAAGGACGTTGTCTACCTGGTCACCCGCGACGAAGCGCGACACGTCACGTTCGGCGTCAATTACCTGGAGGAGTTCGTCCAGACCCTGACCGATGAAGAGCGCGAGGAGCGCGCGCAGTTTGCCTACGAGGCCTGCGTTATCAGCCGTGAGCGACTGGTGGCGACCGACGTGTTCAGGCATTTTGGCTGGGATGTCGAGGAGGCGCGCCAGAAAGTGCTGGAAGGTTTCGTGATGTCCACCTTCCGCAACCTGTTGTTCCAGCGGGTCATACCCAACCTGAAGCGCATCGGTCTGCTGACAGACACCATCCGGCCCAAGTTCGAGGCGCTGGGTATTCTCGAGTTCGAATCGCTTGCCACCGACGGTGATATCGACTGGGCCGTGCTCGAGCGTCCCCTGGACACCGGCGAGGCGCAGTCTCACGAGCAGAGCATGCTGGCCGAGTTCCACAAGGCGCACGAGGAGGCCGAGGCCGACAAGGCGAGTTCGGCGGCCTGAGCACGGGCATGTGAGCCGGCCGCACCTGGTATCTGGCCAACCGCGGAAGCCTCGAACCCATGCCGATGGACAATGAGCGGGGTGACGCTTCCCGGGGGCGTCTGGCGGCATGGATGCCGCCAGCGAGTCTATACATGGACGTATGCTTTTTGGCGTCCCCCGGAAAGCGTCACCCCGCTCGTTGTCCTCTCGATTGCTACATCCGGAACCGCACCTGGCCGGCCGCACCTCGCCGGCCGCACCTGGCCGGCCGCACCTAGCCGGCCACACCTGAAATCGACTTTGCCGCCCGGGACCGTCTACACGCAAAGATGCTCTGAACGGAGAATCCCAGGCAAAAAAAAGCCGGCAGAGCTGCCGGCTTTTGCGTTCGGAAAGCGTTGCCGGGTCAGGCGGCCATCGCCTTGACCTGTGCGTTCAGCCGGCTCTTGTGTCGCGCCGCCTTGTTCTTGTGGATAATACCCTTGTCTGCCATGCGGTCGATCACGGGTACGGCGCTGTTGTATGCTGCTCGTGCCTGCTCCGCGTCACCACTGTCGATGGCCGAGATCACTTTCTTGATGTTGGTGCGCACGAGTGAGCGCAGGCTGGCATTGTGATTGCGGCGCTTCTCTGATTGGCGCGCGCGCTTTTTGGCTTGTGGAGAGTTGGCCACGTGATAATTACCTCAGAGGGGGTGAAAATTTGAGAGGCGCGATTATTCACATTCCGCCGTATGTTGTCAACCGTCGCCGTGTCGTTTGCGCCGTGTCGCGATCGGCCCCGACGACCACCCGGGGTGGAGGTCGCTTTGCTGATCGTCGATAGTGTGCAGGCGTGGCGGGAGCGCGATGGTGAATACCGTATCGAGTGGCGGACCAGCGAACCGGGCGTAACGGTGGCGCTGGAGGCGCCACCCGACGCGTTGACTGAGATGGAGTCGGCGGGTGACCGGGCGCTCGGCAGGGCCCGGGTTCGTGGTCTGCCGCGTGATCGCAGGCACTTCTTCAGGCTGGCAGATAGACTCGGCAATGACGTACAGGTCGCAGAACGCAGGCTGGCGCTTAGCGGTTCACCCAATTTCCGCGATTTTGGCGGTTACCCCACCCGCGACGGCCGACGGGTCAAGTGGGGCTACCTGTTCCGCTCCGGCAATCTCTGTGAGCTGACCGAGGAGGACCTGGCCCTTTTCAGGGCGCTGGAGCTCGACCTGATCTGCGATTTCCGGCGCGAGGAGGAGCAGGCCAGTGAGCCCAGCAGATTGCCGGCGGGCGCCAGCACGCGGCTGGCGAGTCTTCCGATTATTCCGGGGAGCAACCGGGATACCCTGGAACACCTCGGAGATGATGTGGAAAGCGGCCGGGGCATGGCCAATTTCATGGCGTCGATAAACCGGGCTTTCGCGACCGAACAGGCGGAGATGTTCGCCGAGATGTTCAGCGAGATTCTAGCGCTGGATGATGCCCGCCTGCTGGTCCACTGCGCCGCGGGCAAGGACCGCACGGGCTTCGCGGCGGCAATGATACTGCTGGCCCTGGGCGTGCCGCGCGATGTGGTAATGAAAGACTATATGCTGAGTGGACAGTACTTCAAGCCGGAGAGCCAACTGGCCAGAGTGCGGGCTAAATACGGGCTCGAAGACCTGCCCTCGGCAGCCGTGCTGCCAATGCTGGAGGTGAGCCCGGCGTATCTCGAGGCGGCCCTGAGTGTGATCGACGAGGGGTATGGGAGTGTCAACGACTACCTGCGCGACGTTCTCGGTGTCGACGCCATCGCGCTGGACGAACTCAGGGGTCGCTACCTGGCGTGAAGACACCGCAGGGTGTTTGCCCTCTGATGCCGCTTCGGTCCCGCGTCAGCTGACCTTGCAGGCGGCTTTTGCGGCCGTGATCTGCTTGGGCTCACAATGCTCGCTGTCGTCATCCCCGACGCACCACTTCGCTTCGTCCTCCCAGGCGGTAAGCGGGATTCGCTTCCCGTTCGAGCACTTGACCGAGTACCTGGCATAGGGTTTGCCGTCCCGGGTCTGGTCAGTGTTCTGGAACACGATACTGGTGGGTTTGGCGGCCAGGCCGCTACCGGACATCGTTGCCAGCGCGATGCCGGCAGCGAGTTTGCGCAGGTTCATTCAAAGACTCCGTTGTGCTATTTGGCACGAGGCGGGGCTGCCGGGGTGGCACCCTCTTTGCCGTGCCTTTCTCAAGGTTCGTACTGTACTCGTCTATACGTGAGAATAATAGTTACAGATTGGTAACAATTGTGTTTTCAGGTAACAAATAATACCTGCCTTTAGCCCCCTTCGCTCACCGATTGGCGTCGCGGGGTCGGCCGCAGCAGGCAATCGGTGAGCGGAGCGGGCTGGAACCGTTGGGGGCAGGCTTCGGGGCCGGCGCTCCGGTGATACCGGGCCACGAGCCGGCAGGGATTTCAGCACCGGGATGATGCCCGGCGGGATAGTGCACTGTCAGGCAGGCACCAGGGTGGCCGCAGACGATAATCGGTTGGCGATACGGGCCCGTGTGGAAGGGGCGTAAGTCCTAGTAGGCCAGCCAGAGCAGGAAGCAGCCGATCGCGGCCAGCAGCACAGCCTGACCGGCCTTGTCGAGCCGGAACAGGGCGTACGCGTAGGAGAGGGGGGGAAGAAGCAGGGTAAAGAGGCCCCAGGCGTAGTCTTCCTTCCAGGAGACGATGAGCATGAGTACCCAGCTCGCCAATAACGCGGCGAGACCAAATGTCAGCAATGTGGCTGAAGTGGCTTCCATGGTGAGATCCTGATCGTGGGTGATATCGGGCGCCATCGCGCGCGGCGCAAGGGTAGCAGAAATGCGGCCCCGCTGTCAGTGCCCGGCGGTGACATTCGTGGCTTCCGCTTACCGCCGCCGCAGGCTCTAAGCGAACGTGGGCGGGCCGCTGCCACCGGTATGATCGCTGCAGGCCCGGGGAGTCGAGTGTCTCTGTCGTCAGGCCCTCTTGCGTGGATGACTCCGCCCCGGAATTTGGGTATCGTGTGCCGCCTGCCTGAGCCGGGAGATTTCCTTGGACGACCCTTTTGCCGATATTCGCCCCTATCGCGACGACGAGGTGGCGGGCGTGCTTGAGCGGCTCACCCACGATCCTGAATTTATCGGTACGGTCGCCCGCTTCAGGCTCGGCCGGTTGGCGGCCTTGTTCCCCGGCCTCGCGCGGATGCTGGTGCAGTTGCGGCTCACCCGGCAGCTGCGCGGTGTGCGCCGGGTTGAGGACATGCAGATGGTCATCAAGCGCTATCTGGAGAAGATGATCACCCAGACGACCGGCGGTTTCAGCGTGTCCGGACTGGATCAGCTCGACCCGGGGCGGCCCTATCTGTTCATGAGTAACCACCGGGATATTGCCATGGACCCGGCGTTTACCAATTACGCCCTCCACACCCACGGGCACCGCACATTGCGGATCGCTATCGGCGACAATCTGCTGACCAAGCCGTGGGTATCCGACCTGATGCGTCTGAACAAGAGCTTCCTGGTAAAGCGTTCAGTCAGCGGCCCGAGGGAACTGCTGGCAAACTCGAAGCACCTGTCCGCTTACATACGGCACTCGTTGCTGGAGGAGCGTGAACCGGTGTGGATCGCGCAGCGCGAGGGCCGGGCCAAGGACGGTCGCGACCGCACAGAGCCCGCAGTGATCAAGATGCTGTCCATGAGTCGCGACAAGCGCAGCGAAAGTTTCGCCGAGCATATTGCCCTGCTCGGCATCGTGCCGGTGGCGATTTCCTATGAACTCGACCCCTGTGACGCGCTGAAAGCACGGGAGTTGCACCAGTTGGCGACCGCCGGCAGTTATACCAAGACGGCGCAGGAAGACGTGGCCTCGATCGGGCGCGGCATATCCGGTGACAAGGGACACGTACACGTGGCTTTCGGCCAGCCGCTGGGCCCCGACCTCGAGTCTGCTGAGGAGGCGGCCGCGGCGATAGACCGCCAGATCATCGAACTGTACTCCCTGCACCCCACTAACGTGTTTGCCTGGCAGATGCTCAACGACGACGCCCCGTTTCCGGAATCGCTGCGGCGTGAGGCGGGAACACAGTCGCGAGCGGCGTTTACGGCTCACATCGAGGCGCTGCCGGAGGCCCATCGTCCCTTCGCCCTGGCCATCTATGCCAATGCAGTGGTGAGCAAGCTCGAACTGGCGGCATGACCCTTGCTTGACGACGAGCTGAAAGCGTCTATCCGCAGCGCTTATGCGGCGCTGGTGGAGGGCAAGTCACTGACCCCGCGATGGGGTCAGCGACAGATGATTGCCGTCATTGCCAACGCATTGGCCCGTATTCCTGCGGCTTCGGCTGCCGATGACGCCGGCGATACTGAGGATTCCGGCAAGCACCCGCCGGCGGTCTGCGTGGTAGAGGCCGGAACCGGTACCGGCAAGACCATCGCCTACGCGGTGGCGGCCATCCCCATGGCGATGGCGCTGGACAAGCGCCTGGTGGTTGCAACGGCGACCGTGGCATTGCAGGAGCAGTTCATCAACAAGGACCTGCCGGATATCCAGCGCCACAGTGGGCTGTCCTTCAGTTACGCTCTGGCGAAAGGTCGCAGGCGCTATGTGTGCCTGTCGAAACTGGACCGCCTCCTGGGGCAGGACGCGGGCGCCACGCTGTCACTTTACGGCGATGATTCCGGGACCGCGACGAGCGCCGACGCGCTTGACACCTATAACGCGCTGTTGGTCGCGCTCGCCCGCGGTGAATGGGACGGCGACCGTGATAACTGGGCCGCCAGCATTGACGATGCGGTCTGGTTTCCCGCCACCAGTGACCACAGCCAGTGCACCGGGCGTCGCTGCCCCAATGTGGGCCAGTGCAGTTTCTTCCGGGCCCGGGAGTCGCTACAGAACGCGGACATCATCGTCACCAATCACGATCTCGCTCTCGCCGATCTTGCCCTGGGTGGCGGCGCCATTCTGCCGGCCCCCGAAGACAGCATTTATGTCTTCGATGAAGGACACCACCTGCCCGATAAGGCGCTGGGGCATTTCGCGAGTTTTTGCCGATTGCACACCACCAGCCAGTGGCTGCTGGATAGCCGCGGGCTCCTGGCGCAGTCGGCGCCCGTGCTGGACCGCCTGCCGGGTGCCGGGTCCGCCCTGGAGCAGGTTGCCGCAGCCATGGATGATGCGGCGGACAGCCTGCAGGCGGCCGAACAGGCTGTCGTTGCCCTGTTTGACGGCGTGGAGCCCTCCGCTCGTGGCGATGATTCACAGCTGCGTTTTCCCCATGGCCGTGTGCCTGACGAGCTGCAGTCGGTATCAGCCGTATTGGAAGAGCAGTTCCGTCGCATCACAGGCGGCTTTGACCGGCTGGAGCGTCTGCTCAACGACGCCATGGACGGCGTCACGGAAGGCCTGGACCGGGAGACAACCGAAACCCTGCACCTGATGATCGGCGGTATGCTGGGCCGCGCCAGCGCCACCCATGACCTGTGGCGGGCCTACGCCGGCGACGTCGGCGAGGCAGAAGCAGGCATCCCGATGGCGCGCTGGGTCACGCGCCTGGACGGCGCGCAGCAGGGCTTCGAACTGCGCAGCAGCCCCATCCTGGCAGCCGGGATTCTCGAGGACTGTCTCTGGTCCCGTGCCGCCGGCGTTATCGTGACATCGGCGACCATTGCCGCACTGGGCAGCTTCGAGCGTTTCATCCTGCACGCAGGTGCCCCCCGTGATGCTGTCTACCAGGTTGTGCAAAGCCCCTTCGACTACGCCCGGGCCACCCTGGCGGTGCCGGCGATGGACTGTGATCCCGGTGATGCCCAGGCGCATACGGGCGCGCTGATCGAACTGCTGCCGGGCCTGCTCGACCCTACCGAAGGCAGCCTGGTCCTGTTCAGCTCCCGCAAACAGATGCACGACGTCTACGACGGGCTGCCCGTTTCGGTGTGCGCCCGAATCCTGATGCAGGGAGAGCAGAGCAAGCAGGAAATCCTCAACCGGCACCGGGAGGCCATCGACCGTGGCGAGGGCAGTGCCATTTTCGGTCTTGCCAGTTTCACCGAGGGCGTGGACCTGCCCGGCGACTACTGTCGGCACGTGGTGATTGCGAAGTTGCCGTTCGCGGTACCCGATGGGCCGATCGAGGCGTCACTGGCGGAATGGGTGGAAGCCCAGGGCCGCAATTCGTTCATGGAGATCAGCGTGCCGGATGCCGCACTGCGACTGGTGCAGGCCTGTGGTCGCCTGCTGCGCACCGAGCAGGATTCGGGCCGGGTCACGCTGCTCGATCGCAGGGTCCTGACCCGGCGTTACGGGCAGGCGATTCTCGATTCGCTGCCCGCTTTCCGGCGCCAGTTCAGCTAATCGCCCGTGTCACCGCCTGTCTGCTTTGGCCGGAGATGTATCTGTCCTGTCGTGGTCATCGAGTGGACGCCGAGCCCGATCCCCTTTGTCGGGGGACGTCAAACAGCGCACCTCCGTATGCAGTCGCGGCCGGCGAGGTGCGGCCGGCGAGGTGCGGCGGCGAGGTGCGGCCGGTGAGGTGCGGCCGGCGAGGATCATTCTCGCTGTGAGAAACGGTGAGCGATGGGGCTGGTGGTTGGCTCGCGGCTGCGGCACGGCTCAGGTAGAGTGTCAGTGAATGCATGGATAGCGTGGTTACAATGAGAGCCGATGTTGCGGCACTACTAATCGATGTCGAGGCACACCTGCGCCAGCTCGACCTCTGGGAGAGCGAGTCGCCGCCGGCCGTGGCGTTGGCATCCACCCAGCCGTTCTGTGTCGATACGCTCACGCTGCCGCAGTGGCTCCAGTTTATTTTTCTACCCCGCATGTACCAGCTGCTGGATGCTGGGGAGCCCTTGCCGGCGAAGTGCGGTATCGCGCCCATCGCCGAGGAGTATTTTCCCGACCTTGGACCTGTCGGTGATCAGTTGCTCACCGCACTCGGGCGGATCGATGAGCTGCTGTCAGGCGATGCGGCGACCTAGCAGTCGGCCCTGTCCGTTGTGATCCTGTTGGGGCGGCACAGCCGGGTAGTGCCCGGCTGGCCGGACAGCGGATCAGTTGAAGTTGTAGCCGATCGCGAGACCGTAGGTCCGGGGTTCGATCGTGAACACGTTGGTGAACAGGCCGGAAGACGGGTCGGTCACGTACATGCCGACGATATTGTTGTCGTCGGCGATATTCTTGACGAAGGCCCTCACGTACCAGGTGTCATCCGGCGACCACAGGTTGGCCTGGGCGTTCCACACGTCCCAGTCGTCGACGAGGTCGATGGGCCTGTTGAAGACGCGCGCGTACATCTCATCCTGCCAGTAGTAATCGAGCCGCAGTGACAATCGGTAGTCCTGCGGCAGGACAAACGTGTACTGTCCGCCCAGGCTCACCGACCACTCCGGTGAATTCTGCAACTGGTTGCCGTCGAGGTTGACGGCGATCCCGTCCGTCACCGGCAGCCCGGCCCCGGCCAGCGCGCTGCAGGAACTGAACTGCGATCCGGCTACGCTTTCGAACGTTGCCGGGTCCAGCAGGACCACGCAGTTGGAGGCGTTGCTGAGGTCCTTGATCAGGGTGATGTCGTCGCGTCCGTCAGTGGGATCGCGGGTATCCACACTCTCGAAATCCAGCGCCTCGCTGTGCAGGTAGGAGATGTTGGCGTTCAGCAGCCAGTGTTCGTCGGGCGCCCACATGAACTCGCCCTCGAACCCGTAGATCTCGGCGTCGGTATTCTCGTTGAACGAGGTGCGGTTGATGATCTGGGAGATCTGCATGTCCTGGTAGTCGTAGAAGAATGCCGACAGGTTGGCCTGCAGCGTGCCGTCCAGGAAGGTGTTCTTGATGCCGATTTCGTAGGCGTCGACAAACTCGGGTTCGAATTCAGTAGCCGTGTTGGGGAAGTCAATGGATCG
Source organism: uncultured Gammaproteobacteria bacterium (assembly GCA_963753815.1). Taxonomy (GTDB): domain Bacteria; phylum Pseudomonadota; class Gammaproteobacteria; order Pseudomonadales; family Halieaceae; genus CAVWDU01. The sequence goes on from CAVWDU010000003.1 coordinate 1,796,622, forward strand.
AAGGGTGGGTTGAAGCCACCGCCCTTGTAGCCGCGGGATATCGATGCGTACAGCAGCGAGTCGTCGGTGACCGCCCAGTCCAGCACGATGCGCCCGGTATATTCCTTCCACTCGTTCTTGTCGTCGCGCTGCGGCACCGGTATCGACTGGTCGGCATTCAGCGGTTGTAACAGCGGTAGGCCGGTCTCGGCGTCGTTGTTAAACAGGAATTGTCGATCCTTGATCTCCTTGGTGTCGATTGTATAGCGGGCGCCTACGGTCAATTTCAGCCGGTCGGTGAACTCGTAGTAGATTTCGCCGAACAGGGCCTTGGACTCGATGCCGTAATCATCCGTGCTGTTGTTGAACTGGGGCGCCACCCAGCCGACGCCGTCGGCCCCGAGCGCCGCAGGAGGGAACACGGCAGCGAAATAGTCGAGGCCGGTGGCGAACACCCAATACTGGTTATCGAGGTCCACATCCATCCAGAACCCACCGAGCCAGGAAATTGAAGGGGCCGTCGTAGTCGGACTGGATCCGGGCCTCGATAGAAACCTGTTCCGAGGTCTGGTTGGACTGGTCGTAGGCCTCCGCGCCGACGCTGAACGCGTCGACGTGGCCGCCGATAATGCCAGTGGAATTGGCCGAAGGGCCGGATATCGGGAAGCCATTGCTGAACAGCTGCTCGTAGGTCTGCGGGGCGACCGCCTGCAGCAGGGCTGGAATCTCCAGCGGGTCGCCGACGTTCCATTGGTAGTCGGCCTGTGAATTGACCTCGGTGTCCTGGTAGCCGGCGACCAGTGCCAGGGTGTAGTTCTCAAGCTCGTGAGTGACGTGCAGCGTCACCAGGGTCTCGTCGGCCTCGTAGACCGGGTCGCGATCCGAGTACACCTCGCGGTAGTCCCGCGGCGTGAGGCTGCGATCGTTGTTGCCAAGGGGAAATACGCCAGGGGGCCAAGCACGGCATCCGAGGATAAGATGTTGGCCAGCGTCGAGCTGGGGTTGGGCTGGTCGAAATCGAGCTTGTCGGGCAGGCACCCGAGCAAGCCGCTGGGGTCGTTGTTGCAGACGGTTTTCTGGCTCCTGACACGGGTACTGTCCTCGTCGAAGTAGGACACCATCAGGTCGACGGTGGTATTGTCGCCGGGCATCCAGGAGAACGAGGCCCGCAGCGAGTACTGGTCCCGGCCGTCGACGTCGTTGCCGTTGAACGTATTTTCTGTGTATCCCTCGCGGTCCAGCCAGATGCCGGCAAAGCGCATGGCAAAGCTGTCGCCCAGCGGAATGTTGACCGCGCCATTGACGCGCATGTGATCGAAGTTACCGTACTGGCCCTCGAGGTTGGCCTCGAAGCCCTCGGTGCTGGCCCGGCGGGTGATCATGTTGACCGCGCCGCCGGTCGAGTTGCGGCCGTACAGCGTGCCCTGCGGGCCGCGGAGGATCGCCACCTGCTCGACGTCGTAGTATTCGGTTTCGAACAGGCGTGGCGATATCAGCGGTACCTCGTTGACGTGGATGCCGACGCCGTCATCCGCTGAGGCAGCGACGAGATTGGTGCCCACCCCACGGATCTGGAAGTTGTTGCCGGTGAAATTACCCTTGTTGTAATTCACGTTGGGGGCTGCGAAGCGCATATCGCTAATCCCGACAATTTGTTTCGCGACCAGGGCATCGTTGTCGAATGCGGTTATGGCAATGGGTACATCCTGCGCGGATTCCGAACGCTTCTGCGCGGTGACGATGACTTCTTCGAGTTGGGCGCTGGCGTCGAACCCGACGGTCAGCGCGGTCGCGGCGGCAACGGCGAGGTGAATACGGTTTTGCTTGCGGGCACAGTGGGGCATCGGGTTTGCTCCTCGGTTTTTCCGAGCCGCCCGGTATACCGATATTCGCCGCGGTTTTGGCCTGGGGCTCGCATGGCAGGGCACTCGGACCGGAGGACATTGACGGCGCAGTTGACACCACGTCGAGACCTCTGGCGCGAGAATGCAATGCCAAACGAGCCGCTGGCACAACCGCGGCGGGTAATCGTTGAGCGGAGCGGGCTGGGCGTGTGGGAATTAGATGCGATTGCGTTGGCGTTCAGGGCAAGTGCGCCCGAACGATGGGGCGGGAAAGGTAAACGCTGCCGGGAGGACCACCTGCGAGCGTCTGCTTTCGTTTGCATCTGATCTACCGCTGATCGTTATTATGCTCACCGATAATAGGAGTGGGTTTCCAAACTGTCAACGCGCCTACCCGGCTATGCCTCCCGCAGACTCCGCCGGAGAGGGTGCATCTAACGAGTCAATGTAGGTTCGCTGTCGCCAGGGTAAAGGTTGAGGCGGGCTACGGAAAGCCAGTCCAGAAATTTATCGCCGCCTCATCGATGCTATTGTCCGCCGCCTGCAGCCTGATTGTCCGGGTGGTCACCAGCGCGGCAAAAGCTGTTCCTGTTGATCTCGTAGAGCCGCAGCTCGGCGCAGGGCTGCGCGCGCACCACGCGGCGAATGTCATCGAAACTAGTTCCCTCGTAGGCCGAAGCGGGAGGCGGCAACACCGCCGCCAGAATTAGTCCTAGTAGCGGGAAACTTTTCCGGATGTCTGCATGTCTGATTGTCATTCCCCGCACTGTTGTCCTCGATGCATTCATTTAAGCAGACAGTGAGACGACAAGGAGGTTCAGGCATCATGGGCAGGAAGCCGCAGCTGGTCGACACTCTCGAGAGAATGCGGGAGGTCGACTCGCCGAACCAGGTACTCGGGCGTAGCCAGACCATCGGCTGTGTTGCGCTCGAGATCACCCAGCGCTGCAATCTCGACTGCACACTGTGCTACCTGTCGGAGCATTCCCAGTCCGTGCGCGACCGGCCCCTGCCGGAGATATTCCGCCGCCTCGACAATGTCGTCACTCACCTCGGTGAGGGCACCCACGTCCAGATCACGGGCAGCGACCCCACCCTGCGCAAGCACAAAACTGGTGGAGGTCGTCGGCTACGCCTCGCTGGTGGCCCCGGGCTCTGCGCTTCGTGACCCGGCAAGGGCTGCGACTGGGCGGTGACCTGCTGCGCAGCCGTGGCCGGGTGCACAAGCTGACATTTTTTGTGCAGAACTTCATGGACGCGAAACACCTGGAGCAGGGCCGCATCCAGGCCTGTTCGTTCATGGTGATGACCGATACGGGGCCCGTCTCCATGTGCGAGCACAACGCGCGCAGGGACGACTACATCCTGAAGCCACTGGATGTGACGCAGCGGGATGGCACGGTGGAACGCTATGAACCCCTGGTGTGGCGCGATAGTGCCGGGAAAGCAAGGAGTGTGATGTGATTTCGATACGTAAATACCTGCTGATAATGCTACTGGCGATGACGGCGGAAACGACCGCGCACGCGCAAGGCGATGCGGCGACGGAATACCGTGAGGCATTGCAGGGTTGGGCCAGGTTGCTCAATGCCCATGTCGATGACCAGGGCCGCGTCGATTTTTACGCGGTGTCCGCGAAGCCCGGCGATCTTGACCGATTCGTAGCGGCCATCGCCGGCTACGGACCCACCACGCAACCACAGGATTTCGACGACCGGGTGGCGGTGCTGGCGTATCACATCAACAGCTACAACGCGCTGGCCATGCACGGCGTGATCGAGCGCGATATTCCCGATGGCTTTACCTCATTTTTCAAGCGTGCTTCGTTTTTCAAGTTCCGCGATGTCACGGTCGACGGTGACAGGACCAATCTCTACGACTACGAGAACAAGGTGATCCGTCCACTGGATGAACCGCGCGTGCACTTCGCACTGAATTGCATGGTCAGGGACTGTCCCCGGCTGCCCCGGGAGCCATTCCTCGCTGCCAGGCTGGAGGCGCAGCTGGAGTCGGCTAGCCGAGAATTCTTCAGCAAGGAGCGCCACCTGCGAATCGATCACGAGAAGAAGCGTATTTACGTGTCCTCCATCCTCGATTTCTACACCCGTGACTTCGTGGAGTCAGGCCATCGGCGCGACCTGCCTGAGTACATCAACCGCTATCTCGCCAAGCCGCTCCCGGACGACTACGAGGTGCGCTACATCGACTACGATTGGCGCATCAACCAGGCGCCAGCTGACGCGAAAGCCCTGTCCGTCGAATGAAGCGGTGTCTCCCGACAGTTTTACAGTGGTGACAATGTGTCGCTGACGTACTTCAATGATCGCCCCCTCTGCAGCTCACGGGACGTAAGCTGGGTGAACAGCTGTTGAGTTACCGTATACCATGAATCTCTACCTGGTGCGCCACGGCGAGGCTTCCGCCAAATGGGGTGAACACAGAGACCCCGGTCTCAGTGAGCTGGGCCAGTCGCAGGCACTTGATGCCTGCCAGTTCCTGTTGGATAAGCTCAGCGGTAGCGTACGGTTGTACAGCAGTCCACTGGCCCGGGCACGGGAGACGGCTATTCAGCTGGCGGATGCGCTGGAGCAGAAACCGCAGATTGATGATCGCATCCGCGAGATTCCGGCACCGGTGCCGCTGCCGGACAGGCAGAACTGGCTGCGCGGTTTTATGAATGAGCGCTGGGACTCACAGCCGGAAACGCTGCTGCAGTGGCGCCAGGCGGCATTGGACCTGATGTTGGAGCAAGTGTGCGATGCCGTGTTTTTCACCCACTTCCTGGTCATCAATGCCATTGTTGGCAAAGTGCTCGATCATCCGCACACACGCTACTTCTGGCCCGACAATGGTTCCGTCACTCACCTGCGTATCCGCAACCATCAGCTGGAGTTGGTGGCTCTGGGGCGCGACATGAAAACCGCGGTCAACTAGCTGCCCTTACCCGCTGCGGCATTGAGCGCAGGTTTGCTGGCTTATTCTCAGCCCTCTACTACACTTCATCCTCGGGCAACCGCCCGGTCCTGTTGTATGGATACAAAAAACTAAATAGGGAATATCTGGATGAAAAATTTTTCAAAGGTGATTCTGGGGACGGTATTTACTGCTGTGAGTGCAACCACAATGGCCGACGGTCATGGTGAGCCCAAGGGGCTGACGGAAGGCCCGAACGAGAAACTCGCGGTTGCCTGGGTGACCGCAGGCTACACGGGGATGGATGAAACCATGGCCATGGTGAAGGAGAATATGGCTGAGGACGGCATCTTCCGCCCGGCCCGGTATGTTGGCTTTGGCTTCCAGCTTGACCCCGATAACGATGACGATATGCGCATTGTCAGGGTGACCCCGGACACCCCGGCATCGAAGGTGCTTAAAGAGGGCGATGTCTTTGTTTCCGTTGCGGGTGTTCCGTCAACTCCCGAGAACCGCTACAAGATGATCTTTCGCGGCAAGCCCGGCGAGCCGGTCAAGGCGGTGATCAAACGCGGCGGTAAGGAAATGCCGATCGAGGTGAAACGCGGCGTTATTGCGACGACGACCAGTAAGGCGCAGTCGCTGAAGAACATTCCGCTGGGCGACCGCGAGAACTGGGCAGTGGACTCCTTCGAGATTGACGAGGTAGTGAGTGAGGGTAACGTGGTGTACGTGGTCAGCTCGTACACCGATACCGAAGCTGATACCGGCATCGAGTACACCGAGCGCCAAATGACGCGATTTGTCTTCGACGACGATGGCAAGGTGTCCTGGGCAGGCGGACTCGGCGAAAGCCGTTTCGTGCTTGAGCAGCAGGGCTACACCATCTCCCGCTAAAACCTCTCGCCCCCGGCGCCCGTCGGGGGTTTCTGCTGAATATCCCCCGGCTTCACTGTCGACCGACGGTGGGAGCCAGGGGTCCTTCCCGCGTCACCAGACCAAATAGTCGGGCTGCGCGCTGGTTTGCCAGCGCCGGCGTACAGGTCAGGTGAAAAAGCAGGACACCCACCAAGGAGACTAGGGCAAAGAAAAAGCAGGACACCCACCAAGGAGAAAAAGCAAGAAAAAGCAGGACACCCACCAAAGCAAAAATAGCAGAAAAATAGCAGGACACCCACCCCCAGCTAGGATAGAGCAGGAGTGGGAGCAAGAAGGACACCCATCCCGTACAAGCAAGCAGCACACCCACCCCAATTTCCACTTCCTTCAACACCAAAGATTTCTGCCATCCACGAGCAGAAGCACTGGCTGAGCACTGACTGAGACATCTGCTGAGTAGGTTTGCCTGGAAAATCGCCAGATCGCATGCGACGAGCAAGCTTCCAATTGTCGATGACAGTCGGGATGGTGGTTTGGAACGCTACCGTTGGTAAACCTGTTTCAGTAGCCCCAGCGGTGGCAGTCGACTGCGCCCGGTGTCGTTGCAGAAGCTGCGTAACCGGCCCAGATTCCCCACAGCCGACAGGCTGGCCGCCTGCACATCTATTGAGAGCAACTGCCACTGGTCCGCCGTCAGTGATAATGGCCGGAGAATCGATTCACAGTGTTCCGAGAGTGCGCCACGTTTTCCCGGTACCGCTGTACGGCCTGTGTCTTCCACCAGCCTGACATAGTCGCAAAGCCGGAAAGGTAACTCGGTCCCGCGGGAGCATGACCCGGGCTTTTCGCCTGAAAACCGCGCCAGCGGTACCTTCTGCCATGCATCCTGGCGGACTTCGGCGTCTTTTGTGCTTTCCTCCCGTTCGAGCGCCCGCAACCGCTGTTGCACTGAGGTAAAATCGGACTCTGCCAGAGACGTCGCCAAACCCGCCCTCACCGGATTCAGATCCACATAGGCCATGCACGCCAGTAGGGCTGCCTCATCCAACAGGGCCTGGCTCTTGAATCGCCCCTCCCAGAATCTGCCGGTGCAGTCATCCTCCGCGTTGGCTCGACGGGCAATATGCTCGTTGAGGCAGCGCATGTACCAGCTGATATCGGCAAGGCGCCTGCGCCACACCCCGGCGATCTCTTTCACCGTGTCCCTTTGCGCTGGGAGAGAGCTCCTCGCCTGCAGCCACTGCTGCACCAGGATCGGCCCTTTGAACAACTGAGTCCAGCGGTGGATCACGTCCTCATCGCTCCAGTTCTTCGCGCGAGACGGCTCGACCCGAATCACCAGATGAAAGTGGTTGCTCATTATTGCGTAGGCGCAGACATCGATCGCAAACACGGCGCCCTGCTGGGCAATTCTATCCAGCACCCATTGTTTGCGATGGTCGAAGTCCTTGCCGGTGTAGGCATCGGTACCGCAGAGGAATGCCCGCCGAACGCAGCGCGAAATGCAGTGATAGTAGGGCGTGCAGCTCAGTGCCACCTGTGCGCGGCGCGGTAGGGTCATGTCTGGTCTCAACAATTGATCTCAGAACTGCAGCATAGAACGTGAGGTCGTTATTGTCGGCCGTTTGGTTGAATGTGAATGAATTGCGGTGGGTGTCCCAATAAGCTTTACGGTGGGTGTCCCAATAAGCTCGCCGCACGCAGCGTGAAATGCAGTGATAGTAGGGCGTGCAGCTCAATGCCACCTGGGCGCGGCGTGGTAGGGTCATGTCTGGTCTCAACAATTGATCTCAGAACTGCAGCATAGAACGTGAGGTCGTTATTGTCGGCGGTTTGGTTGAATGTGAATGAATTGCGGTGGGTGTCCTAATGCCGTTCTCCAGTAATAAGCTGCTTGCTCCAGTAAGCTGCTTACGATGGGTGTCCCAATAAGCTATAAGCTTTACGGTGGGTGTCCCAATGCAATAAGCTGCTGCTTCCACGCCACCAGAAAATTACAGAAAGAATGGTGCACTACCTGCGGCGCCGGCAAGATGACTAACGCCAGAACGTGTGCCGTTCTAGCAGGTTTGCGTTATCGGAAATGTAAACCCAACACAGTTCATACGGGAGTCACGGAACAGGAATTCCTCGGGGATGCCCGGGATTGACGACTGCAGAACGGGAGAAGGTTCACATTTCGGCTATTGCTCGTCCACTACGAGACGGGCGGAGCGTAACATGCGAGCTAATAATAACCGTCATCTAGAAACGGAGCCCGCTTGACTGCAGCCAGCAGGAGTTTTCGTCCGGATTTGCAAGGCCTCAGGGCCGTCGCCATCGCCCTCGTTGTCCTGACCCACTCGGGTCTCGGCATCCTGCCCGGTGGATTTATCGGGGTCGACATTTTTTTTGTACTCTCCGGCTACCTTATCAGCGGTGTGCTGCTGCGCGAGTTGGGTGTCACCGGGCATATTGCATTGGCAGATTTTTACGCCCGGCGGCTGCGTCGCTTGCTTCCCGCGCTGGCGTTCATGTTGCTGGGTAGTTCCGCTGTGGCATTGGTCCTGCTGAGCGGCCCGGAAGCAAGGGAGCAACTGGCATCGGCCGCCTATGCCGCGACCTGGACGAGCAATATCTACTTTGCACTCTCCAGTGTTGATTACTTTAATGAATTGGCCGCTTTCGATCTGTTTCTCCATACCTGGTCCCTGGGGGTTGAGGAGCAGTTCTACCTGGTATGGCCTGCTTTGTTGCTCCTGCTCGGTTGGCTGACGAGGGTGAATCGCCGCGGCGGTTCCGGCGTTGACCTGACCCTGTGCGGGGTGGTCCTGGCGCTCCTGGCGAGCCTGTGCCTGTCACTGTACTGGTCGGCATCCCTGCCCGAGGCAGCCTTTTACCAGATGCCCTCCCGGGTGTGGCAATTTTCACTGGGTGCGGTCATCTATTGCGTATTCAGCGACCAACTACCTTCCCGGGTATCTTCCAGGCTGGGCCGCAGCGTGACGATCGCCCGGGTGGCGATGCTGATGGCCACTTTGATTCTGGTGGCAAGCCTGGTGTTTATCGGGCCCGATCAGGCATACCCCGGAGTTTCCGCGCTGTGGCCAACCCTGGCTGCCGGGTTATTCATCACCGCCGGGCATTTTCTGCCCGAGGACGCTACCAGTCCGCTCGCGCATCCTTTCCTGGTCTGGATCGGAGATCGCTCCTACTCGCTGTACCTGTGGCATTGGCCTGTCTTCGTGCTGGGATTCTCGTTCGGTTACCAGGGTGACCTGCTGGCCGCGCTGATGATGCTGGTGCTGACAATGGTGGTGACCGAGATCAGTTACCGTTTTGTGGAGCTTCCATTCTGGAAAGGCCGGTATGCCGGCCTCAGGCCCAGGCAGGTAATACTGGCGGGGACGCTGGCTACCAGCCTATTGATCTTTGCCTGCTTCTCTGGCGCTCGGTACCTGCCATTACCGGTGGAATACCAGAAAGATCTGATGAGTGACTCTCCGGTGATCTACCAGATGGGCTGTGACTCCTGGTACAGGAGCGCCGAGGTTGTGCCCTGCGAAATCGGCAGGAGGGGAGCGAGGAAGACAGCAGTGTTGATGGGTGACAGTGTCGGCGCCCAGTGGTACTCGCTACTTCCTGAACTGTATCCGCAGCCACGGTGGCGCATTATCGTACTGACCAAGTCGTCCTGCCCGCTGGTCGATGAAGACATCTTCTACCCCAGGGCGGGGGGAATCTATGAAGTCTGTTCGCAGTGGCGCGATTCCGCCCTGGCCAGGCTCGAGGCGTATCAGCCCGACGTAATCATCGTCGGCAGCTCCCCACATTACAACTTTTCCCACGCCCAGTGGTCGGATGGCAGCGCCAGGGTTGTCTCACGGCTGAGTCAGGCGGCCGATCAGGTGATCGTGCTGGCCGGTACCCCCAGCCTGCCATTCTCACCGCGTGGCTGTCTGTTGAGGAACCGGCAGGCCGATGGCACGGTGGACCGGGAGCGTTGTGTGAAAAAACGCGGTCTCCAGGACGTTGAACACGTAACCAGAACCCTGATCGATGTTGCAGACGGCTTCAACAATGTGCATTTTCTTGACCTCAACGACCTGGTCTGCCCGGAGGGGGACTGCTACGCAACGAATCCCGACGGTCAGCCGGTGTTCAAGGATGCCAGGCACATAGCCGACTCCTTTGTGCTCGCAATGACGCCCCTGATCAGGGAAAGAATCGAGCAACTGACGGCCCCGGGCGCGTAGTTCTGTTGTTTTTCTGATAACTGCCCCAGCGGCTGCGGATTGGTTCGGGTTTGCGGCGCCGCCCCGGGTGCTCGATGGAGCGGGTGATGGGAATCGAACCCACATTAGAAGCTTGGGAAGCTCCGGTTCTACCATTGAACTACACCCGCACGGATGAACACCGCTGAGGATGAGACTACCGGCTTGCCCGGTCGCGGTCAAAAACTCATTGTGTTTTTGGTCTGGAAACTGTCACTTACCTGAACTCTTCCGAACCCCTGCGTGCGACCCGGTGCGGCTATGGCCAGATGGCCGGCCGCACTCGGGTCATTGCATTGCTTCAGACACGCTCCAGCACGGTCGTGATGCCCTGGCCAAGCCCGACGCACATCGTGGATACGCCGAGGGTCAGATCGCGGTCCTGCATGACCGTCAACAGTGAGCCGGTGATGCGGGTGCCCGAGCAGCCAAAAGGATGCCCCAGGGCGATCGCGCCGCCGTGGACGTTGACCTTGTCGTCCATGGCATCGAGCCACTCGAGGTCCTTCAGCACCGGGAGAGCCTGGGCGGCGAAGGCCTCGTTGAGCTCGACCATCTCGATGTCGCTGGTGGTCAGGCCGAGTTTCTTCAGTGCCTTTTTCGTGGAGGGTACCGGCCCGTAGCCCATGATCGAGGGGTCGACGCCGGCCAGGCCCATGCCCTTGATGCGGGCGATGGGGGTCAGGCCCAGGGCCTGGGCTTTCTCGGCCGACATCACCAGCATGGCCGAGGCGCCGTCGGAAATCTGTGAAGACGTGCCGGCCGTGACCGTGCCGCCCTGGGGATTGAACGCGGGTGGCAGGCTGGCGAGTCCCTCGAGCGTGGTGTCGGGGCGAATGGTTTCGTCCTCGGTTACGGCGACCAGTGCGCCCTCGGCGTCATGGCCTTCGATGGCGACGATCTCGCGGGCGAACTTGCCTTCCACCGTGGCCTTGTGGGCCAACTGGTGTGAGCGCAGGCCGAATGCGTCCTGTTGCTCGCGGCCTATGCCGTGCAGCAGCGCCAGGTATTCGGCCGTCATGCCCATCATTCCCGCGGCTTTCGCCACATTGAGACCCATGCGCGGATTGGGGTCGACGTGCTCCATCATCGGCAGATGGCCCATGTGTTCCACGCCACCGACGAGGTAGACATCGCCAAGCCCGGCCATGATGTTGGCGGCGGCGGACTGCAGTGCGGTCATCGAGGAGCCGCAGAGCCGGTTGACCGTCTGTCCCGGTATGCTGAACGGCAGCTGTGCCGTCAGCACCAGTGCCCGCCCCAGGTTCATTCCCTGCTCATCGCGCTGCATGACGCAGCCCCAGATGAGGTCATCGATTTCGGCGGGGTCCAGGCCCTCGTTGCGGGCCAGCAGGGCCTTGATCACGCCCGCCGACAGGTCGTCGGCGCGCACGTTGCGAAAACATCCGTTCTTGGAACGCCCCATTGCACTGCGGGCGTAGTCGACAATTACTGCATCTCTGGCATTCAAACTCACCGCTATTCTCCTCTATTCACCCTGTGCTCAGTAGTAGGTTTCGCCGGCGGCCAGTTTGGCCTTCATGCCGTCGGTGAGCTCGTAGCTCTTGCCCAGGTGGGCAAACTTCTCCGAGGCCTCGGCGATATGGGCGAGGCCGACCGTGTCCAGCCAGCGGAACACGCCACCCCGGAAGGGCGGGAAACCGATGCCGTACAGCAGCGCCAGGTCGGCCTCGGCGGCGCTCTCGACGATGCCCTCCTCGAGGCAGCGGGCCAGTTCTGTGGCCATCGGCAGCATCATGCGGGCAATGATATCCTCGCGCTCGAACTCCGTGCGTTCGCCCACCACCGGCTCGATCAGCCGGTATGTTTCTTCGCTGACGGTCTTCTTGGGTTTGCCGCGCTTGTCCGGGATGTATTCGTAGAAACCCTTGCCATTCTTCTGGCCGTAGCGCTCGTTCTCGAACATGATCTCGGTGGCGGTCTTGAAATCCATCTGCATGCGGTCGGGGAAGCCCTCGGCCATGACGCCGGCGGCGTGCACGCCGGTATCGATGCCGACCACGTCCATCAGGTAGGCCGGGCCCATGGGCCAGCCCCAGCGCTCCATGGTTTTGTCGACCGCCTGGAAGTCGGCGCCATCGCGCAACAGCTTGGAAAAGCCATCGAAGTAGGGGAACAACACGCGGTTCACCAGGAACCCGGGACAATCCTTCACCACCACCGCTTTTTTGCCCAAGCGGTTGGCGTAGGCGACCGTGCGTGCGATGGCGGTGTCGGAAGACTTTTCACCGCGGATGACCTCGACCAGGGGCATGGCATGCACCGGGTTGAAGAAGTGCATCCCGCAGAAGTTTTCGGGGCGCTCCAGGGCCTCTGCCAGGAAGGTGATCGAAATGGTCGAGGTGTTCGAGGCGAGCACGGCATCGGGGCGGATATGTTTCTCTGTCTCCGCCAGCACCGCGTGCTTGACCTTGGGATTTTCCACCACCGCTTCGACCACGATATCCACGCTCTCGAAACCTTCGTAGGTTAGCGTCGGGTCGATATTGTTCAGCACTTCGCCCATTTTGTCCGGCGTCATGCGCCCGCGGGCGACCCGCTTGGACAGCAGTTTGTTGGCTTCCGCGAGACCGAGATCAAGGCCCTCCTGGGCGATGTCCTTCATCTTGATCGGCACGCCCTTGAGGCTCGACTGGTAGGCGATGCCCCCGCCCATGATGCCCGCGCCCAGCACCGCGGCGCGCTCGATCTTGCGGTCGGCGCGTTTCTCCCAATCTTTGGCTTTCTTGCCCAGCAGCTGGTCGGCGAGGAAGACGCCCACCAGTGCGGTCGCCACGTCGGTGGTCGCGAGTTCGGCAAATGCCTGGGCCTCGACCTCCAGCGCGGCCTCGAGATCCATGCCGCGCGCAGCTTCGATCACGTCGACCACTTTCACCGGCGCCGGGTAGTTACGACCGGCCTGTTGGGCCACCATGCCCTTGATGGTGAAAAACGCCATCGTGGCCTCGGTATCATTGAGCGGCAGCGGGCTGCTTTTAGTCTCGCGACGCGTCGCATAGTCGAGCCTGCCTTCGATCGCGCCCGCCAGGGTCGTCAAGGCCACCTCGCGAAGCTGCTCGGGTGTGGCGACAGCGTCCACGGCACCGGCCTTGAGCGCGGCGTCGGCCTTTTGCTCCTTACCGGTGGCCATCCACATGACGGCCTCATCGACGCCGATGAGGCGTGGCAGCCGCACTGTGCCACCCCAGCCCGGGAGGATGCCCAGCTTGGTCTCGGGCAGGCCGATCTTGGCTGCAGTGCTCATCACCCGGAAGTCACAGGCCAGGCAGATTTCCAGGCCGCCGCCCATGGCGAAGCCGTTGATGGCCACGCAGCTCGGGTAGGGCAGATTCTGGAGACGGTTGAAGTTGGTGTTGTTAACCCCGGTAAAAGGCTTGATCTCGTCAACACTGGCACCGAAAAGGCTGGTAAATTCGGTGATATCGGCGCCGACGATGAAAACGGGCTTGGCGCTGGTGACGAGCAGGCCGCGGATGCCGCTTTCGCTCTCCAGTGCGTCCAGTGCTGCCGTCAGGCTGGTGACGGTAGCGCGGTTGAATTTGTTGACGGATTCACCCTGCAGGTCGAAGTTCAGCTCGGCGATGTCACCTTCGAGGCGCTTCACCTTGAGTTCGTCACTCTGGTAGATCATGTCGAGAGTCCTGTTTCAGAAGATGGGGCTGGTGCGGCCGCCCGGTTCGAGGAACCGCTTACTGTGGTCGCGCCGCTGGCCGTGGGGGCAGTATTGTAACGGCCCGCGCGCGGTGGGGAAAGGATAAGTTTACAGCGCCAACATGCGAGTTTCGGCCCCGTTGCTCGCCGCGATTCCGGCAGGCGTTTGTGATCCCGCCGACAACGGGTAATACTGCGCCTCGGGTTCGGCGCCGTGCCTCGCCCGGAGTCGGGGCCATCCCCATGCGTGCTATCAGGGGCCGGCGCGTGGCCCAGGGGCCGGCGCGTGGCCGGGAAGCGGCCAACGGGGGCCGGCACCTGGTGACCGCATTGCCGGGGGGGAGTCTGCGAAACCCTGGGTGATGGTCTTGCAACAAAAGTGGGGTGCCGATCCGGCGGCTTCGGGAAGGGAGATGGCGTGGAACTGATAGTGTTTGACCTCGACGGCACCCTGCTCAGTCGCGCCTCTGAAATCTCACCCTATACGAGGGATACGCTGCGCGAGCTCTCTCGCCGCGGTATCGCCTATACGGTGGCAACCGGGCGCACGCTGCATGCCGCCAGGTCCATTCTCACTGGCCACGGCTTTGAATTGCCCCATATCTACAAGAACGGCGTGATGATCTGGACGCCCGCACTGGAGCATTACAGCCACACGACATGCCTCACCCAGGTCGAGATTCAGCACATACTCGAGGCGGTGCTCACCCAGGGACTGACCCCGTTTATCTTCACCCTCGAGCCGGGTAATCGGCATGCGATCTATCACCCGCCCCTGCAGAATGACATTGAGTCTGCATTGGCGCGGGACTTCGCTTCGCGCGAAGGGGTGGCAGTGCTGCCAGCCGGCCGCTTGCCGGCCGACGCGGAAATCAGCAACATCAGTGCCCTGGGCGCCCCCGCTGCCATCGATGCCGTTACCGCCCTGGTCGCCGACGAGCCGGGGCTGATCGCCTACAGCGGCATCGCCGTGGAGGGAGGCGACCTCAAGTGGCTGGACGTCCACCACGGCGAGGCCAGCAAGGGCGGCGCAATTTCCATCCTCAAGCAGGAGCTCGGCGTCGAGCGGGTGTTATGTTTTGGCGACAGTGACAACGATCTCAGCATGTTTGCACTCGCGGACGAATGTTACGCCCCGGAGAATGCCAAGCCGGAGGTCAAGGAGGCAGCCACCGCCGTGATCGGTCACCACGACGAGGACGGGATTGCCCGCTTCCTGCGGGAGCGATTTTCGGTACCCGAATCGATCAACAGGCCGGATTGACCGCTCCTGGCCTTGGGCCCTGCAGGTCAGTGCAGCACTTTCTCCGCCGCGGGGCCGTGTTCACAGACAAACTCGGCTTCACCGCAGGCAGCCGTCTTCTCGACGTGGCTGCGTAGCTGGGCCACGATCTTGTTCATGATGGTCACGGTCTGGCTGATGTGGTCGAGCGCCTGCATCACGGTGGCCGGATCGATCACGTCATCGGAGTCGTCGTTCATGCGGTGGTTACCTCGCGGCGAGGCCGCCGGTGGGCGGCCAGGATTCAGGGTGATAGGGCTCAATCCCAGGTCAGCGCACCGCCGGTCTGGTACTCGATAACCCGGGTTTCGAAGAAGTTCTTCTCCTTGCGCAGATCCATGATCTCCGACATCCACGGGAAGGGGTTCTGTGCGCCCTGGAAATGCTCCTTGAGACCGAGCTGCACCAGGCGCCGGTTGGCGATGAAGTGCAGGTACTCCTCCATCATTGCCGCATTCATGCCGAGTACGCCACGGGGCATCGTGTCGCGGGCATACTCGATCTCGAGCTGGGTACCCTCGAGGATCATCTGGGCGGCTTCCTGCTGGAATTCCTCGGTCCAGAGATGCGGGTTCTCCAGCTTGATCTGGTTGATGACATCGATGCCGAAATTGAGGTGCATGGACTCATCGCGCAGGATGTACTGGAATTGCTCCGCCACGCCGGTCATCTTGTTGCGCCGGCCCATGGAGAGAATCTGGCTGAAGCCGCAATAGAAGAAAATGCCCTCGGTGACCGCGTAGAACCCGATCAGGTTGCGCAACAGGGTCTGGTCGTCTTCCGGCGTGCCAGTGGTGAAGTTCGGGTCGGACAGCTCGTGGGTATGACTCAGGCTCCAGGCGGCCTTCTTGGCAACCGAGGGAATCTCCCGGTACATGTTGAATACTTCGCCCTCGTCCATTCCCAGCGATTCGATACAGTACTGGTACGCATGGGTATGAATAGCTTCCTCGAACGCCTGCCGCAGCAGGTACTGCCGGCATTCCGGGTTGGTGATGAGCCGGTAAATTGCCAGCACGAGGTTGTTGGCGACCAGCGAGTCGGCGGTTGAGAAGTAGCCGAGATTTCGCATCACGATGCGTCGCTCGTCTTCGGTCAGGCCGTTCGGGTCCTTCCAGGTGGCGACGTCCGCCGTCATGTTCACTTCCTGCGGCATCCAGTGGTTGGCGCAGCCGTCGATGTATTTCTGCCAGGCCCAGTCGTATTTGAACGGGACCAGCTGGTTGAGATCGGCCCGGCAGTTGATCATCGCCTTTTCGTCGACGGAAACCCGGGCCGCGCCCATTTCCAGCTCTTCCAGGCCTGAATTGACGTCGAGGTTTTCAATCGCCTCCAGTGCGCGATGGATATTGGCTTCCGCTTCCATGTCCGTTGGTGCATCGGCGGGCGCAGTGGCGCCGTCATTCTCCCCAACCGCCTCGACGGCGACCGCCGGTGGCTCAAACGCGGCAGCGGCCTCCCCGGCTGCAGCACTCGTCTTCTCGCCGATTAGCGGTGCCGGCGCGCTGTCATTGCGCTTTGTGACAGGAGCCTCGGCGGCGGTTTTCGCCACGGGTTCCGCAGCAACGGCCCTGGCGGCGGCGATGTTGGCTGTGTTGTCTTCCTGGTAGTATTCGTCCCAGCTCAGCATGGTCTTGTATCCCCTTTATATTGTCTCGATAGGCCCTGTTGCCCGCCACAGGGTGTTGTGTTTGTTCTCGGACACCCCCGCGGGCGAGCGCTGCGCGGGGGCACGATATGCACTATTGGCAGGCCTCGCAGTCCGGGTCGTCCAGAGAACAGGCCTGGGGTACCGGCGCAGGTTGCGCTGCTGCGGAACCCGACGAAACCGCATTCAGCTTGCCTGATTCTATCGTCGACTTTTCGGTACCCGTGGCAGCCAGCGACCGCAGGTAGTAGGTGGTTTTCAGCCCGCGGTACCAGGCCATGCGGTAGGTGACGTCGAGCTTCTTGCCGCTGGCATTGTTGATATACAGGTTCAGCGACTGGGCCTGGTCTATCCACTTCTGGCGACGACTGGCGGCATCTACCAGCCAGCGCGGTTCGACCTCGAAGGCAGTGGCGTATACCGCCTTGAGGTCGTCCGGGATGCGATCGATCGCCTGGACACTGCCGTCGTAGTACTTGAGGTCATTGACCATGACGCCGTCCCACAGTCCCCGCGCCTTGAGGTCGTGGACCAGGTAGGGGTTGACGACGGTGAACTCCCCGGACAGGTTGGATTTCACGTACAGGTTCTGGTACGTAGGCTCAATGGACTGGGAGACCCCGGTAATGTTGGCGATCGTGGCAGTGGGCGCTATCGCCATGACGTTGGAGTTGCGCATGCCCTGGTTGCGAACCGTGTTGCGCAGGCTGCCCCAGTCCAGTGTCTGACTGCGATCGACCTCGATGTACTTGTCACCGCGATGCTCGACCAGACGGTCCAGTGAGTCGATGGGGAAGATACCCTGGCTCCACAATGAGCCCGGGTAGCTGGTGTAGCTTCCGCGCTCCACCGCCAGCTGGCTCGAGGCCTCGATCGCGAAGTAGCTGATCGCCTCCATCGAGCGGTCGGCGAATTCGACGGCCTGATCGGAGCCGTAGGCAATGTGCTGCCGGTACAGGGCATCCTGGAAGCCCATCAGGCCGAGGCCGACAGGGCGGTGCAGCAGGTTCGAGTTCTCGGCCTGCGTCACGGAGTAGTAGTTGATGTCGATGACGTTGTCCAGCATGCGCACCGCGGTGGTGACGGTCGCCTTCAACTTGTCGAGGTTGAGGCCGTTTTCGTCGATATGCTGGGGCAGGTTGACCGACCCCAGGTTGCAGACCGCGATTTCGTCCCTGCTGGTATTAAGGGTTATTTCCGTGCACAGGTTGGACGAGTGGACGACGCCGACATGCTGCTGCGGTGAGCGCAGGTTGCAGGGGTCCTTGAAGGTCATCCAGGGGTGTCCCGTTTCGAACAGCATGCCCAGCATCTTGCGCCACAGGTTGGCCGCTTTCACCGTTTTGAACAGCTTGAGCTCGCCGCGCCGCGTCATTTCCTCGTATTCCTGGTAGCGCTCCTCGAAGGCCCGCCCGTACAGGTCATGCAGGTCGGGGACGTCGTTGGGGGAAAACAGCGTCCAGTCTTCGTCCTCGAACACCCGCTTCATGAACAGGTCGGGAATCCAGTTGGCGGTGTTCATGTCGTGCGTGCGGCGACGATCGTCGCCGGTGTTCTTGCGCAACTCGACGAATTCCTCGATATCGAGGTGCCAGGTCTCGAGGTAGGAGCAGACGGCGCCCTTGCGTTTGCCACCCTGGTTCACGGCGACAGCGGTGTCATTGACTACCTTGAGAAATGGCACCACGCCCTGGGATTTGCCGTTGGTCCCCTTGATGTAGGCACCGAGTGCTCGCACGGGGGTCCAGTCATTGCCCAGGCCGCCGGCGAATTTGGACAGCATGGCGTTGTCCTGGATGGCACCGTAGATGCCGTAGAGGTCGTCCGGCACCGTTGTCAGGTAACAGCTCGAGAGCTGGGGCCGCAGGGTGCCGGCATTGAACAGGGTCGGGGTCGAGCTCATGTAGTCGAATGATGACAACAGCTCATAGAACTCGATCGCCCTCGCGTTGGGGTCATCCTCGGCGGTCGCGAGGCCCATGGCCACTCGCATGAAGAATATCTGCGGCAGCTCGATGCGTACGCCGTCGCTGTGGATGAAGTAGCGGTCGTAGAGGGTTTGCAGGCCGAGGTAGGTGAACTGCAGGTCGCGCTCGGGCAAGAGGGCGGCCCCCAGTCTCTCGAGGTCGAAGTCTGCCAGGTTGGGGGCCAGCAGCTCCAGTTCCACGCCCCGCTGGATATAGGCCTGGAGTGCGCGGGCGTAGAGGGTGGCCATGTCGGCCTGGGTAGCGCTGGATGCCACCCCGAGAAATGCGAGCGCCTCCGCCCTGAGGTTATCGCAGAGCAGCCGCGCGGCCACGTACGAGTAGTTGGGCTCCTGTTCGATGAGCGTGCGGGCGGTGATGACCAGGGAAGTGCTCAGTTCATGCGCAGTGACGCCGTCGTAGAGGTTCTTCAGAGCCTCGTCAATGATGCGGGACTCGTCCACGTCGTTAAGCGCGGCGCAGGCTTCAGACACGATCGTGTGCAGCCTTTCGAGGTCCAGCGGCCTGCGGCTGCCGTCGGGCTGAACCACGTTGATGGCACCGGCCGCCTGTTGTGTCGCCGGGGAGAGCGCCGCCCGCGCCGCGCGCTTGCGGGCCTGTTCCTCACGGTAAATGACATAATCCCGCGCGATCTTGTGCTCACCTGCTCGCATCAGCGACAGTTCCACCTGGTCCTGGATGTCCTCTATGTGGATGGTGCCGCCAGAGGGCATGCGCCGCTGGAAAGTCGCGATAACCATGTCGGTAAGCCTGGCCACGGTTTCATGGATTCTGCTGGAGGCCGCCGCAGTGCCGCCCTCCACGGCCAGGAAGGCCTTGGTGATGGCGACCGATATCTTGCTGCCCTCGAAGGGCACGACCGTTCCGTTGCGCTTTATGACCCGCAGCTGCCCCGGGGCCGTGGCGGCGATTTCCGGGCTGACGGTGGCGCCCGGTTGCGGGGGGGTGGTACTGGAAATGTCTGAGCTGGTCTTTGTTTTAAAATCGGTTTTAATGTCGGTTTGCATGTCTACTCCGTGGTGGCGACGGCTGGCGTTATTGTTGTGAGAGCTGTGCGTTTCGCGCCGGGACGATGCCCGTACCGGCCCGATATCCCTGGCTTTCGTTGTCAACCTGTATCTCTCGTGGTGGTGATAGCACCCCGGGCGCGGGCATCGAAGCCATCAGTGGCCGATCGGGCATGCCCGACTCTGTCGAGAACAGCGCCGCTACTGCGGTCGTTTTTTGTACAAAAATTTCTGTGTAAACCGCTATATCTTGGGGATTGCCGCTATCTGGACTACAAGATAATGCGGGATTCGTCACATTGCAAGCGTATGACGCTGGGGTTATTTTGTGGGTATCTTGTGGATACGCGGTCGAGTAGGCGAACGCTAACTGTCGAGCCCGCGCGGCGTGGGGGAGGCTCTGAAAAGGAGTCCCGGGAGCGGCGGTTCGTCCCGTTTAATCTATCGATTTTGCATAAGAAACGCAGCGGTTATACGACTTGATTGTAACCGTGGGGAAGAAGTCCTGCCCGGCCGCTGACGGCGGCCGGCAGAGAGCGTGGCTGCGCTGTCGTCATTCAGCCCGCGAGCAGGGCTTCCAGCAGGGCTTTCTGGGCATGCAGGCGGTTTTCGGCCTCGTCCCAGATGACGCTGTCGGCGGCGTCCATGAGTTCGGCGCTGATCTCCTCACCCCGGTGGGCCGGCAGGCAGTGCATGTAGAGGGCGTCGGCCCCGGCCTCGGCCATGAGTTCGGCATTCACCTGGTAGGCCGCGAAAAGGTCAGCGCGCTCCTGTTGCTCGGACTCCTGGCCCATCGAAGCCCAGACGTCGGTAACGACCAGGTGCGCACCCGCGGCAGCGGCCGCGGGTTCCGCGACCACCGCCACCCGGTCGCGATTCGCCGCCAGTAGCCCCGGGTCGGGCTCGAAGCCCGGCGGGCAGGCGATACGCAGTTCGAAATCGAACTGGCGGGCCGCATTGATATAGGACTGGCACATATTGTTGCCATCGCCCACCCAGCAAACGGTTTTGCCGGCGATGCTCCCGCGGTGCTCGGTAAAGGTCTGCATGTCGGCCAGCAGCTGGCAGGGATGGTAGTCGTCGGTCAGCGCGTTGATGACCGGAACACGGGAATAGGCCGCGAACCGTTCCACGATGTCGTGCCCGAAGGTGCGGATCATCACCACATCGACCATGGACGAGATCACCCGGGCGGAATCCTCGATGGGTTCGCCCCGGCCCAGCTGGGTGTCCTGTGGCGACAGGAACATGGCGTGTCCGCCCAGCTGCGCCATGCCGGCCTCGAAGGAGACCCGGGTGCGGGTGGATGATTTCGCGAAGATCATGCCCAGCACCCGGCCCGCCAGGCTGCGTTGCCCCTCGCCCGCGTAATGTGCGCGCTTGAGTTCGATCGCGCGCCGGATCAATGCATCCAGTTCGCCTGGGCTGAAATCCAGCAGGGTCAGGAAGTGCCGGGGTCTGGACATCACGCCTCCACAGGTGCGTCGTTGCGGTAAAAGTCATTGATGAGCCCGGCCACGCCGGCGGCCAGGCTGCGGATTTCGCTGTCGTTGATTATCAGGGGCGGCAGCAGGCGCACGGTGCGCCCGGCGGTGACATTGATCAACAGGCCGGCCTCCAGCCCGCGCTTCACCAGCTCGCCACAGTCCCGGGTCAGTTCGATGCCCAGCATCAGGCCGCGACCGCGCAGGTCAGCCACGTTCGACGGGTCGTCGAGGTGCTCCATCAGCGCCGACCTGAACAGGTCGCCCATTTTTTCCGCGTGGTCTGCCAGGTTCTCCCGCCTGATGGTGTTGACCACGGCGAGGCCGGCGGCGCTGGCGAGCGGGTTGCCGCCGTAAGTGGAACCGTGGTGCCCTGGCCCCAGCACTTCGGCCGCGGCGCCGCCGGCGAGGCAGGCGCCTATGGGGACACCGTTGCCGAGGCCCTTGGCGGTGGTGACCACGTCCGGGGTGATACCCACGCCCTGGTAGGCGAAGTAGTGCCCGCTGCGGGCATTGCCGCACTGCACTTCGTCCGCCATCAGCAGCCACGACTTGCTGTCGCACAGCGCCCTGATGCCGCGCAGGTACTCGGGGTCCAGCGGCACCACGCCACCCTCACCCTGAATCGGTTCCAGCAGCACCGCAACGACATCCGGGTTCTGCCGGGCGATCTGCTGAACGGCATCGAGGTCGTTGCGCGGCGCGCGGATGAACCCGCTTACCAGGGGTTCGAAGCCCGCCTGGATCTTGCGATTGCCGGTCGCACTCAGCGTGGCCAGCGTGCGGCCGTGGAAGGCGCCCTCCAGCACCACGATGGCCGGTTTGGTCACATTGTGCTGGTGGCCGTACAGGCGAGCCAGCTTGATCGCCGCCTCGTTGGCCTCAGCGCCTGAGTTACCGAAAAAGCAATGACTCAGGCCGCTGACTTCCGCCAGGGCCTCTGCCAGCGCTTCCTGCGTTTCGATGTGGTAGAGGTTGGACGTGTGGATCAGTTTTTCCGCCTGGCCGGCGATCGCCTCGGTGACCGCGGGGTGGCCATGCCCCAGGCAGTTGACGCCGATGCCGGCGATGCCGTCCAGGTAGCGCCGCCCCTCGGTGTCGTAGAGATAAACCCCTTCCCCGCGGGTAAAGCTGACGGGCAGTCGGGAATAGGTTGGCATGAGTGCGGACATGCGTTCTCGCGCTCCATAAAACGCAAAAAGGCAGCGTGGGCTGCCTCAGAAGATCGCGCGATGATAACGATAATCGGGCGTGTTGGCAACGCGCCACGCTGGATATCCCCACTTTGCCTGGGGTTGCGAAAACCCGTGCAGGCCGGATAATCGCTGGTTCGGTCGCGACGTGCGCAACTCAACCCACAATTCATCGGACAGCGAGACGGTAACGCCAATGGACATCATGGACACCATCAAGGAACAAATCGAGAGCAACAGCATACTGCTGTACATGAAGGGGTCGCCCAATCAGCCCCAGTGCGGGTTTTCCGCACGCACGGTGCAGGCACTGATGGCCTGCGGACAGCGCTTCGCCTACGTGGACATTCTTTCCAACCCGGAAGTCCGCGCCAACCTGCCGAAGTATGCCAACTGGCCGACTTTCCCGCAGTTGTGGATCAATGGCGAACTGATCGGTGGTTGTGACATCGTCACCGAGATGCACGATAAAGGCGAGTTACAGCCACTGGTCGCCGAGGCGGCCGCGGAGGAACAGGCCGAGGGCTGAGTTGCCGACCGCGCTGCCGTCCTGCGACGGTAGCGCGGCATACCATCAATCGGGCTTAACGGTGTGCATCGCCGTTTGCTGGTAGTTCTCCAGCCCGACCTTGTCGATCAGGCCGAGTTGCGTTTCCAGCCAGTCGATGTGCTCTTCTTCTGACGCCATGATGTCCCGCAGCAGGTCCCGGGACACATAATCCTGCACCGATTCGCAGCAGGCGATGGCTTCTTTGAGGTCTACGTGGGCGACATGCTCGAGCTTGAGGTCACACTCCAGCATTTCCCGCGTGTTCTCGCCGATCATCAGTTTGCCGAGGTCCTGCAGGTTGGGCAGTCCCTCGAGGAACAGAATTCTCTCGATGAGCGAATCGGCGTGCTTCATCTCGTCGATGGATTCGTGATACTCGTGATCACCAAGCTCTTTGAGGCCCCAGTCCTTGTACATGCGGGCATGCAGGAAATACTGGTTGATGGCCACCAGTTCGTTGCCGAGTATCTTGTTGAGATGTTCGATGACTTTTGCGTCGCCCTTCATGGTCCTGCCTTCTGCGTTGAGTGGTCGGGTATTCTGTCGACGCCTCGCCTTAAAGTCAATCTAAGCTATTGATTAACAAGCCAATTTTGAATGATAATCGAAGGCATTCTCATCCCCATCGCGCCCTGGCCGATGTCCGGGCGGCGGCTATCGTTTGCGGCCGGCCAGTGCGGCCGGCAGGTGCGGCCGGCAAGGTGCAATCGGCCGGGTATTGGCATGGGAATGATTATCGAGCTGACAACGAACCCGATCACGCTTTCCGGGGGCCGCCAAAAAGCATACGTCCCTGTATAAACCCGCTGGCGGCATCCCTGCCGCCAGACGCCCCCGGAAAGCGTGATCGGGCTCATTGTCGGACTGCGCCAACTGCCGTATATCTGGCTAGCAGTCTGTCGGACTTAGGGGTCCGTCGCGAGGCGAGTGGGAGAGCGAGACACTTTTTCCGCCCTTTTGAGGCGCATAGTGGTGGCTATGTAACGAAAAAGGGCGGGAAAAGGGGCCGCTAGCCCGCCGCCGCAGCAGGATCAGCCTAAGTCCGACAGACTGCTAGGTTACGGCGTAGAACAGCTGCTGGTTATCGACCTGGCCGCTCAGGGATTCGCGGAGGATGTCGCGCGCGAGAATGCCGCATTTGCCGCACTGGGTGGCGACGCCGAGCGTGTTGCGGACCTCACGCAATGAGTTCGCGCCGTCCTGCACGGCTGCCCGGATCTGGGTATCGGTAATGCCCTTGCACACGCATACATACATTGTGACAGCACCCGCACTGGTTCATCTGATCTGTGTTGATGAGAACAGTAATGGGAATGAGAATGATTGTCAACTGTATCGAGGGCAGGGTCTGCCCCGGACAGTAAACCCGCGCTGGCAGTTGGTTGAAAAAGGTTCACAGCAGTAGTCTGTTTGGGCTCAGGGGCTCAGGGGCTCAGGGGCTCAGGGGCTCAGGGGCTCAGGGGCTCAGGGGCTCAGGGCGAGGCGGGCTAGCATCGGAGCCTGGCCTCGACCAGGGGCAGGCGGTCATTGCCGAAGTACATGTCTTCCCGGTCGATGAACAGCGTGGGGGAGCCAAAGCCCCCGCGGTCGATCAACTCATCGGTGTTGGCCCGCAGCCGGTCCTTGTAGACCGGGTCGCGGATCGCGGTCAGGAATTCGTCGCGATTCAGGCCCACGCGGTCGCAGATGCTGCCGAGCACGGCGTCATCGGAGATGTCCGGTGTGTCACTGCCCCAGTAAGTTTCGAACACGGCAGTGGAATACGGCACCTCCAGGCCCATGTCCTGGGCATAGAGAGCCCCGCGCATGGCTTTCACGCTGTTGATCGGGTGCCCCTCGGGCCAGTTCAGCGTCACCCCGCACAGGTGCGCCCAGTCGGCGAGGTCCTTGGTAAAGTAGTCGAGCTTGCGTGCATTTGCCGCGTCGGCAAACAACGATTCCCGGGTGCTATACACCTGCTGGTTCACCGCATTGAATACGCCGCCGACCAGTATCGGCCGCCAATCGATGGCGACCCCCGACGCGTCGGCGATGGGTTGGATGCGGGAGAAGGCGAAATAGGTCCAGGGGCTGGAACAATCGTAAAAGAATTCGAGCGTGGGGGTCATGGCAAGCGGTTTCCCGGTCACGGCTGGGTTAGCAGGCCCGCCTGGCGTTCAGGTATAATGGCGGGTTTGCGACTATCGGGCCACGCGTGATGGATGTCAATCAGTACATGATCGGGCTGGGGCGGGGCGCGCGCGCCGCCAGCCGGGATGTCGCCGCGTCATCCACGGCTGTGCGCAACCGGGCACTGCTCGCCACCCGCGAGGTGCTCGACGAGCGCCGTCAAAGCCTGGTCGATGCCAATCGGGAAGACCTGGCCCGGGCGCGCCAAAACGACCTGGCGCCCGCACTGCTGGATCGCCTGGAACTCACGGCCGCGCGCCTGGACACCATGCTCGAGGGCCTCACCCAGGTGGCGGCTTTGTCGGACCCCCTCGGCAGCATCTCGGCCATGCATACCATGCCCAGCGGCATCTCCGTCGGGCAGATGCGTGTGCCTCTCGGCGTTGTCGGTATCATCTACGAATCGCGCCCGAACGTGACTGTGGAAGCAGCCAGCCTGTGCCTGAAGGCGGGCAATGCCGCTATTCTGCGCGGCGGCTCGGAAGCGCTCGCGTCAAACCGCGTGATCGCCGCCTGTATCGAAGAGGGGTTGCGTCTCGCCGGGCTGCCGGCAGCGGCCGTCCAGGTGGTGGCCACCGCTGATCGCGAGGCGGTAGGCGCCCTGATCACCATGCCCGAGTGGGTCGACGTGATTGTCCCGCGCGGCGGGAAAGGGCTTATCGAGCGGGTCAGCCGGGAGGCGCGTGTGCCGGTGATCAAGCACCTCGATGGCGTTTGTCACGTCTACATCGACGACAGCGCGGACCCGGACATGGCCCGCGCCATCGCGCTCAATGCCAAGACCCAGCGCTACGGGACCTGTAATACGATGGAGACACTGCTGATTGCAGCGGGCTGCGCCGAACAGGTGCTGCCCCTGGTCGCGGCTGACCTGGCGGCTGCCGGGGTCGAGCTTCGGGGCTGTCCTCGCAGCCGCGACCTGGTGCCGGCGATGGCGCCTGCCACCGAGGCGGACTGGGAAGCGGAGTACCTGGCACCCATCCTGTCGATACGGGTCGTTGGAGGCCTGGAACAGGCGATAGACCATATCAACAGCTATGGATCGGCGCATACCGACGCCATCGTCACCGACAACCACGAGCGGGCGATGATGTTCCTGCGCCGGGTGGATTCAAGCTCCGTCATGGTGAATGCATCAACGCGCTTTGCCGACGGCTTCGAGTACGGCCTTGGCGCCGAGATCGGCATTTCCACCGACAAGCTTCACGCCAGGGGCCCGGTCGGCCTGGAGGGGCTCACGTCGCAGAAGTACGTCGTGCTGGGCAACGGCCAGATCCGCAGTTGACTGGCGGTGCGGCATCGCTGACACCGGTGGCGGTGTTCGGGGGCACCTTCAACCCCGTGCATTTCGGCCATTTGCGGTCTTCGCTGGAACTGGCCGAAACGCTGGGACTTGCCGAGGTGCGGCTCATGCCCAGCGCCGTACCCCCGCATCGGGAGCCACCGGGTTGCAGTGCCGCCCACCGGGCCGCCATGGTGGAACTGGCGGTGGCAGATGAACCCAGGCTGCGTTGCGATGCCCGCGAGCTGCGCCGCCCCGGACCCTCCTATACCCTCGATAGCCTGGTTGAAATCAGCCGTGAACTCGACAGCGGTCACAGCCTCAGCCTGGTCATGGGTTGCGACGCCCTGGCAGCCCTCGATACCTGGCACCGCTGGCGCGAACTGCTGGACTGGGCCCATATCATCGTGATCGGCCGTCCCGGCTGGCAGCTGCCGGACAGCGGCCCGGTCGCCCGCTGGCTCGGGGAACAGCGCCCGGCGACTGCGGATGCGCTGCAGCGCCGGCGGGCCGGCGCTGTTATCATGACCCAGCTGCGCCCGCTCCCCATCTCGGCGACCGAGATTCGCGGATTGTTGGGGGAGGGGCGATCGGTCCGCTACCTGCTCCCGGCGGTGGTGCTGGGCTATATCGAGCGGCATGGTCTTTACGGGTTGAGTCGGGTGTGAATGACAGGAGAACAGTATGGTAAACAGTCTTGATGGGCGGTGAGGAGCTGAAGCAGGTGGTCGTCGATGCGCTGGGCGACCTGAAAGCGGTCAATACGGTGAGCCTCGACGTCTCCGAGCTCACTGACGTGATGGATTACCTGGTGATCGCCAGCGGGACCTCAAACCGCCACGTCAAGTCCCTCGCCGATAACGTGCGTACAGAAGCGAAAAAACGCGGTACACCGGCACTGGGCATCGAAGGTGAGGACGCGGGTGAATGGGTCCTGGTTGATTTTGGTGACGTCGTGGTCCACGTAATGTTGCCGGCGACCCGGGATTTTTACGACCTCGAGCGGCTGTGGGCGCCTCCTGAAGCGCCCGGCTGATGCGGATCTCGGTGCTCGCCGTCGGCACCCGGATGCCGGGCTGGGTGACCGAGGCAGTCAGCCAGTACAGCGAGCGACTTCCCCGCGAGCTGAAGCTCGAGTGGCGCGAGATACCGCTGGCGCAGCGGGACAAGCGCAGCAACCCGTCGCAGCTGCGCGAGCGCGAGGGAGAAGCGCTGCTGAAGGCACTGCCGCGGGGGGACCGCGTCATCGCCCTGGCCATCGACGGGCGCCAGGTGAGCACCGGGCAGCTGGCCGGGCAGCTGCAGGACTGGCAGATGACGGGAGACAATTACAGCCTGCTGATCGGGGGTCCCGATGGATTGTCAGCAGCCTGCCTGAAGCGTGCCGAGCAACAGTGGTCGCTGGGAAAGCTGACACTGCCGCATCCACTGGTGAGAGTTATTGTCGCCGAACAGCTGTATCGGGCTTGGACAATCACTGTCAACCACCCGTATCATCGCGCCTAGCCGTCCGCTCCGGATAACAGAAACCCTCGACGATACCTGGTTTGATGCCGCAACAGATCGCCCTCAAGGACTCCTACCTGGAATCCAGAATCTACGGTGCCCGTACGGTCACCTCGATCACGATCGTCGTGGCGTTGCTGGGCCTTATCCTCACCCGTTACTACAGCCTGCAGGTCACCGAATACGAGATCTACAAGACCCAGTCCGAGCGCAACCGGGTCCAGTTGCAGCCGCTGCCGCCCAAGCGCGGCCTGATTTACGATCGTAACGGCGTGTTGCTGGCAGACAATCGCCCGAGCTATCTGCTGTCGATTGTTGTCGAGCGGGTAGACGACCTCGATGCCACGCTGGCCGACGTATCCTCACTGCTGCCGGTGTCGGAAAACGACGTCGCCAATTTCAGGAAGAAACTGGCGCGACGGCGCCCCTACGAGGCGGTACCGCTCCGCTTCAAACTCTCGGAGGAGGAGCGGGCGCGCCTGGCCGTGAACAGCTTCCGGCTTCCAGGGGTGGTGGTGGACGCGCAGTTGTTGCGTTACTACCCGCACGGTGAGCTCTTTTCCCACGCACTGGGCTACGTCGGTCGAATCAATGAGCGTGAGGTGCTGGAGCTGGATGAGACCGACTATCGCGGCACCTTTCATGTGGGTAAGGTCGGGGTCGAAAAGTATTATGAAGACGTGCTGCACGGCGACGTCGGCTACCAGAACGTCGAGACCAATGCCCACGGCCGGGTCATGCGCGTGCTGGAGCGGCATGACCCGCAGCCCGGCGCAGACCTGGTGCTGCACCTCGATATGCGGGTCCAGCAGGCCGCTTTCGACGCCCTGGGAGACCGCCGGGGCGCCGTTGTGGCGCTCGACCCCCGCACCGGCGGGGTGCTCGCCCTGGTCTCAACCCCGGGTTTTGACACCAACCTGTTCGTGAACGGGATCAGCACCAGGGACTACAGCGCACTGCGTGACTCTCTGGACGTACCGCTGTTCAACCGTGCGATCCAGGGGCAGTACCCACCCGGCTCAACTATCAAGCCGATGATGGGCATGGCCGGCCTCGAGTCCGGCCTGGTAACGCCGTCATCGACGGTTCCCGACCCCGGGTGGTACCGCCTGCCGGGCGATTCCCGGCGCTACCGGGACTGGATCCTGCGGGTACGCGGTGGTGGTCATGCGCCGCAGGTCAACCTGAACATGGCGATCGCCGAATCCTGCGACGTCTACTTCTATGATCTGGCCAGGCGCCTGACGATCGACGGTATGCACGATTTCCTGAGTCCGTTCGGGCTGGGCGCCCGCACCGGTGTGGACACCACCAACGAGCGTCCCGGCGTGCTGCCTTCCACCCGCTGGAAGCGGGAGGCCATGGCCCAGCCATGGTATCCCGGGGAGACGCTGAGTGCCGGGATCGGACAGGGCTACATGCTCGCCACGCCGATGCAGCTGGCGATGGCAACGAGTGTGCTGGCCAGTCGCGGCAAGCGCCAGGTGCCGCGGCTGTTGCAAACCATCAACGGCGAGCCGGTGTCGGCGCCCGAACTGGAACCGCTGCGCGGCGCCGAGGGAAACTGGCAGGCCGTGCACCGCGGCATGCTGGATGTGGTGCACGGTACCCGCGGCACGGCCCGGAAGCTGGCGCAGGACATCCAGTACCGGATGGCGGGTAAAACAGGTACTGCGCAGGTGATAGGCATTGCCCAGAACGCGGTGTATCGCGAAGAGGAAGTGGCCGAGCGACACCGGCACCACGGGCTGTTTATCGCTTTTGCCCCCGCCGAGGCACCGACTATCGCCGTCGCCATCATTGTCGAGAACGGCGGCGGCAGCGGCGCCGCCTCGCCCATCGCCCGCCAGGTCATCGATACCTGGCTGCTCGGCGCCGCCGGCTGATGAGTGACTACGTACGTCAGCTGCCGCAGGGTTCCGCGGACCTCGCCCGCCGCCCGGGTACCGCATCGCGGCTGCACATTGATGTGCCCCTGCTGGTGCTGCTGCTGGCGCTCACAACCTACGGCCTGTTCGTGCTGTACAGCGCCTCCGGGCAGAATATGGCGGCGGTCGAGCGCCAGGGACGCTATTTCCTGGTGGCGTACGTGGTGATGTTCATAGCGGCCCAGGTGAGCCTGCAGCGATACATGCGGCTGTCGCCCTGGCTCTACGCCCTGGGCGTGGGCCTGCTGGCCGCGGTACTGCTGTTCGGTGTCGGCGCCAAGGGTGCACAGCGCTGGCTCTCCATTGGCGGCCTGCGCTTTCAGCCCGCCGAAATCATGAAGCTCGCGGTGCCGCTGGCGGTCGCTGCGTTTCTGGCCGAGCAGGTCTTGCCACCGCGTTTTCGCAGCGTACTGATCTCCCTGGTGATGGTGGGGGTGCCTTTCGTACTGATCCTCAAGCAGCCTGACCTCGGCACATCGCTGCTCATCGTTGCCAGTGGGCTCTTCGTGTTGTTCATGGCCGGGATCGGTTGGGCCTATATCCTCGGTGCCATCGGGCTCGCCGTGATGTCGGCGTGGCCCGCCTGGCTGTTCGTGCTGGAGGATTATCAGAAACAGCGCATCCTGACGCTTCTCAATCCCCAAAGCGATAAACTGGGGGCCGGCTGGAACATCATTCAGTCCAAGACCGCCATAGGCTCGGGCGGCTGGGACGGAAAGGGGTGGATGGCGGGCACCCAGTCGCAACTGGATTTTCTTCCCGAGAGCCACACCGACTTCATCATCGCCGTGCTGGCCGAGGAGTTCGGTCTGCGGGGTGTACTGCTGTTGCTGGGTATCTACGTGCTCATCCTGCTGCGGGGCTTCTGGATCGGCGTTCACGCCCAGACCAGTTTCGGGCGAATGGTCGCCGGCAGCATTACGCTGACGTTTTTCGTCTACATCTTTGTTAACATGGGCATGGTCTCGGGTCTGCTTCCCATTGTCGGGGTGCCGCTGCCTCTTGTCAGCGCGGGCGGTACGTCGATCGTGACGCTGATGGCGGGTTTCGGGGTGCTCATGGCCGTGGGCACGCAGCGGCGCGTGATTTCCCAGTGACGCGTGTTTGTGTGCCGTGGTTGCGTACCTGTAGATAAATCACTTTGATTTGAGACGGTATTCTATGTGGTCGTTCCCCAAGATTGTCATCCTGCTGGCCGGCCTGCTGGTGCTGCCGGCGCGGGCGGAGACCGGTTACGAAGATCATCCCGCCGCACAGGCGGTGGTCGATGAGCTGGTGCTGGAGAAGGGCTTCGATCGGGAGCCATTGCAGGCGCTGTTTGCCGATGCCAGGCGCCAGGACAGCATCCTCGAGGCGATAGCCCGTCCCGCGGAAAAAACCAAGCCATGGTATGAATACCGGGGCATATTCCTGACCGACAAGCGGATCAGCGAGGGCCGGTCTTTTCAGGCGCAGCACGAGGATACGTTGGCTCGTGCCGAGCGTGAGATGGGGGTGCCCGCTGAGATCATCGTCGCGATCATCGGCGTCGAAACGTTCTATGGCCGCATCACCGGCAGTTACCGGGTGCTGGATGCGCTCTCCACGCTGGCCTTCGATTACCCCAAGCGGTCGCCGTTTTTTACCAGGGAGCTGATCAACTTCGTCCTCCTGACCCGAGAGCAGGGGGTTGATCCGCGCTCGCTCAAGGGCTCCTATGCCGGCGCCATGGGTTTTGGCCAGTTCATGCCCAGCAGTTACCGCAACTACGCGATAGATTTCGATGACGACGGGGAAATCGATATCTGGAATAACCCCGTTGATGCGATCGGCAGCGTGGCCAACTACTTCAAAGCCCACGGCTGGCGGGCGGGTGAACCTGTGGTAAGCGCCGCTGACGCCACGCCGGATGTCGACGACGAGTGGTTCAACGCAGGACTGAAGCCTGAGCACACCATCGCCGAGTTCCAGGCTGCGGGCATCGAGCCGGTGCAGCCACTGGCCGGTGACGCGCTGGCGACCGCCATGCGCTTCGAACTGCAGAACGGTTACGAGTACTGGCTGGGCCTGCACAATTTTTACGTAATCACGCGTTACAACCACAGCGCTATGTACGCGATGTCGGTTTATCAACTCAGCCAGGAGCTGGCGCCGTGATGGCGCTGCGCGTACTGCTGCTCATGGCTGGCCTCGCCATTGCCGGATGTAGCGGCCAGCAGGAATTGGGCGACGGTGCGCCACTGCAACCGATTTCAGCCGGAGCCGTCGCCGATGCGGTGCCGCGGGCGGATCCTATTCTGGCTGCTGGCAATAAGAGCCCCTACACCGTTAACGGGGTCAGTTATGCCATACTCGAAGACGCGCGCGATTACCGGGAGGAAGGTATGGCCTCCTGGTACGGAACCAAGTTTCACGGCCGCAAGACCTCCAACGGCGAAGTCTACGATCTCTACCGCCCGACCGCGGCACACAAGACATTGCCAATCCCCAGCTACGTGCGGGTGACCAACCTCGAAAACCGGCGCCAGGTGACGGTGCGTGTCAACGACCGCGGACCGTTTCATGCCGATCGCATCATCGACCTGTCCTACGCGGCAGCCGTCAAGCTTGGCTTCATGGAGCACGGCACCGCGCCGGTTCGGGTTGAGATGCTGAACGTCGCCGGTGTTGATGACCGTCGCGACAATCCCGAGGGTGTCTACCGTTATGTCCAGCTCGGCGCTTTCGGGTCGCGGGAATCGGCGCAACGGTTGCAGCGCGATCTGCAGGGCCGGCTGTCCCCGCCGGTGATGATCAGCCCGGTACAGTCCGGGGAACAGGTCCTGTATCGCGTGCGCGTGGGCCCGGTAGAGAACGAAGCGCAGCTGCTCGCCGTGCGTGAACAACTGCGAGCGTCCGGTCACGGCCCAGGGCAGCCCATGCCCTGAAATCGCTTCATCTGGCAGCGGCGCTGCGTTACCATGCCCGCCGTTCGGGGGAGTAATGGTTGCTGATATGGTGCGTTTGTTACTGTTTGTTGTCGGCTGTGCGGCAACGCTGGTCTCCGGGGCCGCGACCATCGTGCCTTCGGCTCCCGAAGTCGCCGCCAAGGCCTATATCCTGATGGATGCGGCCAGCGGAGACGTGCTCGTCGAGCACAATGCCGATATCCCCCTGCCCCCTGCCAGCCTCACCAAGATGATGACCAGCTACGTGCTTGCCGTCGAGATGGACGCGGGCCGCGTGGGTAAGGATGACGTCGTCGCGGTGAGTGAGAACGCCTGGTCGCAAAACCCCATCTTTGCTGGGCTCGTCCCTGATGTGGATCGAGCCCGGCAAGCGGGTGACGGTGCAGGAGCTCGAGCGCGGCATCGTGATTTCCTCCGGCAACGATGCGACCGTCGCCATCGCGGAACATCTCGCCGGCAGTGAAACGGGATTTGCCGACATGATGAACGGGCACGCCGAGGCCCTGGGTATGGAGGACTCCTACTTCGTGAACTCCCACGGCCTCCCCAACCCGAATCACGTTACCACCGCGCGGGATCTTGCGATACTCGCTCAGGCCCTGATTGCCCGCTTTCCCGACCACTACGCGATCTACAAGGAGCGGGAGTACACCTACAACGATATTCGCCAGTACAACCGCAACACCCTGATGGCGGAAGACCCCTCGGTCGACGGTCTGAAGACCGGCTATACCGAGGAGGCGGGCTATGGGCTGGTGGCGTCGGCAGAGCGTCGCGGCATGCGACTGATCTCCGTCGTGCTGGGAACCCGCAGCGCCACCGCGCGCAAGAACGAAACGCGCACTTTGCTGCAGTACGGTTTTCGCTTCTTCGAAACGGTGGAGCAATTCGGACCCTCTCACGAACTCGAACAGGTCAGGGTGTGGAAGGGTGACAAGGACGAGGTCTCGGCCGGCCTCCTGGAGGAGACCGTCCTGACGCTCCCGCGGGGTAAAAAGAAAGTACTCAATACCGCAGTCGTGGTCGACGAGCAGGTGGTGGCGCCGCTCGAAGTCGGGGACCGGGTCGGTTTGGTGAAACTGACCATCGACGATGAGCCGGTGTTCGAAGCCCCGCTGGTCGCGCTCGAGCCTGTGGCGGAAGGCGGGTTCATCTCGCGCCTCTGGGACATGTTCGTCTTGTGGATCCTGAGCCTTTTCAAATAGACGGTCTTGCCATGGAACACCCCGATCCCCCGAAAATTGAATTTCCCTGTGAATACCCCGTCAAGGTTCTCGGTCGCAGCGGTGATGAATTCGAGCGCCGCGTCCTCGAGGTATTTGAGCAGCACGCGCCCGGGTTTGCGCGCGAGCAGGTGAGGGTCCGCGCCAGTGGCAAGGGAACGTTCAGTTCCCTGGCGGTGACCATCATCGCGACGGGACCTGAGCAACTGGATGCACTGCACCGCGACCTGATGGCGACCGGCCACGTCAGCATGGTGATCTGATCGCCGTGGCGGCCGGCGCCCCTGCAATCGTGCGTCGCCAGCTCGGACTGGTGGAATACTTGCCGACACTGGCGGCCATGAGCGAGTTTACCGACCGGCGTGAGCAGCAGACCGCGGACGAACTCTGGCTGCTGCAGCACCCGGCGGTATTTACCCAGGGTCGCGCGGGGAAGGCGGAGCACCTGTTGGCACCCGGTGACATTCCGGTGGTTCAGGTTGATCGCGGCGGCCAGGTCACCTACCACGGGCCGGGGCAATGGGTGGTGTACCTGATGCTGGACCTGCGCCGGCTGCATCTCAGTGTGCGCGGTGCGGTCGACCTGATCGAAGACAGCGTGATCGGGGTGCTCGCCGGATACGGAATTGCCGCCGAAGGCCGCCCGGCCGCCCCCGGGGTTTATGTCGGCGACGCCAAAATTGCGTCCCTCGGCCTCCGGGTGCGGCGTGGCTGCACCTACCACGGGGTGGCGTTGAACGTGGACATGGACCTTGAGCCGTTCAGCCGCATCAATCCCTGCGGCTACCGCGGCCTGGCGGTCACCTCCATGGCCCGCTGCCTGGGTGAGCCCGGGGGGCTGGAACTACAGTCGGTGGGCGACCAGCTGCTGGCCAGGCTCGCGGACGGCGTGCTCGAGGCGCAAAATCTCCGCGACGTTGCGACAGACTGACGGCGCTGTTCGCGCCGGGAGATGCAGCCTGCGGGGCCGGATTCGGTTACACTAGCGCGTTTTTTGTTCGCCGGGTATTTTCAAGCCCGGGCATCGACGCAGGAATCGGAACGCAACCGCCGTGAGTAACAGCCCCCTAGCCACTGAAATCAGCGAACGCCGCACGTTCGCCATCATCTCGCACCCGGACGCCGGCAAGACCACCATGACCGAAAAACTGCTGCTATTGGGCAGTGCGATACAGGTCGCCGGTACCGTCAAGGGCAAAAAGGGCCCGCATGCTACTTCGGACTGGATGAGCATGGAACAGGAGCGGGGCATCTCCGTGACCTCGTCGGTGATGCAGTTTCCCTACCGCGAGCGCACGGTCAACCTGCTGGACACGCCGGGGCACGAGGATTTCTCGGAGGATACCTACCGCACGTTGACGGCAGTGGATTCAGCTCTCATGGTGATCGACGGCGCCAAGGGGGTGGAGGCCCGCACCATCAAGCTCATGAATGTCTGCCGTCTGCGCGATACGCCGATCTTCAGCTTCGTGAACAAGCTCGACCGGGATATCCGCGACCCGATCGAGCTGCTGGACGAGATCGAAGAGGTGTTGTCTATTCGCGGTGCGCCGATCAACTGGCCGATCGGTATGGGTGCGGAGTTCAAGGGCGTGTACAACCTCTACACCGATACCCTGCACCTGTATACGCCGGGACAGGGAAGCACCCTGGCGGATGACGAGCGGTTGCAAGGGCTGGAGAGCGATGCGGCGCGCGCCCTGCTCGGCGATGCCTACGAGGATTTTAAAGCCGAGGTGGAACTGGTCCGGGGCGCCAGCCATGAATTCGAGCTCGATGAATTCCTGGCGGGACGGCTGAGCCCGGTATTTTTCGGTACCGCGCTGGGGAATTTCGGCGTCAGGGAGATGCTCAACGATTTTGTCGAGTGGGCACCGCCACCTGCCGATCGCGATACCGTCAGCCGGCCGGTGGTAGCAACGGAGCCTGAATTCAGCGGCTTCGTGTTCAAAATCCAGGCCAACATGGACCCGAGGCACCGCGATCGTATCGCGTTTCTGCGGGTATGTTCGGGCAGCTACGACAAGGGCATGAAGATGCGCCACGTCCGGCTGGGCAAGGACGTGAAGATCGCCGACGCGGTCACGTTCAAGGCCGGTGAGCGGGAACTTGTCGAGCACGCGGTCTCCGGTGACATCATCGGCCTGCATAACCACGGTACGATACAGATCGGCGATACCTTCAGTTCCGGGGAGGAACTGCAGTTCACCGGTATCCCGCATTTTGCCCCCGAGCTGTTCCGGCGCATCCGCCTCGCCGACCCGATGAAATCCAAGCAGCTGCAGAAGGGGCTACAGCAGCTCTCCGAGGAAGGGTCGACGCAGGTATTTGCACCGCTGAATAATGCTGACTTGATCGTCGGCGCCGTCGGCCAGCTGCAGTTCGACGTGGTTGCCTATCGGCTCAAGGACGAATACAAGGTGGAGGCGATCTATCAGCCGGTGAACATCTACACCGCACGCTGGGTTAGTGCCGATGATCCCCGCAAACTCGAGGAGTTCCGTCGCAAGGCGGGGGAAAACCTGTCCATGGATGGCGGGGGTTACCTGACCTACCTGGCGCCGACCCGGGTCAATCTCGCCCTGATGGAGGAGCGCTGGCCCGAGGTCACCTTCAGGGCCACCCGCGAACACTAGTCGCAGGGAGCGAGCCTCCGCAGTGCCGGCGCTGTAACGAGTCAGTCGTAAACGAGCTGGCCGGCGGCGACGTGAAAACCGCGAGGCGGATGCGTCAGGATTTCCGCGAGTTCACCCCGCAATTTTCCCTCTTCAGCTACGGCAGCCACCAATCTTAGTTTCGAGGCCTTTATACGGAGCCAAGCCTGCGCGGCCTGTAGCGCAGACGGTAGCGACGGCCAAGCGGTCAATCAGCGGTCAATCAGAGCGGTCAATCAGGACACCCATCGCAATTCAATCACGGTCAATCACGGTCAATCAGGACACCCATCGTGTTGGGTCAATCAGGACACCCATCGCAATGTCAATCAGCATTCGACCAATCGGTCAATCAGGACACCCATCGTGAGGGGTCAATCAGGACACCCATCGTGAGGAGGTCAATCAGGACACCCATCGCAATTTCAATCGCATTCGACCAACTCGCCGACACCGACAAGCTCAGGGTGTACTCTTTAGCATTGAGAGCAAACACCGGGCCAGCGCCGGAAGCCTGCCACTGGATGCGCTAGGGCCATCGAGCTGCGGGTTTACGATTCATGCCGTCAATCAGGTACAGAACGGCAGCAACACGGACCTGCTGAGCTACGATGCCAAAGGGAACATGGCCTCGGGGGATACCACCCCACGGGTTATTCAAGCCAAACCTGGCCATCTGACGGGTCGCACGAGCCATTGACGTGGGGTAAGTGCAGTGAATAGATTTTCCCTTGGCCGTATTACCAATATTTGGTAACTTGCAAGAATACGGTATTTTGAATGAAAGGTTTATCCATGGCTAAAAATACCAGTGTTTCGCTTGGCGACCACTTTGAAGAGTTTGTTGCTCAGAGGGTAGAAGCGGGACGCTATGCATCGGTTAGTGACGCAGTGCGGGCAGGTCTGCGGCTTTTGGAGCGGCAAGAAACCCAACTTGATTTGCTCCGTGAGACATTGGCAAAAGGTGAAATGGAATTGGACCAGGGCAAGGGCATCGACGGAGAAGTCATCTTTAAAGAATTGCTCAGTTAATGGCGAGATTCCTGCTCTCACCCCAGGCGCAGAAAAGCCTGGTTCAGATCCTTGTTTACACCCTGGAGAATTATGGCCTGAGCCAGAAGAATCAATATCTAATGATGCTCCGGGACAGGATGAGCGCAGCGGCCGGCAACCCCAATCAGGGGAAAGAACGCAGCGATATAAAAGAGGGCTACTACAGCATCAAGGCTGGAAAGCACTGTATTTATTATCGGGTGCGAGACACGCATATTGAGATTATCGACGTGTTGCATCAGTCAATGGAGCCGAGGTGGCACCTCTAGCAGGTGGACACTTAAAACGCAATCTACGAGGGTTTGTATATAGCAGTGGGTCAGCGTGGAACAGTTTCCGCACGCGTTGTGACCCTTCGAGGAGCAAGGCAATCAGGATTCTCTTCAATCACATTCGACCAGCTCGCCTACAATGACAATCGCAGGTTTTATTCTTCCGCGCTGGGGCAAAAAAACGAGACAGCGCAGGAGACCTGCCATTGGACGCTCGAAACGCATTGAGCTGCAGGTCTTGCTGTTCATGCCCTCACCTCACCGACTTGGCGCCAACCCGGGTTAATCTCGCCCAGCTAGGCGGTTGTTCGCCAATGGTCTTGCCGGCGGCGCCGGTGCTGGTTAAGGTGCCAACACATTTACCTGCCTGAGCGGTTTCCGTGAACCTGCACCAGTACCCCGACACCCTGGCCCACCTTCCCCTGCTGTTGAAACTGACGAAGGCGGCGCGGCCGCGTCCGCTCTCGACCCGGGACTGCCTGGGCGCCCGGCTGGAGGACACCGCCGCACGGTTTCCAGCGCGCCCCGCGGTGATCTTCGAAGGCGAGACCGTGAGCTGGCAGGAGCTCAATGCGCTCAGTAATCGCTGTGCTAATGCGTTTAAGCAGCTGGGGCTGGCTCGCGGTGACGTGGTGAGCCTGATGATGGAAAATCGTATTGCTTTCCTCGCGGTCGTGTTCGGCCTCAGCAAGTTGGGCGTGACTGCCGCGCTGATCAACACCCATCTCACCGGCAGGTCACTCGCGCACTGTATTGCCACAACCGGGTCACGGTGCTGTGTCTTTGGCGAAGAAGTCATCGACGCGGTCGCGGGCGTGCGCCGCGATCTGGGCGGGATCGGTGACGGAAAGCTGTTGTTCATGGCGGATGGGGGTGCGGTAGAGGCACCGGCCTGGGCGCAGGATTTTGATGCTCTCACCGGGCAAAGCGACTCGGGTAACCCGGGAGAGACGGGCAGTGTGACCCTGGGGGACACGGCACTGTACCTGTTCACGTCGGGCACGACCGGGCTGCCCAAGGCGGCGGTCGTATCCAACCGCCGGCAGCTGATGGCGTCCAGTTTCGCCCACACGGCGGCGTTACTCTGTGACGAGCGCGATGTCATTTACCTCTGCCTGCCGCTGTACCACGGTACGGGATTGTTCTGTGGTGCAGGCGCGGCCGTCCACTCGGGTGCCGCACTGTATCTCCGGCGACGCTTCTCGTCGAGCGCTTTCCTGGCCGAGGTACGAGCCAGCGGAGCCACCTGTTTCGTCTACATCGGGGAGCTGTGCCGCTATCTTGTGAACAGCCCGCGGCAGCTCGGCGATGATGACAACCCGCTGCAGAGAATCACCGGCAATGGCCTGCGCCCGGATATCTGGCTGGAATTCAAACACCGTTTCGGCATCGACCGGATTGCCGAGTTTTACGGCTCCAGTGAGGGTAACGTGGCCTTTGCCAATATCCTCAACAAGGATTGCACCGTGGGGACGACTACGCTCCCGGTGGCGCTGGTGCAGTACGACGTCGACGCTGACGTCGTGGTGCGGGATCGGCGCGGGCGGTGCATCAGGGCGCCCGCCGGCGAGCCTGGTCTGCTGCTTGGCAAGATTACCCGGCACACCGCCTTCGAGGGCTATACCAACAGCGCGGCGACCGAGCAGAAAATCCTGCGTGACGTGTTCCGTAAAGGCGACGCCTGGTTCAATACCGGCGACCTGATGAAAACCGTCGATGTGGGTTTTGCGCTCGGCCTGCAGCACTACCAGTTCGTCGACCGGGTCGGCGACACGTTCCGCTGGAAGTCGGAAAACGTGTCGACCAACGAGGTGGCGGAAATTCTCGGCAGCCACGACCAGGTCGCATTCTGTAACGTCTACGGAGTCGCTGTACCGGGCGCCGAGGGTCGGGCCGGGATGGCGGCCCTGGTCCTGCGCGAGGGCGCGGGGCCGCTTGATCTCGAGGGCCTTTCAAAGCTGGTGACGCGGGAGCTCCCGGCGTACGCCCGGCCGGTGTTCCTGCGCATTCTCCCGGCGCTGGACACGACCGGCACCTTCAAGCTCATCAAGGGCGAACTGCGTTCACAGGGTTTTGACCCCGGGCAGGTCGACGACCCGCTCTACATCATGCCCCCCGGTGGCGACACCTACGAACTGCTCACGGCTGAAGTCGCGGCCACCGTGCTCGCCGGGGAGGGAGGGTACTGAAGCGTTGGCGTGCGCTCAGCCGAGCAGGTCTGCGATATCCTGCTCGATTTCCGCGGGCCGGGTTGCCGGCGCGTAGCGACGGACCACCTGTCCTTCGGCATCGACCAGGAACTTGGTGAAGTTCCACTTGATCCTGCGGGTACCCAGGGCGCCGGGTGCTTCAGCTTTCAAATGTGTGAATAACGGATCGGCCCCGTTGCCGTTGACCTCGATCTTGCCGAACATGGGAAAGCTGACGCCGTAGTTCAGCTGGCAGAATTCCGTGATTTCTTCGTCGCTGCCAGGGTCCTGTCGCGCGAACTGGTTGCACGGGAAACCCAGCACCGCAAAGCCCCGGTCCCTGAACTTTTCGTACAGTGCCTCGAGCCCCTCGAACTGGGGCGTGAATCCGCACTTGGATGCGGTATTGACGATGAGGAGCACCTTGCCCCTGAAGTCGTCCAGAGCGCGGTCGCCGCCGCCACTTGAATGAACGTTGAAATCAAAAACACTGGTGCTCATGAGGCCTCCTGCATGGCTGGCGCGTGTCGATGACTGCGGCCCGCATGGGCGAACCGGTCAGGCCGCTTGCAATTGCGCCTGAAGTTGGGCCTGCTCGATGATCAGGGCGATGCGCTTGCGCTGAAGTTTCAGTGCGAATTCCAGTTCGCGCAGGCGCGACCGCAGGGCAGCGGATTCCCAGCGTTGCTGCAGCGCCTGCCGGCGCTCCTCCAAAGCCCCGCCGAGTTCGGTGATGCGCCGCTCGTAGCGCTCGGCCTGGAGCAGCTTCCAGCGATTTACAGACTCGGTGAACAGTGCATACTCGCGTTCGAGGGTCACGAGCAGCTTTTCGCTGGCAACACCCCCGGCCAGTTTGTCGCGGGCGCGCGCGAACTCGGTGTCCAGGATGGCGCGCTGTATCTTGAAATCGGGCACCCGTTGTAACCGGCTTGCCAGACCGAACCGCGAGCAGAGGCCGATCATCCACTTGGTCGGGTCCCACTGCCACCAGCGCACTCCGTTGCGGTAGTCGGTTTGGAACAGGTGGTGAAAGTTATGGTAGCCCTCGCCGTACGTCAGGAACGCCAGCCAGCCATTGTCCCGGGCGCTGTTGGATTTCGTGTAGGGGCGCGTGCCCCAGAAATGGGCCAGCGAATTGATGAAGAAAGTCACGTGATGGTTGACCACCAGCCGCAACAGCCCGACCAGCAGGAAGGTTCCGATGATGTCGCCGTGCCAGATGCCGAGTAATAGCGGTACGGCGATGTTGGCCAGTACGGTGAGCAGCACGTAGTGACGGTGCTGGAACATGACCACCGGGTCCCGCTGGAGGTCGGCGGCATTGCTGAAATCTTCTGCATTGGTGTCGTACTGCCTCAGCATCCAGCCCATGTGGCTGAACCACAGGCCGCGGCCGGCAGAGTAGGGGTCGCGCTCGTCGTCGTCGACGTGGCGGTGGTGCCGGCGGTGGTCTGACGCCCATACCAGGATACTGTTCTGCAGGGCGCCCGCCCCCCAGAACGCAAAAAATGCCTTCAGCGCGGGACGTGCCTGATAGGCGCGGTGGGCCCACAGGCGATGATAGCCCCCCGTGATCGACAGGCCATTGAGGTATAAAAGAGCAAGCGCCCAGCCCCACTGGAAGGTGTCGTAGCCGGCGTACAGCCCCCACGCCGGCACCAGTACCAGGGCTGCCAGCGGCAACCCCACGAAGAGAATGACATTGATGCCGATCAGAGGCGGTTTTGCAGTGGCGCTGGGCATTGTCGGTTCCGCTGTATGCTGCGATGAAGCAATGGTAGCCACAATCATCCGGAAAGTCTTTAGCACCAGCAGACCAATCGGCTCTTTCCGCCAGTTCGCCCCGGTGGTTGGGGCGGGCGTACGGTTACTTCGATACAGCGGGGTTGGGGTGGAGTATCATGCGCGGTTTCCCGGGATGAGAGGGTAACCATGGTGGGCTGGACAGCCGACGGCGAGCTCTGCTCTGGCGGTGACCTGTATCGCCTGCCCCGCAGCGGTGGGCAGGGCGGGCCCGGCGTTGGCGCCGCTGTCTGTTCAGAGTGCACCCGTCCCGTGCGCAGCCGGCTGACCCTGTGACGCAAGCCGCCTTTACCCGCGGCTCGACCATGCGGCACGTCACCAACATGACGGCGGCCTCGGCGACGGGTCTGCTGGCCATGTTCGGGGTGGACATGGTCGACATGTATTTCCTCACCCTGCTGGGCGAACTGGAGTTGGCGGCGGCGGTGGGTTACGCCGGCACCCTGCTGTTTTTCCTGATTTCCGTGAGCATCGGGCTGCAGATTGCCCTCGGGGCGATGGTCGCCCGCTCCGAGGGTGGCAGGCGTCGGGACGTTGCCGGCCGCTACTGCGCCAGTGCGCTGATCTTCAACGGGCTCGTCGCGGTCGCAATGAGCCTGCTCACCTGGATGAACCTGCCGCGGCTGCTCGCGCTGTTGGGCGCGAGCGGCACCACGCTGGATTACGCGATCAGCTACGCCTCGATCGTGGTGCCCAGCATGCCCATCCTGGTTCTGGGCATGAGCGCCGCTGCCGGTGTACGCGCCATTGGCGATGCGCGGCGGGCCATGTGGGCGACCCTGTGGGGCTCACTGGTCAATGCAGCGCTGGATCCGCTGTTCATATTCACCTTCGGGTGGGGCCTGGAGGGCGCCGCGCTGGCCACCGTCGCCGCGCGCACCGTGGTAATGCTGGTCGCCTGGCATGCGCTGGTGCGAGTCCACCACCTGCCGCGCAGGGTCTCTCCCCGCTCGTTCATTGTGGACGTGCGCGTCCTGCTGACCATTGCGGTGCCGGCCGTGGTCACCAATCTCGCAACCCCCGTCGGTGCGGCATTCGTGCTGCGCACGATGTCCCAGTTTGGCGACAGCGCAGTCGCCGGTGCGGCGATCATGGGGCGCATCACGCCGGTAGCATTCTGCGCCATATTTGCGCTCTCTGGCGCGGTGGGCCCGATCATCGGCCAGAATGCCGGCGCCGGTCGCTACGACCGTGTCCGGTCGACCATTCGCGACGCAGTTTTTTTCAATACCTGTTACGTACTGGCCGCCTGGCTGCTATTGGCGCTGGCAGCTCCCTACATTGTCACCCTGTTTTCAGCCAGCGCCGAGGCCGCGGAGTTGATTGTTTTTTACTGCCGCTGGCTGGTGCCGGCATTCATCTTCAATGGCACGCTGTTCATCGCCAACGCGAGCTTTAACAACCTTCACCACCCCCACTGGGCCGCGTGTTTTAATTTCGGCAAGGCCGTGCTCGGCGTCATCCCGCTGGTCTGGCTGGGGGCGCGGTGGTTCCAGGCACCCGGTGTGATGGCGGGTGAGGCCATTGCGGCTCTGGCATTCGGGGTGCTGGGTCTGGTGGCGGTGTTCTCGCTGGTGGGGCGCCTGGAGCGCGAGGGCAGTCGCACAGCGGCGGCGCTTGCCAGCGCCGCGGATTAACTGTCGTTGGCGGCTGGCGCCATGGTGTCGCGGTACTTGCGCAATTCCCGGCGGAGCCAGTCGGCGGAGGGCTCGGT
Organism: uncultured Gammaproteobacteria bacterium; assembly: GCA_963753815.1. GTDB lineage: Bacteria > Pseudomonadota > Gammaproteobacteria > Pseudomonadales > Halieaceae > CAVWDU01. The sequence goes on from CAVWDU010000003.1 coordinate 1,840,031, forward strand.
CACGCCTTCGCAACGCAGCTCGTAGGTTTCGCCTGTCCAGGAACTCTCGCTCGCAAGGCGGTCGATGAAATGCTCGGTGGTCTCGACGTAGCGCTGCCCGCGCCGGTATTTCAGTCGCAGGTGGTCTGCGGCACTCTCGGCGTCGTGTTCACTGCCGTTGCGGATGTAGACGCAGCCGCTCTTCTCCACCTGGCTGATGAGGTGGTTGATTTCCTGTTCCGCCTGGTCGGCATGCGCCAGTCCGTTGCCCAGAGACAGGCAGGCCGCGAGCCAGGCTATGTGCAGCTTCGCCATGGGCTTCACTGGATGCGCAGGCTGACGCGCAGCGGGTTGTGGTCGGAGCTGGTCACCGGAATGACCTCGGCACTGCTGGCCTGCATCCCGCGCACGTACACGTGATCCAGTGCCCGCCCGAAAGCCCGCGTCCGCCGGTCGTCGCTGAATTCAACCGGCAGCAGGCCGTGGTTTTCCAGGAAGCCCGCTACCAGTGCCTCCCTCCGCTCGCTCCAGGTGTTGAGGTCTCCGGCCAGGATCACCGGGCCGTCGTGCCGCTCAAGGATATCGCCGAGTACCCGGAACTGGGTGCCGAACTCCTCGGTACCGAAGGTGAAGTTGACCGCATGGAGATTGATCGCCAACAAACGATCATCGCGATTTTCCAGCGGGTACTCCGTGACGCTGGTCGCTTTTGGCGTGCCCAGCCACGGCTCGTTGATGCTGAGCTGGCAGCGTAGCGTGGGCAAATGACTGCTCAGGGTCATTACCCCGGTTTCCAGCAGCTCGGTGGTGTAGCCGCGGGCAAACGATGCGAACAGGGGCGATGTGACCGTGGATTCGATCTCGGCCTGCAGCGACGCCTCCTGCAGGAAGGCGAGGTCGACGCCTGCGCTGAAGTCGGCGAGATCCCGGTCCCAGCCGGGGTTGCCCGCTTTCTGTATGTTCCAACTGAGGATTTCGAGTTTACTGCCGAGCGCCTTCGGTGTGCGCGCCGGCAGCTTGCCGACGGCACTGGAGCAGTGCCCGGCCATCACGGAGGGATCGGCACCCGGCGCCGCCGTAATCGGGTCGGCTGAGCCGACGATCAGCCCCAGCGGCAATAGACCGAGCACATACCGCCACGGTTTAAACATTCGGTGCATGAATAACGCCCTGTGATAGTGTTGACTGTGACCTGTAGATTGCCATCAGCTACGCGAGGTGCCCATGGCCGGCGACGCCAGGCGCTTTGCCGGCTGCGCCAGACTTCGACGCCGGCAGGTGGAGGGGGTTTTTCCCCGGTTTCGCTTGAACAACCCTACTGGGGCGACATGTAGACGCTCAGGGGGTCTTCGCCGGCGGCCTGACCCAGGCAGGACATGGAATTGATGAACAGGGAGAAGAGGTCGGTCTGCGAGTTCACGTCCAGCTTGCGGTAGATGCTCTTGCGGTGGCGGCGCACGGTCTCCAGCGCGATATCGAGTCGCTGGGCGGTCATGTCCGTCCCGTAGCCCCTCAGCATCAGCTCGAGCACGTCCTTCTCGCGCGGCGACAGCAGTGAGGCGCCAAAAGTTTTGAACGCGGTGTCGATCTGCAGGTTGATTTCCGGCTGGATGAGGTGGGTGATGGCGAAATCCTTCTGTTCGCTGTGATACTTCATCAGTTCAGCGACGGGCTCCGCGAGGAGGTACAGAATGTCGTACTCATCGCCACTGAACTCGCCGCTGGAGGCCAGTCGCTTGAGGGCGAGTGTCATCACGCTGCCGCCGTCCAGCTTGCAGACATAGGCCGCCTCGTCGACGATGCCGGCGGCGATGTGGTAGGCGTGCCGACCTCCCGGCGCCTTGCCCCGGCCGTTGGTCAGTCTCGATAGCCGGTAGATTCGTGAGCGGGGCTGGTTCATGCAGGTGTGGTAAAAGGGATCGTCCCGGTAGGTGCTGTCCCGGTAGTCCTCGACAAACCGCTGCAGCGCCTGTTGCGGTACTTCTTGATAAAGCGATCGCGGTGGCAGGTCTTTGTGGTACAGCCACACCTGCGGGTGATCGAACCGGACCTGGCCCTGAACCGCCGCCACCAGTGCCGGAAAGAACTGGTCGCTGCCCAGAGCAGCCACGGCCCGGGCTAAGTCCCTGTTCCACTTGCTCAGCGTTTGCTTGGGAATCATTTTGAATGATGTTTAGTTTTATTGCGCCCCGATACCGCATATTGGTCAGTGAGGGGCGTAAAGTCAACGGAATAATCGTACCTTAGTACAATAATTGTCGCAGATAGGCGACAGCGTGGGTTTGCCGCACGGGCTGTGAATAACTCTGGGGATAAGTCTGTGCGCAGGCCTGTGGGTGTGTCTGTGGATAAAAGAAATCCCCGGAGCCGTGGCGCTCGAAGCCTCTGCGGGCCGCCATCGACCTGGGGGTTGGCTACGCGCGGGCGGTGTCGCTGTGCAGCCGGTCCAGCAGGAAAGCAACGATCCCATCGCTGGCCACGCGCTGTGCTTCCCGGTCGCATCGCCCCTGGTACTCCAGTTGTCCGTCGCCCAGTGCGCGCTCACCGATCACCACGCGATGGGGAATGCCGATCAGCTCCATATCGGCGAATTTAACGCCGGGCCGCTCGTTGCGGTCGTCCATCAACACCTCTACCCCCGCGTTGTTCAAGGCTTCGTACAGCGATTCGGCGCAGGCGGCGACGGCCTCTGACTTCTTCATGTTGAGCGGCACCAGCGCCACCTGGAACGGCGCCATCGCAGGCGGCCAGATAATGCCGGCATCGTCGTGGTTCTGCTCGATGGCCGCGGCAACAATGCGGGTGACGCCGATGCCGTAGCAGCCCATGCTCATGGTCGTATTCTTGCCGTGCTCGTCGAGTACCCGGGCGTTCATAGCCTCACTGTATTTCGTGCCCAACTGGAAGATGTGGCCCACCTCGATACCGCGCTTGATCTGCAGCCTGCCCCGGCCGTCGGGGCTGGGGTCGCCCTCGGTGATCAAGCGAAAATCGGCAACACGCGGTTCGTCACAATCCCTGCCCCAGTTCACCCCGGTCAGGTGCATGTCATCCCGGTTGGCACCGCAGACGAAGTCGGTGAGATGAGCAGCGCTGTGGTCGACGATCACCGGCACTGGCAGGCCAACCGGTCCCAGCGAGCCGACTCCGGCGCCGCACACCGCAAGCACAGCCTGTTCGTCGGCGAAAACGAGGGGTTTGCCTACGCCGTCCAGTTTCTCTGCCTTGATGGCATTGAGCTCATGGTCACCTCGCAGCACCAGCGCGACCAGTTCATCCGCGTTTTCGCCCTGCACGAGCAGGGTCTTGACCGTGGTAGCGGCTGGCACCGAGAGCGCCGTGCAGAGTTCGGCGATGGTCTTGACGCCCGGTGTTGCCACCTCGGCCAGTGTTGCTGTCGCCGGTGGGCGTATACCTTCCGGGGGCAGTGATTCCGCCATTTCCATATTGGCCGCGTAATCGCCATGGTCTGAGAAGGCGATTGCATCTTCACCGGACGCCGCCAGGACGTGGAATTCGTGGGATGCGTTGCCGCCTATGCTGCCGTTATCGGCGATCACTGCCCGAAACTCGAGACCGAGGCGGGTGAATATGTTGCTGTAGGTCGTATACATCACCTCGTAGGTTGCCTCCAGTGATGACTGGTCGGCGTGGAAGGAGTAGGCGTCTTTCATGAGGAATTCGCGGGAGCGCATGATCCCGAAGCGTGGTCTCACCTCGTCGCGCACCTTGGTCTGAATCTGGTACAGGTTCATCGGCAACTGCTTGTAGCTTTTTACCTCGTCGCGAACGATGGCCGTAATGACTTCCTCGTGGGTGGGGCCGAGGCAGAAATCGCGTTCATGTCGGTCCTGGATGCGCAGCAGTTCCGGCCCGTATTGCTCCCAGCGCCCGGACTCCTGCCACAGCTCTGCGGGCTGAACGACCGGCATGCTCATTTCCTGCGCGCCCGACCGGTCCATCTCCTCGCGGACGATGTTTTCCACTTTGCGCAGTACACGTAATCCGAGCGGGAGCCAGGTGTAGAGGCCGGCGGCAAGTTTGCGTATCAGGCCGGCACGCAGCATCAGCCGGTGGCTGACAATTTCCGCGTCCGCCGGTGTTTCTTTGTGGGTGGCGAGAAGGAACTGAGTGGTTCGCATTAAGGATTACCGCTGTTATGTGTGGCGCTAGTGTACGTGTGAATCCTATTTCCGTACAGCGACGGTGTGCTGCATTTCCCTCTGCAAATACAGGGTCAGCGGCATGCTCGCCGCAGGACGCGGGGTCGTGGATTTGCAATGAAAGCCAGCGGAAATTGCACAAATACAGGGCAAAACACGGGTTTTTTTCACGGCGCGGTGCTAAAAACGCTTGTATTGCAGTGTTTCATGCATTATACATTCGAGCGAAGCTTGGGTGGCGGGCGTCGCTGGGGGATTGGCGCGGCCGCAGGCGCAGGTGGAAATCGCGTTTAAAACGACTATCAGGAAAGGTGATCAATAACATGGCGACCAGAAAAGCAGCGAAGAAAGCACCTGCCAAGAAAAAAGCAGCGGCCAAGAAAGCACCGGCCAAGAAAGCGGCCGCCAAGAAGGCGGCACCGGCCAAGAAGGCAACCACCGCACTGCGGGATAAAATGACCAAAAGCCAGATCCTGGCTTCGCTGGCTGACAGCACGGGCCTGAGCAAGCGCGATGTCGCTTCTGTCATGGACGAGCTAGAGACCCTGATTGATCGCAGCATCCGCAAGCGCAGCGTCGGGGAATTCACGCTCCCGGGCCTGATGAAGATCACCACCGTCAAGAAGCCGGCTCGCAAGGCGCGCAAGGGCATCAATCCCTTCACCGGCGAAGAGACGACTTTTGCAGCCAAGCCGGCCAGTGTTGCCGTCAAGATTCGCCCGCTGAAGAAGCTCAAGGAATACGCCGCTTCCTGATCGGCCTTCCGCTTACGGCCTCACCCCGTCGCGAGGTGAGGCCCCCGCCGCCCGCGGGCGGCGTCGACCCCGCTGTACAGGAGTTTCGTACTCCTGCCCTTCCGCTTGGCCTGCCTGTCCGCTTGGGGTAAAATCCGCGCCTCGATTTTTCACGATCAGTCCATGGGTTGATGCCATGCCGATATACGAGTACCAGTGCACCGCCTGCGGCGGGGAACTCGAGGTCCTGCAAAAAATAAGCGAAGCGGCCCCTGAGACCTGCCCTGCCTGTGGCAAGAATGCACTCAAGAAAAAGATCAGCGCTGCGGCCTTCCGTCTCAAGGGGGGCGGTTGGTATGAGACTGATTTCAAGACGGGTAACAAGAAAAACATCGCCGGTGGGAGTGAAGCCGCTGGCGGCAGCAAGGGCGAAAGCAAGCCCGCGGACAAGAGCGGCGGCGAGTCCAAGTCCGGTAGCGGCGGCGCAGCCAAGGACAGCGGCAAGCAATCGGCCTGATTGCCGGTGATACCGGCGCTGACCAGGCCCTAACACGGAATTTCTATTATGCGCAGTCATTACTGCGGCGCACTGGGCGTCGCCGATATCGGTGATACGGTCACGCTCTGCGGGTGGGTGGACCGGCGTCGTGATCACGGCGGGGTGATCTTCCTCGACATGCGCGACCGCGACGGTATCGTCCAGGTGGTGTTCGACCCCGATACCGATGAACACTTCCAGCGCGCCGACCGGGTGCGCAGCGAATACGTGTTGCAGATATCCGGCCGGGTTCGGGCCCGCAGCGAGGGGACGGTCAACCCGGCGATGCCCACCGGCGCGATCGAGGTTTTGGGGAAGACCCTTGAAATACTCAACGTGGCTGCCACTCCGCCCTTCCAGATGGACGAGCACACGGCGGTGGGTGAAGACGTCAGGCTGCAGTATCGCTACATGGATTTGCGCCGGCACGAGATGCAGTCGCGGCTGATCACGCGTGCGAAAATCACCTCCGCGGTGCGTAACTTCCTCGACGGCGAGGGCTTCCTCGATATCGAAACGCCGATCCTTACCCGGGCCACGCCCGAGGGTGCCCGCGACTACCTCGTGCCTTCGCGAACACACCCCGGCCAGTTCTTCGCGCTGCCCCAGTCCCCGCAGCTGTTCAAGCAGTTGCTGATGATCTCTGGTTTTGATCGCTACTACCAGGTAGCGCGCTGTTTCCGCGATGAAGACCTGCGTGCCGACCGGCAGCCCGAGTTCACCCAGATCGATATCGAGACCACCTTTCTCGACGAGGCCGGGATCATGGACATCACGGAGAGGATGGTGCGTGAGTTGTTCAGCAGCGTCCTCGGTGTCGAGCTGGGGGCTTTCCCCCACATCACGTACGCCGAGGCCATGGCGCGCTATGGCTCGGACAAGCCCGACCTGCGCATACCGCTGGAACTGGTGGGGGTGGACGACCTGATGCAGCAGGTCGAGTTCAAGGTCTTCAGGGGTCCGGCGGATGATCCGAAGGGACGTGTCGCGGCGCTGCGAGTGCCCGGTGGCGCCACCATCAGTCGCAAGGAAATCGACGACCTGACGGATTATGTTGCCATCTTCGGCGCCCGTGGCCTGGCCTGGATCAAGGTCAACGACCTGGCGGCGGGTGTATCCGGCCTGCAGTCACCGATTCTGAAGTTCATGCCCGAGGACGTGGTCACGCAGATGATGCAGCGTCTCGAGGCCAGGGACGGCGATATCATTTTCTTCGGCGCCGATCGCGCCGCGGTGGTTAACGAGGCCCTGGGAGCATTGCGGCTCAAGGTGGCGGAGTCCCTTGACCTGGTCGAGGCGGGTTGGGCACCGGTATGGGTGGTCGATTTCCCGATGTTCGAAGAGGACGACCGCGGTGGGTGGACGCCCCTGCACCATCCTTTCACCGCGCCGGCTTGCGGCGTCGAGGCGCTCCGCGAGAGCCCGGGCACGGCGTTGTCGCGAGCCTACGACATGGTACTGAACGGCTGTGAGTTGGGTGGTGGCAGTGTGCGTATTCACCAGCGCGAGATGCAGGAAGCTGTTTTTGACATCCTCGGCATCGGCGAGGAAGAAGCGAGCGAGAAGTTTGGTTTCCTGCTCAGGGCGCTGCAGTTCGGTGCCCCACCCCACGGCGGTCTGGCGTTCGGGCTCGATCGACTTGTCATGCTGATGACAGGTGCCCACTCAATCCGCGACGTGATCGCGTTTCCCAAGACCCAGAGCGCGCACTGTGTTCTCACCGATGCCCCGGGGACGGTCAGTAACGCGCAGCTGGGGGAGTTGAATATTCGTTTGCGGCAGGCGCCTGGCGGCGCGGATAAGGCTGGCGATTGAGCCGATTCAGTAAACGGGCATCGAGGTAGAAACGTTGTGAACGGGAGGCTTTACCATGGCCGGCCACAGTAAATGGGCCAATATAAAGCACCGCAAGGCGGCCCAGGATGCGAAGCGGGGTAAGGCCTTTACCAAACTGATCCGGGAGTTGGTGGTCGCTGCCAAGCAGGGTGGCCCCCTGCCCGAGGACAACCCTCGCCTGCGGGCGGCGGTCGACAAGGCGCTGGGTGCCAACATGACGCGCGACACCATCGACCGGGCCATCGCGCGCGGCGCCGGCACCAATGAAGCTGACAACGTCGAGGAGCTCACCTACGAAGGGTATGCGCCGGGCGGGGTCGCCGTGCTGGTCGAAGTCATGACCGACAACCGCAACCGGACCGTGGCCGAAGTCCGCCACGCTTTCAGCAAGCGCGGTGGCAACCTCGGCACGGACGGGTCAGTGGCCTACCTGTTCAGTCGCAAGGGCCAGATACATTTCGCCCCGGGTCTCGATGAGGAAGTGTTGCTTGAGGCGGCGCTGGAGGCGGGCGCGGACGACGTGGAGACCAGCGAAGACGGTTCGGTCGATGTCACTACTGCCTGGGAGGAATTCGGCGCGGTGAAGGCGGCGCTGGAAGAGGCCGGTCTGTCGGCGGAGGATGGCGAGGTGACGATGATGCCCTCGACGTCGGTGGTTGCCGATACCCAGTTGGCTACCTCGGTGCTGGCGCTGGTCGACGCGCTCGAAGAGCTGGACGACGTTCAGAACGTTTACACCAACATCGATATACCCGACGAGGTGCTGGCAGAGCTGGAATAGCGCGCTAGCCACGGCGTCGGACGGGGCGGCCGGTTGACGCTTGCTGCGGGGCATTGAGTGAATCGCGTGTTGCGCGCTTTTGCCGCCGCGGCCGATCCTGTATATTTATACATCATTTGAGTGGCCGGTGCGCCCGGAATAACCTATGTCGCTCATTCTCGGAGTCGACCCCGGCTCGCGTAAAACCGGCTTCGGCATCATCAGTCATGTCGGCGGGCGCAGTGAGTACGTCACCAGCGGGGTCATCAGTCTGCCCGGGGGCGAGCTGCCCGAGCGGCTGCGGACTATCTACGAGGGGATCAGTGAGCTGGTCGAGCTGCACTCTCCGCAGGAGCTGGCTATCGAACAGGTTTTCATGGCGAAGAGTGCCGGGTCAGCGCTCAAACTGGGGCAGGCGCGTGGCGCGGCCATAGTCGCCTGCGTCGCCAGAGAGATGGCGGTATCCGAGTACTCTGCCCGGCAGATCAAGCAGTCCGTGGTAGGTACCGGGGCGGCGGACAAGGCCCAGGTCCAGCATATGGTCCGGGTATTGCTGCAGCTGCCGGGGGAGCCGGCGGAGGATGCCGCGGATGCGCTGGCGGCAGCCCTCTGCCACGCGCACACGCGGCAAAGCCTGGTTCACCTGGCGGGTGCGCGCTCGGTGCGTCGACGGCGTATTCGGTGACGACAGGGCTATGATAGGAAGAATACGCGGCACGCTGGTGTACAAGCAGCCACCTGAAATCCTGGTGGAATCCGGGGGTGTGGGCTACGAACTGCAGGTGCCGATGACGACACTGTTCCAGTTGCCGGCGCCCGGTGCCGAGGTCTGCCTGATGACGCACATGGTCGTGCGCGAGGATGCGCAGCTGCTGTACGGATTTGCCGACGAGCGCGAACGCGGTCTGTTTCGGCAGCTGATCAGGGTGAGTGGCGTGGGGCCCAAGCTGGCCCTGACGATTCTCTCCGGCATGGACGCCGACAGCTTTGTCCTCAGCGTCCAGCGCGACGACATCTCCTCACTCACGGCGCTGCCCGGCGTCGGGAAGAAAACCGCCGAGCGGCTGCTGATTGAAATGCGGGACAAGCTCAAGGATTGGTTGCACGGGGGTGTCGGCCCCGCCGACGGCGGGCAGGCAGTCGTGGATGCCGGTTTGCCGGGCCGGCAGGTCGCCGATGCCGAAAGCGCGCTGGTCGCGCTCGGCTACAAGCCGCAGGAAGCGGCCCGCTGGGTCGCTTCGGTGAGCGATGACAGCGATCTCGACAGCGAGGAGCTCATCCGCCGGGCATTGAAATCCATGGTCAACAGGCCCTAACGGCCCCGGGGTGGAGCAGGGAATGATCGAGACCGATCGACTGGTTGCCGCGCAATCGGGTTCGCGCTCAGACGAGGCCCTGGACCGCGCGGTGCGGCCCAAAACCCTGGCCGAGTATGTCGGCCAGCCCGCGGTTTGTGAGCAGATGGACATTTTTCTGCAGGCCGCGAAGGCGCGGGGCGAGCCGCTGGATCACACCCTGATCTTCGGGCCGCCCGGGCTCGGCAAGACCACCCTCGCCAGCATCATTGCCCATGAGATGGGGGTCAACCTCAAGACCACGTCGGGACCGGTGCTCGACAAGGCCGGGGATATCGCCGCCCTGATGACCAACCTGGAGCCGGGTGACGTGCTCTTCATCGACGAGATTCACCGGCTGAGCCCCTATGTCGAGGAGGTTCTGTATCCGGCGATGGAGGACTACCAGCTGGATATCATGATCGGCGAGGGGCCCGCGGCCCGGTCGATCAAGCTGGACCTGCCGCCATTCACTCTGGTTGGTGCGACCACCCGGGCGGGTTTGCTGACCTCGCCCCTGCGCGACCGGTTCGGCATTGTACAGCGGCTGGAGTTCTACAGCACCGAGGACCTCTCCTCCATAGTAGGGCGCTCCGCCGCTATCCTCGGTATCGGTCTCGATCCCGACGGAGCCACGGAGATAGCCCGTCGCTCCCGCGGTACGCCCCGCATCGCCAACCGCCTGCTGCGCCGGGTGCGCGACTACGCGGAGGTCAAGGCCGACGGGCATATCTGCGCCGATGTTGCGGACCGCGCCCTGGATATGCTCAGCGTCGACCAGCGCGGTTTCGATCACCTCGACCGCCGGCTGTTACTGGCCATGATCGAGATGTTTGACGGCGGCCCGGTGGGTGTGGACAGCCTGGCGGCGGCGATTTCCGAGGAGCGCGGCACCATCGAGGACGTGCTGGAGCCCTACCTGATCCAGCAGGGTTACATGGTTCGCACGCCCCGCGGCCGGATGGTGACCCAGGGCGCCTACCTCCATTTCGGCCTGGTTGCTCCTGCGGACTCTGTCGGAGGGGGCGCCACGTTACCACTGGCGCTCGACGACGAGGGCGCCGGCGAGTGAGCTGCCCACCGTTCGAGCTGGCGGTGCGGGTCTACATGGAAGACACCGACACCGGGGGTATTGTCTATTACGTCAATTACCTGAAGTATCTGGAAAGAGCGCGCACCGAGTTGATGCGCTCTCTCGGTTATGGCAAGGAATTTATCTGCAACTTTGACCTGATGTTCGTTGTGCGTGATGTCGCGGTACACTATCGTCGACCTGCGCTACTGGACGATCAACTGGTTGCCACGGCGCAGCTGGCCGAGCTCCGTGGCGCCAGCATGGTGTTCCGGCAACAGGTCAGGCGCGGCAGCGATGTGTTGGCCGATGGGGAGGTCAGAGTTGCCTGCGTTGATCGCGATGGAGTGAAACCGCGTCGTATTCCCGCAGCGCTGCTGGCATCGCTGCGGGCTCTGCTATAAACAGACCAGCCGACCGTTAGGGGACACAGCGTTGGAAGAACAACTGAGCTTAGTCGATCTGGTGCTCAACGCCAGCATCACCGTGCAGGCCGTGATGGCCCTGCTGTTGCTGGCCTCGGTAGTGTCGTGGTTCATGATCGTGCAGCGCTTCATCTATTATCGCAACGCCCGCAATGAAATGCAGGATTTCGAGGAGCACTTCTGGTCGGGGGTCGACCTTTCCCAGCTTTACCGGGAGGGTAATGAGCGCGCCTCTGCAGGGCACGCAGTACTCGGCGTGGAGAGTATCTTCCGGGCCGGGTTCAAGGAGTTCTCACGGCTTGCCCAGCAGTCTGAGATGGATTCGGAGGCGGTGATCGAGGGCTCGCGGCGCGCGATGCGGGTGGCAACCCTGCGCGAGGAGGAACGGCTTGAGCGGCATCTCGCGTTCCTCGCCTCGGTGGGCTCGACCAGCCCCTATATCGGGCTTTTTGGCACCGTCTGGGGAATCATGCACTCCTTCCGCGGCCTGGCAAACGCCACCCAGGCCACACTGGCGACGGTGGCCCCGGGTATTTCGGAGGCACTGATCGCCACCGCCATGGGCCTGTTCGCGGCGATTCCGGCCGTGCTGGCCTACAACCGCTTCGCCGCGCGGGTGGACGTGCTCAGCAATCGTTATGATACCTTCGTCGATGAGTTTTCCAGCATTCTTTACCGTCAGGCCTATGCCCTGCGGTCTCGAGCGCGCAACGGAGGCTGATCCCCGATGGCAGGCAACCGCACCAAGCACCGGCCGATGGCAGAGATCAACGTCGTGCCCTACATCGACGTCATGTTGGTGTTGTTGATCATCTTCATGGTAACCGCCCCGATGCTGATGCAGGGGGTGAAGGTGGATCTACCTGAGGCCAGTGCCGACCCGGTGGAAAACCAGGACAGCGAGCCGGTGATCGTTTCGCTCAAGGCCGGCGGGGAATTGTTTCTCAACGTCGGCGGTGATGAAAAGCAGGCGCTCAGTCTCGCCACGATCAAGCAGCGGGTAGCGGCGGTCATGCGGCGAAACCCGGATAAGCCGGTGATGGTTTGGGGCGATCGCGCCGTTGCCTACGGCGAGGTTGTCACCCTGATGGCTGCGCTCCAGGAGGCGGGAGCACCCAGCGTGGGCCTGGTCACCGAGAACCCGCCGTGACGAACTCGCTCTACGCCAGGCCGCCCGGGCCGCGCATTTTTCTGCGGCCGCTGCTGGCAACGCTCGTTCTCCATGGGCTGCTGCTGTTTGTCCTGACCCTGAACTGGTCGAGTGCAAGAGAGGTGCGCACCGTGAAGCCCGTCACCAGGGTCATTCAGGCCAAACTGGTGGACGTCGCCGACCTGCAGCCGGAACCGAAACCGGTTGCGAAGCCCAAGACCAAAAAAACGCCTGTTGCCAAGCCGGCGGCAAAAAAGCCGGCGCCAAAGAAAGTGGTCAAGAAGGCGGCGACGAAGCCTGCGGCCGCGAAACCGAAGGCGAAGACTTCGAAACCCAAACCGAAGCCCAAGGCTGAGCCGAAGCCCGAGCCGCGGATGACGGAGCAGGAGCTCGCATCCATTGCCCGTACCGAGCTGGCCCAGGCCATGGCCCAGGAGGAGCAGGAGCAACAGCAGGCGGCGGCATCGGCGGAGCAGATGACGGCCAGCTACGCGGCGCTGATCCAGCAGACGGTGATGAATTACTGGAGCCGCCCGCCCAGCGCCCGCAACGGCATGGAAGCACTTCTGGCCATCCAGCTCATCCCCTCCGGCGACGTTATCAGCGTGACCCTGCTGAAAAGCAGCGGCAGCGCGTCCTTTGATCGTTCCGCGATCAATGCGGTGGAGAAAGCGGGGAGCTTCCCCGAGCTGGAGAAACTCCCACTTCGAGAATTTGAAAAGACCTTCAGGCGTTTTCGTCTGCTGTTCAGACCGGAGGACCTGAGATACTGATGAAACACGTGCAATTACTCGCCGCTTGCTGCCTGCTGCTGGTCGCCGCGGCCGCGCGCGCCGAACTGGTCATCGAGATCACCCGCGGCGTCGACAACCCGACCACGATTGCGGTGGTTCCGTTTGCCTGGGACGGCCCCGGCGGTGCGCCGGAGGACGTCGCCCAGGTAATCGACGGCGACCTCGCGCGCAGCGGCCAGTTCGCTCCGGTTGCCCGCGCCGATATGCTGGGACTGCCCACTCGCGAGAAGGACGTTTTCTACCGGGACTGGCGCACGATCAATGCCGAGTACCTGCTGATCGGCCGGGTCGACACCTCCACCGGGCAGTTACGGGTTACCTATGAACTGTTCGACGTCAACCGCCAGGCACGAGTGCATGGCGGACAGGAGTCGGGGCCGGTCAGCGAGGCTCGTATGGTGGCTCACCAGGTAGCTGACCAGGTGTACGAAAAGCTGACCGGGATTCCCGGTGCGTTCGCAACCCGCCTGCTCTACGTGTCGGTGACCCGGGTGCCCGGCGGGCGCGACTACGCCCGGCTCACACTGTCCGATTCCGACGGGGCGCGCCCCATTGTGCTGCTGGAATCGCGCGAGCCCATCCTGGCGCCAAGCTGGTCACCCGACGGCAAGGAAATCGCCTACGTCTCATTCGAAACCACACGTCCGGCGATCTACCGGCAGGTTCTGGCCACGGGCGAGCGCGAACAATTGACCAATTTCAGGGGGCTGAACGGTTCTCCCGCCTGGTCACCGGACGGTCGCAAAATGGCGATGGTGCTGTCCAAGGACGGCAGTCCCGATATCTACCTGATGGATCTCGCCACCAAGCGCCTGACCCGGCTGACGCGCCACTATGCCATCGATACCGAGCCCACCTGGATGCCGGATGGCAAGTCGCTGCTGTTCACGTCTGATCGCGGTGGCCGACCGCAGATTTATCGCTACGACCTGGCCAGCGGGCGCACAGAGCGGATGACTTTCGAGGGTGCCTATAATGCGCGCGCGCGGGTCGCCCAGGACGGTCGTAACGTAGTGCTGGTGCACCAGCAGGACGGCGACTTTCACATCGCGCTGCACGATCTGGTCAACGGTCGGCTGCAGATACTGACGTCGACGCAGCTGGATGAAAGTCCCAGTATCGCGCCCAATGGCTCTATGGTATTGTACGCAACGAAACAGGGTGGGCGCGGTATCCTGGGCGCGGTTTCAGTCGATGGCGGCGTCAAGTTCAGCCTGCCAGCGCGCGAGGGAGACGTTCGCGAGCCGGCATGGTCTCCTTATATCTGGGGGCGCTGATTACGCCTGCCGGGCCCCGCACAGAAGCCAAAAAAACCAAGATAGGATCATTGGAAGGGAAGTTGCTATGACTCATTTACCGGGTGCCGGCAAGGCAATCGCAGCAGTACTGATAGCGGTATTCATGGCGGGCTGTTCCAGCACTGCCAAGAAGGAAGAGGAAGAGGCCCAGCGCCGCGCCGACGAGCTCGCGCGCCAGGAACAGGCGCAGATGGATCAGGCCCGACAGCAACAACAGATCCTGGAACAGGCCGTGGCGGCTTACGGCAACGTGTTTTACTTCGATTTCGACAGCTCGGCGCTGCGGCCCGAGTCACGCGAGGCACTCGACGCGCACGTGGAACTGTTGAAAACCAATGACCGCACGGTGCGCCTCGAGGGCCACACCGACGAGCGCGGCACACGCGAATACAACATGGCACTGGGCGAGCGTCGTGCCAATGCTGTGCGCGATTACCTGGTCGTCAACGGGATTGACAGTTACCGCATCGAAACGGTGAGCTACGGCGAGGAGCGTCCAGTTGCCTATGGCTCTGGCGAGTCCAGCTGGTCCCAGAATCGACGGGTAGAGCTGAAGTAACGAGCCATACATGCATAGCAGTATCAGAACATTCCTGATCGGCGGGCTGGTCTTGACGACTGGCCCGTTCTCGTTACACGGCCTTGCCCAGGACTACATCGACGTCGAGGCCGAGCGAGCAGCCCAGCGCGCCCAGCAGGCTGAAGACTACGATCCCTACAAGGTGAAACCCGCACAGCAGTACCCCAGCACCCGCTACGGTGTTGGTACTGGTGCTACCGGTAATTCCACAGCGCCGGCACCTGCGGCGACTGCGCCGGCCGGAGCACCCAGTTCACCGCGGCCGACCGCTCCCGGTCCTGGCATCGGCAGCCAGAATCAGAACCTGGGCAACCTGGTCTACCAGATACAGCAGCTGCAACAGGAGGTCATGACGCTCAACGGTCGTGTGGAGAAGCAGGCATACGAGATTCGCAGGCTCCAGCAGCAGCTGGATGCCCGCTACCAGGATCTCGATCGGCGTCTTGGCGGCAGCGGGTCGCTCGGTGCCGGCGCCGTTGCCGGTAGCTCGGCGGCGGCCGTATCCGCCGCGCCTGAATCAGAGCCGGCGCCCGCGGCGGCATCTGCCCGTGCGGTGCCCGCGGCGGCGCCTGCCCGTACAAAGCCCCGCAGCGCCCGGCCCGCGGCCGCGGAACAACCGGGGGAGGGCGAGGCCTACCGCGCGGCATACGCCCTCGTTCGCGGCCAGCAATGGGATGCGGCGATCAGCGCATTCAACGAGTTCCTGCAGGCCTATCCTGCCGGTCGTTATGCGCCCAACGCCCACTATTGGCTGGGCGAACTTTACCTGGTCACCTCGCCGCCGCAGCTCGAATCGGCGCGTCAGTCATTCATGTTGCTGCTCAGCGAGTATCCGGACAACAACAAGGTGCCGGACGCGATGTACAAACTCGGCAAGGTCTACTACCAGAAGGGCAACCGGGCCACGGGCCGGGAGTACCTCGATCGGGTGATCGAGGAGTACGGTAAGACCAACAGTTCCGCGGTGCAGTTGTCGCGGCAGTTCATCGCCGAGAACTACTGAGCCATCCGGGCCCCGCCATCCGGGCATAGCGCTGTATGACTCAACCACTGCCCAACCGCGTCGCACCACCGGGTCTCGACACCGTCCGCATCACGGAAATCTTCTACTCGCTGCAGGGTGAGGCGCGCACGGTGGGCCTGCCGACCGTATTCGTGCGGCTGACCGGCTGCCCGCTGCGCTGTGTGTACTGCGATACCGAGTACGCGTTTTCCGGTGGTGAACTCCACAGCATCGATGCGATTGCCGCGCGTGTCGCCGACTATGAGCCCCGCTATGTGACCGTGACCGGCGGCGAACCGCTGGCCCAGCAAAGCTGCTGGCCGCTGCTGGCCAGGCTCTGTGATGCCGGGTACGAGGTGTCGCTGGAAACCGGCGGTGCGATCAGTCTCGCGGCCATCGACCCCCGGGTCGTGGTGGTGCTGGACCTGAAGACCCCGGCATCCGGGGAGGCCGGCCGCAATGACTACAGCAACATAGATCGGCTCAAACCGCAGGATCAGGTAAAGTTCGTGATCTGCGACCGCGCGGACTACGAGTGGGCCCGCTTCAAGCTGGACGAACTGACACTGCCGGGCAGGGTGTCTGACATCCTGTTCTCGCCCAGCCACGGGCAGGTGGGCGGCCGCGAACTGGCGGAGTGGATTCTCGCCGACCGCCTGCCGGTGCGAATGCAGCTGCAGATGCATAAACTTCTCTGGGATGACCAGCCGGGGCACTGATGAGTGACGCTGTGCCCAAACCCGCGGTTGTGCTCGTTTCCGGGGGGCTCGATTCCACCACGGTCCTGGCCATGGCCCGCGCCGACGGATACCGCTGCTACACCCTGAGCTTCGACTACGGGCAGCGACACCGCGCCGAGCTGCAGGCGGCAGAGCGGGTCTCTGCCGCGTGCGGCGACGTGGAGCACAAGGTCGTCAGACTCAACCTGGACAGCATTGGCGGTTCGGCCCTGACCGACCTGGCCATTGCGGTGCCGGAGGAGGAGACCGAGGGTATCCCGGTCACCTACGTACCCGCCCGCAACACGGTATTTCTCTCGATCGCACTCGGCTGGGCCGAAGTGCTCGGCGCGATGGATATCTTCATCGGGGTCAACGCCGTGGATTACTCCGGCTACCCGGACTGCCGGCCCGAGTACATCGCCGCCTTCGAGAATATGGCCAACCTGGCAACACGGGCCGGCGTCGAGGGCAATAAAATCGCGATTCACACACCGTTGATGGCACTCGGGAAGGGTGACATTATTCGTGCGGGCGCGGCGCTCGGTGTCGACTACGGCCTCACGGTATCCTGTTACCAGGCGACCGACGACGGCCTGGCCTGCGGCAAGTGCGACAGTTGCCGGTTGCGCCGCCAGGGATTCCTGGACGCCGGTGTGGCCGACCCCACCCGCTACGTTTTATAATGACAGGCTGGAGAGTCAGGCAAAAATGGCTTGAGTTTTCCGCCGATACCCGTACCATACGGGCTCTTTCGCGGGAGTGCTCCGGCATTCGCCGCAAATGACGCGTTTTACGGGCCGTTAGCTCAGTTGGTAGAGCAGTTGGCTTTTAACCAATTGGTCGCTGGTTCGAATCCAGCACGGCCCACCATAAACAAAGCCACCCCCATCGGGGTGGCTTTTTTTATGGTGGGCTGTGTTGACTTGGTTCGAGCCCGGGACGCCGGCCGCAGCGTTCGACAAAACGCGCAAGCGTTTTAGACGCCGCAGCGCAGCGGAGGCGCCCCGTAGGGGTGTTAAACTCGGGGACAGTTTACTTAATTCATGGAGCTCTAGCGGGATTGAGTTAGGAAACTTGGGGACAGTTTACTTAATTCATGGAGCTCTAGCGGGATTGAGTTAGGTAAACTGTCCCTGGAATTCATCTTAGGTAAACTGTCTCTGGAATTCATCCTAGCGGGATTGAGTTAGGTAAACTGTCCCTGGAATTCATCCTAGCGGGATTGAGTTAGGTAAACTGTCCCTGGAATTCATCCTAGCGGGATCTGAGTTAGGTAAACTGTCCCTGGAATTCTAAACTGTCCCTGGAATTCCATGTTCATAAAAATCAAATATGACCGAATCGTCTGCGGGAGTATTGCCGAAGGTTGCTGAATGCACCCCTGCCATCACCTAAAGGCGAACTACCGCGATCAATGTAGGCTGTCCCGATAAGCCCGGGGCGACAGACCCGTAACACGGCGAAATGCCCTGCTGAAGTTTGCCTGGTTTGTATAGCCCAGGGTACTCGCAATATCAGCTAGCGAACGCTTTTCATCCCGAATCAAGCGCGTGGCCATAGAAGCGCGTGTATTTGCTAACAGCGCAGAATAGTTGGTACCAGATTCGGCCAGTCTTCGCTGTAAAATACGATAACTCAAACCTGCCGCACTCGCCGCCGCATGAATATCGGAGTTTCCCGCGATAACCAGCGTCTCGATAAGTTGCATGATAGATGTTACAAAGTCCTTTGGTAGCGGAAGTGTTTGGGGATGAAGCCCTACGTCCGGCACCCGTTCGCCCTTTGCACACATGGGGCGGGCCAGCAAATTGCGTGGAATCAGGAATGAAGCGTAGGGACCATCCCGAATAACTCTCGTGCCAGGCAGTACTGCAGCTAGCCTGGCGGCGCTGTCCGGCCCCATACCGGGGATGGTAATCTCCGCAGGGCACCAGGTCTCCGTGGTGGCCTGGCGAATGGTGTTGATGGTGACCAGCGAGGTATACAAATAATTTTGTATTCTATCCTTTTCGTTCAGCGTCGAAATCGAATGGCAGAAGCGCAGTTCTTCATCACCTTCGGCTAACCAACATTCATCACCCGACGATATATCTTTGATCAGGCGACAGCCCACTTTGAGGTAGTCCCCGATGCTCTTCGTTGCGAGCAGTCTGTTGCCGAACTCATCCATCATTTGCAGTGATGTCGCCCGACCGGCGAGTAGCCCGATATCGTCGATGCCTTCAGCTTGGCAAGCCGCGTTGAGGAACTCGAAGACAAGGCTGGTGGGAATCGGGTTGTCCGGATCATCGAGCATGGCCTGGGTCAGTCCAACCTGTAACAGGTACTTTTCCGTTGGCACCCCAATGCCTTGGAGATAAGCCACAAAAGGCTGCACCACAGCCACCCGGGCAAAACGAATGACCTGGTTCGCGGGCTCAAAAATAGTTTTATCCCCTGCTGGATTCCAGTTGATTCAGATCAAAAGAGCGCACTTGCCAGGCTCAGTTTAGGCGAGCGTGGCACATAATGACAAGTTATGGTGGTCTGGGTTGAGACGGGCTCCTACACTGGCTCTTTAGTTTACTCCAACAGTGTTATGTATTCGGGCCTGACTACCGGGTTGGTCTGTCGACGGAGCAGCTGAACTGGAACTAACGGACCTTCAGTACATTGTAAGGTATCGCTATAACGCGCAAACAAATATTGGAGCGGCGCCCAATATCAGTATCAACTGGAATGAATCCGGCAGTGACAAACACGCCATTCCCGTTGGTATCGGCTTCGATACCACGACGATGTTGGGCCCTTTGCCCGTTAAGTGGGGGGTAGAAGCGCAATACTACGTGAATCAGCCTGATGCCTTCGGACCAGGGTGGAATTTTCGAGTGTTCATTGTACCCATTGTTCCTAATCCGTTTAAGGGCTAAAGCCTGATTAGAGAGTAATTGAATGAGCTCTGGGTATGATGTTTCCGGTCTCGACTATCTACGGTGCTGTAATACAAAACCCCTGAGGATGAATAACGTGATGTCCGTTACTACAAGAGCAAGCCTTTTACTTTCACTACTGCTAGTGGGCCCCCTGGGCTTCTCCTCACCGGCCGATGGCAATATCGACCAGGGAGAGAACAGATTGGAAAAAATGGCAAAGTCAGCGCAAAACTACGTGGCTTCGATGATTAGCCTGCCCTTCCAGAACACCACCGATTTCAATGTTGGGCCGGAGGAAGAAACTCAGAATATACTGAACATTCAGACGGTCATACCGTTCGACTTCAGTGACAACTGGAACTTGATTACCCGCACGATCATTCCTCTAATCTTACAACCCAAGTTTGCGCCCGGTCAGGATCGTGAAAACGGCATCGGCGATATTCAGTTTTCGGCTTTTCTGTCGCCAAAACAACTCAGCTCCGGGGGCTGGGTATGGGGCGCAGGGCCTATTGCCCAACTTGACACTGCTACCGACGACCGTCTTGGTGCCCAGCGGTGGGGCCTGGGGCCCTCAGTCGTTGTTCTAAGGCCGACAGTGACAATACCTGGACTGTGCCACCGGGTGGGGGGATAGGGCAAATTATCAAGTGGGGCGACACACCAGCGAATCTGCAGGCCTCTGCCTACTACAACGTTGAAACACCCAAGAATGGTGCGGATTGGCTGATGCGATTACAGGCCCAGATTCTGTTTCCCAAATAGGCGCTAATTTGGTGGGTATCCTGACAATGCGAACAATCTTTATCTCACTGACGGATGGAATTATACCGTCCGCTTGTATCAGCACCGTAAGGAAATACTCGCAGGTCCATGGATCTACCCTGGCGTGAAGCCGCTGCAGAATTGATTGTCAATGGATAGCACCTAAAAGGAGGCATCACATGAATACTACTAAAAGAATCTGTCATCTTGTTTTTGCCTTGTTGGCTCTGATGCACGCCTCATTTTTATCGGCACAACAGACACAAAAGCCGAAATACGCGGCTGACGTCCCGGAGTTCCTGCCTGCCAAGGAAAGATATCCTTGACGGCACCTGGAAATTTGCTGAATCCGTATAAATTCAATAGAGACCAAACTTGGGAGATATAAACCATGGAAAAAACTATTAACCGTCGATTTGCAGGCCGAGTTCTCGCCTTTTTCCTTGCCATTTGTTCGGTCTTGATATTATCGGGCTATGTAGCAGAAGCTGCCGCTAAGGAAGCACAACTTACCCCTGAAGAAATTAAAGCCATTACCAGAGAAGCGTACATATACGCCTATCCGATGATGGAAAATTACAAAATGATCTATGTTCTGAAAGTGTGGGAAGACTCCCCTGTATATGAAGCACCCTTTAATGAGCTAACACATAATGCGGTTCTGCTTGGGCCGGAATATACCGTTATGGTTCGTCCAAATAACGATACATTTTATTCAAATGTAATATTCGATTTAAGAGCGGAACCAATGATTCTAAGTGTTCCAGCCATTGCTGATAATCGTTACTACTCATGGCAACTCATAGATCTATTCACACATAATGTTGGTTATGTAGGTACGCGGGCAACAGGCTCTCAAGCGGGTAAGTATCTTATCGCGGGACCTGACTGGAGTGGAGAAAAGCCTGAAGGGATAACCAAGGTTATACAAACAGATTCGAACATTCTTTTGGCCTTGGCACGCACACAGGTCTACTCTGCAGATGATGCAGAAAATGCTCGGAAAATCATGAACGAATATAAGGTGGAGACCCTGAGCCAGTTCATGGGAGCTCCAACTCCTGAAGCGTCAACCCCATTAGATTTTCCTGTCTATTCTCTCGAAGAAATCAGATCGGTAGGTTTCATAACCTATCTCAATTTTGCACTTGGTCTCGTCAAACCAAATCCGAGTGAAGAGGCGCTTTTGAAACGTTTTTCAAAAATCGGTATTGGCGAAAACGTTCCTTTTGATGTGAACAGTATTGACTCTGCAACGAAGAAAATTATGCAAGAAGCTATTGATGAAGCAATGGTGGAGATAGAAGCAGAAACAAAAAACCTGGGTACTGTAGTAGATGGATGGATGCAGGTTTCAGGAGCCTTTGGCTCACCAAAAGCGATGGAAGGTAAATTCCTGACCCGTGCAGCGGCTGCCTATTTTGGGCTTTATGGGAATGACCTTGAGGAGGCTTTTTACCCTGATACAACCATAGATGAAAATGGTGACGCACTTGATGGCTCAAAACATAACTATGTCCTGCATTTTGCTAAAGACAGGCTTCCCCCAGTAAAAGCGTTTTGGTCTTTCTCAATGTATAAAATGCCAGAACAACTCTTTACGGAAAATGAGATCAACCGCTATGTCATCAGTAGTGCTACGGATGGCCTGAAATACAATGAGGATGGTTCTTTAGATATCTATATTCAAAAAGAGAAGCCATCGGCAGATAAAGTATCTAACTGGTTGCCAGCATATGATGGCGAATTCTCGCTGCAAGCCAGGCTGTATTGGCCAGAGCCGGAAAGTCTGGACCCGCTATACGTGCTGCCAAAAGTAACCATATCTAAATGAAAGCGCAGGGATACAAAGTGATGAAGACTTACTTAATTGCACTAGCCAGCCTGATAATAATTTTATCAGCCTGTTCGTCAGACGCTAAGGATAGTGATGCCGCTGAACATGCAGCGCTTACCTCAGAAGAAGCAACCCAAATCGCCAAAGAGGCCTATGTTTACGGCTTTCCTTTGGTGCTCAACTACAAAACGATGTACGACTATGCCGTCGATACAAAATCACCGGAGTATAAAGGCGATTTTAACGAGCTAGGATGTGTGGCGAGAGTATACACGCCCAAGGACAGAGCTGTTATCACGCCAAATTCAGATACGCCTTATTGCATGACATGGGTAGATCTGAGAGCTGAACCCGTTGTGTTTACTATCCCGGAGATAGACGAGCAGCGGTTTTATGAAGTACAACTCATTGATCTCTATACGCATAATTTTGCTTATATCAGTACCGTGGCAACGGGAAATGTTCCTGGTAAATATCTCCTGACAGGACCTGATTGGACGGGAGATGTACCAAAAGGTATTACAGAAGTTATTCCCTCTGAAACTCAATTTGTTTTTAGCATTCACCGCACGCAACTGTTTAATCCGAGTGATATAGATACTCTTAAGGAAATTCAGGAGGGGTATCACGTTGAGCCACTCAGTGCGTTTCTTGGCACAAACGTTCCCCCTGCAGCAGCAGCGGTTCCTTTTCCAAAGTGGGAAGCAGGAGCGGAGTTTAACGCTCAGTCATTTGCTTATTTAGACTTTATGCTGACGCTCGTAAAAACACCGGAGGAAGAGCAAGCCCTTATGAAGAGGTTTGTAAAGATTGGATTGAACGGCAATGGCCAATTCGATATCAAAAAATTCTCTCCAGAGATTCAAGAAGCTTTAGAAGAAGGCGCTAAACAGGGTCTTGCTGCGATAAAAGCTTTTGGAGCTAAGGCTTCCAGAGATCCATTAGCAAGTGCAAAAGTATTTGGTACAAGAGACTTTTTAAATAAAAGTGCAAAAGAAAATTACAATTTAGATGAGCTGTTTATGCTTCGAGCAGTGGGTGCGCAGTTGGGAATATACGGAAACTCAGGTGCTGAAGCTATCTACCCAACCTATTTGGTAGATGCAGAGGGCGCTCCATTGGACGCATCAAAAAACAAGTACACAATGGCATTTGAAAAAGGTGAATTTCCACCAGTATCAGCATTCTGGTCTTTGACTATGTATGACGGTAAAACACAGCTGCTTATTGATAATCCTCTTAACAGGTATCTTCTTAATTCTCCTATGATGGAGCAGTTTGTTGTTAGTGAGGATGGTTCTTTAACTCTTTATTTGCAAAAGGAATCTCCAGGTAAAGAGCTGGAATCAAACTGGTTACCCGCTCCCGATGGGCCTTTTTACGCAGTGCTGAGACTTTATGGTCCAAAAGCAGAAGCACTTGAGGGCAAATGGGTTAGCCCGCCACTTGTTAAAGTTGAGTAATTGATCAAATTGGGGGGTGGCAATCCAGAGATAAAAAGCTGGACAAAACGGACGGAACATTCATGGAAAACGACATTAAGACAGGAGAAAGAAATTGGATCCCATTAAAAGAGCTTTCCCTGTTGTTTTTGCATTGCTGGTTCTGGTAAATGCCACTTTCGCACTGGCACAACAGCAGCAAAAGCCCAAATATGCTGCTGATGTACCGGAATTCCTGCTTACCCCAGATAAGGTGGAGACCGAATTCCTTGGGGAGCTCGATTTTTTCGATGGTATGCCCAGTGAATCGACGGTTGAGAAAGCCTATGATTTTCTCGACTTGTCGCGCGGTGTTGATGCCTTTCTTAGTGGCATGCCGGCAGCCTCCATCTATGCCTTCCTGAAGGGGCTCAAGCAAGCGGGCCTGGAACCAGGCGATATGGGAATTACTGAAAGCTTACTGGATGCTCGCGGCCTGTTATTGACTGCCCAATCAACGACTCCGTATGCCATGGCAGAGATTGACCTGAAAAATGGTCCGATGGTCGTCGAGATCCCCGGGCCTGTGCTGGGAATCCTGGACGATGCATTCTTCCGTTACGTTAGCGACATTGGGCTGGTCGGACCCGATCAGGGTAAGGGTGGTAAGTATCTTTTCATAGGGCCGGACTACGAGGGCGATATCCCTGAAGGCTACTTTGTCGCAAAATCCGAGACCTACCGCCATTGGTTATTGATGCGCGTTTTTGTGAAAGACGGCGACCTGGAGGGGTCAGTAAAACAGCTGAAAGAAGGATTTCGTGCTTATCCTCTTGCACAGGCTGATAATCCACCGAAGCAAAAAGTTTACGATCTTTCCGGTGTAAAGTTCAATACGATTCATGCCAATGATGAGCGCTTCTATGAAGAGCTTAACGCGGTGGTTCAATATGAGCCTGCGGATGCATTTAATCCAGAACTGGTTGGGCTCTTCGCATCTATCGGTATCAAGAGAGGACAGCCCTTTGCACCCGATGCCCGGATGAAAAAGATTCTGAAGGATGCCGCAGCAATCGGCAATGCCACAGCAAGAGCCATTGTCTTTAAACCGCGCAATACGGCAGCCTTTTTCTATCCGGACCGTCAGTGGTATACCTCCTTTTCCGGAGGGCATGATTTCATGAACAACGGGGAATTGGTGCTCGATGACCGCATTATGTTCCACTATGCCGCTACCGGTATTACGCCAGCTATGGCCATGCCGAAAGTCGGGACAGGCTCGGCCTATGCATTTACGCCCCGAGACGCTAATGGCAACTACCTCGATGGCGGTAAAACCTACAAGGTAACTTTACCTGCGCCGATCCCTGTCAATAACTTTTGGTCATTCATGGTGTATTCGGGTCAACATCGTTCTATGTTAGAGACCGACCAAAAATTGGCCGGCCTAGATAGCAACAGTCCTACCATTAAACAAAACGATGATGAATCTTATACCGTTTGGTTTGGACCAAAGGCTCCAGAAGGGCAAGAGGGCCACTGGATTCAAACCATGTCGGGCAAAAGCTACATGGTCCTGCTGAGGCTTTATGGCCCGCTGGAGCCCTGGTTCGACAAAACCTGGAAGCCCGGTGACTTTGAGCTTGTCGAGTAGTCGTCTTCCGTCAACTACCGCCAGCTAACAAGGAGTGTTAAACCCATGCATAACTATATGTGTTGCCCGAAGCGGGCATCATCGCCGTTGGAAAATCCCGGCAAAGTATTACTGTTTTTCACCCTGGCCTTTGCAAGCGGGGCCTGGTCAAACAGTGTGGTTGAAAGCCGCATAGGTGAACTCGAGTTTGCCAGTGGCTATCCTACTGAAGCGACTGTTGAAAAACTCTACAACGAATTGGATTTCCAGCGGGCGGTACAAGCCTACCTCTGGGCTATGCCTTTCGTCTCCTATGCCTCGGCAGTGGAGGCGACGTTAGGTAAGGGCGCCAATAACCATACGGTGGTTATTCAACCGAATTCGGCTGAACAGCAACAACTGATACTCACAGGTAACCAGGACACAGTGTATCTCTCTGGCGTGCTGGACTTGCGGGACGGTCCCGTGGTGGTGGAACTGCCGGCAGGCTTGTTGGGCACCATGAATAATTTGTGGCAGGAGCCGCTTACTGATTTGGGTGGGCCATTCTCAGCCGAACAGAACCGCGGAGGTCGTTTTCTGGTCTTGCCCCCGAACTATGATGAACCCCTGCCGAAGGCGCACTACCATACAGTGCAAGCCGACACCAACTTCGTGCTTTTTTACGTGCGCGCGGTAGGCCAGTCACGTGATGATTGGCCGCAACTGGCCGAGCAGATGCGCCAATGGAAGCAGTATCCTCTGTCGCAAGCGGGCAACCCGCCGGAAACCAAATTTATAGATATTACTGGCAAAAAGCACGACACACTGATTCCCAAGGGCCCTGAGTATTTCGAGTTGCTGGCGCGTTATATCAACCTGAATCCGCCACGTGAACAGGATATGGCGATGCTGGGAGCACTGGAAACTCTTGGCATTGCGCACGCGCGAGAGTTTAAGCCGGATGAGCGCATGCAGGGAATCCTGGCTGAAGCGGCGGTTGTAGGTGTAGCGATGGCAAAGACTGTTGGCTGGCAATCTCGCTCCCCAAGAGAAAAGCTGTACTTGGCTCCCGGGAAACGCCAATGGAAATGGCTTTTTGTGCTGGACAACCCCTGGTTTCGCACGGACGATTATCTGGTGATTGATGAGCGTACGCGTTTTACCTATGAAGCCATCGGCACGGCAAATGCCATGGTCCTGCAAGCACCCGGACAGGGCTCAATCTACATCGGCGCTTATCAGGATGGTAAGGGTGGATGGCTCAGCGGTGAGAATCACTATACCGTACACCTGCCCAAGGATGTTCCTGCTTCAATGTTCTGGTCTCTAACCGTTTACGACAATGAAACGCGTTCACAGGTGCAGAACGAACTGGGCAGGCCGTTGGTTGGCGATGTCCACGGTGCGGTAGCTAACAGCGATGGCTCTTTTGATCTCCACTTCTCGCCTGCATTACCAGACGGAGTAAACGAGCTTAACTGGGTGCAGACGCGCCCGGGAGAGGGGTGGTTTGTCTACCTGCGCTTGTATGGACCCGGTGAAACTTTCTTTGACCGAAGCTGGTTGCCCGGGGACGTAGAGAGAGTAGATTAAAGTGGTGCCGACCAGGTCTATGAGGTTCCGAAATTACCTTCGGGGACACGACAACGGCGTTTTACATGCACCAAACCGGCGGCAAACGCCACGCCGTTGCAATGTCGGGGCTTCGTTTTGCCTATCCGCAAAACTTAAGCGCCTTCTCCCGTAATTGCAGAGAGTATGCCTGCGGCTACATCGCCATAGGGCGGCATAATGTTCTGCGCGAGCGCATCCGGATCAAAGTCCACTACGCCGCGCGGATTAGTAAATTCCCGAAAACCCTCGATCCCATGGTGCCGTCCGTAGCCGCTGAGGCCCGAGCCACCAAAGCCGATATTGGGCTGCGCTGCCTGAAGCGCGCAGCCGTTAAAAGTAACGCCGCCGGAATGGGTATCTGACAGGATGCGAGACTTCAGCGTGTCGTCATCTGTGTACACGTACACACCGAGCGGACGATCATGACGGGCGATATAGTCTATCGCTTCATCAATCGTGTCATAGGGAACGACCGGCAACACCGGCCCAAATATCTCTTCGCGCATCAGTTCGGAATCGAGCGAGGGGGCAATGACCAGCCGCAATGGCAGCTTGCGGTCATCTGACGGGCTACCCTCACCGAGAGATACAACTTCAGCGCCCTCAGCAGCGGCGCCTTCTACCAGCGCTTCGATGCGCGCGATATGCCGGTCGGCGATGATGCCCGTCACATTATCACTGTTCACATAGTCAGGCGCAGCCTCTGCCATGTACCCGCGGGCATGATCGACAAAGGCGCCAATATTGGAGCGGGGCGCCATCACATAATCTGGCGCCACACACATCTGCCCATTTTTAACCATCTTGGTCCGTAGCACGCTGGCGATGTTTTCGTGCGTGATGGCACTATCGGTGAATAAAGCCGGGCACTTTCCGCCGAGTTCCAGCGTCAGTGGCACCAGATTTTGTGCAGCGGCCATGGCGACTGACCGCGCGACATCTGGATTGCCGGTATACAAGAGATGATTCCATGGAAGTGTGGGGAAGGCTTTCGCCAGATCAATGTCACCCGGCACCACGGCAACGATATCCTCGTCGATCGCCGCAAGCAGCATTTCCTTCATCACGATGCTGCAGGCAGGCGTCATGTCAGAAGGTTTGATGATCACCGAATTCCCGCCCGCCAGCATCTCCGCGAGCGGCCCGATGCCGATGTCGAAGGGAAAGTTCCAAGGCACCATATTGCCGATCACCCCTTTGGGTTGTGGCGTTACGAACGCGCGGCTTCCACCATACATGGCGGGGTCAAGATCGCGGGAATCAGGTTTCGTCCATTCCGCAAGCATCGATTTGGCAAATTGCAAACGTCCAGCGACACCGAAAATCTCGACGAAATCTGCTTGCGCGTCCGGATGTACGCTGAAGTCTTCACGCAGCGCATCCTGAATGCGTTTTCGGTTGGCAATCAGTGCGCTGGTAACGGCATCCAGTCGATCCCCTCGCTGTTTCAACGTCGGGTCGGGATTGGCGGCAAAGGCCTTTTTCTGCCGATCGAACAAAGCATTCAGCGCGGAAAGAGTGGTCATCGTAGGTTCTCCATTGGTCTTTGGTCAGGCTTTGTTGAGGCCAGAGCCTGTCTTTGTTTCAACTGATCTGAGTCCAAAGGCATCGCTTATATCATGGCTCGGCAGTCTCAATCAGACCGGGGGCACTCCTCTCTCAAGGTATGGAGCCTCCCACCAACACGGGGCGATTCACTGGCCATGGACAGCATCGGAACTGTCGGGCACTTTTTTATGAGTCAGAGGATTACAGAGATGTATGAGCGCGTTGATCGGTATACTTTTTTTCTTCTACACGATGGTAGTCTAGCATTATTGTACTAACTCATGTAAATCGGAAACTGCGTTTGCTTGCGACTCTGATCGTCGTCAGTCATGTGGCCGGACCGCTGAGCGCGACTTCGCTAAGTCCAGGGAAGTGCCTTCCCGCGAGCTTCTGGATAAGCCCTGGTGGTTGCGCGTTGCAGTTAAGGTGGCGCGCCTCTCATCACCGGAGCAGTGAGATTCAACAAGCGCATCGTCTGCTTGTTAACGCGCAAGATTTATCCCGGAATTAGTCTGGAGCCCGGTTAAGCGTGGTTGTTGGTAACTCGCCGAACAGCTGGTGATACTCCGCTGAGAACCGACCCATATGTGTAAGCCCTGCTCCAAGAGCAGCGCGTTTTACGAGGTCGGTTTCACGGTCGCCGCCCAAAAGCGCAAGCCGGGCATCCGTGAGGCGCCGCTTTTTGAAATAGGCCATCGGCGAGGAGCCGCACACAACCATAAAAGCATGACAAAGCGTGACCTTACTGACCCCGGCCGCAGCACACAGGTCCGCTAGCGATAACGGCCCGGCTTGCGCTGCAGCAAAGCGTTCTTCAGCGGTGTGCACTATCCTTGTCAATCTTGCAGCGCTGCGCAGCGCTGGTGTCTTTGCCGGTCGCGCCTGCAGGTAAAGACTGATGAGTATTTGAGTGATCTGGCGGGCAAGTTGTTCTGCCGAGTGCACAGGTAGCGGTTCTTGGTTGCTAGAGTCGATGTATCGATTGAGTAGCTTAGTCAGCGAACGGCGTACGTTCGACATGACTACGGGCGACAGTTCCAGGGCGCCTCCGTCGAGCGGCACAGCATCCGGGGCGACACCTTGGAGTGCTGCGACGGTAGCAATAAGGTGCTCTCGCAGCATGCTGATCCCCAGGGTCGTCCGTTCCTCGCCATGCGCCTCGAACAGAACCTTCTCCTGAGGAAGGTATATCTCGGCTGGGCGGACCTGTGCGCCATTAATCAGAAACTCTCCGCGCCACCGAATAGGAACCAATATGCCGGTGTAACCGCTATTCAATTCGGTCATCGTATGGGAGAGGTTGCCGATAGTCGCATAGTAGAGTGCGGCACCAGGCACGGAAATTACCGTTGCATTCGCCTCAAGAAGCCCGCGACCCAATTGGGTCAGCGATTGGTTCTTAACAGGAAGCTTGCGACGAACATCGACGAATCCAAGCATAGAGTCCGCGTTCCAGACCTTGGTCATCCTGAATAGGCCGTCTACTTAAAGAATTGGATATTGATTTTTACCACGTTTTTGCCGACTTAGTCTAATGTCAGCCCGAGTGGTTTCGTTCGAAAGAGGGGCGCATCGCGCCTGGAGCTCAGTCAAGAAAGATCGTGCCTGCTTTGAAGCCGGTCTCCCATTAGGTGAGGCAGGGGTGATGTCGCCTGTGGGGAATTGAATTGAAACTAGCCTGTTTCCGTCTCGCCAGTCCCGCTGCTTTCGCTGCTGCTCTTCTGGTAGCCACTTCGATAGTTCAGGCGCAGGGCTCGCAAAACACCGTTTCGGATTCGGATGACCGGGTAGGCGAACTGCTGCAGCTGATAAAGCGCCTGGAAGAACGCGTGCAGCAGCTCGAGGCCGCGGCAAACGGTGATGACGAGCCTGAAATGAGTAGCCAGGCTGTAGTGCGCGGCGCAGCTGCAGAAAGCCCGCAGATTGCCCGTTCGGCGACACCGGATGCGGCGCTAACGCCATTGGAGCAATTGGATGCCATAAACGGCGAAGTGCGCGATTCGAATCAGCCTCTGACGCGTGATGAACTCATTTCGGAGGAATTCCCGGCTTCCTGGCCGATGTTCGGCACTGATATGCGGATGAAGGTCGGCGGCTATGTGAAAGCCGATTTTGTCGCAGACTTTGACGGCACGCTCGACCCCACGCAGTTCCTTATGCGCACGATTCCGGTGGAGGGGACGCCGGAGTATGGCGGTGACACCTACTTCGATGTCTTTGCCAAAGAGACGCGACTTAATTTCGACATCCGCCGGATTATTCCCGGGTCGGCCCCCCTGCGAGGCTTTGTCGAGGGCGATTTCTTTTCAGCTGGAGACCAGTTTCGGCTGCGCCATGGCTATGTCACCGCGGGCGATTTTACCATCGGTCAGACCTGGACGACCCTGTCAATTATGGAAGCGATACCGGTCATGATTGATTTTGCTGCAGGAGACGCCCTGTTTGGCGGCCGCTCAGCGCAGTTGCGCTATTCAAACTCACTCAATGATCGCTGGAAATTATCGCTTGCCGCCGAGGAGCTGCAGTTTCTCGGTATACAGAACGCAAACAACCTCCCCGGCAGAGCAACGTCGCAGTACCCTTTATTCGCGGTTCGGGCTGACTATAAATACGACGGAGGCATGGTTGCGTTTGGCGGGAGTGTCGGTCAGCTTCACTGGGACGGCGGCGC
Source organism: uncultured Gammaproteobacteria bacterium (assembly GCA_963753815.1). GTDB lineage: Bacteria > Pseudomonadota > Gammaproteobacteria > Pseudomonadales > Halieaceae > CAVWDU01. The sequence continues at coordinate 1,870,802 of CAVWDU010000003.1, forward strand.
GAACGGCTCCTCCGATAGCGATGTGCAGCTGGCAGTCCTTGTGGGCGGCCGTCAAAACCTGGGCGATAAAGCCTACGCGACTTATCACTTTTCCTATAGCGAAGGCGCTGGTGAGAACATCATGGCCTTCGCCGGTACCGACGCCAATGCGGTATTGGATGCCGACGGCAATCTCGAAACGTTCCCGGCATTTGCCGCGGTATTTGGATTCGGCTACGACTGGACGCCGACGTTGACGACACAGGGCTCGTACGCCTACGGCGTGCTGGATACACCAGACTCGCGCGGAGACCTGGAGCTGGAGCGAGGCGGTGTCGGGCATCTGAATCTTATCTGGACACCCAAGGGCAATAAGTATTTCTCAACCGGCGCCGAGATCATGTACGGCAAGACGCGGGTGCAGAACGGCGCAACCGGTGACGCCACGCGCCTCCAGCTGATGGCAAAGTTTGAGTTTTGAGTATCGTTGATTGAAAGGCACACTCGGGCATGTTCAGACGAGATCGACAGATTGAAAAGCGCTCCGTAACAGCCCTGGCGCTCGCTGTTTGCTCAGCAATATGTCAGCAACTATGGATGCACCGGTTGCACTGGCACAGGATGACAGCGCCGGGGCGGGCCATGATGACATCGCCAGAGCGCTTGCGCACCCGACTCGACCGTGGGTAGCCTGAACTTTCCTGTTGACTGTGTGCGCTACAAGGGCGATCTGCATGGCAAGCTCACAGAGGAAAGGGAATGTATGTGGACCCGGCCCGCGATTTCGTCGGGATCAACTTCGCCCTCTGCCCGAACGAAGGTGACCGTGGTCCGGATCCTTCACCGAGACACCTGCGAGCCGCAGGCAAAATGCTTAACGGAGATTAAGCCTGTGTAGTCCGACTACCGCTGACGGCGCACACTCGCGGAGCTCCGTTTACCTGCACATCACTCCCTGTGAGGAGTGCGCTCCTTTTGCTTGCTTTCCAGCTTGCCAAACTCTTTCGCTAGCCGGGTCTGGAGCTTCCTGGCAGCGCCGGTGACCGCAGACTGAATGCTGGCGGCATCGTCTTGCGCCGAGATCGGCTGAATGCCCTTGGGACGGGCCTCCATGGTGCATTGAATATTTTCAGGGCCCCGCTTGTCACCGTTCTGGTCCTTGAGATGCACTTCGACGCGGGTCAGGTGGTCTTCGAGATAGCCGAGGTGGTCTCTCACCGATTTCTTAACCAATTCTTCAAGCCGCTCATCTCCCTGAATGAAATTGTCGGTGTTGACCTGGATCTGCATGGACCTGTGCCTCCTTTAGCGTCAGGTCCAAGCCTAGTGGTATCGGTCGACAGAGGCAAGAGGTTGAATCACCGACAGTGCATCGACGCGGCCGCAGCCGGCCGACATATCGTTATTACAGGGCCCCAGAAGACGTCTGGGCGGCCCGCTGCTCACAGGAGGCATAGTCGTTCTTGGGCTATGAAAGCTTTCCGCCTATGGCTGGTGGTCGATAGCTGAGGCTTTCTTGATGGCCGTCCGAGAGACTGCTGTGCCAGGAAGCTGACATCGAGCGAAAGTGTTTACCCGGAGAGCACCTTGTTCGCCGACAATGTGCCCTCCGGGTGAACACCTGGAACGGCAGGTATACTTCGTAAAGGAGTCGGCCATCACCAGGGTCGGGCCGGCTCCGCCCGATGGCGGCCTCGACCTGCCGTCGTCGGCCCGGTTTCAGCTCGCTCCAACGGTTTCGCTCCTGACAAAATGGTCCCTTGTACGCACTATCCGCCCAATATTTTTCGAGATTGTGTTTATATTTGTTGGGTGACGCGCCCAACGTCGCCCCTTTTTCCCCCACCACAAGCCCAGGTTAAAATCCATAAACGATGGGAGCCAGCACAACCACAACAATACCGGCAATGATGGTTAAAGGCAGGCCCACTTTTGCAAAGTCCATAAAGGTGTATTTGCCGGGTTCCTGCACCATTAGGTTGGTCTGATAGCCGGCCGGGTTAATGAAAGCGTAAGAGGTGCCTAACATCAAAATAACGGCAAAGGGCAAAAAGTTAACCCCCAGATCATTGGCCATTGTCAGAGCCACCGGAAACATAAACGCTGCGGCTGCCGCATTGGTAATAACATTTGTCATAATAATACAGCCCGCAAAAATCACGGCCAGCGATATATGCGGATTGCCGCCCCCCAATATTGCCAACACGTTGGCAATGGCCTGAGATAAGCCAGTTGCCGTTACGGCAGACTCCAGGCCAACGGCCGCCCCCAAAACCACCAACGTATCCCACTCAATGCTGCGCCAGGCCCGGTCGATGGAGACACTACCGGTTGCCAGTAGGGCGAAGCTGGCCAGTAAGCCTGCATTAAGCATGCTTATTACATTAAATGCGACCAGTAAAATCATGATCACAGTGATTACGGTGGCTGTTATCGCCCGGTCGATACGTTGCACCTGGTAGCCTTGCAACCGGCGGGTCAATGCATATTCGTTTTCGTCACGGGTCTCAAAGTAGAAATTATCTTCTACTTCAAGAATGGCGTTGTCTCCGGGTTTAATTCGAACGTCTGGCAAGGGAATCTCAGGCGGGTTACCATTGCGAGATATAGCTATGATACTGGTTTGGTAGCGGGGGTTTTTCCACGTGGGCAATTCGGAAACCAGTCGGCCTACCATTGGATGCTCTTTGGAAGCTACCACTTCAACAAGTTGGTGGTTGTAACGCTCGGTTTTCATTGAAGCGTGGGAAACAACCGGAAGCAAGCCTCTTTTTGTCCACAAGCTGGGCATTCCTTCAAAATCAACGGTAAATGTAAGTCTATCGCCGGCTTGTAATACCTGCCGGGCCAGCGCGTTTGTCTCTTCCCTCGCTTGTGGAAGTTCCTCTTTGTGTCTCCATTTTTTATGCCGCGGTTTATCCTTATGGAGAAGATCGGGTACCGATGCCGGTTCCAACATTTCCTCGGTATCATTTTGTCGATCCAATTTTACAAGCTGGTAACCGTTGGCCTGAAACAATCCGGCATCGGCCACCGTCTTACCAACCAGGGCCGGACTATCTTCAACAGTAAATTCTGCCCGGTAGAGACGTTTCCTTACCCCTTCACTATCTGTGTCTTTGGGTTTGGGCAGCAAACGCGCCCCAATAAAGATCACAAAGGCTATACCTATAATAGCTGCCGGTAACCCGACGGCAGTTGGGGTAAAGATGGAAATGGGCTCCATATTTTCAAGGGTACCCGCAGCCAACGCCTCGAGCACTAACCCGGCGATGATCAAGTTGGTTGAGGTACCAATGAGGGTTGCTGCTCCGCCGAGAATGGAGGCAAAACTTAACGGTAGTAGAATCCTGGAAGCCGCCAGCCGCGCAGTCTGGCTGATGTCACGCACTACAGGAATCATCATGGCAACAAGAGGTGTATTATTGAGAAAGGCGCTGCCCACTGCCACCGGTAGCAAAATTTTTATCTGGGCAGACTTTAGAGTTTTGGGCAGACCAATAAACTTATCGGCAATGATGGTGATAGCGCCTGTGGAGTACATGCCGGCAGCCACAACAAAAAGTACACCTACCGTTGCTACGCCTGAGTTGGAAAACCCCTTGAGTAATCCATCGATTGGGGCCAGGTTGAGGGTCATACAAACCGTTAACGTACCCATAAAAACCAACCAAGCCGGCAGTTTGTTCCAAATGAGTAAGCCAAACATCACTATTAAAATAGCGAGCATGAGCCAGGCTTCAAAGGCCATGAGATGTATTCTCCTTATGAAATGATTGTCTTGCTGTATTCTCGCAGCAGTGGCCTCAATATCGTCCCTGTGTCCTTAATCCGTATGGCGTTGTTTTGGGGCACCGGCTACACTAAGGGAGCGACAAGGTGGTTTAATTGACAGTCAAGGGGATGGTTGCTGTTTCGTTAACCACCACCGTATATTCGCCGGGTTTGATCTCGCTGAGATTCAGAGTAATTGCTTTTTTAAACGGAAACAATCCCTGGGCCGACACCACGTCCGGCGGACTATCGACAAAAGCGGTTACGACAATAGTGTCGTTCGTCACGGCAGTTTCAATCTCGCCCAGCGTTGAACAACTGTCCGGGAAATTGCCAACGAGGGTGGCTCGGGGGCCTACCAGCAGTTGATCAAGACGCACGAGTTACTGTGCAGCATGAGTTCGAAGGGCAGCTGTTAGGATAATGCTTGTGCCGAAAGCTTTTTCCACTCGCTCAAGGTAGAGGCTATTCACGGTGAGAGATTCGCCACCCGAGAAGAGATGCGACAATCAGGGTTCGAGTATATGAAGCGGACTACAATCGAATCCGCCGACACAGCGCCAACGGCTTTATTGGCCCGGAAGCGTTTGAGGCACAGCAAGTCGCTTAGAAGTGTGTCCACCGTTGGTTGGAAGGATCACCAAAAGGCGTTTTATATTTCCGACACACTGAAAGATGATATTTTTGTGGTTCACAAGCTGACGTTTCAGCGTCTGGATCGCAAACACCAGTGGCAATCTACCACTGGTGTTTGCTACCGTAATGAACCGTTAACCGTTAACCGTTAACCGTTAACCGTTAACCGCTAGACGATTAGATCCAACGCATCGTCGAAATGTGCCACTGCCCGATCGTAATGCGTCAGCAGCCTTATCGTTATCGTCATCACCATATGCATCAATGCTTTTCTGTAGCTCAGTGTTACCTTTGTCGATGTCTTTGGCCGCCTTGTCGTAGGCGTCGTCCGTAGCTTTTTCCGCATGGTCCACGGCCGCGCTAAAATCATTCAGGGCTTTGGTAAGGTGATTGACGCCACTGTCCAGCTTATCCTTGTAAAAAGCATTCTCAGCGCGTCGAATTTCCCGAAAACCTTTCGCGATGTCCACGTAAACCCTGTGCTCCTGGTACGCAAGTCCCATTTCTTTCTCCTTTTCGCAACTGATAAGTATCAAATTGTTCGTGCCTGGCTGGAACACCTGTTTGGGTTCAGCACAGCAGGCCAATTGCCGGTTTAGTGAAATCTTGACTCGAGCCGGGCGAATAGAAACATAGCACCGGGACATTCGTTTAACCTGATGAAAATATAATCAAGCCGCCGCGCTGGATAGACGGCCGGGCCTTTGGATTACTGGCTGTAATTAATGAGGAACGGTTGGGAAAGCAAAATCCTGACCTCACCGATCGGCCTCGGCGGCCTGAATCCTGTAAACCACGACTGGGAATAACGCTTCGAAACCAGCGGACAGTTTGCTTAATAATGACCGCGTCCTTCTCGACGTAATGCCCGGGTTCACGGTCAACCTCGACCAGGGTGACACGGATGAAACCGCCTGGGGTTTTACCTACACCTCAAGACTCGCGATCAACGATGTGATCCCGCAGTCGGCGATTGTCACCGAGGTCTTTGGCACAACTGGCGAGGCCTATGCACCGCCAAACTATCGGACTGGCGTGCGCTGGGAAGGAAAGAAGTGGGTCATGGCCGCGACCTACTCGGATGCCTTTGACGGCTCCGGGGGTGCGGGGGTTTAAATTGGTGTGATTTACTTTTCCGATCCGCGCTTTATCCTGATCACGCCCAGCATTCAGTTTGTGGCCAACCCCCTATGATCCGGCAACAGACAACATCCTGGTTTTGGCTTTCGCGCGCGGTTGGTTTTTTGATGTCCGGGGTGAAGACGATGGAGGGTGCGGTCCACAATGAGATCGACAATGAACACCAGAAGGTCATGTTGATCGACGATCGGGCTGCGACCATCGGAACTGCAAATAACGCTGAGACGTTGCAATGCCGCGAGGACTCGGCAAAGCCAATCATGCGGGAGCGTCTGCGATGTTTCGAATCCCGGGTTCAGCCCTGTTGATGTTATTGCCCCTGGCAACACAGTTTCAGAGCGAGTCGTCAGAATGGTGTGAACCGGAGGACGAAATCGGACCCGGCGCCGGGTGGGAATGAATAGCCAGCCGCGTGTGGCTCAAAACTCCCATTCGAGCCCAGTGGCCCGCAAAGTTTTGAATATCGTTCGCTGCCTGCGCAGCGTCTGGCCTTTAATCCCACCCGCGGCTTTCAGGTTCTCGCGCATTTGAAGCCACTCCGGAGAACCCCAGCGGTAGGACTGCGATTTCAGTTCCTCGAACACGGTATTCAGATCTTTCGCCAGCGGCTCGGCCTCGAAGACGTAGCCCATCTCGCTGTTGTACAACCTCGATCGGTAGTCGAAGTTGGTCGTGCCGATAAATCCGTAGGGCTCGGCTTGCCAGAACTTGGCATGCAGCTTGCCGTAAGTCTCGGTACCGCCCGGGAACAGGTCAGAGTCATTAAGACCAGTCTGGTAGATGCGTATTCGCGGATGGTTGACCTGCCGCTTCCAGGCGTCGCTGTTGGTTAACTCGGCAAGCGTTTCGTCTTCTGATCCCAGGTCCAGCCAGCGCTGCCGCAGTTCGGCATCCAGGAGCAGTCGCGGCGCCGTGTCGAAGTCGATGACGGACTGTGCCGGAAAGTTGTCCGATGTCATCGCCGAATTGGTCATAATTTCGATCTCGGCTTCCGGATGCGCATCGATATACGCCCGGATGTCGGCGGCCTCGTCTACGACGACCTGGCCGTCCGAGTCCTCGTAGCGCGCCAGAAACAGGTAGGGCGAGCAGATACGCGATTGCCCGCCGGCGGATGTCTGGCTCAGGACCTCATTGAGAACGAACAGGACGGAGTTGGGGCTGTTCAGATAGTTGTCCACCGCATCGCGTACAACCCGCTTGTCGACGACATGCGACAACTGTTCGACCAGCCGGACCCTGGTCTCGACGAAGCCCTCGCTCGTGTACTCAGGCATTTTCGAGAACCGTTCCCGCATCGTCGGGAACTGCTTCAGTGTCGCCAGCGCCTCGCGCATGCCATCCCGCTTCGACCGGTAGCTTGCCTGGGCAGGCCCGTTGTCATGTGCCTCCAGCAGGTGATTGCCCTTGAACAGGAACAGCGCGCTGAAGTATCCACTGGTCAATACGCCGATATCGTCTTTCCCGGGAGTGTCGGCGGGACGTAACAGCAGCTCCACATCGCGATAGGTCAGGGGGTCGAATTCACCGGTTTCGGTGAGCCCGTAGTAGTCGAGGGCAATGTTCCGTCCCCCCGTGATAAGGAGTGCTTTATCTCCAAAGTCCCCATCCGTAATCAGCAGCTTGTCATGTGAGCGACGGTTAGGGCTGGCGGACAGGTTCGTCAACGCATTGAAGACTGCAACCTGGACTCGCGCACGTTGTCGTCGTCGGGTGGCCCTCGGCTATTCCTGATATAACCGGCATTGTCATTGCAGGAATCCAGCATCCTCAGGGCCGACTTTGGAAAGCTGAAGGACCCCACTGCATCAACGACCAGGCGAACGTCCACGCCACGAATCACGGCGTCGCACAAGGCGCCCAGCACGGCGTGTCCGGCAAGGTCGTCATGGTAGATGTAATAGATCGCATCCACCGTATGGCGCGCCTGCTCGATCATCCAGATCTTCAGCGCGAGCGAATCCTGGGAGCCGTCGTCCGTGGGAGGAATCACCTTCCCGACCGCGTTATTGACTGGCAAATCAAACGTGCGTGCCACTTCGGCGGGTTCGATTCCGACCTCTCCGAGTTTCCGGGAATCGTACCACTGGCGTCGTTTCGCCAGTTGCGTAATGAAGGGGTCGTCGACCGCTCCAGGTTCAGGGCAATTGGCATCGGCCATGCTGTCTCCTTCACACGTTGGCGAAACGCGCGTTTCACAAGCCTGGAGCAAAATTGCCGACAGCCCAGGGCTATAGGAAAAACAAACGCTATATCCACCTGAGGCTCGTCTGATTATTTGAGCAATCACAGGCTGGCAGGGCTAGCATGTTCAGGCGCCACACTTACGCGCTTCAATGTTGCCTTGGTTGGCTGCCGGTTTGCGGTACTTTAGCTCATTTCTACCGCCACTTCTGCCCTTTTCTGATCAGTCAGGCGCAGCTTCCCTGTCGCTCCCATCGCCTTCGTTGCAACAGGGACTTCTTGGCCATCACCAGGTTGCTCAGTGCACAGGCCACAAGCAGCCGATGAGCATTCTTGTTGAGTCCACGGTAGCGGACTTTGCTGAAGCCAAACTGCCGTTTGATGACTGCAAACTGATGCTCCACCTTGGCATGGCCCCCCACTTGTTGCGGTTGCGGCTACGATCCGCTTCCGTTAATGGCCTGTTGCGGGCGGCCTTTGGCCTGGGTGAAGTCTCTCGCATCAGTGGCTTTTTCAGCCAGCACCTGCCGCTGTCCGGTGTACGCTGAATCACCCCGCACCCGGGTCTCATTGCCGTGCAACAAATCGCCCAGTACCTGCGAGTCATGTACGTTGGCGGCGGTGGCCACTACCGAGTGAATCAGCCTGGTATTGCTGTCCACCCCAATGTCTGCGTTCATGCCAAAGTAGCACTGGTAGCCCTTGCGGGTTTGATGCATTTCAGGGTCACGCTGCTTGTTCTTATTCTTGGTCGAACCGGGTGCATGGATGATGCTGGCATCGACAATCTTGCCCCGGCTGACTTTCAAGCCACTCTCCTACAGGCACCGATTGACCAGATTAAACAGCTGATCGCCCAGCTTATGTTGCTCCATCAAATGACGGAATTTACACACCCTGGTCTCATCCGGTACCGGTTCCCGGCACAGGTCAATACCAACAAACCCAATGGTAGGCTGGGTGATGCTCGGCAATCCGGCAGCAACGCTGTCGTTGCAGAGCTTGCCGTATTATCGAGGTGGGCAAGTATTTTCAGACTGGCTGCCGGGCTGGGCTCCTGGCCGAGACCGGTGGTACCCTGCTGCTGTTTACAACCAACCAGGTGTCCATCATTTTATCCGCCAGCATCGTGTTCCTGGTTTTCGGATTCGCGCCGGCGCGGTTTAAATCGACGTCACCGAATGGCTGAGCGATAGTCCTGATCTGAACCTGCTCTGGGTAAAGGTTCGTGATGAGCGCGTAGGCGTGCGGTTGAGTGGCAGCGGAAACGTTCCGGATATCGCGCTCCTCGAACGCAGACTTTCCGACCATCTGGACACTCAGGTCGTTGTACGGGTCGAGGTTTTCTCATCGGTCATCCGCACCGCATCGCACCGCGCGAGCACGACGAGAGCAGCGCGAGCTCACAATGAGGGTGGTGTTTCCTCGGTTCTTGCCGACCCTGACCGAAACACGTCTGGACTTGCAAAGCAGGTTTTGTATACTGATTTTGCAAGCGGCATTTTGTTGGGTGCGCTCGGAGCCACTCAGAAACCGACCAGATCATTTAAACTCGTGTGCATCTGCCAATTCACAATCAGGAATCCGACGGCGAGACAAGAGTTTTCGTGACGCGGGCAGGGAGAAGATATATGAACACTGCAAGCGAATCGGACGCCTCCAGCAGCGCAAAAGTCATCGGCATCGTTACGATCATTCTCGGCATCGCGGTTCTGGCCGCTCCGTTCGTGGTCGGTGAGTCGATGTTGCTGTTCGTGGGGCTGGTGGTCACAGTGGCTGGTGTCTTACGTATGATCTGGGCATTCCGGACCGAATCCTTCGGAAGTGGTGCCTGGAAATTCCTGATGGGGGTGCTCACCTTGCTGGCGGGTGTTTTCATCCTTGGACACCCGCTTCTGGCCAGCGGCACGTTGACGCTTATCCTAGCCAGCTACCTGTTCCTGGACGGCCTGGTGGAATTCATCGTGGCCCTCACTCTCGAAGGCAGCAAGGGGAAGGGCTGGCTGTTGGCCGGGGGTGTACTTTCGATCTTTCTGGCCTGCCTGCTTTTTCTCCAGGTGCCGTTTTCTGGCGTAATTGCCATCGGCATACTGATGGGCGTCAAACTGATTTTCATCGGATTGATCGCGTTGCGGCTGGGCACCACCCTGCATGACTTGATGAGGGTGCAGGGTACCTAGTCACCTTGCGCGCCACGGGACTCGAATGGCAATTCTGAACCCAGCGGAATTGCCAGGTCGACGCCATACCACGATGTTTTTCGGTAGGCCCGTGCCGTACCGAAGGGCCGTGTTTGTCCGACGGCGCCTGCAGTGCGGGTCGGGCCCGGGATCATGCACGCTATAAAAATACCGGCGGTGGGCTGGCTGTTACTCTTTCTGTTATTGGCCATGGCCGGCGTAGCGATAATCCGCAGCATCGACGAGCCGGAGCTGGCAACGGATGTGCAGTCAGAATGTGTGGTATTCGACATCGACGGAACCCTTACGCCGAAAGTCCTGTCCATCAAGACCGCTAGGGAGGGCGCTGCAACCGCTGTTCGGGCGTTTGCCGATTCGGGATACCTCATCCTCTACCTTAGCGCCCGAATTCCGCTGTTGCAGGGAGGTATTCGCCATTGGCTCGAGGAGAACGGGTTCCCGCCGGGCAGGCTGCACCTGACCGAATCGCGCGACGACCGGAAGGATCACGCCGCGTTCAAAAAACGTGTGCTGGAGTCCTATAAAGCGGGCGGCTGTGGCTTCGTCGCCGCCTACGGCGACTCCAGTTCCGATTTTGAAGCCTACGCGAGCGTCGGAATAAGCCCACAGCGTATCTTCGCACTTAAACGCGAGGGCAAGAAAACCTGCCAAACCGGCGTCTGGGCCGGGTGTTACGCGACCTGGGGCGAGCAGATGGACACGATCTCCGACCTGGTCCGGGCATCGGACTGATCTGCGCAGGTAAGTCAGGTTGCGGGCCGGGGTACGATTGGGGCGAATTGCGGCCTGAGGTGTATTGCGTTTGCAGAGGGCAGACGAGTCATGCCGGTTACAGCTTGGTCGCAGGAACCCTGGACAGGCCCGTTACTGACGGTCCTTCCAACTCAGCTCTGCAATCACCATGAGATGGTCCGAGACCACTTCGTCGCTCACACGATAACCCGAAAACTCAAGTTCACTCGAGATCAGTATCCAATCCAGGCGATCGGACTTGTAGGTGGCGAGGTCTGCGGATTCCGGCTGGAAGACGACCATGCCCGCTCTTTCTACCAGGTTGCGCACGACTGAGTCTTCTCCTCCCCAGCCCTCGTTGAAGTCACCCATGATAACCAGGGGGCGCATCGCGCTTTGCGCCAGATTAACCAGCACGTCCAGCTGTCTATCCCGCGCCGATTTACGCAGGAAATCCAGGTGTACGGAAACCAGCCGGATCGGACGAACCCGACCATTGTGTCGCCACCGAATCGTTGCTGCTACGAATCCCTTGGTCGTCGTCGGCGGGGTGCTTTCAAAATCGACCACGTGTGGTCTGTGCAGTGGTGTGCCTGAGAGGAGCCCCGTACCGAATCGGTAAAGCCTTGTCTGTGCGTGCATGCCCAGAGCCGCGCAACGCAATCCGCTTTCATTCATCAGTCTCGCAGCGTGGTCGAATTGCCCGGACCATAGGGAGTCGACGTCCAGTTCCTGTAAAGACACGACATCCACGCGTTCGGCAGCGAGCAGGCGCGCAACCGCATCGAGATTGCTCTCCATACGGCCGCGGCCGACAAACAGCTGGTTGATCGCCGTGCCGCGGGCATGAGCGATATTCAACGTGGCCACGCGCAGCGTTTCACCTTCGATTACTTCTGGCAATGCTTCGTCTCCATTGCAGCCTGCCGCTGAGACCGCTCCGGACCAGAACACACCAAGAATGATCAGAAGAATTCCTGGCAGCGCTGCTAATCGCCCCTCAGCCATAACGTGGTTTTGTCATGCGGGGTTTACACGTTCCTGGGGCAGAATCACGGCCCTGACGGGGGCTCTGATAACAGGTCAAAACTCCCATTCGAGCCCAGTGGCCCGCAAAGTTTTGAATATCGTTCGCTGCCTGCGCAGCGTCTGGCCTTTAATCCCACCCGCGGCTTTCATGTTCTCGCGCATTTGCAGCCACTCCGGAGAGCCCCAGCGGTAGGACTGCGATTTCAGTTCCTCGAACACGGTATTCAGATCTTCCGCCAGCGGCTCGGCTTCGAAGACGTAGCCCATCTCGCTGTTGTACAACCTTGATCGGTAGTCGAAGTTGGTCGTGCCGATGAATCCGTAGGGTTCGGCTTGCCAGAACTTGGCATGCAGCTTGCCATAAGTCTCTGTTCCCCCCGGGAACAGGTCGGAGTCGTTAAGGCCGGTCTGGTAGACGCGTATTCGCGGATGGTTGACCTGCTGCTTCCAGGCGTCGCTGTTGGTTAACTCGGCAAGCGTTTCGTCTTCTGATCCCAGGTCCAGCCAGCGCTGGCGCAGTTCTTCATCCAGGAGCAGTCGCGGCGCCGTGTCGAAGTCGATGACGGACTGTGCCGGGAAGTTGTCCGATGTCATCGCCGAATTGGTCATAATTTCGATCTCGGCATCCGGATTCGCTTCGATGTACGCCCGGATGTCCTCCGCTTCGTCTACGACGACCTGGCCGTCCGAGTCCTCGTAGCGCGCCAGAAAGAGGTAGGGCGAGCAGATACGCGATTGCCCGCCGGCGGATGTCTGGCTCAGGACCTCATTGAGAACGAACAGGACGGAGTTGGGGCTGTTCAGATAGTTATCCACCGCATCGCGTACAACCCGCTTGTCGACGACATGCGACAACTGTTCGACCAGCCGGACCCTGGTCTCCACGAAGCCCTCGCTCGTGTACTCAGGCATTTTCGCGAACCGTTCCCGCATCGCCGGAAACTGCTTGAGTTTTGCCAGCGCCTCGCTCGCGCGGGTCCGCTTCGAACGGTACCTTGCCCGGGCGGGCCATTGTCGTGCGCCTCCAGCAGGTCATTGCCCTTGAACAGGAACAGCGCGCTGAAGTATCCACTGGTCAATTCGCCGATATCGTCTTTCCCGGGAGCGTCGGCGGGACGTAACAGCAGCTCCACATCGCGATAGGTCAGGGGGTCGAACTCACCGGTTTCGGTGAGCCCGTAGTAGTCGAGGGCAATGTTCCGTCCCCCCGTGATAAGGAGTGCTTTATCTGCAAAGTCCCCGTCCGTAATCAGCAGCTTGTCATGTGAGCGACGGTTGGGGCTGGCGGACAGGTTCGTCAGCGCATTGAAGACGGCAACCTGGACGCGCGCACGTTGTCGCGTCGGCTGGCCCTCGGCATTCCTGATATACCCGGCGTCTTCCTCACAGGCATCCAGCATCCTCAGGGCCGATTTTGGAAAGCTGAAGGACCCCACTGCATCAACGACCAGGCGAACGTCCACGCCACGAATCACGGCGTCGCACAAGGCGCCCAGCACCGCCTGTCCGGCAAGATCGTCTTTGTAGATGTAATAGATCGCATCCACCGTATGGCGCGCCTGCTCGATCATCCAGATCTTCAGCGCGAGAGAATCCTGGGAGCCGTCGTCCGTGGGAGGAATCACCTTCCCGACCGCGTTACTGACTGGCAAATCGAACGTGCGTGCCACTTCGGCGGGTTCGATTCCGACCTCTCCGAGTTTCCGGGAATCGTACCACTGGCGTCGTGTCACCAGTTCGGTAATGAAGGGGTCGTCGACCGCTCCGGCTTCCGGGCAATCGGCAGTGGGTGCGACGGGGGCGCCACAAGACGGCGAGACGATTGCGCTCCAGAACAACGGGCGCTGTCAAAATGCCTCGCCGACGGACAGCATCACAGCGCTGTCATCGTCGGCCCTTCCATAGTCCAATCGAACATTGATGCGTTGCGTGGTAGAGACCATGAAGCGAATTCCTGCTCCATAATTCTGCACAACATCGCCTTCTCGCTCGGTGACCAGGGCCTTTCTGACCTGGCCGGCGCCGGTGAACACGACAGCGCCCCAGCGTTTGCTGAATCTCCAGCGCCCCTCAATCTCTGCCATCAATGCGGAACGTCCCATGTGATGCGTGATCGGTGCGCCACGCAGATTAAGCATGCATGCATCCCATAACGGAACGGACCCGGAACGATCGCAGCCGCTGACCATCCAGGCCAGGACGAATGGTTCGGCCAGGCGATGGTAGGAACGAAACTTCAGGGAATACGAATCATAGTTATCATCTCCGCCCAGCGCGGTTCGGTTGAAAAGCGTGCTTGCCGTAAAATGCCGGCCTGAGTATGGGTTACTGGGTAAATCACGCGTGTCGTACTCCAGGCTTACGCCCAGTCCAGCAGCGACGATTTCATCCCGCAACAGCAGCAGATCCGAGCTTGCTTCGAGATCCAGAGACTGATCCACGGTCACGTAGCTGCCTCGCACTCCCAGGTACCAGTTGCCACCGATTTTTCTTGAAATCTCGCCGAAGGCAAGCGCTCCTTCGACCAGCCAATCGAACTCCAGCTTGACCGGCCCCAATTCGCTGACCAGCAAGGGAAGCTCCAGGTCGGCATAACCCAGCCCGCCCTTGAAGCGCCAGCGGTCTTCATTCCAGTAACTGGCATTACCCACACCCACGGCATAACTGCCGTTGTCCGAGTACATCGCCGCGGCCCCGGTGACCGAGGGCGGCTGCGTCGCTTTCTGCTCAGGTGTCTGAGCATGGAAATAGCCGGCCGCGACGACCAGCCCTGTGCCCACGGTCGGATTGGAAAAGGGGATAGGAACGGCCACGAAGTCTCCGCGCCCAAATTGCAAAGGCACCTCTGATTCTCGCAGGTCAGGCACGAGAGGATCATCCGGGTCGGAAGATTCGGAATCCGCTTGCGCTGTGGTAGTGCCGTTCAATGTCAGCGCGATCAGAAGAACCGCAAGCTTCCAGAGCTTCTCTGGCATGTGTGAGATGGCCTATTTGGAGTAATGGCATCGAACCCGGCATGGGTTCACTGAATCGGTGCCGTCAGCCGCGCGAGTTTGACCGCGAAGCGGAACCACCACGGCTTGCTGTCATACTCGCCGGGCTGCATCAGCCTTGACTTGGCGAAGTCGGCCTCGAGCATGTGCTCGATCTCGGCCGCGAAATCGCCATCTTCGACCAGCGCGGTGATCTCGAAGTTGAGACGGAAGGAACGGTTGTCAAAGTTGGCCGTGCCGACGGTGGAGACCCCGTCGTCGACAAGCATCACTTTCTGGTGCAGGAAGCCGTCCTGGTAGCGGTAGAAGTCGACGCCGGTGCTGGCGGATTCGTCGAGGTAGGAGTAGGCGGCCAGCCAGGTTGCGAGGTGGTCAGGTGTGTCGGGGATCAGGATTCGTACATCGACCCCGCGCAGGCCGGCGAGCTGGAGCGCGGTGATCACAGGCCGGTCGGGGACGAAATAGGGGCTGGCAATCCAGATACGTTCCTGCGCGCTGTTGATCGCATGCACGAACATCAGATTAGCGGTCTCGAGTTCGTCTGCCGGGCCGGTAGGAATGATCAGAACCGGGATATCACCGTCCTCGGAGGGCACCGGATTCCACGACAGATCCAGCCAGTGTTCGCTCGCCCAATACCAGTCCTCAGCGAACGAGAGCTGAGCACCGAGTGCTGCCGGGCCCTCAATCCGCATATGAGTGTCACGCCAATGACCGAACTTCGGATCACGGCCCAGATACTCGTCACCCACGTTAAGGCCGCCGACCCATGCCTCCTTGCCGTCCACCACCACGATCTTGCGGTGGTTGCGGAAGTTGATCTGGAACCGGTTACCGGGCCCCTTCTGGGTATGGAAGTTGTAGACCTCGACACCGGCCTGACGCAGATCATCCATGTAAGCCTGGGGAAGGTCATGGCTGCCCATCTCGTCGTAGAGGAAAAAAACCCGCACCCCGGCCTGAGCCTTTTTGACAAGGTGCGCTTTGACCTGTCGCCCGATCTCGTCGTCGTGGACGATGAAGAACTGGAAAAGGATGTACTCTTCGGCGGCATCGATCCCCTTGAAAAGGCTGGCAAAGGTGGTGTCGCCATCGATCAGAAGCTCCACGGAGTTGCCGCGCAGAAACGGCAGGCCCGCGAGGCCGACCGCCGCCCGGGCAGCAGGGCTGATCTGATCCATCGGCAGAGCGTAGTCGAGAGCCTGCTCGATGGCCGCCTGTTCCAGTCCGGCGATCTCCTCCATCTCGTTCTGCCGCGAGCTGACGTAACCCTGGAACCTGCTTCTTCCCAGTACCCAGTACGCCGGCACCGCCACGTAGGGCAACGTGTTCAACGAAACCGCCCATGCGACGGCGCCCTGTTCAGTGCGCGCGCTCATGATGGCGTGAATCGAAGACAACAGGCCCAGAACGTGAAAAAGGATAATAATTGCTGAAATCATCCGGTGCCTCTTTGGCTTCTTCGGAACGAGTATTTCGTTGTTCTCGGTCATTTGCTGAATACACAGATTGCGGCAAACAATCCATGTAACCGGAGTTTTTCTTCTGATTTTTCTCAGAGCTTCACTTCGGTCAGGATATAAACCGTGATAGAGTAACGTGGCAACTTTTCCATCGCGATGCATCAATTACGTTTCAGCCAACTGTAAGAGAACTTGATCATGAGTGTATTGTGAAAGCGGCGACCTCCAGGTGGAAAAGGGCAGGGCTAATGACCCAACTGAATGGGGGTGATGCTATGCTACCCAATTGATTCGCGCAAAAGGCGCTTTGATACTGCCCTGACACCAATGGGTTCGCCGGTGCACCTGATGCCCAGAGACTTCTATCAACAATTTGGACCCTTCCGACTGAAAGTCGGCGTTGGGTTGTGGCGCGATGATCGTGAAGTGCCCTTACCTCCCAAAGAAATGGCGCTGCTGGAATTGCTGGTCCTGAACCAGGGCAAGGTCGTTGAACACGAAACCATCTATCGTCATCTATGGCCGCGTCAGTCGGTCGGCTACCAATCCCTGGTCCGTTGCGTCTATTCATTGCGAAATGCCCTGCAACCTGAAGGGCGCGAATACATCAGGACCATTCCGAAGCGGGGGTATAGACTGACGGTTCCGGCCGACAGTCCATGGATGTGTTCCCACCGGTCGGCACTGGAAAGTTCGATTCAAACCAAACCACAGGCTTATTCGCACTTTCAGGCAGGACTGGCCGCTGCCAATAACCCCGATCCGGACTCCATGGAACGGGCCCTCCATTGGTTCAGAGAGTCTTTGCGACTCGACCCGGATTACGCCGCAGCGCACGCGGCCATAGCCGAAGTGAGCATGATCCAGTGCTTTCGGGGGTTCATTCAGCCACAGGAGGGTTTACGGGTTGGCCTCGATGCCTGCCATGCGGCGCTAAGCATAGACCCCAACATCGTCCAGGCCCTGAGTTTGCGTGGCTTGTTCGAGGCGCTGCAACAAGGCGAGATGGAGACGGGAAAGAAAACCCTCGCTTACGCACAACGTCTTGATCCCGGGTATTCGCGGAGCTACGCCTATGAGGCCCTGGTTCACCGCGCCGAGGGCAATCTGCAAGCGGCGCTAGCGTCCGCCGACCGCGCCGTCGGACTGGATCCGCACTCGCGGTACAATTCTGCAGTGCACGATATCACCCTGTTTCTCGCGGGCAAGGTCAATGAGGCCCTGGATTTCGAACGCCAGATTCTGGAACAGCCGCCCGAAGGAAGATCTTGCCCACGCGTTTATCAGCATTTTCCTCGCCACGCTCGGCGACTATCCGCAGGCGCTGGAATTTGCACACAAAACGTTGGCCCTGGCGCCGGATATACCCGCTACCTGGGCCTTTGTGGCCTGGCCTCTGGCGGTCTGCGGCAAGACGGAAGAAGCCGCCGACCTGCTCGAGAAGGCCTACAGCGCTCAGCTGCCACGATGTCCGCGTCCGATCATGGCGCCCGCACTTGTGGCCCTGGGCAGAACTGACGAGGCATTGTCTTTGCTGAATGAAGCACGCGTCGAGCAATGCCCCTGGTTTTACGGCGCCAAAGTTGACCCCCGGCTGGCTGTGCTGCGGGACGACCAGCGCTGGAAGTCGCTTTACGGCTGAACGCCTCATCATATTTTCATCAGGTTTATTGCCGAGCCCCGTGTTAATAATTTCAAACCCATCCTCGGGCACGCCCGGGCCCTGCGATGCGCGGTAAATTTCTGGTCCCTCTTAACTCCAAAGGAAGCAAGCAGCATTCAAATCGAAAACCCCAAACCTTGCCCTGGTCCAGTCACAGGAGACCAGGCAAGTGAATAGTTTCCGGATGGCATTATGCGTTACGGTTGCCGCTCTCGCGCTGTCGGCTGCATCGATGGTCCAGGCGCAGGATTTGCAGAGCCAGGATTCGGAACAGGACGAGCGCATACTCGAACTGCAGAAGCTGGTGAAGCAACTGGAAAAACGCATTGAGCAACTCGAGCTCGAGACAATGGGTGGCGAGGTTGCAGAGAGTGACGAGGTTGCGCAGAGCAGCGATGCGTTAGTGAGTAGCGAGGCTTGTAGAGAGTAGCGAGGTGTAGGGAGTGACGAGAGCCTGGCGATGACCGGTTCGCCGCCCCTGGAAGATTCGGAAATACATCCCGGTCAGGTAGAGGGACTGAACGGGGGTGTGCGCGATACGCACCAGATTATGACAAGTGATGATCTGATCTCAGACGAGTTCCCGGCTTCCTGGCCGATGTTTGGCACTAACACGCGGATGAAAATCGGCGGATATATTAAAGCCGATTTTGTCGCCGATTTTGACGGCACGCTCGACTCTCGACAGTTTCTTATGCGAACCATTCCGGTTGAGGGGATGCCTGAGTTTGGTGGCGATCCCTACGTCGATTTCTTTGCCAATGACACGCGATTCAATCTCGACATCCGCCGGATCATCCCCGGGGCGGTGCCCCTCAGGGGCTTCATCGAGGGGGACTTCTTTACGCCCGACGACAAGTTTCGCCTGCGCCAGGCCTATATAACAGCAGGCGATTTTATTATCGGTCAGACCTGGACCAACCTCACGTTCCTGGAGGCAATACCGATCATGATTGACTTTGCCGCAGGTGACGCCCTGTTCGGCGGCCGCGCAGCCCAGATACGCTACACCAGTACACTGAACGATCGCTGGCAATTTGCGGTTTCTGCAGAGGACTTGCAGTTTCTCGGTATACAAAATTTGAACGACCTTCCCGGCAAAGCCACAACGCAGTGGCCCCTGTTCGCTGCGCGGGCCGACTACAACTACGACGGCGGTATTGTTTCCTTTGGAGCGAGCATCGGTCAGCTTCACTGGGATGGCTTTGAGGACGAACCCTCGGACAGCGCGGTGCAAGTCGCATTCCTGGTCGGCGGCCGCCAGAATCTTGGCGATAGAGCGTTCATGACTTACCACCTCACCTACACGGAGGGTGCTGGTGAAAACATCATGGCCTTCGCTGGTACCGACGCCAACGCGATCCTGGAGGCCGACGGCACTCTCACTACGTTTCCGTCATTCGCCGCCGTGCTTGGATTTGGCTATGACTGGTCACCGACCTTGACCACACAAGGATCTTACGCCTACGGCGTGCTGGACACGCCCGAGGCGCGCGGCCCTTTCGAGCTGAAGACTGGTGGGATCGGGCATCTGAATATTATCTGGAGCCCCAAACAGGGCAATTTTTCGACCGGTGCGGAGATCATGTATGGCAAGACGCGGGTACAAAACGACGCAACCGGGACCGCCACGCGCCTCCAGTTGATGGCCAAGTACTCATTTTGAGTGTCGCCGGGGCAGACGGTTTAATGCTGAATGACGTCATCATATTTTCATCAGGTCGCGGCATGGATATCCGAATATGCTCAAAGATTAACGATTCCGTTAGGAATCGAGCTCTGAGCAAACCTCACCAGGTCGTGGTGACTTGTGTAGAGTTAAAAACTATCATCAACCAGTGAGATGAATTATGGAAACTAGAGAAACGACTATCTTTTGGGCTGGGATTGCTCCTTGGCCTGACAACTTTTGCCATGCCAGCCGTGGCGAAGGACTATGACCTCGTTATTAACAATGGGCGCGTCATTGATCCCGAAACGATGTATGACGATATCGCCAATGTCGGCATCACCGACGGTCGCATCGTCACGATCAGCAAAAAGCCGCTGAAGGGCGCCGAGACCGTGGATGCCACCGGCAAGATCGTCGCGCCGGGCTTCATCGACACGCATTTCCACTTTCAGATGCCGGTCGGCTATTCCCTCGGGTTGCGCGACGGGTTGACCAGCAGCATGGATTTCGAGATGGGCTGTGCGGGATCCTATATGGCGCGAATGGTACGAAGCGCGTGCCGGTGTGACCCAGGCCAACTACGGCTGTGCGGTCAGCCACGAGTTTGCCCGCGCGATGGTCATCGACGGGTCAGACGGCGCCGATTACCTGATAGATGGCCCCATAGCCGCTCTTAACAACCCGGACGAAAACGGGCTGGAGCGCGACGCGCCCGACCCTGGAACAGGGCAACGCGATTCTCGAGGAGATTGACAAGGGCCTGCAGGCTGGCGCCCCCGGCATCGGCAGCACCGTGGGCTACATGAGAGAGGGCGTCTCTTCACGCGAGATGTACGAGGTGCAGAAAGTCGGCGCACGCTATGGCCGCCCGACCGGTGCCCATACACGCTATACGCTCGGCACCGACACGACCGAGAACAACGGCGCGCAGGAACTCATTGCCAACGCCCTGGCGCTTGGCGCCCCGGCGATCGTCCTGCACTTCAACAATGACGGCTGGCGGCTTGCACACCAGATGATTATCGAGCTTCAGGAACAGGGCCATAACATCTGGGGTGAAGTCTATCCCTACGCTGCGGGTTCCACCACGATCAATGCCTCGTTCCTGGAGCCTGAGAGCTGGATCGACGATTTTGGCAAACGCTATGAAGATACCATGCTGGATCCGGAAACGGGTGAGTTCTATACCCTGGAGACCTACAAGGCCACCGTCGCATCCGATCCGACCACGCTAATCGTCATATTCAAGCAGCCCGAAGAAAACGAGCCTAAGTGGCTGACGCTGAAGGGCGTGACCATGGCCAGTGATGCAACTGCTGCCACGCCGTACGACGCCCCGTGGGATTACCCGATGGACCAACTGGGCGGCACCCATCCGCGCACGGCTGGCACCCGAGCCAAAACGATAAGACTTGGTCGGGAAAACGACATCCCGATGATGCAGCTGATGTCGATCATGAGCTACAACGCTGCCAAGCATCTGGGCGATACGGGGCTGAAGTTCATGCAGGAGCGCGGCCGCATCCAGACTGGGATGGTTGCCGATATCGTGGTCTTTGACCCCGAAACCTTCACGGACAATTCGACCTACGAAAAGGGCGCTGTCCCTTCGACGGGCATGGAAGCCGTGATCGTCAACGGTCAGATCGTTGTGCGTGACGATAAGCTGCTTCCTGTCTTCCCCGGTCAGCCGATCCGGTTTGAACCGGAAGACAAGCCGCGCTTCGAGCCGATCTCGGAAGAGGCGTGGAATGCCGAATTCTCGACCGGTATGCCTATGCCAACGGACTTCACGGGTGCCTTTCCCCAGACAATCGAAAACTGAGGGTGAAAAACCTGGGCGAGGAAGCGGGAACAAGCGCTTTTTGACCTCTGTCTTTGTGGCGGCCGTATTGGCCGCCACTCAAGATGGGCGTCGCGATAGTACTTTCGCCAATAGTGCGTGAAAAATTAATGGAGGATATTCTGAGTACTATGCAAAAATTACCCAGGTCAGTTCAAAAAATGTTCCACATCGTGGCGCTTGCGCTTGCCGCGAGCGTCGCCCTGCCGGCCGCTGCCCAGGACGCCTCCGGGCCGATCCTGTTCACGAACGTCAACGTCTTTGACGGCGTGAACGAAGCCCTGATCGAAAACGCCAATGTGGTGGTGACGGACAACCTGATCACCGCTGTGTCGACCGAACCGCTTGCTGTCGCCGGTGGCACGGTCATCGACGGCGGCGGGCGTACGCTGATGCCTGGCCTGACAGATTGCCATTGGCACAGCATGGCGGCCAATTATAGTGGCAACGCGTTCGCGCTTGGTGAGGGCAAGCTGAACCTTGTGGCGGCCGATGGGGCGGAAAAGACGCTTATGCGGGGCTTCACCACGATCAGGGACGTGGGCGGCAATGTCTTCGATCTAAAGTCGGTGATCGACGAGGGTATGTACGTTGGTCCCCGGATGTACGCTGCGGGGTCGATGATCTCCCAAACGTCGGGCCATGCAGATTTCCGTCAGCCCGATTGAGATACCTCAGAGCTATTCGAGGGATCTTATCCCGCAGGAAAGGATGGGGTCGGTCGCCATCGCAGACGGCAGGGCGCAAGTCATGCAGCGCGTGCGCGAGAACCTGATGCGGGGGGCGGCCTTCATTAAGCTCATGGGTGGCGGCGGGGTCGCCTCGCCCTCGGATCCGCTCGACGTCTCGCAATACACCGTCGAGGAAATCGAGGCGGCGGTCGAAGTGGCGGAGAACTGGGGCACCTACGTGACGGTTCACTCCTACTCTGCGAAGGCGATCCAGAATGCGATCCGCGGCGGTGTCCGGAATGTCGAGCATGGCCAGATGATTGACGAGGAAACCGCAAAACTGATGAAGGAGACGAATACTTCGATTTGCATGCAGCCATTCTATAACGACGAGGATGCGATCCCGTTACCTGCCGGCTCGTTTCAGGAACAAAAGTACCAGTTGCTGATCTCTGGAACTGATACAGCCTACGAGTTAGCGAATAAATACGACCTGCTCTTCGGGTTCGGCACTGACACTCAGGGTTCACCCGCGCTCGCCGCGCGTCAGGGGGCGCAGTTGGCGAAGCTCACCCGCTATTACGAGCCCTGGGAAGTGCTGAAGATTGCGACCAGCCAGAACTACGAGATCTTCAAGCGCTCCGGGCCGCGCGATCCCTATCCCGGTGACAACGGTGTGGTTCGGGAGGGTGCTTATGCCGACCTGCTTCTGGTCGACGGCAATCCGCTCGAGAACATCGACTTGATCGCCGACCCGCATAAGAACTTCGTCATTATCATGAAGGACGGCGTGATCTACAAGAATACCATCGAGTGACCGCTTGCCTGGAAGTAGACGTCAGGTCAATTTCACTCAATAAAAGGATAAAACAATGAATGCAGAAACTCCCAATTTACAGAAAGTGAGCAGCAGCATGAGACTCATGGGCTGGCTGTCCATCATTTTTGGTGTCCTGGCGATCGCCATGCCCTGGATTGCAGGTCAATCGATCCTGCTGATGGTCGGCGCACTGGTCATCGCCGCAGGTATCATGCGCATGATCTGGGCCTTCCAGGCAGGCAGCCTGGGCAAGGGTGTGCTGGTTTTCCTGATCGGTGTTTTGACCTTGCTGGCGGGCTTTGCCGTTGTCGCGAATCCACTGATGTCTTCAGCAATCCTGACCATCATGCTGAGTATCTACTTCTTCGTCGATGGCCTCTCCGAGTTCTTCGCGGCATTCTCAATACAGGAGGGTAAAGGCTGGCTGCTGTTCGACGCCGTGGTGACGGTTCTCCTGGGCATCATGCTTTTTACCGGCTTTCCGCTGGCCGGGACGGTTGCGATTGGGGTGTTCCTCGGCATCAAGCTCATATTTGTGGGCGTGACGATGTTGTCGCTAAGGTCGATGGCAAAACATGCAATCTAAGCAGCTCGTGCACCCTTCGCCGTTATTATTCGGCGGTACAAGACAAATACCCTTTGTATGGTCGGGCACGCAAATTAGATTGTTTCAAGCCCCAAATAGAGAGAGGACATACCAATGAACACGAAACACGACAAAGATCACGACGCCCCAAAGGGTATTTCACGGCGCAGCTTTATGGCGCAGCGGAGTTGCTGTCGGAGCGGCGGCGGGTGCCGCCGGGCTCGGGCTGCACAGCCGGCCTGCCGCGGCACAAACGAGCGGGCCAGTCCGGGTTGGCGCATCGGGTTTCGAGCCGCTTGAAGTCGACAGCCCGATGGCCAGGTGGAAAAAGCCCCAGTCCCCGGAATTCATCGCAAAGGCGACCAAGAACTACAGTTTTCCCGAACTGGCAGTCGGGCAACGAAGATTCCATCTACTACAACCTCAATCTCCCCGAGTTCTTCCACTGCTCCTACGTCCCTCCGCCGCAGGAGTTTTCCAGGCTTGAGCGGGCGATCGATCCGTCAATTCTGGATCTGACCTATACGGCTGCTGACGGCACACCCACGCCGCCGCTGAAGGAATATCTGGTCGGCAAGCGCCAGGTTCAGGCGATGATGATGGCCCACAAGGGCAAAGTCGTCTTCGAGGTCTATCCGGGCATGAATCCCACCGATATCCACATCTGGATGTCGGCATCCAAACCGACGGTTGGCCTGCTTGTCGCGATGCTTGCTGATGAGGGCAAGATCGATCTGGACAAGCCGGTCCCGACCTACGTGCCCGAGATCAGAGGGTCGGCCTGGGAGCAGGCGACGGTCAGGAACGTGATGAACATGTCCTCCGGCCTCAATATTGAGGAAACCATCGAGAACCTGCTGAACCCTGATTCGTGGATCGCAAACTGGTTCACGGCCGGTTTCGAGCCGAACAAGGGCGATTTCCGCGAGATGTCCAAGAACGCCAAGCCATTGCCGGGTGAATCCGCAGGCGAACGT
The DNA here is from genome assembly GCA_963753815.1 of uncultured Gammaproteobacteria bacterium. Classification (GTDB taxonomy): domain Bacteria; phylum Pseudomonadota; class Gammaproteobacteria; order Pseudomonadales; family Halieaceae; genus CAVWDU01. Next base: position 1,895,165 of record CAVWDU010000003.1, read on the forward strand.
TTCCGCTATTCCGGCGCGAATACCCAGACGCTGGTGCTGGCGACGCAATATGTGTCCGGAATGCGGTGGCAGGACTTTTGGAACGAGCGGGTCTGGTCGAAGATCGGGGCGAAGAACCCGTTCATTTGCGGGCTCGCGCCGGACGGAACTCCTCTGGCCGCCGGTTTGCACAACACGACGCCCGAGGACCTGTTGCGCTACACGTTGATTTACACGCCCAGTTGGAATGTCGTGTCGGATGAGCAGATCATCTCGGACAGGCTGCTGAAAAGCATCCAGACCATGGGCAATCCCGAGGCCTACAAGGGCTCGACCGAAGAGCAATACGGCACCGACTGGTTCGGCGAAGTCCCTGCCTACAACTCGGCCCAGTGGGACCATGTCTTCAACGATGGCGCCATGTTCAAGCACGGCAACATGGGGCAGGGTATCTATGTCGACCCGGCCCGTGATTTCTGTGGCATGTACTTCGGCTTGGCGCCCAACCCGGATGAAATTTCGGGGATCGATCATTCGCCGGGATACCTGCGCAACGCGGCGAAAATGCTCAACGGAGCATAAGGCAAATAACCTTTGTCATACCTGACAATTGGTTGCAGCGAGCGGCGCTTCGCGTCGCCGCTGTCATTGGAGAATGCCGAGTTCTCGACGGGGATGCCGAAGTTGCACCTGCCCTTCCCAGTGGACGGTGGATGTCATCGTCATAGCCGGCCTATGCCGGACCTATGATGTTATGGGTGTCAAAAGCGGTATGCACTTCCGGGCATTCTATGAAAACTTCACCGACAAACTGCTGGTCGCTGATGTTCCCGGAACCACTAGTCGCAACATAAGTATTTTCAAACATACCCAGCTGAAGAGTACTATCTATCCGCTGGACGCAAACACCAGACTGGAACACCGTAGCGATGCGACCTGCTACGTGATCCGCTTGGGTGCATGCCACCGGCCCTGTTCATCAAACAACTTGAGCTGGAAAACTCCAGTTATGAACTGTGTACTTGACGGGGAAGCTTACGGATGAATCAGAAGTCTGAATTTGAACAACTGCAGGCGCTGCAACAGAAGTCGCACAGCCTGCGGCAGAAACGCGAGCAGCCGGGTGATGAATCGGACGAGCACCCGGGTGAGGGTACGCCCCCGGAAGGCCTGATCTCTGATGTTGGAGCCTTGATGACCGAATTGGAAGAGGCGGCCGCTGAACATCCAGGGTTGGCCCTGCTGGCCGCTTTTGGCATCGGTATGGTCGTTGGTCAATTGCTTTCGCGTAAATAGGGGTAATCATGGAACGTTTTGCACACAGCTTTAAGGTTTTCTGGCGCGCGGAGCGGCTGCTCAAGAAGAATGAGCTGCGTCTCACCATCAAGAAAGCACAGTTGACTGCGATCGCCAGCCTGGTGGGTTTGTTTGGACTACTGATGCTGACGCTGGCGGTATTCTTCGCCCTGGCCCCTGTCTGGGGGCAGGCGGGCGCCGCACTGGCGATCGCCGGATTTGATCTCACACTGGCTGTCATTTTTATTGCCTGGGCTGCATCGCTCAAACCGGCAGACGAGGCACAGATGGTTCAGGAAGTGCGGGACATGGCGCTTGCTGACATGGAGCACGAACTCTCATTGGCTGATGCAGAGATTCGTGCAGTCAAGAAAGAAGTTCTGCAGGTTGTGCGTCACCCGGTGGATGCCTTGTTACCCGGTATCGTTGGGCCATTACTGTCCGGTGCGGCGAAGGGTTTGAAAACACGAAAAGAAAAAAAGGCGACTGAATAGCGTTCGACAACCCGCTCCACGGCCACAGGCTGAAGCCATATGCCCACAGGTTCCTTCATCACCCGGTACCTGGACCCCCTGGACCGTCTCAGCGAGTTCCTGTTTGGTCTCATCATGGTGCTGTCGTTTACGCTGGGCGCCAATCTGATCGTCGGCGAAGGTGAGCAGGCCACCCGGCAGATGCTGCTGACCATCATCGGCTGCAACATCGCCTGGGGCCTGATTGACGGTGCCATGTACATCATCAGCAGCCTGTGTGAGCGCAGCAGCAAGGCGCGGTTGCTTGACGCGCTGCAACAAGCAGGGACTGAACAGGACGCATTGGCCATGGTGGGCGGCGCGCTCGACGACCGGCTCGAACCCCTTATCTCGGCCGACGATCGCAGCAGGCTGTATGCGGACGTCCTGCGACATTTGCGCAACGTCAGCCCGCAACGGACCCGGCTCACGCGCGAGGACCTTGGCGGGGCGCTGGCCTGTTTTACGCTGGTATTCCTGGCGGTGGTACCGGCTGTGCTGCCGTTCCTGTTCATTGACGATCGCTACCTGGCGCTGCGGGCTTCCAACCTGCTATTGCTTGGTCTGCTATTCCTGCTCGGCTGGCACTGGGCCCGCGCAACGCACAGCAACCCCTGGTTATTCGGTACGTCGTTCCTGCTGGCGGGGCTTGGCATGGTAGCCATCGCAATTGCCTTCGGCGGATGATGCGGTACGGCCAACTCGCGGGCCTTTGCGCCAGCTTGCTGCCGCTGCCGGCCTTCGCCCAGGAAGACTTGCCCGCGCCGGGTTCGCAGCCCGCCTGGGCCGCTTCGGCGTCTCTCTTCGCGTACTGGCCGGCGGACGACGACAACTACAGATCGCCGAGTGTCAGCTTCGATCGAGACAAGCTCCACCTGGAAGGGCGCTACAACTATGAGAGCCTGAACACGGCGTCGCTCTGGCTCGGATACAACTACAGTTTCGGTGATACCGTCGCGGTGGAGTTCACGCCGATGATCGGTGGAGTATTCGGCGACACCAGCGGCATCGCCCCGGGCTATCACCTGTCTATGGGTTGGCAGGCGTTCGATTTTTACAGCGAGGGCGAGTACGTCTTTGACCGGGACGAGCGCGCCGACTCTTTCTTCTACAACTGGTCTGAGGTCGGCTGGTCTCCCCTCGACTGGCTGAGGGTCGGGCTGGTGGCCCAGCGCACACGCGCGTACGAGAGCGAACGAGACATCCAGCGTGGTCTGCTCCTTGGCATCTCGCTTGGTACGGTTACGCTGGGCGGCTACGTGTTCAACCCGGACCGGGACGACCCGACCTACGTGCTTTCAATCAGCCTCGGCCTCCAGGGACTTCGTGGCTTGTAAGCACCGGGGCAGGCTGATGTTCTACCGTTGAACTACACCCACATTGGCGACATCGTCAAACATGGTTTCAGGGTCCATGACCCTGCCGTTATTGATCACAATATCGTAATCGGCGGCAATGTCCGGTGCGGCGAAGCGCCGCTCGCGGCAATCAACTTTTGGTGATACTAAATTTAATGGAACCCTGTACGATTATGTGGTTAGAGGTCGTAAAAAGTCCGGCTAATCTCGAGTGCAGGAAAAACAAACGCCATATTCATCCGAAACTCAAAGCACCAAACATCCATCCACACCCGTTTCACAGAAGGAGAATCCAAAAATGAAATTTCGTCATGTTATCGCAGCCCTCGCGGTTTCCGCGGCGGCTACCATCGGCCCGGCATACGGGCAGACAACAGAAGGACAGTCCGTTGGTGCCGCGATCGAACAGATCGCGTCGGGGCTTGCCGGGCGCATAGGCTTCGCGGCGCAGGAGATCGGCGGCGACGAGGTCATCGCGTTCAATGGTGATGAGACCTTCGCCATGGCCAGCACCTACAAGGTGGCGGTCGCCACGAAAGTGATGGATCTTGTGGACAAGGGGGAACTCAGTCTCGACCAAATGGTCGACGTCCCGCAAGACATGTATGTCGCCGGCGTAGTTGCGATTGCCGAGAGATTCCCCTACTCCGGGGTCCAGTTCTCGTTAGCGAACTTGATATATCCGATGATCACAGAGAGTGACAACACGGCGACCGACGTCCTTATGGGGCTGGCAGGTGGACCAGCGGCGGTGACCGAGAACCTGCGCAGGCTCGGGATCACCGACTTCAGGGTCGATCGGCCTGTCCGCGGGATTCTCATGGATTTCTACGGCGTGCCATCGGTCACCCCAGAAGCTGTCGTTGAGGCTATCAGCAACAACCCGGCACTGGTGGCGGCCCAGGTTGATCCCAATCCGGACTTCGAGGCGGATCCCCGCGACCACACAACGCCCAATGCGTATCTGAAACTCCTGCTTGCCATCGACGGTGGCACGGCGATGAGCCCGGAAAGCCGCGAGTTCCTGCTGGGCGTCATGTCGCGCACGCGCACCGGCGATGGTCGTATCAAGGGGCTGTTGCCGAAGGGAACGCCTGTCGCGCACAAGACCGGAACCTTAGGCGGAGTTGCCAACGACGCCGGTTATGTCACGCTCCCCGACGGTCGGCGGTTTGCTATCGCCGTGTTCACGAACAGCAGCGAGACATCCACGGCGGACAGGGATCGGGCAATTGCCGAGATCGCCCGCGCGCTGTTCGACTACTTCTACTTGTCTCCCGCGTCCAATCCTCAATGAGAGAAATCCAATGCGAAAACTAAACTCAAAGATCTTGACCGCGGCGCTTGCCGTCGCTGTGAGTGTCGCCCTGCCGGCGGTTGCTCAGGACGTCTCCGGGCCGATCCTGTTCACAAACGTCAACGTCTTTGACGGCGTGAACGAGGCCCTGATCGAAAACGCCAATGTCGTGGTGACGGACAACCTGATCACCGCTGTGTCGACCGAACCGCTTGCTGTCGCCGGTGGCACGGTCATCGACGGCGGCGGACGTACGCTGATGCCTGGCCTGACAGACTGCCACTGGCACAGCATGGCGGCCAATTATAGTGGCAACGCTTTCGCGCTTGGTGAGGGCAAGCTGAACCTTGTGGCGGCCGATGGGTTGGAAAAGACACTTATGCGGGGCTTCACCACGATCAGGGACGTGGGCGGCAATGTCTTCGATCTAAAGTCGGTGATCGACGAAGGTATGTACGTTGGTCCCCGGATGTACGCTGCGGGGTCGATGATCTCCCAAACGTCGGGCCATGCAGATTTCCGTAGCCCGATTGAGATACCTCAGAGCTATTCGAGGGATCTTATCCCGCAGGAAAGGATGGGGTCGGTCGCCATCGCAGACGGCAAGGCGCAAGTCATGCAGCGCGTGCGCGAGAACCTGATGCGGGGGGCGGTCTTCATTAAGCTCATGGGTGGGGGCGGGGTCGCCTCGCCCTCGGATCCGCTCGACGTCTCGCAATACACCGTCGAGGAAATCGAGGCGGCGGTCGAAGTGGCGCAGAACTGGGGCACCTACGTGACGGTTCACTCCTACTCTGCAAAGGCGATCCAGAACGCGATCCGCGGCGGTGTCCGGAATGTCGAGCATGGCCAGATGATTGACGAGGAAACCGCAAAACTGATGAAGAAGACGAATACTTCGATTTGCATGCAGCCATTCTATAACGACGAGGATGCGATCCCGTTACCTGCCGGCTCGTTTCAGGAACAAAAGTACCAATTGCTGATCTCTGGAACTGATACAGCCTACGAGTTAGCGAATAAATACGACCTGCTCTTCGGGTTCGGCACCGACACTCAGGGTTCACCCGCGCTCGCCGAGCGTCAGGGGGCGCAGTTGGCCAAGCTCACCCGCTATTACGAGCCCTGGGAAGTGCTGAAGATTGCGACCAGCCAGAACTACGAGATCTTCAAGCGCTCCGGGCCGCGCGATCCCTACCCCGGTGACAACGGTGTGGTTCGGGAGGGCGCGTATGCCGACCTGCTGCTGGTCGACGGCAATCCACTCGAGAACATCGATCTGATCGCCGACCCGCATACGAACTTCGTCATCATTATGAAGGACGGCGTGATCTACAAGAACACGCTGGAATAGCCTGAGTATTATGCTTTAAATTGGCGCGTCCGGGCGACGTGATGCAGGACTTGCAAACCGGCACAATGTCGCTCGCTGACTCTTCTGCCCGACTCGACGCCATTGATAAGATGCCGCCCCCGTGGGGGAAGCTTGCGAGCATGCTGGGTTACGCCGTCGTAGCTGTCACTATTATCGTTGGAATCATGATCGGCTACACGATCACTCGCCCGGAACCCGGGTTGTGAATGAATCGGGGCTCTCGCGAAAGACATCGAAGGCGGGCTGCAGGATCCTATACAACAACCAGCAGATTGAGAGCATTACGAGAGGCTCTCTAGGAACCAGCGCACATTTAGCTTAGTTAAGAACAGCATTCTGATTTAAACTGAAGATCACAGGCAAGCCCGAAACGAAGGCAACCAACGTGCTTAAAATTTCTTTCTCAAAAATTACGCCAGCCCGGTTTGGCGGGTGGCTAATCGGTGCTTTTTCAATGCTGGCCCTGGTGGCGCCCGCGCAGGCGCAGCAGTTTATGGGAGACAACCAGTGGACGGCGCCGCATGGCGTGTCCACCCAGGCCGTAACGGTCGGTGAGGAATATTCTCAATACATCTTTGTGCTCGCCGTCAAAGAAGACTGGGAGATTAACGCGCAATTTACCCACTACTATGACGACCCTCGCGAATCGACGGAATCTCATACCTCCGGCAGTTTTTATGTCAAACATCGAATCTCAGAGAGCGATGCAGGAACCACCGGTTATTCCGTCTTTCTCGGAACGGGCCAAAACCCGGACTATCTCGCTCAGGGCGTGGTCACCAAAGCCTTTGATTCCTATTTTTCGCAACTGACCGCTACCTATGGCTGGAATAATGACCGCGTCCTGCTCGACGTAATACCGGGGTTCACGGCCAACCTCGACCAGGGCGACACGGATGAAACCGCCTGGGGTTTTACCTACGCCTCAAGACTCGCGATCTACGATGTGATCCCCCAGTCGGCGATTGTGGCCGAAGTGTTCGGCACCACTGGCGAGGCCTATGCACCGCCAAGCTATCGGGCTGGCGTGCGCTGGGAAGGAAAGAAATGGGTCTGGGCCGGGACCTACTCGGATGCCTTTGACGGCTCCGGGGGTGCGGGCTTTGAAATCGGGTTCATCTACTTTACCGAACCGCGCTTTTGCTTTGGGGGTTGCAAGCGCTAGTCTCATGCGGCCGGTCCCGGACAGGTCGCCCCACGGTTTTGATGGTGCTGACTGATCCCACCCACAACTTTCCATCTACTGCGCGTATCTTGAATGTCTCCATTGTTGAGCTGATTTTATATTGCCTGCTCACATCGAGACAGGCGTGTACATATAACCAGAGCATTGGTAAATTGAAAACCAAAGTCGAAATGACAAAAAACTGGACACTTCCGAGCTATGATATTTAACCAATGAAATACGGCCGACACAGCATTGATGCTGGCGACCGTATTTGGCAATACTGCTGATTTCTGGTTGAATCTGCAGCAGCGCAACGAACTGTGGAAAGCGCTTAATACACCAAAGCGGCGGGCACGGATCGAGAAGGCCAAGCCGATTGCTGCTTAAGTTTGATTGAACATGGGTGTATTAGCTCAGACTAGATCTGACACATCTTCTTGAAAAAGAGAGAGGTACCCGTTTTGATAAAGGTGTCGAATCTTAAATCAAAACAAAAAGGTAACTCTCATGATCCATACTAACAATCCTATCATTAAACACACAGCTGGCTTGCTCAACTTGGCAGAGGAGCTTGGCAATGTCTCGATAGCTTGCAAGGTAATGGGTGTATCTCGAGACACGTTTTACCGTTATAGCAGGAGCTTGTTGAAACCGGCGTGTTTTTAACCGGCAGAGGCGTTCGCTCGATCTGGGTGCGCCACAACCTGGAGAACTCCAAAAAGCGACTTAAAGGCCTTGAGGAAAAGGTGGCTAGCGAAGGCATCATCCTGAGGGATGCGCAGGTCAAATTTTGGCTTTTCCTAGTGTGACGTGATTATGCTGGTGGTGCGGTTGATATCGTTACATACATACCCCGCTCCGAACTTCATCTCTTTGGATTATTTCAATGCCTGCCAACCTGGCACGGCACGGGCGAACTCTTCTTGAAAAGCCGGGCGTTTGCTGTTGGCCTTTTTGACTTTGATGGCGAAGTCGCGCCAGCGCGGCGTATCATGCAGTATATCAACCAACACGTGGCGGACCTTCTTCATTACCTGTGCCTTGCGGGTGTATGCCTTGCGCGGGGCGTTGTTCTTGAGGTTGCCGAGGCCCGATAAATAGTATTTGAGAATCGCTTCGGGATATTTGCCTTCGAGGCGCTTGGCGGTCTGCATTTCGTAGGCGCTGTCCCAGGTGTTCAGGGGGTAGCGGCTTCGGGTCAGCACCGCCACCGCTTCCTCGTACTCCTTGCGGTGCATGCGTATGCGGAGTTGCTCCGTCTCCCAGGCGCTCTCAAGCTGTGCGAGAACTCTCGCTTCGTAACGCTTCCATTCAGCGGCTGTGCACAGTTTCCGAAAGGTCTTGTACTTGTCACAGGTCAGTTGATCGATGGCCTGATCGAACTGTAGCGCCAGATAGCGTTCGTGGTTGCCGGCTGATTTGGCCCGCCTGGCAACAAACTGCCGTAGTTCGTCCATACGGCCCTCTCCCCGGTGCAGCCCTTCCTCCGCGACCTCCATGGCCTCCTGCGTTTCACCGGCTTTGCAGTGGAAGTCTGCCAGGTCGTAATAATCGGCGCCGGTGATCAGTTTGCGCTGGCGCAGCTCGAGATATTTTTTCCGGTTACCGAGTTGGCGGTAAATGCGGCGGGCATGATCGAGTTGCCAGTCTCCACCGATAGTCTCGAAGGCTTCCGCCAGTGCCTGCCAATCGTCGTCTGTGTAACAGGCCGCATAGGCCACATCGTAGAGGTCGTCGTCAAGGCCGGCATTACCGCTCTCGATATAGGGCAGCATATAACCGAGAAGTTGTTGCCGGTAAACCGCTTCGGTCTCTTTTCGGGAAAGCGCCTGTGCGATCTCCTGCAACAGGCTCGACACATGGAAGTCAGCGTCATAACCCCCACCGCCGTATGCATCCAGTTGCTCCAGGTCCGGAGCGAGTTCGGCCCACAGGGCCAGCAGTTTTTGGCTCTCGAGCTGTTTCTTTTGCTTGTGTGACAGGGCGGCGTGACTGGTCAGGTAATCGAGGCACTCATGCCGAACAGCGGGGCGCGAGGACGCCAGAAGGACGAGCAGGTCCACCAGCTTTTCTTTTGTCGCGGCCTCCATCAGCGCCGCTAACGGATCAGCCTGTTTGCGTTTCCTTGCCATGATGAGCCGTTACCTGGGGAGGTGAAATGGAAAGCGGACCAGTCCTGGTGATGCGAACGGGAAATTAAGCATCTTCCCGCTAACCGGTTTCGCTTGCTTCAGGCTCGTAGCCAGGCGCAATGACAAGATTCTCTACGCCATAGAGAGTTTGCCTGTTTCTAAGCCACAGGTGGTATTCTGGCCCCGCGAGGAGACGGCTTGCACTGGAGCAATCGATATTCCAGTGCCGCAATACGTACCCGGCCACTGCCGCTCGCACATGGATCTTGAGCATGCCATTAGTCATGCCGTATTCGTTTTCTATGGTTTCAGGGTGCTTCAGGTTCGGGTGCGGCACGATGTGCATTTCAACCATACGGTTCCACTGGATATCAGCTTCTTTGGTTTCAGCCATTGCAATCCCGGTGCTGAGAAGGTTCGGCCTGGCAATACGACCAATGACAAAGTCAGCAAACCGATCCCGCCTCCGGTCAAAGGCGCGCACATGCCAGCGGTGCCCGTTGTCTACAACTGCAAACGGGACGATCTCACGCTGGCTTAAACCGCTGGATAAAGAGCGATAATCTATCTTCAGCGCCTTTTTTTGGTGAATCGCCTTGGTGATAGTTGCCACTACATCCAGCTTCGGGAAGTTGAGTTGTGTGGGTGACTCAGCGGGTACCAACGAGGTACTGCCCAACAATTGTCCGTCACCCAGGCCATAGCAGATCGACGGCAGTGCCTGGCTGCCCTGGTAGTCAAACAAGGGTTTGAAGTGATCGGCTTCCATGTAGCTTTTCGCTTTCGTGTCGTAGACAAGATTCTTGGGTGCCAGGTATTTGTATAAGGAAATATCACGGGTGGCAGCGGCAGCTTTAATACCAAACCGGCTGATCAGGTCGTTTCTGTTTATTGAGCCAAGAAAGCGAAGCTTGAAGTCTATGTGAAAAAGCCTTTCCAGCTGCGCACGGCTGAGCTCTTCCAGCTTGGGTGGAGGTCTGCTATTCAAAACAAATGTCACCTGATGCTCGATGATAATAGTGGATCTTGATCAGTGGGCCGCGGCCATTTTCGCTTGTCGCTATCAGCACCTGCCGTCAGTCGTAACGAACATGAGGCACTGAGACACATCGCTGATTTTATTTAGCGATCATCATAATGCTAGCGATATTGCGCGTCAATTATATTCGTTGACATCATCTTTTTGATGATGATAAAGTTTTGCCATCGAGTCATACAAGCCCGCAACAATTCATGGGTGCCGGCCAGTCTGGAACGTTAGCGGCGAGGCTTTCGCAAGGGGAAGAGCATTGAGCTTTCAAGGGTTGCAGGCGAAATATCGACGCCTGTTTGCCGAGAGCGCGGCCTGGAGGCTGCTTCGGGCTGACAACGCACCTTATATCCTGGCGTTTATTGCTGATCTCTTCGCAGAGGAAAGTGAAACTCCCTATGGGCGGGCTCGAATAATGCTGGACGCCGAAATCGAGCACAGCCGTGAACTGGGTCTCTGGCAAACCGAAACCACCGCTGCTGCCTATCTCAACCAGTGGATCACAAGTGGTTGGTTGCGTGAGATGGACGACATGCTGACCAAGACCGACGCGAGTGAAATTGCCCTGCGTTTTTGTACGGGTTTGGATGAAAGAAATTCAGGCACAACGGCTTCGCATTTGCGCATCGTGCAGGAGGCAGTGCGTGACCTGGCCGTGGCTATCAGTCCTAACGCTGAAGAAAGGGTAACGTTGCTGGAAAGCAAGAAAGCTGAGATTCAGCGTGAGATTGATGCTCTGCAAGCCGGTGTGGTGCCGCAGTTGAGCGAGCTTGAGCAGCGCGAGCGGATCAGGGAAATATACCAGTTGGCCTCCGTATTAACCGGCGATTTTCGTCGGGTCGAGGATGACATCAGGGTGCTGGACAAAGATCTCAGAGTGCAAATTATCGAAGGCGATGCATCGCGCGGCGATGTGTTGCTATCGGTTATGGAAAAGGAGGCGTTGCTCTCTACTACCGATGCCGGTAGCGCTTTCGAAGGATTCTTTCAGCTACTTTGCGATCAGAACAGATCGATGGAATTTCGAGAACAGCTGCGCAACATCCTGAACAGACCGGTAGCCCGGCAGTTGTCGGCAAGCCAACACCAGTTTCTTAGCCAGTTGATGCGGGAACTGACCCGGGAAAGCGATCGCGTATTTCGGGTCAGGCGGCGCACTGAAGAAGGGCTGCGATCCTATATAGAAAGCGGCGCGGCGACAGAAAACCGGGCAGTCGCGCGCTTGATTTCGAGTTTGGAGCGCCTCGCCGTGTTAATACGTGATGAAGGGGTAGACCTGAAAACAGACACATCCCTCAGCCTGCCGGTTGGCCCTATTGAAATCAGGTCGCTGGAGTCCATGCGCTTGAAAAGCCCCGATGACAAGCTCGATACGTCCGGGGTGGAAGAATTGGCCAATAGCCGAGAGCCGAGCCGCCATGTGCTCAACTGTCTGGATACCGTGCAGGTGAGAGCGGTGGCGCATCAAGCACATAGCACGCTCAAGAAGCTTGGCCCCATGTCGATTTCCGGGCTTGCCAGTCACAATCCACTCAAGTCTGGTCTCGAAGAGTTAGTCGCCTATCTGCGAGTGGCAAAAGCCATTGGCGCAACGGCGCTGGACCAGAAAGAAGATGTAGAATTGGACGACAAACAGGGCGCAACACTGAGGGCGTCCATACCCATCTACTTACTGAGTGCTGACTTGTTTCCAGAAGATATTGATGAGCTGGCGCTCTAGCCGATTGTTGATTTTCGTTTTCGAGGAGCCTGTTTTAAACACAGTGGCCAAGCAGATAACGGATCAACAACCTGCCAAGGACCGCGCGCAGTGTTTCTTACGAGAGTGAAACGATGAACAATGAAGATAAAGGTGCCGCACACACTAGCTTTTTCTCGCTGGTTACCGGGCAGGAAAATGCTGGCCTGGCCAACAAAAAAACGCGCTCCGAGCTTGCGTCGAGTGCTGGCGACACCGCATCCAAAGCAGGTCCCCGAAGCAATGAACTTGCGCCTTCGGCTGGCAACGCTGCATCGCCCGGTGACTCACTGCCAATCGACAGCTCCGATATGCCCCATGATGCAAGGCGGGTATTGGTCCATTTGATGAGGCAAGGGACGGTTATCGCAGCTCAAAAGCCGAAGCTATTTGCTTGGGTTTGTCGCTATGAAGCTTATTTACGCCGACACTTGTCGGAAGTGTATTTGCAGCTGGTATTGGATCAGAAATCCGGGGTCGCTTTTGTTGCAACCCAGACCTCAGAGCATGGCGATGACGGTGCTGCCCACCAGGGTGACGATGAGTCACTTGATGACTTTGCAACGCTGATTTCAAAGCGAACGCTTTCGCTCTTTGACACACTGATATTGCTTGTGCTTAGAAAGCATTACCAGGATCGAGAGTCCGCCGGGGAGCAGAAAATTACAATAGATATAGACCGGCTGGAGTCTTACCTGACCCCCTTTCTGCCGATAACTGATCATGCCTCAAAGGATCGAAAAAAGCTGCTCGCCAGAGTGAAGGAAATGGTAAAGAGAAAGATTTTGTCGACCATTCGAGGGACTGAAGACAGGTACGAAATTACACCCATTATTCGATATGTTGTCAGCGCGAGTTTTTTAGAGTCCATGCTTGCAGAGTATACAGCGCTGGCATCAAACCCAGCGGGTGAATACCTCGATACCAGCAGTCACGCTCAAAATTCCGTTGTATTTCAACAGGGTGGGGAACACGAATGACGACAGACTTGTTCGAACTATCTGATACTGGCTCCATGTCCCAGGCCGAGCTGCTTTCACAAGGGCAGATTCGACTGGCAGAGTTGTCGGTATTCAACTGGGGCTCCTTTCACGGCCTGCATACCGCCTCAATCGACCCCGCCGGAACCCTGGTCACCGGTGACAACGGCGCCGGGAAATCAACCTTCATTGACGGCTTGATGGCATTACTTTTGCCTGCGGGGAAAGCAACGTTCAATGTGGCGGCGGCCCAGGGGGATCGCTCGGACCGCTCTCTGCTGTCTTATATGCGAGGGAGCTTTGGTTCTGCTCACGATGGCTCCAGCACCCGAGTGAAAAGCAAACGAGAGAAAGGTGTGGTGACGGGTCTGAGGGCGCTCTATCGATGCGACGACGGCTCCTGCGTCACCCTGGCGTCACTGTTTTGGACAACGAGCTCAACCAATACACTCAGTGACGTCAAGCGGCTTTACATAGTTGCCAAACGAAATATGCGTTTAAAGGAAGTGCTGGGGGCCTTTGGCGAAGGCAACGCCAGACGACTGAAACAATGGCTCCGCGACGACCCCGCCGTTACCGACTGTGATAGCAATTTTTCTGACTACCAGGAGCTTTATAGAAAGCATCTTTACATGGACAACAAGAATGCACCCGCCTTGCTGTCCCGCGCCCTTGGGCTGAAGAAAATTGACGACCTTACCAAACTGATACGAGAGCTGGTGCTGGAACCCAGTAGCGTAAAAGACGATGCCAAAAAGGTTGTTGAAGAATTTTCGGATCTTGTTGCCATTCATGAGCAGCTCATTGATGCCAAAGAACAATACAACCACCTGAATCGCTTGCCGGGCCTTGCTGATTCTATTGCCAGAGCCAGTCAGTCTCTGGACACATTGCTGCTTGAAAAGCATCACCTGGAAATCTACTTTGGTGAAACGCTTGCTACTTTGTGGGCGAACAAGCTGCACGAAATCGGTGTTGAACTTGAGGCCATCGCCAGGGCCATAACAGCTGCCCAAATCTGTGAGCAGGATGCGCAAGCCGCAGCCGAGAAAAGGCACGGGGAATACCTGAATCTTGGCGGCGACAAAATCGAGTCCCTGAAAAAAGATATTAAGCATGCCCAGGAAAAGCTGAATGATGTCATCCGCGCCTCTTCGCGTTATCAAAATGACTGCCGGAACCTGGAGCTGAGTGGAAATTTGGATGAAGTTGTTTTTGCCGCAAATATCGCCTGCGCAGACGAAAAAATAGCCCATATTGAAGATGAAACCACTCAGGGCCAGGACTACTTTGGCGAGGTTGCCGCTCAGTTGAGCGAAAACCAGAAAAGCCTGAAAGACATCCATGACGAAATCCGGGAAATTGAAGCGCGCCCTGACTCCAATATCGCTGTTCGGTTCCAGCAGCTGAGGGATGAAATGATCAGCTCGCTGGATTTATCGAACGATGAGCTGGTGTTCATTGGGGAACTGTTGGATGTCAAGGACACTGAAAAGCCCTGGCAAGGTGCGATTGAGCGCGCACTGGGGGGACTCAAAACAACCTTACTGGTCCCCCGGAAAAACTACTCCATGGTGACCCGATGGCTCAATGTCCGGCATACCGGTTTGCATGTGCGCGCTCAGGTGGTGCTGGATAACAGCGATACGGGATTCACTCAGTTCAGCGACAAGGGGTTTCTGCGCAAGCTGGTATGGAAAGATCACCCTTATCGAGACTGGTTAAAAAAACATCTGAATAAGTTTGACTTGCAGTGCGTCGCGGGTACGGACGAACTCGATGCAACACCGTTTTCGATGACCAGGGAAGGCCTCGTACACATGGAACGGGGCCGATTCGAGAAGAAGGACCAGCAACGGGTCGATGACCGCAGAAGTTGGAGCCTGGGTTTTTCCAACAAGTCACGGTTAGTGCTTCTCAATGCTGACAGGCAAGCAGCCGAAATCAGTTTGGCTGAACTTACTGCCAAGCTGACAGCAGCGAGAGAGTCACTGAATAATATTGCAGAAAAGGCAAAGCTATGGGAGCGACTCAGTTCCTACACCTGGGAACAGGTGAATGCGCCCTACTGGCAAAAGCGCTGGGATGAATTCAAGGCTGACCTGAAGAAATTGGAGGAAGCTGGCGGCGACCTGGAATTAGCCCGGAGTCGCTGGGAAGCGGCCAAGGCTGAGCTGCACGCAATCCAGAAAAATAAAGAGCACTTTTTGATTGAGCAAGGGTCGCTTGAAAAAGATGAAGACAATGCGCGCGGACAAGTAGAACAATATCAGCGCTTGGCCGCATCGGGTATGACTGATGACGTTAGATCATTGCTAAAGCAACGCGTTGGTGAGGTAACACTGGATAATGCCTCGCGACAGCCCGAATTTGACAAGGCGCTGGACAGTGAAATGGATAGGGCTCGTGCCGCGAAGAGCACAGCAGAAAATACCGCAAACGGCATCATGGGCTCATTCCGGGGAAAAGATAAATGGCAACCCATCACCGTAGATTGGCCCACCGGACTGGAGGGGCTGCAAGAGTATTTGGACCACTATGCCTATATAGAAACTGAAGGCTTGCCGGAACTCATTGACCAATTCAAGGAGCGCTTGAACAAGCACGCGACCCAGTCCCTGGCTCGCATCAAAACCAAACTGGAATCCGAAAGAGAAGATATTCTCGAGCGAATAGACACGATTAACCAGGTATTGAGGCGGACTGAGTTCAAGCAGGGAAGCCACCTGAAGCTCGGATCAAAACGTGAAAAATATCCCCATGTACAGAATTTCGAGCGCAAAATCAGAAATGTGCTGAGCCAGGCGACCAATGACGATCATGAAGCCAGGTTCAACTTGCTTGCAGAGGTGGTGGAAATACTGGAAAAAGCCAGCACCCCTGGCACATCCGGCAACATGGAAAGTTTACGGTTACTGGACCCCAGGTACCAAATGTCGTTTTATGCCGAAGAAGTCGACACACAAACACTGGAGATAAGAGATGTCCTTGAGTCCAGTAGCGGCAAGTCGGGAGGCGAGAAGGAATCTTTTGCGGGGACCATAGTAGCGGCGAGCCTGGCCTACGTATTAACGCCAGATGGTTTCGACAAGCCCATTTATTGCACCGTGTTTTTGGATGAGGCGTTTTCAAACACGGCCGAGGCGGTCAGTCGCAGAGTGCTTCGGGTGTTTAAGGAGCTACATATTCACGTGAACCTGATTACCCCTTATAAGAACCTGAATCTGGCCAGGGAGTCCGCCAAATCATTGCTGATTGCGGAACGAGATCCCGAGCGGCACGAAAGCCACCTGTGCGAAGTCACCTGGCAGGAAATTGATCAACGTATGGCAGAACAAAAGCAGTCGGCGCTGTTAACTGAAGCTGAATCTCTTGGTGCAGATGTTACTGGACTAGCTGAGAAGAACGGCGAAGCCATGACCGATCAGGTTGGCGTGTTCAATGAGCCCTGACGGTCGGGTAGATCCCGGCAAGCCGACCTGGGGACTACTGCCAGAAGACATCATAGCCTCACTGAAACTCAAGCAATGGCAGAATGCGAAAAAGCTCAAGAGCTTGTTAAAGGGGGACTCGGTGTTTCCTTTCCAGCTTTCTTTAAAGCCCCCGAGGGGCAATTCTGTGCTGGAAAATATCAATCACTTTCAGCGGTACGTATCTTCCTGGAAGGCCTTTTCAGCGGATAGTGGCCAACATGGCTGTGAGGTGCTTTGGGAAATCAGGCCATTCAGATCGCTTGGCGAACAGGAACTCCCAACAAGCCTGATGATAGCCGATGTTTCTGCCCTTGCCCGCCTGCTTGGCAATGACGAAGCGGATCAGCTAAACGAGTGGCAATCCAGGATAGCGCATATTCTTACCGCGCTTGCACCGCTGATTGCAGTTAGCCATTTCGACGAAGAAACGAATGATGGGGGCTTAGAAAAAGGCAGTCGAGCAGGACCACTGTTTCTGACGCTTATTGATCATCTTGAGACTCTGAATGGATTCGATGACGCGGATCTTGATTTGCTGGTCAGGCTAATCCCGCAGCTAAAGCAGGGGATGGGCGGAGGCTGTTACCTGCGTGCTCTGCCCGTCAAATATGTGGATACCAAGTTCATCGAGAACAATACCCGAATTATCGAATCGATAACAGCAGCATTAATAGATGTAAGCGTTAGTGAATCAGGCCTGCTCAATTGGCTGCAGTGTAAGGACAAACCCAGGGATTGGTTGCTCATAAAACCCCTGTCCGATCAGGCGGCCGCCGCGCTCGGTGGAGTTCCTTTACTCCGGTTATCCTCGGATACATTACTCGATTTTGAATTACCCGCGAGCAACATCCTGATTGTTGAAAACGAACAATCGTGCCTGGCACTGAATAATATCCCGGACACGATCGCCGTGTCGGGCGGAGGCAAAAACCTAACATGGATGAAGGCAGGCTGGCTTGCCACCAAGCGAGTGGCGTACTGGGGAGATATTGACTCTGAAGGCCTGGGGATATTGAGCGATGCTCGCAGCAAGCTAAGTACCATCACGCCCTTAATGATGGATGCCGCCACAGTTGAACGGTACCAGGAGAGAATGGTCGCTGAACCTGATTCGGTAATAAAAGAGCCAATCGCGTTGACCGAGGAAGAATTGGAGTTGTTTCAGGGGTTGCGATCGAAAAGGTATGCCAACACCAGGCTGGAGCAGGAGAGGCTACCGCCGGATTATGCCACCAGAATCATCACATCCTGGACCTGCTAATTAGTTGACCCTGAAAAACTCATAACCCATTGAATATAATATGTAATTCCAGGATTGTGTGAGATAATTTCAACCAGTTTCACGCGTATTTCACACTAAATCTGGTGGAAATAGAGGTGGCTATTCGATGAAAGATTCTTCCCTCGATCACCATCAAATGAGTTTTATGGCCGCCGGATTAATGGATCAACTCAATCCGAAACACCCTCTGTTACAGCTTGCACGAACCATACCCTGGGACTTTTTTGAGTCAGAGTTTGCGCCCTTGTATGCGCCTATTGGAAGGCCCGCCAAACCTATACGTTTGATGGTGGGCTTGTCTATTCTCAAGCACATGGAAAACGTTAGCGACGAGGTTGTCGTGCGGCACTGGGTACAGAATCCGTATTACCAGGCGTTCTGTGGAGAGGTCGAATTCCAATGGTCATTTCCCTGTGACCCTTCCGATCTGGTGTACTTCCGCAAGCGAGTGGGTGAGAAAGGATTTGAGAAAATACTGGCATCCTCCATCACCATTCACGGCGAGAAGGCCATCGAAGAGGAAGTCTGTATTGACACCACAGTACAGGAAAAAAATGTCACCTTTCCCACCGATGCAAAGTTGTATCGAAAGATTATTGTTTATTGCCTGAAACTGGCCAGGAAGGAAAACATAAAACTTCGTCGCAGTTACGCGAAGGAAATCAAACAAAGAAAGCTGGAATGTCGTTTTGCAGGACACCCCAGGAATCGCGCCAAGGCCCGCAAAGCCGTTAAACGGCTAAAGACCATTGCCGGTCGTTTAGTTCGGGAATTAGAGCGTAAACTGCCACTCGACATTCTGGAAAATCTGGCAGAGGACTTCGCACTATTCCATCGTGGACTGAACCAAAAGCGAGGAGATAAGCACAAGCTGTACAGCCTGCACGAACCTCATGTTTACTGCATGAGCAAAGGCAAGGAACATAAGCGCTATGAATTTGGCACGAAAGTTTCTATCGCGACAACACGGGATTCCAAAATCATTGTCGGTGCTATGGCCTTTGATACCAACAAATTTGATGGGCATACCTTGCCGGAGGTGCTTCTGCAATTAAAGCGTCTCACTGCGCTAAAACCGGCCGTTGGCATATGTGACAGAGGCTACAAGGGGAAGAGTAAGATCAATGACACGCGGATCATAAGGCCCAGTACAACCACCCGGAATAACGACAGTGCCTACAAGGCACTGATGCGGAAACGTTTTCGAAAGCGAGCCGGTATTGAGCCGGTGATTGGTCACCTGAAGTCAGATCACCGACTCAACAGAAGTTATCTTAAAGGATTTGAAGGCGACCAGATCAACGTACTGATGGCTGCGGCTGCGTTCAACTTTAGAAAATGGATGAGATTGTTTTTATTGCCCCCGAAAATGGCTTCCTTCTGGGGCGGCATAACGGGATTTTTTGCCAAACCGACCCATCACAGTCATGTAGTGATGACCAGTTAGGCTTTTTCAGGGTCGACTATTTAGCCCTGGCTCACACGTTGCGGGTGCATTATTCTGAATGGTTTGTTATCGGTGGGTATCGCGGATTTGATCCTCCCCACTGATGATGGACACCCTGTTAAGCGAGTAAAACAGGGTCCGGAGCACACCCATATTGTTCATTGGTCTCGACGTGGACCGACTGTCTTTTGAGCAACTTCAATGCAGGCAATGCATGGGTGTCCTCAATTTACTCGCAACGCTACGATTAATCTTGCTGCCAGTGTCTCTGCTATCGGCTATTACAGGCCCCGCTGCCACTGCTCGCGCAGGGGGATAACACCCGGCTCATTGATCGCTGTACGCACCGTGATTAACAGTTTTTGCTGGTCCTTGCCCAGCACTCCCTTGAGCACCAGATAGTTGGAGGCGTGGTCGCTGCGAAACACGGTGCGCTGCAGTTGCAGGTTCTCCAGCAGAATCTCCATCTCCCGGAACAGTTCCAGTTTATCCAGCTTGCGCCAACGGCCTGCAAACTTTTTCTTGAATCGTTCACTACCGCTGGGGAATTCCACCACCAGGGTGGATAAGTATTCGGGCTGGGCCTCGTTCATTAACCTGGCCGAGTTGAGCGCATGCTGCTCACTCAGTTCCGGTCCACCCAGACCATTGAGAATCATCACCGAGCTTTTCATTCCGGCGGCCTTGATTTTCTTTAGGGCCGCCAACGAAGTCTGGTAATTCTCGCCTTTCTCAACCAGCTCAAGTACCTCGTCGTCGCCGGATTCACAGCCGACATACATCAGCGACAAGCCCATTTCACGTAACTCGAGCAGCTCATCCACTGTTTTCTTCTTAAGGTTGCGCGGCAGGCAGTGTGAACAGCGTCGCTAGCAGCGCGTGGAGCTTGGAACTGAACTTGGTATTCATCGCTTACTCCTTTACGGATATTGATGTTTCACACACGCACCGCCGAGCTGGCAGCAAATCGCGCGATTTTGATTAATCTGCGGGCTGGCCCAGGATCAAACTGCCAGCTCCGTGTGCGCGAGCGGAGGAGATTCCTCAAGCGCCAAAGCAGGCTAGCGGTTGATGTGCGGATCGACTTGACTTTACGAGCCATATCGCTAGCCCGCAAATCTCACCATTGAATTCAAAATCGGTGAGCGAAGCGGGCTAGATATTTGTTGCCTATGGTCAACTTTTCATCCACGTCAATGAACTGGGTGCGAAGCGGCGTGCTCGATCACGCTGCCGAGCTTGCGCAGGAATGGGGCGGCGAACCACAGGCACTGGCATTGCAGTGCTGTCTTGAGCCGGCAGCGCTGTATGCCCAGGACCTGCCAGTACAGGGCACCGCAGTAGTTGGCTTCTTGGAAGCTGCTGCCGAGGCCACCGATTGCGCCGACTTCGGTATTCGTCTCGCATCGCGCCAGAGCTTTGCGGTACTGGGATCACTGTGGTTGCTGATGCGCCGCGCGCAGAGCGTACAGGATGCGCTGAAGTACCTGCGCCGGTCCAATCTTCGTGCGGCACAGGTTGGTGAAATCCTGGGCTACTCGGAGCCGGCCGCTTGCTCGCGCGCCTTCCGGCGGCTCACGCCAAGCCAGGCGCGCGGTCGCTGCACTCGGAAAGAATAAGCTTGGCGGGCTGTTGAGTTCCCGGGTTGCGGACTGTCGACTTTCGAAACGCAGCGTTTCGACAAAAGCGACGGCTCACCCCGGTGCAGTCAACTTGATTCCCCAATGTGGCAGATTCAGGACAACAGCAATTTGTACTACCGCGCTTTATCAAGTTGGGTTTGCATTCAAGAGCGGGAAAATAGCGAGACCTTACCCATCCGCGTCCGCCGCTGCGTAAGGCACGATATTGTGTACCAGGCGAGCGCGCCGGGGCACTTGCCCGACGTCCTCCTGCAGTATGCGCACGGGCACCCCGTGCGCTGCCTCAATCACCGCCAAAACCGAGTCCTGGCTTCGAGGATCAGCAAACGCGTCCGATTGGGTCGCGATGGCGGCCAGCAATTCACGCTGACGCTCCTCTGTGCTGAGCTTGTCATCTTCGAGCGGTGCATGCGCTTCTATGTACAACTCGCCGTTATCCCAGGCGGCAAGATAGGGTTGGTTGACAATAACAACCGACTCCCCAACATCCACCAGGGTATACAATTGCTCGATATCTTCGGGATAGAGGCGGATGCAGCCGTGACTCACCCGCATCCCGACGCCGTAGGGCTTATTGGTGCCGTGAATCAGGTAACTGGGCATCTGCAGTCGCAGGGCGTGCCGGCCGAGGGGGTTGTCTGGCCCGGGCGGCACCACGGCAGGTAGCGGATCTCCTCGCTTGGCATGCTCCCGGCGCACCGAAGTCGGCACATACCAACTGGGGTCGGTTGCCTTGGCGGTAACGCGGGTGTTACCTAACGGTGTATCCCAGCCGACACGACCGATGCCCATTGGGTAGGTCATAACCCTGGTCGGCTCTCCCTCGGCAACCGGGGGGAAATAAAACAAGCGCTTGGCCGCAACATTCAATACCAAACCCTTGCGCGGGCCGGCAGGTAGGACATACTGTGTCGGTAAAAGCACTGCCGTGCCCTCACCGGGTAGCCAGGGATCGACTGCCGGATTAGCCGCAACCAATTCGTCGTAACCCAAGCCGTAGGCCAACGCGATGTCGGCGAAGGTGTCTTCATAGCGGCTGAGAATTATCTGCGGTTCGCCGACCACAGCTTGTTCAGGGTGCCACAACACAAACTCGTGCTGCTCCATGGGCGCTCGCGGCGTGCGCTCAGCCAGGGGTGGGTAGGCCGGCTCACCGGAAGGTAGCAAGCTACAGGCGCCCAGCAGTGCAGACGCCAGCACCAATAGCAGGTATTTTCCTGACCCGGATTGACAGCGGGTCATGGCCTGGGCCAAAACACCCCGCGCCCGGTAAGCTGCGAAGCTGGCGGTCATAAGCCTGTCTCCCATGTGAGAGAGTACAATAGTGCACCCACTCGCCAAAGTCGATAGCTCGCTGCGGCGGCGTTTATCAACTTGCCGCTATCGCGACGTGTCAGCAGGCGCGATGCAGAGGCAGCTGACCTGGACCGGGCGGCGAAGCCAGCGTCGCCGGTCCCCCTTTGATTATGCAACCCGGGCCTGGTGTTGCTCAGTCGTCCTTGTTGCCGTTGTTGTGCCACTTGTTGCGACGCGCCTCGCGTTTCGCGATCATGGCATCCAGTTCGGTTCTCTGCTGTGCGTCCAGCAACTGGTAGACTTGGGCCCAGGTTTCACTGGCCCGATACACCATGCGCCCGGTCAGCTGGCCGATTTCGTCAGCAACTCCCTGGGCGGCAACCGCATCGAAGTCGTCGCGCTGGCTCCTGATCTCGGTTCGCAGTTCTTGCAGGCGCTTGCGGTCGGGGGCATTGGCCTGGTTCGAGCCTGTCAGCAGGGTTTCCACCTCGGCTTGCTGCTCGCTGCTCAGGTCGAGCGCTTTACTCATATGTGCCAGCATCCTGCCTGGGTCATGCTCCATTCCTCCCCTGTGCCCCATTGCCCAGCTTCCCGCAGACAATGCAGTGGCGCCGGCAAGAGTTGCCCCCAGTAGCCAGTTCTTCGTTTTGTTGGTCATCGTTACTCTCCTTGATCCTGTTGTGGAATAAGCGGCGGGTCTTTCCCGCCACATTGGGGAGCAAGTCTAGTGGGGGCGCGTGTTAATGAGGCGGTCCCGGCGGTAAAGATTTGTAAAGAAGCGCGCAGCAAGGTAAAGGTCGGGTGACAAGTCCGGTGCCCTTATTCAAACTGTAGTCTGGCTGTTACCGGGGAACTCGCCGTGAGTGAATCCATTTTGATCATCGATGACGATCGCGAGTTGTGTGCACTGCTCGGGGAATTCCTGCTGCTGGAAGGCTTCAGCACCCAGGCCTGCCATGATGGTAACGAGGCGCTTGCCCATTGCCGGGATCACCCGTACGACGCGATTGTGCTGGATGTGATGCTGCCCGGCTTGCAGGGCCTGGAGGTGCTGCGTCAGCTACGGGCTTTCAGCGCGACGCCGGTGCTTATGCTGACCGCCAGGGGCGATGACACCGATCGTATCGTGGGTCTGGAAATGGGCGCGGATGACTACCTGCCGAAGCCCTGTAATCCCCGCGAGCTTGCCGCCAGGCTGCGCGCAATCCTGCGGCGCTCGCGGGTCAGCGACAACCCCTCGGAGCTGGTGGTGGGCAATACCCGGATCGACCCGGCCCGGCGCAGCGCTACTCACGGCGATACCGACCTGCTGCTGACCAGCGCTGAATTCAATATATTGCAGGTGTTGCTCAATCGGGCCGGTACGGTTGTCGACAAGGATACCCTCAGCCGGCAGGCCCTGGGCCGTGGGCTGAACGCCTATGACCGAAGTATCGATGTTCACGTCAGCAAGATTCGCAAGAAGCTCGCTGCCGCGGGTGGCGGGCAGTCGATTGTCAACGTTCGGGGCGTCGGTTATCAGTTTACCTGCGGTGCTGGTGGCGGAGAGTCGCAGGGTTGAACGGCAAACTTTTTACCCGAATTTTTATCGGCTTCTGGCTGGCTACCATCGCCATTCTGGGCAGCTGGATGTTGACCAGCCACTACTTTGATTCAACCCCCGATGGCGGGGCTTTCGAACATCGGCGGCCGGGCCCGCCACAGCGCTTCATGCTGCGCACCATCTACCAGTTGCAAAACCTTGATGAAAAGGAAATGGGTGAACTGGTGGAGCGGGTAAACGCGGACCATAACATCACCATCTACCTTCTCGACCGGCAGGGAGAGGATCTTTTCAATCGTCCGGTTTCTGCCGAGGTACGAGCGCTGGCGGAGGCACTGGATCACCGTCGCCGGGCGGTGCGAGATACGCCCTCGGCGCGCCTGGTGGCCCACACAATTTACCGTGAACAACCGGGAACCCTGCGGGCAGTGTTTGCCTTTCCGCCCCCTCGACATAATCTCTTGGGATTGCTTGGTAGCTATCTTTGGCTGCGCATCGGATTCGCAATCCTCATCAGCGGTCTGGTCTGCTACGGGCTGTCACGGCTGCTGACCCGGCGTCTAAAGCAATTGCAGCTGGCCTCCCGCCAACTGGCGATGGGTGACCTCGATGCGCGCCTGCAAGTGCGCGAGAGTGGTGGCGACGAAACGGACGAACTCGGCCGTGATTTCAACAGCATGGCACAGCAGCTGCAAGAGCGAATAGAGGATCAGAAGCGCTTGCTGGCCGATGTTTCCCATGAGTTGCGCTCGCCGCTGGCTCGATTGCGGATCGCGCTGGCTCTGGCTCAGGAGAGCTCCGGAAAAAGCCCTGAAAACCTGCAGCGCATCGAGCGGGAAACCGAGCGGTTGGAGGCACTTATCGGCCAGTTGTTGGCCAGTCAGGCCGGCGCTCTCGAGCTGGATACACATATCGACCTGTTGCCGTTGCTGCGCCAGCTCTGCAGCGACGCGAACTTCGAGGGGACAGCCCAGGGCAAGCGTGTGGAGCTCAGCCACAGCATCGACCACGCGCTCGTGGCCAGTGCCGGCGATCTGCTGCACAAGAGTCTGGAAAACATACTGCGTAACGCGCTTAACCATAGCGGCGCAAACTCTACAGTAAGTGTCATTCTCGACTGGCATACCCTGCACTACAGAATTCGTGTTGAGGACCAGGGCGGCGGTGTGCCCGAGGAAGATCTGGCGAGGATTTTCGACCCCTTTTATCGCACTGATAGCGCTCGCAGCCGGGAGACCGGTGGTCACGGGCTGGGGCTGGCAATCGCCAGCCGAGCCATAAGCCGCCATGGCGGCCAGATTCGTGCCGAAAACAGCGGCCACGGCCTGATCGTGACGGTGTTGCTGCCCGCCGTCAAAGGGCATTAATGCCGGTGGAGGCCCCAGTCGGCGGCGTCCGTGCATCAGGACATCGGCGCTGCTTTGTGGCGCCTATGTCCGGACCCTGTAGCGTTGCGTTTCAGCCACCGGAGCCAGTTATCCGGAAATGCTGGCACAGACGCCGCGCGAGAGATCACAGCTGTTAGTCCAACAGGACGCGACCGGTGAGAAATGGAGACTGGATTGTCGTCGGTAATACCGAAGGCTACGTCCAGCGCATCAGCATTCGCACCACGACTATCCAAACACTCGATAGTCGGCAATGGGCACCACCGCATACTCGGGCACGCCATTGTTCTCAATGATCTGTGCACTCATTTGTAGACACCTCCACGTGGACCAACATCCAATACAATACTGTTAACTGTTAACTGTTGGCCTTCAATCCTGTACATACCGCGATACCCGCCAATCCGCAGCCGGTATCCTTCGCGTCCTGCCAGCTTTATGACGTCCCATTGCGGTGGCGATAGGGCCGGCACAAAAAATACCTCCAATACAGTTGACTGTACTGTTACAGTTTATTAGGCTGTATATTAACACTGTAAAAATACAGTATTGGAGGTAATCATGATCGCTCAAGCCGAACAGTTACTGCAGCGTGGTTCGAGTGTCAGCCGTTCACTGCTGCCAGCGATATTCGCGATTTTCAGGCAGTGGCGCCTGACCGGCGCCCAACAGATGAATCTGCTAGGGCTCAGCAATGAGAAGACCCTCTATAACTGGAAGAGCCAGCCGGAAAAAGCCAAGCTGACACGGGACCTGCTGGAACGAGCCAGCTATATTTTGGGGATCTACAAATCCCTGCAAATCCTGCTGTCCGATCAGGCTCTGGCTGATCAGTGGCTGGCTACCCCCAACGACAACCCGCTGTTCAACGGAACGGCACCGTTGGACCGCTTGCTGGCCGGGCAGGTGGTGGATCTGGCCGTGGTCAGGAATTTCCTCGATGCACAGCGGAGTGGCTGGTGATCGATATCGATACATTACCCGACAGCGAAGCAAATAAACCGGTTTATCGTATCATTCTGGCGCGCTATCCGCAGATCAGCCTGTTCGAGCGCGTCTCCGGTCCGCAGGATTGGGACGTGCTCTATGCCGTGGAATCCCTGACCAACCCCAGGCTACGGGATGAAGTGGGTGATATTCGCCTGGTGCCGCTTGAAGACCGGGTGTATGGCGATGGCACGTCCTGGATCATGGCAGCTTTTACCCATCCACCGGTGGATGGTCGCGGGGGTCGTTTCAATCGGGATTTCGGGATCTATTACTGTGCTGCAAAGGAAGCAGTGGCCATTGCTGAGTCGTCTTTTCATCGCGCACTTTTTTTGCGGCAATCCAGAATCGAAAAAACGGCTCAAGACGTCCGTGTTATCCGCGCACAGCTGGGACCGACACGCCTTCACGATGTGCGACACCTTGCTGGAGACGCCATCTACGACCCCGATGATTACGCTTACGCACAGCGGCTTGGGTACGCCCTGCGGGATGCCAATAGCTTCGGCGTTCACTATTGCAGCGTTAGGGCAGATGGGGAGAACTATGGCGTGTTGCGTCCCAGGGCTCTGTCGGATGCCATTCACTGGCGTTATTTGCGCTATCACTACGACCGGGGGGCGATCGTCGACGTTGAACCCCTGGGCGGCAGTGGCATTTGATAAAGTGTATCAAGCTTGGAGAGCAACGGTTGCAACGCCGGCACCAATGTTTGGCTTGGGTACCTTCCCGTGATCGCGCAGCCCATACCCGGGGGGTATGGCCCCTGCGCCTGACGCCCCTAATAGCGGGGGAAGATCTGAATGGCACTGTTTTAAGCGGATGTACCCCGGTGTGTTCGATCCGCGGTACGCCGTGCATCCCTCCCTGGAGGCTCGACTGCGGCATCCCTGCGGCAGACGCCCGCGGATCGCATACACCGGGGCTTTGCAAATCACTGTAGTGGCGTTAAGTAAGAGCAATTGGGGGAGGATCCCTAATTTGCCCTTGGGTTGGCTTGGGTCGCCGCTTCTTTCTCTGCCACTTTGAACATGGATACGGTGAGTGCCATCCCCGCTATGAACAGCATGTGCAGCGCCCAGGTGATACCAAACTGGTAGATTGAGAAAAACATGAGAGAAAAGATCATGCTCCACATCCACGCCAGGGCTTGCATGACAATATGCTGCGATGCGATGTCCAGGTGGCGGAGAGGATTGTGTTCGCTATTCATTACGGCATCCCAGCTATCGACAATAAATTTTTTCATTTTTCTCGTCCTGAATTTGTGATCTCAGTGAAGTTACGACGAACAGTCCACAACGGATCTGGATGGGCAGTCTAAATTTTCGAAGGACTTGTTGAGGCAGTGCGCCTCGTCTTCGGGGAGACGCGAGTAAAGATGTAAGGCAAGCCCTCAACAACGAGTCAGCTGCGGAAGCAGGAGGTGGGCGATGTGTTTCACTGAAATTTTGTTTCCGCGTGAGGTCAGGGACGGAGTGCGATCGCGCTGCTGCCAGGCGCTGCTATATCGACATCCGTGACGTCGACAATGGGGTCTTGAATCTAGGGGCGATTCCTGTAAGCGTGGCTTTGGACCCAACTGACAAGGGGTCGCCAGTAGCGGCGATATTATCCCCGCGGGGAGCCGTTCGGCATTCCCTACGCTTCGCTTTCGAGCTTCCACACACAGCGCGAAAAGTTGCTAAACTCCCCGGAATGTTGAGCCCTGCCGTCGACTTTGTCCGCCTCCTTGCGTCCACTCTCGGCCCTCATTGCGATGACGCTGTTTTGCAAATAGTCGTTCCAGCTAACAATAATATTTTTCATGACCTTCCTCCGTTGCTTTCCTTCAGTCTATCTTACGAGCTTGAAGAAAAATTGGATTCGCTTCACAGCCTTGGAAAAGAGTATCGCTGAGCAGTCCCTATCTATTGGCGGTTTGATAAAGCTGCATTGGCCCTTCAGCGCAGCGGCAAGCTGGATGCGATCTGCCCTCCTGCGCCGGCTTATTCACCGGCAGGGCTGACCCGAATTAACTTGCCATCTTCCCCGTCGGTCAACAGATAGAGATCTCCGTCAAGTCCCACGCGGACATCCCGGATACGGGCGTCCAGTTCCCTGAACAACGATTCCTCGCCAACGACCTTGCCGTCTTCAATATTCACCCGCCTGACTTCCTTATCTACCAGGGCCCCAATCAACAGGTCTCCACGCCACTGGGGAAAGGCATCTGCGCCATACCAGGCCATGCCGGAGGGGGCGATACTGGGTACCCAGTAGTGCAGGGGCTGCTCCATACCCTCGGCGGCAGTGAAGGGTGACACTTGCGCGCCGCTGTAATCACGGCCGTAGGTAATCGCGGGCCAGCCGTAGTTGAGCCCGGGGACGATAACATTAAGCTCGTCGCCGCCGCGGGGCCCGTGTTCGTGCAGGTACACCGTGCCTGTGTCGCCGTCGAGTACCAGACCCTGGGGATTACGATGTCCGTAAGTCCAGATGCGCACGCTTTGCTTATCTGTAAACGGATTACTTCCCGGCACGCTGCCGTCATCGTTAATTCGCAGTATCTTTCCCAGTTCGCTGTCCAGGTCCTGCGCCGACTCGCGATAGTCAAAGCCTTCGCCGGTTGACAATAGCAGGCTGCCGTCAGGCAAAAACAGCATCTTGCCGCCGTAGTGCTGAGGGGTGCTTTTCAGGGGTTCTACCAGCAGAATCTGCTCGGCATTCTCCAGCCGGGAGTCACGCAGGATGGCACGGGTAATCGCCGTGCCATTGGCGTCGGGCGTGCCATGGGCATAGGACAGATAAATCACTCCGTTAGTGGCAAATTCCGGGTGCAGCACAACGTCCAGCAGCCCACCCTGGCCAGCGAAGTAACTGGGCGGAACACCCTCTATCACCGAGCGTTTGCCGTCGGCTGTCACCCGCAGTAATTGTCCGGTGCGCTCGGTCACCAGAAAGCTCCGGTCCGGCAACTGTGCCACCGACCAGGGATGATCGAAGTCTTCGGCCACGGTGGTCAGGGTGTAGCCCGCCGCTGTTGCCGGAGCTGATATCGCGCTGGCACAGGCAAACAGCACCAGCCAGCCAAAGCTACAGTAGGGTGCGATCTGATGAGATCTGAATCATTGGGTTTTCCTTCGCCTCGCTTTCGGTCATTATAAGCTCGTGTGTAAACAGGGATAAAAGAGCATGATCAGAATCCTCAAAGCCTTCATTCCCGCGGTGGTGTTGACCTTCCTGCTGGCCAGTATTTTTTCTACCCAGGCGAACCTGGCCCAGGTGCAGGCGATGGGCCTGGATGTGGATTTGGCTACCCGGGTGGCAACCACCGTGCAGGATATTATCGGCATGGCCTCAAGTTACCTGGCATTGATCGCTATAGCTTTTGTCATCGCGCTCCCGGTGGCCACCTGGCTGGCCCGACGCTTCCCCGCCATGCGGGCGCTGTTGTTCGCGCTGGCAGGGTTCACCGCAATCGCGGCGTTGCACCTCGCACTGCAAAGTGCGCTGGGTATTCATGTGATCGCTGCAACCCGCAGCATGCCAGGGTTCCTGTGGCAGTGTCTGGCTGGCGTCGCGGGGGCTTATCTTTACTACAAGCTCAGCCGTGAAAACCCGGCAACGCATGTCATTAACTAGCATGCCCTGCAGTGGGCACGAGTTCACTAGCGTTAGTGCCGGGGCGTCGTAGCGGCTGTTCATCGTGTTGATCCCGCCGGGGCTACCACCAGTGCGGCGCCCGGTTTCACGGCAGCCCGTTGGTAGTCTGGCACCGCCCCATCCGAATGGATCACCGCTTGTGACAGCGGTGACTCCAGTACGGGCCATTGGTCGCGCAAAATGTTATTCGCCTGACCCCCCTCGAAAGCCAGATAGCTGTAGCTGCCGTAGTGACGCAACTTGCGCGCCAGTGCGTTGACGGCAGCGGGTGCTTCTGCCGCCAACCAACCGAGAGCGTGCTGCGGCGCAGCAGCAGCGCGGGTCATTACCACCACGGCATTTTGGCCGCGAAGCAATGTTTGCCCCGCCAGCTTCACTTGATCGCCTTGATCCCGGTACTCGTAATTTGCAAGGAGCTCTGTAAAAGGCCCACGAAATCTGTTTTGCCAACCGAGCAGCCACACTCCTCGGTCGGAGGGAAGCGCGCTTATCTCTGCATCAGTCACGATATCGACCCGCCTGGTCTGGCCACTGCGCCAGCTTTCGGCAAGTGATCGATAGGCGTCTTTTATCGCAGTCGGTGCCGCATCGGGCAGCACCACCAGCAGTTGCTGCGCGCCCAGAGCCTGGCTCACCGACGGCGGGGTCTCGGCCGGATGCAAGCGGCGAAAAATATCGAATTGCGGATCCACTTCCAGGTGCAAGGGCCGCGCCGGCAGGATCAGGCTGAATTGCTGGCTTGGTTCCTCGAATAATACCGTGGTCTGCCAAGCCTCGTCCTGTCCCTCAAGGGTAACAGCCAAGGGCAACTCGAGGCTATAGGGCTTCCCTGGCTGAGACTGTTCGACCGTGAATGAAAGCTGAAACCCGTCTTCGTGCCGGGCGCTAGTTGCTTTGATGATATTGAGTTGCGGCGCTCCCGCTTGCTCCACCCACTGGCGGAAAAAAGGTTCCAGGGGCTCGCCGGAGACTGCGCTGAGCGCCTCTTCCAGCGATGCGAATCCAGCTCTGTTGAACAGGTTGTCCTGGTAGAAACGGCGCAAGCCCTGGATGAAGGTAGCGTCGCCCAATGATTGGCGCAGCATATGGAAAACCATAAGCGACTTACCGTAGCCCACCGCCCTGGACCGGGGCTCCTGTCCTCCGCTGAAGTGGGTAAGCGGAAAATCATCCTGCTGCTCGACAAAATCCGCATACTTCTGCAGCGTGTCCCGCCGGTACTGGACGCCGAGCCCCTGCTGTTCGCGGAGCATATGATCTGCCATGTAACTGGTCAGGCCCTCGGCCCAGTTGCCGCCGGCGTAGTGGGTGTAAACGCCGTTGCCCCACCAATTGTGCAAAATCTCGTGGGGGTATGAGGAATGCAAAATAAACGGCAGGCGCATAACGCGGGAGCCGAGCAGGGTGAAGGAGGGCATGCCATATCCGGTTTCCTGTGCGTTTTCGACCAGCGCGAATTTGCCGTAGGGATAGTCCCCGAGCAATTTTTCATACAGCCCTACATAGTAGTGGGTAGCCGCCAGGTACTGGTTGGCAAGCGCCTCATCGGGTTGGCGCAGGAGGGCCATGGCCTCGAGATCGCCGCGGGTATCGCTGTACTCGTTAAACGGCCCCGCCACCAGGTAAATTTGCTCCTGCGGCGTAGCGCTGGTCCAATGCTCCAGCCGGTTTTTATCCGCTACCGGCAATTCTCGATGACCCTGGCTGAGGCCCAGCCATCCATCAGGTAGCCGTAGGTCCAGATCGAAGCTCAGCAGTGCCCCGGCGAAGACCGGATACCAGTAGTCTGCGCCTGATAAAAACACACTGTCGATGCTCATATCGGGTTGATGATTGAGTGGCAGTTGATAGGCCAGGGAGAAAGATTTTTCGCCGGGGGGCAGGGTGACCCGGTAGTGCGTCACCGAACCTTGTGCAGTGGGTAGACGCTCAAGCCTGGCTTTGTTGCCTGTCACTGTTGGCGTGGCGTCGCTGCTAAGAGCAAACGACCAGTCATCGGGACCTTTTGCAGGTAGCGCAACGTGGCTGCTGACGGTCACGGTCGCGTCAGTTAAAGAGACACTGGCACTCAGCATGTAGTGCACGAGCCCTGAGTTTTCGCTAGCCTGCAATGTCTGACAAACGAGCAGGAGGCTCAGGCAGAAAGGAAAGACAAGCAGGGATTTAGCGTAAGGTAACAGCATGGGTCAGGGCGGCGGTCCCCGAATCCTGCGGTCGGATGAGTTGAACCTGAACAATATCACCCGCAAGCCTGTTGCGTAATGCCAGCCGCAGGTCGGCAATGTTGGTGACCGCTGCATCATCGATACCCACAATGCGGTCGCCGGGCATGATGCTGTCCTCTGAACAGTCAGTGCCTTTATCGCAAGCTGTGATACTGACACCTTCGGTGCCTTCCTCAATGGCAATACCGATTCGACCGCTGGCTGCCAGCGACTGTAGCTCGGGCATCAACAGATAGTCGGCCAAGCCGGCCTCGACATGCCCGCTCCAGCTGTTGAGTACGGTTGCGGTGTCGATCGGCAGCCGCCGCACCAGGCGACCCGGGATGGTGTCACCCCAGGCTACATGCTGATTACCGGCCAGTATGACCATCTGATATCCGGGATTTTCCGCCAGGAACCGGGCGGCACGTTCTGCCATGCCCTCGTCCCATAACAGCTGCGCATCGACGAAGTGGTCGAAATTACTCTCATCGGATGCCTCGTGCATGGCGAATACCGATTCGAGCCGCCGACGATATTCAGGGCTTGGGGGCTCCATTTTCGGGGGCAATTCGTTTTTCATATCGGTGGGCAGGTCTGCGATGCCGGTACTCGCCACCTGGCGGGTCAACTCGCGGCGCACGTTCAGCGCGATAACGGGCAGTTGGTGTTCACGCGCGAAACGCAGAATGGGGTCGACCAGCCGGTAGTCGACGCCCCAGCGCTGGTAATACTCGGTCTGCCTCAGCAGCTGCTCTTCGCTGATCCGCCCCGCCAGGTAGTCGTCCAACACAGGCTGAAAGGGTTGTTGGAAAGCCTCCATGCCAATTGCAATGCGGGGGTTTATGGCGTGCAACCGGCGCACGATCTCCAGCTGAATCAGACTGTGGTCGTAGCGATCATGCTGCTCGCCAACGAATACAGCACGCTTGTCCGCGAGGGTGGGAACGAGCGCAGCCAGCGTAGCTTGTGCCTCAATGGCGAGCACTGGCGTCCGGGAAATAGCTGCGCTGTTGACATTGTGCTCTGCCACCGTTATCGACGAACCAACCTGACCCGCCATCACTGTGGCAGCCATGATACAGCCGATCGCTGTAACCCAGCTTGCCGGGTTTCGTAGGAATTGCCTGGGTTTGAAACGATTCATGCCATCAGTACGCGCATTGCCCGGCGCTTGGACTTGTTCGGAACTGAATTGGGTTGGTGTCTGGTCAAGACTCGTGAGCTTGCCCAAGGCGTCAGCGAAGCTTATCGCCCATTCCAAATCAAGTCTTGATACAGATCAAATCGCTACCTGCCCCCGGAATGTCATTCTATGGTCGAGTCGGCGAATCCTCCGCGAGCCGCAGAAGAGTGGAGAGGCTATGAACAATGTTATAACGATTATCCTGATCTGTGGATGCATTTCCCTTGCGCTCAACGTCGTGTTGAAAAAAGTGCAGGTGGATTCGGTGATCGGCTATATCCTAACCGGCGTGCTTGTCGGTTTCGCCTTCGACCTGCAGCACAGTGACAGCCTGGGCGAAATCGCGGAGTTCGGGATCGTATTCCTGATGTTCACCATTGGTATCGAATTCTCCCCTGAGAAAATGCGCTTGATGAAGAAGGAGGTGTTTCTCCTCGGGCCGCTGCAGCTTGCAGTCACCGCTTCGATCTTTTTTGCCATCGGGCATTGGGGGTTGCGGCTTGCCCCCTCGGTCAACCTAATCGTTGGTCTCGCGTTGTCGCTCTCTTCCACCGCTATCGTCCTCAACCTGCTGACCAAGAGCCGCAAGATCGGCCGGCGCTATGGTCGCAATGCTGTGGGTATTCTGTTGTTCCAGGATATTGCTGTCATCCCTATCCTGTTAATGGTTGCGATCCTGGCTAAGAGTCAGCAGAGTGTGGCGCTACTGCTTCTGGAAGTGGTGTACGGGGGCCTTGTCGTCTTCCTGCTTCTGTTCATTGGGGGGCGCTTCGTGACGTCTTTCGTGCTCAAGCATGTAATCGGCACGCGCTCCCAGGAGCTGTTTGTAGGCGGGATACTGGTATTCGTTGTGGGCGCCGCCCAACTCGCTCACTACCTGGGTTTTACCCATTCGCTCGGAGCCTTTCTGGCTGGGCTGGTCATTGCAGAGACCCAGTACAAGCACCAGGTTGTGGCTGACATGACCCCGTTCCGCGATATCCTGCTCGGCGTTTTTTTCATCACAGTGGGAATGCAAGTCGACCCCCTGTTCGTCGCCTCGAATTTCATGACTATATTGGCGTTGATGCTGGGTCTGTTGTTGGTAAAGAGTGCCGTACTGTTCGCAATCCTGCGGTTTTTCAGCGGCACCCATACCTCACTGAAGACAGCACTGCTGTTAGCCCAATGCGGCGAATTCTCCTTTGTGGTATTTGAAACCGCGCAACACAATAACCTCTTCGTGGATTCCCAAAGGGCCCAGCTGCTGATCATGGCGATCGTGCTGACAATGATGCTAACGCCCTTTATATTTCGCTACCTCGACCGCATTGCCGCAAGGGTACCGGTTAAACGCGGGAAGCTTTTGGGTAACGGCAATGAAGACATCGAGCAGACGGGTGATCAGCGCTACGTCGTCATCTGCGGTTACGGGATGCTGGGGCAACGGGTTGGTGCCCACCTCGAGGCCCAGGCAATACCCTTTGTTGCCATTGAGCACGACGGCAGTGCTTTTCGGGCATTCAGAGAAAGGGGTGCACCGGTATATTTCGGAAACGCCGCCAGCCGGCAGTTCCTTGAAGAAATCCGTATCGATAGAGCCCGTGCCGTTGTAATTGCCATCAGCAACGAATCGCAGATTTTACTGGTTGCACATTCGGTACGCGCTATTGCGCCAGACGTGCCGATCATGGTCTGCGCAGCCAACGTGCAGCTCGGGCAGGAGCTTACCGATATCGGGGTTCATGAGCCGATCGACAGTGTTGAGCAGGCAGCGAGCGAGTTGGTTCAGAGGCTGGTTGGACTGGAAGTGATACCAGAGGATGCCAGCGGGGAGGGCTAGACAACCGGGCCCGTGGTGGTGTTATCGGCTTCCGGCGTCGTTTTCAGCCACCGTCATGGATGTCGTGAGGTCGTTGCCCGGTTGCGGCACACTCCTTGATGAAGGACCTTGCCCACTGTCCTTTAGTGAACTTGTAGGTCAGTCTTTACCGCGGCGCTTAAATGGGTGACTATAGAGTCGATCTAATCGGGGTCAATAACACCATGTCAGCAAAAGCTTTCGCTTCCTTACTTTATCTGGCGCTAATAGTGGCGGCACTACTGAATCCCGGGACTCAGGTCGCCCACTGGATATGGTGGTTTTTTATAGTCCTGATGGTGGTGCACCTTGTCGAGTTCTTCCTCAAAAGAAACGTGATGCAGGCGGCAGGCGGCTCAATGGGCAATCATTTTTTACAGACAATGTTGTTTGGTTTTATGCACTGGAAGTCACTGCAGCGTAAAGCCTGACCATAAAACGGCGTCAGAGACCAATGGCAGTAACTAAGGCCAATATAGTGATTAGCGGAGCCCCGGTGTGTTGGATCTGCGGGCGTCTGCGGCAGGGATGCCGCAGTCGAGCCTCCAGGGAGGGATTCACGGCGTACCGCGGATCGAACACATCGGGGGTACAGCCGGTTAAATAAGTGCCATTCGGGTCAGAGACAATTACTTGGTTTTTCATTATTTGGCCTGCCTGGTGATTCACGGGCCTATGTAAATCGCTCATCATCCGGCCGTTGCGCACTCATCTATTGATCTGGATTTCCATCAGGATTCTCCCGATCCAAACCGTTGGAAATTGTCTCTGACCCCGTTTCACATTAGACACGCTGCCTGCGTTCCTCCATTCGACGCAGCATCTCACCGAGTATGAGTTGGTACAACTCTTTGCCCAGGTAAAGATCTTCAACACCGCCGTCAATACTCGGGTTGTCGTTAACTTCAATGACATAACCGACGCCATCCTTTTCCTTCACATCAACACCATATAGCCCGTTGCCAATACACCGTGTTGCTTTAAGTGCGGCATCCAGCACTACCTTGGGCGCTTCGAAAGTGGGCAGGGTGTCAAAGTTACCAGATGCGGTCTTGTTTTCTCCATGCTGGTAGATCTGCCAATGGTCACGCACCATATAATAGCGGCAGGCATAGATTGGTTTGTGGTTGATTACGCCAATGCGCCAGTCATAATCCGTGTAAAGAAACTCCTGGCCCAGTAAAAGGGTTGATTTACGGAACAATATATTGAGGACTCTCTGAAGTTCCTTGCGATCGGCGGCTTTCTCCACGCCGACAGAAAAGGCTCCATCAGGAATCTTTAACACCATTGGATAACCCAGTTGACGCTCCAGGTCCTCAATTTGCCGCGGTTTACCCTTGTGTAGTATTACAGTAGTGGGGCTTGGTACTTTGTTAATGCGGAACAGGTCCGCGAGGTAAACCTTATTAGTACAGCGCAAAATGGAATTGGGATCATCGATTACCACCATCCCCTCCGCTTCGGCTCGTTTTGCAAAGCGATAGCTGTAGTGGTTTATCGCCGTGGTAGTGCGAATAAACAGACCATCGTATTCCGGTAGCCGCAAGTAGTCTTTCTGGGTAATCAGTTCGCTGTCGATGCCCAGAGATTTCCCAGCGGCAATGAATCGCTTCAGCGCCTTTTTATCCGACGGCGGCAACTTTTCCTGAGGATCGACCAGAATAGCCAGGTCGTACCTGAACTGCTTTCTGGAAGGCTTTTTGCGCCATACTTTACGGCTATATTCATCCAGTGCCCGTGCGAACGTCGTTTCCTCCTGTTCAGCGAGGCTATGGTGGCTGCGACTTTTAACGCTCTCGATTTTCCAGTTGTTGTCAGACCGCAAGGTGATTTCCAATATCGGGCATGGAAATTGTTCGAATACCCTGCGCGCCAGTTCACTGTAGAGAGGGTCGCTGCTGCTGCCAAAAAAGCTTAGTACCTTTGTCTCTTCAAGGTTGCTGCCTAACGGTGATTTTTTGGGTAGCATGGGTGGCATATAGTTCAGTTGTAGTCGGTACAATACCCGCTGACTCAAGTCGTTGAGTGTCCGTACCGAGGGGATAACGCCATGCCCCCTTGCTTCGGCCAGCAGCGAGCAGTAATAGCCGGTCGACAGATAGCGGTTATTGCGGCACAAATTAATTATCCGAACGCGGGCGGCTCTTTTGCCTTGCGCAACCGGCTCGCTGGGATAGCCATGTTCGAGATACTCTTCAAAAGTAATGACCTTCTCGCTGGGATAATAGGGTTCCCAGTCGGCGCGGTTATCAATAACGATCAATGTTTCGGACATTCAGGCACAACTCTCAGGTTACGCGAAACGGTATGCGTAATTTACTTTCAGAAGGTACTGCGATGCAATGTATTCCAGGTTTACCTTATGCTCGAATCTGGGCAACGCTCCGACATAGACCAGACAGGCAAATAGCTCAATGACTAGCAATGACTTCAGGGTTTCCGCCGCCACTCATAAGCACCTGGATGCCCTGCTGGGTATAGAGCAACAGAGTTTCGCTAGCGACCGTTTGAGCCGGCGCAGCATGCGCCGCTTCCTGGCCAATGAACAGGCCATTTTTCTGGTTGCAGAGCAGGGCCAGCAATGTGCCGGCTACCTGCTGGTGATCTTTCGCCGAGGCACCCGCTTGGCACGCCTTTATTCTATCGCAGTAGGTACGCAGTGGCGCGGTCAAGGCGTGGCTCGACATCTCATGAACGAGGGACAAGAAGCAGCGCGGCAATGTGGTGCGTTCTATTTTCGTCTCGAAGTGAATCAAGGCAACGTTGCCGCCATTCAACTATATGAGTCACTGGGCTTCAGGAAGTTTGGCCTGCTCCAGGATTACTACGAAGACCATGGCGATGCATTGCGCATGCAAAAACGCATTCGCTACCCCGACAATACCGCCGTGCATACCGCCTTGCCCTGGTTCGCGCAAAGTACCCCGTTTACCTGCGGGCCGGCATCGCTATTGATGGCCATGGCAGGGCTATCGCCAAAGCACCGTCCCAGTCGTAGCGAGGAATTGCAGTTGTGGCGTGAAGCAACCACCATTTTTATGACATCCGGCCACGGCGGCTGCCATCCGCTGGGCTTGGCCCTGGCGGCCAACAAGCGCGGTTTTAATGCGCAGGTTTGGATTAATCATCGGCAACCGCTATTCGTGGATGGGGTTCGCAGTGAGCAGAAAAAATCGGTAGTCCAACTTGTGCACGAGGAATTTGTTGCGCAGAGTAACGCTGCCGGCATTGTTATTCACTACCGGAACATTGACCAGCCGACGCTGGTTGCTGCCTGCGCTGCTGGCGCGGTGCCCATTGTTCTTATCAGCACCTACCGAATGGATGGCAAAAAGGCGCCGCACTGGGTCGCTGTGAGTGGCTATGACGAGAGTTGCTTTTATGTACACGACCCCTACGCCGACACCAACCAAAACACTCAGGAACTGCTCGACTGCCAGTATCTGCCAATCGCGCACAAGGATTTTGATCCAATGTCTTCCTTTGGTGGCGATAGGCTGCGCACGGCCGTCGTTATTTCTCTGCCATAAAGTTAGTTTAGAGAGTGCATGATTTTTGGGATCAGAGAGGGAAACGGGGTCAGAGACCAATGGCACTGACTTAACGCCACTTCAGTGATGTGGGGAGCCCCGGTGTGTTCGATCCGCGGGCGTCTGCGGCAGAGATGCCGCAGTCGAACTTCCAGGGTCGGGTTCACGGCGTACCGCGGATAGAGCCCACCAGGGTGCATCCGCTGAAGTAAGTGCCATTCGACTCTGACCCGTTGTTACCAGCTAATAGCGTCCAGAGTTTCGGCACAGAACAAGCGGCTGTTGGGCTGGTCCAGAATCCCGCGCAGTATTCGGTAGGTATCCCGGTCGAACATCAGGCTCTCACGGCCATTGCAAACGCGCGCCGACTGCGGGTCGGTGAATGTCCCGAGGTAGCTCCAATTATGCAGCAGGTGCCATTCCT
This sequence comes from uncultured Gammaproteobacteria bacterium, assembly GCA_963753815.1. GTDB lineage: Bacteria > Pseudomonadota > Gammaproteobacteria > Pseudomonadales > Halieaceae > CAVWDU01. The sequence continues at coordinate 1,933,921 of CAVWDU010000003.1, forward strand.
GCTCAGGTTGCAACGGGCTGTCGCCGGTCGTGTCCTCGAGCAGTAGCACCGGCGCCGTGATAGGCCAGGCACTAAGCCGATGTTCCCGCAGTGTGGCGGTGAGCCGTGCGTTGTGTGCAGACGCCGATTCCATGCCGGCGCAGGCTCCCCGGCACTGCCGAAGTTGGTGGGCAAAGCAGGCTCCGTGTCCCGATTGTAAACCGAGTACTTGCGGACAAAGATGCTCGCGCCGTGCGAGTGTCTCTAAAGTGCGCCGCGCGTGGTGGCGGGACTTGAACGATCCATAGGCTTCCCGAACGTCTGGCTTATTCAGCGAGAATGCCGTCAGAGTCGGTTGTATGAAACCTTTACTGCCGCGCTTGAGAGTAATGGACCAGAGGCGTCGTACAGCCCGTTGGCGCCTGTTGAACAGCGGCATTTGCGCTTTAATGGCCGCGTTTTCGATTAGCAGGGCGCCGGCCTCGCCGGCCGTGGGTCTGCAGTCAATGACTGCGGTGCTGCATACTATGCGCCGGGTGCGGGCGCAGTGCGAAGCGCCGCCCAGGTGAGAGCGCACCCGGGTACGGATGTTGATACTTTTTCCGATGTATAGCGGATGGCCATCCTGATTCAGGAATCGATAAACCCCCGGGCAGTCTGGCAGCGCTGCGACGGCAGCGCCCTCGACTGCAAATACCGGCTCCGTGGTCCTTGCCATTCAGGCTGGCGCCTGGCAGCGCGGGCAGTGATACAAGCGGCGGCTGCTGACCTCGGACCGCTCGATCAGGGTACCGCAGGTGTAGCAAGGATTATCGGCTCGGGCAAAGACATAAAACCGCCGCCGTCCGCGGCGGCAGCCCTGTCGCTGCAGACTGCTGGAAAGGCGCGGCGCCAGGGTAATACCCCCGGTCTCGTAGCTGCGGCGACTGATCGCTATGGTGCTGCGCGCGAGGCGACCGAGTGCGCCACGATCCAGCTGGGAGGGGCGGCTTCTGGGGTACAATCTGGCATCGTGGAGGATCTCGGAGCGCAGGTAATTGCCGTTGCCCGCAAGGAACGCCTGATCGAGGTACAGTGTTGCCAGACTGCGATTGTGAAACTCGGGCATGCGAAGTCGGTCCGCGACATCGCGCCAGGTGAGCGCCAAATCCATAATGTCAGGGCCGATTCGGGCCAGGAAAGGGTGTTGCCCCAGTTCCTCGGTAGGCCATACGCTGATGTCGGAAGCGCTGTAAAGAATCGCGCTATGATGCTCGGTTTGCAGCAGTAAACGCAGGGATCGCCGACTTTCTGGCAGTTTGTGCCCTTTGATTACTCGCCATACCCCGTACAACTGGTTGTGCGAGTATATCGAGTAGCCGTGGTCGAAATGTGTCAGCAAGGCCTTGCCCCGGGTCTCGACGTCAGCCACCCGGTGACTGCGCAGGAGCTTTGCATAGTTTTGCAGTTTCGAAATACCGAACTGGACTGTTTTGATGTCCTGCCCTTTCAGTACTCGCGACAAGCTGTCCGCGGCCCTGCGGATTTCAGGCCCCTCAGGCATTTTTCGTGCGCTCCTGTGTTTAGTTTCGACAGATATACGATAGGGACCCAAGCTCGGTTTGCCGCGCCAGCAACTAGGGCGCAGCAGAAGCTTCAAGCAACCATCGCACAAGTGCCTGCGGTTGCGTTGCTTGGCGCGCGCCAGACTGCTCTAATTCCAGGTTTGTCAGTCACGCCGGCGGTGGTTTGCCGCCCATAGGTCTCGATCATGCCCGCAGGACAGCACCCGGCATTCCAGCCCGGCGCCTGCATTCAAAGATCAAAGCGCTGCTCTGCCGGATTCTCTGTGATGGCGTTCAATCCAACTCCACCTCCACGTGATGATCGCCCCGGTCGTCGATCATCGGAATCCGCGCCGCAGCTTCAATAACTGCACCGTTTAATACCTCTCCGTCTATCAGTACGCGTCTTACCTGTTGAGATGTTTCGCCGACACATTTGACGTTGATGTGGTAAATGGTCTCACGAAAGCGGTAGTGAATTTTATACGATGGCCAATGATCAGGAATACACGGTGCGATGCGCAGATGATCGCCTTGCAGTTGCAGGCCTAGCAGTGTTTCCAGAATCAAACGATACATCCACCCCGCAGCGCCGGTGTACCATGTCCAGCCGCCACGGCCTGTGTGCGGTGCCGCGCCGTAAATATCCGCGCACATGACATAGGGTTCGACCTTGTAGCGCTGCATCTTCTCGGCATTACTGGCGTGATTGATGGGATTGAGCATCGCGAATAATTCCCAGGCGCGTTGCTTGTCACCCAATATTGCAAAGGCGGTTGTGGTCCAGATAGCGGCGTGGGTATATTGGCCGCCGTTTTCGCGGACACCGGGAACATAACCTTTGATATACCCGGGTTCGAGACTGGATTTATCAAACGGCGGATCGAGTAGTTGGATTAACTGCGCATCGCTTCGTACCAGTCGCGAGGCGACTTGAGCCATTGCCCGACGTGCGCGCTGCGGATCACCGGCCGCGGAAATGACTGCCCAACTCTGGCTGATCGAGTCGATCTGGCATTCATCGTTTTCCGCCGAACCTAACGGTGTTCCATCATCAAAATAGGCGCGTCGATACCATTCACCATCCCAGCCATTGGCCTCGATACTTGCGCGCAGGTTTGCTGCCTGGCTGGTACAGCTATCAGCAAATGCTGGATCGTTTCGGCTGCGTGCCAAGCTGGAGAATTGTTGCAGGTTGTCATACAGAAACCAGGCGAGCCAGACACTCTCACCCTTACCATCCTTGCCGATGAGATTCATGCCATCGTTCCAGTCGCCGCAGCCGATCAATGGCAATTGGTGTTCGCCAAAGCGCAACCCGTTTTGAATTGCACGCGCACAGTGCTGGTAGATACTGACGGCTTCATTGGATCGTTGTGGCTGGTCGTAATAGGCCTCTTCCTCCGCATACAAGGCGCGACCCTCGAGAAAGTGGATGGACTCGTCGAGCACACCGGTGTCACCTGTCGTTTGCACGTAGCGGCAGGTCGCATAGACGAGCCATAAATAGTCATCGGAGAAATGGGTGCGTACACCCTGGCCATTGGGTGGATGCCACCAGTGTTGCACATCGCCCTGGGGAAACTGGCGTCCTGCACAGCGGATTATCTGCTCACGGGCCAACCACGGTGTCGCATGGATCAGGGCCATGGTGTCCTGTAATTGATCGCGAAAACCGTACGCACCACCGGACTGATAATAACCACTGCGTCCCCACAAGCGACATGACAAGGTCTGATAAATCAGCCAACCATTGGCCAACACGTCCAGTGCCGGATCCGGTGTTTCTAAGTTCACGGCACCCAGCGTGTGGTTCCAATATTCCCATACCCGCTCCAATGCCTGGCGCGCGCCGGCGGTTCCGCCAAAACGCTGGATAAAATGCTGCGCTTCATCGATGCTGAGCGCGGCGCCAAACACCAATACAATCTCCCGTTCCTGCCCATCGGCCAGTTCGATGTGGGTCTGTAGCGCCGCACAGGGATCAAGCCCCGCGCCTGTTCTACCGGACAAATACTCTCGTTGCATGGCCGCAGGAGCAGACAATGAGCCGTTGCGTCCGATAAATTCGCTGCGGCTGCCGCTCACCGTATGTCCCGCCTCACTCATCTGGGCGAACACAATCCGGTTGGCACATTCGCGGCCGTAGGCATTGCGGGCAAACAGGGCGCCGTTGTGGGGGTCGGTTTCGGTAATGATGTGCATCATATTGCTGTGTCGCCACTCACCCAGCACCAGCTCCCAATACCCGGTCAGGGACAGCCGGCGTCGGTGCCCCGAATCGTTGCGCAATTTGATCACGGCAAATTTTACCGGTGCATCCATCGCTACATAGTGGCAAAGCTCGGAGAAAATACCGGCCTCGTGGTGCTCAAACACGCTGTAACCAAATCCGTGCCGACACACATAGTCTGACTGACCCCGGGCTGGCAAGGGCGTCGGTGACCAAAAGGCACCGCTTTCCTCGTCACGGATGTAGAGTGCTTCGCCGCTGCTGTCGCTGATCGGATCGTTATGCCAGGTGGTGAGACGAAACTCGTGAGCATTTTCCACCCAGGTGTAGGCGCTGCCGCTTTCACTGACGACAGTGCCGATGTGGGGGCTGGCAATGACGTTAACCCAGGGAGCCGGTGTATTCTGACCCGGTTTGAGGGTGATGATATATTCGCGCCCGTCGGGGGAGAAGCCGCCCAGGCCGTTGCAGAAAATCCGTTCGCGTGTGGCGATAGGCTGGTACGTTTCCGGGCTTGTCGTTGGCAGTTTCGGAACCAGGCGGCGCGGCAGGCGTTCCTTCAGCGCCCCGCGTTGCAGCTGCTCGATCAGGGTGTTGCTGGCATCACTGAGAACGACACGGGCAACTGATTGGAACAGCACTCGATCTTCTTCGGAAAGTTCCTCTGAACGTCGCAGGAAAACCCCTCCCGGCTTGTCGATAACCTGTGCATCGGGTCCGGCGTTAATCAGGCCGATAATCAGGTCTTGTAGCACCGCCCGGTAGCCGGAAAAATCTTCGTTGATGATGACAAGATCGGTGCTGAGGCCCTTCATGCGCCAATAGGCATGAGCTTTTAATACCTGTTTAACCAGGTCGATGCGGTTGTGGTCACCAATACTCATTAGCACTATGGGCAAGTCACCTGAAACACCAAAGCGCCACAGGCCAGACTGTCCAAGCTGGTTGCGCGCGACAATACCCGGTGCGGCGCGACGCAAGGGATCGCTGTAAATAACGGCGCTGGCCAGACGGCCGAAGACTTGCGCATCGGCTTCGCTTGCATTGAGGTGATGCAGAACCTCCTGGCTTTGGAACCATGACATTTCAAACGCTCGCTCAACAAAATGGCGATCGCAATACTTTTCTATTAAGGCCAGTGCAGCCTCGCGAGTGTCCGCGACACCGGAGATGATCTGCACCGCTGCAGATTCGTCAGCGTGCAGACTAATGGTGCGACGAATTGCCACGATGGGATCGAGTACTGGACCATCGGTGTTCGACAGCTGCTGTGACATGTCGCCACTGTCCATCGCGACAGGATTGGCAACCGTGCGACCCCGGCCGATAAATCGGGCACGGTCGGTCTCATAGGACGGTGTGTATGTTACCGCCCCCGGGGCCGACAGCAGGTGAAACATCCACGGTACCTGTTCACCTGGGGTACGCGGGCGACGGGTACACAGAATTGCCTGCTTTTCAGCAAGGATTTTTGTTTGTACGAACAGATTGCTGAACGAACGATGCGCCAGGTCCGAGTTCTGCGGCGCCAGGACCAGCTCTGCAAAACTGGTAATCTCAATATGTCTAACACGCGACGAGTGATTGGCGAGGGTCAGACGACGAATTTCGACGTCGTCTTCCGGCGAAACACTGATCTCGGTGTGCGCTTCGATCGAGAAATCACGGCGCCGATATTCCGCCCGCGCCTGTACGAAAATCGCCTCGTAGTGATCGGCCCTGTGACAGGTGGGCTGGTGCGCAGCGGACCAGAAGTCGCCGGAATCCCGATCGCGCAAATAGATAAAGGTGCCCCAGTTGTCAGCGGCGGAATCTTCGCGCCAGCGGTTGATGGCCAGATTGCCCCAGCGACTGTAACCGCCACCTGCATGATTTGCTATCACGTGGTATCGACCATTGGACAGCAGTTGTACCTCTGGGGTCACCGTGTTCGGATCAGTAAAGACGCGCAAAATCTCGCCGTCTTCGGCAATCGTCGGGTGCGCGGCGGCGCTGACCTCGGCGACGTGGGGGTGTAAGGTGGCGCCCTTTTTCGGAACCCGTTCCTGTAGCAGTAATTCCGTCGCACGCATCTGGGGGTCGGAAAGAAAGCGCCGCTGCATCGGTCTGTTGAGCAGAACATGAGCGAAGGCCAGCAGACTCATACCCTGATGATGGACCATGAATGAGCGCACAATGGCGTGCTTTTTACCCCGCGGCACCCTTGAAGGCGTGTAATCAATCGCCTCATAAAAGCCGTACTTACCGCGAAAACCGCTCGTCGCGAGGTTTTGCAAATTGCGGCAGGCTTCCGTTGGTTTCACGATTAACGCCAGGGCGCTGGCATAGGGTGCAATCACTAAATCGTCGCCCAGACCGCGCTTGAATCCGAGTCCGGGTACACCAAAGGCCCGATACTGATAAACCTGATGCATATCTGTAGCGTTGTAACTTGACTCGGAAATTCCCCACGGCACGGCGCGTTGACGACCGTATTCGATCTGGCGCGAAACGGCCGCTTTGAAAGTGTGGTCGAGCAAGGTGTTTTCGTAACATGGCATAATCAACTGCGGCATGAGGTATTCGAACATGGAGCCACTCCACGAGATCAGGCTCACATCCCCCCCATGACTGGTTAGCAGGCGACCGAGTGCAAACCAATGGTTTTGCGGAACCTGGTCTTGGGCAATGAGTATAAAACTGGCCAGGCGTGCCTCTGATGCCAGTAAGTCGTAACAGGAGGGGTCGCGACGGCGCTCGCCGACGTCGTAACCGATTGACAACAGGCCGCGCGCACTATCGTAAAGAAATTCAAAATCCATCACTGACAATTTGCGGCAATGCGCTAATAGATTGTCAATGAGCGCGAGTCTCTCGGTTGCAGGTTTCTGCGCAGTTGAGTTGGCCCGCTCTTCGGCGGCGACTTCTAACAGCGTCGGAATATAACTGAATTGTTCCGGATCCGGCGTCAGTAATCGCAGGTCATCAAGCATTGCCTGTGACTGCTTGTCAAATGCCTGCACCCAATAACAGAGTTCGTCGTTGATATTGGTATTCTCAGGCAGTACTGAATTCAGTACTTTGTCCACGCTGCAAATCTCTTCCAGTATGCGTTGGGCAGCGGCCAGGGATTGTAGGGGTGTGTTCAGGCGGTTGTGCAAAAACTGGATGTGTTCGCTCAGGCCGGTCGCCACTTGTCCCGCCAGTTGTTCCGCCTCGAAAAACACCGGCAACTGTTCGGCCAGCACCTGCAAGGTATCCTGCAAGCCCTGAAAAGCGTTGACCGATAACAGCGGTTGTTGTTTCATCTCAAGCAACCCGCCCTGCAAGGTGAGCAGGCTGCCGGCCAGATTGCCGCTATCGACCGACGAGATATATTGCGGGTGTAATATCTTCAGGGTGCGGGTGTCGTACCAGTTGTAAAAATGGCCGCGATGGCGCTCCAGTTTTTCCATGCTCGCCAGCGTATTGCCAAGCCGTTGTAAAAACACCCGGCCACAGATGTAACCGAAGTCATGAGCGCTTAGATCGGCCAGCAGGGACATGCCCATATTAGTGGGTGAGGTGCGCGAGGCGAGCAGCGGAACTGGATATTCCTGGAAATTATCTGGCGGTAAGTAGTTATCTTCGGGACCAACAAAATCGTCGAAGAAGCGCCAGGTGCGACGCGCCGATGTGCGTAAGAAAGTACGTTGCGCCAGACTTAAATCCGGTGCGCGGGATACAAGTGGCCTGCTGACCCACCAGGCGACAAGCGGTGATAGCAACCAGATTAACAATACGGGTGCCCAGGCAAACCATTCCCCACTGCGGGTTTGCCACAGTGCAAAGCTCAACGCCGTGGCCGCAATCGGCGCGAAGCACATTTCGATCCAATAGTCCTTGAGTGTGCGACGTGCATTGCGGGTTGCGTAGGCACGCATTTGCCAGAGGAGTAATCCCCGGTGGGTGAATGGCATGCGCAGCGCCGAATGCCAAATGGCATCCAGGCAAATCAATGCATCGTAGGGCAACAGCACCAGATTTAGCAAAGCACGGGCAATGGGTCGTCTTGCAGAGTTTCCCGTCAGCAGCAGATGTACCAGCCAATCGCGCTCATCGGGTTTGCGAGCAGCGTCAATCAGACTGCCGAGCAGGCTGGGTAGCAGCATGACGACAAGCACCAACAAGGTTCCGACCCATGCCGATACCGGTGCAACTAACCAGCTTCCGACAAGCAGGGCCAGTAACGCGGGTGACACCAGGCTGCGTCTGAGATTGTCGATAATCTTCCATACTGACAATAGCGATAGCGGATTATTTTGTTGTTTCGATGGTGTCCCGTCCGTCAGTGTTGCGCCGGATAAGCGTGGTAACAGCCAGCCGAGCAATTGCCAGTCGCCGCGTATCCAACGATGACGACGACTGACATCAATGGCGTAACTGTCCGGGTGTTCTTCAATCAGATCGACATCGGTAACCAGTCCCGAACGCGCATAACCGCCCTCCAGCAAATCGTGACTGAGAATGAGATTCTCCGGAAAGCGACCATCCACCGCCTGGCGAAAGGCATCCACATCATAGATGCCTTTGCCGATGAACGAGCCCTCGCCGAAAATATCCTGGTAAACATCCGATATCTCACGGGTGTAGGGATCGATACCGGATTCACCGGCAAACAGTCTGGCAAATCGTGACTGGCTCGCACTGATCATGCTAATCGAGGCGCGTGGTTGCAGGATCGCATAACCATCGACCACGCGTCCCTTATTGGCATCGTAGACCGGTCGATTGAGCGGGTGGGCCATATTGCCGATCAGCGTGCACGCCGCATCGCGGGGCAGCTGGGTGTCGGTATCCAGGGTGATCACATAGTTGATCGATGTGAGGATGCTGGTATCACCGACGACCCTCGAGAAGTTGTTTTTAGCCTCTCCTCGCAGCAGACTATTAAACTGCTCCAGCTTGCCGCGTTTGCGTTCATACCCCATCCATGTTCGTTCAATGGGATTCCATGTTCGCGGTCGGTGGAACCAATAGAAAATGCAGGCCCGGTCTTGCGCATAACATGCATTGAGTGTTTTGATGGCGTTGTCGGCATAGGTGAGCAGGTCATCATCGCCTGCCAGCGTTTGCTCGGTCGCATCGCGAAAATCGGTGAGCAGTGCAAAAAATAAATTGGCATCGCGATTGCCGAGATAACGAATTTCCAGCGCCTCAACCAGCGCGTCAATGTCTTCCCTGTTAACAAGTAAGGTTGGCACCACCACCATCGTGCGATGGGCCAACGGAATACCTTTAGAAAAATCCAGGCGAGGTAAAACCCGCGGGCGCATGATGCGGGTGACAAGCTGATTGACCAGCGGCACCACCAGCGCCGAGGCGGCGATGAAACCACTGAGCCCAAACAACCACCAGCGCCAGTCACCCGCCGCGAATCCACCGAGTGACAACAGCACCGCTGATGCCCCCAGCGCAGTGAAAAACAGAATGGGCGTGAGATATAAGAACAGGCGGAATTTTCGACTCAATCGTCTGGCACGAAGTTTCCACGAGGTATGGAAGCCGAGCATTTGCTCCAGTGGGAGCCGTCCTCGATCAATCAGGTAATAGCCGACATGTGCGCTGCGCTCAACAGGGCCGACATTGTCTGCAGCCGACTGTGCCAGGGCAATGGCCTGACGGGCGACCTCCAATTCATCGTGGGCACTGTCTCGCGCCAGGTCTTCAATGACGTGGCGGTAGCGATCGCGGGTTGAAAAATCCTGGCTGGGATAAATCCCGGCAGGGTCTTCACGCAAAGTCTGTTCGACAAAACTGAGAGACTCTACATAATCACACCAGTCCATGGCGCTGATAAAACGCAGACTGGCGATACTGTTGGCAATTGAAATCTGATTGGCCGCTGCGGTGCGGGCAGCGGCGGCAGATAACTGCACGGCGGACACCCCCTGTTCCAGCAGTTTATGTTCCACCCATGCCTGGACGAATGTCATCGCCGGACCTTGCGCCTGAAGTCGGGCGTAAAACTCTTCTACGAACGGTGCGGTAAGCGGCATATCCGCATTGGCAAGCTCGGCCAGTAGCTGAATCAATTGTTTGGGTTCTTTTTCCGCCGTCGCCAGCATGCGATCAGCCCAGCTTATAGCGGCGTCGATGTCTTCACGTCGCCGCGCGATAAGTACGCCTATGCGACGCAGATTTTCCAGCAACGCCAGCTGCAACATGATCGGGAAGGCCCACAGCTCGCCCAGCTTTAGTGGTTCAACAGTTTGATAGGCGGCGAGAAATTGGGTGGTGTCGTCACCGTCAACACGACCATCCATGTGGGAGATTAACTCTATGGCCAGATCATAGATGCGCGGAAAACCGGCGGACAGAGTATTGACTAGTCTCGGCAATTGTCGACTATAGCCCCGGGGCAAATGTCGACGGGCCAAACCGATTTGCTGTTCTATGAGATAAAAATTGTCGAGTAGCCATGCTTCTGCAGGCACCACACGTTGGCCAGGGGTTACTGCCGCCGTCACGACATCATAGGCTGCCAGCAAAACCCGTTCATTATCGGCCAGCCGCGGAAGTAAGCGGTCGGCACCAGGGTGGGGATCAATGCGATGTGCATTGGCCAAAGATAAGGCGTGGGATTTGAGTTGCTCGATGCTGAAGAGTTCCGAGCGAAGTAGTTCAGTGTCGCGATCGCTATTGCGCAGCGCGTTGTGCTTTTTTAGTGTGAAACCAAACATTTTAGTAATTATACGATTCTCCTCAGTGGATCTCGGGATGACCAATGCGCAGTGGAGGGCAGGGCAGGTGTTGCTGATACGCCAAGCCGGCAAGCTGTCCAGGACAATTGACTGAAGCTCCCGGTGACTGCAGATCCAAGGGCACAAGCGACAGCGCGTCGATGCCGGGCTGTAAGCCGAAATTCGTATCCGCTAACTCGAGATTGTGGACGAATTACCCGGGCATCGTCCCTTCAGCGCCAGATTGGAAAAGAAATGACGGCCGCCGGATTACGGGCACAAAAACATGCGCTGCCAGAGGCAGAGTGGGGGACGCCTCGAAACCATTTAGCTACCTCACTGGCGCGCTAGACGACCGATTTAATCGGCTGCTTGGAGAGCCACCACAAGAGATGCCGTCTTGCGTTACCGCTGCGCATCAAAACCAAAATATTGTATGGCCAAGCTAACAGTTCGCACAGCTGACAGCAATGAACATTTGTATTTTTGGGGTCAGAGCACAATGGCACTTACTTAACGCCCCTAAAGTGATTTGCAAAGCCCCGGTGTGTTCGATCCGCGGGCGTCTGCGGCAGGGATGCCGCAGTCGAGCCTCCAGGGAGGGATTCACGGCGTACCGCGGATCGAACACACCGGGGTATATCCGCTTAAGTAAGTGCCATTCGGGTCAGAGACCATTACTTAGGTTGTCATTCTTTGGCCTGCCAGTTGACTCCCGGACCTATGTCAATCGCTCATCAACGGACCCTTGCGCACTCATCGACTATTTTTTGGTTGCATGAGGATTCTCGCTGTTTAAACCGTTGGAAACTGTCTCTGACCCGGTTTTTACAACTTTGCGCTTTGCTCTTTTCGCCTTGGGGGTCACCGCCGGGGCTTCAGCTTCCAATGCCAAGCTGCGCTTGAGCAATTCCTTGTGGGCAGCTTCCATGTGGGTGGCCAGATCCGCGATATCCGGCATCAGTCGCTGGCAGGCAATAACGCCGAAATCCAGCCAGCCGTTATAGCTTTGCAAGGTGATATTGAGGCCCATTCCGTGATACGGGATGGAGACCGGAAAGGTGCTGATTTGCTTGGCGCCGGCAAAATAGAGCGTTACATTGGGCCCCGGCACGTTGGATATCACGACATTGGCAAAAGGCGGTATCGCATTGACAATGCCGGAGCGTGTCACCACCGAAGCCAGCCCGCTCAGCAGCCAGGGCGCGCCGATTGACGGGAAGTCTGTCGGTAATATCGTTTTGACATCGGATATCAGTTCTTTTACACCGGTAGCTGAAGCATTAATCGCCCGTAGGCGCTCGATGGGATCTTTAACCGTTGTCGCCAGGCTCATGCGCGCCATAGAAACCTGGTTAGTCAGCTCGGTGTTGCCCTCCGGGCGCAAGCTGACCGGGATAGCAGCCAGCATAGGCTGAGAAGGCACACAGCCTTCTACCGCCAGGTATTGACTCATTCCCTCGGCAGAAATGGCCATGACCACGTCGTTGAGGCTGACTTTATTGATCGACGCGATCTTTTTGCCCTCTGCCAGAGGTACCGAAAAGCGTGCAAAACTGCGTTGGTTGGTAATGGTCGCGTTGAGAGGTGTTTTAGGTGCCAGCCAGCGCATCCGCGCAACACCGGTATTTGTCGTATCTTTTGTCGGCTTGAGAACCTGCAGGGCCTTGCGCGCAAGTTTGGGCAGGTTTTTTGCCAATTTGACCGATTGAACAGCGTTGTGGGCAAGGCCGGATGCGGCCAATTCTGCGATGCCGTAGGTGTCAACCTGATAGCGATCCCGGTTGCGTGCGGGATTTTCTTCTTTGCGTGGCACAGGCGTTAAATCCATTATCGCCTGCATCAATACCTGTCCACCCATTCCGTCCAGTGCGGCGTGGTGCATCTTTGAGTACAGTCCCACATAGCGAGTACCCTCTGGCAGATCAGCGGGTACCGGCAGGCCGTCGAGAATATACATTTCCCACAGCGGCCGGCTGCGATCAAGCAAACTGGAATGGAGGCGGGCTACCAGGCGGTCTACCGTGGCGCGCGTGGCGGGCGGCGGTACGATCACATGGCGAATGTGGTAATCAATATCTATGTTGTCGTCCATCACCCAGATTGGGTTGGCGAGATCGAAGGGCATGTTGACGAGTTTGCGCCGGAATATCGGTGCCAGGTGCATCCGGCTTTGAATGTGGCTGCGGACATCGTCCATGAAATTGCCCGTATAGTCCGGACCCAACTCCAATATGCTCAGGCCACCCACGTGCATCGGTGTCTCGGGTGATTCCAGGTGCAGGAAAGCTGCGTCCAGGCCACTAAGATGATTCATATTGCTCCCCTTACAGGTTATTGCCAAAAAAAATATGCGATTACAGATTTGCTGCTGTTGTGCACCGGTCAGCTTATTGACCGGAATCGGAAAAAATGTTGATGGTCTTTTGCCAGCCCTTTTTTTCTTATTTGTTCCGTAGTGGCTCCGCGACACATTAACATTCTGCAGGCGCAGCACCAATGTGCAATACAATTATTTTAATGCCAGCATACAAACGGGATCGGAGTGCAACGGCATTTACTAACGCCACTGCAGTGATTTGCGGAGCCGCGGTGTGCTCGATCCGCGGGCGTCTGCGGCAGGGATGCCGCAGTCGAGCCTCCAGGGAGGGATTCACGGCGTACCGCGGATCGAACACACCGTGGTACATCCGCTTAAGTAAGTGCCATCTCGGGGTCGGAGTGAATTTAACTACGACCCCGAGTTGGTCTTACAGCCGCTTAATTCTGTGGCTTAATCAGGTACTTCTCGCCGGTCGCCTGCTTGGCATAAACCGACAGGGTATCCATTTGCAGGGCACCTGCCAGAGATACCTCGTGGGTGTAGTGGCTGGCGAAGGTGGTTTTGATCTCAGCAGCAACACGCTTGCGCATGGCGATATTGGTTTCCTTGCCAAGCTTTCCCAGGGCGTTGAACAGCAGGAAGCCGTTGATGCCCCAGGCAAAGCCAAAGGAGCGGTTCAGGATAATCGGGCCGCGGTCCAGTGCGCCGTAAATATAAACCTGCTTGAACACATCGGAGCCATACACGCTGTACTGGGTCATGTTGCGGGAGGCGGCGACCTCCATGCAGCTAAGAATATCGCTAGCCAATTTGCCACCACCGATCGGATCGAAGGCGATAGTGGCGCCAGTTTCGATCAGTGCTGAGGTGAGGTCGGCATAAAAGCTATCGCTGCTGGAATTGACAACGTACTTGGCACCCATCTCGCGCAGCAGGGCCTCCTGCTCCGGTTTGCGCACGATATTGATCAGGTCGATACCGTCGGCAATGCAGATACGGTTGAGCATTTGACCCAGGTTAGAGGCAGCGGCGCAGTGCACGATGGCCTTGTGGCCCTCGGCGCGCATGGTTTCAACCATGGCCAGCGCGGTAAGCGGATTAACAAAGCTGGAGGCCCCCTCGGTTGCGGTAGTTCCCGGTGCCAGTTCCAGGCAGCTTTGAACATTGGCGCAGAGGTATTGTCGGTAGGTGCCGCCGCCAATCACCGCTACGGTTTTACCCATCAGGCTTTGCGCCGCGGCGGATGAGCCTGCGGCGATAACGGTACCCGCACCTTCATTGCCCACCGGTAGCGACTTGCCAACCCGCGCCTTAACAGCACCCATAAACTTGGCGGGAACGTCGGCACTGATGGTCGGGCGATCTGCACTGCCAGCCTGGGTGGCGGTGGTCATATCCGCCACGCTGAACATGACCCCGAGGTCAGAAGGGTTGATAGGTGCTGCCTCTATGCGGATGACCACTTCGTGTTCACCGGGTGTGGGAATCTCGATTTCCTGCAGCGCGAGTTGTAGTGTGTTATCCGGAGTAATGGTTGAGGTGAGTTGGATATTGGTATCTGGCATATTTTTGCTCCTGCAAAATTTTTATGAATAAATCGAATGGGGCGACTCGGTGCGGTTGTTGTCAATGCCGGCTTAGCACCGCTGAAGCCGGTCTTGATTCTCACATTATTGTGAGTGATAAAAAACGCAAAGGGCACCTCTTTATACAGCAATACGTGTTGTACCAGCTTTTAATAATTGCTGGCTGCAAATCCATTGCAGTGCCATCATCGTGTAAAGTTCTTTTCTGCACTGGGAAAAGTGTGTGAAGTCGCGCACCGCATGCGCTTCGGTAAAACTCGCTGCGGTGCACAGCTTCCTGAGTACCAACCCTATGGAGTTACGGCAGCACAAAGGCTTGTATTTTCGTACCCCCAATGGGCCGACCCCATGGCTTTGCAATATCAACTGCCAATGGCACGACGTGTCGGGACCGGCGGCGGTATCAAATAACGGTCGTTGGCTGGCGGAAAAAGCCACGGCGGGTTGGGGCATACTCATGGCGCCGGGCTGGGCTTTAACGGCAACGATTGAGCGTGGAGATTTGCAGGAGCTGGCCTTTGACCCGGCACTGACGATTACCCAAAACACCGAATTGGCAGTGTATCTGTTATACCAAAAACAGCGCTACTTTGTGCCGAAAGTCAAAGCCGCAGTGGATTTTCTGGTGGCGAGGGTGCAGCAGAGGTGGTGAGGAAAGTCCTGGGCAGCCGCTCCTTGGTCAGGGTTGATAAAGTACAGAAAATTCAGGCCAGTATACAATGGCACTTACTTAAGCGGATGTACCCCGGTGTGTTCGATCCGCGGTACGCCGTGAATCCTTCCCTGGAGGCTCGACTGCGGCATCCCTGCCGCAGACGCCCGCGGATCGAACACACCGGGGCTCCCCACATCACTGAAGTGGCGTTAAGTAAGTGCCATTGAGGCCAGTATAAATCTTCGTTGATAGAGGTATTACCGTGGTCTGTAAATGCGCCAATAGACTGGAAAGCGAGGCTTGCCGTGGCGAGTCCAGCCGTGGTGCTTAAAGGTGATGTTGCTGCCAATCGGCGGAGGGTTGCGCCGTTCAGCGTCGCTTAGGCCTGAACCGATGGCAAAGCGGCGGCCATCCGGCAGTTTTACTTTGAGTGAACCTACCAGACCGCTGTACTTGCCCTTGCCGGGGTTGTAGCCGACGACCTGCGCCTCGGTATCGTCGAAGCGCTTGTACTTGCGCAAATATTGGCTGCGCCCCGGCTGGTAAGGGGACGCTGCAGCGCGCAGCATGACCCCTTCGCCACCGCCTGCCTCGACGGTATCCAGTACCTGTTCCAGATGCTCCCGCCCCGAACATCGGCTCTGGGGCGCGACCCGGATAGGGGAAGCCGGCTGTTGCGCCAGCCATTCCTCAAGCACCTTGATCCGCGCCTCAAAAGGCCCCGTCGCCCTCGGCGCGTCGAAAATTACATAGCGGATATCATTCCAGTCCGGCCCTGCTTGTTGGTCCCGCACGATCGAGAGTGTCGCCTCGAAGCGGTCGCGCCCGACCCACAATTCGCCGTCGACAGCAAAAGACGGCAGTGCGGCTCGAAGGACGTCGGGCAGGGCGATGATCTCGCCACCCCGGCTCAACATCTGTATGCCGTCCCAGTAGCCGCGAACGCCGTCGTACTTCTCGCTCAGCCACCAGCCGGTCGGGTCATCGCCCGGCTGCCAGGGCGTTGCCAGCATCAGTCGCGGCGCCTCGGCCGGGGCATGAGCGCTAAGCAAAAACAGGCAACAAAGGCATAACAGTTTTTCAGGGGATAAACGCAGAAAGGTTCTCATAGCAAACAAACTCCTTTTGTCGCGAGATAGAGAAAAATTGAAGTGGTCTGGTACGCCCTATCCGTGGGCGCACGGTACGCCAGATATCATACATGGCGCCCCTAGAAAGTGACCGGTATTCCTTGAGCTTGACAAGATAGAGAGTGCTCAAGTCGCAGTGGCAGAGGAGCGTGGCGTTGGCTAACTGGACGGCAAAATGTGAAAGCTGTTGCGTTAACAATGCTGTGGCAAGATGCAGTGCAGGCCGGGCTCTTACAGTGTATGAATATGATATCTTTGGCGGGATTTGCGCTGTTCTCAATTCATAGCGGTGATACGAGCAAAAACTTGTAACAGTAGTGTGGAATAGCGGGGGTATAGACAGTTATGCAGCACGCGGATTGGATGCGTTTGGCGCTGGAGCAGGCGGAGCTGGGTGACCAGCTCGACGAGGTGCCGGTTGGTGCGGTTATCGTTCGCGACGGTGAAATAATCGGGCGTGGCTTCAACTGCCCGATCAGCGCGGTAGATCCCACCGCCCATGCCGAAATACGGGCCATGCGCGAGGCAGCGAGGATATCCGGCAACTATCGTCTGTCGGGTGCAACCCTGTATGTCACCATCGAGCCCTGTCATATGTGCGCCGGCGCATTGGTGCATGCACGGATTGAATGCCTGGTATTTGGCGCCCGCGAGCCTAAAGCCGGCGCTGTGGTCAGCCGCAACCGGCTGTTAGACGCGCCTTACCTGAATCATCGGGTGATGTGGCAGGAGGGCTGCCTGGCCGACGAATGCGCGGCCCGCTTGAGTAATTTCTTCGCCCGGCGCCGACTCAAATAGCTTTTAGGGCGTCAACCTCTCGCAATTCCAGCGGCAGCAGTGCTTCAACCTGGGTCGGAGGTTTGCGCCTTGAGCGCTCTGCTTGTTGCCACTCCAACAGGTTGTAATAATTGCGAATGTGCTGGACGTAAGTCACGGCTTCGGTGCCGCGAGCATAGCCGTATTTGGTTTTTTTGTAGAATTTGCGTTGCTGTAACAGGGGTAGTCGCTGCATCACTTCCGACCATTGGTTGGGATCGCCGCCTTGTTGTTGGGTGAGCTTGCGGGCATCGCGCACGTGTCCCAGCCCGACATTGTAGGCCGCCAGTGCAAACCAGGTGCGGTCGGGGTCGCGAATCTGCTCGGGGATGCGCCGCCGGATCTTGAGGAAATAGCGGGCACCGCCACGCAGGCTTTGCTCGGCGTCAAGACGGTTGCCCACGTCCATTTCTTTGGCCGTCGTACGGGTAAGCATCATCATGCCGCGCACCCCGGTGGGTGAGGTGGCGCGTGGGTTCCAATGCGATTCGCGATAGCTGATTACCGCCAGCAAACGCCAATCCAGGCCTTCCTCCCGGGCAACCTGCTTGATCAACTTTTCGTGCTTGGGCAAGCGACGCTCGACATTGCGGGTAAAGGTGCGAGCATCACCCTGGCCGGCATGGGTGGTGTGGCCGTAGTAACGTTCTTTGAGCATGGCGAGGGTGCCATTGGCGTGAATTCGCGCCATGAACAGGTTGACCGCCTGGTACAGCTCATCATCCGCAGGGTCTGTGGTCAGCGCCCAGCCGATTGATTCTGGCTGGCTCAACTGGAATGCCTTGCGCACCAGTGGATAGTAAGCTTTGTTAATGGCAAAGTCCTGTGAGTCGACAATGGTGTAGAGAAGCTCGCCGGTCTCGACCCTGTCCATCAGGTCGAGGGTTTCCAGCTGCGATGTCTCTCGCCAGCGCAATGAGGGGTACTGTTGCGCGAGTTGCCTCAGCAAATGGGCGTGGTGGCTCTTGGCCAAAACCACGATGTCGCGCTCGAGTATATCTTCGATCCGGCGCGGTCGTTTGGTGCCCTCGCGGTAAACCACCAGCGGACTGGATTCAAAATAGGGAAATGAGAAGCGATAGTTCTGTGCCCGCTCGCTGGTATTGGTGAGGCCGGCAGCAGCTATGTCGGCGCGGTTGCGATCGAGCATGCCAAATAGCTGGTTGCTGCTGTGGGCAATCCGAATCTCCAGGTCAACGCCAAGGCTTTCAGCAAATTCCCGTGCCAGGGCGTACTCGAAGCCGGTCGGCCCCAGTTTGTTTTCGTAGTAGGTGGTCGGCAAATTGCGGGTTGCGATAGTGAGAACTTTGTCTTGCTGGATTCGGGTGAGCGCATCATCGGCCTCGCAACCCCCAAGCAGTGCCAGCAGGGTGATCACCAGCAAGCGATGCAGTTGCCGCCAAGAGCCGGTTGGCCCCATCAGAGGTTTACTCAATGGCTGCTGGCCTCAACACGGCATTTGCAGGCATGGCGGTGATCGCTGGACAAATTAATCTGGCTCCCTGTGTCTGGGGCTTATTTTATGCAAGCTGGGACGAAGTGGAAACTCTGCTTGACATTTTTTGCGAAGAGCCGGGGCGGTGACTGAGGGACCGGTAGTGGTTTCGCTACGGCTCCAGTCGGGAGATTAAAATTCAGCAATAGACGGGCAAATGCAGTACAATCCGCGCCTTTCTCGCGGCAGCATCGGTTTGGCCCGCGCCTCCACGTGCCGCTTAATTGTGCCGGATCGCCGAGGAAGACTGCCCGCGACCAGCCAGAAACACCTCGCACAGGAGATTCTAGCGGCCCATGTTGACCTTGCCCGGCGCTGCCGCACACAGTGAATTCCGCCTCAACAAATTGGGTGATGCCCTGGCGGGCGTCCTGCCTGTCCATCACATCCACGCCCAGTACGTGCATTTCGTCGCTACTAGTGGCGAACTGTCCAGCGGCCAGCTGCAGGTGCTCGAGAACTTGTTTGACTACGGGCCCGCGCTGCCGCAACAACAGCCCCGGGGTGAGCTTTTCCTGGTAGTGCCAAGGCCCGGTACCGTGTCTCCCTGGTCGAGTAAGGCGACGGATATTGCGCGCAATTGTGAGCTCGACAAGGTGCTACGTATCGAACGTGGCATTGCCTACTACCTCGAATTTGAGCGCCAGCCGGATCTCAAGCAGCGACAACAACTGGGAGATTTACTGCACGATCGCATGGTCGAGACTGTATTCGACACGCTGCACCAGGCTGAGGTGTTGTTTGAAGTGCACCGACCGCGCCCCACGCTGGAAATTGATGTCATTAACGGTGGCGCTCAGGCGCTGGTCAAAGCCAATAGCCAGTTGGGGCTGGCCTTGGCAGAAGATGAAATTGATTACCTTTACGACAGCTTCAGCGCCCTCGGTCGCAACCCCACCGATGTTGAACTGATGATGTTTGCCCAGGCCAACTCAGAGCATTGTCGCCACAAGATCTTTAACGCCGCCTGGACCATCGACCGGCAGCCCCAGCAGCATTCTCTTTTCCAAATGATCAAGAACACCTACCAATGCGGTGGCGAGGGTGTCCTGAGTGCTTATGCCGACAACGCTGCAGTGATAGAGGGTCCGGTGGCAGGGCGCTTTATGGTTGACCATGATTCCGGAGAGTACGGCTACCGGCAGGAGCCGGTGCACCTGTTGATGAAGGTAGAAACCCACAACCACCCCACCGCAATTGCCCCGCACCCCGGCGCCGGTACCGGCTCCGGTGGCGAAATCCGCGATGAGGGTGCCGTGGGGCGAGGCTCCAAACCCAAGGTGGGGCTGGCGGGCTTCAGCGTGTCCAACCTGCAATTGCCGGCCAGCCCGCAACCCTGGGAAGTGGCATACGGCAAGCCCGGGCGAATCGTGTCGGCGCTGGATATTATGCTGCAAGGGCCTATCGGCGCTGCCGCATTCAACAATGAATTTGGTCGGCCTAACCTGTGTGGCTATTTCCGCAGCTACGAACAGCGGGTAAACGGCGCCACGGGGGACGAAGTACGGGGCTACCACAAGCCGATTATGATTGCCGGGGGCATGGGTAATATCCGCGCCGAGCACGTGGCCAAACCACCGTTTGCAGCAGGCTGTCAGCTGATTGTATTGGGTGGACCCGCCATGTTGATTGGCCTCGGCGGCGGCGCGGCCTCCAGTATGAACACCGGTAGTTCCAGCGAAGATCTTGATTTTGCCTCGGTGCAACGCCAGAACCCGGAAATGCAGCGGCGCTGTCAGGAAGTGATTGATCGTTGCTGTGCCCTCGGTGCCACCAGCCCCATCGAGTTTATCCACGACGTAGGCGCCGGCGGCTTGTCTAACGCCTTTCCCGAGCTGGTCAAAGATGGTGAAACCGGTGGAAATTTTGAGTTGCGCCAGGTGCCCAATGAAGAGCCGGGGATGTCTCCGCTCGAGATCTGGTGTAACGAGTCCCAGGAGCGCTACGTGTTGGCAGTGGCTGCCGAAAATATGCCGCTGTTTGAGCAAATATGCCGGCGTGAGCGTTGTCCCTATGCGGTGGTCGGGGTGGCCATCGATGAACAAAAGCTGGTACTGAACGACCGCGAGTTTGCCAACCGCCCGGTCGATTTGCCGATGTCTGTATTGTTTGGGAAAGCGCCGAAAATGCAGCGCGATGTTGGGCGCACCACGGTCGATAACCCGCCTCTGGAGCTTGGCGGGATAAGCCTTGATGATGCGATACAGCGGGTCCTGAGCATGCCCACGGTGGCGTCGAAAAGCTTTCTGGTAACGATAGGTGATCGGTCGATAACGGGTATGGTTTGCCGCGACCAGATGGTGGGGCCATGGCAGGTGCCGGTAGCCGATTGCGCGGTGACCAGCGTGAGTTACGAGGGCTACTTCGGCGAAGCCATGGCGATGGGCGAGCGGACACCGGTGGCGCTGTTGGATGCGCCGGCGGCGGGGCGCATGGCGGTGGGCGAGGCCATTACCAATATTTGCGCCAGTCGAATCGACAAGTTGGGTGATATCAAGTTGTCGGCCAACTGGATGTGC
Source organism: uncultured Gammaproteobacteria bacterium (assembly GCA_963753815.1). GTDB lineage: Bacteria > Pseudomonadota > Gammaproteobacteria > Pseudomonadales > Halieaceae > CAVWDU01. Next base: position 1,954,902 of record CAVWDU010000003.1, read on the forward strand.
GCGGCTGGCCACCCGGGTGAAGACGAGAAACTTTATGATACGGTTCAGGCGGTGGGCATGGAACTCTGCCCGGCGCTGGGCATTACCATCCCGGTTGGTAAGGACTCTATGTCTATGCGTACTAGCTGGCAGGATGGTGATGAGGCCAAGTCTGTTACGGCGCCCTTGTCGCTGATCATTTCCGCTTTTGCGCCGGTGTTGGATGTCCGTGCTACCGTAACGCCGCAACTGCGCACCGACGCGGGCGCCACAGAGCTGCTATTGATTGACCTCGGGGCCGGCCGCAATCGGCTCGGGGCCAGCTGTCTGGCGCAGGCATACCGTCAGTTGGGCGACACCCCTGCCGATCTTGACGATCCGGCGCAGCTGACGGCATTTTTTGAACTGGTGCAAACCTTGCTGCAGCAGCAGAAAATACTCGCTTATCACGATCGCTCCGACGGTGGGCTGCTGGTGAGCTTGCTGGAGATGGCCTTTGCCGGACACTGCGGCCTGGATATCGACCTGGCGCCACTGGCTGATGACGATCTGGGCGTATTGTTCAGCGAGGAGCTGGGGGCAGTGCTGCAAATTCGGGACGCTGACCGTGATGCGGTAAAGCAGGCCGCCGAAGCCGCCGGCCTGGGTGACTGCTGCCATTGGCTGGGTAAGCCTGGGAGCGACCAACAGATTACTTTCCGTCGCGGCACAGCAGTGTTGTACCGGAACCAGCGTTGCACCCTTCAGCAGTTGTGGTCTGCGACCAGTTACCAGCTGCAATTGCTGCGCGATAACCCAGCCTGCGCCGAGCAGGAGTTTGCGGCAATTGCCACCGACGATCCCGGTTTGAGTGCCGCACTGGGGTTTGACCATAAGCACGATATCGCCGCACCGTATATTGCAGTCGGGGTGCGACCGCGCATCGCGATACTGCGAGAGCAGGGTGTTAATGGTCAGCTGGAAATGGCAGCCGCCTTTGATCGGGCTGGATTCACTGCTGTCGACGTGCACATGAGTGATTTGCTGGCCGATGCCAGTCAGCTGTCGCAATTTCGCGGTTTGGTGGCTTGCGGCGGTTTTTCATACGGTGATGTCCTCGGTGCCGGTGAAGGCTGGGCCAAAAGTATTCTCTACCATCCGCGTCTGAGAGACAGCTTCCTTGAGTTTTTTGAGCGTGCCGACAGTTTTACCCTGGGTGTTTGCAATGGCTGCCAGATGCTCTCTACCCTGAAACAACTGATTCCGGGTGCCGGGCACTGGCCTCGCTTTGTGCGTAACCAGTCAGAGCAATTTGAGGCGCGGGTGGCGCTGGTGCAAGTGCAAACCAGTCCTTCGATATTGCTGCAGGGGATGGCGGGCTCACACCTGCCAGTGGCTATCGCCCATGGTGAGGGGCGTTGCGAATTTGTCGACGATGATGCCATGTCGCGGTGTGACGCCAGTGGCCAGGTAGTGCTGCGCTACGTCGATAATGCCATCCAGGTGACCGAACGCTATCCGGCAAATCCTAACGGCTCGGCGCGCGGCATTACCGCGCTGACTAGCAGTGATGGCCGCGCAACGATCATGATGCCGCATCCAGAACGCGTGTTTAGAGCGGTGCAGAATTCCTGGCATCCGCCCGAGTGGGGCGAAGACGGTCCCTGGATGCGCCTGTTTCGCAACGCCAGGCAATGGGTAGACTAAAATTGGCGTTGGTTTACGTCAGCTTTTCGATAATAATGGGCGCCGCCCGTGGGGGCGGAATGGTTTATCAGTCGAAAATCGCTGTCAATTCCTTCGTTTTCTGTTAGCTGACCCAGCTTATGGGCCGGTTCGAGTTTGTCATTACATTGGTTAAAGCATGCTGAATAAATACCCTTGGTGGAAAAACCTTTTAATCCTTGTCGTCATCGCAATCGGCGTTGTATATGCACTGCCCAACGCCTTCGCGCCCGACCCGGCAATCCAGGTAAGCGGCGAGAGCAGCAGTGACGTGCTGGGTGCGGATGAATTGCAGCGGGTTGAAGCGGCTCTGGAGGAGGCCGGAATCGAATATTTTGGCCAAACCGTCAGCGATGGCAGGGCCCTGATTCGCTTGGCTGATAAAGATATGCAGCTGCGTGCCAAGGCAGTGACCCAGCGTGCCCTCGGTGATGGCTACGTGGTTGCGCTGAACCTGGCCCAGACCACGCCCACATGGTTGACCGCTATTGGCGCCCAGCCGATGAAGCTAGGTCTCGATTTGAGCGGTGGGGTGCACTTTCTGCTGGAAGTCGATACCACGACAGCTATCCAGAAACGTCTGGAAACGTACACCGACGACTTTAAGAAGGAGCTGCGGCAACAGCGGATCCGTGGGATTGTCTCGCTGCAGGATGAGCGCATTGTTGGAAGTTTTGCCAGCGAGACGCTGCGGGACCAGGCACAGGACGTGCTGCGTGAAAGCTTCCCGACCCTGCAACGGGAAAGCTCCGAGGAGGATGGCCAGTTCCTGTTAAAGGCCTGGGTTCCAGACAGCGAACTGAAGACTATCGCAGACGATGCGGTCAACCAGAATCTCACGACGCTGCGTAATCGAGTCAACGAGCTGGGTGTCGCCGAACCACTGGTGCAGAAACAAGGCAGCAACCGCATTATTGTGCAGTTGCCGGGTATCCAGGATACCGCTGCGGCCAAGCGCATTCTCGGTAAAACCGCCAACCTCGAATTCCGCCTCGAAGCCCGGCCTGAAGAACCCGCGCGGGAAAAGTTTGAATTTCGCGACCAGCAGCGCGGTATCGAGACTGCCTGGCTAGAGAAACGGGTGGTAATTACCGGCGAGCGGGTATCCAATGCCCGCGCCAGTTTTGACGAAAATGGTCTGCCCGAAGTCAATATATCCCTCGACAGCCAGGGCGGCACCTTGATGCACCGCGCCACCCGGGACAACATCAATCGCAAATTGGGCGTACTGTTCATCGAGCGCAAATCGCGCACCGTCGGTTATGAAAAAGACCGCTTCGGCTATGAAGTGCCGATCAAGGAAAAATACGACGTCAAGCAAATTATCAGCCTGGCAACCATTCGAGCGGCGCTCGGTACCCAGTTTCGCATCACCGGTCTCGATTCCCCCACCGAGGCGGCGGAACTTGCCCTATTATTGCGCGCAGGTGCCCTGGCTGCTCCGGTAGACTTTGTCGAGGAGCGCACGGTTGGGCCATCTCTGGGTGCAGAAAACATTGCCAAGGGTTTCAAGTCGGTACAAATAGGGCTCGGTATCGTGTTGCTGTTTATGCTGGTGTACTACCGCGTATTCGGTATCGCCGCCGATATAGCGCTGGTAGTGAACATGGGGCTGCTGCTGGCCTGTATGTCGATCTTGTCGGCCACCCTGACCTTGCCCGGCATTGCAGGTATCGTATTAACCGTGGGTATGGCGGTGGATGCCAATGTCCTGATTTTTGGCCGTATCAGGGAAGAATTGCAAAATGGCCTGTCTCCGCAACAGGCTATCAAGGCCGGTTACGAGCGCGCATTTACCACTATTCTCGATGCTAACATCACCACTTTGATCGTGGCAGTAATCCTCTACGCTGTCGGTACTGGACCGGTGAAGGGTTTCGCCGTCACCCTGTCGATTGGCATCCTCACCTCCATGTTTACCGCCGTGGTGGTGAGTCGCGCTGTCATCAACCTGATTTATGGCGGCAAAAACGTCAAGAAACTTTCGATTTAACGGGTTACTAGCATGCAGGAAACAACGAGCAACGATCGACTTTATGCGCTGGCGCTGGATTGCCGTTGGCCTTTCACTGGCATTGGTGTTGGCGTCGATTTTTTCGCTGGCCACTCGGCAGCTGGCGTTCGGTCTGGACTTTACCGGCGGAACCCAGATAGAAGTGGTATATGGTGAGGCAGTGCCGTTGGATGACATTCGCGCGACCCTGGCCGAGGCGGGGTTTGCCGATGCGGTGGTGGTGCAGTTTGGCAGCGAGCAGGACATTCTGGTGCGCCTGCCCCAGAGTTTCTCTGATGAAGCCGGCGCTGAGCTGGTAGAGACCCTGCACCAGGCGGCGGGTACCGATGTTACCCTGCGGCGTTTGGAGTACGTAGGGCCCCAAGTGGGAGAAGAGCTGCGCGAACAGGGAGGCCTGGCCTTGTTGCTGGCGCTGGGTGTGGTGATGCTCTACGTGGCGGTGCGCTTCCAGTTCAAATTCTCTATTGGCGCGGTGGTGGCCTTGATCCACGATGTGATCATTACCCTGGGCGTATTTTCCTTTCTGCGTCTCGATTTCGACCTTACCGTGCTGGCCGCGCTGTTGGCGGTCATCGGCTATTCGCTCAACGATACCATCGTGGTGGCAGACCGGATCCGGGAAAATTTTCGCAAGCTTCGCGTTGGCGACTCGGTTGAGATTATCAATATTTCGCTGACCGAGACCCTGGGTCGTACCTTGGTAACTTCATTGACGACAATTTTCGTGCTGTTGGCACTGTTTTACTTCGGCGGTGAAATGATCCATGGCTTTGCCACGGCGCTGCTGATAGGCGTAGTGGTAGGAACCTACTCGTCGATCTATATTTCGGCCAATACTCTATTGATGCTGAACATCAGTCGCGAAGACCTGATGGTCATGCCCAAAGAAGAGCGCGACGAAGTGGATGCCATGCCCTGACGGGCTGTTTTTTACGCGAGCGGCATTGCGGGAGCTCTCAGCTATCCGTTGCCGCCTCGCTGTTCGCTCAGCCCAGGTGGCGGTTAACTGTTTGCAGCAGCACTTTAAAGCATTTCGGGTTGGCCGCCACGATATCGCCGCTCTGGAGGTAATTGTTGCCCCCCGCGAAGTCGCTTACCAGGCCGCCGGCCTCTAGTACCAGCAAGGCACCAGCGGCGACATCCCATTCCCTTAACCCGATTTCCCAGAAGCCGTCCAGTCGTCCGGCGGCAACGTAAGCAAGGTCCAGCGATGCCGCTCCGGCGCGTCGAATGCCGGCTGTTTCTGTGGCCACCGCTTCCAGGCTGCGAGTGTAGGCGGGAATCCTGTCCTGTAAATGGGAGCGAAACGGGATGCCGGTGCCAATCAGGGCGCCGTCCAGGCTATTGCGCTTGCTAACCCGGATACGCCGGTCGTTGAGTTTGGCGCCACGGCCGCGACTGGCGCTGAAAGTCTCGTCTCTTACCGGGTCGTAAATCAGCGCATGCTCCAATTTGCCGCGGTACTTGCAGGCGATCGAGATGGCGTAATGGGGAATACCGCGGAGGAAGTTGGTGGTACCGTCGAGGGGGTCAACGACCCAGATATAATCGCTGGCGCCGTTGCGGCCCTCCTTAATACCGCCTTCTTCGCCTTCGATTGCATGATCGGGAAAGGCCTTATGGAGGTGATAGATAATCTCTTCTTCAGCTCGTCTGTCAACTTCGCTGACGAAGTCGTTTTTGCTCTTTTCTTCCACCTGGACCATATCCAACTCTTCCGAGGCGCGCAGGATAAGCTGCCCGGCCTTGCGGGCTGCAGTGAGGGCGATATTGAGCATTGGTTGCATGGGGCACCTTGGTGTGATTGGACCGGGTCGGCCGGAGCGGCGGCGATTATAGCAAAACTCTGCTTGGCTGTCGGATTTAGAACCCGATGGAAAACAAATCTGCTAAACTGCCGGCCGATTCCAGCATAGGTAAAGGCATGTCTGCTCACCTCGACAATATTCGCGTTGTACTAGTCAACACATCTCACCCTGGCAATATCGGCGCGACGGCCAGGGCAATGAAAATCATGGGCTTGAGGCGTTTATACCTGGTGGCACCGAAGGCATTTCCCCACGAAAAGGCCGTTTGGCGTTCGGTGGGAGCGGCTGACCTGCTCGACAGCGCGGTGGTCGTCGACAGTCTCGACCAGGCCATCACCGACTGTGGCGTGGTGGTGGGCGCCAGTGCCAGGCAGCGGCGTATTCCCTGGCCATTACAGGATGCCCGCTCGGCCGCGGCAAGCATGGTTGAAGCAGCCTCCGCGGGCAACCAGGTGGCGGTAGTGTTCGGTCGTGAGGACAGCGGCCTGAGTAATGAAGAGCTGCATCAGTGCCATTTTCACCTGACGATACCCACTTCAGAAGAGTACAGCGCTCTCAACCTGGCAGCTGCGGTACAGGTAGTCGCCTATGAAATCCTGATGGCCACCCACCAAAAGCGGGCGCCCGTTGAGCCACAGTGGGATGTCACGCTGGCCAATGCCGATGACCTCGAGCGGTTGCTGGCGCACTACGAGCAGGTCATGATTGGCCTCGATTTTTACGATCCGGCTACGCCCAAGCAGTTGATGACGCGGTTGCGCCGGCTGTTTATGCGCAGTCGCCTCGATAAGATGGAAATCAATATCCTGCGCGGCATGCTCGGTGCCACGGAAAAAATGCTGGATCAGCGCAAGCCCTGACCTCCGCTGACTCGCCCAATACTTGACTAAAAGTGTCGGATATAAAATAATCCTAGCCTGGCGCAAAGGCAAGGGGTGCTGTGGGTATGCGATTGACCACCAAGGGACGGTATGCGGTGACGGCTATGCTTGATTTGGCCTTACACGGCGCAAGCGCACCGGTAAGTCTTGCCGATATTTCGTCGCGCCAGGAAATTTCGCTGAGTTACCTCGAACAACTATTTGCCAAATTGCGCCGCCATGGCTTGGTGTCGAGCGTGCGTGGCCCGGGTGGTGGTTACCGCCTGGGTCGATCGCTGGAGGATATTTATACCTCCCAGATTATTGATGCCGTGAACGAATCTGTAGACGCTACTCTTTGTGGCGGCAACGCCAATTGCCTCGACGGCCACGTCTGCCCCACGCATTTTCTCTGGTCTGACTTGAGCGAACAAATCCACCGTTTTCTCGGTAGTATCAGCCTTGCCAGCCTGGTCGAGCGCAGCGAAGTGCAGGCTATCTCCCGCCGCCAGCGGGCGAACGACAGCCGTCGTCGGGCCGCTACCAGTGACCGGATCCCGGCTCTGGATCAGGCCAGCTTTGAGTCCGGGACGTCCTCAAGATGAATTTACCCCGCTATTTTGATTACGCCGCGACCACCCCGGTAGACCCTCGGGTGGCTGAAGTGATGGCCGCATGTTTGACCCGGGAAGGCAATTTTGGCAACCCCGCCTCGCGCTCGCACGTTTACGGCTGGAAGGCTGAGGAAGCGGTTGAATTGGCGCGCAGCCAATTGGCCGATTTATTGCACGTTGACCCGCGGGAGATCGTCTGGACCTCGGGCGCCACGGAATCGGACAACCTGGCAATCAAAGGCGTTGCGCAGCACCTGGGTCGCGGCACAGGCGTCGCCCGGGGTCATATTGTCAGCTCGGCGATAGAGCACAAAGCAGTACTGGACAGTTGCGCGGCCCTCGAGCGCGAGGGCTTTGAGGTGACCTATCTGGAGCCAAACTCCAGTGGCATTATTGAGCCGCAACAATTGGCGGGGGCACTGCGGGACGATACCCTGCTGGTGTCGCTGATGCACGCGAATAACGAAACCGGCGTGTTGAATGATATCGGCGCTATCGGCGATATTTGCCGCCAGAGAGGCGTACTGTTTCATGTCGATGCCGCCCAGAGCGTTGGCAAAGTAGCTCTCAACCTGGGGGAGCTCGCTGTCGACCTGCTGTCGATTTCAGCCCACAAATTCTATGGCCCCAAGGGTATCGGGGCACTTTATGTGCGCCGTAGTCCAGCAGTTCGGCTGCAAGCCCAGATCCATGGGGGTGGTCACGAACGGGGCATGCGTTCTGGCACTCTGGCGACCCATCAGATCGCCGGGCTTGGTGAAGCAGCACGTATTGCCGTCGCCGAAATGCAGGGTGAGGCGCAGCGCATTGCCGGCTATCGCGAGCGTTTGTGGCAAGGCCTGCAGGCGCTTGGCGGTGTGCAGTTGAACGGTCACCCTGCGCAGTGCCTGCCAGGCATCGTCAATATCGGCTTTGCCGGGGTCGATGGCGAGTTACTGTTGATTGCGCTCAAGGACCTGGCCCTGTCCACCGGCTCCGCCTGTGCATCGGCTTCCCTCGACCCATCCCATGTGTTGCAGGGGATGGGCGTACCGCGGGAGTTGGCTCTCAGCTCGCTGCGTTTTTCCCTGGGCCGCTATACCACTGCAGACGATATAGAATTTGCCCTGCAACGCACTGGCGAGGCGCTGCTTCGATTGCGCGGAGGCGCTGTTGGCGCTGCGTCCCGCGAGTCTGCCCAAAATGGCTGAAGGGCCGGGTTAGGGTCCTGAATTCGCTGGTTTTTCCCTGCTAAAGTGACGCAACCGCTGCAGCTTCTCGGGTTCTGGCAAAAGCAGCCGCAAGGATCGCTGCTTTGGTCGGCGCCGCCGTCGCATATGCCGGGCGATGCTAATAGTGCTGCCAATTGATAGCCGTTTTGCGTATAATCCACGGGATTTTTCAGGGGCTTGCTATTGCATGCCCTCAGTCGAGACTCTGCAAGGCGCCCGCCGCATAACCGGAAGCCCCTGATTGAGAAGCCCCCGCAGGGCTTCTCAATCTTCATATTGAAAACTTACCAGGAGAACTACTGCATGGCCGTTGAAAGAACATTGTCCATTATCAAACCGGATGCCGTAGGCAAAAACGTGATCGGGGAAATTCTGTCGCGTTTTGAAAGTAATGGCCTCAAAGTGGTGGCGATCAAAATGCTACACATGGACAACGAGCAGGCGGGTGGGTTTTACGCGGAACACAAGGAACGTCCATTTTTTGCCCCTCTGGTGGAATTTATGACCTCGGGTCCAGTGACGGTGCAAGTGCTGGAAGGTGACAATGCTATCGCTAAAAACCGTGAACTGATGGGCGCCACCAATCCGGCGGAGGCGGCGGCTGGTAGCATTCGTGCGGATTTTGCCAGCACTATTGATGCCAACGCGGTACATGGTTCCGACTCAGCAACGTCCGCTGCCCGTGAAATAGCGTATTTTTTCAGCGACGAAGAGCTGTGTTCGCGCTAAACCGGGCTGATTGACGATATGGCTACCGCACTTCCTGTTGTCACTGGTGTCGAGCACGACAAGCCCAATCTGCTGGGCATGTCGGCGCAACAGCTGGTGGCGTTTATGCAGACGCTGGGCGAGAAACCGTTTCGTGCCCAGCAATTGATGAAATGGATACACCATCAGGGGGTGGTTGACTTCGACGCCATGAGCAATATCAGTAAGGTATTGCGACAACGGCTCAAAGACGTGGCGCGGGTGGAGTTGCCCGAAGTCGTGCATCAGCACACCTCTGAAGACGGCACCCGCAAGTGGGCGATCCGACTGCAGGGCGGCAGCCTGGTAGAGACAGTGCTGATTCCCGAAGGAGAACGTGCAACCCTTTGCGTGTCCTCCCAGATCGGATGCAGCCTAGACTGCAGTTTTTGCTCCACCGGCAAGCAGGGTTACCAGCGTGACCTGAGTGCGGCTGAAATCGTGGCACAGTTGTGGCTGGCCAATCATTCCCTGGGTGTTTACCGCGAGGGCAGTTCCCGAGTGATTACCAATGTGGTGATGATGGGGATGGGTGAGCCACTGATGAATTTTGACAATGTTGTCACCGCAGCCAACTTGATGATGGACGACTTTGGCTATGGCCTGTCCAAGCGACGAGTCACCCTGAGTACTTCGGGGGTGGTGCCGGCACTGGAACGGCTTATCGGTAAAACCGATGTGTCGCTTGCAATATCACTGCACGCTGCCAACGACACGCTGCGCAACGAACTGGTGCCAATTAATCGCAAATATCCAATCAGCGAGTTGTTGCGCGCTACCCGGCTCTACATGGATCATCTGCCCGATCGCAGTCGGGTGGTGGTGTTCGAATATACCCTGATAAAAGGTATTAATGATCTCGATCAGCATGCCCGGGAACTGGTCGCGCTGTTGCGGGATATACCCTGCAAAATTAACCTGATACCGTTTAATCCTTTTCCGCAGTCCGATTACAAGCGGCCGTCCGCAGCACGGGTTGATCGCTTCAAGCGAATTGTGCAGCAGGGCGGTTATATCGTTACCGTGCGCAGTACCCGGGGCGATGACATCGATGCGGCATGCGGACAATTGGTGGGCCAGGTGCAAGATCGAACCCGGCGCAACGAGCGCTATCGCGCCCGCCTGCAGGCCGATGAATCACTGATTAAAGTCATTAACTGACGCCGCCCGAGGAGATTTGTCGACCTATGTTGAATTGTCCCGCACCCCGGCGCTTTGCCGCCACCATCTGCAGCCTGTTGTTTTTTGTGCTGGGAGCGCTCAGCGTGAGCGGCTGTGTGACCGAGACCCAGTCAGCTTATACCAAAGAAGTCACCACTGACGACGCGGTGCAGTCGCATGTTAATGCGGCGATGGAATACCTGCGCCAGGGCGATACTGAAAACGCCATGCGTCATCTCAAAAGTGCCTATGATCGCGACCCGGACTCGGCGGCGGTTCACAACGGCATGGCACTGGTATTCCAGGTTACGGGTGAGAAAGAACTGGCCGAGGAGGAGTATAAAGCTGCCCTGCGGGCCGATCGCGATATGACCCAGGCGCGCAATAATTACGCCGTTTTCCTTTATGTTGAGGGTCGCTATCCCGAGGCTTGCAAGCAGATGCGCAAAGTCATTGAAGATACCCTCTACGAAGGCCGCGCCGACGCCTTCCAGAACCTGGGCCAATGCGAGCTGAAGCTGGGTGAGCTGGATGCCGCCGAAGTCGCCTTTGAGCGTGCCTATGGCCTGAATAGAAGGCAGTACCAGGCCCTGTTGGAACTGAGCTATATCAATTTGCAGCAGGGCGATTATGTCGTCGCGCAAACCTATTATTCGCAGTACCGCCAACTGGGCCCCCAAAGCGCCCGCAGTTTGTATATTGGCATTCAATTGGCTGACTTCTTTGAAGATGAAGATGCCCGGGCCAGTTATGCGCTGGCTTTGAAAAACATGTATCCAAAATCCGAAGAGTACGTACGCTACAGAAGCGAACATGGCAATGACCCAAAATTCAACAACAACTGACAGGGAAGAGCAGCTGGCGGCGCTAGGTGCGCAGCTGCGTTCTGCCCGCGAGGCTCAGGCTTATTCTGTCGCTGAAGTGGCGGAACGTTTGTTCTTGAGCTCCAGCCAGGTGAACGCTATCGAGCAGGGCAATTACCAACGCTTGCCGGCTGAGGTTTTCGTTAGAGGTTACCTTCGGTCCTATGCCAAGTTGTTAAAGCTTGACCCGGTGCAGATCCTGGCGCAGTACCAGCCGCCGGTAGAGGTGCTGCCGGAGGAGTTTGCCGAGCCCTCAGAGTTGCCACCCAAGAGCCTGTTGGCGCGCTTACCCGAGGTGCCAGGGGCAGTAGTGTGGGCAGCGATGGCAGGGCTTGCGCTGTTGTTACTGGCCACGGTCATCTACTTTATCTCGGTTAATGATACGGCCGACGAGTCCACTCCAGCGCCTGCAGAGCCTGGGTTGGAACAGCAATCCGGACTTGGTGTTATTGAGCCCGCAGCCAATGCAGCGGCGGGCATCGCCGCCGGCGCAGAGGATATTGCGGGAGGCGATGGCGAGCATCATCTGGAGATGCGCTTCACTGATGATTGCTGGGTTGAAGTGAGAGACGCTTCGCGCAAGATTCTGTTGGCGGATATGCGCCGCGCCGGCGACACTGAAATTGTCGACGGCGAGCCACCTTACAAGGTGGTGCTGGGTTGTTACCAAGCGGTTGCAGTGCGTTACCGGGGGCGTTCGATTCCTGTGATACCCGATGCGGGGAATAAGTCTGCACAAATGGTGATAGGCGGTTAGCAAAAATGAAATACCAGAGCCCGATAATTCGTCGTCGTTCGCGCCAGATAAAAGTTGGCAATGTCTTAATTGGTGGCGATGCGCCCATTGCGGTGCAGAGCATGACCAATACTGATACCTGCGATGTCGCCGCAACCGTTGCCCAGATTAAAGCCCTGCAGGATGCCGGTGCCGACCTGGTGCGAGTGTCAGTACCGTCGATGGATGCAGCCGAAGCGTTCGGCGCGATTCGCAGCCAGGTGACGCTGCCGCTGATTGCCGATATTCACTTCGATCATAAAATAGCCCTGAGGGTGGCCGAACTGGGGGTCGATTGCCTGCGCATTAATCCGGGCAATATTGGCAGAGAAGACCGGGTGCGGGCGGTGATCGATTGTGCCAAAGACAAAGGCATCCCGATTCGTATCGGGGTCAACGCCGGCTCGCTGGAGAAGGAATTGCAGCGCAAATATGGGGAGCCGACACCCGAGGCACTGGTGGAGTCGGCGATGCGCCATGTCGATATTCTCGACCGGCTCAATTTCCAGGATTTCAAACTCAGCCTCAAGGCCTCCGATGTATTTATGACAGTGGCGGCCTATCGCTTGATTGCCACCCAGATAGAACAGCCGCTTCATCTCGGTATCACCGAGGCCGGCGCATTGCGCAGTGGCACGGTTAAGTCTGCAGTGGGGCTCGGCATGCTGTTGATGGACGGCATTGGCGATACGCTGAGAGTGTCCCTGGCGGCAGATCCGGTAGAGGAAGTCAAAGTTGGTTACGACATACTGAAAAGTCTGCGACTGCGCACCCGTGGCATCAATTTTATTGCCTGCCCCAGTTGTTCGCGGCAGAATTTCGATGTTGTCAGTACCATGAACGCATTGGAATCCCGGCTGGAAGATCTGCAAACCCCGCTGGATGTCGCGGTGATTGGCTGTATTGTCAACGGACCCGGTGAGGCACGAGAGGCAGATATTGGATTGACCGGGGGTACCCCCAACAACCTGATTTATGCCGACGGCAAAATCGACCACAAGATTACCAACGACAAACTGCTGGATGACCTTGAAACCATGATTCGCAAAAAGGCCGCGTTGCGCCAGGCCGAACTGGACGAAAAGGATGCACAACAGCCTATAACGATCATCCATTCATAGAGCGCGGCTCCAGAGCTACAGTATTTAACTAACCGGGAACACAACAGCCTTGTCGACGATCAGAGCCGTGCGCGGGATGAATGATATCCTCCCGTCACAAACCCCCATTTGGCAGCAGCTCGAAGCCGTTGCCGGCGAACTCTTCAGCAGCTACGGGTATAGCGAAATCCGTTTTCCCCTGGTGGAACAGACCGAGCTGTTTAAACGCTCGATCGGTGAAGTGACCGACATCGTCGAAAAGGAAATGTATACCTTTCCGGATCGCAATAATGAAAGTCTGGCCCTGCGCCCCGAGGGTACCGCCTGTTGTGTGCGTGCCGCCGAGCAACACGGATTACTGCGCAACCAGGTGCAGCGCTTGTGGTACCAGGGGCCAATGTTTCGCTACGAGCGTCCGCAGAAGGGGCGACAGCGACAGTTCCACCAGATGGGCATCGAGTGCTTCGGCCTTGCCGGCCCGGCAATTGATGCTGAAATCCTGCTGTTAACCCAGCGCCTGTGGCAGCGGCTCGGCCTGGCCGGGGTAGTGACCCTGGAGCTTAACTCCCTGGGTTCAGCCGACGATCGCCAGCGCTACCGACGGGCACTACTGGATTACCTGCAACAACACCAGCAGCAATTGGACGAAGATAGCCAGCGACGACTGCTGACCAACCCGCTGCGCATTCTCGATAGCAAGAATCCGGCGATGCAGGAATTGCTCGCGGCGGCACCGTCGCTGCAGGACTTTCTTGGCCCAGAGGCGCGGGCTCACTTCGATCAACTATGCCAGTTGCTGGATGCCGCTGGAGTCAATTACCGGCTCAATGCCCGGCTGGTTCGCGGTCTCGACTACTATAACCACACGGTGTTCGAGTGGACCACGGATAAACTTGGCGCCCAGGGCACGGTGTGTGCCGGAGGTCGCTACGACGGCCTGGTTGAACAATTGGGTGGGTCGCCGACACCGGCGGTGGGTTTTGCCATGGGTATCGAGCGGCTAGTGCTACTTTACCTGGCGCATGGGGCTGTGCCGGCCGGGCTGGGTGAGCTGACCGACCTTTACTTCGTGGTGGCCGGCGAGAATCTTGAAGCCGCCGCACTGGTGACTGCGGAAGTGTTGCGCGACTCGATGCCAAAGCTGGGCTTACTGTTGCATAGCGGTGGTGGCAGTTTTAAGAGTCAAATGAAAAAGGCGGACAAGAGTGGCGCGAGTTATGCTCTGATTTTGGGAGAAGATGAGGCCAGCGCCGGCAAACTGACGTTAAAAGCGCTACGTGGCCAGAACTTCGGCCAGCAGACCATGGACAAACAAGAGCTCATTCAACGACTGCCGACAATTCTGGCAGAAGCAAACAACTAAAGGGAGACAGGTGTGGACGCATATCGCACAGAAGATGAACAGGTTGAGGCTCTCAAGCGCTGGTGGAAGGAAAACGGCACCTCAACCCTGGTGACCATAGCCCTGGTGGTAGGTGGCTATTTCGGCTGGCAGGTCTGGACAAAAAACAAACTGGAACAGCAAGCCGCGGCTTCGGCCAATTACCAGCAGTTGCTGCAAGTTGCAATGGAATTGGAACAGGACGCCAACGACGCGCGTTACGCCACGGCGACGCATTTGGTCGACACCCTGAAAACGGACTATCCCAAAACCCTTTACGCGCACTACGCGGCGCTGATGCAGGCCAAATTGTTGGTTGAGCAGAAAGACTTCGACGCGGCGCAAGCGCAACTGCGCTGGGTGATCGACAATGACCCGGAGCCCGAACTGCGGCAGTTAGCCAACTTGCGCTTGGCGAGGATATTGTTTGCCACGGGTGAGGCTGAAAAGGCGCTGGAGCAAATGAACAGCGCCGACTATGGTGAGTTTGCCCCCATTTATTACGAGCTGCGCGGTGACATTCACTCCAGCCTCGGCGACCTCGAAGCTGCGCGGCAAGACTATCAAAGTGCGCTTGCCAGCAATTTGGGTAACCCTAATGCCACACCTCTGGTGCGAATGAAGCTGGAATCCTTGCCCCGTGATACTGCCAAACAAGTGGATATCGCCAACGATGAAAGCTGATCTTGCAACACGCAACTTGCATCCTGTGGAGGGTGGCCGCTGGTTACGCAGTGTGCTGCTGCTTCTGGCCCTGGCGCTTTCGATCGCCTGTAGCTCCAATAAGTCCACGGACGATCTGACTGAGCCGGCGAAGCTGGTTGACTTTGAGGCGACGATCGACATGGAGAAGCTCTGGAGCCGGGATGTTGGCAACGGCCAGGGTAAACAATTCAACCGCTTGCGGCCTGCTATTGATGGTGATCTCATATTTGCTGTCGATGCCGATGGCGACCTGGTGGCCCTCGACCGGCTGAACGGCAAGAAGCTCTGGGCTATCGACCTTGATGCCGATATTACCGGAGGCGTGGGAGCCGCAGAAAGCATGTTGCTGGTGGGAGGCTCCAGTGGCAGGGTATGGGCGTTGGGTCAGGAAGATGGTGAGGTGCTCTGGGAAAGCAAAGTCAGTGGCGAGGTTCTGGCGCCACCTGCGACTGACGGTGAAGTGGTCGTGGTGCAGACTTTCAATGGCAAGCTGGTGGGCCTGAATGCGGTCAACGGCGAAAGAATGTGGGAATACAGCAGCCAGGTGCCAGTACTTACCCTGCGAGGTACCGCCGCTCCGGTGATCGAGGCTGGCGTGGTATTTGCCGGCTTCGCCAACGGCAAGCTGGTGTCCCTGGATGTCGACAGTGGAGTTGTGCGCTGGGAAGGTCGGGTTGCCCTGGCCCAGGGCGATTCAGAAATTGAACGGGTTGTGGATATTGACGGCCAACCGCTGCTGCTGTCCAGTACCCTGTATGCCATAAGCTACCAGGGCCGCATCGCCGCTTTTGAGCCGGGCAGCGGCCGCCCTTTGTGGTATCAGGAAGCATCCAGTTATGTCGGTATGGCAGAGGGGTTTGGCAATATCTATTACGCCGATGAAAAAGGCGTATTGGTGGCGGTGGACCAGGATGACGGCAATATACGATGGGTCAACGAGGAGTTGGCTTACCGTGATTTGTCTGCGCCGGTAACTTTTAACAATTATGTCGCGGTGGCCGATTACAAGGGCTACGTGCATCTGCTGTCACAGATTGATGGCGAATTTGTGGCGCGCGTCAAAGCCGGTTCCGGCGGTATAAGAGCGCCGCTATTGGCTAGCGGCGATGTTATTTATGCCTATGGCAACAAGGGTAAACTGGTTGCCTGGCAGTTGCGCTCCAGCGGAGACGAATAGACATGCTTCCCGTCGTCGCGCTGGTGGGCCGGCCGAACGTCGGAAAATCTACCCTGTTCAATCGCATTACCCGGTCGCGGGATGCCCTGGTGGCAAACTATGCCGGATTGACCCGTGACCGCAAATATGGGGCGGCACATTATGCCGGCCACGATTTTATCGTGATCGATACCGGAGGTATCAGCGGTAATGAAGAGGGTATCGACGCCGCCATGGCGGCGCAGTCGTTGCAGGCGATTGAAGAAGCGGAGCTGGTGTTGTTGTTGGTGGATGCCCGGGAAGGGTTGGCAGCTGCTGACCGGACTATTGCCAATCATTTGCGCCAGAGCGGCAAAACAACGCTGTTAGTGGCAAATAAAATTGATGGCCTCGATCCTGAGTTGGCACTTCTTGATTTTTACGAGCTTGGGCTGGGACGGCCTTGGCCGGCATCCGCAAGCCATGGCCGGGGTGTTCCCGGCATACTCGAGGCGATAACCGAGGGCTTCGAGCCCGTTGCCGCGGAGACTGAGCGCTCATCCGAGCGACCGGATGAGCGGCTTAAGATTGCCATTATCGGTCGCCCTAATGTCGGTAAGTCGACCCTGGTCAATCGCTTGCTGGGAGAGGACCGGGTCGTTGTTTACGACCAGCCCGGCACCACCCGCGACAGTGTCTATATTGACTATCAGCGCGATGACAAAGCCTACACCTTGATAGACACCGCTGGTGTGCGGCGTCGCAAAAACGTGAGTCTCACGGTGGAGAAGTTTTCCATCGTCAAAGCCCTGCAGGCGGTGCAGGACGCCAATGTCGTGATTGTGGTCATGGATGGCCAGGAAGGTATTGTCGACCAGGATATGCACTTGCTCGGGTACGGGATCGACAGCGGCCGAGCGCTGGTGCTGGCGGTTAATAAATGGGATGGCCTGGAAGACAACCAGCGCCGTCGTATTCGCGACGAGATAGACCGGCGCCTGCATTTTGTCGACTTTGCCAAGGTACACTATATTTCAGCACTTCACGGCAGTGGCGTCGGCAACTTATATTCGTCGATTGACGCCGCCTACCTCGCGGCAACCGCCGACCTGTCGACTCCGCGACTGACCCGCATCTTGCAGGATGCGGTGCAGGATCATGCGCCGCCGATGGTCAAGGGCCGGCGCATCAAAATGCGCTATGCGCACCCCGGTGGCACTAATCCACCCATAGTGGTGATACACGGGAATCAGGTTGACGCCGTACCGGACAGCTACCGGCGCTATCTCGAAAAGGTATTTCGGCGTGAGTTGAAGTTGTTCGGTACGCCAGTGAGAATTCAGTTTCGTGGCGGTGAGAATCCTTTTGCCGGCCGCCGCAACCTGTTGACGCCGCGCCAGCTGGCTAAACGCGAGCGACTCAAGAGCCACGTGCGAAAACAGAAAGGCCGTGGCAAGCGCTAAGCAGGCCATGGCAAATGTGTCGGCAAAGTCCAACCCGGGAAGTGCCGTGTCACAGCCCCTGCCTGACCTCGATAGTCGCGCAGCAATAGCCGCGCTGGTAGACGCCTTCTACGCCAGGCTGCTACGAGACCCCCGGCTTGCCCCTATCTTTCTCGACGTTGCCGGCATTGACCTGCAGCGCCACTTGCCGCTGATTCGCAGCTATTGGGAAAAGCTGTTACTCGGCGATCGACGTTACCAGCGCCATACCATGAATATTCACCGCGCGGTCAATGCCAGGCAAGCGCTCCAGCCAGAGGATTTTGAACGCTGGCTGGCCTTGTTCTGCGCCACCGTTGACCAGTTGTATGTCGGACCCAAGGCCCGCCGCGCGAAACAACTTGCCGCCCGGATCGCCGCCAATATGCAAGTGGCTCTCACCGAATGAGACCCGTCACTTAGGCCGGCCTCTCCCTCCCGGACTTGTGGGCTCGCCCCGGCAATTTCCACCTCCTGCTTCCAGCGCAGCGTCGCAACAGCGCTGGCCTGGTGGATTTATTACCGGGAATTAAGCCAAATTTCCGATGGAGCGGTTATGCTCAGGCTTCGCCAGTGTGGCATGCCTTGGCAGTTCTCGTGGAGAATTTATCATGAATCAGGACGAGCCTGACGTGCTGAGCCAGAACTATAAGCTGGGCTTCAGCTATACCCGGTCTACCGGTCCGGTTGTGGGGCGGTTTCTGACTGCCCTTAAAAACCGTCGCTTGCTGGGTAATCGCGGGGCCGACGGCACGGTGTATGCGCCGCCGGTAGAATACGATCCGGTGACCGCGGCGCCGGTCGCAGACTTTGTCGAACTGGCCGATCGCGGTGTTATCGTCAGTTGGGTCTGGGTCAGTCTACCGCAACCCAGGCATCCCCTCGATCGACCCTTTGCCTATGCCTTGATTAAACTCGACGGGGCCGACGTGCCTATGCTGCATCTGGTCGATGCCCCGGGCGGTGCAGCGCTGTCGAGCGGTATGCGGGTGGTGGCACGCTGGGCCGATGTCACTCGTGGTCATATCACTGATATTGCCTGGTTTGAGCCTGAGCAGGGAGCGTGTCGATGAGTGACGACGAGGCCATGGTAACCATGATGGATGCTCCCATCTACCTCGATTACAATTTTACTGCCGGTGCCGCAACGTCGCGCTTTCTCAAGGCCTTGAAACAGGGCCGGCTGGTTGGTCAGCAGTGTCCCTCTTGCCTCAAGGTTTATGCGCCGCCACGGGGCTCTTGTGCCAAGTGTGGTGTCGCTACCGAGAAGGAAGTGCCGTTGTCGAACAAAGCCACGGTTGAATCCTTCACCATTGTTCATATACCGATTCCAGGTAACCCTATTCAGCCGCCCTATGTGATCGCCAACCTGGTGCCTGACGGCAGCAATATTTCATTTATCCACCTGGTTAGTGAATGCGATAACGATGCGGTCCATATTGGCCAGCGGGTGGAAGCGGTGTGGAAACCGGCCGGTGAATGGACTTATGCGATGGAAAACATTCGCTGGTTCAGGCCGATCGACGAGACTGATATCCAGCGCGAGAGTATTGGGAGCTGAGCATGCGTGATGTGGCGGTAGTCTCGTGGACCCAGTCACCCATGCGGCGCGATGCCGGAGCTTGTAACGAGGTCGAGTTGATTATGCCGGTGGTGCACAAGGCACTGGCGGATGCCGGGCTGGGCTCGGTACAGGATGTCGATTTTACCTGTTCCGGTAGTTGTGACTATTTACAAGGCGCGTCGTTTGCCTTTGTCGCCGGGGTCGATGCGCTGGGTGCCGTACCTCCAATCAAGGAATCCCATGTCGAGATGGACGCCGCATGGGCCTTGTATGAGTCGTGGTTAAAGATTCAGATGGGGCAGGCCGAGTCGGCCCTTATCTATGGATTCTCCAAATCCTCTCCCGGCATGCCCGGGCATGTACTGTCCTTGCAACTGGACCCTTACTACCTGGCGCCATTGTGGCCCGACAGCACCAGCCTGGCCGGCCTGCAGGCGCGTGCCATGCTCGATGCAGGTTTGATCAGCGAGCATGATATGGCCGCGGTGGTGCAGCGTTCGCGGGCTAACGCCCTGGGCAATCCCAATGCACAGTTGGCAGGTAACTTCAGTATTGATGCTTTGTTAGCTGAGCCGATGCATGTGTCGCCGTTGCGTAAGCACGATTGCTGCCCCATTACCGACGGTGCTTCGGCAATGGTGATATGCACCGTGGAGAAGGCCAGGGAGCTGGACAAGCCCTATGCACTTATTCGTGGCATTGACCATCGCATTGAAACCAACAACCTGGGGGTCAGGGATCTGCGCCGTTCGCCATCGACCGAGCTGGCTGCTACCGCTGCGGGGGTGGCTGCGGGCCCGCTGGATATTGCAGAGTTGCATGCACCGTTCAGTCACCAGGAACTGATCTTGAAGCAGGCTTTGGGTTTGACTGAGGCCACCCGTATCAACCCGTCCGGCGGGGTATTAGCAGGCAATATTATGATGGCCGCGGGCCTTGACCGGATTGGCGAAGTCGCCATCAGGATCATTCAGGGCGAAGCCCGCCGGGGTGTGGCCCATGCAACATCGGGGCCCTGTCTGCAACAGAACATGGTCGTGGTCCTGGAGGGAGAATAGTGGCGCAATTAGCGGCGGTGGTTGGTATAGGGCAAACGAAATACCAGACCCAGAGGGCCGATGTATCGATTGCGGGATTGGTGCGCGAGGCAGCCCAGCGGGCCTTGCAGGATGCAGATTTACAGTGGTCGGATATCGACGCGGTTATCCTTGGCAAGGCGCCGGATATGTTTGAAGGCGTGGTGATGCCGGAGTTGTACCTGACCGATGCCCTGGGATGTAACGGTAAGCCCATGCTGCGGGTGCATACGGCGGGCTCGGTGGGCGGTTCCACGGCTATTGTCGCAGCCTCCTATGTCCAGAGTGGGGCATTCAAACGGGTATTGACGGTGTCTTTCGAAAAGCAGTCAGAATCCAATGCGATGTGGGCACTATCCAATCCCCAGCCATTCTCGCCCCATCTCAACGCCGGTGCGGGGGGCTATTTCGCGCCCATCATCCGGGAGTACATGCGGCGTTCAAATGCGCCTTACGACGCGGGTATCAAGGTGGCGACCAAGGATCGCCTGCATGCGTTGCGCAACCCACTGGCGCACTTGCAACTGGCTGACATCACCATGGAAAAGGTCGAACAGTCACCGATGCTTTGGGATCCCCTGCGGTTTCTCGAGGTTTGCCCTTCCTCGGATGGCGCCTGTGCCATGGTTATCGCTCACGAATCGCTGGTTGGCCAGTCGCCCAGGGCGCCTGCCTGGATTCGCGGCACTGCCATGCGTTCAGAGCCCACCATGTATGCCGGCCGGGATGAGGTCAATCCGCAGGCCGGGCGCGACTGCGCCGCTGATGTGTATCGTCAGGCAGGCATCGATAACCCGCGCCGAGATATCGATTGTGCCGAGGTCTATGTTCCGTTTTCATGGTATGAGCCGATGTGGCTCGAAAATCTCGGTTTTGCCGAGCAGGGGAAGGGCTGGGAGCTGACGATGGAGGGTGTTACATCACTTGACCAGGGTGGCGACACGCCCTGGAATTGCTCCGGCGGCGTGCTGTCGTCAAATCCGATCGGCGCCTCCGGAATGATTCGGTTCGCTGAAGCAGCAATGCAGGTGCGGGGCGATGCCGGTCAACACCAGGTTGAAAACGCCAGCACCGCCCTCGGCCATGCCTACGGGGGCGGTGCCCAATTTTTCGCGATGTGGATTGTCGGTTCAGACAAACCTTGACGGAGGCGCACTTGACGCCTTTGGCATAATTCCAATATCCACCCACAGGTACGATTTTGTGCCATCAGTAGCGGGAAGGAGTAACGAAACGATGGCATCCTTGCATTTCAATATTGCAGACCTGCTGGAGCAGGTGGCAGACAAGGTTCCCGAGCGGGATGCGCTGGTATGCGGTGACCAGCGGCGCAGTTATCGGCAGCTGGAACAGCGCGCTAACCAGATGGCTCACTATCTGGCGTCGCGGGGAGTGACCGCTGGCGACCACGTCGGTCTCTACCTCTACAATTGCAACGAATACCTCGAGTGCATGCTGGCCTGCTTCAAGCTGCGGGCAGTGCCGATCAATATCAATTATCGCTACGTCGAAGAAGAGCTGCATTACATTTTCGACAATGCCGGGCTGGTTGCCTGTGTCCACAACCGCGAATTCGTGCCGCATATTGCTGTGGTATACCAGCAGACTCCAGCGTTAAAAACCTTTGTTGCGGTGGAAGACGGCAGCGATGCAGCGCTGGATTCGATAGGCGCGGTGGATTTCGAGAACTCGTTGGCGGGCCAGTCGACGGCGCGGGATTTTGCGCCACGCAGCGATGATGATCTATTTATTCTCTATACCGGCGGAACTACCGGGATGCCTAAAGGGGTGATGTGGCCGCACAAAAATATTTTTTTTGCGGCACTGGGCGGCGCGGGCTGGTTTTCTCCGCTCGGACCCTGCAAGCGTCCGCAAGATATCCAATCCCGGGTATCTGAAAACCCGATCGTGGGCATGGCGCTGGCGCCGTTGATGCATGGCGCCTGTTGGTGGTATGCCTGCATTCAGCTGTTGGCGGGCAATGTGGTGGTGCTCAATCCCAATCAAACCCTTGACGGCGAGCAGGCCTGGGACATTATTGCCCGGGAAAAGGTGAATTCCATCTCTATTGTCGGCGATGCCATGGCGCTGCCTCTGCTTGATGCATTGGATAAAAATCCCGGTCGTTGGGATCTCAGCGCGGTGTTTAATATCGGATCGGGTGGCGCGGTTTTTTCGACCAGCAACCAGGCGCAGTTTCGCCAGCATTTCCCCAACGCGTTTATCAGTAACTCCTTTGGTTCATCGGAGTCGGGCAATCTCGGCTTGGACAGTGGCAAGGTTGTCTCGGAGAAAGGCCTGGGTAATGTTACCAGGTCGGACTTTATGAGTGTTATCAGCGATATTGAAGGCGAGCCCCATCGCCACGTGCGGGCGGGTGAAACCGGTATTTTTGCTCGCTCGGGATATATCCCGATAGGCTATTACAATGATCCGCTGAAAACCGCTAAAACATTTGTTGAGGTGAACGGCAAAACCTGGCTGTTGACCGGCGACGCGGCGCGACTGGAAGAAGACAATTCGATTACCGTGTTCGGGCGAGGTTCCAACTGCATTAACTCGGGGGGAGAGAAAATTTTCCCGGAGGAGGTCGAGCAGGCGCTAAAAGCGCACCCGGATATTTTCGATGCCCTGGTTGTTGCGACCCCGGACGAGCGCTGGGGCAGCAAGGTGACCGCGGTGGTCGCTACTCGCGATGGCGCTCGGCCGAGCCTGGAACAGCTGCAGTTGGATGCGCGCAAACATATCTCGGGTTACAAGCTGCCGCGCGAATTGCATATTGTCGATGCGGTGCCGCGTGCTCCCTCCGGCAAGCCCGACTACGCCAGGGCGCGTGAAATTGCGTTGAGTCAGTGCTTTCTCGTGGTCTAGGTACGGGTTTGCTGCAGGATTGAATCAGGGAATAGAGCTATGAGCGAACTGGATATCAGCACCAGCAATTGTACGGTAGAGCAAGAGGGGCACATACTGCTGGTTACCCTCAATCGCCCGGAGAAGAAAAATGCCTTTACGCCTGAGATGCTATTGGGCATGTACCGGGCATGGCGGCGGCTGGATGAAGATGACAATCTGTACTGCGCCATCCTTGGCGCCAACGGAGATACCTTTTGTGCGGGGATGGATTTGCAAGCTGCCGAGGGCGGGCATCGAAGCACCAAGGAATTTATGGAAGTGATGGCGGCTGTGCCCAATGTGCACTGGCAGGCCTTGTTGCGCGACAACCAGCCCTGCAAGCCGATCATCCTGGCGGTGGAGGGCTATGCCCTTGCCGGTGGTACGGAGATTTTGCAAGGCACTGACCTCAGGGTGGCAGCCGAAGATGCCACTTTTGGTGTCACGGAAGTGGCACGTGGCTTGTATCCGCAGGGCGGATCTACGGTTCGTCTACGGCGCCAGATACCCTATTGCCTGGCAGCCGAGACCCTGTTGCTGGGTGATCATTTGACGGCACAGCAGGCGCTGGATTTTGGGCTGATCAATCGAATCGTTCCCAGGGGACAGGCTCTGGCGGAGGCGAAAAGCATGGCGCAGAAGATTTGTGCTAACGGCCCACTGGCGGTCAAAGCGGTGATGACCTCATTGCGCCAACAGCAGCATGACTTGAGCGAGGCTGATGCGATGCTGCAGTCTGACGCCCTTGCCGGGCCAGTGTTCGCGTCTGAGGATGCGCGGGAAGGATTGCGCGCATTTCGGGAGAAGCGGCCTGCTACCTTTCGTGGTCTTTGACCGCCTTTGAATCGACTTTTTCATCGAGACAGTCGAGCTCCTGATCCCATCGACCTATTTTCTGAAGTTTTTAACCGCAATCAAAAGCTGGCGACAAGTCACCTGCCCAACCAGTTTGCCGTCCTCGACCACCGGACGCCGGCGGTGTTTTTGCTTGAGCATGTCCTGGGACAGCTCGACAATATTGTCGCGTATACCGGCCACCACCAGGTTGTCGCTGGTCATGTACTCGCTCACGCTGCCAACCTCAGCCTCATTGTAGGTCGCGTCCAGTATCCCCCCGAGGCAGTCGAGTTCCGATAGAATGCCTACCAGTTTGTCGTCGTCATCCACCACGCAGAGGCCCGATATTTTGTGCCTGGTAATCAGGTCGACGGCTTCCAGGAGGTTTGCATCCGGTTTGATACGCACCGGATTGGCTACCATATGGTCCCGTAACCTAACTGAGTTGAGCATGTTAATTCCTCCTGGCCCGAAGGCCCCTATTGGTGAACGGCCCCCGGATGGGCCGTGCGTTACTGTGGATCAAACCTTGATATTTTCCAGGTGAGTTGTACTCGCGTGACCGACAGGAGTTGCCGCAGCTAACCGCCATATCTCACCGCCTCGGCGGTTAGTGGGCCCCTAATGTGGGTTTCATCTTTGCGAAAAAATCTGCCGGAGACAGACGTAAGCCCGCGATAGTAAAGCAGGGCGGTGCCGCTGCCAACCACCAAAGTCGGTGGATGCGGCTGGATAAATGCCGCCCCGGGCGCAATAATGCTTCCTGCCTTTCTCCGTTACCAGAGTTAACATTATGCCAGAACAATTGAGTGAAGCGTTTGAGCAGATCGTTCGCCAGCGCCGTTCCGTGCGAGGTTTTACCGAGCAGCCCGTGCCCCGGGAAACCCTGGAGCGTATCTTCACGATTGCCGCTAGAGCACCGTCAAACTGCAACACCCAGCCCTGGGATAGTTACGTGGTGTCTGGTGAGACCATCGAGATGCTGCGTGAGCGCCTGCCGCAAGCTCTGCTGGCCGGTGACTACAGCATGGACTTTGAATACAGCGGTAAGTACGAGGGCGCTTACAAAGAGCGCCAGTATGACGCCGCGGCCCAGCTCTATAGCGCCATGGGTATTGGGCGGGCGGATCGCGAGGCGCGCACTGCGGCGTTTGCGCGCAACTTCGAGTTTTTTGGTGCACCCCATGTGGTGTTTCTATTTTTGCGGGAAGATTTTGGGATGCGCGAGGCAGCCGACCTGGGCATGTATGCGCAAACCCTGATGCTTGGTTTTACTGCGTTCGGCTTGGCCAGCTGCCCGCAGACGGCCCTGAGCTTCCATGCCAAGCTGGTACGCGAGGCCCTCGGCGTTGAGTCCAGCCAGAAACTATTATTCGGCATTTCCTTTGGTTACGAGGACCAACAGGAGCCTGCCAACAACTGCCGGGTGGAGCGTGCCACGCTGGATCAAACCACGCACTTTATCGACTGATGTCTCGCGACCTAAATCCTGTGTACAGGGCTATCCAGCAATGATCGAAGCCGTTTTGCTGCAACAAAGCCGGGAAGGCGTGCTGGTGTTAACGATGAATCGTCCGGCAAAAAAGAACGCCATTAACAATGTCATGTGGCGGGATTTACAGCGGGCGCTGCAGCAGGCGCGCCAGGATGACAGTGTACGGGTGGTGGTTCTGACGGGCGCTGGTGAAGATTTTTCAGCCGGAGTCGATCTGGAGGATTTTGGCGCTGCGGGTGAGGAGCACCCCTATCAGGCCTGCGCCCGGGAAGTCGCCGATTTCGATAAGCCGATGTTGGCGGCGGCTCGGGGCATTGCCGTGGGTGGAGGAGCCACAATGTTGTTTCATGCCGATGTTGTCTATGTCGGCGAGAGCCTGCGCATGAGGTTGCCGTTTGTGAGTCTGGGATTGGTTCCGGAGTTTGCGTCGAGCTACCTGTTGCAGGCGAATATTGGCGCACGCAGGGCGGCAGAGCTGATGTACACCGCAGAATGGATCACGGCGGAACGCGCGCTGGAGTGCGGTATTGCCACCCGCGTGTACGCCGACGTCGATTTGCTGCCGGCATCGCTGGCCAAGGCCCGGGAAATTGCGCAGTGGCCGGTCAATGCGCTGCGGGAGACCAAACGCTGTATGAAGCGCGTTCATCAGCAGGGTATCGACGCTGCCTTTGCAGCTGAACACGAGGGTATGCAAAAGCAAGTTGGCTCGCCAGAAAACATGGAAGCCATCACCGCTTTCCTCGAAAAGCGCCGGCCGGATTTTAGCAGCCACGGCATCAGCGGCGCTGGCCAGGGCGATGATCCTTCTCGTGCCAGCTGAGCACTTGTGTCAGTCCAGGGCTAAGATTTTCGGATCTGCAGAACGGCAGAATGTTGGCTGCTGCGATGGCACAGGCAAATGCCTAAACCTCGCTGCAGGCACGGCATTGACGTTACTCTCTGTTACAGTTGGGCCTAAGTGTGTCTTTGCCGCGGCTTAATGCTTGGCCTAACAATAGACACACTGTCGAGTTTTCAGGGGTTTTGCAAAGCTGGGGCCGACGCCACAATGTCGAAGTGACTTGAGCCCCAGGGAGGTGTACTGCCTGCCCGCGGAACGCCATCTCAGCGTTGATGATCAAGCCGGTACGTAGTGGCCTAACTCATCAGTGCCCCGGCTTTTCGCCTCAGGGACTTTAGCAGGGCTTGCAGGTGAAGGGGTTACGACCGATCGAGTTGCCCAGTCTGCATCAACCGCCATCGCCCCGAGTAAAATGAAGGCCAAGGCAAACGGCACCAGAAAAACCACAGCGATATACAAGATTGAAAGGTCCATAATAGACTCCTGAGTTACCTAAGCAGAAGCATTTGCTTCCGCTTTCATTGGATTAGGGCGATAGCCTCGGCCTTTTGGCGGTTTCAGGCTTAAGCCTCCTGAAGCCAGTTACTCATGTTACCAAAAGTAACAAACCTACGTGAGCCTGATCTATCTGGACTACTGCGCGGCGCATATTACCGTTACCCGCTTGCCGTCTCCTAATCGAGGTTCTAAAATAGAACCGTTGCGATAATACTAAGGTTCGATTATAGTACCTGTCAAGACGTTTTTTAAAAAAGATCGATAAAGGAGCAGGCATGGAGCGAGTGTGTTTTGAGTCAAAGAATTGTTCGGTCGCGCGGGCTATGGATGTGATCGGTGATTGGTGGAGCATTCTTATTGTACTTGAGGCAATGCGAGGCACGTGTCACTTTGATCAGTTCCAGAGCAACCTTGAGATCTCCAAGGGAATTCTTTCCAAGCGTTTAAAGGCACTGCAGGAACACGGTGTACTGCTGAGGATTGATTCAGATAAAAAGGTTCGCCGGGTAGAGTATCAACTGACACCTAAAGGCGAGGCGTTGCACATGGTGCTGGTTGCGTTGACGCAGTGGGGTGATGAGTGGATGAACGCTAATTCCGGGGCGCCGGTGGTTATGTACAACCAGAAAAACGGTGTAGAACTTGCAAAGCTGGTATTGCTCGACAAACTCGGCACCATTGTTGAACCTGAAGACTTGCGACTGAAGGCTGGACCCGGCGCTGACCAACACACCAGCAACCGTTTCCCCGAAGCAACGGCCCAGCGCTAGCAGTTGCTATGGCCGCGGAAGAAAAATTGTGCACAGTGCACGATCTCTCAACGAGAATGCCAATGAGCAGTGAGATATGGCGGCTAGAATTGCCAATGCAGGCCGGTGTCACGCAAGGTTCGAAAGGTTTTGCGCTGCTTTTTTAGAGCCTTGCCCTTACTGCCGCCGGCGGCAATGATTGCAGCTCGCATTTGCAACCATTGGGGGCTGCCCCAGAGATAGGATACGCTTTTTAGCTCCTCGAACTCCGCCACCAGGTCCTGCATTAAGGTTTCACTTTGAAAGAAAAACCCTATTTCATTGTTATACAGTAGCGAGCGGTAATCAAAATTGCTGGTGCCAACAAAGCCGATGTTCTGGTCAGAGAGAACAAATTTGGCGTGCAGCTTGCCATAGTGAGTGTCTCCGCCCAGCAGCACCGAGTCATTGCGACCGGTCTCATAAATTTTGATCCTGGGATTATTGACCATTGTTTGCCATAGCTCGGACTCGACCAGGTCGGGGTTATATTCGCTCTCATCCAGATTTTTCTGTTGCCATTGCGCTTCCATTGCCGGCGTAAGCAGCAGGCGCGGAGCGGTATCCATATCGATGATCGACTGGGCAAAATAGTTGTCGCTGGTTAAGGATGAATTGGTGATAATTTCTATCCGGTTATCGGGGTGCTCATTCAGCCAGTTACGTAATTCTTCCTGGCCGTCGTGATAGACGGTGCCATCTTTGCGTTCGTAGCGAGGGATGAATAGATAGGGTGATACGATGCGCAATACCCCTTTATTGCGAGTCTCCTTTGAGATTCGCTTGAACATTCCGATAATTGAGTTTTGATTGCGTTCCAGGTTGCTGTCGTAAGCGTCTACTACATTGCTGCTGTCAAGGTTGTGCAGTTCGTGGGCGAGCCGCACCTCGCCGCTGCGCAACTCCGACAGGTACTCAGGCATGGTGTCGTAGGCGGCAGCAAAATCCGGCATGGCGCGCAAGCGCGCCAGACTTTGTTGAGATTTTTCGAGTTGGCCCTGATAGGCCAAGGCACTGGAAAGCCGCTTGTTGCGCTTGTGGGAAAAAATCACGCTGTAATACTGTTCACTCAAAGTCCCTACTGACTTTTCGGTGTCAACGCTCGCAGCGGGCCGCACCAGAATCTCCATATCCAAATAGGCCGTCGGGTCGGGGGTGCCATCGGGATTCAGTCCGTAGTATGCCAGCGAGATATTGCGCCCGCCGGTCATCACCCAGGCACGCCGCGGGTAATTGCCGTCGATAACCAGCAGTTTGTCGTGGGAGCGACGATTGTAATTGACGAACACCTTGGATATTGCGTTGAAGACTACCGTCTGTACCCGCGCCTTGGTGGTGGTGACCTCGCCCTCGGCGTTTTTGACAAAACCGGCGTCGATCGCGCAATTCTCCAGCGCCTTTAATTCAGAGTGGCTCATGTGAATCGAGCCGAGTGAGTCGACCATGACGCGCACGTCAACGCCGCGCTTCACCGCATTGCACAAGGCCCCGAGAAGGCCATAGCCGACCAGATCCCGCTTAAAAATGTAGTACATAACGTCTATCGTGTATTCGGCGTGGTCAATCAGCCATATCTTGGTGGCCAATGAGCGCAATGCATCATCGTAGCTGCTGCCGATGGTTTTCATCAGCGCGGGCTTGGTCGCGATGTCCGCCTCCATGCCCAAGGCGATCGGGTCGAAGCCGATGTCGCTGGGTTTGTACCAGCGGCGGCTGTCCTGATGCGCAGCAACATCCATGTCGACCACCGCGCCTAATGGCGGGCAGTCCGCAATATTGAGTCGGCCGGCATCACAGGGCGGTTTTGCTGGTGATGCAGCACAGGCGACCAACAGCACCACAATGGGTAGCAGCGATAGTAATCGGATTCCAGTGAGCTTCATTAATCTGACCCTGTAACGGATTTGAGGCGAATAACCGCGATAATCGCGCGATGATCGGAGAGAACCTCAGTGGCCACACGGTAGCTATCAAATTCGAGGTCCCTGGTAAGTAAAATCCAATCCAGGCGTTTATCTTTGTAGGTGCTCAAGTCTTCACCGGCGGCATTATACACGTGCAGGCGAGACTGATCGGAATAGCTTTGGGCCAGGTATTGCTCAGCCAGCCACTCGCTATTGAAGTCTCCCATAATAATCAGAGGTCCCTTCCGCGTTTTCAATACCGCAATCAATTCATCCAACTGCTGTATTCGCGCAGACTTGCGGGAAAAATCGAGATGCACAGAGATTACATCGACGAGCACAACTGTACCCTTGTCAGTCGGCCATTCAATTTGCGCCAGGGTAAAGCCTTTACTGGCAGTGGGTGGCGTTGCGGGAAAAGTGTGCCCAATGGCCGATGCCATGGGCAACCTGGACAAGATGGCAGTGCCATAGTTGCCCATCCATAAGCGCGCATGGTCACTGTGCGCATAAAAGGGGAAGTCCGCTTGCTGTGCCAGATATTCGACATGATGGAAATTGCCACTCCATGGTGAGGGGCTGTCGGCTTCCTGTAGTGCGACCAGGTCGGCATCGTAATTACGCAGGAAAGCGGCGACATCATCGAGGTTTTCGTAGGTTTTACTCTTCGGTACTAACAGTTGATTGATGCTGCTCTGGCGCCCGTGGGCCAGGTTGATACTAATGAGCGTCAGGCTGTCGCTGCTTTGTGGCTCTATCGGCGCTTGAGTCAGCGCCACAACGGGCAATATTTGGGTGCGCTCTTCGAGGCTTTTCGGCGTCGAGGAGCAGCCAGATAGTAATAATAGGATCAGTGGTAATAGTCGAATAAAAATAGGAAAAACCTCATCGTTGAATCTTGAGACGGTGACGTTTTTACGGGTATCAGTCTCGAATATGCAGCAAACAACAATGCGCGGGCCGGTCAGCCTTTTACCCGTGGCAATAGCACCCATGCGATATACATTGCCAATAGTGGGCGGGCATTGCAACTCCGTTGCCATGGAAAGTCGCGTTCTGAAGTGGCCTTCGTGTGACGCAAATGCAGTTGTGCAAGCCCTGGCCAGCAGGGTATAAAGCACATCGCGCAAAAACACGTCCGTCAACAGGAATAGCTGCGTTTTGCCTACTAAGCCACAACAGTCTCCCGTGCAGCGGCTTACCTACAGCCTGGTCAGCGTTCGCCCCCGAGAGCTTGGCGCCCTGTTGCTTTCCTGTCTTTATTTCTACCTGCTGCTTTGTTCGTACTACATCATTCGTCCCATCGGCAACGAAATGATGATTTTGAACGGTGTGGAGAATCTGCAGTGGCTGTTGCTTTTAACGATGGGCGCTATGCTGGCCATTGCGCCGGTATTCGGCTGGCTGACATCACGGTTCAAAACCCGGCAATTTCTCGCTTACTGTAGCTTGTTTTTTGTCGTCAATCTGTTGCTGTTTTTTGTGCTGTTCGGGCAACAGCAGCCGTCAATGATGGTGGTGCGCAGTTTCTACGTTTGGGTCAATGTATTCAATATGTTTGTGGTGTCGTTGTTCTGGAGTTTTATGAACGACATTTTCAGTCAGGCCCAGTCAAAACGTTTATTCGCTTTTATTGCCGCCGGAGGAACGGCGGGCGCATTGTCGGGGCCCATCATTACGACACTGCTGGTCGAGCGCATTGGCTTGAGCTATCTGCTGCTGATTGCCGCAGCAATCCTGGCTCTGACAATACTGTGTGCCTTTCGATTGCTTCGCTGGAACAATCCCGACGCCAGTCTTGATGGCTCACACCTGCAGCGGGAGGCTCCACTCAAAGGCGGTATATTTGACGGCATTGCCTTGATTTTTAAGTCTCGCTACTTGCTGGGTATTGCCGTTTTTATCCTGTTGTTCACCCTGGTAGTCGCCTTTTTGTCGATTCAGCAAATCGAATTGATCGAAGCAAAATTCAGTGATTCTGCCCAGCGCACTCGGCTGTTCTCGATGATCGATTTGGTGACCAATGTTTTGACCCTGGTGATTCAGGTATTCTTCACCAGTCGTTTGATTGCCGGGTTCGGTTATCGCAATACCCTGATGCTGGTACCCCTGGGTCTTAGCTGCGGGTGTATACTGGTCGCGGTACAGCCACTGCTTGGAATATTGATTGCGTTGGAGGTTTTGCGCCGCGCCGGCGATTACGCCATTATGAAGCCGGCGCGGGAAATGCTGTTTACCATTCTGGGGCGCGAAGAAAAATACAAGGCCAAGAATTTTATCGATACCGCTGTGCTGCGCTCGGGAGATGCTTTCAGTGCCTGGTGTTATAGCGGGGTAAAAGCGCTGGGCGGGGCTCCCGCGGTTGCACTGGTCGGCGTCGCACTGGGAATTGCCTGGACTGCAGTGGCGTACTGGCTGGGTCAGCGATACGAAATTCGAAGCAGTCAAAAAACTCCCATGTAGCCAACCCTTGTTCAGCACTGACATGGCACTTGAGCTGACTCCGGCAGCGCGGGCGCAGGTCCAACAGGGAATCCGGGTTCAACAATTCAGCCGGGCTGATTCAGGTAATCACGCTGGGACGATCGCGTCCGGTGCGTTGACTGATCTCCCCAACTTGTTCTGCAATGGCAAGCAGCGGTGCCATTACTTCGGCTGTCGCCAGGTCTTGCTGATCGGGATTATCCTCATAAGTTTCAAGATAAACCCTCAATGTTGCGCCTTCGGTTCCCGTGCCAGACAAGCGAAATACAATACGCGAGCCATTAGTAAAGCCAATCCGCACGCCCTGGTGGGTAGATAAGCTATTGTCCACCGGATCGGTATAGGCAAAATCATCGGCGAATTCTACTGTGAAGCGACCGAACCGGGTGCCGGGTAGGTGGTCTAGTTGCTGCTGCAAATGTTGTATAACGCCAGTCGCGTCGAGGGTGTCGAGGCCCTCGTAATCGTGACGCGTGTAGTAGTTGCGGCCATATTCGCGCCAGTGCTGGCGAACGATATCTGCCACCGAAACTTGCCGAATCGCTAACAGGTTGAGCCAAAAGAGTACTGCCCAAATCCCGTCTTTCTCGCGAATATGGTTTGAGCCCGAGCCGAAGCTTTCTTCACCGCACAGGGTAATTCGGCCAGAATCGAGTAAGTTACCAAAGTACTTCCAGCCGGTCGGCGTCTCGTAGCAATTGAAGCCGAGTACCTGGGCGACGCGATCGACGGCCTGGCTGGTGGGCATCGAGCGAGCCACCCCGGCTATGCCGGAAGAGTAGGCTTTTATCAGTGGCGCGGTCGCCGCCATAATGGCCAGGCTGTCGCTGGGCGTGACGAAAAAATCGCGACCCAAAATCATATTGCGATCGCCATCGCCGTCGGATGCAGCGGCAAAATCAATGCCGTCAGGGCCGGTTGTTAACTCGACGATTTCGTGGGCATGAACCAGGTTGGGGTCCGGATGACCGCCGCCAAAGTCTTCCAAGGGTTCGCCATTGATTACGGTACCGGCTGCGGCGCCGAGCATATCTTCCAGGATGCGCCTGGCATAGGGGCCGGTGATCGCGTGCATGGCATCAAAGCGCATCCGAAATTCGCCGCCGCGAAACATTTTTTGAATGGCCTCGAAGTCAAATATCTCGCACATCAACTCGGCGTAATCGCTTACCGGATCAACAATCTCCACCTGCATGTCACCGAGCCGTAAGCTGCCGATGGTGTCGAGGTCAATACCCTCGGAATCGAGGATCCGGAACTGGGTGATTTCCAGAGTGCGGCGGTAGATGGCTTCGGTGACACCCTCGGGAGCCGGCCCGCCATTGGGTGTATTGAATTTGATGCCGAAGTCCTGGTCGGGACCGCCGGGGTTATGGCTCGCCGACAGAATAATGCCGCCGTTGGTGTGGTGCTTGCGGATCAGGCAGGAAGCGGCAGGTGTCGACAGCAAGCCTCCCTGGCCAACAATCACCCGGGCGACGCCATTGGCCGCGGCCATGGCCAGGATAATCTGTATTGCCCCCCGATTAAAATAACGTCCGTCACCGCCGAGTACCAAGCTACCGCCGGCCAAGTCCAACTGGCTATCCAGGATCGACTGCACGAAGTTTTCCAGATAGTTATCACGCTGGAAGGTCACAACCTTCTTGCGTAAACCGGAGGTGCCAGGTCGCTGATCGGTGAAGGGTCGGGTTACTACCGTCGATATTTGCATAAGAGGGCTCATTCCATTGGCTACAGGCGTATGCTACTCAAACTGGATCGCCGCTGCAAAGCCAGGGCTCAGCAATGTCGGTTTTAGGGCTCTGATGTCAATGGACGCTCCTATGGGATCAACTGAAACGTATCGACTTCAATCGTCATATTATCAGTTTGGCGCATTGCGACGCCGAGTAACAAGGAGCGTCCATCTCATCACTTACTTAACGCCACTACAGTGATTTGCGGAGCCCCGGGGTGTTCGATCCGCGGGCGTCTGCGGCAGGGATGCCGCAGTCGAGCCTCCAGGGAGGGATTTACGGCGTACCGCGGATCGAACACACCGGGATACATCCGCTTAAGTAAGTGCCATTCGGCTCTGATGTCGATAAATGCGCCGTCACGCGATACCGTCGTTTCGATGTCCCTGCCGGCGGGTACGGGTGACTTTTACCGTTTTTGGATTGCACCATGAGTTCGTCGGCCACACTTGCCATGTGAGCGGCAGTTAGGGTCCTGGGATCGGCTGTGATGGAAGCGCTATGCTACCATGCGAGCAACCAATGCGAGCAGTGACAGCAATGACTCCAGCGAATCCGGTAACCATCCCTGGCAGTATGGCGTGGTGAGCATGACGATTGCTTTTGTTGGCTATTTTTTGCTGGTCATGGTGATCGGCGTTACTGCCTGGCTAAAAACCCGCAACCTCTCCGATTATATTCTTGGCGGCCGGCGCCTGGGGCCTGGTGCGGCAGCGCTCAGTGCCGGCGCCTCCGATATGAGCGGTTGGCTGCTGCTTGGCCTGCCTGGCTATGCCTATGTCGCGGGGTTGGAAGCGCTGTGGCTGGCTCTGGCCTTGCTGTTGGGGTCTTACCTCAACTGGCTGCTGATAGCACCGCGCCTGCGTAGCGCCAGTGCCAGCCATGGAGACGCCCTCACCATCCCGGAATATCTCTATCGGGTAGTGCCGGATAGCGGTCGGCTATTGCGTTTGTGTTGCGGTGCCATGATCCTGGTATTTTATTTGATCTACACAGCCTCCGGCTTTGTCGCCGGCGCAAAATTGTTTGAAGCGGTGTACGGCATCAACTATCACCTTGCGCTCATGATAGGTGCCCTTGCCATTGTCGGTTACACTTTTTTTGGCGGCTTTCTGGCTGTGGTATGGACCGACGTGGCGCAGGGCTTATTGATGTTAGCTGCGTTGCTGTGGGTGCCGCTGATGGTATTCAGTGCGCTGCCCGCCGGCGGTGCTGCTGACATCGCCAGCCTTGAATCCCTGGTGCCATTGTTGTCCGGTGGTGGTATCGACGCTATAGCTTTGCTGTCGTCGCTGGCCTGGGGACTGGGCTATTTTGGCCAACCCCATATCCTGGCCCGATTTATGGCAATTCGGAATGTGTCAGAAATCCCGGCGGCTCGCAGAATCGCCGTACTCTGGACGGGCCTGTGCCTGTTTGGCGCTATCGGGGCAGGACTTGGCGGTGCAGCGATCATCAATCCGCCCTTGGCTGATGCCGAAACGGTGTTTATGACCCTGGTAAATACCCTGTTTCACCCGCTGATCGCCGGGATCCTGCTAGCGGCAATCCTGGCCGCAATCATGAGTACCGCAGACTCGCAGCTGCTGGTGGCCTCGTCGGTGTTGTCCGGCGATGTGTGCAGCGCCATGCCCGGTATCGACCTCAACGCCGCGCAACAATTGTGGTTGGGGCGACTCGCGGTATTGGTGTTGGCATTGGTGGCACTGTGGCTGGCATGGGATCCTGGTGCAGCGGTACTCGATCTGGTCGGCTATGCGTGGGCCGGTTTTGGCGCCAGTGTCGGACCTGCATTGCTGGTGTCGTTATATGTGCCGCGGGTACGCGGCAGTACCCTGTTGGCTGGAATGGTCGTCGGTGGAATAACGGTAATACTGTGGCGTCAGGGCGACGGCGGCTGGTTTGAGCTATACGAAATGGTTCCGGGTATCATAGCTTCCCTGCTGGCGATGTTGCTGGCAGAGAGACTGGCCCGTCGATTATCAAAGTAATAGGAATGGCATTGCCAGGCGCCGCTATAACATCTCAATGGCTACCGCCAGCGCTTCGCCACCGCCAATGCAAATGGCCGCTACGCCACGTTGTTTGCCACGCTGTTTCAGTGCGTACATCAGAGACACAATAATCCGCGAGCCGCTTGAGCCGATGGGGTGTCCCTGGGCGCAGGCGCCGCCGTTAACATTCACCCTGGCGTGATGTAGTTCGAGATCCTCAATGGCTAACATAGTGACCATGGCGAAGGCTTCGTTGATCTCAAACAAGTCGACATCGTCGATGCTCCAGCCGGCTTTCTCCAGTACCTTGTTGATGGCATAGACCGGTGCGGTAGTGAACAACGCCGGCTCCTGGGAATGACGAGCATGGGCAACTATTTTTGCCATCGGCTGTAAGCCGCGCCGGGTCGCTTCGGCCGCGCTCATCATCAATAACGCAGATGCGCCATCGGAGATCGAGCTGGCGTTGGCGGCGGTGATGGTGCCATCCTTGCTGAAGGCGGCCCGGAGCTGGGGTATCTTTTCTATTTTGGCTTTGTGGGGTTGTTCGTCATCGGTGACCACGGTATTACCGGCCCGGCCGGGCACGGTAACGGCTGCTGTCTCTGCTTGCAACAGGCCCTTGTCAATAGCGTTTTTGGCCCGGTTCAAAGATTCCAGCGCGAAGGCATCCATCTGTTCCCGGGTCATGCCGCGCTGGTCGGCTGTTTGTTGCGCGAAGCTACCCATGGCGCGACCGGTGTAAGCATCTTCCAGGCCGTCGAGAAACATGTGGTCGTAGAATTGCCTGTGGCCGGTGCCCAGGCCCCCGCGGGCGCCGGGCAGCAAGTGCGGGGCGTTGGACATACTCTCCATACCACCGGCAATCACTACTTTGTCGGTACCGGCGACGATCTGGTCGTGGCCATAGACCACCGCCTGCATCCCCGAACCGCAGATTTTATTGAGGGTGACGCAGCCGGTGCTGGCCGGCAAGCCGGCGCCCAGTGCGGCCTGCCTGGCCGGGCCCTGCTTGAGGCCGGCGGGCAGTACACAGCCCATAAACACTTCGTCGACGTCCTCTGCAGGCACCTTGCTGCGCTTGAGTGCTTCGGCGACAGCCACAGTGCCCAGTTCAGTGGCCGCCAGTGAGCTCAGGCAGCCCCTAAGCCCGCCCATCGGGGTACGAGCACCATCAACAATAACAACGGTTTTATCAGGGGCGACATCTCGCATAGTGAAATCCTGTGGTGGCTTATGAGTCGTGGGCGGGGATTTTAACGGCAGGACCTGCCGCTTTTCAACGCCAGCGTATCGCGGGTCATCCTCGCAGTGAAAGTGCGTCGCTAACGGCGAGGATAATTGCTTACCCCCAAGGTCAGCTTGGCTTGAACAGTTTGCCGCGCACGGACTTACGATAGTCGGTCGGTGACTGCGCCATGGCGCGGCGAAAGCGGGTTGAGAAATGCCCGGCGTCTGCGTAGCCCACCCGATAGCCGATCTCGGCGATTGACAGGTTGCTGTCACGCAACAACTCTCGCGCTTGCTGCAGTCGCAGGTGTCGCAGGTATTCTCCGGGATGGGTACCCAGTGCTTGCTTAAAGCGACGGTTGAAACTGCGCTGGCTCATGCCAAGCCGCCGAGCCAGGCTGGCAAAGTCTACCGGCTGGCCAAGCTGTTGCCGCAGCCATTGCTCGGCATCGGCGATAGCTTCATCGTGATGGAGATTGACCTCACCTTCAAAAAACCCGGTGTCCCGAAAGGGGCGGCGTATTTCCGGAGAGAATTGTGCCTCTACGTGCCGTGCAATGTCGGCACTGTAAAAGCGTTCGATAAAATATCCGGTGAGGTCCGCTACTGCGTTGATACTGCCGGTGCAGTACAAATTGCCAGCCCGGGTAATCAGGTGTCGGTGCTTCATCAGTACCGTTGGGTAGCGCCTGGCGAATGAGCTGCTGTAAAACCAGTGCGTGGTTGCCGGTTTGGTATGCAACAGGCCGGCTTCAGCCAGTAAATAGGAGCCGGTGCCAACCGCACAGAGTAGACGATTGTCCCGCGCCAGTTGCTGTAGCAAGGGCAGGGCGCCCGTATGCCGGGTCAGCACCGCCAGGGGATTGCGCCAGATTGCGGGGAGGTATAGCAAATCGACATCCTGAAGCTGCTCAAAGCTATGGGTTGGGCGCAGTTGCATGCCATCCTGGGGAACGATAGTAGTGTCAGTGAAGCTGGCAATGCGGATCTCCAGCTTTTTGCCGGCCAGGCGTCGCGCCCTGGCCTGGTGATCAGCGGCCCGCAGCATCTCTGCTGGCAAGGTAATGCTGCTGAGAAGGAGTTGGGGGTAGAGCATAAAACCAACGGTCAGCATGCCACATCGTCGCCTGTCTGGAATACTAAAGTTTGTGACTATAACATTAAAGTTGTGTGTGGCCTGAGTTTCTACACTGGCGCAGGATTTACAATCCCCGCTCCAGCGCTCATATGGCAGGTCAGGATGGCAAGAATTCCCGTTTTTACAGGTTTTGGCGGCGTCAATGCAGCCGGACGCAGCTCCGGGCACCATGGCTATCGGCGCACGGTCATTGATGCGCTGGACCGTGTAACCGCACAGCAAACCTGGCGCAGCCTCGGCGCGCTGATGAATCGTAAGGCCGAGATCAATGCTGACGAGCAGCATCATATCGCTCAGCATACCTTGATCCGGCGCCTTGAAGAGCGCTATTTCGACCCCTCATCGGTGGCATGGAATCGACGCCTGGGCCTGGACCCCAGCGATGGAATGGCGAGCTTCACTATGGCCCGGCGCAATCTGCCCGAAGAATTACCTGCTGGCTGGACGGTACACGAGATTGATCGTCTGCGGGTGCGGATCGATATGACCGAACATGTCCAGCTCTACATGACCGATCACCATCCGCTGGAAGTGAGTGCAGCCGGGCAACTGCCCACGGGCTTCAATCCCGAGCAGTTGTACCAAAGCCGTAGTCACCCCCGTGGCCTGCAATTGGCGATATACGGCGCCAGCGACCTGTTGGGACAAATGGGCATGGACTGGGATTCTATCTGTGCTCGCCTACCGGCTGATCAAATCAGCGTTTACGCCGGCAGTGCCATGAGCCAACTCGACGATAATAGTAACGGTGGCCTGATTGCATCCCGCTACCTCGGCAAGCGGGTGTCGTCGAAGCAGGTTGCCCTTGGGCTTGCAGACATGCCAGCGGATTTTGTCAATGCCTATGTACTGGGCAATCTTGGCGCCACTGGTTTGAATATGGGAGCCTGTGCCACCTACCTCTATAATATGCGTCAGGCCATCAGCGATATTCGTGAAGGTCGCGCCCGTATTGCCGTGATCGGTGCTGCGGAGGCGCCGTTGGTGCCAGAAATTTTCGATGGCTATTCCACCATGCGAGCACTGGCTACAGATCGTGGCTTGTTGGAGTTGGATAAGCACCTGGGCCTGACTGTACCGGACTGGCGTCGTGCCTGTCGCCCTTTTGCCGAAAATTGTGGTTTCACCCTGGCCGAGGGTGCCCAATTTGCAGTGCTGATGGACGATGAGTTGGCGCTGGATTTGGGGGCTAACATCTATGGCTCGGTGGCCGGGGTCTATGTCAATGCTGACGGCTACAAAAAATCCATTTCGGCGCCCGGTATCGGCAATTACCTGACCTTTGCCAAGGCTGCGGCTTTGGCCCGAAGTGTCGTCGGCGAGGAGGCGCTTCGCAGACGCAGTTTTATCCATGCCCATGGTACCGGGACTCCGGCAAATCGCCGCACCGAGTCACATATCTTCAATGAAACCGCGCGTGCCTTCGGGGTCGAAAAGTGGCCGGTTGCGGCGATTAAATGTTATTTGGGGCATACCATGGCGGTCGCCGCCGGCGATCAACTGGCCAGTACTTTCGGAACCTTTCAGTACGGTATTATCCCGGGCATTGCCACTATCGATACCGTGGCGGAAGACGTATCGGGCTCTAATCTGTGTTTCTCATCCAGTCATCGCCACTATGAGCCGCAACAGTTGGATGTGGCATTGCTTAATGCCAAGGGTTTCGGCGGCAACAATGCTACCGCCGCTATTCTGGCGCCGCATATTACCCTGCAGCTATTGCAGAACAAGCATGGAGCAAAAAAAATCCGCGCCTGGCAGCAACGGCTCGATCAGACGCTGCAACGCTCGGCCGACTATGATGAAGCGTCCAGTAGCGGAACCGCCCAGGCTATTTACCGTTTCGACCACCAGGTGCGGGATCAACAACACGTGCATATCGACGCCGACAGTGTGCGAGTGGACGGTTATCCCGAGCCTATCTCGCTGGATATTGAAAACCCGTTCGGGGTCGAACTCTGACCCTCGCTTGTTACTTGCCTCGTCTGGATTAAATCGAGTAAGGTTTGGAGCAGCCAATTGGGGTGCTGTATGACAGACCAGGTAGACGCCAGCGTGACCATCGACTTGCCGTTGCACGAGGCTTGGGCCCGGTTGCGCGATTTGTCACTGGCGGCCAACTATGTACCAGGGCTGGTGAAGGTCGAAATGACCACAGCCCGGCGCGAAGGGGTTGGGGCCAGTCGCAAGGTATACCAGTCCGCCAGTCGTTATATCGATGAAACCGTAGAAGAGTGGCTCGAAGGCGAGGGTTTCCTGCTGCGCCTGCACCGCGGCGACAAAGCGGCGATGCCATTCAAGCGGGCGTGGTTTCGATATCGTATCGAGCCCCTGGATTCTGAACGCACGTGCTTCACCGCCAGCCTGATCTATGAATTGCCCCTGGGTTTGCTGGGCAAGCTTGCCGACAGGTTGGTGCTGCGGCGCATGATGCGCGGTGTGATTCGGGATGTCGCGCTTGCCATGAAGCTTTACTATGAGTCGGGGGTCGCCACTACCCCGGACAAACTCCAACACTACAAAGCGAATCTGCGATGAAGTCATTATTACTGGCCAAGCTGGGCCTGGTATTGCTTACCATTCTGGTGCTGGTCGCGGTGTTGGCATTGGTGCCGATGCCCGGCCAGTCGCAAACCCGGGTGAGTGTGTCCTTGCTGCTCAATCAGTCACCGCAACGGGTTTGGCAATTAATCA
Organism: uncultured Gammaproteobacteria bacterium; assembly: GCA_963753815.1. Taxonomy (GTDB): domain Bacteria; phylum Pseudomonadota; class Gammaproteobacteria; order Pseudomonadales; family Halieaceae; genus CAVWDU01. The sequence goes on from CAVWDU010000003.1 coordinate 1,995,617, forward strand.
GCCAGTTAGACCAGGCCGCAAATTACCTGCCCCAGGTGGAGCGGGTAGAAATGCGCGGCAGTTCCAATGGTGGCGAGGGTGCCAGTCGCCGGCTTTACTTCTCGGGGGGAGAGCAGCTAGACGAGACTGTCATCCGCTGGTACGAGGGAACCGGCATCGCGTTGCAGGTAGAGCGCGATCAGCAGCCGCCGTTCCCCTTTGCCGACGTCGTTTTTGAGTACAACCTGAAGGGCGTAGCGGAAGATGCCACGGCGGTGCACCTGAGCCTGGTCTACGAGCCGCGCTTTGGGTTGCTCGGGCAATTGCTGGACGGCTTGCTGTTGGAAAGCCGTGAGGAGAAAAAGTTGATGGCAATAGCAAGCGGGTTAAAGCAGTACAGTGACCGCAGCGGTGATCGATGAGGAGAGCAGTATGACCATGAGCGCGATGGATGCATTGCTGGGCAGGAACTCGGCTCCCCGCTTGACCGATCCGGCGCCCTGTGGCGATGTGTTGCAGACAATGTTGCAGGCGGGTTTGCGAGCACCGGATCATGCCCGACTTAAACCCTGGCGTTTCCTGGTGATTGAAGGGCAGGGCAGAGCTGCACTCGGTGATGTATTTGCCCAGGCAGCTTTGGCAGACAAGCCGGACCTGGATGTGGCGGCATTGGATAAACTGCGGACTAATCCGCTGCGAGCGCCGTTGATCGTGGTGGTAATTGCTCGCCTGCAGCAGCACCCCAAGGTGCCGGAGATTGAGCAACTGCTGTCGGCCGGGTGTGCCGCCCACGCTATTTTGCTGGCCGCTCACGCCCTCGGTTACGCCGGAATCTGGCGCACCGGACCCATGGCATTTCACCCTGGAGTGTACCGTTCGCTCGGCCTCAAGCCTAACGAAAAAATTGTGGGGTTTCTCTATATTGGCACCCGCCAGGGCGATGCCAAGCCTCTGCCACACTACCCGGTCTGTGACTTTATGCAGTACTGGGGTTGAGCCAGCCGCAATGTGGCGGCGTGCCCTCTCACCCATTTTTTCCGCACCAGGAGTTGAGCTTTTATGAAGTTACCCGTTTTTGACACATTGTTGCTGGAGTACCATGAGCATGTGGCTACCGTATGGCTGAACCGCCCGGACAAGGCCAACGCCATGAACAGCCCGATGTGGCAAGAGTTGCAAAGCTGTTTTGAATGGCTGGATAGTGAACCCGACGTGCGGGCCGTGATACTGGCGGCCAGGGGCAAGTACTTTTGTGCCGGCATCGACCTGGCGATGTTCGGCGGCCTGATGCCAGAGGAGGGTGCCGACCCGGCCCGGCAGGCAGAAAAATTTCGCCAGGCGGTGAAGCGCCTGCAGGGCAATTTGACCTCAATCGAGCGCTGCCGCAAGCCGGTGCTGGCGGCGATACATGGTCTGTGTTACGGCGGCGGTGTTGATATTATTGCCTGCTGCGATATGCGCTACGCCAGCGAGGAGGCGGTGTTCTCGATCAAGGAAATTGATGTTGGCATGACCGCCGATGTCGGCTCGCTGCAGCGCCTGCCGCATATCGTACCCCAGGGTATTGTGCGCGAGTTGGCTTATACCGGGCGCACGGTGGATGCCGCCGAAAGCTACGAGATCGGTCTGGTGAACCGGGTTTACCCGGACCAGGAGTCGCTGATGGCGGGGGTAGCTGCCGTGGCGGCTGAGATAGCCGCTCGATCGCCAATCTCGATTCGCGGGGTTAAAGCCACCTTGCTCTACGCCCGGGATCATTCTGTAGACGATGGGCTCGATTATATCGCCACCTGGAACGCCGGCATGATGAGCCAGCGTGATGTTATGACGGCGATAGCAGGCGCCAGCGGCGATACCCCCGAGTTCGAAAACTAGCCCTCGAAATACGCGCATCCTGCCACAAGTACCCTTCCCGGGGCGTTATTGCCCCGACCTTGCACACGTTCTGCCCGCTGCCATCTGCTGTGCCATCTCTCCTCGTTAATACCTTGTTTTTATAGCAATTTTTTCCACATTCCCGGTGTTTTCACAAGTGCTGTGATGCGCTTCACAAAGCCGATCGGCATTATTTTTGCTTTGCACCCTGCTGAGCTACTTTTTAGCTAAGGACGACAGTACCACCGCCGCGGGTCAGCAACGGCGTTTACAGATTTACGAAATCAACGAGGAAATTCCATGAAAAAAGTTTTACTGACTACTGCTGCGATGGCAATGATGGCGGGCTCGCAGATGGGTTTTGCGGCGTGTGTCGACTCGGGCAATCCCGCTACCTCGGCTAGCTGTCAATCGGAGGTAACCCTGCAAGTGAATAAGCTTGTGGTATTGAAGGGGCTGGATGACTATGACTTTAGCGACCCGGGGTCAAACGGCTGGGACGGGACTGATCAGACCAATGCTGTCGTAGAGGGTAATTTTTGCGTGGGCACGAATGACTCTGGTAGCGGGGTAACTGTATCCGTTGGCTCAGCAAATGGCGGTTTTCAGGTAGAGGGAGCTAACCCTGGCGATAGGGTTGCTTACTCGGTTTTAGCAAACAACGTAGCAGTTACTGATGGTGGCAATATAGACATAACTAACGCCGCCTTAGAAAGTCTCGGATGTAATAACGATAATGTTGCTATGAATGTTCAGTTCGCGGGAGCTGACCTTCTTTCTGCTAGCGTTGGTCAAGAGTACACCGATATCATCACCGTAACCGTCGCACCCAACTAAGTCCCAAACTGTGCAATACCAAGGGGAGCGCCAGCTCCCCTTTTTGCTTCGCTTGAAGCGTAATTTCAGCCAGCCAGAGATTCGCTTGGTTTGTCACAATGCCAGGGAGAGTGAGCGTGTATCGCGGGGTTAGAAAAATAACCAGCCCGCTAACAACAACACAATGGTGTCATAGCCTGTGCGCGCTGCTGCTCGGTCTTTTTATAGTAACTCCCGGCACCGCCCAGACCATCGACTGGCGTTCGAATATGAGCTCGCTCGAACTGCAATGGACCGGCAGTGGCGATCTCACAGGCACAAGCACTGGTTGTATTCGTTCCCGCCGCAACGGTAGCCGCGCCGTCGATTACGGTATTATGGGAATCCAGAGTTTTAATGGCGACTTTCTCGCCGTTAGAGGTTCTGACTCAATGGTACTGGAACTCGATTTTGAAGGTATCGCCCTGACTGATGGTGGCTTTACCGGCACTGTTTTCCAGGGATCCACCAATTGTAACCCGGTGACCATGGATGTGCGGATCAGCGAGTCACAGTTGCAGAACCTGCCCCAGGGTCGCTACACCACCGCGGGTGTGGGAACCTATGGCAGGCTGATTATCTGCGCCACGCCGGCTGGAAGCACCAACTGTGATATTTCTCCGCGCGAGCCATACGAAGATTCCGACATGGAAATTGCGGTGACGATTCCGGCCTACACGCGCCTGTTTAACGTCGGAGATTTCGAGCTGCCGGACTACGACGGTGTGGCCGCGAGCGTTGAAAAGGATATGGCGTTCTGCGTCAAAAGCACCTCCAGCTCCGCTGGTTACCGGCTGACCGCGAGCAGCGACACCCACCATGCCAGCTCTAGCGATTTCGCCATCAGCAAGGATGGCGTCGGCAGTAGTGGTGAGACAATACCTTATACCTTATTGTTTGCAGCCTCGCCCAACCCCGCCGCGGGTAACAAACTCGTCAGCGGGGCATCGGTTGGGCCCTTTACCGGCTCACTGCAGAATCAATGCAGTGGTACCGGCGACAATGCGTCGATGCGGGTGGTGGTGGACGGCGCTGCAATTCAGGCAGCTGCGACCGGCAGTTACAGTGGGGTGATCACCATCAAGGTTGAGCCCGAATAACAAAAGCCAGCGAAAAGCGGCACCGAAACAGCGACGTTTCGGCAAGATCGAATGTCACGCCCCTGCCTGCGCCTTTATGATCGATATCCCTCCGCTCGCTCCCCGGGGCTATTGTTGTCGATTGCCAGCAGTAATACTGTCGTAGTACTGTTGCAGGGGTGCCTGGTTTACGCCCGACGTTTGCGGCCGGTCGAGCGCTACAATTAACAACAGCACCGCTGAGAATGCCATTGCAACCATCCATGGCGAGAGATTCCTGCCGCCACGGGTAAGGCCCGAGTCATAGCCACCCAGACCCATGGCCAGTGTGGCCAGGGCGTAGAGCGTCACCCAGAAAACCACAGGCATTCGCTGGGTTAATGCCTTGGTCACCCGCGACTGCTGGATGTCGAAAACATCATTAAGTGCGTTGATAAACAGGCCGGTGCCCGGGGTTGGTTGAACCTGGTAAGCGGTCATAGCCTCCTGCCACATGAGGTTTTGGAGACGGTTTGACTGGGCAAGTACCGATTCAATTTCGTTCTCAAACTCGTCGAGTTGTTCAACTTTTCTGAGGCGCTTTCCCCTTGTCTCTGCGGTCAGCCCCAAGCCCAATCCCAGATACTCTGTAAGCAGCTGTTTGACCTTGCTTTGCTGGGGTTCGGGAAGCAGCTCAGCTCGCAGGTAGGCGGTACTGATAGCATTGGCCTGATCCAGTACCAGTGACTTTCTCTCGTCCCAGCGACTGGTCGTTGAGCCAAAGGTGAAAGCCATCATAAAGGCCAGCAGACCCAGGGTTGCAGCAACCGAACCCCCTATCTGGGGTAGTTCTCCCTTTTTGGTGCGGCTCGCCCTCATGCGGCCGATCATGAAGCCAATTTCGATCGAAGCCACAATGAGAATAGCTGAGCCAAAGAACACAGCCCAAAGTGGCATAAAGTCCAGCAGTGTCGTTGTAAACATAATCTAGGTGCTACCTGGCAAAGCCCTGTGGGGCGCGTGGCCCGGCAAATGCAAGCCGGGCCTGCTTTTTTATCATGCTTTTACCCCCCGCAGCAATATATGCCTCAGGTATTGTTGCCACGCTGCACCGGCGGCGCTTCTGTTACCGCGGTGGCTCGGTAGCAGACAGTGCCGCGTGCAATAAACGTTGGTAGATTTCTTCTTTTAGGCTTGCGGGCTGGTCCAGTCCCATGCGCTCAAGGTGCACCTTGAATTCCTGGTCGTTGGCATGATCCCGCAAGGTGGCGCGAGCCAGTTTTAACAGGTTGCGAGGCTGGGTCTTTTCTTTGAGCCAGCCCAGCGCCGGCAGCAGGCGTTCTTCTACGTAGGTAAAATCGCTGCCAAAGGGCAGCATGGGGAACATGCCCTGTTTCCGGTAACCGTCGTAGACGGCTTGCAACCGGGCAGGGGTGTTGTGACGAAACATCTCGGGAATGTTGTAGTCGGCGCTAATCTTGCCGGCTGCAATTGCCTCGAGTAACAGGTCGTTCTGGAAGCGCGAGTCGGCGACATTGAGCATGGCGGCGATAACCTCGGCATCACATTTACCGCGCAGGTCGGCAATGCCATATTCCGTGACCACGATATCGCGCAGGTGGCGGGGGATGGTATTGTGGCCGTAGCTCATCAGGATATTCGACGTTACAACACCCTGGCGCTCCCGGGTACTGCGCAGCAGCAGGATAGAGCGGCCACCCTCAAGCTCCTGGGCCTGGGCAACGAAGTTGTATTGGCCACCAACCCCACTGATGACAAGACCCTCCTCGGTCATATCCGAGGCGGCTGCGCCGAGCAGTGTGGCGGTGAAAATGGTGTTTACAAAGCGGCCGTCGATGCGCTGCAAACGCTTGATTTCCTCGCCACCGTAAAGATGGTTAACGAAGCTGATGCGGGTCATATTAATGGCTTTGGCCAGCTCCGGCGTGAGATCTCTCAGCGCCTGGTAGAAATCTGCCGGCCCAAGATAGAAACCCCCATGCATTATGGTGCCGCCCTCCAGGGTGGAGGGATCAAGGTCGCCGTCATTGACGCGTTGTTGTACCTCCGGGTCGTCAAATACCCGCCGCTTGATGACCCCGGCCTCTATCAATTTGATAAAGCCGTTGATGAACATTTCGCTGCAGCCGTAAAGGCCCCGGTTGAACACCCCGTCGCCTCCCTCACGATCAATCAGCTCGCTCCATTTTTCATGCACTCCTAAAGAATCGAGCAGGGCGCGATAGTGGTGATTGTCCTGGTGACGGAGCAGGGTTGAATAGACCAGCGCATCGCCCAGTGCGCCAATGCCAATCTGCAGGGTGCCGCCGTCTTTCAATAATGTGCTGGCATGGACGCCGACAAAGTAGTCAGTCATTTCCACCGGCATATTCGGGGTACTGAATAAGGTTTGATGCCCGCGCTGATCATCGATAAGAATATCGAGTAAACCGGGTGAGAACTCGGCATCGTTGATCATAAACGGCAGGTCGCGATGGACCTGGCCGACCAGGAATAACTTCTCCCCGGCGGCCCTGCGTTGGTGCAGCATCGGCAGCAGGTCCAGGGTGAGCTCGGGGTTGCAGCTCAGGCTCAAGCTTTGTTCGCCTTCGTGGTCGCGGCTGGCGACCATTTGCGCCAGTACATTAATACCCGTGGCATTGAGGTCGCGCGCGGCCATGGTGTAATTACTGGAAATATAATTCTGTTGTGCGGTTTGGTTGCGCAGCAAAGCGCCTGGCCGAAAATAGAATTCGTGCACTTGAATGTTAGCAGGCAGCTTGTTGCCGCTAAGATCAGTCAGATAGTCGAGCTCTTCATAGTCACCAAAAACGCGATCGGCGAAGGGATCGAGAAATCGCTTTTCCAGGTCAGTCGCCCCTCTTGGACGACCAAGCGACAGGGCAGTGTAAATTTTTAAAGAGATGCTCGGGTCGGATTTGGCTTTGCGATAGATGGCATTGGCGAACTGCACGGGTTTACCCAGTGCCAGTGGCAGGCCCAGAATTATATTTCCGCCAAGCGCCTTAATGATGTGCTCAACGGCATCTTCCACCTGCTGACAGCGTAATGGTTGATTAGTCATAGTTTCTCCGGTGTTCGTGGTTGTCGGGACAGCTGGCATTTCTCTAAAATTTCGTGCAAGCCTTTGCAGTGATCCCTTGGTATGCCGGCGGAATCGCAGATTATGTGGCCATTCGACCGACTTCTATGAGGGCTGGCCTGCGGCTCCCCCATGGTTGCCCAACATAGCGTTCTGGTTCAGGTTTTAAAATGATGTAAATCATTTTGGCTGGCATTTCAGTGAGGGCACTGCGTTGAACGGCTTGGCGCGGGTCTGAAATTAGAGCGAGCCGGAGTGCTGATCGGCGTTGATAAACAGCCGGCGATAGAACCGCAGCATGAGTTCAAGGTTTTGCAGTGAGAGTCGCTCGTTGGTACCGTGGATTCCCGCCACCTCATCAAGTTGCAGCGCGTTGGGCATAAACCGAAAAATCTCGTCAGACAGCGGGTGGTAGTGGCGGGTGTCAGTGGTTACTGTCACCAGCCGTGGGGCTACCAGAAGTTCGGTATTGTGCCAGGATTCCCGCGCCGTGCGTTGCAGCAGGCGATAGCCGAAACCGTCGATCGGCGCCACTGGCGAAGGCTCAACGCCACTGCCGAGGGCTTTTACCGTGGTGCCGGTAGCGGCAACAGCGCGCTCGGCATGGGCCAGGGTAGAGGCAACCGACTCGCCGGGTAGTATTCTAAAATTGACCACCGCGCTGGCTTCTGTCGGCAGCACGTTTTCCTTGGGGCTGGCGCTGAGCATGGTGACCGCAGTAGTAGTTCTAAGGGCCGCGTTCAATGCCGGTTGTTGTTCCATTTGCGACACCAGCAAGGGTTCAAATAGCCAGCTGTTGCTCAGCAGCAAGCGCTGCCAGGCCGGCAGGAACGGTATGATGCTGTTGAAAAAGTCCTGGCTGTATTCGAGACTGGCGGGCAGTTGCCTGTTTTCCAATTGGGTAACGGCCATGGCAAGCACACCCGCTGCGGTATGCGGTGGCGGCATTGACGAGTGGCCGCCCGCACCACCGGCCGTCATTTTTACTGTAAGGTAGCCTTTTTCCGCCTGGCCCAACAGGGCCACCGGCTGATCCAGGCCGGCAATGACGCCGGCCGCCGCAATAATGCTACCCTCGTCCAGCACCAGGCTGAAACGCAGCCCCTGTTGCTGCAAATACTGGCTTATTTTCAGTGCGCCCTGGCGCCCTCCAATCTCCTCGTCGTGGCCATAAGCGAGGTAGATTGAGCGCAGTGGTTGGTGGCCCTCGCGCAACAGCTGCTCGACCACTTCCATTTGGGCAATAATCATGCCCTTGTCGTCGAGCGTGCCGCGTCCCCAAATATAACCGTCGGCGATAGCGCCGGAAAAGGGCGGAAGGGTCCACCGGGATTCTGACCCAGGGATCACCGGCACCGTATCGTAATGGCCCAGCAGCAAGATCGGCTCCAGATCCGGTTCGCTACCCGGCCAATGGTAGAGCAGGGCCATGTCGTTGATTTTTTTCAGCTGCAATTGCTGGTGTAGCATCGGGTAGGTGGCAGCGAGATAGCGCTGGAAGTCGCGAAACCTCCGGGTGTCCTGAGCGCCGGGCCGCTGGGTAGACACGGTCCGTATCTGGATAGCCCCGGCAAGGTGCTGTGCCGCCTGCTGCAAGTCGCTGCCAATGTCAGTCTCAACCGGACCGATTGCCAGATAGCCGGGTCGGCCCGGCACTGTGCCGCGATAGGCGAGTATCGCGGCCAACAGCACCAGCAGTGCAATGATGCTAAAAGCCAGGCGTTTCATAGTGGCTCTTCCAGTCCCTGATTTTTTGTGCGGCCAGTGTAAGGCAAGCGACGATAATTAGGTACCACCCCAGCGGGGATATTGCCTGGGCGCAGCCGTTTCCACCTGCGGTTAATGTTATGATGCTGTGGTCATTGAACTGGAGACAGTATGAGGTTTATACGCTGGTTACTGTTGCTGACCTTGCTGCTTGGAGGCTTGCTGGTCGGAGTATATTACTACTATTTTTATGCTCCTGAACCCGCGCCGCCGCCACTGTCAGGCGCATTTAGCCAGGGTAGGCTGATGACCGCATCAGGGCCGCGTCAATTCTACTGGTATCAGCCCCGTCAAATAGCGGAAGGGGCCGCCCTGGTGTTGGTGTTGCATGGATCGCGCAGCAGCAGCAAGCAGGTGAGGGCAAATGCCGGCTTCGAGTTTGATCTCCAGGCCGACCGCTATGGTTTGGTAGTCGCCTATCCGGACGGCTATGAGCAGCACTGGAACGATTGCCGCAAAGACGCGGATTACGCTGCGAATCAGCAAAATATTGACGATATTGCCTACCTGCGGCAGGTGATTCATTGGTTTGTCACCGAACGCGGCATTGATCCGCGGCGGGTATTTGTCACCGGACATTCCAATGGTGGCCACATGGCCTATCGGCTGGCGCTGGAAGCGCCGGAGTTGGTGCGGGCGATAGCACCGATCAGTGCCAGCCTGCCGGTCAGAGACAGCATGGGGTGCTCGCAGTCAGCGAAGCCGATGTCAGTAGCCATTTTCAATGGAACCGCAGACCCGATTAACCCCTATGAGGGTGGCCTGGTCGAAATCTTTGGCAATACCAGTCGCGGCACAGTGATGTCCTCACTCGATACCGCCAACTATTGGAACCGGCTCGCCGGCATTAGCGGGCTCCCTGAACGCATCAGCTATCCCGACCGGGATGGCAGGGCAGATACCTCGGTTGAGTTGAGCTTGTGGCGCAGCGGCGATGGCTTTCAAGTGCGCTTGTACACCCTGCTTGGCTCGGGTCATGTGGTTCCGGCCAGAGGTGTGCGCGCGCCACGTTTTCTCGGTTCTACTGCGGCAGACATATCAGGCGCAGAAGAGATCGTGAACTTTTTTATGTCGGTCGACGCTTCGACGGTCGATGGTGGCGCGGTGCGTCCCCACTGATGTTCGTGCTAGGGACAATAGCACTTACTTAGTGCCACTGCAGTGATTTGCAAAGCCCCGGCGTGTTCGATCCGCGGGCGTCTGCGGCAAGGATGCCGCAGTCGAGACTCCAGGGAGGGATTCACGGCGTACCGCGGATCGAACACACCGGGGGTAAAGCCGCTGAAGAAAGTGCCATTTGGGTTAGGGAGTCAATATGAACCAACACGAGAAGATCAATTACCTTGAGTTTCCGGCGAGGGATATTGCCGCAACAAAGCGTTTCTTTGAGGCAGTATTTAGTTGGGTGTTTACCGATTTTGGCGACGACTATATCGCTTTTTCTAATGCCGGTATTGCCGGCGGATTTTACCGGTCAGAATTGACGGCGACTCCCGGCGTGGGCAGTGTGCTGGTGGTTTTTTACAGCGCGGACCTGGAAGCCACCCAGGCAAAGATCGAGCTGCATGGCGGCACCACCGTGGTGCAGGCATATGCTTTTCCCGGTGGCCGGCGATTTCATTTCTCTGATCCCAGTGGCAATGAGTATGCTGTTTGGTCGGAATGATCCCCGCAAGGCGGGCCTCTGCCACCCATTGGACAAGGTGGCGGCCATCCGCTTGCACCACTCGTCTAAGACAAGCAGCCTTGACCTTCGCGGCGCGCCTTGCCAATGTACGCCAGAGGCTACGCTGCGGTATTACCGATTTGATCAGAGGTGCCCCCGCAAGCTGTCGCCTTGCGCTCGGTCCCGACCTGGGGTTTTCGACGAACCGACGGGTTTGACCCTGGCTGTCCGGGCACTTAATAATGCCCCGGGCACTGGTTAGTGGCGTCGGTAAGAAAAAAATACAAGGCGGTTTGTATGCGGCAGTGGAACGGTTGGGGTGATGAAAAAAATGCCTATGCATTGGCTCCCGGCGCACTTGAATTTATCAAACAAAAACTCGGGACGGCGCAGCGCTTGCCCGAGGCCAGCCTGGTTGAGGTTATGGCCACGGTGCCGCCCAGTCGTTTGGCCCCACATCCCTTACTGAGTCTCGATGTTGAACAACGGGTGCGTCATGCACGGGGGCAAAGCTTGCCCGATTGGCTGGCGATGCGCAGCGGCGAATACGGCGTATTTCCGGATGCCGTGGCTTTTCCGGAATCCCGGACCGCTGTGGCACAGCTGTTGCAACATGCAGAAGCCGTGGATGCCGTGGTCATACCCTACGGTGGCGGCACCTCGGTGGTGGGACATATTACGCCATCGGCCGGAACCCGGCCGGTTCTAACGATTAGCATGAGTCGAATGCGGAGCCTGATCGACCTGGACGAGCAAAGCCGAATCGCGACTTTTGGTGCGGGTGTTGCCGGGCCAGACCTCGAGGCGCAGTTGCGGGCGAGAGCTTATACCCTGGGGCACTTTCCCCAGTCTTTCGAACTGTCTACCCTCGGTGGCTGGATTGCCAGTCGTTCGAGCGGCCAGCAGTCGCTGTACTACGGACGAATCGAGCAGCTGTTTGCTGGCGGCAGTATGGAAACGCCCCGCGGTCGCGTCGACATTCCGACGTTTCCTGCCTCCTCTGCGGGGCCGGACCTGCGGGAGATGGTGCTGGGCTCCGAGGGCCGGTTTGGTATCGTCACCGAAGCCAAAGTCCGGGTTAAACCCATGCCCGCGCACGAGTCGTTCCGAGTGGCGTTTCTGCCCCACTGGAATGCAGCGCGGGAACTGGTGCAGACTATTGTTCACGCCGGGGTGCCACTATCGATGCTGCGGGTCAGCGGCGCGGTAGAGACCGAAACCCAGTTGCTGCTTGCGGGACATCCGCGAATGGTGTCTGCTTTGCAGGGTTATTTGCGACTGCGCGGGGCGGCTGATGGCAAGTGCATGCTGACCTATGGGGTCACTGGCAGTCGATCCCGCTGCCGTGCGGCATTGAAGGCGGTGGCATCTATGATTCGCAGGGCTGGTGGGGTCGCCACCGGCACCAGACTGGGTGATAAGTGGCGCCAGAGCCGTTTTCGCAGTCCCTACCTGCGAGAATCGCTTTGGCAGCAGGGGTATATGGTCGATACGCTGGAAACCGCTACTGACTGGCCTTATGTCAACACCATGGTGGAGGTGATTGAGGGCGCGTTGAAGGATGCAGTCGCGCCGGAGCCGATCCATGTATTTACCCATCTGTCGCATATCTATGCCCAGGGTTGCAGCGTCTATACCACTTACCTGTTCAAGATGGCGGACAGCTATGAGGCGACCCTCGCGCGCTGGAAGATATTGAAGCAGAAGGCGTCGGCGGCGGTGGTGAATCATCGTGGTACCATCAGTCACCAGCATGGGGTAGGTAGCGATCATGCGCCCTGGATTGCGGTAGAAAAAGGTGAGCTGGGCGTTGGTGCTATCGACGCCCTGGGTCATTACTTCGACCCCGGGCAGCGCATGAATCCCGGCAAATTGCTGCCGCCTTTACCCAAACAGACCATTGAGGGAACAAACTAATGTGCGCTGCCCTGTATCGCCTGCCGCTGTGCATGAATCATGGACGCTAGCTCGGTGGATGCCAGCGTGGATGCTCTGGGAAGCGCAGAATATCGGCGGGAACTACTGGAAAAGCTGGGGCAGAATCACAGCTGGGACCTGATTATCGTCGGTGGAGGCATCGTCGGTGCCGCGGTGCTGCGCGAGGCCGTGCGGTCGAAGCTGAAGGTCTTGTTGCTGGAGCAGCGGGACTATGCCTGGGGCACTTCCAGTCGTTCATCAAAAATGGTACACGGCGGGCTGCGTTACATTGCCTCCGGCGACTTTGGCATAACCCGGGATTCGGTTCGCGAGCGGGAGCGCTTGCTGCGCGAAGCTCCCGGCTTGATCGAACCCCTGGGCTATCTGTTTGCTGCCCGACGCAAGCAATATCCCGGGCGTTGGTTGTTTACTGCGTTGTTGTCGATCTACGACCTGTTTGCGGGTAAGCGCGATCATCGGTTTTTATCCACTGAAGAGGTGCTGCTGCAGGCGCCGGGTTGGACTGAGCAGGGTATGAAAGGCGCCTGCCAGTATACTGATGCTGCCACCGACGATGCCCGGCTGGTGCTGCGCTTGTTGCAAGAGGCTCGTGCGGCAGGGGGCGATGCCCTCAATTATGCGGCGGTTGAAGAACTCACGAGAGACGCGGGGGGAGTATCGGGAGTGGTGCTGCGCGACGTTGAGAGCGGCACTAAATACACCCTCCAGTCGAGGGTTGTAGTGAATGCGACCGGGGCCTGGGCCGACAGTTTGCGCCCCGAGGTGCCGGCTGCTGGCGCAGTGCGACCTTTACGGGGCAGCCATCTGGTATTCAGAGCCTGGCAATTACCCGTATCACAGGCGATTACTTTTATGCATGCTGAGGATCGGCGACCGGTATTTATCTTCCCGTGGGAGGGCACCACGGTAGTCGGGACCACCGACCTTGACCATGCCGATGCCTTGTCGCGGGAACCCCGTATCAGCCAGCAGGAGGTCGATTACTTGTGCGCCGCACTGGCCAGCCAGTTCCCCGCGGCCGGTCTCGGGCCAGGTGACGTGGTAGCGAGTTGGGCGGGTATTCGTTCGGTGATCGGCACCGGCGCACTGAATCCGTCAAAGGAAAAGCGCGAACACATGGTTTGGGACGAGCGTGGCCTGGTAACGGTTACCGGCGGGAAGTTAACCACCTTTCGAATTATCGCCAATGACACACTGAAGGCGGCGGCCAACTACCTGCCCGGATTGGACATCAGCAATCGCGACCAGCGTGTATTTTCGGCGACCACAGAATCCCGGTCATTTATATTTATGCTTGGCGCTGACCAGCGCCGCCGCTTGCTGGGTCGTTATGGCCAACAGATCGTCGCCTGGGTAGAGAATGAAACTGCTGCCAACCTGGCTACCATTCCGGGTACCCACACCCTCTGGACCGAGTTGCGTTGGGCGGCGCTGAATGAATCCGTGCTGCATCTCGACGACCTTTTGCTGCGTCGCACACGCATCGGCATGTTAGTGACAAACGGCGCTGCAATGTACCTGCCGCGCATCCGCAGTCTCTGCCAGCCCCTGCTCGGTTGGGATGAGCAACGCTGGGAGCAGGAGCAGAGCCGCTACCTGCAACTGTGGCAAGACTGTTACAGCATCCCCCGGCAAGATACTGCTTAGGACCAGTTTGGTTCGCTGGATTCTGCAAGGGCGCTGTCGCAGGCTGGACAAGAATGCTCAACACACCAGTCAAAGTCTTGTAACACCGGGTTACATACCGGTAAGAAAATCCTGTTCAGGTTCCACTTGATAAAAAACTTTAGTTTCAAATTTCAGTCATCAATTGCAAGGTTAAACAACGTTGCAAGACTTTACGAAACTTGATGAAAAGACTCAATTACTCAAATCTGAAGGCGCGGGTCTTTTTATCAGCAAGCAGATTTTTCGCCTGGGCAGCGGGGAATTGTTTGGCAATCCCGGCAACATCGAAAGGGAATTACGGAGAGAGAGTTACATGATGTAGCAAGTTTCGGGCAGGCTTTTTGGCGCGGCTTTTCGAATCCAGGAAAACTTAATTGGTGGATTGCCGTTGTGTTTGCTCTTGGTTCTGCCTTGTTTGTGGCAGGGTGCGTGTTGGCTCTGTTTCCGGGTTTGGCGAAAAGTGCCGGCCTTGACAATACACAGGTCAATGGCGTTTTCTTTTTGGGCTCAATTCCGTTTACAACTGCTGCTTTGCTTCAGTTTTTTCGAGCCACACAAGCAACCCAGTGTATTTACCGGGACCATGAAAAGCCGTTCAAGCAAACTCGATCTGGGCGATACCTGACGTCTATCGCGTGGTTAAGTGCCGGGCTACAGTTCATCGGAACATTATTATTTAATGTGAATACTTTTGATGGCATGAACAGCGATTTAAATTGGCTGCAATCCGACATAAAAGTTTGGGCTTCTGATTTTATGGGGTCTATGTTGTTCCTCGCTTCGGCTTACCTCGCCTTTGTCGAAGTAGCTCATGCTTACTGGAAAATCGATCGTACCAGCATTTGCTGGTGGATCGTGTTTATCAATCTCTTAGGTTGTATTGCTTTTTTTGTAGCATCATTTTTTCGTTTACTCCAAAGGGAGGGGCTTCTACCTTTGAAATAAATGCCGCCTTGCTATTGACATTGATCGGTGCGCTTTGTTTCTTAGCCGGGTCATTATTGATGTTACCGGAAGCGGGCATGGAAAAAGGGGGAAGCGAATAGGCCCTTCTTTCTTTGATACCTTAACCCAAACGATTAATCAGATGCTCCCTCGGTCGCGATATGGATAATACTCTAGAAGCCGGTGCTGACAGTGGAGAAAACCAGCCGCTAATCCTCGCCATCGATAGTGGCACCCAAAGCGTCCGCGCGCTGGTGTTTGACCTGCAGGGCCAGCTGCACGCCAAGAGCAAAGTGGAGTTGCAAGCTTATGTCTCACCGCAACCCGGTTGGGCTGAGCAGGACGTTGACTATTATTGGCACCATCTGTGCCAGGCGCTGCAGCAATTGTGGCCGATGATTGGCGACGATAAGCGACGCATTGCCGGTATAGCCCTGACCACCCAGCGCGCGACCGTGGTCAATCTGGATGCCGATGGCAATGCCCTGCGACCTGCCATCAGCTGGCTTGACCAGCGCCGCTGCAGTAGTCTCCCGCCCATTGGCTATGGCTGGGATGGTCTGCTCAAGGTTCTGGGTCAGGGGGCCTTGGTGCAGCATTTTCGGAGTCAGGCCGAGAGCAACTGGCTGCGGCAGTCTCAGCCGGAAATCTGGGGTCAAACTGACAAGTTCCTGCTGTTGTCGGGCTTTCTTCACTATCGTCTGTGTGGTGAATACCGCGATTGCGTTGCCGCCCAGGTGGGTTATATACCTTTTGATTATCGGCGCCAGCAATGGGCTTCGCGGTGGGACTGGAAGTGGCCCGCCACTGGCATTGCTGTAAAGCAATTACCCCAGCTGGTGCCGGCGGCAAGCCAGCTCGGGGTGATCAGTGAGCTGGCGGCGACCCAAACCGGCCTACCTGCGGGACTGCCGATCATTGCCGCTGGCGCCGACAAGGCCTGTGAGATTCTTGGCTCGGGTTGCCTCAGTCCCGACATCGGCGCGGTGAGTTATGGCACCACTGCTACCATCAACACGACCAGCCAGAAATACATTGAGGCGGTAGCTCGCCTGCCCGCCTATCCGTCGTCGGTCCCGGGTTCCTACTGCACTGAGGTACAGGTGTTTCGCGGCTTCTGGATGGTGAATTGGTTCAAGCAGCAGTTTGGCCTGCCGGAGCTATTGCAATCGGGCCGCGATGGCACCCCGCCGGAATGGTTGTTTGACCAACTGATTGCTGATATTCCGCCGGGTGCAATGGGACTCATGTTGCAGCCCTACTGGACACCGGGGGTCAAGTTCCCCGGGCCCGAGGCCAAGGGCGCCATTATCGGCTTCGGCGATATCCATACCCGGGGACATATCTACCGGGCGATACTTGAAGGGCTTGCCTATTCCCTGCGGGAAGGGGCCGAGTTGATTGAGAAGCGCACCGGACAGGCCATCAAAGTGCTGCGAGTATCTGGCGGTGGCTCGCAAAGTGATGCCATGTTGCAGATTACCGCCGACGTGTTCGGCCTGCGCGCCGAGCGACCCCACACCTACGAAACGTCTGGACTTGGGGCGGCGATCGATGCCGCTGTCGGATTGGGTTTCTATCCGGATTTTTCCTCGGCCGTGGGACAAATGGTTCACCGGGGCGACGCCTTTGAACCCAACCCTGAGTCGCACCGGCTGTACCAGCAATTGTATCGGCAGGTTTATCAAAAGATGTATCCGCGCCTGTCACCGTTGTACCGGGTGATCAGGGATATTACCGGATATCCAGCCACCTGAGCCCAGTTGCGAAGAGGCTTGCCGCCGTCCTGTCATTGACAAAAACAGGCTGTGGCACAGCCCCCAGCATTCCCTCGCAGTGGCCCTGTTGCTAGACACAATGATTTGACCTGCCCTACCTCAACGGTCGTGGCTTACCATGGGAGTTGAGACAACAACCGTGGCATAGCCACATTGGGGAGGGCGGGCATGCAACAGCCCAACGCAAGATCCTTCATTCTTGAAAACCCCAGCGCACTCGGCACCGGTTGATGACAGCAACAAGAGGGTAATCAGGACGCGGCCTATATCGGGATGGATGAAGGATACGAACACCTATGCCGTCGCGCTTCCCGGCCGGGCAAGCGGCGTCTAGCGGGCGCTAGAGAGCCGTGAAGTTATCTGAGCTGGTTATTCGAAAAACTACCTGGTGCGGATATGATCCATGTTGAAGCTCTCATGCCATGGAATATGCCCACCTGGCACCGGGGGTACTTCATCTGATGCTTACACAGCTGCAGCCATTCACGAGATTCTGTTGCAGCAGTTTATCAACGCCCATGAACGCCCACCCAAACGACAGATCCTGGTTTTTGACGCCACGGATACGCCGCTGCATGGAGAGCAGGAAGACCGCTTCTTCGGTGGCTACCATGATCACTATTGCTTCCTGTTACTGGTGCCAAAGCCCATCGTCAGCATTGGCCCAAAATCCAGATCATATTCCGGGGAGACAGCGGCTTTTTGCCTCAATTCAGTATGGAGCTCGAAGCTGGGACAAACCCCGTCGGGTTATCGTCAAAGCTGAGCACAGTTCTCACGGCCCCAATCCCCGATTCGTGGTGACCAATGTGCCGCAGACAGGCAAGTACCTGCAGGGCGTTTAACGGGGCAGCAGTGACATTACATATTTATTTCATTAGAGATATCTAATATTATAGAGAAATCAGGCAGTCGTATTGAGTTTCACCAGATAAGGTCTGGCAGGGAGGTGTTGCATATGGGAGATGCTGGGCAAGCCAGGGGGCTTGATGATTTTAGCCGGCGCTATCTATACCTGCTTGGCGCTGTAGCGGTCATCGGCCTGGTGGGGTGGCTGGTGAGCCTGGATTTTCGTGCGGCACAGCTCAATGACCTGCTGGAAGCCGATGCGGAACTGGCTGCTTATCCCTACCAGTTCCGGGTGCTGACGCTGGAGAATGGGGTCGCGCGTATGTCCAGCCCCCGCTCGGCACAGATGTCCGCGCTACAGGGTTTGCGCGTGATGTACCCCGAATTAAAAAATCTTGGCGCAGACTCGCCGCGCCTGATGGAGGCGCAGGAACGATTGGCGCAGGTCCAGTTCCGCGCTGCGGCGCTGGTCAGGGAGCAGGAAGACGTGGACAGGGTGGACTGGGTGCTGGATGAGCGCTGGCTGGCCAGCCACGGAATTTATGTACAGTAAGGAGTCGAGCACAATACGTCTGTAAAACGTATTTGTCTGGCACTGGCAGCAGGCGCTTTCGCTGTCACAGCTTTCGCCGCCGAGCCGGTGCAGCGGATCGCCCCGGCCAAGAATGTCAATATGGCGGAAGTGGAATTGGGCAAGAAGCTCTATTTCGACCCGCGCTTGTCGAGGTCGGGATTTATATCCTGTAACTCCTGCCACAACCTGAGTATGGGCGGCAGCGACAACTTGAAAACCTCTATCGGTCATAACTGGCAGGAGGGACCGATCAACTCGCCTACGGTGCTCAATTCAAGCATGAACGTGGCGCAGTTCTGGGACGGCCGCGCGGCGGACCTGAAGGAGCAGGCGGGCGGCCCCATCGCCAACCCCAGGGAAATGGCCTTCAGCCACACCCTTGCCATCGGTGTGCTGGGCACCATTCCCCAGTATGGGCGCGAGTTCAAGCTGGTGTTCGGCACCGACGAGATTACCATCGACCATGTCACCCAGGCCATTGCGGCGTTCGAGAAAACCCTGGTGACACCTAACTCGCGTTTCGACCAGTGGCTGCTGGGCGACAAGTCGGCTATCAATGCAGATGAACTCGCGGGCTACGAGCTGTTCAAGAGCAGCGGCTGCGTCGCCTGCCACAACGGTGCCGCCCTCGGTGGCACGACGTTCCAGCGCATGGGCGTGGTGGAGCCATACCAGACCGATAACCCCGCCGCGGGCCGTTACGCGGTAACCGGCAAGGATGTGGACCGCTTTAGTTTCAAGGTGCCCACCCTGCGCAATGTGGAATTCACTTATCCGTACTTCCATGACGGCGCGGTGGATACATTGGCCGAGGCAGTGGATATCATGGGGCGCCTGCAGTTGGGTAAAACGTACACGGCGGAAGAAAACGCGCAGATTGTCGCGTTCCTGAAGACCCTGGCCGGTGACCAGCCGCAATTCGCCCTGCCGATACTGCCGCCTTCCGCCGATGCTAAGCCGAGGCCGGTTCCCATCGAGTAAGACCCTCAGGTCGCGCCCCCGCAATGGCGAGGGCGCGTTTACCCTTTATCGGGAGGCGACGTCCCGGTCCACATCAGCTTCCCGGTCGGTGGCATTCGCGTCGTCTCCGCCGGACATGGTCAGCGGGTAGTGTTCCCGGAACGCCGCCATCACTTCCTCGAAAGGCAGGTCCGTGTACTCCGCCGCGGTCATTCAATTATTGCATTTGACGGTTACCTGCGCGGTCTAGCTCGTGATACAGGCTGTCCTCCCTGACATTGAATTCCAGCGGGCGCCGGCCAGGCTTGTCATACAGTTCGATGATGAAGGCGGGGCTCGCCTTGCGCCTGAACGCCGCCTAACCGATGTTGAGTGCTGCCCCGGCACGTTGAGCAACAATGGGGGTTGCGGCAGTTGTGTCTGAAAAACGCGAAGACAGCTCACATTGCCCGTATCTTGACCACAAAATCGATAGCGCACTATCGGATCGAAAATCTCCGCGGAAACACCTTTAAATCTGACGACTTATGAAATATTCGGTCTAGCGAAGCACAGTCTATTTGATACGCTGAATAAATTTACCCACGATGATCGCGGTAACAATGCCCATGTACATTTGCCCAATAACGCCGCTGGAGTAGGTCAGCATTTTTGCCATGGGTGTCTGGGGAGTGATATCGCCAAAACCAATGGTGGTAAAAGATATCATGGTGAAATACAGGATATTGGAGTAATCCATTTGGTTTGCTGGAAGATTGAAGGCGTCTGGGTTAAATTCCAATATAAGCGCAAAAGCAAACGAGATCATGATGCCAATCATCAGGTAGGCCGCTACGCAACCCAGAATTACGTTAAGGTCTACATCGTTGCTCGCAATCAAGAATTGAACCACACCCTTAATGATATAAACAAAATATATAACCATTAAAAGCAGCGAAATAACCTTGATCACATCCGAGCCAAAAAAGCTGCCTGCCCATCGCGACAGAATCAACATGGCAGCCAATGCCAAGACGAATCTATGCAGCTTATTGTCGCTGGATAGCGTGTACGCTAAAACCATGATTACCAGGCTGATGAGAACGTTGACCAGTAATGCTTCCTCCTTATAATCAAAAACATGGATACACGCCATAAACATGATCAGCGCAAGAAACAGAAAAGGAAATTTTTTGGGAGAAAGGCTTTCGGTTGAATCTAACATGCCAGGACTCTCGTTAGGGCAAACTTACAAGTCAATCACGGAAGTGTTTGCGCTGTTCTCAAAAAAACATTCCGCCGTGATCTGATCATCAAACCTGAACACCAACAATTCGATCTGCGAAGCATCAGGACGTGGTATTGGTTGCGGTTAAAAGCTTACAGCTTGTCGAGCGCGCCACACTGGGCTGCACGAAACAGCTGTTCGAGATCCGCTGCATCCAGTGGCCTGGCATTGGTGGGGGTGCAGGAGTCAGCAAGCGCCATGCGGCCGATCTCCTCCGCGCGCTGGTCATCGATACCAATCTGGTCAAGGCTATGGGGTATACCCAGCCGTTGGCGTAGATCCAGCAGAAAATTGATCATACTTTCGGTGCCGGGGTCAGCGATCGCCAGCACCTGGCATAAATGGGCCATTCTCTGATTGATAGCTGCAGCATTTTGGCGCATTCCGTAGGGTAGCAATATCGCATTGGCGAGACCGTGCTGGACGTTGTACAACGCGCCGAGTTGATGGCTGACGGAATGAATCGAGCCCAGCCCTTTTTGGAACGCGGTTGCTCCCATTGATGCGGCAACCAGCATTTGGCCTCTTGCTTCAAGGTTGCCGCCGTCGGCATAGGCAATCGGCAGATAGTGGGCGATCATGCGAATCGCCTCGATGGCAATGCCGTCGGCCATCGGGTGAAATCCCGGCGCACAGTAGGCCTCAAGCGCATGTACCAGGGCATCGACGCCGGTCCAGGCGGTGATATTGGAAGGCAGACCGAGGCAGAGTTCAGGATCTGAAATAATAATGCCCGGCAGCATTCGCGGATGAAAGATGATTTTTTTAGTCTGTGCCTGTTGGTCGAGGATAACCGCCGCTCGACCCACTTCGGAGCCGGTGCCCGCGGTGGTAGGTATGGCGACAATCGGGGCTATTGCACGGCTGTCTGCACGCTGCCAGTTGTCGCCACTGTCCTCGAAATCCCACAGCGGGCGGGATTGGCCTGCGACCAGGGCGATAGTCTTGGCGGCATCGATCGCTGAACCACCGCCAAATGCAATAACGCCGTCACTGTGTTGCTGGCGATAGCACTGGATTCCGGCTGTTACATTGGTATCCGTAGGGTTGCCCTGAACGTCGCTGAACAGGGTGAAGTCAATCGGGGCAGCATGCAGCTTTTCGCAGACTATGTTGGTGATATCCAGTTTGACCAGGGCCTCGTCGGTCACCAGCAAGGGGCGCTTGATCCCCAATTGCTGGCAGGCGGACGCCACTTCCCCAATGCGACCATTGCCGAACCAGATAGTGGTAGGGTAGTTCCAGTTGGATGATGGCAGTGACATGATTATTGTCTTCCGTATATGACAGCGAGTGACAGCGCGAGAGCGACGCAACTATATAATTTCAAAGTAGCGGCGCAACTGCCAGTCGGTAACCGCCTTGCGTTGCTGCTGTTCTTCCCACTCGCGGGTATAGGCATAGTGCTCAACAAAGGCATCGCCAAACAACTCGCGTGCTGCAGTCGATTGACGCAGTCGCGAGGCTGCTTCGGTGAGTGTTTGTGGCAGTTGAAGCGCCGCGTCGGGCTTTGTCTCGTAGGCATTGCCGCTGGTCGGCGGGCCAGGTTCGCACTGCTGCTCGATGCCCCAGAGCCCGGAGCCGATCGCGGCAGCCAGAGCGAGGTAGGGGTTAATGTCGGCGGCGGCAATGCGATACTCCACCCGCTGTGAGGACGCGCTACCCGGGATGGCCCGCAACGCGCAAGTGCGATTGTCGACGCCCCAGGTGGCAGCGGTCGGCGCCCAAAATCCCGGCACCAGGCGGGTATAGCTATTACAGCTCGAAGCGATCATCGACAGCAATTCGGGCATCAGCTGCTGCTGTCCGCCAATAAACCAGCGCATCTCATCTGACATATTGCCAGCCTGTTGCGCATCGTAAAACGCATTGCTGCCATCCAGGCGCGCGAGCGATATATGCAGGTGGCCCGATTGCCCGGGATAGTCGTTCGACCATTTGGCCATGAAGTTGGCCATCATCTGGTTGCGCTGCGCCAGCACTTTGACAAAGGTTTTGAAGAGCACGGCGTTGTCGGCAGCGCGCAAGGCATCGCAGTATTCGAGCGCCGCCTCCAGTACCCCGGGCCCCGTTTCGGTATGCAAACCCTCCACCGGCATACCCATGGACTCGCTCATGTCGAGAATCTGGTGATAGATATCGGCGTGAGTGGAGCTGCGCAGGATCGAATAACCGAAATTGTCGGGAGTTATCGGCTGCAGTTGTCGATAATTCTTTTGCCGCACGCTGGCGGGTGTTTCGTTGAACAGGAAAAACTCAAACTCGGCAGCGGCGTTGGCGGTATAGCCACGCTTTTCCAGTCTGGCGAGTAGCCGTTTTAGTATTGACCGGGGGCAGACCGCAGCGGCTCGATCGCCGCTAAAGTCGGCGAGGAAGAGGACGGCACGCTGGTCTTCGCTGGGCAGGGCACGGCAACTGCCGGGGTCGATGCTGGCCCAGGCATCCGCGAAACCTTTGTCCCAGCCAGTGAAGGAGTCTTGCTGATACAGTTCATCGCTGCTGTCCCAGCCAAAAATGACGTCACAAAAGCCGAAGCCCTTGGCTAGTGCTGCTTCGAATTTGCGGCGACTGACGTACTTGCCCCGCAGGATGCCGTCGAGGTCGGTGACGGCAAGCTTGATATTGTCGATGCCACGTTGCTTGATGAAGTCAATGGCGCTTTTTACATCGCACACGTCTTTTTCCTGCATCTTGGTATCTTCCTTCGCTAAGCTGCGATTGAGTTGTGGAAATCGGCTTTGCGCTGCAAGCCCGACTTGCTCGTCGTTATCATAAACAGGCTCTTTCCACGGCACCAGACAATTGTGCTCGCGGGTGCAGTTGCTGCAACAGCGGCGTTGTGGCGGCCCCGGGTGCGGGCGTGCAGCATGAACAAATTATAAATTTACAGCGTCGCGCGCTGTTGTTACTGTCGCTCGGGGACCTCTGATCAATACGGCGTCACCTCAGGCTTTGCGGCGCTCGTCAATGAGATCAACCATTGACCTTCGCACCGCGTATCGCCAGCCATCACCCAAGGCTCCGTTAAGGTACTACCCCATTGATCAGAGGTGCCCCGGATAAGAGGATGTTACTGTTAAGCCGCCAGCGGCGATGTCAACAATAACGAGGAACCACGATGGCGAAATGTCCTTATGCCAATATGCTCGATCCCGAATTCTTCGCCGAGGGACATCACCAGCATAAAATCGCCGACATTCGCCGCTGCGGCGGCGCTGTAGTCAAGATTGATGACCCCATCAGCGGCGTTCCTTACTGGGCGATTATGACGCGCAAGGCCTGCGACTATGTTTCGAAACACCCGGAAGTGTTTTCGAGCCAGGCGCGAACCGCTATTCCCCACGAATTTGACCAGTCGATGGTTGACGACGTTCATAGCCAGATGCTGATTAACATGGATTCGCCCCACCATATCAAGCATCGGCGCATTACTCGCAATGCCTTTACCGTCAAAGCGGTAGCCTCTTACGAGCCGCGTTTTCGGGAGCACGCTCGCAAGATTGTCGATGCCGTGGCCCAGAGGGGGGAATGCGAGTTTGTGTTGGACGTGGCCGCCGAGTTGCCCCTGATTGCCATTCTTGAATTGTGTGGGGTGCCGTTGCAAGATCGTCACGATTTTTTCAACTGGACTAATACCATGATCTTCCGTGACGATGAGGCGGATCCGGTCGCCGCCCAGGCTGCCGCCGAGCTGGCGTCCATGGAGATGCTCGCTTACGCCGCGAGGCTGGCCGAACAACACGATAAAAACCCCAGAAGCTTGATTCTCAGCGCCCTGCTTGACGGTGAGGTTGATGGCGAGCAGCTGTCGGTCGAGGAGTTTCAATGGTTCTTCCTGATGCTGATCGTGGCCGGCAATGAGAGTACCCGCACGGTTACCACCCATATGATGCGGCTGTTGATTGAGCATCCGGAGCAATTGCAAATGCTGGTCGATCATCCCGAGATGATCGAAGCCGCGATTGAAGAAGCGCTGCGTTACAACCCGGCCTTTATGGTGATGCGCCGCACCGCCCTCATAGATATCGAGTTGGAAGGGCAGCAGATTAAACGCGGCGACAAAGTGGTGATGTTCTACCACTCGGTCAACTTCGACGAGGCGGTGTTCGACGATGCGATGCGCTTTGACATTACCCGCGGCCAGCGTATGGGAAAAATAGCCAATGAGCACCGTGCCTTCGGCGTCGGCCAGCATTTCTGTCTGGGGTCTCACCTCGCGCGGCTGGAGCTGAAAGTGATGATGGAGGAGATTATTCCGCGACTGCGCAACCCGTCATTTGCCGGGCCTGTGCGCTATATCAAGGATTACTTCGTCAATGGTGTTGCTTCGATGCCGATACGCTTTGACCCTGAAGTTGTCGACTGATACCTGTATCCACCGCTGGACAAAGCCCCATGACAGATTCGCGTTTGCACTATCCGCCCCTGATGCCACAGCTGCTGATTGACGGACTCAACCGCTACAGCGAGCAACCCTGTCTTTATCTCGGCGACCGGGTTGCAAGTTATGCCGATGTCCGCGAGGCCACCAGCTGTATGGTGCAGGCATTGCAATCGAAAGGCCTCGGCGTGGGATCAAGAATCGCGGTGATCTCGGGCAATCGCCCGGAGGTTCTGTCTAACATAGCCGCCATGCAATTGTCGGGCTGTTGCGGCACGCCCCTGCACCCGCTGGGGTCGCTGGATGATCATGCGTATGTGCTGCAGGACGCCGGCATCGACGCGCTGGTGTATGACCCCTCACTGTTTGAACTGCGAGCCCAGGAGCTGCAGCAGCGCGTGCCGGGTCTCAAACACCTGTTGGCGCTGGGCCCGAGCGAGGTCGGCGAGGACTATCTGGCATTGGCGAATACTTTTACCCCGCAGCCGCTGGTAGCACCGGATGTCAGCCCTCAGCAGGTGGCGTCGCTGAGTTACACTGGCGGCACCACTGGTAAGCCCAAAGGGGTGTTACAAACTTACGCGGCCACGGCGTATCTTACGATGATTCAGCAGGCAGAGTGGGAATTTCCCGAGGACCTGCGAATGCTGATTGCAACGCCGCTGTCCCATGCGGCGGCAGCATTTTTTATCCCGATATTGCAACGCGGTGGCGCCTTTTATGTGATGCAGGGTTTTAGTCCGGCTGAATTTTTCGGGATGATCGAACAGCACCGCATTACCGCCACCATGTTGGTTCCGGTGATGCTTTACTATTTACTCGATTCACCCGAAGCGGCAGCGGCCGACATGTCCAGTATGCAGACCCTGTTCTACGGCGCGGCACCTATGAACCCGGTGCGTTTGCGCGAGGGTATCGAGAAGTGGGGGCAGGTGTTCTACCAATTCTATGGCCAGAACGAAGCCATTATGGCCTTGGCAACTATGCGCAGGGCCGAGCATGACCTCGCTGTGCCCGAGCGCCTGCTGTCCTGCGGGCGGCCTACACCCTGGATGCAGGTGCAACTGCTGGATGACAACAACCAGCCGGTCGCGACCGGCGAGCCCGGCGAGATCTGTGCCCGCGGCCCATTGGTGATGAAAGGCTATCATGGCCTGGCGCAAGAAACCGCCGAGGTCTTCGCCGGAGATTGGCTGCATACCGGTGATATCGGTCGTTTTGACGATGAGGGTTTTCTTTATATCGTCGATCGCAAAAAAGATATGGTGGTGAGCGGTGGTTTCAATGTGTTTCCCCGCGAGGTGGAGGACGTGATTGCCGCTCATCCGGCGGTGGCCCAGGTGGCGGTAGTGGGGGTGCCCGATGAACGCTGGGGCGAAGCAGTAAAGGCCGTGATTGTACTCAAGCCCGGGTATGAGGCATGCGCCGCCATCAGCGAGGAAATCATCGCCATGGTGAAGCAGGCGAAGGGATCGGTGCAGGCTCCTAAGAGTATCGACTTTGAAGCAATGATACCGATGACCGCCGTGGGCAAACCTGACAAAAAAGCCATTAAAGCGCAATTCTGGCAGGGACAGCAGCGCTCGTTCTAGCCACCGTTTCTCGCTGATTTTGAGCTGCAGCAGAATGGTTCGATGAATACAAGCCGCCGAATCGTCGAGATATGGCGGCTAGATATTGATAGGCGTAACAAACTCGGGGAGCTGGGCTATTATGACTGAGGCAAAGCAGCAAGATGTATTGCTGACGAAAGCGGCCATGGGCATAGAGCCCGGCTTGCCCCTGCAGGTTTCCGGGGGTGGAATAGAGGCACTGCGGGCCGATATCCAGCGCTTGATGGATATAGAGGCGATCAAGCAACTCAAGCATGCGTATTTCCGTTGCCTCGATACCGCCAACTTCGAAGAGCAGGCAGAATTGGTGCACGATGACGTTACCGTCAACTTTGTCGGTGGCGGATATGAGTGGAAATTACAGGGTAAGCAGGCCTACATCGACGCGCAGAAAAAGGCTTTTCACAGGCAGTCTGTAGGGCAGCACAATGGGCACCATCCAGAAATCCAGATTCTCAGCGCGACCGAGGCGACGGGTATCTGGTACCTGTCTGACAATATGTGGGTTACCAACTTTAATTTTTATACTACCGGCACCGCGCTGTACTGGGATCGCTATCTTAAGGTTGATGGTCGCTGGAAAATTCGCGAAACCAGCTACCGCCGCATTTACGAAATTTCGCAGCTACTGGAAGAGAATCCGAGCTTTTCGGTGCATTACCTCGCCGGGCAGGGCGCAGAGGTACCGATCTGAAAAAGTCACGGTCCAACACCAGGGGCCCGCGCTCCAGTATTCACTAGCCGCTCGCAGCTGGGCGGGATCAGCATCGGGGCTTAAGTTTGCAGGTCGCCCTCTGGTATTGCTGTTCTCGCTCTGGGCCCTGGCTGGGCTGTGCGGCTACAGTCCGGGTCTGGCTGCTGCTCCCCACCGGCTAGCCTCGTCTACAACCCTACCCGCAGCAAGCACGGCGGCCACTGAACCGTTCGCCGCTGCCAGTGCTGTCGCATATACCACGCCCGGTGTGGGTAGCCAGACCACCAGTATCCAACAACTGGCATTATCGCTGGCGCGCCAGCCAGAGGCCAAGGCAGCGTTTGCGGTCGATGCGCTGAGCGAAATGGCGACGTCTCTGCAGGCTGAGACCGCTCTGGCGAGGCAGCAGGCTCGGGGTATTGACAGTGCTCGATCACTGCGGCGCTGGATCGCTGCCGTTGATGGTTATACCGCCCAAATCCTGGCGCTTGCTGGCTCAATAGATATCGGTACCCCGGTAGCGCTGTCGGTGGGTAAGGATAATGGCCTGTTTATTGTCGTGCGCGGCCAGTCGATTATGCTGAGTGCGCCGCGGCGTGAATTGCAGTCGTCGCTGGAACAAATGGTGATTAACCGCTTTTGCAGTCATCATCCCTGCGACGACAGCCTGCGCAGTCGCGCCACGGCAACCCAGGTTGGGGTCGCTGCCTCCCAGCCGCGCTGGAGTTTCAGTGATGGGGCGGGTCCATCCTGTGTCAGCGACGATGGCATCGTGTTGCAGTTCAGCAGTTCCTCCAGGCTTGGCGCCAAGCGCGAGTTCTGCCAGCAACTGGTGAGTGAGCTGCGGGTGATAGCTTTCACATTAAAGCAACAACAGCAGCAGGGTGTGCCGGTGGAGCTCGATGCGCTGAAAGTCTACGCAATTCCAGCTATGGCTGAGCACCAGCTCGACTTCAATACTGCCGGCAACTCGGCACAGCTTATTCTTCCTGTAAGTTATGCGATGCCGCAACTATTGCAGCAGGCGCGACCCTGGATCAGGGCTCGTGCTGACAATCGCCGGGCGACTCTGGTGCTGGATAACGCCGAGGAGCTGTTTCGTTCCTGGTAGTCATAGGCCTGGTTGTGACGGACTATTACAATCCCGGCTGCACTGGCTTGTCAGCATGAGCATCCGCCTCGCGATTGGCGTGCTGGTCGGCTGCCAGTACCTGGGAAAGGTCATCCAGCCGCTGGCGCACTGCAACGCCGTAGCTCTTATCGTCGCCCCAAAGTTCGCTCAACTCGAGCAGGCTCTGGTTGTCGTGTTCGCGGAACAAGGCGCCGGCACGCTCGGCCTGCTGCCGGGTCACGCCGAGCAAAGTGAGGGTGTCGACACCCAGGTCCAGCGCCGAGCCGAAGGTTTCGCGCTGCATAGCATCCACACCGAGCCGCATCACCTCATAGGTATGTCGCCGGTCAATAGTGCGGGCCACGATTTTCAGCTTGGGAAAATGTTTTTTCGCGGTGCTGATAATCTCCAGAGTCTTGTCCGGCAGGTCGACCGCCACCACCAACAAATCGGCTTCCCCCGCGCCAGCTGCACGCAACAGGTCGAAACGTGAGGCATCGCCATAGAAGATCTTGTGACCGTAAACCCGCACCATATCGACCTGGCTCGGGCTGGACTCGAGTATCGTAGGATGGATACCCTGGGCAACCAGCAAGCGGCCTACGATCTGGCCAAAGCGACCATAGCCGGCAATGATAACGCGGCCGCCGCTCTGGATCTCGTCATACTGCGGCTGGGTCTGGTCGCCGCTGCTGCGGCTCTGGAGTTTTTCATACCACAGCAGGAGCAGGGGTGTTGTCAGCATCGACAAGGCCACCACTACGGTCAGAAAGTTGGCCTGCGCGGCACTGAATACCCCCGAATGCACCCCGAAACCGCCGAGCACAAAGGCAAATTCACCGCCCTGGGCGAGGGCCAGCACAAACAGCAGCTTCTGTCCGCTGGCAAGCTTGAATACCCATGCCAGCGCGGTCAGCACCGCCAGCTTGCAGGAGATCAACAGGGCCAGACAAAGGATGACCAGTGCCGGGCTTTTAAAAATAACCGAGAAATCGATATTGGCGCCAACCGAAATAAAGAACAGGCCCAGTAACAGGCCTTTAAACGGTTCGATATCCGTTTCCAGTTCATGCCGAAATTCGTTCTCGGCCAAAACCACGCCGGCGAGAAAGGTGCCCAGTGCCGCCGACAGGCCAATAGCCTGCATTAGCAGCGCCATGGTGATGACCAGCAGCAGGGCAAAGGCGGTAAATATTTCTCGCAGCCGGGTTTCGGCAATAAAACGAAATACAGGAAACGCTATCCAGCGCCCGCCGACCACGATCAGTCCCATCACCAGCATGATGGCTAGCAGTTGCGCCCAGCCCGGTAAGTGCGCAATCAGGGTCTGGTGTTGAGGTTCGCCGCCAACACCTACCCCGCTGTGGGCAAGTAAGGGAAACAGCGCCATTATGGGTATTACCGCGATGTCCTGGAACAGCAATACCGAGAAGGCATTCTGTCCGGCTTCAGACTTTAGCAGGCCTTTCTCGGCCAGGGACTGTAACACGATAGCCGTAGAGCTGAGAGCCAGCGTAAGCCCCAGCGCGATGGCGGTTTTGCTCGGCAGGTCGAGCACCACAATAGCGGCCAGGCCCAGCAGGGCGGCGGTCAATAACACCTGGCCGCCGCCCAAACCCAGCACGGCCCGGCGCAGGCTCCATAGCAGCGCCGGACGCAGCTCCAGACCTACCAAAAACAGCATCATCACTACACCGAATTCGGCAAAATGCATGACCGAGGTCTGGTCGCCCACCAGCGCCAGGCCGAAGGGGCCAATCACCATGCCCGCAATCAGGTAGCCGAGAACTGAGCCCAGCCCCAGGCGGCTGGCCAGGGGTACCGAAAGTACTGCTGCAGAGAGGTAGATAAATGAATATAAGAGAAAGTCTTGAGTGTCCACCGGTGAACGGGCTCCTTATGAATTGCGGTCGAAATCCAGCTCACCCGGTGTATCACATCATCCCTTGGTGGGTCTCCGATCGGGCCGGTAATTGTTGTCGATGCAGATAATCTCCAGTATCCCGCCTTCCAGTGCCGGGGTCGGGATCGGATTGTTCGACATGCAGATATGGCCGGCCGAGGTAAAGGTCATATCCCGGGTATAGGTGCCCCGCAGCGGCACCGGGTAGGCCACAAAACGCTGTTCCGAGGGGATAAACCGATAGATGCGGTCGGTCATGTTTTCATTGATCCAGATTTCCTGGGTTTGGGGATGCACCCCAAGCGCATAGGGAGCGGGACGAAAACCCGGGGCAAATTCGGGCATCGGATAAACCCTCGATGAGAATTCATCGGCAACATCGATGCGCCCCAGTACGCCTTCGGAATAGCCGGTGACCCAAAGTATGCCCTGCTTGTCAAAACGCATGCGCCGCGGGCCTTTCACCGGCGAATCATATTCAACGATCTTCAGGGTTGCGGGATCTATGTGGCCAATTTTATCGGCAAATAAGCGGGTGTACCAAATGCCGCCGTCTATGGGGTTCACATCGATACCATAGGGCTGCGTGGTGCCGGCAATGCCCTGTGGTTTGTGAGTGGGTAGCGCCAATATGGTAAATTCGCCGCTTTTTGGATCGAGGCGGCCGACCTGCTCGGAGCCGGTCAGCGTAAACCAGAGCATGCCGTCTTTACCGGTTCGGATCGTATGCGGGTAAATGGCATTGGTTTCGGCCGACATAACATGGGTTGCCTCCCATTTTTTGCTCTTGGGATTGAAAACGCCGATGCTGCGCGAGCCGCTATTGGTAACGTAGTACTTGCCGTCCAGACCCATTGCCAGCGAATGCGGGCCGTTGTGCGAGCCTGAAACATACTCACTGACAACCTGGGGCTTTTCAGCAGCGCCCGCCTGTTGGGGTGGCACTTCCGGTTGCTTGATAACCTCGGTGATGCCGGTCGCAGGATCAGTGATGTCTATCTGGTCGAGGCGCTGGTCGATGGTGTAAATCAGTCCATCATCAGGATTGTAAATCGCATCATGGGGTACCTGCGCATTGCTGAGGGGGTATTCATAAATCTTGGTGACCGCCAGTGATTGATCCAGCGGAAAAGTGGGGCGAACGCTGATCGGTTCGCCGTTAAAGCCCTTCGACAAAATCTCGGAGCGAGAATCGCGCAACTCCATATCGAAGTTACCCAGGTATCTATGCATCCGTTCTATGGATTGCGACCAGGATTCCGCAGAGCGTGGCACCCGGGTAAATGAGTTGCCCACCTGGTGGCAAGACAGGCAGTCCCGCTGAAACAAGGTGCGGGTAAAATCGCCGCTACCTTCCTCATCAAAAGGCAGGCTGCCAAAGTGATAGGCGGCCGGCAGGCTGTCAGAGATCTCCATCGGATCGGTCATAGGCTGCATGACAAAATCTATTTGCTTGTGCTCAGTGGCACCCAGTGCGACAGCCCCTTCGACATCACTGTAATACGGTGTTCTGAGGCGCAGGGCCAGTTCCCCACTAAGGTTGGTCTGCAAGCTGAACTTCCCGGTTTTGTTGCTGTAGACCGATTCAGAGACTCCGGATTCGGCAGACGTGGTACGCACCAACACGCCTTCCAGCCCTTTGCCGTCCGGGTCGGTCACTGTGCCGCTTAGGGTTCCTGCGATCACTTTGTTGCAGCTGATCACTGTCAACAGGATACAGGCGAGTCTCGGTGTGAATGTCATGACTAATGCCTCTAGAAAAAACATGCGTTGCAGGGGTACTCAACGCCAAAGTGGCGCGAGGCTCGATTATAGTTTTTGTCGGTGCTTGCTAACAAGGCGCCGCACCATGCCTACGCGACTCGACAGGGCGTCAGCGAGTCTCGGGCGACTGAGTGATACATTTCCACGGCCTTGCCAATATCGCCGCAATGCCAGTGCCTGGCACCGGGGGACTCCATTTCGCTGCAGGCGACAGGTGCCGGATCGCAGTCCACATTATCACTATAGGGGCGGCATTCAAAGCCCTGCTGCGAGCTTCGCGATATGGGTCATGAAGTTCTGGAATTATCGGCCATAGACAGTGGCGAAGTAGTAGCCGGTGATGGTACAGCTGATGACAATAACCGCGCGCCGTACCAACCGTTCGGGAAGTTGGCGGGAGGTCCGTGCTGCCAGGTAACCGCCTACCAGGGTGCCGAGCAAAACTGCGCTGCCCTGGCGCCAGGCGATGGCATCCTGGTTGATGAAGATGACGATCGAGATGAATGAAATGCTCGAAGAAACCACCAGTTTAAGGCCGTTCATGGCATTGATATTACTGTAGCCCGCCAGTGCCAGACAGCTGAGAATGACGATGCCGAGGCCGGCGTTAAAGAAGCCTCCATAGATACTGGCTACCAATAGAGACAAGCTTAACAGGACGCTGGCGGTGCAGGCATGGCGGGGCGCTTTTGCTCGCTGGCGCAATGCGCTATTGAGTGGTCTGCCGACGATAAACAGGATTGTAGCAAGCAACAGCAGCCAGGGTATGGCTCCCCGGAACACCGCTTCAGGTGTTTGCAGCAGCAGCCATGCTCCCAGTGCGCCGCCCAGCAGGCTCACGCCAAGCAGAGGCAGCAGCTGGCTGCGGTGGGTTTTGATATCGTGACGAAAAGCCCAGGCGCCGCTGATATAGCCGGCGCAAGACGCCAGGGTATTGGTTGCATTGGCACTAATGGGTGTTACGCCGCTCCACATCAGCGCCGGAAACGTGATAAAGCTGCCACCTCCGGCAACCGAATTCAGCACACCGCCAAGCAAGCCGGCGCCAAAAAGTAGTAAGCAATCGACAACCATTGAAGCTCAGGGTTTCGAGGCACAGAGTGCAGCAAGATCGCTTAACAGCGGTCCTCGTTGCGCCACCCGCGCCGCATTGGCGTCGAGTGAGTCGGTTAGAAAACAGAATGATATGCCGCTTTCGGGATCTGCCCAGGCCACCTGGCCACCGGCACCGTGATGCCCAAAGCTGGCGCCTGAGGTGTACTGTGATCCCATACCACGACGGTCTCCCATGCCATCATTCCCCTGGATAATCAGTCCCAGGCTGCGATTGGCCGGGTAGCCGCCAAAGGGGTCCTGATGCGCTGCGCGAATAGTTGATGTGGCGTCAGCAAGAATACCCGGCGCCCATAAATTCTCTGGATTGTGCAGCAGAGCCTGGTAAAACATGGCGACCTCAGCCGCGGTTGCAATTGCGCCGCCGCCGGGTACGCCCAAGGCCCGCACCAGAGGATCGTTCATCAACAACAACATTTTGTGTTCTGCGGTTTCAGGTGCCAATGTGGTGGGGCCAAAGCAGGCGTCTAACTCCGCCTGGCTTGCCGGGCTACCGACCGAGCGAACCGCGTTGATATTGTGTTGCTCTTCCAGCGGCACCCCCAGCCGAAAGCCCTCGAGTGCCAGCGGTTGGGTAAGCTGCTCGGCGATAAATTGGCGATAGTCCTGCTGGCAGATGCGCTCTACCACTTCAGCCAGCACCCAAAAAGATGAGGTGGGATGGTATTGGCAGCGTGAGCCCGGAGCCCATTCCAGTTGCCATTGCGACATCGACTGAACTCTTTCGCTGCGGCTATACCACTGCGGCGGCCCAAGGATCGCGCCCGGAAATCCGGCGGTATGGGTAAGCAGCTGCTCAAGGGTAACCGCGGCTTTGCCGTTGGCGCCAAACTGGGGAATGAAATCGATTACCGGTCTTTTTGCATCGACCCCTGGCTCGGCCATCAGCAGCCAGAACGCCGCGGCCAGCAGCGGCTTGCTCACCGAGTAAATAGCGTAAGCGCTCCCCGGGGCTGCCGCTCCCACTGTGGCGAATAAGCCGAGCTGACCCTGGCGGGCAACGGCGATCTGGCAAGAGTTAAGCTGGCCGAGCTGACATTGGCGGCGGGTGTTCTCTAGTAAGGTGGCAAGCCTTGCGGGATCCAGTCCCAGCAACCGTGGATTACTGACAGCGTTCATCTACAGATCTCTTGGTGGGGGTTGGCGCTAAAACCAATCGGTCGTGTTACCTGATTGCAGAGTAGCATTTATGCTGGCAGGACGCTGTTTTCGCCATGGCAAAACGCAAGCAATTGGCTGAGCTCAGTCAGGCTGCGGCCGGATTGTTGCTGGAGGTCGTTGAAGCAGGCCTGGGCCGCTGCCAACGCGCTCTTGGTATTACTGCCAGTGTTGAGAATGTTGTGGCTGCGCAGGTAGCCCTCAACATCGCCTGTTAACAAGAAGGTATCCTTGCCCAGCGCGCGCAGCGCGTAGGGGCCGATATTACCCCCCGGCCGATTGCCATGCTGTTTCAAGTATCGCCATAGTCCCACAATATCTTCCGTTGGCCAGTTGGCAACGAACGCTGCAAAGCTGCCTGCCTCGCGGCGGCGGGCCTCATGGATCATCAGGGCATTGTCGCGAATCGCCCACACCTTGCGAGCGTTGCGAATGATACGTGGGGCCTGCGCCTTTCGCTCCAGCATATCGTCCGGCATCATAATGCGTCGGTCGACATCGAAGTTCCAGAACAGCGCTTCGAAGTTAGCCCACTTGTTTTCAACGACCCGCCAGACGAAACCTGACTGGAATATTTTTTTGCACAATTCCGACAAATAAAATTGGTCAGGAATTGTACTTAGCTCGCCAGGTGTCAACGGCCGATGCAGCAGCTTTTCGAGACTTTCCTCACCGCCTTTTCGTTTGCAGGCCGTTTCATATAATGTCGAAAAAACAAGCATATATCTTCCTTTAACAGGGGATTTGGGTCCCAGAAAGGCGAAACTTATGAGCGCCGGGCAGTCGCCTTCAAGGGCGGGCGTGAACTCTCGATTAGGTAGTTCATTCTAACAATTATGGGTATCTTGAGCTCCATTGAGTAACGCATCATTTCGGTGTTTACCAAGACACGCTTTCACAATGACTCGGGAGAGTAAAAATCATGGCAACTGCAAAAAAAGCTCCGGCAAAACGCACACCGGCTAAGAAAACCACTGCGAAGAACGCAAATGTGGCTTCTTTGAAAAACACCGCCGACAAGGCAATTAACATTTACCTGGGCGTTATCGGCAAGAGTGCTGACAAACTGCAGGCCAACATCGAACAGGCTCGCAAGGACAACGAAAAGCGTGTTAAAGATCTGGAGAAGCGGGGCGCCAAGTTGCGTGCTGAACTGACCAGCCGCTTTGAGAAGATCGAGCTGCCTGAAGTTGACGAAGTCTTCGAAGATGCCAAGCAGCAAATCAGTAAGGTCCAGGGCAAGGTTCAGGACCGCGTTGAGAAGGTACAAGACCGCGTTGAAGAAGTGGTCGAGAATGTTAAAGGAAAGCTGACTGCTGAAGCCTAATCTGGCGGCTCAGTAAGCGAGAGCCTCACCGCAATGGTGGGGCTTTTTTTTGCCCGTCACAAATACCCGGTCTGAAAATTCCCTGATTGCCGCGCTTGCCCCCGACGGATTATATCGGTGACAACTGGCGGCTAGATCAGGTCGTTCAGCATCACCCCGAGGCCAAAGCGGGTCTGGTAGTTGTTGTAATCGATCAGGCTGGCGCCATAACCGGTAAACAGCTGCGCGTAAATGCGCACACTTTTGCCGAGTGGGTAACTCCAGCCCAGCTCAGCGCTTCCGGCACCACCTTCAATGCTATAGCGGGTACGCAGGGTGATAACGTTCTCCCGCCATCGATACGCTAAGTCGAGGTTGAAACGACCCAGGTAATCCTCAATGTCGGGATTGTCATCTTCGTCATCGCTTTCCTTGAGCCGATAGTAGGGGCGGAAGCTGGTGTAGAAGTTGCCCCGTTCAACCACAAAGTTGGCGAACAGACGATTCCAACTGCGAGATATATCGCCGCTGCGACCGTTTGACTGGTGGTTGTAACCAAATTCAATCCAGCGTAGTTCTGCGCCCCACAATTCAAATGTGGTAGCCCAGGCACCGAACAGCTGGGGTTGATAGTCGGTTTCCCGGAATGGCGAAGAAATATCAGTATTCAGGGCCTGCCACATCGAGAGCTGGGTATAGGAAACCATCAATGAGGAGTTTTTGCCGAACACGCCACGCCAGACCGGAATCATGATGCTCAGCTGAAATTCAACCTCGTGATCATCGAATTGTTGTGCTTCATCCACCCCGGCTTCACTGTACAGCTCCCTGTTGATACCTTCTGCATAGCCGTAAATAATATAGTTCTGGTCGTAGGGCACCAGATAGAAAGGGTTGCGGGGTGATTCAAAAATCTCTTCGATTTTTCGATCTGTTGCGGAGCGATTGTCCGGCAACTCTTGAGCTTTGTCTGCAGGGTCACTGCTGCTAATGGCTTCAGCCCCGTCGTCTGGCGATGGCTCAACAGTGGATTCATGGGCAAATCCGAGTGGTGAATAGATGAGCCAAAGCAGGATCGCGAGCATCAGGGTGGATTGCCCGGGCGAGTCGCTCAGCGATCTTGCCGGCCAAATTGTGACACTGGATCGGGCATCGGTTGGATTAGTCATGCAATGGATTCTCGCCGGGCTGCCAACTCGCCAGATACTTCTCGTGCAGGTGGAAGTCTTCACCGGGGTGTTCTGTCAGGATGATGTACATATGCGATTTCGGAATAGCCAATAGGTGGTGGAGTAATTCTATGATACCCAGAGTCAACGCCCTGCGTTGCTCTAGCGAGCGGCCGCCGCGAATATCGGCATTGACAATGGCAATCCCCAGCTCGGGTTGGGAGACCCGCCCCAGAGACAGGTTCCAGGTGCCGAATTCCCTCAGTGATATGCTAATGTGGTCGGTGCCGGTTGCCATAATCTCCGCAAACAGCTGGCGTACCCCCTCGGCCACGGCTTGCTTGTCGGTATCGCTTGTGGACTTGTTCAGCTCAATCTGGATGTGGGGCATGGGGATTCTCGATCGTGTTCGAAATGGTTGTTACGCGTGATGAGATTTTACATCCGGAAAAGGCGCGATCCTCTGAGTTCTTCAGCATAGCGCAGCATGCAACAATGCCGGCGCACAGCACTGAGACGGCGTGGAGCCTGCGCTACACCGACTGCAGCAAGCTCCGAATATACCCTAGCTACTTGCGTCGGGGTTTAGCGGGGGAGAATCGAGCGTCTCTATGCGAATGATGCCATCGTTACTCATTATAATTCGATAATGCAGGAATTCCTGGATCGTTGCCGATTTGAATTCCACAATCAGGTGGATGTGATAGGTATAGCGTCCTCGGTGTTTGTCGTAATCGGTGTCATTGGGGAGAAAAAGCCTGCTCTTGCTCTTCTCCATCTTGCGGGCGAAGCGGCTAAAATCGAAGCGAATAATCTGGCGCAGGCCATGGATATTGCTATTCGGAAACGCATCTGACATGCGTTTCGGGTACAGCCTCGCATTGCTTTTGAACAGAATTGTGTGCTCGCCAACGTAATCATTTTCGAGTTCTTCCAGCACATTGCGTTTACGCAGCCTGACAATATCAGGTTTCAGTTCGGCACTGGGCACAAAGCCGAAGCTCTCAAGTTGCACGCCCAGCGGTTTGCCGGTCACTTGGCTGCGAATAGTATTCCTGAAATCAAAAAACAGACGCTGCCCCCTCGATTTCAGGTAGTCCTGGGTCAGTGCCTTGATGCGATCCTTGAACATATAACTGATCACCAGGATAACGAAAAAGGTGCTGGTCCAGTTGTCGTAGTGAACATGAGCAAAAAATGCGGCGGCGGTA
The DNA here is from genome assembly GCA_963753815.1 of uncultured Gammaproteobacteria bacterium. Lineage (GTDB taxonomy): Bacteria > Pseudomonadota > Gammaproteobacteria > Pseudomonadales > Halieaceae > CAVWDU01. The sequence goes on from CAVWDU010000003.1 coordinate 2,033,322, forward strand.
GCAAAAACCATTGCGATACCTGCGGCCATGCTCAACAATAACTCACGGGCCAGTCGACTATCCGGCTTGTTCTCCGTGGTCATGTAATAAAGCGACTCTATATAGGTTCGCAGGGTTTTGCGCCGGTACACCAGTGCCTCGTTATTACCTTTCCCGTCAGGAATCGACCGATAGGCGTTATCAATGCGATAGTCGAGTTCGTCTCGGGCACCGGCGTACAGTTTTTTGGCAAGTTTAGCGTGGCCGGTCAATTTGCGACGTCCGATCGAATATGCCAGGCGACAAGAGGAATCTTCGACAAGCAGGCTGAGGTATTCATCGCACAGCAGGAACACCCGGTGGTATTCAGTCAAAATGGTGGGCTCCAGGAGTGACTTTTCAATCTCCCGAAATTGGCCCAGTAACTGCCCTGTCAATGCCATAAACTGCTCTGCAGCGGGAATCGAGACATCCCTGCCGCGCAATTCCAGCGCCTCCTGCAATTGGGTATCGACTGCTGATTTAAAAAATCGGCAAAAGGTTCGCGCCGCGCTTTCAAACTCCTGCAGCGCCGCCTTTTGCTCTTTTTCCCCTTTTTTCTCCGGGTTCTCACGGGCCTCGTCACTCTTCTCATACATCAGCGCCAGCAAGCCGCCGTCACTGTCCAGCATCTGGCTCAGTGTTTGTTGCTTGGGCATAAGCTCCGAGTAGAGCAGTAAATCGCGATAAAACAGGTAGCCGGGGTAGGTCTTCTGGTTTATCCCCAGGCTGCGCGGAACAAACAAATAGGCATCGACAGCGTGTGTTGTTTTCCTTTGCTCAACATCAAGGGGATAACTGGCGTTAAATTCTACCTGGGTCTTTGAGCGGCGTTTAAGTTTCATTTCGAGGGCGATGACAAATACCTCCCAACGTCGATGAGTCGATTGCAGTGATGCGCATTAACGCTTATTTGTCGCAGGGTGCCCCTACTAGCGAAATACGCTATTTGATTCGCTGTCGCTCGACCGTTTATTGTTTTGTGGTCACGAGGATAATCCTGTCGCAGCAAAAAAGCCAGAGCTGTACCGCGACACAACGACCAGCCCGCTCAATCCAGCGTTGTTAAGATGAAATGATGCCCCTCGATCAGCCTTGCTCAGCAGTGCCGGGTGTGTTTCAGTAAGCGCTGGTTGAAGTCTTCGAGTAAAGCAAGCTGCAGCGCGGTCTGCCGCGGTAGCTGAGCTACATTTTCGCCAAGTAGCGCCGTCAGGAATCCCGCCTCTGGCAGTAACATTCGCAAGCTTGTTGAAGGGTGATAGTGAGCGCGTATGCCATGCACAAACTTGAGTGTGCGAAAAGCGTCAAACCAGGTCGTGAGATGGCGGGAAAATTGCTCGGGGTCGCGGCTTTGTTGGCTCGCATGGTCAATGGCAGCTCCCGTTCCCATGTCTTGCAGCTGCCTTACAAAGGGCTGCATCGGGCGCTTACTGAGCTGCATTTGCCAGATCTGTAGCGGTGCCTCTGCCGCCGCCAGCTGGCGCAGTAAATCGAGTGCGCTGCGCAACTGGATAAAGCATTGTGGGTGATAGTATTGATAGTCTTCAAAAGGGTGTGCCAGCGCCATAATCTTGCCGCAGGCGGGGCCGGTGCCAAAAGGGACACGATCCGACAGGCGGTCCGCGACGAGTAGACAAGGCCCAGCCAGCGAGACGACGGGTCCGGTTTTGGCCAGCTTGTTGAGAATATAGAAATCCTCTCCGGCACTGCGCCTGGGGAAGCCCCTCACCTTGGCATAATGTTGGTAGTGGACAGCCAGGGTGCTGCCCACAGTGTGCACCGCATAGGGTGAAGCGGCCCACTGCAGACCCGCAACGTAGTAGCGTAGGGAGAATTCATACAATTGTGCGGCGAGACCTATCTCCCCGGTCGGGGTCTGGTGGCGAAAGGGATAGAGCAGGGCGCTGGCGGCGGTTGGCACCCTGGCAGTGACATCGAAATAGTCGGCGGGCCAGCAGACATCGGCATCACTGGAATGTATCCATGGGCTTTTGATCAAGCCCTGATGAATAAAACGACAGGCGATATCGGCTGCAATTTTGCGCGCCAGGCCAACCCCCTGTCGCAGCGGAATACCCCGGCCTGCAGTGTAGCGATCGATCGTCAATAGCGTGTTGCTATTGCCCATATCAAAATATTCACTTGTCCCATCCGCCAACAGGGGACGATAGCGTTGGCTGATAATACCGGCGAGTTCGGTGTCGGCAGAGCAGGGCGCATCCGGCGTGCGGGTTGGTGTCGCAGGGGTCGGACGGTTGATCACCAGGATGACCAACACCGCGTGGTTAACCCTGAGCAGGTTCTCGAGTTGGTCCAGCAGGACGCCACCTTCCCGGTAGGCCGGGATGGTGAGCACATATCGGTAGCCGGGCAAGGGCGGAGCGATTACCCCGGCCTCTGCTTCTGAGTAGTGTTGCAGGTATTTTTCAACCGCCGTTGCCCTGGTCACGAATTCCGGCTTTAGTGCAGGGCCGCGCGGTGCGGTAATTCAGCGCAGATCTCGGCCTCGGTCCGCAACAGGGTGGCCGTACGCTGGGTTACCGCATTTTCCGGAAAATAGCCCATGGCCAGCTCAAAAAAGGTTTCGTAGTGGCGGCGTTCGGAGCGGGTTATGGCCCGGTAGAATGTCTTGAGTTTGCCCGCCGGCAGTGCTTCGGCTATCAGGCCAAAGCGTTCTGCACCGCGGGCTTCGATAATCCCTGCGATCAGTAACTGGTCGAGGAAGTAGGCGTCGGAGCCTTTGCGAATAGATTTGCGGAAGCGGGTGACATAGGGGTCTTTGCCATCCGCAGCGGGATGCAGGCTGCGCTGGTGCAGCAGCCGAACCACTTCGCGATAGTGGTTCAGCTCTTCAATGGCAAGATCTGTCATGACTTCCACCAGGCGGGTGCGGTCGGGATAGTGAGAGATCATATTCATGGCCATACCAGAGGCCTTTTTTTCAGCCGAGGCATGGTCTTGCAGAAAGCTGTCAAAATCTTCCAGCACTGCCTCAAGCCAGCCGGCTGGGCTGGGACATTGCAGTATCGACATGGGCTGACCAGTTTTATGCGGGAGCGATATTGTAGTTTCATCGCCACAGATTGTCAGCGTTTTTCAACAAGGCATCACCTGCTTGGCTACATCGCAAGCTTGTCTTTGATGATCGCGACGGCCGAAGCGATGTCATTGTCGCTCAGCTTGCCATCCTTGAAATATAAAACGGTACCGTCGCGGTCCAGCACTATGACCGCCGAGCCCTTTTTCTTGAGTTGCCAGGTTTGCAACGCAACCCCCTTTTCATCAAGCACATAGTAGGCATATGCGGTGTCTTTTTGGCTGTCCTCCAATTGCCCGCTGGCGATACCCGCAGTTCCCCAAAGCGCGTCGTCAGTGTTGAGTATTGTGACGGTTTTGTAGGGAGAGTCAGGCTGCTTTTCGGGCAGTTGCGCTGCAATCAAAGCATCGATATAGGGATTATTGATATCGTCTATGCCGGAGCGTGCGGCGAGGTGATAAATGGTCGTGATTTTTCCGTTTAAATCATCGCTATTGAAGGTTTTGAATTGGATCTCGGTGCCGTCTTTGAAAGTCATGGCATCGTCGACAACATCGTATTCAATGACCATCTGGCCCTTTTCTTCAACCGCCACGGGGGGGAGCTTTTGTCCGACCGTGATGCCTTGGGCAAAGGCTGGATGGGCGGCAAAAAGTGTGGCGATGGCAAGTGCAGTGGCTTTTTTCATTTTTTATTTTTCCAATAATGATAGCGTTAATCGAATTGTCCAGCCCATGCGGCGTAAGGTGTTTCCCAGTTTCGGCACCGACAGATGAGCTTGGAGAATAAAGTCGGCAGCGCGCCAATTCTATCGCGGGCGGTTGGAGTTTTCATACCTTTCCCCGAGTGTCTACCTGGCTCTATTTGCCATAAGCCACGCTGTCGGCGTTGCGGATCGCATCCAGGAAATCAGTGATCGGCCACAGCACTTGATCGTTGCTAGTGGCAAAGCTGCCCAGTGCCAGCAGCGTGCCGGCGTGGGACATGCCGGCTACCCGTTCCAGGCGCGCAGCCGGCGCCGCCTCGGCAAGATGCACGGAATTGAGCGGCAGTACCGTGGTGTCGCTGTCACCGGTAATCAGCAATAGTGGCGGCATCTGTGACAGATCCTGCAACACCGGTTGGCTCTCGCGGGGGGGTGCACCGCCAAATGCCGCCTGGGCGGGACCCGGCACATAGGGATAGAAGTCGTAGGGTCCGGACAGACCGATGATGCCGGCAATATCCTGTCTGGCAAGTCCTACCCTCGCAAGGTATCTCGGGTCTGCCACCAGTTGTACGGCGATGTAGGCACCTGCGGAGTGACCGGCAAGTACCAGCGGCGCCGGCGCAAGGGTAGCGGGATGTTGCTCGGCGTAGTCCATAAGCCGGCGCAGGGCTTCGGCGCCATCACTGACAAAGGCGGGAAACCGTACCTCTGGCACCAGCCGATAGTCCGGAATTGCCACCGCATAACCCAGCGCGTTAAAACGGCTGGCGACAAACGCATAGTGGGCCTTGTCGCCGGAATCCCAGCCGCCGCCATAGAACCAGACCAGCAGCGGCGCAGGACGGGCAGAATTATCCGGCAAATAGAGATCCAGTGCCTGGCGCGGGTGATCGCCGTAGGCCAGGTTCGCCACGCTCGGTTGCAGCCCCCCGACTTGCAGATGATTGTACATGCCGAGAGCGCTGCAGCCGGTAAGCAACAGGAATGACAGCGCGCAGGCAATAAGCTTGGGGTATTGCATGTCAGTTTGTCCCGGGGCAGATGGTAAGGCAAAGTCCTACGGATCGTTTTCATGGTATACCGACGCAGTGCAAGCCCGGATCAATTGAGCGGTGGCCGCTGGCCGATTACAGCCAGGCAATCCCGAGCTGTCGCAGCGCCTTTGCAAAGGGCTGTGGGGGTTTGGAGTAAATTATCCGCACAAACTGTCGACATCCTTTACAAATAAAAATTCCCTTTAAAAAACAAGGTTTTATAAAGTGTTGATAGCTGAGCCTTTAAAAATACTGGCATGGGAATTGCGTTGGGTTTCCCCGGCGGCAGTATTGGCTTTGGCCCGCTCCGATGGAGAGCGGGTCGGTTTAGTGCTAGCCCATAATCGTCGTTCGATGTGTCTTGGGAGTTTTTGTCTTCAGGGCCTTAACCGGGCTGAGAACGTGGCGTCTAAAAAAACCCTCCAGCGAACCGTAAATTTTAGATCGACGAGTTATCGCATAATGCGACAATTCGAATAACTATCGGAGCAATACGATGCGAAAAAAACTACTGCAGGCGACATTTCTGGCCGGTCTATTGGCCGCAGGGACAAGTCAGGCCGCGAACTTTTACAGCTATTCAGGTGAAATTACTAGCTGTCCCGCATCGGCATTCTGTACCGCGCCGGTAATTACGGGGAGCGCAATAACCGCCGAGCTTGAGCTGGCTACGATCCAGGGCGCCACAGTGGGTGATAATGCTGTGATCGATTACCTATTCACTATCACCAGCGATAGTCCCCCTCTCGAATCTACCTTTTACCCGCTATTGGGTAACAATGGTTCCGATGGCAGCTCCATTACCCTCGGTACCCCCACTATCGACAACCCTGCGGGGCTGACAGGAGCGCTGGTTTTTCAGCTGCTGGACGATCCCGCAGTGGATCCGTCGCCTGGCTTCGAAGCAGCTGGTTTGTACGTGATCATTGATTTGGCCACAGGTAATGGCCAAACCTGCGCCCAATATGTGGCTGCAGGCCGCACTTGCACAGCAACCGGGACAAACCCTAATGAGATCGCCGCATTCGAAGGCCAGTTTGTAGTATCGGAAGTGCCACTTCCCGCTGCCGCCTGGTTATTTATCTCGGCGATCGGCGGCCTCGGAGTGGTGAAGCGCTTTAGGAAATAGCTGGCAGTAAAGCAGGCGCTTGCCGGTTTGGCATATCAGCCTCTGGCAGATCAGGGGCTTTCTCGGGAGGAACCAGTATTTTGGGCGTGGTGTTGCAACGCAGTATGACGCGAAAAAGCGCCGAAATGATGCGGTGAATTTTTGTTAAGTGACACTAGCTGTCCTCCAGATCCTCGACTTCGTGCTCAAAGGATTCGTGTTTGAGGTGGTCGACCTGTTTCTCCAATTGCTCGTCTGAACCCAGGTTTGGGGTGGTATTGACATCGAGCTCCTGCTCAAAGGTCTCACCATCAACATCACGGCACTCGGCGAGTCCTGGCTCGTCTCCGCAGGCTTCGGCGACGCCGTTGCCAACATCGATTCTCTCACCCTCTACCGTGCCCCCGGCACAGGCGGTCAGGTAGAGCAGGGCGATAGCTATCAGGGCTGGTTTCAAGATAATCTCCTTGGGTGGGCTGTCGAGGTGTTAATCGACGCTTCAGTTTGCACTTGAATACACAATCCTTCAACTTTTACCCGCGGTGTTGCCATGGAACTGAAGTCGGTATATTAGTGTTGCTGCCAGGTGCTTGGGTGTTGTGTGCTGAATACAAGACACCTGGGCTCAAGGTCATAATCTTTTGTGCTCAATCATGGAGAGAGAATATTGTTTATCTACTTACATATCTTGGTTCAGTTCATTCTTATCATTCGGGTACTGCTGCGCCGGCACCGTGACCCGACGTCGAGAGTTGCCTGGATTGTGGTGATACTGGCTTTGCCGGTTCTCGGTATATTGGCTTATCTGCTTCTGGGTGAAACCAACATTGGTCGCAAGCGGGTTGAGCGGATGAAGAAAATTATGGCCGCGATGCCCGGGGTCGAGGAGATACCCGGCTGGGAAGCCGCTGGGGTGACTCCGATGCTGGATGACGACCAGCGCGCTCTGTTTCGTGTGGGTAAATCGATCAGTGGGTACGATGCCGTCGGCGGTAACCAGGCGCAGCTGATGGCTGATTCCAATGTCGCTATTGATACGATGATTGAAGATATCGACGCGGCGACTGATCACGTGCATCTGTTGTTCTATATCTGGATGCCGGATAACAATGGCCGCAAGATGGCTGAGGCGCTCAAGCGCGCAGTAGCCCGGGGCGTCACCTGCCGCGCCATGGTGGACGATATTGGCTCGAAACTGCTGATTAAATCCGAGCTATGGCAAGATATGCAGGCATCCGGCATCCAGTTGTGTCGCGTGTTGCAAGTCGGCAATCCGCTGTTGCGGATCTTCGACGGCAGAATCGACCTGCGCAACCACCGCAAGATTCTCGTCATAGACAATCGTGTTACCTACTGCGGCAGCCAAAACTGTGCCGACCCCGAATTCCTGAGCAAGGCAAAATATGCTCCCTGGGTCGATGCGGTCATGCGCTTTACCGGCCCGGTTGTGCGCCAGAATCAGCATGTATTCGCCAGCGACTGGATGGCCTATAACGATGAGGATATTCGCGAAATCCTGCACCAGCCTATGCTGCCACCGGAACCCGGGTTTCCGGCCCAGGTTATTGCCAGCGGGCCCACGGCGCGCTACTCCGCCGTGCCGGAAACATTTGAAACGCTGATTTACAGCGCACGGAGTGAGCTGTTTATCACCACTCCTTACTACGTGCCGGTGAGCTCGCTGCAGGCGGCCATTTGCGCTGCCGCCAATCGCGGCGTGGACACATCCATTATATTCCCGGCCCGTAACGACGACTTTGCCGTTGGTGCGACCAGTAAAAGCTACTATGAAGAACTGCTCGATGCGGGGGTAAGAGTATACGAGTACCAGGCCGGGATACTGCATGCCAAAACCATGACCGTGGACGGCAGCGTGACGCTAATCGGCTCGGCCAATATGGACCGCCGAAGCTTCGACCTCAACTACGAGAACAACATTTTGCTGAGTGATGAGGCCGTGACCCTGCAAATGCGCCAACGCCAACAGGAGTACCTGGGCGACTGTGTGGCAATTACTGCCGCTGAGGTGGCGCAGTGGCCATGGACCAAACGACTGTGGAACAATACTCTGGCGATTGTCGGGCCGGTACTCTAGGTTATTGCTCCCCACCAATGCTGATCAGCTGGGTGTTAACGCCATTGGGGTCAGAGTACAATGGCACTTACTTAACGCCACTACAGTGATTTGCGGAGCCCCGGTGTGTTCGATCCGCGGGCGTCTGCGGCAGGGATGCCGCAGTCGAGCCTCCAGGGAGGGATTCACGGCGTACCGCGGATCGAACACACCGGGGTACATCCGCTTAAGTAAGTGCCATTCGGGTCAGAGTAAAAACTCACAAGCCTTGATCGAAGATATTTGGGTCTAGCAGAACGCCTTAAAGCAGTTTAATCTTGGTGCCTTTGTTGCAATTGATCCACGATACTGTAGCAGCCAATGAAAGAGCAAAGAACATCCATGAAAGTGATTGCCGGCATTGCCCTGGTCTTATTGGCTATTCCGGTAATGGCGCAGGAGATCACCGGAACCCCGGGGACACCCACTGCCACCACGACCATTAACGGGGAGCAGATTCCGGCGCCTCCAGAGCCCTTTGAGGGCAAGATCGAACGCAATGCGGTCGATTCCAAACCCTACTGGCCTGCAACCATCAAGCCCGGCAAAGGCGCGCCCAATGTCCTGCTGATCATGACCGACGATACCGGCTATGGCACGCCGTCGACCTTTGGCGGCCTCATTCCTACCCCGGCATTGGATAGGATCGCCGAGATGGGCCTGCGCTTTACCAACTTTAACTCCACCGCGCTGTGCTCACCGACGCGGGCGGCGCTGATCACCGGGCGCAACCACCACTCGGCGGGCTTCGGCGTGATCGCTGAGCAGGCGACGGGCTATCCCGGGTATAACTCCCTGATCTCCAAAGATAAGGCGACGATTGGCACCATTCTGAAGGACAACGGTTATCGCACCTCGTGGTTCGGCAAGAACCACAACACCCCGGCCTTCCAGGTCAGCCAGAATGGTCCTTTTGACCAGTGGCCGATCGGCATGGGATTTGAGTATTTCTACGGTTTTATGGGCGGTGACACCTCGCAATGGACGCCGGGCCCGCTGATGCGCAACACCACGCCGATCTACCCCTATGAGGGCAATCCCGACTACAACCTGATCACGGCCATGGCGGACGAGGCGATCGAATACATGAATCGCATCAACACCCTGGCCCTGGATCAGCCGTTCTTTGTCTACTACGTGCCCGGCGGCGTGCACGCCCCGCACCATCCCACGAAGGAATGGATCGACAAGATCAGCGCCATGAACCTCTTCGACGAGGGTTGGAACAAGGTGCGGAAGAAAATCTTTGCCAACCAGAAGCGCCTCGGTGTCATTCCGGAAAACGCAGAACTGACACCCTGGCCGGAAGATCTGCTCAAAAAGTGGGATGACCTGACCGACGATGAGAAGAAAATGTTCGAGCGCCAGGTCGACGTGTTTGCCGCCTACGTGGCGTACACGGACCACGAAATCGGCCGGGTCATCCAGGCTGTTGAAGACATGGGCAAACTGGATAACACGCTGGTGATCTATATCAGCGGGGACAATGGCGGCAGCGCCGAGGGCACCCTGATTGGAACACCTAACGAGGTGGCGGCGTTCAACGGCGTTAACGTGCCGGTGGCTGACCAACTCGAGCACTTCTACGATGCCTGGGGCAGCAACGAGACCAACCCGCACATGACCGTTGCCTGGTCCTGGATGTTCGACACCCCGTTCTCATGGACCAAGCAGATTGCCTCTCATTTTGGCGGTATCCGGCAGGGCCTGGCCATCGCCTGGCCCGACATGATCAAGGATAAGGGCGGTATTCGCCACCAATTCCACCACGTCATCGATATTGTGCCGACGATTCTCGAGGCCACCAAAATCACGCCCCCGGCGGTGGTCAACGGTATCCCCCAGAGCCCGATTGAGGGCGTCAGCATGGCCTACCTGTTTGACGCGGATAACGCTGACGAGCCGTCCACGCACCGTACCCAGTATTTCGAAATGATGGGTGACCACGCGATCTACCACGAGGGCTGGATCGCCAGCACCAAGGTCATCCGCCCGCCGTGGATCATCACCGGTGCGGTCAGCCAGGACCCGGCCAATTTCCCCTGGGAACTGTATGACCTCAGCAAGGACTGGACTCAGGCCAATGACGTTGCAGCGGATAACCCCGAAAAGCTGAAGCAGATGCAGGAAATTTTCTGGCAACAGGCTGAAAAGTATCAGGTCCTGCCGCTGGATGCCTCTGTGGCCACGCGCCTGGTGACCCCGCGCCCCAGCCTGACCGCGGGTCGCAATGTGTTTACCTGGTCGGGTACCTTTACCGGCACCCCCAATGGTGATGCACCGAGCGTATTGAACACCTCCTACACCATAACGGCGGATGTTGAGGTGCCCAGGGGCGGCGGCGAGGGCATGATCATCACCCAGGGCGGGCGCTTTGGCGGATACGGCTTCTACCTGGTGAAAGGCAAGCCGGTCTTTACCTGGAACCTGCTCGACCTGGAACGCATCCGCTGGGAAGGCGCCGACGCGCTCAGCGAAGGCAAGCACACGCTGGAATTCGACTTCTCCTATGACGGTCTCGGCATGGGTACGTTGGCCTATAACAACATGAGCGGGATCGGCCGCGGCGGTAGCGGTGTGCTGAAAGTCGATGGCAAGGTGGTTGCTACCCAAAAGATGGAGAAAACCATCCCGCTGATCCTGCAATGGGACGAGAATCTCGATGTGGGTGCGGATACGGGTACCGGTGTGGATGACTCCGATTACCAGGCGCCGTTTGCCTTCAACGGCACGCTGGACAAGGTCACTCTCACGGTCGACCGACCCGTGCTAACCAGCGCCGACAAGGCCAAGCTGCAGCAGGCCGTGACCACGAAGGATTAGGCAATACGCCATCAACTTCTCTCCCTCAACAGGGGCGGGATTCAATGACTGTCATTGGATGCGGCCCCTGCTCCCAAAGATCCCCCCGTTTTTAACCCGATCCGTTTCACTAGCGGGCAGCGATCGCTGTCGGCTGGCTAGCTGGCGGCCGCCACGGCGTGGTCGCTGGTACACGGCCATGCGACCTTGATCAATGACGGTCGCGCAGTCCCGAAAGCTGTGGCGTTGGTTCACACGACGACAGGGTTGCGCAGGTCTGCGCGACGCTGGCTTGCGCTGTCCCGGGCGCCGCATACTCGTAGCGGTGCGGTTGCAACATTGGCCCGGCTTTGCAGCAATTTTTCGGCATATTCAATTTGGAAATTTTCTGTCATTCTATGTGGCGGTCGGCGCTATAAGGGCAGGGAACATGGGTGAATAGACGTTATGTTTGATTTGCGTTTTTGTCATGTAGAGCGAACATTGAACCAAAGCTATTTGATCCGGTGGCACGCTTCCCCCGGACAAAGAGTGTCTGTTTATATGTCGGATAGCCCGGAAGGTTTTTATACGGGTAAGCATATCGGCTCCCCGGTGCTGCAGACGACAAACTCTCAAGCCCTGGTAGCCAATCCGGATGTCTCTGTCCGGCATTACTTTTACCTGGAGTCTGACCGTGGCGAGGGCGTGGTATTGGCTGAGCGCCAGTTGTCCTTACAGGGCGTGGCAAACTTTCGTGATCTGGGGGGCTACCAGGCCGACGAGGGGCGGCGCCTGAAGTGGGGCAAGCTCTATCGCTCAAGCAAATTGTCGTCGCTGTCCGAGGGCGACATAAGCTACGTCAAGCGCCTGGGAGTAAGCTTGATTTGCGATTTTCGGCAGGTGATCGAGCAACAGTTGGACCCCATATTTTTAGGTAATGAAAGCGCACACAGAATCGCCAGCTTGCCTGTCACTCCTGGCAGTTCCATCAGCTTTCTGGAAAATCTTCATAACGGCATCATCGCGGTTGACGATGCCGCGGGCTTCATGGAGGAGATCAACCGCGATTTTGTGGCTAACCAGATGCCTCAATATGCCGAGATGTTCCAGCTGTTACTGGCAGGAGACAAACCATTACTGATTCATTGCGCGTCGGGTAAGGATCGGACGGGTTTTGGTGCCGCGCTGATTTTAGATGTGCTCGGGGTCAATGAAGAAGCGATTGTCGATGACTACTTGCTGACCAACAAATATTTGCCGGTAGAAGAAGAGATTGAACGATTGTCGGATAAGTTTTCCGACCATGCCGGTGAGCCGGTGTCAGCCCAGGTGTTGCGACCGATGATCGAAGTTCGTCCTGAGTATATCAAGGCGTGCTTTGCGGAAATCAAAAAGCGCTTCGAGTCCAAAGAGCATTTCTATGAGGCAGCCCTGTCTCTGGACCCGGGTCAGGTAAAGGCCTTGAAGGATCGTTATCTTGAATAGCATGCACATCAATAGCCTTCTAACGCTTATCTTCAGTTCCACCGCCCTCCACCTCCGGGTGCATTTCCAGCACCACGGGGGAGGTTCTTGCCATTGATACAAAATCGGCTTGCTCTTCGATCGTCGGGGCCTTGCGCACTGTCATACGAAATAGACCGAACAGAGACAAGGCCAAGGCTGCAGCTGCACTCGTGAGCGGAAGGCCGACTGGCCCCCATTCAGTCATCGCAAGACTGACCAATATTGGCCCTGTAAACGCTCCTACACCGTAGATCAGCAGCAATCCGCGGGTTGCCTCTAACACCTGTGAGGCTTGCAGTTGGTCGTTGGTGTGGGCAACGCTTATGCCGTACAGGGCAAACACAAAGCCGCCGTAAATAAAGCTGGTCGCGACCGGTAAATGCCAGTTCATTAAAATGATGACTGCGCTCATCCCCGCTGAGATTGCGGTGGCGACAGCGCATAAGATCAGTACGGTGCGACGATCCCGGCGGTCTGAAAGGTGGCCGATGGGCCATTGCAGCAGGGCGCCCCCCAAAATGGTCGCCGTCATCAGCATCGCGATTTCAGCTTCATCCAGGCCCATCTTGTAGCTAAAGACGGCGGTCATTCCCCAGAAGGCGCCGGTGATCAGGCCAGAGGCAAAGCAGCCGGCACTCCCTAGCGGGGAAGCAATAATCAGTTGTTTAAGTGCCACCGGCTCGACCGCGCCCAGGCGCGGTTCGTGCACCCGCAGCACTGCCACCGGGACCAACCCGAGGCAGATCAGAATGGTGGCAATGGCAAACAAATGCATGCCGGCCGGATCGCCCGCCAGCAGCATAAATTGGCCAGCGCCCAATGCCACCAGGGTACTCATTATATAGGTAGAAAAAATACGGCCCCTGGCAGGACCGGTGCTCTGCTCGTTGAGCCAACTTTCGACCACCATGTACAGGCCGAGCAGGCAAAAGCCATTCAGTATCCTCAATGCCAACCAGGCCCAGGGATCAACCAGCAGTCCGAAGCCCAGGGTGGAGGCCGCCGCCAGCGCCGCAAAGGAAGCAAAGGCTCGAATATGGCCGACATTGCGAATCAGTTTTGGCCCCAGAAAAGTGCCAACAATATAGCCTGCGTAGTATCCGGACATGATAAGCCCGGTTTCGATCGGGTTAAATGAAGCGATGGTTGCGCGAATACCCAGCAGGGTCCCCAACAGGCCAGAGCCGACCAGAATCAACGCCAGGCCGAAAATGAGAATCAGTATGGTAGGGGTCATAGGCTTTAAGCAGTCAGAGCATTGGCCAGCGAGTATATTTTCGTGAAAGCGATGCACTGTAACGATATTTCGTCGACTCACGCAATAGTAAACTGAACACCACACCATCAACCCCCGGCTCTTTTGGCCACAGCATGCTTGCGTTGGCTTGATCGTTGCCCTGGCGATGGAGGTAGAAGTATCAAAACCGTGGACCGCACACAACTCCGGGACAATGCGCCATATTTCATGTTCTACTGGCACCTCAAAAGTCTGAGCTGTGGCAGACCCAGATCAATAATTTGTCGCATGGCCAGTGTTCGCTCAAAACCCGGACCAGGAGAGTTAGCTGTGAAAGCTGTCGCATTGACCCACTATCTTCCCATAGAGAACCCTAATGCTTTGCTGGATGTGGAGCTGCCGGTACCAAGGGCCCTGGGGCGCGACTTACTGGTGGAGGTGAGGGCGGTATCTATCAATCCGGTCGATACCAAGGTTCGCAGTCCCAAAGATACGATTGAAAGCGCTCCCCGTGTGCTGGGTTGGGATGCCAGCGGTATTGTCGCCGCTGTCGGCCCGGAGGTCACACTCTTCAAACCCGGCGATGAGGTTTACTACGCGGGCGATATTACCCGTGCCGGCTCCAATGCGGAATTTCAGTTGGTGGATGAGCGTATCGTCGGTAGCAAACCGAAAAGTCTCAGCTTTGCCGAGGCGGCAGCGTTGCCGCTGACAACGATCACTGCTTATGAGTCCTTCTTTGATCGGCTGGGGATTGATCGCGATGGCGCCGACCAGGGCCAGTCATTACTTATCATTGGTGCGGGTGGCGGGGTGGGGTCGATCGGCATTCAACTTGCCAAAGCGGCCGGGCTGGTCATCATTGCCACGGCGTCGCGGCCCGAGACCACAAGCTGGGTGAAACAGCTGGGTGCAGATTATGTTGTAAACCATCGTCAGCCCATGGTTGAGCAGGTACATGCCCTGGGATTTGAATATGTCGATCACATTGCGATTTTCAATGACATGCGCCACTGGGAAACGGCGGTTGAACTGATTCGGCCACAGGGCGGAATAGTCACCATTGATAATACGGAATTACCGCTGCCGATGGCCGCGATGAAGACCAAGGCGGCGAGCCTGCACTGGGAGTTTATGTTCGCCCGTGCCATGTTTGAGACGCCCGATATGATAGCGCAGCACGAGTTGCTGAATTATGTCGCGAATGAAATCGATGCGGGGCGGATTCGCACCACACTCAGCGAGGTTCTGACGCCGATAAACGCTGCCAATATTCGCGCCGCCCATGCACTTATTGAAAGCGGGCAGGCAAAAGGCAAGATCGTCGTAGAAAATTTTTGAATATCGTGCGTGTGTAGTATGCGCTATACCAAAAAGTTGCCCTAGAATAGCGACTGATAGGATTGGGGTGCTAATCCTCGACGTCATTTGCCTGCTTCGGCGGAGCGAAGCCCGGCATTGCCTATTTAACGGCGGATAATCTATGAACGATAAATTGGGCTGGCAAGACCTCGAAGTTCTCAAAGCGGTAATGGAGGAGGGCAATTTCAGCCTGGCGGCCAAGGCTCTCAATGTTTCGCAGCCCACGGTGAGTCGCCAGGTAGAGCAGCTTGAAAGGAAGCTGGGCAAGGAGTTATTCACGCGCTCACGCAGCGGGCTGCAGCCAACCGGCCTGGCGCATCAGCTGGCCACTTATACCTCACAAATGAGCGAAAGTGCATATTCTATTAGGCGCGCCCTGGATGGCATTGAAGAGACCCCCAGTGGCGTGGTGACCATACATTTACCTTACGGCTTTGGGGCACACCCCCTGGTGCTTGCACTCAAGGGCTTCCATGAAAAATATCACGATATCGTGATCGAATTTAAGAACGGCTCCCTTGCCTCAAATCTTGGGCGGCGAGAAGTCGATATCGATTTGCGCTGGATAAAGCCAACAGAGCCAGAAGTCGTTGCCAGGGAGTTTGGAACATTTCATCTTGCTTTTTACGCATCGCAATGCTTTATCGAGCGCTACGGGATGCCCCAAACAAGCGCTGAACTATCGGCGCTACCCTGGCCCCTGTTCGGTGAAGCTATTATGGATGCCTTTAGGCCTGAGTTAGAACATCTGGGCATAGAGCCTACCTATTATCCTTTCCATTGCGCTGGCAATGCCTATCTGAATCCGGCCTTTTCTGCGATTGGTACCACTATCGCGATTTTGCCCGTTGGCCTTCAGCCGCCCGATTTTCAGCGCTTATTGCCAGACATCGCTATCCCCCCACCCGAAATGTGGCTGAGTATGCACTCCTCATTGCGCCGCAACGCGCGGATTCGCGCGGTATGGGATTGGTTGGTGGAACATCTGCCTGCGGCCTATGCGTCGACCCGCGAAACGCCATCTGCATCCTGTTAAGACACTGCTTATCATGCTTTACTGCCGCATCGGAGGCTGAAATGCCTTAGCCATCTTGCGCTGACCGTTGCCACGGGTGCCGCTTGCTAAGCAACATTTGTTGTGGCGTGAGCCGCAAAAACGCTGGCTTTCATAGCGATCTCGGGGTGGCTGCTGGCTTTTGGCAAAGAGGTATGCGGCAGTTATAGTGGCCGAATCCTCTGCGAGCCTTATAATAAAGCGCTTAATTCTCCGACCCGGATAAGAGTCTGAAAAGCCGGTGGTGGGACAATGACTGACGATATAATGGAAAAAGCCATGATCATCAAGCCAAAAGTGCGCGGGTTTATGTGTGTCACCACCCATCCGGTGGGTTGCGATGTTAATGTTAAACAGCAGATTGACTACGTCAAAAGCCAGGGGCCTATCGAGAACGGCCCCAAGCGGGTGCTGGTCATTGGTGCTTCTACCGGTTACGGTCTGGCCTCGCGAATTGAGGCGGCTTTTGGCTGTGGCGCGGCTACCATCGGCCTGTTCTTTGAAAAAGAAGGTACTGAGCGCAAGCCAGGCACGGCCGGTTGGTACAATTCGGCCGCATTTCATAAATATGCCGAAGCAGATGAGCTCTATGCCAACAGCATCAACGGCGATGCCTTCTCCAATGAAATCAAGCAAAAGACTATCGAACTGATCAAGCGCGATCTGGGCCAGGTCGACCTGGTAGTCTACAGCCTGGCGTCGCCGCGGCGGCAGCACCCGGTCACCGGAGTGGTGCACAATTCGACCCTCAAGCCCATTGGTAAGGCGGTGGTCCAGCGCGGCATCAATACCGATAAGCAGGAAGTACAGGAGGTCAGTCTGGAAGCTGCCAGCCAGGAAGAGATCGACAATACCGTTGCGGTGATGGGCGGAGAGGACTGGCAGATGTGGATAGACGCATTGGATGAGGCCGATGTGCTTGCTGAGGGCGCCAAAACCACCGCTTATACTTACGTGGGTGAGCGAATCACCTGGGACATTTATTGGCACGGCACCATTGGTGCGGCCAAGCAAGACCTCGACAAGCGGGTGGTCGATATTCGTGCCAGGCTCGCGGCGAAAGGCGGTGATGCCCGGGTATCGGTATTAAAGGGTGTGGTAACCCAGGCGAGTTCGGCGATCCCGATAATGCCACTGTACCTGTCCCTGCTATTCAAGATCATGAAAGCTGATGGTTCCCACGAAGGTTGCATCGAGCAGATTGACAAGCTTTTTCGCAATAGCCTGTATGGTAGCGACCCCACGCTGGACGAAGTCGGGCGACTGCGTGCCGACGGTCTTGAGCTACGCCCCGAAGTGCAGCAGGCGGTTGAGCAGTTGTGGTCAGAAGTTACCACCGAAAACCTGCATGAGTTGGCCGACTTCAAAGCTTACCAGGAGGAATTCCTGCGCTTATTCGGCTTTGGGATTGAGGGCGTAGATTACGAGACCGACGTTGACACCGTGGTGCCAATTGAAAAGCTGGTATAAGCTGGGGCGGTTTGTTGCAGTATCCGGGGCGGGCGAAGCGGCCCCGGATCGAATGTGATACCCATAGTCGGTGCTAATTGGTGCCTTCTGGACAGCTTAAAAGCCGGTTTTTCCCCTCGCTATCGGCTATTGTTAACGGTGATTATACTAAATTCCACGTTATTGATTATCGGACCCCGACGTAATGGAAGCAGATAAAGAACGACTAATAGATCCACGTCCCGTAAAAAAAGCGGGCGGACTCAAGGCAAGGGACATCTTGCTGACGCTGATTGCACTGGCGATTTGTGCGGCGATTGCCTGGTTTATTATCAAGGATAAGGATTTGCCGCCGGAACCGCCTATGGTAGGTGATGTGCCGGTGCCTGCGGCAGCATTGGAACGGGCCCGGCGCAACGTCAATCCGGCCGCGCCGCCGCAGCCGCAATTGACTGATGCAGAATTGGCGCCGATCGCGCCACCTGAAAATGTTGATGGTAGTGACGCACAGGTGAGCCTGGCGCTCGAAGAAATGT
Source organism: uncultured Gammaproteobacteria bacterium (assembly GCA_963753815.1). GTDB lineage: Bacteria > Pseudomonadota > Gammaproteobacteria > Pseudomonadales > Halieaceae > CAVWDU01. The sequence continues at coordinate 2,051,269 of CAVWDU010000003.1, forward strand.
CACCGCCGCTGTTGGCATGGTTTACACCCAAGGAGCAGGTGCGCAAGTGGGTGGCGATGTTGGTACTCCTTTCAGAAGGTGATTTGATCAGCAAGAACCGCCCGCTGTCTTATCCGATGGCGCCGTTCCAGGTTAAGAAACAGGGCGGCAGGTTGAGCATGAGTGAGGCCAATTTCAGCCGTGCCAACGATCTTATCAATGCCTTGACCAGTATTCCGCCACAGAAGCTGGCTGCCTATTATCGCCAGTGGTCGCCGGTGTTGGAAAACTCTTATACCGAGTTGGGTATGGAGGGCAACTTTCATACCCATTTTGTCAGTTTGATCGATCGTGCGTTGGCTACCCAATCACTCTCCAAGCCGCCCGAGCTTTCCCAGCCTCATGTACTGTATACCTACAGCGACGAAGAGCTGGAAAAGGCCAGCGATGTCAATAAGCTGATGTGGCGTCTTGGGCCCGACAATATGAATAAGCTGCAGGCGTATCTGCTGGAATTCAAAGCTGCGCTTTAAGGCGGATAGACAGCGCTCTGTTTGCAGCGCTGTCCGGGAAGCCCAATGGGGTCTGTTCCACTATGCCTGATGTTGTTCATGCCAAAGCTGTCCAACTCGCCCCCGGCTTGCGCCGCGTCACCGCAGCCAACCCCGGGGTCATGACTGGCGCCGGAACCAATACCTATTTGCTTGGTGAACAGGACGTTGCGGTGGTCGATCCCGGCCCGGATATGCCGCAGCATGTCGATGCTATTCTGGGCGCTATTGAGCAAGGTGGCGGTCGACTGGCGCGCATTTTTGCAACCCACACCCATATGGATCATTCGCCTGCTACTGCCAGCTTGTTGCAGCATCGCAAGGTAGAAGTCGTCGGTGCTTTGGCGAGCGACCATATGTTCCAGGATGGCAATTTTGCGCCTGATATTGAGTGTGGGCACGACCAGGTATTTGATGCGGCCGAGTACAGCTTGCGGGCTATCGCCACCCCGGGCCACGTGAGTAATCATTTCTGTTTTTTGGAGCAGAACAGTGGTTTCCTGATGACCGGTGATCATATTATGAATGGCTCAACGGTGGTTATTATTCCGCCCAGCGGTGATATGGCTGCTTATATTAACTCCTTGAAGATATTGCTCGATTATCCTCTGACTCATCTGGCCCCGGGCCACGGCGATATTATGGAAAACCCCGCTGCCGTCGTGCAGTGGTTGGTGGATCACCGGCTTCAGCGCGAGGCGAAGGTGCTTGAAGTGTTGCAGACACAGGGTGAAGGTAGTGTCGATGAGCTGGTGCTGGATGTGTATAACGATGTGCCCGTCGACGTTCATCCGGTTGCCAAGTTATCGTTGCTGGCCCATTTAATCAAGCTGGAGCAGGAAGGGCGTGCGCAGCAATTGCACAAGCGCTGGAGCCCTGTCTAACGCCTTTTATAAAGCGCTCCAATGCATTCAATCCCGGGCCGGACCGAGACCTTTCTGTAGCACCCTTCTGCACTTTTTTATCCCGGCGTGCTTCTGTATTGATATGGCAGGACCGGGAGGCGGCCAAGTCACGGCGATAATTGATAATGACGACTTTGATGCGGTCGATATCGTACTGTCGGGTCCCGGTCTCTACCCGGTCCATAGCTCCTAACGAATCGATAATGGGGCGAGTGACTGGCTGACGCGTTAAAAAGGTGCCGCGCCCTGCCGTTGCCATTCAACTGTCAGGCGAACCGAGTGGTGGCACGTTGTAGGCTTGCCGACAAAGATTGTCGGTGACTGACGCACGCAGCGCCGGCAAGCTATAGACAAAGCTCACGGGCCGAGGTGAATCGAGCTCATCGAGGTGCGCCGCGATGGCGCTTTGCTGAATATTGCCGATTACGCCACTGTGCACGCCGATAACGACTTCCAGGTTGCGGCGTGTTCCAATCGCCAGGATCTGTTCATCAATCCAGGTCTGGAATAATTCTGTACCTGCAAGCCCATGCAGGGAATAGCCCTGATAGCCGCCGACGGCTTTGTTGGCGATAGCCTCCGCTGGCTTATTTCCCGGCACCTTGCTCACCCGGGCAAGCAGGATAAACCCGTCCTTGTTGGAGAGGGTTTGCCCCAGCATCAGTTGTTCTATGCCGGCTCCAGAATCAATACCGACGCTGGAGCGACTGATATAGTGACGCAGTATGTCAGTGGGGTTTTGGTGTCACGGGTCCAGCGGCTGGTCCAGCGGCCATGCGACTGTCTCAAGTACATCACGGACTGCAGCACTCCGCGCGTTGTCGCCGGCAGCAGGTCGAGCATGGCCGTGTTTGCAGGCTTGCCTGGCGGTGGTTCGACCGATTGAATGCAGTCCGTCAGCACGGTGACCGAAAGCAATTGTAGATAGTGCATGCAGTCACCGTAGATATCGCCGGGTAATCGCATCGTCGACATTTCAAGGCCGCCTGCCAATTGTCGGTAGTGAGGTTGGAAACACGCGGGCCACTGAGTCAATGTTCATACGGTTGTGACACTTTTGGGTTGTTAGAGCAAAAGCTCAGCCACCAGCGCTGCATGCTGTACGGCGCGTTCGTAATTATTGAGCAGCAAGTGGTAAAAGGTATCAGGACTGAATGGCACTTACTCAAGCGGATGTACCCCGGTGTGTTCGATCCGCGGTACGCCGTGCATCCCTCCCTGGAGGCTCGTCTGCGGCATCCCTGCCGCAGACGCCCGCGTATCTAACACACCGGGGCTCCCCCAATCACCGTAGTGGCGTTAAGTAAGTAGTTGACCCTGAAAAACTCATAACCCATTGAATACTATATGTAAATCCAGGAATATGTGAGATAAAGGGCGATGTTCGACGATCAGCACACCAGGGTCCGCTATTTAAAAAAGCTGCCGGTTGGCAAGGTGAAGGTGAAGCTAGAGTCGCGCTTGACCAAATCTATCGGTAGCCCGATGGATATCAACCCACAGGTCAATGTTTTGCGGCCCGGACGAGCGGTGATTTCTTCGTACTGTTTCGTTTACGTGGCCTGCGTTTTTTAGCGGGCCGGGGCGGTAAACCTTGAAGGCCTTTCGGTGCCAGGGTAGCGGCCTGGTCGATCAGTTGTTGCAGCTGTTGCTCCAATGGCACCATGAAATCCTGGTAGCTCGCCAGTTTGCGACTGATTTTATCCAGCTGAAGTTCCCAATGTGCGGTCATATCCGGAGTGGTAGAAGTCGCAGGCAGGGTTCCGATCAAGCCCTGTCCAGTGCGGGTGGCGCGAATCGTTTTGCCTTCTCGCACCAGGTAATTACGTTTGAACAGTAGCTCGATAATGCCGGCTCGCGTGGCCTCGGTGCCGAGCCCGTCAGTATCCTTAAGCACCTTGCGAATCTCTACATCCGTCACAAAACGGGCGATGCCGGTCATTGCCCCGAGCAGCGTGGCATCTGTAAAGGGCTTGGGTGGCTGGGTCGTTTTCTCGAGCAGTTCACCCTTGCTGCATTGCAGCTCCTGACCTTTTTGCAGCGGCGGCAGTGTTTGTTGTTCGCGCTCATCTTTGACCGGCCCTAACAGGGTTTTCCAGCCGGGTTCCAGTACTTGCCGGGCGCTGGCGGTGAAGCGCCCGCCGGCGATGGTGACCTCAACTTTCGTTTCAGAATACCGAAAGGGAGGTAAAAACTGCAGCAGGTATTGGCGCGCAATCAGCTGATAAATTTGGGTCTCGCGTTGGGCTAATTGCCCGGTCGCCACCACCCTCTGGGTTGGGATGATGGCGTGGTGCGCTGCGACTTTGTGGGTGTTCCACGCCTTGCTTTTACGGGTCGAGTCCAGCTGATCCAGCTTTGGCTTCACTGCCGGGTAGTTTTGCACAATCGCCGCAATAACGTCGCTTGCCTGTTGATGATGCTCGAGGGGCAAGTGGCGGCTGTCTGATCTGGGATAGGTGATCAGCTTGTGCTTCTCGTAGAGAGACTGGCATGTTTCGAGCACTTGTTTGGCGCTCATGGCGTAGCGCCTGGCGGCGTCAATCTGCAGCGCAGACAGGCTATAGGGTAATGGCGCGGCCTGTTGCTTTGCGCTTTTTTCCAGCGCGCTTACGCTGCCGGGTTGGCCCTCTATGCGTTGGACTACTTTTTCTGCCAGGCGCTTTGAGAGTACCCGACCCTCCTCGTCCTGGTAGGGCAGACAGGCATCGCTGGGTTGCCATTTAGCGGTAAAATGCTGTTGCGCTTCGGTGTCCAGGTGGGCCAGCACTTCGTAGTAGGCACGCGGCTGGAAATGCTCTATTTCCTGGTCGCGCCTTACCACCAGGCCCAGCACCGGTGTTTGCACCCTGCCCACCGAGAGTACGCCGTTGTATCCCGCCTTGCGACCTTGCAGGGTATAGGCGCGGGTCATATTCAAGCCATAGAGCCAGTCTGCCCGTGAGCGGGCCAGGGCAGAAGTCGACAAGGGGATAAACTCCCGGTTGTCGCGCAGTTGGCTGAGCGCGCGTCGCACGGCCGCCGGATTGAGGTCGCTGATCAGGCAGCGTTGGATGCCGGCTTTTTTCGCCGTCGGCACCCCGACGTAGGCAATAACCTCATCGACCAGTAACTGTCCCTCTCGATCGGGGTCGCCCGCGTGCACCAGTTGGTCCGCCTCGCCCACAAGTTTACGGATAACGCCAAGCTGTTTACGGGTTTTCGTTTTCGGTAACACTTGCCATTGCTGTGGCACGATTGGCAGGGCGTCAAGGCTCCATTTTTTGTAGGCGGGGTCGTAGATGTCGGGTTCGGCCTGTTCCAGTAGGTGGCCGATACACCAGGTAACCGTGTCGCCATTGCCCGCGCGGATAAAACCATCGCCCTTGCGCAGCGGTTTGGTCAGCACCTCGGCAATGGCGCGGCCCAGGCTGGGCTTTTCTGCGATGTAGAGAATCATAGTGCCGCTCTTAAGCAAATAGGCTGTATGGATAAACAGTACACTAGTCGATTGTCATAGGCGCTGCAAATCTATTTACGGCATGACAATGTCGTAACGTCGGGCATGACGACATGGCCGGATGGAATAGGATTCGTAGTTATCCGGGTGGCGGGGTAAACGCCTGGGCGCCTATGGCATTACGGTTACTGAATATTATTGTATGCGTAAAAATGGTGTTGAATAAATACGCAAAGTATTGATCATGACTGCCCGGGTAATTAGTATGCTGGTACTGAATCGCTGTCTGCAAAGTGAGGTGCCTATGCCCGCCACTGACCACACCCTGCCGCAAGTATTGCAGCGCGTGGTGGCACGCTATCCAGACCGACTGGCCTTGGACGACAATGGCGCGAGTTGCAGCTTTGCCGAGCTCGGGGCAGAAGCTGAACGTGTCAGCCGGGCCGTTATCGCTGCGGGTATCGATAAAGGCGACCGGGTTGCTATCTGGTGTCCCAACATGGCGCGCTGGGTGATCGCTGCCCTGGGCGCGCAGTGTGCGGGAGCGGTGCTGGTACCGCTGGCCAATCGGCTGAGAGGGGCTGAAGCCGCAGATATCTTGCATCGGGCCGGGGTTAAACTGTTGTTTGCCTATCCACAGCTGGAGCAGGGCAGCGTGCTCGATATGCTGGCCTTGGCCCAGCTGCCGACGCTACAGCGGGTGGTGTTGTTACAAGGAGAAGATTCGCGGGCCCAAGACTGGGATGCGTTTCTCGCCAGTGGTGAGGCAGTGGCTCCGCAGCTGGCAGCCGAGCGGGCGGCCATGATGGGGCCTGACGACCCGATGGATATGCTGTTCACATCGGGCACCACTGGCCAGCCCAAAGGTGTTCTGTGTAGCCATGGCCAGAATGCCATGGTGTTCCAAACCTGGGCAACAACCGTGGGCTTGCGTGCAGACGATATTTATTTGGGGGTCAATCCCTTTTTCCACTCTTTTGGCTACAAGGCGGGCTGGTTTGCCTGCCTGCTGGTGGGCTGCACGATGGTACCTGTGCCTGGGTTCGAAGCCGACGCCATACTTGAAACGATCGAGCGCAAACGCATTACCATGTGGCCGGGCGCACCGTCTGCCTACCAGATGATTCTCGCCCACCCGGCGCGCCAGCAATACGACTTGTCGAGTTTGCGGCTGGGCGTAACCGGTGCGGCACCGGTATCGGTGGCACTGGTCAAAGCGATGCAGCAGGAACTTGGGTTTGACACGGTAGTGACTGCCTACGGGCTGACAGAGACCTGTGGCGTGGTCACTATTTGCCGCCCCGACGATGACCCTGAAACCATCTCCACCACCTCGGGTCGTGCGATTGAGGGGGTGGAAGTACAGCTGGTAGACCCCGCTAGCCTGGAACCCGTTGCCGCAGGAACGGTGGGCGAAATCTGGGTGCGCGGTTACAACGTGATGCAGGGCTATTACGAAGACGCCGAGGCCACCCGGCGCGCAATTACCATTGACGGCTGGTTGCGGACCGGCGATATCGGGGTGATGGATACGAGGGCCTATTTGAGCATTACCGACCGGCTTAAGGATATGTACATTATGAATGGCGAAAACGTCTATCCGGCGGAAGTGGAGCGAGTACTGGCCGGGCTGGAAGGGCTTGTCCAGGTTGCCGTTATCGGCATTGAGCAACAACCCCAGGGCGAAGTCGGGATGGCATTTGTCGTGCCGGCTGCGGGAGTCAGCTTGACTCCGGAGTCGGTGCTGGATTGGTGCGCCGAGCGACTCGCCCGCTACAAAGTGCCTTTTTATGTACGTTTTGTCGACGCCTTGCCACTCAATGCGACCGGCAAGGTTCTGAAGACTGAGTTAAAAAAGCGGGCCCGGGAAATGCAGGTATGACGGAGGCAAGCGGCAGCTATGTTGTTAATCCCACAGCGCGGAATTATCGTGCCGAGGGGCTGGACGAGCTGGACTATCGCATTATTAGCTTGCTGCGACGCGACGGCCGGATGCCGTTTCGCAGTATCGCCAAAGAGCTGCAGTTAACCGAAGCGACAGTGCGCAGCAGGATGCGGCGGATGGAAGCAAGCAACGCCATGCGGGTGGTCGCTGTTACCGATATTGAAGCCGCCGGTTTCGCTATGCTGCTGGCTATTGGCGTCGAAGTGGAGGGGCGGGCGCCGGTGATGGTCGCCGAGCAACTGGCGGCTATCGACCAGGTTTTTTCGGTTAGCGTGGTCATCGGTAATCATGATATTGAAATACTGACGGTCGCCCGTGACCAGGATCAGCTGGACCAGCTGCTGGGGCAGTTGGCCGCCGTGACCGGGGTGCGCAGGCTGTTACCCTCGCTGGCGGTGAACGTGATGAAGAACCAGCCCCATTGGGTGCCCTTTGATGAATAAGCGCCCGCTGGATAGTATCGACCAACAGATCGTGGCGCGACTGGCGTTGGATGCCCGCACCAGCAATCGCCAGATAGCGGCCCAGCTGGGCGTGACAGAAGGCACCGTGCGGGGACGGATCAAGCGCCTGGAAGATGATCACCTGATCCGTATTACCGCGATTACCAATATCCGCCGTCTCGACAATCCGATGCTGGGGTTTATCTGGATCGATGTCGAAAAAAGCAGTGACATAGACGGCGTGGCGCAGGCTCTGGCAGCGCTGGGGCAATTAGGCTTTGTCGGCAAGATGCTGGGCCGCTGTGACCTGTTGGCAATCACCATGGTGCAGGATCCCCAGCAGCTATCAGACTTTGTGCATTCGGTGATTAGCGGCATTCCCGGAGTGCGAAAAACAGACGTGACCCTGGGAGTAAAATTCGTCAAGCATGACTACCGCATCAGCCGCATTGTTGGCTAGTGAAAGATTAAAATGCGTAAATATATGCTTAGATAAATGCTAATAATCAAGATTGAAGTGTAATATGTATCGAATCACGTATTGAGGGCAACAATTGATACCTACAGTTAATCCGTGGCGTTGGGCTCAACCTATGCCGATACCGGTTTAGGCAAGGCGGGTCATGGATAAAACGATGACATCCCGGCAGGTGGTCGCACAATTGCGCGACGGTATGACCCTGGGGATCGGTGGCTGGGGGCCTCGCCGCAAGCCGATGGCGTTGGTGCGTGAAATTCTTCGTTCGCCGCTGAGGGACCTCACCCTGGTGGCCTACGGTGGTGCCGATGTCGGCATGCTTTGTGCCGCGGGCAAAGTTAAAAAAGTCGTGTTTGCCTTTGTGTCTCTCGATTTCATTCCACTGGAACCCTATTTTCGCCAGGCGCGACAGCGTGGTGAGATCGAAACCATGGAGATTGACGAGGGCATGATGTTGCTCGGCCTGCGTGCCGCTGCCTGGGGCTGTCCGTTTATTCCCACAGCAGTCGGTCTGGGCACCGATGTCATTCATATTAACGAGGGGCTCGCAGTGATCGACAGTCCCTATGACGACAAGGAATGGGTCGCCATGCCCGCGCTGGCGCTGGATGCCGCCTTGCTTCATGTGGATCGCGCCGACGCCAGGGGTGTCTGCCAGATTGTGGGCCCGGACCACTACATGGACGACTGGTTTGCCCGTGCCGCCACTAACACCTACGTGAGCTGCGAAGACATAGTCGATAGCGAATTTTTTGCCAATAGTGATGAGGCGCGATACGTTTTTTGGGAGCGCAGTGCAACCACCGGTGTGGTGCATATACCGGGAGGTGCCCATCCGTGCTCCTGTAATCCACATTACGGTTTCGATGTGGCGCACTTTAAGGAATACAACGCCGGCGCCAAAGCGGGTGGGTTTGCAGCCTATGCGGAGAAATACATCAACAACTTGAGTGAGGCCGATTACCAGCAACGGGTGGGGGGACTCGATGCTATTCAGCAGCTGCCGTTGCCGGTTTACTAGTGCGGATCTTACCGCAGTGATCCCGGCAAACCGTGATGCTGGCATTGGGCTAGCGAACGTAAAGCAGGCGACAGGCCTGTATCTATGCATACCAGGGGCTTTGACGGATGGGCGGGTGTTTCGTTCGGGCGATAACGGGAGGTGAGCGCAATGGCGGAAGTTCCGGCCGATGATTACAGCCTGGCTGAATTGATGGTTTGTGCCAATGCTGAGGTTTATAAAAACGATGGTGAAATATTAGTCAGTGGTATCGGTATTTTGCCGCGGCTGGCTGCAAGCCTGGCAATGAAAACCTGCAATACCGACATCATGATGACCGACTCCGAAGCCTGGTTACTATCCCAGCCCAATCCTCTGGGTAGTCGGGCCGCCAACTTCCGGCAGATGAACGAAACCTGGATGGGCTTCTCCCGTATTTTTGATAACGTATGGAGTGGCAAGCGTCATATCACGGGCGGCCCGAGCCAGATCGATCGTTTTGGCCAGGCCAATATTTCGGCACTGGGCGCAAGCTACTCCCAACCCAAGGTGCAAATGTTAGGTGTGAGGGGCTTTCCAGGTAACTCTATTTGTCATGCCAACAGCTGGTTTGTGCCGTCGCACAACACCCGGGTTTTTGTAAAGGGCGAATGCGACGTGGTATGCACCATAGGGTATAACCCCAGGCGTTTGCCCAAAGGTTACAGCCTGGATGATATTGACCTGAGGCGGATCATTACTGATCTTTGCGTAATGGATTTTGGCGGGCCGAATCACCAGCTTCGGCTGCTGTCACTGCACCCGGGTATCAGCACAGAACAGGTGCAGGACAATACCGGTTTCGAGCTGCATATTCCGCAACAGGTGGCGAAGACGCCAGCCCCGACTGAATTGCAGCTGGCGGTGATTGCGGCACTCGACCCCCACGACTTGCGATCCCGGCAACTGCCGGATAATCCTCCTGGCAATCGCAGTACAGCTTAGGCACTTTGGTACCCTGGATGACTGTCAACTTACAGACTCGACTAACGCAATTGCTGGGCTGTCGTTATCCCGTTATCCAGACAGCGATGGGTTGGGTGTCTGACCCAAACCTGGTGGCGGCAAGTTGCAATGCTGGTGGTTTTGGCTTTCTTGCCGGAGCGACCATTCCACCCGCCGACATCGAACGCGACATCCTGCGTACCATCGCCCTCACCGACAGGCCCTTTGGCGTCAATTTTCATATGTATCAGCCCAATGCCGCCGACATTGTCGAGCTGGTAATCAGGTATGGGGTCAAGGCGGTAAGTTATTCGCGCTCACCCGGAAAAAAGATGATCGCGAGGCTGAAACAGCATGGTGTGGTCTGTATTCCTACGGTAGGACTTGCCAAACATGCCATTAAGGCGGTGGAGCTAGGCGCTGATGCGGTGACTGTGCAGGGAGGCGAGGGTGGTGGTCACACCGGCAGCATTCCGACAACCCTGTTGATGCCCGAGGTTATCGACGCGGTTGGCGAGCATGTGCCGGTGGTTGCAGCCGGAGGCTTCAAGGATGGCCGCGGGCTGGCTGGCGCGCTGGCCTGGGGAGCTGACGGTATTGCTATGGGGACACGTTTTTTGCTAAGCCGAGAATCTCCAGTGCCGCAGCCCACCAAAGATTACTATCTCAACTGCAAAGATCCCGGGCAGATTATTGTGTCGAAGGCAATGGATGGCATTCCGCAGCGCATGCTGATGAACAAAATGCTGACCCGGTTAGTGGCTGGCGGAAGCCTGCGTAAGCTGGCATTGGCACTGCACAGCGGACTGCGCTACCAAAGCCATACGGGTGCCAGTGTTGGCAGTTTGCTGAAGTTGGCAATTGCCCAATCCAAAAGCGGCGAAATCACTTTGTCGCAGTCCATTATGTCGGCCAATGCTCCCATGATTATCCAGCGCGCAATGGTTGATGGTATGCCAGATGAAGGGGTGCTGCCGTCGGGGCAGGTCGCCGGGACTATCGACCGTTTGCTCAGCTGCGAAGAAATCATTAGCACCATCGTTGCTGAGGCTGAGCAACGCCTGCGCGAACTGGCGGTGCGGGTTAGTCCGACATAATGTGCACGATGAGGAGATGCAATGACTAAACCCTTCCAGCTTTCTATCAATGCCGGTATCGCTGAATTGATCCTCGATCACCCGCCGGTAAACGCCTTCAACAGCGACGGCTGGTTCGCCATCGCGCGCCAATTGGAGGCGCTCGGCGGCGACGATAAGGTGCGAGTCATTATTATTGCAGCCCACGGCAAGGGCTTTTGTGCCGGCGTCGATATCAAGGAGCTGGCGGCAGATAGCAAGGCTATCGTCAGGGTCAACCAGGGCAACTACGATACGTTCAAGGCGATTCACCTGAATCCCAAGCCGGTCATCGCTGCACTGCATGGCTTTGTGCTGGGTGGCGGCATTGGCATTAGCGGCGCCGCCGATATTATTGTGGCGTCAGACTGCACCCGCTTTGGCGTCCCCGAGATTGATCGCGGCGCTATGGGTGGCGGTGCTCACCTGCAGCGTATGTTCCCGGTGCAGAAGGTGCGCTATATGTATTTTACCGGCGAGTTTATCGATGCTGCCGAGGCCTACCGTCTCGGCGCGGTCGAGCGCGTGGTGGCAAGGGAAAAGGTACTGGATGTCGCGCGCGACATTGCCGGCAAAATAGCGGCCAAGTCGCCGGCTATGGTGCGGCTTGCCAAACAAGCCCTCAGCGGCATTGAAGATGGCGACCTTGAACACAAATACCGTGGCGAGCAGGGCTTTACCTTCGAGGCCTATACCATGGGAGATTCCCAGGAAGCGCGGGATGCCTTTGTGGCGAAACGCAATGCCGATTTCGGTGAGCACTGAGCTGAGGGTTTGATACATATGATCAGCAAAAAACTGAGACACTGATGGACCTAAATTACAGTGCACAGCAGCTGCAATTTCGCGCCGAGATTCGCGCCTGGTTAGCCGACAATGTGCCGTCACAGCCACTGCCGAGTTTCGATACCGCCGAGGGGTTTGCGCTGCATCGTGAATGGGAAGCCAGGCTCAATGCCGGTCGCTGGGGGATGGTTACCTGGCCCGAGGCGCTGGGCGGTCGGGCTTGCGACTTGATCGATTGGCTGATTTTTGAGGAGGAGTACTATCGCGCTGGAGCACCGCTTCGGGTCAACCAGAACGGCATATTCCTGCTCGGTCCCACCTTGATGGAATACGGCACTGAGGCGCAAAAAAAGCGCTTTCTACCGAAGATGGCAAGCGGGGGCGAAGTTTGGTGCCAGGCCTGGTCGGAACCCAATGCCGGCTCGGATATGGCGGCCATTCGCGCCAGGGCTGATTTGCGCGACGACCAATACATCATTAACGGCCAGAAGATCTGGTCGACCCGGGCAGTTTGGGCGGATTGGTGCTTCGGCATGTTTCGTACCGATCCAAAATCCAGTCGCCACCATGGCCTGACCTTTATCCTGGTGCCGATGAATGCCAGGGGCATTACGGTGCGGCCCATTGCGCAGCTCAATGGTCTGCCGGGTTTTGCGGAGATCTTTTTCGATGATGTAGCGGTATCCGTCGACAATCGACTGGGTGGCGAAGGCGAGGGTTGGGCCGTCGCCATGGCCACTGCCGGCTTTGAGCGCGGCTTGATGCTGCGCAGTCCGGCTCGATTCCAGCACACGGCCCGCCAATTGGTGGAGTTGTACCAGACCAACAAGGCTTTTGCAGATTTCGATCCAGGCCTTGCTGACGCGGTGCTGCGCGCTTATATGGACGCCGAGGCCTATGCCCTGGTGACATACCAGACGGCCTGCCGCCTGATGCAGGGTGGCAAAATAGGTGCTGAGGCATCGACCAACAAAATCTTCTGGTCGGAGCTGGATCGGCAGATGCACGCTACCGCCATGTCAATCCTGGGGGCCCGGGCAGAATTACTGCCCCACGCGCCCGCCGCGATGGGGGTGGGCAACTGGCTCGACGGCTGGCTGTTCTCGCAGTCGGGGCCGATCTACGCTGGCACCAATGAGATCCAGCGCAACATCATCGCCGAGCGTATGCTCGGGATGCCGCGCAAGTAGCCGGGGTGGGTATGGATTTCACTTTTAGCGATGATCAAATCCGGTTTCAGCAAACTTTACGGGATTTTTTGGCGAAGGAAGTCAGCACTGAAAAAATCCGTCTGGGCTGGGATTCGTCTTTCGGTCGCAGTGACACTTTGTGGGCGCAACTTGCCGAGCTGGGGTTGACCGCGGTAACGATCCCGGAGCAGTTCGGCGGCTTGGGTATGGGGGCGATCGATTTTGTGCTGCTGGCACAGGAGGCAGGATATGCGGCGCTGCCTGAACCGCTGGTGCACACTGTGCTGGTGGCTGTACCAACCTTGTTAGCTGCTGGCAGTCTGGCGTTGCAGAATCAGTGGTTACCCGCGATAGCCAGTGGCCAGGCGAGGGTTGCTGTAGGCCTGCAAGCTAATCTGTTAGTCGAAGATGCTCATCTCGCGGACTTGCTGATTGTGGAACGCGATGGGTGTGTTTATGCGGTGCCGGCTGGTGCTGCGGGCTTGTCACTCAACGCGTCGATAGATCCTTCGCGTCGTTTGTATGGGGTAGATTTTGAGCCGGCTGCGGCTTTGTTATTGGCCGAGCACGATGCGGCGCGCAAGCTGGTGGCAGTCGCGTTGAATCATGGCGCGTTGGGCGTTGCCGCAGAGTGTCTTGGCCTGGCCCAGCGAATGGTCGATATGGCGGTTGCTTACAGTAGCGATCGGCAACAGTTCGGCGCAGCAATAGGCAGCTTCCAGGCGATCAAGCATCTGCTGGCGAATGTGGCCTTGAAGCTGGAATATGCGCGGGGTCCGGTGTATCGCGCGGCTTATTCGCTGACACATGGTCTGGGTGCGAGGGATATGCACGTTAGCCACGCTAAGCTCGCGGGCTGTGAAGCGGCGCAGCTGGCGGCAAGTAATAGTATGCAGGTGCACGGGGCGATGGGTTACACCTGGGAGGTCGATCTGCACATTTTTATGAAGCGGGCATGGGCTTATAACAATGCCTGGGGTAGTGCTGGATTTCACAAGCGCCGGGTAGCGGAGTATGTGTTTGCCGACAGTGCTGTTTTGGGACCGGGGAGTACTTTTTATGAGGATGGCAGTGCGGCTAATTAGAGTGAGGCGTAGAAAAGTTGGCTTGGGTTTGGGTTTGGGATGGGATTAGATGGGATGGGATAGGAGGCAGCGCGCGCCATCGCCCAGGACACGCCGTGAACCCATCCCTGGGGGCTCGGGCGCCGGGTCCCTCCGGCGCACGGTCCTGCTCGCTGGCCCGCACTGCTGCGGCTAATTAGAGTGAGGCGTAAAAAAGTTGGTTTGGGTTTGGGTTGGGATGGGATGGGATGGGATGGGATGGGATGGGATAGGAGGCAGCGCGCGCCATCGCCCAGGACACGCCGTGAACCCATCCCTGGGGGCTCGGGCGCCGGGTCCCTCCGGCGCACGGTCCTGCTCGCTGGCCCGCACTGCTGCGGCTAATTAGAGTGAGGCGTAAAAAAGTTGGCTTGGGTTTGGGTTTGGGTTTGGGTGGAGGCAGTGCGCGCCATCGCCCAGGACACGCCGTGAACCCATCCCTGGGGCTCGGGCGCCGGATCCCTCCGGCGCACGGTCCTGCTCGCTGGCCCGCACTGCTGCGGCTAATTAGGGTGAGGCGTAAAAAAGTTGGCTTGGGTATGGGATGGGATAGGAGGCAGCGCGCGCCATCGCCCAGGACACGCCGTGAACCCATCCCTGGGGGCTCGGGCGCCGGGTCCCTCCGGCGCACGGTCCTGCTCGCTGGCCCGCACTGCTGCGGCTAATTAGAGTGAGGCGTAGAAAAGTTGGCTTGGGTTTGGGTTGGGATGGGATAGGAGGCAGCGCGCGCCATCGCCCAGGACACGCCGTGAACCCATCCCTGGGGGCTCGGGCGCCGGGTCCCTCCGGCGCACGGTCCTGCTCGCTGGCCCGCACTGCTGCGGCTAATTAGAGTGAGGCCGAAAAGATTGCGGCTAAGTACAGTGCGGCATAGGTAGTAGGTTTGTAAGGTGTGGGTGGCAGTGCATCAGTGATGAGGACAACGGCTTAGGATGAAACATGCGCACAATTAGCAAGTTTAACCGGGGGGTAGTCAATGCCTGAAGCTTATATTGTCGATGCGCTGCGCTCGCCGACCGGGCGACGCAAGGGAGGGCTTGCCCACGTGCATGGGGCCGACCTTGGGGCTCATGTGATTAAGGCCATAGTGCAGCGCAATCCAATTCCGGATGATGAGTACGACGATGTGATCTTTGGTTGCGTCGATACCATCGGCCCATTGGCGGGGGATATCGCCCGCACGGCATGGCTGGCTGCTGGTTTATCTGAGGCTGTGCCGGGTACGACTATTGACCGTCAGTGTGGGTCATCGCAGCAGGCCGTGCACTTTGCCGCCCAGGCGGTGATGTCCGGCACCATGGATGTGGTGTTAGCGGGCGGGGTACAAACCATGACTCAGATTCCTATCAGCTCGGCGATGACTGCGGCTGAACCGCTGGGGTTTAGCGACCCCTTTACCGGTTCTGCGGGTTGGGTGGAGCGTTATGGCAAGGTCCCGCCAACCCAGTTTCGCTCGGCCCAGATGATCGCTGATAAATGGCATTTGAGTCGCCGCGAGCTGGAGGAGTATGCGCTGGAATCCCATGCACGAGCGCTGCGTGCCATTGAGGAGGGGCGCTTTATTCGTGAGATAGTGCCACTTGAAGGTCTGCACATCGACGAGACACCGCGCCAGACCACACTGAAGCAGATGGCCACCCTCGATGCGCTTTTCGGATGTGACAAGGTGACGGCTGCGGTCTCCAGCCAGACCTGCGATGCCTCAAGCGCGATGTTGGTGGTTTCAGAGGCGGCACTGAAGCGCTATGGATTGGCACCTCGGGCGAGGATTCATTATTTGGGCGTTCGCGCGGAGGATCCGATATGGATGCTGACCGCGCCCATCGTTGCCACCGCTCATGCGATGAAAAAGTCAGGCATGAAGCTGCAGGATATCGACCTGGTGGAAATCAACGAGGCCTTTGCATCGGTGCCCATGGCGTGGCTGAGGGAGACGGGTTACGAGCCGGCCAGAACCAATGTTAATGGCGGCGCTATTGCGCTGGGGCATCCCTTGGGCGCCACCGGTACCAGGCTTATGACAAGCCTGTTGTACGAGCTGGAACGCAGCAATGGTCGTTATGGTTTGCAGACCATGTGTGAGGGCGGTGGGCAGGCCAACGTAACCATTATCGAGCGACTGTAGGGCTTTTGCGTGGTATCGACAGGAGATCAGAACATGGGAATTTGTCAGGGCAGGGTGGTTATCATTACCGGCGCCGGGGGTGGTCTTGGCGCGGCCCATGCCAGAGTGTTTGCGGCCGAAGGCGCTGCGGTGGTCGTTAACGATGTCAACCAGGCCGCAGCCCACGCGGTGGTGAACGAAATTGTTGCCAACGGTGGCACGGCAATGGTGAACAGTTCAGACATTACTAACTACGACGACAGTCTCAACGCAGTGGCTCAGGCGATCGACAATTATGGCGGTCTGGATGTGGTATTAAACAATGCGGGGATCAATCGCGATCGGATGTTCGCCTCTATGACTGAAGGCGAATGGGATGCGGTTATGTCAGTACATCTCAAGGGCCATTTTGGTATAGCGTCACATGCCGTTCACTATTGGCGTGCCCAATCGAAACAAGGTGCTCCAGTGAATGCGCGGATTATTAATACCACCTCGGGAGCGGGGTTGCAGGGTTCTGTCGGCCAATCCAACTATGCTGCGGCCAAGGCTGGTATAGCAGCCCTGACACTTAACCAGGCTGCAGAGCTTGCGCGCTATGGTATTACCGCCAACGCGATTGCGCCGGCCGCGCGAACCGGTATGACCACGGCGGTCGAGTCCATGGCTGCGCGGATGGCCGTGCCCGAGGATGGCAGTTTCGATTATTTTGCGCCCGAAAATGTCTCGTCGCTGGTGGTGTGGCTCGGCAGCGCCGGGTCAAGCCATGTCAGTGGTCGAGTGTTTGAAGCGGAGGGTGGAAAAATATCGATCGCCTCGGGATGGCGTTCAACCGAAGGTTTGGATAAGGGCGCGCGCTGGGAACCAGCAGAAGTTGGCGCTGCGGTGGACCAGCTATTGGCTCGTGAGGTGCCGGCGCAGCAAGTATATGGAAGCTGAGACCTCGGCCTTGCTAGCCGCTGAGCCTCTTGTTTTTTAGAATGGTCAGCAGGCCTTTATCAACAAACCGCAGGACAGATCATGGATTTCGCCTTTACTGAAGAACAGCAGATGATCCGCGATATCGCTGCGGCCTTTCTGGAACAGGCCTCTAACAGCACCGCTGTGCGCGCAGCAATGGTGACCGAGCTGGGCTATGACCCTGAACTGTGGCGACGGATCTGCAATGAGATGGTCTGGCCGGCGTTACACATACCCGAGGCCTATGGGGGTATGGGCTTGGGCTATGTTGAATTAGCCGCAACGCTGGAGCAGATGGGGCGTTTTCTGTTGTGCTCACCATTTTATTCGACAGTGTGTCTGGGCGCTAACGCGCTGTTGGTTTCAGCTAACGAAATGCAAAAGGCGCGTTATTTACCCCAAATTGCAGCCGGTGGAATGACGGCTTCTCTTGCCTTTATGACCGCAGGTCGGGAATGGGATGCCAGGGCAATCGAGGTGGTCGCCGAGCGTGACGGTGACAGCCTTGTGCTGAATGGCAGTTATCGGTATGTGCCCAACGGCCACAGTGCTGAGTTGCTGGTACTGGCGGCACGTCGCCCGGGTTCCAGCGGCAAGGACGGCATCAGTTTGCTGCTGCTCCAGCCCCGGCACGATGGGGCCGATGGCTTTTCCCGGCAGTGCCTGCCGACAATGGATCAAACCCGCAAGCAGGCTCAGTTGGAGTTCGATCATGTGCGCTTGCCCCTTGCAGGCTGTTTGATGGGGGAGGAGGGCGAAGCCTGGCCCGAGCTGGAGAAAATATTGAACCTCGCAGCAATCGCTACTGCTGCGGAGCAACTGGGCGGCGCCCAACAAATACTTGATATGACGGTCGCCTATACCAAAGAGCGGGTTCAATTTGGTCGGCCCGTCGCTGGTTTTCAGGCGGTCAAGCACAAGGCGGCAGACATGGTGCTGCAGGCTGAGGTGGCGCGCTCGGCAGTGTACTATGCGGCATGCATTGCCGACGAGGCCCTGGTCGGTGGGCCCTTCGCGGCAGAGCTCGGCGAAGCGGCCAGCGTGGCCAAAGCCTGGTGTTCCGATGCCTATTTTCATAACGCCGCGACCAGCTTGCAGTTGCATGGTGGTGCCGGGTTTACCTGGGACTACGATATTCACCTGCACCTGAAGCGCGCCAAATCCACAGAACAGTTTCTAGGCAATGGGGCATGGCACCGCGAGCGCCTGGCGGCGCTGTTGTTGGATTAGCTTGTTGCGCCATGCGCAAGGTTGGGAATGTAGAGCAATGAAACTCAGTTTCAGTATCGAAGACGAACAGTTTCGCCGCGAATGGGCACAGTGGCTGCAGGACAAGCTGAACGGAAAATTTTCCTGCTTGAAATTCCGCGGCGGTCCCGGTGACGAACATATGTTTGTTGAGCAGCGCAGGCAATGGGAGCAACAGCTGGCACAGGGTGGTTGGACCTGTATCGGCTGGCCAAAACAGTTTGGCGGACGCGGCTGCAGCATCGAGCGACAGCTTATTTACCATGAGGAATATGCCCGGGCTGGCGCCCCGGGTCGCATGGGACATATAGGAGAGGGCCTTGCCGGTCCTACCTTGATAGCTTTCGGCAATGCGGCACAGCAACAAAAATATCTTCCGGGTATTGTTGCCGGTACCGAGCTGTGGTGCCAGGGTTATTCTGAACCATCAGCAGGTTCAGACCTGGCGAACGTGAAAACTCAAGCTCGCTTTGACGCTGACCGTGGCGTGTGGGTACTCAATGGCCAAAAGGTCTGGACATCCCTTGCCCATGAGGCGGATCATTGTTTTGTACTGGCACGCACCAAGCCCGATTCAGCAGCCCATAAGGGGCTTGGATTCTTTTTGCTGAAGATGAATCAGCCGGGTATCGAGGTGCGACCCATTGTGCAACTCACCGGTACCTCGGAGTTCAACGAAGTGTTCTTCGACAATGCGCAATGTGGCGCGGACGATATTGTGGGGGAGCCTGGCGATGGCTGGAAGGTTGCCATGGGACTGCTGGGTTTTGAACGCGGGGTGTCTACCCTGGGGCAGCAGATGTTATTCCAGAACGAACTCAACCAGATCATCGAGCTTGCCCGTGCCAATGGCTCATCCAGGGATCCACTGATTCGCCAGCGCATCGCCGCTGCGCACATCGGGCTGAAGTTAATGCGTTACAACTGTATGCGAATGCTGGCGGGCAGCAACGGCGGCAGGGAAGCGCTGATCTATAAGTTGCACTGGTCGAGTTGGCACCGTTCCCTGGGGGAACTGGCGATGGACGTGCTGGGGCCGGAAGGCGAGATACTTGACGGCCCGCCTTACCATCTCAGTCGACTGCAATCGATGTACCTGTTTGCGCGTGCCGACACCATCTACGGCGGGACTAACCAGATTCAACGCAATATCATCGCTGAGCGCGGGCTGGGTATGCCCAGGGAGCCAAAGTTCAGCGGCTAGTGCTGGCGCATTATCGCGCAAAAAAGCGCCAGTGAATGTTATCGATACGGGCGCAAGTCCGGTAGACCATGCGGGAATCCAGAATGGCTTTGAAGCAAGCACCACCCTATGTTGCCGGTCATCAATTATTGGCGGGAAAGTCCGTGTTGATAACCGCCGCCGCCGGTGCCGGCATAGGTTATGCCGCAGCTACCCGGGCTGTTGAAGAAGGCTGCCGTGGCTTGATGATTAGCGATATTCATGCCGCCCGACTGGAGCAGGCGGTTGCCAAACTCAAGGCAGTGACCGGATTGGCTAAGGTGTACGGGATGCTCGCCAATGTGAGCGACGAACAGCAGGTTCAGGCGCTGGTAGATGGCGCCGAACAGCTATTGGGTGGCGTTGACATTTTGATCAATAATGCCGGTCTCGGGGGTAGCTGTCTGTTGGTCGATATGCCTGACGAGGAGTGGACCCGGGTGCTCGATATCACCCTCACCGGCACCATGCGCATGACCCGTGCTATCCTCCGCGTGATGCAAGCCAGGAAAGCCGGGGTGATTATCAATAATGCTTCAGTACTTGGGTGGCGCGCCCAGAAAGAACAGTCGCATTATGCTGCTGCCAAAGCCGGGGTGATGGCACTTACGCGCTGCTCGGCTCTGGAAGCCGCCGAATATGGAGTGCGGATTAACGCGGTATCACCGTCGATCGCCGTCCACGAATTCTTAAAAAAGACCACGCCCGAGGCCTTGTTAGAGGAGTTGGCATCAAAGGAAGCCTTTGGTCGCGCTGCTGAAGTATGGGAGGTGGCCAATGTCATGATGTTCCTTGCGTCGGATTATTCTTCTTATATGACCGGGGAGGTCGTATCGGTGAGCAGCCAGCGGGCCTGATAGGGTTCGATAGCGCCTGTATTCCGTGCTCCAGGCTGGCTGCTGCCGGGGCGATAGGCGTGAGTCCAATGTGATGGCGAAGTCGTATCTAATCCTATGATGATCCGAGTTTGTCACGAGTGCGCCTGTGGACGGCACAGCCACCGGGTGAATACCCGCCCAACAGCAGGGCTTTATGCTATAGTCGCCATCGCTTTTTAAGTGCCTCCGAGTATAGGGGGGTTGTTATGGTCTTACCCGACCGTAATCACCTGGGGAAGCCCTGGGTACTATACTAAGAGACCTCTGAGTAGCCGGAGAGGTCCCGGATCTCACGGTAGTGGCCCGAAAACGCAGCCTCGGGCCCACTGATCGCACGGTACTACCTCCGTGGGGGCCAACCTGGTTCTCGCTGTTTTTTTACACTGTAGATTGCTCATCTTATGGATGCGAAAGCATTTAGAGTTCCACTATTCATGATTGCCCTGGCGGCACTGCTGGCGGGGGTCCTGGTTGGCTTGAAACCCGAGCCAGAGACGATCGTACCTGAGCGTAAACCATTGTTGGTCGACGTGCTGCAAGTGAGTCCTACGACCCTTACTGTCAGCGTTCAGGCCCAGGGCGTGGTCCAGCCAGGCTCTCACACCAGCCTGGTAAGCGAAGTGTCGGGTCGCATTTTGGAAGTGTCCGACAACTTTAAAGCAGGGGGCTTCTTTCGCTCGGGTGATGTGTTACTGCGCCTGGACGATCGTGACTATTTTGCGCGGCTGCAGCAAGCAGAAGCCCTGGTGGCCCAGGCGCGCAGTGCGCTGGCCCAGGAGCGTGGCAGGGTTGCGGTTGCCAAGAGTGAATGGCAGCAGCGCAGGGGCCGCGACGCGGTGAGCGATGACGCCCGGCGCCTCGCGCTGCGGCAACCGCAATTGCTGGAGGCGCAGTCGCAGCTTGAATCGGCGCAGGCCAGCCTCGACCAGGCCAGGCTTGATCTTGAAAGGACAATCCTGATCGCGCCCTACGATGGCCTGGTCGAGTCCAAGCAGGTTGATATTGGCCAGTATATTACTGCGGGGACGCCGGTAGGGTCGATCATGTCGGTCGGCGATGCTGAGATACGCCTTGCCATTCCTGAAAGCAAGCTTGGCTATTTATTACTTCCCGATGCCCATCAACCCCTGAGCGGCGATTTGCCGAAGGTGGAATTGAGTCATAGTCTGGACGGCGAGGCTCGCAAATGGCATGCGCTGCTGGTGCGTACCGAGGGGGTGCTGGACGAGCGCAGTCGCTCCATGTTTGTGGTGGCCCGGCTGGACGATCCCTATGGCATCTATCGCACTGACAAACAGGAAGATTTTTCGCCGTTGCGCTTCGGTATGTTTGTCGAGGCGCAAATCCAGGGGCGTCGTGTTGACGGGGTAATCTCCTTGCCCCGCACCATCATCCGACCCGGTAACCTGGTATGGATAGTGGATGACAGCAACCGCCTGCAGGAGCGGGAAGTGGGTCTGTTGCGAACGGATGGCGCCGAGATATTTGTGACCAGTGGCCTCGAAGATGGCGATAAAGTGTGTGTCACCAGTGTTGGCCCAGTGTTGCCCAATACCCCGGTGAGTATTGCGTCTGTGGTGCGCCAGGGTGCTGCCCAACGCGGTGAAGCCGGCTTGTCCAGTGCGGCACCTGTGCCTGTCGCACCCGGCGCTGAGGCACTGTTACCTGCGCGCTCCAGCGAAAACCCAAGCGCACCTTCAAGCTAGGTGGCAAGTGAGCGGAATGACACCAGGCAAGGCAGAGCCCTATGAGTGAGTTTGACAGCAACAAGGGCTTGATCGCCTGGTTTGCGCGCAATCCTGTCGCTGCCAACCTGTTGATGGTGCTGATCATTGCCCTTGGGCTTTTGTCGGTCTACACCATCAAAAAAGACATTATGCCCACCATCGACAGCCACATGATCCAGGTTATGCAGGTGTATCCGGGTGCCGCACCGAGCGAGGTCGAAAAGGGGATCGTGCTCAAGATCGAAGAAGCGGTCAAGGACGTAGACGGCATCAAGCGCATCGAGTCACGCGCCTACGACTCTGCGGCCAACATAAGAATAGAGGCGCAGCATGGGATTGATATCGATACCCTGCTCAACGAAGTAAAAATACAAATAGATAGCATAGCCACTTTCCCGGAAGAAGCTGAACGCCCCGTCATTTCCAAAGTTGACTGGATGGCTCATGCCGTGCAGTTGCAGTTGTTTGGCAATATCACTGAGCGTTCCGGAAAACTGCTCGCCGAGGAAATGAAGCAGGAGATGCTGGCGCTGGCAGATGTGGGGCGGATAGAAATTCACGGTGTGCGGGACAGCGAGATTACGATTGAAATCGACGAATCCCTTTTGCGTAAATATGGGCTCACCCTGGGACAGGTTGCACAGACAATCGCCGCCGGTTCTATCGACCTGCCCGCTGGCAGTATCCGCGCTGAGAGCGGGGACATTTTATTGCGTACCCGTGGCCAGGCCTACGACCAGAAGCAGTTTGAGCAGGTGGTACTGCTAAGCTGGCCCGACGGCACCCGGCTCACCCTGGGTGACATTGCCAACATCAATGACGGTTTTGTCGAAACCGAGGGGTTTGCTGTTTTTGACGATGCCTACACTGTGGCCTTGACGGCTTACGCGGTTGGCGACCAGGACATTATTAAAGTGGCGGATGCGGTGAAAGACTATATGCAGCGCAAAGCCGCGACCCTGCCCGAGGGGGTGCATCTGGACTACTGGGCAGACACGACCTATTACCTCGATCAACGGCTGTCGATGATGCTGCGCAATCTGGGTCTTGGCGCGATCCTGGTGTTTATCACCCTGGGCTTGTTTATGGAGCTGCGCATTGCCTTTTGGGTAATGCTGGGACTGCCGATCTGTTTTCTTGGCGCATTGGCCATGCTGCCGATGCCCGGGATTGGTGTCAGTATCAATATGATGAGCCTGTTCGGCTTTATCCTGGTGTTGGGGATTGTGGTTGACGACGCCATTATCATTGGCGAGAGCGTGCACGACAGCGTGCGTCGCCACGGCCACTCCCTTGATCGGGTGATTTTGGGCGCCCAGCGGGTGGCGATGCCCGCGACCTTCGGGGTGCTTACAACCATTGCTGCGTTTGCCCCCACCCTTTTTATGCAGGGCCCGTATGCCAATTTCCTGTTGTCATTCGGCGCTGTTGTAATTCTCTGCCTGCTGTTTTCTCTGATTGAATCAAAATGGATTCTGCCCGCCCACCTGGCTCACTCTGGCAGTGGCGGTTGGCTTCATTCGCGTCACCAGGAGCGCCTGCAGCAAGCCAATAACCAGGCGCTCGACCGGTTTATTGCCCATTATTATCGGCCATTTCTCGAAAAGACCATCGCCCGTCGGTATAACACGGTGGCAGTTTTCCTCGGGGTCTTGATTCTGGTGTTTGGCCTGATAGCCGGTGGTTGGATTCGCTACGTGATGATGACGGACCAGGCGGGAGACTATATCCAGGCCAATCTGGAAATGGTGCGTGGTACCCCCGACTACAAAACCCGTGAGGCCCTGTTGCAGATGCGCGCGGCACTGAGTGAGATTGAGACTGAGTACCAACAGCAACATGGTGAGGACGAAAAATTTTACCAGCACATCTTTAGCTACGGCCTTGACGGTCGTATTGGTTTTTTCATGATTGAGTTGGTGCGACCCGAGGTGCGCAAATTGGAGGCCAGGGAGCTGGTTCAACGCTGGCGGGAAAAGGTGGGCGATATCCCCGGTGCCAGAGTGCTGTCATTCACTGAACTGGAAGGTCCGGGAGACAAGGACCTGAAGTTCAATATTGTTGGCAAGGACCGGGAGCAACTGCAACTCGCCGCCAGTGAGTTGGAAGAAAAGCTGCGCAGTTACTATGGTGTCTTCGATATCGAAAACGGTTCTGCTGACCTGGTCAACGAGATTCACATTGATATCAAACCCGGTGCCGAGGCCCTTGGTCTCAGCCTGTTTGACGTTGGCCGCCAGGTCCGGGACGCATTTTATGGCTCTGAGGCGCAGCGCCTGCAGCGCGGTAACGATGAAGTGAAAGTGATGGTACGCTACCCCCGGCATGAACGCCGCACGGTGGCGGATCTTGAAAATATGTATATTCGTACCCCTGATGGCAGCGAAGTACCGTTGATGTCGGTGGCCGAGCTGGAATTCAAACCAGCCATGGCTGAGTCGATAAGGGTAAACCGGGCGACCGCAGTGCCGGTTTCGGCGGAAGTTAACAAGGCCGTGCTGGAGCCGAACAAAGTGGTGCGGGAGATAACCGGCCCGTTTTTTGCCGAACAGGTGAAGAAATATCCCGACCTGATTTACAAACTTGACGGCGATGCGCTGGAAAGTAAGAACATCGAAGATTACATGTTCAAGGGCTTTCTATTGTCGCTGTTTGCGATCTATGCGTTGCTGGCCATTCCACTCAAGTCCTATGTCCAACCACTGATGGTAATGAGTGTGATTCCGTTCGGGGTCATTGGCGCCGCTATTGGCCATGTCATTATGGGTGGAATGCCCCTTAGCATGATGTCGCTGATGGGTGTGATCGCGTTGTCGGGCGTGGTGGTGAATGACAGCCTCATACTGGTGGAATTTGTTAACCGGGATGTGCGCGACAAAGGTGTAGCTATACAGAAGGCTGTGGTGGATGCCGGCTGTCGTCGCTTTCGGGCTATCCTGCTCACATCTTTGACCACTTTCCTGGGTATACTACCGATGCTGCTGGAAGGCAGTGCCGAGGCCCAGTTTATGGTTCCCATGGCGGTCTCGCTCGGGTTCGGGATAGTATTCGCAACCGTTATTTCGCTATTTTTCGTCCCCAATCTGTACGTCATTCTTGAAGATATTAAAGCGCTGTTGGCTGGCTCGAAAAGCGGCGATCAGAGCTGCCGGGGAGGGCAAGCATAAAACCTGCCCGCATTCGGGAGAAATTGCCGTGGGCTATGCGGTTTTGCACTTTTTCTCTGCTCCCGGTTCGGTTCTTCAGGACTTGAAATCCGTCTCCAATTTCTTTTTAATTTCGCGTTTTTCCACAGCAACAGGTGAGGTACTGCATGATTGAGATAAGCCATCTCAGTAAGGAGTTTGGCCATTTCGAGGCGGTTAAGGATCTAAGCTTCAAGGTTTCCCCCGGCGAAGTGTTGGGCTTTTTGGGCCCCAATGGCGCCGGCAAGACCACCACTATGCGGATGATTACCGGTTTTATCGCGCCCAGCAGTGGCTCGGTGTCGATATACGGGCACGATATCCAAAACGACCCCATGGGCGCCAAGCGCCTGATGGGTTATCTGCCAGAAGGTGCGCCGGCTTACGGTGATATGACACCCGCTCGTTTTCTGGCTTTTGTGGCGGATATTCGTGGCCTGCGGGGCGCGCAAAAAAAGCAGCAAATGGACGCCATGGTGGCAGACCTGGAGCTGCAATCGGTTTGGCACCAGCCTATAGAAACCCTCTCCAAGGGCTTCAAACGCCGTGTTGGTCTGGCCCAGGCGCTGATTCACGATCCTCAGGTTTTGGTGCTTGACGAACCCACCGACGGTCTCGACCCGAACCAAAAGCAACAAGTGCGAGAGCTTATCCAGCGCATTGCCGCCGACAAGATTATCCTTGTGTCAACGCATATTCTGGAAGAAGTCAACGCGGTATGCAGCCGCGCCATGATTATCGCGGCGGGCAGCCTGGTGGCAGACGGCAGCCCGGCGCAGTTGCAGGCGCGCTCACGTACCCACGGCGCGGTGGTGTTACAGTTGCCGGCTCGCGACGGTCTGGCCCAGGAGTTGGCCGCCATACCGGGTGTCGCGGAGGTAGTAGCAGATAACTTGCAGGCGGGGCGCTACACGCTGATTCCCCAGCCCGGAGAAGACATTCTGTTGGCGGTATCCGCTCATGTGGGCCGAGCCGGCTGGCAGATAGAAGAGCTGCGCCAGGAGGTGGGGCGCCTCGATGATGTTTTCAGAGCCCTCACATCGCAAGCCGGGGAGGAACTGC
This sequence comes from uncultured Gammaproteobacteria bacterium, assembly GCA_963753815.1. GTDB lineage: Bacteria > Pseudomonadota > Gammaproteobacteria > Pseudomonadales > Halieaceae > CAVWDU01. The sequence continues at coordinate 2,077,573 of CAVWDU010000003.1, forward strand.
ACTGATGGGCGGAAACGTGGGAGCAATTTTCCGGCGCGAGTTGGCATCGTATTTTTCGACGCCCCTGGCTTATGTGTTTATCGTGATATTTCTGGTGCTTACAGGGATTTTTACCTTCTATATGGGAAGCTTCTATGAGCGGGGGCAGGCCGACCTGGCGCCGTTTTTCAATTATCATCCATGGCTCTACCTATTCCTCGTGCCTGCTGTATCCATGCGCCTCTGGGCGGAGGAGCGCAAGTCGGGCAGCATTGAGCTGCTTTTGACCTTGCCGGTTCGTACCTGGCAGGCAGTGGTTGGTAAATTTTTTGCTGCCTGGGTGTTTACCGGTCTGGCTCTGGCACTCACTTTTCCGCTTTGGGTGACGGTCAACTACCTGGGTGAACCGGACAACGGCGTTATCCTGGCTGCTTATATCGGCAGCTGGCTGATGGCCGGTGTCTATCTCGCTATTGGTGGCTGTATATCTGCTGCGACCAACAATCAGGTTATCGCTTTTATTCTAACGGTATCGGTCTGCTTTCTTTTTGTTGCCGCAGGCTCTCCCATCGTAATGAACCTGTTTACCTCTTGGTCCGACAGTCGTCTTTGGAGCGCTATCGCCAGTGCCAGTTTTCTGGTGCGGTTCGATTCGATCAGCAAAGGCGTACTCGACTTCAGGGATCTGTTTTATTTTGGCTGGATGATGGTTTTGTGGCTTGCTGCAACGGTCATCGTTATCGATATGAAGAAGGCACAATAGACATGGGAGCGAAGAAGCGTTTTTCTGCGGCAATCAAGCTGCTGTTTTTGGGTTTTCTCGGCCTTGCTTTACTGTTGGCGGGGCAGTCGTGGTTCAAGCATATGCGGGTTGACCTCACCGAAGACAAGGTTTTCACCCTGTCTGACGGCACCCTCAATATAGTCCGCGATCTGCAACAACCCGTCGAGTTGTTGTTTTTCTATTCCGAGAAAGCCATGCGTGAGACACCGACATTGCGTAACTATGCCCAGCGCATTGAAAATGTGCTGGAAGAGTTTGCGCTGTTGTCGGATGGCAAGCTGGAACTTAGGAAAATTGATCCCGAGCCATTCTCGGAGATGGAAGATCGGGCCGCCGGGCTGGGAATGCAGGCGGTGCCGGTGAGAGTCGGTGCGCCACAGTTGTACCTGGGCCTTGCTGCGGTGGGCGCCAATGGCAGCGAGGAAGTCATCACATTTTTCCATCCTAATCGGCAGCAGTTCCTGGAGTACGATATTGCCAAGGCTATATACCTGGCCGCTCGTGAGGCACCCCCCAAAATTGGTCTGATCAGTGGCCTGCCGGTAAACGGTGGCCTTGATATGGCAAGTCGTTCGATGAACCGACCCTGGGCATCGGTACAGCAGTTGAAGCAGCTTTATGATATTGCTGATCTCGGCCCGAGCCCGCTGCAGATTCCTGAAGACGTCGATTTACTGTTGGTCATACACCCGGCAACGATAGGGGAGCAGGCGCTCTATGCCATCGACCAATTTGTTTTGTCGGGCCGTAATGCAATTGTGTTTGTCGACCCCTTTGCCGAGACGGCCGCCGCGGAGCCGGGCTCAGTGCCCATGCCCGGCAGCGTGCCAACCGCCTCCGGGTTGCCACGCCTGTTCACGGCCTGGGGTGTCGAAATGGTGCCGGACAAGGTGCTGGGAGATGCCTCCCACGCGATGTTGGTGAATATAGCCGACGATCAGCCCCCGGCCCGCAACCTGACCCTGCTGGGCCTGGGCGGTGCCAATATCGCCGGCGGCGAACTGGTGACCGAGGGTCTGGACACCTTGAACCTGTCCAGTACCGGGGCCTGGCGTACCTTGGAAAACGCGACCACCGAGTGGCGCGACCTGGTGTGGTCATCCAAGGCTGCCGCGCTGATCGAGGTGAGCAGCCTTGAGGATCTTATGGACCCCAATCGTCTGTTTGACAGCTTTGTCCCGGATGGCGTCACCCATGTTATAGCGGGTCAATTGTCGGGTGAAGTTAGTAGCGCATTTCCCGAAGGAAAGCCTGCTATCGCTGCTGACACGACGACGGAAACTGCAGCAGATTCCGGCGCCGAAAAGGCTGCTGATGAGCAGGCCGACGATCTGGTAAATACCGAAATGGGCCTGCAGGGGGGCACGATTAACGTACTTTTAGTTGCCGATACCGACCTGCTAACGGATCGCTTATGGGTGCAAGCCCAAACGTTTTTTGGTCAGCCGGTATTGTCGCCATTTGCCGACAACGGGTCGCTGCTTATTAACGCAGCCGACTACCTGGTTGGTAGCGGCGACCTGATCTCGATTCGCGGTCGGGGAACTTACAATCGGCCCTTTACCCGGGTACATGAGATCCAGCGAGCAGCGGAGGAGGACTATCGGGCCACAGCCGATGAGTTGACTGCTCAGTTAGAGGCTACAGAGCGGAAACTGACCGAGTTGCAGCAATTGAAGACCGGTGAGGACAAGCAGGTGCTGAGCCCGGAGCAGGAGCAAGCGGTTGATCAATTCCTGGCGCAGAAGCTGGAGATTCGCAAATCGCTGCGCGAGGTGCAGCATCAATTGACCCGCGATATTGAGACTCTGGGAACACGCCTCAAGCTGATCAATATTGGGCTGATTCCAGTGCTGCTAACTCTAGTGATGTTGGCTTTCAGTTTGTTGCGACGGCGGCGCCAGTACTAATAAACCAATTAGCGCAGTCCAGGGTTGGGTGACACCGAACTAAGTCATCCTCCCCCGGATGCCTTATGAGCCGTCACATTGCGGAGCGCGATTTTCGTCAGCGCGAATTGTGCGAAGCGTGCGCACGGCATCCTTCAGCTTGCGTTCGGTGTCGTTGCGGTCGAGCAGGGCAGGGTCGTTCTTTTCCAGTGTGGGATAAAGAGTCGCGGCTTTTTCGTAATTGTTCTGGTCGGCGTAGGCAAGCGTTTCAAGCCAGATGCCGCTCAGGGCGTAATTACGATCCTTGTTCTGCTGGCCACTGGCAGCAAGATCCAGGGCCTTGTTGTAATCGCAGCGAACCAGTGCCAGATAGCCGTTGTAGTTATCCTCACCGAACTCAGCGGCGTAGCGTTGTTGCTGCTTTTTGTCTACGCTCGCACCGCTGGCGGCGCCAGCTGCCGCGCCACTGGCGGCACCGATAGCGGCGCCGGCAGCGGCGCCTCCCAGGGCGTCGCCACCAAAAATTAAACTGCTGACCAGCCCGCCAACCGCGCCGCCGATAGCGCCACTACTGGCACCTTGTTTGGCACCAGCAGAGCTATTGGGGCCGGCACAGCCTGTTGCCAGGCAGGCAGAAACAGTAATGGCGACAATATATTTGGATAGATTCATCGGGTCGATACCTTGGTGAGTTCGTGCTGCATCTCTATTGTGCAAAATTCTGGAGCATTATTGTAGGCCAGCGGACAAGGCTATGGCCAGAGCACCTGAACCTGAGGTGACATCGAATGAATCCGAGGTGCCCTGGATCGGTGGCGCAGCAGGATTTTAAGCATATAGGGAATTGGTATAACCTTTTTGTTGCAGTGGAAACAACGATTCTCTATATTTCCGCTCCCATCAGGCAAAAAGGAACAGGCGATGGCCCTCGGCGGGTTAGTGACCCTGGCAACGGAACCTTTGGACAGCGCAATCGACAATCTGGATTTGGCAGAGCAGAACGCTATTTTGCGGGATTATTCCGCCGAAGATATTGTGCGCTGGGCCTTGGCTTTGAACGAGCCCATCATGGCCAGCACCAGCTTTAGCCCCAACTCAGCGGTAATGCTGCACCTGGTGTCGAAAATTGCCCCTGAGTTACCGATTATCTGGGTAGATAGTGGCTACAACACTCGCGATACCTATCTGGTAGCGGAGCAGCTGATTGCTGATCTGAAACTCAATATTCGGGTTTATACCCCGCGTATGACCGCCGCCCGGCGCGATGCACTGATGGGGATTCCAATGCCAGGGGAAGACGAATCACTGCATCGGGAGTTCACGCGTCAGGTTAAGCTTGAGCCTTTTTCACGGGCGATTGAAGATTTCAAGCCGAGGATCTGGTTGGCCGGTATTCGGGCGGAAGAGACGGCTTTTCGCAAGACCCTGAATATCCTGTCGTGGGACAACCGCGGCATTTTGAAAGTAGCGCCGCTGTTTCACCTCAATGAAACCCAGCTTGAAGACTACATGGCCCGTTACGACCTGCCGAGCTGCCGCAAGTATTTCGATCCCACCAAGGTCGCAGACGACCGCGAGTGTGGACTCCATACCGGCGCCTGAGCGCCCCTTCCTAACTAAAATCGTCTACCAGCCGTTGCAGGCTATCCCGTAACTGCTGTGGTTGTTGTTTCTCCAACTGTTGCATCTGTTCGCGGTACTGCCGTTGCTCTGCTCTGCCCAGGTTGCGCCACTGTTCTAGTCGCGGAATATGAGCGGTAGCCTCGCTCAGGTGGAATATCGGGGCGTAGTGTTGTCGCGGTCGGTTGCCGTTGTCGAGATAGTCAAGCAGGGTTGCGATACGAATAGCCGCCTCCGTGGTGTCGACCTGTTGGCTCAGAGCACCTTTTGCCAGCACTACAACACTCATTCGCGCCTGTTGTTTGGCAGGACTGTCGGATGCTTCCGCAGGCGAACCCTGTGCCCTCGAGCTGCTATACACCCGGTAGAGCAGGGCGCTGGCCCACGCCGTCAGGCCTACGATAATAACGAAAGCCAGAATAATGAAAGGAGTCAGGGTGCTGCTTTCCATGGTTGGGTTCCAGGCTGGTTGGGCGATAGCGCCTTGCGAGCGGCGATAGGTCGGACACTTAGTGTGTATACGTCACCATGTTGTGATCTCGATCACAATACCAGTTTAGCAATGATAGCGGGGCGCCCGGGGCTGCTAGCTTTTGTAATAAATCAAGCGTAACTGAGTTATGGAAAACCGATGCCCGAAACTAAATTGAACGCCGTGGATTGGACGGCATGCCCCGCGCAGGGAAACGTGCCGGCCTGGCAAGTTCAACTGGATCGATTAGTGCCGCCGGAATTTTTACTGGACCCGAAACTACGGGTCAAGAGCCGCATTCTGGTTTACCTTATTGGACTTGGCGTGATCGGTGCGGTGACTGCCGAGTTGGCTTTTTTGATTCTTACTATCGGCCTCGACAAGGGCAATATGTGGCTCGGTCACGGGGCGGCAGTGGCGATGATCCTGGTCTGCCTGCTGAGCCTGGTCGTGCTCAAGGTGGGGAAATCCATGTCGCTGGCAGCGAACACCCTGCTGACATCTTTGTTCCTTGTTACTGCGATTTTTGTGGGTTCCCTGGCCAATGTGGCGGCACCACCACTGTTTATCTGGCCCCTGGTGGTCATGCTGGCGTTTGTTATCGGTGGCCGTCGTGCCGGTTATATCTGGCTTAGCGTGGTAATGTTCAGCAGCCTGCTGGTGCTCGCCCTGCATGCCGGCGGTTTCAGTTTCAGCTTCCTGCCCAGTCCTGAGCTCAATCCTTATTACCTGTCATTGGCCATGTTGGTGGCCGCCTATGGAGTGATAGGCGTGGCCTGCGGTATCAACGCTTCTGCGGTAGAGCAATATGAAAATCGTATCAACAGTGAGCGAGACAGGTTTCAGAAGCTTTCAGAGCTCGACCCTCTGACGGGCCTGCTGAATCGCCGGGCCTTCTACCACCTGTTGAATACCCTGGCAGCAGAAGAGGCCGACGACATCCACCAGTGCTCAATGGTGTACATTGATCTGGACAAGTTCAAGCGAGTGAACGACAGCCTTGGCCATGAGGCCGGTGACACGGTGCTGGTGAATGTCGCCAATCATCTGAAGAGTGCCGCCCGCGATAGAGATTTTGTGGCCAGGCTCGGGGGTGATGAGTTTGCTGTGGTGATGCTGGGCACCTGCACCCGGGAAACCGTGGTGCAACGCGCGAACTCGATATTGCGTTCGCTCAAGGTACCCATCGAAGTCAACGGTGCTGAAGTTTGTATCGGTGCCAGTGCCGGCATCGCCACTTACCCACAACATACCGACGATGTACTGCAGTTAGTGCCTCTGGCAGATCACTCGATGTTCCGGGCCAAGACCTCCAGCACCCGGATTGTGATGACCGGACATTATCCCGCGGTGCTCGAGGCTCAAGCGAGTTAAAGATTCATATTTGCGAGTAGCTCCTCTAACAGTTGGGGCGGGGCCGCGTTCTCCCCAGCGGGTTTTCAAACTTTAGCCCAGTCATCAACAATCAGGATTAGCATTCTATGCGGCATCTAGTTCATCTGCTCTTTCTTGCCTCGACACTCATCGTATTGGAATCCCGGGCCCAGGCTTCTGACCCTTATACTCATGTAATCATCATCGGCGATTCGATAATGGCCACAGCTGACAAGGATCCCTACACCAGCACAACGGCGATGCTGCTCAATGTTGATTATGGCCTGCGCACCACCAATATCAGTCATTCCGGGCAGCTTCTCGCTGGTGCGGTCGGTGCCGACGTGGGTACCACGGTTGGGTATCTGTCCGCAGGCTCTGCTGAAAAGACCGCGGTATGGATTACCCTCGGACACAACGACTGGTTTTTGTCGCGCACCACCCAGCAAATGGGTGATGACTACCGCAAGCTGGTAACATCGATGCCCGATAACGTCGACGTATTCTGCGTGGCACCTCCAATCGCAATCTGGGACTACAGTCATGAATTGCGCAATGGACAGCCCTACGAACACCTGCGCGATATCGTCAGGTTTGTTGCCCACTATTTCGATTGCCGTCTGGTGGAAACCACCGATTGGATGGATGAACAGCAACTGTTCGACGGTATCAGCATGCCTGATGGCGTCCACTTTAGTGGCCTGGCCCACGCTGTTTATGCCAGAGAAATGCTAGCAACCCTTCGCTAGCCGCCGTATCTCATCATTTCGGCGGTGGTCTGTATTTATCGATACTTTCTGCTGCAACTTAAAAGCCTATTGGGTTTCTCGCCCCCACTCTCTGAGGGTGGTTGCACGCTGTGCGTAGTTTTCTTCCGCGGCCACAGGCTATGCCCGCGGTCGTAAAATTCCGCACAGTGCACAATCTCTCAATGAGAATGCCAAATATCAGTGAGATATGGCAGCCCTTAATCGAGATGGAAGGTATCTCGCAGTGCATAGACTTCGCTTTCCCATACTCGATCAAAACGCTCTGAATCGACCACCGCCTTGTCAAGCATGCGCCGGAAAAATTCGATTTGCTGCTCTGTGGCTGAAGGCTTGGAAAACAGAATCAGGGCAAACTTACTGAAGTCACGCACCAGCACATCAAACATCTGGTCCAGCAGGTCATCGCTAACGCCCTGGATTGCGGCGCTCTCGATAACTAGCTGACCGTAGACCACCAGGGTAAACAATTCGCCGACGTTGAGCAGGAAGTCGATATCCTTCGCCTGCTCTTTGTCGGGCGTGGCCGCGAGCATAAATTCCTTGAACACTTCGATCTGCCGTTTGAACACATTGACATTGGGCAGGTCGACCGAGTTATAGGCTTGATTGAAATCGTGGAACTGGATTTTGCCCAGCGCCTTGGCCGGCCCCTGGTGAAACAGGAAGGTATCGTTGCTGGCGTCGCAGCGCTCCGGCACAGCGGCAAACTCGGCGGGATTGAAAAAGTAATTGGGCATGAATTTAATAATCAATGCCATGTTAACGTGCACCGTGCCCTCGAGTTTGGGCAAGGCGCGAATATCAACCGCGGCAACACTGAAGTACTGGTCCTTCTCAAAACCCTTGGCGGCGATAACATCCCACAGGTGATTAATGACATGCTCACCTTCGGTTGTGACCTTCATTTTTACCATCGGGTTAAACAGCAGGTAGCGGCGATCGCTCTCGGATGCACTGCGCATATAGTCAGAGGCGCGCAGGGCAAACAGCTTCATCGCCGCCAGGCGACAGAAGGCATCCACGAACAGGCCGCGAATATGCGGAAAATCGGTGACGTAATGATCAAACAGTCGACGCTTCGAGGCGTGATTGAGGGCTTCGTAAAAGGCGTGGGTGCAGATGCCGATAGAGGCCCAGCCAAGATTGTATTTGCCGACGTTTATCGTATTCAGCGCGCAGTCCCATGCTTTGGAACCGCGGCTGAGAATATTGGCCTCGGTGATGGGATACTCGGACAGTCGGTACTGGGCGACAAAGTTCTGGGATGATACGGTGTTTTTCACACACTCAAATTTTTCGTGCTGCGAGTCTACCTCGAAAAACACGTAATCGTCGGTTCCCGCAACCTTGGCAAAGGTTGACACCATGGCAGCCTGGTTGCCGTTGCCGATATAGTATTTGTCACCGCTTGCCAGATAGCTGCCGTCGGCCTGGGGGTGGAGCATCATTTCGGAGGAGTAGATATCTGCGCCGTGCTCCTTTTCAGACAAACCAAAAGCAAAAATCTCACCCTGCTGCAGCAATTTGGCTGCCTTGTGTTTGGCGGCTTCGTTATCGCCCATCCAGATGGGGCCAAGCCCCAAAATCGATACCTGCCAGGTGTACCAGTAATTCAGACCATAAAAGCCAAGCAGTTCGTTAAAATCGCAGATGCGCCGGGTATCCCAGCGGCTGTCGCCCTCGCCATAGCTTGCCGGTGTCAGCAGCCTTGCAAACACTCGCTTGTCTTTTACGAAATCGAGGAAATCCTGGTACCAGGTCCTGGCGTTGTAATCGTCAATTATCCGTTGTTTACCCTTGCTGCGGAAAAAGGCGTGGGTTTGCCGCATTATTTCTTGCGAGGCCGGATCGAGCTTGTCGTAGTTTTCCTGATCAGGATTTAGGAGGATACCCATGGATTGCTGCTCTCTTATTGATTGGCGGTCGTCAGAATAGGAGGGCCAAGCAGAAATGTCCATCCCACTTTCGGGACACGCCCGTCAGCGGGCAACGGCTTGCTCCGGCCCCGGGGTGTCCGCTGCGGCCGCTCCTCTGCGTGGACGGATCCACCCTTTTCTGAGCTCAATTCCTGCACTGCTATAAATGGGCAAAACCTCAGGGTAGAATGCGTGGCAAAACCAGAGCACAGGATCATTATGACCAGTATCGGCACACCGTTTTCCAGGACTGCTACCCGGGTCATGTTGCTGGGTGCCGGGGAACTGGGCAAGGAAGTGGCTATCGAATGCCAACGCCTGGGGTTGGAGGTAATAGCGCTCGACCGCTACCCCGATGCCCCGGCAATGCAGGTGGCAGATCGTAGCCATACCTTGTCGATGCTCGATGGTGATGCGCTGAAAAAGCTGATTGAACGGGAACAGCCGCACTTGATTGTGCCAGAGATAGAAGCGATCGCCACTGCCACCCTGGTGGAATTGGAACGGGACGGCTTTCAGGTAATTCCCAGCGCCCGGGCCACTCGCCTGACCATGAATCGCGAGGGTATTCGCAGTCTCGCCGCACAAGAGCTGGGACTGGCGACATCGCCTTATCGGTTTGCGGGAGACCATAGCGAGTTTGTTGCTGCGATTAACGCCATTGGTACGCCTTGTATCGTCAAGCCTATTATGAGTTCGTCGGGTAAGGGTCAAAGCACCATCAGGTCAGAAGCCGATATTGACCCAGCCTGGGAATACGCCCAGCAAGGTGGCCGCGCCGGGGCAGGGCGAGTCATCGTGGAAGGCATGGTTGATTTTGATTACGAAATCACGCTGTTAACGATTCGCCACAGCGGTGGCACCAGTTTTTGCCTGCCGATCGGTCATCGCCAGGCCGACGGCGATTACCAGGAATCCTGGCAGCCCCAGGCAATGAGCGACGCCGCCTGGGATAAATCCTGTGCTATCGCCGCCAGCGTTTGCGAGGCATTGGGCGGCAAGGGATTGTTTGGCGTGGAGTTGTTTATCAAAGGCGACGATGTGTATTTTAGTGAGGTGTCGCCACGGCCCCATGATACCGGCATGGTGACCCTGATCTCCCAGGACTTGAGTGAATTTGCCCTCCACGTGCGGGCAATACTCGACCTGCCGATTCCCAATATTGTCCAACACGGCCCATCCGCTTCCAGCGTCATCCTGGTGGATGGCCATTCCTCTGCTACCCGCTTCGGTAACCTGCAGCAGGCTCTGCAGGAGCCTGATACGCAACTGCGCTTGTTCGGCAAGCCGGAGGTGGCGGGACGTCGGCGGATGGGCGTTGCGTTGGCGCGAGCTGTGTCAGTGGATGCGGCGCGGGACAAAGCCAAGCGTGCGGCGGCTGCGGTCACCATCGAGCTTTAAGATCTGCGCTTAATTGTGATAACAGCATCTGGCGCGGTGACAGCAAATTCTCAATGATCTAAACATCCACTAATGACCGTAACGTAACTAGCTGAATATTAAAAAGTAAAAACTTTTGTCTCAAGTCCGACAGGATGGGTTGTACGCCATTCTCAGGGCACTGCAATCGACAGGGTTTCCTTCACCTGCTCCATTACCACAATGCTGGTAGACGCATCCACACCGGGCAGGGTTAGCAGGGTTTCGCCGAGGAACTCACGATAGGCCTGCATTTCGGCCACCCGGGCTTTGATCAGGTAATCAAAATTACCAGTGACCAGGTAGCACTCCTGTACTTGCGGCAAGCTTATCACCGCCTTGCGAAAGGCGGCGAAGCTGTCCTGGCTGGTGCGGGAGAGGCGTATTTGCACAAAAACCACCAGACCGGCATCGAGGTGGGCCGGGTTGAGCACCGCCTGGTAGCCGCTGATAACTTTCATTTTCTCCAGTTTACGCACCCGTTCAATGCAGGGCGTGGTGGTCAGTCCGACACGCCGCGCGAGCTCGGCATAGCTGATACGCCCATCCCGCTGCAACTCGCGCAGAATGTTCTTGTCGATTTTGCTCAGCTCGATACCTGTTTTGCTCATAGCAGTGGAAAGCCCTTAAAATATGAAAAGAAATAGTAAAATCTACTGCATAGAAGTGAAAATAGAAAAAACTATCACATGGGAGGATCATATACTAGGCGCTTAATCAAATGCTAATGCGGAGATCATCGCTATGTTGATTGGAGTACCCAAAGAGATTAAGAATCATGAATACCGCATTGGTCTTACCCCGGCCGGTGTCGGTGAGCTCGTTCGGGCAGGGCACCGGGTATTGGTGGAAACCCGCGGTGGTGCATCGATTGGCTTTGAAGATGATGATTACCGCGCCGCCGGCGCCGGCGTCGCTGACAACGCCCAGGCGGTGTTCGACGCTGCTGAAATGATCGTCAAGGTTAAAGAACCGCAACCGGTAGAATGCGAGATGTTGTCACCGGGCCAGATCTTGTTTACCTACCTGCACCTGGCTCCGGATCCCGCACAGACTGAGTTGCTGCTCAACAGTGGTGTGACCGCGATAGCCTACGAAACTGTTACCGACGCCCGCGGTACCCTGCCGCTGTTAGCGCCAATGAGCGAAGTTGCCGGTCGCATGTCGATCCAGGCTGGCGCTTTTTACCTTGAGAAGGAAAACGGTGGTCTGGGCGTTTTGCTGGGCGGTGTTCCCGGGGTCGAGGCGGCGCGGGTGCTGATTATAGGCGGAGGCGTGGTAGGTGAGAACGCCGCGCGCATGGCGGTAGGCCTGGGTGCCAAGGTGTCGGTGCTGGATCGCTCCCATGATCGCTTAAAGTACCTCGACAATATCTTTGCCGGTCGCCTGCAAACCATCTACTCCACTGCTGAGGCGATTGAGAAATATGCCTTGGAAGCGGATCTTGTGGTGGGCGCCGTGTTAATTCCCGGCGCTGCAGCCCCCAGACTTATTAGTCGCGAGCTGGTCAGTCGTATGAAAAAAGGCGCGGTCATGGTGGATGTCGCTATCGATCAGGGTGGTTGTTTTGAAACCAGCCGACCCACCACCCACCAGGAACCGGTTTACGCGGTAGACGAGGTGATTCACTATTGTGTGGCGAACATGCCTGGCGGTGTAGCCCGTACTTCCACCATGGCTCTAACCCATGCCACCCTGCCGTTCGCAGTGCGGCTCGCTGATCGGGGCTTGCAGGCATTGCGTGATGACCCGCATTTGCGCAACGGTCTTAACGTGCATAACGGCATGCTTACCTGTGAGCCGGTGGCGCAGGCACTGGGGTATGATTATGTCGAGCCACTGATTGCACTGGGCAAGGCGGCAACGGGCAATTAGCATCGAGCACAGGAAATTGCTATGGCTGGCTGCTGGACGCCCTGGCCTGTGCAAGCATGGGGTGGCAGCGGCTGAGAAAATATATTCTTCATATAACTCTGCCGCGGGTTATTGCCTTCGGGCTTACAGGTATTCCAGCTGCTGCTGATACAGCACCGCGTCCAGTTGGCTGGCATGTTCTTCAATCCTGGCGCAGGTGCCTTGTACCGCAGCTTTGCCGGGCCCGATGCAAACAAAGGTCCACTGGGCCCGGTCCCATTGGTCCGGGAAGTCACTCTCACATACCGCGACGTTACTAAGCCGGCCAAAACGATCTCTCAAACCCTTAAGCCGCTGGCGTTTTTGTTTCAGCGAACGGCAGCCTTCCAGGTGAAAGTCGAGGGTTAATACGGCGATCTGCATTATGCAGGATCAAAGCGCATCGACAAATCAATGGCGTTGGCGTCTTTGGTCAGTGCGCCGATTGAAATAAAGTCGACGCCACTCTTGGCGATATTGCGGATGGTCTGCCGGGTTACACCACCCGACGCTTCCAGCTTGGCCCTGCCGGCATTGAGTTTTACCGCTTCGCGCAACAGGTTGTTGGTAAAATTGTCGAGCATAATGATGTCGGCAGCGGCATCGATAGCTTGCTGCATTTGTTGCAAATCCTCCACTTCCACCTCTACGGGGCGGTTGGCGTGATTACTGCGCGCCTGCGCCACGGCCGCCGCGATAGACCCGCAGGCGGCAATATGGTTCTCTTTGATCAAAAAGGCATCGAACAAGCCAACCCGGTGGTTTTGGCAGCCACCGCAAAGAACAGCATATTTTTGCGCGGTGCGCAGGCCGGGAATGGTCTTGCGGGTATCGAGAAGTATCACCTCCGTGTCTGCCACCAGCTCGGCATAGAGCCTGGCATTGGTCGCGGTTGCAGACAACAATTGGAGAAAGTTGAGCGCGGTGCGCTCTCCGGTAAGAATAGCCCTTGCACGGCCCCTGACGCTGAACAATTGTTGGTCAGCGGTCGCCATTTCGCCGTCGTTGCAATGCCACTCAATATGTATCTCGGGGTCAAGCTGGTGGAAAACCTCGTCGACCCATTCCTGGCCACAGATAATCGCCTGTTCCCGGCTTATCACATGGGCCACGGCGGTGCGGTCTACGGGAATCAATTCGGCGGTAATGTCACCGCTGCCAATATCTTCTGCAAGTGCGGTTTGGACGGCCCGTCGCAGATCGGGCAAAAAATGTTCGGGTACTTGCATGGCAGTGACTCGTTGTGCTGGGATGGTTATTGTAGCAGTACTGCTGGCTGGAATCAGCGTCAGCGCAGGACGCTGTGGTGACCGTCCAAAGCTCCAGCAAAGGGCATGTTTTCCTGAGCTCAAACCCGGTGCTCGGGTCTCGAGCAAGTTTCCCGGGGCTATTGAGCCTGTATTAGCAAGAGTTCGCCGTCGCGCTGGCGCCATTCAATATTTTTCAATGCACTCATGCCCAGCAGCACCGGTTCGTTGCTTCCCATCGCCGGGTTTATACTGGCTTTTACTTTGCGCAGTACAATCCCACCGATGGCAATTTCCTCGACTTCGGTAGAGTACACTTCGATTCTGCCATTGGCCGTATTGGCGATGCTGGTGGGTCCGCGTGGCAAACCCAGTTTGCGCGCAAGCCCTTCAGGAAGCACGACATCGGTGGCCCCGGTATCCACCAGCAGGGTGGCTTGGACGCCGTTAAAGCGCGCTTTGGCAAGGTAGTGATGTTGGCGATTGGCCTGCAGGATCACAGCCTGCTGTCCATCGTCAGTGCCTTGTGTGCTGGGATTCTGGTTGGGGTTCTGGCGCTGTCCCAGCCATTCGTTGAAAGCCAGGCTGGCAGCGCCAAGTAGCAACAGCCAGGCAAAAGCCAGCATGCCTACCCCGGCCCTTTTACTCATTTTACCTCGCTGCAAGCCTGTATTGGACTGCTCATGTTTGCCTCAATAGGCGCCGGGAGACAACTGGGCCGGTCAAGTTGTGAGGCCGGTCGCTTTTTGCCAAGGTCTCCGGCAACGCTTGCCCCCAGCAACTATAATTTTCTTGCCGGGCTACGCCTGTATTTTCAGTAAGCACATGATAACAGCTTCTGGCCCGGCGCAATGTACAGTTAACAGGGTTAGTCTGATGAGCGGTAAAAAGCAGGAAAACGTCAAACTGGCGGCAGTAACGTCCACCGATGTTGGCGTACGAGAGCGCCACAAGCGGTTCTCTGCGCGCTTCAGCAATGTGCAGGATAAAGCCCGCTTGAAACTAGTCGACCTGCTGGCTCATATGTTTGACCAGGCCGATGACGCCCTATTTGAAATGGCCGATCGCGCCGCCAGCAACCATGACCAGAATATCTATTTTGAATCGATGCGGGAGCTGCGGATAAGGCGCCGTGGTATGGAGATGGAATTTGTAAAGCGCTTCGATGCCGCTTTTCTAGCGCTTGGAAATCGGGACTCCGGTTCGCAGGACGAGGATATCGACATCATGTCGCTGTCGCTGGTGCACGACAATGAAATTGAGGAGATGCTGGCCATCGAGGGAATGGTGAGTCGCGCCATGATCGAGTGTGCAGAAGAGCTATCATTGCTGTCAATGCGCTTTGATAGCCTTGTTGATTCGGTGCGTATCGTAAATGCCAACAACCCTATCAGGCCACAGGCGATCTGTGAGTTTTTTGCCGCCACCTGTAGCAGTCTCGATGTTGATATCAAGGCCCGGTTAGTGGTTCTTAAACTATTCGAGAAGTTCGTGGCCAGAGAGTTTGCCAAGCTTTACCAGACACTCAATCGTGACCTGGCTGAAGACGGCGTATTGGCCAATATCTCATTAGCCGACAATGTCCGGCGCAGGCGCCGGCCCGGGAATAGCGCTAGTGGTCCGCAGCGCCAAACGAGGCAGGCACGTTACGACGCCGGCTACGGTGAATCCTGCGGCAGTAATTACAACGCTGACGATGAACATGACAACCTTGTTCACAATCAGGGCCCGGCATCTCATTCCAACAGTGATGCTATGTTTTCCCAGCTGCAGGGCTTGTTGCAGCATGCCGGCAATTTATTTGGCGGCGGAGGTGGCGGAGCTGGGCATCTCGTTGCCGCAGGCCATCGAGCTGCAGCCCTGCCAGCGAAAACTGTGCGCCGGTTAGAGGTTCTCGATCTGCTTAGCAGCCTGCAGGCTTTCCAGCCCGATGCGTCCATTGATGCTTTTGGCTATGTCGCTGAAGTTCCTCAGCAGCGGGAGCTGCGCCAGCTCATTATTGATAAACTGAACCAGGATCAGGGCGGTACCTACCACAGCCTTGGCGAAGTCGATGAAGATGCTATCAAGCTGGTTTCTCTTTTGTTCCAGTTTGTACTTGAAGACGACAACCTGGCGGGACCGCTCAAGTCGCTCTTGAGCTTGTTGCAGGTGCCAATGGCAAAGGTCGCATTAATTGACAAAAGCTTTTTTGGCAAGAACAGCCATCCCGCCAGAAAGCTGTTGAATATCATGGCCCATGCCGGCATCGGTTGGACCCCCTCGGGTAATGCCGATCGCGATTTTCTGTACCGCAAATTCAAGCAAGCGGTTGAAACTGTGCTGAGTTCATTCGATGACGATATCGCTGTATTCGAAACGGTCTTGTCTGACTTTTTGTGCTTCATGGAAAATGAGCGACGCCGCGCAGGTATTGTGGAGCAGCGCACACTGGAAACCGAGCAGGGTAAGGCCAGGGCAGAGCTGGCACAAGCCATCGTGGTCAAGACAGTGACCACCAGCATGGCGGGTAAAAATCTGCCAACAGCTCTAGGCGAACTACTCAACCATGGATGGTCGAAGGTACTATTTTTGATCTATGCCCGGGAAGGCGAGGACAGCGGTAGCTGGAAATCTGCCTGCAGGGTAATGGACGAACTGGTTTGGAGTGTGCAGCCCAAGACCACTGAGACCGAGCGCGAGCGTCTGCAGACCTTGACGCCAGGACTGTTTAACAGTATCCGCAGTGGTCTTGCCAGGGTAGGTTTCAGTCACTTTGCAATGAATCATTTTCTGGATCAGCTTAACGACATTTACGATAGGCTGTTACAGCCGGGCGCTCCTGAATCCGTCGCAGAGCCGGTTGAAAAGCAGGAGCAACCAGCTAAGCCAGTGGCAAGCTTCTCTGCGCCACTTGCAGACAGCGGCACGAGTCTGGACGATATGCTGTCAAAAAGCCGGGTGCATTCCAGCGGTGCGATGCCGCCGGTAAGTAAGACCGCTACCGCCGCTGAGCCGGTCGCGCCGGGGGCAGCAAATAATGAAGACTTGCTCGAAGGGTTCGACCCGGCGATGTTATCCGCAGTCGACAAATTGTCCACCGGTAGTTGGGTACAATTCAAGCAGAGCGAGGCGACAAGTTTTCGCTGCCGACTCGCTGCTGTTTTGAAACCATCGGGTAAATACATATTTGTTAACCGTGCCGGTAAAAAAGTAGCGGAGTGGACCCGCGAGCAACTGGCAGCAAATGTCGCCAAGGATATTGTGATGCTGCTTGATGATCGGCAGTTATTTGACCGTGCGCTGGAATCGGTTATTTCCCAGTTACAACATTCCCGGCACTAGTCGCCATGTCCCACCAATTCGGCGGTCAGTATTCATCGACATCCAGGCTTCCCTGAATATCGCTTGATCTGGCGCTGAGACTGCAATTCTGTTCTTTGCCAAGGCGAGTGATAGAATGCTGGCATGGCAGAAAAATTTCTAGCAGCAGAATCCGGTCAGGCCGCCATTGTCGATGGCTGGCTTGGTTGCGCGCGTCGTGTTGCCAGCCCAAATTTCAGCCCGCGGCTTGGCTCTGCGATTGACCTGCTGGTTATTCACAACATCAGTTTGCCGCCGGGCGAGTTCGGGGGAGGGTATGTTGACGCGCTGTTCCGGAATTGTCTCGACCCCGGTCATCACAGCTATTTTGCCGAAATCTGTCATCTACAGGTATCGGCCCATCTGCTGATTGATCGCGCTGGCAAGCTCACTCAGTATGTCAATTTCGATAATCGAGCCTGGCATGCCGGTCAGTCGGTTTTCTGTGGTCGCCATGACTGCAACGATTTCAGTATCGGTATTGAGCTTGAAGGGTGTGATGAGCAGCCGTTTTCCAATTGCCAATATCGCAGCCTTGCGGCCATAACCCGGCAAATCATGGAAGCTTATCCCGCGATTACCGCCGACCGTATTGTCGGCCACAGTGATATTGCGCCAGGCAGAAAGACTGATCCGGGCCCGTTTTTTGATTGGCAGCGCTATCTTCAGGCAATCGAGACCGGGCAGGTATAGTATGGATTTTCTGGCAATCTTGATCGTCTTTGTCCTCGAGCGCTATCGTAGCTTTTACCCTAAAATCCAGTCAGATTATTGGTTTTTCCGACTTGAGAAATTGGCTCACGATTTTCTCGGCCGCCTCCAGATTGCTGCAGGATGGCAAGCAGCCCTGGTCATAGGGATTCCCTGTGTGCTGCTTATCCAGATCGAGGACATGGTCGAGGGCAAATTATTCGGCTTGCCGACTCTGGCATTGCTGGTAGTGGTGCTGATTTACAGTCTGGGCCGGGGAGATTTCACCGCGCAACTGGAGCGCTATCTAACCCATTGGAACAGCGGAGATCTGCAAGGCGCCTGGCATCTGGCGCAGGAATTCTCGCCCGCTGGTGATGTGATCGATACCGAAAGCGCTGAGCAACTGCACAATTACGCCAGCGAAGCATTGCTTTACCAGGGGTTTGAGCGCTGGTTCTGTGTGGTTTTCTGGTTTTGCGTAGTGGGCCCATGGTCGGCCCTGGCTTATCGCCTGGCGCGTCTGTATGGAGGGCAAACTGCTGCGGCTAACGGATTACAGGCGGCGGGGCCAACGACAGGATTTATTCAGCTCATGGAGTGGTTGCCAGCGCGTTTGTTGGCTCTAAGTTTCGCCCTGGTCGGCAACTTTCCTACCACAGTTGCCTGTTGGCGCGACCAGATACGCAACGTTTCTATTAATACAGCTCAATTCCTGCATCGCTGCGCCCTGGCTGCCCTGGTTGGTGATGAGATGACCACCACAAACAACAACAATGGAAGCAATGCGGCTACTGCCGCCACCCTCCAGGCGGGAGCGCAAATGAAGGGGCTGAAATCTTTGCTGCAGCGCACTGCGGTTGCGTGGTTGCTGATATTGGCGGTGACAGTATTGGTTTTCGACTAGCAGCAAAAGGGATAGCTTATGGCACTCTGCGTGGAGTAAAGCGTGCGCATTGGGATCGATCTTGGCGGCACCAAAATTGAAGTGATCGCCCTTGCGGACGATGGCGCGATACGCTGGCGACAGCGGGTTGCCACGCCGCGGGGAGATTATCGTGGGATTATTGGCACCATTGTCGGCCTGGTTGATCGACTCGAGGCAGACTTGGCTGAGCGTGGCAGTATTGGCATCGGTACCCCGGGGAGTTTTTCAACCGTAACCGGGCGCATGAAAAATTGTAACTCTACCGTATTGAATGACCGACCTTTTCAGGATGACCTGGTGACTGCGTTGGGTCGCGATGTTCGCATGGCGAACGATGCCGATTGTTTCACCCTTTCTGAAGCCAGTGACGGCGCCGGTCGCAATGCGGCTTCGGTATTCGGCGTTATTCTAGGTACCGGAGTCGGTGGCGGCCTGGCCCTGTCACGACAACTTCTTGCCGGCCCCAACGGTATATGTGGTGAGTGGGGTCATAATCCCATTCCCTGTTACTGGGGTCCAAAGCATCAACCCCGCGTCTGTTATTGCGGACGCTGTGATTGTATTGAGACCTGGTTGTGTGGCCCGGCTTTTGAGCGCAGCTATTATGAACGCACCGGCGAGCGGCAGGCAGCGGAACATATCGCACAACGCGCTGCTGACGGCGAACCAATCGCAGTGGAAGTCTATCGCGCTTATGTTGATATGTTGGCTAGAGCGCTGGCGACTGTGATCAATATTGTCGATCCTTTTGTGATTGTGTTAGGCGGGGGGATGTCGAATATTGATTCACTGGCCGAAGATGTTATGCGACGCTGGGACCGGTATGTTTTTTCTGATCGGATCGATACTCGGCTGCTGCCAGCACAGCATGGCGATTCCAGCGGGGTGAGGGGCGCGGCGTGGCTGTGGCCGGTGGCCAGGTAAGTGCTTTACCGTGGCGCACCCCAAAGAAAACAACGCGCCTCGTCACTGAGCCATAAGTAGACTCGGCGGGCTTCCTTACCTAAGATTTTGAATGTTTGAGGCTTGCAAGGAGCGGGCGCGAATTTCAGGGTTATCCGAATGGCACTTACTTAATCTGAGGTGCCCTTGGTGTGTTCGATCCGTGGTACGCCGTGAATCCCTCCCTGGAGTCTCGACTGCGGCATCCCTGCCGCAGACGCCCGCGGATCGAACACACCGGGGCGCCCCAAATCACTGTAGTGGCGTTAAGTAAGTGCCATTGAGGGTTATCCTGCTTATCAGCTTTCTGCAGTCTTACCTTCACTCTGCTGCCACAATACCTCCTCGCCACCATCGCGTTTAACCAGCGCCCGCGCCATCACAAACAGAAGGTCTGATAGGCGATTGAGGTAACGGTTGCCGAATTCATTCACCGCTTCATCCTGCATCAGGGCGACCATATCGCGCTCGGCCCGGCGGCAAACGGCACGGGCCAGGTGACAACAGGAGCCGGCCTTATTCCCGCCGGGCAGGATAAAATTTTTCAGCGGCGGTAAATTGGCATTGATCCCATCCAGGCACTGTTCCAGCCAATCGATGCGAGCGGCGGTCAGCATGGTGTAGCCGGGAATTGAAAGTTCACCGCCAAGATCAAATAGATCGTGTTGTATCGCGCCCAACTGTTTGTCCAAAGGATCATCTGTTGGCAGCTCACAGCGCAACATACCCAATACACAGTTGAGTTCATCGACCGCACCAATCACGATCATGCGTTGGGCGTTTTTGGCGATACGCGAACCGTCGCCCAGCCCGGTGGTGCCGTCGTCGCCGGTGCGGGTGTATATCTTACTGAGCCGGTTACCCATGAGCTTATATGTCCTGCTTTGAAAAATTTCTGGGCGCACACTACACAGCCCCTAGGAGCGTGGCAGGGCTTGCATGCTGGAGTCGGCATTGTAACGCGCTAGCGGATTGATTCCGAGCACTGTGCACTCCAGCTGCTATTGTCAGCCCCCGGATTGCCACTACCGCTATAGCGACCAGTCGGCGCGAATGCCGACAAAGCCCGCCCGCCCCTGACCGTCAAAGCCATAGACTTCCTGGTAGTCCTCATCCAGCAAATTCTCGCCACGGGCGTAAACCTCGAGATTGTCGAGTATACGGTATGACAACATTGCGCCCACCAGGGTGTAGGCATCGAGGGTGACCCTTTCGTTAAACGTCGGTGGCCCAAAGAAGATATCGGCCTGGTCGCCGTTGTAGTCGACATTGATATTCAACTTGCCGCGCTGACTGAGAAACAGGTAATTGAGATTGCCGCTGGCAATATTGCGAGGTCTGCGAATCTCCTGGTCCGCGCTGCCATTGGTTTCGGCCTCGTAAGCATCCAGGTAGGTGTAGGCGAGGTACAGGGAAAGGTTTTCGCTAAAATTGAACCACCCGGCCCACTCAATGCCGTCCCGTTTGCTGGTGCCGTCGACATTAATAGCAGTGGTTGCACCCATGTCTCCCAGGGAAGGATCGAAGTAGAAACCGTTCACTTCGTCTTCAAGGCGCTCGTTAAAATAGGTGAGGTCGGTGCGAAAGAAATCGTTGCGGGTCTTTAAGGTGGTGCCAACTTCCCAGCTGCGAGATTGCTCCGGCTTGAGGTTCGGGTTACCCACAAACGCCGGGCCACCGACTTCATAATAGCCGTAGCGCTCGACAAAAGTGGGGTTCTTGACTCCGGTGCCATAGGAGGCTCGCAGCTGCCAGCCTTGCTGCTGCAGTTTGTCGTACAGAATTCCCGCGCGGTAGGTATTGGTGTCGTCAAAGTCTTCGTTGTCGTCATGGCGTGCGCTCAGGGATAAGCGCCAGCCAGCATCCCAACTGTGCATGTATTCACCCACCACACCACGGTTAGTCTGGGACAGGTCGCGGTTAGGGTCGCCGAAGCTGGTGTCGGTGGCAGATTGTTTGAAGGTTTCCCGGATTTGCTCAAGTACCAGGGTCAGGCTGTTATTGTCGTCTCCCCCTGGCTGCCAGGTTGACTGCCAGTAGCCGCGGGTCTTGGTGCCCTCGGTGCCGGTATCGAGCAGTCCGTCGCTGATGTTGTCGCTGGTGGAGCGGTTATAGCTAATACCCAGTGTATTGATCCAGGCCCTGTCGAGTGCTGCCAGGCTAGCGGTGAGTGCGGCGTAGTCGAACCTGCCCTCTGTCTTCTTGTTGGCATCCTCTGGCAGACCGGTAATGAAATTGGTGCCATCGAAGTCGCGATCGGCTTCTGTGTGGCGGTAAACGGCCTTGATGTCGATGTTATCTGTGGGCTTGTAGCCGGCCCCGATATTGAACGTTTGGTTGCTGTAGCCATCTTTTTCGTCGCCTTCGGCGGCGATATTTTCGCCATCGCTGTCGGCAAAATTGGCGCTGATCCGATAGTTAAATTTTTCTCCGGCGCCGCCGAGGCTAAGGCCACCGGTGAAGGTGCCAAATGAACCGCCTTCGGCGTAGCCGTTGCCGCCAAAGGGCTGATTACTACCGGCGGTAGTGATGCTAATCACACCGGCGACCGCGCCGCTGCCCCAGAGAGAACTCTGGGGGCCCCGCAGTACTTCGACCTGGTCTATGTCGTGGGCCAGCACATTGGCGAAGTTAAATTCGCTGCCGATACCGACATCATTGGCTTCTATGCCGTCGATCAAAACCAGAACCTGGTTGGCTTCAGAGCCACGAATACGGGCCTGGGTAAAGCTGCCAAAGCCGCCGGCACGATTGACCGCAACTCCAGGTGAGCTGCGCAAAATGTCTGAAATGACCAGCGGCTTTCGGTCTGCAATATCGGCCTCGGTGAATACCGACACCGATCCCGTGACATCTTGCAACTTAACCGGGATGCGCGATGCAGTGACCACCATCACCTCGGTTGCGTGCTCACTGTCCTGGGCACTTGCAGCGGTGGGTAGCATTGAACTGGCGATGGCCGCAATGAGACTGGAATAAATAGCATTTCGTGGCGATAACATGGTTGCTCTCCCTGGATACTCCGCCCGAGTATCGGAATGATTTTGAGGGCTGGGGGAGAGTGAGAGGCTGTATACGGCGCCAACTCGACCGCCCGCCGCAGTCTTGTAGAACGCATGGGGTCGGTCTCCGGACTCGTGAGTGACAGCCTGGCTGTCGGGCAGTCGCCTTCCCATATCGTGATGTCGATACAGTGGCTTAGAGACGTGCCTTAACTCACCTACCGTTGCGGGGGCAGCGTCGGAATAGCCAATTGGCGCACCGACTTCCCTTGGGCGCCACTGTTCAGCAGGTATTGATCAGCATCAACAGAGGCACCGTTACTCGCTTCCGGGGAAGCGAGAACCTTATGCGAGGCCTCGGATACTAAAGAAGCAGCTTGGCTTTAGCAAGTTTTATACCTGTAGCCAGCCTGTCTCACCGCTTTCGCGGTCTGTATTCAACGATACCTTCTACTGCCGCTGACAAGCCTGGCGATGCTGTTCGAGCTTGCTGACTAATTGCCGGTTCAATGGCGTGTCGACGCCATGTCTGACAGCGCAGCGTTGCAGGTAGCCATTAATGTAAGCCAGCTCGGTATCCCGGTGCTGACGCACGTCCTGCAGCATGGAGGAAATATTTGCGCTGGTCAGTCGGCAAACACGATGCACCTCGGCTTCAATGGACTCGGCGCTCAACGCTATGCTTTCCGCCTTGGCTACAGATGCTATCTCAGCGCACAATGGCGCGACCATGGCGCTGGTCTCTGGCAGAGTCAGCAACCTGCCGTTAGTGATATCAAACAATGCGGTGAGTGGGTTGATCACCGCATTCACTGCCAACTTATGCCATTGCGCCAGTTTTATGTTGGCGCAAGGCTCCAGCGTCAGGCCTTTCACGGTCAGAAGCTCGCAGAGTTCGCGACTCACTGCCATTCCCGGTTCTGCCGGAAACAGCCCGATGCGGGTCACGCCGATCCCGGCTCTTTGCACGGTAAATGGTGATGCCAGGTGAGCGCCGTCGGTACTGACCCCACAAAACAAATTTATCCCGGGTTTGACAGCCAACAACTCCTCCGCCACACCCATGCCATTTTGCAATAACAATACCGTCGCATCCTGTGCCAGCAGATTGGCCACGCCAGCGAAGGCACTGGCGGTTTGTTGTGCTTTGCAGCATATTATCAGTTGCTCGATGGACGCAGGTGGCTGTGCCGCTGCAAGTTGCTCTGTCAGTTGTGCGCTGCAGCGCTGTAAATCAGCCCTGCCGTCTACCAGCAGCGCGACCCCGCCGATACGGGTAAACTCGGCCAGTCGCGCCCGATTGCGCAACAGCAGGGTCAGGTCTAACCCGCTCGCTCGGCAGTGGTAAATCCAGAGGCAGCCAAGGGCTCCGGCACCGATTATATGCCAGGGTTTTGACTGCAATTTAACTTTCATCTAACGTAGCTGCGTCGGCGGGCATTGGCAAGAGTTTGTGGGCTGTGGTGACCGGCCTCAGTCGTGAGTGAAAAAAACAGGGGAGCATTATGCCAAGTTTTGATGTGGTTTCGGAAGTTGATATGCACCAACTCACCAATGCCGTCGATCAATCCGCACGGGTGGTCAACAATCGTTTCGACTTTAAGGGTGTCGATGCCGGTTTCGAGCTCAACGATAGAGTGATCAGCCTGCATGGGGAGGCGGATTTCCAATTGCAGCAAATGGTCGATATGCTCAGGGCTAGTCTGATCAAGTGCGACATCGATCCGCTGGCGATGGAGATAGGAGATGCCCAGCAATCCGGTAAGTTGGTCAAACAGCAGGTCACCATGCAACATGGGCTCGACAAAGAGCTGGCAAAAAAAATCGTCAAGCAGACCAAAGAAAGCAAGCTGAAGTTGCAGGCCGTTATCCAGGACGACCAGGTTCGTATTAGCGGTAAAAAGCGTGACGATTTACAGCAGATGATGGTGCTCCTGCGAGGGATGGAGCTGGGGCAGCCGCTACAGTTCGTGAATTTTCGTGACTAGCCTGCCGGTAGCGCGACATGAAGGTATCCTGCGGCTAACACTTTGATATGGCTGCTGCTGGCTGGGAGGTTTCGCCAGGTGCGGCTAGGCTTGCGGGAGGCTCGGTTTCCAGTCATGATCAAGGTGGTCGTAATCTCAAGTAAACACGGCATAATAATAAGCTCCGCGAGTGGATAAAAGCTGCTATAGATGGCGTGGCAGACTGCGGTGCGTATCAAGCGGGTATATGGGAAGACACAATGTCGATTCAAACGTTTATCCAGGAATACTGGACTTACCTCACGATTCCGCTGGTCAGCGCCGTTGTTGGCTACGTGACCAATTGGCTGGCCGTGAGAATGATGATGTGGCCGCTGGACTTCAAAGGCATAGGGCCCATCGGTTGGCAGGGGGTGGTGCCGGCCAATGCAGACAAGATGGCGCGGGTTGTGGTGGATCACAGCATCAAGCGGGTGTTGAGCCAGGACGAGCTGCTGGAACGGGTTGACGCTGTAAAATGGATGGAAGAGGTCAATTATCGTCTCGAGCCGGTGATTGAGGACATTGTTGACCAAGTCATGTCTGGAACCTCTAACTATGGTTTGCCGGTGGGCAATTTCATGTGGAGCGCTTCGCCGGCCTGGGTAAAAAATAAAGTCTACGCCCAGGTGAAGGGCAATTTGCCCGATGTGCTGGAGAGCATTGTTGAAGATATGCGGGAAAATGCAGACGAGCTAATGGACATCAATGAGGTGATCATTGAAAAGCTCGGTGACAACAAGCAGATGCTGGTGGACATCTTTATGACTGCCGCCCACAGGGAATTCAAGTTTATCGAACGCAGTGGGTTTTACTTCGGTTTTCCGCTGGGCATTCCGGTTATGTTTATCTGGTACTTTTATCCGGTGTGGTGGTTGCTGCCGCTGTTTGGCGGGATGGTGGGTTACATTACCAATGCCGTGGCAATCTACATGGTGCAGAAGCCGCTGAACCCCGTAAAGCTCGGTCCATTTACTTTGCAAGGCTTGTTTATCAAGCGACAAAAGGAAGTCTCGCGCTACTATGGCGAGGTATTTGCCAATGACTTGATTACCGCTGAAGTTGTGATTGGCGAGATGATGAAAAAGCCCAGTTCAGTCGAGCGCTTGCGGCAATTGATCCAGCACGAAGTCAAGGCTGCGATAGAGGAATCCCAGGGAGTGCTAAAGCCTCTCACCGTCGTCTCAATGGGTCCCAAGGAATATGCCAAGATCAGTCATATCATTTCCGAAAGGGCTTTCGCTGAATTCCAGAATCTGGACAAGCGGGCGTATCGGCAGATTGACAAGATGTTCGATATAGAAAATACCATCGCCGAGAGGGTCGGCAATTTACCGCCAGAAGAATTTTTTGAATTGCTGCACCCGGTAATAGAAGAAGATGAGTGGAAATTGATAGCTGTTGGCGCCGTACTGGGTCTTTGTGCAGGGTTTTGGCAGTTGGCGCTGTTGACCTGATGCTTCATCGGGCCGTGTGTCGGGTTGATGCCCGTGGCGTCCGGTGACCACGAGCGGCCTGAATCGCTATGAGCGAGATGCTGATGGCGGCATTCTGGTGGATGTGTCTGCGAATCGGGCGGAAGATTTATACAATGTCTTTGATCGCAGTGCGCCCTACAGTCGACGCGATCTTGACCAGAGCCTGGTCAATTACATTATTGAGTGTGCGAGGGAATTGCGTGACGAGCCGTTTTCGATTCGGGTCTCGTTAGCATCTTACCCTGACCCGTCAATGCTGAGCCGTGTCAAGCAGGGTGTTAGAAACTATTTTGTTTATCGCGCCGAAGTAGAGCGGCGCGAGCATACCCAGTTGATTCGTCGCTCCCTGCTATTTTTTGTTATCGGCGTCTCGATTCTCCTGTTATCGATCTCGCTCAGGCAATGGCTTGGCCCGTCGCCGTCGGCGATCGCCAGTGTATTGGGTGAGGGGTTGACGGTTGCGGCTTGGGTTTCGCTATGGGAATCTCTGGCAGGCTTTCTGATCAACTGGATACCCAAGCGCAAGAATGTTGCTCTTTATCAACGCCTGGCGGCGGCCGAGCTGGTATTCAGTAGCCATGATAGACCAGCGCAAAGGCCAGGGAACTCATAATTGGTGCTTTGACGGGTAGTGACCGTCAAGCCCTCGCCAGCCGTTTTCCTGACAGGGCATAGTTAAGCAAGTATTATGCGCCCTCGGTTGCGGGAGGCTGGCCCTCCGGCATCAAGCTGAATCCAGCGCGACCTTTTGCTATCGTCTGGCTTGCAAAGCACCGCATCCTTGCCAATATGTTGATAACACTGACCGGAGTTACCCCCACGCCTTATGTCTCTTCCTGGGTCCCCAAAGCAGTCCCAACGCGAATTTTGGGCGACGATATTTAATCGCCGCATGTTGGTTTGCGTGCTGACCGGCTTTAGTTCCGGTTTACCGCTATATGTGATTTACCAGTTGATTCCTGCCTGGTTGCGCACTGAAAGTATTGGTCTGAAGGAGATTGGCTTTTTTGCCCTGGTCGGAATTCCTTACTCCTGGAAGTTTATCTGGTCGCCATTGATGGATCGGTATTCATTTCCGGTGCTGGGCCACCGACGCGGCTGGATGCTGATCACCCAGCTGGGTATCGGGGTGTCTATTGCGGCAATCGGTTGGCTTGATCCCCGCGAGTCGCTTTGGCCAATCGCCTATATCGCACTGGCCATGGCTTTTCTCAGCGCTAGCCAGGATGTGGTTTTAGACGCCTTTCGGCGTGAATATCTGCGCGATGATGAGCTGGCGACGGGCAACTCCATTCACGTGCAGGCTTACCGTATCGCGGGGCTGATTCCCGGAGGGTTGGCACTGATCCTCGCCGATTATATACCCTGGCAGAGCGTATTTCTGGCGGTAGCCTGCTTTATGGTTTTTGGCGTCATATTGACCCTGAGTGTTGCTGATACTGTGCCAGCCGAGCAGCGGCCGGCATCTCTCAGGATTGCCGTGGTGGAGCCCTTCAGGGATTTCCTGCGCCGCTTTGGCGGCCTGGTCAGCCTGGAAATATTGCTGTTTATGTTTTTATACAAGCTTGGCGACAATATGGCCACGGCGCTCTCTACCACGTTTTATATCGATATCGGGTTTGAGCTTAAAGAGATTGGCATCATTGCCAAGAATGCTGCGTTGTGGCCGTCGATTATTGGCGGCATGCTGGCGATTCCCTTAATGACCCGCTGGGGAATCAATCGCTCGCTCTGGATTTTCGGTGTGGTGCAGGTAGTGAGTATCCTGGGCTTTGTATGGTTATCCAAGGCAGGCCCCGACCCCACGATATTGGCAGTTGTCATTGCCTTCGAATACCTTGGTGTCGGCCTGGGTACTGCAGCATTTATCGGCTACATTGCCAAGATCACCAGCCCGCTGTTCGCAGCGACCCAATTTGCGTTACTGTCCGCGGTCACCGCTTTGCCCCGCACCGTCGCTAACTCAACGACGGGTATCATTGTTGAACACATTGGCTGGACATCTTTTTACTGGTTATGCGCGTTGTTGGCGGTGCCGGGTATGCTGATGTTGTTTCGTGTTGCGCCGTGGAACGGTGATAGGGCGGGCTCGGACGCTTTGGCTACAGCTGCCAGCGACAATGACCCGCAATCCGTGAGCCGTTGAAAACCACTCCCTCGTGTGCGAGTAGCTGGCGCTGGCGCTGGTAGGCTTCACTGGGGTTGGCAAAACTGATTTCATTGCGAGAATTAACCACCCGCTGCCAAGGTATGGTACTGTTGGCCGGCAGGCGCGCAAGGATTTTTCCTACCATTCGCGCCCTGCCGGGTAGTCCCGCAAGCTCGGCGACCTGGCCATAGCTGGCCACCCGACCGGGGGGTATGCGGCTTACTACCAGTAGAATAGCCGTCTGGTGTTGATGGGTGCTCATGTCGGGTAAACTTCATCAAGGCTTGTGAGTATCCTGCGGCAGCCGCCGCAATAAGGCAAACCAGTGCGGATGACAAAAAGCGCAGTCACCAGCGTTACTGTGCTGAATCACCTGCCAATATAGAGTACAAGTTATGCCCCTGGTTTTTGCATTTTTTATCATAATGCCCATCCTGGAGTTGATGCTGCTGATCAAGGTGGGGTCATTTATCGGGGTTTTTCCCACGATCGCCATTGTTCTGGTGACGGCGGTATTGGGAGTGTCCTTACTGCGCCGGGAAGGGATGAGCACCATTGGTAAAGCCCAGCAGCGGCTGGAGGCGGGGGAGATGCCGGCCAGCGAATTAGTGGAGGGCGCCTTGCTAGTGCTTAGCGGTGCTTTTCTGCTCACTCCCGGTTTTATCACCGACAGTATTGGATTTGCCTGTTTGGTGCCGGCACTGCGCCAGCGCATGGCGGGCTATTTGATCCAGCGAATGAGTTTGAAGGCCGTCAATTCCGCCGCTATGTTCGGCACCAATGAGCCCCCCCCCACCACTCCGTATCGCTCTGGTTATGGCGCTTCCAATACCGAGGGAGAAATTATCGAGGGCGAGGTGATTGAGATTGACGGCGAAGTCGTGCAATCCGATAGATCAAATCTGGACAGTTTTCAGGGCCCGATGCGCCGCGAAGACTAATGCTCGCCCCCTCCCTGGGTCCTTACAGAGTCTGCAGCTTACTTGGCCGGTGGATAAAGACACATCACATCGGGCTTTAATTTTCGCCAAGCCTTGAAATTTTTCCAGCTACCCCCCACCTCAGTACTCGAATACAGCAATGGTATTGCATTGCTGCTTGACGGATTGTTTTTCGACACTATGATAAGCAGTCAATTAGCACTCTGAGCCTAAGAGTGCTAAACGCCTCCCAAGGCGACAGGGTACTTTTTGAAACGGGCCGCAACCATGTTGGAGGCCCCGCTAAACCAGCAAATTAGGAGCAAACCAGTAATGAAAATTCGTCCACTACGCGATCGCGTTGTCGTTCGCCGCAAAGAAGAAGAGCAGACATCGTCCGGCGGTATTGTGCTGCCGGGTAGCGCCAAAGAAAAGCCCAACCAGGGTGAAGTTATTGCCGTTGGCGACGGGGCAATACTGGAGAACGGTGATGTACGTCCAGTGGCGCTGAAGGTTGGCGATAAAGTGATTTTTGGTCAGTACTCGGGTAATGCTGTCAAAGTGGACGGCGAAGAGTTGATCATTTTGAGTGAGAGCGAGATTTACGGCATAGTCGAATAAGCGACTGCAAGCTCTTGTTTTACTGATGAATAGTTTGAGTTAAAGGACTTATAGAAATGGCTAAACAAATTGTTTTTGGCAACGAAGCTCGTCAAAAGATGCTCGAAGGGGTTAACGTACTGGCAAATGCCGTGAAGGTAACGCTGGGCCCCAAAGGCCGCAACGTAGTGCTGGATAAATCTTTCGGCGCGCCTACTGTGACCAAAGATGGCGTCTCAGTGGCAAAGGAAATTGAACTGCCCGACAAGTATGAAAACATGGGCGCCCAAATGCTCAAGGAAGTGGCCTCGCGGGCTTCCGACGACGCTGGCGATGGCACCACGACTGCTACAGTACTGGCACAGGCGATCCTCAATGAGGGCCTCAAATCGGTTGCCGCCGGCATGAACCCGATGGATCTGAAGCGCGGTATCGACAAAGCGGTTATCGCTGCGGTTGCAGAAATCCAGAAAATGGCGATTCCCTGTGCCGACAACAAGGCTATTGCCCAGGTGGGCACTATCTCTGCCAACAGCGACGTTCAGGTTGGCGACATTATCGCTGACGCCATGGACAAAGTCGGCAAGGAAGGTGTGATTACCGTTGAAGAAGGTAGCGGCCTGGAAAACGAACTGGAAGTTGTAGAGGGCATGCAGTTTGACCGCGGTTATCTGTCTCCTTACTTCATCAACAACAGCGAAAAAATGGAAGCTGAACTTGAAGAGCCTTTCATCCTGTTGGTCGACAAGAAGATCTCCAATATTCGCGACTTGCTGCCCCTGCTGGAACAAGTAGCAAAAGCCGGTAAGCCGCTGTTGATTATCGCCGAAGATGTTGAAGGCGAAGCGCTGGCGACCCTGGTTGTGAACAACATGCGCGGCATTATCAAAGTTGCTGCCTGTAAAGCTCCGGGTTTTGGCGATCGTCGCAAATCCATGCTGCAGGATATCGCTATCCTGACTGGCGGTACCGTAATTTCCGAGGAAGTTGGTCTGGAGCTAGAAACAGTCACTCTGGAGCACCTCGGTAGCGCCAAGCGCGTTACCCTCGACAAGGACAATACCGTCATCGTCGACGGTGCTGGCGACCACGATGCGATCGCAGCGCGGGTTAACGAAATTCGTGTCCAGGTTGAGAACACTTCTTCTGACTACGATCGTGAGAAGTTGCAGGAGCGCGTTGCCAAGTTGGCCGGTGGTGTTGCGGTGATTAAGGTTGGTGCTGCTACCGAAGTTGAGATGAAAGAGAAGAAGGCTCGCGTTGAAGATGCGTTGCACGCGACTCGCGCCGCAGTAGAAGAGGGTGTGGTTGCCGGCGGCGGTGTCGCTCTGGTGCGTGTTGTCCAGGCCATTGCCGGCCTCAAGGGCGACAACGAAGACCAGACCCACGGTATTAACGCGGCTCTGCGTGCCATGGAAATGCCGCTGCGCCAGATTGTTGCCAATGCTGGGGCGGAAGCCTCGGTGGTGCTGGATAAAGTACGTCATAGCAAAGGTAACAATGGCTACAACGCTGGCACCGGTGAGTACGGCGATATGATCGAGATGGGTATCCTTGATCCTGCCAAAGTCACACGTACTGCACTGCAGGCGGCAGCATCAATCGCCGGCCTGATGATCAGCACAGAAGCCATGGTAACCGACCTGCCGGAAGAGAAAGGCGCTGGTGGTGGTATGGATGCTGGCATGGGCGGCATGGGCGGCATGGGCGGCATGGGTGGTATGGGTGGCATGATGTAAAGGCCCTGCACACCGACAATATCTCTATTGTCACCACGAAACCCCGGTTTATGCCGGGGTTTTTTTTGTGGTGTTTTTTCGCTGGTGGGTTGTAAGCCCTGGGGGCGGCGCCCCTCTGCGCCCAAAGGTTTTAGCCTAGTTTTTCGGCGACCACTTTTTCCAGTTCGGTTTGGATGGTACGGGAGTAGATTCCAAGCATAATCCCCAGTCTCATCCGAATCACAACGCAACCTGGCTCTATGCACAGCTCGCCGTTAAGGCCGGGGCGCTCAAACATTACGTCGCTACCACGCCAGCGCGTCCTGACATCATAGCGGCTGACCAGAGTGTGCTTGACATCCTCGATAATTTCACGGACTTCGTCGTCGGTCTTATTGTGTCGCTGCCTTATAACCACCTTGGCCATGGTTCATACCTGCTGCCGCTAGATCGCGCTTTTGACTTATTGTATTAGCACCGATGCCTGTAGTGGGGCGACTGTGGCTAGTCTTACTGCGCGCTGCTAACGATAATGTTGCAAACGGTTTTAAGCAAGTCGCTTGCCGCGTAATTTCAGTGATCGGTCTCAACTGCGAGAAACCGGGAATAAAAAAGGGAGGCGATTAGCCTCCCTTGTTCCCGGTTAAGCGGGCTATTCCAGGTTTTCGTTGACGAAGTCCCAGTTCACCAGTGCCCAGAAAGCTTCCATATACTTGGGGCGGGCATTGCGATAGTCAATGTAGTAGGCATGTTCCCAAACATCGACAGTTAGCAATGGGGTGACGCTCTTGTCGCTCAATGGTGTTGCGGCATTGCTGGTGTTAACAATGGCCACGCTGCCATCGGACTGCTTGACCAACCAGGTCCAGCCAGAGCCAAAATTATTGATGGCGCTGTTGGTAAATTCCTGCTGGAATTTTTCGAACGAACCGAAGGCGCTGTCGATGGCCGCCGCGATAGCCCCGGTCGGCTTGCCGCCACCGTTCGGGCTCAGGCAGTTCCAGTAAAAGGTGTGGTTCCAGACCTGCGCGGCATTGTTGAATATGCCCCCGGCAGAACCGCGGATGACGGCTTTGAGCGACTTGCCTTCAAAATCAGTGCCGGGGATGAGCCCGTTGAGCTTGTCGACATAGGTTTGATGGTGTTTGCCGTAGTGAAACTCCAGGGTTTCCGCCGAAATATGGGGTTCCAGCGCATCTTTTGCATAGGGCAGTGGGGGTAATTCGAAAGACATAATATGACGACTCCTGATTGATATAAAAACAACGGACCGAAGGCGACTGCACACTAACAGATCCTGGTTGCAATCACGACCGGGCGATGGCCGGACTGTAAATGGCGGTATTTTAATCTGGGGTAGCAGTCCTGCTGTTCGACGCAGAGCTGTTCCAGCCCCTAAAGGTATTGGATAAACAGTAGAAAAACAAGGCTCAGCGCAATTGCCATGTGCACCACGCCCTTGATGCTGGCAATGGGCCCCGGCTTGCCAATGAGTGCATTGAGCTCAATGGCCAGAATACTGACGATGACCAGGATCAGCCCAAGGCTGAACTGGTGGGAGCCGCCATTGGCGGAATCGATAACTATGTTGGCAGCGCCGGTACCGTGGCTGGAGCCCAGCATGCCCAGGGCCATCGGCCCGGAGAGCAAGACATTGGTACGAGACGCGAGGCCGGCTTTGGCCGCCGCCAGAGCCTTGTCTCCATTTTTCAACCCCAGTACCACCTGTTGCCGGGGCCAGATAATTAGCCAGACGTTGAGGAACATAATGGTGCCAGCCAGAGAGCCCATCACGATATAGGCGTCTATCCCATTGCTGTGGCGAATGCCTACCAGCAGGACCAGGCCAGTGATAAATGTGAACATGGCTCCCCAGCGAAACCACCAAAGGGCGCGCGGCGCCAATTTGGCCATGGCGTCTGCTTTCGCGGCCGGTTCTGCCTCTTTAAAGTACTCTGTTTGAACGAAATTGAAATAATACAGGAAGCCGATCCAGGTCATGCCAAACAGCATGTGGGTCCAGCGGAAGATCATATCCATCGAAATAAATGATTCCAAGTCGTCTGCTCCTGATTGCCGAAGTTGCCGGGCCCGATACCGGGCGGGTCGCTATCTTAACAGGACGGCAGAATCTGGGGGGATATGCCGCTCCCGGTTAATTAGTTTGCGAGTTTATGATTAAATTCGCGCAGTCCCAAATGAAGGGTGTAAAATTCCTGTTTCACGCTAGCGGAGTACGCAGGCACCATGTCTTCAGATCAGAATACTTTTGATTCCATCCCCCAGCTAAAGCCCGACAGGGAAGAGATCGCCCAGCGGCAGGGCGGGCGCAACAATGGCAGGAAACCGCATGCTCCGGTCCGTAGGCAAAGCTCTGGTGGCTGGTTGCTGGTATTGCTTTGCCTGGCGGCTGTCGCGGCGCTGGCATACTGGACGTACATGTTGAATCAGCAACTGCAACAGTCGCGCCAGCAACTTGCAGACACCTCATCGCGGTTGCGGGTGCTGGAGAGCCGCTTGTCGGTGACTGACGAAAGCGTCAACCAGTCCAGCGAGGTCATGCAGGACAAGATGAGTGAAATGGACAGTGAGATTCGTAAGCTGTGGGACAACGTTTGGAAAAAGGCAAAGGAAGATCTTGCGCGCCAGGGCAAAGAGCTGGCTGCACTGCAGACCCAGTTAAAGACCATGGCGGAAGCGGATAAAGGTCTCAAAGAGGAAATTTCCGAAGTCGACAGCGCTGTGGCGGAGACCAAGCTGTCCCTGAAAGTTGCACTGGAACAGCTGGAGTCCAATGCGAAACTGGAAGAAAATTTGACGGAGTTAAAAGAGCAGTTGACCGCACAAGAGGCGAGTTTTGAAGAGTTCAGTGTTCGTGCTGGCGATATTTCGAGCAATAATGAAGCCGTTGAAAAGCGCTTGGCAGCCACTGAGGAGTGGGTTGATTCTTTTAACGGCTATCGTACCCAGATGAACCGCAAGTTGCTGGACTTGCAGAGTTCGGTAAACGCGTTACAGACCCAGTAGACCTTGCCTAAAAATAATGCTTGGTGTGACAGTGAAACTGTTCATATCACCAAGGCCGGTCCCGATGGTCGGGAAACCAGGCCCAACGACAGGAGACCCGCGCCATGAGCGTAATACGCCAGGACGATCTTATCGACAGCATTGCCGATGCCCTACAGTATATTTCCTACTATCACCCGGTCGACTTTATCCAGGCGATGGAAAAGGCGTACCACAAGGAGCAGTCCCAGGCCGCTAAAGATGCCATCGCACAAATCTTGATCAATTCTCGCATGTGCGCCCAGGGTCATCGCCCGATTTGCCAGGATACCGGTATCGTCACGGTGTTCGCCCGGGTGGGGATGAACGTCCAGTGGGATGCTGACATGAGCGTTACCGATATGATTAACGAGGGCGTTCGTCGCGCCTATCTCAATGGTGATAACTTGCTCCGGGCATCCATTCTTGCTGACCCCGATGGCGCTCGCAGTAACACCAGGGACAACACCCCGGCGGTGATTCATTATGAGCTGGTGCCGGGTGATAAGGTCGATATCGATGTCGCGGCCAAGGGTGGTGGCAGCGAGGCAAAATCCAAGTTTGCCATGTTGAATCCCTCCGACTCGGTGGTTGACTGGATTCTCAGCGTGGTGCCCACCATGGGCGCTGGTTGGTGTCCGCCAGGCATGCTGGGCGTGGGAATTGGTGGCACTGCGGAGAAGGCTATGTTACTCGCCAAGCAGGCGCTGATGGAGCCCATCGACATCCACGAGTTGCAGGCAAGGGGTGCCGCTAACCGGGCTGAAGAGCTGCGCCTTGAATTGTTCGACAAAATTAACCGGCTGGGTATCGGCGCCCAGGGCCTGGGCGGCCTGACTACGGTAATGGACGTCAAAGTGGTCGACTATCCTACTCATGCCGCGAACAAGCCGGTGGCGCTAATACCCAATTGTGCTGCTACCCGGCATGTGCATTTTAGTCTGGACGGTTCCGGACCTGCTGAACTGGTGCCGCCTTCTCTGGAGGATTGGCCCGATGTCAGCTGGGAGCCCGGTGACAGCGTGCGCAGGGTCAACCTCGACAGTGTCACCCAAACCGATGTCGAGAGCTGGAAGCCCGGCGATACCCTGCTGTTGTCGGGGAAAATGCTGACCGGTCGCGATGCCGCCCATAAGAAAATGGTCGACATGCTGGCCAACAAGGAAGACCTGCCGGTCGATCTTAAAGGCCGCTTTATTTATTACGTGGGTCCGGTGGACCCGGTGGGTGATGAGGTGGTGGGGCCCGCCGGGCCGACCACTGCGACGCGGATGGACAAGTTCACTCGCACAATGCTGGCCGAGACCGGGCTGCAGGGCATGATCGGCAAGGCGGAGCGTGGACCGCTAGCTATTGATGCGATTCGGGAGTTTGGTGCGGTTTACCTGATGGCAGTCGGCGGCGCGGCTTATCTCGTTTCCAAGGCTATTAAAGCTGCCGAGGTGGTGGCATTTCCTGAATTGGGCATGGAGGCAATCTACGAATTTACCGTGGAAGATATGCCGGTTACCGTTGCGGTTGATTGCACGGGCGAATCGGTGCATCAGTCCGGGCCAAAACTATGGCGGCAACGGATCGAAGAGCAGCAACTGGAGATACAGTAATCCCGTCTCCCGCAAGCCTCTTTCGGTATTGCCGGGTAGTCGTAAAACCAAGGGCTGCACTTGCAATGAATAGCCTTCGCGTTGATCGCATCACTGCGGGTGGAGGCGCAAGTTAATGCATACGCTCTATTGGCACGATTACGAAACCTTTGGCGCCGACCCGGCGCGGGATCGGCCGTCGCAGTTTGCCGGTATTCGCACTGATGAGAATTTGAATATTGTCGGTGAACCCTTGCAGCTTTACTGCCGACCCGCGCCAGATTTTCTGCCCCACCCGGAAGCCTGCCTGATCACTGGAATCACCCCTCAAGAGGCTCGAGCGCAAGGGGTTGTCGAGGCGGAGTTTATCCAGCCTATCCACGCTGAATTGGCTCGGTCTTTTACCTGCGGTGTCGGTTATAACAGCCTGCGCTTTGACGACGAAGTGACCCGCTATGCCTTGTATCGCAATTTTTACGACCCCTATGCCCGGGAGTGGCAGCATGGCAATTCGCGCTGGGACCTGATCGACGTGGTGCGCATGTGTTATGCGTTGCGTCCCGAGGGGATTCACTGGCCTGTCGGCGACAACGGCGCGCCCACCTTCAAGCTGGAGCGGCTTACCGTTGCCAATGGTATTGGCCATAGCCACGCCCATGATGCCCTGGCTGATGTCGAGGCCACGATAGCCTTGGCCCGCCTGATCAAGAGCTGCCAGCCACGGCTGTATGATTACGCTTACAGCCTGCGTCGCAAGCAGGAGGTTGCACGTCACTTGAGCTTATCGCAGCCAAAGCCGCTGTTGCATATTTCGTCGCGTTATCCAGCGAGCCGCGGATGTGCAGCCCTGGTACTGCCGTTGTTGGCTCACCCAAAAAACGCCAATGGTGTGGTGGTGGTCGATCTTGGAAGTGAACCAACCGCTCTACTTGAGCTGCCGGTTGAAGAATTGCGCCACAGGATTTTCAGCCGTCGCAGTGAGCTGGGTGATGGTGTCGAGCGGATCGCAGTGAAGACCGTGCATCTCAACCGCAGCCCGATGTTGGTAACTCCCAAAATCCTTGACGGGGCAGGCTACCAGCGCCTGGGCATTGATGTCGATTCCTGTTACAACAATATCGCCCGGCTGGAGTCGCAGCGCCAGGCTGTAGCGGAGAAACTGCTTGCGGTTTTCGACAGTTCTCCCCAGCGTGACAATAGCGACGTCGAAACGCAGCTGTATGCGGGCTTTATAAGTGATAGTGATCGCCGCCTGATGGCGCAGTTGCGCGCGACAGAGCCGGCCGGACTTCGGCAGGCGGATTGGCCTTTCCGGGATGAGCGGCTGGGGCCATTATTGTTCCGGTATCGGGCGCGCAACTATCCCGCCAGCCTGTCAGTTGAAGAATGGGCGCAATGGGAGGAGTGGCGACGCTTGCGTCTTACCGATCCAGACGCAGGAGCCTCGCTGGTGCTGGAACAATACCAACAGCTGGTGGCTGCAATGTTGGCCCAGCCGGACATTGCTGAAGATAAGCGCGGCATTTTGCTCGCGCTGCAGGACTACGCGCGGGAAATTGACCGGCCCATGGCACAACCCGCTTAATGCAAAAGATACGAGGAGATAGGTGGTGAAGTTTGCCGGCGCCCATATTGTCAGCATCGAACAGTTCCAGCGGCAAGATATTTTGCAGGTATTTGCCGTGGCCGACAGAATGGAGCCTTACGCCCAGCGCCAGAAACTAACCAAGGTACTCGACGGCGCGATCCTGGGAAGTATGTTTTTTGAGCCCAGCACGCGCACCCGGGTTAGCTTTGGCTGTGCTTTTAACCTGCTTGGCGGAGAAGTGAGAGAGACTACCGGCTTTGAGCATACCGCCATAGCCAAGGGAGAGTCGCTCTACGACACAGCCCGCGTGATCAGCGGCTACAGTGACGCAATTGTTATGCGCCATCCACAGGAGGGTTCGGTGGCGGAATTTGCAGCAGCCAGCCGGGTTCCCGTGATCAATGGTGGCGATGGCGCCAACGAACATCCCAGCCAGGCGCTGCTGGATCTGTATACCATTCAAAAGGAATTGAAAGCTACCGGTCGCAATCTCGATGGCCTGCGGATTGCGCTGATCGGCGACCTACGCCATGGTCGTACGGTGCATTCGCTGTGTAAGTTGCTGGGCTTGTTCCAAAAAATCAGCCTGGTGTTGATTTCACCCACGGAATTACAAATGCCCGGGGATATTGTCGAAAGCCTGCGCCTTGCCGGTCACACGGTAGTGGAATCAGACCGGATGGAGCAGAGCATTGCCAATGTCGACATTGCCTATTCAACCCGGATTCAGGAAGAGCGTTTTTCCAGTCGGGAAGAGGCCTCAATTTATCGTGGCCAGTATCGTCTAAACCAGGCGCTTTACACGCGGTTCTGTGAGCCCAACACGGTAATTATGCACCCATTACCCCGTGACTCGCGGCAGGAGGCGAATGAATTGGACAATGACCTGAACGAAAACCCCAATCTCGCTATTTTTCGCCAGACGGATAATGGGGTGTTGGTACGTATGGCCCTGTTCGCTCTTATTTTCGACGTGGTCGAGCTGGTGGACAAATACGCGATGGAGGTTCACTGGCATATTCGCCGCAGCAACTGAGTGGATTCGATGGCTAAACAAGACTTTGAAATACTGCAGGAGGAGCTGTCGTTTGACGGCTTCTTTCGTATCTTGACGCTAGAGTTGCGACACACCCTGTTTGCCGGCGGTTGGTCGGCACCGTTGCGCCGTGAGCTGTTTGTGCGTGACGAATGCGTGGGGGTTTTACTGTACGACCCCGAGCGCGACAACATTGTATTGCTGGAGCAGTTTCGTGTGGGCTTGGTACCGTCCGGGCGCCATCCCTGGGTGCTGGAGCTGGTCGCCGGGATTATCGAGCCGGGGGAGACCCCGGAGCAGGTTGTGCGCCGCGAGGCCCTTGAAGAGTCGGGCTGTGAAATTGCCGAACTGGTGCGAGTTGCGGAATACTATACGAGCCCCGGCGGCAGTTCTGAATATTTCCATCTCTACTGTGGTCGTATTTCCAGCGAAGGTGTCGAGGGGATTTACGGTCTGCCTGATGAAGGCGAGGATATTCGCGCCCACGTGTTCAGTTACGAGGCAGCGATGGCGCTGCTGACGGATGGTACAGTAAG
This sequence comes from uncultured Gammaproteobacteria bacterium, assembly GCA_963753815.1. Classification (GTDB taxonomy): domain Bacteria; phylum Pseudomonadota; class Gammaproteobacteria; order Pseudomonadales; family Halieaceae; genus CAVWDU01. The sequence goes on from CAVWDU010000003.1 coordinate 2,116,499, forward strand.
TAATGCCCATACCATGCTGGCATTACAGTGGCTGCAGCTCAATAAGTCCAGTTTGGGTAAACAATGGCTTTAATGCGCTTGTTTATCGGTGTATCGCTGGATGCGGGACTCAGCGGCTATTTGTCCGGGTGGAGCCAGCGCTTGGCGCTTGCCTGTACTGACGGGCTGCGTTTGATCACCCCGCAGTACTATCACTTGACACTGGTATTTCTCGGCAGCCATCCAGAATCTTTGTTGCCCCTTATTCATCGCGCATTGTCGCGAGCGGGCTCGATGCACTCACCGTTCGCGTGTCAGCTGGATGGCATCGGTCTGCTGCCTGGCGATGCCCGCCCGAGGGCACTGGTTGCCAAGGTGGAGCCCACCCGGCCGTTGCTGGATTTGCGTCAGGATTTGTACAGTTGTCTGGGGCAGCTGCAGCCATCCTGCGATCGACACGACTTTCGCCCGCATATTACCCTTGCCCGTTCAATCCCGCAGCACGCAGTTGCTCCAGTCCAGGGCCTGGTGAAGGAGGAGCCGTCTTTAAGAGCTATATTGGAGTTTAACTCAGTGACCTTGTATCAAAGCTTTCTCCACCCGGATGGCTCGCACTATCGGCCGCTAGTGCAGGTTGCGCTGGCGGCCGGACAAAATAATCTGACTTGAGAAAGCAGTGCCGACTCTACTACGCATCAGAGGAAACCTGGTTGGATACACCTGAACCTGTGCCCCGCAAATCCCGGACTCTACTGCGCTCAAGCGCGATAGTGAGTGCCATGACGCTCATCTCCCGGATTCTGGGTTTGGTGCGCGATGTCTGCCTGGCCGTGGTGTTGGGTGCTGCTAGCAATGCAGATGCATTTTTTGTCGCATTCAAAATTCCCAATTTTTTCAGGCGACTGTTTGCCGAAGGCGCGTTCTCGCAGGCTTTTGTGCCGGTACTGGCCGAGTACCAAACTCGTGGCGGCGTTGCCGGAATGCGCCACTTGTCGGATAGAGTCGCGGCGGCATTGGGCGGCAGCCTGCTGCTGTTTGTGGCTTTGGCGATGTTGGGAGCGCCGCTGGTGGCGATGCTGTTTGCACCCGGCTTTTATTCCAATCCCGAAAAATACCAGCTGACTGCTGAACTTATTCGGATAACTTTCCCCTACCTGTTTTTTATCTCTTTGACGGGCTTTGCTGGAGCGCTGCTCAACAGCCTGGGCCGATTCGCCATTCCTGCCTTCACGCCGGTACTGTTGAATTTGTCGCTGATTGCGGCTGCATTGGTATTTGCTCCCGACATGGCCGAGCCGGCCTATGCGTTGGCGTGGGGCGTTTTCGTGGCTGGCCTGGCGCAATTGTTGTTCCAGATTCCTTCGCTGATGCGCCTCGGTGTGATGCCACGCCCGCACTGGGATACCGCGGACCGGGGGGTGCGCAAGGTCCTCAAATTAATGGTTCCGGCCTTGTTCGGCGTGTCAGTTAGTCAGATCAACCTGTTGTTGGATACAGTGATTGCCTCCTTTTTACCCAGCGGAAGCGTCTCGTGGCTGTACTTTTCGGACCGGCTGGTGGAGTTTCCCTTGGGTGTGTTCGGGATAGCCATTGCCACTGTGATATTGCCCAGTTTGTCGCGCAAGCACGCAGGCGCCGATGCCAATGCTTTTGCCAGCACCCTCGATTGGGCGGTGCGCTGTGTGATGCTGATAGGGGTTCCGGCAATGGTCGCGCTGACGATCCTGGCCCAGCCGATGCTGGCAGCCATTTTTATGTACGGCAAAATGACACCCCACGATGTGCAGATGGCATCCTACAGCTTGCAGGCCTATTCTTTGGGGTTGCTGGCTTTTATGCTGGTGAAGGTGCTCGCGCCGGGCTATTTTTCTCGCCAGGATACGACAACTCCGGTAAAGATCGGCATTATTGCGATGGTTGCAAATATGGCGATGAATATCGCGCTGGTCTTGCCGCTGTATTTCTATTTCAACCTCGGCCACCTCGGGCTTGCCCTGGCCACCTCGCTAGCGGCTTATCTCAATGCCGGTTTGTTATGGCGCGGCCTGCTTCGGGATGGCGCCTACCGGTTTATGCCCGGCTTTTTCGCTAGCCTTCTGAAAATCATCGCCGCGGCAACAGTAATGGGATTGGTGCTGCTGTGGCTGGGTGCTGATCTTGAGGCATGGGCCCAGTTGCAGTGGTGGCAACGTGGTCTGCAGCTAGGGGGTATTTGTGGTGCCGGGCTGGTAACTTATGTGTCGGCCTTGCTGCTGCTGGGTATAAGGCCGCGACAGTTCAGGGCTGGCCTGTAGGCGCTTACGCTGGTCTAAGGTATAATCCTGCGCTTATTTTTCGCCTGGCTCCCCCTTCGACATGGAATTGATCCGCGGACTGCACAACCTGAAACCGCACCATTGTGCTTGCGTTGGTACTATCGGCGCTTTTGATGGTGTGCATCTGGGGCATCAGGCTCTGCTGCAAAACCTGGTAGAGGAGGGTCGCCGACTGGGTTTACCCGTGGTGGTCATTTGTTTTGAGCCATTGCCAAGGGAGTTTTTTGCCCCTAGCGAAGCGCCGGCGCGGCTGATGAGCTTTCGAGAAAAATGGCTTGCACTGGAAGCGTTAGGTGTTGATCGGGTGTTGCGAATCAATTTTAACGAGCGCTTTCGCAGTCTTAGCGCGGCAGCCTTCGTAAAGTCTGTGCTGGTGCAGGGGCTGGGTATCAAATATGTGGTTGTGGGAGATGATCTGCGTTTTGGCGCTGGTCGCCAGGGCGATGCGAATTCCTTGCTACTGGCAGGCAAGCAATACGGTTTCGACGTGGTTGATACCCCCTCGGTGTTGGTCGACGGGGACCGGGTAAGCAGTTCTCGCATTCGCGATGAGCTGGAAGCTGCTGATTTTTTAATGGCTGAACGCTTGCTCGGTAGACCGTTTAGTATGTCTGGCAGGGTATGCTTCGGTCGGCAGTTGGGTAGAACCCTGGGTGTGCCCACAGCCAATGTCGAGCTGCTTCGGCTGAAGGCACCGATTTCCGGCGTGTACGCGGTAGAGGTTACCGGGATTGGAGATCGTATTTGTCACGGCGTTGCCAATGTAGGCGTTCGACCCACGGTAGAGGATCGCAGCAAGGCAATTCTCGAAGCGCATATTTTCGATTTTTCTGGCGACATTTATGGCAGCAGAATCAATGTCGTCTTTCGGCACAAGATTCGAGATGAACGCAAATTCAACTCGCTGTCAGAACTGGAGCAGCATATTCATGCTGATATCGCATCGGGTCGTGCCTGGTTTGGGCTCGGTTGAGACATCCACATAGTCGCTGACTTCGTATCCCGACGGTTAAAACCACTAGCACTGTAAACACTGGAGCCCATTAGATGGCTGACTACAAACACACTCTCAACTTGCCCCAGACGGACTTTCCGATGAAAGCCAACCTGGCCCAGCGCGAGCCAGAGCGCCTGCGACGGTGGCAGGAGGGTGATCTGTATCAGCGCATTCGCGAACAGCGCAAGGGGCGCGAAAAGTTTATTCTCCATGACGGCCCCCCCTATGCCAACGGCGCTATCCATATTGGCCATGCCGTTAACAAAATCCTCAAGGACATCATTGTCAAGGCGAAAACGCTGGACGGACTTGATGCACCCTACGTGCCGGGTTGGGATTGTCACGGCTTACCCATTGAGCTCAACGTAGAAAAGAAAGTGGGCAAGGCCGGGCACAAGGTAAGCGCAGAGAAATTTCGCCAAAAGTGTCGGGAATACGCAGCCAGCCAGGTTGACGCGCAGCGCGAGGATTTTATCCGGCTGGGAGTGTTGGGTGAGTGGCAGCAGCCCTACCTGACAATGAATTACTCATTTGAAGCAAACGTGATTCGTTCGCTGGGTCAGATCGCCAGCAATGGACATTTACACCAGGGCTTCAAGCCGGTGCACTGGTGTATGGACTGCACCTCTGCCCTGGCAGAAGCCGAAGTCGAGTATGATGAAAAGACATCCACTGCAGTAGACGTGCTATTTCCCCTCCAGGATACTGGGGCGCTGGCCAGAGCGTTTGGCATCGAGCCCGACAATATGCCTGCCAGCGTCGCGGTGGTGATATGGACTACGACGCCGTGGACCCTGCCTGCCAATATGGGCGTCGCGCTCAATCCGGAACTGGTTTACCAGTTAGTAGCGATTGAACATGCGGGGCAACGTTGGGGCCTGGTGGTGGCTCGAGATCTAGTCGATGCGGTAGCGTTGCGCTGTGGCCTCGACGGTTATCAGCAGCTGGCCGAGGCCT